>NZ_CP063772.1:195000-2854724 GCF_015277535.1 Lysobacter sp. H21R4 | reverse complement strand
CCACGTGTGCACATCCTCGGCCGGCAGTTCGGCTTCGAGGCGTTCTAGGCAGAGGTGCCAAACATCCATAGGGGTTTTCTTGATGGCATGACTTACCTCCCGCGGCGCCGTCGGACGGGCCACGTGAAGCAACTTGGGGTCGATCAGACTAGCACGCGTCGGCAGGGCATAATCGCCGGGTGGCAAGGGCTGGCGAGCGGCTCAAGCAGGCCGGGTCTGGCCCGGGGGAAGCGTGATCACTTGACGGCGCGGCGGCCGTTTGGGTACTATTGCCGGTCTTTTCCGCCACAACCGCAGCAGAGCCATGCCAAAGCGCACTTTCCAGCCCAGCAATCTCAAGCGCAAGCGCGACCACGGTTTCCGTGCCCGCATGGCGACCGCCGATGGCCGCAAGATCCTGTCGCGCCGCCGCGCCAAGGGCCGCAAGCGCCTCAGCGCCTAAGCGCAGCTGATGCCGCAACGGCCGCCCTTCGCCGCCGTTGCCGTCCCGATGCCGACGAACCGCTTTCCGCGCACTGCGCGGGTTCGCGCGCGCTCCGACTTCGACCGCATTTTCAAGCACGGCCGGCGCGTGGCGCTGCCCGTGCTTGCGTTGCATTGGCAAACCGCGGATGCCGCGGCGCAGAGCTGTGCGCGTGCCAATGAGGAGTTGGCGCGTACCCGGCCGAAATCCCGCCTGCATTTCGAGCGCCCCGATGCGGGTCCGCGGCTCGGGCTGGCGGTCTCGCGCAAGGTCGATCCGCGCGCGGTCGGCCGCAACCGCATCAAGCGGGTCATGCGTGAGACATTCCGTACCCACCGCGCACAATTGGCCGACGGCGACTACGTCGTGGTCGGCCGCAGCGGTGCGGCCCGACTCGATGAGGCGCAACTGCGCGCCGCGTTGCTGGGCCTGCTGCAGCGGGCCGGTGCCCTGACCATCGACGCCCCCGTTCCGCTTCCGGAAGAGGGGTCCTCGTTGCCCGCACCGGCCACGGCCGGCACAATGCCACGGCTGCGTCCCTGCGACGCCCCCGCCTCCACCACACCAACGTCGCCCGCGGGCGACGGCTGAGCCTGCCTGTTGCCCATGAACCAGACCCGTTTATTCCTGATTTTCGCCTGGTTGATGGTGGCGACCCTGCTGTGGATGGAGTGGAACAAGGAGCAGGCTGCGCCTGTGCCGTCGACGTCCACCCAACTCGCCCAGCCTGCGGTTCCCGATGCGGGCATCCCGGGCGCTCCGAGCTCCGCCGTTTCGGTGACCGCGCCAGCGAGCCAGGACATTCCCGGCGTGCCGCAGATGCGCACCGCACCGGCCGAACTGCCGGCGGCGGCCGCGGTTGCCGGCGCGGAAGACGCCGTGCACGTACGCACCGATGTCCTGTCGGTGAAACTCAACGGGGGCGCGCTTCTGCAGGCGGACCTGCTGCGCTATCCCAGCACCGCCGAGGACGACAGCCCTCCGGTGCGCCTGTTCAGCCAGGATCCGGCCGACTTCTTCGTCGCCCAGAGCGGCTGGGTCAGGCAGGGTGCGCCGGCACCGAGCCACCTGTCGGGCTTTGAGCTGGACCGCACTGCCGCCCGGTCGGGCACCGATTTCACCCTGGCCGACGGCGCCGACGAGGTGGTGGTGCCGTTCGTCTGGCACGGGCCTGACGGCGTCAGCATCCACCGTACCTACACCTTCCGCCGCGGCGCCTACGTGGTCGACGTGCGCGACCAGATCGTCAACCAGGGCACGGCCCCCTGGCAGGGCTTTGTCTACCGCCAGTTGGCCCGGGTGCCGCGCGCGCTGGAGAGCAGCGCGCCGATGAGCCCGGAAAAGTACAGCTTCCAGGGTGGCGCATGGTTCACCGCCGCCGACAAGTACCAGAAGCGCAAATACGCCGATTTCGTTGACGATGGCCCGCTGGACAAGCCCAGCACGGGCGGCTGGGTCGCCTTCCTGCAGCACCACTTCTTCGGCGCGTGGATCCCGGCGGCGAACGAGGAGGGCGTTTTCTCGCTGACCACCAGCAGCGACGCCGGTGCGACCCGCTACGTGGTGCGCGACATGGGCAACGGCGTGAACGTCGCCCCCGGCACCAGCGCCGTCAGCGAGGCCCGCCTGTGGGTGGGCCCGAAGCTGGTCAACCAGATCCAGGCGCAGAACGTGCCGGGGCTGGAGCGAGCGGTGGATTTCAGCCGCTTTGCGCCGATGGCCGCGCTGGCCGGCTGGCTGTTCTGGGTGCTGCAGTGGCTGCACGGCCTGCTTGGCAACTGGGGCTGGTCGATCGTCGGCCTGGTGGTGCTGCTGAAGGCGGTGATGTTCCCGCTGTCGGCCGCGCAGTACAAATCCATGGCGAAGATGCGCAAGTTCCAGCCGCGCATGGCCCAGCTCAAGGAGCGCTACGGCGAGGACAAGCAGAAGCTGCAGCAGGCCATGATGGAGCTGTACAAGAAGGAGAAGATCAATCCGGTCGGCGGCTGCCTGCCGCTGCTGCTGCAGATGCCCGTGTTCCTGGCGCTGTACTGGATGCTGTCGGAGTCGGTAGAGCTGCGCCACGCGCCGTGGATCCTGTGGATCCAGGACCTGACCGCGCGCGATCCGTACTTCGTGCTGCCGGTGATCAACATCGCGCTGATGTGGGCGACGCAGAAGCTGAACCCGATGACCGGCGTGGATCCGATGCAGCAGAAGATGATGCAGTTCATGCCGCTGGTATTCGGCGTGATGTTCGCCTTCTTCCCGGCCGGCCTGGTGCTGTACTGGGTGACCAACGCCGGCCTGGGCCTGATCCAGCAGTGGTGGATGATCAAGAAGTACAGCGAACCGGCACCCGCCAAGGCGTAACCGGTCTCGACTACGAAGCCCGCCACCCGGCGGGTTTCGTGCATCTGGCGCCGTTGTGGCGGGGCAGCCTTGTTGTGATCAGCAGGTTCCCGCCGTCTGCACCTGCGTTTCCTGGAACACAATCACCGCATGAGCGCGCTTGCCCAATCCGCCGACCGCGACACCATCGCCGCCATTGCCACCGCGCCGGGGGCAGGCGGGGTCGGGATCGTGCGCGTGTCCGGCCCACAGGCACGCAGCATCGGCGAAACGGTATGCGCGCAATCGTTGCGACCCCGGCACGCGCATTACGCGCGCTTCCGTGACGCCGAAGGCGCGACGATCGACGACGGCATCGCCCTGTATTTTGCCGCCCCGGCCAGCTACACCGGCGAGCAGGTCCTCGAACTGCAGGGGCACGGCGGGCCGGCGGTGTTGCAGACGGTGCTGGGCCGCTGCGTGGAACTGGGCGCCCGCCTGGCCCGCCCGGGGGAGTTCAGCGAGCGCGCGTTCCTGGAAGGGCGCCTGGACCTGGCGCAGGCCGAGGCGGTTGCCGACCTGATTGCCGCCGGCGACGTCCGCGCCGCGCGTGCGGCCCGCCGGGCGCTGGACGGCGAGTTCTCGCGCCGGGTGGAGGCGATCGCGGCGGGTTTGCTGCGGATGCGTATCCACACCGAGGCGGCGATCGATTTCGCCGATGAGCCGCTGGACACCTTGGGCGGCGCAGCGCTGCGTGGTGGCTGTGACGCGCTGTCGGGCAACCTGGCCGAGCTGCTTGCCGCGGCGCAGCGAGGCCGCCGCCTGCGCGACGGCCTGCACGCGGTGATTGTCGGGCCGCCCAATGCCGGCAAGAGCTCGCTGCTCAACCTGCTCGCCGGCAGCGACCGGGCGATCGTCACCGATGTCGCCGGAACCACGCGCGACCTGCTGCACGAGGTGGTGCGCGTGGACGGCGTCGAGCTGACCTTGGTCGACACCGCCGGTCTGCGGGAAGGCGGCGATGCGATCGAGCGCGAAGGCATGCGTCGCGCCCGCCACGAACTCGACCAGGCCGATCTCGCGATCGTCCTGCTGGACGCGCGCGACCCGCTGGCGGGCGCGGCGTCGGTCGCCAGCGCGGTGGCCGACGTCCCACGTCGCCTGTGGGTCTACAACAAGGCCGACCTGATGCCGTCCGCAGCGCCGCTTCAACGACCGCGCGAAGACGGTGCCGACGCGCCGCTGCTGGTGTCGGTGCGCACCGGCGATGGAATGGACACGTTCCACGCCCGCCTGCGTGCGATCGCGCTGGACGGAGCGGTGGAGGGCGGCGATGGTGCCTTCACCGCGCGTACCCGCCATGTGGATGCCCTGCTGCGCGCGGCAGCCGATCTGGCCGACGCGCAGGCCCAATTGGCCGACGGTTCGCTGGAGCTGGCTGCCGAAGCCCTGCGTGGCAGCCATGACGCGCTCGGCGAGATCACCGGGCGGGTCCGCGCCGATGACCTGCTAGGGCACATCTTCTCGAGTTTCTGCATCGGAAAATAGCCGATCGCCAGGACCCGGACGGTCCGCGGCTGCCGCATTCAGCAAGTTCCGTCGGCGCGCGGTTGCGCACCGGAAACTTGACAAAACCGGCGCTGTCTCGCTTCCTTGTGCGCGTGCGACCATCAGGCCGTACTTCAGGGGAGCTTTGCCAATGAATTCTGTGACACCACATGCCCGGCAGACACGCCGGCTGCTGAACCTTTCCCGCCTGTCGCTGGTGCTGGCCATGGGCCTGGCGCTCGGCGCCTGCGGCAAGGACGAACCCGCAACGACGGCCGACACGGCCGCGGCGGACAGCCCGCAAGCCGCCGCGCCGGCGGCCACGCCCGAGACGGTGGTCGCCGACTCCGTGCAGGCGATGTCCGCCGAAGACCTGCGCGAGGCGGCCCGCAAGGCCTACGGCGACAATCGGTTGTACGCCCCGGCCGGCAACAACGCGGTCGAGTATTATCTGGCGCTGCGCGAGAAGAACGCCGGTGACGCCGGTGTGTCGAGTGCGCTGACCGACCTGCTGCCGATGACCGTGATCGCGATCGAGCAGAGCATCGGCCGCGAGGATTTCGCCGAAGCCGAGCGCCTGACCGCTTTGCTGGAGCGCGCCGAGCCGCAGCATCCCGCCCTGGCACGCCTGAATTCGAGCATCGCCTCGCGCAAGCAGGCAGTGGCAGATCGCGCGGTCCAGGAGCAGGTCACCGCCGAACAGCAGGCCACCCGACAGGCCGAGCTGGAGCGTCAGCGCCTGATCGACCAGAAGCAGCAGCAGGAGCAGGCGGCCAAGGCCCTGCAGGAAAAGCAGGCGGCCGACAAAGCCGCCGAGGCCGCCGCCGCCGAGGCAGCCGCGCAAGAGCAGCGGGCCCGGGAGCGGCGTGCCGCGGAGGCGGCCAAGCCGGTCGAACCCGCGCCGCCACCGCGCCCGACCCGGCCGACCGCGGTCGACCTGCGTCCGCTGTCGACGCCGGCGCCCAATTTCCCGGCGGATGCATTGCGCGCGGGCACCTCTGGCGAGGTCCAGGTGGAATTCACCGTCGGCACCGACGGTTCGGTGACCAGTGCGCGCGTGGTGAACGCCGAACCGCGGCGGGTGTTTGACCGCGCGGCGATGGACGCGGTGCAGCGCTGGCGCTTCCAGCCGATCTCCGAGCCGGTCACCACGCGCCGCACCATCGCGTTCACTCCCGGCGGCTGATCGCCGGCGCGCGGCGCGAGGAAATGCCAACAAAAAACCCGGCCTTGGCCGGGTTTTCTGTTTCACGCAGCTGGCAAGCCGGCGCGGGCTCAGCCGGAAATGGCCAGCCGCTCCTGCCCGTAACGGTGCACCGCCGCGCCCCACAGGATCGCCGCCAGGCCGACGCCCGCGGCCAGGTAGACCGCCCAGGCCTCCATGCCTATGGCTTCGCCGCGGATCACCTTCAGGATCATCTGGTTCTGGGCCAGGAACGGCACCGCGTACTGCCACAGCTCGGACTTCATCGGGTTCACCGCCAGTACCAGGATCGGCAGCATCGGCAGCAGCATCAGCCAGGTCATGTGGCTCTGGGCTTCCTTCATGCTTTTCGCGCTGGCCGCCAGGAAGGTCAGCAGCGTGGTGCCCAGGAACAGCATCGGCAGCAGGATCAACAGCAGTTTGGCGATCGCCGCGAAGCGCACGTCGAGCATCTGCGCCATGTTGCCGGCGAACTGCGCGCTGAGCTTGAACGCGAGCAGGGTCAGCACCAGCGAAACCAGTCCGACCGCGCAGGCGGCCGCGATCTTGCCACTGACGATCGCCCCGCGCGCGGCGGGCGTGGCCAGCAACGGTTCCAGCGAGTGCCGTTCGCGCTCGCCCGCGGTCGCATCCATGATCAGGTAGGCGCCGCCGAGGAAGGACATCAGGATCAACAGGTAGGGCAGCAGCATCGACATCATCAGTCCGCGCTTGGCTTCCGCGGTGGCCAGATCCCGGCTGCCCAGTGCGACCGGACTCATGATCGAGGCATCGATGCCTCGCGCATACAGGCGCAGCGATCCGACCTGGCTGCCATAGCCGGCCAGTGCCCGCTGCAGGCGTTGGATCGGGATCTCGGCATTGCGCCGGGTGCTGTCCATGACCAGGTCGACCCGGGCCGGCCGTCCGGCGGCCCAGTCGGCGGCGAAGCCCTCGTCGATCTCCAGCGCGACATCGACCTCCTGCGAGCGCACCCCGGCATCCAGGTCAGTCGGCGGATCGATCGCCTTGATGCCGAGCGTGGCGAGGAAGGCGATCAGGTTGGGTGCGCGTTCGGCGCCCACCACCGGGACCTCAAGCTGCTTGTCGAGCTGGGTCTTGGCGCGGTTCTCGGCCAGTGAGCCCATGCCCAGCAGCAGCACCGGGTACAGCAGTGGACCCATCAGCAGGGTCAGCAACAGGGTGCGACGGTCGCGGGAGAAGTCGCGCAACTCCTTGCGCATCACCGTCCACATGGCGGCAAAGGCACCGACACCGCGGGTTTTCGATGTCGCGCTCATGCGTGCAGGCCCTCTTCGCTGCCGATCGCCTTGACGAAGGCGTCCTCCAGGTTGGCCTCCTGGAACTGCTCGCGCAGCTCGTCCGCGCTGCCGGCGGCGACGACCTTGCCCTTGGCGATGATGACGATCCGGTCACACAGCGCGGCGACCTCCTGCATGATGTGGCTGGAGAAGATCACGCAGCGGCCCTCGTCGCGCAGGTGCCTGAGAAAGCCGCGCATCGCGCGCGTGGTCATCACGTCCAGCCCGTTGGTGGGCTCGTCGAGGATGACGTTGCGCGGGTCGTGCACCAGCGCGCGGGCGATTGCCGTCTTGGTGCGCTGGCCCTGGCTGAAGCCGTCGGTCTGGCGGTCGAGGATCTCCTCCATGTCCAGCGCGGCCGAGAGCGCGCGGGTGCGCTCGGCGATGGTGGCTGCACTGAGGCCATGCAGCTGGCCGAAGTAGGCGATGTTCTCGCGGGCGGTCAGGCGCTTGTACACGCCGCGCGCGTCCGGCAGCACGCCCAGCACCTGGCGCACCGCGGCCGGGTCGGCCGCCGCATCGATGCCGTCGACCGTGATTGCGCCGGCGTCGGGCTGCATCAGCGTGTAAAGCATGCGCAAGGTGGTGGTCTTGCCGGCCCCGTTGGGCCCCAGCAGGCCGGTGATCTGGCCGTCCAGCGCGGTGAAGTCTACGCCGTCGACCGCCTTGACGGTGCCGGACTTGGTCTTGAAGCCTTTGTGCAGGTTCTCGGCGGTGATCATGGGTGGCTCCGTGCGGTCAAGGGACGGGTCCGCGCGATCGTGCCGGCGCGGCGGGGCGCGGCAGCGCCGGTCATGGCGACCACCCGTTGAAGTTCACGAACGGCGGCACGTAGCTGAGGTTGTCCAGGCAGGTGGCGTCCAGCGCCTTGGCATCGGCGGTTTCCACGAACTGGCCCAGCAGCTTGGGCATGCAGCCCACGAAGGCCACGTTGTGGCCCTGGCCCTTGAGCACCAGATGGCGTGCGTTGGGCAGGTGGGCGGCAACCTGCTCGCCGTAGCGGGGCGGGGTCACCGGGTCGAGCTCGCCCGACAGCAGCAGCACCGGAACCTCCGACGTGAAAGGCCGGTGGAAGTCCGCCGGCACCTCGCCCCTGGGCCACTGCGCACACGGCGCGAAAAACGCTTCGGAAAGCCCGCTCCCCATGATGGTATCCGCCGCCCCCGGGGCCGGCACGTAGCGACCGGCATCCTCGGCGCACACGACCGACCAGTTCATTCCGCGATTGATCTGGCCCTGCATCTGGTCGCTGCTCATCTGCACCAGCGACATCAGCGGCGCGTAGCGCCCGTGCGCCGCCTCGTCGATGGTCAAGGGCAGCAGGGAGGCCGTCTGCGGGAGGTAGGAAAACATGAACGCCAGGCTGCCCACCGCGTCGGCGGTGATGGTGCCGTGCCTGGCCTGGTTGGTCCGCGAGTCGCGGTAGTCGACCTCCACCGGGGACTGGCGCAGGGTCTGCATCACCGTGCGCAGCTGCTCGCGCATGTCGACGGGGTAGCGCTTGGCGCAGGCCTCGATCTGGCGGCACTGCGCCGACTGCAGGCCCAGCGCATCCTCCACCGTGGTGGCGAACTCGCCGCCCACGACCAGCTCGTTGGGCGCGACGCCGTCGAGCACCACGCTGCGGGTGTGCGCCGGGTACCTCGCCGCGTACTGCTGCGCGACGCGGGTGCCGTAGGACACACCGACCAGGTTGATCTTTTCCACTCCCAGCGCGGCACGCACCGCGTCCAGGTCGCGCACCGCATCGGTGGTGGTGTAGAAGCGCGGATCGGCGCGGCCCTCCAGGCCCTGCAGGCACTGGCGCGTGTACGTCAGGGTGTCGGCCTGGCTTTGCTCGGCCATCACGTCCAGCGGCAGCGGCGCCCCATCCGGACCGCGGCAGTCGAGTGGATGCGAGCGGCCGGTGCCGCGCTGGTCGACCAGTATGATGTCGCGCTGCTTGCCGACGGCGGAGAGCATCCGCTTCACCGCGGCGGCGTGTGCGGTCGCGGCCTGTCCCGGGCCGCCGGCAAGGAAGAACACCGGATCGGGCGCGCCGGCGTTGGATGGCTGCAGCCAGGCGATGTTGAGCGAGATCCTGCGCCCGTCAGGGTGCGCCGGATCCTCGGCGACCTCCAGCTGGCCGCAGTGGGCCTCGGTCGCCGTCCCGCCCTCGGCGCTGGTCAACGAGCAGGGCGCAAAGTCGATGCTGCCGAACGGATGGGTGCCCGCGAGCGGCTCGCCGGCACGGGACAGGGTCGCCGGCCCGTCTGCCGGCTGACACCCGGCCAACGCGGCCGCCAGCACCGCCGCGGCAATCAATGACGCTGTGTATGGCATGCAATTCCCCTGCTGATGGAAGCGTTGGTTGAACGCGGCGCTGGGTCTCGGCGTTGGAACTCGGCGCTGGTCTCGGCGCTGTGTCCCGGCGCTACTCCCCGGCGCCGGCCTGCCCCGTCCGTGTGTGCACCCCGGTCAGGATAATAGACGCGCAACAGGCGAAAAACGTGACACCCCGCGGCGGCATCGTGATCGATGGCCTTCGAGCGCAGGCGCACCGCGGGCGTGCCATCCGCTGCGGCTTTTGGGGGCAGCGGCGTGCCGTGCAACAGGCCAGACGGCCTACTTGGAGGACACGTACTTCTCGCGGCGGATCTGGCGCGGCAGCAGGCCGGTTTCGCGCAGCGCTTCGGCGCAGGTATCGACCATGTCCGGATTGCCGCACAGGTAGGCGATGTCGGTCTCCGGATCCGGGCTGAACTCGGGCAGGAACTGCTGCACGTAGCCGTGGCGCACGTCCGGATGCGCATGCGGCGAATCCGGGGCCGGCAGCTCGCGCGAGAAACACGGCAGGAAGCGGAAGTTGTCCGGATGGCGATTGGCGAACTCGCGGAACTCGTCGCCGTAGAGCAGCTCGGCCGGGTTGCGTGCGCCAAACAGCAGCACGACCTGCACATTGCGCTCGGCGATGGCCTTCTCCAGCAGCGGCAGCATCGCCCGGTACGGCGTGATGCCGGTGCCGGTGCCGATCAGCAGGTAGCGCTGGTTGTTGTCGTTGGGCATCAGGCAGAAGCGGCCGAACGGACCGGTCGCGTTGATCGAATCGCCGATCTCCAGACCTTCGAACAACGCCGTGGCGGCGCCGCCGGGCACGTAGCTGACCGCGATCTCCACCAGGTCGTCCGGGCCCTTGACCGGGTCGGGAATGGTCGCCAGGGAATAGCTGCGGCGGGTCGCGGTGCCGTCGGCGTAGGCGAAGTGCACCTGGATGAACTGGCCGGGGATGAACGGCAACGGCTGCCCGTCATCGCGGGCGAAGACGTAATGGCCCACCTGGGGCGCGACCATGCGACGGGAAACGAGATTCAGGGAAAACTGCTGGACTGCCACAGGGCATCGGACCTTGTCTGGACGGTGGACGGCCCACCGGGGCGCGCTGCCGGCGGAACACTCCGTGGCCGGGGCGCGGCCACCAAGGCGCCTATACTACCGGCATCGCCATGCGGCTTCCCGCACGTCGGCACCAGCAACAAGGGCCCCAGCCAGATGTCCCAACACCCGGTGGGTTCCCATCCGGACCCTGCAATCCTGAATTCCGCGGCCGCCGGCGCCGGCCCCGCAACGCCCGGTCCGATGCGATCGAGCGGTGTTCCCGCGCTCTGCGTCACCCACCTGCGCAAGACCTACGGCAACGGCGTGGAGGCGCTCAAGGGCGTGTCGCTGGATGTGGCCGAAGGCGACTTCTTCGCCCTGCTCGGTCCCAACGGCGCGGGCAAAAGCACCCTGATCGGCATCGTGTCCTCGCTGGTCAACCTGAGCTCCGGCTCGGTGCAGGTCTTCGGTACCGACATCACCCGCCGGCGCAGCGAGGCGATGCGCCTGATCGGGCTGGTGCCGCAGGAGCTCAACTTCAACCTGTTCGAGAAACCGCTCGACATCCTGGTCAACTACGCCGGCTTCTATGGCGTGCCGCGCAAGGTCGCGCTGGAGCGGGCGGAGGTCGAGCTCAAGCGCGCGCACCTGTGGGGCAAGGCGCAGATGACCAGTCGCACGCTCTCGGGCGGCATGAAGCGCCGCCTGATGATCGCCCGCGCGATGATGACCCGACCGCGCCTGCTGATCCTGGACGAGCCGACCGCCGGGGTCGACATCGAGATCCGCCGCGGCATGTGGGACTCGCTGCAGGAGATCAACGCCTCCGGCACGACCATCATCCTGACCACGCATTACCTGGAGGAGGCGGAGAACCTGTGCCGCAACCTGGCGATCATCGACCACGGCAGCATCATCGCCAGTGGCCCGATGCGCTCGCTGCTGGCCGAGCTGGACGTGCAGGGCTTCGTGCTCGACACCGACGGCGCGCTGCCGGCGACCCTGCCGGTGATCGAGGGCGCGACCCTGCGCGCGCGCGATCCGCACACGCTGGACATCGACATGCCGCGCGAGATGGACCTCAACCACATCTTCGTCGCCCTGGACGCGGCCGGCATCAAGGTGCGATCGATGCGCACCAAGAGCAACCGCCTGGAAGAACTGTTTGTGCGCATGACCGCACGTCCGGAGCAGTCCGCATGAGCCACCCCAACCTGGTCGCGCTGTGGACGGTGTCGCGCCGCGAGATCCACCGCATCCTGCGCATCTGGGCGCAGACCCTGGTCCCGCCAGCGATCACCATGACCCTGTACTTCCTGATCTTCGGCGGCCTGATCGGCTCGCGGATCGGGACCATGGACGGCATCGGCTACATGGATTTCATCGTCCCCGGGCTGGTGATGATGAGCGTGATCCAGAACAGCTACGGCAACATCGCCTCCAGCTTCTTCGGCGCCAAGTTCAGCCGTTTCGTCGAGGAGCTGCTGGTCAGCCCGATGCCCGACTGGGTGATCCTGGCCGGCTACGTCAGCGGCGCGGTGGTGCGCGGCATGGCGGTGGGCGCGATCGTGCTGCTGATCGCGACGCTGTTCACCGATGTCAGGATCCCGCATCCGCTGGTGATGCTGACCACGGTGTTGCTGGGCTCGACCATCTTTGCGTTGGCGGGCTTCGTCAACGCGATGTTCGCCACCAAGTTCGATGACGTGGCCATCGTGCCGACCTTCATCCTGACCCCGCTGACGTATCTGGGCGGCGTGTTCTATTCGGTCAAGCTGCTGCCCGGCTGGGCGGAGACGGCGACCCATGCCAATCCGATCTTCTACATGGTCAACGCGTTCCGCTACGGCCTGCTAGGTGTCAGCGACGTGCCGCTGTGGATCGCCTACGCGCTGATGCTGGTGTTCGTGGTGGTGCTGACCACGCTCAGCCTGTGGCTGCTCAAGCGCGGGATCGGGCTGCGCAGCTGAGGGTTCGGCTCAGCCGGCAGCGTCGGCTAGCGTACTTGTGGCGGGGGCGGGCAGGCGGAAAAATTCCCGCGCGGTGCGGGTGGAGTTGGCGGCGGTGACCGCCACGTCCTCGCCGCGGTCCCGGGCCAGCTCTTCGACGATGTGGGCCAGGTACATCGGCTCGTTGCGGCGGTGGCTCGGCGCCGGCTTGACCGTGCGCGGCAGCAGGTAGGGCGAGTCGGTCTCGATCATCAGCCGGTTGGCCGGGATGTTCTTGACCAGTTCGCGCAGGTGCAGGCCACGGCGCTCGTCGCACAGCCAGCCGGTGATGCCCACGTGCCAATCGCGGTCCAGGTAGTCGAACAGTTCCTCGCGGCTGCCGGTAAAGCAGTGCACCCCCACCGGGCCCAGGCGCCCATCGAACTCGCCCATCACGCCCATGAAGTCCGCATGCGCGTCGCGCTGGTGCAGGAACAGCGGCTTGCCCACGCCATCGACCGCGAAATCGGCGGCAATCTGCAACTGCATCTCGAATGCGCGGCGTTGGGCCGGACGCGGCGAGAAGTCGCGGAAGTAGTCCAGCCCGCATTCGCCCACCGCGACCACTTCGGGATGCTGCTGCAGGGCGCGCATCTCGGCATCGCACTCGGCGGTGTACTCGCTCGCATGGTGGGGATGCACGCCCGCGGTGGCGAAGAGCTCGCCGGGATGCGCGCGCGCCAGGGCCAGCGCCTGCGGCGAGTGCTCCCGGCTCGCACCGGTGACCACCATCTGCACCACCCCGGCGTCGCGGGCGCGCTGCATCACCGCATCGCGGTCGTGGTCGAAGGAGTCGTGGGTGAGGTTGGCGCCGATATCGATCAGATTCATTGCAACAGTCTAGGTGGCCGGGGCCGCGCGGGGCGAATGTGCTTGTGTGCGAATGTCCTCCGGCACCGGTTGAGCCGGTGCCTCCTCCTTCGTTTCCCACGCAAGGACATTCACCCCTTCGCTACAGTGTGGCGGCGTCACCGGCGGCAAACTCGACTGCTACGTTGTCCGCGCACGAGCTGACAGAACCGGCGCGGCCTGCAGGCCTTGCGGGCGAAATAAAGGAGGAGGCCTCCGCCGCAGGCGGAGGCCGGGGGACATTCGCCTGAAAGGCCTGCAGGCCGCGCCCCTCCCGACAGGCGCCCCTCCCGACAGGCGCTCCGCCGCAACTCCACACACCGCGTATCACCTCCAAGCGCTCCGCGCCCGCCCCCCATATCCTTGTCCCCACATGAGTCCCCCCGAATTCCCCATCGACGAGCTGCTGCCGCAGATCCGCCAGAGCCTGTCTGCGCACCCGCGCCTCGTGCTGGAAGCGCCCCCCGGCGCCGGCAAGACCACCCGGGTGCCGCCGGCGCTGCTGGACGAGCCGTGGCTGCAGGGACGACGGATCATCATGTTGGAACCGCGCCGGGTCGCCGCGCGCGCCGCGGCACGGTTCATGGCTGCGCAACGCGGCGAGGCCGTCGGCGCCACGGTCGGCTACCGGATCCGCTTCGACAACCAGGTCTCCGCGGACACCCGGATCGAGGTCGTCACCGAGGGCATCCTGACCCGTATGGTCCAGGACGATCCGGGCCTGGAGGGCGTGGGCGCGGTGATCTTCGATGAGTTCCACGAACGCCACCTGGCGGGAGACCTCGGCCTGGCGCTGGTGCTGGATGTGCAATCGGCATTGCGCGAGGACCTGCGCATCGTGGTGATGTCGGCCACGCTGGACGGCGAGCGCCTGGCGGGATTCCTCGACGCCTCGCGGCTCTCCAGTGCTGGGCGCAGCTTTCCGGTGGAAATCGGCCATTTTCCGGCGCGCCGCGAGGAGCGCCTTGAGCACCAGGTCACCCGCGCGGTCGCCCATGCGCTGGCAGCGCATCCCGGCGATCTGCTGGTGTTCCTGCCCGGCCAGCGCGAAATCGCGCGGGTGCGCCAGCTGCTGGACGGACAAATTGGCGATTCCGGCGTCGACGTGCTCGCCCTGCACGGCGAGCTGCCGGTGGAGGAGCAGGCGCGCGTGTTGCAGCCTGATGCAGGCGCGCGGCGGCGGGTGGTGCTGGCCACCAACGTCGCCGAGTCCAGCGTGACCCTGCCCGGGGTGCGTGTCGTCATCGATTCCGGCCTGGCCCGCGAGCCCCGGTTCGATCCCAACAGCGGCTTCCCGCGCCTGGACGTGGTCCTGGTGTTCCAGGCGTCCGCCGACCAGCGCGCGGGCCGGGCGGGACGGGTGGCGTCCGGCTGGGCCTATCGGCTGTGGCCGCAGTCGCAGCGGCTGGAGCCGCAGCGCCGCGCCGAGATCGGCCAGGTCGAGCTGGCCGGGCTGGCTCTGGAGCTGGCCGCCTGGGGCGATCCCGACCTGCGCTTCCCCGATCCACCTCCGGCCGGCGCGTTGGCGGCGGCCCGCGAGCTGCTGCATGCGCTGGGAGCCCTCGAAGCGGCCACGATCACCGGTCGCGGACGCCGGATGCTGCAGCTGGGCACCCATCCGCGCCTCGCGGCGATGCTGCTGGCCGCGGCCGATGACAGCGAGCGCGCCCTCGCCTGCGATCTCGCCGCACTGCTGGAGTCGCGCGATCCGCTGCGCTCGCGCAGCGACGCACTGGCGGACCGCTGGCAGGCGCTGTCGGCATTCCGGCGCAATCGCCTCGGTGGCGACGCCTCGCGCAGCGCACTGGCCGCCATCGACCAGGTCGCCCGGCAATGGCGTCGACGTCTGCGCTGCAACGCCGAGCCGCCAGCGGACGTTCCCACGCATCTGCTTGGCGACCTCCTGGCCCACGCGTGGCCGGACCGCATCGCTCACCAGCATCCGACCGATCCGTGGCGTTACCAGCTGGCCAACGGGCGCAGCGCGCGGCTGATGGACGACAGCGTGTTGTTCGGCGAGCCGTGGCTGGTGATCACCGAGCTGCGCGATCAGGGCCGCGATGCGCGGGTGTTGCGCGGCGTACCGCTGGACCCGCAGCGTCTGGAGCGTGACTGGCCGACGCATTTTAAGGAAACCGAGCGGGTGTTCTGGGACGACGCGGCGCGCCGGATCAGCGCGGTGCGCGAGCGTCGCTTCGATCGCATCGTGCTCGACAGCCGGCCACTGGTGAACCCGGACCGCTCGCAGTACGCGTCTGCACTGGCCGACGCCGTGCGCCAACTCGGCCTCGACGCGCTGCCGTGGAACGAAGCGCTCCGCCAGTGGCGCGCGCGGGTGCGCTGCCTGCGCGTGTGGTGCCCGGAGCTGGAGCTTCCCGACCTGAGCGGTGAGGCGCTGCTGGCCGGCATCGACACCTGGTTGCTGCCGGCCCTGGCCGGCAAGAGCCGGCTGGACGCCCTCAGCGAAGACGAGCTTGCCAACGCGCTCAGGAGTCTCGTGTCTTGGTCGCACCGCAGCCGCATCGACGAGGCAGCGCCGGTGCGCATCGCGGTGCCGTCCGGCCTGCAGCGACCCGTCCACTACGCTTTCGATGACGCCAGCGGCGAGCCGGTGCCACCGGTGCTGGCGGTCAAGCTGCAGGAACTGTTCGGACTGGCCGACACGCCTGTGATCGCCAACGGCCGCGTTCCGCTGACCCTGCACCTGCTCTCGCCGGGTGGCCGCCCGCTGCAGGTCACCGGCGACCTGCGAGGCTTCTGGGAGCGCACCTATCCGGAGGTGCGCAAGGAGATGAAGGGGCGCTACCCGCGCCATCCGTGGCCGGAAGACCCCTGGAGCGCCACCGCCACGCATCGCGCCAAACCGCGCGGAACCTGAACTGTCAGACGCGACGGCTCGCGCGGATCACGCAGTTTCGACGGCGGACTGCCGACACTTGGGCTCCCACGACTTCCAGGCATTCACGATGAGCAGATTCGACCGACTTCCCGACCGCGCAATGAACCTGGCCAACGATGTCGGCGACCGCATCCGCCACGCGATGCCGTCAGACGTGGGCGCGCGCATCCGTGACGCGATGCCCTCCAACGTCGGCGACCGCGTCCGCCGCGCGCTGCCCTCCCGCGCTGGCGGGCTGCTCGAGGCGGGTGTAGCGCTGGGCGCGATGAAGACCGCCGGCCGCACCGCCACCGTGTTCGTGCGACGCAACCCGACCATCGCTGTCGCCGCCCTGGCCGGCGCTGGCCTGCTCTGGTACGCCGCCCACCGCCGCGACCAGAAGGCCGAGCGGGGCCTGATCGAAGGCCGCTCGCGGCGCGTGGATGTCACCGCGGTGGGCGATGAGCCGGTCACGGAGACCCACAACGAGGGCCGCGACGACAGCTCCCGGATCACCCCCGATATCGTTTGAGGCAGCGGCCGGGGGCTGCGCAGGCAGCTTGACCTCCGCGCCCGTCCCGGCTGATCAGGCCAGGGCGGGCGTGGGCGTCGTGGCCGCTGCGGGCAGCTCGATCACGAACACCGAGCCGCCGCCTTCGCGGTCCTCGTACCAGAGCTGCCCGCCGGCATTGGCGATGATCTGCTTGGCCAGGGACAGTCCCAGACCGCTGGACACACCGTCCTCTTCGGCCGCACCGAGCCGGCTGAACGGCTTGAACAGTTCCCGCTGCTGATGAGCAGGAATGCCGGGTCCGCGGTCGGCCGCCACGAGTTGCCAGTAACCCGGAGCGCCCGGACGTCCGGACAGCAGAAGCTCGCCGTTGGGCGCGTACTTCATGGCATTGCTGACCAGGTTCTCGGCGACCTGGCGCAGCACGCGATCGTCGATCGCGACCTTGGTGCCGGGCGGCGGGGTGGTGACGGTCAACTCGATGCCCTGAGCGTCCAGCTGGAACTCGTAGCGATTGGCCAGCCACCGCAGCGTCTCCGACAGGTCCGCGCAGGCCGCGCCCTCGCATTCGTTGCGCGACGCACCGGCCTGGGTCTCCAGGTAATGGCGGATATAACCGATCGCGTCGTTTGCGCTTTCGTAGATCATGTCCAGATAGCGCGGGATCCGCTCTGCGCGCACGGCATTGGTGCGCAGGATGTCGCTGGCGAACAGCACGCTGGACAGCGGATTCTTGAGGTCGTGGGCGACTAGGTTGACCAGTTCCTGGCGCTCGCTGGCGACGCGTTCCAGGCGGTCACGGGTGAGCTTCAGGCCGACGTGGGCGTTCACCCGCGCGATCAGCTCCTCCGGCAGGAAGGGCTTGGTGACGTAGTCCACGACACCGGCGTCAAAGGCGCGCAGCAGCAGGTCGCGGTCGTGGGCCGCGGTGACGAACACCACCGGCACGCCGAGGCCGCGCTCCTTCAGCGCAGCCATCACCTCGAAGCCATCCATGCCCGGCATCATCATGTCGAGCAGGATCAGGTCCGGCTGGCACTCGTCGTAGCTGGCGAGCGCCTCCTCGCCGGAGCCGGCCGAGACCACGGCATAGCCCTCCCGGCTGAGCAGCGTGCTCACCACGCGACGGTTTGCCGACTGGTCATCAACGACCAGGATGCTGCCTAGGCTGGTCTGGATAGGAGTCATTCCGCTGTCCTGATGCGATGCCCACCCCGGGGCATGTCCTGTCTGGGAGCGACAGCAAACCACGAAAAGCTGAATGCGGCATGCCTGCCGCCTTAACAGTTCAGGTGTGACGCGCGTCCGTCTGCAGATCATGCCACTGTCCGGGCGCAAGTGGGCCCAATCGATGCGGTCCGATCGCCACCCGGATCAGGCGCAGCGTGGGCAGTCCGACGGCGGCGGTCATGCGCCGGACCTGGCGATTGCGCCCTTCGCGAATCTGCAGTTCCAGCCAGGCGTCGGGGACGGTTTTGCGGAAGCGCACCGGGGGATGCCGCGGCCACAGCGACGGTGGCGCAATGCTCCGCGCCTGCGCGGGCAGGGTCAGGCCGTCCTTCAACACGACGCCGGAGCGCAGCGCGGCCAGCTGCTCCTCGGCGGGCACGCCCTCCACCTGCACCCAGTAGGTCTTGGGCGCCTTGTGGCGTGGATCGGTGAGGCGATGGGCGAGGCGCCCGTCGTCGGTCAGCAGCAGCAAGCCTTCGCTGTCGTAGTCCAGGCGCCCGGCGGGGTAGACCTCAGCCGGCAGCCCGAACCCCGCCAAGGTCGCCCGCGCCGGCCCGTCCCGGGTGCTGTCGGTGAACTGGCACAGCACCTGGAACGGCTTGTTGAACGCGATCAGCAAGGACGGCTCAGCTGCCCTTGCGGAAGCGCAGGGTCATGCGGTCGCTTTCGCCGATGGCCTGGTATTTGGCCGGGTCGTCACCTTCGCTGACGTTGTTGCCCGGTGGCAGCGTCCACACGCCGTTGGGGTGGTCGCGGGTGTCGCGCGGATTGGCGTTGATCTCGCTGGCCTGCTCGAGCGTGAAACCGGCGGCCTCGGCCATCGCGATCACCTGGGCCTGGCCGACGTAGCCGCTCGCATCGTCATCGGGCACGTCCGCGGCGGCACGATGCTCGACCACGCCCAGCGTGCCGCCGGGTTTGAGGACGTCGTGGAAGGCCTTGAACATGCCCGGTGCCTGCCCGGACTTGCGCCAGTTGTGCACATTGCGGAAGGTCAGCACGACATCGGCGGTGCCGGGGCTGCCGAACACCGGTGCGGCAGGGTCGTAGGCGAGCATGTTGGCGCGGTCGAACTGGGCCGGCGCGGCGGCGAAAGTCGCCTCCAGCTGGTCCTTGGTGCGCTGCTGGTAATCGCGGCCCGAACCCTCGGCGACCTTGGCCGGATCAACCACCGCGGCCACGTAGTTGCCGTCCTCGTGCAGGTAGGGCGCGAGGATCTGCGCGTACCAGCCGGCCCCCGGCGTGATTTCGATCACCGTCTGGTCGGGCTGCACGCCGAAGAACTGCAGGGTCTCCAGCGGGTGGCGATGGGCGTCGCGGGCGACGTCCGCGGCACTGCGCCAATCGCCCGACACGACTGCGCGCAGCCTGGCCTGGTCGTTGGCGGTCGAGCGTGACTCGCTTTCGGCGGCGGAGTCGGCGCGCGTCGCATCGGTGCCGCCGACATCGGCGCCTGCCACATCGCGAGCAGCGGGCTCGCCGCTGCACGCCAGCAGAATGAAGGGCGCAAGCGCGCAGCCGAGCAAGCCAAGGGAGGTGCGTTGCTTCATGGGGGACTCCGCAGAAAGGGGAGGACAGACCGCAGCCTGGCGCAAACCAGGTGCGGTCCGGGTGGACGACGACGCGCTCAGGCGGCCGACAGGCTCGCCAAAGCCGCGTTGAACAGGCGGCTGGGTCGCATCTCCTTGCCCAGCAGCGCAAGGTCGGGCTGGTAGTAGCCGCCCATGTCGACCGGCTTGCCCTGGGCGGCATTGAGCTCCTCGACGATCGCCGCCTCGTCACGGGTCAGCGCCTCGGCAACCGGGGTGAAGGTTGCCTTCAGCGCGGCGTCCTCGTCCTGTGCGGCCAGGGCCTGGGCCCAGTACAGGGCGAGGTAGAAGTGGCTGCCGCGGTTGTCGAGCTCGCCGACCTTGCGCGAGGGCGAGCGGTTGTTGTCCAGGAAGGTACCGGTGGCCTCGTCCAGGGTTCTGGCGAGCACGCGCGCCTGCGCATTGTCGTAGCGCTGCGCCAGATGCTCCAGCGACGCGGCCAGGGCGAGGAACTCACCCAGCGAATCCCAGCGTAGGTGGTTTTCCTTGCTGAACTGCTGCACGTGCTTGGGCGCGCTGCCGCCGGCGCCGGTCTCGAACAGGCCACCGCCGGCCATCAGCGGGACGATCGACAGCATCTTCGCGCTGGTGCCCAGCTCCATGATCGGGAACAGGTCGGTGAGGTAGTCGCGCAGCACGTTGCCGGTCACCGAGATGGTGTCCTCGCCCTTGCGGATGCGCGCCAGCGAAAACTTCATCGCCGCCACCGGTTCCATGATGCGGAGGTCCAGGCCGGCGGTGTCGTGATCCTTCAGGTACGCCTCGACCTTGGCGATCACCTGGCGGTCGTGGGCGCGCTGCGGGTCCAGCCAGAAGACGGCGGGCGTGTTGCTCAGGCGCGCGCGGGTGACGGCCAGCTTGACCCAGTCGCGGATCGGCGCGTCCTTGGTCTGGCACATGCGCCAGATGTCGCCGGCTTCCACGGCGTGCTCCATCAGCACCGTGCCGCGGTCATCGACCACGCGCACCGTGCCGGCGGCAGGGATCTGGAAGGTCTTGTCGTGGCTGCCGTATTCCTCGGCCTTCTGCGCCATCAGGCCGACGTTGGGCACCGTGCCCATGGTCGCCGGGTCGAACGCGCCGTTGGCCTTGCAGTCCTCGATCGCCGTCTGGAACACGGCCGCGTAGCAGCGGTCCGGGATCAGCGCCTTGGCGTCCTGGCGCTCGCCGGCGGCATTCCACATCTTGCCCGAGTCGCGGATCATCGCCGGCATGGAGGCATCCACGATCACGTCGCTGGGCACGTGCAGGTTGGTGATGCCCTTGTCGGAATCCACCATCGCCAGCTTCGGGCGCTTGGCGTACTGCGCGGCGATGTCGGCCTCGATCGCGGCCTGGCGCTCGGCCGGCAGCGACTGGATGCTGGCGTAGAGGTCGCCGATGCCGTTGTCGGGGTCGAAGCCGACCTCACGCAGCTCGTCGGCGTATTTGGCCAGCACGTCGCGGTAGAAGCGGCTGACCACGACGCCGAAGATGATCGGGTCGGAGACCTTCATCATCGTGGCCTTCAGGTGCAGCGAGAACAGCACGTCGCGCGCGCGGGCGTCCTCGATCTGGGCATCGACGAACTCGGCCAGCTTGGAGCGGCTCATCACCGAGGCGTCGATCAGCTCGCCGGCCAGCAGGGCGGTCTTCTCCTTCAGCACCGTGGTCTTGCCATCGGCGCCGACCAGCTCGATGCGCACCGCGCCGGGCTGGTCGATCAGCACCGACTGCTCGCTGCCGTAGAAGTCGCCATCGTCCATGTGGGCGACGTGCGACTGGCTGTCCGCGCTCCACGCGCCCATGCGGTGCGGGTGCTTGCGCACGTAGTTCTTCACCGAGGCTGGGGCACGGCGATCGGAATTGCCTTCGCGCAGCACCGGGTTGACGGCGCTGCCCTTGGCGCGGTCGTAGCTCTTGCGTGTCTCGCGCTCGGCGTCGGTGGCCGGCTCGTCGGGGTATTCCGGCAGCTTGAAGCCGTGCTGCTGCAGCTCGCGGATGGCGGCCTTCAGCTGCGGCTCGGACGCGCTGATGTTGGGCAGCTTGATGATGTTGGCTTCCGGCGTGGTCGCCAGGGTGCCGAGCTCGGCCAGGTCATCGCTGACGGCCGCATCCCCCAGCACGTCGGGGAACTGCGCCAGGATCCGCGCGGCCAGCGAGATGTCGCGGGTTTCCACCGCGATGCCGGCGGTGCCGGTGAACGCCTGCACGATCGGCAGCAGCGACTGCGTCGCCAGCAAGGGCGCCTCGTCGGTGAGGGTGTAGATGATCTTGGGGGTATCGGACATTGAGCTCTCGTCGTCGCCTTCGGGCCGACCATTGTCGCCTACAGGTCCTGTTCGCGCTCGCGCACTTCCTCTTCCGCCACGGTGTACAGCGCTGACGGCGCGGCTTCCAGCCGGGCGCGCGGGATCGGATCGCCGCTCTGCTCGGACTGGCCGTAGGTGCCTTCCTCGATCTTCTCCAGTGCGCGGTGCACCGCCTGCAGGCGCATCCGGTCGTGGGCGCGTACGGCGCGATTGTTGTCCTGCTGGGCGCTGTCCTGCGCGTCGCTGCCGCTGGTGTGGCTCTGGTTGGTGCGGCTTTCCTGCATCTCCACCTCGTCCTCCAGGCGGAAGTCGAGCGAGGACTGCAGCTCGGCCTTCAGCTCCTCCAGCCGCCGCTTCTGCTTCTGGATGAAGTCCGGGTCAAGTGCTTGCTTGTGCTGGCTCATGGGTATTCCGCGTCGGCCGTTTCGTGGACCCCAGTGTGGCCACCACGACGTGATTCCGGCATGAGCCCGGGCCCGGGAGACGGTTTCGCGAACCCGGTGCTAGCGATGCCAGCTGCGGAAGCGCGCGCCTACGCGCCGCAACACTTCTTGTACTTCTTGCCGCTGCCGCACGGGCAGGGCTCGTTGCGCTCGGGTGTGTCGAGTGCGCGGATCGGCTCGCGCGGGGTCAGCGCCTCGATGCGGTGGTGGTGCAGGTCGGCCAGCATGTCGGGCAGCATCGCGATGATGCCCAGGCGCTCGGGGTAATCAACCGGTGTGCCGGGCTGGGCCGGGTCCTCGCCGATGACTTCGCCGCTGGCGAGGCGGTCCAACTGCTCGAAGATCTCCTCCATCCAGTCGTTCTGGTCCAGCCACGCATCCCACGCGTCTTCCTGCAGCTCCACGGCGGTAAAGAAGCCCAATGCCCAGTCGCGGCCGACATCCAGCTCGTCCTCCTGCGATTCGGGCGCGCCTCCGGCGGGGTGCTCGGGGTCTTCGGGCAGCCACAGCAGCGGCGCCAGGTGATCGGGCAGGGTCTCGTTGCCGTGGCGGACGCGGGCCAGTGCCATGTTGCGGTGGCTGAGCAGCAGATCCTCGACCCCCGCGCGTTCGGCGGCATCGTCCCAGCGCGGGGTCTTGCCCCAGACCGTCGCCTCCCACTGCTCCAGGGCGAGCTCGGCGGGCGATACCGCCAGCGCGGTGAAATAGCCGTCCAGTGCCTCCAGGTTGAAGCCGCGGAACGGCACCGCGCGCTGCTCGAGCAGATGGGCGAGGCGTTCGATCTGGTCGTCGGTCAGGTAGGCGGATGCGGTCATGGGGAACGATCGGGGCGGGGATGGCCCATGGTACCGGTTGCCCGGCAGCGCCGAGCGCTGCAAATGACAACGGGCGCACCCTGCGGCGCGCCCGTTGGAATGCCCATTGGATGAAAGCGCTTACTTCACGGTAAACGTCGTGGTGCGCGGCGCGGCGTTGTCCACCGAGACCTCGGCGGTGTAGTTGCCGGCCGGCCAGCCATTGGCGTTGTTGAAGGTGAAGTTGGTCGTTTCCATGCCATCGGTGGCGATCGACTGCGATTCCTCACCGGCCACCTGGCCGTCCTGGTACATCAGGCGGGTGTGGATGGTCGTGCTGCCGCTGCTGCCGTTGGTGGCAACCGAGACCACGATCGGATCGGTGCTGGCAAAGTCGGTGGTGGCCGACTCGATCCGCTTGTCGGCGCCGGCGGCCTTGCCCAGCGTCACCGAGGTGATGGAGACCGCGCTGCTCATCGGCGGCGGCGTGGCCGGCTGGCTCGGGGCAGGCGTGCTCATCGGCGGCGGGGTGGCCGCGGTGTCGACGGGCTTGTCCTTCTTGCAGCCGGCCAGTGCCAGCGAGGCCATCAGCGCGGTCGCAACGGCGTAACGCAGGGTGGGTGCGGTCATGGTGGATCTCCTTGGGTGCGTGGGGCGAAGCGGCTTTCAGCGATCATCGCGTGCAGGCACGCGCAGGACCTGTCCGGGCTGGATCCGGTCCGGGTTGTCCAGCTGGTCGCGGTTGGCGTCGTAGATGGTGTTCCACGCGCTCGCCTTGCCATAGAAGTGCTTGGCGATATGCGACAGCGTGTCGCCGGGTTTCACCGTGTAAAGCTCGGAAGAGGCCTGGCCGGTTTTCTGCGCGGTGGTATCGACGCGCGAACTGACGGCGGAAAAGTCGGCCGTGTGCGTCTTGTCGGCGGTGGTGTCAACGCGGCTGGTGACGCCGGAAAAATCGGCTTTCCTGTCTGGGTGGCTCATTGCATCGGACTCCTGCCATCGGGGCAGGGGAACGATGGCACGGGCCTTGTTAAAACCAGATCGCGGGTGGGTGAGGGCGGTGCGACGGCGCGATGGGCTCGCGCGTCATGAGATGCAGGCTGCCCTTACTGGCGCAGGTCACGTCCGGGCGGCGGCGCGGGGAAGCCCGGCGTTGCCCGCCAGGGGTTGATGTCCAGGCCGCCGCGACGGGTGTAGCGTGCCTCCACGGACAAGCGGGTGGGCGACGCGTGGCGCATCAGGTCGCAGAAGACCTGCTCCACGCACTGCTCGTGGAAGCCGGCGTGCTCGCGGAAGGAGACCAGGTAACGCAGCAGGCCGGCGCGATCCAGCTGGGGGCCGTGATAGTGGACCACCAGCCGCGCCCAGTCGGGCTGGCCGGTCACCGGGCAATTGGATTTCAGCAGCTCGCTGGTCAGCGTTTCGGTGACGACATGGGCGGGATCGGCGGCCAGGAAGGCCGGCTGCGGCGGGCCGTAATGGTCGATGGCGATGTCCAGCGTGTCGATCAGGATGGCGTTGTCCCGCGACTGATCCATGGCGGGCAGGCCAAAGGCCACCTCGACCGGACCGCCGGCGACCTGCGAAAGATCCTCGACCATACGCGTCAGCACCGCCTCGTCGCTGGCGAACGTGGTGGCATTGAACGAGTTCAGGTAGAGCTTGAGCGACTTGGACTCGATCAGTTGCGGCGAAGTCGCCGGCACGGTGATGGTGGCGGTGGCCACGCGCGGCTTGCCGCGGCCGTCCAGCCAACCCAGCTCGTAGGCATGCCAGCGGTCGTTGCCGATGAAGGGCAGCGCGTCCGCGTGCACGTCCAGCGCAGTCCGGCCCAGGGCGCGGGCGATCGGGAACAGCAGCGATGGATCGTAGGCGCGTGGGTAGGCGACGCTGCGGCCCAGCGGCAGGTCGGCGCCGGCGTCGGTGGCGGCGAGGGAGTCGATGGCGGTCATGGCGCGATTATCCTCCCGATCCGCCTCGGTGCCTGGTGGTGAGGTACTCGGTGGAGCGCATCTCGATCAGGCGCGAGGTGGTGCGCTCGAACGGACCGGCCAGGCGGTGGCCGCTGTAAAGGCCGACCGGATCGGCATCGGCGGTGCAGACGAGGTTGACGTTGCGGTCGTAGAGCTCGTCGATGAGGTTGACGAAGCGGCGCGCGGGGTCATCGTTGCTGCCATCGAACACCGGGACACCGCCGACCAGCACGGTGTGGAACCGGGTCGCGATCTCGATGTAGTCGCCGGTGGCGCGCGGGCCATCGCACAGCGCATCGAAGTCGAACCAGACGTGGCCGTCTGCGATGCCGCGCACCGGGATGTCGCGGCCTTCGATATGCAGCGGACCGTCCTCGCGCGGCGCGTCGGCGATGATCTGCTTCCAGCGCGTCGCCAGCCACTCGTCGGCCGCGGCATCCAGCGGCGCGCGGTACACCGGCGAGCGGGTCAATGCGCGCAGGCGGTAATCCTGGTCGCTGACCAGCTCCAGAATGTGGCAATGCTGCTGGATCTGGGCGATCGCCGGCAGGAAGCTCTCGCGCTGCAACCCGTCCTTGAACAGGTTTTGCGGGGGGGTGTTGGAGGTCGTCACCAGGGCCACGCCGTTGGCGAACAGCTGCTCCATGAAGCGGCCCAGCAGCATCGCATCGCCGATGTCGGTGACGAAGAACTCGTCCAGCACCAGCACCCGCCAGCGGCGCCCGGCGGCATGGGCGATGGAGGCCAGCGGATCGCGCTCTCCGGCGTGCTCGCGCAGGCGTGCGTGCACGTCGCGCATGAAGCGGTGGAAGTGGGTGCGGTGCTTGGCCTGGATCGGCAGGCCGTCGTAGAACAGGTCGACCAGGAAGGTCTTGCCGCGGCCGACGCCGCCCCACAGGTACAGCCCGGGCACGGGCGCCGGCGGCTGCTTGCGCAGGCGCTGCAGCAGGCCGCGCGAGGGCGGCTGCAGCAGCGCCGCGTGGATGCGGTCCAGCTCGGCCAATGCAGGCAATTGGGCGGTATCGGCATCCCAGTCGCCACGCGCAACGCCGGCGCGGTAGCGCACGCCGGGCAGGGCGCCGGCGTCCGCGGTCACGACGGGGTCAAGCATCGGCGGCAGGCTTCGCCGCAGGCAGGTACGGACGGATCCCGTGCTTCACCGCGCCGCGCAGGTCGATCAGCTTGCGGTGGAAGAAGTGGCTCGCATCCGGGATGCGGACCAGTTCGGGCGGCTGCTCGAAGCCGTTCGCCCACGCGTACACCTGTTCGGGATCCACGACGTCGTCCGTCTCGCCCTGGATCACGATCCAGGGGCCGTCGAAGGCTGCAATGCGGTCGAAGTCGTAACCGCGGCGCCCGGCGGGCGGCGCGATCATCAGCAACAGGCCGGCATCGACCTCGCTGGCGACCTGGAAGGCGACGTAGGAGCCGAAACTGAAACCGCCCAGCCAGAGCTGGTGGTCGGGTCGCTGCTCGCGCACCCAGGCGATGACGGCGCGCAGGTCGTCGGCTTCGCCGTCACCGTTGTCGAACGCACCCTGCGAGGCGCCAACGCCGCGGAAATTGAAACGCACGGTCGTGGCGCCGGACTGGCGCAACGCGCGCGCCGTCATCGTCACCACCTTGTTGTGCATGGTGCCGCCCTCGGTGGGGAGCGGGTGACAGACGACCATCACCACCGGGCGGGGATCGGCGTCGGCCTCGGGACCTTCGACGATGGCTTCCAGTGCGCCGGCCGGGCCCTGCAGGGTGACGGCGGCCGGTTTGCCGGACTGGAACTCCGGGTCGTTGGGAAATGCGGGCTTGTCCATGCGCCCATGATAAGCGTTGCGACCTCGCGGCACCGGAAAGAACAAAGCCGCCCGGAGGCGGCTGTGTCAGCGTGCCATCAAGCAGGCGCGCGCTATTTGAGGTTCTCGACCATCCAGTCGACCGTGGCGATGACCTGCTCGTCGGTCAGGGCCGGATTGCCGCCCTTGGCCGGCATCAGGCCGGCGCTGCCGGTGTAACCCTCGATGGCGTGCTTGTGCAGGGTGTCCATGCCCTGAGCGATGCGTGCCGACCAGTGCGCCTGGTCCATGGTCGGTGCACCGCCGGCGCCGGAAGCGTGGCAACCCGCGCACAGGCCATCGAAGATCACCGAGCCATCCAGCGTGCCGCCGTAGGCGACCTGCGCGGAGGCCGAGGCGGCCGCCGCAGACGCCGCTGCCGCGGCTGCCGCAGCGCCGGTGCCGCCCGCGTACACGCTGCCCACCGGCGCGATGCGCTCACGGGTGCGCTGCGCCACGTTGTCGGGCTCGTCGTAGGGCAGCGAGTCGCTGACCATGCGCGCGCCGAGCACCAGGCCCAGGCTGAGGACGATCAGGAAGCCGATCACCAGGGAAAATCTTTTCAGGAAATCAAGGTCGTAATTGCGCACGATCCCACCTTTTGGCGCTCCCCGTGATGGGTCGCGCATCGCCGTCCAACAAAAATCCGCAATCAAGCGGCCGCGGGGCAGTATAAAGCGTTGCCGGCCTGACAAGTAGGGCCGGGATAGCAACAGGAAATCCGGCATGGAGAGAGCATCCCGGCAAACCCGTTGGCGAGTGGAGCCAATCCGGGTATCTTGGTAAATGTCCGGACAATCACCGGAACGATCAGGAGTGCTGGATGGCCCTACCCCCGACCCGGCAGGTCGTGCAGGTGCTGCGCTACCCCGACGGGATCCCGCGCGAGCAGGACTTCGGATTGGACCGGCGTCCGCTGGCGGCGCCCGCAGCCGGCGAGGTGGTGGTGCGCAACCACTGGCTGTCGCTGGACCCGTACCTGCGCCCGTTGCTGGGCGGGCGCTACGCCATCCCGCGGCCCGAACGGGGCGCGGTGGTGCCGGGTGGCGCGGTCGGCCGGGTCGTGGAGAGCAACGCAGAGCACCTCGGCGTCGGCGACTGGGTGGTTGGTGACACCGGTTGGTGCGACTTCGCGGTGATGTCGCAGGACTCACTGCGGAGGGTCGATCCGGACCTGGCCCCGCCCTCGACCGCGCTGGGCGTCCTCGGCATTCCCGGCCTGACCGCATGGGCCGGCATGCACACGATCGGCCGCCCGCAACCGGGCGAGACCGTGCTGGTCTCCACCGCTGCGGGCGCCGTGGGCAGCGTGGCTGGACAGCTCGCGCGCCTGGCAGGTTGCCGCACCGTCGGCATCGCCGGGCTGGAGGCGAAATGCACGGTCGCGCGCGAGGCCTTCGGGTTTGACGAGTGCGTCAGCCACCTCAGCCCGGGCTTCGCCGAGGACCTGCGCGCGGCGTGTCCGGACGGTATCGATGTGTATTTCGACAACGTCGGCGGGCCGGTGCTGGAAGCGGCGCTGTCTCTGCTGCGGCCGCAGGCGCGCGTGGTGCTGTGCGGCCTGAGTTCGCAGTACAACCAGGGCGGGCGCCCGCCAGGCCCGAACCTGGGCCCGGTGATCGCGGCCCGCGCCACGCTGCAGGGACTGGTGGTGTTTGACCATCTCGACCGGTTCAACGAATTCACCGATGAGGTCGCGCCACTGGTGCGCGGCGGCAGCGTGCAGTACCGCGAGTCTGTCAGCGAAGGCCTCGCGTCCGCGCCTGCGGCCTTCATCGCGATGATGTCGGGCCGGAACCTGGGCAAGTCACTGGTGAGGTTGGCTGAATGACCACGCGTATCCACCGTCGCTTCGTCCACATCGGCCAGCGGCACGTGCACCTGCGCCATGCCGGCGACGGCCCTGCGCTGGTCCTGCTGCACCAGTCGCCGCAGAACTCGCGGATGTGGCTGGACATGATTGCGCGCTTCGCCGACCGCTACACCGTGATCGCGCCGGACACGCCGGGCTTTGGATATTCCGACCCGCTCGACATCGCCGAGCCCTCCATTGCCGATCTCGGCACCGCCACCGTGGAGGTGCTGGTTGCGCTTGGGATCGATCGCTTCGCGGTGTTTGGCATGCACACTGGCGGGCTGGTCGCCGCCCAGGTCGCGGCCGCGTACCCGGAGCGGGTGAGCGCGCTGGTGGTGGACGGCTATGCCGCCTTCACCCCGGCGGAAAGCGCGATCTACGGCGACCGCTACCTGCCGCCGTTCGCGCCCTCTTGGGACGGCTCGCACCTGCGCTGGCTGTGGTCGCGGATGCGCGAGCAGAAGTACTTCTTCCCGTGGTACGACGACCGCGCCGAAGCGGCGATGGCGATCGATCCGCATACCACCGCCAGTACCCACGAGGCGGTGATGGACGTGCTGGAGGTCGGCGATGCCTACCGGGCCGGCTATGGCGCTGCCTTCCGCCACGTCGAGCACGGATTCCTGTCGACCCTGCAGCCGCCGTCGCTGCTGGTCTTCCGCCGCGGCGATCCGCTGCTGGCCCACCTGCCGCGCCTGCCGGAACTGCCCGCGAACGTGAAGGCCGTGGTCGAGGAGGGCGGCATCGCCGACATGCACGCGCGCATGGATGCGTTATTCGCCAAGGCGCTGGCCGACGAAGCATCGGTCGAACTGAAGGCTGCCGGGGCGGAGCGTTCGCCGCACTGCGCGGGTGGCGATGCCGGCCGCGGCCCTTCCGGTGGTCCTGACGGCCCCGGCTGGTCGCGCCGCATCGTCGCCTGCGCGGTGGGCGACATCGCGTTCTGGTCCCGCGACGGCGCGGACTCGCTGCGGCTGGTGTTGCATGCGCCGGGAGAGCGGCCGTTGGCGCCCGCCGACTTGGCGGTGGCCGGCACGGCAGCGGTGGTCGCGCCGGACCTCCCGGGACACGGTGCATCCGCCGAGGTCGATGCTGACCTGGACGCCGGAACCATGGTGAGCGCGATCCTCGCGACGCTGGGGTCGGTCCCGGGGCCACTGCCGGTCACCATCGAAAGCCACGGCGCGGCCGCAGGCTACGTACCGGCGCTGGCGGCGGCGCTGGGCAAGCGCCTGCAGCGGGTCGTGCTGCACCGGCCGTGGCTGCTGGAGGGCGATGAGACCGCGACCCTGCTGGCGCAACTGCCTAACCCGCAGCTGTTGCGCGCCGGCGGCCACCTCGACGAGGCCTGGCAGTGGGAGCGCGAGCGCCATCTGCTCTGGCCCTGGTTGAAACCTTCCGCAGCCGCCCGCCGCCCCGTCGCCGCTCCGACACCGGCCCAGGTCAATGACAACGTGGTCGAGTTGCTGCGCTTGGGCGAGCGCTGCAAGCCGATGTTCCGCGAGGCCGCCTCACCCGGTCTCGCGGCCCGCCTGGGCGCGCTGGGTGTGTCGCTGGCAGCCGGCAGTTCCGCCAGCACCGACGACTACCTCGGCCGCGCCGCCGCATTGCTGGGCGAACAATCCGTCACATCCCCAACCCATCCCTGACACCCGTTCCCGACCCACCCGCCGCCCGAGGCGCAGGGCACGCAACGGCGCAACGACTTCCGAGGACTTCCGCATGAGCACCACGCTCTCCCCCGATCACGTCATCGCCGACCTGAAGACCCGCTGGGGCAACGCCGTCATCACCGACCCGGCCGAGCTCGAGTACTTCGGTACCGACGTCTACTCCCAGGGCGAGCCGCTGCTGGCTGTCCTGCGCCCCACCGACGCGGATCAGCTCGCCGCCGCGGTGGCCCAGCTGACGGCTGCCGGCATCGCCCTGATCGCCCGCGGCGGCGGCATGAGCTACACCGGCGGCTACCTCGCCACGCGCCAGCCCACGGTGCTGATCGACACCGGCGGCCTCGACAGGGTGGTGGAAATCAACGTCCGCGACGCCTACGTGGTGGTCGAGGCGGGCGTCACCTGGGAAGCCCTGCAGCAGGCGTTGCAGGCCAAGGGCGTGCGTACCCCGTACTTCGGCCCCATGTCGGGCTCGCACGCGACCGTCGGCGGGGCGCTGTCACAGGGCAGCGTGTTCCACGGCTCCGCCCGCTACGGCTCATCGGCCGACTCCGTGCTCGGACTGGAGGTGGTTACCGCCAATGGCGATATTTTGCGCACCGGCTCGGCCGCCTCGGGCAATGCGACGCCGTTTTTCCGCTGGCACGGCCCCGACCTGACCGGCGTCTTCCTCGGCGATTGCGGCCTGCTCGGCATCAAGGTCCGCGCCAGCCTGCGCCTGCTGCCCAGGCATTCGCACATCGATTACCTGTCGTGGCAGTTCGAGCGCGCCGACCAGTTGATGGACGCGATGGGCGCACTGGCCCGCGCCGGCCTGGCCTCGGAGATCGCCGCCTTCGATCCCAGCCTGTCGCAGATCCGCATGCGCCGCGCCAGCCTCAGCAGCGATGTCAAAAGCCTCGGCAACGTGATCAAGAAGGGCGGCCTGATGCAGGGCCTGAAGCTGGTGACCAAGGGCCGCGACTTCCTCGACCCGGAACTGTTCAGCCTGCACATCACCCTGGAGGGTGACTCGGAGGGGGAGATCAACGCGCGCGTCGCGGCGGCCCGCAAGGCGGTGGCGGCATTCGGCACGGAGGTCGAGAACAGCGTACCCAAGGTGATGGCGGCCAACCCGTTCGCGGCCAAGAACGCGATGCTCGGCTCAGCCGGCGAGCGCTGGGCGCCGATCCACGGCATCGTGCCGCACTCGCGCAGCACCGAGCTGTTCAACGCCCTGCAGGACTTGTTTGCCTCCGAGAAGGCGGTAATGGACGAGCACGGCCTGTTCATCGGCACCCTGATGACCACCGTTGGCGCGCAGGCGACGCTGATCGAGCCGTGCATCTACTGGCCCGACTCGCACAACGCCTTCCATGTGCGCACCGTGGATGCGGATCACCGCGCCAGGATCGGCTGCCCCGGCGAGAACCTGCCGGCGCGCGCGGCCACTGACGCACTCAAGCGCAAGATCGCCGACACCATGCGTGCGCACGGCGCGGCGAGCTTCCAGATCGGCAAGTTCTACACCTACCGCGAAGGGCGCGACCCCGCGGCGTTGGCGATGCTCGATGCGATCAAGCAGCAACTCGACCCGAAGGGCCTGATGAACCCGGGCGTGTTGGGACGCTGAAAGCAAGCCGGGCGCCCGGACACATCGGCCCCAGCGCCCGGAACGAGTTCGCCAGCGCTATCCGGTCTGGATCAGATGGCGGTGCAGGTCTCGATGAGCTCGCCGGTGGTGTTGTCCGGCATGTGCCGGAACAGCGTGCCCTCGGAACCAGCGCCGGATCCCTTGGTCCACCACTCCATCTCGCCGCCCACGTAGCGCGAGCCACTGGCGGAAACGGCAATCGCCATGGCGTGGCTGTTGCCCTTGTACTGCACGGTCGCCGAGTCGGTGGTGGGATAGCTGGCGGCGATCGTCTGGCCACTTTCACAGCGGTAGCTCTGCGCGCTGGAGTCGGCCGGGGACTGTGGCGACGTCACACAGGCGGACATCAGCAAAACGGACGCAAAGGCGGCGGGGGCAAGAATCTTCATCGTGAACCTCTCAATCTGGACGGTGGCGCCGCCGGGGCGGGATCAATCCAACGCACCCAGCTTGGCCGGAATGGCAAGCGGGTGACGGACGTGGTGCGCCGGCATAAGACCAGATCGAGCGTGACCAAGTTGTCATCAGGCTGGAACAAGCGGCAACCGATCAGCCTAACGCAAGCTCGGTTTGATGGCTCGGGCTAAACACGACATCCATGCTGTTTCATGGTGTTCACAACCACAGTGGCGTCGCCGATGCCAGACGTCAGCGCGTTGCGAAGATCTTTACAGATATCGGCCTTGATCATTCGTTGCATCGTTCCGCCGACCGACCGGTCCTGGAAACTCAAATTCAGGCGGTTCAAATGGGGATCCGCGAGCGCACTGCGGCGCTCCATCGGGCCTCGTCCGGCAGGGAGCGCGTGTTCGGGGAGACGCAGGTCCAGAGGAGCGGCCGGTTGTTCCGACTCGCTCGAGTCAAAAACAATGGGGACGGCCGGCATCTTTGATACACGCATGCGAGGTTGAACTCGCTCATCAGCTTTCGGCCCCTCAGGCTCCTCGGAGTGGTCTTTCCTCCGGACGAATGTGTCGATCACCATAACCAGCTCTGTAGGAGATTCGACCACCGCGACTTGTTCTTGGGGTACGAGATTACTCTGCAGGAACCAGAAGAACAGCACGTTGAGCCACAGCGCGACAGCCAGCGATCCCAGCCGGTCGAACCGATCCAGAGTGACGGCGGTCATTGACTCGGCCATGCACCACTTTCTTGGCCAGCGCGTTTGAAAACTCCTGTCCTGACAGTGAAATCAACGCGCTACCGCAAGCGTGAAGCTTTGCGAGCTGATTGCAACGCCGTTGTCTTTGACCTGAGACGAGTAGGTCGCCGTGTCTCCCGAGTCGGCTACGGTCACGGTGAACTCCACGCTGATCATGCCATCGGCGCCGGTCGCACCAACCTGGACCTGTGCTGGTTTCCCTGGCGTCGCGATGAGCCTTGGCTCGGACAGCACCTTTCCAGTGCGCAAATCAGAAATAGTTGCGGAGAGCTCATAGGTGTCAATCGCCGCGCCGCGGACAACCGCAACCTGGACGTCGGGACGAGCGTTGACCCACAGGTCAGCCTGAGCCGGGGCGCTGGGGTTGGCGACAACAACCGACGACATGCAGAGCAAAGCAACGGTAATCAGGTTCTTCATAACGGTTCCTTGTTGATGAGATAGGGCCTAATAACACAGGTTGGACTTCCTGCGACGCCCCAACCCCGCTTTGGCAGGAACTGCCCCATCTGTTTGAACGGATTGTCAGGCGCGCCCCGCTGGTGTGCCAGGCGCGAACTCTTTAACGCCAGCCGCAGCAAGCTGTGCCCGTGCCTCCGGGTCCTCCGCCACAACGCGGCGAAGCGTGTGAAATACGTAGGTTCGACACAGGCCTGGCCAAGCGACAAGCATGTAAAGCGCTCCGGCAACCAGCCAGTCAGGACGGGTCATCGGTTTCCAGCCGCTGAAGTGCGCGACGGCGGTGTAGCCCAGAACACCCAACAGAACCCAGCGGAACCACGCCCAGAAGCGGGTGCCCCACAGTACATTCTTGAAGTGGCGAATTTCCGAGTCTGTCAGTTTCACTCCATGCCTCCTTGCGGTGCAGTAACGCACCTAACGCCGTATTTAAGCCGACCCCCGACGAGTAGTCCAAAGATTGGCGGAAATGGAAGAACAGTTCTGTCTGAAGATGGGACTTCGGGGTTCCACTTGAACGACTTGTTAGGCCGCGCCCCGCCAGCTACGCCACCCGATCCACAGCCAACCAATAGCTCCACCGCTCAAGGATCCCCACAGTGCGCCATTGGTGAAGCGTTCCCCACCGTAGATGGCAGCAGCGGCACCGACTGCGAAGCCAATGAGCGCCAGCCAAGCAACCTTGCGCTTCTCAACGAGCCACGACGCCTCTTTAGCCCTCTTGCGCCGGAGTTCTTCTCGGGCCTTGAGGTCTGGCTGCAGGATGGCTCGAGCGATTGCGTCAGCGCGAGATTCTTCCATATGACTCGATTCCTTGTCTTAGCGGCCTAACACTTGAGTTAAGCCGCGCCACGAAGTGGCGCCGGCTTGAATGAATGGTGAGGCAGCAAGAACTAGCTCTTACTAATGACCTGCATCATAAACGCCATCAAAGAAGCCACGGATGAAAGCCCCAATGTTATCTGCCTGCACCCAAACGAGTGCGAATGCCGCAAAGAGACATAAGAGGCCCACTTCATGTGGATGAGACTTGATGTACTCACTAACTCGATTTTGAAATTGCTGAATTTCCATCGCAGCGATCCTCATTGTTCTTGCTGCCTAACGCCTGAGTTAAGCCGACTTGCGTAGTGGAGCCAAACACATGCAAGCTTTTTCTGCCATGTGTTTGGTGTAACGAAGCAAGTGGGACTTCCTTCACTAAAGTGGACACCCGATGGTTAGGCGCATTCTCGCTCGAACTCGGCGGGTGATTTATATCCAAGTGCCGAGTGTAAGCGCCGGTGGTTGTAGAAGTCGATGTAGCTGTGGATCGCTTGCCGCAGTGCGTGATCGCTCTCGAAGCTGCGGCGGTGGTACATGTCCGACTTCATCGATTTGTTCCACGATTCCATGTGCGCGTTGTCGTTCATCCGTCGCGGCCGGTTCGCTGACTGGGTCAGCCCGGCACGTTGTAGCTTCTGTTTGAAATCGCCCGCCAGGAACTCAATGCCACGGTCGGTATGAAACAGAGTGTCGGGGCCCGGCTTCCGCGTTCGCAGCGCGGCAGCCAACGCGCGGCGAGTCAGCGCCTTCGTTCGATCAGGGCCCAGTGACCAGCCCAATAGGCGACGTGAGTGGCGATCCATGACGGTGGCCAGATAGCGCCAGTGGCCGCGCACCTTCAGGTAGGTGACATCCGCGACCCAGAGTTGATTGGGCCGCTTTGGTTCGATCGTATGCGCGCGACTCTCCACGCTGGCCAGAAAGCGTTTCAGCCCGGGCCGCTGGCGATACAGTCGCGTAGAAAACGCTCTGACGTTGTGCTCCCGCATCAAGCGCTCGATCCGGCGGCGCCCCACCGTCTCGCCGCTCTGGCGCAAGGCGGCGTGGATGCGCGGGCTGCCATAGGTTTGGCGGCTGTCGCGGTGGGCGATGTGTATCTTCTGCAGGAGCTGCGCGTCATCGAAGGAACGCTGGCTCGCTGGTCGCTGCAGCCACGCGTAGTAGCCCGAGCTGCTGACCCCGTGCAGGCGGCACATCGTTCTCACCGGGTAGGCTTGCCGGTGGTGCTCGATGAAGGCGAAGACATCGCTTTTCGAGCCGAAGTGAACGCGATGGCTTTTTTTAAAAGGTCATGCTCAACCTTGAGCCGCTCGTACTTGCGCTGCACCTCGCGCAGCGCCTTGAGCTCAGCGGTCACCGCCTTGTCCACCTCAACGCCTTTGGTCACGATTAATCCCTCCCGAGCAAGCCTGCGCCAACGGGACAACATAAAGGGATGGATGTAAAGCGAAGCGGCCACCTCGCCGACGGACACGCCGGGGAGCTGGCTGAGCCGGACTGCTGTGGCTTTGAATTCATCGCTGTAGCGATAGGTGGTTCTGGGGCCTGGTCTTGCCATGAAACACACTCCTGACTGTTAGATCAGGGTGTCCACTAAACCGAAGGAACTACCGCGTCGGCTTGAATGAATTGTTAGGCCGCTCCCTTTGGACAAACAATAGCTCGCAGCCGAAGAAGGTGCGTGAAATGTATTGTGCCGAGACAGACGCGCCAAATTCAGTCGATTCAAGATCTATAGCAAATGGAATGCTAATGTCACCGGCTTCCCGCAGCACACTGAGCATGGACTCGACTAACGCGCCAGCGGTCATTTCTCTTGTCTCGGCAGAGTTAATGGCCGTGGCGATCGACTCGGCGCTGTCTTCCAGTTGCTCTGGGTTGTCGGAAAAGCGGAAGCAGGGTCCGGTTTGTCGATAGGAAACGAAATGCTCCAGCTTGTCCGGCATTTTTTTGATTCGCGAGGGTCGGATCGCACGGCTATGCTTCTCAACTGAGCCGGCAATGAAATGCTTGTTCAGTTCTTGTGCTCTATGGAACGCCGGCGCGACATAGAAGACCAAGTCGTGTCTCTTCTCTAGTTGAAGCATGAGCGCTGTCTGTCGCGACTTACCGAGTGCCATGAGATAGAACCGATATACAGGATCAACCGGCTTACCCTGGACAAACGTACCACTTGAGAACTCCGCCGCATCCTTTCTGATCATGCAGTGTGCAAGCTTGAACTGGAGAAAGAGAGGTATGCCACTGAGCCCCAATTTAAGGTCGTACCCGTATCCCTTTTTCCCCTCAACCGAGGTGCTAGGAAAGCTTGGTGCGACGGTCAGATTACTGGAAAGCTTGCGTGCCAGCTCAGCGGTATACGCAAACGCATAAGAAAGCTCAGAGAATTCCGGTTTCATCAAATCTTCCTTAGCGGCCTAACACCTAAGTTAAGCCGACGTGCGTAGCGGAGGCAACAACATGGCAAGCTTTATCTGCCATGTTGTTGGTGTAGCGAAGCGCGTTCGGCTTGAACGCATTGTTAGGCCTCATTTTCCACCCCAGCGCCACCGAGGTGGTTCGCCCTTTAACCAACAGATCGCCACAAGAACGATAGAAAGGGCGAGAACGAAAAGGGTGAACCCATTGGGGTCAGAATCAGGTGGAATCTGAAAGAAGATAGTGACTAGCCCGCATAGGTACGCAAGCAAAACCAACCAGCCCTGCCACACCCGTGGGAAGCCCCATCCCCAACCAAATGTCTTAGCAGGGAACCAGTAGTTCTTCTGCTTTTCCATGACTTCTCCTGGAACTTCCTATGAGGCCTAACACCAGAATTAAGCCGTGCCGCGAAGCGGCATCGGCTTGAATGAATTGTTAGCCCGACCCGGTCGCGTCGTCCGGCGTGGGATCTCCACACACACCATCTACTGAAAAGCCAAGTCTTATCGCGATCGTGTAGTAAAGCCCTACAGTAACGAGATCAACTGGAAGATACGCCTTAGAGGATGAGCGGACGCCCCCATCCGTCGCCGGCCCAGGATCTGGAAGAGGTACGCCGTTATGCCTCAAGCAGAACTCTACGTATTCCGTGATTTTCTGCGGAAGATCCTTCGGCTTCGATTCGTGCGACATGAGGTTACGTACTTTATTTAGCTTCCCTAATGCGACCCATGCCCAATGGTCGGGGTTCATTCTGTTAGTAGCGCGCACGATCGAAAGCAGCTGCGAGAAAGTAAGCCTAGCGCCTTTCAGCGCACCTGGATGTGGAAAGCTGCGATCGATGTGGGCCCACAACATCTCCTCAAATAGGAGGTGGGCTCTGAGCACGGAGTAGGTGGAGTCGCCGGGCGTAGGAGTGATGTAACCAAGATACCTGGTGAAGTGACAATCTTGGAATGAGGTCATGTGAGGGCTAACGCCAGAATTAAGCCGTGCCGCGAAGCGGCATCGGCTTGAATGATTTGTTAGACCCTATGCACGACTCAGCCCGCTCTACAATGAGAGCTGCGTACTGGAGAACCGCTGCACTAAAGCGCCGGTAGTCTTTCCGCGTAGGTCGAAGCAACTGGCCAGGTTCGCACTCCACCCACGGGCACATAGCCATAAATCTCTCGTCGACGTGCCCAGCATTGTGGACCAGAACGTTACGTACAGCCGAAAGCTCAAGTAAGTCTCTGCGAATAGAATCATCGATACCGCCGCCAAGCTCCAGTTCACTGAGAACAGCCTCAAAGCGGCCGGCGCCGACCTTCAGTTTTGCCGCAACGTTGCGTTCAATCTCCCCAATTACGTAGCGTCGGCGATCCTCTGGGCGCAGCGCTTCATAGTCGCCGATTCGAATCTTCAGTGACGCGATACCAGGGCGCTCCCACAGATTGGGGAATAGTTCGAGCCACCTTACAAGAAAATCTTTGATTAGTGCCTCTAAAGCTCCCCACAAGACAATGATGCTTTGGCCGACAAGGGAGGAGAATCCTCTATCGATTTCCCGTTGTGCAAGCTCTGCGTGTTGCTTTGCTTGTTCAATTGCCTCCGAAGGTTTCCGTAGCGCCGTAGTGAGTTCGGGCAGTGCCGTTAGTTCGGTCAGTCCGTAACAAAGCAAGTCAAGCAACTTGAACAGCTCAACTTGGCGGACCATCAAGATGCGCTCAAACGGCTCAAACAGGTATTCGCGATGTCGATCGCTAAGCTCCGTCATCCGGGTACGATCTCCATAGGGTCTAACACCTATTCGGCACCAAAATGGTGCCTGTTCCTTGTGTGTAATCCGGATAGTCCGGTCCGAGTTTTCAGGGGTAGTCCTACAGAAATCAACGACTTCCGCTGAGCGAAGGTGCCTATTCCCTGGGCCTAATCTGGAAGTCTCTCCGGAACGGACCTGCGCCATGGGATATTCGCACCCGCCGTCGGACGGCGCAACGACCGGGCAACACGCGCCTCGGCTGCTGGACATGGTTCGGGCGCGCATTTGCCGACGTGGACTGGCGATTCGTACCGAGGACGCCTACGTGAGCTGGATTCGCCGCTTCATTCTTGCGAATGAGAAACGACACCCAAACGAGATGGGCGAGCGGGAGGTCGAGTGGTTTCTTACCCGTTTGGCTGTGCAGGGAAAGGTTGCGGCGTCAACGCAGAATCAGGCGCTGTCCGCGCTGCTGTTTCTGTATCGGGAGGTGCTGGGTCAGGATCTGCCCTGGATGGACAACATCCGGCGTGCCAAGCGGCCCGAGCGACTGCCGGTGGTGCTCACCGTCGAGGAGGTGTCGCGCCTGCTTGTCCAGATGAGTGGCGTCCATCACCTGATGGCGAGTCTCCTCTACGGCTCAGGCATCCGGCTGATGGAGTGTGTGCGCCTGCGTGTGCAGGACATCGACTTTGTGCGCAGCGAAATTCTGGTGCGACGGGGCAAGGGCGGCAAAGACCGGCGGACGATGCTGCCCGCCAGAACGGTCCCGGCACTCCAATTGCACCTGACGCAAACCAGGGTCTTGCACGAGCGGGATCTTGCGGTGGGCCACGGCGCGGTTTGGCTACCGGGGGCGCTGGCACGCAAGTATCCCGCCGCGGATCGCGAATGGATCTGGCAGTACGTCTTCCCCTCGCGGTTGCGCAGCATTGACCCGCGGTCGGGTGTAGAGCGCCGGCATCACGTTGACGAGAAAAATTTGCAGAGGGCGGTGCGGATCGCCGCGCAGGCGGCGGGAATCGCGAAACACGCTACCTGCCATACGCTGCGACACAGTTTCGCTACGCACCTGCTGGAGTCGGGGTCGGACATCCGCACGATCCAGGAACTGCTCGGTCACTCGGACGTTTCCACCACGATGATCTATACGCACGTGCTCAATCGCGGCGGCTCGGGCGTGGTCAGTCCGCTGGACCGCTAACCTGCTTGCTCCGCCGCGTTCCGCAACGCCTGCAGCAATCTGGCCTGCGGGTCCGACTGCGGCTCGCCCAGACGGGTGTAAACAACCAGCGGACGTTCCCAGGAAAAGCCCGTCACCGCCAGCCGCGTCCATTGCCGCGACGCCAGCTCGACGTGGACCAGACGTGTTGGCAGCAGGGTGAGGTAGTCGCCGTCACGCACCAGGGTACGAACGAAGTCCAACGATGAGGATTCCAGCGATTGCGCCGGGGGGCTCAGTCCGGCATCGGTGAAGCGCTGGCGGAACTGGGTCTGGACCTCGCCCAGGCGACGCCCCATGACCCACGGATGGTCCAGCAGATCGGCCGCGGTCAGTCCGGCGCCCCCGGCGAGAGGATGCGAGGCGCTCGCCATGATCCGGTACTCGTCATTCACCAGCAGGTCGCGATGCAGGCGCGGATCGGTCTGCAGCATCGTGTCCAGGGCGATCACCACATCCAGCTCCCGGGCGAGCAGGGCGGGTAGCAGTTCCGGCAGCACGCCGCCGGTGACGCGCACGCCCAGCCGCGGCCACGCCGCGCGCAAGGCCAGCACCGCCGGTGCCACGACCGAGCCGGCGGCGGTGGGACCGGTGCCGATACGGATCTCGCCCTCGGTGCCGGTCTGCAACTCCTGCAGGCGCTGCTCAAAGGTGCGCAGGGTGTCGTCAGCGGTACGCGCGTGGTCCAGCAGCAATCGTCCGACGGCGGTCGGTCTCACCCCGCGCGAGCCGCGCTCGAACAGCCGCGCACCCAGTTGTTGCTCCAGTGCGGCGATGCCCTTGCTTAGCGCCTGCTGGGTGCGCCCGGTCATCGCGGCCGCGCGGGTGAAGCTGCCGTGCTCGACGACGGCGAGGAAGTAGCGCAGTTGACGGATATCCATGCCGGCAGGGTAGGCGAATACAACCATCGGTTGTCGAGAGCCCTCGAATTGGTTGGCATTCAACGGCCGCGGTGCCCACGATGGCGCCAACCCTGCAAGGAGGTTCTCCATGGCCAGTCTCTCTTCCGTGTCCCGCTGGGACCAGACCCACGACATCGTCATCGCCGGCGCCGGCCTGGCAGGCATGTGCGCCGCCATCGAGGCCTATGACCTCAATCCCGAGCTGCGCATCCTGATCATAGAGAAGGCGCCCGAGGCCGAGACCGGCGGCAACAGCCGCGTGGCCGGCCAGTCGCTGCTGATTTCGAAGAATGCCGAGGTGCTGGCCGAGTACCAGCGCAAGATGAGCGCGGCCAACCCGATCCCCGAGGACATGCTGGTGCCGTGGTCGGAGGCGATGGTGGCGCTGGAGCCGTGGATCCAGGCGCGCGCCGAGCAGGCAGGTGCCCAGTACATCCACGGCACCGGTTTCAGCGAGCGCGACGCGGTGCTGGAGTTCCCCGAGTTCGGTGCGCGCGAGGCGGTCTACTGCACCGCGACCATCCTGCCGATTCCCAGCGGCGTGTACCTGGCCTTCCGCGAGAACGTGCGCCTGCGCCCGGGCATCCAGATCGCCTACGAGACCCCGCTCAGGGACCTGATCCAGGATCCGGACACGCTGGAGGTCTTCGGCGTGATCGCCGAGGTCAACGGCCAGCCGCAGGCGATCCGCGCCAACCGCGGCGTGGTGATGGCCGTGGGCGGCTTCGAGGCCAACATGGACATGCAGCGCAATTACTTCGGCCTGTCGGAGGCGCACCCGTTGGGCACGCCACACAACACCGGCGACGGCATCAAGATCCTGCAGAAGGCCGGCGCCGACCTGTGGCACCTGCGCAACCAGGGGCAGTCGGGCGGGATCTGGCCGGGCTTCCGCCCGCCGGGTTTCGAGACTGCGTTCCTGCGCACCTTCTTCTGGCAGAGCTTCAGCTGGATCGAGGTCGATGCGCTCAGCGAGCGCTTCTACAACGAGACCGCCGAGCTGCAGCTGACCCATTACAAGGAAAAGAAGCACGGCCACTGGGTGGACACCCCGCACCATCGGGCCGGGCCGGTGCACATGATCTTTGATTCCGTCACCTGCCAGTACAACAAGCTTGTGGTCGAGGTGATGACCTGGGCGCCGGTGGTGACCGGCTACCGGTGGAGCGATGACAACAGCGCGGAGATCGCCAAGGGCTGGATCGAACAGGCCGACACGATCGAGGAGTTGGCGGCGAAGATCGGCCGCGACCCGGCCAAGCTTCGGGCGACGGTGGACCGCTACAACGCGGCCTGCGCGGGCAAGAGCGACGCGGACTTCGAGCGCAACCCGGACACGCTGTACCCGATCGAGCAGGGCCCGTTCTACGCGATCAAGGTCGATCCGGTGATCGTCTGCACCGGCGGCGGCGCGCGCCGCAACATCCACTCCGAGGTGCTCGATCACGACCTCAAGCCGATCCCGCGCCTGTTTGAGGCCGGCGAACTGGGCTCGATGTTCTCCGACCTCTACCAGAACGGTTCCTACCTGACCGAGGCGATGATCTCCGGGCGCGCCGCCGGCAAGGGCCTGGTGGCGCTGGAAGACTGGGTGGACGCCGGCGGAACCCACGCGAACGAGATCAGCGCCAGGGAGGTCCCGGCATGAAGGTCGTCACCCCCGCAATGAAGCTGGACGTGCGCATCAACGACGTGGTCAGCGAGGACGGCCTTCTGGTGATGAAGGGCGTGGCCGGCGTGCTGCCGTGCACCACCAGCCTGACCCCGGCCGAGTTCCGCCAAATGATGCGCATGGCGCTGCGGCCGTCGGTGCTGAAACTGCTGTTCAAGCGCTGAGCGGCAAACCGGCGCTGATCCGGGGCGGCTGCACGCGCCGGCGGCTCAGCGTCGGTTGCGCGACAACACCATGGAGTAGGCGAAGCGCCCGGGCGGGTGCTTGCTGATGGCCAGCATCAGCAGCCGTCCGGCCGCGTCGCGGTAGTGCCGGCGGACGCGCATGGCCGGCTCGGTGCTCTCCACCCCCAGCAAGCTGGCCTCGGCCGGGGTGAGGGATGCGGCATCGAACACCTGCTCCACCCGCGACAGCCGCGCCGCATCCAGGAAGCCGGCGACGGTGCGCGCCGAGCTGGACAGCTCGAGCAGCTCGGCGCTCGGTGTGCCCGCGCGCACCGGCACGAACATCTCGGTCACCGCGATGGGTTCGCGGTTGGGCTCTTCCATGCGCACGCCGTTGAGGACCAGGTAGGGCTTGCCGGTGGCGATCTCCAGCGCGCGGGTCATCTCGCCGGCGGCTTTCTCCGAGCGGGTCTCGAGCACCTGCAGTCGGGTGGTGTTGCCGTACTGCATCAGCAGGTCGAGGCTGTCGATGCCGTGTTCGTAGCGCATCGCCTCGCGTTGGGCGATCACCCGGGTGCCCGATCCGGGGCGACGCTGGACCAGCCCGGCGGTGATCAACTGGGACAGGGCAGCGCGCGCGGTGTGGCGGCTGACCTGGTGGCGCTCGCACAACTCCAGCTCCGTCGGCAGCAGGCTGCCCACCGGGTAGTCGCCACGCTCGATACCCGCCTGGAGCAGGTCGCCCAACTCGGCGTAACGGGGTTTGCTGCGCTGCTTGGCGGTCATGCCGGGAGTCCTTTCAAATGTGCCATGTCAAAGCCTTTGGGTGATTTCATGCCAGTCCCGCTCCAGCGATTCGCGATGGACCGGGTCGGCGATCGCGATGAGGGCGCGCGCCCGCTCATGCACGCCCAGGTATCGCAAGTCGGCAACGCCATGCTCGGTGACCACGCAATCGGCGTCGATCCGCGCCACGCTGACCGGGCCAGCCGGCAACATTGGCACAATTCGCGTCTGCCCTTTCGGCGTGGCGGCGGGCAGGGCGATGATGCCGCGGCCCTCGGGTGCCTGTCGCGCGCCACGCAGGAAGTCCGGCAAGCCGCCGATGCCACTGAGTTGGCGACCGCCCAGGCAATCGCCGTTGACCTGGCCCAGCAGGTCCACCGACAAGGCGCTGTTGATTGCCGTCAGCCGCGCAATGGTGCGCAGCACACCGTGGTCGTGGGTGTGGCCGACCTCGCGGAACTGCACCCGCCCGGCGACGGCGTCATACAGCGCCTGGCTGCCTAGGGCGACGCCCGCGACGACCGCATCCGGCGCCGGCGCCAGTGCGCCATCCTCGATCAGGCCCAGCAGTCCGTCGGACACCATCCCGGAGTGGATCCGCAGGTCACGCCGTCCGCGCAATGCGCGCAGCACCGCCGATTGCAGGCGGCCCAGGCCCAGTTGCAGGGTGGCCCGGTCCGGCACCATCGTGGCGACCTGCGCAGCCACCGCGTCCATGGCCTTGTCCGGTGCGGGGTCGGGCGCTTCCAGCAGCGGGCTCTCGTGCTCGATGGCGGCATGGATGCGCGACCAGGGGATCGACGGGCCGTGGGTGCGCGGTATGCGCGGATTGACGTGCGCCAGCACCTTCGCTGCCCGCGGCCAGGCCGCAGGGGTGAAGTCGGCAGCCACGCCCAGCGAACACTGGCCGTTGTCGTCCGGCGGCGCGACCTGCACCAGGGCGACGTCGAACTGCACCTCCTGGCCCAGCCACTGCCAGGTGGCCGAGTAGCTCATCGGCAGGTAGTCGACCCGTCCGGCCAGCCAGGACTCGCGCAGTTCGGCGCTGAGAAAGATCGTGCGTTGCCGGGCGCCCGGGTGCAGGCTGGCAAAGTCGAATCGGTTGACCGTGGGGATGTGCACGCCGGTGAAGCGCACGCCGTCGCAGCGCTCCGGCGCCTGCCGCAGCCACGACTCGAACAGCAGCGAGTGACCAGCGCAGCCGGGCGTGTAAATCTCCGCGCCGGGGCGCAAATGATCGAGGAAGGAACTGGCGTCGAGCTGGGCAGGCACGGGGACTCCGGTCCGGGAAACGGTGGCGACGCTGCCGGTCAAGACCGGTTTGCGATGTGCGGAATGCTGATCATATGATATGTCCGGACAAAGTCCGATACCCTGAGTCAGAGAGTCCACGATCCAACGAGGTGTCACTTGGTAGACGCGGCATGACAGCGCGGGCCCCGAGCCTGACCGAAGCCCTGGCCGTGCAGCTGCTGCGCCCGGTGGATGCCGCGGCGCGCCAGCGTGCCGCTGCGCTGATGGCCGACTGGCTCGGCTGCGCGCTGGGGGCCTTGCGCTCGCCGCTGGCGGATCAGCTGACCGCGCTGGTGGCCACGCTCCCGGGCGGCGACGCGACCGCGCTCGGCGCCGGCCGACGCGACCCGATGGCCGCTCTGCTGATCAACGCGGCGCTGGGCAACGTGCTGGAGATGGACGACGTCCACCGCGGAGCGATCCTGCACGCCGGTCCGGTGGTGATTCCGGTCGCACTGGCAGCGGCGGAAAGCGCCGACGCCACGCCGCAACAATTCCTGGATGCGGTGGTGCGCGGCTACGAGGCGACCATCCGCATCGGCCGCGCGCTGGGGCGCGGGCATTACCGCTACTGGCACCCGACTTCGACCGCCGGTGCGTTTGGCGCCGCGACCGCCGCCGCTTCCATCCTTGGCCTGGACGCCGATGCACTGGCCGATGCGCTCGGTACCGCCGGCAGCCGCACCGGTGGCCTGTGGCAGATGCGACACGAGCCGGTCCCGACCAAATCGATCCACAACGCCGAAGCCGCGCGCAGCGGCTTGCTTGCGGCGCAGCTGGCCGCTGCCGGCCTGCGCGGACCGCGCCGGATCCTGGAGGGCGAGCAGGGACTGTTTGCCGCGAGCGCGCCCGACGCCCAGCCCGATCTGGTCCTCGCCGACGCGCCGGACTGGCTGATCCACACCACCAGCCTGAAACCGTGGCCGGCCTGCCGCCACGCGCATCCGGCGATCGACGCGATGCGCGACGCCCTGCGCCAGGCCGATGGCCTGCCGATGGAGGCGTTCGTCAGCATCCACGTGACCACCTATGCCGAGGCGCTGCGCTTCTGCGACCGGCCCGAGCCCACCACCGAGCTGGAAGCCAAATTCAGCCTGCAGCATGCCGTTGCTACGATTGCCTGCCTGGGACGGCCCGAGCTGGCGCATTACCTGCCTGCGACCATCGAGGATCCGGTCGTGGCCGCCATGCGCGAGCGCGTCATCGTGAGCGAGGACGAGGCGGCCAGCGCCCGCTTCCCCGACCACTACGGAGCGTCCGTGACCGTGGCGCTGGCTGACGGCCGCCGCCTGCACGCGGCCCGCGTGGATGCCTGGGGCGACCCGGAATGCCCGATGCCGGAGGCCGCGATCGCGTCCAAGGCGCTGGCTCTGGCCGAGTGGGGCGGCGTGAGCAAACCGGCTGCAACCCGCCTGTTCGATGCCGTCCGTGAGTTGCCGATGGCGCTCTCGCTGGAACCCCTGCAGGCTGCCCTGGCAGGGCTGGACGCATGAGCACGGCGATGCCGCGCTTGACCGAGGCGCTGGTCGCCCATGCGGCCGACCTGCGCTATGAGGACCTTTCGCCCAAAGCCGTCGCCGCGGTCAAGACCTTCATCATGGACGGCGTATCGGTCGGCATCGCCGGCTCCGGCCCGCAGGTGCCGCTCAACCAGACCGTGCGCGACGCCGCCCAGAGCCTGGGCAGCGGCAGCGGCAACGACGCTCGCGTCTGGGTCACCGGCGAGCGCCTGCACGCGTCCAGCGCGGCGATGGTCAACGGCTTCCAGATCCACAACCAGGAGTTCGACTGCGTGCACATGCCCGCTGTCGTGCATCCGATGGCGGTGGTGCTCTCCAGCCTGGTGACCGCGGCCGAGCAGCGCGGCGACGTGGACGGCAAGCGGTTGATCGCCGCGGTCGCCATCGCGGTCGACGTGGCGACCCTGATCGGCATCAGCGGCCGCGCGCCCATGCGCTTCTTCCGCCCGGCGATGTGCGGGGCACTGGGCGCGGTCGCCGGCATCGCCCACCTGCACCAGGCTGACGAGGCGACCCTTCACCGTGCGCTCGGGCTCACCTACAGCCATCTCTCGGGCACGATGCAGGCGCACGTCGAAGGCTCGCCGACCCTGGCGCTGCAGATCGCCTTCAATGCGCGCGCCGCGATCACTGCGTGGACGCTCGCCAACCACGGCTTCCCGGCCCCGCACGAATGGTTGGAAGGCCCGTTCGGCTACCTGCCGCTGATCGAGGGCGCGTTCGACACCCGTCCCGCACTGGCCGCGCTCGCCGCCGGCGACGCGCAGATCGAGCTGGTCAGCCACAAGGTGTTCCCCACCGGCGGCGCCGCGCATGCGTGCCTGGACATGCTGCGCGAGCTGCGTGAGCGTGAGGACCTGCGCATCGGCGACGTCGAGCGCATCGTCCTGCGCGCGCCGCCGCTGGTACGCCGGCTGGTGTTGCGGCCGTACAAGGCCGGCATGGAAACCAGTTACGCCCGCCTGTGCCTGCCCTACCTGACCGGCACGATGATGATCGAGGGCCGGGTCGGGCTGGATGCCTATTCCGCCGAATCCCTCGCCGACCCGGTGCGCGCGCAGTTTGCCAGCCGCCTGCACGTCGAGCCCAACGACTGCGACGATCCCAACGCGCTGGTGCCGCAGAGCCTGGTGGTCACCACCACCGACGGACGCGAGCTGCACAACCACCGCGATGCCGCACTCGGCTCGCCCGAGCGTCCGCTGGACCGCGCCCAGCAGCTCGAGAAATTCCACCATTGCCTGGACCACGCGGCCCGGCCCTTCGATTCGGAGCGCCGCGCGGACCTGCTCATCGTTCTCGACCGGCTGGAGGCGCTCGATGATGTGCGTCGCCTGGTCGACCTACTGATTGTTGAGGCCCCATGACCACCCACGCGACCTATTTCGAATCCTTCGACGTCAACAAGCTGCTGGCCGAGTACCCGCTGGACCAGGCCTTCACCGAGCGCTTCAGCCGCATCAGCCGCGACGAGCTGTTCGCCGAGCAGGACGCGCGCTTCCGGCGCTGCGTCGCGCGCGCCTGGCAGATCCCGTTCTACCAGCGCCTGTGGGGCGATGCGGGTCTGGAGGCGGGGGACGTCACCGGTCTGGCCGACATCACCAAACTGCCGGTCTATGGCAAGCACGAGATCATGGCCTCGGTGGAAGCCCAGCCGCCGCTGGGCGATTTCCACGGCTGGCGCGACGGCACCGCCGCCGGCGACACGCCGCTGGTGTTCCACACCACCAGTGGCACCACCGGCCGGCCGCAGCCGCTGCTGTTCAGCCCGCACAGCCGCGAGGTGCAGAATCTGCTGCTGGCGCGTCTGTACCGCTGGCAGGGCATGCAGGCTGGCGACGTCGTCCATTCGGTCTACGGCCACGGCATGATCAACGGCGGCCACTACATCCGCGAGGCCGTGAACCACTTCACCCAGGCGCTGTTCTGTTCGGCCGGTACCGGCATCGAGATGCGCTCGGTGCAGCAGGTCAACCTGATGCGCGACATGGGCGCGACCGTGATCGTCGGCTTTGCCGACTACATCAAGAAGCTGGCCGACGTCGCCCGCGAGCAAGGCCTGGAGCCGGGCAGGGACATCCCGATCCGGATGATCTCCGGCCACCTGGGCCGCGAGTCGCGCGAGTCGCTGTCCAAGGCCTGGGGCGGGGCGCAGTTGTACGACTGGTACGGCGTGGGCGACACCGGCGCGATCGCCGGCCAAGGCCCGGACCAGGACGGCCTGTACCTGATGGAGGACGCCCAGTACGTCGAGGTCCTCGGCGTGGACGACGGCAAGCCCGTGGCCGACGGCGAGACCGGGGACATGGTCGTGACCTGCCTGTACAAGGACGACATCTACCCGATCATCCGCTTCAACACCCACGACGTGACCCGGGTGCTGACCACGTCGTCCTCGCTGGGCATCAACCTGCGCCGAATCGAGGGCTTCCTCGGCCGCAGCGACAACATGGTCAAGGTGCGCGGCATCAACGTGTTCCCGCAGGCGATGGCACCGATCCTGGAGGAGCACGCCGGGTTTGCGGGTGAGTTCATCTGCGTGACCACCCGCGACGCCGCCGGCCGCGACGACCTGGCGGTGCACATCGAGGTCAAGGGCGAGACGACCGACGCCCAGCTGGCCGCCGCGTTTGCCGCCCTGCTGCGCATGCGCCTGGGCGTGGATGTCAGCGTCGTGCTGGCCGAGCCGGGCGCGCTGGCGCCGCTGACCGGCATGGAAACGCGGCAGAAACCCATCCGCCTGATCGACAAGCGCTTCGAGTAAGAGTCCGACGCCATGAGCCGCATCGACGCCGCCCTGCTGGGCGAGGACATGACATCGCAGCTGGCCCGGCTGGGGCGCGGCGAGCTCAGCTGCCGCGACCTGCTGGAGCAGCAGCTGGCGGCGATCGGTGCCAGCCAGCCGGTGCTCAACAGCTACCTGGCGGTGAATGCAGAGGGGGCCCGCCGAGCGGCGGACGAGTCCGATGCCCGCCGCAAGGCCGGCACCGCGCGCGTGCTGGAAGGCGTGCCGGTGGCGATCAAGGACAACATCGATGCGGCCGGCTTCGTCACCACCGCCGGCATGGCGACCCGTCGCGCCAACGCCCCGGCCGACGCCGACAGTCCGTCGGTCGCATCCCTGCGCAACGCCGGCGCGGTGATCGTCGGCAAGCTCAACATGCACGAGGCGGCACTGGGCGCGGACAACAACAACCCGCACTTCGGCGCCTGCCACAACCCGCACCGTCCGGGCTTGACCCCGGGCGGTTCCAGCGGCGGCAGCGGTGCGGCCGTGGCGGCGGGTTTGTGCAGCGCCGCGCTGGGCACCGACAGCATGGGCTCGGTGCGGATTCCCGCCAGCTACTGCGGCGTGGTTGGCCTGAAACCCAGCTGGGGCGCGATCAGCAACCGCGGCACGGTGGCGCTCAGCCATCGGCTCGACCATATCGGTCCACTGGCCCGCTCGGCACGCGACCTGCGTTTGCTGTTGCCGGTGCTGGCGGGCTTCGACCCGGCCAGCGCGCAGTCGCGGGCGATCCGTTTCGCGCCAGCATCCACCGGTCCGCTGCGGCTGGGGGTGGTGGATTTCGGCGACACCGTGCAGTGGGATCCCGGCATTGCCGAGGCTTTCGAGGACGGACTGCAGACGCTGCTCGGTCTGGGCCACCAGCGGGTAGACCTGCCCGCGCCCAGCGTCGCGCCCGGCCATTCGCGCCGCGCCGGCCTGCTGGTGTGCGAGGCGGAAATGCTGATCGAGCACGCCGACGATTGGGAGCACCAACGCGAGCGGTTCTCGCCGCTGCTGCAGAAGTTGATGGCCTACGCCGAGCGCAAGTCCGCCAGTGATCTGGTGGCCGCGACGCGCGTGCTCGACCAGGCACAGGTGCAGCTGCAGCAGTGGCTGGCGCAGTGCGACGTGCTGGTGATGCCGACCACGCCGCAGCGCGCGTTTGCCTTCGATACCCCTACGCCGCCCAACCAGGCGGACCTGACCGGCTACGCCAATTTCGCCGGCAACCCCGCGCTGTCGGTGCCGCTGTCGGTGGGCGCGGGCGAACTGCCATTGGGCCTGCAGCTGGTCGGCGACATCGGCGACGAGTGGTCGCTGACCGCGCTGGCCGAGGCCTTCCAGCAGGCGATCGGCTGGCGGCCTTCCCTCCCGCAAGCGTGCAACGACTGGTGGCCGCGATGAAACCTCTTGGTGGCGTGCGCGTACTGGATCTGTCGCGCATCCTCGCCGGGCCGTGGGCCACCCAGGTGCTGGCCGATTTCGGCGCTGACGTGATCAAGGTCGAACGCCCCGAAGGCGGCGACGACACCCGTGGCTGGGGGCCGCCGTGGCTGCACGACGCCAATGGGCAGCCCACCGCGGAGTCGGCCTATTACCTGTGCGCCAACCGCGGCAAGCGCTCGGTGGCGATCGACTTCACCGGCCAGGAAGGCCAGCGCCTGATCCGCGAGATGGTCCGGCATTGCGACATCCTGGTGGAAAACTACAAGGTCGGCGGACTGGCCAAATACGGGCTGGACTACGCCAGTTTGAAGGCGATCAACCCCCGGCTGGTGTACTGCTCGATCACCGGTTTCGGCCAGACCGGTCCGTATGCCAAGCGCGCCGGCTACGACGCCGCGATCCAGGCGATCGGCGGCCTGATGAGTATCACCGGCGAGCCTGAAGGTTCGCCCGGCGGCGTGCCGCAGAAAGTCGGCGTCGCCGCGACCGACCTGATGACCGGCATGTACGCGGTGTCGGCCATCCTGGCCGCGTTGCGCCACGCCGAGCGCCACGGCGAGGGCCAGCACATCGACCTGGCCCTGCTCGATACCCAGGTGGCGTGGCTGGCCAACCAGGCGTCCAACTACCTGGTCGGCGGCGAGGTGCCGCAGCGCCAGGGCAGCGCCCACCCCAACATCGTCCCCTACCAGGTGATGCCGACCGCGGACGGCTACTTCATGCTCGCCGTCGGAAATGACGGCCAGTTCGCGCGCTTCTGCGAGGTCCTCGGCGACCCCGAGCTGGCGATCGATCCGCGCTACACCACCAACGCCGCCCGCGTCGCCAACCGCGACCGCTTGGTGCCGTATCTGGAGCAGCGCCTGGCGACCCGCCCCAGCGCCCACTGGCTGGCCGGGCTGGAAGCAGCCACCGTCCCCTGCGCACCGGTCAACCGCATCGACCAGGTCTTCGACGACCCGCAGGTGCAGGCGCGCGGCATGCGGATCGAACTGCCGCATTCCACCGCGGGCCATGTCCCCGGCGTCGCCAACCCGGTACGGTTCTCTGCCACACCGATCGCCTATGGCCACGCCGCTCCCGGACTGGGCGAGCACACCGGCGCGGTCCTGGGCGAGCTGCTCGGGCTGGATGCGACCGAGTTGGCGGCGCTGGACAGTGCCGGTGTGGTTGGTCTTTCGGCGCCCGGCAAGTTCTCAGGCAAGAATGACTGATCGCTCCTTTTGCGGCGCACCGTCCGTGTTTGCACCATCCGTCCAAGCCGTGGATATTCGTGTCTGACGCCACAGGGAGAGGTGGGCTATGCAAAGCAAGACAAAGTTGAGTCATCCGCAGGCGCTGGCGCTCGCGCTTTCTCTGGGCGGCGGGATCGGTGTCGTGATTGGCGCCGTTTTTCACAGCGTCGGTCTTGGGGTTGGGGTCGGCGTTGCGATCGCTACTCCGTTTCTGGCGATGCTGGCGAGCAGCAAGCCCCGCTGACCGGTGGAATCTCGCGTTGAGGCGCATTGCCTCGCCGCTCCTGTAAACATTGAATCCTCGTTGGAGCCGGTCATGGATGATCCGCAGTCGCGCCCTTTTCTCGGTTTCCTGACGTGCTTGGCACTCGTGGTGTTGCTGTCATTCGCCGCGCTGGTCGGCTACTACGGAGCGGCGTGCAATGACAGCGGCGGCGCGGTCGGCTGGGCGCTGCTTGTCGTGATGTTTGGGCCGCTCGTGTTTCCCGAGGCAGCCCTAGGCGTGCTGGTTCTGGGGACGGTTGCCGCGCTTGCGGGCTCAGTCCTGCTGCGACCGGCCGAATCCATCAAACGCTTCGGCGTGACCTGTCTGAGCGGCGTTGCCGCGACACTGGTCACTCTGGTGGCGAGCGAGAAGATCGCGAGCGCGGCCAACGCCTACGAACGGTGCAACGTCGGTTTCTGAGTGACGGCGCGTGCCGCGGCGCGTCAGCAATCCACAAGCAACTGCACGTGCTCGCCTGCCGGACCGACCAGTCCTACATGCCGCTCAACGCCGACTTGGACATCGCCGATCAAGCCCCAGCCGGCCGAGGCAAGGCCTTCGGGCAGTGCGGCCAGTCGCAGGGCGATGCTGTGCTGACCGGCAAACCGGCGCTTCGCATCCATTGAATCGACAGAAAGCACGTCGATGTCCGCGATCGCTTCGCGCGCCGCCGCCAGACCGGAATCGTCAGGCAGTTTCACCTCGTCGATCTCCACCAGGCACTGTCCCGGAAGCGCAACCACCGCAACGGGGTAGCGGTCACCGAGATCCCACCTGAAGGCGTCGTTGAGCACGGTGATCTTCGTCTCGAACGCCCAGCCGGGGTGGCCGGCCAGCGCCGCCCACGCGGCCTGCGAGGCGTCGCGGTCGGGCGTAGACATCACGCCGATGAAGGTGTGGGAGATCCGCTCATCGCTCATCGGCAGGTCGAACGGCGGCACGGCGGCCTTGATGCTGGTCAGGTAGAGCATTTCGCCGCAGGGACCGAGCACCTGGCTGGCGCGGATCGCGGGGCTCAGTTCCAGGTCGGCCGGCGGGCGCAGCACGCGGAAGGGCGGGCGCAGGTCGGCGACCAATGCATCGACGTCAGCGACGAGGACCTCCAGCGACAGCCAGCCGTGCCGGAACATCGGTTCCAGCTGGCGCGCCTGCGGATCTTCCACCAGTCGCAGGACGGCTTCGCCGGCCGGGTTGGCGAGCCAGGCCACGGGCGCGCCGGCAAGATCGGCCAGCCCGAGCACCGCCGCAAGTTCGATGTCGAGCGACTCGCGGGCGGCGACGGTCAGGCCGAGCTGGTCGCGGTAGGCCGCGCAGGCGGCATCAAGATCTCGTGCAATCAGCGTGACGTGGAGGATGCCGTCGGCGCGGAACTGGTCGGTCCGTGCCGGTCCGCGAAGTTCGGTGTCCGGAAGGCTCACGGCGCCGTACCGGCGGCCGGGCCATCCGCGTCGGTGCGCGCTTGCGCATCCGCGGCCAGTTTCCGCGCCAGCCACGGCATCAGGCCGCCGACATTAACGATCTCCATCAGCTCGGGCGGAATGCTCTCGCACCGGTACTGCTTGCCGCTGGTGTGGTTGATCACCAGGCCTTCCTGCGGGCGCACTTCCAGATCGTCGCCGCGTTCGGCCACCAGATCCGGACACGTCAGCGCGGGCAGGCCGAAGTTCAGCGCGTTGCGGTAGAAGATCCGCGCAAACGAGGTGGCGACGATCGCGCCGACGCCCAGCACCACCAGCGATTGCACCGCCTGCTCGCGCGAGGAACCGATGCCGAAGGACTTGCCGCCCACCACGATGTCGCCGCGCTGCACGTCACTGGCGAAGTCCGGGTCGATCGCTTCCAGGCAGTGGCTGGCCAGCACCTCGGGCGACTCGCGCATGTACGGGCCGGGGGCGAGCAGGTCGGTGTCTATGTTGTCGCCGAACACGAACGCGCGGCCACGCCGGCTCAGGGCGCTGGCCTCGGCGCGCGGCAGGTTGGCGGCCCGGATGTCGACGGGCTCGTCGGGCGTGGTGTCAGCGGTCATGGCGTGCTCCGTGGGGCGGGGTTTGGCATCTGCGGCCATCACGCCGGTTCCGCCAGCAGTTCGCGCGGGTCGCAGATGTAGCCCTTCACCGCGCCGGCCGCCACGCTGTAGGGCGAGCCCAGGTAGACCTGCGCCTGCGCCGAGCCCATGCGGCCCTTGAAGTTGCGCGCGGTGGTGGACAGGCCGACTTCGCCGGCCGAGTACATGCCGGCACCCATGCCGGCGCACGCGCCGCAGCCGGTCGGCAGCATGATCGCGCCGGCCTCGGTCAGGATCTCCAGGGTGCCGTCGGCGGCCGCCTGGCGGGTCATCGCCACCGACGCCGGGGCGATCAGCAGGCGCGTGTTGCTGGCGATCCTGCGGCCCTTGAGCACCTCCGCGGCCATGTGCAGGTCGGACAGCTTGGCGCCGGTGCAGGCACCGATATAACCCTGGTCGATGTGGATCGGCTCGTACTCGGTCACCGCGCGGCTGTTGGCGGGACTGTGCGGCGCGGCGATCTGCGGGGCCAGGGCGGCGGCGTCGTAGTGGTGTTCGGCCAGGCACGCAGCCTCGGGATCGCTTTGCCAGCGCGCGATGTCGCCCGTGAACGGCCGGCCGGCTTCGACCAGCGCGGCCAGTGTCTTCTCGTCTGCGGAGACCATGCCGGTTTCCGCGCCCAGTTCGGCCGACATGTTGCACAACACCATCCGCTCGGACATCGACATCGCACGGACCGCCGCGCCGTCGTACTCGAAGGCCTGGTTCTCGTTGCCCATCCCCAGCGTGGCGCACAGGTACAGCATGATGTCCTTGGCGCTGACGCCGTCGGCCAGGGCGCCGTCCCAGTTCACGCGTACCGTCTGCGGCACCTTCAGCCACAGCTCGCCGGTCACCAGCGCACCGGTGATGTCGGTCGCGCCCACGCCGATCATGAACGCGCCATACGCCCCGCCGCTGGGCGAGTGCGAGTCGCCGCCGACGCAGAACATTCCCGGCTGCACGTGGCCGCCTTCCTGCAGCACCACGTGGCAGATGCCGAGCATGTCGTAGTGGCGCACCCCGGCTTGCTGCGCCCAGCGCCGGGTCAGGGCGAGGATCTCCGCGCTTTCCAGATCGGTGGCGGGAACGAAGTGGTCGCTGACCACCACCACCCTGTCCGGATCCCACACCTTCGCGCCCAGCTGTTCCAGCCGCGAGGCGACCCGCCGGGGGCCGCCGGAGTCATGCATCATCAGCAGATCCAGCGACGCGGTGACGATTTGCCCGGGGCTGACGCTGTCACGTTGACAGGCGTGGGCAATGATTTTTTCCGCCAGGGTTGCTGCCACGCGTCTCGACTCCGCTGCTCAAGTCCTAATGTTATATCTATATACCAAAAAGGCCTGTAGTGCAGGCCCCTTGGTGCGGATCGGGCGCGGGCTACCAGAACTTGTAGTTGAAATCGATGCCGTAGGTGCGCGGCAGGGTCGGGTAGATCACCCCAACGCCCAGCCCGGGAATATCGAAGCCACCGGCGGACACCCGGGTGTTGGTGAGGTTGCGACCCCACACGGCGACCGACCAGTTCGCATCGGTGGGTTCATAGCCGATCCGTGCGCTCGCCTGGGTGTTGGCCGGGGTCTTGATCAGCTCCGACAGGTCCTGGTTCTGATAGAACATGTCGGTGCGCGCGACCTGGGCGTTGAATACCAGTTGCGCGGCGGCCAGTGGCTGCACGTAGGTGGTGCCGATCTGCCACTGCATCTCCGGCGCCTGCTTCAGGTCGCGGCCCTCGAATTTGTCCTTGTTGATCTCCGCGTAGTCGCGGTACTCGGCGTCGATCGTGCCGATGCTCGCGCTCAGGTTCCAGTTTTTGGTCAGTTGGGCCTGGGCCTCCAGTTCGATCCCCTGGATCAGCGCGCCGGTGGCGTTGGTGGTGACGTACACGCCGTTGGGGTCGATCGCCGACAGCTGCAGGCCGCCGTAGTCGTTGCGGTAGTAGGTCGCGTTCAGGCGCACGCGGTTGTCCCACAGCGTGCTCTTGATGCCGGCCTCGTAGGAGCGCACGGTCTCCTCGTCAAACGGGGTGATCGTCGCCGGTGTCGTGCCGCGTCCGTTGAAACCGCCACTCTTGAAGCCGGTCGACACGGTGAGGAAGCCCATCACGTTGTCGGTGAGGTCGTAATCGGCCATCACCTTCCAGTCCGGCTTGGACCAGCGGCCGCGGCGGTTGACCTGGAAGGTCTCATCGCCGGCGGGATTGCGGCCCAGCACCGACAGGTCCTTTTTCTCGTGGCTGAAGCGGCCACCGGCGGTGAGGTTGAAACGATCGTTCACCGCGTAGGTCGCCTGGGCGTAGGCCGCCAGCGCGGCGGTGTCCTGGGCGATGTCGTAGACCCCGCCGATGCCGAAGATGTCATTGCGGGTCGGCTGGTCGTTCTTCTCGCTGAAAGCGAACACGCCGGCGACCCAAGTCAGTGGACCGTCCCCGATAGAGACCAGCTGGGTTTCATAGCCGCGCTGACTCTGCTCCTGGTCCTGCATCAGGTGGTAGAGCAGGCGGTCGGTGCCGTCCACGTCGACGTAGATCTGGTTGTCCATGCTGCGGTAGTGGGCGATATGGCGCCACAGGACGTTGTCGAAGTAGGTCTCGAAGGTGAACGCCGCGCCGAACTGGTCCAGATCGTTGATGCCGCCCACCAGGTCGCTGCGGGTGGTGTACAGGTTCTCCAGGCGCGGCACGGTCCTGCCATCCACCATGGCCACCGGCACCGCGTAGCTGGGAGTGGAGCGTTCGCGCAGGCGGTCGATGTTGAGGGAGGCGTAGGAGTTCTCCGCCACCGGCATCGAGAAGCCGATGCGCGCGGCGTTGACCTTGTTGTCGTTGACGTCCTTGCCGCTGACCTGCTCGCGGATGAAGCCATCACGGTTGCGGGTCAGGGCCGCGGCGGAGAAGTCGAGCGTCTCGCCCAGGCGGGTGTTGTACATGACCCGCATGTCGGCGCGGCCGTAGTTGCCGACCGTGGCGTCGACCTCGAGCCGCTCGTCGCCCTTTGGCTTGCGGGTGATGTAGCGGATCGCGCCGCCGGTGGCGTTGCGGCCGTACAGGGTGCCCTGAGGGCCACGCAGCACCTCGATGCGCTCCACGTCGTATAGGTCGAACATGGATCCGTTCTGGCGCGGGATGTAGACATCGTCGATGTAGATCGCCACCGCCGGGTCGGCCGTGAACATGGATTCGTCCTGGCCCACGCCGCGCAGGAAGATCTTCGCGCCCGAGCTGGTCGAGGTGTTCTGGTCGATGGTGATGTTGGGCACGTGGAACTTCAGGTCATCAACCCGGGAGACCTGCTTGCGCTTGAGCTCCTCGGCGTTGAGCACGGTGATCACCACCGGCGTGTCCTGGACCTGTTCCTCGCGGCGCTGCGCGGTGACGCTGACGCTGTCCAGCTGGACCGCCTGGCTGCCGGCGTCTGCCGCCGTCGCCTGCTGGGCGTGGACGGGCATGCTGCCCAAAGCCGCGGTGACTGCCACTGCCAGCGCGCACCGATAAAGTCGTTCGCTCACCACCACCTCCACACTCATTGACGTTGAACCGCTCGATTGGACCTATCGATATATCAATAGGCGCAGCGGGTCAATGAATGTCCGGACAATTTGCAACGGCCGTCCCGCCAGCGTTGCGCGGGCGCCGGATCGGCACAGCGTTTCGCCGGGAAGAGGAAAGTCTGCGCGCGGGGGGTCGCTTGTCAGCGCGCGCCGGACGGCTCGTCCAGGTCCAGCGTCATCTGGTAGCTGAACTGGTCCGGGCGATAGAGGATGTTGAGCAGGTCGACCAGACGGCCGGACTCGTCAAAGGAGTGGCGCTCCAGCGCCAGCAGGGCGCTGCCGGGATCCATGCCCAGATGCATCGCGACCACCGCATCGGCATTGACCGCCGACAGGGTCTGCTGCACCTGCCGGATCTGGATGCCGATGCGTTCGAACAGCTTCAGCCGCGAGGTCGTGGCCAAGTTGTGCTCGTTGAATTCGCCATGGCCGGTGAGCGTCCAGCTGGTGTAGTGGCCGAAGGGCGTGCCGGCCCGGCTGCGCACCCGCACCGCGCGCGCCAGCGGCTCGCCAGGCTCCAGCGCGAACAGCTCGCGCACCCGCGGCGGCGGCGCGACACGGCCGAACTCGACGACCTTGGCTTCGGTCTCCTCGGCGAGGATGTGCAGGTTCTCCAGCAGGCCGATCAGCGGTCCGCGTACGGGCTTGGGGCTGGCGCGATGGATGACGTGGGTGCCGCGACCGCGCTGGCGCTCCACCAGGCCGGCGTTGGCGAGCTCGTCCAGGGCGCGCTTGGCGGTGATGCGCGAGACGCCAAAGGTCTCGGCAAGGCCGAATTCGGTGGGCAGCTGCGCTCCATGGGGCGGGTCGCCGGCCAGCACGCGCTCGCGCAGGATGTTGAAGATCTGGTGGTACAGCGGCAGCGGCAGGTCAGGGCGCAGCAGTTGCCTGAGATCGGGGGACTGCAACGAGTGAACTACCTGACCGGTCATCGCGCGCTTCCATCCTTGCCTTAATGCTATAACTATAGATCATAAGTGCGCTGCAAAAGGAACGGTATGCAAGCGAGCAATGACGTGGTCGGTTGGCAGCTGGAGGACAAGGTAGCCCGCCTGCGGATCGACCGTCCGGCGAAGCGCAATGCCTTGGCAAGCGTACATTGGGCGGCCATCGAGCGCTGCCTCGCCGAAATCCATGCCAGCGATGCGCGCGTGCTCGTGCTGGAAGGCGTGCCGGGCGCGTTCAGTGCCGGCGCCGACATCGATGAGCTGGCCGAGCTGCTGGCCGATCCGTCCGGCTTCGTGGCGAGCAACGCCCAGGTCCAGCGCACCCAGCTCGCCCTGCAGCGCTCGCCCTTGACCACCATCGCGGTGATCGACGGTGTCTGCGTCGGCGGCGGGCTGGGGCTGGCATTGGCCTGCGATTTCCGCCTCGGCAGCACCCGCAGCCGCTTCGGACTTTCCCCGGCCAAGCTCGGCCTGGTCTACAGCCCCGAGGACAGCCGCCGGCTGGTCAATACCGTGGGCCTGGCCCGGGCGCGCGAGATGCTGCTGACCGGACGCCTGCTGTTTGCCGCGACTGCCTTGGAGTGGGGCCTGCTGAACCGTATCGCCGGCGATGACGGCGTAGATGCCGCGCTGGCCACGCTGCTGGCGGAGCTGGCGTCCGGCTCGGCCAGCGCACGCGCCGGCATCAAGCAGGTGCTGGCGTACCTGGGCGGCGACGTCGAGGCCGGCCACGCCGCCGCCACCGCCGCCTTTGACAACGCCTTCGCCAGCGCCGATTTCGCCGAAGGCGCGGCCGCCTTCCTGGCCAAGCGCCAACCCGATTTCCAGTGAGCCCCATCGCATCCACAGGACCGAATACATGACCGAGGTTTACCGCGCCCTGGCACTGCAGACGACCTGCCGCGCCGTCAACGCCGCCCCCGACGTGGCCGCCGCGCGCAGCAAGATCGCCGCCAACATCGCCCGCATCGATCGCCAGGTGCGCGGCAGCAAGGCCTTCATCGGCCAGGACCTGCGTCTGGTCGTGCTGCCCGAATACTTCGCCACCGGCTACCCGCTGGGCGACACCATCCCGGGCTGGGCGGACAAGGCCGCCTTCGCCATGGACGGCCCCGAGTACGATGCGCTGGCCAAGGTCGCGCAGGAGAACAAGGTCTACGTGGCCAGCAACGCCTACGAGACCGATCCCAATTTCCCCGGCCTCTATTTCCAGGCCAGCGTGCTGTTCGATGACGCAGGCAACACCGTGCTGCGCTACCGACGCATGGTGTCGCTGTTCGCGCCCACCCCGTATGACGTCTGGGACAGGTACCTGGACATTTATGGCATCGACGGCGTGTTCCCGGTCGCCCACACCCCGCTGGGCCGGCTGGCCTGCGTGGCGTCCGAGGAGATCCTGTACCCGGAAATCGCCCGCTCGCTCGCCCTGCGCGGCGCCGAGGTATTGCTGCACTCCACCAGCGAGGTCGGCAGCCCGGCGCTGACCCCCAAGGACATCGCCAAGCGCGCCCGCGCGTTCGAGAACATGGCCTACGTGGTCTCGGCCAACACCGCCGGCATCGTCGATGTCGATATCCCGGCGCAGAGCACCGACGGCATGTCCAAGATCGTCGACGACCAGGGCCGGGTCATGGTGGAGGCCGGCGACGGCGAGTCGATGGTGGCGTTTGCCGAGATCGACATCGTCGCGCTGCGCCGTCGCCGCGAGCGCCCGGGGATGGGACACATCCTCTCGCGCCTGCCGCAGGACGCGATCGCGCAGGGCCTGGCGCCCGCGCCGATGCAGCCCAACGCGCTGATGCCCGGCGGCGAGCTGCGCATTCCCGAGCGCGCCGAGTTTGGACAGCGCCAGCGCGCCACCATTGAGTCACTGAAGACCGCAGGGGTAATTGGCAATGGTTGATTCCGCTTCCGCTGCCGCCACCAAGGTGCAGACCATTCCCACGCGCGACCCGAGCACGGGCGAGTGCGACGGGCAGCTGGTTGTCGTGTCCAAGGCCGAAGTCGACCGGATCGCCCAAGGCCTGCGCGCGGCGCAGACCGACTGGTCGGCGCTGGACGTGCAGAAGCGCTGCGATGCGTTGCTGGCGATGGCCGACGCGCTGGAGCGCCATCGCGAGCCGATGGCCGAAGCGCTGCTGCGCGACACCGGACGCTGGAACGAGTCGCTGATCGAGGTCGACAGCACCGTGGGCGCGCTGCGCCGCTGGGCCGCCGATGCCCCCGCGTTGCTGCAGGCACCCGAGCCGGCGGCCAGCAGCATCGGCTTCCTGCACAGCCGGCAGAATCTGGTGCCCTACCCACTGGTCGGCGTGATCAGCCCGTGGAACTTTCCCCTGCTGCTGAGCCTGATCGACGCCATTCCTGCGCTTGCCGCAGGTTGCGCGGTGCTGTGCAAGCCCAGCGAGGTGACCTCGCGCTTCGCCAGCGTGCTCGATCAGGTGATGGCGCAGGTGCCGGCGCTGCAGCCGGTGTTCGCCGTCGTCACCGGCGACGGGCGCACCGGCGAGGCGGTGATCGGCGCGGTAGACACCATCTGCTTTACCGGCAGCGTGCGCACCGGTCGCCGTGTCGGCGAGGCCTGCGCGGCGCGCTTCATTCCCTGCTCGCTCGAGCTCGGCGGCAAGGATCCCGCGCTCGTGCTGGCCGACGCCGATCCGGTCCGCAGCGCGCGCGCCATTGCGTGGGGCGGCTTCGTCAACGGCGGCCAGAGCTGCATGTCGATCGAGCGTGTCTACGTCGACGCCAAGATCGCCGAGCCGTTCATTGCCGCGCTGGTCGAGCAGGCAAACGCGCTGAAACTGACCCATCCCGACCCGCGCGAAGGCCAGATCGGACCGATCATTTCCGATGCGCAGATCGGCATCGTCCGCGCGCAGCTGGCGGATGCGAAGGTCCGCGGCGCGCGCGCCCTGACCGGCGGCGAACTGGCCGAACACGGCGGCACCTGGTGCCCGCCGACTGTGCTGGTCGACGTGGATGAAAGCATGCCCATCGCCCGCGAGGAGAGTTTCGCCACGATCCTGCCGGTCATGGTCGTGGCCAACGAGGAGGAAGCGATCGCGCGCGCCAACGATTCGATCTTCGGCCTGTCCGCGGCGGTCTTCAGCGGCGATACCGAGCACGCCGTGCGCGTGGGCGCGCGCCTGCACGCCGGCGGCGTCAGCATCAACGACGCCTGCCTGACCGGCATGATCCACACCGCCGAGAAGCAGAGTTTCAAGGAGTCCGGGCTGGGCGGCTCACGCATGGGCAGCGCGTCTATCCGGCGCTTCGTGCGCTCACAGGCGGTGCTGGTGAATGCGGGTGTCGATGACCCCTGGTGGTTTCCCCCGGCGCAGCGCTGAGGCGCGCTGCGCGTCGCGTTTGCACGTGCGCATAGGCGCCGTCTGACGCGCTATCTATTGGATGGTCGTGCTCGCGGAGGACGCTGAGCGCCAGGCTTTGTAGACCAGCGAGGCCACGTCCGCCCAGGCGATCTCGGTATGGCTGCGCTCCCAGTTTGCCTCCAGGATCGAGGCCACGTGCGACCACGGCACATCCCCGAAAAACACCTTTGCTTCCGCGCCCAGGATGCGCGCCAGCCCCTGTTCGCCCTGGCTGTGAATGAACATCTTCCCCTCCTCTCGCGGTGGGGCCCGCAATGGAACGACGGACGCACCGGCACAGTCGCCCTTATGGTCGGGCAGTGATGCCGGCCTCCGCTCCGTCGGAGGCCGGCCGGTCCTGTTAACGATTGCGGCTGTTGCCGCCACCGCCACCTCCGTGGCTGCGTTCACCGCCTTTTCGGCCGATATCGGCCATGTGCTCGCTGCTCTGGTTACGGCCTCCCTGGTTGCCGTTTCCGTTGCCGCTCTGGGTGCCGCTGCTGCCGCTGGTGCTGCGGCTGCTGCCGCCGCCGGAGTGGCTGGCCTGCCCACCCTTACGGCCGGCTTCGCGCGCTTCCTCGCTGTCGAACTCGTGGGCGTGACCGCTCTGATGGGCGGCACGTCCGCCTTCACTGGCAATCTCGCGCTGCTTGTCCGGATCCATGGAAGCGAAGCCGCGGTTGCTGGAGTCGTTGCCACCACTCCTGCTCTGGTTCTGGTTGTCGCTGCTCTTGCTCGGCATTTGAGTGCTCCTTTCCACTTTGCTGTGCGTGGACGCCACTGCCCACACAGGAAAGGAAGCGCAAGCTGCGTGCCAACCGCCGATGGCAGCAGCCGCGCGGGTCCCCCGCGGGCGGCGCGGGAGCGAAGCGTGAAAAAACTGCATGGCGCGGAAGGAGTTTCCACGTCGCGAGCGCAGCGGGACGGCAGGACGATGGCTGTGACGGCCGGAGCGCGAAGGCGCATCATCGCAGAGCAACACTGGAGCCCTGCGATGCCCGATTCGCCGCAACCGTCCATGTCGCCGCCTGCGGACCTCGCGGCACACGCGCGCCTGCCCTTCCCGGTGGTCGGCGTGGGCGCCTCGGCAGGCGGACTGGCCGCGCTGCAGCGCTTCTTCGAGCAGATGCCGGCCGATCCGGGCATGGCCTTCGTGGTGGTGCTGCACCTGTCCCCGCGCCACCAGAGCAATGCCGGCGCGGTGCTGCAGCGCGCGACCCGGATGCCGGTGGAGCAGGTGACCGGCTCGGTACCGTTGGTAGCCAACCACGTCTACGTGATCTCGCCGCGCTCGGACCTGGCAATGGCCGATGGCCACCTGGAGGTCCGGGACCAGGAGCGCCAGCGCGGGGCGCCGGTGGCGGTGGACAACTTCCTGCGCACCCTGGCCGACACCCACCGCGAACGCGCGGTCGGCATCGTGCTCTCCGGCGGCGGATCCGACGGCACGGCCGGCCTGCGCTGGATCCGGGAAATGGGCGGGGTGACGATGGCCCAGCTGCCCGAGGATGCCGAGCATCCGGACATGCCCCGCCATGCGATCGCCACCGGCAGCGTGGATTTCGTGCTGCCGGCGGCGGAACTGCCGCAGGCGCTGCTGGATGTCTGGCGCAACGCCCGCAACATCAGCGTGCCTCCCAGCGGCGATCCGGAGGCATCCCTGGCGGTCGCCCGCGACGAGGGACCGGAGAGCGAAGCCGCCCTGCGCGAGATCCTCGCCATCCTGGCCGAACGCAGCGGCCACGAGTTAACCCACTACAAGCGCGCCACGGTGCTGCGGCGTATCGAGCGGCGGCTGCAGGTGCGCATGCTGGCCGACCTGCCCAGCTACCGCGACTACCTGCGGGCGCACCCGGAGGAAACCCCGCCGCTGCTGGCCGACATGCTGATCAGCGTGACCCGGTTTTTCCGCGACCGGGAGGCGTTCGACACCCTGGAGCGCGACATCATCCCGCCGATGTTCGAGCGCCTGGCGCAGGCGTGCAGTGCGTCCGCTGACGACGGCAGCAGTAGCGCCGCCGCAAGCCCGCAGCCCGCCGTGCAGGGCGCAGGCGGCCAGCACCAGCGCATCGACGGGCCCGAGCGCCTGCGCGTGTGGGTGCCCGGCTGCGCCACCGGTGAGGAGGCCTATTCGCTGGCCATGCTGCTGCAGGACGAGGCCCAGCGCTTCGGCATCGCGGACGGCTTCCAGCTGTTTGCCACCGACATCGACGAGCGCGCGATCGCCCTGGCGCGCCGGGGGTGTTATCCACGGTCGATTCTGAGCGACGTCCCGCCCCGCCGCCTGCGCGAGTTTTTCTCCGTCGCCGATGACCACTACCAGGTCCGCAAGCCGCTGCGCGAGCGCGTGCTCTTCACCGCCCACAACATGCTGCGCGACCCGCCGTTCTCGCGGCTGGACTTGATCAGCTGCCGCAACGTGCTGATCTACCTGAGCCGCGAGATCCAGGAAAAGCTGCTGGAGATGTTCCATTTCTCGCTGCGGCCGGGCGGCATGCTCTTCCTGGGTTCCGCGGAAACGCCCGAGGCGGCCGGCGGGCTGTTCGAGCCGGTCGACAACAAGCACCGCATCTACCGCGCCCGCCCGGGCGGAAGCCTGCCGCGCCGCATCCCCTCGGTGCCGCTGCGGATTCCGGCGCTGCCGGCCGCGCCGCTGCGCGCCCCGGCCGATGTGCCGCAGCGCTTTGCCGGACTGCACCAGCAGGTGCTGGAGGCGTATGCCCCGCCCAGCGCGATCGTCGACTCGACGGGGGCCATCGTGCACATGACCCAGGGCGTGGCGCGCTACCTGCGCCACGCCGCCGGGGTGCCCTCGCACAACCTCGCCGCGCTGGTCGAGCCGGACCTGCGCATGGAACTGCGGATGGCGATGTTCCAGGCTGCGCAGACCCGCGAGCGGGTGACCGCGCGGCCGGTCCGCCGCCAGGCCGACGGCCACGCCACGCTGGTGACGCTGACCGTCCACCCCTTCCGGGTGGACCCGGGCGCCGGCGTGGTCCTGGACGGCGCCGGCGATGTCGCGCCGACGGCGGCCGCGGAATTCATGCTGGTGCTCTTCGCCCGGACGGACGCCGACGCGGCGGAGAGCTCGGCCAAGGCCGTCGCGCTGTCCACCGATGCGGTGGCCCGGCAGCTTGAGCAGGCCCTGCAGGACACCCGCCAGCAGCTGCAGGCCACGGTGGAGGAGTCCAACCTCTCGGCCGAGAAATTGCGCGCCTCCAACGAGGAGCTTCAGGCCATCAACGAGGAACTGCTCACGGTCAATGCCGAGCTGAAGGCCAAGGTCGAGGAAACCGAGCGGGTCAACGACGACCTGAAGAACTTCCTCGCCGCCACCGAGATCGCCACTCTGTGCATCGACCGCCAGCTGCGCGTGCGCCGCTACACGCCGGCCGCCGAGTCGCTGTTCAGCCTGATCGCCTCGGACCTGGGCCGCGACCTGTTCGACATCCGCAACCGCCTTCGTTATCCGGGACTGCGAGCGGACATGCTGGCGGTCATGGAGACGCTGCAGACCATCGAGCAGGAAGTGCGCACCGACGACGGTCGCTGGCTGATCTGCCGCATCCTTCCCTACCTGGCCGGCAGCCGCCACATCGAAGGCGTGGTGTTGACCCTGGTGGATGTCACCCCGCTGCGCCGGGCGCAGGAGGAGATCGTCCGCGGAGAGGAGGACATGCGCCTGGCGTTCCTGCAGTCGGCGGACTTCGCCGTGGTCGCCACCGACGTGGACGGCTACATCATCGGCTGGAACAGCGGCGCCAAGGCGGTGTTCGGCTACGAGGACGGGGAGATGAAGGGCAAGCGGATCCATGCGTTGTTCGTGCCCGAGGATGTTGCGGCCGGCAAGCCGGAGGATGAGATGGAGAACGCGCGCCTGTACGGGCGGGCCAGTGACGATTGCTGGCACCTGCGCAAGGACGGCAGCCGGATTTTCTGCAGCGGCGTGATGACCCCGGTGGACGTGAACGGCCTGCGTGGCTACGTCAAGATCGCCCGCGATGCGACCGTGCAGCACGAGCTGCGCGAGCTCAGCGAGGAGAAGCTGACCCGCTCGCGCGCCGCGCACGCCGCGGCCAAGGCCAGCCTGGCGGTGAAGGAAGAGTTCCTCGCCGTGGTCTCGCACGAACTCAAGCACCCGTTGAACCTGATCAGCGTCAATGCCGAGCTGATCGGTCGCACCATGGCGCCGCAGCTGCGCAACGAGCCGGTCGCGGCGCGCGCGCTGGATGCCGTGTGCCGCGCCGCCCACGCCCAGGGCCGCATCGTCGACGACCTGCTGGACCTGTCGCGCATCCGCACTGGCAAGCTCAGCCTGGACCTGGCGCCGGTGGATCTGGCGGCGGCGGCGCAGGCGGCGGTGGAGGCGATGTCGGCCGAGGCCGCGGCCGCCGACATCCGCCTGCTGGCCGAGTGCCCGGAGAATCCGGTGATGGTGATCGCCGATGCCGCCCGGCTCAACCAGATCCTGTGGAACCTGCTGGGCAATGCGGTCAAGTTCAGCAGCGCCGGCGGGCGGGTGCGGGTGCGCACGCGCGCGGAGGCGGACTTCGGCCGCCTGGACGTCATCGACAACGGGCGCGGCATCAGCGCCGACGCGCTGCCACGCATCTTCGAGATGTTCGGTCAGGGCGGCGCGCGCGCCGCCAGCCACCAGCGCGGACTGGGTATCGGCCTGTCGGTGGTGCGACAGCTGGCCGAGCTGCACGGCGGACGCGTGCAGGCGCGCTCCCAGGGACCCGACAAAGGGGCGTGCTTCAGCGTCTGGCTGCCGCTGCAGGCGGCGTCGCTGACTGAGCCCGCCGCAAGCACCCACGACCACCCGGCAGGCGCAGGCACCGGCCTGTGCGTGCTCATCGTCGACGATGACCCGCAGACGGTGGATGCGCTGGCCACGTTGCTGCGCCTGGAAGGGGTGGACGTGCTGGCCGCCAGCAGCGGCGAGCAAGCCCTGCAATTGGCGGCGGGCCGGCCCCCGGATGTGGTGCTCACCGATCTGGGCATGCCGGACATGGACGGCTACCAGCTGCTGGCCAAGCTGCGCGAACGGCCATCGGCCGCGGACGTTCCGGTCATCGCCGTCACCGGCTTTGGCGGCGAGAACGACGCGCGCCAGTCCGGGGAGGCCGGGTTTGCCGGCCACATCGGCAAGCCGGTCCGCGTGGATGACTTGCTGCGCGAAATGGACGAGGTGGTGAAGGTGAACCGTTCAGGCTCCAGCCCTTGAGCCGGTCCCAATACAGCAGGCGTTCAACAGCGCGTTAACTGCGCCGGGCCTACGCTCGGAATCCAACCCGCGGGAGGGCCGTCTTGGAACCCACCCTGTTCATTCTCGACGATGACCGCAGCTTCGTCCGCGCCGCCAGCGAGATGGCGCGCCAGCACGGCTACCAGGTCCACGCCGCGCATACCCTGGCCGAGGCGCGGGAAAAGATCCCCGACATCCGCGCCGACCTGCTGCTCCTCGACCTGGAGCTGCCCGATGGGCGCGGTATGGACCTGCTGGCCGACATCGACCTGGCCGAGCACGGGCAGGTGGTGGTGGTGACCGGCAGCCCGAGCATCGAATCGGCGATGCGCGCGGTCTCCGCGCCGGTCATGGATTACATCCTCAAACCGCTGTGTCCGGCGCAGATGGCCAGGCTGCTGGAGCAGTCATCGCCGGGTCGCTGGAAGAAGTCCGTGCCCAGCCGGCCGCCGGGGCTGGACGGTTTCGTGGGCCGCTCGCCGGCCATGCAGCAGGTCGCCGACACCCTGGTCCAGGTAGCGGCTTCGGAGGCGACCGTGCTCATCGACGGCGAGAGCGGCACCGGCAAGGAAGTCGCCGCCCGCGCGCTGCACGAGCTCAGCGGACGCAGTGGCCCGTTTGTCGCCATCAACTGCGGGGCCGTGCCCCACGAGCTGCTGGCCAGCCAGCTGTTCGGCCACGAGCGCGGCAGTTTCACCGGCGCCCACGGTCGCCACATCGGTGTGTTCGAGCAGGCCGCGCACGGCACCCTGCTGCTGGACGAGATCGGCGAGATGCCGGCGCAGTTGCAGGTCTACCTGCTGCGCGTGCTGGAGACCGGGACCGTCACTCGCGTCGGCGGATCCGATGCGATCCCCGTGCCGGTCCGGGTCGTGGCGGCGACCAACCGCGACCCGCTGGCTGCCGTGGAGGCCGGACGCCTGCGCGAGGACCTGTACTACCGCCTGGCCGATGTGCCCATCACCCTGCCGCCGCTGCGCGAGCGCGGCGACGACGTGATCCTGCTGGCGCGCATGTTCATCGATCGGCTCAATACGCGTTACCACCGCAGCCGCTACCTCAAGCCGCGGACCGAAGGCCTGCTGCTGCGCCACGCCTGGCCGGGCAACGTGCGCGAACTGCGCAGCGCCGTCCAGCGCGCCTACCTGCTGGAGCCCGGCGATGCACTGACCGTGCGGCCGGCGCCTCCGCGGCCGGTGCTGACCGAGACCGACTCCACCATCGTGTTCACCGTCGGCACCACCCTGGCCGAGATCGAGCGCCGCGCCCTGCTGAAGACGCTGGCCCATTTCGACCAGGACAAGACCGCCGCCGCGCGTGCACTGGGCATCAGCGTGCGCACCGTGCACAACCACCTTGCCCGCCTCGAGGCCGAGGACGGCAGGACGTCCGACGCGCCGGCATGAGCGCGCCCGAATCCGACCGCGACTGGCTGCACGATCTGCGCAACGCGCTCAACACGGTCGTTCTGTCGGCCGCCGTGGTACGTGGCCTGCTCGCACAGGGCGAACTCGACCGCGCGATCGAGTTCCTCGACGACCTGGAGCAGGCCTGCAGCGCCTGCCAGCAACTGGTGAGCCAGCCGCGGACCGTGCGCCGGTCGCGCTGAAGTCCGCTGGCTTGCGGCACACTCCGTGCAACGGTCCACACGGACGCGATCCTCTCTGGCAGGTGGGCAGAATGGAGGCAGTGGCGGCGACATCGCTCACCGACGAATGGCGACACCCGCTCGCTTCGACGCTGCACAGGCAACGGCGGCGGCTGATGGTGAGCTACATCGTTCACGTGCTCTGGTTCGGGGCGATGGTTCTCACGGCGGTCTTCCACGCCTCCCGGACCGTGGCCACCACCTCGATCTGGCTGGCGCTGATCACCGTGCCTCCGGTGATTGTCTACGCGGCACGTGTCCACCGGACCTGCCGCGCCATCGACCCGGTGGCGCGCACCATCGGCCTGGTGCCGATGATCCTGATGACGGTGTTCCTGACCCCGTTCGAGTCCGGGTTGATCGTGCCGGCGAAGAACCTGCAGGTCTCCGGCAAGCTGCTGGCAAGGATGCAGCGAGAGTCCGCAGTCGGGGTACCCTAGGCGACCATTAATCCAGCCGCAGGCTCCGACAGGACGATCCCATGCGCTCCAACTCACTGACCGGCGCCTATGTGCTGATTGCCGTTGGCACCTACTTCCTGCTCCAGAAACAGGGCTGGCTGCCCAACATCCGGCCGCTCGTCACGGAATGGTGGCCGGCGGTGCTGATCGTCATCGGCGTGGGCATGATCGTGCAGCGGCGCTCGCGCGGTTGAGCGCGACGCCCCGGCGCGCTAGCGCCGATGCTGCCCCGATGAGCAGGCGGGCCGGATTCACGCAACCGAGCCGTCGCGATATCTAGGATCACGCGGATCCAACAAGTGGACGTGGCAGCCGATGACGAACGAGCCGATTGACGAGAAGCGTTCGCAGCCTGGTGCGCATGGCGCAACACCGGGCTAGGCGGGCTCCAGACCTCCGGCGCCGATTGAGCGCAGCCGTTTCGGCGGCACCCAGCGTCTCCCCAGGCGGGTGGACGACGAGGCACCGGTATCGCGCGGCGACCTGGGCAAGGGTCGCCAGGAACTGGTCGGCGACGGCAAGGCCCACATCAACTGGAGCGTGCTGGTCATCGCCTCGGCGGTGATTCTCGCGTTCTCGGTGTGGGCGATCTTCATGCCCGATGGCGCGCGCACCACCATGCGCCTGGTCGTCCACTAATTCGCCTCCAACCTTGGCTGGTACTACGTGCTGACGATGGCGCTGGTGATCGGATTCGTGGTCTGGGTGGCCGTGTCCAGGGAAGGCGATATCCGCCTCGGCCCCGACGATTCCCGGCCGCAGGACAAGCTGACGACCTGGGTGGCAATGCTGTTCGCCGCCGGCGTGGGCATCGACCTGCTGTTCTTTTCCGTGACCGGCCCTGTCGTGCAGTACCTGACCCCGCCCGCGGGCGACGGCGTCTCCTCGGCCGCGTTGCAGGATGCGGTGGTGTGGACGATGTTCCACTACGGCATCGCCGGCTGGGCGGTGTACGCGCTGCTGGGCATGGCGATGGGCTATTTCGCCTACCGCTGGGACATGCCGCTGTCGATCCGCGCCGCGCTGTATCCGCTGCTGGGCAAACGCGTCAGCGGCCCGCTCGGCCATGGCATCAGCATCATCGCGCTGGTAGGCACGGTATTCGGCGTGGCCACGTCAATGGGCATCGGCGTGGTCCTGCTGAGCGTCGGCTTCGCGCGCATTTTTGGTCTGGAGGCCGGCCTGACGCTGCAGATCGCGCTGGTGATCGGCGCGGTCGCGGTCACCATCGCGGCCACCACCTCCGGGGTGGACCGGGGCGTGCGCTGGATCTCCGAGCTGAACCTGTGGAGCGCGCTGGCGATGATGGTGTTCATCCTCGTCGCCGGCCAGACCGCGTTCCTGATGAATGCGCTGGTCGAAAACGTGGGCCGGTTCCTGGTCACGCTGCCGGCGCGGATGTTCCAGACCTTCGCCTACGAGCCCGGCAGCAGCGAGTGGATGGGATCGTGGACGCTGTTTTTCTGGGCGTTCTGGCTGGCCTGGGGGCCGTTTGTCGGCGTGTTCCTGGCGCGGATCTCGCGCGGACGCACGCTGCGCGAATTCGTCATTGCCGCGATCACCGTGCCGGTGCTGTGCGACTTCATCATCGTGTCGCTGTTCGGCAACTCGGCGCTGTACGAGGTGCTGCAGGGAAACACTGGATTCGCCGAGCTGGCGGTGGCAAGCCCCGAGCGCGGCTGGTACGCACTGATGGAGCTGTTCCCGGGTGCGATCTTCCTGATCATCCTGGCGACCTTTTCCGGACTGCTGTTCTACCTCACCAGTGCCAATTCCGGGGCGATGGTGATGTCGAACTTTTCCACCTCCATCCCGGATCCCGCGCAGGACGGTCCCAAGTGGCTGCGCATTTTCTGGGCGCTGCTGACCGCCGTGCTGACCATCGCAATGCTGCTCGCCGGTGGCGTGATGACCATGGAGTACGCCACCCTGATCTTCGCCCTGCCGGTGACGATCATCGCCTACCTGGTGATGGCCTCGTTCTACAAGGCGCTGGGGATGGAACGCGCCGAGCGCGAGGGCACGGTGCTGCGCAAGCCGTCCATCGCGCCCAGCGGCGGGCCGGTGCCGGAGCGCTCCTGGAAACAGCGGCTGGGCCACCTGCTCACGTTCCCGTCTTTGCGCGAGGCCAGCCAGTTGCTGGAGCGGACCGTGCGGCCGGCGCTGGAAGAGGTCGCCGCCGAGTTCCGCAACGAGGGTTACCAGGTGCAGAGCGAATCGGTGACCAACGCCCTGGGCATTGCCGAGCCAGTGCTGCGGGTGTCGCCGGAGGCGCAGCGGCCGTTCCAGTACCAGGTCGCCGTGGTCGAGGCGCCGGTACCGACCTTCAGCGGCAAGATGGCGCGCCAGACGGACGTCTATTACCGCCTGGAAGTGGTCACCGGATCGGGCTCGGGCGGCTATGACCTGATGGGCCTGACCCGGCCGCAGGTCATCGACGACGTGCTGGAGCGCTACGAGGCATACCTTGCCGCCCGGGCGGAGGCGGTCCAGTCGCAGGCGCGCGGCGCCGGGGAAGCCACGGACTGATCCCTTGATCCGGGTCCGGGCGCTCCATTGCGGTTCCTCATGCAACGCTTGACCCGGCCGGCCGCCCCGTGCGCGCCTACTTGGCGTCGCTGAAGACCTTGTCCAGGCTCTGCTCGAACTCGTGGTAGCCGATCCGGTCGTACAGCTCCTCGCGGGTCTGCATGGTGTCGACCACGTTCTTCTGGTGGCCGTCGCTGCGGATGGCGGTGTAGACGGCCTCGGCGGCCTTGTTCATCGCCCGGAAGGCGGACAGCGGGAACAGTTGCATTGCCACGCCCACTGAGGCGAGCTCGTCGCGGGTGAACAGCGGGGTCTGGCCGAACTCGGTGATGTTGGCCAGCACCGGCGCCTTCACCGCATCCACGAAGCGCTGGTAGGTCGGCAGGTCGTAGGCGGCCTCGGCGAAGATGCCGTCGGCGCCGGCCTCCACGAACGCGATCGCGCGCTCGATGGCGTCATCCACGCCGTGCGAGGCGATCGCGTCGGTGCGCGCGATCAGGAAGAAATCCGGATCGGTTTTGGCATCGACCGCCGCCTTGATGCGGTCGACCATCTCGCCCTTGGAGACGATTTCCTTGCCCGGGCGGTGGCCGCAGCGCTTGGCACCCACCTGGTCCTCGATGTGGCAGGCGGCGCCGCCGGCCTTGATCAGCGACTTCACCGTGCGGGCGATGTTGAACGCGCTGGGGCCAAAGCCGGTATCGATGTCGACCAGCAGCGGCAGGTCGCAGACATCGGTGATCCGGCGCACGTCGGTCAGCACGTCATCCAGGGTGTTGATGCCCAGGTCGGGCAGGCCCAGCGACCCAGCCGCGACACCGCCGCCGGACAGATAGATGGCGCGATAGCCCGCGCGCCTGGCCAGCAGCGCGTGGTTGGCGTTGATGGTGCCAACGATCTGCAGCGGCTTCTCTTCGCTGAGGGATTGGCGGAAACGGGCGCCGGGGCTCGTGCTTGCGGTCATGGGGCTCTCGATGTCGGTGGATGGGGCGGCGCGTGGCCGCGCGCTTACATTTTGGCGTAATTGGGACCGTCGCCGCCGAGCGGGGCGACCCAGACGATGTTCTGGGTCGGGTCCTTGATGTCGCAGGTCTTGCAGTGCACGCAGTTGGCGAAGTTGATCTGCAGCTTCTCCGCACCCGGCTCGCCGACGAATTCATACACGCCCGCCGGGCAGTAGCGCGCCTCCGGACCGGCGTATTCGGCCAGGTTGATGGCCACCGGCACGGCCGGATCCTTCAGCGTCAGATGCGCCGGCTGGCTCTCGTCGTGGTGGGTGCTGCTGAGGAACACCGAGCTGAGCCTGTCGAAGGTGAGTACACCGTCGGGCTTGGGGTAGTCGATCTTCTCGCGCTTGTCGGCCGGATCCAGGCACTCGTGGTCGGCCTTGGCGTGGCGCAGCGTCCACGGCGGATTGCGGATGCCCAGCTTGGGCAGCAGCCACTGCTCGATGCCGGTCATCAGGGTGGCGATCGTGCGGCCCTTCTTGAACCACTGCTTGAAGTTCTTCGACTGCTTGAGCTCGTCGTGCAGCCAGCTGGCTTCGAATGCGGCCGGATAGGCGTTCAGCTCGTCATGCGAGCGGCCCGCGGCCAGGGCATCGAATGCGGCCTGGGCCGCCTGCATGCCGGTCTTGATCGCGGCGTGGCTGCCCTTGATCCGGCTCGCGTTGAGGTAGCCGGCTTCGCAGCCGACCAGCACGCCACCGGGGAACACGGTCTTGGGCAACGACATCAGCCCGCCGGCGGTGATGGTGCGGGCGCCGTAGGAGATGCGCTTGCCGCCTTCCAGGTGCTTGCGGATGGAGGGGTGGGTCTTGAAGCGCTGGAATTCCTGGAACGGGCTCAGCCAGGGGTTGGTGTAGTCCAGGCCGACCACGAAGCCGACCACGACCTTGTTGTCATCGGCGTGGTAGACGAACGAGCCGCCGTAGGTGTCCGAATCCAGCGGCCAGCCGGCGGTGTGCACCACCAGGCCGGGTTCGTGCCTGGCTGGATCGACCTCCCACAATTCCTTGATGCCCAGGCCGAAGCTCTGCGGGTCACAGTCCCGGTCGAGCTGGAAGCGCTCGATCAAGCGGCGACCCAGGTGGCCGCGCGAGCCTTCTGCGAAGACGGTGTATTTGGCGTGCAGCTCCATGCCGCGCTGGAACTGCGGGCCGGGCTCGCGGTTCTTGTCCAGGCCCATGTCGCCGGTGGCCACGCCGATCACCGCGCCGGCGTCGCTGTAGAGCACCTCGTCAGCGGCGAAGCCGGGGAAGATCTCCACCCCGAGTGCTTCCGCCTGGCCGGCCAGCCAGCGGGTGAACTCGCCCAGGCTGATCACGTAGTTGCCGTGGTTGTCGAAGCACTCCGGCAGGAACGCGGCCGGGGTCGCCCGGGCGCCGGTCTCGCTGAGGAACAGGAACTCGTCGCGGGTCACCGGCTGGCGCAGCGGCGCGCCGCGCTCCTTCCAGTCTGGCAGCAGCTCGTCCAGCGCGCGCGTGTCCATGATCGCGCCGGAGAGGATGTGCGCGCCCGGCTCGGAGCCCTTCTCCAGCACGCACACCGAGACCTCGCTGCCCTTGCTGGCGGCGAGCTGGCGCAGGTGGATCGCGGTGGCCAGTCCGGCCGGGCCGGCGCCGACCACGACGATGTCGTACTCCATCGATTCGCGGGGGCCGTAGGTGGCGTTCAGGTCTTCCGGGGTCATGGCGGTTCCATTGCTGATGATGCGCCGTGGAGCGCATGCAGGAGTGGCTGGGAACGTCTTTGCAGCGGCGGGATGCCAGCCATTATCCCGCGCGGCGGCTGAAGACGCGAAACGCTAGCTTGCGTGACTCGCGTTCGCGGTCCCGGTCGCGTTGGGCGACGCGGCGGCCAGGATCGCCGACGGCGCCGCGTTCCAGATCGAATCCGCGCGCGAGGCCAGGTGCGCGAACACGCGTTCCAGGTGCTTGATCCGGTGCGGCTGGCCCATCACCCAGGGGTGGATGTTGAGCGCGAGCATCCGGCCTTGGCCGGTGTCGCGGGCCTCGGCGAGCAGGAACTCGCAGGCGTCGATCACCTGGTCGGCGTACTGGGATTCGCTGTGCAGGTTGTCGCCGACGATGAAGCGGTCCTCCAGCTCCAGCGACAGCGGCAGGATGGACAGCGGGCCGTGGTCGGTATTGAAGGCGTAGGGCAGCTCGTCGTTGACCCAGTCGGCGCACCAGTCGATGCCGGCCTCGCGCAACAACTCGGGCGTGTGTTCGGACTGCGAGCGCGCCGGCGACAGCCAGCCGCGGATTGGCGCGCCGGTGTAGGGCGCCAGCGCGGCCAGGCTGCGCTGGATCCACTCGCGCTCGCGCGTCTCGTCCAGACCGCCGTAGTGCACGCAGTCCATGTTCCAGCCGTGACCGAGCAGCTCGAAACCGGTCGCCTGCACGCGGCGCAGCAGCGCGGGGTAGCGCTCGGCGAGCTCGCCATTGACCGCGACGCTGGCGGTCAGGTCGTGCTGCTTGAGCGCCTCCAGCACGCGGAACACGCCGACCCGGTTGCCGTAGTCGCGCAAGGTGTAATGGCGCAGGTCCGGGTAGGGCATGGTCATGCTGCCGGGCGCCTTGAAGCCTTCGCCGGCCGGGTTCAGCGGGAAGTGCTCCAGGCTCAGGTTCAGCCACAGCGCCAGCGCCTTGCCGTCCGGCCAGGCCACCGGCGCGCGCTCGGCCAGCATCGACCACGCGTAGCGGTCGTGGTCCATGCCGTGGCGGCGGCGCGGGTACTGCAGGTAGTCGGGGCCAAGGCTCATGCCGTCTGCTCCTGCGCCACGGCGTCGATCGACGCCAGCGCCTCGTCGTAGTGGTGTTCCAGGTAGTGCGCGGCGATCTCACGGCCGGTCGTTTTCCACACACCGTCGTGCTGGCTGATGTAGTCCATCGCGTCCTCGAACGCGGCGAGCCGGTGCGGGTGGCTGACCTGGTAGGCGTGCAGCGGCACACACATCACCGTGCCACTCTCCGCGCCTTCCGCGTACAGCCGGTCGAAGGCGTCCTTGATCATCTGCCCGTAGCGGCGCGGCTCGATCTTGTTGACCACGTAGGTGATCGTGTCGTTGAGCTCCAGCGAGTAGGGCACCGAAACGAAACGCTGGCCGCTGCGGGTGCGCACCGGCGTGGGCTGGTCGTCGTGGAACAGGTCGCAGGTGTACCGGCCGCCGGCCTCGGCGAACAGGTCGATGGTCGCGTTGGAGTGCGACAGCGCCGGGGCGAGGTAGCCGTCGCAGTGCTGTCCGGTGTGCTGGGCGATGAGCGCCATCGACTCCTCGATCATCTCCCGCTCCTGCGCCTCCGACAGGCCGTAGGTGTAGCGGGTGTTGTAGATGCCGTGGCTGAAGAACTCCCACTCGCGCTCGGCCGCCAGCGCGATCACCTCGGGGTGATGGATCAGCGTCGCCGCCGACAGCGACACCGAGCCGCGCAGGCCGTACTTGTCCATCACCCGCATCATGCGCTGGTGGCCGACCCGGTTGCCGTAGTCGCGGGTCGCGTAACCCAGCACGTCGGGCTGCGGACGCGGCCAGGGTTTGCGCTGCGGGTTGGGCGGCGGGTCGAGCTCGTAGAACTCGATGTTGGGCGCGATCCACAACGCGACCTTCGCCCCGCCCGGCCACTGGATCTTCGGCCGGCTGTCGTAGGGCCAGTAGTCGTACAGGCCCGGATCGGCCTTCTGCGTGGGCGCGCCGGTACTCATGGCGTGAGCTGGCGCAGCTGCGACGTCACCTCGTCCACCGACTCCACGTCGGCGTACTTGAGCATGATGTCGGCCAGGTTGGCGAAGTGCGGGATCTCGTGTTTGTCGGCCACGCACTCCTCCACCACGATCGTGCGGAACCCGCGCGACAGGCTGTCCACCGAGCAGGCGCGCACGCAGCCCGAGGTCGAGCCGCCGGTGATGATCAGCGTGTCGATGCGGTGGAAGGTCAGCAGCGACCACAGGTTGGTCTCGAAGAACGGGCTGGCCATCAGCTTGTGCATGACGATGTCGCCGGGTTGCACGTCGGCGCGGGGATCCAGCTGGGCGCGCTCGGAGCCGTGCTTGATGTTCTGCAGCGAGTCGGGCGTATTCGTGCGCGTGCCCCAGACCCCGGCGTCCTCGCCGTTCTCGGCGTAGGCGACGTAGGTCCAGATCACCGGCAGGCCGCGCTCGCGCAACAGCGCGGAGAGCGTATTGATGTGCTCGATCTGGCGCGGGTCGGTCTCATATGCGGTCTTGAACGCATCCATGTCGGTGTAGGCGCGCTGGACGTCGATGTTGACGATCGCCGGACGCTGGCCGAAGCCGAACTTCGCGCGGTTCCGGTTGGCCTTGACCTGCGCCCAGTACTGGCGCGCAGTGAGGTCGGACGTTTCCATTACAGGCATGGGATTCTCCTGGAGTCAGGGAACATGAAGTCAGGGCACATGAAGTCAGTGAACAGGTGCTCGGTGAAGGGTCAGGACGCGAGCCGGGCCAGGCGGGCGCGCTCGTCGCGCACCAGGGTGGACATGACCAGGGCCACGGCGATGAGCACGAACACCAGCTGGAAAGCCGGCTTGTAGCTGCCGGTCATGTCGAAGATCTTCGCCGCCATCCAGATGCCCAGGCCGGCCGTGGTCGCATCCAGCAAGGTCACGGTGCCGAGGATCTTGCCGGCCGAGGACAGGCCGAACGCGTTGACCGCCAGCAGCTGGATCATCGTGTAAAGCCCGCCCCAGCCCAGGCCGAACAGGATCAGCGCGTACCAGACCAAGTCCGGGCGCATGGTCGCCAGCACCGCCGCGCCGGAGGCCATGATCAGCAGGTTGACGATGAACACCACCTTGGCCGAGAGGATGTCGGCGAGCATGCCGAACAGGAACTTGCCGACCATCGCCAGGCCGAACATCAGGCTCAGTGCCGAGCCGGCCTGGACCGGGGTGAACTGCAGGTCGCGCATGTGCAGGAAGAGGTTCTGCGAGACGGCCATGATCGAGAAGAACGTGGTCATGGCGACCGTGGCCAGCGCCCAGAAGGTGCGCGTGCGCAACGCCTGCCTGTAGGTCAGGTCGGGCAGGGTGGCGATGTTGGCCGCCGCATCGGCGACCGCCTTGGCCGCCACCTTGTCGGCGCCCCAGGGCTTGATGTTCTTCTCGCTCGGGCTGTGCACGAGGAAGTAGGCGATCACCAGGAAGGTGGCCGGGATCGCCATCTCCCACATGAAGGCGGTCCGCCAGTCCATGGTCTTCAGCAGGTGCACCGCCAGCGGCGGGAAGATCATGCCGCCCAGGCTGGTCCCTACCAGCGCGATGCCGATGGCGGTACCGCGCTGCACGCTGAACCACTGCGAGACGTAGATGACCGCGACGTTGAGCCCGGCGGCGACCAGCACCACGCCCAAGCCGACGTGGATCAGGTACAGGTGCGTCAGCGAATTGACGAAGGCGTAGGCGAAGTACATCGCGCCCAGCAGCGCGATGCCGCCCAGGATCAGCCGGCGCGGGCCGGCGCGGTCGATGATCGCGCCGATGAAGGGCCCCAGCCAGCCGGCCAGCACGAGGGTGATCAGGTCGCGCATCTTCAGCTGGCTGCGGGTCCAGTCGAACTCCTTCAGCAGCGACTCGTCGAAGGCGGTCAGGCCGGTCACGATCAGGCCGTTGGAGGTCAGCAGGACCAGCATCCCCATTATCGCCATCAGCCACGGGTAGTAGCGCTTCATTCTCGTACCTCTGCAGGTTGGTTCGTGGGGTAGCAGGGACGCCGGAGGGCGGATTCGCTCCCTGGCGTTGACCGGCAACGGATGGCATGCCTACACTTTGTCCGGACAAAGTGTGCCACAGTCGATTGCCCCGGAGGAAGCCATGAATACCGTGATCGTTCTTTTCAACCTCAAGCCCGGCGCCAGCGCCGCGGACTTCGAGCAGTGGGCGCGCGAGCACGACGTGCCGACGGTCAATGCGCTTTCGTCCATGGACAGTTTCGAGGTGCTGCGGAGCAAGGGCCTGCTGATCGGCGAGGGCAAGCCGCCCTACGAGTACATCGAGATCTTGCGGGTGCCCGACATGGCCGCGTTCGCCGCCGACCTGTCTGCGCCGCAGGTGCAGGCCGGCGCGGCGCAGTTCCAGCAGTTTGCCGATAACCCGATTTTCATCCTCGCCGAGTCGATCTGAGACCGCCATGACCGCTGAAACTTCCTCGTCGCTGCCCGCGCCCCGCTACAGCGAACTCAAGGGCAAGGTCGCCCTGATCACCGGCGCCGGCCGTGCCGGCGGCCTGGGCGAGGGCATCGCCCGCCGCCTCGCCGCCGAGGGTTGCAGGGTGGTGATCACCGATATCGGCCAGGGCCGCGGCGCGCAGATGCCGGTCGATGCGATCGGCACCGACGAGGAGATGGCGCGCACCGCCGCCGCGATCACCGCCGCCGGGGGCGAGTGCATTGCGATGGCGCTGGACGTGCTGGAGGAAAGCCAGGTCGAGGCGGTCATCGCCCGCACGGTGGAGCGCTTCGGCGGGATCGACATCCTGGTGAACAACGCCGGCATCGGCTACCTGATGAAATCCATCGTCGACATGGACGTGGGGGAATGGGACGCGGTGCTGGGCGTGAACCTGCGCGGCAGCTTCCTGTGCACCAAGCACGCCGCGAAGGCGATGATCGCCCAGGGCCGTGGCGGCCGGATCGTCAACATCGCCTCCCAGGCGGCCAAGTCCGGCGTGCCGCATGCCGGCGCGTACTGCGCCTCCAAGCACGGCGTGGTCGGCCTGACCCGGGTCAGTGCGATTGAGCTGGGCGAGCACGGCATCACCGCCAACGCGATCTGCCCGAACCACGTCACCACCGGCCTGGGTGCCTGGCAGAACGAGTACTTCGCCAGGTTGCGCGGCCTGAGTGTCGAGGACTATCTGGCCCAGATGCGCGCGCGCATCCCCCTGGGTCGGGCCGGCTTGCCGGGCGATACCGCGGCGGCCTGCGCGTTCCTGTGTTCCGACGACGGCGCCTACGTCACCGGCGAGGCGATGAACGTCTCCGGCGGCGAAGAGACCCACTGAGCGCGACGCGTCCACCGCGCGGCGATTCCATTTGATGCGGGCCGCAAGGCGCGCACGGCAGAACCGGAGGGTTCCATGTCCCAAAGCACCTACGCCTGGCCCAACGACGCCCGACTCGCGCTGTCGGTCGTGGTCAATGTCGAGGAAGGCTCGGAGTACAGCATCGGCGAGGGCGACAGGATCACCGAGCCGGTCGATGAGCTCGCCGTCAGCCTGACCAAGCCGATCCGCAACTACGGCAACGAGTCCAACTACCGCTACGGCGTGAAGGAGGGCCACGCACGGATTGCCGCGCTGCTGGACAAGTACGACGTCACCAGCACCTACACGGCCGCCGCGCTGTCGCTGGAGCGCGCCCCGGAGATTGCCGCCTACCTGCATGGCAGCCGCCACGAGACGTGCTCGCACGGCTGGCGCTGGATCCACCAGTTCCGCCTCAACGAAGAGCAGGAGCGCGAGTTCATCCGCAAGGCCGCCGACAGCATCGAGCGCACCACCGGCACCCGCCCGGTGGGCTGGCTGTCGCGCTACCTGCACACCGCCGACACCCGCCGCCTGCTGCAGGAGGAAGGCTTCCTCTACCACATGGACGACTACTCGGCCGACGCGCCGTTCTGGGCGCCGGTGGACGGCAGCGACCGGCCGATGGTGATCGTGCCCTACCAGCTGGACACCAACGACATGAAGATGTGGCTGGCGCCGTCGTATCTGCCAAAGGACTGGCTGGACTACGCCATCGACAGCTTCGACACCTTGTATGAGGAAGGCGCCAGTGCACCGCGGATGATGTCGATCGGCCTGCACCTGCGCATCATCGGCCGCCCCGGCCGGATCGGCGCGCTGGAGAAGTTCTTCCAGTACGTCGCCAGCAAACCCAAGGTCTGGTACGCGACCCGCCGCGGCATCGCCGAGCACTTCATCGCCCACGGCGACCAGCAGGTCATCGCGCCGTGAGCACGTCCTCGCCCGATGCGATGGTCAATCCCCGTCGCTGCCTGATGTTCGTGCCCGGCTCGCGCCCCGAGCGCTACGCCAAGGCGATCGCCACCGGCGCCGACCAGGTCTGCATCGATCTGGAGGACGCGGTGGCGCCGGGCGACAAGGACAGCGCGCGCGCCTCGGTGTTCGCCTTCCTGGCGGATACTCCCGCGTCCTACAGCGAGATCGGCCTGCGCCTGAATCCACTCTCCACCGAGCTGGGCCGCAAGGATCTGGCCGAGTTGAAGGCCTCGGGCCTGGCGCCCGCGTTCGTGATGCTGCCCAAGGTCGAGACGGTGCAGGAACTGCTGGACGCCGACGCCGCACTCGCCGGCACCGACACCGGCCTGATCGCGCAGATCGAAACCCCGCGCGGGTTGCTGGATGCGCGTGCGATTGCCACCGCCACGCCGCGCCTGCAGGCGCTGATGTTCGGCGGCTTCGATTTCATCGTCGCCCTGCGCGGCCGCGCCAGCTGGGAGAGCTTCTTCCATCCCCGCGTACAGCTGGCAGTGATCGCCGCGGAGGCCGGCATCGGCTGCATCGATGTGCCGTACCTGGACATCAAGGACGAGGCGGGACTGGTCGCCGAGACCGATCGGGTGATCGCGCTGGGCTTCACCGCCAAGGCCGCCATCCACCCCGCCCAGGTCGATCCGATCCAGCAGCGCTACCTGCCGACCGTCGAGGAACTGGAGCGCGCCAGGCGCGTGGTGGCCGCCCTGCAGGCCAACCGCGGCGAGGCGATCCAGCTGGACGGCAAGCTCGTTGACCGGCCGATCGAGATCGCCGCCGAGCGCGCCATCGCCCTGGGCGTGCACGGCGCCCGCGCGGGCTGATCGTCCCGGCCCCGATCCATGTCGCTCCGCCCGTCACAGCCGACGGGCGCGCACCCGCCACACCCGCTTTTCCACCCCACGCGACGTTGCCAAGACAAAAGGAAACCCCCCCATGGTCCAGACAGCCAAGAAAGTCGGTGAGAACCGCTACCGCGAGACCTTCGGTCGCTTCTTCGAGGAGTTCACGGTCGGCGATACGTATGAGCATCGCCCCGGCCGCACGATCACCGAGACCGACAACACCTGGTTCACGCTGCTGACGATGAATACCCATCCGATGCACTTCGACAAGGAATACGCGAAGGCCTCCGAGTTCGGCAGGATCATCGTCTGCAGCCCGTTCACCGTCGCCCTGATGGTCGGCATGAGCGTGACCGACGTCAGCCAGAAGGCCGTGGCCAACCTGGGCTGGTCGGAAATCAAGCTGACCCACCCGCTGTTCGTCGGCGACACCCTGTATGCCGAGTCGACCGTGCTGGAGAAGCGCGAGTCCAAATCACGCCCCGGCGCCGGCATCGTCACCTGCAGCACGATCGGCCTGAACCAGGACGGCAAGACCGTCTGCACCTTCAACCGCACCATGCTGATCGCCAGGCAGGGTCACTCGGTTGAAGACAAGGTCAACTACTGAGGTTTGATGCCATGAGCAACGAGACCAACGCCCAGTGGAGCGCCGAGGACGAGCAGGCGCTGCTGGACACGATCGATGGCTGGATCGAGAAGTCGGTCGCGCCGATCGCGCGCGAGTACGACCTGGCGGACAAGTACCCGCACGAGCTGGTGGAGGAGATGAAGGAGCTCGGCCTGTTTGGCGCGACCATCTCCCAGGAATACGGCGGCCTGGGCCTGCCGGCCAGCATCTACGCCAAGATCGTGATCCGCATCTCGGCGGTGTGGATGGCGCCGACCGGCATCTTCAACTCGCACCTGATCATGGCCTCGGCGATCGAGCGCGCCGGCACCGAGGAGCAGAAGCAGCACTACCTGCCGCTGATGGCGACCGGCGAGCTGCGCGGCGGCATCGGCCTGACCGAGCCCAATGCCGGCACCGACCTGCAGGCGATCCGCACCGTCGCAAAGCGCGAGGGAGACCACTACGTCATCAACGGCGCCAAGACCTGGATCACCAACTCGCTGCACGGCGACATGATCCTGCTGCTGGTCAAGACCGACCCGGATGCGCAGCCTCGCTACAAGGGCATGAGCATGTTCATCGCCGAGAAGGGCGATGGCTTCATCGTCGCCAACAAGATGAAGAAGAGCGGCTACCGGGCGATCGATACCTGCGAGCTGGTGTTCGAGGACTACAAGGTGCCGGCCAGTCGACTTTTGGGCGGCGTGGAAGGGCAGGGCTTCAAGCAGACCCTCGGCGGCCTGGAACTGGGCCGCATCAACGTGGCCGCGCGCGGTGCCGGGATCGCCGAAGGCGCGCTGCGCCTGTCGGTGCGCTACGCGCAGGAGCGCAGGACGTTCGGCGTGCCGATCGCCGAGCACCAGGCGATCCAGCTCAAACTGGGCGAGATGGCCTCCAAGGTCGAGGCCTCCAAGCTGCTCATCGAGAGCGCCGCCAAGGCCTTCGACAAGGGCGAGCGCTGCGATATGGAAGCGGGGATGGCCAAGTACTTTGCCACCGAGACCGGCGCCTACTGTGCGCAGGAAGGCATGCGCATCTTCGGCGGCTACAGCTACTCCACCGAGTACGAGATCGAGCGCTTCCACCGCGACGCGATGCTGATGTGCATCGGTGAGGGCACCAACGAGATGCAGAAGATCATCATCGCCAAGCAGCTGGTCGCCAGAAACGCGATCTAGGACGGAGACAACACATGAGCGAGCTTCCCCTCAAGGGCGTGCGCATCCTGGCCGTGGAGCAGTACGGCGCCGGGCCGTATGGCTCGATGCACCTGGCCGACCTGGGCGCGGAAGTGATCAAGATCGAGGCGCCCCCCGGCGGCGACGTCTCCCGGTCCACCGGCCCGTATTTTCTGGGCGAGGGCGACAGCCAGTTTTTCCAGACCTTCAACCTCAACAAGCACTCGCTGCGGCTGGACCTGAAGAGCGCGCAGGGCCGCGAGGTGTTCGAGAAACTGGTTGGCACCGCCGACGCGGTGCTCAACAACCTGCGCGGCGACCAGCCGGCCAAGCTGGGGCTGGACTACGCGAGTCTGGGCAAGCTCAACCCGAAGATCGTCTGCGCCCATCTGTCCGCCTACGGGCGCGACAACGAGCGCGCCGCGTGGCCGGGCTACGACTACCTGATGCAGGCCGAGGCCGGGTTTATGGCGCTCACCGGCGAACCCGGCCAACCGCCGGCACGCTTCGGTCTGTCGATGGTCGACTTCATGACCGGCGCCACGATGGCGATGGGCCTGCTTGCCGCGCTGGTCGGAGCGATGCGGACCGGCGAGGGCCGTGATGTCGACGTCAGCCTGTTCGATGTCGCCCTGCACCAGCTCAGCTATCCCGCCACCTGGTACCTCAACGAAGGCCACGAGACGACCCGTCTGGAGCGCTCCGCGCATCCCAGCACCGTCCCGTGTCAGGTGTACCGCACCGCCGATGGCTGGGTCATGGTGATGTGCATGCTGGAGAAGTTCTGGCAGACCTTCATCGCCGGAATCGAGCGTCCGCAATTGGGCACAGATCCGCGCTTCGCCGGCTTCCCTGCCCGCCGCGAGCACCGCGAGGCGCTGACCCCGCTGGTGGACGAGGCGCTGATGCAGCGCGACACCGCCTATTGGACGGAGAAGTTTGCCGGCCAGATCCCGATCGCACCGGTGTTCGACATCGCCCAGGCGCTGGACAATCCGTACGTCGAGCGCATCGGCATGCTGCAGTCGGTTGAGCATCCGCAGGGCACGCAGCGGATGCTGCGCAATCCGATCAAGCTGGATGGCCAGCGCGTGGACGGGGTCGCCTGCCCGCCGCTGAGCGCCGATGCCGATGCGATTCTAAGCGAGCTCGGTTACAGCGCCGATGAGCGCTCGAAGCTGATCGAGCAGGGCGTGGTCTGAGACCCCCAATCATGTAAGCGTTTGGGGCGTATCCCGCCCCGCTCTGGAGTCGACGATGAAACTGGAAGGCGTGCGCGTCCTCGACCTGTCGCTGTTCCTGCCCGGCCCGCATCTGACCATGATGATGGCCGACCACGGCGCGGACGTGATCAAGGTCGAGCCGCCGAGCGGCGAGCCGGTGCGCGAGGTCGGCCTCAATCAGGCCGGCGTGTCGACCTGGTTCCGCAATACCCACCGCGGCAAACGCTGCATCGTGCTTGACCTCAAGAGCGAGGCCGGCAAAGAGGCGTTTGCGCGGCTGGTAGAACGGGCCGACGTGGTGGTGGAGGCGTTCCGCCCCGGCGTCGCCCAGCGCCTGGGCGTCGACTACGAGCGTTGCCGCCAGCTCAATCCGCGCATCGTGTACTGCTCGATCAGTGCCTACGGCCAGACCGGGCCGAAGGTGCAACGGCCCGCCCACGACCTGGCGATGCAGGCCGACAGCGGCGTCGTCAGCCTCAATCTCGGGCCCGATGGTTCGCCCGCCTCGCCGCACATGCCCGTGGCCGACATGGCCGGCTCGCTGATGGCGCTCAGCGGCATCCTGATGGCGCTCTACCGCCGCGAGAAGACCGGTGAAGGCGACTACATCGACCTGTCCATGCAGGACGCGCTGATGGCCTGGCTGCCCAACGTGCTGGGTCCGCCGTTTGCCGAGCAGCGCGATCCGGTGGTCAAGGACGAGCGCAGCTGGGGCGGCAACGCGTTGTACCGCCTGTACCGCTGCAAGGATGATCGCTGGCTGGCTCTGGGCGGCGCGGAACACAAGTTCGCTGACAACCTGCTGGACGCGCTGGAGCGTCCGGATCTGGCACCGCTGTGCCGGCTCCCGCCCGGCCCGGGTCAGGACCCGGTCAAGGTCTTCCTTGCCGACACCTTCGCCACCCGCACCCTCGCCGAATGGATCGACTTCCTGGAGCCGATGGACGTGTGCTGGGCGCCCGTGAAGACCCTCACCGAGGCCTTCGACGATCCCCACACCCGCGCCCGCGAAATGGTCTGGACCGCGCCGGACGGCGGCACCCACCTGGGCATTCCGATCCGCTTCGCCAACGAGCCGGGCCGGATCGATCCGCATCTGGACGAGTTGGGCGAATCGACCGCAGAGGTGCTCGCGGAGTTGGGGCTTTAAGGACGCAGGCCGCTGCCGCCCGTTTGGTGCGAAAATGCGCCGATGATCAACAACGACGTATTACGCAGCATCCGCTACATGCTCGATCTCAGTGACAGCATGGTGGTGGACCTGGCGAAGCTGGCCGATCCGGATTTCCCGCTGGACAAGGACGAGGTGCCGGCGCTGCTCAAGCGCGAGGACGAGGAAGGCTTCGTCGCCTGCACCGACCGCATCCTCGCCCACGTGCTCGATGGCCTCGTGCTGCATTACCGCGGCCGCGACGAGAGCCGCCCGCCGCGCCCGGTCGAGAAGCGGGTCACCAACAACGTGGTGCTGAAGAAGCTGCGGGTCGCCTTCGAGCTGAAGGACGTGGACATGCACGAGATTTTCGCCGGCTCCGGGTTCCCGATCTCCAAACCCGAGCTGACCGCGCTGTTCCGCCAGCCCGGGCACAAGCACTTCCGCGGGTGCGGTGACCAGCTGCTGCGCAACTTCCTCAAGGGTCTGACGCTGCGGGTGCGCGGCGCGGACTGAACGTTCGCGTCCATCGGACCAAATAAAAAAACCGCCGGAGCGAATGCGCCGGCGGTCTTCGTTGGGGATCAGCCGGGACCGCGAATCCCGCGCCGCGGCCCCGTCGCCACCTACTTCCAGCGACTCACCTTGTCCATCAGCACCTTCATTTCCGCACCGTTGTCGGGAAGCTGATCCAGCGGCAGGTCCAGGTGGTTCAGCGGGAACGCCGACTGGTACTGCTCGAACACCGGCCGCGTCACGTCCATCGGGTAATCAGGAATCCTGCGGCCCTTGCGCAGCGCGCCGATATCGATCTCCGCCTCAATGATCGCCTCGTCGTTGCTGGGGTCCTCGGCCAGGACCTCGCCCTTGGGATTCACGATCACCGAGCCGCCGCCCATCTTCGCCCACTCGCTGTCGGCCGGGAACGTGATATTCGACATGGCCGAGTAGAAGTTGTTGAAGCTCGCGGTCGCCATGACGTCCAGCTTGGAGAACAGGGTCGAGGTGCGGAACATGATCTCGACCCCGCGCATGGCGAACGCGTTGTAGACCATGGTGTCGCGCTGCACCGTGCTCACCGCGATGTTGCCGTATTCGGTGCGCAGCACCGGGAACAGTTTTTCCTCGCCGTACATCGCCACGTAGCGGTCGTAGACGTTCTCGATGGTGGTGGTCGGGATCTCCATGTCGGGCTGGTAGTTCTTGACGTTGCGCGTCTTCCAGAACTTCTCCGCCACCTTGCCGTCGCGGCCGATCACCGCGTTCAGGCTGAGGATGTGGCCGGGCCAGGCCTCGTCGCGGGCGTAGCTGCCGAAGATGATGTAGGTGTCGCACTCCCTGGCCAGCTTGCCCAGCGCATCGGTTTCCTTGCCGGGGATTTCAATGGTGAACTTGAGTTTTTCTTCGCGCTTGCCATCCGAATAACCGGTGAGCGGAAACTCGTTGAAGAGGATGAAATCCGGTTTTTTGCCGGTCGAGCACGCACGTTGGGTCAGCGCGGTCATCTGCTCCAGGTTGTGGGCAAGCCCTTCGCTGACGGTGGGGAAGTCCTGCAGGTTGCGCGTCAGGTTCTGCACCACCTTGATCACGACCTTGTCTTTTTCCAGCGGCAACTGCGCGTAGCTGCCGTCCTTCTCCACCAGGGTTGCGGCATGCGCACCCGCGGTGGAAAACAGCAGCGCGAATGCCAGCAGGCTCAGGGGCGCACGCGCCAGGAATGTCGGTTGGGTCATGCGATGGGTCTCCTGCAGGCACCCGCCTTTGTGGGGGTGCCAGGAATGGGGTGGTGTCGCCTGTGTGCCGATCAGGCGTCGAGCGGCTCGCCGGCAAAGCTGTCGCCGGTGATCTGACGCCAGTTGCGGCTGGCGCGCTTCTCGTCGATCAGCGTGCGCTGGATCAGCACGCCCTTGCGGTACCAGTGCCAGACCCGGTTGCGCAGGTTGCCGCAGTCCGAGAGCTGGATCATCTCGTACAGCTCCAGGCCCTCCTCGCCCTTGCGCTGCCAGTACAGCATCAGGGTGCGGTGGAAGTCGTCGGCCGGGATCTCGGTGCACCAGCCGTAGATCAGCTCGTTGTCGAAGATGATCCGGCCGAAGGAGTAGGTGGTCTTGAAGTCGCGCACCTCGGTCTTGCCATCGGCCCAGCTGTAGTTGTTGGTCTGGTGGTAGGGCACCGCGTCGTCGCCGGTGATGCGGCAGACCAGGCGCGAGGCGTGCTCGTCGGTCTTGTTGCCCTCGGCGTCGTAGTAGCGGTACATCCCGTCCCAGACGCCTTCGTGGCGGGCGAGGGCGGGCATGTGCAGTTTCAGGTCGGTCATTCGTGGTCCTTGTTGCTTGCTCGGGTGTGTTTGATGCGCGTGCGGATGGGTCCGTTCAACGCAGCCCATGGCGCGCAGTTTGGGCTTACTCGTCGCGCATCTGCGCGATCAGGTCCGCCATCGGTGGTTCCTTCGCGCCGCTCTCCAGCGCCTCGGTTTCCTGCTGCACGATGCGCAGCACCCGGGCCACGTATTCCTGCATCCAGGTGGTGCGCTCGGCTTCCGCGGCGGCGTCGGGCTGGAAGGCGTCCAGCTCGGCGCGCGTGGCCACGCCCTTGGACTCGATCAGCCGCTCCAGCGCGTCCAGCCGCTGGCGCGTCACGGCGTGCTCCATCGCGATCACCATCGCGATCGAGAGCACGCGCTCGACGTCGGGATCCTTGAAGAAGTAGGGACGCTTGCCCTTCGGGCGGGTGCCTGCGAGGGCAATCGGATCGATGTCGTCGATGTCGGGAAGCTCGCTCATTTCCACGCTCCGAACATGGTCCACAGGGCGGCGCGGCCGTAGTCCTCGCCGTCGTTGCTGGCCTCGGGGAAGATGCTGCGGTCCACCACGCCGGCGACCGTGGTCTCGAAGTACCTGCTGTCGTCGAACCCGGCCGCGGCCATCATCGCGCGCAGGTCGTACTCGTGCATGACGCTCCAGAACGGCTCGTTGTTGTTGTAGGCGTCCCAGTCGCGCACGAAGGCCTCATACGGGTCCATGCCGTGGTACTGCGGCTGTTCCAGGTTGGCCGACAGGCCGCCATCGGCGAGCAGGCGATGCACTTCCTGCAGGGTTCTGGGCATCGACCTGGCCGAACTCTCGTGCCAGAACATCGCGGTGCTGATGAGGTCGAAATGGCCGTCGGGGTAGTCCAGCGACTCGGCATCGGCCTGGCGGAAGACCAGGTTGTCCACGCCCATCGAGCGCGCCCGCGCGTGGCCGTAGCGCAGCATCGGCGCGGACACGTCGACCGCGATCACTTCCGCGTCCGGAAAGGCCTGCGCGAGCGGCACCACGTTGTGGCCGACGGTGCAGCCAAGATCGAGGATGCGGCGCGGCTTGAAGTCCGGGCGCTCCTTCTTCAACCACTGCGCGAGCGCCTGGCCGCCGCCATCGTTGAAGCGGCCCAGCATGCCGCCGGTGGTGGCGAAGATACCGGCGTCGTAGTTGGCACCTGCGGAGATATCGTCCTTGACCAGCTCGGTGTGGTAGCCGCCGGGCATGCAGTGGATGTCCACCGCGCTGACGTGGCGGGGCACCTTGACCGACGGGTCCAGTTGCAGGTTGGGCGAGCCCTCGTTGAGCTCGCGCGCCTTCTCCACCAGCGGCGCCAGCTGCCGCAGCACCAGTCCGCGTCCTGCCTGCTGGCGCATCTCCATGGAGCTACGCCTCAGCGCGCTCCAGGTCTGGTAGATCGGGTCGCCGACCATCGCCTTGCGGACCTCATGGCGGGTTTCCGGCGCACGTCCCTGGGCCGCCTCGAAGGCCGGCTTGACCCGCTTGTCGTACGCGACGCGCACCTTCGGGCTCAACCGCGTCGCCAGGTAGCCATTGAGGTTGGCCAGGAAGTCGAAGCGCGCGGTGTCGTCGTGGCCGCTGCTCGGAAACACGTCGTGGCGACCTACGTGCTGCCAGCTCGGCGGGAGGGCTTGCTGGGACATGGTGTGCTCCATTCAGTTTCGGTGCGTCGGGATTGCCGCAATCCAAATGACTGGACAATCATGAACTAATGTTATAGCTATAGGTCATCTAAGGGGTTGTGGTCAAGACGCATTCATCTTTGAAGCCCGTTTTCCGGGGTGTTGGCAGCCACTGTTCCGCCCGCCCGTTCCGAACATCAACGAGGTATCCGCATGTTGCGACTCTTCTCCGTGCTGGCCCTTGCAACAAGTGCCTTTGTGCCCGCAGCGCAGGCGCAGTCGTCGGCAACGGCCGCGCAGCCGGCGACCGGCATCGGCAACATCGAGTCGCTGGTCAAGATGCGCTGTTCGCTGGACTCGAAGGAGGACGTGATCCTGTGGTGGTCGGGCACCGTTTTCGCGCAAGTGCCGGAAAAAGCGCCCTCCGCGCTGCTGGGTTTCGAGGGCTACAACATCTGTCGCGCCGAGCAGCAGGCCGACGGCACCTGGCGCCTGCTGACCCGTGAGCTGACGTTCTATCGCGACCTGAAGACCGGCGAGATCCTCGACCAGTGGGACAACCCCATGACCGGCGAGCGCAACGAGGTGTTGCAGGTCGCCAACGACCCGGTCAACAACGTGCTCAATCCGCCGGGCCGTCCGTCTATCGTGCCGTGGGTGGAAGCCGGCGAGCAGCTGATGCTGACGATGAACATCCCGCTGACCTATCCCAACCCGCTGCCGCCGAAGGACTTCCCCAAGCAGTCGTCCGGCGAGATGTACATGGGCTCGGAGCACTTCATGTTCTTCACCCCGCGCGCGGCGATCGAAGACCCGGCCCTCACCCAGGCGCCCGCGTCCTATGGCTGGACCCGCACCGGGCCGTGGTTGCCGTGGATGGAGATGGGCCAGGCGCCCGGCGGGCTGCTGTACATCGCCCAGGGCAACAAGAAAGCCTCCATCGCCGAGCTTCCTGCCGACATCCAGGAGCGCGTGCGCAGCACATACCCCGAATACACGACCGCGCCGAGGGAGTGGATCCAGCCGAACATGACCAGCTGGACGGTCTACAAGCAGTGGCACGAGCGCCAGCACAACGACGGCGGCAAAAAGTAATCCGCGCCCGATCGCCCGGCAAGGTAACGACCATGGACAGACGACACTTCCTCAAAGGCAGCGCGGGCGCCGCGATGCTCGGCATACTCGGCTGCCATTCGACGCCCAAGCCGCCCATGAGTGTTGAACCACGCAGCGATGCCATCGTCATCGGCGCCGGCCTTGCCGGGCTTGCCGCGGCGCAGGCGCTGCAGGACGCCGGTGCGCGGGTGACCGTGCTGGAAGCCAACGACCGCATCGGCGGACGCCTGCACACCGTCGAGCGCAAGGGCCTGCGTTTCGAGGTCGGCGGCGTGCAGGTAGGCGCCGGCTATGAGCGCGTGCACGCCCACGCCAGCCGGGTCGGCATCGAAATCGCGCCGCCGGACATCGACCTGATGGGCCCCGGTGGCCGTCCGTTGCCGACCAGCCTGATGCTGGCCGGGCAGAGCGTCTCCAGCGACGACTGGGCGGCCAGCCCGCTCAACACGCTCGAAGGCCGCGAGCTTCCGATACCGCCGCCCGGCCTGTTGCGCGCGGCCATGAGCGAAGTCGCGCTGGAGCGGATCGAAGGCTGGGACGACCCGGCCAACCTCGCCCTGGACATCCCGCTGCGCGATTACCTGGCATCCAGGGGCTGGTCGGCGCAGGCGCTGGACTGGATGGACGTGGCCGACAGCTACACCTCGCTGCTTACCATCAGTGCGCTGGACGCCCTGCGCCGCCAGGCCGAGCTGCAGGGCGCTCCGCGCGCACCGCCGGGCTGGGTCACCCAGGGCAGTCAGGCCTTGCCCGAAGCCATGGCCGCGGCTCTGGACGCGCCGCCGCTGCTGGGCATGGAAGTGCTCGGCGTGGAGCAGAACCGCCGCGGCATCGAAGTGACCTGCAGGGACGGACGCCGCTTCCGCGCCGACCACGTCGTGATGACGGTGCCGAGTGGTCCGCTGAGCCGGATCCGGCTGGATCCGCTGCCGCCGCCGGAGCAGGCCGCCGTGTGGGCCGCGCGGCACAGCAACTCGGTGACCACTATCCACTTCCACCCCACGCGCCCGTTCTGGGAGAGCGACGGCCTGCCAATCAACATGTGGAACGACGGCCCCCTGCAGCGCGTCATGGCGGTACCCGATTCTGCCGGCACCATCCAGCGCCTGATCGTCTGGCTCAACGGCGACGGCGCCGACCAGGCCGATCGCCTGGCACCCGACGCGCGCATGCAGTGGGCGATGGACCAGCTGGCCGCATTGCGCCCGTCCAGCGCGGGTGCATTGGAACCCCTGGCCACGCGCGGCTGGGGCAACGACCGTTTCGCCAACGGTGCCTTTTCTGAAATCGCTCCCGGCCGGGTGGCCGACACCGTGCAATGGAGCGGCAAGCGTCTGGGACGGATCCACTTTGCCGGTGAACACAACGCGTTGGACAAGCCCGGGATGGAAGCCGCGGTCGTGTCCGGCGAACGAGCCGTGGCCGCCGTCCTGGCGGCCTGACCCAACAACCAAAACCAGATCCATCGGAGTTCCGACAATGACCACGCCCCGACCGAAACTGCTGAGTGCCTGCATTGCGGCCACCCTGTTCGTAGCCGCGCCACAGGCCTTCGCCCAGCAGGCGCAGCCGCAGCCCGCCGCCAGCGCCACCCAGCTCGATACCGTCACCGTGACCGCCCGCGGCGTCACCGAGACCCTGCAGACGATGCCGCTGCCGATCAGCGCCATCTCCGACAAGGAGATCGAGAAGAAGGGCCTGAACGACGTGCGTGACATCGCCGCGCTGACCCCCAGCTTCTCCTTCCGTTCCGCCTACGGGCGCGGCTTCGACCGCCCGGTCATCCGCGGCATGTCCAACATCCAGGGCGAGCCGAACGCGTCGTTCTTCATCGACGGCGTGTTCGTGGAAGGCGACATCTCCAGCTACGGCCTGGAGAACATCCAGCGCGTGGAGGTCATCCGTGGCCCGCAGTCGGCCGCGTTCGGCCGCCGCACGTTCTCCGGCGCGGTCAACTTCATCACCCACCGTCCCGGCTCGCTCAACGGCGGCAAACTGACCATCGGCGGCGGCGATTACGGGCAGAAGAAGTACGGCCTGTTCTATTCGGGCGGCAATGAGGACGGCAGCTTCGGCTACGACGTCAGCATCAACCAGCGCGGCAACGACGGCGTGTTCTTCAACCAGGCCTCGGGCAAAAAGGACCTGGGCGGCACCGAGACCAACAGCGTGATGGGCGCCGTGGCCTGGGCACCGAGCGAGAACCTGGAGATCACCGCGCGCGCCAGCCGGCAGAAGAGCCGTGACGACCACTTCGCGATCGCCCTGGTCGGCACCGAGAACATGAACTGCTTCCTGCCCCAGGAGACCGGAAGCCTGTACTTCGGGCTCTACCCGATCCTCGCCAACCGCCACCGTGGCTACTACTGCGGCGACCTCAAGGCACCGTCCGAGTACGGGATCAACACCGAGGAGTTCCGCGTGGCCGGCTACTTCCCCGGCCGCAAGACCGACCTCTCGCGCGCCAGCGTGGTGGTCGACTACCACTTCGGCGATGGCTGGAAGTTCACCTCCACCTCGGCCTACAACGAGACCTCCACCTACGCCGGTACCGACCAGGACTACAGCCCCAACCGCGGTTACGGTGGCGCCTTCGAGACCATCGGCCTGACCAACACCAGTGACTGGTCGCAGGACTTCCGCGTCAGCAGCGACCAGTCGCGCGCGGTGTCGGGCATGGGCGGCGTGTACTACTACAGCCAGAGTGGCCATCCGGGCCTGACCGGCGACCTGGCCGGTTTCGTCCTGCCAGGCAACATGAGCGTCAATCCGCTGCGCACCAACCCCGACAACCAGACCGTCAACAAGGCGATCTACGGCCTGCTCAACTGGCACATCAACGACCAGTGGACGACCTCGCTGGAGGCGCGCTACGCCAAGGATGAGATCAGCAAGGGTGGCGTGGACACGCGCGCGCTCGGTGGGGTGATCTACACCCAGCCCTACGCACTCAGCGAGACCTTCACCAGCTTCACCCCGCGCGCGACGCTCAGCTACCAGGCGGCCGACAACATCAACGTCTACGGACTGGTCTCCAAGGGCACCAAGCCGGGCGGTTTCAACCTCGACATCTATCGCGCCGACCTGAGCGACGAAGGGCGCGATGAACTGATCTCGCGCGGCCTGGAGACCTTCCAGGAAGAAAAGGCCTGGAACTACGAGTTGGGCATCAAGAGCGACTGGCTGGACCGCAGCCTGCGGGTCAACGCCAACGTCTACCAGATCAACTGGGACAACCAGCAGCTGACCGCGACCGGCTCGGTGACCCGCAAGAACGGCAGCCTGTTCTCGACCAGCTACACCACCAACGTGGGCGAGTCGCGCATCCGCGGCGCCGAGCTGGAGACCCAGTGGCTGTTCGCCGAGGGCTGGCTGGCCTCGCTCAACTACTCCTACACCGATGCCAAGATCATCAGCTTCATCAGCCAGTACCAGGCCGATCTGTTCTGCCCCAGCGTCGCGCCGAGCCTGAACGACGGCGCGTGTGCGAATGCGAAGGGCAACATGCTGCCGCGCGTGCCCAAGACCAAGCTCTCCTTTGGCCTGATGTACGACGGCCAGCTGGCCAATGGCTGGGGCTGGTCGGCGAACACGGACACCACCTACGAAGGCCGCCGCTACGTGCAGGTCGATAACCTGGCCAGCATCGCGCCGTCCACGCGCACCAACTTCCGCTTCAGCGTGCGCCCCAGCGACGCGCTGCAGGTCAGTGCCTACGTGACCAACGCCTTCAACGACCGCACCCCGGAAGACGTGCAGCGCACCATCGATCCGGAGAAGTACGTGGCCATGCCCAACGTGCCGCCGCTGACGGGTCTGCAGGTCACCAACCTGGTCGACTTCGCGGTTTCGCCCTCGCTGCCGCGCATGTTCGGCGTCGAGGTCAACTACCGCTTCTAACGCGATACCGCCGATGGGCCCGCGCGGCAACGGCTGCGCGGGTCCGCAGGGGTCTGCCCCGTTTCCTCCCCCATTCCGGCTGCCCAACGGGCGGCCTTTTCCACAAGAAGACAGACCATGTCCCTCAATCCCTACGACCTGTACGACACCCGCTCCCTGCTGACCGAGGAGGAGCGCGCCGTGCAGGACACGGTGGCGCGGTTCACCGACGAGCGCGTGCTGCCGATCATCGGCGATGCCTTCGATGAAGGCCGCTTTCCGCGCGAGCTGATTCCCGAGATCGCCGAGCTGGGCCTGCTGGGCTCCTCACTGCCGGAGGAATACGGCGGTGGCGGCCTGAATTCGGTGTCCTACGGCCTGATCTGCCAGGAGCTGGAGCGCGGCGACAGCGGCATCCGCAGCTTCGTCTCGGTGCAGTCCTCGCTGTGCATGTACCCGATCTTCGCTTACGGCACCGAGGAGCAGAAGCAGCGCTGGCTGCCGTCGATGGCGCGCGGCGAGACCATCGGCTGCTTCGGCCTGACCGAGCCGCACGGCGGCTCCGATCCGGCCAACATGAAGACCAGCGCCAAAAAGGACGGCGGCGACTGGGTCCTCAACGGCAGCAAGATGTGGATCACCAACGGCAACCTGGCCGATATCGCGATCGTCTGGGCGCAGACCGATGACGGCATCCAGGGCTTCGTGGTCGAGAAGGGCATGAAGGGGTTTGCCGCCCAGGAGATCAAGCACAAGATGAGCCTGCGCGCCTCGGTCACCAGCGGCCTGTTTTTTGACAACGTGCGCGTGCCCGATGCCAACCGCCTGCCCAACGTGAAAGGCCTGAAGGGTCCGCTGGGCTGCCTGACCCAGGCCCGCTACGGCATCACCTGGGGCCCGATCGGCGCGGCGATTGCGTGTCTTGACGAAGTGCTGGGCTACACCAAGGAGCGGATCCTGTTCGGCCGCCCGGTGGCCGCGACCCAGTCGGCCCAATTGAAGATGGCCGACATGGCGCGTCGCATCACCATGGCGCAGCTGCTGGTGGTCCAGCTGGGCCGGCTCAAGGATGCCGGCACGATGGCCCCGACCCAGGTCAGCCTGGCCAAGTGGAACAACTGCCGCATGGCGATCGACATCGCCCGCGAGTGCCGGGATCTGCTGGGCGGCGCGGGCATCACCACCGAGCACTGCGCGATCCGCCACGCCATGAACCTGGAGTCGGTGATCACCTACGAGGGCACCGAGACCATCCACCAGCTGGTGGTCGGACGGGAGCTGACGGGGATCAACGCGTTCTGATCGCGCGCCCTCGAAGCGCATCAGCGAAAACAGAACCGCCCTCAACGGGCGGTTTTCATTTGGCGCCTACGTGCTGATAGGGCACGTCATTCCAGCGCCAACGGCTGACCACTCGGCAAGCACTTTCCGCGGTACCAGCGCTCGTCAGCCATCGCCAACATCGCCGCGTCCTCGACCGAATCGCCGTAGGCGTGGACCCGGTCAAAATCGGCCAGTCGATACTTCTCCTGGATCCGGCGCACTTTCTCCTCGCCCACGCACTGGCGGCCGCCGTAGAAACCGGTGAGTCGATGACCTCGCTGCTCCAACGAGGAGCACAGCAAGGCCAGATCATGCCCACGCGCCCATTGGCGTAGATACAGATCCAGACCGCCCGATACGACGACCACCGTGTCCTCGCGGCTCTTGTGCCAGGCGATCCGCTCCAGCATTTCGGCGCGCAGCGTTCCCGGAATAACGTCTGCCGCGAACGCCGCACCGAGTGCCTCCACCTCGGCGGCCGGGACGCGCCAAAAGCCCAACAGGCAGATAGCCGCACGCACCACGGAGCCGGACACGACCCCCAGGCGATAACCAACAATCAATGGCATCAGCAGCAGCTTTCCCGCCAGCAACCGGCCGGGACGCACTGCCGCGTGCATGAAGTCCGGCATGGTCTGGCGGTCGCTGATGGTGCCGTCGAAATCGAACAGGGCCAGGTCCACCCGTCAGGTGACCTCAAGCGGGACGCGCAGCTTCAGGTCGCGCAGTATCTGCCGCTGGCCGTAGTACTTGTCGACCGCGTCCAATGCGATTGCGTCAGTCATTGCAGTTCCATTGCAGAGTCAGGTCGGCGTGGGCTGGCAGCCACGCGACAAATTGCGGCGGGGCAATCCCTCTGTCAATCGGTGCCGTCGAACAACTGCGGCGCCAGCGGTTCCACCAGTCGTGGCCCGGTACTGTGGACGTTGCCGACGGCCTTGTCGACGCGGTGCCATTCCAGCTCCGGTCCCTGCGCTGCCAGCGCGATTTCGGTGGCCTGCTGCGGAGTGCCCGTCATCCAGTCATGCAGAAGATCGGTCGGCAGCGCCAAAGGCATCCGGTCATGCAGATGGGCGATTGCCGGATCCGCATCGCGGGTCACGATGCTGTAGGTAGGCAGCTCGCCGCGTTGCTCCCACAGCCCGGCAAAGAACAGCACCGGCGAGTTTCGCGCGTGGATGAAGTAGGGCTGTTTGGCGCCATCTTCCATCCGCCATTCGTAATAGCCCGAGCTGGGCACCAGCCCGCGGCGCTGCTGCCACGCCTCCCAGAACACCGGCTTGGTGGCCGCCGTTTCACAGCGCGCATTGATCGTGCTGTACGCCAGGCGGGTGTCCTTCGCCCACGACGGCAGCAGGCCCCAACGCATTTCCGTGGCGACGGCCCCATCACCGTCGGCCACCAGCACCCATCCCGCTTGGGTAGGCGCCCGGTTGTAGTTGGGCTCGGGATCCTGCGCCGGCGTGCTCACCGCGAGTCCGCCGGAGAACGCGTGGATCTCGCGCCACGTAAAGAATTGGCTGTCACGTCCGCACATGGGACGAGCCTACGCACGCCTGCGGGACGGAGGGTGAACCGCGCCGTACCCGCGCTTGTGAAGCCGCGTGGCTCCGGCGCGGGCCGATGTCCGGGATTTCACCATTTCATGCACTGGCGTTTCGGAAACTCCCGTCAGGACCCCTCATGGAGCGAATGATGGAAGAGACTGTCCCGCATCCGTTTCCTGCGCACGCGCAGGATCAGTTGAATGCCCTCTCCAGCATTGAACCGTCCGGACCATATCGCGCCTCGTCGGTCGAAGGGCCGGGTCCCGGGTGGATTGAGAGGTTCCCCATCATCGTCCACAGCCATTTGCGCTGGGATTTCGTCTGGCAGCGACCGCAGCAGATCCTGTCAAGGATGGCGCAACACCACCGCATCGCCTTTATCGAAGAGCCTGTGGAAGGGTCTCGCTACGCGCCGGCGAGCCTGGAAATCTCCGAGCCCATGGACAACATCATCCGCATCGTGCCTCTGCTTCCCGGGCCGCCGGACGGTGTGGACGAGCAGTCACGCGTGATCCTCCAGCTCGTGCGTGCCGCATTGGCGGACCACCCGCTGCTGCAGGGACGCTTCGAGCGACCGGTTCAATGGTTCTATTCCCCGATGACCGCGCCGGTGATGCTGGGCGAGTTTGGCAGTGCAGGCGTGGTGTACGACTGCATGGACGAACTGGCGAATTTCCGCTTTGCGCCGACCGACATCAGGCAGCGCGAGGCGTTGCTGTTGGACAGGGCAGACATCGTCTACACCGGCGGGTACCAGCTCTACGAGGCCAAGTCCGCCCAGCATCCCAATGTCCATTTCCATGGATGCGGCGTGGATGCCGCCCACTTCGGCGGGGCAAGGCTGGCGCAGACGCAGGTTCCGGCGTCCATCGCCAACCTCGCACGACCGGTGTTCGGGTACTTCGGCGTCATCGACGAGCGGCTCGATTACCCGCTCATTGCCGCGCTTGCCGCTCAATTCCCCGAGGCGTCGATAGTCATGGCCGGCCCGCTTGCCAAGGTCGAGCAGCATCAGTTGCCGGCGGCGCCCAATATCCACTGGCTTGGCCAGCAGGCCTACGAGGACCTGCCTGCGCTGGCCAAGGGATTTGATGTCTGCCTGATGCCGTTCGCGTTGAATGATGCGACGCGCTTCATCAATCCCACCAAGACCCTGGAATACATGGCCACCGCGACGCCGATCGTGTCGACCGCGGTGGCGGACGTGGTGCGCAACTTCACCCCGGTGGTGGCCATAGCGCACGATCGCGAGGAGTTTCTGGATCTGGCGGCGCGGGCCTTGCGCAGCCCCGATGCCGAGCTGATCGAGGAAGGCGTGCAGCGGGCCGCCGCCGCCTCGTGGAGCCAAACGGTTGCCGACATGCGCGGCGAACTCCAGTCGGCCCTGCGGTCGGCAGAAGACAGGAGCATGGCGCGCTGCCCGGTGGTGGACGCGGAGGCCACCGAATGAAAACCGACGTGCTGGTTGTCGGTGCCGGGTTTTCCGGCGCCGTGGTCGCCCGGGAGCTCGCCAGCCAGGGCGCGGACGTGCTGGTCATCGACAAGCGGGGCCATGTCGGCGGTAACGCACACGACCGCCTGGACGGCAACGGAATACGCATCCATCCATATGGCCCGCACATATTCCATACCAACAGCCGGCGCATCTTCGATTACCTGTCCCGGTTCACCGACTGGCGCGCGTACGAGCACCGCGTGCTGGCGCAGGTGGACGGGCAGCTTGTCCCGATCCCGATCAACATCGATACCGTCAACCGACTGTATGGACTCGAGCTGGACGAGAGCACGATCCAGGAATTCTTCGACCGTGTGCGCGAGCCCAGGGATCCGATCCGGACCAGCGAAGACGTGGTCGTCAACGCGGTGGGGCAGGACCTCTACCGGAAGTTCTTCCGCGGCTACACAAGAAAACAATGGGGCCTGGATCCGTCACAGCTGGCCTCATCGGTCGCCGCGCGCATACCCACCCGCACCAATCGCGACGACCGCTATTTCACCGACACCTATCAGGCGATGCCGAAAGACGGATACAGCGCAATGTTCTCGCGCATCCTTGATCATCCCGGGATCCGGGTCGAACTCAATGCCGACTTCTTCCAGCTGCGCGGCGATGTAGACGCCCGGCACGTGGTTTACACCGGTCCGCTGGACGCGTATTACGGTCATTGCTACGGGCGACTTCCATACCGCTCGCTGCGCTTTGAACACGAGCACCTGCCAACGGTGGAGCGGTACCAGCGCGTCGGCACCGTCAACTATCCCAACGATCACCCGTTCACCCGGATCACCGAGTTCAAGCACCTTACCGGGCAATCCCACAGCGGCACTTCGATCGTTCGTGAATACCCGCAGGCCGAGGGCGATCCCTACTACCCCATCCCACGCCGGGAAAACGAGATCCTCTTCCAGCGCTATGACAGCCTTGCGCGCGAGGAGGAGATGGTGACTTTCGTGGGTCGGCTGGCCCAGTACCGTTACTACAACATGGACCAGTGCGTGGGTGCGGCACTCAAGGCATCCGAATACGTACTGCAAAAGCTCGGCCATCCCTCGGCGGCGCACGGGCAGTCCGCGAAAACCACCCCGCCGGGCCCCGTCAATCCCATCCCGCAGCCGCTGATCGAGTAGCAGACACGCCACTCAGGGAGGACAGCCGGTGTCTGAGCCACTTGAAGCATGGGGCGGGATCGAGTGCACCGTGAACCGGGTTGGCTCGGATTACTTCAGTCAACTCGACGGGCGCGCGTATGCGAGCACGCCCGACGACCTGGACCGTCTTGCCTCAACCGGCATACGTGCCCTGCGTTTCCCTGTGCTGTGGGAGCGGGTGGCGCCGCTTGCCCCTGACCAACGAAAGTGGGACTGGTCCGACAGTCGCCTGGCACGCGTCCGCGCCCTGGAAATGCGTCCGATCGTCGGACTTCTCCACCACGGCAGCGGGCCGCGGTACACCAGCCTCGTCGACCCCGCGTTTGCCACCCAGCTTGCCCGTTATGCCTGCGCGGTGGCGCAACGCTACCCCTGGGTGGAGGACTACACCCCGGTCAACGAACCGCTGACCACCGCCCGCTTCAGCGGCCTGTATGGACTCTGGTATCCGCACGGGCGCGACGAGGTCACCTTCGGGAAGGCGATGTTCAACCAGTGCCAGGGCATCGTCCTGGCGATGCGGGCGATCCGCGAGATCAACCCACGCGCGAGGCTCGTTCAGACCGAAGATCTGGGAACCACCTTCGCCACCGACCGGCTGCAGTATCAGGCGGATTTCCACAATCACCTGCGCTGGCTGAGCTGGGACCTGCTGTGCGGCAGGGTCGGGCCGCAGCATCCACTGCACGGTTGGTTGGTCGACGTCTGTCACGTCCCCGCGGACGCGATCGGCTGGTTTCGCCACAACCCTTGCCCGCCCGACCTGATCGGCATCAACCACTACGCAACCAGCGACCGTTTCCTGGACGAAGAGCTCGCCCGGTATCCGGTCGCCCACCACGGCGGAAACGGCATTGATCGCTACGCGGACGTGGAGGCGGCGCGCGCCATGGGGGAACCGATCGGCAAGATCGCGCCGCTGATCGACGAGACATGGAAGCGTTACCGGATTCCCGTGGCGATTACCGAAGCCCACATCGACGCCGCCCGCGAGGATCAGATGCGCTGGCTGCTCGGGGTATGGCGCGGCGCCGAGCAGGCGCGGGCGGCGGGTGCGGATGTGCGCGCGGTTACCGCCTGGGGAATGCTGGGCTCCTACGACTGGAACTGCCTGCTGACGCAAAAGCATGGCTATTACGAGGTCGGCGCGTTCGATGTCAGCGCAGGCACGCCGCGCCCGACCGCAGTGGCCACACTGATCAGGCAACTGGCGGACGGCACAGCGATCGATCACCCGGTGCTGTCAGGCTCGGGCTGGTGGAAGCGGCCACAGCGTTTTTTGCGCGATCCACACCCGTCACGGGTGACGATCCGCGCAGAAGCCTCCCCCACCTCCGCGGCACGCAGCGCGCCGATCCTGATCGTCGGCGCAAACGGCACGCTGGGGCGCGCTTTCGCGCGTCTCTGCCAGGAGCGTGATCTGGATCATCGGCTCCTGCCTCGCGCCGGCATGGATATCGCCGACAGCGATTCGGTCAGCCGCGCGCTGGACCTCCACCGGCCGTGGACGGTCGTGAACGCCGCAGGGTATGTGCGTGTCGATGACGCGGAGGCGGATGCCGAGCGCTGCTTCCGCGAGAACACGCTGGGTCCCAGTGTGCTGGCGAAACTGTGCGCACGGCACGCCATCCCGATGGTGACGTTCTCAAGTGACCTGGTGTTTGACGGGACCCAGGACGTCCCTTATCTGGAGTCCGATCCGGTATCGCCGATCAGCGTGTACGGCCGGAGCAAGGCGCGATCGGAAGCGGCGGTGCTGGAAACACACTCCGGCGCGCTGGTGATACGGACCAGCGCATTTTTCGGTCCCTGGGACGAGTACAACTTCGTGAGTCTGGCGTTGCGTGCGCTTCGCGCCGGAAGCCGCTTCACCGCAGCGGAGGACATGGTGATCTCGCCCACCTACGTTCCCGACCTGGTGGACGCCTGTCTGGATCTGCTGATCGACGGCGAGACCGGGATATGGCACCTGACCAATGGCGAAGCGGTGAGCTGGGCCGAACTGGCCCGGCGCGCGGCTCATGTCGCGGGCGTGGACATCGCCGGATTGAAGGCCTGTGACAGGCAGAGACTCGCGCTCCCAGCCGCCCGGCCCCGATACAGCGTGCTGGGCAGCGAGCGCATGTTCGCGATGCCAAGCCTGGACAGTGCGCTCCTGCGATTTTCCGCGGCATCGACGGGCACCTCCGGGCAGGGGCGGCAGAGAGACCGCTGCTGACAGCTCAATGGCGGCGGCCGGTAACCACGCTGATATGGCCATCCTTCTCCAGAACTGCCAGCCGGAGATCGCCGAACGACGCGCAGTCTGCAGCCCGCATCGCCTCCTGCAGGTCATCAATGCCGATGCGGTTGTCGTCCAGAGCCCGCCCGTAGACGTGGCCGTTGCGTGCCAGGACCACCGCGCGTCCTTCCACCAGACGTTCGATCCTGCGACTGCGCGAGGTGGTGAATCCCAGAATGTAATTCCATCCCATCAGGGTGGCCGTCAGGACGATGCCGCCCTGCAGCGATTCATCGCCGGCGATCATCGAGCCTTGCATCGCATCGCCCAGTAACACCAGAACCAACAGGTCGAACGGCGTGAACTGGCCGACGGTGCGCTTGCCGGACAGGCGCAGCAACACCATCAATACGAAGAAGACGACCGTGCCGCGCAGAACGATTTCCCACCAGGGGATGGAAAGTTCAAGCAGGTCTGACATGAGCGCGCTCCAGGAGTCGAGGGGGCCCAAAGGCCGACTCAAACCGGATCGTCGCAGTGGCGCGGTGAAACACGTGTAACGCGGCGGTGAGGCCAAGCGTGCACGCGGTGACCGCGCATTGCGCGCCGTCAACAAGACAAACCGGATGGGGTCCCGCCACTGCCGAGCGCACACGAATCAAAATGGTGCCCTGGAGGGATTCACTTTGAATAGATATCCATTTGAATAATAAGGATATATTCATGACATTGAATTCAGGTGCCCCCAAATATGCCCCCAAATCCAGCGGACCTTGTTGGATCCCTTCGTACGCTAGCGGACATTCCCGCCGGTAGACGGGTGCGCGGTGACTCTCGAAGCTCACGTCTGCGTCCGCAAACGACGTCTGCTTTGGGTCGTCCTTCAGGTCGGCGCGGATATCGACGGTGTCGCTGCAGCAGGAATCACTCACCAACGTGCTCTTTGTGCTTGTCCGTCTCGTGATGGGCATCGTGCAGTATGACAATAGCGCCCTTCAGAGCGACTCCCGCGACGGCGACGCCGACGACAAGATCCGGCCACGCCTGGCCTGTCCAGAGCACGAGGCCACCGCCGACGAGCACGCCGGCGTTCGCGACGAAGTCATTGGTGCTGAAGGTCGTTGCCGCACGAACATTCACGTCGGCACCCTGGATTTTCTTGAGCAGCCAGACGCACAGCAAGTTGACTGCCGCGGCAACGACCGCCATCACCATCATGGTGGAACCCACCGGTTCGACATCACTCAAGAACCGGCGGGCCACGTCGAACAGGACTCCGGCGGCAAACAGGATCAGCAGTCCCCCGGAAACCCGCGCGGCACCTCGCTTCCATACCGGAGGACGGGTTAGCGCCAGCAGGGTGATGATGTAGACGATGCTGTCGGAAGCGTTGTCGAGCCCGTTGGCAATTAGTGCGCTGGAATCCGCCTTAAGGCCCGTCACCCCGAACGCCGCTGCGAGTGCCAGGTTGAGGCCAAGAACGATCCACAGGATTGTCCGCTGGCCTGCGCTGCGTATCTCCAGTTGCTTCCCACTCATTCTGACCTCTCTTGCGGTGACGCATAACCAGTGCCGCGTTCCAGGTCCGTCGCGGGTAATATGCACGGTAACGCTGGGCGCTCCTTGACAGCCGGGAAGACCGGCTCACTCAGTTGACACCGTCGGGTGAGCCGGATTCGAGTCACTAGCGAGCAGACTCCCGGTACGCGAGCAGCCTTAGTGCATTGAAGACGACGAGCAGGGTCGACCCTTCATGGACGGCCACCGCCGGGCCGATGCCAAGGCCGAAAATCGTGGCTGGAACGAGGATGGCCACGATCCCCAGACTCACGATGACGTTCTGAAGGATGACCGAACGGGTCCTCCGGCTCAGTCCAACCGCGAATGGCAGCTTCGACAGGTCGTCCGCCATCAGCGCGACGTCGGCCGTCTCCATCGCGACGTCGGAGCCGGCAGCGCCCATGACGACGCCCACCGTGGCGCTCGCCATGGCGGGAGCATCGTTGACCCCATCGCCGACCATGGCCACCTTTGCTTCGGCACGCAGCTTTTTGATGGCATCTACCTTGTCCTGTGGCATCAGGTCGCCCCACGCCTCGTCGAGTCCGACCTCTTTGGCGATCGCCTCAGCGACCTTCTGATGATCCCCGGAGATCATGATCATCCGGCGGATGCCCATTGCATGGAGGCGCGCGAGCGCCGCCTTGGCGTCCTCGCGTGGCGTATCCATCAATCCGATGGCTCCCAGGTCCTGTTCGCCGCGCCGAACGACCATGGTGGTACGGCCGCCTTCGCGCATCGTCGCGATGGCCTGGACCATCCCCGGCGATAGTGCAGCGACACCTTCGGAGCCGAACATCTCGGCCTTTCCGATCAACACGGTTTCCCCATCCAGGGTGGCCTTCACTCCTCGCCCGATGAGGTTTTCGAGGTTAGAGGCCCGTGCAATATCGATCTGGCCCAGCCGCTTGCGGCCGTCGACTGCGATCGCGCGGGCGAGCGGATGGTCGCTGAGGCTTTCGACCGCGACGGCCACGCGCAGCAGCTCCGCTTCCTCCACGCCTTCGGCAGGGATCAAGTCTGTGATCCGCGGCTTGCCCTCGGTCAACGTACCGGTCTTGTCGAAGGCGATCGCCTTCAGTGAACCGAGATTTTCGAGCGGACCGCCGCCCTTGATCAACACACCCCCGCGGGCCGCCCTTGCGATACCCGACAGGACCGCGCTTGGGGTCGCGATCGCCAACGCACAGGGACTCGCAGCCACCAGCACGGCCATTGCGCGGTAGAAGCTGTCCCTGAAGGGCTCGTCGACCACTACCCAGGCGAACAGCAGCAGCACGGCCATCACGAGCACAGCGGGCACGAAAATGCGCTCAAAGCGGTCGGTGAAGCGTTGGGTAGGCGAAGTCTCCGTTTCGGCCTCACTGACCATGCGGATCACTTTTGACAGCACGCTGTCGCTGGATTTGCGCGTGACCTCGATCTCGATTGCGCCGCTGCCGTTGATGGTTCCAGCGAACACGCGATGTGCGGGCTCAATGGCCTCCGGATTGGCGCGGGCCATCTCTGCGTCCGCTACGGCGCGCTTGTCGACGGGCATGCTTTCGCCCGTCACCGACGCCTGGTCGATGCTGCTGTCGCCCGCCACGACAAAGCCGTCCGCAGCCAAGCGCGAGTTTGGCTTCACCTCCACAATGTCACCGAGCGCAAGTTCCTCGACGGGAATTTCCACAAACTCCTCGCCGCGCCGCACGGTCGCCACCCGTGGGGTGAACTCGGCCAAGGCTTCGATCGCCCGCTTGGCGCGGCCCATCGCATAGTGCTCGAGCGCATGTCCGAAACTGAAGAGGAACAACAGCAAGGCACCTTCGGCCCACGCGCCGAGCACGGCCGCACCGGCCGCGGCAATCAGCATCAAGGTGTCGATCTCGAAACGCTTCAGACGCAGGTTATCGATCGCCTCGCGCAGTGTGAACCACCCGCCGAAAACATACGCCGCCATGTAGGCCGCAAGCGGCGCCCAACCGGGCACGGCCAGGAATCGTTCGCTCAGGAATCCCAGCAACAAGAGCGCGCCGCATGCCAGCGCAAACCGGATCTCGCTTCCGGACCAGAAGCCGCTGTCGCCATGCGCGTGGCCGGACTCGGCATCCGCATGCTTGCCCGGTGCGTGGCCGTGTCCGTCATGACCTGCATCTGCGGGCGGCCCGGCCTCGCTCGTGCTGCTTCGCCGATCCAGCGCAAGCTTGATCTGCTCTTCCGACGTGACCGAACGATCGAACTCGATCCTCGCCGCGCCGCTGGCACTGACATTCGCTTCCAGAACCCCGGGAATCGTTTGCAGCAGGTCGGCCAAGGTCCTCGCGCGTCTGGCATGGGTTACGTCGACTGTCCAGGCGGCATGCCCGAACTGCTCGGAGACTTTTGCGCCAGCCGCATCGACCAGCTGACGGATGCGCCGCAGCGAGAGCACGGATTGATCGAAGTGGATGCACAACTGCGCCGCGCCGGACTCGGTCGCTTCCAGGATGTGCACTTTCTCCACGCCTTTCCTTCCGCTCAGTTCTGAAAGCAGCCGCTTAACGCAGCGATCAGCTGCGTCCGTGACCTCAGGCAGGAGAAGGGGTATGTCGATACGCAACGGGTCGGTCATGAGATCGGTGTCCTCGTTTCTTGGTGATGTCACGAATGACGCAGAGAACGGCGGGTGCATTCACCCACGCGGGGACTTTCACGGTCGGTGAGAGACAGTCGCAAAGAAGCCCCCCACCCGGACCCAGTGGGTTCCGGGTACAAAGCCCCCCAACCGTGATCGCCCTGCGTCAGGCGCCGTGCTGCGCGAGCTCGGAATGCTGCGGTTCCAGCCGCTCGTTGTCTTTGTGCAACCAACGGTAGAGCGCCGGCAGCACCAGCAGCGTGAGCAACGTGGAGGAGACGATGCCGCCGATCACCACCGTCGCCAGCGGCCGCTGCACTTCCGAGCCGGCACCGACGTTGAACGCCATCGGCACGAAACCCAATGCAGCCACCAGCGCGGTCATCAGCACCGGTCGCAGCCGGCCCAACGCACCATCGACGATGGCGTTCTCCAGCGGGTCGCCCTGTTCGCGCAGCTTGCGGATGAAAGCGATCATGACCAGCCCGTTGAGCACCGCCACGCCCGACAGCGCGATAAAGCCGACGCCTGCGGTGATCGACAACGGAATCCCGCGCAAGGCCAGTGCGATCACGCCACCGGTCAGCGCCAGCGGCACGCCGCTGAACACGATCACCGCGTCCTTGGCCGAACCGAACGCCAGGAACAGCAGGCCGAAGATCATCACCAGCGTGATCGGCACCACGATTGCCAGGCGCCGGCTGGCCGAGATCAACTGCTCGAACGTGCCACCGTAGTCGATCCAGTAGCCTTCTGGAACCTTGACCTGCCGATTGATTTCCTGCTGCAGTTCGGCCACGAAACCCCCCAGGTCGCGGTCGCGCACGTTGGCAGTCACCACCACGCGGCGCTTGCCGCTCTCGCGGTTGATCTGGTTCGGCCCGAGGATGCTCTCGATCCGAGCCACCTCGCGCAATGGCACCGTTTGCGGGGCATTGGTCGACCAGGCCGGATCGCGACTGGATTCGTCGGTATTGGTGCTGCTACCCAGCGAAATGGGCAGATCAGCCAGCGCCACCGGGTCAGCCCGCAAGGTTTCGGGCAATCGCACCACGATGTCGAAACGGCGGTCGCCGTCGTACAGCTCGGTGGCGACTTTGCCGCCGACAGCGGTCGCGACCGTCTCCTGCAACACGCTGGGATTGAGTCCGTAGCGCGCCAGGGCCGCTCGATCCGGCACCACGGTCAACAACGGCAAACCGGTCGCCTGCTCAGTCTTGACGTCGGCCGCGCCATTCACCTGTTTGGTCACGGCCTCGATCTGCTCGGCCACCTCGACCAGCGTGTCCAAGTCATCGCCGAAGACCTTGATCGCGACATCCGCTCGCACGCCAGAGATCAGCTCGTTGAAGCGCATCTCGATCGGTTGAGTGAACTCGTAGTTGTTGCCCGCGAGCTCCGCCACCGCGGCCTCGATCTCGGCCACCAGTGTTTCCTTCGGCTTGCGGGGGTCAGGCCAGTCGTCGCGCGGCTTCACCATCAGGAAGGTGTCGGCCACATTCGGCGGCATCGGGTCGGTGGCGACCTCGGCGGTGCCGATCTTGCTGAACACGCGCTCGATCTCGGGAATCTGCATGATGCGTTCCTCGACCGCAACCTGCATCTTCACCGCCTGCTCGATGCCGGTGCCGGGGATGCGCATCGCATGCATCGCGATATCGCCTTCGTCCAAGCTGGGGATGAACTCGCTGCCCAGCCGCAATGCCAGCAGGCCGGAGAGCACCACCAGGGCCAGCGCGCCGCCCATGACCAGTCCGCGCCGCCGCAGCGACCACGCCAGCAACGGCACGTAGCGGCGCTTGGCCCACAGCATTACCCGGTTCTCCTTCTCGTCGACCCGACCGCTCAGGAAGATCGCGACTGACGCCGGCACGAACGTTAGTGACAGCACCATTGCGCCGGTCAGCGCCAGCACCACGGTGATCGCCATCGGGTGGAACATCTTTCCCTCGATCCCGGTCAGCGCGAAGATCGGCAGGTACACCGCGGCGATGATGAACAAGCCGAACAGGCTCGGCCGGATTACCTCGACGGTCGCCGCAGCGGTCAGGTCAGTGCGTTCCTCGTCGGTCATGGTGCGGCCGAGTTCGTGCTGCTTCTCGCCGAACCGCCGCAGGCAGTTCTCGATGATGATCACCGCGCCATCGACGATCAGTCCGAAGTCGAGCGCGCCCAGGCTCATCAGGTTGCCCGAGACGCCGCCTTCGACCATGCCGATGACTGTGAACAGCATCGCCAACGGAATCACGGCCGCAGTGATCAATGCCGCGCGGAAATTGCCGAGCAGCAGGAACAGCACCACGATGACCAGCAACGCGCCCTCGACCAGATTCTTGGAGATGGTGGCGATGGTGCGGTCGACCAGCGCGGTGCGGTCGTAGACGGCGGTGGCGGAAATCCCGACGGGCAGGCTGGCATTGGCCTCTTCGAGCTTGGCCACCGACGCCTGCGCGACCTCGCGGCTGTTCGCGCCGACCAGCATCGAGACTGTGCCCAGTACCACTTCCTCGCCGCCCTGGGTGGCCGCACCGGTGCGCAGCTCGGGGCCTTCGCCCACCTGCGCCACGTCACGTACGCGGATCGGCAGGCCGTTTCGACTGGCAAGCACGATGTCGCCGATCTCGTCCAGGCCGCCGATTTGGCCGGGCGTGCGCACCAGGAACTGCTGGCCGTTGCGCTCGATGTAGCCGGCGCCGATGTTCTGGTTGTTCGCCGCCACCGCCTCGACCACGTCTTCCAAGGTGAAACCCAGCGCCACCAGCTTCGAAGGGTCCGGGGTGATGTGGATCTGGCGCTCGTAGCCGCCGATCGTGTTGACCTCGGTGACGCCGGGCGTATTGCGCATCTGCGGGCGGATCACCCAGTCCTGCAGGGTGCGCAGGTCGGTTGCGGTCCACGGCGTGCCGTCGGGCTTGCGCGCGTCGGGGGCGGCGTCGACGGTGTACATGAAGATCTCGCCCAAGCCGGTCGAGATCGGCCCCATCTGCGGTTCCAGCCCCTCCGGAATCTGCGAGCGGATCTGCTGCAGCCGTTCGGCCACCTGCTGGCGGGCGAAATACAGGTCGGTGCCGTCCTGGAATACCACCGTGACCTGCGACAGCCCGTAGCGCGACAACGAGCGGGTGTAATCCAGCCCCGGCAGGCCCGCCAGCGCGGTTTCGATCGGATAGGTGACGCGCTGCTCGGACTCCAGCGGCGAATAGCCCGCCGCATCGGTGTTGATCTGTACCTGCACGTTGGTGATGTCGGGGGTAGCGTCGACCGGCAACTGGGTGGCGCTCCAGATGCCCACGCCGATCAGGGCCAAGGTCATCACCAGCATCAGCCACCGGTGCCGGATCGCAAAGCGGACGATTCTTTCGAGCAGGCCGGGCGCGTTCCTGCCCATGGATTCAGTGGTCATGCGAGGCTCCCGATTTTTCGATGTCGGCCTTGACTACATAGCTTTCTTCAACCACCACTTCGTCGCCCTTGCGCAGGCCGGAAACGATTTCCACGCTCTCGGCATCGCGCTTGCCGACCTCGACCGGTTGCGCCTGATAGACATCGCCGACGCGCACGAACACGGCTTCCTCGCCTCCCATCGTCTGCAGCGCCGACAACGGCACCATCAACTCGACCGGCTGGCGTTCGACCGTGATCCGCGCCTTGACGGCCGATCCTGGCCGCCACAGGCCATCCGCGTTGTCGATGGTGGCGCGCGCGATGGTGCTCTGGCTGGCGGTGACCGTGCCTGGCAGCACCCGCTCCAACGTCGCTTCCACGGTCACGCCGTCGCCCATCCGCGTCACCGACACCGGCACGCCCGGCTGGATGTGCTGCGCATCGGTGCCGAAGATGTGCAGGTCGACCCACAGCTGCGACAGGTCGGCGATCTCGAACAACGCCATGCCTTCGCCGGCCATGCCACCGACCGAGGCATTGCGAGCGGTGATCACGCCTGACATGGGCGCGGCAACGCTGTAGGTGCTGAGGCTCATGTTGCTTTCGAGGGTCGCCAGCGTCTGGCCGGCGCGCACCTGGTCGCCGACGTTGGCGCGCAGCGAGCGGATCGGGCCGGGGAACCGTGCGGTGACTTCAGCGACCCGTCCTTGCATCGGCGTCAGGAGGCCTTGCACCTCGTGCTCGTCGGCGATCACGCCTGGGCCGACAGGCTGGACCTTGATGCCGGAACGCTGGGCGGTGGCGGCGGTGATCTCGGTCCGGCCTTCGTAGCTTTCGTACTCCCAGCGCAGCCTCTTGCTACCGATGCTGGCCAGCACCTCGACGTCGAACGAATGTGGTTCGTCAACCGTGCCTGCCGCCAGAAGGCTGCCGTCTTCCTGGGACACGAGCGTATAGCTCGCAGTTTCCCCGCCCAGACGGGTCAATCGTACTTCAACCTTTCCGGCGGTTGCAGGCATCGCTTCACCGTCCTGATACAGCCAAGCCTGGAACTTCGGCGGCGTGCCGTCCTCGGCCATCGCCAGTTCGACCGCGTAACCGTCCTGTTCGAGCAGGCGACCGCCGTTCTCACCGGTCGCGGCTTCTTCCTCCGCGTGTTCGCCGGGTTCTTCGTCGGCGTGAGCATCGGTCCGCTCCGCGGCATGGTCGCCGGCCGACTCGCTGGCGTGATCATCGCCATCGGACGTCCCGCCGCAGGCAGCCAGCGACAACGCCAGCGCCAGCGCGCTGATCAAATGAATGGACTTCATGGTGCAGATCCTTGGATTTTGGTGGGCGACCCAGGGCCGGCAATGAACGGCTGCCCGGTGAGTCGCTGGATTTCGATCAGGGCGCGCTGGGCTTCCAGCGCCGCCTCCAGTTGTTGCTTGCGCGCAGCCGTGCGTTCGGACTGCAACGTTGCCCATTCCAGGTAAGTCGCCGCGCCGGCGCGGTAGGCATACGCGGCGGCCGTTTCGGCCTTGGCGAGCGCGGGCAGCACGTCGGTTTGCAGGCGATCGACCTCGACCTGGGCGACTCGGTAACGCCCGTGGGCTTCAGCGAGGGTCGAGTACAGCGACAGGCCGCGGGCCTCGCGTTCGACTTCCAGTCCCGCCAGTTCCGCCTGCGCGGAGCGGATGCCCGGCTGGGCCCGGCTCCCGGCGCCCAGCGGGATCGACACGCTGCCGATCAGGCCGAAGTCGTCACGGCCCTGGAACCGCTGCACGCCGACCTGCCAATCCAGATCCGGGGTGGCTTCGCTGCGGGCTAGCTGCACGCGCGCCTCGCGGATGCGCGCTTCGCCGACGAACTGCGCGAGCTCCGGCGTGCGCTCCAGCCAGTCGGCCAGCACCGCGAAGTCGGCCAGCTCGCCGAGCACCAGCGGATCGCCGCCGGCCACATCGAAATCTGGCGCGCGTTCGCCCCATAATGCCGCCAGATGCTGACGTGCGGACGCTTCACGCTGCTGGGCGCGAGCCAGGTCGAGTTCGCCCCGTGCCAGCGCGGCCTGCGCGGTCAGCACCACCGATTCGGGCGAGGCACCGGCCTGCAGGCGCTTGCGCGCCTCGCCAACGATGCGCTGCCGCTGATCGATATCGAATCGGGCGACCTCGCTTTGCCGCTGCGCGGCGACGATCGCCAGATAGCGACGGGCGACTTCGGCGAGCAGGTCCAGCCGTGTGCTTTCGCGTTGCACGGCCAAGGCATCGATCCGGCTTTGCGCGAGGGTCCGGCGCGCATCGAGCTTGCCGCCGCGCTCCAGCACGGAGGCCAACGTTAGGGAGAGTTCGGCGCCCTCCAGGCCGCTCGCCTCGCCGGTGCCGAAGGCATTCTCGATGCTGGCGCCAGCGACCAGCGCCGGACGCAGGGCGGCGCGTTCCAGTTCGGCCGCCAGCACATCGCGGCGACTGCCGAACAGACGCAGATCAGGGTGGGTATTGGCAACGCGTTGAAACGCATCGTCCAGGGTCAATGGTTCGGCGGCGTGCGTGGGAAAGGCCACGACACACGCGACGACCAACGCGGCAGTGGCCGCGAGTCGCAAACGCATGGGGATTGCTCCGAGTTATTCGAGGTGACAGGTGCCGGCATTACGCCGACGGCGAAGTCACAGGAAGATCGGAGGCTTGAATGGGCTAGACAGACGCACTGCCGGTGGGACCGGAGCTTTGGCAATCGTCAGCCGTTCGGGGGCGGGCATGGCCGGAATCGGCTCAAACACGTTCAGCACTGCGGCGGTTGCACCGCAGCAGTGCGCGAAATGCAGTAACACGTGCAGGGTCTTTGCTCCGCCCTGGTCCTGCTCGCCGGACGCTTCCAACTCCACGTCCAGATCGTCGGCGTGTACGTCGTGGCCGTGCATACCCGACGGGTCGTGCGCGAGCTCGTGCATCTCCCCGACCGCCGCCATCACCGGTTGCAGTACCAGCCCCAGCCCAAGCAGCACCAACACGAGAACTCGCAGGAGCGGCAACCAGCGGCGGAGGCGTAAGCGGACCATAGTCGCGCATCATACCTGTCGGGCGTTTGGTTACACAATTTCACTTTGGTGCAAGTCAATGGCTGCTCGCGCCGACTGACAAATTGGATCGAGTGGCAGCTTCTGGCCCGGAAGTGGCCATCTCTTTGAGGGGCGGCTTGCGACCCGAAGCGGACATAGTCCAACAAAACTTCGCACCCCACGCTGCCCGCCTAACGCGGCCGGCAGCCTCTGCATTTGCCCGTCGTGCTCACATGACATGTTATTGACACATATTTCCATTATCATGGAAGAATGAAAACAGAAGCCGCCGTCGCTTGCCTTGCCGCACTCGCGCAGAAGTCGCGCCTGGCCGTGTTCCGCCACCTAGTACAGCTGGGACCTGCCGGCGCCTGCCCCGGCGATATAGCCGCGCGTCTGGACATGAGTGCCTCCACCTTGTCATTCCATCTTAAGTCGCTGGCGCATGCCAGGTTGATCCAGGCTGAACAGAGTGGCCGCAGCATCAACTACCGGGCAGACTTTCAGGCGATGCGGGGCTTGGTCAATTATTTGACGGAGAACTGCTGCGGTGGCGATGCCTCGATGTGTGCGCCAACCGGTACCCCGGTCAAGGCCCGCAAGAGCGCCAGAGTTGCCGCTCCTGCAAGGCCGCGCGTGTTGCCGGGCAGATCAAGCAAATCACCCTCTCCGCGCAGGCGAGAACCAGCTGCCTAGAGCTGACGTAGGCGCGGGACCAGCCAACGCGCGGAGCAAGCAGCGCAGCGGCCCACCAGAAGACACATGCATCACGCGATCCCCTCCATCTCCCACAACCTCACTTGCAGGGCTTCTGATGACCATCAAGACCGGTATTAATGGCTTTGGCCGCATGGGTAGGCTGACCCTGCGCGCCGCGTGGGACAACCCTGCGCTGGAGTTCGTGCAGATCAACGATCCTGCCGCCGACGCCGCCACGCTGGCGCACCTGCTCAACTTCGATTCGGTGCATGGTCGCTGGACGCACGAGGCGCGGCATGATGGTGATGCGCTGCTGATCGATGGCCATCGCATCAGCCTGACTCGTCACAAGGAGATTGCTGACACCAACTGGTCCGGCTGCGACGTGGTGATCGAGGCCTCGGGAAAGTTCCGAAAAACGGCGCAGCTGCAGCCGTACCTGGATCAGGGCGTGAGCCGGGTTGTAGTGACCGCGCCAGTAAAGGAAGCCGGTGTGCTCGACACCGTGGTCGGTGTCAACGATTACCTGTTCGATCCGTCCGTGCACCGCATTGTTACCGCCGCCTCGTGCACCACCAACTGCTTGGCGCCGGTGGTAAAGGTGATCCACGAAGGCCTGGGAATCCGCCACGGCAGCATCACCACCATCCACTCGCTCACCAATACACAGACGATCGTGGATGCCGCGCACAAGGACCTGCGTCGCGCGCGCTCGTGCGGCAGCAGTCTGATTCCTACGTCCACCGGCTCGGCGACCGCCATTGCGGAAATCTTTCCAGAGCTTAAAGGGCGCCTGGACGGGCTCGCCGTGCGTGTGCCGCTGACCAATGCCTCATTGACGGATTGCGTGTTCGAGGTCGCGCGCGCCACCACGGTGGAGGAGGTAAACGGGCTGCTCAAGGCAGCATCCGAAGCTGGAAGCCTCAAGAACATCCTTGGGTACGAAGAACGGCCGCTGGTGTCGATCGACTACAGGACCGATCCGCGGTCCAGCATCGTCGATGCCCTGTCCACGCGGGTGATCAACGGCACCCAGGTCAAGATTTACGCCTGGTACGACAACGAATGGGGCTACGTGAACCGCACCGCCGAGCTGGTGCTGAAGGTCGGCAGCGCAGGGCGCGGCTGAAGTGCCGATCCTCGCGCCCGCGATGCGCCAGTACGCGCTGGTCACCGGCAACTACTGGGCCTTCACCCTGACCGATGGCGCGCTGCGCATGTTGGTGGTGCTGCACTTCCACCAGCTCGGCTACGGCGCGCTGCAGATCGCGATGCTGTTCCTGTTCTACGAGATCTTCGGCGTCATCACCAACCTGGTCGGCGGCTGGCTCGGCGCACGCATCGGCTTGAACCGCACCATGAACATCGGCCTGTGCCTGCAGATCGGCGCGCTGCTGATGCTGGCGGTGCCAACGGCGTGGTTGACGGTGCCGCTGGTGATGGTCGCCCAGGCGCTGTCGGGGATTGCCAAGGATCTCAACAAGATGAGCGCCAAAAGCAGCGTCAAGCTGCTGGTGCCCGACGACAGCCAGGGCACGCTGTACCGCTGGGTGGCGGCGCTGACCGGCTCGAAGAACGCGCTCAAGGGTGTGGGCTTTTTTCTTGGCGGCGTGCTGCTGACCGCGCTGGCGTTTCGAGGTGCGGTGCTGACGATGGCTGCGGCGCTGGCGCTGGTGTGGGTATGCAGCCTGCTGCTGCTCAAGCGCGACCTGGGCAAGGCCACGGCCAAGCCGAAGTTCCGGGAACTGTTCTCCAAGAGCCGCGCGATCAACCTCCTTTCGGCGGCACGGCTGTTCCTGTTTGGCGCACGCGATGTCTGGTTCGTGGTCGCGCTGCCGGTATTCCTGGCCACCTCGCTTGGCTGGGAGCACTGGCAGGTCGGTGCGTTCCTGGCGCTGTGGATCATTGGCTACGGTGTGGTCCAGGCGTTCGCGCCGCGCATCACTGGACGTGGTTCGGCGCGGCTGCCCGACGGACGCGCCGCGCTGGCCTGGGCCGCCGTTCTGGCCGTGGTGCCGGCGGTGATGGCAGTGCTGCTATGGCGCGGCGAATCGGCGCAGCCGGTGCTGATCGCGGGCCTGGCAGTGTTCGGCGTGCTGTTCGCGATCAATTCGTCATTGCACAGCTACCTCATCGTCAGCTACGCGCGGGAGGACGGGGTGTCGCTGGACGTCGGCTTCTACTACATGGCCAATGCGATGGGACGGCTGGTCGGCACCCTGCTGTCGGGCTGGATCTACCAGGCGCAGGGTCTGGCAGCCTGTCTGGCGGCATCGGCGCTGATGGTCGGCCTGGCCGCGCTGGTCTCGATCGCGTTGCCACGCCATGCACCTGACCTGGCCACCCGATGAGGCAGCTGCATTGAACGGTTCTAGAGATGACGGCAAGGCTGCACCAGGCGGTTCCGGGCAGGGGCGTTTCGACGTGGTGGTGGTGGGCGGGGGACAGGCGGCCCTCGCCACCGCCTGGTTCCTGCGGCGCACGGGCCTCAGCTTCATCCTGCTCGATGCGGAGGAGGGGCCGGGCGGCGCGTGGCGTCATGGCTGGGACTCCCTGCGCCTGTTCTCGCCCGCGGAGTGGAGTTCGATCCCCGGATGGCAGATGCCGCAGCGAAGCGGCTACCCCACGCGCGACGAGGTCATCGATTACCTCACCGAGTACGAGCGTCGCTATGCGCTGCCGGTGGTGAGGCCGTGCCGGGTCGATCGTGTGCAGGCCGATGGACAGGGATTCACCCTGCACACCAATCGGGGTGAGTTCTTCGCGCGCAGCGTCATCAGCGCGACCGGCACCTGGCGCAGCCCCCATGTCCCTGCTTTCGATGGCGCCGATGCGTACTCGGGGCAACAGCTGCATTCGGCCCGCTACGTCAATGCAGCGCCGTTCGCCGGCAAGCGTGTGCTGGTGATCGGCGGCGGCAACTCCGGTGCGCAGGTCATGGCCGAGGTGTCGGCGGTGGCCCGCGCTACGTGGGTGACGTTGGAATCGCCGATGTTCCTGCCTGATGAGGTGGATGGTCGGGTCCTGTTCGCCCGCGCCACCGAACGCTGGAGGGCGCAGCAGGAAGGGCGCGAAATCGAACAACCCGTCGGCGGCCTGGGCGACATAGTGATGGTGGCGCCGGTGCGCGAGGCGCGCGATCGCGACGCTTTGCAATCGGTGCGGCCGTTCCAGCGCTTCACCACAGACGGCGTGGTGTGGCCAGACGGGGTAGAGGAGCCAGTGGATGCGGTGATCTGGTGCACCGGATTCCGCCCGGCGTTGCAGCACTTGGCGCCGCTCGACGTCATCGATGCTGACGGTCGGGTGGCGGTCGAAGGCACCCGTAGCGTGCTCCAGCCGATGCTGTGGCTAGTGGGCTACGGCGACTGGACTGGCCCGGCCTCGGCCACCCTCGTGGGCGTCACCCGCACCGCGCGCAGCACCGTGGCCGAACTGGTCGCCACCCTCACCGATCCGCCAATCCACCCTGCAGCAGAAGCGAAGCCATGAGCACCGCGCCGATCGACATCGTGATCTACCACAACCCCGACTGCGGCACCTCGCGCAACACCCTGGCGATGATCCGCAATGCGGGAATTGAACCGCACGTCATCGAGTACCTGAAAACTCCGCCCAGCCGCCCGATGCTGGAGTGGCTGATCGAACGGATGAACATCACCGTGCGTTCCCTGCTGCGCGAGAAGGGCACGCCCTACGCCGAGATGGGGCTTGGTGATGCTGGGCTACCGGATACGGCATTGCTCGATGCCATGCTCACGCATCCGTTGCTGATCAACCGGCCCATCGTCGTGTCGCCGCTCGGCGTGGCTTTGTGCCGTCCCTCCGAGCAGGTGCTGGCGTTGTTGCCGCAGCCCCAGCGCGGCGCCTTCACCAAAGAAGATGGTGAGGTCGTGGTCCACGCCGCTGGCAAGTCGGCTGGCAAGCCGGCATGAACAGCCAGTCCGTCGCATCCCCCACACGGCTCTCGTTCCTCGACCGCTACCTGACGCTGTGGATCTTCTTCGCCATGGCCGGTGGCGCCGCGCTGGGTTCACTGGTCGAAGGCGTGCCACAGGCGCTCGAGGGGCTGGCCGTGGGCGGTACGAACCTGCCCATCGCCATCGGCCTGATCGTGATGATGTATCCACCGCTGGCGCGCGTGCGCTATGGCGAGCTGCATCGCGTGTTCGCCGACAAGCGCGTGCTGCTGCTGTCGCTGGTGCAGAACTGGCTGATCGGCCCTGTCTTAATGTTCGCGCTGGCGGTGATTTTCCTGCACGACCAGCCCGAGTACATGACCGGGGTGATCCTGATTGGACTGGCGCGCTGCATCGCCATGGTGCTGATCTGGAACCAGCTGGCCTGCGGCGACAACCAGTACGCCGCCGGCCTGGTGGCGTTCAACTCGATCTTCCAGATCCTGTTCTTCAGCACCTACGCCTGGCTGTTCCTTACCGTGCTGCCGCCTCTGTTCGGTTTGGAGGGCAGCGTAATTGACGTGGGCTTCTGGACCATCACCCAAGCGGTGCTGGTGTACCTCGGCATCCCATTCGCCGCCGGGTACCTGTCGCGGCGCTGGCTGACCCGGGCGCGTGGCGAGCAGTGGTACGAAACCGAGTTCCTGCCCCGCATAGGCCCGCTGGCGCTGCTCGCCTTGCTATTCACCATCATGGCCATGTTCGTCATGAAGGGAGGCGACGTGGTGCGCCTGCCGCTGGATGCGCTGCGCATCGCGATCCCGCTGACAATCTACTTCCTGGTGATGTTCGTAATCAGTTTCTTGATGGGTAGGCTGATCCGCACCGACTATCCGCGCACCACCGCGCTGGCCTTCACCGCGGCCAGCAACAACTTCGAACTCGCCATCGCAGTGGCGATCGCCACGTTCGGCCTGGCGTCGCCAGTGGCGTTCGCCGCCGTCATCGGGCCTTTGGTGGAAGTGCCGGTGCTGATCGGGCTGGTGCACGTGGCTCTTTGGCTGGGGCGGCGCTACTTCGCGGCCACGGCACCTTCCATTACTGCTGCCTCCAGGGAATCTTCCAGATGAGCCTGCTCGAATCCTCAACGGTGTTCTCGCGCCTGCGCGAGTTGCGTGACGCCGGCACATTACCGGCGCTGCAGCGCCCCGACCTGGTCCGGCCGCTCTGGCAGCCGACAGACGGGGGCCATGCACCGCGCATCCTGCTGCTATATGGATCATTACGCGAACGCTCTTATTCGCGACTGGCCACCGAGGAGGCCGCGCGCCTGCTGCATCTCTTCGGCGCGGAGGTGCGCATCTTCGATCCTTCTGACCTGCCGTTTCCTGACCAAGTCGCTGCCGACGATCATCCGGCCGTGCACGAACTCCGCCAACTCTCGTTGTGGTCGGAAGGGCAGGTATGGTGCAGCCCTGAGCGTCACGGCCAAATCACCGGTCTGATCAAGGCGCAGGTGGATCACCTGCCGCTGTCGATGGGCGCCCTGCGCCCGACCCAAGGGCGCACGCTGGCTGTGATGCAGGTATCCGGAGGCTCGCAGTCCTTCAATGCGGTCAACACCCTGCGCATCCTCGGGCGCTGGATGCGCATGTTCACCATCCCCAACCAGTCCAGCATCGCCATGGCGTGGAAGGAATTCGACGAGGCCGGACGCATGCGCCCGTCGTCCTACTACGATCGCATCGTCGATGTCATGGAAGAGCTGGTGCGCTTCACGTTGTTGTGCCGCGGGCATGTAGAAGCGCTGACGGACCGTTACTCGGAACGGCAAGGCCGCGGCGAGGAAATCACGGCATTGGCGACGTCGGCAGCGTCTGGCTGAGTGACTGCAAGTGGCGACACAGGTGCGCCAACTCCGGTCCGCCTGGGTCGCAGAGCGCAGCGGTCGCTCTAGATCAATGTCCGCTTCTGGCCGGAAGAGGTCACTGGGGAATTCCGAGAAAGCCTGATGATGGAGGACTCTGAAGTCCACCGTTGATCCGGTATGAGTCGAGTACGAAGCGTTCGTAGCACCCACTGCTTCAGCGACCTTGGACGGCCTTACGGCATCGGCAGGGGAGCTCCGGCCCGGCGTGCCAAGCTCGCAACCTTTTCGCTCCCGCCCCAGCCTCGAATCACGCGCGCCCCATACCGGTAAAGACCGCATTTGCCGGGAGAGCCCCCGTCGCAAAGCCAAATGCTCCGGCCCTTGGAGAACACTTCTTCCACCAGCTCCGACACTGTCGCGACCGAGATCGCATCTGCGATGTGGTTTGAACCTTCGGAAACCCAGAAGCTGCTGTATCCGTGGTGCTTTGAGAGTCGGAGCCACGGATAAAAGCGACTGCCATCGGAATGGTGAAACCACAGGCTGACGTCGACTAGCTCACGCTTCATTGCCTCCTCCTTTATCCGTGGACGCAGCGCCCCACCGCCGTGTCCACGGTTCGAGGCTCTTCCACAACCAAAATTATTTCAGACCTACAACACTCAAGTGAGACCGGACTTGACCGGACTCGCGTGAGGGCGCTCCGCAATGACGCGCCCCGAAGGGTGCTTGAAGCATGGTTGCAGAGAAGTCCGACGTTCTGGGTTGCATCCTGATGGTAGCCGCCGCGCTCTTGGCTGGTATCGCCAAGTGCACTGGCTGCACCTCAAGGTCCACCTGATCAATCAACCGCAGCAGTAACATGCACAAGGCCCGGCTTGCCCGGGCCTTGTGCGTTATGCCGTCTGCAAAATGGAGTCAAACATGCACTTAGTCGAAACGATGGCCTATGCCGGGCAGCAGCCGTGGCACGGGCTCGGTGAGAGGCTCGCGCGACACCAGCCTATCGAGGTCTGGAAAGAGCGGGCCGGGATGGACTGGAACATCGACGAGTCCGAGGTTCGCTACATCACTGGGCAGCACGGCATCGGAACCATCAATGCCTTTCCCGAGCAGAAGGTGTTGTACCGCTCGGACAACAAGCGGCCGCTGGCAGTGGTGTCCAAGCGCTTCAAGGTCGTCCAGCCCGCCGAGATCCTGGAGTTTTACCGCGACCTCACCGAGGCCGGTGGGTTCGAACTGGAGACCGCCGGAGTGTTGCGCGAAGGTCGAAAGTTCTGGGCCTTGGCCAAGACCGGTCACAGCGCAACGTTGAAGGGCGAGGATCAGGTCGATGGCTATCTGCTGCTGGCCACGGCCTGCGACGGCACTCTGGCCACAACGGCTCAGTTCACGTCGGTGCGAGTGGTCTGTAACAACACGCTGGCGATTGCGTTGGGCGAGTCCCGCAGTGCCATCAAGGTCTCGCACCGGAGCCACTTCGATCCTGACGTCGTCAAGCGGCAGTTGGGCATCGCGGTGTCCTCTTGGGATGGCTTCGTTGCTCGCATGAAGGCCTTGGTTGAGTGTCCGGTGGATCCGGACTCTGTCGAAGGCCTGTTGAGGCGTGTGCTGACCTACGCCTCGCCGGACGGCAAGGAGGTGGTTAACGAGCAAGCATTGAAGTCCGTGCAATCGCTTTACGAGGGCGAAGGACTGGGTGCAGAGCTGGCTTCTAGCCGTGGAACCGCGTGGGGCGTTCTGAGTGGGGTGACGGAGTACGTTGACCACCATCGCCGTGCTCGAAGCGACGATCACCGTAGGGATGCGGCCTGGTTTGGAGCAGGTGCGCAGATCAAGCAGAAGGCTTGGGATGAAGTGCTGAAGTTGGTGGCCTGAGCGGTGGCTACCGATCATCTCGACATCGCATATATGGCACTTGGCGCCAAGCAAGCTCTGGCGTCACGTCTTCCCTCGCACGGCTTAGGGACATACGAGGGCGAGCTCGCGTATGTGGATGCATGTATCGAGCACGCCGCGCTGTTGGATCAGGCGTGGGAACTCCACCGAGAGGTGATCTCTGTTGTGTGGTGCTACGAGGTTGCCGAGCCGTTTGGGTACGAATTGGGAAAGCACCTTCTCGCTGGAGGCGACCCAAGTGCCGCAGGAGCGGTTCTCAACAGAGTCATTGCAGTAGCCACGGTTGACTCATCGCCATAGGTCACATGGCGTTTCAAGCCTTCATCAAGCCCGGGCTCCGTAAGGAGCGCCGGGCTTTCTATTTGGAGAAGTCTTTATGAGCAGATCACCAGCGTTGCGCCTGGTCGAAACGCGCTCGCTTGCGCGCGAAGAATGGTTGGAAGTTCGCAGAAAGGGCATTGGGAGCTCGGACGCGGCTGCAGCCATTGGGCTGTGCCCGTACAAGAGCCAGCTGGAGCTTTGGCTGGAGAAGACGGGACGTGCTCCCGCGGCTGATGCCGATCCAGACGATGGCCCGATGTACTGGGGAACCCTGTTGGAGCCGTACGTGGCGACGACCTACACCCAGCGCACCGGGCGCAAGGTGCGTCGGCTCAACGCCGTCCTCCAGCACCCGACGTTCTCTTTCATGCTGGCCAACATTGACCGCGAGGTGGTCGGCAGCCCGGATGTCCAGATTCTGGAGTGCAAGACGGCGGGGGAGTTCGGGGCACGTCTCTGGCGGGACGGAGTGCCGGAATACGTGCAGCTGCAGGTTCAGCACCAACTGGCGGTGACGGGCAAGCAAGTCGCGGACGTAGCGGTCTTGCTGTGCGGCCAGAAGTTGGAGATCCACCGGATCGAGCGGGACGACGAAGTCATCTCGCGTCTGGTCGTGCTGGAGTCGAACTTCTGGGAGCACGTACTCCAAGACACGCCGCCACCGGCAGACGGCAGCCAGTCGGCCGCCAAGGCGCTCCGTCATCTTTATCCGGGCAATGGCACCACCAGTGACTTCACGGACCACACGGAGCTGTCTCGTGCGTTCGCGGAGTTGGTGAACCTTCGCTCCGAGATCGATGAAAAGGAAGGTCGTGCCGAGTGCCTCAAGCAATCGTTGCAGGAGGCGATGGGAGATGCGTCCCGGGCCATATTTCAGACGGGTGAAGCGAGCTTTAGAAGGTCCAAAGACAGCGCCAGCATTGATCGCAAGCGGCTTGCCGAGGACCACCCCGAGCTCGTCGCGCAGTACACGGTCACCAGACCAGGCTCACGCCGCTTCCTCATCGCGTCGTGACTAACCAACAAAAAGACAGGAGAAGACCATGTTGAAGGGATTGGCGATTACGCCGCCGGTCGTAGGCCGGGTGTCGATCGGGCGGATGGTGGAGCGCAATGGCAAGCGGCTGCCCGAGAAGGATGACCAGTTCACCCTCACCAGCCAAGTACAGAACCGGGAGGGCTGGGTGCTGCATCCGCTCGATGAGGAGCTGCGCAAGGACGCGGGCGGGAAACTGCGCGCCATTCCGGTGCGGATGCTTTTCAACGATCCAGCGTTGAACCTGCGTGCGGACTACTCGATGTTCGATCGCACGACCGGACGACCGCTGTGCGTAGGAAACGGCGAGACTTGCCGAAGGGCCGGCAGTGACGGGATCGAGAGCCTGCCGTGTCCGTCACCCGACGCCTGCTCGTTCGCGATGGGCGACTGCAAACCGTATGCGCGGCTCAATGTCGTGATCGGCGACGAGGATGCAATGGGCACGTTCGTGTTGCGGACCACGTCCTACAACACGATCCGGACACTGACGGCCCGACTGAACTACTTCAACGCGGTATCAGGCGGGCTGCTGGCCTGTATGCCACTGACGCTCAAGCTGCGCGGGAAGTCGACGGCGATGAGCTTTCGCACAGCGATCTACTACGTCGATCTCGTGGTGCGAGCTGGCATGACCTTGGAGGAGGCGATCACCCACGCCGGGCGCTTGGATGAATCACGACGGGAAGCAGGCTTTATCCAGGTGGCCTTGGACGAGGCGGCTCGCAAGGGCTTTGCCGCGGGTGGCTTTGAGGAGCTGGCAGAGGACTCGCCCAGCGTCGCAGAGGAGTTCTACCCTGAGATGGATCAAATGCAGCAGGCGGAAACGCCACACGCCACTACCAGCAATCTGCACAGTCGCTTGGAGCAGAAGGTGGAACGATTGGGCGGCGTGGCGGTGGGCTGATAACCCGGGAAGGGGAGCCGTGAGGCTCCTCTCCCCGCCCATCAGCATCTTTTTTTGGCTAGGTCTCGCCGGGGTTCGGGCCGGTCCAGAGCAACCGCTTCAAAACCGGGCCGATCACGAGGGCCTCGCGCCGAACATGATGATCGCCATGCCGACAATGCAAAAGCTGACCCCGATCCAATCGGTAGAGGTGGGCTTCACCGAATCCACCGCCCACAGCCACATCAACGCTACGCTGATGTAGATGCCACCGTACGCGGCATACACGCGTCCTGTCGCTTGAGGATGCAGGGTAAGCAGCCATGCGAAGGCGGCCAAGAAAAGAGCGGCGGGAACAAGAAGCCAAGCGGAGCGTCCCTGCTTGAGCCACAGGTACGGCAAATAGCAGCCGATGATTTCCGCCAAGGCAGTAACGACGAACAGTCCGAGCGTTTTTATCAGTTCCATCGGTTTGGCGCCCTTCTGGCACGTTTGCTCATGGAGCGGCTCCCGGCCTGACGTTGCACCAACGGCTCACAGTCCGAACTGCGAGCCGAGGCCCGTCAGTGTCGCGATGCCGAGTATTCCGAAAATCGCAGCGACGGTGCCATGCACCCATCTCATCGGTATGCGGCGCAGCAGCCGCTCGCCGACCAGAACAGCGGGAACGTTAGCGACCATCATGCCCAGCGTCGTGCCGGCGGTGACGCTCCAGAATTCGGCGTAGCGTGCGGACAGCGCAATCGTCGCCAGTTGCGTCTTGTCGCCCATCTCGGCAAGAAAGAACGCAATCAGCGTAACGACGAAGACGCTTCGGCCCGTTGCCGGCAAGGCTTCTGCATCATCCAGTCGATCCGGGATCAGCGCCCACACCATCATCCCCAGGAAGGTGATGCCAAGCAGCCAGCGAAGCACATTGGGGTCAATAACGCCGATCAGCCAGACGCCAGCCGCGGCTGCCAAGGCGTGATTGAGGATGGTGGCAACCAGAATCCCAAGAATGATGGGCATAGGCTGCCTGAAGCGTGCGGCAAGGATGAAGGCGAGAAGTTGGGTCTTGTCACCGATCTCGGCGAGAGCGACCACGCCCGACGACACAAGAAATGATTCCATCAACTGAATGCTCGGGCCGGTACCGACGCATGACCACAGCGCATCCCCGGCCATTCGGAGGCGCTGTGGTCAATGGTCTTGCCAAATACGGGATCGCTTGCACCATGGCCTACGGGCCAAGCATGTTGACGCAAGCCTCTTCTTGCGAAGAGCGGCTACTCCCCAGTGACGGCGACAGTCTACCCGAACGGTCGCCGCACTTGACGAGGGCCACGCGGTTGCCACCAAGGACATATGTCGTGGGGGGCAACACCTGGCGCGCGTCGCCCCAGCGAGAGCGGGAGTAATCAGCGAGAATCCTCAACGGGGAAGCCCTCCGCCAGGGCTGCAGCACGACGGAACCTGCCAATGAGCGCACTCAGCAAACTACTCGATACCTACCGCCACGCCGCTGTTTCGGAGCGCGAAAAAGGCACGTACTTCGAGGAGTTGATCGTTGCCTACTTGCGCAACGAAGCCACCTACCGTGACCTCTACAGCAAGGTGTGGACGTGGGGCGAGTGGGCACCCGCTCACGGTTTCAGCGCCAAGGATGACGGGATCGACCTGGTGGCCGAAGCGGCCGGGACCGGCGAGATCCACGCCATCCAGTGCAAGTTCTACGACGCCGACTACAAGCTCCAGAAGAAAGACATCGACAGCTTCTTCACCGCTTCCGGCCGTAAGCCGTTTGTCCACCGGATCATCGTCAGCACCACGAATCATTGGTCCGAGCACGCGGAAAACGCACTGGTCGACCAGCAACCGCCTGTAAGCAAGATTGACCTGCACGACCTTGAAGACAGTCAGATCGACTGGTCGCAGTACAGGTCCCACGCCGCGCCGGTGTTGAAGCCGAAGAAAGTGCTGCGTCCGCACCAGCAATCCGCTCTCAAGGCCATCACTGCCGGCCTGAGCACCGCGGACCGCGGCAAGATGATCATGGCCTGCGGCACGGGCAAGACGTTTACCAGCCTCAAAATTGCCGAAGCCTTGGCCGGGGCCGGTAAACGCGTGCTGTTCCTCGTCCCCAGCCTGTCGTTGATGTCGCAGACACTGACCGAGTGGACCCAGGAAAGCGCGATTCCCCTACACAGCTTTGCGGTATGTTCCGACAGCGACGTCGGCAAGAAGCGCAAGCGCAAGGAGGACGACGCGGTCGAGACCTTTGCCCATGAGCTCCGCTACCCGGCTACGACGGACGCAAAGAAGCTCGCGCAAAGCGCAGCACTGCGTCAGGACGGCGGCCACATGACCGTGGTCTTCAGTACCTACCATTCCATCGACGTGATCCATCAAGCCCAGCGCGACCATGGGCTGCCCGATTTTGATCTGATCGTCTGCGACGAGGCCCACCGCACGACGGGTGCCGTTTACGACGGTGACGACGAGAGCGCGTTCGTGCGCGTGCATGACGCCGACTACATCCGCGCCGCCAAGCGTCTGTACATGACCGCTACGCCAAGGATCTACGGTGATGCCGCCAAGGCGGTGGCCGAGCGCGACAGCGCCACGCTGTACTCGATGGACAACGAGGATTGGTACGGCAAGCAGTTGTTCGTCATCACCTTCTCGGAGGCCGTCAAACGGGGCTTGCTGGTCGACTACAAGGTGATCGTGCTGGCGGTTGAGGAAACGCACGTCAATCGCCGCCTGCAGAAGCTGCTCGCGGACGAAAACAACCAGCTCCGCGTGGACGATGCGGCCAAGATCGTCGGTTGCTGGAAGGCGCTGGCCAAGCTGGGGATCGAGGAAGGCGGTTCTGCCACCCCTGAGCCCATGAAGCGCGCGGTCGCGTTCTGCCAGGTCATCGAGCCGAAGACGGGAGGCAAGACCCACAAGGTCAGCTCCAAGGAAATCTCCGGCATGTTCCAGCAGGTCGTGGAGGCCTATCAGGACGCCGAAGATATCGAAGAGGCGGCTCGCCTCATCTGCGAGGCCAAGCACGTCGACGGCGGCATGAACGCCAGCGAGAAGGAGGCCAAGCTGGATTGGCTCAAGGCCGAGGCGCCCGCGAGCACCTGCCGCATCCTCAGCAATGTGCGCTGCCTGTCCGAAGGCGTGGACGTGCCGGCGTTGGATGCCGTGTTGTTCCTCACGCCCCGCAACTCGCAAGTGGATGTCGTGCAGTCGGTCGGACGCGTCATGCGAAACGCCCCGGGCAAGCATCGCGGGTATGTCGTGTTGCCGGTGGTCATCCCCGCCGGGGTTGAGCCACACGAGGCGCTCAACGACAACAAGACCTACGCGGTGGTCTGGCAGGTGCTGCAGGCACTCCGATCCCACGATGATCGCTTCGACGCGATGGTCAACAAGCTTGATCTGGTGGGTCCAGACCGCGGCAAGATGGAGGTCATTGCGATCACCGACACTATCCAGCGCAAGACCAGCGCGCTTGGCGTCAGCAAGTCAGTCAAAGGAAAGGGCAAGTACGGGATAGGTGACGCGTCCGAAATCTATGGCCCCGAGCCGGATCAGGCGCAATTGGAGTTCGAGATTGGCGAGATCGAGCGTGCGCTCTACGCCAAGGTGGTCGACAAGTGTGGCAATCGTCATCACTGGGAAGACTGGGCTGACGACATCGCCCGCATCGCCAATACCCACATTGACCGCATCAAGGCGCTGCTGGAGGACGACACCCAAATTGCTGCTCGGACAGCGTTTGATGCGTTCGCCGCCGAGCTGCGCGACGACCTCAACGACAAGGTCAGCGATGGCGAGATCATCGAGATGCTGGCCCAACACCTGATCACCAAGCCGGTGTTCGAGGCGCTATTCGCCGATTACAGCTTTGCCAAGCACAACCCCATGTCCCGCGCCATGCAGCGCGTGTTGGACGTGTTGCACGAGCAGCACCTGGACAAGGAAACCGCCACGCTGCAGGAGTTCTACGACAGCGTGAAGCTGCGCGCCGAAGGCATCGACAGCGCCACCGGCAAGCAGAAGATCATCGTCGAGCTGTACGACAAGTTCTTCCGCAACGCCTTCCCCAGGATGACCGAGCGCCTGGGCATCGTGTACACCCCGGTGGAGGTAGTCGACTTCATCCTGCACAGCGTCAACCACCTGCTGCAGCAGGAGTTCGGCCAGACCCTCGGCAGCCGGGGCGTGCACATCCTTGACCCATTCACTGGTACTGGCACCTTCATTACCCGGCTGCTGCAGTCGGGCCTGATCAAGCCCGAAGAACTGGCGCACAAGTACCAGCACGAGATCCACGCCAACGAGTTGGTGCTGCTGGCCTATTACATCGCCGCGATCAATATCGAGGCGACCTACCACGGCCTCGCCGGCGGCGATTACGTGCCGTTCGAGGGCATCTGCCTCACCGACACCTTCCAGATGTACGAGAAGGACGACCTGGTGGACGCGCTGCTGGTGGACAACAGCAAGCGGCGCAAGCGGCAGAAGCAGTTGGATATCCGGGTGATCGTGGGCAATCCCCCGTACTCGGTGGGGCAGGGCGACGCCAACGCCAATAATGCCAACGTGCCTTATCCCGCACTCGATGCTCGCATCCGGGACACTTACGGTGCTCGCTCGACGGCGACGAACAAGAATTCGCTCTACGACAGTTACATTCGCTCGATCCGCTGGGCTAGTGATCGCATCGGCAATGCAGGCATCCTGGGCTTTGTAACGAATGCTGGCTTTGTAGAAGCGAGAACAAGCGACGGTCTACGCAAATGCCTATCCGAGGAGTTCTCAACTCTGCATGTTTTCCACCTCCGCGGCCTTAGGGGCCAGAAAACATCTGGTGAACGAGCAAAAAGGGAAGGTGGCCAGATCTTCGGCATGGGCAGTTCGGCCGCTATCGCCATCTCGTTGCTGGTCAAGAACCCCGATGCAAAGCTGCACGGGAAGATCCACTTTCACGATATCGGCGACTACCTCAGCCGCGAGGACAAGCTCGAGAAGATTGCCGCCTACGCCAGCGTTGCCGGCATTGACAACTGGCAAGCCATTACCCCGGATGCGCATGGCGATTGGCTGAGCCAGCGCGATGACAGCTTCGGTGAGTTCATGGGGCTTGGCAACAAGGGTGACCGGAATGTCGCGGCGCTGTTCGACAACTACTCCAATGGGGTGAAAACCCAGCGCGACGCTTGGGCCTACAACGCCAGCCGCTCGGCTGTAGCGGACAACATGACGCGCATGATCGGCTTCTACAACGCCGAAGTGACGCGTTTCAATGCCGCCCATCCCGGCTTGGACACCAAGGGGCGTGCCGGCCTGGTGGGTGGCTTCATCGACGCTACCCCGGAACGGATCAGCTGGACAGTCAACATCAAACAGGATTTAGCCCGAGGCCACCGTCATGAATTTGAGGATGAATCCATGACACCCAGCCTGTATCGCCCCTTCACAAAGCAATGGCTGTACTTCAACCGCCGTTTCAACGAGAGGGTGTACCAGATGCCGCGCATCTTCCCGGATGCGCAGGCGGTGAATCTGGTGATTGGGGTTTCTGCGGCTGGTGAGAAGGTGCCCTTCAGTGCGCTGATCGCCGAGTCTGTGCCCAGCCTTCATTTGGTGGATATCGAGGGCTCGCAATGCTTCCCGCTCTACCTCTACGACGAAGCGGCACTGGAGTCAGACGGCGGGCTGTTCGCCGAAACTACAAGTGACGGTTTACGTCGCCGCCATGCCATCACCAACGCCGGCCTCACACACTTCCAGTCCGCCTATCCTGGCGAGGTAATCAGCAAGGAAGACCTGTTCTATTACGTCTACGGAATCCTGCATTCACCCGACTACCGCGAACGCTACGCCGACAACCTCAGCAAGGAACTGCCGCGCATCCCGCGAGTGAAGACCGCTGTCGACTTCTGGGCCTTCAGCCGCGCCGGCCGCGACCTGGCCGCGCTGCACCTGAACTACGAAACGGTCGACAAATACCCACTCACCATCGAAACCAAGGGCAAGCTGACCGACGCCGACTACCGCGTCGAGAAGATGAAGTTCGCCAAGAAGAAAGACCCCGACAGCGGCAAGAACATCAACGACCGCAGCACCGTGATCTACAACGCCAAGATCACCCTCACCGGCATCCCCGACGCCGCCTGGGACTATGTCGTCAACGGCAAGGCCGCCTTGGACTGGGTGATGGAACGCCAAGCCGTGCGCGTGGACAAAACCAGCGGCATCGTCAACGACGCCAACGACTGGGCTACCGAGACCATGGGAAATCCGCGCTACCCGCTGGAGCTGTTCCAGCGGGTGGTGACCGTGAGTGTTGAGACCCAGAAGATCGTCGCCGCCCTTCCTGAGTTGGACATCCTGACTGACTCAGTGGCGGTACAAGAGAGCTCCGTCGCCTCTGCGCTGGCCTGACGGGCAAACAAAGGATCTGGATCGCTCCTCGGTCTCCGCATGCTCCGCATGTCCGGGCACTCCGGCTAGTCAACAAACCCCGGTGGGTGCGGGCTGCGACCGCCCCCCAACATCCGCCGGACCAATGCCAAACTGTCGGAGGCCTGGCGTGGCGCACCTCGATTCGCTCTTGCGGTTTTTCGTGGTTTGCTACGTCGGAAATCTTGCTGTTTGCCGTCGTTCGTCTTCAATACGCAGTTCCGCTTCGTCAAATAGTCAATGGCAGCCCGGATGCCGCGGAGCTTCCCCTCGTCACTGATTTTCACAAGCCCGAGACCGTTGAATTTGTACTCGTGCCGTCGCACGTAGCAATTGAAGTATGTCCCTTGTCCCTCGGTCAGTTCCGACCATTTTTCACCGAGCGCCCGCGTCAGGTGATACGCGGCGCGATGCTTGTGTCCGTCCAGAAAAATCATCCAGTGCCAATGCATGCCCCGACTGATCCCGTGCTCACGCTTGCATATCATCCCCAAGTAGCCTGGGACGATTTTGTTTTCGCGCAAGGCCCTTGCGAATTTCCGTACGACGCGTTCCGACTCGCCGTTCACAGCCCAGCGCTTGGCGCCCTTGACCAGATAGCAATCAATCCGCAACACCAAAATTCGGGAGTGTGTGCTGAAGAGTCCCGTCACAAAGTCCGCGGCACTGCGGAAATTGTCATTCGCTTTACGTTCATACGTCGCAAGCTTGTTGCGGAAGATCCACGACCTGTCGATTCGACGAATCACCTTGACCATACGTTGCAACGAAATCGCCGCTTCCGCATCCGGCGAGCCGGTCGGAATCGATATGCTGGGATCCAGAAGGTAACCGACGGGTTTTGCCCAACGCTTCATCGCTTGGTACATCAGCGTTACCCTGGGACTGAACAGTTCAGCACCGTTCTCCTGCACCCACCTGTCCCTTTCGTCTTCCAGTTCCAAGAAACTGACACAGCACTCATGCGTGCGAAGCCCCAGCACGGTCAGCCGGTAGACGTCGCCGCGCCAGCCGATATAAGGCAGACGACCTGCGCGCTTCATGCAAGGCGACTTGTCGCTGCTGCGGATCGCCTCGTACAGCTGCTCTAGCTTGTCGATAAGGTGCTTCAACCTCCGATCAGGGCTGTGCTCGGACAATACAGGGCCCTCCGGAGTGCGTTCCAAAAGGATGCATTCGCTAAAAGTCTGGTGCTGGCGCTCCCGCATAATCAGGTCAGAGCAGTATTTGCGACGCCTGTCTGCCTTCTGGGTCACGGCGCCCTGCCCTGCTGGGCAAGGTGCCTCCATTGCTTCGGGCTGAGATGTTGCTTGCTCCACTTGGGGGTCGATTGGTGAATGCATAATACTCTCCATTCTTCGCTCGCTTATGCGAATGTATTTGCCGCTACAGGTACAGGTACAGGTACAGCTACAGCTACAGCTATATAAGCGCTATTAGATATATAGTCGGAAGTCGAAAAGGACGGGTTTGTGGGGTGGAGCTTGTTTCGTGCACTCGTTCGCTCAGGCTGGCCGTGTTTCTAGAAAATAGGGTTTCGTCTGATTAACGTCATGCGTTTCCGCGTTAGGCGGCGAGATCGCGGGACGCGATCCACTGAATCACTTCGCCAGAATTCCAGCCAACGGCTCGCAGGCCGATCTTCCGACGCTTCGGGAAAGACGCTTGATAGAACGGACTGTTGGGATTGAGATAGTTGTAGATCGTCGACCGGCTTAGTCCGGTGAGATAAACCACTGTATTGATCCGATAGAACGATTGAATGCTGCGCACCGCGATCTCCCTGGTTACGTCATTTGTCATGGCAGGGTCAGCGTGGCCTTGCGAGCCGGGAGTCGCGAAGGTGCCAGCGGCAAGTTCGAACTTTCCAGGGCCGTGCGGCGCCAACTGGCGTCCGGCGGGTGGGGCTCGCACCCGCGGCGGGTGGTCCCATGCCGGTATTGTCCGACGCACTGCTGCACACGGCGTTGCTGTGAAGCGAAAACTCGAAGGCGCGATGGGTTCACCGGCCGCTGGACGGGCCGGTGAGCTGTGTCACCGACGAGGCAGAGCGCCTGTGAAGACGTCGGCGCTGTGACTCGGCCGCGCCGTTACATCGGTAAGCGACGTGAGAGGTCTGGCCCATGCCCGTGTTGAGACCGTAGCTCGTAGTGTGCCTGGCTTGCCTATGGGGTTAATTCGACGGCGGCGCCACGACGCTCAGATGGTGTGATGGCGCGCGGCGGAAGTCGGGTTGTGCGCTGCGCGCCACGCTAGACTCGCGGCACTCACAGGCGGGAGGTTGTCAGTGAACAGTTGGCATGAAAAGTACGGAGATCGCCCCGACGTCGAGTCTTGCGAACTGCCGTCCCAGCCGCGCCCGGCCCGGAAGTACGCCCGGCCCGAGCCGGAGCCTGGGGCCGTGGTGATACGAAAACTGAAGCGCTTCTCGGACGTCGCGTGGGCAGAGACGCCGTCGGTCGGTGCCGATCCCTTGGCCTTCCTACGGCGAACCCGCGTGCCGGTCTACTACCGAATTCCAAGTCCGGACTGGATTGCGTTCGTGCATACGACGGCGCATTTACCGATGCGGAAACCGGCGAGTCACATCCGGGAAGACGCGCTGCTCGAGGCCGAGTGGCCTGAGGTAGCTAGGGAGGTGTATCCGCTCTCGGTAACACGTTTCGACGAATCGCTTGCCTACCTCAGAATCGATGACACGATGTTTGACGACATCTCCTCCTCGCTTGTGAGCATTCGCATAGAATTCAACGCGGGGGGGCTTGCAGTCGAGGCGGGTACAGGTGGGCGGCTGCCTTACTTACGGCATGTCCAGTTCGAACGCTGCTATCTGGTGAATAGATCTTATATCGAGCACATCAGAGCAAGCGGGCCCCGGGGTACCGGGCGACCCAGGTACCGCGAATTGGCACCAGATATTCAGGTCGGAGAGGAAAGTCTGTGGCTTGACGAGGCGGACCTGGCGGCGATTGCAGCTGGTGAGCGTTCCGCCGGCGAACTGATCGCTTACCCATTCGAGCCTCGTAACAGCGCTACTACGATATATTGGATGTACCAGGCCGCGTATGGGCTTAACAGTCAGAAAATCGCCCCAGATAAAGTCGGTGCGTGGTTGAACAGCAAGTGCCCAGATGCGTTCAACGAGAAGCGTCTCAAGCTGGCAGTGAAGCTCCTGGGCTTGAAGTGGGACCGAGCTCGAGGCCGCAAGGGAGGTGCTCTTCCATTCAAAGTAGGCGAAATTAATATAAAAATGGAGTCGGTTGAGCGCTTCGACGCGCCGTTTCTGAGCGACGGGATGAGGGTGTTGCTGGCAGCACTGTGCGAGTGGACGGAAATTCTTGAGGGGGATCCATTGACTTCGCGCACGGTGCTTGCTGAGAAGCTATGCGCTTACAACTTCAATGAAGATGAGGCGCTGCACCTTGTACGGTTGATATGCGGAGTCGCCCTGTCGATGGAAGAGAAAGCATCGCTTGTCGGCGGGCGGAAGGCAGGACGTAAGTAGGCGAGCAGGGCTATGCGACGTTGCGCAGCTCGGTTGCAGCGCCACCTTTCCGTAGCTGATCCAGGTAGTCACCCCACGCTTGCATCATCGCTGTGCGCTCTACCAAGTGAGCAGTGCGGTTATAGGCGCGCCCGTTCGGATCGCGGACGGCATGAGCGAGTTGATGCTCAATGTAGTCGGGACGGAAGCCCAGTACTTCGTCCAGGATGGTGCGCGCCATCGCGCGAAACCCGTGTCCCGTCATGGTGTTGGAGTCGAATCCCATACGTCGCATTGCCGCGTTGACCGTGTTTTCGCTCATTGGTCGACCCTTGCCATGCAGGCTTGGAAAGACGTATTCGCCGCGACCGGTCAGCGGCTGAATCTCCTTGAGCGCGTCGAGCGCCTGAGTGGAAAGCGGAACGATGTGTGCGGTTCCTGTCTTGGAGGCAATGTAGCGCCATTGCGCGAGATCCAGATCGATATCCTCCCATCGCGCGGCGCGCAACTCCCCGGGGCGAGCAAACAGGAGCGGCGCAAGCTTCAATGCGGCCATTACGGTCGGAGAGCCTTCGTAACCCCACAGCGCACGCAGCAAGGGAGCGACCTCCGACGGCTCCGTCAGACTGGCAAAGTGGGTGGTCTGGGGAGGCTCAAGCGCTCCGATCAGATCGGTGGCGGGATTGCGCTCGGCTCGGCCGGTGGCGATGGCATAGCGAAAGACCATCCCTGCGATGCCCCGCGCGCGGTGGGCGGTCTCAACGGCGCCGCGTTTCTCGATCTTGCGCAGCACCGATAGCAGGAGTGGTGCGGTGATTTCAGCGATCGGCTTGCTGCCGATGTAGGGATTCAAGTCCTTCTCGACAATACGAAGATTGCGAACGATCGTAGATTTCGCGTTCTTCTTGGCCCTCATCGCCAACATCTCCAGCGCGACTGCACCAAAGCTGTTCTCAGCCTTTTCTGCTCTTGCAAGCTTCACCGCTTTTCGATGCTCACTCGGATCAACGCCGGCCGCCAGGACCTTGCGTGCGTCACCGTGGCGCGCTCGAGCCTGACTGAGGCTGACATCGGGGTAAGTGCCCAATGCGAGCCGCTTTTCCTTTCCATCAAACCGGTACTTCCACCGCCACAGCTTGCCGCCAACCGGCGAGACCTCGAGGTACAGGCCTCCTCCATCAAACAGGCGCACAGCCTTGTCGCCAGGCTTGGCGTTACGAATAGCGGCGTCACTCAGTGCCATTGGGGGCATCTCGATCTAGGCGGAGCAGGATGCCCCCATGTATGCCCCCATCCAGCGTGGATTGCAACGGACGTTATTGGACATCTTTCGACGCCAGACAACAAAAAACCCAGTTCTGGCTGGGCTTTTTGGACTTCTCGGGACGGCCCCGGACTTCAAATTGGTGCGCCTGGAGGGATTCGAACCCCCGACCAATGGCTTCGGAAGCCACTACTCTATCCAGCTGAGCTACAGGCGCATCTTGGGCCGCATGCGAAGACCGCACGGGGGAGCGCATTCTAGCCCCAAACCCGGCCGCGCGTCATCGCCCATAATTGCACGATGAACTACGAGCGTTTCGAGCCGGCCCAGGTGCCTGCATGGAAGACCCGCCTGCGCCTGTACTGGCAGCTGACCCGCAACGACCGCCCGATCGGCTGGCTGCTGCTGCTCTGGCCGACCTGGTGGGGGCTGTGGCTGGCGGCCGGGGGCGTGCCGCCGCTGTGGACGTGGTTCGTGTTCACCGCCGGGGTGTGGCTGACGCGTTCGGCCGGCTGCGTGATCAACGACTACGCCGACCGCTGGCTGGACCCGCATGTCGAGCGCACCCGGGAGCGGCCGCTGGCGACCGGCGCGGTCCGCGGACGCGAGGCTCTGGCACTGTTCGCCGTGCTGATGCTGGCCGCGTTCGCGCTCGTGCTGACGATGAACACGCTGACCGTCTGGCTCAGCCTGGTCGGCCTGGTGCTGGCGGCCAGCTATCCCTATCTGAAGCGCTACACGCACCTGCCGCAGGTCTACCTGGGCATGTCATTCGGCTGGGCGATCCCGATGGCGTTTGCCGCAGTCACCGGCGAGGTCCCGCCACTGGCATGGCTGCTGTACGTGGCCAACATCCTGTGGTCCACGGGCTACGACACCTGGTACGCGATGGTCGACCGCGAGGACGACATCAAACTGGGCGCCAAATCCACCGCGGTCCTGTTCGGCGATCTGGATCTGGTCATCCAGGGTGTGATCTACGCGCTGTTCTTCGCCGCCCTGCTGCTGGTGGGCCAGCGTGCTGGGCTGGGCGCCTGGTACCTGGCCGGGCTGGCCGTCGCCGTCGCGCTGGTGGCGTGGGAGTTCTGGATCAGCCGCACCCGCGAGCGCGGACCGCTGTTCCGCGCGTTCGTGCACAACCACTGGGTGGGGATGGCGGTGTTTGGCGGGATCGCGCTGGACCTGTGGATGCAGCGCGCCTGAGTCCCCCGCCCGATCGTCGCGGGCGGATCCTCACGGCCAGAACCTGACGGCCAGACCCTGACGGCCAGATCCCCACGACCGATTGTCCCGGGAAGATTGCCAGGCTAGAGCCGGGTGGCGAACCTGCGCAGTTTCAATCCGACCCAGATCTGCAACGCGCCGTACAGCAACGCTCCCAGACCGATCCAGATCGCGATCGTGGCAAGTCCGGCCAGCGGGTAGGCCACGAAAAGGACCGCCAGTGCGATCGCCAGCAGGCCGCTCAGCGCGATCAGCCACTCACCGCGGATGTGCTTGCGGATCCGGATCGCCAGGGCGATGCGGAACACGCCCGCGACCAGCAGCCAGGCGGCCAGCAGCAACAGCAGGACGCTCGCCATCTGCAGCGGGTTGAGCACCGCGAGCACACCGAAGGCAAGCGAGCTGAGCGCATACAGGGCGAGCCAGCCACGTGAGATCCGCGAGTTTCCGGAAATCAGTGCAAACAGACTGATCACCCCCTCGGCGATGGCCATCACGCCGAACGCCCAGACCATCGCCACCGCGGTGGCGGCCGGTGAGACCAGCGAGATGATTCCGAACCCCACGGCGATCACGCCAAACAACACCAGTACCCACCAGCTGCGGCCAATCACCATGACGGTTTCCCGGTAGAAGATGCCCCATCTAGGCGCGCGCGGCGACGCCTGTCAAATATCACGGAACCCGTGCGGCGACCCAGGCATCCACCCGTACCGCGCCGGCCCGGTACAGGCACTGCGCCGCGGAATGAAGCGTGGCTCCGGTAGTCATGACGTCGTCGACCAGCACCACGTGGGCCGGAAGGTCCACGCGCGGCGGGACCTCGAACGCATCCTCCACGTTGTAGCGCCGATCGGCCGCATCCAGCCGTGATTGCGGACTCGTGGCAATCGCGCGCAACAGCGCGCCGTCAAACAGCGGTACGCCCAACGCGCTTGCCAGCGGACGGGCCAGCTCCAGCGCCTGGTCATAGCCCCGCTGGCGCAGGCGGGAGCGGTGCAGGGGCACCGGCACGATCGCATCGGGTCGTGGCAGCGCGGCGAACGCCTGGATCATCAGCGCGCTCAGCACGCGCCCGGCGGCCAGGTCGCCGTGGAACTTGAAGCGCGGCGCGAGTCGGTCCAGCGGCGCGCCATAGGTGCACGCGGCGCGCACCTCGACCAGCGGTGGGGGTTCGGCCCGGCAGCTCGCGCACGTCGCCGACCCGGTGTCGTGTGGGTTGGTCGTGTTGGCGTTCTCACCGGCCAGCGGAAGCGCACATCGCAGGCAGGCACGCGGGTGCCAGGGGATTGCCGCCTCGCACAGCGGGCACAGATCGCGCCCGCCTTGGCCGTCCGCGCCGCAGGCCAGGCAGTTCCCCGGCCACAGCGCGCTCGCAAGCCGGCCTCCCCACCGGGCCAGCACGCCAATCCCGTTTCGCCCCATCGTTGTTGATCGCCATGTGTTGACAGTCCCGAGCCTTGCTTTCCAGACTGCCCGGCCCCTCATCGCGCCGTCAGCCGGAAAACCGCCATGTCCCGTGTCAGTGAAGCCAGCGTTTCCGCCGGTGCGCCCGATGGATGCCGCCATGACTGGACGCGCAGCGAAGTGCTTGCGCTGTTTGAGCTCCCGTTCACCGAGCTGCTGTTCCGCGCGGCGAGCGTCCATCGTGCGCATTTCAATCCGGCCGAGGTCCAGGTCAGCACCCTGTTGTCGGTGAAGACCGGCGGTTGCCCCGAGGATTGCGCCTATTGCCCGCAGGCCCAGCGCTACCACACCGGCGTGGACGCGCAGAAGCTGATGTCCACCGACGCAGTGCTGGAGCGTGCGCGCGCCGCGCGTGATGCCGGCGCCTCGCGCTTCTGCATGGGTGCGGCGTGGCGTTCGCCGGCCGACCGCGACATTCCCAGGGTCGCCGAGATGATCCGTGGCGTAAAGGCGCTGGGGCTGGAGACCTGCGCGACGCTGGGCATGCTCAGCGGCCGCCAGGCGGAGTCGCTCAGGGATGCCGGGCTGGACTACTACAACCACAATCTGGACACCGCGCCGGAGTTCTACGGCGAGGTGATCCAGACCCGCGGCTACCAGGATCGACTGGACACGCTGGCCCTCGTCCGCGACGCCGGACTGAAGACCTGCTGCGGCGGCATCGTCGGCATGGGCGAGTCGCGGGAGCAGCGCGCCGGGCTGCTGCAGGCGCTGGCCAACCTGCCCGCCCATCCCGACTCCGTGCCGATCAACCGGCTGGTCAAGGTCGCCGGTACGCCGCTGGCAGACGATGACGCCCTCGCCGAGCTGGACCCGTTCGAGTTCGCCCGCACCATCGCCGTGGCACGACTGCTGATGCCCCGGTCAATGGTGCGACTGTCGGCGGGACGCGAGCAGATGAGCGATGAGTTGCAGGCGCTGTGCTTCCTGGCCGGCGCCAACTCGATCTTCCATGGCGAGAAACTGCTGACCACCGCAAACCCGGGCGCCGACCACGACCGTGCGCTGTTCGACCGTCTCGGCCTGCGGGCGATGCCGATGCCCGGAAAGGACGATAATGTGACCCCTACGGCCACGAGTCCGGGGGGAACAGTGCACGCCGACATCATCCACAGCGACCGCTTCGATCACCGCGTCAGCGACGCGCGTGCAACGTCCCATCCGCCGCGATCAGTCGCCGGTTTGAAGCGCTGAGCCATGGCGCGCGCTTTCTGGGGCGAGCGAATTGAAGCGATCCGGGCGCAGCGCGCCGACGCGCCGGGCAACCACGCCCGCTGCGCGGTCAGCCATCGTGACGGCGCCCGCTGCAGCGTCGACGGCCGCGAGCTGCTGAACTTCTGCAGCGACGACTATCTCGGTCTGTCCCAGCATTACGCGGTGATCGGTGCGTTGCAGGACGCCGTGGCGGCCCAGGGCGCGGGCGGTTCCGGGTCCCACCTGGCCTGTGGCCGGCATCAGACCCACGAGCGGCTGGAGCAGGAGATCGCCGACTGGCTGGGGACGCCGCGCGCGCTGTTGTTCGGCAGCCGCTACCTGGCCAACCTGGCGGTGCTGCAGTCGCTGCTCGATGAGGACGACGTCTGCGCCCAGGACGCGCTCAACCACGGCAGCCTCGTCGACGCCGCCCGCCTGGCCGGCTGCCGCCTTCGGCGTTACCCGCATGGCGACCCGGAGGGCGCGATCCGGCAGTTGCGCAGCATGCCCGACGGCATGGCCATGGTCGCCACCGAAGGTGTGTTCAGCGCGGACGGCGACATTGCCCCGCTGCGGCAACTGGCGCTGGTCGCCCGCGTCCAGCACGCACTGCTGTATGTCGATGACGCGCACGGGATCGGCGTGGTCGGTCCGGAAGGACGCGGCAGCGTGGCCGCCGCCGATCTCGGAGTGGATCAGGTACCGCTGCAACTGGCCAGCCTGGGCAAGGCGCTGGGCGGGCAGGGCGCGGTGGTGGCCGGCACCCATGAGCTGATCGAGCACCTCGCCGATACCGCGCGGCCCTATCTGTTCACGACGGCCTTGCCGCCCGCGCAGGCGGCGGCCGGGCTCACCGCGCTCAAGCTGGCCCGCAAGGATCATTGGCGTCGGCAGAAGCTGGCCGAGCTGGTCGCGCATTTCCGCGAGCGTGCACAGCGCGCCGGCTTGGCTCTGCTCGACTCGCAGACCCCGATCCAGCCGCTGCTGGTCGGTGACGATGCGTGCGCGGCATCGATGGCGGCCGCCCTTCAACGCGCCGGCTATTGGGTGGAAGCGGCTGCGTCGCCGACCGTCGGCGAAAGCCAGGCCCGCCTGCGCATCACCCTGTCCGCGCTGCACGCCCCTGCCGATATCGACGGCCTGATCGAGGCCATGTCCGGCGCCCGTGATCGCGCCCGCGCCGAGGCCCGTGTGGCCGCCATCAGCCGCGGTGTCGCCCCATGAATCCGCAGGACGACCGCTGTCTGTCGACACCCCTCGGCAAGGCCCGCCCGGGAACCACGGCATGAGCGCGCTGTTCGACTACCGCCAGATCCGCCGGGCTTTCTCGCGCGCGGCGGGCAGCTATACGGATCTGGACGAGGTGCAGCGCGAGATCGGTGCGCGGCTGGCCGACTCGCTCGACTATCTGGATGACCCGGCGCTGGCGTTGCCGACGCCTGAAGTGGTGGTCGACCTGGGCGCGGGCCCCGGACACATGGCCGCGCTCCTGCAGAAGCGCTGGCCGAAGGCGCGCGTGCTCGCCCTGGATGTCGCGCCGGGGATGCTCGCCCAGGTCCGCGGCCAGGGCGGTGGCTTCCGGTTCAATCCCTTCGCGCCACGCCCGGTCCCGGTGGCGGCGGATGCGCGCGCATTGCCGCTGGCCGATCGCAGCGTCGATGTGCTGTATTCCAACCTGTGCCTGCAATGGGTCGAGGACCTGCCGGCGGTCTTCGCCGGGCTGCGCCGGGTGCTCAAGCCCGGTGGCCTGATGCTGGTCTCGACCTTCGGCATGGACACCCTGATCGAACTGCGTCAGGCCTTCGCCGAGGTCGACGAGGCGCCGCACGTCAGCCCGTTTACGGCCATTGGCCCGTTTGGCGATGCCCTCATTGCCGCCGGCTTCAAGGACCCCGTACTGGACCGCGACGAGTTCCACCTCGGCCAGCCCGACATGGCGAGCCTGATGCAGCGCTTGCAGGGACTGGGTGCCACCAACGCGCTGGCCGTCCGCCGGCGCAGCCTCACCGGCCGCCAGCGCTTTGCACGGGCCGGGGAGGTCTACGAGAGGATGCGCAAGGCCGATGGCCAGTTGCCGGTCACCCTGGAGGCGATCTACGCCCACGCGTGGGGTCCACCGCCTGGCGCACCCATCCGCGTCGGCGGCATTGATGAAGTGCAGGTGCCCGCGTCCAGCATCCGCGTGCGCAAGCGCTGAGCGGCGTGCAAGACCGGCATCCCCCGCTTGGCGTAGATTCGCGGCATGACTGATCTCTCCCAGCGCCGCCGGGCTCTGCTGGCGGTGGCGATCGCGCTGCTGTCGGCGCTGTTTTTCACCTGCACCTACGTGCTCAACCGCGCGGCGGCGACCGGTGGCGGCCACTGGGCGTGGACGGCCTCGCTGCGCTACCTGATCACCCTGCCGCTGATGGTCCCGCTGATGCGCTGGCAGGGCGGCATGGGGCCGGTCTGGCGCGCGATCCGCGCCCATCCGCTGCCGTGGCTGGGCTGGAGCACCGTGGGCTTCGTGATCTTCTACCTTGGGCTCAGCTACGCCGCCGCGAGTGGGCCGTCGTGGCTGGTGGCCGGGACGTTCCAGCTGACCGTGATCGCCGGCATGCTCTGCGCGCCTTTCCTCTACAACGACGAGCGCGCCCGCATTCCGCGCCCGGCGTTGGCCGTTGGCCTGGTCGTGGTTGCCGGCGTGCTGATGATGCAGTTCGGTGTCGACGACGGCGGGCTGGACCGCGAGGGCTGGATCGCGCTGGGCTGTGTCGCCGTTGCCGCGGTCGCCTATCCGCTGGGCAACCGCGGCCTGCTGTTGCACCTGGAGCGTGTCGCACCGTCCTCCGGCGGGGTGGAGCTCAACGCCACCCAGCGGGTGTTCGGACTGACCCTGGCCAGCCAGCCGGCCTGGTGGCTGGTCGCCGCCTTCGCGGCCGGTGAGGCAGGGGCGCCTTCGCTGGAGCAGGTCTGGTTTGCCGCCGCGGTGGCGCTGGGCGCGGGCGTGATCGCCACGGTGCTGTTCTTCCAGGCCACCGGCATGGTCCGCAACAACCCCACCGCGCTGGCCGCGACCGAAGCCATGCAGGCCGCCGAGATCCTGTTTGCGACGGTGTTGGGCGTGCTGTTGCTGGGCGAGGCTTGGCCGGAGGGACGCGCCCTGTACGGCGCGCTGGTGGTGATGGCGGGCATCGCGGTGTTCAGCTGGATCGCCGCGCGCGCGGCGGTGGGCAGCCCGCCAGCGGTGCGGGCGCTGCGGAGCGAACGCGGCGGTTGATCGTCGCCGGGCGCAGAACGGGCCCGCGGTTCAGCACCGCGTGCTTAAATTCGGTGTCCATCCGCACAGCCGAGCACCCGCCATGTTCCATCCGATGACCCTCGCCGCGGTGGTGTCCGTCGCCACGCTGATCGCCACCAGCCTGATGCCGGTGCGCGCGCAGCAATCGCCTGCCGCAGCCGTCGAGCAATGGGGGTTCGACCCGTCTGCCCTGGTCGCCGACGGCCACGAGCTGCTGCTGCGGGCTCCGGATCCGGCGATCGACCAGCTGTTCCAGGTCGCTCGGACCACCCTGTCGGATCCGCGCGAGGCCGAGGTGCTGTGCCCGCTGTTCGACCCGGCCGCTGAGCGTAGCCTGGCGACGTTCAACCAGGTCGCCAACCGGCTGGGGCCCGAGCACAGCGGCCGTTTTGCCGGCGCCGTGGCGAACCTGTTCGTTGTCGCCATGCAGTCGCCGCGGCAGCCCTTTGACGAGGCCTCGGCCCGGCAGGGCCTGAAGTCTGCCGGCGTGCGCGCGGCGATGCTCAATGATGGTTTCGTTGCGGGCCTGAACGGGTCGGATCACCAGGCGCGTTGCCGTTCCATCCGCTGGCTGCTTGACGACCTGCATGCGCAGCCCCTGGCGCAGCGTGCCGCCGTCGCCCGGCTGTTGCTGGCCGAAGGGCTGGGCCACCTGACCATCGCTTCCGGCACCACGCCACGCTCAGGCGGCTGATCGCTCCCGCTTCAGCTGCGCGACGCAATCGACAGCAGCTCCGACAGCTCGTACAGGTCGATGTTGCCGCCCGACAGCACGATGCCGACCGTGCGACCGGCAAACAGCCCGGGGTTTGCCAGCACCGCGGCCAGACCGATCGCCGCGGAGGGCTCAATCACCAGCTTCATGCGCTCCCATACCACCAGCATGGCATCGACGGTCTTCGTGTCTTCCACCAGCAGGATGTCGCGTACCAGCTGGCGCACCAGCGGGTAGGTGAGGGTTCCCAGCTCGGCGCGAAGCCCGTCGCACACGGTGTCGGCGACCCGCCCGGTGATGCGCTCGCCCTGCTTGAGCGAATCGTGGGCATCGCGCGCGCCGGCGGGCTCGGCGCCATACACCTGGATCGACGGATCGACGCCCAGGGCGGCCAGGGCGGTGCCGGAAATGAGACCGCCCCCGCTGACCGGCACTACGACCGTGTCGATGTCGGGGGCGAAGCGCAGCATCTCCAGTGTGGCCGTGCCCTGGCCGGCGATGACCCGCGCGTCGTTGAACGGGTGCACCAGCACCGCGCCGGTTTCTTCCAAGACGCGCGCGGTGACCTCGTCGCGCGAGGCCTGGGTGGGCTCGCAGGGAACAATGCGCGCGCCGTAGCTTTCCATCGCCGCCAGCTTGACCCGCGAGGCACCGCGCGGAACCACGACGGTGGCCGCTATGCCGCGCTCGCGGCAGGCCAGCGCCACCGCGCCCCCGTGGTTGCCCGAGCTCTGGGTTACCACGCCATTGGCCGCCTGGGCGTCGGTCAGCGAGAACACCGCATTGCACGCGCCGCGGAACTTGAACGAGCCCGCGCGCTGGAGGTTCTCGCACTTGAACAGCAGCCGGCAGCCGGCGATCGCGTCCAGGGTGCGGGCGTGCAGCACCGGGGTAGGGTTGATGTGCGGTGCAATCCGCGAAGCGGCGGTCAGCACGGCGTCGAAGTCCGGCGCGGCGTGCGGCTTGGCGGGGGTCTGGGCAGTGTCGGCGTTGTTCATGGCGACAAGCGTAGCCCAAGTGGTGGGCGCCGGCGGCAGCAGTGTGTATGCGGCGCGAAGGATTAAGGGCTAGTTCAACGGCTATAGCCGAGTATGGTTCAACAATCAATGGGGGATCCACGCATGTTTCGCAAAATCCTGCTCCCCGCGCTCGCGATCGGCCTGTTGGGCGGTTGCGTCAGCAGCGGCTACCAATACGACAGCGGCGGCTACTACTACGGCCAGCCGTCCACCACCTATCGCTACCACGACAGCTATTACGACAATTACCGCTATCCCGGGTATTACGGCAGCCTGAACTACCGCTATGGCTATCCGGGCTACCGCTACCCGGGATACGGCTACCCCGGCTATGGCTATGGCGGCGGGTACTACCGGCCGCCGGTGGTGATCGTGCGCCCGGGGCATGGCAATCACCATGGCGGCAATCACGACTACCGCCCACCGACGGGTGGACGCAACGACCGCGCGCCGTGGCGCGACTACGAGCGCCTGCAGCGCGAGCGCATCCAGCGGTCCACGCCGCCGGCCGGCAACCGGCCCAGTTCGGCAGTGATGCGCAACCCGGTTCCGGCGCAGCCGCGCCCGGCCGCGATGCCCAGCCGCCCCGCCGCGCCGACTCCCAGCCAGGGTTCGCGCAACTCGCGTTCCGATCGGATGATCGAACGTGCGCGCGCCTCCCGCGAAGTCGAATAGCCGGCGCTTCCGGCCGGCACTGCGGGCCAGCTATTGACAAACAACGTCGCAATGCGACGTAATCAGTTACCGCTTCCATGCTGATGCCCGACAAGGAATCTCGGATCCCCCCTGTTCCGCCCTTGTCCGGCATCGGCGCCTACACCCGAAAGCCCCGCCACGCGGGGCTTTCGCCATTCCGGCCCGCGTCATGCGGAAAAAGCGCCGAATGGATGGCGATCGCGTACGCAGCCACTCCCCGGCCCGAAGTCTCGCGCAGAGTGTGACGACGGGCATCGAGAGGACAAAAAAAGGGCCGAATGTCCCCCGACATTCGACCCTGGTGCTTCCCCGACGGGCACATGGTCGGCCCTGTTCCAATCCCGACCGGCGCCTGGCGCCTGCCCCGTTGGGTGCAGGAGTGATAACGCACGAAGCGTGCCAAGGTTGACGGCCAGGCGAAACCGGTCTCGCGGCAACGGCCTTGGACCCGCTCAGTCCGCGCCGGTTTTCGTGGCAAGTGATTGATCGGCGTACAATTCCTTCCCTGCGTTGGCGCCGGTTTTGGCGTCCTGCGCGTCCACGCGTACCCCGCCTGCCTGGTTGGCGACATGAAAAACGACTTCTACCAATATGACGTCATCGTGGTCGGCGGCGGCCACGCTGGTACCGAAGCGGCGCTGGCAGCCGCGCGCGCCGGTGCACGCACGCTGCTGCTGACCCACAACATCGAGACCATCGGAGCGATGAGCTGCAACCCGGCCATCGGTGGCATCGGCAAGGGCCATCTGGTGCGCGAGATCGATGCGTTGGGCGGGGTGATGGCGCATGCGGCCGACGCCGCGGGGATCCAGTGGCGCCGGCTCAATGCGAGCAAGGGCCCGGCGGTACGGGCGACGCGTTGCCAGGCCGACCGCAGCCTCTATCGCGCCTTCATCCGCGCGGCGGTCGAGCGCCAGCCGGGGCTGACGGTGTTCCAGTCCGCGGTGGACGATATCGACTTCGATGCCGGCCAGGTGCGCGGCGTGACCACGCAGGCCGGGTTGCGATTCCGCGCGCCTGCGGTCGTTCTCACGGCAGGAACCTTCCTCGCCGGCAAGATCCACGTCGGCCTGACCACGCACGCCGGCGGCCGGGTCGGCGATCCACCGTCGGTCACCCTGGCGGCGCGCCTGCGCGAGGGTCCCTTCGTGGTCGACCGGCTGAAGACCGGCACCCCGCCGCGCATCGACGGCCGCAGCCTGGACTACTCGGTCATGGTCGAGCAGCCCGGCGATGACCCGCGCCCGGTCATGTCGTTCATGGGCTCGCGCGATGACCATCCGCGCCAGGTCTCGTGCTGGATCGCCGAGACCTGCGAGCGCACCCACGAGATCATCCGTGGCGCGCTGGACCGCTCGCCGCTCTACACCGGCCAGATCGACGGCATCGGTCCGCGCTACTGCCCGTCCATCGAGGACAAGGTGGTGCGCTTTGCCGAGAAGGCCAGCCACCAGATTTTCGTGGAGCCCGAAGGCCTGGGGGTGACGGAGATCTACCCCAACGGCATTTCCACCTCGCTGCCCTTTGACGTGCAACTGGAGCTGGTGCGCTCGATCCGCGGCTTCGAGAACGCCCATGTCACCCGCGCCGGCTACGCGATCGAGTACGACTATTTCGACCCGCGCGGCCTGAAGGCGAGCCTGGAGACCAAGGCGGTGCAGGGGCTGTTCTTCGCCGGCCAGATCAACGGCACCACCGGGTATGAGGAGGCCGCCGCACAGGGCCTGCTGGCCGGCGTCAACGCGGCGCGGCAGGTGCAGGGTCACGAGGGCTGGTGCCCGCGCCGCGACGAGGCCTACATCGGCGTGCTGGTGGATGACCTGATCACCCACGGCACCACCGAGCCCTACCGGATGTTCACCAGCCGCGCCGAATACCGCCTGCAGCTGCGCGAGGACAACGCCGACCTGCGCCTGACCGCGACCGGGCGCGAGCTTGGGCTGGTCGACGATGCGCGCTGGAACGCGTTCGCCGCCAAGCGCGACGCGATCGAGGCGGAGAACGCCCGGCTGGGCGCGATCTGGATGTCGCCGGGCAACGCGTTGGGCCACGAGGTCGCCGGCGGGCTGGGGATCGAGCTCAGCCGCGAGACCAGTGCGCGCGACCTGCTCAAGCGCCCGGAGATCGACTACGCCCGGCTGGTCGCGGTGCCCTCGCTGGGTCCGGGCGCGGCCGATCCCGCGGTCGCCGAGCAGGTCCAGATCGGGGTGAAGTACGCCGGCTACCTGGACCGGCAGAACGCGGAGATCGCGCGCCAGCTCCGCCACGAAACCACGCCGATCGCCGTGGATTTCGACTACGGCCGGGTGCACGGTCTGTCGGTCGAGCTGGCCGGCAAGCTGGAGCAGGTGCGGCCGCAGACGGTCGGTCAGGCCCAGCGCATCCCCGGCATGACGCCGGCGGCGATCTCGTTATTGCTGGTGCACCTGGTGGGCGCGCGCCGGCACCGGGTCGCCTGAACGTCGCAGGTCGCGGGCCGGTTGACCCCGGCGGTGGCGCTTCCTAGACTTCGGCGGCTGCCGGGGCCCGTTTCCTCCGGCCATGCCCGCAACGTGGACAGACCGAGTCAACCTGGAACTTTCCCCTACACCATGGACCGCGCGCGTCCCTGGCGGTACGTGGAGCCTGCAGCGATCCGGTAAGCCGGCGCGGCCCGCTTCCGTGGTCGCCTCATTCGCGACCTCCGGAGGCACCCCGTGATCAACCTCAAGAAGAAGAAAAAGCCCGACACCCGCCTCCTGTACCGGGCCGACGCGGAGGGCAACTTCGACGCCGACCTCGTTGCCGAGGCGATCGCCGCTGAACTGGCGCACGGCAAAGGCGAGTCGCTGCGCGGCGAACTGGCCGATGTCCTGGCCGCCGACCTGGCCGACGTGCTCACCCGCCTGGAGCCCGCGCAGCAGGCGCAGGTGCTGCCGCTGATCACCGCAGACCAGCTCGCGCTGCTGTTCGGCTACCTGCCATTGGAGCTGCAGACCGAGCTGGTCGCGGGCATGCCGCGCCCGCAGGTGCTGGAACTGCTCAACCTGATGTCCGCCGACGAGCGCGTGGACCTGTTCAACACCCTGCCGGCAGACCGCCGCGAGCGGCTGCTGCCGGCGCTGGCGCAGGCCGAGCGCGACGACATCCGGCGCCTTGCCAGCTACCCGCGCGACAGCGTCGGCGCGCTGATGACCTCCGAGTACGCGACACTGACCCCGGACCTGACCGCGGGCCAGGCGATCGCCGAACTGCGCCGGGTCGCGCCGGACAAGGAGACGATCTACACCTCCTACGTGGTCGACCACGACCGTCACCTGATCGGCGTGGCAACCCTGCGCCGCCTGATCCTGGCCGATCCGGACACCCCGGTGCTGGAGGTCATGGCGCCCAACCCGGTCACGGTGTACGTCGATGCCGACCAGGTCGAGGCGGCCAACAAGATCGCGCGTTACGACTTCATCGCCCTGCCGGTGATCGACCGCGAGGAGCGCATGGTCGGCATCGTGACGTCCGATGACGCGATGGACGTGGCCGAGGCCGAGGCGACCGAGGACTTCCACAAGTCCGGCGGTACCCTGGGCACGCTGACGATGAGCATGAAGGACGCCACGGTGTCCCTGCTGTATCGCCAGCGCGTGTACTGGCTGGTGCTGCTGGTGTTCGCGAACCTGTTCTCGGGCGCGGGCATCGCCCACTTCGAGGACCTGATCGCCGCCAACATGGCGCTGGTGTTCTTCCTGCCGCTGCTGATCGCCAGTGGTGGCAACGCCGGCGCCCAGTCCGCCACGCTGATGGTGCGCGCCCTGGCCACCGGCGACGTGGAGATGCGCGACTGGGGCAGCATGCTGGTGCGCGAACTGGTCGTGTCGACCCTGCTGGGCCTGACGATGGCCGTCGCGGTCAGCGCGATCGGCCTGTTCCGCGGCGGCCCGGCGATTGCCCTGGTGGTGGCCACGACCATGCTGCTGATCGTGCTGGTCGGCAGCGTCATGGGCATGTCACTGCCGTTCCTGCTGAACAAGTTCAAGGCCGACCCGGCCTCGGCCAGTTCCCCGCTGATCACCTCGCTGGCCGATGGCATCGGCATCCTGATCTACTTCGGCATCGCTACCGTGATGCTGTCCTGGATGGGCCACGCGATCGCCTGATCGCACCGGCCCGGCGTCGGTGGCCGGCGGCTCGACGCGTGCGCGCGCTTGAGAAACGACGCGATCGCACCCATTCAAGGACCTGTTGCGGCGGCGTGTGGAGGACAATGGCCCCGTTGGTCGCAATCCCCGATTTGTGCAGGACATGCAATGAGTGAGCCCAGCCCGGCCGTCGATCTGCTCGCCGGCGATGCCAACGCCCGCACCGATGCCGCCCCGCCGGCGGAATCGCACCTGCCGGTGCCGGTCGCCGCGGAGACCGAGCCGGTAATCCGCTACGTCGACAGTTGCGACCTGCCCACGCCGTGGGCGACCTTCCGCCTGCACGGGTTCATCGACACGGCCAGCGGCAAGGAGCACGTGGCGCTGACCTTGGGCGACCTGGACGACAGCGCGCCGGTGCTGGCGCGGGTGCACTCGGAGTGCCTGACCGGCGATGCGTTCTTCAGCCAGCGCTGCGACTGCGGCGCGCAGCTGGAAGAGGCCTTGCGCCGGATCGCCACCGAAGGCCGCGGCATCGTGCTCTACCTGCGCCAGGAAGGGCGCGGCATTGGCCTGATCAACAAGATCCGCGCGTATCACCTGCAGGATCTGGGCGCCGACACCGTGCAGGCCAACGAGGACCTGGGCTTTGCCGCCGACCAGCGCCACTACGGCCTGTGCGAGCCGATGCTGGCCCATTTCGGCGTCGGCGCGCTGCGCCTGATGACCAACAACCCGGCCAAGGTCGTCGCCCTGCAGAAGCTGGGTGTCCTGGTGCCGGAGCGGATCTCGATCCTGGTCGGCCACAACGACAGCAACCGGCGCTACCTCTCCACCAAGCGCGAGAAGCTGGGCCACGTCATCGGCCTGCCGGTCGAGTAGCGGGCGCGCCGGCCTGGCGGGCGAATGTCCCCCGGCCTCCGCCTGCGGCGGACGCCTCCTCCTTTATTTCGCCCGGAATGCCCGCGGGTCCCGCTGACGGATTGCAGCCGTGCCCTGATAGAGCCGCGGACAAACGGTGCGCGTCAACAATTCCGGGCAGCCTGGAACGGCCGGGGGAATGTCCCTGGGTGGGAAATAAAGGAGGAGGCACCGGCTCTATCGGTGCCGGGGGACATTCGCGCCCAGGGACATTCCCCCGGTCGCCTCACGCCCCGCAGGCGCAACGTCCCCTCCTCGGGAAGCGCCTACTTCTCCTTGCGCCAGTTGAGTGACCCGCGGTCCTCCAGCGTGCTGGACTCGATCTCGATGTCGAAGCCGCGGTCGAGCAGGTATTTCAGGGTCAGCACCTGGCCGGTGCCCAGCAGGGACACCCCGTAGCCGACGTACAGCCGCGGCGAGAGCTGCTTGCCGAAGCCGAACACGCTGCCGCCCAGCGCGCGGCTCTGGGTGACGCCCGCATCCTCCAGGCCGATTTTGGTGGCCAGCTGCGATGCCAGCATGCCGCCGCCGGCGGTCAGCGCCGCATTGGCCGCGTTGAGGTCGCCGCGCTCATCGCCAGTCAGGGTCGACAGCGGCCGGCCGAGGGTCAGGTAGGCCAGCGCCTCGGGCTGCGAGCTGGCCGGGTTCGACCACACCGAGGCCTGCGGCGCACTGGCGCGCCCGCTCACGTCCACGCCGGCGGTGACCTCGCCGATCACCCGCTCGGCGCGCAGGTTGACCACCGGGTTGGAGACCGGGTCGTTGGACCAGCGGAGCAGGCCGCGGGTGATCCTCAGGTCCTGCCCGTAGGCCTTGTACTCACCGGCGACGTTGATCGCACCGTTCGCTGTGAGTTCACGCCCGGGGCGGGCCAGCAGGTGCATGTTGCCGTCGACCTTGCCGGTCAACCCGAAGCCCTTCATGCGCACGTTGTCGCCGACGGTGATGCGCAGGTCCATCGCCAGCGGCGTGCCCGGGCCTTCGTCGGGATTGACGGGATCGAGCACGACGACGTCGGCCGATGGCGACACCGCGTGGTCCAGGCCTTCCAGGTTGACCATTGCCTCGGGCACGTTGATCGTCCCGGACAGGCGCATGGGTTGGCCGATCTGGTAATTCAGTTGCAGGTCCGGGCTGGCCACCGCGCGCAGGTCGGGCGTGTCGGAGACCAGCACGTCGGTGCCGCTCAGGCGCAGCACCAGCGGGGTGTCATCGCCCTTCCAGCCCAGCGTGCCGTCGATGTTGAGCACGCCGTTGCCGTCGTTGCCGGCGCTGGAGGCGGAGCGCACGCTGCCGTGGATCCGCGCGCTGCCATCGGCCAGGGCATTGAGCTGCAGGTTGCCCTCGCGCAGGGTGATCGCCAGGGCCGGCATCTCGGTGCTGAAATTGGCCACCTGCGCCTGGCCGCCCAGCTGTGGCGCATCGCGGGTGCCGGTCACGCTGATCTGCGCGCTCAGCGCGCCGGTCGGCTCGACGATGTCCGGCGAGAACAGCTCCATCCAGGTCAGCTCGCGAGTGTTCAGCGACAACTGGCCGCTCAAGGGCGACCACGCGTCCCAGCCGGTGCGCAGGCTGGCGTCGATGCGGCCGTCGCCGTTGAACCCGGTGCCGAACTCGGCCTCGATGCCCTGCGGCCGGAAGGTCGCGGTCAGGGCCAGGTTCTCGTAGCTGAGCAGTTCGGTGCGCGAGCGCTCGCTGTTGCGGATGCCGCCGCCGGGCGAGGTGATGCGGGCCTGGCCGTCCCAGCCGTTGCCGACCGGGCGGATGTGCGCGTCGATCGCGAGCTCGCCGCGCAGCAGCCACGGCTGGCGGTGTTCGCGCTCGGGCAGGTACGGCTCGATGAGCGCGACCGGCAGCCCCTCGCCGACCACGCTGAGGCCGCGGCGCGGCCAGTCCGCGTTGACGCACAGCGAACCGCCGGCGGTCGAGGCCAGGCAGGCCGGCTCCAGCGTCACGCTGCTGCCGCTGGGCACGGGCGCCCAGGCAAAGCCGGCGGGTGCGCGCAGGTTCCAGTCCGCGCCGCGCTCCATGTCCACCCCCAGCCGCGAGAGGGTGCCCTGCCAGCGGCTGCCGCGGTGGTTGAGGGACGCATCCAGCGCCAGCGACGCCAGGCCTTCCCGGCCGGCAGTCGCACTCAGGCGCAGTTGCTCCACCGCGCCGCGCGCGTCGATGGCCAGCCGGTCCACCGGCGCGCCGATCGCCAGGCCGTCGCCACGGATGGCCAGTTGGCCGTCCCCGCGTGACCAGGGCAGCTCGCCCTTGATCGTCAGGGCGTTGGCGGCGTAATCGGCAAACTTCAGGTTGCAGCCGACGAGGTCGGCGCGGATGTCCGGCCCTGCCGCCGGACCCTGCACCCGGGCCGTGCCGCGCAGCGTGCCACTGGCATCGGGCAGCAGGTCCTGCAGGTTCAAGGGGGCGAAGCGCGCGTCGACATCCACGCGGTCGCCGTAGCTGCCCTTGGCGTCGATCCGGCTGCCGCCAACGGCGAGGGCGAGTTCGCCCTGATAGCGCGCGACATCCCCGGTCGGGGAGGCGCCGGACATGGTGAAGTGACCGTTGCCGTCCAGCGGCTTGCCGTGCAGGCGGCCGCCCAGGTCGGCCAGATCGAGGGTCGCTTCCAGTCGGCCGTCGTCGCGGGCGCCGCCGGTGCTGGTGATGTGGCCGTTGACCGAGCCGTTCCAGCCCGCGGCAAAGTAGCCCGGGTCAAACCCGGCCAGGCGGCTGTCGATGTCCCACGCCAGCGCCGGCGCCCAGGCAATGTGGCCGGTGGCGGCCAGGGTGCCGGTGGGCATCGCCACATCCAGCGCGTTCAAATCCATGCGCTCGCTGTTGCCGCGTCCGTCCAGGGTCAGCGTCGCGCGCTCGCCGTCACGGGTCAGGGTGGCATTGCCGATCAGCGCCCACCCCTGCAGGGTGCCGGCGAGACCGAAATCCGCATCCGCGGCCAGCGCGGTCGGGCTGCCCCACTGCAGGCCACGGGCATTGGTGGCGAAGCGGAACGAGGCATTGGCCGGATCGGTGAAGTCGGCCGTGCCGCGCGCAACCACGCTGCCGTCCAGCAGCTCCAGACGCAGCGGGTCCAGGTCCAGGACCTGATCCTCCACCCGCAGGCGCGAATTGAGCACCCTGGCGCTGAACTCGCCCTGCCGGACCTCGCCGCGAAGGCGGGCGTCGCCGCCCACGCCGTCGACCTGCAATTGCAGTGCCAGCGGCGCCTCCGCGGGAGCGGCCTGGGGATCGGTCAGCAGGCCGATGTCGAGCGCGTCGGCGCGTGCGCGCAGCTGCCACTGTGGCCGGTTGACGCTGGCCATGACCGGGCCGCCGCTGGCACCCGGCGGGCTCACCAGACGGTCCTTGCCGCGCAGGATCACGGTGGCCCGTACCTCGCCGGGCGCGCGCCCGCCCAGGCCCAGGTCCATCTCGTCCAGATCGCCCCGCGCCAGCAGACCGAACCGCGCCGACGTGCGGCCGGGCGCCGCGGGCAGGACGGCGGTCACCAGCAGATCGGTGCGGTAGTTGTCCGCGGGCGCGTAGTCGCCGTGGGCGGTGAAGCGGCCGCGGTCGCTGTCGATCGCCAGCGTCTCCACGTGCAGGCTGCCGGGCTTGGCCTGCAGGCCACCGCGCAGGCGACGGATGTTGATGGTCGGCTCGCCTTCGCTGCTGATCCGGAAGCCGTCGATCTGGATGTCGGCAGCGGTCAGTGCCAGTGGCGGATTGATCTGCGGCAGCGAATCGGGCCAGCGCGGGAGTTCGAACGGCTCGTCGCTCGCGGGCAGGTCCAGCGTCGCGTTTTCCACCTGCAGCGCATCCAGGCGCAGGTGCCTGCCCAGCAGCGGCAGCAGGGCGGGCTCCAGGGTCACCCGCTGGGCGGTGAAGACGATCGCGTCGTAGGTGAAACGCACGTCGTGCATCGTCAACGGCCCCGACACCGGACCCTCGGCCTTCTGCCAGCTCAGCGTCGCGTTGGCCGGCAGGCGCTGGACGATCTGCGCCAGCAGCACATCGCGCCCGCCGATCGTGCTGACCAGCCAGTAGACGACGGCGACCAGCAGCAGCACCAGCCCACCGGTCAGCAACGCGCTGCGGATGGCAAGGACGCGCATGCGTGCATGGCGCTTGCGGCGCAGTTCGGCGATCCGCTCCTCGCGCTCCTCCGGGGTCAGGTCCGGGTCCAGGCGATGGCGTCTCGGGAAGCCGATCATGCTCAAAGATCCGCGCCGACGCTGAGGTAGATCTGGAACGACGAGTCCGGGCTGTCCAGGCCGTGGGCGATGTCCAGGCGCAGCGGTCCGACCGGCGAGCGCCAGCGCACGCCTGCGCCCACGCCGGTGCGCCAGTCCGGGGTGCTGTCAAACGCACTGCCGGTGTCCACGAATGCCGCCGCGCCCCAGCTCGGGGTGAAGTAGTGTTCGTATTCTATGCCTCCGGTGGCCACGTTCCTGGCGCCCAGCGCGTACAGCTTTCCGTCGCTGCCTTCCACCCGCGGTCCGACCTCGCGCCACGCGTAGCCGCGGATGCTGCGGTCGCCGCCGGCGAAGAAGCGCAGGCTCGGCGGCATCGCCACCAGCTCCTCGGTGAAGGTGTGGCCCAGCTCGCCGCGGGCGATGATGCGGCCGCGCTCGCCGATGCCGCGGTACCAGCTGGCGGTCGCGCGGATCTGGCCGAAGTCGGCATCGCTGCCGGCGCCTTCCACGCCGCCGCGCAACATCAGCGTGCCGGCGCGGCCGTTGCGCGGGAACACCCGGTCGTCGGCGTCGATGTACTCGGCGCGCAGCGAGGGGTAGGTAAACGTGGCGTAGCGGAATGCCGGCTCGGTGAGCGGGTCGCCGTCATCGTCGGCGGCGTAGGACCAGCGCTCGCGCAGGGCGTGCAGGGAGGCGACAACATTGAGGTGGCGGTTGATCTTGCCGCTGCGGCTGGCGACCAGCTCGATGCGGCGGCTGTCCATGTAGTCGGTCTGCTCATCCGCCGCCTGCGCGCTGACCGTGTACCAGCCGTCCACCCAGGCGAAGGCCGGGATGCGGTATTGCGCGGTCAGGGTCTTGCGGCGCTGGGCGTAATCGAGCTGGGCGAGCGCCTTGTGGCCACGGTCGTTCACGTAGCGGCGCTCCAGCCCCAGGCGCACGCCGGCGCCGCTGTCGGTGCCGTAGCTCAGGCCGGCGGTGTAGATGCTGCGCTTGGCCGGGGTCAGCACCACGTCGATCGGCACCTGGCCGTCGACCGCCTGGTCGGGCAGCGGATTGATCATCACCGAGGAGAAGTAGTCCAGCGCGGTGAGCGAATCGCGCAGGCGGTCCAGCTTGCCCTGGTGGTAGTAACTGCCGGTGTCCCAGTACACCAGCTTGTCCAGCACGGACTGGCGCAGGATGGCGTGGGGCGTCTGCTGGAAATCGATCGGGCCCATGTCGTAGCGGCGGCCGCTGTTCCAGACCAGGTCGATGTCGGCGGCGTTGTCGGCGCGGGTGACCTCCACCCGGCGCGAGGCGAAGTCGGCGTCGAAGTAGCCGCGTTGCGACAGCCGGCGGCTGATGCGGATCTTGCTGGCCTCGTAGAGCTGGTGGTCGAACACGTCGCCGACCTCGGGCTTGAATTTGGCCAGGTCCTCGCTCAGGTAGCGGTCTCGCGCACCGGCGCCGTCGATGGCCACGTGCTCGCGGCGGACGCGCACCGGATCGCCGGGAACGACGGTGATCGTGACCGTTCCCGCGGAGCCGTTGTTGCGCTCGTAATCGACCGTGATGATCGGTGAGTAATAGCCGAAAGGCTCAAGTGCCTCGCGCGTTTCGTCCTCGGCGGCACGGACCAGATAGGCCAGGCGGCGCGCGGAGATCTCCTTGCCGGAGGCCGCCACCAGGGTGACCGCGCTGCGCACGTTGTCGGTCATCGCCTCGTCAAGGCCGAGCACGGCGACCTTGTCGACTCGTGCGGCGTGGGCCGTACCGCAGACCAGCAGACAGGCAAGGGCGGCAGTAACCGCGATCGGGGCAAGGCGCATGGCGGAAGAATACCTTCAACGCGTCAATAGCAAATAAATACGGGCCCATCCGTGGACGCCGCCGTGGCGACGGCGGTGCCGCGGCGCGCCGTGTCGTAGCATGCGCGGATGAAGATCCTGGTAACCGGCGGCGGCGGATTTCTCGGCCAGGCCCTGTGTCGCGGCCTGCGTGCGCGCGGCCACGAAGTGGTGAGTTTCAACCGTGGCGACTACCCGGCGCTGGCGGCGATGGGCGTGCAGCAGGTGCGCGGCGACCTGGCCCAGCGCGATGCGGTCATCGCCGCTGCGCGAGGCTGTGAGGCGGTGTTCCACAACGCCGCCAAGGCGGGTGCGTGGGGGCCGCGGCAGGCGTACCACGACGCCAACGTGCTCGGCACCCGGCACGTGCTGGACGCCTGCCGCAGCCACGGCATCGCCCGGCTGGTGTACACCTCCACCCCCAGCGTGACCCACCGCGCGACCCACCCCGTGCAAGGCGGCAGCGCGGACGACGTCCCCTACGGCACCGGCTTCAAGGCGCCGTATGCGAGCACCAAGCTGATCGCCGAGCAGGAGGTTTTGGCGGCCAACGACTCGGCGCTGGCCACCGTCGCGCTGCGTCCGCGCCTGATCTGGGGCGTCGGCGACAACCAGTTGCTGCCCCGGCTGGTGGAGCGCGCCAACGCCGGGCGGCTGCGGCTGGTCGGCGACGGCGACAACCTGGTCGACACCACCTACATCGACAGTGCCGCCCAGGCCCACTTCGACGCCTTCGAGCATCTGGCGATCGGGGCCGCCTGCGCCGGCCGCGCCTATTTCATCAGTAACGGCGACCCGCGCACGATGCGCGAGACGATCAACGGCCTGCTGGCCGCGGTGGGCGCGCCGCTGGTGGAGAAGACCCTGCCGTTCGGGCTGGCGTATGCAGCGGGCGTGGTCTGCGAGGGACTGTGGACTGCGCTGCCGCTGCGCGGCGAACCGCCGATGACGCGGTTTCTGGCCGAGCAGCTGGTGACCACGCACTGGTACGACATGGCTCCGGCGCGGCGCGATTTCGGTTACCGGCCTGCGGTCGGCTTCGATGAGGGCCTGGCCCGGGTGCGTGCCGACTACCTTGCGCACCGCTAGCGCCGCGTCTGCTGCAACGGCGTTCCTGCGCGGTGACGATGCCGGAGGCAGGCGCGCGCCAAGTAGAATGCGCGCATGACCCAGTCCCGCTCACTTCCTCCGTCGCCGCTGGCGGCGCTCAAGCCGCTGGCCGGGCGCGCGTTGCAGACCGCCCTGAACCGCGCCCTCGCGCTGGATCCGCAGACCCGCGACAGCCTGGCCGCTCTCCACGGTCGTCGCGTCGCACTGCACCTGTCCTCGCCGCCGCTGGCGCTGCAGATCCGGGTGGTAGGCGACGGGCTCGAAGTCGGCCCGGTGGACGCCGCCGAGGCGAGCCACCTGTCGATCAGCAGCACCCTGTCCGGGCTGCTGGGGCAGCTGCCGTTCCTGCGCAACGATGACGCGCCGCCGGTAGGGCGGCTGCGGATGGAAGGCGATGCGGACCTGGCGCGACGCCTGCAGCGGCTGGCCGAGGGCTTCGACCCGGACTGGCAGCAGCCATTCGCCCGCGTGTTCGGCGATGTGGTCGGGGTGCAGGTCGCCAACGCGCTGGCCGCCGGACTGAAGCAGGCGCGTGTGGTCGCCGGCGAGCTGGCCGGCAGCGCGGCGGAGTACGTCACCGAGGAATCGCGCGACGTGGTGCCGCGCGCCGAGCTGGAGGCGTTCCACGATGACGTGGACGCGATCCGCGACGACGTGGAGCGTCTGGTCGCCCGTGTCGGGCGGCTTCACAGCGGCGTCGCCGCACCGGGCAGCGCGTCGTGAAAGCGGCCCTGCGCGCCTGGCGCATCGGTCGCGTACTGCTGCGCTACCGCCTCGACGAGCTGCTTGAGGGCACCTCGGCCGAGCGCTGGTTGAAGCTGGCGCGGCCGTTCGTGCCGCGCGCGTCGGCGGAAATTGTGTCCCAGCCGCGCGGCGTCCGCCTGCGCCTGGCCCTGCAGGAGCTCGGGCCGATCTTCGTCAAGTTCGGCCAGATCCTGTCGACCCGCCCGGACCTGGTGCCGCCCGACATCGCGGTGGAGCTGTCGACCCTGCAGGACAACGTGGCGCCGTTCGATGGCGAGGTCGCGCGCGCGATCGTGGAAGCGTCGCTGGGCCGGCCGGTCGAGGCCGCGTTCGCCAGCTTTGACACCACTCCGCTGGCTTCGGCCTCCATCGCCCAGGTCCACGCCGCGACCTTGTCGGCGTCCGGCGGCAATCCGGCGCGCGAGGTGGTGGTCAAGGTCCTGCGGCCGGGCATCGAGGATCAGGTCGCAGCCGACATCGGCCTGTTGAGCGCGCTGGCCGGGATTGTCGAGCGGACCCATCCGCGCGCGGAGAAGATCCGCCCGCGCGCGATCGTCGCCGAGATCGAAAGCACGCTGGCCGCCGAGCTCGACCTTGAGCGCGAAGGGGCAAACGCCAGCGTATTGCGGCGCTTCTGGACCCGGGCGGACGGCTCGCCCAGCGATGACCTGTACGTGCCGGAAGTGATCTGGAGCCACACCGCCGGCAAGGCGCTGACCCTGGAGCGGGTGTATGGCATCCCTTCCGACGACATCCAGGCGCTGGACGCGGCCGGGATCGACCGCCCGGCGCTGGCGGCCAAGGGCGTGCGGGTGTTCTACACCCAGGTGTTCCGCGACAACTTCTTCCACGCCGATGCGCACGCCGGCAACATCTGGGTCGACATCGACCCCGCCCGCAAGGCCAACCCGCGCTTCATCGCGCTGGATTTCGGAATCATGGGCCAGCTCTCCGACGACGACCAGTACTACCTGGCGGAGAACTTCATGGCGATCTTCAACCGCGATTACCGGCGCATCGCCGAGCTCCACCTGCGCGCGGGCTGGATGCCGGCCGACAGCCGCCTGGACGAGCTGGAAGCCGCGGTGCGCGGCGTCTGCGAGCCGTATTTCACCCGTCCACTGAGCGAGATTTCGCTGGCCGAGGTGTTGGTCAAGCTGTTCCGCACTGCCCAGCGCCACCAGCTGACCCTGCAGCCGCAGCTGATCCTGCTGCAGAAAACCCTGCTCAACATCGAAGGCCTGGGACGCCAGCTGGATCCGCGCATCGACATCTGGGGCGTGGCCAAGCCGGTGCTGAAGAAGATCCTCGCCGCCCGCTACAGTCCCCGGCGCCTGCTGCGCGAGTTCCGTCGCCACCTGCCCGAGTTCGTGACCCACGCCCCCGAGATGCCGCGCCTGCTGCACACCTGGTTGACCCAGCAGGTGCGCGGCGAACACGAGCTGCGGATGCGCTCGGCGGACCTGGCCGAGCTGGCACGCACTGCGCGCGAAACCCAGAAGCGGACGGTCGCGGCAATCCTGGGCAGCGGCCTGCTGGTCGCCTCGGCGGTGCTGTACGGGTTCGATTCCGGCGGCGCCGGGCAGTGGTCGGTGCCCGTCGCTTCGTGGATTGCCGGAATCGCCGGCGTCGCGGCGATGCTGCTGGCGTGGCCGCGCCGTTGAGCGATCCTGCGGCGCTTGCCTTGCCGGTGCTGTACCAGGACGAGTGGCTGGCCGTGATCAACAAGCCGGCCGGCCTGATGGTCCACGACAGCGCGCTGGCCCGGGGCGAGACCGATTTTGCCGCCGACCGCTTGCGCGAGCAGTTCGGGCGCAAGGTGTTCCTGGTCCACCGCCTGGACCGTGCCACCAGCGGCTGCCTGCTGCTGGCCTTCGACCGTGACGCCGCCTCCATCTTGGGCAAGGCGGTCATGGCCGGCGAGCTGCACCGGGAATACCGCGCGATCTGCCGCGGCTGGCCGGAGGCGGATTTCGATGTCGACCACCCGCTCGACGGCGGCCCCGGCAAGCCGGTGAAGAAGCCGGCGCAGACCCGCTTCCAGGTCCTGGCGCGGACCGAATGCGACTGGCCGTCGTCCGGCTTCCCCAGCTCGCGCTACGCGCTGGTGCAGGCGCAACCGGTGACCGGACGATTCCGCCAGATCCGCCGCCACCTCAAGCACGTCTCCCACCATTTGATCGGCGATACCAGCCACGGCGACGGTCGCCACAACCGCGCCTTCCGCATGGTCGGCATCCACCGGATGCTGCTGCACGCGCACCGGCTCGCGTTCGCCCACCCGGCGAGCGGAGAAGCGCTGGAAGCCATTGCGCCGCCGGACGCCCAGTTCGCCAGGGCGCTGGCGTACTTCTAGACTCAGGGAATGGTCCGGATCGGCAATATCGTCATTCCCGAGTCCGAACTGGTCGAGCGTTTCGTGCGCTCGGCCGGTCCGGGCGGGCAGAACGTGAACAAGGTATCGACGGCGGTGGAGCTGCGCTTTGATATCGCCCAGTCGCCGTCGCTGCCCGAGCCGGTGCGCGCCCGCCTGCTGGCCCGTCGCGATCGCCGCATCACCGCCGACGGGGTGCTGGTCATCAACGCGCAGACCCTGCGCACCCAGGACCGCAACCGCGAGGACGCGCGCGAGCGGCTGGCGGCGTTCATCGGCCAGAGCCTGCACGCACCGAAGAAGCGGATTCCGACCCGTCCGACCCGAGGGTCCAAGGAACGGCGGCTGGCCGGCAAGCGCGAACGCGGCACCATCAAGCAGGGACGCTCGCGGACCGACTGGGACTGATCGAGGCGGCCGCTTGGTGCGATCATCGGCGCAGAGCAGAGCAGGGGAGATGGGCGCTCGATGACGGCGAGAGACGACCCGGAAGTGCCGGCAGGCAGCGTGCCCACGTTGCCGCCCAATGTGCCGCGCGTGCGGCCCAGCCACTTTGGACGCTGGTTCGGCCGTACGGTGCTGCGCCTGGGCGGTTGGCGCATGACCGGCGAGTTCCCCGACCTGCCGCGGGTGGTGCTGATCGGTGCGCCGCATTCGTCCAACTGGGACGCGGTGTGGGGGTTCGCGGCCAAGCTGGCGCTGGGCGTGGACGTGCGGATCCTCGGCAAGGACTCGTTGTTCCGGGTGCCCGGACTGGGGTGGCTGTTGCGCAAGCTCGGCGTGATTCCAGTCAACCGCAGCGCCGCGCACGGCGTGGTGGAGCAGGCGACCGCGATGCTGCGCGACGCCGAGCGGCTCTGGTTCGGACTGGCCCCGGAAGGCACCCGCAAGCCGGTGGAGCGCTGGAAGAGCGGCTTCTGGAAGATCGCCGATGCGGCCGGCGTGCCCATCCTGCCGGTGTACTTCCACTACCCGCAGCGCCGCTTGGTGGTCGCCGCGCCGTTTCAGACCGGCGCTGACATGGAGGCCGACATGGATCGGATCCGCGCCTGGTACCGGTCGGTATCCAAGGGAAAGCTGCACGACGCCTGAACGACTGGCATGATTATTGCGATGCTCGTCACAGAGAGCGTCACAAAACTGATCACACAAATCGTCGCAGCATCCGCCGCGTAGCGCGGCCTCCCCGTTGCCGGAGCAGTCACGCCGCATGAATTCGCGCCGCACCAAGCAGCCGGGCCGGCACGCCCGATGGAGCTGAGCGTGGCCCGCGCACCCTGGTTCGCGGCCGGGCCGGGTGCGTGGTGGGCGATGCTGGGCCATCTGCGGCCGCCCGACCCGACCGTGCCCACGCCGGCCGAAGACTGGCGCCACGCGGTGGTCGATGTCGTGATCCCGGTGTGCCGCCATCACGACACCGTCGTCCACTGCCTGGCATCGCTGCTGGGCCAGACCCGGCTGCCGCGGCGGGTATTGCTGGTGGACGACGGCGGCATTGATCGCGACCACAGCCTGCAGCTGGCCCGCGAGTTCGCCCGCGCCAACGGCATACGGCTGGAAACGATTGCCCGCGGCTGGTCGATCGGCCGCGTGGTTACGCTGAAGCGCCAGTCGCGCGAGTTCGAAGGCGACGTGCTGCTGGTGCTGGACGCGGACGCGGTGCTGGAGTCGCCGGACTATATCGAGCGCTGCATCTGCGAGCTGTACCAGGGCGTGGGCATCGCCAGTGCCAGTGGACGGATGCTGCCCTTGCAGGAGTCCGCGTGTGAACGGCTGGAAACCTCCGCGCCGTTCCGCAACTGGCTAGGTGACGACGACTACGCGCATCGCCAACGACCGCACAATCGCTGGCAGACCGCGCTGCAGCGGATGTCGCAGGGCTACCACGCACACATGGCCGTGCTGCAGCAGGACTTCCTCGACGCCGGCGTATCGCGTGTGGACGGGGGCGTGCCGATTGGCAGCGGTGGGGCGGTGGCCTACCGGCGCCGCTACCTGCGCGACCTCTTCCACCGCTACGAGCCGATCCGCGGAGACGACTTCACCGCGCTGGAGGACCATTTCATCGCGCTGGCGCTGATGAACGCCGGCTACCGCAACATCCGCGTGCCCGACGTGGTGGCCCGCACGCGAGCGCCGTCGCTGCTGCGCCTGCCGGAACACTCGCGGCGCTGGAGCGCGGGGTTCCTGCAGCTCCACCACTATTTCGATGTGCTGCTGCGCAGTCCGCTGCGACGCTTGCGCATGCCGGGTCCAGCGCGCCGCGAGGATGCCGCACAGTGGCGCCGGGGCAAGGCGGAGCGACGGGTCCAGGAGCCCTACCGGCAGGGATTCGGCGAGCGGATCACCCGTGAGCGCGGGCGACCGCTGGGAACGCCGCTGGCGCTGATCGCGCTGGAGCGCATCGGCTACCCGGTGCTGCTGTGGGTGCTGGCGCTGGCAGGACAATGGACCGCGCTGGCGATCGTCGTCGCTCTCGAAGTCCTCGCCACCTGCTTCATTGCCGCGCGCTTCGCCTCCGGCCCGCGTTTGCGCGCAGCCCTGCAGGCGCTCGCATGGGCGCCGGTCCGTTATCTGCTGATCCTGCAGGAGCCGGTCGCACTGGGCTGGTTCGCGATCCGCCGGTGGTGGAAGCGCGATCTGGACTGGCATGTCCGACGCGACGCGAGCGGGCGTCGCCGGCCGCGCGCGATCCGCCATTGAGCATCAGCGCTCCGATGGGCCGCTGTCGTCGCGGTCGCGGCGGGTAAACAGGTCGGGCTTGATCAGTTCGGTGAATGCGCGCGCCTGCGGGCTGAGGTACTTGCCGCGCCGCACCACCACGCCGTAGCTGCGGTAGGGGAACCATTCGGCGAGCGAGCGTGACGCCAGCCGGTCCTTGTCGGCTTCGGTCAGGCAGATCGCGGTGACGATGCTGATCCCCAGCCCCATCGCCACGTACTGCTTGATGACCTCCCAGCCGCCGACCTCCAGGGCGACCGTGTAGGGCACCTGATGGCGCTGGAACACCAGATCGACCATGCGATAGGTGGTCAGGCGCTGCGGCGGCAGGATGAGTCCGTAGGGGGCCAGGTCGGCCAGGTCGAATTTGGCCCGGGTCGCCAGCGGATGGTCCGGCGGGGTGATAAGCATCGGTTCGAAACGCATCACCGGCGCGTAATCCAGGTCGCCGGGGACGTCGAGCATCGAGCCCACCGCGAGGTCCACCTCGTCGGAGCGCAGCAGCTCCAGCCCGCCGGCGCCGGTCACGTTGTGCAGGTTCAGACGTACCTCCGGATGCGCGGCGCGGAAGGCGGCCACGATCGGCGGCAACAGGTAGAGGATGGTCGAGCTGCCGGCGGCGACGTTGAGCTCGCCGCCATCCATCCCGCGCAGCTGCTTGCGGAACGCGTCCGGCAGTTCGTCGATGCCCTCCACCAACGGTCGCGCCAGGTCGTACAGCGCCTCGCCCTGGCGGGTCATCACCAGACGTCGGCCGCTGCGCTCCAGCAAGCGTTCGCCCAGATCCCGCTCCAGCGCCTGCAACTGCAGGCTCACCGCCGGCTGGCTCAGGAACAGCGCCTCGGCGGCGCGGGAAACCGACCCCAGCCGCACCGTCTGGCAGAACGCGCGCAGCGGTTTGAGTCGATCGCCCTTGTAGGAGAAGCGGGGTGTCGCCGGTGGTGGCTCGATGCTCATGGGTACTCCTGTGCCCGGTTTCACCGGTCCAACGTTGGTTACGGCATCAGATATAAGCTGCCCTTATACATCGTATTGATATATCTGAATTGTAAATAAAGCCACCGGCGACGCATGGTCGAGTGCCCAACCACTGGAGCAACGGCATGTCGGCAGTCATGAGACGCGAGAGCGAACCGGCCACGCAAGGGTTCAGCGTCCGCGCCGTCGCGGAGGACCAGGATCAATTGCTGAGCGCGTCGGCCAGCGAGTTCCTGTCCGGGCTGCATCGTCGATTCGATGGCCGGCGCCTGGACTGCCTGGCCGCCCGCGTTGCCCGCCAGGCCGAAATCGACAACGGCGCGCTTCCGGATTTCCGCGAGGACACGCGCAACATCCGCCAGAGCGACTGGAAGGTCGCGCCGCTGCCAGCCGCCCTGCGTGACCGTCGGGTCGAGATCACCGGTCCGGTTGACGCGAAGATGGTCATCAACGCGCTGAACTCCGGGGCCAACTGCTTCATGGCCGATTTCGAGGACAGCACTTCGCCGACCTGGAAGAACCTGATCGCCGGCCAGCACGCCATGCGCGGCGCGGTCGATGGGACGCTGGAGTTCGATGCCCCTGCCCGCGCCGACGGCACTCCCGGCAAGCACTACGCGCTGAAACCGGCCGCCGGGCAGGCCGTGCTGCTGGTGCGTCCGCGCGGGTGGCATCTGGACGAGAAGCACGTGCAGGTCGACGGCCGGCCCATGTCCGCCAGCCTGTTCGACCTCGGACTGTTCGCCTTTCACAACGCCGCCGCGCTGGCGGCGCGCGATCGCGGCCCGTACTTCTACCTGCCCAAGCTGGAGTCGATGGAAGAGGCCGCGCTGTGGAACGACGTGCTCGACCACGTCGAGCGCACGTTGGGCCTGGCCGAAGGCCAGATCAGGGTCACCGTGTTGATCGAGACGCTGCCGGCGGTGTTCCAGATGGACGAGATCCTCCACGCCTTGCGGTCCCGGATAGCCGGTCTCAACTGCGGGCGTTGGGACTACATCTTCAGCTACATCAAGACCTTCCGCGCGCATCCGGACCGGTTGCTGCCCGAGCGCGGCCAGGTCGGCATGGACCGGCCCTTCCTGCGCGCGTACTCGGAACTGCTCATCCACACTTGCCACCGTCGCGGCGCCCACGCCATGGGCGGCATGGCCGCGCAGATCCCGATCGGCGACGATGCGGCCGCCAACGAGCGGGCGATGGCGAACGTGCGCGCCGACAAGCTGCGCGAGGTCACCGCCGGCCACGACGGCACCTGGGTCGCGCACCCGGCGCTGATCCCGCTCGCCCGCGACATCTTCGACGAACGCATGCCCGGCGAGCACCAGCGCCACGTGCTGCGCGAGGACGTGCAGGCCTTCACCGAGCGCCAGTTGCGCGACCAGCTGCTGACGCCGCCGCTGGGCACGATCACCCGCGCCGGCTTCGACGGCAACGTCGAGGTCTGCGTGCGCTACCTCGCCGCGTGGCTGGATGGCAACGGGTGCGTGCCCATCCACTGGCTGATGGAGGACGCGGCCACCGCAGAGATCGCCCGCACCCAGCTGTGGCAGTGGCTCCATTGCCAGTCGCAGGCGATCGCCGCGGGCAATCCGCAGGCCGAGCCGCCGCAACTGGAGGAGGGCACACCGATCGACTTGATCCTGCTGGAGCGCGCCTTCATTGGTCTGCCGGCGCGCCTGGGTGATCGCCGCGAGCTCGTCGGCGGCAGCCGGATCGAGGAAGCCATCGGCATGCTCGACCGCCTTTGCCACGCCGACACCCTCGAGGACTTCCTCACCGTTCCCGCCTACCGCCGCCTCGAGTGACGCGCACCCATTCGCCTGTTCCGCCTAAACGTCACCCCACAAAGGACATTGCCATGAGCACCCAACCCACCGCCGATCAGATCCGTGACGACTGGAACACCAACCCCCGCTGGAAGGGCATCACCCGTCCCTACTCGGCCGAGGACGTCGTGCGTCTGCGTGGCACCGTCGCCGTCGAGCACAGCCTGGCCAGTCTGGGCGCCGACAAGCTGTGGCAGTCGCTGCAGCGCGAGGATTTCGTCAACGCCCTGGGCGCGCTGACCGGCAACCAGGCCATGCAGCAGGTCAAGGCCGGGTTGAAGGCGATCTACCTGTCGGGCTGGCAGGTCGCCGCCGACGCCAACCTGGGCGGGCAGATGTACCCGGACCAGTCGCTGTACCCGGCCGACTCGGTGCCGGCGGTGGTCAAGCGCATCAACAACACGCTGCTGCGCGCCGACCAGATCCAGTGCGCCGAAGGCAGCGGTGACATCGACTTCCTGCAGCCCATCGTCGCCGATGCGGAGGCCGGTTTTGGCGGCGTGCTCAATGCGTTCGAGCTGATGAAGGGCATGATCGAGGCCGGTGCCGCCGGCGTGCATTTCGAGGACCAGCTGGCCAGTGCGAAGAAGTGCGGCCACATGGGCGGCAAGGTGCTGGTGCCGACCCGCGAGGCAATCGAGAAGCTGGTCGCCGCGCGGCTGGCCGCCGACGTGATGGGCGTGCCCACTCTGATCGTCGCGCGCACCGATGCCGAAGCCGCCGACCTGCTGACGTCCGACATCGACCCGACCGATGCCCCGTTCGTCACCGGCGAGCGCACCGTCGAGGGCTTCTACAAGACCCGCAAGGGGATCGACCAGGCGATCAGCCGCGGCCTGGCCTACGCGCCCTACGCCGACCTGGTGTGGTGCGAGACCGGCAAGCCGGACCTGGAGTTTGCGCGCCGGTTCGCCGAGGCGATCCACGCCAGGTTCCCGGGTAAGCTGCTGGCCTACAACTGCTCGCCCAGCTTCAACTGGAAGGCCAACCTGGACGACGCGACCATCGCCCGGTTCCAGATCGAACTGGCGGCGATGGGCTACAGGTTCCAGTTCATCACCCTGGCCGGCTTCCACGCCGTGAACTACGGCATGTTCCACCTTGCCCGCGGCTACGCGCAGCGCCAGATGAGTGCGTTCGTCGAGCTGCAGCAGGCCGAGTTCGCCGCCGCCGGCGAGGGCTTCACCGCGGTCAAGCACCAGCGCGAGGTCGGCACCGGTTACTTCGATTCGGTCACCCAGGTGATCCAGAGCGGGCAGTCCTCGACCACCGCCCTGACCGGGTCAACTGAAGAGGAGCAGTTCCAGTCCGAGCCAGCACTGGCCTGACGCTGACGCGGTCACCACCCGCGCGGGAGGATGCTGCCCCATGGAAGGGGCGGCACTCGTTTTGAGCGCGCCGGGCGTGTCGGCTACCGCGTGTTCCCGCCCCCTGTTGAAGCGAGAGGAGGATTTCATGGCGGAATTCAAAGTGGGCGACCACGTGCGCTGGAACTCGGAAGCCGGCCACGTCAGCGGCAGGATCACCAAGGTCCACAAGCGTGATTTCGACTACAAGGGCCACACCCACCGCGCCAGCGCGGAGGAGCCGCAGTACGAGATCAAGAGCGACAACACCGATCACATCGCCGCCCACAAGGGCAGCGCACTGGAAAAGATTGCGAAATAGGCGAGCGGCCGCCGCCGGATCACAGGTGACGGGTTGATGCGCGCGGTCAATCCTTCAGGCGGTTGCCAGAGGCATCCCGCGATCCACTCGCCGATAGCCGATCGCCTCGCTCAGGTGCGTGGTCTGGATCTGTGGACTGCCGGCCAGGTCGGCGATTGTCCGCGCCACCCGCAGGATCCGGTGCATCGAGCGCGCCGACAGGTGGAGGGTGTCGATCGCACGTTCCAGCAGGGCAAAGTCTCCCTCGGCCAAGCGACAAGTCGCACCGGTCTCTGACTGGCTGAGGTGGGCGTTGGCCTTGCCCGCACGAGCCAGCTGCAGCTCGCGGGCGGCGACCACGCGCTCGCGGACGGTATCGCTGTTCTCGGCAGGCGCGGCATCCGGTCGCAGTTCCGATGGCGGCAGCCGCGGCACCTCGACGTGCAGGTCGATCCGGTCCATCAGCGGCCCGGAGATTCGCGCGCGGTAGTTCAGGACCATGTCCGGGCTGCAGCGGCAGCGCCCGCTGGGGTCGCCGGCCCACCCGCACGGACAGGGGTTCATGGCTGCGACCAGCTGGAAGCGCGCCGGGAACTCGACGCTGCGGGCGGCGCGCGCGATGGTGACAGTGCCCGACTCCAGTGGCTCGCGCAGCACCTCCAGCGTGCGCCGGCTCCACTCGGGCAGCTCGTCCAGGAACAGTACGCCGTTGTGCGCCATGGAAATTTCGCCCGGTCGCGGCTCGGCGCCACCGCCGACCAGCGCGACCGCACTGGCCGTGTGGTGCGGGGAGCGGAACGGGCGTTCTCGCCACAGCGACGCGTCCACGCCACGTCCGCCCAGCGAAGCGACGGCCGCCGAATCCAGCGCTTCGGCGTCGCTGGCCACCGGCAGCAGACCGGGCAAGCGGGACGCGAGCAGCGTCTTGCCGCAGCCTGGCGGCCCGACGAGGAGAAGGTGGTGACCACCCGCCGCGGCGACCTCCAGTGCGCGGCGCGCATGCGCCTGGCCGCGCACATCGGCCAGGTCCGGTCCGACGCGCCGACTCGGGGCTGCAGCGTCGGCGCGTGGCAGCGATTTATGCCCTGACAACATCGCGCACACTTCCAGCAGCGTGCGCGCGGTCCGCGTCTCCACCCCGCTGACCAGTGCGGCTTCGGCGCCGTTGGCGGGCGGCACGACCAGTTTGCGGCCGGCCTGGGCCGCGGCCAGCGCGGCCGGCAGCACCGCGTCCACCGCGCGCAACTCGCCGGTCAGGCCCAGCTCGCCGAGGAACTCGTATTCACCCAGAGCCTCCAGCGGGATCTGCCCACTGGCGGCGAGGATCCCCAGCGCGATCGGCAGGTCGAAGCGGCCGCCGCCCTTGGGCAGGTCGGCGGGGGCGAGGTTGACGGTGATCCGCCGGGCCGGGAATTCGAACTGGGCGCACTGGATCGCGGCACGTACGCGCTCACGCGATTCGCGCACCGCGGTTTCCGGCAAGCCGACGATCGACATCGAGGGAAGCCCGCCGCCCAGATGCACCTCCACGCGGACCGGAGCGGAACGGATGCCCGATCGCGCACGGCTGTGCACGAGTGCCAGGTTCATCGGGGCAGGTCAGTGGCGAGGAGGCGCGGACGGGTCGGCGCTTTCCGCGCCGGCGTTCACGCGCGAGCCCAGCTGCGCTTCCAGCTCGGTCACGGTGCGCTGCAACTGGTCGAGTTTTTCCCGGGTGTGCAACAGGACCGCGCGCTGCACATCGAACTCCTCGCGCGTCACCAGATCCAGCCGCGACAGACCCGACTGCAGGACGGACTTGAAGTTCTGTTGCAGCTCCTCGCGACCTTCGCGAAGGCTGGGCGGCACCAGGCCGCTGAGACGGCGTGCAAGTTCATCGATGTGGTTGAGATCAATCATGTTGGCTCCTCCGGCAATGGTTCAACACTGGGTCGCGCGAAGTCGCACCACAATCGGCCGGGCCCGCGATGGGCTGTCGGAAAAATCTGACAGGCCGGGTGCCCAGTTTACCGCAGCGGTCGCCGGGCTTCGCGCTATCCTCGTCGCCACGATGCCCTGCAGCCCCGGAGTTCGCGATGAAGATGGTCATGGCGGTGATCAAGCCGTTCAAGCTCGATGACGTGCGCGAGGCACTCGCCGAGGCCGGTGCAGCCGGCATCACGGCCACCGAGGTCAAGGGCTTCGGTCGGCAGAAAGGGCACACCGAGCTGTACCGAGGCGCCGAGTACGTGGTCGATTTCCTGCCCAAGATCAAGCTGGAAGTGGCGATCACCGACGACCAGGTCGACACCGTGGTCGAGGCGATCATGAAGACCGCCGGTACCGGCAAGATCGGTGACGGCAAGATTTTCGTCTGGGACCTGGACCGGGTGGTCCGCATCCGCACCGGCGAGCTGGATGCCGATGCGCTCTGAGGGCGCGGCCGCGGGCGACGCGATGAGTCCCGCCGAGGAGCCGCTGTCACGCCAGGTGCAGGGTTTCATCGTCCTGCTGGCGCTGCTGCAATCGCTCGCGCTGTGGGTGGTCTGGGTCGGTGCGGAGCGGGGCTGGCCGGTGCTGGGGGCGCTGGGCACCCGCGTGTGCTGGTACGCGCTGGTGCTCGCGGTGCCCACGGCGATGGCGTTGTCGGTGCGCCGTCTGGACGACGCGCGCTTCTGGCAGAACGCCGCGCTGGTGGCGCTGGTCTTCCTCGGCCTCGGCGCGTGGGCGGCGCGGTCGGCCACCGGCGCGCCGGGACTGGAGGCTTCCGCGGTGCTGGCGCCGTTCGCGATCAGCATGGCCGCGGCGTTGTTCGTGGCCGGCCCGTTCCTGCAGTGCCGGCAGGCCCACGGTCGCTGGTGCGCGCCCTACCCGGAACTGTTCGCGCACGCCTGGCAGAACCTGCTGACCTTGCTGGTTGCCGGTGTTTTTACCGGAATCTGCTGGGCGGTGCTGGGCCTGTGGGCCGGCCTGTTCAAGCTCATCGGCGTGGAATTTTTTGCCGACCTGTTTACCGGCACGGCGTTCGCGTATCTCGCCACCGGGCTGTTCGGCGGTCTCGGCGTGCTGGTCGGACGCAGCCAGGCGCGACCGGTGCAGATGATGCGCCGACTGCTGATCGCAATCTTCACCGGCCTGTTTCCGCTGCTGGCGGCCATCGCGGTGCTGTTCGTGGCGACCCTGCCGTTTACCGGCCTGGAGCCACTGTGGAGCACCGCCTCGGCGGCCACGGTCCTGATGGCGCTGCTCGTGGCCATGGTGGTGTTTGCCAACGCGGTCTACCAGGACGGTGATGATCCGGCGCCGTATCCGCGCCCGTTGCGGTTGCTGGCGGGGGCGGGGCTGGTCGTGCTGCCGGTATTTGCGGTGCTGGCGCTGGTCGCCCTGGGCTTGCGCGTCGGCCAGTACGGCTGGAGCGTGGAGCGGATCTGGGCGGGTATCGCGGCGGCGATCCTCACCGTGCACGCCTTTGGGTACGCATGGGCGGCGCTGGACCGACGCGATCGCTGGCTGGCGCGCATCGAGCCGGTGAACGTGACCGCTGCGCTGGCCGCCCTGCTACTGGTATTGCTGGTCAATTCGCCGGTGCTGGACCCGCAGCGCATCGCCGCCGCCAGCCAGGCCCAGCGTCTGCTGGACGGGCGTACCAGCGCGGACGATTTTGATGAGGTCTACCTGCGTTACCGCTCCGGTCGTGCGGGTTACACGACGCTGCAGGAACTGTCGAAGGCTCCGCAGGTCGCGTCGAACGCCGGGCTGTCCGACCGTATCGAGCGGGTCCTGCTGCAGACCGGGCGCTACCAGCCATGGGATTCGGACGACCAGGCCAAGGCGACGGCGGAGGAGCGCGCGTCGCTGCAGCCGGGCGCAATCCCCGTGATCGGCCCGGAGCCGGAGGCCGGCTGGTGGAACGCGATGGCGGCAGGCGATCTGGACTCCATCGCCTGTGGGCAACCGGGAAGTGAATGCGTCGCCATCGTGCGCGACCTGGACGCGGATGGCGTGCTGGACGTGCTGCTGTGCCACCTGGGCGTCGATCACACCGTGCACTGCCGCGTGCACGCGCGTGACAACGGCACCTGGAACGACGTCGCACCGGTGGTGATGTTCGACAACGCCAAGCGCACGCTCGCGGATGCGCTGCGCCGCGGCGACGTGAAACTGGTGCCGCGGCGGTGGCCGGACCTGGAGGTTGCCGGGCAGCGCAATGCGATCGAGGAGCCATCGGCCGAGCCGGCCGAGCCGACTGCCGAAATCGATTCAGCTGATCGGGTGGATGACGCAGATGCGGACGGCAAGGGCAATCCGCCCGAGCCGGCGGATCCCGTCGATCCGGCCGACTGAGCGGAATCAGCCCTCCAGTGCTTCGGCCACGAACGGCGGCAAGCTTGCCGCGCCGCGGTGGATGTCGGCGCTGTAGTACTTGCTGGTGAAGGCCTTGGCGCGCGCATCGGCCTCGCGGAAGTCGAAGCCCTGGCCCTTGCGCGCCAGCGTGCAGCTCCACCAGCCGGTTGGGTAGCACGGCTGCGGGAAGGGCAGGGTCTGGAACGAGGTGAAGCCGGCCTTGCCCATCTCCGCGCGCATCGCCTTGATCAGGTCCAGCAGCACCAGCGGTGATTCGGATTGCTGGACCAGGATGCCGTCGTCCTTGAGCGCACGGAAGCACGACTCGAAGAAGGACTTGTTGAACAGTCCCTCAGCCGGGCCGACCGGATCGGTGGAATCGACGATGACCACGTCCAGGCTGCCGGGCGCGCGGTGCTTCATGTAGGCGATGCCGTCATCGAACAGCAGCTGCGCGCGGGGATCGTCGTTGGAATCGCACAGCTCGGGGAAGTACTTCTCCGACATCCGGGTGACCTGCTCGTCGATGTCGCACTGCACCGCGCGCTCCACGCCCGGGTGCTTGAGCACCTCGCGCAGGGTGCCGCAGTCGCCGCCACCGATGATCACGACCTGCTTCGGATCGGCGTGGGTGAACAGCGCCGGGTGCGACATCATCTCGTGGTAGAGGAAGTTGTCGCGGCTGGTCAGCATCACCGCGCCGTCGATCAGCATCAGGTTGCCCCAGTCGGTGGTCTCGAAGATCTCGATCTTCTGGAACGGCGACTGCACCTCGTCCAGCTTGCGGGTGATGCGGAAGCCGATCGCGGAGCCGGAGGGCTCGAAGTTCTCGTAGTGCCACGTCGTCTCAGCATTCATTGCATTTCGTCCAGTGTTGGCGGCCACATTCAGGTCGGCGGACACCGAGTGCCGTGGCAGAGGGAAGGGCGCGAATTGTAACCAACGCGCCGCAACAGGCCGTGATCTGCGTCGTGACGTCCCGGGCCCGCGTGGGGCGATAGAATGCCCGTCCCCCCGCTGCCGGTAGCATGCCGATGTCCCACTGGTCGATCGATCAGGCCCGCAAGACCTACTCCGTCCCGCATTGGAGCGAGGGGTACTTCGACGTCGACGACCAGGGCCGGGTGACGGTGCGGCCGCGAGGGGCGAATGGACCCGAGGTGGCGTTGCCGGAGGTGGTCGACCAGGCGCGCGCCAACGGCGCCAAGCTGCCGCTGCTGGTGCGCTTCCCCGACATCCTCGGCGACCGCCTGGGCAAGCTGCAGGCGGCGTTCGCCCAGGCCATGGCCGATGCGGACTACGCGGGCGGCTACACCGCGGTCTACCCGATCAAGGTCAACCAGCATCAGGGCGTGGCCGGCACGCTGGCCTCGCACCACGGCGAGGGCTTCGGCCTGGAGGCCGGCAGCAAGCCCGAACTGATGGCGGTGCTGGCGCTGAGCCGTCCCGGCGGCCTGATCGTCTGCAACGGCTACAAGGACCGTGAATACATCCGTCTGGCGCTGATCGGCCGCAAGCTGGGCATGGAAACCTTCATCGTCATCGAGAAGCCCTCCGAGCTGGCGCTGGTGCTGGAAGAATCGAAGGCGCTCGGGGTCAAGCCCGGGATCGGTGTGCGCATGCGCCTGGCCAGCCTGGGCGCGGGCAAGTGGCAGAACAGCGGCGGCGACAAGGCCAAGTTCGGCCTGACCCCGCGCCAGGTACTGGACCTGTGGAAAAGCCTGCGCGAGGCCGGGATGACCGACTGCCTGGGCCTGCTGCATTTCCACATGGGCTCGCAGATCTCCAACGTGCGCGACATCGCCAGCGGCATCCGCGAGGCGACCCGTTATCTGGTCGAGCTGTCCAAGCTGGGCGCCAATGTCCGCTACATGGACGTCGGCGGCGGGCTGGGCATCGACTACGAGGGCACCCGCTCACGCAGCTATTACTCGATCAACTACGGCGTGCAGCAGTACGCATCCAGCATCGTCCAGCCGTTGGCCGATGCGTGCATCGAGCACGGCCTGACGCCGCCGCGCATCGTCACCGAATGCGGCCGTGCGATGACCGCGCACCACGCGGTGCTGATCGCCAACGTCTCCGAGGTTGAGCCCGCGCCGGAAGGCCGGGTGCCCGACGAGCACGACGATGAGCCGGCGGTCATCCGCCACCTGCGCGGGATCCACGCCGAGCTGGATTCGCGCCCGGCGGTGGAGCTGTTCCACGAGGCCGTCCACTTCCACTCCGAAGGCCTGACCGCCTACGCGCTGGGCCAGATCGACCTGGTCCACCGCGCCCGCATCGACGACCTGTTCTACCTGATCGCCCACGGCGTGCGCGAGCGCCTCAGCCCCGGCGAGAAGAGCCATCAGGCGGTGCTGGACGAGCTCAACCAACGGCTGGTGGACAAGTACTTCGTCAACTTCAGCGTGTTCGAGTCGATGCCCGATGTCTGGGCGATCCAGCAGGTGTTTCCGATCATGCCGATCGAGCGCCTGGACGAGGCGCCGCAGCGGCGCGGGGTGATCGCCGACCTGACCTGCGACTCGGACGGGCGGATCGACACCTACGTCGGCAACGAGACGCTGGACACCTCGATGGCGATCCATTCGCTCAATCCCGGCGAGAGCTACCGGCTGGGGTTCTTCCTGGTGGGCGCCTACCAGGAGATCCTCGGCGACATCCACAACCTGTTTGGCGACACCGACGCGGTCGCGGTGCAGATCGACGGCGACGGTTACCAGTTGACCCAGCAGCGCCGCGGCGACACCACCGACGTGATGCTCGACTATGTCGGCTACTCGCTTGAGGAGCTGCGCGCCAGCTACCGTGCCAAGGTCGACGCCGCGGATCTACCCGCCGACGAGGCCGATCGCCTGAACGCCGCGCTGGAAGCCGGCCTGACCGGATACACCTACCTCAGCGACGCGCCACTGGCGTAGTCGAGGGGCCCTGCATCAACGCCTGGACCAGGCACGAGGAACTGCATGAAAACCGGATTCATTGGCCTGGGCGCGATGGGCGCACCGATGGCTCGCTACCTGCACGCGCGCGGCCTGCTGACCGTGGTCGGCAACCGCACCCAGTCCAAGGCCGACGCACTGGCCAGGGAACTGGAAGTGCGTGCGGCGCGCTCGGCCGACAACTTCGCCGACTGCGACGTGGTCGCGATGTGTGTCTCGCTGGACGCCGACGTGCTCGAGAACGTCCAGGCGCTGGCGCAGGTGCTCAAGCCCGGCGCGGTGGTGGTGGATCACTCCACCGTCTCTGTGCAGACGGCGCGCCGCGCGGCGGCGATGCTGCACGAGCACGGCATCGGCTTCGTCGACGCGCCGGTATCGGGCGGCGTGGAAGGCGCGCGCAACGGCAAGCTGTCGGTGATGGCCGGCGGCGACGCGGAGTCGATCGAGAAGGTGCGGCCCGTGCTGGAGGCCTACGCCAGCCGGATCAGCCACATGGGCGCGACCGGCGCCGGCCAGGCCACCAAGGCGGTCAACCAGGTGCTGGTGGCCGGCATCAACGAGGCGGTCTGCGAGGGTCTCGCGCTGGGCGAGAAGCTCGGCCTGGACGCCGATCGCCTGCTGCCCACGCTGATGGCGGGCGCGGCCGGCAACTGGTTCCTGGAGAAACGCGGCGGGACGATGATGCGCAGCGAGTTCGCGCCCGGCTTCAAGAGCGCGCACATGCTCAAGGACCTGCGCATCGTCCGCGATATCGCCCGCGAGGCGTCGATCCAGCTGTCGACGCTGGAGTTGGCGCTGGCCGACTACGGTCGCCTGGTCGACCAGGGTGACGGCGACAGCGATACGTCGGCGCTGATCAAGCTCAAGCGCGGCAGCTGAGTTTCGCCGCGCCTGCGGGCGCGACCTCCACCGGTGCGTGCGGCCGCGAGCCGCTACCAGTTACCGGCCACCGGCAGTGCGGCAGGCGGCCCTACTGGGCCTTGATCGCCATCGCCGACACGCCGCTGCTGGCGAGCTTGCGCTTGGCATCGGCCAGATCGCCGGCGCTGCCGTAGGGGCCCATGCGCACGCGATAGACGGTGTTGCCGTTGATCTGCGCCGGCTCCACGCGGGCGCTCAGGCCCATCATCGCCAGCTGCGCCTTCAGCTCCTCGGCCTGGCCGGAAGCCTGGAAGGCGCCGGCCTGCAGCAGGTAACGGCTGCCATCGGCGGCAGCGGCGACGGGCTTGGGCTCTGCCACCGCGGCCGCGGGCGTGGCCGCCGGGCTTGTTGTCGCGGCGGTGCTGGCCGCTGGCGTGGTTGGCGTCGGCGCCGGAGTCGCCGGCTCCTCGCTGACCGGCGTCGGCAGCGCCGGATCCGCCGCGTCCGGATTGCGGGCGACCGCCGCCGCCGGCGTCTCGCCGCGCAACGCGGCCGCAGCGCGCAGGGCTTCCGCGCGCTGCTCTTCGGCGCGCTCGGTAGCGGCCAGCTCGGCGTCGCTGACGGCGACTTCCTTGCCGGGAAGCAGGGTGTAGAAATCGTATTTGGGCCCGTCGCTGGCGGGCGGCTTGCCGGTGGCGCCTGGGCTCACCACGCTGTCGTCCACCGCAACCGGGGCCGGCTGCGCGTCGGGATTGGGCTGCGGGCGGAAGAAGCCATCGCCGTCGGACTTGAGCACCTTGGGCAGCAGCACGATCGCCACGATGGTGATCAGGATGCCCAGAATCATCCATGCCCAGCCGGGCATGCCGCTGTTGCCCTGGTTGCGTCGCGCCTGTGATTTACCGCGTCGTGCTGCCACTTACATCACCTCGGGGGCGCTTACGCCCAGCAATTCCAGACCGTTGGCCAGCACCTGTCGGGTCGCCATCGCCAGCACCAGCCGGGCGTGGCGCTGGTCGGCATCATCCACCAGGAACTGATGGTCGTTGTAATACGACTGGAAGACTTGCGCCAGTTCCAGCAAATAGGCGGCGACCTGGTGCGGCTCCAGGTCGCGCCCGGCGGTCTCCACCACATCGGGGTAGCGCAGGATCGTCGTCACCAGATCGTGGGTCGCGGCGTCGTCTTCCAGGCCCAGCTGCAGGCCGGCGTCGCGGTCGAATGACAGGCCGCGCTCATCCAGCTGGCGCATCAACCCGCACATCCGCGCGTGCGAGACCTGGACGTAATACACCGGGTTGTCGAGCGACTGGCTGCGCGCCAGGTCGATGTCGAAGGTCAGCTGCGAGTCGGGCTTGCGCGCGACGAGGAACCAGCGGGTGGCGTCGCGTCCGGCCTCGTCGACCAGATCGCGCAGGGTGAGATAACTGCCGGCGCGCTTGGACAGCTTCACTTCCTCGCCGCCGCGCATGACCGTCACCATCTGGTGCAGGACGTACTCGGGCCAGCCCTGCGGGATGCCGGCATCCAGTGCCTGCAGGCCGGCGCGCACGCGGGCCAGCGAACCGTGGTGGTCGGCGCCCAGCTCGGTGATCGCGCGCTGGTAGCCGCGCTGCCACTTGCTCAGGTGGTAGGCGACGTCGGGCACGAAGTAGGTGTAGGTGCCGTCGGACTTGCGCATCACGCGGTCCTTGTCGTCACCGAAATCGGTGGTCCGCAGCCACAGCGCGCCGCCGTCCTCGTAGGTGTGGCCGTTCGCGGTGAGCGCGGCGACGGTTTCCTCCACCTTGCCTTGCGTATACAGCGAGCTCTCCAGGAAATAGACGTCAAAGCCGACGCCGTAGGCGGCCAGGTCGCTGTTCTGCTCGCGCCGCAGCCAGGCGACGGCGAAGCGGCGGATCGCGTCGAGGTTGTCGGCATCGGCGGCGCCGGTAAGCGTCTCGCCGTCGAGCTCGACGCTGGCGCCGTCCAGGTAGGCCTGGGCCACGTCGGCGATGTAGTCGCCGCGATAGCCGTTCTCGGGCCACGCCGGGTCATCGGTGCCGATGCCGCGGGCACGCGCCTGCACCGACAGGGCGAGGTTCTCGATCTGCACGCCGGCATCGTTGTAGTAGTACTCGCGCGCCACTTCCCAGCCGTTGGCGTCGAGCACGCGGGCGATGCAGTCGCCGATCACCGCCGCGCGGCCATGGCCGACGTGCAGCGGACCGGTCGGGTTGGCGGAGACGTACTCCACGCCAGCGCACCGGCCTTGGCCGGTGAGGTTGCGGCCGTAGTTGGAGCCCTGGGCAAACACCTCGCCCAGCTGCCGGCGCCAGGCGGCCTCGTCGATGTGGAAGTTGATGAAGCCCGGACCGGCGATCTCGATCTTGCCGATATCGGCATTGGCCGGCACCGCGTCGACGATCGCCTGGGCGATCGCGCGCGGATTGGAGCGCGCCGGCTTGGCCAGCAGCATCGCGGCGTTGGTCGAGAAGTCACCCTGCACGCGCGCCTTCGGTCGCTCGATGACGAAATCGGGCGTGGGCAGATCTGCGGGCAGGGTGCCGGCGGCGCGCAGGGCGTCGATGGCGTGCGCGATCAGGGCATGCAGGGTGGCTTTCACGGAAACTCGACGGTGCGGCGGAACCGGCCATTTTACCCGGTTCGCAACGGCGCGTCCGGACGGTCTGGCGAGGCTTGAAGCCATGAGAGGGGGCGCCGGCGGGGACCGGTGCTGGTGGTTCGTTGCCGGGGACTCGCGGCCACAGGTCAGGGGCTGGAGGCGCGGGCCGGCGTCGCGGTGCATTCGCCGTCGCAGCCGCCGATAATGGCCCACTCTCCGCCTGGCCTCGGGTCGTCGTGCGGGACCTGCAAGAGCCGGCGATGACAGCGAGCGATTTCCCCGATTACCCCTTTACGCCAGCCCGGTTCGAGGTCCGCCCGGGCATCGCGATGAGCTATCTGGACGAAGGCCCGCTCGACGGCGAGGTGGTGGTCATGCTGCACGGCAACCCGTCGTGGAGCTTCTACTGGCGGCACCTGGTGCGCGGCCTGTCGGACCGCTACCGCTGCATCGTGCCGGACCACGTCGGCATGGGCCTGTCGGATCGGCCGGACGACGCGCCCGATGCCTCGCCGCGATACGACTACACGTTGCAATCGCGGGTGGATGACGTCGGCGCGCTGCTGCGGCACCTGGGCATCAGCGGCCCGGTGACGCTGGCGGTGCACGACTGGGGCGGCATGATCGGCTTCGGCTGGGCCCTGACTCACGCTGACCAGGTCAAACGGCTGGTGGTGCTGAACACTGCGGCATTCCCGCTGCCGGCGGCCAAGCGGATGCCGAAGCGGCTGGGTTTCGGTCGCGATTCGCGCATCGGCGGCTACCTGATCCGCCGCTTCAACCTGTTCGCCCGCGGCGCGGCATGGATGGGCACCAGGCGCTCGTTGCCGGCCGACGTGCGCCGCGGCTATATCGCGCCGTACACCGGCTGGAAAAACGCCATCAGCACCCTGCGCTTCATGCAGGACATCCCGCTGGGCGAGGGCGACCGGGCCTGGCCGCTGGTCGCCGAGGCCGGACGCCGCCTGCCGGAGTTCGCCGACCGTCCCGTATTCCTGGGCTGGGGCCTGAGGGATTTCGTGTTCGACCGCCACTTCCTCAAGGGCTTCACCGACGCGCTTCCTGACGCGGAGGTGCACGCCTTCGCGGACGCCGGCCACTACGTGCTGGAAGACCGTCACGAAGTGCTGGTGCCGGCGATCCGCGCGTTCCTCGACAAGCATGCCGTGGACAACGATCCCGTGGACAGCCACCCATTGCCCCGTGACTGAGCGGGCCAACATCGCCGACGCGCTGCCACGGCTGGCGGCGCAGCATCCGGATCGCATCGCGATGCGCTGCCCCGGCACGCGCCGGCGCGACGGCCTGGCGAGTTACGACCTCAGCCTGACGTATGCCCAGCTGGACGCGCGCAGCAACGCGATCGCCGCGGGACTGGCGCTGCGCGGGGTCGGCCACGGCAGCCGCGTGGTGGTGATGGTGCGGCCGTCGCCGGAATTCTTTTTGCTGATGTTCGCGCTGTTCAAGGCCGGCGCCGTGCCGGTACTGGTCGATCCGGGCATCGACCGCCGCGCATTGCGCCAATGCCTGGACGAGGCGATGCCGGATGCCTTCATCGGCATCGGCCTGGCGCAGGTTGCGCGTCGCCTGCTGGGCTGGGCGAAGTCCGCTCGGCTGGCGATCACCACCGCGCGGCGTCCGTGGCTCAGCGATGCGACGCTGGCGCAGGTCGAGCAAGATGGGGTCCGGGCAATCGCGTCCGGTGAGGCGGCTTCGCCAGCCGCGACAGACGCCGACGACGTCGCCGCGATCCTCTTTACCAGCGGTTCCACCGGCGTGCCCAAGGGCGTGGTCTACCGGCATCGGCACTTCCTCGCCCAGGTGGCGATGCTGCGCGACGCGTTCGGCATCGTCCCCGGCGGGGTGAACCTCCCGACCTTCCCGCCGTTCGCCCTGTTCGACCCGGCGTTGGGGGTGACCTCGATCATTCCCGACATGGACGCGACCCGGCCCGCCGAGGCCGACCCGCGCAAGCTGCACGACGCGATCGACCGGTTCGGCGTGGACCAGCTGTTTGGATCTCCGGCACTGATGGCGGTGCTGGCGCGCCACGGCGAGCCCCTGCCGACACTGAAACGGGTGATGTCGGCCGGTGCGCCGGTGCCGGCCGATGTGGTGGCGACACTGCGCCGCCTGTTGCCTGATGACGCACGGTTCTGGACGCCGTACGGCGCGACCGAATGCCTGCCGTTGGCGATGATGGAGGGCCGTGAGCTGCAGGCCACGCGCGAGGCGACCGAGGCCGGGGCGGGCACCTGCGTCGGCCGGCCGACCGCGCCCAACGTGGTGCGCATCATCGCGATCACCAACGCGCCGATCGCCGAGTGGTCCGACGCGCTGTGCCTGCCCGACGGCGCGGTGGGCGAGATCACGGTTACCGGACCGACCGCGACCGACACGTATTTCAACCGCGACGCGCAGACGCGGGCTGCGAAAATCCGCGAGCGTGTGGGCCGCACAGGTGACGGGCCCGACGGGTCGGATACCGCCGGACGCGACAGTGCCACGCCCGGCACCGTTCCGACCGCGGATGACGAGCGCATCGTCCACCGCATGGGCGATCTGGGCTATCTCGATGCGCAGGGCCGGCTGTGGTTCTGCGGGCGCAAGTCGCACCGCGTGGAGAGCGCTGCCGGCCCGCTGTACACCGAGCAGGTGGAGCCGGTGTTCAACACGCATCCGCAGGTGCGGCGGACGGCGCTGGTCGGGGTCGGTGCCGTCGGCGCGCAGCAGCCGGTGCTGTGTGTGGAACTGGAGGCGGGCGTGCGCCGGGACGAATGGCCCGCCATCGACCAGGACCTGCGCGGGATCGCGAACATGCATCCGTCACTGGTCATGATCGATCGCTTTGCCCTGCACCCGGGATTCCCGGTCGACATCCGCCACAACGCCAAGATCGGTCGCGAGAAGCTGGCCGTTTGGGCGGCAGCCACGAAGCAGTGACCCGACGCCGTTAAACGTCGCGGCACACCGGGTCGTGGTCGTTCGCCGCAGTCGCCGTCGAGGTTGGTGACAGCCCTGCACGCAACTGCTGCGCCCCTCGCCTCCGCCGCCCGCTAGCGGCCGCGAGAGGCGTAACGGGTCGCGCAATCGGCGCCAGAACCAGCGCTTACGCCGCCTCAGACCGACAGGTGCTCGATCGCCGCCACGCTGCCGAGGCGGTCGCTGAGGCGGCGCAGCAGCGCGAGGCGGTTGCTGCGCACCGCCGGGTCGTCGGCGTTGACCATCACCTGCTCGAAGAAGGCGTCCACCTGCGGCCGCAGCCGCGCCAGCCGCCCGAGTACCGCGACGTAGTCGCCCGCATCCAGCAGCGGGTCGGTGTCGGCGATGGCGGCATCGATCGCATCGGCCAGCTCGCGCTCGGCGGGTTCGGCGAACAACGCGGCATCGACGGTATCCGGTACCACCCCCTCGGCCTTGCGCAGGATGTTGCGGCTGCGCTTGTTGGCCGCGGCCAGCGCCGCCGCTTCGGGCAGGGTGGCGAACTCGCCGATGGCGGCGAGGCGGCGGCCGAAGTCGGGCAGCGAGTCGTGGGCGGCATGGCTCACCGCCTCGAACTGCTGCGGGGACACGCCGCGGTCGGCGTAATAGCCACGCAGGCGATCGTAGACGAAGGCGGTGATATCGAAGGCACTGATGTCGGGATGCTGGACCGGCTGCGCGGCGAGCGCGCGCTCCACCAGGTCGTGCAGCAACAGCTCGTGTCCGCCTTCGAGCAGCGTGCGCGCAAGGCCCAGCGCATTGCGGCGCAGGGCGAACGGGTCCTTGTTGCCGGTCGGCTTCAGGCCCGCGGCAAAGCCGCCGGCAAGCGTATCCAGCCGTTCGGCGATCGCCAGCACCTGGCCCAGCGGCGAGGGCGCGATGGCGTCGCCGGACACCCGTGGCAGGTAGGCCTCGTCGATCGCGTTGGCGACCGCCTCCGGCTCGTTCTCGACCGCGGCGTAGTAACGCCCGGCGATGCCCTGCAGCTCCGGGAACTCGCCCACCATCAGCGACTGCAGGTCGGCCTTGGACAGCTCGGCCGCACGTCGCGCCTGCACCGGATCGGCGCCGATCTGGCCGGCGATCGCCTCGGCCAGCGCGGCGACGCGGGCGACCTTGTCGGCCATGCTGCCCAGCTTGTTCTGGTAGGTGACCTGGGCCAGCCCCTCGACCATCGATGCCAGCCCCTGCTTCATGTCTTCCACGAAGAAGAACTTCGCATCGCTGAAGCGTGGCCGGATCACCCGCTCGTAGCCCTTGCGCACCTGCTCCACATCGGTGCTCTCGATGTTGGCGATGCCGACGAAGTGCTCGCTCAGCTTGCCGTCCGCGCCCAGCACGGGGAAGAACTTCTGGTTGGTTTCCATGGTCGCGATCAGGGCTTCGGCCGGGATCGCGAGGAATTCGGTTTCAAACCCGCAGGTCACCGCGCTGGGCCATTCGACCAGCCCGTTGACCTCTTCCAGGATGCCCGGATCGATCCGCGCCTCGCCGCCGCACGCGCTCGCTGCCGCCCGCACCTGCTGCACGATCCGTTCGCTGCGCTCGTCGGCATCCACCAGCACCTTCGCGGCACGCAGCGATTCCACGTAATCATCCGGCGCGGTGAACCACACCGGCTTGTCGTGCATGAAGCGGTGGCCGCGGCTCATGCGGTCGCTGCGCACGCCCAGCAGCTCCATCTCGACCACCTCGCTGCCCAGCAGCGCGACCAGCCAATGCACCGGGCGGGCGAAGCTGTAGTCGTGGTCGCCCCAGCGCATCGGCTTGGGGATAGGCATGGCCGCCAGCGCGTCGCTGACGATATCGCCCAGCAGATCCGCGGTGCGCGCTCCGGGTTTTACCGATCGGTGGACGAAACGCTCGCCCTTGTTGTCGGTGGTCTTCTCCAGCGCGGTCCATTCCACGCCGGCCTTGGCCGCGAAGCCCTGCAGCGCGCGGGTCGGCTGGCCTTCGCCGTCGAGGGCGATGTTGAGGTAGGGGCCCATCACCTCGGTCGACTGCTCGGGTTGCTCGCTGGCCACGCCTGGCAGCAACACGGCGAGGCGACGCGGTGTGTACAGCGGCTTGGCCTCGTCGCGCTCGAAGGCGATGCCGCGCTTGGCGAGCCCCTCGATCACGCCGTCAAAAAACGCGCGCGCCAGGCCCGGCAGCGCCTTGACCGGCAGTTCTTCGGTGCCCAGTTCAATCAGCAGGGGCTGCATGGTGTTCATGGAATGTCCTTGCGTACGGCGATCAGATCGTCACGACCCCTTGCATCAAGATTGCGCGGAGCAGGGCGCGCGCTGTTTTTCAACAGCAGCAGAACGCCGGCGACCGGGGGCAGGAACCAGCCGAAAAAAAGCCAAAGCCACGGATTGCGATGGGTGGTCTGGGCCCAGTAAGCGGTAAAGACCCCGAACAGGAAGCCGCCAAAGACAAACTCGGTGGTGGTGCCCATCACACGGCCTCCGAAGGGACCGAAGTGGAAGCATTCCGGACACCCGGAAAGCCGAGCTTCTCGCGCTGGGCGAAGTACGCCTCCGCGACGCCGTGGGAGATTTTGCGCACCCGCAGGATGTAGCGCTGGCGCTCGGTCACCGAGATCGCGCGGCGCGCGTCCAGCAGGTTGAAGCAGTGGCTGGCCTTCATCACCTGCTCGTAGGCCGGCAGGGGCAGGTTGAGCTCCACCATCGCCAGCGCCTCGGCCTCGCACTCGTCGAACCGGCGCCGCAGCACCTCCACGTTGGCGTGCTCGAAGTTGTAGGTGCTCTGCTCGACCTCGTTCTGGTGGTAGACATCGCGGTAGGTGACCGGATGGCCGTCGGGGCCATGGGTCCAGACCAGGTCGAACACGTTGTCCACGCCCTGCAGGTACATGCACAGCCGCTCCAGGCCGTAGGTGATCTCGCCCAGCACCGGCCGGCACTCCATCCCGCCTGCCTGCTGGAAGTAGGTGAACTGGGTCACTTCCATGCCGTTGAGCCAGACCTCCCAGCCCAGGCCCCAGGCGCCGAGGGTCGGTGATTCCCAGTTGTCCTCGACCAGGCGCAGGTCGTGCACCAGCGGATCCACGCCGAGCGACTTGAGCGAGTCGAAATACAGCTCGACGATGTTGTCCGGGCTCGGCTTCATCGCTACCTGGTACTGGTAGTAGCGCTGCAGGCGGTTGGGATTGTCGCCGTAGCGGCCATCGGTGGGACGCCGGCAGGGCTGCACGTAGGCGGCGTTCCATGGCTCCGGTCCGATCGCGCGCAGGAAGGTCGCCGGGTGGAAGGTGCCCGCGCCCACCTCCAGGTCCAGCGGCTGGATCAGCACGCAACCCTGGTTGGCCCAGAACTCGTTCAGGCGCTGGATCAGCTGCTGGAAAGTCGGCGGAGCCGGGGTGCCGGGAGCGGTCTTCGACATGCTGGAGAGGCCGTGGGAACAAAGCACGGTAGTATACGTGCGGCCCTGCGAGGGCCGCTTTTTCACACCGGCCTGCCGCCCCGCGCGGCGGGCCGCACCTGACTGGAACCCTGCCGTTGACTGCTCCCTTCCTGATCATCGAGACCGGCCAGCCGGTCGCCTCGATGCGCCGCCACGGCGGTTTCCCGCACTGGATCCGCGTGGCCAGCGGGCTGCCGCGCGAGCGCGTGGTGTCGATCAACGTGGAAGCCGGTGAAAGCCTGCCGACCACCGGGGGCTTCGCCGGCGTGATCGTCACCGGCTCGGGCGCGATGGTCACCGAGCGCCGCGACTGGAGCGAAGCCACCGCGGCTTGGCTGGCCGACGCGGCGCGTGCGGGTTTGCCGATTTTCGGCATCTGCTACGGGCACCAGCTGCTGGCGCATGCGCTGGGCGGCGTGGTGGGCGACAACCCGGCCGGGCGGGAAATGGGCACCTTCGAGATCGAACTGCTGCCGCCGGCGGCCGATGATGTCCTGCTTGCGCCCATGCCGGAGCGCTTCGCGGTGCAACTGACCCATCAGCAGAGCGTCCTGAAGGTGCCCGAGGGCGCCGTCGTGCTGGCGCGCTCCGCGCTGGACCCGGTGCAGGCATTCCGCTGGGGCGACAATGCGTGGGGCGTGCAGTTCCACCCCGAGTTCAGCGCCACCCACATGCGCGGCTACATCCAGGCGCGCAAGGTTGCGTTGCAGCGTGAGGGACTGGATCCTGCGGCGATGGTGGCCCAGGTCGCCGCCACGCCGGAGGGGCGGCGGGTGATGCGCCGGTTCGTGCACCATGCCACCGGGCTGGCGCGCACGAACGGTTGAAAACACGGACTCAGGCGGCGCGCGGGCGGGGAAGCAAGCGGTTGCGACACGGCGCCGCAGGTGCGGCCACGGATCAGCGGTATCAGGGAGATGAGCGGGATGAACGAGATTCGCAAAGTGCCCATGGGCGCCGGGGCCGAGTGGTTGCTCGGCGGCATTGCCTTGCTGCGCAGGGCGCCTTTGACGCTGGGACTGCTGGGCCTGATCTGGGGCGGCCTCTCGGCGCTGGGCTCGCTGGGCGGGCAGGTGTGGCTGAGCGCGCTGATGGCGGTGGCCGGGCCGATCCTGTTTGCCGGGATCATCTATGCCGCGCGCGAGGTCGATCGCGGCCTGCCGGCCAGCCCACGACACCTGCTGCAGGGTGTGCGCGATGGCAAGGCGCCTCGCCTGCTGGCGATGCTGCTGCCGCAGCTTGTGGCGATGGTCGTGTTGGTGATCCTGCTGGTGGCGATGGTGGGGCCGGAGCAGCTGCAGCGCCTTTCCACGGTGATGATCGAGCTGCAGACCAATCCCGACCCGGCCTTGGTGGAGTCCCTGCCGCTGGGCGCACTGTTCGGCTGGATGGTGGCGGCGATGGTCGTCGGCGTCGTCGCCGGGTTTTTCACCTTCGTGGCGATTCCGGAGATCATCTTCACCCCGCGCACGGCCTTCGCGGCGATGCAGCTGAGCCTGCGTGCCTGCCTGCGCAACCTGGGCGCGCTGCTGGTCATGCTGGTGCTGCTGGTGATCGGCATGATCGCGCTCAGCCTCGCCCTGCAGCTGGTGGGCGCGCTGCTGGCCTTCGCGATCGGCGCCCACGCGTCGATGTTCGCGGTGCAACTGCTGCTGATGGCGATCCTGCTGCCGGTGCTGGGCGGCGCGGTGTATCTTGCGTGGCGCCAGATGGTGGGCGACGCGCCGGTGACTGAAACGGTCGCGGGCGGCTTCGAGGCCTGACGGCGGCGCGCGAGCTCTCGGGGGAGAGCGTTTACGGCCCTGCGTCGCGGGGTTTCCAGGGATCAATCAAGGGGAGAGAAAAACGATGAGCACTCGTGCAATGGGGCCCATGGCCGGTCTCGGCTGGCTGACGCGCGCAATCAATGTCGGCCGCAACGGTCCGGGCGCGGTTTTCGGCGGTGCCGCGCTGATGACGGTGGTCGTACTCGCGGCGGTGTTCGCCGGTGTCGCCGTGCAGTTCGCCCTGGCGGCGACGATGGGAGACGGGCTCACCGGCATGATGCTGGGCACCGCCGTGATGAGCGTGCTGGTGATCGTGGTCATGGCGATGATGGTGGTCGGTTTCCTGCGCCTGCTGGACAGGGTGGAAAGTGGCAGCGGCGCGCGCGCCACGGATGTGTTCGCCGGTTTCGGTGGCTTCGCCACGTCCCTGCGCACGATCGGCCTGATGGTGATGCTGGCGGTGCTGCAGAACGTGATCCTGATCGCCGTGCTGATGACCTTCGCCGGCGGATTCGTGCAGTGGTATCTGCAGATGCTGCAGTCCTCGATGGCCGGCGGCGGCGACCCGGCGATGCTGGACCAGCTGCCGGCGGGCATGGGCATCGCCAGCGTGGCGATGCTGGTGGTCGGGCTGGTGTCCTACGGCGTGCAGGCCATTGCGCTGGGCCAGGTGGTGCTGCGCGGGCGCGGGGTGTTTTCCGCACTCGGCGACGGGGTCGTGGGCACGTTCAAGAACCTGCTGCCGCTGTTGGTGTTCGTGATCGCCGCCATCGTGGCGATGATCCTGGTATCCATCGCGGTCCTCCTGCTGGCCATGCTGATCGGCCTGCTGGCCAAGATTGCCGGCGCCTGGCTGGCGGTCGTGCTGGCGATCCCGCTGTACATCGCCGGCATGCTGGCGATGTATGTGGTCATGTTCGGCGCGATGTACCACCTGTGGCGCGATGTCTGCGGTGGCGGCGCGGCTGCTGTCACGGCTCCGGTGGCCACCGACGGCATCGCCGCCTGAGGACACGCAATCACGCCCCGGGCGGCATGCGCCTCCGGGGCGTCACTGCAGCGATTGTTCCAGCGCGCCTTGCATGGTGGCCATCGCGTTTCCCACCCACCAGGCTCCCAGCGCCATGGCAAGGGTACCGACGAGCGCCAGCCAGGCGACCGCCCAGCCCGGCATCCCCGGCTGCGCAGCCCATACCCGCGTTCCGCCGAGGCGATCGTGCAGGGCCTGGTGCCGCGGAGGGACGGCGGCCATCAGATGGCCGATATTGAGGGTTAACCACGACGCCACGCCGGCGACGTGCCGCAAAAGCGCGCGGGCAGGGCGGATTCGTTGCCGCCGGGCATCGGCGACCTGCAGGCCCAGCAATCGTTGCCCTGGCGTGGCCTGCCACGGCCCGGCTTCCAATGCGGTGTGGTAGATCGCCGACACCACGAACAAAGTCGCGAGTGGTGGCCATCCCAGCGCCCACAGCGCGTGCTCCAGCCCGGCGGTCGACGCCCTGATCGAGGGGTCCTGCATCACGGTCAGTGCCAAGGCCGGCAGCGGCACGCCCTCGATGATTGCCCGGCCCATGGCATGGCCGCAGGCTTCCATCAGTGCGTCCATCTGCTGTGCAAACGCTGCAGCGCGAGCGGAAAGAAGCGGCCAAGCCAGCAACAGCGACAGCGTTCCGAGCGCGACGGCATCCAGTGTCCAGGCGGCGATGCGCTGCCACAGCCCGGCCGGTTGGATCAACCCGGTCATTCCGTGTCGCTGGCGGCCGCCGTCCTGTCCCCGCGCACCAGCCAGCGCGAGGCGATGATGCCGACCTCGTAGAGGGCGCACATCGGCGCGGCCAGCATCAGCTGGGAGACCACGTCGGGCGGCGTGATGACCGCCGCCAGGACGAAGATCCCGACCACCGCATAGCCGCGCGATTCCTTCAACTGGTCGGGTGTGACCCAGCCCAGCAAAGCCGCGATGACCATCGCCACGGGCAACTCGAAGCTGGCACCGAAGGCCAGGAAGATCACCAGCACGAAGTCCAGGTAGGCGCTGATGTCGGTCATCATCGCCACGCCTTCAGGCGCGATCTTGGTCAGGAAACCGAATACCGCGGGCAGCACCAGGAAAAACGCGAACGCGCAGCCGGCGTAGAACAGTGCCACCGAGGAGGCCAGCAGCGGCACCGCCAGACGCTTCTCGCGCTGGTACAGCCCCGGGGCGACGAACGCCCAGGCCTGGTACAGCAGCCATGGCATCGAGACCATCAGGGCGGCGAAGAAGGCCAGCTTCAACGGCGCGAAAAAGGGGCTGGCGACTTCGACCGCGATCAACTGCCCGCCCGGCGGCAGCTTGGCCAGCAATGGCGCGGCCAGCGCAGCGTAGAGTTTGTTGCCGAACGGCAGCAGCAACAGCAGCACGGCGAGGAGACCGGTCACCGCGCGCAGCACGCGGCCGCGCAGTTCGATCAGGTGGTCGATCAGTCGGGGCGCGGCCTCGGTATCGTTGTCCATCGGCTCGCGCGGGTCGCGCGCGTCGTCCGCCGGGTTCGGGCTCATGGTTGCGGATCCGGCGTGCCCGCGCCCGCGACGGGTTCGGCCGGGCCGGCGTCAGGGGTATCTCCCCGCATTGCGTCGCCGTCCTGCTCCGCCGCGTCGTGCCCCAGCGCAGGCGCCGCAGCGGTGGCCGCGGCACGCGTGACCGGAGCCACCGCGTCCTTCACCGACTTTTCGGCGTGCTTCACCGACTTCTCGATGCCCTGGCCTTCGCGGCGCAGGTCATCGTGCAGGTCGCGGCCCTGGTTCTTCAGCTCCGTGCCCAGCTCGCGCAGTTCGTCACGGGTCCGGGCCAGGCTCTTTTTCAGCTCATCGTCGGCCAGCTCGCGCTCCAGCTCGGACTTGACCGAGTACCACTGCGCGCGCGCACGCCGTACCCACAGCCCCGTGAAGCGCGCCGCGCGGGGCAGCCGCTCGGGACCGAGCACCATCAGGGCGACGATCGCGACGACAAAAAGCTCGGAAAAACCGATGTCAAACATGGCAGGCCGCCGGGGTACACGCCCCGATCAGGGCAGTCCGCTAGCGCGGGATCTGCTCGTCGTCGCGCGCATCGCGCACGTCGGCCGGGCGGCGGGTGGACGGCTCTTCGCGGCGGGCGTCGTCGCCAAGGCGGGCCGGCGGGCGGTCGGCATCGAGATCGTCATCGTCGTGCACGCCCTTTTTGAAGCCCTTCACCGCCTCGCCCAGGTCCTTGCCGACGTTTTTCAGGCGCTTGGTGCCAAACACCAGCACCACGATCAACAGCACGACTACCCAGTGCCCAATACTCATACTACCCATCGACGTGTCCGCAGAAAAACCAGAGGTTCCAGAATACCCGCAATCACCGGCCACTGCCGGCGGGGGCGGCCGTTCAGCCGTTGGGCGGCAGTGGTTCGGTGTGGATCGCCGGCGGTTGCGGGCTGTCCACGGTTTCGAACGGCTGCGGCTGCGGGCGGTTGGCGTCGTAGGTCGTGTCGCGAGGCGCGTTCAGCGGCGCGCTGCTGACCGGCGCGGTCGAGGTGCCCGCGGCGGGCGCATTGACCGTTGCCGCCGGCGATCCATAGGCAACGGGTGCGGCCGGGGCCGGCTGCTGCCTGCGCGCGGCGCGGGCGGTTGCCGTCGCTTCCTCGAGCTGGTCGCGGAAACCCACCACCGCGTCGGAGGCGCGCTGGCCGGCGCGGTCCTCGAAGATCATCCGCGGCGTGGTGCCGCCGCCGTAAACGCTCTGGTTGGCGGCGTCATCGATGCTGAGCACCGCGCCATCCAGGGCAACGCCGGCGAACAGGCCGCGCGCGCGCGACCACGACCAGATCTCCGCCTTCAGTTGCCCATCGGTGGCCAGCCCGGTGGTCCGGCCGACCGGCCCGGCGGCGACGCTGGCGTCCGCGCCCAGGGTCAGCTTGCCGTTGACGATGGAGTCCAGCCCACGCTGGCTGGTGAACACCAGCACCACGTCGGATGACTGCACGCCGGCCTGGAAGCCGATGCTGGCGCCGGTGAGCTTGACGAAGGCCGGATTGGACCAGGTGCCCTGCGGGGTCTTGATCGACACCAGGCCGTGGCCGCGGCGACCGCCCAGTACCAGGCCGATCTTCAGGGTATCGGGCACGACCACGATGGCCCTGGCCTGGTCGAGCATCGCATCGGGGATGCCCGACTCCGGAATGGCCTGGATTTCGTTGAGCACGCGGACCGCGTTGCGGGCGCGCTCGTCCTCGGTCACCCCGGCAAGGGCGGGGGCGGCAACGACGAACGCGAGCAGGATCGAGGCAAGACGGGGGAGGATCGACATGGAGGACTCCGGAAACGGGACTGCGGATGGAACCCGACGACTGCCGGCACATCCCCATCGACCGCACGCGGGCGGCGAAGTTCGTACCGGAGCTTTATTCAGGCTAGTGACGCGGCGATGAATCCTGTGGGAACCAACGGCAGCTGGCATCCTATACGGATGACTCAATCCGCTGCCCCCTCCCCCGATACCGCCGTCGTTCTGATCAATCTTGGCACGCCCGACGCGCCCACCGCGGACGCGGTGCGCCGCTACCTGGGCGAGTTCCTGTCCGACCGCCGCGTGGTCGCTTTGCCGCGGCTGTTCTGGCTGCCGTTGCTGCATGGGATCATCCTGCCGCGCCGCTCGCCGAAGGTGGCGCTCAAATACGCCAGCGTGTGGCTGGAAGGCGGATCGCCGTTGGCGGTCTACAGCCGCCGTCTGGCCGAAGGCGTCCAGCGCGAAATGCCCGAGGTACTGGTCGTCGACGCGATGCGCTATGGCAACCCCGCGCTGACCAGGGTGCTGGAGGACCTGCGCGGGCGCGGCATCCGCCGGGTGCTCGGACTGCCGCTGTATCCGCAGTACTCGACCACCACCACCGCGACCGTCGGCGACGTGCTCGCGCGCGAGACGGCGATGCAGGTGCGCATGGTCGATGACTACCACGTGGATCCGGGCTGGGTGGCGGCGGTGGCCGACTCGATCCGCGAGCATCGCGCCCGCAACGGCGCCGGCGATCACCTGGTGTTCTCCTTCCACGGCCTGCCCAAGCGGGTGATCCGCAACGGTGATCCGTACCAGCGCCAATCCGAGGCCGGCGCGCAGGCGATCGCCAGGGCACTCGAGCTGGAACCCCACCAGTGGACCATCAGCTACCAGTCGCGCTTTGGCGCCGAGCGGTGGCTGGAACCGGCGACGACCACCGCGCTGGCCGCGCTGGGCGAGCGGGGCGTGCAATGCATCGACGTCGTCGCGCCCGGGTTTGCGGCCGACTGCCTGGAGACGCTGGAGGAGATCTCCATGGAGCTGGCGGCCGAGGTCGCCGGACGCGGCGGCACGCTGCGCTACATTCCCTGCCTCAACGATTCGCCGGCGCATGCGCGTGTCATCGCCGGGATTGCGCGGCGCGGCCTGGACGCCTGGCCGATGGCCCAGCCGTGACCCGGCTGCAGGACTTCGTCCTGGATACCCGGCTGGGCCGACTGGCCGGGCTGCGCTCCGCGCCCGCCGGGCGGGCGGTGCCGCGCGTGCTGGCCCTGCACGGCTGGCTGGACAACGCGGCCAGCTTCATCCCGCTGCACCCGTATCTGCCGGGCATCGAGCTGGTCGCACTGGACATGCCCGGCCATGGCGCCAGTGACCATTTTCCCGAGGCCGCCGAATACACCGTCGTCAGCACAGCGCGCTCGGTGTTTGCCGCCGCCGATGCACTGGGCTGGGACGAGTTCTCGCTGCTGGGCCACTCGTTGGGCGGGGCGGTGGCGAGTCTGATGGCGGCGGCCGCGCCGCAGCGCATCCAGCGCCTGGGCACGATCGAGGCGCTGGGCGCGCTGTCAGCCGAGCAGGGCCGCCATGTTGAATCGCTGCGCGAGGCATTCGCGCGCCCGGGCGGTCCGCGCAAGCCATTGCGCGTGTTTCCGGATCCCGCCACGGCTGTGCGCGCGCGTTTGCAGGCCGGGGATATCCAGCCCGGCGCGGCGCGCCTGCTGGTCGAACGGGGCCTGGTTCCGGTACGCGGCGAGGGCGGCCCGCGCGGCTTCAGCTGGCGCAGCGACCCGCGCCTCACGCGGCCGACCGCCATCCGCATCAGCGAGGAGCAGGTGCGCGAGTTGTTGCGCGCAGTGGAGTGTCCGGTGCGCGTGCTCTACGCCGAACCGGCGCAGGTCTACTTCCCCGAAGAGCAGCGCCGGGCGCGCTTCGATTGCCTGCGCGACGCGCAGTTGGCCACCATGCCCGGTGGGCATCATGTGCACATGGAGCAGCCCGCCGAGGTGGCAGCGGTGTTCGCGGACTTTTTCAACGCGATCTGATCACCGGGCCTGATCAGCGCGGTTGAAGCCGCGGTCAGATCAGCGCGCCCCGATCGCCACGATCCAGAGCGCGGCCGGCGATGCCGACTTACGCCTTGTCGGGCGCTGTGGCAAGCAGCGAGCGCATCGTCGCCTTCAGCCGCGAGCCGTGCACTCGCAGGTACTCACGCTCCTCGCGCCAGTGCGGCATGCGTGTCTCCACCTCGGCCCAGAATGCGGGTGAGTGGTTGGCCTGGAGCAGGTGGCAAAGCTCGTGCACCAGCACGTAGCGGTAGGCCGAAGGCCGGGCGAGCACCAGCGACAGGTCCAGCGCGACGGAGTCGTCGGGTGCCAGCGAGCCCCAGCGCGAGGACATCAGCTTGAAGCGGAACCGGCGCGGTGGGCGCGGCAGCCCGTCCAGGTACTCCGGCATCCAGCGGGCCAAGTCGGCGCGCGCCTCGCCCTCGTAGAAATCCCGCAATGCCCGGGCCTGCGCCGCCGGTCCGGCGCGCTCGGGCAGCAGGAACACCAGTGCGTCGCCGGGTGCGGACTCGATCCGGGTGAACCGGCCGCGTTCCCAGCGCAATGGACGCTCGGCGTCGCGCAGTGGCAGCGTGGCGGACACATCCCGCAGCAGCGGCGCCGGTACGTCGCGCGTGTGCAGCTCCAGTTGCAGCGCAAGCCACTGCCGGTGCTCGTGGGCGAAGCGTGCCGCCGCACTGGCGCTGGCGCGCGGCGGCAGGGTCAGGCGCACGCCGCGCTCGCTGACGGAGAGCTTGATCCGGCGCGCGCGCGGGTCCCGGCGCCGCTCCACCTCCAGCGACTGACCGTCGTCCAGGGTCAGCTCGAAGGTGTCGCGTTGCACGGCGCGCCGCGCGGGCGTGCGTTTGGTGCCGACCAGGCCGTGCAGGCGGCGAAGCATGGTGGTGCCTGCGCCCCGCGCCTCAGTCGGCCGCGCTGAGCTTGAAGGCCGACTGCAACACCGCGAACAGGCGCTTGACCTCACCGCTCATCAGCACGAAGCGCGCTTCCATTTCCGCGCGCACGTCGTCGTGGTCGGTGGACTCCAGCTGGTCCACGGCGCCGTCGAGCAGCTTGAACTTGCGCACGATCAGGTCCTCGCCCAGAACGAAGGACACGTGGTCGTCCAGCGTCAGCGCCAGGCGGGTCACCTGCTTGCCGGTTTCCAGATGCTTGGCGATCTCGTCGTTGTCCAGCTCCATGCGCTGCACCTTGACCACCGCGCCCTGGTCGGCCGGATCGCGCAGCTCGCACTCATCGCCGATGCTCAGGCCGTCGGGCAGTGGCTCGCCGGCGACCCAGCCGGTCAGGATCGAGCGCGGCGCGATCTCCGGGTTCAGCGGCATGGCCGGGAAGCTGCCCAGCGCGCGGCGGATCTCGGAGGCCACGTTCTCCGCGCTCTTGCGGCTGGAGCTGTCGACGACGAGGATCCCATGCTCCAGATCCACCAGCGCATCGGTGCGGCTGGGCTTGATGAACGCCCGCGGCATCAGCTCGGTGATCAGCTCGTCCTTGAGGCGCTTGCGGGTGCGGCCGCCGGGCTTGCGGCCTTCGGTCTGCTCGATCTCCTCCAGCTTGCGGGCCAGCATGTCGTTGACCACGGCGCCGGGCAGCAGGCGGTCCTCGCCGCCCACGGTCAGCCAGATCGCGTCGCCCTGGCGCTGCGCGAGCTCCTCGCCATCACGGCCAATGGGCGAGACAAAGCCGCGCGATGACAGCTCCAGCGCGCCGACCGGCTTGAGCGCGCACTCCTGCAGGCCAGCGTCCAGATCATCGAGTTTGGTGGAGGTGGGGAAGCGGAACAGGGTCAGGTTGCGGAAAAACATGCAGACGGAATCCAGGTTGGGGTCGCACAGGACAGGCGCTGCCGGCCGGGCCGTCGGGCCGCAGCGGTGCGCTTGGGGAAGACGTGCGCCCGTCACCGGCGTGGAAGGGAGCGGACCGGGTCGGGCGGCGTCGTTGGATCCCCATTCTACCGGCACGCCTGATGGGTGCGATCCCCGGTCCGGTTCCGGCGCGGACCGTCGTTGTCGCGCGCCTACGCCGAGTACGGCTCCTGGACCAGACGCTGGGAGATCCACCAGATATTGCCGCGCGGGTCGCGGACACCGCCCTGGCGGTCGCCATAGGGCATGTCCGCCACGTCCATCTCGTGGGTCGCGCCCGCTGCGATGGCGCGTGCCATCGCGGCATCGGCGTCCTCGACATAGAGGTAGAACGAGAACGCCATGCTTGGGTAGCGGGCGGTCGCCTCGCTGATCATCACCGTGGAGGTGCCTACCCGCACCTGCGTGTTGGCGATCCGGCCGTCGGCCCGCAGCGAGCGCAGCTCTTCCACGCCACCGAACGCACTGGTCAGGAAATCAACGAAGCGCTCCGCGTCTTCGACGAAGAAATACGGGGTGATGGTGGTGAAGCCCGGGGGTATGTACATGGCCGCCTCACTGGGTCGGGGAAAATCCTGCGCCCAGGTCCGCCTGGGCGCGCCGGTTTTGCGGGTACCTCGTCAGCTCACCCGGCGGTACCCGCCGGGCACGCCCTCCGGCGACAGGACCCATTGCCACAACTGCAGCTCCCGGGCCCGGAACGCACCGGCGCACGAGAGCAGGTAATAGCGCCACTTGCGCTGGAACGGACGGTCCAGCCGGTCGGCGAAAAGCGGCCAGGCGGCCTCGAAGTTGGCGTGCCAGGCCATCAGGGTACGGTCGTAGTCGGCGCCGAAATTGTGCACGTCCTCGGCGATGAACAGGCCATCGATGGCATCGCCGATCTGGCCGATCGAGGGCGTCTCGCCGTTGGGGAAGATGTGCTTGTCGATCCAGCGGTCCGGCGTGGCATGACGCTCGTTCTTGCCGATCGTGTGCAGCAGGAACAGGCCCTCCGGAGACAGGCAGCGCCGGGCGACCTCCATGTAGTCGCGGTGGTTCTTGTGGCCCACGTGCTCGAACATGCCGACGCTGACGATGCGGTCCACCCGGCCGCCGAGGCTGTCGCCGTCCAGCTCGCGGTAGTCCTGCAGGCGGAATTCCAGCGGCAGCCCGGCGTAGCGTTCCTGCGCGTAGCGGGTCTGCTCGGCCGATACGGTCACGCCGATGCATTCCACGCCGTGGCGCTCGGCGGCGTAGCCCATGAAGCTGCCCCAGCCGCAGCCGATGTCCAGCACCCGCATCCCCGGGCGCAGGCCAAGCTTGCGGCAGATCAGCTCGAGCTTGGCCTCCTGCGCGCCGGCCAGGTCGGTGGCGTCCTTCCAGTAGCCGCAGGAATAGACCATGCGCGGGTCCAGCATCGCTTCGTAGAAATCGTTGCCCAGGTCGTAGTGGGCCCGGCCCACCTGCCAGGCCCGGGTGCGGCTCTGGCGGTTGAACATCCGCACCTGCAGCGCGTGCCAGGCGATGCGGGCCGGGTGCACCTCGCGATCCAGGTGCGCGCGTAGCAGTCGCTCGAAGAAGACATCGAGTTGTTCGCAGTCCCATGCACCGGCCATGTAAGCCTCGCCCAGGCCGAGGTTGCCCTCGGCCAGCGCCCGCTCGAGTGCGGCCGGGTCATGCAGCTGCATGTCCCAGGGGCGGTCGCCGTTGATGCGGATATCCGCCTTGCCGAGCAGGCCGGCGACCAGCTGTTGCGGGGCGGTATCCAGGGCCGGGGCGGGAGCCGGTGGCGGCGGAGCGGGAACACGCGGCGGCGGAACGGGCGCCTGGGAGGACGGAACCGGAGACGGGCTCGACATGGCAGCAACCTCAAGCAGGGGTCGCGGTGAATCCATCACATCGTCGTGCTTCCAGCATTCGGCTCGCGACGGTGCCGATCGCTACCGGCTCATCCTAGCGCTGCGCTGGCCGGTCGGCAAAGCGGTTCTTGGCGCTGAACGCACTCATTCGAGCGCGACGCCGTCCTCGTCGGGGCGCGCCGCTTCCGGACTCACTTTCTCGATGCTGTGACGCAGCTCGCGCCCCAGGATGAAGCGTGCGTCGCGCGCCCAGGCTTCCAGCGGCAGGTCGAACACCAGCTTGGCGTTTTCGTCCAGCCGCACCAGGCCGAGTTCGCGCAGTTTCTGGATGAAGCCGCGGAACAGCGTCTTGTCGAAAAACTCCGGCGCGGCCGGCGCGTACAGCAGGCTCAGGCGCTGTGCGGCCAGTTGGCAAAGGCTCTCCAGCTGGCCGGTGGACAGCGTGCCGCTGCCGTTTTTCACCAGCACCGAGATGGTGATGTAGTAACGCTCGAAGGCCTGCTGCAGCGAGTGGCCGATGGCGCGCAGGCGGAAGACCTCATCGGTCTGGCCGGCGTTGCGGGCCAGCACGCCGCCTTCCTCCTCGTTGACTCGCTCCAGCAGTCCCTCGCGCACGAACACGTCGATGGTGCGGGTCAGCCGCTGGACGAACTCCTCCTCGCTCCACGGCAGGAACAGTTCGGCCTGCAGGAACGGGTAGACGCTGCGGCCGAGCCGGAGGACGCTGTCCTGCGCCATGCGCCGATTGTTCTGGAAACAGCAGGCGATCCACGAGGTTGCGGTGAACAGGTGGACGACGTTGTTGCGGAAATAGCTCAGCAGGACCGCCTGGTCGCCGGCCACGAGCAGCACGTCGCCCAGCGGATGCGCGGTGCGGGTCAGCACGCCGATGTCCTCGCCGTGGGCGATGATCTGCGCCGGCGTGTGCGGGGTCACCGTCGTGCGGTCGGAGTAGGGCAGCTCGGCCAGCAGGGTCTTGGACAGGGCGATCTGGGCGAGCAGGTCGCCTTCGCCCATCGCGTGCTTGGGCGTGGACAGCAGCGCCAGCGCCAGCAGGTTGATCGGATTGACGTCGGCGGCGCGGTTGACGTTGACCTGGATGCGCTGGGCCAGCGCATCCACCGCCCCGGACAGCCACGCCGGCTTCTCGTCATCGCCGAGCGCCTTGCCGTCCCAGTCGGGCGCGTGCGCGACCAGCACCTCGTCCAGCTTGATCGGTTCGCCGAAGTTGACCACCACCTGGCCGTAGTTGGAGCGCAGCACCTTGGGGATGCCGCCCAGCAACTGCCAGATCGACTCACCCTTTTTCGGCTTGCCCGACAGCTCGTCCAGGTAGCTGTTGCCTTCCATCAGCTTCTCGTAGCCGATGTACACCGGCTGGAACAGGACCGGACGGGTGGGCTGGCGCAGGAACGCGCGCACCGTCATCGAGACCATGCCGCCCTTGGGCGGCAGCAGGCGGCCGGTGCGTGAGCGACCGCCCTCGACGAAATACTCGATCGAGTAGCCGCCCGAGACCAGCTTGGCGACGTACTCGCTGAGCACGGTGGAATACAGCGCACTGCCGCGGATGCTGCGACGGATGAAGAAAGCGCCGCCCTTGCGCAGCAGGGTGCCGATGACCGGCAGGTTGAGGTTGATGCCGGCGACGATATGCGGCGGCACGATCCCGCGGGTGTAGAGCAGGTAGCTCAACAGCAGGTAATCCATGTGGCTGCGGTGGCAGGGCACGTAGATCACTTCATGGCCGGGCGCGACCTGCTTGAGCTTGTCCAGGTGGTGGACCAGCACGCCGCGGTAGATCCGGTTCCACACCGGCGTGAGCAGGAAGCTGGCCGAACGCACCACCGGGTGGGAATAGTCCGCGGCGATCTCGTAGGCGTAGCCATGGGCCTTCTTCCACGCCTCGCCGGCGGAGGAGTCGTCGCGCCGCGCCTGGTCGGTGATCGCGTCCTTGACCGAGTCGGTGGCCAGCACCTTGTCCACCAGCAGGCGCCGGGTGGACAGATCCGGCCCGATCACCGCGGCGCGGATACGGCGGAAGTGCGTGCGCAGCACGCGCGAGAGCTTGCGCACGGTGCGCTCGGCCGGCAGGTCCTCGGCGATGATCCCGCGCAGGCTGATCGGCGGCGCGAACCGCACGGTGGTGCTGCGACCGTTGAGCAGGATCGCCAGGAAGCGGCGGAAGCGGCCCACCAGCGCCCAGTTTTCCGAGAACAGCACCGAGAACCAGCCACTGGTCTTGTCCGGCGCACGGCCGACGAAGATCGACACGGGCACCAGTTGCACATCCAGCGCCGGGTGCTCGCGATGCGCGTCCAGCAGGCGTGCCAGCGAGGTGGAGTGGCTCTTGGAGGTGGGTTGCTGCGGGCTGAGCGGATGCTGCAGCGGTCCCAGCGCGCTGGCGTTGCGCCGCGACAGGGCGACGTAGGCGCGCTTTCGACCCAGCGGGTCGCCGGGCAATGGTTGCAGCGGCGAGGGCAGGCCCTGGCTGCGGCAGGCCTGGTCCAGGATCAGCGCGTTGGACATCCCGTAGTGCTCGATCACGTAGCACACGGGCTTCTCGCCCAGTTCGGGCGCATGGCTGAGCGGGTTGGCCGGCTCGACCGTCAGGGAAATCCACGGCGACAGCAGCCCTCCCAGCATCCGCGCCCACCAGGGCCGACGCCCGGTGGTGCGCGCCACGACAGGTGCGGGCACGTCCCCGGCATCTGCGGGCTCCGAATCACCGCCAAGGGTCGTGCCCGGCTCGAACGCGCCGGGGGACGCCCGCTCGCCGGCGGACTCGAGGCCGGGGACATCGTCGTGCGTCATCGCCGCGTCGTCGGACGCGGTTCGCTCCTCCGGGGAGGATGGCAGGGAGGGCTGGTTTGGCATCGGCGCCATTATGCCGGTTCGCTGGCCGCGACCGCCGCTCAGTGCGGCAGGGGCCTCGACCGGGCCTCGCGCGCTGCCGGGGTGGCTGCAGGGGAAGGAGCCGCCGCCTCCTGCTCGGCGTGGCGGAGCAGGTGGCTCAGGTACCAACGACCGTCGCGGCGCTCCAGTGCGATCTGCGCATCCACCGTCGCGCCCGCCAACGGGTAGGACAGACTGACATGCGCCGTGTCTCCGGTCTGTTCGATCAGGCGCACCTGGGCGCCATCCAGGGTCGCGTTGATATCCAGGCCGTACGCGTCCAGGACGCTTTTCAGGCGGGCCAGTAACGGACCGAGCCGGGTCAGGCTGCGCTCCATGCCGGCCTCGCGCAGCGCGCCCGGATGGCCGAGCCCGGTCAGGCGGGCGGCGGCGACCAGTTGGGGAACGGCGGCTTTGGCCAGCGCCGGATCGGCAAGGGGGGCGTTTTTCCCCCAGGTGCTGAGCGCGACGATCAGCTGCACGTAGTGCTCGCGCTCCGCGTCGCTGTAGCTGCTGCTGCGCTCCACGTATTGCGCCGCAAACAGGCCCAGCGTCGAGGCGGCAGTGCGCAGTTCCCGTCCGGCGCCGGCGAACTGGCGGCGAAAGGCGGCCAGCAGGGTCTTCTCGGCGTCGGGTTCGGACAAGGTGATGATGAAGCCCGGCAATTGCTCGCTCAGCGGCAGTTCCGACAGCGGCCAGGTGGTGCGGCCCTCCGACCACGCCATCGCCATCTCCTGATGCAGCTGCGGCGGCAGCGCGTGATCGGCGTAGGCGACCAGGTCATTGCCGCGCAGGTCCTTGACCAACTGGTTGACCGCTGCCACCGGGGTGTCACCGGTGGTGGCACCGGACGCGGCTTGTGGATGCTGGCTGCAGCCGCCGGCGAAGATCGCTGCGGCCAACACGGCTGCCGCCGCGGACGCGGCAATACTGCGTGGAATCAGGATCATGCGTTGCGGCTCCCCAGTCGCAATCGGCCATCTTCAAGCCCGACGGCCGAGCCTACAAGCCAAGCCGGTCGCGGAATCACCCTTTGGCCAGCAGGAAGCGCGGCTGGATCAGTCGCGCGCATCCAGTGCACGCTGTTTGGCCGCGCGTTGCGCCGCAGGCGGCAGGCTCCAATCGTTCTCGAACAGGGCCGGCTGCCAGTCGCCGTAGCTGGGGTTGGCCAGCATCCACCAGCGCTCGCCGAACCACTGGCCGTACTGTTCCAGCAGTTCGGCGCGCTTCTGGGGCGTGTTGGGACGCGGCTGCACGAAATCGCCGAGCTGGTCACCGAACTGCATCAACACCCGGTAATGGCGGCTGACCCACTGCCGCCGACAGTGTTTCTCGCTGCCCGAGGCCTGCTGGCAGCCCTCGACCGGCATGCCCTTGCCCAGATACACGGACTCGTCGGCGACCGGGAAGCCAACCGCGCGCAGGTTGGCCAGACTGGCCGTGCGCTGGTCCAGGGTGCGGTTGGAAAGGTAGATCACGGTGATGCCGCGCGTATCGGCGGCTTGGGCGAACTCGACGGCCCCGGGCACCGGGCGCGCGCTCTGCTCGGCAACCCATTGCGCCCAGGTCGCGTCGTCGTAGGCGAGTCCGGAGCGGATCAGCCGGACCTGGTAGGGCGAGTTGTCCAGCACCGTCTCGTCGATGTCGACCACCACCGCCGGCTTGAGGCCGGTCGCGGGAACCACGCGGTCCGCCGGTACCAGGGCATCCCATTGCGGGTCGGCCAGCGCGGCATCCAGCTGCGCCAGCGCGGCGCGGTAGGTCTGCATCGAATTGGCCCGGTACTCCGCCGAGGTCTGCATCCAGGTGACCGCATGCAGATTGTCGTCGGCCGCAGGTGCCGCCGAACTGGCGGTGCTGGGGGAACCGACCGGCTCCCGGTCAGGCACGGCAGCCGTGTGCTGGCAGCCTGCGAGCAGCAAGAGCGTCCCCAGCAACGGCGAAGCAGACACGTATTGGCGCATGGGCAATGACCGCAATGAACGGGAGGGTCAGTGTAGCCGAGCCGGTAGAACCGGCCGTGCCGGTAAAAAAAGACCCCGGCCGAAGCCGGGGTCGTGGTCCATCTGTGAGGTGTGGCGTCAGTCCACCTGCATCAGTTCGCGCGCGCCTGGATGGTCATGCCGCTGTAGCTGCCGGTCACCAGGATGTAGTAGGTGGTTGCCGGCGGATTGCTCACGCGGATGGTCTCGTTGTTGCCCGGGCGGGTCGACTTGAAGTCATGGGTGTCTGCCGTGGGCGCCTCGCCGGCGCTGACATAGACACTGGCGTTGCCGGTGCCACCGTAGGTCATCAGGTTGAACAGCCGGGTACCCTCGGGAACCTCGAAGCTGAAGAGCGTCTCGGTGCCAGAGGTGCCCGACAGGTTGCCGACCGGAACCATGTTGGTCAGCTCGATCGCGTCGGGCGCGCACTCTTCCACCGCCGGGTCACACGGGACTTCCATTGCCTTGGCCAGAGCGGCCGGGGCGTCCAGCAACCCGCTGCCGATCGGCTTGTCCGGCGTGGCCGGGAACGCACGCGCGCTCTGGACCAGGATCGCCTCCAGCTCGGCGGGCGTCTTCGGCGCGCCGCCGGCGGCGACCACCGCGCTCTGCACCAGCGCGGCAACACCGGCCACGTGCGGTGACGCCATCGAGGTGCCGGCCATGCCCATGTAGGTGGGCTCGCCTTCTTCGGGTGAGGTCGGCGAGTCGTTGGCCGCCTGCCACACGTAGCCGTTGGGGTTGCCATCCACACCGCCGCCGCCGCCCGGGCCGGTCAGGTCGATCTTGGCGCCGAAGTTGGAGTAGGACGCACGTCCACCGGTGATGCGTCCGGCGGCGACCGAGATCACGCTGTCGCAGCTGGCCGGGCTGAAGTTGGCCACTTCCGAGTTGCTGTTGCCCGCGGCGACCACGACGGTGGTGCCCAGGGCGACGGCCTTGTTGATCGCCGTCTGGCTGATCGCTTTGCACGAGCCCGAACCGCCCAGGCTCATGTTGATGATCTCGGCCGGGTTGGGGTTGGTCGGCACGCCCGGAACCTCACCGCCAGCCGCCCAGACAATGGCGTCGGCGATATCGGAGGTGTAGCCGCCGCAGCGACCCAAGGCGCGGATCGGAAGCACCTTGGCGTTGTGGGCAATACCCGCCATGCCGATGCCGTTGTTGGTCAGCTCGGCCACCGTGCCGGCGACGTGCGTGCCGTGGAAGGAGCTCTCGCCGACCTGGCAGCGGGCGGCATCATCGTTCCAATCGCCGTAGTCGTGCGCACCCGGCACGCGCTCATCGGTGGGACGACGGGAAACCTCCTTGTCGCTGATGAAGTCGTAGCCGAACAGCATGTTCGCGTCCATGTCGGGATGCTCGACGATGCCGGTGTCGATCACCGCCACCACCACGCCCTCGCCAGTGGAAACGTCCCATGCCGACGGGGCGCGGATGCCGCCCGCATTGTCCTGCAGGTGCCAGTTGTACTGGGCGTAGTAGGGGTCGTTGGGGGTCAGCTGCGGCTGCACGTCGGTCTTGATGCGCGCGACGCCGGTGTGCTGCATCAGCTCGTCGATTTCCACCGAGGCGACCGCCGGATCGGCCTTCAGCTCGCGCACGAGGTTGTTGAGCTCGGCGGTACCCAGCTTGCGGTCCAGGCGGATCAGGTCGGCGCCAACGGCGAGCTTGCGCATCAGCATCGCCGACGGCGCCGTGCTGCCGGTGCGGGCCGAAGCGGAGGTCATGGAGCGGCTGCGTGCGGCGGCATTGTTGACGGTGCGCAGCTTGACGGATTTGGGGGCTGCCGCGTCGCGATAGGTGACGATCAATCGCGCGCCCGAAGCGGCGGCGGTGGCGGCGCTGGGCGCCTCACGGGTCTCCAGCTTGGTGGAGCTGGCGGCCATCGCTGCGGGGGCGGCGAGGGTCACGGCAACCGCGGTGGCGAGCAGGCTGATGCGGAACGATGGATTCTTGCGAGTCATCTGGTTCTTCCTGGTTGTGGTGTTTGTCAGGTCTTGCGCGAAGCAGTTGGTTGGAACAGTTGCGGGATCAGGAGAAAAAACTAAGCGGGAGCAGCTTTTCAAATGCGGTGCTGGCGTCGCGGGCCGGAACCCGCGACGCCCCAGCCTTACCAGCCGAAGCCGACACCGGCGCCGACGGAGGTGTCGTCACCGCTCATCGCGCCGCCGAAGGTGACCGTCGCGCGGTCCGACAGGGCCCGCTGATAGCCCAGCGAAAGCGCGGCCTGGCCGCCCTGCACGCCCACACCCACGCCGACCCGGTTCTGGGTCCGCACTCCGGCGGCACTGGTGGCCATGTTCAACATCGCCGCGCTCATCGCGCCCATCTGGTCGAAGCGCTTGTCGACCTCGTAGAAGCGATCGTTCACTTCACCGCGGAGCATGTTGAAGTCGTCCGTGATGACGGTCATGCGCTGGTCCGTGTACGCCTTGGCCGAGTTCAGCGCGTTGGTCGTGCTGGTGTCCGTGTAGTTGTACGACGCGTTCAGCGTCTGCGTGGCGGTGGTGTCGGTGTAGCTGCGCGACGCATCCAGCGTCGCAGCGTTGCCGGCCTGCATCTGGCCTACGTTGACGGCATCGCTGGCCTGGGTGCCGGCAGCGACGTTGGTCACCCGGCGCTGGTTGCCGGCCGAGCCCACCGACACCGTGTTGGCTTCGTCGGCGACCGAACCCTGGCCGAGGGCCACTGCGCCCTTCGCCGATACCGCCGCCCCCTGGCCCAACGCCGTGCCTTCGCTGGCGGTGACATCCGTGTCGGCGCCGATAGCGACCGCGTTGCTCGCGGCGGCATCCACGTTGCTGTTGTTGCCCAGCGCGGTGCTGTTGGCAGCGCCGACGAAAGCGTGGTTGCCGATGGCGGTGTCATTCCCGTCGACGGCGACGCTGCCTTCGCCGATGGCGAGGCCGGTGCCCTCGCCACGGAAGAGGTCGCTGTCCTGGCCCGCCGGACCCTGCGGGCCGGTCGGGCCCGTTGGCCCAGTGGGACCCGTTGGGCCGGTCGGCCCCTGGGGACCTTGTGGGCCGGTATCGCCGACGATGCTGTCACCCTTGGGACCCTGCGGACCGGTCGGTCCGGTGGGGCCGGTTGGCCCGGTCGGACCGTCCGCGCCCTGCGGTCCGGTCGGCCCGGTTGGACCCATCGGGCCCTGCGGACCTGCCGGGCCCTGCGGGCCGGTGAAGTTGTCAACGCTGTTCTGCAAAGAGGTCAAGCGGCCATCCACGGCGGAGAAGGCATCGCCCACGTTGCCGTAGGAGTTGCCCTGGATCATGTAGCTGGGCGCGCTGAACACGCCCCCGGAGAACCCGGCGCCACCACCCAGGGCGCTGGCCATGGCGCCCATCTGCGCCATGTTGGCCGCGTCGGTGTCCATGCTGCCCGCGGCGACATTGGTGATCTGCCGCTCGTTGCCGCTGCTGCCGACCGAGACCGTATCGGCTCGGTCCGCATAGGAGCCGGCGCCCAGGGCGACACTGCCGTCGGCTTCGGCAAGGCTGTCAGAACCCAGTGCGGTGCTGTCCTCGCCCTCCGCGACCGCGGCACTGCCGAGTGCGCTGCTGTTGTAGCCCGTTGCTGCGGAAAGCCCGCCCACCGCGGTCGTGAAGTCGCCGCTGGCTTCGGCAAATGCCCCGACGGCCGCGGACGCCAGTCCAGTGGCGACCGACTCCGCGCCGACTGCCGAGGCGAAGTCGCCGCTGGCCTCGGCGAGGAAACCCACTGCTGCCGACTCAACGCCGCTGGCATAGGCCTCGGCGCCCAGTGCGGTCGCAGCGTCGCCGCTGGCCACGCTGTAGAAGCCTGACGCGGTGGATTCCACCCCGGATGCCTCGCTCAGTGCGCCGGTTGCCACCCCGCCATCACCGTTGGCGACGGAACCCGCTCCCGTTGCCGTGGCCAGGTAGCCTGACGCTTCGCTTTCCGAGCCGGTCGCGGTGGCGAGCTCGCCCGAGGCGCTGCTGTAGGCGCCGGTTGCCGTGGCCCCTTCGCCCGCCGCGGCACTGCCGGCACCGTAGGCGCTGGCGCTGTCGGCTGCGGCAACGGCGTTGAAGCCGCTGGCAGTTGCTTGATCACCCAGCGCGGTGGCGCCTGAGCCCATCGCGCTGGCACCTTCGCCGATCGCAGTGCTGCTGGCGCCCACTGCGACCGTATAGTCACCTTCGGCCAGGGCGTCGCTGCCGGCGGCGACCGCATCGTCCCCATCGACCACGGCCTCGCCTTCACCGCTTGCCTTGAACAGGCGACTGGTTTCGTCGGCGACACCGGCGATGGCATTGAGCTGGCCCAGGTTCACCGCATCGTTGTCCTCGGTACCTGCAGCGACGTTGGTGATCTGGCGCTCGTTGCCCACATCGCCCACCGAGACGGAGTTCTCCCGGTCGGCGTACGAGTCGGCACCCAGGGCAACGCTGTTGTCGGCCGTGGCCATTGCTGCGTTGCCCAGGGCCGTGGTGCTGTAGCCCGGTGCCCAGGCGCCGCCGCCGACGGCGGTGGAGTAGGCGCCCGACGCCTCCGACGGGAGGAACCCGAACAGGGCACCACCTACGGCGACACTGTTGGTGCCACTGGCGATGCTGGAACTGCCCACCGCGGTGCTGTCGGCGCCGCTGGCGGACGCGCTGGCGCCCACGGCGGTGGCGTAGTCGCTGCTGGCCTCGGCGCCGTAGCCGATCGCCGATGACAGGAAGCTGTTCGCGCTGGAGTAGCCGCCGATCGCGCTGCTGCCGTCGCCGCTGGCCTCGCTGCGGAAGCCGTTGGCGGTGCTCTGCAGGCCCGAAGCGACGGCCTCGCTGCCGCTGGCGGTCGCGTAGGCAGCCGATGCATCGGCACCTGCACCCAGGGCGGTGGCACCGGTCTCGGACGCGTTGGCACCGGCACCGATCGCGGTGCTGTCGTCCGCGGCGGCCACGGTGTTGGAGTAGACGGGGTTGCCGTCGGCATCCAGGACCGAGTTGCCATCCTCATCCAGCACGGCGCGGCGTCCGCCGACCGCCACGCTGGAGTTGCCGGAAGCCTCGCTGCTGCTGCCGCTGGCGACGCTGTCGTTGCCGAGGGCGGAAGCGTTGTAGCCGCTGGCGGTGGCGTAATCGCCGGATGCGAGGGCGCCGCTGCCGAACGCGGACGCGCCTTCGCCAAGTGCGCTGCTGCTGGAGCCGACCGCGGTGGCGTAGTCGGCGCCGGCGTAGGCATTGCTGCCTGCGGCGACTGCGTCCTCGCCATCGACGATCGCCTCGCTGTCACCCGTCGCCTTGAAGTACTTGTTGGTCTCCTCCGCGACTGCGGCCACATCGTTGAGCTGGTCCAGGTTCACCGCATCGGTGCCTTCGGTACCGGCGGCGACGTTGGTGATCTGGCGCTCGCCGCCGACCTCACCGACCGAGACGCTGTTTTCGCGATCGGCGACCGAACCGGCACCGAGCGCGACACTGTTGGCTGCATCGGCGTAGGCGCCGTAGCCCAGCGCGGTGGAGTCCTGCTCGGCCGCCCAGGCCCCGGCGCCCAGCGCCGTGGAGCCGTCAGCGTCGGCGCTGCTCATCCAGCCGATCGAGGTGCTCTCATCGCCGCTGGCCCAGGCGCCGTTACCGAAGGCGGCACTGCCATCGCCGGTGGCTTCGGTGGCGATGAATCCGTACGCGGTACCGCCCACGGCGGTGCTCTCCATGCCGGAGGCATCGGCCGACTCGCCGACCGCGGTGCTGCTGGTGCCGGCAGCGGCCGCTCCGATACCGACGGCGGTGGCATAATCGCCGGAGGCGTCGGCGCTGTAACCAATCGCCGAGGACAGGAAGCCCGAGGCGCTGGAGTAACTGCCCAGGGCGCTGCTGCCATCGCCGTCGGCCTCGCTGCGGAAGCCATTGGCGGTCGCCTGCGTGCCCGCTGCGATCGACTCGCTGCCGCTGGCGGTGGCGTAGGCGCCGGAGGCCTGCGCATCCGCACCCATCGCGGTGCTGCCGACCTCAAGCGCGGCCGCGCCGGAGCCGGCGGCGGTGCTGTCCTCGCCAAGGGCCAGCGAGTTGTAGCCGGCGGCAGTGGCACCGTTCGCAATGGCGTTGGCGCCGGCACCGAAGGCGGAAGCGCCATCGCCGATCGCATTGGCGGCTTCGCCGGCGGCGGTGGCGTCATCTCCTTCGGCGTAGGCGCCGGCATCGCTGTCGTCGCTGCCGGTCGCCTTGAAGTACTTGTTGGTCTCCTCCGCGACTGCGGCCACATCGTTGAGCTGGTCCAGGTTCACCGCATCGGTGCCTTCGGTACCGGCGGCGACGTTGGTGATCTGGCGCTCGCCGCCGACCTCACCGACCGAGACGCTGTTTTCGCGATCGGCGACCGAACCGGCACCGAGCGCGACACTGTTGGCTGCATCGGCGTAGGCGCCGTAGCCCAGCGCGGTGGAGTCCTGCTCGGCCGCCCAGGCCCCGGCGCCCAGCGCCGTGGAGCCGTCAGCGTCGGCGCTGCTCATCCAGCCGATCGAGGTGCTCTCATCGCCGCTGGCCCAGGCGCCGTTACCGAAGGCGGCACTGCCATCGCCGGTGGCTTCGGTGGCGATGAATCCGTACGCGGTACCGCCCACGGCGGTGCTCTCCATGCCGGACGCGTCGGCCGACTCGCCGACCGCGGTGCTGCTGGTGCCGGCAGCGGCCGCTCCGATACCGACGGCGGTGGCGTAATCGCCGGACGCGTCGGCGCTGTAACCAATCGCGGAGGACAGGAAGCCCGAGGCGCTGGAGTAACTCCCGAGGGCGCTGCTGCCATCGCCGTCGGCCTCGCTGCGGAAGCCATTGGCGGTCGCCTGGGTGCCCGCTGCGATCGACTCGCTGCCGCTGGCGGTGGCGTAGGCACCGGAAGCCTGGGCATCGGCACCCATCGCGGTGCTGCCGACCTCAAGCGCGGCCGCGCCGGAGCCGACGGCGGTGCTGATCTCGCCCGTGGCCTGGCTGCCACTGCCGCTGGCAAGGCTGTTGGTACCGGTGGCGGTGGCGTTGTAGCCGCTGGCGGTGGCGTAATCGCCGGATGCGAAGGCGCCGCTGCCGAACGCGGAGGCGCCTTCGCCGAAGGCGCTGCTGCTGGAGCCGACCGCGGTGGCGTAGTCGGCGCCGGCGTAGGCGTTGCTGCCTGCGGCAACCGCGTCCTCGCCATCGACGATCGCCTCGCTGTCACCAGTCGCCTTGAAGTATTTGTTGGTCTCCTCCGCGACTGCGGCCACATCGTTGAGCTGGTCCAGGTTCACCGCATCGGTGCCTTCGGTACCGGCGGCGACGTTGGTGATCTGGCGCTCGTTGCCGGTCGATCCGACCGAGACGCTGTTCTGGCGATCCGCGATGGAGTTGGCTCCCAGCGCGACGCTGTTGTCCGCCGTGGCCTCGGCCAAGTAGCCGAGTGCCGTGGATTCATCACCGCCGGCGTAGCTGCCGCTGCCCAGGGCGCTGCTGCCGCTGCCTTCGGCGTCGGCCGAGTCACCGATGGCGATCGAGTCGCTGCCACTGGCGTCGGCCGAGGCCCCGACTGCGGTGGCACTCTTCGCGCTGGCCGACGAATTGGCTCCCAGTGCCGTGGCGGAGGCCTTCGAGGCGCTGGCGTTGTTGCCGACCGCCGTCGCCTCCTTGCCCGTTGCGCTGCTGTAGGCGCCGATGGCCGTGGCGCCCTTGCGGCTGGCGACGCTGCCCTCGCCGCAGGCCAGTGCCTGGGCGCCGCTGGCGACCGAACCGTTCGCCGGATCGGTGGTCTTGCAAGTTTCCGCGGCCATGACGCCGGTCGAGCTCATCGCCAGCACGGTGGCGAGAGCGGCGTACAGGGGTGCACGACGGGTCAGGGAATGACGCTTGGCATCGGCCGGGATGGCGCTGTTGGGAGTCTTCGAGACGGGCATGGATGGTCTTCTCTCGTTGGGGCGTCAGGTTTGGAGCCCTGCGCGCATCGCACCGGCTCCCCATGAGGGCCGCGTTGTGATCGCGCAGCTGGAGAAACGGCGCGCGACCGCCAAAACGGCGCGCGCTTGATCCCTGCGAAGGTGATCAAGCGCGTAATCCGAAGAGATGACGTCTGGCGTCACATTCCGACCGGATCGGATATAGCGATAGCACACAAAATGACTGTGTGGTGAACAGTATTCTTCGCGTTCACCACCGCAGTGGCAGCCCAAGGGGCCGCAAGGCGCATGGTTATAGGGTTTTCCGCGGTTGGTCCGTACAGCTTTGTGCGGTGCGTCAACAAGTGACCCCGGGAGTCACCCACGACGAAATGCGCAACTTTGCGGAGGTGACCGCGATCCGCGTAATCCGTGAACTGCGTCACGTCGGCAGCCCCCGGCGGGTCGATTCAGCCCGTCGAATACGGCCCATCGCGCGGGTGAATTCCACGCATAAAAAAACGGACCGCTATGCGGTCCGTTTTCGTGTCGACGTCCGGCTGGGACTGGCGCGCGGCTACTTCAGCTTGGCGGCCTTGCGCAGGTCTTCAGCCCGATCGGTCTTCTCCCAGGAGAACGCGGTCGCCTCGTGCTCGGCGCCGTCGGAGTCCTTGTACTTGACGAGCTTGGGCTTGCGACCGAAGTGGCCGTAGGCAGCGGTGGACTGGTAGACCGGATGGATCAGGTCGAGCATCTTGACGATGCCGTACGGACGCAGGTCGAAGTGCTTGCGGATCAGCAGCTCGATCTTGTCGTCGCTGAGCTTGCCGGTACCGAAGGTCGTCACCGAGATCGAGGTCGGCTCGGCCACGCCGATGGCATACGACAGCTGCACTTCGCACTTGTCGGCCAGCCCGGCCGCGACGAGGTTCTTGGCCACATAGCGCGCCGCATACGCCGCCGAGCGATCGACCTTGGACGGGTCCTTGCCCGAGAACGCGCCGCCGCCGTGGCGCGCCATGCCGCCGTAGGTGTCGACGATGATCTTGCGCCCGGTCAGGCCGCAGTCGCCCACCGGGCCGCCAATCACGAAGATGCCGGTCGGGTTGATGTGGATCTTGTTCTTGGGCAGCGTCTCCAGCCACTCCTTGGGCAGGACGGGCTTGAGGATGTGCTCGCGTACCGCCTCGATCAGGTCCTTCTGCTTGATGCCTGGATCGTGCTGCGTGGACAGCACCACCGCATCCAGACCGGCGATCTGGCCGGCGTTGTCGTAGCGCAGGGTGACCTGGCTCTTCGCGTCCGGGCGCAGCCAGGGCATCGGCGAGTTGCGCTTCTTGCGCATTTTCGCCTGTTGCTCGACCAGCCGGTGGCTGTAGTAGATCGGCGCGGGCATGAACTCGGGCGCCTCGTTGCAGGCGTAGCCGAACATCAGGCCCTGGTCGCCGGCACCCTGCTCCTCGGGCTTCTTCAGATTCCTGTCGCTGCCGTCCACACCCGCGGCGATGTCGGGCGACTGTTTGCCGATCAGGTTCAGCACGCCGCAGGTTGCGCCGTCAAAACCGACTTCCGAGCTGTCATAGCCGATGTCGACGATGACCTTGCGGGTCAGCTCCTCCAGGTCGATCCAGGCCGAGGTGGTGATCTCGCCGGCGACAATCGCCACGCCGGTCTTGACCATCGTCTCGCAGGCCACGCGGGCGCGCTTGTCCTGGGTCAGGATGGCGTCGAGCACCGCATCGGAAATCTGGTCGGCGACTTTGTCGGGGTGGCCTTCGGAGACCGATTCGGAGGTAAACAGGTAGCTGGACATCAGGGCTATATCCTTGCATTCGGATAGAGGGATGGGTGCGAATCATACAGGCATCGCCCGCGCCGCGCATGGATCCGGCCCCCGGGTTTGTCCGCCGTTAATCCGGATACGGGCGGCGCGATCAGGCGGCGGCGGACAGTTCCGGGGGGACGCCCGCAATCAACGCATCGAAATAGTCCCGGGTCAGGCGGAGCTGCAACTCGGCGGTCTCGGCGCGGTTGACCACGGCGCGGAAGGCCGCGTTTTCCGGGTGATCCTTGGCGTACCAGCCCAGGTGCTTGCGCGCGATGCGCACGCCGGAGCGCTCGCCATAGAAGGCGTGCAGATCGTGCAGGTGCTCCAGCAGCACGTCGCGCACCTCGCCCAGGCCCGGCGACGGCAGCAGCTCGCCGGATGCCAGGTAGTGGGCGATCTCACGCAGGATCCACGGCCGGCCCTGCGCGGCGCGGCCAACGAGCACCGCGTCGCAGCCGGTGTAGTCCAGAACGTGCGCGGCCTTGAGCGGCGAGTCAATGTCGCCGTTGGCCATGACCGGGATCGACAGCGCCGCCTTGACCGCGGCAATGGTGTCGTACTCCGCCAGCCCCTTGTATTGCTGGTCGCGGGTGCGCCCGTGCACCGCCAGCGCGGCGATGCCGGCCGACTCGGCGATGCGGGCGATCTCCAGCGCGTTGCGGTGGTCGGCCGCCCAGCCGGTGCGGATCTTCAGCGTCACCGGCACGTCGACCGCGCTGACCACGGCCTCGAGGATCGCCGCCACCAGCGCCGGCTCGCGCATCAGCGCCGAGCCGGCCCACGCGTTGCAGACCTTCTTTGCCGGGCAGCCCATGTTGATGTCGATGATCTGCGCGCCCTGGTCGACGTTGTGGCGCGCCGCGTCGGCCAAGACCGCCGGCACGGTGCCGGCGATCTGCACGCTGATCGGCGCCGGCTCACCGGCGTGGTCCATGCGGTGCAGCGACTTGCTGGTCGTCCAGAAACGCGGATCCGAGGTGGTCATCTCCGACACGCACAGCCCCGCGCCCAGCCGCTTGCACAGCACCCGGAACGGCTTGTCGGTGACCCCGGCCATCGGTGCCAGGATCACTTTGGGGTCGATCGTGTAAGCGCCGATCTGCATGGCGCCATTCTACCGCTGCGCCGAAGGTCGGCCTTGCGCCGAAATCAGTCCGCCGGTGGCGACTGCCGGGGCATGGCCGCCGCTGCGCCGCGCCGTTCGGTGGCGCGGCCTGCGTACGACGTCGCGAAGGCGACATGGCGCGAAAACGCGCGCGCCGGAAACTGCGCCATCGACGCGACCAGTGCGCCGTTGAACGCATCGCCCGCGCCGGTGGTGTCGATCGCCTTTGCTGGCGAAGCGCCGACGCGGTAATGCGCGTCGTCGTCGCCGCGGCACTGATCCTGCGGGTGGGAGACGAAACAGCCCGCCGCGCCCAAGGTGATGACCACGCTGCCGGCGGGCAGCAGGGCGCGGCAATACCGGTGCAACTGCGCGTCGTCCAGCCCGGGGACCGTGTCGGCGCCGACCTCCAGACCCTGCTGGCGCTGCAGTTGCGCACAGAACTCGGACTCGTTAGGTGTGATCACGTCGCTCAACGCGAGCAACCCGGCGCTGAGCAGGGCATCCGCCGGCGCCGGGTTCAGCACCGTCACCGCGCCGGCATCTCGTGCGAGGCGGAATCCGGCTTCCACCGCCGCGGCGGGTGATTCCAGCTGTGCGATCACCACCGCCGCGCCCGCCAGCGCCGTTGACTGCTCCCCGATGAAGTCGACATCGAGAGAGGCGTTCGCGCCCGCGCCGATGACAATGGTATTGCGGCCGTGCGCGTCGACGTAGATGCCGGCCGTGCCCGTGGGCGCAACGCTGGCCTGCACGTGCAGCGCGATCCCGTCCGCATCGGCCAGTTCCCGTGCTACCTGGCCGCCCGCGTCGGATCCCAGCGAGCACACGAACGCGGTGGCGGCGCCGGCCCGCGCGCAGGCGGTGGCCTGGTTGAAGCCCTTGCCGCCCGGCCCGGTGTGGTACTCGCCGACCAGCGTCTGGCCGACCTGTGGCAACGCGGGCAGCGCCCACACGTGGTCGATGTTGAACGACCCGATCACCACCACCTGCGCGGGCACGGCCGTGTCCAACGCGGCGCCCTCAGACACCGAGACGGGCGGCAGCGCGTTCGGCCGCCGGGCCGCGGGTGTGTCTGTGCTTGAACAGCGGCACGAACAGCACTGCCAGGGTCAGCGAGTACAGGGCGAACGTCATCCAGATGCCGTGCCAGTTCTTGCTCTGGTCGGGATAGGTGAAGAAGTGCTCGATGATGTAGCCGCTGAGCACGCTGCCCAGCACGGCGCCGAAGCCGTTGGTCATCATCATGAAAAGGCCCTGCGCGCTGGCGCGGATCTTCGGATCGCTCTGGCTCTCCACGAACAGCGAGCCGGAAATGTTGAAGAAGTCGAAGGCCATGCCATAGACGATGCACGACAGCACGATCATCCACAGGCCCGGGCCCGGATCGCCGTAGGCGAACAGCCCGAAGCGCAGGAACCAGGCCAGCATGCTCATCGTCATCACCGCCTTGATCCCGAATCGCTTCAGGAAGAACGGGATGGTCAGGATGAACAGCGCCTCGGAGGCCTGCGAGATCGACATGATGATGGCCGGGTAGCGCACCGCCAGCAGGCCGGAAAAGCGCTCATCGTTGGCGAAGTCGTGCAGGAAGGTGTCGCCGTAGGCGTTGGTCAGCTGCAGCGCCGCGCCCAACAGCATCGCGAAGACGAAAAACACCGCCATGTTGCGGTCGCGGAACAGGCGGAACGAGGTCAGCCCCAGCACGTCGACCAGGCTGCGCTTCTCGCCCTTGCCCAGCTTGGGCGGGCACTTTGGCAGGGTGAAGGCGTACAGGCCCAGCACCAGTGACGCGCCCGCGGCGACGTAGAACTGCGCGGCCGATTGCTCCAGCTGCAGCAGGCTGACCGTCCACAGCGCGACGATGAAACCGATCGTGCCCCAGACCCGGATCGGCGGGTAGTCGTTGACCACGTCGCGGCCGTCGACGATCAGCGCGTTGTAGGCCACCGTGATCGCCAGGGCGATGGTGGGCATGTAGAACAGCATGCACAGCAGCATCACCCAGAACATCGTCTGCGGATTGTCCACCTGCGGCAGGTAGAACAGCACCGCCGCGCCGCACAGGTGGAGGATGCCGTACAGCCGCTCGGCGTTGATCCACTTGTCGGCGACGATGCCCATCAGCGAGGGCATGAACAGCGAGGCGATGCCCATGGTCGAGAAGATCGCGCCGAAGCCGGTGCCCGACCAGCCCTTGTTCTGGAACCAGTAGGCACCGATGGTCAGCAGCCACGAGCCCCAGATGAAGAATTGCAGAAAGTTCAGCAGGATCAGTCGGAGTTTCAGGCTCACCGGTTCGCTTCCTCTGGGTGCACGGCAGCAGCGCGCAGCAATCGGCCAGCGTAGTGGGATTCGACGGCGTAGTGAAGCGCCCGCTCACTCGTCGCGTGCGACCACCCGGTTGCGACCGCCGCGCTTAGCGTGTTTGAGCCGGCGATCGGCCCGACCCAGCAGCTGCGAGGTGTCGTGGCCATCGTGGGGGCTGGCCGCGACGCCGACGCTGACCGTGATGCGGATCGGCTCCGCCCGGGGCGTGCCGGGATGGAACGGGTGCGCGGCCGCGCGCCGCCGCAGTACCTCCATGCGTTCCCAGGCCGCGCCGACCGGCAGTGGCATCACCAGCACCAGTTCCTCCCCGCCCAGTCGTACCAGCCACTCGCTCTCGTTGAGCGCATCCTGCAGGACCGCCGCGAGGTGGCACAGCACGCGATCGCCCACGCGATGACCGACCTCGGTATTGATGGCCTTGAAGTGGTCCAGGTCGATCAATGCCAGGCTCAGGCTCCGGCCCTGTTCGTGCGCGGCCTCCAGCAGCCATGGCATCCGGTGCAGCAGCCACGTCCGGTTGGGCAGGCCGGTCAGGCCATCGATGCCCGACATCTGCACCAGCCGTTGCATGCGGTAGACGATGGTGGCCGTCAGCGCGGTGGTGAGGGCGAGCAGGATCAGGCGCTGGATCTGGCTGCCCGGCGTCACCGCGCCATACTCGGGCGAGAGCAGCTGATCGGCCGAGGCGGTGAGGAACACCATCGCGATGAGCATGCCGTACTGCACCAGTGCCAGTGCGCCGGCAAAGACCGTGATGCGTCCGTCGCTGCGCAACGCGGTCATCAGGATCGCCAGTACGTAGCAGCACCACACGACCATCGAGTTGAGCGCCGCCGGCAGGTACTGCGCGCCCAGCAGTGCCAGCACGACGGTGGTGGCGGTCACGTCGAAGGCCGCAGTGGCGAACGGCAGCCATCGGTAATGGCGCGGACGGCGGGCCAGCCGCAACCACAGGAGCGCGAAGATGTTGACGAAAGCGGCGCCGCCAAAGCCGATCACGCTTTCTCCCGGCAGGCCGCCGGTCAGCGCATTGGTCAGCGGCAGCAGGAACAGGCAGGCCGCCAGCGCCACCCGCAGGCGCGCCGCCAGCAGTTCGCCCGAGGCGCCGGCCGCGAGCATGATCTCGTCGGGCCGCGACAGTACGGTCCTGAACGTGCCGCCGATGTTGCGGTTCTGATTCATCCCTGTGTCCCGCGCCTGTAGCGGCGAGGATAGCGCGCGCCGGCGGCATGCGGCTCAGCCCACGCCGCGCAGCGCCACCCACAGCCCGATCAGCAGGAATACCGCCGCGGCGGCCCGACGCGCGGCGACCAGCGGCAAGCGGTTCGCAAACCGGCTGCCCAGGAGGACCACCGGAACATTCGCCAGCAGCATTCCGAGCGTGGTGCCGACCACCACTTCCCACAGCGGCACGTATCTGGCGGCCAGCAGCACCGTGGCGATCTGGGTCTTGTCACCGATCTCGGCGATGAAGAACGCCACCGTGCTGGCCATGAACGCGCTGCGCGTGGCAATCGGGGTGTCCTCGTCCAGGGTGTCGGGCTTCAGGGTCCACAGCGCCACCAGGATGAAGCTGGCGGCAACCACCCAGCGCAGCACGTCCGGCTGCAGCCAGTGGGCCACCGCGCTGCCGGCCCAGGCGGCCACGGCATGGTTGAGCACTGTCGCCACGGCGATGCCGGCGATGATCGGCCACGGCCGGCGGAATCGCGCGGCCAGCAGCAGGGCCAGCAGTTGGGTCTTGTCGCCGATCTCCGCCAACGCAACGGTGGCGGTGGAAATCAGTGCGGTCGAAAACGGAAGCGCATCAATCATGGATTCTGCAAGGGGCCGGGCGGCGAGGCGAAAGCAGGCCGCGCGGCCCGGCCCCGATGGCCGGTGGCCAGCATGGGTTGTTCGCGCAAACCTGCCTTCGGTCTCGCTCAGCCTGCGCGACTGGGCGCGGGCCGCATGCACCATGGCCGGCGGGCCAAGTATGTTGATGCGTGCTTCTGCGCAGTGCGCAGACGAGCTACTCCCCGGAGGAACAGCGCCGGCAGTCTAGCCCGGCGCCGGCAAGACGGCCAGCTCGCCGTGTTTTCGAGGGCCGGCGCTTACACTGCAGGCGTCCGCCGCCGCGCCATCCAGCAAGGAGCCACCATGCAATACCGTCGCCTCGGTTCATCCGGCCTGCAGTTGTCGGCCCTGTCCTTCGGCGCCTGGGTGACCTTCGGTGGTCAGGTGGGACGAACGACCGCGCGCGAGCTGATCGCGGCCGCCTGGGACAACGGCATCAATTTCTTCGACAACGCCGAGGGCTACGGCCACGGCGCGGCCGAATCGCTGATGGGCGATGTGATCGCCGACCTGCGTCTGCCGCGCGACGGCTATTGCGTGTCGAGCAAGGTGTTCTTCGGCGCGACCGAAGAGCCGCGGCCGACCCAGCGCGGCCTCTCGCGAAAGCACGTGACCGACGCCTGCCACGCCGCCCTGCGCCGGCTGCGGGTCGACTATCTGGACCTGTACTACTGCCACCGCCCCGACCCCGATACGCCGGTGGAGGAAACCGTGTGGGCGATGGACGCGCTGGTGCGCCAGGGCAAGGTCCTCTACTGGGGCACCTCGGAATGGTCGGTCGGCCAGATCCGCGAAGCGCACAAGGTGGCGCGGCAGAACCATCTGGTCGCGCCGACGATGGAGCAGCCGCAGTACAACCTGCTGCACCGCGAGCGCGTCGAACTCGAGTACGCGCCGCTGTACGCCGAATACGGCATGGGTGCGACGGTGTGGTCGCCGCTGGCCTCGGGCCTGCTGACTGGCAAGTACAACGACGGCATCCCCGAGCACAGCCGCCTGGCCGACCCGTCCATCGGCTGGCTGCGCGGGATGGTCATCGGCGATCCGGAGCAGCGGCGGCTCGAGCGCGCGCGCGAGTTCACGGCGCTGGCCGGCGAGTTCGGCGTCGCGCCGGCGCCGCTGGCGATCGCCTGGTGCCTGCGCAACCCGCATGTCTCCAGCGTCATCCTGGGCGCCACGCGCGTGGATCAGTTGCTGCAGAACCTGCAGGCACTGGACATCCTGGAGACGCTGGAGGAGGCGTGCTGGCACAAGATCCGCGTGGTCGCCAGCTGACGGCACGTCTTCGGCGGGCGGCCGCGTCCGCCGCGGATCGCGAGCCGCGCCGCTGGCCGGGCGCGTGCCTATACTCGCGTTCTCACTGAAGGGGATGCAGGGATGAATCTGGGAACGAGCTTGGCGGTGGTGTTGCTGGTGGTGTGCGTGGTGGTCGTGTTCAAGGCCGTGCGCATGGTTCCCCAGGGCTACGAATGGACCGTGGAGGCGTTCGGCAAATACACCCACACGCTCTCGCCGGGCCTGCATTTCCTGGTGCCGATCTACCAGAGCATCGGGCGCAAGATCAACATGATGGAGCAGGTGCTCGACGTGCCCAGCCAGGACGTGATCACCAAGGACAACGCGGTGGTCAAGGTCGACGGCGTGGTCTATTTCCAGGTCCTGGACGCCGCCAAGGCCGCCTACGAGGTCGCCCAGCTGGAGATCGCCACGCTCAACCTGGTGATGACCAACATCCGCACCTCGATCGGTTCGATGGACCTGGACGAGTCGCTGTCGCGGCGCGACGAGATCAACGCCAAGGTGCTGGTGGCCGTGGACCAGGCGACCCACCCGTGGGGGCTGAAGGTCAACCGCATCGAGCTCAAGGACATCGCACCGCCGCGCGACCTGGTCGATGCGATGGCACGGCAGATGAAGGCCGAGCGCGAGAAGCGCGCCAACATCCTGGAGGCCGAGGGCTTCCGCCAGGCCGAGATCCTCAAGGCGGAGGGCCAGAAGCAGGGCGCGATCCTGCACGCCGAGGGCGAGAAGGAGGCCGCCTTCCGCGAAGCCGAAGCGCGCGAGCGGCTGGCCGAGGCGGAGGCGAAGGCCACCGAGATGGTGTCCAACGCGATCGCCAACGGCAACGTGCAGGCGATCAACTACTTCATCGCCCAGAAGTACATCGAGGCGTTCAAGGCGCTGGCCGAGGCGCCCAACCAGAAGTTCGTGCTGATGCCGATGGAATCCGCCGGCGTGATCGGCTCGCTGGCCGGCATCGCCGAGCTGGCCAAGGACGCGCTGGGCGCGCAACCCGGCGCGGCGTCCGCAGCGCCGCGGATCGGGCGCTGAGCCATGCACTGGGATTGGCAGGCGGTCACATGGGCGGTGGTCGCACTGGTGCTGATCGCCGCCGAAACCCTGATACCGGGCGCGTTCCTGCTCTGGCTCGGCGTCGCCGCCGCGGCGGTGTTCGTGCTGCTGCTGCTGTTCGACCTGTCGCTGCTGTCGCAGGCGGTGGCGTTCGTCGTGCTCAGCGTGATCTCCATCCAGATCTATCGCACCCGCTTCCGCGGTCGCGGCCGCCAGAGTGACCGGCCCAGCCTCAACCGCCGCGCCGATGCGCTGGTCGGCCATGTGGCCACCCTGCACACGGACATCGTGCAGGGGCGCGGCCGGGTCCAGATCGCCGATGCGTACTGGGACGTGACCGGGCCGGAGCTTCCCGCCGGCACGAGGGTGCGCGTGGTCGGCAGCGAAGGCATGACCCTGCGGGTGCAATCGGCGGAGTAGGCGCGGCGTTTCGAACGTCGCCGCCGCCACCGTACGCCGGTGCCACGTCGCCGCCGTCCGGTCTGGGATAATGGCCGGATCATTCCTGCCAGGATCGACCATGACCTCCACCACGGCCCCACGGCACACTGTCCTCAACGCCCATCATCGCGCGCTCGGCGCCAAGATGGTCGACTTCGGCGGCTGGGACATGCCGATTCACTACGGCTCGCAGATCGACGAGCACCACCTGGTGCGCCAGTCCGCCGGGATGTTCGACGTCAGCCACATGACTGTTATAGACCTGCGCGGCCCGCGCACCCGCGAGCTGCTGCGGCTGCTGATGGCCAACTCGATCGACAAGCTGAAGAAGCCGGGCAAGGCGCTCTACAGCTGCATGCTCAACGAGCGCGGTGGCGTGATCGACGACCTGATCATCTACTTCATCGCCGAGGACTTCTTCCGCCTGGTGTCCAACGCGTCCACCCGCGACAAGGACCTGGCCTGGATCGAACGCCACGCCAAGGCTTTCGATGTCAGCGTCGACGAGCGCGCCGACTTCGGCCTGATCGCGGTGCAGGGACCGCAGGCGCGCGACAGGGTCATCGAACTGCTGGATCCCGCCGAGCGCGAGCGCATCGGCAAGCTGCCCAAGTTCTCCTTCACCCAGACCCGCGGCAACGATGGCACCGACATCTTCATCGCGCGGACCGGTTACACCGGCGAGGACGGCTTCGAGCTGGTGCTGCCCGAGTCGGCCACGGTGTCCATATGGCAGGCGTTGCTGGATGCCGGCGTCAAACCGGCGGGCCTGGGCGCGCGCGACACCCTGCGCCTGGAGGCGGGGATGAATCTCTACGGGCAGGACATGGACGAGGACGTCACGCCCTACCAGGCCGCGCTCGGCTGGACGGTGAGCCTGGACGAAGGCCGTGATTTCATCGGCCGCGACGTGCTCGAGCGCCAACACCGCGACGGTGCCGGGTGGCAGATGATCGCGCTGGTGATGGACGATCGCGGCGTGCTCCGGCACGGCCAGAAAGTGCTCACCGATCTGGGCGACGGCGAGATCCTTTCCGGTACTTTTTCGCCCACGCTCGGCAAGGGCATCGCCTTCGCCCGGGTGCCGGCCGGCGAGATCGCCCTGGGTCGAGCCGGCAACGTGCGCGTCGACATCCGCGGCAAGGAAGTGCCGCTGCGCGTGGTCAAGTTCCCCTTCGTCCGCGATGGCCAGGCGCAGCCCGGCGTGCTTGACTGACCACGCACCCAGGCCGCGCGCTCGCCGCCGGCCGGCTTGGTTACACTAGCGACCCTTCCATCCACCAGCGGTAAGCGGAGCAATGCCATGAGTGAGATCCCCGGCGACCTGAAGTTTCTGAAATCACACGAATGGGTGCGCGTCGAAGACGACGGCACGGTGACCATCGGTATTTCCGACCACGCCCAGGGCATGCTCGGCGACCTGGTCTATGTCGAACTGCCCGCGGTGGGCGATCGCGTCGAGGTCGGCAACGCCTGCGCGGTGGTGGAGTCGGTGAAGGCCGCATCGGACATCTATGCGCCGGTCACCGGCACCGTCGAGGCGGTCAACGACGCCCTCGAGGACAAGCCGGAGACGATCAACGAGGATGCCTTCGGCGAAGGCTGGATGTTCACGATCAAGATCGAGGATCCAGACCAGCTCAACGACCTGCTCGATCCCGACGCGTACGCGGCGATGGTGGAAGACGACGACGCCTGAGTTTCGCGACATGGCCTGATCGCACCTGCGCCGGAAACGGCGCGGGTGTTCTTTTGTCCACATCACGGTGCGCAAGCGGCGCGCGAAGTGCCCTTGTACCGCGCAATTGGTTTGGTGCAGCGCGAAACCGGCATCGCCTTCGCGTCATTTCGGTTGCCTGCGCACTGGTCAATAATTCACCAGCGAATACGCGTTGGTGAAAACTTCACCACTTGATCCGCGACGGCCACGCAGTGCCGTCAGCCTTGTACCGCGCGGTCTGCAGCGCTGCATGCAGCACTCTGCCTGGACTTTGCACGACGCGACGCGCGGTAAGCCGTCGATGCGTAGATTGCACGTTCCTCCGTCGTGTCGATGAATCAACGCGCGCGCGCCCTGAACTTTGTTGACACCGACAAACCGCGTGACTAGGTTGCGCGAAGGACACACTTGCGCGGATAAGAGTGAGCAAATTCACGACGGCCAGTCGTATTGCCAAACCGACCAACGCACCGATCGACGGCGCGGCGGTCCGGTCTCCGTCGTCGCTGACGCGCGCGGCGGCGTACAAGCTCCGGAAAACGTATCGCGCCGAACCCGGTTCTTCCCTTGCGGAGAATCGGGTTTTTGTTTTTCCGGGTACGGCGTGTCGGCGTCGGAAAGCCGCGCAGACGGCGTTGCCTGGAACCGGGTTGTATCCACGATAGACCACTGACGAGGAACCATCGCATGGCCATGAGAAAAGCTGCAACCAAGTCGCCCACCCCGAGAAAGACGGCCAGCAGGTCTGCCGCGAAATCATCGGCCACCAACTCCGGCAGCAACGGCGCTGCCACCGATGGCATGGATGCCGGCTCGACCACTACCGACGGGGCGGCAGGCGCCGGCAAGCCGGCAACGCGCAAGACGCCAGCCGGAAAGACCGCCACGGCAAAGGCGCCGGCCAGGAAGGCAGCCAGCAAGTCGGCCGCCGCCGGCACCACGACGAAAAAGGCGACGGTGAAAAAAGCCGCCAGCAGCAAGACCGCCGCAAAAAAAGCGACGGCGAAAACGGCCGGTGTGAAAAAGCCGGTGGCGAAAAAAGCCGCGGCCAAGAAGGCGACGGTAAAGAGCGCCAGCGCCAAGAAAGCGACGGCGAAAAAGGCGACAGCAAAAAAGGCACCCGCGAAGAAGGCAACCGCAAAGGCGTCGACCGCAGCGAAAGCGACCAAGAGCGCAGCCGCCAAGAAGGCAACCGTGAAGAAGGCCGCGGCGAAGAAGGCGCCGGCAAAGAAAGTGGCAGCCGGGAAGACCGCCGCCAAGAAGACGGCAAGCAAGAAGACGGCGAGCAAGTCGACCACGGGCAAGTCGAGCGCGGCGAAAAAGACATCGGGTAGCGCCGCTGCAGCGAAGACCGGCGCGAAGAAAACCACAGCCGGTAAAGCCGCGGCAAAGAAGCCCGCGTCCAGCAAGGCCACGGCAAAGAAGGCCACGGCAAAGAAGGCTCCTGCGAAGAAGGCAGCCTCCGGCAAGACCGCGGGCAAGCAGGCTCCGGCAAGCAAGGTCGCCGCGAAGAAGTCCCCATCTTCGGCCGCCTCGAAGACCCCGGCAAAGACCGCGGCAAAGACCGCGGCAAAGTCCGCGGGGAACTCCGCTGCAGCCAAGAAGGCGGCCAGCAAGCCGGCCAGCAAGTCCGCCAGCAAGAAGAAGCCGGTCATGCCGCCCACCGCGACGCCCGAAACCCCCAAGGCCCTGCTCTAGGGAGCGGCCTCGCGCCAAGCAGGCGGTGATAAAAAAGCCCTCTACCGACGCGTGCGGTAGAGGGCTTTTTCCATCAGGTCCGCGCCAGCGCGGCGGGCGTCAGATCGTTACGTCGCGGAAGAGCGCGCCCCGGTTACTGCGGGGCGGCGGTCGAGCGGGTCGCGGTCGAGCCGGGCGCGTCGCTGTTCTCCTGCGGCCGGGCGGCGTAGCGGATGCTGGGATCGATCTTCGGATCCAGCCACGCGGTCAGCGAGGACGGGATGTTCAAGGCCCGGTCGAGCATCGTCGGCAGCAGGCCGGTCGGCAGCGTGCTCTCGCCGTTCCACAGCATCACGATGCCCAGGTCGGTGTCGGGGACCAGCGCGATCATGCCGCGGTAACCCTGGACGGCGCCGGCGTGGTAGACCACCCGATGGCCGCCGTACTCGTAGACGCGCCAACCCAGCGCATAGCCGGCGGAATCCAGGCGCGCGCGGCGCCAGGCCGAAGAACGCGTCTGGTCCGGGGTGTCGACCAGCGGCGCATGCAGTGTCGCCAGCAGTGGCGCGGGCAGGACGTCGGGGCGATGACCGGTGTGGGCCAGCAGCCACTGCGCCATGTCGTTGGCGCTGGCGTTGACGCCGGCGGCGGGCGCGACTTCGTAATAGGTCGACTTGGGCATCACCGACACCCAGCCGCCCTTGCCGCGCACGTGCGGCTTGGCCCAGCGCGCGCTCGACTCGATCCCTTCCAGGCCCAGGCTGGCGTCGTTCATGCCCAGCGGCTTGAGCAGTCGGCGGCTGACTTCCTGGCTGTAGAAGTCGCCGGTGGTCGCAAACACGATGTCGCCGATCAGGCTGAAGGCAACGTTCTGGTAGGCGTAGCAGGTGCCTGGCGCGCACTTCATCGGCGCCGCCGCCAGCTTGCGGCTGAGTTCGCGGTAGGGCACGTAGCCCTCCAGGTCGCGGTCGTAGGCGTTGTTGGTCAGGCCGACGCGGTGGCTGAGGATGTCGGCCACGGTGATCTGCTGGGCGGCACCGGGCTGGCTCATGCGGAACTCGGGCACGTAGTCGGTCAGGTGGCTGTCCCAGCGCAGGTTGCCGTTGTTGACCAGCAGCCCCGCCATCGTGCCGGCAAAGCCCTTGGACAAGGAGGCCAGGCGGAACACGGTGTGCGCATCGACCGGTTGCGCGTCGCTCACGTCGGTGATGCCGTAGCCGCGGGCGCTGAGCACCTGGCCGTTGTGCACGATCGCCATCGCCATGCCCGGCACGCGCTGGTCGGCGACCATCTGCTGGGCGATCGCTTCAAAGGTGGCCACGTCGAATCCCGCCGGCAGTGCGGGGCCCTTGGGCTTGGCCGGCGGCGGTGCCTGCAGCGCCTGCTCTGCACGCAGGTCGGGCACCACCTGGGTGGCAATGAAGGTGTCCATCGCCGAGCTGGTGGCCGGCAGCGGCGAACCGCTTTGCGCATCCGCGCCCAACAGCGGCGTCTGCGCCGTGGAGGCCAACGCCACCGTCAGCAGGAAGGTCAGGGCGGCTGCGCGCCGGGCGAGTCGGGTTCGCCGGTTCGATTCGTCTTTCATCGGTCGCATCGCCTGCGTATGCTGGGTTCACCCGATCATAACGCCGTTTTCCAGAGGTTTGCGAGCAATGACGTTCAGCTTCCTGATTCTATTGGGATTAATTCTCCTGTTCAGCTTCTGGGCGGTGGGGATCTACAACGGTCTGATCGGCGCCCGCAATGCCTACAGGAACGCGTTCGCACAGATCGACGTGCAGCTCCAGCGGCGCTTTGAGCTGATACCCAATCTGGTGGAGATCGCCAAGCGCTACATGTCGCATGAGCGCGAAACGCTCGAAGCGGTGATGACCGCGCGCTCGGCGGCGATGTCCGGTGCGGCCGCAGCCAAGAGCGTGCCGGGTGATCCTGCGGCGATGGCCCGGCTTGGCAGCAGCGAAGGTGTACTCGGCGGCGCGCTGGGTCGTCTGATGATGGTGGCCGAGGCCTACCCCGAACTGCAGGCCAACCAGACCATGCGCGAGTTGACCGAAGAGCTGCGCAGCACGGAGAACCGGGTAGCGTTCTCCCGTCAGGCATACAACGACGGGGTGACCGCTTACAACAACCGCCGCGAAGTGTTCCCGGCGAGCCTGATCGCGGGCAACTGCGGCTTCAGGCCGGCCGGGCTGCTCGCCATTCCGATCGACGAGACCGAGATGCGGCAGAGCCCGAAAGTCGCGTTCTGACCGGCGTCAAGCCGTCGTCGATGGGTTGATCGGATGAACTTCTTCGAACACCAGGCGGCTGCCCGGCGCAGTTCCGCGCGGCTGCTGGCATTGTTTTCACTCGCCGTCGTGTCGGTGGTGCTGGCGGTGGACCTGGTTGCGTGGTCGGTGGCCGGCAGCAACGTGACGGTTCTGGCCTGGTGCACCGTGTTGACTCTGTTGGTGATCGGGATGGGTTCGCTGTACCGCCTTGCGAGCCTGGGTCGGGGCGGCGAGTCGATCGCGATGGAGATGGGTGGCGAGCCGGCGCCGGAAGACAGCACCGATCCGGATCTGCGCCGCTTCCGCAATGTGGTCGAGGAAATGGCGATCGCTTCCGGTGTGCCGATGCCGCGGCTGTATGTGCTGGAGCACGATGCCGGGATCAACGCCTTCGCCGCCGGTTACTCGCCGTCCGATGCGGTGGTCGCGGTGACGCGTGGCGCCTTGGAGCGGCTGAACCGTGACGAGCTGCAGGCGGTGGTGGCGCATGAGTTCAGCCATATCCTCAATGGCGACATGCGCCTCAACCTGCGTCTGGTGGGCGTGCTGTTCGGGATCTCGATGATCGCCCTGATCGGGCACAAGGTCCTGCATTTCGGCTTGTACGGTTCGCGCGACGGCGGGCGCGGTCCCACCGCAGCGATCTTCATGATGGCCGGCGCAGTGGTGGCCCTCGTGGTCGGTTGGATCGGCCTGTTCTTCGCGCGCATGATCCGTGCTGGCATCAGCCGCAGCCGCGAGCGGCTGGCCGATGCAAGCGCGGTCCAGTTCACGCGCCAGACGACGGGCCTGGCAGGGGCTTTGAAAAAGATCGCCGGGTTGCCCGACGGCTCGCATCTGTTCGCCGTCGCGGACGCGGAGGAAATCAGCCACATGCTGTTTGGCGAGGGCCTGCGTTTTGGCAGCCTGTTTGGTCCGCTGCTGGCCACGCACCCGCCTGTGCTGGAACGGATCAAGGCATTGGATCCTTCATTTTCCAACGCCCGACTGGACACCCTGGCCCGGCGCTGGATGGACCATCCGCCGCATGGGCTGGAGGAGGACGTGCAACTGGGATTGCATGACAGCAGCCCGCTTCCGGCCAGCGGCGCCGCCTATCGCGTCGACGAACAGCGGGTGTCGGGCCACGTAGGCCAGCCCGACGCGACCGACTACCGCCTTGCGGGCGGCATCGTGGCCGCGATTCCCGAAGAGCTGCGGGTGTTCGCCGCCGACCGCGAAAAGGTCATGCCGTTGATCCTCGGCCTGTTGCTGGACGACCAGAAGCCGATTGCCGACAAACAGCTTTTCGGGGTCGGCGCGCGGCTGGGTCGTGCGGTCGCCGCCGACCTGGCGACGATGGCAGAGCCATTGCGGGGCCTGCACCCGGCGTTGCGGATGCCGCTGGCCGCGCTGGCGTTTCCGGTACTGCGCCGGCGGCCCCGGCCGGAGCTGGAGCTGTTCCTGGATGCTGCCAATGCGATGGTGCTCGCCGATGGCAGCGTGTCGCTGTTTGAATATTGCCTGGGTCGTTTGTTGACAGTGCAGCTGCGCGAGTCGCTGGATCCGTCGCGCTACGCCCGGACCGGCCGACGCAGTCCGCCGAAGGTCAAGCAGGAAATCGCGATCATGCTCGCGGTGGTGGCCTCGTCCGGTCATCCAGACGCCGCGGTGGCGCGGCGGGCCTACATCGCCGGCATGCAGCGGATACTGCCGCAGGCGACCCTGCCGTACGTGGTCCCACCACAAGGAGTGCTGGCGCTGGAGGATGTGTGGGTTCCGCTGGATTCCCTGGACCCGCTGGCCAAGCGCCTGCTGGTTGAGGCGATCACACTGGCGATCGGTCACGACGGCCGCGTGACGGTCGCCGAATCCGAACTGCTGCGCACCGTCTGCGGCGTGCTGCACTGCCCGTTGCCGCCGATGCTGGCGCAGGCGTGAGCGGTTCCAGCGGGCTGGGCCGGATCCGCCGATTGCGCGCCGCGCTGGCGGACTCGCCGCCGCTGTGGTGGTCGCTGCTGTATTTCTTCAGCCTGTTGTGCGGCTACTACGTGGTGCGCCCGGTACGCGATGCGATGGGCGCCTCCGGCGATCCCAGCACGGTGTTTCCGCAGTGGCTGCTGGACCTGGCCGACGGCGCGGGCTTCGCCCTGGGCGAGTACACCCTGCAACTGCTGTTCACCGGCACGTTCGTCACGATGGTGGTGCTGCAGCCGGTGTACGGCGCGCTGGTCGCGCGCTTTCCGCGGCGCGTGTTCCTGCCGGTCGTGTACCTGTTCTTCATCGCCTGCCTGGTGTTTTTCTTCGGCCTGTTCCATACCGGCGTCGCCGGCCGTGGCGGGGCGTTCTTCATCTGGACGGCGGTGTTCAACCTGTTCGCGGTGACCGTGTTCTGGAGCTTCATGGCCGACGTGTTCGACAACCAGCAGGCCAAGCTGGTGTACGGCTACATCGGCGCGGGCGGCACGATCGGTGCGCTGGTCGGGCCCGGCATCACCCGCCTGCTGGTCGAGGTGATCGGCGTGGCCAACCTGCTGCTGGTGTCCGCCGGGTTCCTCGCCATCTGCCTGCTGTGCATCCTCAAGCTGCGGCCGTGGGCGCGGCGGCGCGAGGAGCAGCACGGCGAGACCGGCGGCGAGCAGGCGATGGGTGGCTCGATGCTGGCCGGGCTGAAACTGGTGTGGCAGCGGCCGCTGCTGCGCGCGCTCGCGATCACCATGTTCTTTGGCGTCGGCGTCGGCACGCTGCTCTACAACGAGCAGGCGGCGATCGTGAAGCAGTTCTATCCCGGCGCGGAGGCGGGCACCTGGTACTACGCGACGGTCGACTGGGCGGTCAACGGGGTGACCCTGCTGGTGCAGGTGTTCGTGACGCGCTCGCTGCTGCAGCGCTTCGGCGTGGCGCCGGCGCTGCTGGGCCCGGCCATTGCGATCCTGCTGGGCTACTGCCTGCTGGCGGCCTCGCCGTTGCCGCTGATGGTGGCGATCGTGCAGGTGGTGACCCGCTCCGGTGAGTTCTCCCTGGCCAAGCCCGCACGCGAGACGCTGTATACCCGGGTCGACCGCGAGTCGCGCTACAAGGCCAAGGCGGTGATCGACACGGTGGTCTACCGCGGCGGTGACCTGACCTTCGTCTGGCTGCACAAGGCGATCGCGGTGCTGGGCTCGAGCATGGTGTTTGCCGCCGGCATCTTCGTCGCGCTGGGCATGAGCCTGGGCGCATGGGGGATCGTTCGCGCGCAGCGCGACCTGCCCGACGAGCGAGCGCACGAAAAGCGCTGACGTCGGCATCGATCGTCGGTGCGCCGTTTAAGCGCGGTATCCAACCTGGCGCGGGCTTCGGGGCATACTCACGGGCCCGTGTTAAGCATGTTCAACGATGAGCGTCGTACTGGGAATGGCCCTGGCGGTCATTCCGTTCACCACCTTGCCTGCTGCCTCCGCGGTGTCCGGTGATCCCACGCTGGTCCAGTTGGGAAGCGATCCGGCGCAACTGCGGCAGTTCTGCTACTCCACCCGCTGCGGCGACGAGGAGTGGCGGCGCGGCTCGGCATTGGCACCAAGCCTGACCTTCCACGACAAGCGCAAGGCACGGCCGGCACTGCCGGGCAGCCAGCGCTGGATCAGTCTGTGGGCACCGGCCCGGCCGCGCGATCACACCGCCAGCTACTCCAACAACTGGCGCGTGGGCACGCGCTACCACGTGGATGCCTTGCGTGACGGTCCGACCCGCCTGGGCCTGCAGCTGGGGGCGGGCTACCGGCTGGCGCCGCTGAACGATGACGGCATCGACCACCGCGGCGCGGTGCTGCGCGGGGCGGTGGATTTTGGCCACCGCATCAACGACCGCGCCAACTGGTCGCAGCGGATCCAGTTCGAGGCCGGCCAGGACGGCAGCACCTTCGTCAAGCAGTCCTTCGGGCTGGACGTGTCGCTGTGGCCGGAGTGGACGCTGGAAAGCGATTTCCAGATCCGCCACCGGGAAACCGGGCAGAGCGGATCGGAGTCGGCCGAGTCGACGCTCAAGCTGCGTCGGCGGTTCTGATGTCTTCGGTCAGGCCGCCCGGCCGCCACCGCCAACGCGAGTGCGGACGGCGGCACGAACAGCTGGCGTCGCGTGCGAGCGTCAGTCGCGCGGCGGCAGGAACTCGCCCGCACCCTGCCTGAGCAGCCCTTCCGCCACGTCTCGACCGACTGCCGCAGGGTCATCGGCGCGGCCGGTGCTGAACGCGCGCACCGAGCGGCCGTCCTCGGCGCAACTGACCATCCCGTGCAGCGACAACGCATCACCGTCCAGCGCGGCGTAGCCGGCGACCGGCACATGGCAACTGCCGTGCAAGGCGCGGTTCATCGCCCGCTCGGCCTCCACGCAGGTGCGGGTCGGGCCGTGGTCGAGCGCGGCGAACAGGTCGGCGATGGCCGGATCGTCGTCCCGGCACTCGATCGCGATGGCGCCCTGGGCGGGTGCCGGCAGCCAGTCGGGAACCAGCAGCCGGGCGCGGATCCGATCGCCCAGACCGAGCCGATGCAGACCCGCGCAGGCGAGCACGATGGCGTCGTAGTCGCCGGCATCCAGCTTGGCCAGGCGGGTGTTGACGTTGCCGCGCAGGTCGCGCAACTGCAGGTCCGGGCGTAGCGCGCGAAGCTGGGCCTGTCGGCGCAGGGACGAGGTGCCGACCACCGCGCCCTGGGGCAGGCTGCCGATATCCTCGAAGCGGTTACTGATGAAGGCATCGGCGTAGTCGGCGCGCTCCAGGATGGCGGGCAGGGCGAAACCGGGCTCCAGGTCCATCGGCACGTCCTTGAGCGAGTGCACCGCGCAGTCGGCCTCGCCGCGCAGCATCGCGACTTCGAGCTCTTTCAGGAACAGGCCCTTGCCGCCGATCGCCGCCAGCGGCCGGTCCAGCACCTCGTCGCCGCGGGTGCTCATCGGTACCAGTTCGACCAGCAGGCCGGGATGGGCGGCGCGCAGGGCGGTGGCGACGTGTTCGCTCTGCCACAGGGCGAGCGGGCTTTTACGGGTGGCGATGCGCAGTGTGGTCATGCGGGCATTATCGCCGGTTACAGCTGGAGCAGCGTTTCGCGCACGGCCGGCACGCAGCGTCGGCTGACTTCCAGCGCCTGCTCGACCGCGCGCAGGACCACCGTGACCTGGCCCTCGGGGCTGCGCCGCAACTCCACGATGCGGTCGCGCGCGACCAGGCAGTTGCGATGGATGCGCACGAAGCGCTCGCCGAATTCCTCCTCCAGCGAGCGCAGCGATTCCTCGATCAGGTCCTCGCCGCCGGCATGGTGGACGACGACGTACTTCTCGTCGGCGAACAGGTAGCGCACCTCGTCCAGCGGAATCAGCCGCAGGCCGCCGCGCAGCCGCGCGCACAGGTGGCTGCGCTGCGCCGTGTCCACGGTGAGTGACGGGGTGACATCGTCAAACGCGGTCCCGCTGCGGGCCGCGCCGGCGCGGAAGGTACGCACGCGGTCCAGCGCCGCGGTCAGCCGCTCCGCACGCACCGGCTTGACCAGGTAGTCGATGGCTTCCGCCTCGAAGGCGGACAGCGCGTGGGCGTCGTAGGCGGTGCAGAACACCACCGCCGGGCGCGCTTCCAAGGTGGCCATGTGGCGCGCGGTTTCCAGCCCGTCCATCCCCGGCATGGCGATGTCGAGCAGGAGCAGGTCGGGTGCGTGCTCGGCGCACGCCTTCAGCGCCTGATGCCCGTCGCCGGCCTCGGCAACCAGCTCGATCCCCGGCATGTCGCTGAGCAGGCTGCGCAGGCGCGTGCGCGCCAGCGGCTCATCGTCGGCTATGACCACCTTCATCGCTTCTCCCCAACGCGGCCGTGCAGCCGCCGCCCCTTCACGCCACGGCGAAACGCGCCGTCATCCACTCACCCAGCGCCTGGATCTGTTCGGCGCACACCTGGTGCGCCATTGGATAGGCATGCCAATCGACATTGAAACCCAATTTGCGCATCGCCTCCGCGCTGCGCTCGCCGGCCTGGAAGGGCACCACCGGATCGTGCGTCCCGTGCGCCATGAACAGGGGCTGCGCGCCCGCGCCCGGCTGCAGCAGTTCGGCGGCGCGGTTGGCCATCGGCAGATAGGTCGACAGCGCGACCAGCCCGGCCAGTGGTTCGCGCCGGCGCAGCCCGGTGGCCAGCACGATCGCGCCGCCCTGCGAAAACCCGGCCAGCAGGATATGCCCGACCGGCACCCCGCGCTGCACTTCACGTGCAATCAGCGCCTCGACCTGGGCGACGGATTCCTCCACCCCGACCTCGTCGGCGCGGTTGGCCAGGTCGAAATCGCGGATGTCGTACCAGGCCCGCATCCGCGCGCCGTTGTTGACCGTCACCGCGCGCACCGGCGCATGCGGGAACACGAAGCGCAGCGCCGGCCAGTCGCGGCCCACCAGCTCCGGGACGATCGGGGCGAAGTCGTTGCCGTCCGCGCCCAGGCCGTGCAGCCAGATGACCGACCATTCCGGCGCCGGGCCGGTTTCGTGCTCGACGGTCTCGAGCAGTGCAGCGTTGATTTCCATCCCGCCATTGTCCCCGCTTGCGTCGCCGTCGGCCAGTTGGCTCTGTGCCGGTGCCGGAGCGAACGGCGGTGTGAGGTCAGAACGGGAAATAGAGCGGAATCAGCAGCACCGCCGTGACCCAGAAGATCACGGTCAGCGGCAGGCCGATGCGCATGAAGTCGGAGAATTTGTAGCCGCCGGCTGCATGGACCATGGCGTTGGTCTGGTAACCCACCGGGGTGGCGAACGCGGTCGAGGCGGCAAAGGCGACCGCAACCAGGAATGGCTTGGCGTCCACGCCCAGCGACTCGGCGGTGGCAATGGCGATGGGCACGATCAGCACCGCGGCGGCGTTGTTGCTCATCATCTCCGTCAGCACCGAGGTCATCAGGTAGATCACCGCCAGCGAGACCACCGGGCCCATATGGCCGACCAGGCCGATCGCGTTCTGGGCCAGCCAGTCCGCGCCGCCGGAGCGCTCCAGCGCGATCCCCAGCGGCAGCACGCCGGCCAGCAGCATCACCACCCGCCAGTCCACCGCGGCGTAGGCCTCGTCGGGCTCCAGGCAGCGCAACACGATCAGCGCCACGCAGCCCAGGATCGCCGAGGCCACGATCGGCAGCAGGCCCAGTCCGGCCGCGCCGATCACCGCGAACATGACCAGGAATGAGGTCCACGCGCGCTGCTTGTCCACCCGCGGCTGCGCGCGCTCGCCCAGGACGACGAAGTTGGCATCGTCGCGCAGGGTCGACAGCGCGGCCTCGGTGCTGTCCACCAGCAGGATGTCGCCCACCGCCAGCGGCGCATGGTCGATGTGCTGCCAGAACGGCGCGCGCTGCTGGCGCTGCATGCCGCGCACGCGGGCCCGGTAGATGTGGCCGAAGCGCAGGCTGGCCAGGGTGTGGCCGACCAGGTGCGAGCCCGGCGCGATCATCACCTTGGCGTGCAGCCGGACCGCCTCCACGTCGCCTTCCAGGTCGCGCGCGACGTGGTCGAATTCCAGCTTGAGCTGCTTGCGCAGGCGCTGGATCAGGCTCCATTCGCCGCGCAGCAGGAGCCGGTCGCCGGCCTCGATGGTCGCGTTGCGGCGCGGCCGGATCGCGCCGTCGCGGACCAGCTTGAGGGTCATTTTGGCCGCCATGTCCTCCGGCAACGCCTTCATCGCCTCCGTGCCGATGACCGGTGAGCCTTCCGGCACCCGCAGTTCGACCAGGAAGATGCCGTCCAGGCCGCCGTCATCGACCTCCGGCACGCCCAGGTCGGGCAGCAGGAAGTTGCCAAACAGCATCAGGTAGGTGATGCCGATGCCGACGAAGATGATTCCCAGCGGCGCGAACTCGAACAGGCCGAAGCCTTCGCGGCCCGATTGCACCGCCAGCGAGTTCACCAGCAGGTTGGTCGAGGTGCCCACCAGCGTGCACACGCCGCCGAACTGGGCGGCATAGGACAGCGGGATCAGCAGCTTGGAGGGCGCGCGGCGCTGGGAGATGGCAGCGGCGATCACCAGTGGCAGGAACACCGCGACCGCCGCGGTGTTGTTGACGAACGCGGAGATGAAGGCGATCACCACCATCATCACCAGCGCGAACAGCCAGCTCCAGCGGATCCGCGCCAGCGCCTCGCCCAGGCCTTCCAGAGCACCGCTGCGCTGCAGCCCCGCGCTGAGCACGAACATGGCCGCGACAGTGATCGTCGCCTCGCTGCTGAAACCCGACAGCGCCTCCGTTGGCGTCACCAGTCCCAGCACCAGCAGGGAAGCCAGCACCAGCAGCGCGACCACGTCGGTGGCCAGCTTCTCGCTGACGAACAGGTAAACCGCGCCGGCCAGGACGGCCAGCGTCAGCCACAGGTCGATCTGCATCAGCGGCGGGCTCGCGCGGTGCAGGGCTCGGGCATGGTTCGCATGGCGGGGGCCGGCGCTGTCTTGGGGCGGGGACTGTCATGCATGGGGCGCATTGTGCCCGCAGGGGCGGGGCTGGGCGAGTTGCGCCGTCATGCGTTGTTGGCGTAGGAAGTCCCGGAACCGTCTAAAGTGCGCACCATGGAACGCATCGAACGCATCCACGCCCTGCACCGCATCCTCACAGGCGCGCGCTATCCGGTCACGGTGCCGCGCCTGCAGGAAGAACTCGAGTGTTCGCGCGCCACCGTCTATCGCGACCTGGCCTATCTGCGCGACCAGCTGATGGCGCCGGTGATCGGCAACGGCGAGGCCGGCTTCCGCTACGACCCGGAGGACAGCCACCGCTTCGAGCTGCCCGGCCTGTGGCTGAGCTCGGACGAGCTGCATTCGTTGCTGGCTGCGCAGCAACTGATGCTGCGCAGCGGCGGTGGCGTGCTGGCCAATGCGCTGGCGCCGCTGCAGCAGCGCATCGAGAAACTGCTCGACGACCACGCCGGCGGACGGCGGGTGCCGGTGGAGAGGGTCAGGGTGGTCGCCCATCGCACCCGCCGGCTGGAGGAGACCGCGTTCCGCCACGTCGCCACCGCGGTGCTGGACCGGCGCCAGCTGGTGTTCGACTACCGCGCCCGCTCGACCGACCAGCTGACCCGGCGCACGGTGTCGCCGCAGCGGCTGACCCATTACCGCGACAACTGGTACCTGGATGCGTTCGACCACGACCGCGACGCGCTGCGCAGCTTCGCCGTGGACCGGATCAGCGCCGCCCGCCAGCTGGAAGAGGTTGCCAGCGACGTGCCCAACGAGGAGCTCGACCGCCAGCTGGCCTCCAGCTACGGCATCTTCTCGGGCACGCCCAAGGGCTGGGCGACGATCGTCTTCAGTGCCAAGGCGGCGCGCTGGGTGGCCGATGAGCACTGGCACTCGCAGCAGGAAGGCCGCTTCCTGCCGGACGGGCGCTACGAGCTGAAAATCCCCTTCAGTTCCGGCCGCGAGTTGCTGATGGACGTTTTGCACTACGGCAGCGATGCGGAGATCACCGCGCCGCCGTCCCTGCGCGAGCAGGCGCGGGCGCTGCTGAGCCTGGCGATCAGCAACTACGACCGCGATCCGGTCTGAGCCGCCGGCTCGCGGGCTGACGACGGCGTTGGCCCGTCAGCTGCCCGGTCGCAGCCCCTGAGATGGTCCAGCGCAATCCTCGGCGCATCGCCACCGAGGAGCCCCGTCATGACCCGACCCGCCGACCGCCCGCTGTCCGCCCACCGCCTGGCACCGCGCCTGCATGCGGCCCTGTGCCATGCGCTGGCAGTCGGCGTAACGCTGCTGATCGTGCTGCCCGCCGCCCGTGGCTCGCACGAGCTGATCGGCTGGCTGCCGCTGTGGCTGCTCGGCATGCCCTTGAGTGCGCTGGTCGTGCTGCACTGGCTCGGTCGCCGGAGCAATGCCGCCCCGGCGCTGCGGCGCGGAGCGCGGACCGGCACGCAGGCGTGGCCCGCAGCCAAACGCCGCGCTTCGACGACGCTGCCGCTGCGTCCGGCGCGCGGCGGCAGGCGCGGGGGCATCGCCGAGGCCGCATAGCTGGCGCCACCGGCCGGGGGAAAGTGGCGCTGTGCTAACTTTCCATGGTTGTCCCACCTGTCCCCACTTTGCACACCGGAGCGCCCATGTCGCAGCTGTCGAAGGCCCGTCGGGCCGCCATCCTTGTCGCCGGCCTCGCAGTGGCGATGGGCAGCGCCCACGCCCAGGAGGCCCCAGTGTCCGACCCGTACCAATGGCTGGAAGACGTCGAAGCGCCCAAGGCGCTGGAGTGGGTCAAGGCCCGCAATGCCGCGGCCGAAGCCGAGCTCGCCGCCACGCCCGCCTTCAAGCAGCTGGAATCGCAGATCCTGGCGATCCTCGATTCGGACGCCAAGATTCCCTACGTCGAGAAGATCGGCGACTACTACTACAACTTCTGGAAGGACGCGCAGCACCAGCGCGGCCTGTGGCGTCGCACCTCGCTGGCCGAGTTCCGCAAGGACAAGCCGCAGTGGCAGACGGTGATCGACCTGGACGCGCTGAACAAGACCGAGGGCGAGAACTGGGTCTGGCACGGCGCCGACTGCCTGAAGCCGGAGTACCAGCGCTGCCTGGTCGCCCTGTCGCGCGGTGGCGCCGATGCGGACGTCACCCGCGAGTTCGATCTGGGCACGATGGGCTGGGTCAAGGACGGCTTCTTCCGTGACGAGGCCAAGGGCGGCCTGGGCTGGATCGACCGCGACAGCGTCTACGTGTTCACCGATTTCGGCCCCGGCACGATGACCGAATCGGGCTACCCGCGCATCGTCAAGCAATGGCAGCGCGGTACGCCGATGGACAGCGCGACGCTGGTCTACGAGGGCAAGCCCGACGACATGTACATCGCCGCCGGTCGCGACCACACGCCGGGCTACGAGCGCGACTTCGTCACCCGCACCCTGGCGTTCTACAACGACGAGCTCTACCTGCGCGGCGCCGACGGCAAGCTGACCAAGGTCGATGCGCCCAACTCGGCGATGAAGTCCGTGCACAAGGACTGGATGGTCCTGGAGCTGCGCGCCCCGTACGAAGCCGGCGGCAAGACCTGGCCGGCAGGCAGCCTGATCGCGATCAACTTCGACGACTTCATGGCCGGCAAGCGCGATTTCACCAGCCTGTTCGAGCCGACGGAAACCTCATCGCTCGCAAGCTCGACCTGGACCGCCAACCACCTCGTGCTGAACGTGCTGGAGGACGTCAAGAACCGGCTCAGCGTGCTGACCCCGCCCAAGGAGGCGGACGGCGATTGGACGCGCAGTGCCTTTGTCGACCAGCCCGAAGGCACCGTCAGCGTGGCCGCGGTGGACGCGGACAACAACGACGATCTGTGGGTGATGGCGTCCGACTACCTCAATCCGCAGTCGCTGTCGCTGGCGACCATCGGCCAGGCGCCGGAAGTGCTGAAGACCATGCCGACCTTCTTCGACGCCTCCAACGAGGTGGTCGAGCAGCATTTCGCCACCAGCAAGGACGGCACCCGCGTGCCGTACTTTCTCGTCCACCCCAAGGGCATGCCGCTGGACGGCAGCACGCCGACCCTGCTGTACGGCTACGGCGGTTTCGAGATCTCGCTGACGCCGGGGTATTCCGGCGCGGTCGGCAAGGGCTGGCTGGAGAAGGGCGGCGCGTATGCGGTGGCCAACATCCGCGGCGGCGGCGAGTACGGTCCGCGCTGGCACCAGGCCGCGCTGAAGGCCAACCGGCACAAGGCGTACGAGGATTTCGCCGCGGTGGCCAAGGACCTGGTCGCCCGCAAGGTGACATCTCCCAAGCACCTGGGCATCCAGGGCGGCAGCAACGGCGGCCTGCTCACCGGCAACATGCTGACCCAGTACCCGGAGCTGTTTGGTGCGGTGGTGATCCAGGTGCCGCTGCTGGACATGCAGCGCTACCACAAGCTGCTGGCCGGCGCGTCGTGGATGGCCGAGTACGGCGATCCCGACAAGCCGGAGGAGTGGGAGTTCATCAAGACCTTCTCGCCCTACCACCTGTTCGACGCTGACAAGGATTACCCGCCGACCCTGTTCACCACCTCCACCCGCGATGACCGCGTCCACCCGGGCCACGCCCGCAAGATGATGGCCAAAATGCTCGACGCCGGTAAGGACGTGCGCTACTACGAGAACATCGAAGGCGGCCACGGCGGTTCGGCCAACAACCAGCAGGCCGCGCACATGAGCGCGCTGGCCTACACCTTCCTGTGGAACCAGCTGGCCGATTGATGCGCGCCGGGGTGGCAGGTGAGATGCCACCGGATTCAGAGAGGCCGGGTCTGTCGCCCGGCCTCTTTTCATGGAATTTCGGGTCCCAGGGACCACTTTTTGTCCGCCTGCGGGCAAGCTGTCCGCCGACCTCCAGTTGCTTCGCCGTTGCGCTTTCTCTCCGGAGCCCCCATCCATGAAGCCCGCCTTGCTGCTTGCCGTCCTGATGACCGCCGCCACGCCGGCCCTCGCCACGAGTTCTTCCATGTCTGTCGATTCCGCACCGTCCCCCGCCGCGCCCATCACCCCGCCCGATGTCGAGAAACGCCCGCACGTGGTTACCGCCCCGCACGGTGCAACGCGGCAGGATGAGTACTACTGGCTGCGCGACGACACCCGCAAGGATCCGGCGATGCTGGCCTACCTGGAAGCGGAGAATGCCTACGTCGATGCCGTGATGGCGCCTCTGAAGGGCCTTGAGGACACGCTGTACGAGGAGATCGTCGGGCGCATCAAGCAGGACGACAGCTCGGTGCCGTACCGCGAGCGAGGCTGGTGGTACTACACGCGTTTCGAGACCGGCCAGGACTACCCGATCCACGCGCGTCGCAAGGGTTCGATGGACGCCGACGAGCAGGTCCTGCTCGACGTCAATGCGATGGCTGCCGGCGAGGAGTATTTCAGCGTCGGCGACTACCAGGTCAGCCAGGACAACCGCCTGCTGGCCTGGGCCGAAGACGATGTCGGTCGGCGCCAGTACGTAATCCGCTTCAAGGACCTGGACACCGGCAGGATCCTCGACGATGCCATTCCGGGCGTGTCGGCCAACGTGGTCTGGGCCGATGACAACCGCACGGTCTTCTACGTCGAGAACGACCCGGAAACCCTGCTTACCGTGCGCGTCAGGAAGCACGTGCTTGGCACTCCGGTCGCCGATGACGTGCTGGTCTACGAGGAGCACGATGACAGCTTCTACATGGGCATTGGCCGCACCCGCGATGACAAGTACATCTGCATCGGCGTGGAAAGCACCGTGTCCAGCGAGAGCCGCTGCGCGCCGGCCGCCGACCCGGGCACGTTCACCGTGCTGGCCCCGCGCGAGCGCGACGTGGAGTACAGCGCCGACCACCACGACGGACGCTGGGTCATCCGCACCAACGCACCCGGCGCGGACGGCAGGCCGGCCGACAACTTCAAGCTGATGACCGCGCCCAGCGACGCGAGCTCGCGCGCGCAGTGGCAGGAGTGGATCGGCGTCGACGAGGACGTGTTCATCGACGGCTTCGAGCTGTTTGACGGCTTCACCGCCGTGGCCGAGCGCTCCGGCGGCCTGGAGCGGCTGCGCCTGATCCGCGGCGACGTCGGCCAGGCCGACCCGGCCTCCGAATACGTCAAGGCCGACGAGAGCGCCTACTCGATGGGCCTGTCGACCAATTCCGAGCCCGACACCGACTGGCTGCGCTACAGCTACACCTCGCTGACCACGCCGGACACCACCTACGAGCTCAACACCCGCACCGGCGAGCGCCGCCAGCTCAAGCAGCAGCCGGTGATCGGGTACGACTCCACGGTTTACACCACCGAACGGTTGTGGGCGAGCGCGCGCGACGGCAGCAAGGTGCCGGTCTCGGTGGTCTATCGCAAGGGCTTCAAGAAGGACGGCACCGCCGCGTTGTTGCAGTACGCCTACGGCAGCTACGGCTATTCGATGGACCCGGCCTTCAACCTGCCGGTCGTCAGCCTGCTGGATCGCGGCATGGTCTATGCGATCGCCCACGTCCGCGGCGGCCAGGAGATGGGCCGCAAGTGGTACGACGCCGGCAAGCTGGAGCACAAGCAGAACACCTTCAACGACTTCATCGACGTCACCCGCTTCCTGGTCGGGCAGGGCTACGCCGCAAAGGATCGTGTCGCAGCCTACGGCGGCAGCGCTGGCGGCCTGCTGATGGGCGCGATCTCCAACCAGGCGCCCCACGACTACCGCGTGATCCTCTCGCAGGTGCCGTTCGTGGACGTGGTCACCACCATGCTCGACGCCAGCATTCCGCTGACCACCAACGAATACGACCAGTGGGGCAATCCGGAGGACAAGGCGTTCTACGACGTGATGCTGGCGTATTCGCCGTACGACAATCTGGTCGCGCAGGACTACCCGGCGATGTTCATCGGTACCGGCCTGTGGGACTCGCAGGTCCAGTACTGGGAGCCGGCCAAGTACGTCGCCCGTTTGCGCGACCTGGACACCAGCAGCGCGCCGATCCTGTTCCGCACCAACATGGACGCCGGCCACGGCGGCAAGTCCGGCCGTTTCCGCCGCTACCGCGAGCTGGCCGAGATGTACGCGTTCATGCTCGACCAGCTGGCGGTCGAGACAGCCGCTTCCCGCTAGCCGCCGTGCCGATGGGGCGCGACCCACATGGTCCGGTGCCCTGGGCCTGGTTGCTGCTCGCCTACCTGAGCCTGGGGTTGGCGGCGGCCGGCGTGGTCCTGCCGCTGCTGCCCACGGTGCCCTTCGTGTTGCTGGCAGCGTACGCGGCGGCGCGGGGCTCCAAGCAACTGCACCAGCGGTTGCTGACACATCGTGTGTTCGGTCCGATGATCCGTGACTGGCAGTGCCACGGAGCGGTCTCGCGACGCGCCAAGTGGCTCGCCAGCGCGTCGATGTTGCTGGCCGCTGCCGTCGCGTTCCTGACCGCTCCGCACCTGTGGATCGCCGCCGTCGCCACGATCAGCATGGCGGTCATCGCCTGCTGGCTGTGGCTGCGGCCCGAGCCGGAGCGCTGAGCGGTATCGCCTTGACCGCCGGCGCCGTTACACTGCGGCGATGAACGCACGACTGCCGATTTGCCTGCTCGCCCTCGTCCTCGCCCTGCCGCTCGCCGTTGCCGGCTGCGGCAACAGTGGACCCCTGGTACTGCCCGAGGCCGTTCCCGCCGATGCCCCGGTCGACAGCGACGGCCAGGATGTCGACCAGCACGATGTCGACGAGCACGATGTCGACGAGCAGGACGTGGAGGCCACCGAACCGGTCGAGGACGACGCCCCGACCGACGACACCATCAAGGAACCCGGCGCCGACCCGATCCCCGAGGTGGGCGGTGACGACGACGGGAATGACTGAAGCAGCGCGGACCGGATCCAGTTCCGCCCTGCCTTTCAGCAAGATGCACGGCGCCGGCAACGACTTCGTCGTGCTGGACCTGCGCGGTGGCCGCGACGCCCCCGAACCGGACCTGTGCCGCGCCATCGCCCATCGCCACCACGGCGTGGGCTGCGACCAGATCCTGACCATCGAAGCGCCGCGCACCGCGGCCGCTGTCGCCAGCTACCGCATCTGGAACGCGGACGGCTCCAGCTCGCAGCAGTGCGGCAACGGCGCCCGCTGCGTCGCCGCCTGGCTGGTGCGCGAAGGCAGCGCGCCCGTGGCAGGCGAGTTCCAGCTCGACAGCCCGATCGGTGCCCACACGGTGCAGCGCCTCGGGGATGGCCGTTACCGGGTCGACATGGGCGTGCCGGAGTTCGAGCCGGCACGGATCCCGATGGTTGGCTTCGACGCCGCGCGCGATCCTTACGTGCTGCCGGTGCGCGGCAGCATCATGCCGGTGGGCGCGGTATCCATGGGCAATCCGCACGCGCTGATCGAAGTCGAGGACATCGATACCGCCGAGCTGGACGTTGCCGGATCCGGCCTGCAGGACCATCCGGCGTTTCCCGAATCAGTCAACGTCGGTTTTGCCCAGATCCTCGGCCGCGACCGCATCCGCCTGCGCGTGTATGAGCGTGGCGTCGGTGAAACCCTGGCCTGCGGCAGCGGTGCGTGCGCGGCAGTCGCCATCCTCACCCGGCGCGGCCTGGTCGATCGCGACGTAAGAGTGTCGCTGCCCGGCGGCGACCTGCAGATCAGCTGGCCCGCCGACGACCGGCCGATGGTGATGACCGGCGCGGCCGCATTCGTATTTGAAGGAGAATGGAACGCATGAGCGAGACCACCGAAACCCTGGGTGCGCACGAGGTCGCCGCGTGGCTGCGCCGCCATCCGACCTTCCTGCAGCAGTTCCCCGACCTGTCACTCAGCTTGGTGGTCCCGCGCGAGGAGGGCTCGGCCGCCTCGCTGGCCAGCTACCAGCTGGAGGTGTTGCGCGACAAGAACCGCGAACTGTCCAAGCGCCTGCGCGAGCTGTTCGCCAATGCCGAGGAAAACGAGCGGCTGGCGGTGCGTACCCACCAGCTGGCCTTGGCCCTGATGCGCCAGGACACCGCCGCCGACACCGTGCGCGCGATGGCGGCGACGCTGGCGGAGGACTTCAACGGCGACCTGGTGCAACTGGTGCTGTTTGAGCCCATCGACGGACTGGACGAGAACGAGTGGCTGCAGGTGGTCAAGCGCGATGACGTGCGCCTGCAACCGTTCCTCGATTGTCTGGCCGACGGCGAGCCGCTGTGCGGTCGTCTGCAGCCGGAAAAGCACGCGCTGCTCTACGGCGACAACGCCGACCAGGTGCAGTCGACCGCATTGCTGCCGCTGCCCGCGCTGGGGCTGGTAGCGGTGGGCAGCCGCGATCCCAACCGGTTCTTCCCCGGCATGGGCACGCTGTTCCTGCAGATGATGGGCGAGGCGCTGGAAACAGCGCTGGCGAGGTATGCCCGCTGATTCCGGCACCCCCGCGCCTGCGCCGGCCGCGCCGCTCGACGCTAACGTCGCCGCGTTCCTCGAGCACCTGCAGGTCGAGCGCGCGGTCTCCGCGCACACGCTGGATGCCTACCGCCGCGACCTGACCGCGCTGGCGCAGTGGGCCGCCGCGCAGGCACTCGACCTGGTCGGGCTGGAGGCCGACTCCCTGCGCAGCTTCATCGCTGCCGAACACCGCCGCGGACTCGCGCCCAAGAGTTTGCAGCGCCGCCTGTCCGCCTGCCGCAGCTTCTACGCGTGGCTCCTGCGCCACTGTCGCATCACCGCCAGCCCCGCCGCCGCGATCCGCGCCCCGCGCGCGCCGCGCAAGCTGCCGCAGGTCCTGGACGCCGACGAGGTCAAGGTGCTGGTCGAGGTCCCCACCGACGCGCCGCTCGGCCTGCGCGACCGCGCCCTGCTGGAGCTGTTCTATTCCTCCGGCCTGCGCCTGTCGGAGCTGTGCGCCCTGCATTGGCGCGACCTGGATCTCGACGACGGCCTGGTCACCGTGCTCGGCAAGGGCAGCCGCCAACGCAGCGTCCCGCTGGGCTCCTACGCGCGCATTGCCCTCGCCGAGTGGCGCGCCTCGACCGGCGCCGGCAATGACAGCCCGGTCTTCCCCGGCCGCAACGGCACCATTACACCGCGCGCCGTGCAATACCGGCTGCGCCAACTGGCCCAGCGCCAGGGCCTGACCAAAGCCGTCCACCCGCACATGCTCCGCCACAGCTTCGCCAGCCACATCCTGGAGTCCTCCGGCGACCTGCGCGGCGTGCAGGAACTGCTCGGCCACGCGGACATCGCCACCACGCAGATCTACACGCACCTCGACTTCCAGCACCTGGCGACGGTGTACGACGCGGCTCACCCACGTGCGAAACGGAAACCGCCTTCGAAAGATTGAGGGGTTGGGTTTAAAGCACGAGCGGGCGGGGCGGGGGACCCGGTTCAAGTCGCTCCACGATATTCGCTTGGTCGAACCGGATCCCCCGCCCCGCCTAACGGTTCACGCCGTGAATTGGGGGCGACCGGCCTTGCTTCCTGCGTTCGCGTTTGCTCGCGTCTGGCTTTGGCAGGCGCCGATGACCGCGGGTTGTTGGAGCGCGCGGCCTTCTATCTAATCGCAACGGACATCGCATCTTGCCTCGTCGCAGAACGTCGGTTGCGAGTCGTCGCAGCAGCGGCGCTATTTGTCACCGAAGAGGTCCACACTTCGGCGCTCCGATCTTGCTTGCCCCACCAGATCACCGCGCCCTCCGAGAGCGGCTGCCGGGTGCCGTTTCCACAAAGCGAATTTCGTGGAGCGACTGGAAACGGTACCCGGCAGCCGCCCCCGAGCATCCCATACGCAACCAGCCAGCACCTCGGCCGGAACCCGGCAGCCGCCCCGGAGGATCCCATACGCAACCAGCCAGCACCTCGGCCGGTCCCCGGCAGCCGCCCCCGCGCATCCCCACCATTCAGCCCCCAGCGCTTGAACAGCGCCGCGCGACCCCCATCCATGAGGTTCGACCACGGAGCCCACATGGATCCCAGCCAGAACCCCACCGTCTTCCACGCCACCACCATCGTCTCGGTGCGCCGCAACGGCCGCGTCGCCATCGCCGGTGACGGCCAGGTCACCCTGGGCAACACGGTGATGAAGTCCAACGCCCGCAAGATCCGCCGCCTCGGCCGCGATGAGCAGGTCATCGCCGGGTTCGCCGGCGCCGCCGCCGATGCTTTCACCCTGTTTGAAGTCTTCGAAGCCAAGCTCGAGAAACACGGCCAGCTGACCCGCGCCGCCGTCGAGATGGCCAAGGACTGGCGCACCGAGCGCCGCTTTGGAAAGCTCGAAGCGCTGCTCGCCGTGGCCGACAAGGAAACCTCGCTGATCATCAGCGGCACCGGCGATGTCATTGAGCCCGACGACGGCATCATCGCCATCGGCTCGGGCGGCATGTACGCCCTGTCCGCCGCCCGCGCGCTGTACGCGCATACCGAATTGGACGCCCGCACCATCGCGACCGAGGCGATCAACATCGCCGGCGACGTGTGCATCTACACCAACCGCAACGTCGTGGTTGAGGAGCTGTAAGCATGAAGTTCAACCACACCAGCGCCACGATGACGCCGCGCGAGATCGTGCAGTCGCTCGATACCCACATCATCGGCCAGCAGGACGCCAAGCGCGCCGTGGCCATCGCGCTGCGCAACCGCTGGCGCCGCAGCATGCTCGCTGACGACCTGCGCAACGAGGTCATGCCCAAGAACATCCTGATGATCGGCCCGACCGGCGTGGGCAAGACCGAGATCGCGCGGCGCCTGGCGACCCTGGCCAACGCGCCGTTCGTGAAGGTCGAGGCGACCCGCTTCACCGAGGTCGGCTACGTCGGCAAGGACGTGGAGCAGATCATCCGCGACCTGGCCGATACCGCGGTCAAGCTGTATCGCGAGCAGGCCAAGCAGAAGGTCCGCACCGAGGCCGAGGAGCGCGCCGAGGACCGCATCCTGGATGCACTGCTGCCCAAGCGTGTCACCGGATTGGGCGGCGGTATCGGCTTTGATCCGCAGGCGGCCGCGGCCGAGCCGTCCGCGCAGGAATCGGAGACCCGCATCAAGCTGCGCCGTCAGCTGCGTGCCGGCGAGCTGGACGAGCGCCAGATCGATATCGAGACCGCGGTCAACGTCAGCGGCGTGGACATCATGGCGCCGCCGGGCATGGAAGAGATGGGCCAGCAGCTGCGGCAGATGTTCTCCCAGCTGGGCAGCAGCAAGACCAACACCAAGACCATGACCATCAAGGCCGCGCGCCCGCTGCTGATCGAAGAGGAAGCCGGCAAGCTGGTCAACGAGGACGAGGTCCGCGAGGCCGCGATCGAGGCCTGCGAACAGCACGGCATCGTCTTCCTGGACGAGATCGACAAGGTCGCCAAGCGCGGTGAGAACGTGGGTGGCGGCGATGTCAGCCGCGAAGGCGTGCAGCGCGACCTGCTGCCGCTGGTGGAAGGCTCGACCGTCAGCACCAAATACGGCTCGGTGAAGACCGACCACATCCTCTTCATCGCCTCCGGCGCGTTCCACATGGCCAAGCCATCGGACCTGATCCCGGAGCTGCAGGGCCGCTTCCCGATCCGGGTCGAGCTGTCGGCGCTGACCAAGGGCGACTTCATCCGCATCCTGACCGAGCCCAAGGCGGCCTTGACCGTCCAGTACATCGAGCTGATGAAGACCGAAGGCGTCAGCCTGGCGTTTACCGACGATGCCATCGAGCGCATCGCCGAGATCGCCGCGCTGGTCAACGAGCGCCAGGAAAACATCGGTGCCCGCCGCCTGCACACCGTGCTGGAGCGTCTGCTGGACACCCTCAGCTATGAGGCGCCGGACCGCGACGGCCAGGCGATCACCATCGACCGCAATTACGTCGACGCCAACCTGGGCGAGTTGGTGAAGGATCCGGACCTGAGCCGCTACATCCTCTAGGCGCTGGACCCAAGCCCGCCGGCCGCCCGATTCGTCGCCTGGGCGCCGTTGACGATCATCCGCACCATCGTGGTGAGCTCGTCGATCTGCTGCGGGTAGCGCTCCGGCGGCAGGTCCATCGCGCTGCCACCGACGGCAAACACCAGCCGCGTGATCGCCCGGGCCACCAGCGCCGGCTCGTGCATCGGCACCCGGTTGAGCTTGGAGAGCCGGATCAGGTCCACCCGCAGCTCTTCCTCGAAGAAGCGCAACTGCCGGTCGACTGCCTCCTTGTACGCATCCGAGCCCACCAGACCTTCGCGCAGCAGCAGGTGCAGCAGCTTGTCGTCGGCGCGGAGCTGATCGAAGAACGCCTCCACCGAACTGCGCACCACGCCGCCGTTGGGGTCGGCGCGATTGCGCGCCCGCCCGATGATGGCGCGCAAGGACGTGCCGGCGCGCTCGATCAGCACCACGGCCAGCTCGTCGATGTCGCGGAAATGCCGGTAGAAACTGTTGGGCGCGATCTTCGCCTCGCGCGCCACCTCGCGCAGGCCGAGCGTGGAGACGCTGCGGTTCGGGCCCAGGATCGCCAGCGCGGCCTCGATCAGGTCTTCGCGGCTGATCGCCGGTCTGCGGCCGGGGCCGTCGCTGGTGGTCGGAATCGGTTTGGGCACCTGTGCCGCCGGGAGTGCAGGGGAAGAGGCCGACATCATCTCTTAAAACGCGCTGCGCACCTCACAGGTGATACAGCACGTACAGCTCCGACTCCTCGCGCGCGATGCGCTGGGTCAGCAGCCGTCCGACTTCGCCATGGGCGGCCAGGAATTCCGCCTGGTTCGCCGCGTTCACCGGCTCCTTGCGGTACCGGGCGACGAAGTCGACCACGCCGCGCGCGATGGAGTTCATCTCGCGCCGGAAACCACGGATCAGCGCCGTGTTCTCGGCGTCGTCGGCCAGCATCTGTTCCAGATAGACGTAGAAGCGCACGTTCTCCGTCAGCAGGTGCGATTCCAGGCGCACCTTGAACTCCTGCAGCGCCGCGTCGAGCCCATCGAAGCGGCCCGCAGCCGCGTCCTCGCCCATGCGCGTGTACATCGCGACGAGCTCTTCGTGGTCGTGCTTGAGGCTGTCGACGAGGGTCTCGTCGTAGCGGATGGTGCGTGCGGCGTTGCCTGGCTCAGGCAACACCGGCGCCGCGGGTTCAGGCGCCTGCGTGCCGAAAAGCCGTTTCAAGAAACCCATTGTGACCTCCCCTGTGAACAGGGAGTTGTAGCCCGTCGCCCCGGTGCAGGCAAGTTGAGGCCTGGCCGCACTTCACGGGCTGTGATTGTGGAACACACAAATTTCGCGAACGCCCTTCAGGTTCTGCCGGGCCGGCCGATAGGTCCAATAGGTCAACCCTCCCGGTAGCCGTGCTGGAGCGCCAGAACAATGCAATCGCTACTTTCCCGGATGGTGGACCTGGTGGGCAGCGCCCACCCGCGGCGCAGGGAACGACTGATGCAATGGCTGATCGCGGGCTACATCTACATGGGCGCGGCGATCTGGCTGATCGCCGGCGTGCTGCAGGGATGGATGAGCAAGACCGCGACCCTGCTCTGGCTGGGCTTCGTCTTCGCCGGACTTCTGGCCGGCTATGTCGCCCTTCGCAGCGGCTGGACCGAGCGGTTCCAGGACCCGTCGCTGACCATCTGGCAACTGTCCATCGGCGTGCTCTGTGCCAACTGGGGCTACCTGCTCATCGGCCCAATGCGCACCGCGGCCCTGTTGCCGATGGTCGTGACCATCGTATTCGGCGCATTCGCCCTGCAGTGGCGGCAGATCGCGTTCCTGACGGTCTTGAACCTGTTCGCGCTGGTCGCGGCGGTGATGCTGCGTGCGTGGTTCCCGCAATGGATCCCGCAGCACGGCGCGATGACGCCGCTCATGGTCGACATCAACAATGTGCTGATGCTGCTGGTGGTGCTGCCGCCGCTGGGGTTTATTGTGGCGCGCCTGTCCAGTGTCCGGCGCAAGCTCCACCGCCAGCGCGAAGCGCTCATGCAGGCACTCTCGCAGGTCGAGCGGCTGGCGGTGAGCGATGAACTCACCGGCATTGCAAACCGGCGTTCCATGCGAACGCTGCTGGAGCGGAGCGCCGCGCTGTCCTCGCGTGAGTTCGCCCCGTTTTGCGTGGCGCTGATCGACATCGACCACTTCAAGGCCATCAATGACGAGCTCGGACACGCCGGTGGCGACGAGGTGCTCAGGGAATTCGCCCGCCGCGCGACGGCGATGCTGCGCACCACCGACGCGATCGGCCGCTGGGGCGGCGAGGAATTCGTGGTGCTGGCGTGCGGCAACGTCGACGGCATCTGCCGCCTGCTGGAACGGATGCGAAGGGCGGTAGCGAACTGCGGGACCGACAGCCGGTGCATCACCTTCTCCGCCGGCGTCGCCCAGCACCGCCGTGACGAGACCGCCGATGACCTGCTGGAGCGCGCAGACCGCGCGCTGTACCAGGCAAAGCGCGCGGGCCGCAACCGCAATGCCGTGGCGCCCGAGGGGGACGCATCGCAGCGCTACGCCACCGCTGAGTCACCGCAATAGGCTCTCATCGATCGCGCGCATCCGCCGGGTGGTGGACGCCGTCTTCGGTGACGACGTCGGGCAGATCAAACGGGTTGATACTCTCCAGGCAGCCGACGTTGTAGCCGTACTGCCTGGGATCGGACCGACGCTGGTGATGCGTGTAGATACCGCAGATCCGGCAGAAGTAGTGCTTCGCCGTATAGGTGTTGAACTGGTAGAGCGCCAGTTGCTCCGAGCCCTTCGTGACACGCAGGCCGTCCAACGGGACCGAGGCGACGATTGCGCCCTTGCGCCGGCAGATGAAGCAGTCGCAGCGCCGCGGATCGACGATCCCGTCGGGCAGGTCGAGCTCCAGCTCGACCGCGCCGCAATGGCATGACGCCCGGTGGATGGGTTGGACCTCGACGCCGCCTACCAGTTTGATCATCGGGAGATGTCCGCGTGGGGAGGGAGCAAGTCTACGTTCGATAGCTACAGGCAGCCGCGGCACGCCGCCGAGACCGGGTATGCGGCCGGGGACGGGTAGGTGAAGGTGTCTCGATTGGCGTTTTGACGCCTCGGTGTCCGCGCTAAAAGCTCCATGTGCCGAGCAGCCGGTGCCGATGTTGAGCAAAAAAGCCCCGGTGCTGAGGCTTCGAGGGGCATTGGTCGCGCAAAAAGCGCCGGCCATCGAGGTTGGAGGCTCACGTTCGCGGGGAAAAGGGCCGCGCGTGAGCCGAGGAACCTCACGAAAGAGGCAGAAAGCTGCGCGCTTGAGGTTTGGAGCGCCACCGGTGACGAAAAAAGCGCCATCGATGAGCGTCCGTGGTGCATTGGAGGGGCGCGGCGCGTCACGAATGTGGCCCTCACCATCCCGGCGAAGCTAAGGAGCTACGCTTTGCTTGAGTACGTCAGGACAAGTCTCCTCACTCCCCAATATCCTCGTTCCAGACCTCAGGATTAGCCGCAATATACCCCTGCATCATCTCCATGCAATCCTTGTCCGCCAGATCGATCACGGTTGTGCCGTTCTCCCGCAGCCAGTCGATCCCGCCGCGGAATGTTTCCGACTCGCCCACCACCACGGTGCCGATATTGAACTGTCGGATCAGGCCGCTGCAGTACCAGCACGGGGCCAGGGTGGTGACCATGATGGTGTCGCGGTAGTTGCGCTGGCGGCCGGCCTTGCGAAAGGCGTCGGTCTCGCCGTGGCTGGACGGGTCGCCGTCCTGTACGCGGCGGTTGTGGCCGCAGCCCAGCAGGCGGCCGTCGGCGTGGTACAGCGCGGCGCCGATCGGGATGCCGCCTTCGGCCAGGCCCTGGCGGGCTTCGGCGACAGCGGTGGCGAGCAGGGCGGGGTAGTCGGGGGTGCTGATCATCGGTCGGCCGGTAGAGTTGGATGGAGGGATCGTCGCCGCGCCCACGCGGGATGTCGAGCACGTGAGCGCAACGCCGGCGGGGCGGTGCGATAATCGGCGCATGAACGATCCAAACCCCAGCAGCGCCTCCGATACCGCCGCCGACACCGCGCGCGCGCCCGATGCGTCCACCGCCGCCCCGGCGGCGCAGGCCAATCCCGCCGGCACGACCCATTTCGGCTTCCGCGATGTTCCCACCGGGGACAAGCAGAAGCTGGTCGGGGAAGTGTTCTCATCGGTCGCCGGCAGCTACGACCTGATGAACGACCTGATGTCGATGGGCATCCACCGGATCTGGAAGCGCTTTTTCGTCGCCACCGCGCAGGTCAAGCGCGGCGACCGGGTGCTCGATCTGGCTGGCGGCACCGGCGATATCGCGCTGTTGCTGAAGGATCGCGTCGGGGATACCGGCTCGATCGTGCTGGGCGATATCAACGGCGCGATGCTGCGCGTCGGCCGCGACCGGATGACCGACAAGGGCAAGGTCGCCGGCTTTGACTACGTGCAGATGAATGCCGAGAAGCTGCCGTTCCCGGACGCGAGTTTCGACCTGGTCACCATCGCCTTCGGCCTGCGCAACGTGACCGACAAGGACGCGGCGCTGGCCGAGATGCACCGCGTGCTGAAGGTCGGCGGCCAGGCGCGGGTGCTGGAGTTCTCCGAGGTGAAGCCGGAGTGGTTCAAGCCGATCTACGACTTCCATTCCTTCAAGATCCTGCCGCGCCTGGGCCAGCTGTTCGCCAGGGATGCCGACAGCTACCAGTACCTCGCCGAGAGCATCCGCAAGCACCCGCCGCAGGACGAGCTCAAAGCGATGATGGAGGGCGCGGGTTTCGCCCGCTGCAGCTACCGCAACATGTCCGCCGGCATCGTCGCCATCCACACCGGCTACAAGGTGTAGGACGGAAGTCACTTCGCGCCCCGCGCGGGCGCGGCTACACTCGGGGATTGTCCTGCAACCCCGGGCCTGCCCATGCGCTCCTCGATCCTGACCCTGTTTTTTGCCGCCGCCGTGGTACTGGGCGGCTGCTCGCGCGACAACGCGCCGGCCGCGGATACGGCCGCCAAACCCGATGCCGATGTGGCCACCGCCGCGCCCGCCGAGTACGACTCGCTGTCCTACGCCGAGCCCGACAAGGTCCGCATCAAGGACCTCGCGCTCGCCCTCAACGTCGATTTCGAGGCCAGGGAAATCAGCGGCAGCGCCACCTACGACCTGGACTGGGTCGCCGATGACGCCAACGAGCTGGTGCTCGACACCCGCGACCTGACCATCGAGAAGGTGGTCGGTGAGCGCAGCGACGACAAGTGGACCGACCTCAAGTACGAGCTGGCCGACGCCGACAAGCGCCTGGGCAGCAAGCTGACGATCCAGGTGCCCGACCGCAACGAGCGCGTCCGCGTGACCTACCGCACCTCGCCGGACGCATCCGGCCTGCAGTGGCTGACCCCGGCGATGACCGAGGGCGGCAAGCAGCCCTTCATGTTCAGCCAATCGCAGCAGATCCACGCGCGCTCCTGGGTGCCGCTGCAGGACACGCCCCGAGTGCGCTTCACCTACACCGCGCACGTGACCAGCCCCAAGGACGTGATGGTGCTGATGAGCGCCGACAACGACCCCAAAGCCGAGCGTGACGGCGACTACACCTTCGCCATGCCGCAGGCGATCCCGTCCTACCTGCTGGCCATCGCCGCCGGCGACCTGGAGTTCAAGCCGATCTCCGACCGCAGCGGCGTGTGGGCCGAGCCGGCCATGGTCGACAAGGCCGCCGCCGAGTTCGCCGACACCGAGAAGATGATCGAGGCCACCGAGGCCATGTACGGCCCGTACCGCTGGGGCCGCTACGACATCCTCGTGCTGCCGCCGTCGTTCCCCTACGGCGGCATGGAAAACCCGCGCATCACCTTCGCCACCCCGACCGTGATCGTCGGCGACAAGTCGCTGGTTTCGCTGATCGCGCACGAGCTGGCGCACAGCTGGGCCGGCAACCTGGTGACCTTCTCCAGCCCGAAAGACCAGTGGATGAACGAGGGCATCACCAGTTACGTCGAGAACCGCATCATCGAGTCCCTGTACGGCAAGGACTTCGCCAACATGGAAGCGGCGATCGCCCAGAACGAGCTGCGCAAGACCATCGGCGACATGGAGCCGCAGGCGCAGGCGCTGGCGATCCGTCCCGACATCCACGTCAAGGCCGGCGACACCCTGACCGAGGTCGCCTACGACAAGGGCGCCTGGTTCATGATGTTCCTGGAGCACCGCTTCGGCCGCGAGGACTTCGACCCGTTCCTGCGCGGCTACTTTGACCACTTCGCGTTCCAGTCGATCCCGACCACGACCTTCATCCAGTACGCCAAGGACAACCTGCTGGCCAAGCACCCCGGCAAGGTCACCGAGGCCGAGCTGGACGAGTGGATCTACGGCCAGGGCATCCCCGAGTCCGCGCCGGTGACGAAGTCGCCGCAGTTCGACGCGGTCGACACCGTGCGAAAGGCCTGGCTGGACGACGGCACCCTGCCGGCCAGGGACGTCACCGCCAAGTGGAGCACGCAGGAGTGGCTGCACTTTCTGGAAGGCATGCCGCAGACGCTGAGCCACGAGCAGCTGGCCGCGCTTGACGCTGCCTACAAGTTCACCGGCACCCCCAACGGCGAGATCGCGATGCGCTGGTACCCGCTGACCGTGCGTAGCGGCTACCCGGAAGCCAACGACGCGATTGCCGCGTTCCTGGAGCGCGTCGGTCGCCGCAAGCTGATCATGCCGACCTACGCCGAGCTGGTGAAGACTCCGGAAGGCCTGGCAATGGCCGAGAAGGTGCTCGCCCAGGCGCGTCCGGGCTACCACCCAATCACCACCGGTTCGGTGGACGCCGTCATCGCCGAGGCCAAGGGCGACAAGTCGGTGACCAAGCCGGTCGACTGATCGCTCAGTTGATTGGACATCTTCTTCGCGGCCGCCTCCCGGGCGGTCGCGTTGTATCCGGCTTTCGTCTCCGCGCTCATCCCGGTGATTTTCGGGGGGCGTGATCTGTATGCCTTCCGGGCGAATGTCCCCCGGCCACCGCCTGCGGCGGAGGCCTCCTCCTTTATTTCGCCCGGAAGGCATACAGACCGCGCCGGAACTGGTGGATTCTCGCTCCTGCAACCACCGCGTCGTCGCAATGACGGGGGTGAATGCCCTTGCGGCGAAATAAAGGAGGAGGCACCGGCCTCATCGGTGCCGGAGGACATTCGCCGCAAGGGCGTTCATCCCCGGCTCTCCCGCCAAAGCCCCGACCAGAGATCCCATCGAAGCGATCGAGCCACACGGCAGCCGCGCCGCGAACCCCATCGGATGCGGGAAGAACGACTCAAAATCAGGCACGCTTGAGTCCTGCACTAAAAGAGAACCGCGCAATGACCTGTAAACCCTTCGAGCCCGCCGACCACCCACCGCAATCCGGTCCACAACTGACGCGCGGATTGCCGATGCTCGTCGCCCTGACGTGCGCGGTGCTCCTTGGCGGGTGCAAGCCCGAGCCGGATCCCGAGATCGCCCGCGCCGAGCAGGCCGCCGCGCTCGACCGCCAGGCCGAGGCGATAGCGGCCGATTTCGACGCCCAGTTCGATGCCGGCAAGTGGGACCTGGCCAAGGCGCACGGTGACGTGCTGATCGCCGAATACCCCGACAGCGCGGCCGCCGAACGCATCGCCGGTCGCCACCAAGAGGCGGCTGCAAAAGCCAATGAGATACGCGAGACGAGGCGACTGACAGGGCTGTGGTCCTACCAGACCCAGCCGGTCGGCAAGAAGGAGCAGCTGTCGGCGGCGATCTACGCGCGTGAAAACGTCGAGACCGACGGCACCGCCGCCCGGCCGGTGCGCCTTATCTTCCGCGACCACCCCGAGTGGGGCCGCAGCAGCTACCTCGTCCTGGAGGTCGGCGACTTCGACTGCTACAAGGGCTGCAAGCTCGCCGTCACCGTCGACGGGGAAAAGCCGCGCTCCATGGCCGGCAGCCGCCCCGACACCGACGATGCGATCGCGATGTTCGTCGAGGACGAGAAGACTCTCTGGAAGCTGGCCAAACAGGCCGGCGTGCTCAGCATCGAGTTCCCGGTCAAGGCCGGCGTCAAACGCACTGCCTCATTCGAAGTCGGCGGCCTCGATCCCGAGCGGATGCCGGGCTGGAACTAATTCTGGAAAGCCGGCCGACTGGCCGTCCGGCTCGCATTCACGCGCAATCGACACAACGCCAACGTAAAGGGAGAACCACCATGGAACCGACGATCTATCTGTTCTTCGAGGGAAACTGCCTTGAGGCGATGACCCATTACGCCGAGGTCCTCGGTGGGCAGATCACGGATGTAGCGCACAATGGCGATGCGCCGGATGCGGAAAGTCGCATGCCCGGCGGCGACGACCTGGTGCTCAACATGGCCATGAAGCTGGGCAGCGCCACGGTCATGGCCTCTGACGGGGTCGGTGAGATGTACGAGAAGCCGCAGGGCTTCCGCGTGGCCATTTCCCCGCCATCGCTGGCGGAGTTCGACCGCGTGCACGCCGCGCTGGCCAAAGACGCACGTTCCGTCGAGATGCCTCCGGGTGAGACATTCTGGGCCGAGCGCTTTGCCATGTTCACCGACCGCTACGGCACCCCGTGGATGCTCAACTTCGACCGGAACAAAGCTCAGGGGCCGGCGTAACCGGTCCGGCCTGCTACAGCGCGTACCCGAACTGCTGCACGAACTGTTCGGCGAACTCGTCGTAGTCGAAGCGCTGGTTCTGGGTGCCGGGGTGCTCGACCTTCAGCGCGCCCATCAGGTTGCCGATGCGGCCGATGGTCGGCCAGTCGTAGCCCTTCTGGATGCCGAAGATCAGCCCGGCGCGGAACGCATCGCCGCAGCCGGTCGGGTCGGTGATGCGGCTCTCGTGCGCGGGAGCGACGTCATGCACCTGGCCGTCGGCGTGAATGATCACGCCCTTGGGGCCGCGAGTGGCGATGTAGGCCTTGACCTTGCTGGCGATCGTCGCCTCGTCCCAACCGGTGCGCTCCTGCAGCAGGTTGGACTCGTAGTCGTTGACGGTCACGTAGTCTGCCTGCTCGATGAAGGCGCGCAGTTCCTCGCCGTTGAACAGCGGCATCGCCTGGCCGGGATCGAAGATGAACGGAATACCGGCCTCGGCGAACTCGTTGGCGTTCTGGATCATGCCCTCGTAGCCGTCCGGGCTGACGATGCCGATCGTCACGCCGGGCACGTCGCGCACGTGGTTCTCGTAGGAGCGCATCATCGCGCCGGGGTGGAAGGCGGTGATCTGGTTGTTGTCGTGGTCGGTGGTGATGAACGCCTGCGGGGTGAACAGCTCGTCGATCACCTTGACGTGGTCCAGGCGGATCTGCTGCTGCTCGAACCACTCGCGGTACGGCCCGAAATCCTGGCCGACGGTGGCCATCGGGATCGGGTCGCCGCCCAGCAACTTGAGGTTGTAGGCGATGTTGCCCGCGCAGCCGCCGAACTCGCGGCGCATCCGCGGCACCAGGAAGGAGACGTTCAGGATGTGCACCTTGTCCGGCAGGATGTGGTTCTTGAACTGGTCGGGGAACACCATGATGGTGTCGTAGGCCAGCGAGCCGCAGATCAGGGCTGACATCGGTAATCGCACTCCGGGGAGCTCCGCCGGCAGGTTCCTGGCGGGAGCGTGGTTTGACGGATGGGTGGGGGCGCAGGTCACCGCTTGGTGCGCACCGCATAGAATATCCGCTGGCCGGGGTCGCGGCCAGCCGGGCCGCGTTGCCGCCCCGGTCGAGGGGCTTCCGCGCAGGGCGCCGGATCGCCGCCGCGGTGGGCTACCAAAAACGCCCATTAGCGACGGGTTACGCCATTTCTCCTTGCCCGGCAAGGGGGCGGTTGCTAGTCTTGTCGGCCGCTTCCGGCACCCCTCCCACGGCCCAATCGACGATGTTCAAGAAGTTTCGCGGCATGTTTTCCAACGACCTGTCCATCGATCTGGGCACGGCAAACACGTTGATCTACGTCCGCGGCCAGGGAATCGTGCTGAACGAGCCATCGGTGGTCGCGGTGCGCCAGGACCGCGTGGTCGGCGGCAACCGCACCGTCGCCGCCGTCGGCATGGAGGCCAAGCTCATGCTGGGCCGCACGCCGGGCCACATCACCACGATCCGGCCGATGAAGGACGGCGTCATCGCCGACTTCACCTACACCGAGGAAATGCTCAAGCATTTCATCCGCAAGGCGCACAAGTCGCGTTTCCTGCGGCCCAGCCCGCGGGTGCTGGTGTGCGTGCCGTGCGGCTCGACCCAGGTCGAGCGGCGCGCGATCAAGGAATCGGCCGAGGAGGCCGGTGCCCGCGAGGTTTATTTGATCGAGGAGCCGATGGCTGCCGCGATCGGTGCCGGCATGCCGGTGGCCGAGGCGCGCGGTTCGATGGTGGTCGATATCGGCGGCGGCACCACCGAAGTGGCCGTGATCGCGCTCAACGGCATCGTGTATGCCGCTTCGGTGCGCATCGGCGGCGACCGGTTTGACGAGGCGATCATCGCCTACGTCCGCCGCACCTACGGCACCCTGATCGGCGAGGCCACGGCCGAGCGGATCAAGGAAACGCTGGGCTGCGCCTACCAGCAGGAAGAGAACACCAGCATGGAGATCACCGGGCGCAACCTCGCCGAGGGCGTGCCGAAGATGATCACCATCACCGCCAACGAAGTGCTGGAGGCGCTGCACGAGCCGCTGGCCGGCATCGTCACCGCGATCAAGCTGGCGCTGGAACAGACCCCGCCGGAGCTGGGTGCCGACGTCGCCGAGCGCGGCATCGTGCTGACCGGAGGCGGTGCGTTGCTGGCCGACTTCGACCGGCTGGTGAGCGAGGAGACCGGCGTGCACGTGCAGGTCGCCGAGGACCCGCTGACATGCGTCGCCCGTGGCGGCGGTCGCGCGCTGGACCTGCTGGACATGCACGGCAACGAGTTTTTCGCTCCCGAGTAATGGCGATGCGGTGACCGGCACGGCGTGGTGCCGTGCCTGATCGCCGCGACACCGGAGCATGCCGCGGCGGGTGGGCCGGCGGCCTGTGCCACCATTGACGGTCCGCCACGCCAGATCAGCCGGTTTCCCTTCCATTGCGCTCCTACGCCAGCCCTTCGACTCCGAACCGTCCAGGCGACGTGTCCGCAACGCTGTGGCTGTCGGCCTATCTGGCGCTGGCGGTGGTGCTGATCGTGCTGGACCACCGCGGCGGCTGGCTGAGCCAGGCCCGCGGGCATGCCACCTTGCTGGTGCAGCCGCTGTGGATCGCCGCGGGCTGGCCGGGCCGGGCGATCACCCGCCTGTACGACGACGCCGGCACGATGCGCCAGTTGACCGAGGACAACCGCCGCCTGCGCAACGAGCTGCTGGTCAACAGCGCGCGCATGGCCCGGCTGCAGACGCTCGCCTCTGACAACACGCGCCTGCGCGGACTGCTCGATGCGGCCCACAACAACCAGCTGGACGTGCAGCTGGCGCCGATCCTGGACATCGACCTGGACCCCACCCGGCAACGGCTGGTGCTGGGCGCGGGCAGCAACGAGTCGGTCCGCCTGGGCCAGAGCGTGATCGACGCCGGCGGGTTGCTGGGCCAGATCATCGACGTGCAGCCGGCGGTGGCTACCGTGCTGCTGGTCACCGACGCGGCGCACGCGGTGCCGGTGGCGATCGAGCGCAACGGCGTTCGCCTGGTGGCCTACGGCGAGGGACGCAGCGACATGCTGCGACTGCACAGCATCCCGTTGTCCAGCGACGTCAAGGTCGGTGACCGCCTGCTGACCTCGGGGCTGGGCGGGCGCTTCGTCGCCGGCTTCCCGGTGGGGACGATCGTGTCCCTGCAGCCCGATGACAGCCGCGCGTTCCTGATCGGCGAGGTGATGCCGGCAGCGCAGCTGGACCGTGGCCGCGACGTGCTGCTGCTGCGCGGCGGTCCGGACGAGCGGTCATCGGCCACCGGAAGCGATTCCCTGGACGGCGACGCGGAAGAAGCGCCGGAGGTTGCTCTTGGCCCCGCGACGGGCCCCGCGGACGCTGCACCGAAGGCCGCCCCGGATGCGCCGCCCGTACCGGCGGCCGCCCCCGCCTCCGGTGACCGGCGATGACCCGCCGCTACCAACCGTGGCTGCTGCCGGCGAGCATCGTCGCCGCCCTGCTGCTGGGGCTGTTGCCGCTGCCGCTGCTGTTGCAGGGCCTGCGCCCGTACTGGCTGGCCCTGGTGGTCGCCTACTGGGTGATCGAGGATCCCGAGCGCGTTGGCCTGGGCTTCGCATTCCTGGCCGGCGTGCTGGCGGACATCACCTTCGGCGGCCTGCTCGGCGAGCAGGCACTGCGGCTGGTGGTGATGACCTTCATCATCCAGCGCTTCCGCGCGCGCCTGCGCTTCTTTCCGCTGTGGCAGCAGGCGCTGGCGATCGGCGGCCTGTTGCTCAATGACCGCATCGTGGTCGCCGCGGTACACGTGGCCCTCGGCATTCCCTCGCTGCCGGCGATGTTCTGGCTGGCGCCGCTGACCGGGATGGCGCTGTGGCCGCCGGTGTTCCTGCTGCTGGACGCGCTGCGTCTGGGCAGCTGGCGCAGGAGCTGAGAAGTGCGCCCGATACGGCGCCGCCCGCGACGCGTGCTCAAGGACGCCGCGGCCGAAGTCCGCCACTTCCGCACCCGCGTGATCATCGCCTTCATCGGCGTGACCCTGGTCCTGTCGGGACTCGCGCTGGGCTACTACCGCCTGCAGGTCTGGCATCACGACGAGTACGCCACGCGTGCGGAGCAGAACCGTATCAAGCTGCGCCCGGTGGTGCCCGGCCGCGGCCTGATCTACGACCGCAAGGGCCGCATCCTGGCCGACAACGTGCCCGCGTTCCGCCTGGAGGTCACCCCGCGCGAAGCCGGTGACCCCGAAGACTGGCTGCCCGGGCTGGCCGGGATCATCGACCTGTCCGAGCAGGAGATCGAGGACTTCCTCGCCGCGCGCAAGGTCACCCGCAGCTACAAGCCGATCATCCTCAAGCTGCGGGTGAAGCCCGACGAACTGGCCCGGCTGGCCGTGGACCGCTGGAAGTACCCCGGCGTGGAGGTGGTCTCCTACCTGCAGCGCCGCTACCTGCACGGCGAGCTGTTCGCCCACGTGATCGGCTACGTAGGCCGCATCGACGAGGCCGATCTGGCCGAGATGGGCGAGGCGGGCAGCGTCTTCAGCCACACCGGCAAGACCGGGCTGGAGCGCTCCTATGAGGAGGCGCTACGCGGCAAGCTGGGTTACGAGAAGGTCGAGACCAACGTCGACGGCCGGCCGATGCGGATCGTCGGCCGGGTGCCGGCGGTGCCCGGCGCGGACCTGCGCCTGTCGGTGGACCTGGACCTGCAGCGCGCGATGGTGGCGGCGTTCGGTGATGCCGACGGCTCGGCAATCGCGGTGGATACCAAAACCGGCCAGGTACTGGCGATGGTCAGCCTGCCCTCGTATGACACCAACCTGTTCGTCAACGGCATCTCCCACGCCGACTACAACGGCCTGATCAACAACCCCTCGCGCCCGCTGTTCAACCGCAACGTGCTCGGCGGCGGCCCGCCGGGCTCGACGATCAAGCCGGTGATGGCGCTGGCCGGGCTCGACAGCGGATTGCGCACGCCGTCCGACCGCATCCTCTCCACCGGCGAGTTCCGCATCCCCGGCCAGGCGCGCGGCTACCGCGATGCCTCCGGCGGCGGGCACGGCTGGACGGACCTGCGCGATTCCATCTCCCGCTCGGTCAACACCTACTACTACAAGCTCGCCCTGGACCTGGGCATCGACCGGCTCTCCGAGTACATGCATCTCTATGGGTTCGGCGAGAAGAGCGGCATCGACCTGCTGGGCGAGAACGCCGGCGTGGTGCCATCGCGGGAGTACAAGCGCACGATCAGCAAGGAGTCCTGGTACCCGGGCGAGACGGTGATCTCCGGGATCGGGCAGGGCTACTGGATCGCCACCGCCCTGCAGATTGCCCGCTCCACCGCGGCAGTCGCCAACGGCGGTGACCTGCACGAGCTGCGCTTGCTGCAGTCGCGCCGGGATGGCTACGAGTCGCCGTGGCAGGACCTGCCGCCCACGCCCAGCCACCGCATCACCGACAAGCCGGCCAACCTGCGCGCGGTGCAGGAGGGCATGATCGCCACGATCAACGGGCCCGGCGGCACCGCCCGCCGCATGGCCATTGGCGCGTCGTACACGATGGCCGGCAAGACCGGTACCGCCCAGCGCTCCAGCCGCAAGGGCAACATCAGCCTCAACCCGCACACGCTGCCCTACCACCTGCGCCATACCGCGCTGTTCACCGGCTACGCCCCGGCCGAGGACCCGCAGATTGCCGTCGCGGTGGTGGTGGAGCACGGCGGTTACGGCGGCAGCGCGGCCGCGCCCATCGCCCGCACGATCTTCGATGCGTGGTTGCTGGGCAAGATGCCCGAAGGCATGGAGCCCACCGACGATGTCGTGACCGATCCGCTGGAGGCGGCGGTGGAGATGGCCCGGGACACGGACGATGCCGAGGCTGCGACCGAAACGGGCGGGGACGCGGGCGCAGCCGCGGCTGACTCCACCACGGACCCGGCGCAATGAGGACGATCCTGCGCTGGCTGCTGGACATGGTTGCGCGCTTCACCCGCACATTGGACCTGCCGTTGCTGGCCGCCCTGCTGGCGCTGATGGGCATCGGCCTGGCCGTGCTCTACAGCGCGGGCGGCAAGTCCGAGGCGCTGGTGATGGCGCAGGCCTCGCGCTTTGTCATCGGTCTGGGCGTTATGTGGCTGCTCTCGCGGGTATCGCCGCTGCAACTGCGCAACTGGACGCCGCTGGCCTACGCCGCGACGATCGTGCCCCTGTTGATCGTGTTGTTCATTGGCCAGGGCCGGCACGGCGGGCACTGGATCAACCTGGGGGTGTTCTACTTCCAGCCGGCCGAGGTGCTCAAGCTGAGTCTGCCGATGATGGTGGCCTGGCAACTCAACCGTGGTCCGTTGCCGCCGTCCTTCCGCGCGACCGTGGTGGCGATGGTCCTGATCGGGCTGCCGACCGGGCTGGTCCTGCTGCAACCGGACTTGGGCACGGCCTTGCTGGTCGGCATCAGCGGGGCGTTCGTGCTCTACCTGGCCGGCCTGTCGTGGTGGTGGTTCGTTGCCGCGGCGGGAAGCATCGCGGTGGCCGCGCCGGCGGCGTGGTTCTGGATGTTCATGCCCTACCAGAAGGACCGCATCCTGATGTTCCTGGATCCCGAGCGCGACCCGCTGGGCGCGGGCTGGAACATCATCCAGTCCAAGATCGCCATCGGTGGCGGCGGCCTGACCGGCAAGGGCTGGGGCGATGGCAGCCAGTCACACCTGAACTACATCCCCGAGCACACCACCGACTTCATCTTCGCCGTGCTCAGCGAGGAGTTCGGCTGGATCGGCGTGGCAATCACGCTGGGCCTCTACCTGTTCGTGGTCGGGCGCTGCCTGTGGGTATCGGCGCAGGCGCGCGACGGGTATTCGCGGCTGCTGACCGGCGCGCTCGGGCTGGCGTTCTTCGTCTACGTGGTGGTCAACGGCGGCATGGTCGCCGGGATGCTGCCGGTGGTTGGCGTGCCGATGCCGCTGCTCAGCTATGGCGGCACCTCGGCGGTGTCGCTGCTGGCCGGGATGGGCGTGGTGATGGCGGTGCGTGCCCACCGGCCGGTCCACGGGCACTGAAAGGCGCGGCCCGGATGCTTCAACAACACAGGCTGACTGGACACCATCGAGGCCGCGCGAGCGGTTCAGGCCTTTGCGAACAAGTGCTAACCTCATCCAGATGAGCCGAACCCTTGCCAGCCGCGCCCTGCTATGTGCGCTCCCGTTCGCCCTGGTCGCCTGCGCCACGCCCGTCCAGCCCACTGACAAGCCTTCCTCCGCGTCCACCATCCTGGTGCCCGACGAGACCTCCCCGCCGAAGCCGCCAAGCCAGCCGGTGGTGTCCAACGCGCAGCCGATCGCGGTGGCGGTACCCGAGTTCATCCGCACCACCTCTGCCAAGTACGACGTCGATGCCGCCTACATCACTTCGGTGATGGCCAAGGCGCAGATGCGCGAGGGCATCATCGCGGCCATGTCGCGGCCGGCCGAGGCCAAGCCGTGGAAGGACTACCGGCCGATCTTCATCTCCCAGCAGCGCATCACCGCCGGCAAGGCGTTCCTCGCCAAGCACCGAGCCGCGCTGGACAAGGTCGAGGCGCAGTACGGCGTTCCGGCGGAGATCATCGTCGCCATCATCGGCGTGGAAACCAGCTACGGCGGCAACACCGGCAGCTATCCGGTAGTGGACGCGCTCTATACCCTCGCGTTCGCCTATCCGCGCACCAACGAGCCGGGCCGGATCGAGCGCGAGAACAACCGTGAGCAATTCTTCCGCGACGAGCTCGCCCAGCTGTTCGCCATGGGCAAGGAAAACGGCTTCGACGTGACCACGCTCAAGGGCAGCTACGCCGGGGCGATGGGCTGGGGCCAGTTCATGCCGTCCAGCTACCGCGACTACGCCGTGGACGGCAATGGCGACGGCAAGGTCGACCTGTTCAACAACCTCGATGACGTGTTCGCCTCGGTCGCCAACTACTTCGTCAATAAGGGCGGCTGGAAGCGCGGCGAGCCGATCGTCTCGCGGGCGGTGCGGGCGAAGGGTGCCGCGGCGTTCGAGCCGGAAGGTCTGGAGCCGCGCTACACCCTGGAGCAGCTGGCTGCACGGGGTTACAAGCCGCAGACGCCCATCGCCGGTGCCGGCAACGCGACCCTGCTCAACCTGGACGGCGTGAACGGGCCGGAGTACTGGCTGGGCTACCAGAACTTCTATGCGATCACCCGCTACAACATCTCCAAGCACTACGCGATGGCGGTGTACCAGCTGTCCGAGGCGATCGCGGGGCGGGAGAATCCGCTCGCGGCAGTTCCGGCCAGTGGCCGTCCGGGCGCATGAAGCGGCTGCTGGGGGCCGGCCTCGTCCTCGGCCTGGCCGCCTGCGCCAGCGGTCCCGGCAAGAAATCCGATCCTCCGGCTGACACGGCGGGCACGGCCAAGGCGGCCGGTCACACGGTGCGCGGAAAGTCGCCGTATCCGCCGGCGCAGGAAGACCTGTCCAAGCGCGGCCACTACACGGCCGGCGGGCTCTACGCGCCACACATCAAGGACTCCGCCCCGGACATCGACATCGATGTCTCGCTGATTCCCGAGCCGGAGGTGGTCGCCGAGGCGCGGTCGGCCTACGGCAACCGGCCAACCTATGCCGTGCTGGGCAAGAACTACCAGGTGCTGAACGACACCAGGGGGTTCGTCGAGCGCGGCACGGCCTCGTACTACGGCAACAAGTTCCACGGCCGGCGCACCTCCAACATGGAGGTCTACGACATGTACGCCTTCACCGCCGCGCACAAGTCGCTGCCGCTGCCCAGCTTTGCGCGGGTCACCAACCTGGACAACGGCCGCTCGGTGGTGGTCCGGGTCAACGACCGCGGCCCGTTCCACGAGGGCCGGGTGGTGGACCTGAGCTATGCCGCGGCGGTCAAGCTCGGCGTCCATCCGGCCGGTACCGGCCGGGTCGAGGTGCGCGCGCTGCAACCGGGTGAGGCGCCGCCGACGCAGTATGCGGCCGCTGCAACGCCGCCGGCGCCAGCGGTTCAGACTCCCGCGACCCGGCCCGCAGCCACCGCGCGCGCGCCGGACTCATCGATGGATTCGCTGGTCGCCAAATTGCCCACCGCTGTGGCGCCCGTCGCTGCCCCGACGGTCGTGGCCGCCGCCGTGCCCGTCGCGACCACCGGCGGGACCGAGGACTGGCGCTTCCAGATGAGCCGCGATGGCCGGGCGATGACCGCCGACGACTTCGATGCGTGGATGGCCGAGCGCCACATCAGCATCGTCGGCGGACGGGTCGTACGCGACGATGCCGTGCCCGGCAAAACCCCGTCACAGGCGACCGTGGCATCGGCCGCCCCGGGCGTCAGCCCCCCCAGCGCCCCATCCAGTGCACCGCCGCCGACGGCCGCGGCCACCGCCGGCGTGATCCAGGCCAGCGAGGTCGGCGACGGCGTGGTCCTGCAGGTGGCCAGCTTCACCGCGCGCGATAATGCCGACCGGGCCCTGGCCACCCTGCGCGGCGCCGGCATCGCCGCCGCCAACCTGCACGACGGCATGGCCAACGGCCGCCAGGTCTGGCGGGTGCGGGTCGGTCCGCTGGAAGCGGCGGCCGCCAATGGCCTGGCCAGCCGCATCGCCGGCCTCGGCTTCGGCACACCCCAACGCGTCAAAGAGTAGTTTCGCTTCCCTTCCAATATCGATACCCATCGGCCCCGCGCCGACCCGGAGCAGTTCACCAATGAAGTCCTACCGCGCAATTGGCATCGCCGCGCTCACCACCTTTGCTTTCGGCCTCGCCTTCGCCCAGACCCCGGCGCCGCAGCCCACCCCGCAACCGACTCCCCAGCCGCAGGCCGCCGAACAGGCGCCCGCCAGCGAGGCGTTGCCGGTACCGCCGCCTCCGGCGATCGTCGGCACCGCGTGGATCCTGATGGATGCCGCCAGTGGCAATGTCCTGGCGGGCGAGAACATCGACGAACCGCTGGAGCCGGCCAGCATCACCAAGGTGATGACCAGCTACGTCATCGCCGCCGAGATGGCCGGCGGCAAGGTCAAGCCGACCGACCAGGTGATGATGACCGAGAACGCCTGGCGCAAGGGCGGGGCGGGCACCGACGGCAGCTACTCGGGCTTCCAGGTCAACCAGACCGCGCCGCTGCTGGAGATGGAAAAAGGCATGGTCGTGCAGTCCGGCAACGACGCCGCGATCGCCCTGGCCGAGCATGTGGCCGGCAGCGAATCCGCCTTCGCCGCGCTGATGAACCAGTACGCCAAGCGACTGGGCATGAAAAACTCCCACTTCGCCAACGCCACCGGCTTGCCGGACGACGGGCACGTGTCTTCGGCGCACGATCTGGCGCTGCTCGGGATCGCCCTGTCGCGCGACTTCCCCGAGACCTACTCCTACAACAAGATCAAGGAGTTCACGGTCGGGCCGATCACCCAGCCCAACCGCAACGTGCTGCTGTGGCGCGACAGCACCGTGGACGGCATCAAGACCGGCCACACCTCCGGCGCCGGCTACTGTCTGATGGCCTCGGCCAAGCGCGACGAGCAGCGCCTGGTGTCCGTCGTCATGGGCTCCACCTCCGAGAAGCAGCGCGCCAGCGACAGCCAGGCGCTGCTCAACTGGGGTTTCCGCTTTTACGAAACCCACAAGCTGTACGACGGCGACACCGAGGTGGCGACCCACAAGCTGTGGAAGGGCGCCGTGGACACGCTGGAGCTCGGCGTCGCCGAGCCGTTGCTGGTGACCGTGCCGCGCGGCCGCTACGAGCAGCTGCAGCCGACCATGGACGTGCCGGCCACGCTGGTCGCCCCGATCGAGAAGGGCCAGGCGATCGGCACGGTGAAGGTGATGCTCGATGGCAAGGTCGTTGCCGAGCGCCCGCTGGTGGCACTGCAGGCGGTCGAGCGCGCAGGCTTCTTCAAGCGCCTGTGGCACGAGCTGCTGCTGTGGTGGAAATCCACCTGAGCCCCGATATCTGACCCCCACCCTGACCCGGACCACAGCGAAGTGAGCGATGGAACTGATATCCGACAACCCCGAGCACGGTTTCCAGTTTCCCGGTGAGTTCGAGCTCAGCGCGATGGGCGCGGCCGACGCTGGGCTGGAGACGGAACTGCCGCAGCGCCTGACCGATGGCGGCATCGAGGTATTGACCGAGCGCATCCACTGGAAGCACTCCAGCAACGGGCGCTACGTGTCGGTGCGCCTGACCTTCCGCGCCGAAAGCCGCGAGCAGTACGACCATGCCCACCAGTTGTTGCGCGATCACCCGGAAGTGAAGTGGACGCTGTAACGCCGGCTGCCACCGCCTCGGAATCCGGCGATGGCGGATTCGCCTTGAACGCACCCGCGCCTGCATCCGCACTCGCGCCCACGCCCACGCCGGCAGCCCCGGTAGGAGCCGCGCGAGCGCTGCCGCACGCCCTGTTGCGCGACCTGGGCCGGCAGCCCTACCAGCCGGTGTGGCGCGCGATGCAGGACTTCACCGATCGCCGCACCGCCGACACGCCCGATGAGCTGTGGCTGGTGGAGCACGACCCGGTGTTCACCCTCGGCCAGAGCGGTCGCGCCGAGCACGTCCTGGCGGCTGGCGACATCCCCGTGGTCCAGGTCGACCGCGGCGGCCAGGTGACCTACCACGGCCCCGGCCAGCTGGTGCTGTATCCGTTGCTGGACCTGCGCCGGGTCAAGGTCGGCGTACGCGACTACGTGGCCCGGGTGGAGCAGGCGGTGATCGACACGCTGGCGGACTGGAACATCGAGGCCGGCCGCCGCGACGGCGCGCCCGGCGTGTACGTGGCCGGGGCCAAGATCGCCGCGCTCGGCATTCGCGTCCGCCGCGGCTGCACCTTCCACGGCCTGGCGTTCAACATCGACATGGACCTGTCCCCGTTCACGCGCATCAACCCCTGTGGTTACGCGGGTTTGCGGGTGACCTCGATGGTAGACTTGGGCGGTCCCTCGGGGCTGCAGGCCGTCAAGCCGGCGCTGGTCGAACACTTCGCCGCGCAGTTTGGCCTGAAGGTCGACGAGGCCCCGTCGCCGGCCCTGCCCACGCTCTGACCGGCACCCCCGCATTCACGTCCCGGATTGTCCATGAGCGATAGCGCCAGCAAGTCCATCCCCCTCGCGATTGTCGGCGGCGACGCACCGGCGTCCCTGCAGCCGGGCGTGAAGCAGCTGGCCGGCGACAAGATCAGCCGCTCGCCGGTGCAGTTCGCTGAAGCGCCGGTGCTGCGCAAGCCGTCCTGGATCCGGGTGCGCATCCCGTCCGGCAACGCGGTCGCCAAGCTCAAGGAAAAGCTGCGCGCGAACCGCCTGGTCACGGTCTGTGAGGAAGCCAGCTGCCCCAACATCCACGAGTGCTTCGGCCACGGCACCGCGACCTTCATGATCTTGGGCGAGGTCTGCACGCGCCGTTGCAGCTTCTGCGATGTCGCCCACGGCCGGCCCAAACCGCCGGACGCCGCCGAGCCGGCCAACCTGGCGCGCACGGTCGCCGACATGGGCCTGAAGTACGTGGTGGTGACCTCGGTCGACCGTGACGATCTGCGCGACGGCGGCGCCGGCCATTTCGTCGAGTGCATCGCCGCCATCCGTGCCCAGAGCCCGGGCACGCGGATCGAGATCCTGACCCCGGACTTCCGCGGCAAGGGCCGGATGGAGCGCGCGCTGGAAATCCTCGCGGCCAACCCGCCGGACGTGTTCAACCACAACCTGGAAACGGTGCCGGAGCTGTATCGCAATGTGCGCCCGGGCGCCGATTACCAGTGGTCGCTGACCCTGCTGCAGAAGTTCAAGGCCCAGCATCCCGACGTGGTGACCAAGTCCGGGATCATGCTGGGGCTGGGCGAGGAGCGCGAACAGGTCGAGCAGACCCTGCGCGACCTGCGCGCCCACGACGTGGACATGATCACCATCGGCCAGTACCTGCAGCCCAGCGCACACCACCATCCGGTGATGCGTTACTGGACGCCGGAGGAGTACAGGCACTTCGAGACGTTCGGTCTGGGATTGGGCTTTACCCACGTCGCGTCCGGCCCGCTGGTGCGCTCCTCCTACCATGCCGACCGCAGCGCGGCGGAGGCGGGCCTGGCGGTTTCAGCCTGAGCCGGACGTCCCTGTCGCATCAGTACCCGGGTGCGGCAGCGGGCGATCGCCGCAGCGATTTGCGCACCTCGTGCGTCGTGCGTACGCGGTCTTCGCATCCACCTGTCTAAGCTTCCGTCTCGGCCTTGCGCGACAAGGCCGTAGCGTTTCCTGACCGTGCCCTGACAACGTGACAGCGCCCGCAACTTTCGGCACTGTCAGGGAGTCCAAGCTGCTTGCAATCTCGATCTTCCCGTACTGCGCCAGTCCGTTGCACCCCCTCCCACTAGTCGGCCGCCCCGCCCCTATTTCATGATCGCCAAGACCCCCCTGCTTGCCCTGCTGTTGACCGCCCCGTTGGCGCTGCTGGCGCGTGCCGACAATGCACCGGTGGTCGCGCCCACCGCGGTGGAAACACCGGCCACCGTGGCCCGCGCCAGCGGCAGCAAGCCGGCGGTGCTGCCCAGCGGCCCGACCGCCGACCAGGCCACCGCGGCCAAGCTGGTCTACGGCCTGCTGTCCGACAGTCGCTACGCGTATCGGCCGCAGCCGCTGGACGACGCGCTCTCGGCGGACATCTACAAGCGTTACCTGGAGGCGCTCGACGGCGGCAAGCAGTTCTTCACCGCCGCCGACATCGCCGGATTCGACCGCTACAAGACCCGCCTGGACGATGCGATCAAGAGCGGCAAGCTGGAGCCCGGCTACGCGATCTTCGCGCTCTACCGCCAGCGCGTGAACGAGCGCATCCGCCACGCCCGCGGACTGCTCAAGCAGGACATCTTCGATTTCAGCGGTGATGAGCAATTCCACTACGACCGCAAGAAGGCGCCGTGGGCGGAAGACACCGCCGAGCTGGACGAGCTGTGGAAGCAGTCGGTCCGCAACGACTGGCTGCGCCTGAAACTGGCGGGCAAGGAGTCCAAAGACATCGCCAGGACGCTGGACAAGCGCTACGCGAACCTGGCCGACAACGTGGCCCAGCTGGAAGGCCAGGACGTGTTCCAGACCTTCCTCAACAGCTACACCAACGCGATCGATCCGCACACCAGCTACTTCACCCCGCGTTCGGCGGAGAATTTCAACCTGTCCATGTCGCTGTCGCTGGAAGGCATCGGTGCGGTGCTGCAGAAGCAGGACGACATCGTCGCGATCCGCGAGATCGTGCCCGGTGGCCCGGCCGACAAGTCCGGCGTGCTTGCTCCCGGCGACCGCGTTGTGGCGGTCGGGCAGGGCACCAGCGGCAACATGGAAGACGTGATCGGCTGGCGCATCGACAACGTGGTCGAGAAGATCCGCGGGCCCAAGGATTCCAAGGTGCGGCTGGACGTGGTGCCGGCGAGCGCCGGCCTGGACAGCGAGCCGGTGCGGGTGGTGATCACGCGTGACAAGGTGCGCCTGGAGGACCAGGCCGCCAAATCCAAGGTGCTGGAGATTCCCGGCATCGGCGATGCGCCGGCCAAGCACGTGGGCGTGATCGAGCTGCCCGGTTTCTACCAGGACTTCGAGGGCCGCCGCCTCAACAACGGCGATTACGCCTCGGCCACCCGCGACGTCGCCAAGCTGCTGGTGGACATGAAGAAGCAGGGCGTGGACGGCGTGGTGCTGGACCTGCGCAACAACGGCGGCGGCTCGCTGAACGAGGCGATCGAGCTGACCGGCCTGTTCATCGACCAGGGCCCGGTGGTGCAGGTGCGCGAGTCCGGTGGCCGGGTCACCGTCAATGGCGACGACGAGCCGGGCGTGGCCTGGGACGGACCGCTGGCGGTGCTGGTCAACCGCGGCTCCGCGTCGGCATCGGAGATCTTCGCCGGTGCGATCCAGGACTACGGCCGCGGGCTGGTGATCGGCGAGAACACCTTCGGCAAGGGCACGGTGCAGAACCTGGTGGACCTGGACCGCTGGCCGGGCGGTGAGGAGGAGCGTTTCGGGCAGGTCAAGCTGACCGTGGCCCAGTTCTTCCTGCCCGGTGGCAGCTCGACCCAGAACAAGGGCGTAGTGCCCGACATCCAGTTCCCGGCGTCGGTGGATGCCACCGAATACGGCGAGAGCACCTACGACAACGCGCTGCCGTGGACGCGGATCGCCGCGGTGCCGCACAAGGTCTACGGCGATTTCAGCCACATCCTGGGCACGCTGGACAAACTGCACACCGCCCGCGTCGCCAACAACCTGGAGTTCCAGTGGTGGCGCGAGGACGTGGCGCGCTTCCGCGAGGAGTCCGCGAAGACCACGATCTCGCTCAACGAGGCCGAGCGGCGCCGCGAGCGCGACGCCAGCGAGGCGCGGCGCAAGAAGCGTCAGGAAACCCGCGAGGAGCTCGGGCTGGCGCTGGATCCGCTGGCGCTGATTTCCGCCGATGACGGGCTGACCGCCAACGAGCGCGACATCGTCCAGGACGCCGCGCGCGAGAAGGCCGCCGAAGACCGTCCCGACCCGTTGTTGCAGGAGTCTGCATCGATCCTGGCCGATGCGATCCACCTGCTGGCCAACGACCGCAAGCTGTCGGCGCTGGTGTTGCCGATCTCGACCCGCGCCGGACACTGGGCCGACTGAGGGCCAGAACCACGGCGGTCGGGCCTGCGGGCCTGTCCCGCTGCAAGCGTCGAACGGGCACCTTCGGGTGCCCGCTTTGTTTCAGCCGTCCCGAAGCGCGACCGTCACCGGCAGGCGCGCGGCGCGCAATGCCGGGAACAGGCCGCCGACCAGGCCGATGCCCAGCGCCCATTTCAGGCCGGTCCACAGCAACTGCGGCGAGACCTTGAACTGGAACACCACCTGGCTGAAGTTGTTGCCCAGCGTAGACACCGTGTAGCCGTTGAAGATCGCCCAGGCGATCAAGCCGCCCAGCACGCCGCCCAGCAGCGCCAGCAGCATCGTCTCCAACATCACCGCGAGCACGACGGGCAGGCTGCGGAAGCCGATCGCACGCATGGTGGCGATCTCGCGCGCACGCCCCGCCACCGCCGCGTACATCGTATTGAGCGCGCCGAACACCGCGCCCACTGCCATGATCGCGCCGATCACCGTGCCAAGCACGTTGATCAGCGTGCTCAGCTGGCCGGACTGCTTGCGGTAGTAGCTGCGGGTGGTCTCCACGTCGAGCTTCAGGCGCGGGTCGGCGTCCATCGCCGCCTTGAGGCGCTGGAAGCCGTCCGCACCCTCGGTGCGCACGGTGATCGACTGATAGGCATTGCGCCGGTAGGTCGAGGCGATGGTCTGCGCGTCGCCCCACAGCTCCGAATCGTAGGCGTCGCCGGAGGCGAACTTGCCCACCACCGTCCACTGCTGGTTGGCGAACTCCAGCGTATTGCCCACTTCAAGGCCGCGGAACTGCGACTGCGCGCCCTGGCCGACCACCAGCTCCTGCAGGCCGGGCTGGAACCTGCGGCCTTCCACCAGGCGCACGCCCGGACGCACCTGCCAGGCTTCCTCGCCGACGCCGCGCAGCTGCGCGTTGGAATCGCTGCCATCGGATCGTGCCTTCAGCGCCACCACCTGCGAGAGCTCGGCGGTCAGCAGCGGCTTGCCATCCGCGTCGCGGGCGATGCCCGGCAGGCTGGAGACCAGCGGCACCTGGTCGCGCAGGATCACCGAGTTGGTTTCCGCCTGTGACCCGCCGCGCAGGATGATCGCGGTGTCGTCGCTGCCGGTCGCCTGCAGGGTCGACTTGAAGCCTTCGCCCATCGCCAGCATCGCGACCAGTACACCGACCACCCCGGCGATGCCGACGATGATCACCGAACAGGCGCCCCACCGCTGCGGCAGGCTGGAAATACCGATCCGCGTGGCCGCCAGGGACAGCCGCCCGCTGCGGGTCAGCACCAGCCAGGTCGCCAGCGCGACGGCAAGGGCAAGCAGGCCCCACCACGGCAGCACGATCCACGCGGCCAGTCCCGCCGCCAGCAGCGCGACGGTCAGCAGGTTCCACAAGCGCTGCCTGTTCACGGCCCGCATCCTCACCTCCCCGCCAGCGCGTCGACGATTTTCAGCCGCTTGGCCCGCAGCGCCGGCAGCAGGCCCACCACTACACCGATGGCGACCATCAGCCCGATGCCCACCAGCCAGGTCTGCGCCGGCACCTGCGGCAGGCCGATCATCCCGCCGCTGGCAGCCGAGATCCCCGGCATCGCCAGCGCGGCCAGGGTGAGCCCGGTCAGCCCGCCGATCATCACCAGCAGCACCGACTCGGCCATCACCAGCCCGAGCATGGTCGAATCGCGGAAACCCAGCGTCTTCAGCGTGGCCAATTCCGGCACCCGCTCGCGCACCGCCTGGGCCATGGTGTTGCCGGTGAGCAGCAGCAGGGTGAAGAACACCGCGCCCATGATCGCGGTGACGATCAGGCCGATGTCGGCGAACTGCTTGGCAAACGACTGCTGGAAGGCCGACTCGGTCTGGCTCTTGGTCTCGTGGTCGGAGTTGGCCGAGAGTGCGTCGATCGCCTGCGCCACGCGCGAGGCCTGGCCCGGGTCGGCCAGCTGCACGGTGAAGAAGCTGACCTGGTTCTTGATGTAGTCGTTGGCCTCGTCGAAGTACTTCCAGTGCATCAGCAGCTGCTGCTCGGCGCCGACGTTGTCGCGGTCGCGCGCGCGGTAGATCGCCTCCAGCTGCAGCGGCCAGTCGTTGCTGCCGCTGCGCGGAAAGATGGTCGCCTGCAGCGGAATGGTGTCGCCGATCTTCCAGTCGAACTTCTGCGCCAGCGCGTCGCCCACCACCGCGCCGGTCTGGTTGGCCTGCCAGGCTTTCAGCTGTTCGGCGGAAAGGTCAAAGTCGGTGTAGACGTCAAAGTAGTTGTCGGCCACGGAGAAGTTGGGGAAGAAGTTCTTCGGATCCTGGTAGATGCCGCCGAACCACATCGCGTAGGTCGCCTTGCGCACGCCCGGCACGCCCTCGATCTGGCGCAGCAGGCGGATCGGCAGCGTCTGCGTGATCGACAGCCGCGAGGCGACCACCAGCCGGTTGGCACCGTCCACGCTGCCGCCGGAATTGAAGGCCACCCGGACCGAGTCGAGCATGCCGAACAGCAGGAAGGCGGCGACCACCGACAGCAGTGTCAGCAGCGTGCGGGTCTTGCTCCGCCGCAATTGGGCCCAAACCAGCCAGAGGTATTTCATCGCCGCCTCAGCGCACCAGTCCGGGCGCGTCCACCAGCTCGCCCTTGTCGAGGTGGACGGTGTGGCTGGCGTATTCGGCCGCCTTCGGGTCGTGGGTGACCATGATGATGGTCTTGCCGTGGTCGCGGTTGAGCGACTGCAGCAGGGCCAGGATCTCCTCGGCGGAATGGCGGTCCAGGTCGCCGGTGGGCTCGTCGCAGATCAGGAAGGTCGGGTCGGACACGATGGCGCGCGCGATCGCGACGCGCTGCTGCTGGCCGCCGGAAAGCTCGTTGGGCTTGTGCGAGGTGCGATCGGCCAGGCCGACCAGTTGCAGGGCGATGCCGGCATTGCGCTTGCGCTGCGCGGCCTTGAGCGAGGTCAGCAGCAGCGGCAGCTCGACGTTCTTCTGCGCCGTCAGCATCGGCATCAGGTTGTAGAACTGGAACACGAAGCCCACATGCCGGCTGCGCCAGTTGGCCAACTGGCCGGCGCCCATGCGGTCGATGCGCTCACCTTCGATCGCGATCTCGCCGCCGCTGGGCGTGTCCAGGCCGCCGATCAGGTTCAGCAGCGTGGTCTTGCCCGAGCCGGACGGCCCCATCAGGGCCACGAAGTCGCCCTCGGCGATGTCCAGGTCGATGCCGTGCAGCACCTCGATCTTCTCCGGCCCGCGCTGGTAGGTCTTGGTCAGGTTGCGCAGGCTGACCAGCGGCGTCATGGCGCCGCGTCCCTGGCCACGCGGACCTTGTCGCCGTCCTTGAGTTCCGCCGGCGGGTCCAGCACGACGGTCTCGCCGGCCTTCAGGCCCGCGAGCACCTGGCGGTCGCTGCCGGTGGTGATGCCTGCTTCCACGGGCCGCAGGGCGACGGTGTCGTTGGTGTCCAGCACGAAGACGACGTCCTTGCCGTCCCGGCTCGCCACGGCTGCCGCCGGCACGCGCACCCCTGGCGGCGCTTCCTCGCCGGCCTTTTCCATGAAGCTGACGCGCACGCCCATGTCGGGCACGATCCGCGGGTCCTTCTCGTCCAGCGCGACCCGCACCTTCACCGTCGCCTTGCCGCGGTCGGCGGTCGGGATGATCGCGATCACCGAGCCGGGAATGCGCCAGTCCGGGTAGGCGTTGAGCACGGCCTCGACCGGCATTTTCGGCGTCACCCGGCCGATGTAGGCCTCGCCGACATCCACCTCCACCTCCAGCGAGTCCATGTCGACGATGGTGCCGATGCCGGTGCGGGTGAAGCCGCCGCCGGCTGACAGCGGCGAGATGATCTCGCCGGGCTGGGCCGCCTTGGCGATGACCACGCCGGTGAACGGCGCGCGCACCACGGTGTTGTCCACGCCGTTGTCGGCGATGGCCAGGCGGTCGGCGGCGACCTGCGCGTTGCGCTGCGCGGTCAGCAGTTGCGAGCGCAAGGCGTCGCGCTCGGCCACGGCCTGGTCGTACTGCGCGGCGGGCACCAGCTGTTGCCGCGCCAGTGGCGCGAGGCGGGCGGCGTTGGCGGCGGCTTCGCTGGATTGGGCCTGGGCGGCGTCGATCTGGCTGCGCGCGGCGGCAAGCTGGGCCCGGGCCAGGCTGCGCTCGGCGTTGGCATCGATCGGGTCCAGCGTGGCCATGATGTCGCCGGCCTCGACCTGCTGGCCCTCCTCGATCATCACCTCGCGCACCTTGCCGGTGACCTTGGAGGACACCGTGGCCATGCGTCGGGCGACGACGTAGCCGGTGGCATCCAGCACCGCCGCGCTGCCGCTCGACATCGGTACCGCGGCCGCGGTGCGTACCTCGATACCGCCCTGGCCGCGCAGGAAGAACCCGGCGGCGAGGATCAGCACCAGCAGCACGCCAGCCGCGACCAGCCAGGGCCAACGTTTCCGTGGCTCCGGCGGAGCCGAGCGGTCGATCTTGAGCGACTTGAGCAGCTCGGCCGAGTCGTTCATATGCGCCCTCGCAGTGGTGGTCGCCCGAGTGTGACGCGCGCCCCGATCACTGCCAACCGCCCTCTATCCGGCCGCCGTCGCGATCATCGCCTGCAGCGCCGCCAGATGGCTGTCGAGGGCGTCGCGTCCGGCCTCGGTAAGGCGGTACCAGGTGACCGGCTTGCGTTCGACGAAGTCGCGCCGCAGCGCCAGGTAGCCGGCGTCTTCAAGCTTGCGCAGCTGCGCTCCCAGGTTGCCATCGGTGAGTGACAGGCTCTGCTTGAAACGCGCGAAGCTGATCTCTTCGTGGCGTGCCAGCAGGACGCCGATCGCCAGCCGCGCGCGGTGTTCAAACGCGCTGTCGAGGCCGTCCAGCGCCTTCATTCCGGATGGACCGGCGACCGCGAGCGCTGGCTGCTGAAACCTGCCCAGGCCAGGGCGATCGCGACCAGCAGACCGGTGGCGGTCCAGGTGTAGGGCCAAGCAAACATCGTCAACACGACATAGGCGGCGAGCATCAGCAAGCCGGTCCACAACAGCGGTCGCTCCAGATGCACGCCGGCCAGCGCGTAGGAAATCGCGGCCACCAGCATGAAGTTGCCGACCGCGGTCTCGATCGGCGCGCCGCGCATCACCGGCAACCAGCAGACCAGGAAGGCGGCGCCCGTCACCAGCCAGTGCAGGCCGTGGCGACGCCCGTGCGCCTGATCCACCGAACCGCTGTGTTTTGTATCCCGCGCCGCCAGCCAGATGCTGACCAGGCCACCGCCGATCCCGAACAGCACCCAGAACGGCGCCGCCAGTTGCGGGGCGAAGTCGGGCAAGGCCCAGCCAACCGCGATGATTGCCGCCCACATGAAGTAGATCGACGGCACGCCTGCGCTGCGGTCGTGCCGGCGTACCGCGCCGACCACGTAATCCAGATCCTGTTTGAGCTGCTCAGCCTGTTGCATGGTCCTGCTCCTTCGGTTGATGGGTGACAAAGTACTCTGGTTTACAGAGTTGTCAAGCGGCAGAATATTCCGCCCCACCAATCAAACGCGCCGTCGCGTCGCTGGAGACCGCGGCTTTATCGGCTCTCGTCGTGCACGGGGCCGCGCGCCATGCTGGCGAACACGCCGTCGCGCCGCACCCATGCGTGGAACAGCGCCGCCGACAGGTGCAGCAACACGGTGGCGAACAGGAGGTAGGCCAGCAGTTCGTGGGCGCCGCGGAGCAGGGCGAACAGCGTCGGCGAATGCGGCAGGATGGCCGGTAGGCTGACGCTGCCGAACATCACGATGGGATAGCCGCCCGCCGAGAGCATTCCCCAGCCGATCAGCGGCATCGACAGCATCAGCGCGTACAGCAACCAGTGCGAGGCGCGGGCGGCGGTCTTCTGGATGGGGGGCAGGTCGGCGGGCAGCGGCGGTGGACGGTGGGTCAGGCGGTTGCCCAGCCGCAGCAGTGCCAGCAGCAGGATGGCGATGCCGATCGGCCGGTGCAGCTCGATCAGCATCGGGCGCAGGGTCAGGGAGGCGACCATGGTGACGCCGACAAACAGCATGGTCAGGATCAGCACCGCCATGCTCCAGTGCAGCAGGCGCGCCAGCAGGTTGAAATGCGCAGGCGGACGCGGGTTCATGGCGACACCGCCTGGTTCATGGCATCGGCGGCCTTGCCGCTGGCGATCTCGCGCTCACGGCGGAAGAAGGATTGCGCGTACACGCCCGAGCGCGCGGCCAGAATCGGGTCATCCGACGCCGCGATGCCGGTGGGCAGGATCAGCGGATCGAAGTTCACGTCGCGGCACGGGCCCGTGGCCTGCGGCTGTGCCTGCTCAAGGCTGAGCGTGCCGACGGTGACCTGGCGGCGCGCTTCGGGCCACGGTTGCGACGGGTCGTCCAACGCATCGCCGGTATCGGGCAATGTCACCACCATGTCCCAGCGCAGGGGGCCCGTCGCCAGTCGGCGGTCGAGCTCCTCGGCGAGGTAGTCGGCGGAGGCCTGCTCGCGCTGCGCCTTGTCCATCTCGACGAAGGGCGCCCGTGGCCGCATCGACCAGCGCACCGGCTGGCGCTCGCCGGCAGCGTTGACGAAATAAAAGGTGTGGACGCCGTTGTAGGCGGTGTTGGCCCAGCTGTCCGACCAGGGGGCCGATTTGGCCCAGGCCTGGAAGCGACGTGCCTGCGGGTATTTGGCCAGAAACGCGGTCATTTTCGCCGGGTCGGGCTTGCCGGTCGCCGGATCCGGGATCCCCGCGCGGGTCTGCTCCATGAAGGCCTGAAGCGTGGGCGCGCCGAAGAACGGAAAACTGTTCATCGCCATGCGCCATTGCTGGCCGTCGTCGGTGCGGATCAGCAGCGCCATGCTGCGCACGCGCGCTGCAGCATCGGCGCCATGCGGATCGCCGCCACCGATCGACATCCGCCCGAGCACCGGTACGGCGGGCTGCGCGAACGCGCGTGCGCTCGACAGGGCCGCGCCGTCCGCGCTGCCCTGGAAGCTGCCGCTGACGCAGACGCCCTTGCTGTGCGCGCGCCGGAAGCCGGGATGGTCGGCGCCGGTCGCCTCGATGGTGTCGACGAACCCCTGCGACGTCAGGCGTCCGCTGCTGCCGATCCAGCCGGCCGCCCAGGCAAACCCCGCGGCCCCGCCGAGGGCAATCAGCCCGATGGCGGCAAGCGGGAGCAAGGAACGTCGTGGCGGGCGCCCGTCGGGCGTGGGGATCTGTGAGGTCATCGCAAGGTCCGGTGGATGCCACCCGTGATACACCCGGACAGCCGGGAACGCCGTGACGAGGAGGTTCGTCCGCCCCAACTACACCAGGTTGTGCGCACGGATCTGTCGTCGGCGCGCAGCGCGCCTGAACGGCTCAGCGGCCGTAGCGTTGCGTGAGCATCGTCCACGCCGAACGCAGCGCCAGCGCCTCGCCGCCCGCCGGGCGTCCCGGTCGATCCTTGTCGTTCCAGGCGTACACATCCAGATGGGCCCACTTCTGGCCCTCGCTGATGAAACGCTCCAGGTACAGCGCCGCCGTGACCGCGCCGGCCATGCGCGAACCCGCGTTGGCGATGTCGGCGATGCTGCTGTCCAGGTAGCGCAGGTACGGTCGCCACAGCGGCATGCGCCAGACCGGGTCCCGGATCGCTTCGCCGGCCTCCAGCCACTGCCGGGCCAGCGTGTCGTCGTTGGCGAACAGCGCCGGCAGGTCCGGCCCAAGCGCCACGCGGGCGGCGCCGGTGAGGGTGGCGAAGTCGATGATCGTGTCGGGGTTCTGCTCGCAGGCGTAGGCCAGCGCGTCGCACAGCACCAGCCGGCCTTCGGCGTCGGTGTTGTCGACCTCCACCGTGATGCCCTTGCGCGTGGTAATGACGTCGCCGGGGCGGAACGAATCGGGGCCGACCGCGTTCTCCACCGCCGCCACCAGCAGGGTGAGTCGCACCGGCAAGGCCTGCGCCATGACCAGCCCGGCCAGGGCGAGCGCGTGCGCGGCGCCGCCCATGTCCTTCTTCATGTTGCGCATGCCGTCGGCGGCCTTCATGTCCAGCCCGCCGGTATCGAAGCACACGCCCTTGCCGACCAGGGCCAGATGGGGATGCTCCGGCTTGCCCCAGCGCAGGGCGATCAGGCGCGGCGCGCGATGCGAAGCGCGACCGACCGCGTGGATGGTCGGAAAGTTCTGCTCCAGCAGGGCGTCGCCGGCGGTCACTTCCAGCGTCGCGCCGTGGCTGTCGGCGAGCTCGCGCGCGGCATCTTCCAGCTGCTGCGGACCCATGTCCTCGGTGGGCGTGGTGACCCAGTCGCGCACCCGCAGGCACGCGGCGATGACATCACGCACTTCCTGCGACGCAGCCGCCGCCAGCTCGGCCGGCGCGCGCCTGGGCTTGCGGTAGCGTGCGAAGCGGTAGCTGCCCAGGCCCCATCCCAGCTGCAGGTTGCTGGCGTCCTCCGCGTTGAGTTCTTCGGCGGGCTTCCACACCGTGCCGGCGGGCAGCGCGAAAGGCGCGTGCGCGTAGCAGTACGCGTCGGCGCGGTCAGCCACGCCGATCACGGCACCCGCGATGCTGCCATCGTCCGCCGACAGCAACGCCACCGAACCGGCGCTGGCATCGAATGCCTGCGCGTCCAGCCATTGGCCATGCGCCGGTGATTGGGCCGCGCGCCACTGCTCCAGCCGGTCAGGGCTGACGATGTGCAGGGGCAGGGCATCGGTGGTGGCATCGGTAAAGCCGGGCGGCAGGCTCATGGGCGGATCGACTCCTTGGAGTGCGTCGCGTCGAGCCAGTCGGCCAACGCGGCAAGTGTGGGGAATTCAAGGTCGGGACGGGGCCGTGCATCGGGCCACGGCGGGAACCGGCCGTGCTCGTCGGCGCGGTTGATCCAGCAGGCGCGCAGTCCGGCCTGGCGCGCGCCGATCACGTCCATGTAGGGATCATCGCCGACGTGCAGGACGTGCTCGCGGGGCAGGCCGAGGCGCTCGGAGGCGGCATGGAAAATGCTCGCGTCCGGCTTGGCGGCGCCGTGCTCGCGCGCGCCGAGCTGGAACTGGAACAGGTGCATCAGGCCGATCGTGTCCAGGCAGGCGTTGCCGTTGCTGACGGCGGCCAGCGGTACCCGCGCCGCCAGGCGCTCCAGCGCGTCGACGCTGTCGGGGTAGTGCGTCACATCGCAGCGGGCGGCGAAGTACGCGTCGTAGGCCGCCTCGGCCAGGGCGACGTCCTCGTCGGCGAGCACCAGCATGCGTTCGATCATCCACCGGCGCTGCGCGGTCATGTCGTGGGCAAGCCGCGGACGCTCGCGGTTGGCCAGTTCACGCAGGCGCTGGCGCTCGCTGGCCGGCCACATCCGTGCCGCGCGGGGCGCGTTTTCCGCCATCCATGCTTCCAGCGCCGCCTCTGCGCCCACGATGGCCGGCGCGATGGGCCAGATCGTGTCGTCGAGGTCGAGGGTGATGGCGTGGACGGGAAAGCTCACGCGGTCATTCTAGCCCGTCGAAAAATGCCGATCATTCCAGCAGGCGCGCCCAGCCTTCCAGGCCCTCGATGCGCGACAGGGTGATTTTCACGCAGACCAGCAAAGGCACCGCCAGCAGCAGGCCGATGATGCCCCACAGCGAACCGAACGCCATCAGCGCCATGATCAGCACCAGCGGCGACAACCGCATCTGCCGGCCGAGAATCACCGGGGTCAGGATCTGACCCTCCAGCGTATGCAGTCCCAAGTAGATACCCGCGGGCACCAGCGACATCCAGGCCTCGTCGAAAGCCACGAACCCCATCAGCAGCATGATGATGATGCCGATCAGGGGCCCGACGTAGGGGGCGAAGTTGAGCACCGCCGCCATGGTTCCCCACAGCAGCGCTTCGGCCAGAGGCACGCCGAGCAGGTAGAAGGACCCGGCCAGCGCCAGGCCGAGCATAAGGTTGATCGCACTGATGGTGAGCACGTAGCGCGATATCTCGCGCTCGATGGACTGCATGATCTCGACGGTGACGCGCTTTTGCTGGCGACTGGGCAGCAGCGAGATGGCATTGCGTTGCAGGTTTTCCCCGTAGACCATGAAGAAGAACGTCAGCAGCACCACCGCCAGCAGCGAGGTCAGCATCATCGGCGTGGCGGTGAGCGACTTGTAGGGGTCGTTGACCTCGGTGCGCACCACGTCGACCTTTTTGCCATCGCCGGCCTCGGTGGCGCGCGCGATGCTTTGCGCCGCCTCGCTGGCGGCGTGGACCGGCTTGCTCATCTGGCGGAGTTTGGGTGCCAGCCGGCTGAGTTCCTTGGGTACCTGGCGGGCCCATTCGGCAGCCGGTTGGGCCAGCTGGTAGCCCAGCGCAAGCGCGGCCGCCAAGCCGCCGAGCAGCACGATGGTCGCGCACAGGACCCGCGGCAGGCGCAGGCGCCGCAGTCCACGGAGGATCGGGTTGCCGATCAGGGCGAAAAACATCCCCAGCAGAATGGGCAGCACCACGCCCTGGGCCAGCCACAGCGTGTAGCCCACGGCCAGGGTGGCGAGCAGATTGAGCGCATGCGACGCGCGTGGACGCACCGCCGAGAGCGGGGGATCGGCGTCTGGCGCAAATTCATCGGTCCCGGAAGCGCTCGCGCCGGGCAGCGTCAGGTCCTGGTCTTCCGGGGCGGCAGGGGACCCGGGTTGCGCGGGTCCCGCGGCCATGGTCAGCCGTTGCCTCCGGCCTGGCGCGCGGCGGAGGCCAGCCGCTCCAGATAGTCCTGGGCGGCGTTGTCGCTCGTTCCGGCGGGCAAGCGGCGCCGCTGCCGGCGCGCCGAGTCGGCGCTCGCCGCTACGCCTGCAGACTCCGCTGCGACCGAGGCAGCTGCGGCGTGCGTTTCCTCCGCGGATTCTTCGGCGGCTTCGGCATCGCTGGCGGCCGAGGCCGCGGTCATGCCGGAGAACAGGGTCATCAGGGTGCTGCTCATGCGCAGCAAGCCGCCGCCACGGGCGACGGTCTGCAGCGGCTCGGCCCGCCCGATCAGGAATCCGCTGGCCAGTCCGACCACGATGATCCGGCCCGGGGACCACATGGCCAGCCACGAGTCCTTCAGCTGGCGCAGGTCAGCGCCCACCCGGCGCTCGTTCGCCTCCAAGGTGTTTTCGGCCTGGTCGACCTTGTTCTTCAGCTTTTCAAAATTCATGAGTTCCGCCTTGGGCCGACGGCGGCACGCGCCGCGCGTCGGTTGCATTTATCGGATTTCATTGGCGGGCTGTTACCGGGAGACCGGATACCTGCCAGCCTCACGTGCCCGCCTGCTCGGTGGGAGGGCGGCGGGTCTGCGCCGCAGCCGGCTCACGCGGCGGCTTGCCCTGCTCCGCATCGCGGGCCGTCTCGGCCGAATCCGGTGAAGGCATCAGCTCCGACAGCTCGCCGATGCCCAGCCGGGCCAATTGGCGACGGGTCGCGTCCAGCCGGGTATGGCCGAAGTAATGCACCGCCGCCCATGTGGCGATCGCCGCCGCCAGCAGGCTGAGGCCCGCCGGGATCAACAGCGCCGCAGTCCAGGTGAGCACGGTCGCTCCGTTGAGGAACACCACCAGCGCGCCCATCAGGAACAGCCATGCGGTGGCGCCGCAGATGATCGCCACCCCGCTCATGGCCAGGGTACGGCCAAGGGCGCTGCGGGCGAGCGAGACATCCGCTGCCACCAGTGCCCGCAACGCCTTGGCCGTGTCGCCTGCGGCGGAGAGACTGGCCCGACCGGTCAAGCCGATCTGGCGCAGGGCCTCCCGCAGCTCGTCGGCCACGGGGGGATCGTCCTCGTAGGGTCGGTCGTCTTCGCCGTGGCTGTGCATTGCGGCGGCTTAGTCGTTGTTGCGGGTGAGCTTGGCCAGCACCCAGCCCGCAGCAAGCGCGGCACCGAAGGCGGCCATCGGACGCTCGCGGATCAGCTCCGACGCGCTGTCGATCAGGTCGCGCCCCTTCTCCATCAGCTCGTCGGCCTGCTCGCGGGCGGCGCCGGCCACTTCGCTGGCTGCGGCTCTGGTCGCCGATGCGCTCTCGGACAGCTCGGACTTGATGCCGGCCTGACCGGTGCGCAACTCTTCGCCGGCGGCCGATGCCGCACCCTTAAGGGTCTGGCCGGTGTGCTGGGCCGCCTGCTTGAGGTGGGTACCGGCTTCGCCGAGGTTGGACTTCATGGACTCGGTGGGCTTGGTGGCAGTGGTGCCGGACGTGCCGCTCGTGCCGGTAGTGCCGGTGGTGCTGCCGCTGCTGCCAGTGGTGCCGGAGGTCTGGTTGGAATTCATGGATGTCGCTCCTGATGGGGGATCGTGGGGTTTATTGCATCTGCAGCACACCGCGTTGATTGCCGCGAACGATCTGCAAGACCAACTGTGCCGGAGGCCGTGTGAAGCCCGTGCGGAAGCCGGCCAGATCCTCGAACGCCCCCGCACTGGACCCCATCACCACGTCACCCTCTCGCATGCCGCTCGCCGCAGCGCGGCTGCCCTGGGCCACCGACTCGACCAGTACGCCCGAGATGCCGGCCTGGCGCAGGCGCTCGGGCAATTCGCTGAAGCCGGCGCCGGCCAGTCGTGGATCCAGGCTCACCCCGGCCAGCGCCCGCGGCTGCTCCCTGAGTTTGGCCGACAGCCGCAGCGGCTTGCCGTCGCGACGGATGTCGAGTTGCACCTGGCTGCCGATGGCGTGCAGGCCTTCGAAGTTGCGCAGCCCGTCGCGGTTGTCGATGCGCTCGCCGTCGGCGGCAATAATCACGTCGCCGGATTTGAGGCCCGCGGCGGCGGCGGCCGAATCGGCGTGCACGCGTGTGACCAGGGCGCCACGCGGGTGATCCAGTCCCAGCGCCCTGGCCAGCCGCGCATCCACGTCCTGCGCGTCCAGGCCGAAGCTGCCCCGACGCACCTCGCCGCTGGTCACCAGCTGGTCCATCACGTTGCGCGCAAGGTTGACCGGGATCGCAAAGCCCAGGCCGATGTTGCCGGCCATGCTGCCGCGCGGGTTGAAGCTGGCCGTGTTGATGCCGACCAGCTGACCGTTGAGGTTGACCAGCGCGCCGCCGGAGTTGCCCGGGTTGATCGACGCATCGGTCTGGATGAAGCTCTGGTATCCCAGCCCGCGCAGGCCGGTGCGGCCGACGGCGGACACGATGCCGGAGGTGACGGTCTGGCCGATGCCGAACGGATTGCCGACGGCGACCACGAAGTCGCCCACGCGCAGATCGCCCGAGTCGGCCAGCGGTATCTGCTGCAGCCCCTCGGCGGGGATGCGCATCACCGCCACGTCGGTGTCCGGGTCGGAGCCGACGAATTCCGCCGCCAGCGTGCGCCCGTCCGCGAGGGTGACGGTGACCTCCTCGGCGCCCTCGATGACGTGGTGGTTGGTCAGCACATAGCCGCGCGTCGCATCGACAATGACGCCCGAGCCCAGTGATTGCTCGATGCGTTCCTGCGGAATGTGGGGAAACATGCGCCGGAACATCGGATCGTTGGCAAACGGGTTGTTCAGCCGGACGCGTTGCTTGGCCTGCACGCTGACCACCGCGGGCGTCACCTGCGCGAGCATCGGCGCCAGCGATGGCAGCGGCTGGCCGGCGACCGCGGAGGGCAGCGATGTGGCCATCGGCGTGATCGCCGGTGCGCTGGACTGCGCGGTCGGCGCGGCCACGGCCGGTGCCTGCAATCCATGCAGGACGGCGGCGGCCACCACCCCGCCGAAACAGGCGGCGAATGCGAGCATCGCCAGCATGCGCATGGAAGGTCGTGGCGGATTCCGATCGGTGCTCATGGGCGGTCCCCGGCAAGGCTGAAAAAGGCAAACACCAAGTGTGGTTCAAGCGCGGTAAATCGTCGATGAAGCCGGGCTTTGCCCGTCCGCGTGGCGCGCCAGGCCCTGCCGTCCATAGCCGCAAATCGCGCGCTCCGCCAGCGTTGACTTGGCCGGGGGGTGTCGGTAGCGTTGACCTCCTTGGCAGCCACAACATGTTGTGGTCAGGCACGCCGGATACGCCCAGCACTTGGGTTCATCCGCTTATGTCGCCAAGGCGTTCGGATCCGTGTCAAGCGGTGCCGGAGGACCCCTGCGAAGCTGACGCGAGTGCGGCGCTGCCGGGTTCCAGGACATCGTCGACACCCATCAACGCGGCGCCGGTCCACCGGTTCCGCACCCGCTTTCCGGCCGCGCCCAGCAGCGGCCACCCAGGAGAAAGATCAGGCATGAGCACGGTGCGCCTCGAGGCAGCAAGCATGGAAACTTCCGGCAATTCCAAGACACCCGGCGTCGACACCCCGGCGGTAATGAAGATCGCCATGCAGCCCGCGTCGCTGGACATCTGGGACAAGAAGTACCGGCTGGTGACCAAGGACGGCACGCCGGTGGACGCCGACATCGACGCCACCTACCGCCGCGTTGCGCGCGCACTGGCCGATTCGGAGTCCACCGACGAGCTGCGCGCCTACTGGCATGAGCGCTTCACCTGGGCGCTGCGCCACGGCGCCATTCCCGCCGGCCGCATCACCTCCAACGCCGGCGCGCTGGAGCACAAGCCGGCGACCAGCACGATCAACTGCACCGTCTCGGGCACCATCGAGGATTCCATGGACGGCATCCTGGAGAAGGTCCACGAGGCCGGCCTGACCCTGAAGGCCGGCTGCGGCATCGGCTATGAATTCAGCACCCTGCGCCCGCGCGGTGCGTTTGTTGCCGGCGCCGGTGCCTATACCTCCGGGCCGATGTCCTTCATGGATATCTACGACAAGATGTGCTTCACCGTGTCCTCGGCCGGCGGCCGTCGCGGCGCGCAGATGGGCACCTTCGATGTCTCGCATCCGGACGTGAAGGATTTCATCCGCGCCAAGCGCGAGGACGGCCGCCTGCGCCAGTTCAACCTGTCGCTGCTGATCACCGACGGCTTCATGCAGGCGGTGGCCGACGATGAGGACTGGCCGCTGGTGTTCCCGGTCAACCTGAAGGAGAAGGGCGACGTCGACGTTGACGATCCGTCCCAGGTGGTCTGGCGCGACTGGCCGACCCACCGCAACTACATCGTCCGCGACGATGGCCTGGTCGCCTGCAAGGTCTACGGCCACATCAAGGCCCGGCACCTGTGGGACATGATCATGGTGTCAACCTATGACTACGCCGAGCCGGGCTTCATCCTGATCGACCGCGTCAACGAGATGAACAACAACTGGTGGTGCGAGGACATCCGCGCGACCAACCCCTGCGGCGAACAGCCGCTGCCGGCCTACGGCGCCTGCCTGCTGGGCTCGATCAACCTGACGAAGTTCGTGCGCAACGCCTTCACCGAACAGGCCAGCTTCGACTGGGACGAGTACCGCGAAGTGGTGCGCGTGTTCACCCGCATGCTCGACAACGTGGTGGAGATCAACGGACTGCCCTTGCAGCAGCAGCGCGACGAGATCATGCGCAAGCGCCGTCACGGCATGGGCTTCCTCGGCCTGGGCTCGACGGTGACCATGCTGCAGATGAAGTACGGCTCGCCCGAGTCCTGCGAGTTCACCGAGCAGGTGGCCCGCGAGATGGCCGTCGCCGGCTGGGAAACCGGCCTGGCGCTGGCGAAGGAGAAGGGTCCGGCGCCGATCATGGACGAGCAGTTCACCGTCGATGCCGAGATGCTGCGCAAACGCCCGGAAATGGTTGCCGATGGCTGGAAGATCGGCCAGGAAGTCGCCGGCAAGGTGCTGCATGCCAGGTACTCGCGCTACATGCAGCGCGTGGCCGAAGTCGCCCCCGAACTGGTTGCCGAGCTGGCCGAGGTCGGAGCCCGCTTCACCCACCACAGTTCGATCGCGCCCACCGGCACCATCTCGCTGTCGCTGGCCAACAATGCCTCCAACGGCATCGAGCCGTCGTTTGCCCACCACTACAGCCGCAACGTGATCCGCGAGGGCAAGAAGTCCAAGGAGAAGGTGGACGTGTTCTCCTTCGAGCTGCTGGCCTACCGCAGCCTGGTCAATCCCGGCGCGATGCCGTTCTCCGATGAGCCGGCCACGCGCCTGCCCGAGTACTTCATCGCCGCCGACGACGTCACGCCCAAGCAGCACGTGGACGTGCAGGCCGCGGCGCAGAAATGGGTCGACAGCTCAATCTCCAAGACCGCCAACGTGCCCACCGACTATCCCTACGAGGATTTCAAAGACATCTACACCTACGCCCACGCGCAGGGCCTGAAGGGCTGCACCACGTTCCGCTTCAACCCGGCCGCCTTCCAGGGCGTGCTGGTCAAGGAAGCCGACCTGGAGAACACCACCTACCGCTTCGAGCTGGAAGACGGCAGCGTGGTGGAGGCCAAGGGCAACCAGGAAATCGAGTACGACGGGGAGATGCACTCCGCCGCCAACCTGTTTGATGCCCTCAAGGAAGGGTATTACGGCAGGTTCTGAGCCACGCATCCCCGCGCGCGGCCCACCCGGGCCGTCGCGTCGTCCACCAATGCACCAGGAGTCTGGCCCATGGCCATCAAGATCGACCAGAAAATCAAGGGTTACAGCGTCGTCAGCGCCGAGGACCGCGTCCGCGAAACCGCGGCGCAGGATGCCGCCCAGGCCGCCGACAGGGACAGCAACGTGGTCCAGATGCACGAGAAGATCGAGCGTCCGGAGACCCTGATTGGAACGACCTACAAGCTGAAGACGCCGTTGTTCGAGCACGCGCTGTACGTGACCATCAACGACATCATCCTCAATGCCGGCAGCGAGCACGAGCACCGCCGGCCGTTCGAGATCTTCATCAACTCCAAGAACATGGACCACTTCCAGTGGATCGTGGCGCTGACCCGGATCATGTCGGCGGTGTTCCGCAAGGGCGGCGACGTGACCTTCCTGGTGGAGGAGATGAAGGCGGTGTTCGATCCGCGCGGCGGTTACTTCAAGGCCGGTGGCGTCTACATGCCATCGCTGGTCGCCGAGCTGGGCAGCATCGTGGAGGAGCACCTCAAATCGATCGGGATGATCCAGGACCCGGAGATGAGTGCTTCCCAGCGTGAGCTGATCGCCGAGAAGCGCGCGGCGTACGCGGCCATGGAGGCCAAAAAAAAAACTGAGGTAACCCCGCTCGCGGAGAAGGTCGCCACCGCCGAGCTGCCGCCGCGGGACGAACTCAGCGGCCACCTGTTTCCCGAGCCGCGGGTCAGCGACACCCCGCGCAGCGAGGATGTCGAGGTCACCGGCGACGGCGGGGTGGCCTTTCCGCCCTCCGCCGCGATGTGCCACAAGTGCAGCACCAAGGCGATCGTGATCATGGACGGCTGCGCGACCTGCCTCAATTGCGGTTATTCCAAGTGCGGCTGAGTCCAGGGCCCTCCCGCGCGCAGCGGCACCGCGCCGATTCGCGCGCGTTTCACGGAATTTTTGGGACGTCTCTGCGAGCATCCCCCGACGCGTAATCCACGCGCGTTAACGGGAAGCCCGCTCGCATGCCGCAATCCACGTTGCCGTCCGGCCGGAAGTCGGGCCTGCTGCGCAGACTCGCGCGCCGGCCCTCCCTGGCGCCGATCGCCGAGGAACTGCCGCTGCGCGATTCGCTGTTCAGTGCCCAGCGCATGGAAGAGCACGGTCGCCAACTGGCCGGCATGCACCAGTTGCAGTCGGCGCTGGAGCCCCATACCGAGTCACTGCTGGAGCGGCTGAGCGAGAACCAGCGCGTGCTGGACCACACCTGCACCATGCTGACCGCATCGGCGCAGGCCAACCGGCGCATCACCCCGGCCAGCGACTGGCTGCTGGACAACATCTACCTGGTCCAGGAGCAGGTCGCGATTGCGCGCCGGCATCTGCCGCGCGGCTACAGCCGCGAACTGCCGCGCCTGGCCAACGGACCCTCGGCCGGATTGCCCCGCGTCTACGACATCGCCCTGAACGCGATCTCGCACGGTGACGGCCGCCTGGAAATCGAAAGCCTGGGCCGCTTCGTGGCCGCCTACCAGGAAGTCGCGCCGCTGAAGCTGGGCGAGCTGTGGGCGATTCCGATCATGCTGCGCCTGGCGCTGATCGAGAACCTGCGCCGGGTCGGCCTGCGCATCGCCGCCGACCGCGTGCACATGGACCTGGCCGACATCTGGGCCGACCGCCTGATCACGGCCGCCGAGGAGCGGCCCAAGGACCTGGTGCTGGTGATCGCCGACATGGCGCGCAGCCAGCCGCCGATGACCCCGGCCTTCGTGGCCGAGCTGGTGCGCCAGATGCAGGGGCAGGGCACGGTGCTGGCGCTGGCGCTGACCTGGGTGGAGCAATGGCTGGCCGACGGCGGCACCGACGTGGAGCAGGTGGTGCATGCCGACGGGCAGACCCAGTCGATCGACCAGATGTCGGTCGGCAACAGCATCAGCAGCCTGCGCTTCCTGACCCTGGTGGACTGGAAAGAGTTCGTCGAATCCTCCAGCCTGGTCGATGCGGTGCTGCGGCAGGACCCGACGGCGACCTATTCGCGCATGGATTTCGCCACCCGCGATCGCTACCGCCACCTCACCGAGGAGATCGCGCGGCGCAACCGGCTGGAGGAGATCGCGGTCGCGGAAAAGGCGCTCGAGCTCGCCCGCCAAGGCGGAACGGAGGCCGGCGGCATCCGCCGCCACGTGGGTTTCTACCTCGCCGATGACGGCCGGGCAACGCTCGAGCACGCGCTGGGCGCGCGACCCACCCTGGAGGCATCGGTGCGCAAGACCGCACGCCGCGTGCCGCTGCTGGCGTACCTGCTGCCGATCATCCTGATCGTGGTGTTCTTCACCCAGGGACTGGTGGTGGAAGCGGCGCGCTTTACCGCCAGCGACGGCATGGTGCTGCTGGTCGGGCTGCTGGGCATGATCGCCTTCAGCGAGCTGGGCGTGGCCTGCGTGAACTGGGGCGCCACCCTGCTGGCCACCCCGCGCACCCTGCCGCGCATGGACTACTCCGACGGGATACCGGCCGAAGCGCGCACCGTGGTGACGGTGCCGACCATGCTCTCGAGCCTGGCCGCGGTGTCCGAGCTGGTGGAGGCGCTGGAAGTGCGCTTCCTGGCCAACCGCGATGCGCAACTTCGCTTTGTCCTGCTGACGGATTTCCTCGACGCGCCCGAGCAGGTGATGCCCGGCGACCAGGCCCTGCTGGACGCGGCGCGCACGCAGATCGCCGCGCTCAACGAGCGCTACGCCAACGGCCACGACCTGTTCTTCCTGTTCCACCGGCCGCGCGTGTGGAACCCGCGCGAAGGCGTGTGGATGGGCCACGAGCGCAAGCGCGGCAAGCTGTCGGCGCTGAACCGTGTCCTGCGCGGCGGCACCCGCGCCGCCTTCATGGAGATCACCGGTGACCTCGCCGCGCTGGAAGGCGTGCGCTATGTGATCACCCTGGACAGCGACACCGACCTGCCGCGCGATGCGGCCCGCAAGCTGGTGGGCACGCTGGCCCACCCCTTGAACCACCCGGTGTTCGACCTGGCGCGCGGCGTGGTGGTGCGCGGCTACGGCATCCTGCAGCCGCGCGTGGGCATCAACATGAGCGGGGAGGTCAGTTCCTGGTATGCCCGCCTGTTTGGCAGCGAGCCGGGCATCGATCCGTATACGCGCGCCGTGTCGGACGTCTACCAGGACCTGTTCAAGGAAGGGTCCTACGTCGGCAAGGGCATCTACGACGTGGATGCGTTCGAGCGCGCCCTGGAAGGGCGGATCCTGCCCAACCGCGTGCTCAGCCACGACCTGCTGGAAGGCTGTTACGCCCGCGCCGGCGTGGTCAGCGACGTCCAGCTCTACGAGCAGTACCCGTCGCGCTACGCGGTGGACGTCAAACGGCGGCAACGCTGGATCCGCGGCGACTGGCAGCTGCTGCCATGGCTGTTGCCGTGGGTGCAGCGCGCCGGCCGGCAATGGGAGCGCAACCCGCTGTCGATGCTGTCGCGCGGCAAGCTGGTGGACAACCTGCGCCGCAGTCTGGTTCCGTCGGCAATCGTGACCCTGTTGCTGATCGGCTGGTTCCAGGCCCGGCTGCCGCTGGCGTGGTCGCTGTGGGTGCTGTCGATCTACCTGATCCCGCCGCTGCTGGGCGCCATCGTCGACTTCGCCCGCCGCCCGCCCGACCTGTCGGTGCGTGCGCACCTGCGCCAGGCGGCGGCGTCCAGCCTGCGCAGTTTCGTGCAGGTGCCCTTGGCGGTGGCCTGCGTGGCGTACGAGGCGGCGTTCAGCCTGGCGGCCATCGCGACCACCCTGTGGCGCGTGCTGGTGTCGCGTCGCCACCTGCTGCAATGGAATCCGTCCAGCGAAGTGGCGCGCAGCCTGCCGGTGGGCGCGTGGGCGACCGTGCGCTCGATGTGGACTTCGCCGGCCGCGGCGCTGGTCGCCGGCGTGGCGCTGGTGCTGGTGCGCCCCGGCGCGCTCGTGGCGGCCACGCCCGTGCTGGCGGCGTGGTTCGTCTCGCCGTGGCTGATGTGGTGGCTGGGTTCGCCGCGCGCCGAGCCCGCGGCCGCGTTGACGCTGGACCAGTGGCGGTTCCTGCGGCGCCTGGCCCGGCGCACGTGGGCGTTCTTCGAGAGCCACGTCACCGCGCAGGACCACTGGCTGCCGCCCGACAACGTGCAGGAATACCCGAGCCATGTGGTCGCCCGGCGCACTTCGCCGACCAACATCGGCCTGTCCCTGCTGGCCGACCTGGCGGCCTGGGATTTCGGCTACGCGACCACGGCCACCCTGATGCAGCGCGTGGGCGCCACGCTGGCGACGATGCAGGCCCTGCCGCGCTATCGCGGCCACTTCTTCAACTGGTACGACACCCAGACCCTGCAGCCGCTGCCGCCACGCTACGTGTCCGCGGTCGACAGCGGCAACCTGTCCGGCCACCTGTTGACGCTGCGCCAGGGTTTGCTGGCGATGGTCGATGCGCCGGTCCACACCGCGCAGTCGTGGCAGGGCGTGGCCGACACCTTGGACGTGCTGCGCGAATCGCTGGGCGACGTTCCGGCCGTGACCGCGATCAGCGCCATGGCCGACGAACTGGACAGAGTCCTGCTGGAACCACCGGAAGAACTGGCCGCGGCTGCCGGTCTCGCCGATCGCCTGCAGGCCCACGCCGCCCAGGTGCGCCAGCATACTGCCGGCAGCGAGGCATCGGCCTACTGGGCGGCGGCGCTGGAGACGCAGTGCACGGCGCTTGCCTCCGAACTGGCGTGGATGGCAGGTGCTGCGCCCTTCCACGCTGCGCCCGGCGCGGCGCAGCCGTCGGCGATCCACGTCGCCGCTCCCATCCCCAGCCTGCGCGAACTGGCGAGCAGCGCGCAGCCGGCGGTCGCCGATCAGGCCAGCGACCGCATCAGCGAACTGGAGCGCCTGGCCCATATCGCCGGCCAGTGCGCGCAGGCCGAGTTCGGCTTCCTCTACGACCCGGCGCGGCGCCTGTTGGTGATCGGCTACAACGTCGACGAGCAGCGTGCCGACAACGGCTACTACGACCTGCTCGCCTCCGAGGCGCGGCTGGCCAGCTTCGTCGCCATCGCCCAGGGGCAGTTGCCTCAGGAGACCTGGTTCGCACTGGGCCGGCTGCTGACCGAGGTCGACGGGGATCCGACCCTGCTGTCGTGGAGCGGCTCGATGTTCGAGTACCTCATGCCGCAACTGGTCATGCCCAGCTACCGCGGCACCCTGCTGGACCAGACCGCACGCAACAGCGTGGAGCGGCAGATCGAATACGGGCGCCAGCGCGGCGTGCCTTGGGGCGTGTCGGAGTCGGGCTACCAGTTGTTCGATGCGCGCATGAACTACCAGTACCGGGCGTTCGGCGTGCCTGGGCTGGGGCTCAAGCGCGGCCTCGGCCATGACCTGGTCATCGCCCCCTACGCCAGCATGATGGCGCTGATGGTGGCGCCTCAGGCCGCGTGCGAGAACCTGCGCCTGCTTACCCGCCAGGGCTTTACCGGCCGCTTCGGCCTGTACGAGGCGATCGACTACACCCCGGCGCGGCTGCCGCCCGGCCAGGACCACGCGGTCGTGCAGTCGTTCATGGTCCACCACCAGGGCATGGGCCTGCTGGCGCTGGACTACCTGCTGCGCGACCAGCCGATGCAGCGCCGTTTCATGGCCGACCCCGAGCTGCAGGCGACCTTGCTGCTGTTGCAGGAACGCATCCCGCGCACCGGCATGCTGCACCTGCATTCGGCCGAGGCGGCCAGCGCCGGCAAGCGCTCCGAACAGGGCGAGACCCGGCTGCGGATCTTCCGCACCCCCAACATGGAGCTGCCGGCGATCCAGATGCTGTCCAACGGCGGCTACCACGTCATGGTGGGCTGCGCGGGCGGTGGCTACAGCCGCACCGACGACATCGCCGTGACCCGCTGGCGCGAGGACGCGGTGCGCGACCACTGGGGCAGCTTCTGTTACGTGCGCGATGTGGAGGACGGCGATTTCTGGTCGACCTCCTACCAGCCCAGCCTGGTGGCGGTGGATGCCTACGAGGCGATCTTCTCCGACGCCAAGGCCGAGTTCCGCGGCCGTAGGCGCGACTTCGAGATGCACACCGCGATCGCGGTCTCGCCCGAGGACGACATCGAACTGCGACGCCTGCGTATCGCCAACCGCGCCAGCACCACGCGCACGGTCGAGATCACCACCTACGCCGAAGTGGTGCTCGCGCCCGCCATGGCCGACGAGCTGCATCCGGCCTTCAGCAACCTGTTCGTGCAGACCGAACTGGAGCGCAGCCGCCAGGCGATCCTGTGCACCCGCCGCCGGCGCGAGCTGGACGAGACGCCGCCGTGGATGTTCCACCTGGTCGCGGTGCACGACGCGTCGGTGGACGCGATCTCCTACGAGACCGACCGCTCGCGCTTCATCGGCCGCGGCAACACGCTGCAGAATCCGGCCGCGCTGACCACCCCCGGCGACCTGTCGGGCAGCGAGGGCTCGGTGCTCGATCCGATCGTCGCGATCCGCTGCCGGATCACCCTGGAGCCGGGACAGGTGGCCAGCATCGACATGGTTTCCGGCGTCAGTGCCACCCGCGCGGACGCCAGCGCCATGATCGACAAGTACCGCGACCGAGGCCTGGCCGACCGGGTGTTCGACATGGCCTGGACGCACAGCCAGGTGGTGCGCAACCAGATCAACGCCACCCAGGTCCACGCCCAGCTCTACGAGCGCCTGGCCGGCCTGGTGCTCTACACCAGCCCCGCGCTGCGCGCCGACCCGGCCGTGCTGCGGCAGAACCGGCGTGGCCAGTCGGGCCTGTGGGGGCAGTCGATCTCCGGCGACCTGCCGATCGTGCTGGTGAAGATCGCCGACGTCGCCAACATCGAGCTGGTCCGCCAGCTGGCCCAGGCCCACGCCTACTGGCGCCTGAAAGGGCTGGTGGTCGACCTGGTGATCTGGAACGAGGACCAGGCCGGCTACCGCCAGCAGCTGCAGGACCAGGTGCTGGGCCTGATCGCCGCCGGTGCCGGCGCGCACCTGATCGACCGTCCCGGCGGCATTTTCGTGCGCCCCACCCAGCAGATGTCGCAGGAGGACCGCATCCTCATGCAGGCCGTGGCGCGTGTGGTGCTCAGCGACCAGCGCGGCACCCTGGCCGAGCAGCTGCAGGTAATCCCGCCGGCGCCTCCGCTCGCGCCGCTGCTGGGCCCGGCACCGGAGCAGTACGAGCTGATGCCGCGCCAGGTCACCGACGGTCCGGCCACCCGGGCGGGCTTCGATGCCTGGCCGTTTGATCCCGGCCCGCGCGAGCTGATCCTCGACAACGGGCTGGGCGGATTCTCCCCGGACGGGCGCGAGTACGTCATCGACCTGGCCGATGGCCAAACCACTCCGGCGCCGTGGTCCAACGTGATGGCCAACGCGCTGTTCGGCTGCGTGGTCAGCGAAAGCTCGCCGGGCTACACCTGGGCCGAGAACGCGCACGAGTTCCGGCTGACGCCCTGGCACAACGATCCGGTCAGCGACCCGGCCGGCGAGGCGTTCTACCTGCGCGACGAGGACACCGGCCACGTCTGGTCGCCCACGCCGCTGCCCTGCCGCGGCACCGGGCCGTATCGCACCCGCCACGGCTTCGGTTACAGCGTCTACGAGCACGAGGAAAACGGGATCATCAGCGAGCTGTGGGTCTACGTGGACCTGCACGACGCGGTGAAATTCAGCGTGCTGAAGCTGGTCAACCGCTCCGGCCGCCCGCGTCGCCTGAGCGCCACTGGCTACGTGGAGTGGATCCTGGGCGACCTGCACGGCAAGACCGGCATGCATGTGATCACCGAGATCGACGGCGACAGCGGCGTGCTTACCGCGCGCAACGCCTACAACACCGAGTTCGAGGGTCGCGTCGCGTTTTTCGACACCGACGCCGGCGGCGACGAGCGCAGCATCACCGGCGACCGCCTGGAGTTCATCGGCCGCAACGGCACGTTGCAGGCACCGGCCGGCCTCACCCGCGAGCACCTCTCCGGCCAGATCGGCGCCGGGCTGGATCCGGTGGCCGCGATCCAGGTGCCGATCACATTGGAGCCAGGCGAGCGCAGGGAAACCGTGTTCCGGCTGGGGATGGGCAAGGACTGGGGCGAGTGCGTGGCCGTCGCCCGCCGCCATCGCGGCAGCGGGGCGGCCCACGATGCGCTCGACCGGGTCCGCATGTACTGGCTGCAGACCCTGGGCGCGATCCAGGTCGACACCCCCGAGCCGGCCTTCAACGTGCTCGCCAACGGCTGGCTGATGTACCAGACCATCGCCTGCCGCTTCCTGGCGCGCAGTGGCTACTACCAGTCCGGCGGCGCCTACGGATTCCGCGACCAGCTGCAGGACTCCATGGCGATGGTGCATGCCGAGCCGGCGCTGGTGCGCGGTCACCTGCTGCGCAGCGCCGCGCACCAGTTTCCCGAGGGCGACGTGCTGCACTGGTGGCATCCGCCGCAGGACCGCGGGGTCCGCACGCGCTGCTCGGACGACTACCTGTGGCTGCCGCTGGCGGTCTGCCGCTACGTGGAGGCCACCGGCGACCGCGACGTGCTTGACGAGCCGGTCAACTACATCGAAGGCCGGCCGGTGGGTCCAGACGAGGAGTCCTACTTCGACCTGCCGCTGCGCTCGACCCTGCGCCAGAGCCTGTACCAGCATTGCGTGCGGTCCATCCGCCGGGGCCTGGAGCTGACCGGCGAGCGCGGCCTGCCACTGATCGCCACCGGCGACTGGAACGACGGCATGAACCGGGTCGGCGAGCAGGGCCGCGGCGAGAGCGTCTGGCTCGGGTTTTTCCTCTACGACGTCCTCCAGCGCTTCGCCCCGCTGGCCGAGGCCCACCACGACCACCGCTTTGCCACCCATTGCCTGCAGGCCGCCGATACGCTGCAGCAGAACCTGGAGAAGCACGCCTGGGATGGCGAGTGGTACCGGCGCGCCTGGTTCGACAACGGTGCGCCGGTGGGCTCCAGGGACAGCGACGAATGCCGGATCGACTCCATCTCGCAGAGCTGGGCGGTGCTGTCGGGGGCGGGGGCGCCGGAGCGCACCACCCAGGCGATGGCCTCGCTGGACAAGCACCTGGTGCGCGAGGAGGCCGGCCTGATCCAGCTGCTGGACCCGCCCTTCGACAAGACGGCGCAGGACCCGGGGTATATCCGCGGCTACGTGCCCGGCGTCCGCGAGAACGGTGGCCAGTACACCCATTCGGCCGTCTGGGCGACGATGGCCTTCGCCCGCAGCGGCCACACCGAGCGCGCGTGGGAACTGATGCGCATGATCAACCCGGTCAACCACGGCGCCGCGCAGTCACTGCAGACCTACAAGGTCGAGCCCTACGTGATGGCCGCCGACGTCTACGCCGTCGCCCCGCATGTCGGTCGCGGCGGCTGGACCTGGTACACCGGCTCGTCGGGCTGGATGTACCGGCTGATGGTCGAGTCGCTGCTGGGGATCCACCGCGAAGGCGGCCGCCTGCACCTGGCCCCGACCCTGCCGGCCGATTGGCCGGGCTTCCGGATGCGCTACCGCTACGGCGACGCCGAATACCGCATCGAGGTGGCGCGCGCCGACGAAGGCGGCGCCACGCGGCTGCTACTGGAGGGCGTGGAACAGCCGGAGATGTCCATTCCGCTGCTGGATGACCAGATCCCGCGAGAGGTCCGCATAGTGCTGGCAGATGGCCCTGGTGTTGCCCCGTAGACAGAAGAACGCCCGCAGCAATGCGGGCGTTCCATTGGGCCGGGGTTGGCAGTGGTTCAGAACGCCAAGGTGATACCCGCGATCGGTCCCTTGAACTCCTGCTCCAGGCCGAGCATGCCGTCGCTGCCACGCTTGTCGACGTCCAGCTTGAACCAGTCATAGCCGGCGTGGATGCCAAAGCGCGGGGTGAAGCGATATTCGACCAGCGCATTGGCCCGGCTCAGGTCGCCGCGGTAGTCACCGAAGCTGCCCCAGGACGCGTTCAGATACTGGCCCTGGGCGACCACTCGCCATGCATCGGCAGGCGCCCAGGTAAAGCGCGTACCGATGACCGGCGCGAAGCCGTCTGAGCTCTCGCGCTCGCGGTAGCTTTCGTCACCCGCCTCGGCGTACACCTTGGCTTCGAGCTTGGCGTACTCCGCACCCAATTGGAGTCCCCAGCTGAAAGTCTCGGTCTCGGCCACCGCGAAGTCGTAGACAACGCTTGCGACTTCAAAATCCACCTCGCCCTTGGCGAAGCTGCCGGCGGGAATGAGGCTGCCGTCGTAGACCACGTCCTCGTCGAGCGTGATCCGGCGATCCTTCTCGTAATTGAAGTAGTTGAACAGCAGGCGGTTGCGCTCGCTGAACCGAAACTGGCCTTCCAGGCGGGGCACGGTTTCCTTGCCGCCAAAATCGAAGTCCTCGCTGAAGCCGATCGAATCGCCGGCAAAACCGGTACGGCCGCGCAACGTGCTCTGGGCATCGGCGTTCATAGCGCCAATACGCAAGGTGAAACGGTCGTCATCGATCGCGTGGGCGGGCAGGGCGAGGGCGACGCCAGAGGCGAGCAGCAGCAGTTGCAGCGGGAAACTCTTTGACATGGTGCTGGTCCGTGGGGAGGGGGCCGTCATGAGAACCGAACCCCGGTCGCGCGGACGTGAATAAGCCGCGGTGCCCGCACTTGGCTTACCGTAGTGCGTTCCGCCGCGTCTGTTTCCGATACCGATGAAATCCGTGCGACTTCTTGCCGTTCTGCTTGGCCTGCTGGTGATCAGCGCCTGTGCCACCGCGCCGCCACGCAATCCGTTGGCGGACTGGCACGCGTCCCCCAATCACGAGCCGCGGCGTGCGCGCATGGTCGTGATCCACCACACCGCGATGCGCAGCGCCGAGGGCGCCCTGCTGGTGCTGCAGACGCGCAACTCCGGTGGCCGTGTCAGCTCGCACTACCTGATCGGTGAGGACGGCCGCCGCTACCAACTGGTCGCCGAACAGGAGCGCGCCTGGCACGCCGGGTCCAGCCGCTGGGCCGGCATGGACGACATCAACTCGATCTCCATCGGCATCGAGCTCGACAACGATGGCAGCGAGCCCTTCAGCGATGCGCAGATCGGGTCGCTGCTGGAGTTGCTGGCCGACCTGACCGACCGCCTGGGCATCCAGCCGCACCTGGTCGTGGGCCATGGCGATGTCGCACCGACCAAGAAAGACGATCCCAGCGTGCACTTTCCCTGGCAGCGCCTGGCCCTAGCCGGTTATGGCTTGTGGCCGCGCGACGCACTTGGTCCGGTGCCGGCGGGCTTCGATGCGTGGGCGGCGTTGCGCCTGGTGGGCTACGACCTGCGCGACCCGCGAGCGGCGCTGGCGGCATTCCATCGCCATTTCCGTGGCCGCGAGGACCGCGAGTGGCTTGAAGGGGATGCCGCGATCCTCCATGACCTGCAGCTCCAGTTGATGGAGCTGCCGCAAGCGACGGCGGAGTAGTTCCATCCGCGCGGCGATATGTCGCAACGCAACAACCGGCGCACTGCAGGGCGCCCTGAACAGGCCGATTCGTGAAGCCCGCGTCGCGAGCCGGTGAGGGTCACGTCAAGGCCGGCCCGGCTCATGGGCGGTACAGCAAAACCGGCGAACCCTCGACCCACACACCACAGGAGATCCGCCGATGAAAACCTCCCGAGTTGATCGATCCGTCCTGCCCGCGCGCGCGGCCGGTCTGGCGTGCCTGGGCCTGTTCGCCGCCGGCATCGCCATTGCCGTGCCGGCCTTCGCCCAGGACCAGAGCTCCACCGCGCTGGACAAGGTGGAGCAGGAGATAGCGCCGCCGCCGGTGATCAGCGACAGCGACAAGACCCTGCAATCGCCCCCGTCCGAGGTGCGCGACGACTTCCAATGGAATGAGCTGGACACCGACGGCGACGGCCGGATCAGCCGCAGCGAAGGCAGCGTCAATCCCGATCTCGACAGCAACTTCGAGATGACCGACACCAACGGCGATGGCTACATCACCCAGGCCGAGCGTGAGGCCCATGACCGGAGCCACGCCGTCGAGCCGGAAGAGACGGACAATCAGGACTGAGTGACAACCACCGGTGGCCGTGCAGGTCGCGGTCGCCGGCGGTGTTTCAGCGCACCCCCGCGCCGCGCCAGTTGATCACGCGCGGGATTTTACGGCGGTGTTCTACGCGTGGGTTCCAAGCAACCGTCCTGCGGTCACTCGGCCGCGGGCGGCGGTGAGAGGCGCAGCAGGCGTCCGCGCCGCCCGTCCTCGAGCAAATAGAGGTCGCCGTCCGGCCCCTGGGCCACCGCCCGGATGCGCTCGCCGATGTCGAAGCGTTCCGCCTCGCGCGTGTTGTCGCCGTCAAACGCGATGCGCACCAGCGACTGGGATGACAAGCCGGAGGCGAATGCACTTCCGGCCCACGCGGGGAAGCGCTCACCGTTGTAGAAGATCAGGCTGCTGGGCGAGATCACCGGGGTCCAGCTGATGGCGGGCGCCCGGAACTGCGGCTGGGTGTCGTGGTCGGGAATCGGTCGACCGTCATAGTGGTCGCCATTGGAAACGATCGGGTAGCCGTAGTTGGCGCCGCGCTCGATCCGGTTGAGCTCATCGCCGCCCTTGGGTCCCATCTCGATTTCCCACAGCTCGCCCTGGGCATTGAACGCCAGCCCGAGCGGGTTGCGATGGCCCAGCGACCACACCTGTGCGGCCACCGGGCCCTCATCGACGAAGGGGTTGTCGGCCGGCACCGTGCCGTCCTCGTTGAGGCGCAGGATCTTGCCCAGGTTGGACGCCATGTCCTGCGCGGGGTCGAACTTCTGGCGTTCGCCGGAGCTGATCCACAGATAGCCGTCCGGCCCGAAGGCGATCCGGTGGCCGTAGTGGCCATCGCCCTGGACCTTGGGAACCTGACGCCAGATCACCTCCAGCCCGGTCAGCTTGCCGCCGCCCTTGCCGTCGACGGTCAGGCGTGCGCGCGCCACCGCGGCGCCGCGGGTATCGCGCTCGCCTGCTTCCGCGTAGCTCAGGTACACCAGCTGGTTGCGGCTGAAGTCCGGATGCAGGACCACGTCGCCCAGGCCGCCCTGGCCGCCGTAGGCAACCTCCGGCAGGCCGGTGATGTCGGCGGAGGTACCGTCCAGGCCGATCAGCTTCAGCTCCCCGCGCTTCTGGGTGACCAGCAGGTGCCGGCCGTCGGGCAGGAAACTCATCGCCCAGGGCTCGTCGAAGCGGGTGATCTCATTGACCACAAACGGCCGCTGGTCGGCGGGGTGCTGCGGCGCGCTGTCGGCGGCGGGCGGCGCCGAAGGGGTGCCATTGCCCGGGCTGCAGGCGACGAGCAGCCCCAGCGCAAGCAGGGTGGGGAGGGAGTGACGCATGGTGGACCTCGGCTGGGACGACGCGGCGGTGATCAAGAGGCGATGATCAAGAGGCGGTGATCTAGAACGGTAGCCGTTCGCCGCCCGCATTGACAATGCCGCGCGTCGCGGCCTCCAGCGTTTCCGGATCGCCGTCGATGACAACCAGGATCTCGCCGGCCTCGATGCGATCCTCGAACTTCTGCCGCACCGGGTCGGGCATGGCCGAACCGAACAGCGCCGCCGCCCAGCCCCCGGCTGCGGCACCGACGAGCGTGGCCGCGGCGGCTCCGGCCAGGGTGATCCCCAGCGGCGGGATGGCGACCGCCGCCAGGCCCGCCAGCAACCCGGCGCCGGCGCCCAGGCCGACCCCGCGGGCCGCCGCGGGCAGCATGTCGGTCTCCGCTTCCTTTCGCTGGTCGGGGATCTGGCCCAGCTCGATGTCCGACCGGGCGACGAGCAGGATCCTGTCGTCCTCGACCCCGGCGGCGCGTGCGGCAGCCATCGCTTCGGCGGCGGCGCTGATGTCGGGCGTGCTGAACACGTAGCGTGCAGTCATGGCGGCTCCCGGTCGTCGGCGGAGATCCGAGCGTGGAACCGACGCGGTTAGGCGTGCGTGACGGGTCAGGCGGGCGCGCGAGGCGGGCATAATCGCGCCATGGCTAAAACGATCGGCATGGTCGGCTTCGATGCCGATGACACCCTGTGGCGCAGTCAGGACTACTTTGACGCGGCCCAGGAGGAATTCGAGCGCATCCTGGGAGCCTGGACGGACCTGGAGCGCAGCGGCGCCCGCGACCGCCTGTACCAGGTCGAGAGCGGCAACATCGGCGTGTTCGGCTACGGCGTCAAAGGCATGGTGCTGTCGATGCTGGAGGCCGCCATCGAGCTTTCCGAGGCGCGCATCAGTGCGGCCGACCTGGAGCGCATCCTCGGCCTGGGCAAGGAGCTGCTGCGCCACCCGGTCGAGCTGTTGCCCGGGATCGCCGAGGCGGTCGAGGCGATCGCCAGCGAGCACCCGGTGGTGATGATCACCAAGGGCGACCTGTTCCACCAGGAGGCCAAGGTCCGTGACTGCGGCATGGCCGACCTGTTCGGCCGCATCGAGATCGTCAGCGAGAAGGACCCGGCAACCTACCGCCGGCTGCTCGACGAGTTCGGGCTGCCCGCGTCCCGGTTCCTGATGATCGGCAACTCGCTGCGCTCCGACGTGCTTCCGGTGCTTGAGCTGGGCGGCTGGGGCATCCATGTGCCCTACCACTCGACCTGGGTGCATGAACGCGCCGCGCCGGTGGCAGAGGGAAAGCGGCGCTTCCGTCAGGTCAACGACGCCGCCGAGCTGCCGGCGGCCGTGGCCGAGGTGGTCGCGGCCGCCCGGCAGGCGGATTAGCACCGCCTTCCGACGGGCATTTCTGAACGGCGATTCCGCGGCGTGAGGGATGTTGGAAATCCGTTCAGTAACGGGCCGGCATGGTCGGAACAGGGCCGGAACGCCGGCGTAACCAAGGAGTAGCCCACATGTCGCATCTTTCCCGCTGGCTCGCCCCGCTAGTGCTCGCAGCCGGTTTCGGCACCATGGCGCTGGCACCGACCGCCGCGCGCGCGGACAGTGGCGATGACCTGGTGCGCGTGCTCGTCGACGTGGCCGATGTGGTGCTGCGAGGCGACCAGCCGTACTACCGCAATGGCAACTACGGTTACAACGACCGCCTGATCCTGGTCCGCGATGATCGCGGCAACCGGCGCTACTACCGCAACGTTCCACGCCGCGCCTACGTCAACAATTACGGTCGTTCGAACTATGGCAGCTCGTCGCGCTACCGCGGCCACGGCGACCGCGAAGTGAAGTGCAACAAGCATGGCAAGTGCAAGGTCAAGACCCAGACCACGTACTACGATCCGCGCTACGACCGCGACCGTCGCGGCAAGCGCCACCACCGCTGGGACGACTGAGCCTGCCGGGCGCCGCCGGGCCTCACCTCCCGGCAATGCGTGCATCCATTAGTCTGGCGGCATCCCCCTTCAGGAGATCGGTCATGCCCCGTCCACAACCTCACACCCGTCTGGCCCCGCTGCTTTTCGCCACCCTGCTGGCCGCTGCAACGTTCCCGGCCGCGGCCGCAGGCAACGCCGATTGCGAGCTGCGCTTCAACCTGTCCGGCTGGTCGGCGTTCTACAAGACCGGCTCAGGCACCGGCACGGTGACCTGCGACAGCGGTGCGTCGATGGCGGTGAAGATCCGCACCAAGGGTGGCGGCATCACCTTTGGCAAGACGCGCATCACCGATGGGCGCGGCGAATTTTCCGGCATCAGCAACATCAATGACGTGCTCGGCACCTACGTGACGGCCGAGGCCCACGCCGGTGCCGGTAAATCCGCCAAGGCGCAGGTCATGACCAAGGGCGATGTATCCTTGGCACTGGCCGGCAAGGGGGAGGGTTGGGACCTGGGCGTGGCCTTTGGCAAGTTCGTGATTTCGCGCTGATCAGGTCCGTTTGCACGACGCACGACCGCCCTGCCTGAACGGCTCCGGCCGAGGCCGGGCGGAGTTCGGCAGGGGTTCACCCCCGGAATCCGAACATGGTCATCGGCCGCTGATCATCCGCGGCGTCGCCATCGAGGTAGCCCATGTCTGTCCAGATCCCCATCGCCGGCAAGTTGCGCACACGCGTGTTCGCGCTCGCGGCCGCGGTTGCCACGCTGGCGGGCGCTGGTGCGGCCAGCGCCCAGGATTTCCGCTTCGACTGGAATCCGCGCAGCGGCGATCCGTGGGTGGACAGCCAGCTGGAGGACGTCAACCGCTACGGCGCGCGCTACCGCCAGTCCTTCATCGATGAGATGGTGCGCTACTACGGCGCGCCGCGGAACCTGGTCGAGACCCTGCTGGAAGACGAGCGCTGGGCGCCGGGGGACATCTACTACGCGTGTGCGGCCGCGGACGTGCTCGGCCGCCCGTGCCGCCATGTGGTGGAGCTTTGGCAGCGCGACCACGAACAGGGCTGGAGCGCGGTCGCCGAACAGCTCGGGATTACGCCCGGCTCGGCCCGGTTCGACCGCATCAAGCGCGGTTTCGTGCCGACCTACGATCGCTGGGGGCGCCCCATCCAGATCGACGAGGACCTCTCGCGTCACTACCCCAAGCGGGCCAGCGCCGCCAGGTAGGCCCGGATCCGCTTGGCGTTGGTGCCGGCGTCGCTCTTGCCGACGCGGGAGACCGAGCGCACATCGATCCGGCTGCCGCCACCTTCGGCTTCCACCCGGATCACGACGTCGTCGGTGAAGCCGAACCACATGGTCGTGTCGCTGGCCTCGATGCGCCCGCTTGCCGGATCGCTGGCGACGATATCCCAGCCCATTTTCCTTGCCGCCTCCAGCGCCTGTTCGAACGCCTGCGCTGGCGGTAGCGCGCTCTTGTACGGCCGCAGTTCCGGGTAGGCGGTCCGCTGCTGCTGGGCGATTTCCGCGCCGCCGTATTCAGCCGGATTGGCTGCATCGGCGCGCAGGGGAAGGATGTCCATGAACTGCGGCGGTCCCGCTGTATCGGTGCTGATGTCGTGAATCGGCGGCACCTGCCTGGCAGCGCGCATCGCGTTCCAGGGCACGAACGCAACGCCAAGGCCGATGAGCAGCGCTCCCGCCAGCACCATTCCCCCCGCACGGCGGACCGAGGGCGCCATCAACAGCAGCACTGCCGCAGCTGCCGCCCCGAGGCCGATGTAGGCCGCCCAGCGCATCAAACCGAAACCGGTGCGGAAGTCCCACAGGCCCATCCTGGTGCCCGGGCCGGCGATCAGCAGCACGAGCACGGCCAGCAGTGCGACGACGAGGACCAGGCGGGGAAGGCGCATGCAGGACTCCATTCGGATGGGCGGCGCGGTGGAGTAGCCTCTCGGACTTCGACCTTAGCCTGCCTTGCCCCAGATTTCCTCCAGCCGCCGATCGCGGCCACAGCTGTAGCGGTAGTACTTGTAGCGCACCGGATTCTTCCGGTAGTAGTCCTGATGGGTGTCCTCGGCCGGATAGAACCTGGCCGCCGGTTCGATCCGCGTCGCGATGGTCTGCTGGCGGAAGCGCGGGTCTGCCTGCAATGCCTTCCTGCTGGCCTCGGCCAGGCGGCGCTGCTCATCGTTGACCGGGAAGATCGCGCTGCGGTACTGGGCGCCGACGTCGCAGAACTGCCGATCCACGGCGACCGGATCGATGTTGCGCCAGAACACCTGCAGCAACTTCGGGTAATCGACCCGGCTCGGGTCGTAGGTGATCTTCACCGCTTCGGCGTGGCCGGTACGCCCGGCGGACACCTGCTCGTAGGTCGGGTTGGCCACGCTCCCGCCGATGTAGCCCGATTGGGTGGACACCACGCCGGACAGCGCGTCATAGGGCGGCTCCATGCACCAGAAGCAGCCGCCGGCGAAAATTGCGGTCTCGGTCGCCGGTGGGGCTGCGGCTGGCGGCGCGGGTTTGTCCGTGACGGTGGCCTGCGCGGAGGTTGGCCCGCTCGCGCGCGTCGTTTCAGCGCCTGCGACGGCCAACCGGGAGGACGCGGTCGCAACGCCTGGGCCGGCGTTCGCGCCGGCACTCGCGCGCGCGCCGGCGTCGTGCTCGGCGCAAGCGGCCAGCAGCAACAAGGCGGCCAGACACCCGGGCCACGCGAGGCGGCGTCGAGAGGCAGCCGAAAACGGGGAAGCAATCATGTTCAACCCCTCAGGGCCGGAAGTGGTTCGGAGCCGGGCACGAAGCGCAGCGCCAGGCCGTTGTTGCACCAGCGCTTGCCCAGCGGAGGCGGGCCGTCGTTGAACACGTGGCCCTGATGGCCGCCGCAACGGGCGCAGTGGTATTCGGTGCGAGGAATCAGCATCACGAAGTCGCGCTTGGTCTGCATGCTGCCGGCGATCGGCTGGGTGAAGCTGGGCCAGCCGGTGCCGCTCTCGTACTTGTGCGCGCTTTCGAACAGCGGCAGGTAGCAGGCGGCGCACACGAACGTGCCGTCGCGCTTTTCCTCGTTCAGCGGGCTGCTTCCGGCGCGCTCCGTTTCGTCTTCGAAAAGCACCCTGAACGCCGCGGGGCTGACCATGTCGCGCCAGAACGCCGGCGCGTGCGCCAGCGAGGTGACCGCCGCGGTGCCGGCCGGGGCTGCCGGCGCGGCCGCGCGGGAACAGGCTGGAAGCAAGGGCAATGCGGCGAAAGCAGCGAGGCCCTGCAATACGGTGCGTCGATTCATGGAGGTCTCCGGTTGCATTGCCGACCTGACGGACTCGAGCATCCGCTTTATCGAGTCGCACGTGGACGCTTCATACTGGGCGTCGTGGGATGGCCGGCGGGTGAACGCGTCCGGCAAGCCCGATCACCACCACTCCGGAGGCAGGATGGACGACCGCGCGTTCCAGCGACGGTGGGGCTGGCTCGCTTTGCTGCTTGCCATCTCGGCGCTGCTGTGGGCCTGGCAAGCGGGGCTGGCCGACCTGCTGACCCTGGAGCAGCTCAAGGCCCGGCAGGCCGACCTGGGCGAGTGGGTCGGGCAGAACCGCTGGCTGGCGGCGGGCACGTTCTTCCTGGTCTATGTCGCGGTTGCGGCCACATCCGTGCCTGGCGCGGCCGTGCTGACCATTGCCGCGGGCGCGCTGTTCGGGCTGCTGGAAGGCACGGTGCTGGTCTCCTTTGCCAGCAGTATCGGCGCCAGCCTGGCGTTTCTGGTGGCCCGGTTTGCCCTGCGCGAGCGCCTGCGGGCGCGCTACGGCGAGCGGCTGAAGAAGATCGACGTCGGCATCGCCCGTGACGGCTGGCGCTACCTGATGACCCTGCGCCTGGTGCCGGTATTCCCGTTCTTCCTGGTCAACCTGCTGGCCGGCCTGACCGCGCTGCCGCTGCGCACGTTCTACTGGGTCAGCCAGCTGGGCATGCTGCCGGCGACCGTGGTGTACGTCTACGCCGGCACCCAACTGGCGCGGATTGATTCGCTGGCCGGCGTGCTTTCCCCCGGCCTGCTGCTCGCGCTGGTGTTGCTGGGTGCACTGCCGCTGCTGGCCAAGGGATTCACCGCGTGGCTGGCGGCGCGCCGGGTATACCGCCGCTACCGGAAGCCGCGGCGGTTCGACTACAACGTGGTGGTGATCGGGGCGGGGTCGGCGGGACTGGTCTCGGCCTACATCGCCGCCACGGTGAAGGCGCGGGTCGGGCTGGTGGAAAAAGACGCCATGGGCGGCGACTGCCTGAACACCGGCTGCGTACCGTCCAAGGCCCTGCTGCGCACCGCGCGCCTGCTGGCAGAGGCAGCTGACAGCCAGCGCTACGGCGTGCGCGGGATGTCCGCGGAGTTCGATTTCGCCGACGCGATGGAGCGGGTGCAGCAGGTGATCGCGCGCATCGCCCCGCACGATTCGGTCGAGCGTTACACCGGCCTCGGCGTGGAGGTCATCACCGGCGCGGCGAGGGTGCTGAGCCCGTGGGAGGTCGAGGTCGACGGGCAGCGCCTGAGTGCGCGCAGCCTGATCATCGCCACCGGTGCACGTCCCCTGGTGCCGCCGATTCCCGGGATGGACGGCGCGTACTACCTGACCAGTGACACGCTGTGGGGCCTGCGCGAACTGCCGAAACGGCTGCTCGTGCTCGGCGGCGGGCCGATCGGTTGCGAGCTGGCGCAGGCCTTCGCGCGCTTCGGCAGCGCGGTCACCGTGGTGGAGATGGCGCCGCGCCTGCTGGGACGCGAGGATGCCGACGCCGCCGAGGCGGTCGCGCGGCAACTGCAGCGGGACGGGGTGCATCTGGCGACCGGCCACAAGGCGTCGCGGGTCGAGGGCAGCGGCGCGGGCGGACGCCTGGTGTGTGACCACGGCGGCGCCGAGGTGGTCTTCGAATACGACGCCCTGCTGGTGGCGCTGGGCCGCAGCGCCAACGTGGAAGGCTTCGGACTGGAGGAGCTGGGCGTGCGCCTCAGCGAGCGCAAGACCATCGATGCCGACCCGATGCTGCGCACCAATTTCCCCAACATCCTGGTCTGCGGCGATGTCACCGGTCCCTATCAGTTCACCCACGTCGCCTCGCATCAAGCCTGGTATGCGACGGTGAACGCGCTGCTGGCGCCGTGGTGGTCGTTCAAGGTCGACTACCGGGTCATTCCTTGGGCCACATTCACCGATCCGGAAGTGGCGCGCGTGGGCCTGTCCGAGGATGAGGCCCGCGATCAGGAGATTGCGGTCGAGGTCACCCGCTACGCACTGGACGGCCTGGACCGGGCGATCGCCGACGGCGCCGATGCCGGCTTCGTCAAGGTGCTCACCGCGCCGGGCAGGGACCGCATCCTGGGTGCCACGATTGTGGGCGCGCATGCCTCCGAGATGCTGGCCGAATTCGTGCTCGCCATGAAACACGGCATCGGCCTGAACAAGCTGCTGGGGACGATCCACGTCTATCCGACTTTTGCCGAAGCCAACAAGCACGTTGCCGGCAACTGGAAGCGCGCCAACGCGCCGGCCGGTGTGCTGCGCTGGGCAAAGCGCTACTTCGCCTGGCGGCGGTGCTGAGCCGTGGGTCCGGTTATGGAGCCAGACACCGTGCTCGCGCCGCTGGCCCGGCTGACCGTCGTGGTCCCGGTGGGTCCCGGCGACAGCCTGTCGCCGCGACTGCGCGAGCAGCTCACCCAGCTTCCGCCGGGTGCGCAGGTGGTCGTGGTGGAATGCGAAGCGGGGCCCGTGCGCCGGGAACAGTCTGCGGTGGCAGCCGTAGATGCGCCTGCCGGACCGCGCTGGCACGCATTGCACTCACCCGCGGGCCGGTCGCTGCAACAAAACGCCGGCGCCGCGGCGGGAGACGGGCAGTGGCTGTGGTTCCTGCATGCCGATGCCGCGCTCGCGCCGGAAACCCTGCCGGCGCTGGCGCGCTTTGTCGCTGAAGGTCGATCGGCGCTGGGTTACTTCGATCTGCGCTTTCTCGGCGACGGACCCGCGCTGATGCGACTCAACTCAGTGGGCGTCTGGCTGCGCAGCCGGGTGCTGCGCCTGCCATTCGGCGACCAGGGATTCGTGCTGCCGCGAAGCCTGTTCACTGCGGTCGGCGGGTTCGATCCGGCGACCAACCGCGGCGAGGACCATCAACTGGTCTGGCGCGTGCGTCGCGCCGGCGCGCCGGTTGTCGCCGTCGGCGCGCCGCTCTACACCAGCGCCCGTCGCTATGCTGCGCGTGGCTGGGCCGCAACCACGATCCGGCACGTCGGCGAGACCCTGCGCCAGGCGTGGCGGTTCTCGCGCACGGAGCAGCCGCGGTGAGCGGTGCACTGGCGATCTTCGTCAAGACGCCGGGACGATCGGCGCTGAAGACACGCTTGGCCGCCGGCACCGGAACGGCCTACGCGCAGCGGTGGTATGAGCTTGCAGCCGAGGCGGTCGCCTCGGTGGCCGCCCAGGCGCGCGAGCAATTTGGACTGACCGTGTACTGGGCCGTGGCTGAAGCCGGCGCAGAAAGTGCGTGGACCGGCCTTCCGACCCTGGCCCAGGGCGATGGCGATCTGGGAACGCGCATGGCGCGCGTGCATTCGGCGCTGGTGGAGCGGCACGGTTTTGCGCTCCTGATCGGCGCGGACGCCCCGCAACTGACGGCGTCGTTGCTCGGCGAGGCGACGCGCTGGTTGGCTGTCGCCGGCGCGACCGAGCCGCGACTGTCGTTGGGCCCGGCCAGCGACGGCGGCTTCTGGCTGTTCGGCAGCAACACGGTGGTCCCGCTGCAGGCCTGGACCCGGGTCGGCTACAGCCAGGCCGATACCGCGAACCGTTTCCACGAATCCTTGCGGCCGTACGGATCCTGGCAAACGCTGGCAACGCTCACCGACGTCGATCGCGCCGGGGACCTGAAGCCTGTGCAACACGCGCTGGCCGCGCTGGCCGCGCCCACCCCCGCGCAGCGCACACTGGCGCAATGGATGCACGACACCCCTGCGATGCGGGACAGGGACGCGAGCCAATGACGCCCGCGCACGCGCCGATTCGCGCCCGCCCACGCGTGCGCCGCCCGAGCTTGCGTTCCACAGTGCCGGCTGCGCCGCAATGAATCCGAGCGACTGGGTGATGCAGCACGAAGCCGCCCTGCGTCTGGGCAGCTTCGTCGCCGTGCTCGGCGCGCTGGCCATCGCCGAGCGCATCTGGCCCGCGCGCGGCGACGCCCGCCCGGCGCGCCGGCAGCTGGCGAACCTGGGCCTGATGCTCATCAACACCGGGCTGCTGCGGCTGGTCTTTCCGGTGCTGGCCGTCGCGGTGGCGATGTCGGTGCACTCACGCGGCGGCGGCTTGTTCGGCCTGCTGGGGTTGCCGGCGTGGCTCGAGATCGGGCTCACGGTGCTGGTGATGGACGCCGCGATCTACGCCCAGCACCGATTGCTGCATACCGTCCCGCTCCTGTGGCGGATGCACCGCGTGCACCACACCGACCTGGGCTTCGACGTCACCCTGGGGGTGCGCTTCCACCCGCTGGAAATGGCCTTCTCGATGGGGATCAAGCTGACCCTGGTCTATCTGCTGGGCGCGCCGGCGCTGGGCGTGGTCGCGTTCGAGATACTGCTCGCGGCCGCCAGCCTGTTCACCCACGCCGACTTCGCGTTCCCGCCGCGCGTCGAGCCGTGGCTGCGCGCGGCCGTGGTGACCCCCTCGATGCACCGCACCCACCACTCGGTGCTGCGCCATGAGACCGACAGCAACTACGGCTTCCTGCTGTCGGCCTGGGATCGACTCTTTGGCAGCTACACGCCACGCCCGCTGCGTCCGGAGCGCGAGATGCCGATCGGCCTGAGCCAATGGCGCACGCCTGACGGGCTCGGGCTGCCCGCGCTGCTGCTGCAGCCCTTCCGCGCCGCGCCGGTGGCCGGACCAGCGCCGGCTCGCTTCGCCGACAAGGAAACCCCCGATGCATGACACCTGGCCGCTGCTGCGCGACAGCGATTTCCCGCGCATCACGCGTGGCCGGCTGCAGACCCTGCAGCTCAACCTGGGCTATCTGTGCAACCTCAGCTGCATCCATTGCCACGTCGCCGCCGGCCCGCGCCGGACCGAGCTGATGGACCGGCCGACGATGGAGCTCGCGCTGCAGGTGGCCGCCCGCCACGGTGTGGGCACGCTTGACGTGACCGGCGGCTCGCCGGAGATGAATCCGCACTTCCGCTGGCTGGTCGAGCAGGCCCGCGATGCCGGCCTGCATGTCATGGACCGGCTCAACCCGACCATCATGGAAGAGCCTGGCTACGACTGGGTGGGCGAATTCCTGGCCCGCCATAGCGTGGAGGCGATCGCCTCGCTGCCCTGTCACAGCGAGCAGAATGTCACCGAGCAGCGCGGCAAAGGCGTGTTCGAGGCCTCCATCCGCGCGCTGCGGACCCTCAACACGCTGGGCTACGGGCAGCCCGGCAGTGGGCTGGTCCTGAACCTCGTCTACAACCCCAACGGTGCGTTCCTGCCGCCCCCGCAGGCGCAGCTGCAGGCCGACTACCGGCGCCTGCTGCAGGACGACTTCGGCATCGTGTTCAACCGGCTCTACACGATGGCGAACATGCCGATCCAGCGCTACGGCTCGTGGCTTGTGTCCAAGGGCGAGTTCGCCCCCTACATGGCGACCCTGAAGCAGGCGCACCGCACGGAAAACCTGGCCGGGGTGATGTGCCGCTCGTTGATCAGCGTCGACTACCTGGGCCATGTCTACGACTGCGATTTCAACCAGATGCTGCACCTGCCGCTGGGCGCGCGCGAACCCTCCGCCCCCGATGCACCCCGGCCGCACCTGCGCGACCTGCTCGGCGGTCCGGTGACCCGCGCGATCGCCACAGCGCAACACTGCTACGGCTGCACGGCGGGACAGGGCTCCAGCTGCGGCGGCGCACTGGTGTAGGCGTCCGGCCGGGCAGGGCGATCAACCGGGCGTCCGGTCAGCGGCCCTCCGGCGCATCTCGCCTGCTCGCGTCCGATCACTCGCCGCCGCTGCGCACCTGGGCGTGGCTGAGCAGGGCGAAGATCAGGCTGCCGCCGACGACGTTGCCGGCCAGGGTGGGCAGGGCGAAGCGCAGCGCGGCGTCGGCAAACGAGGACTCGCCGGCGAACACCATGTACATCGCCTCCGCCGAACCGACCACGATATGGGTGAATCCGCCTATCGCGATCAGGTAGGTGCAGATCAGGATAATTGCCACGCGTGCGCGCTCGGTGGCCTCCATCATCCAGACCATCATCGCGATGATCCAGCCGGCCAAGATGCCCTTGGTGAACATCTCCAGCGCACTGTTCTCCATCAGCTCGTGCCCGATCGCGACGAAGGCCGCCTGCCCGGCGGCATCGAACTGCTGCATATGCAGCAGGCCGAAGGCAAACACGGTCGCCCCGACCAGGTTGCCCGCCAGCACCACCGACCACAGGCGCAGCAGGCGACCGAAATTGTGCGCGCTGGGCTTGGTCATCAGCGGCAGCACGGCGGTGAGCACGTTCTCGGTGAACAGCTGCTGGCGGGCCACGATCACCGCCAGGAAGCCGAAGGTGTAGCCCATCGAGTCGATCAGGAACGCGCCGGGCAACCCCTCCATGTGCCGGTGCAGCACGCCGCGGGCGAGGAAGGAGAACCCCATCGTCAGCCCGGCCGCAAACGCCGACCAGGCCAGCGTGGCGATGTTGCGCTTGAGCTCCTCTTGGCCGGCGCGGCGGATGATCTCGTGCAACAGCGCCGCGCGCGGCGCACCGCGCTCCTCGACGTCGCGCCGCTCCTCGTCCGAGAGCGAGAATCCGCTGTCGGATTCCTCCTTCAGGGTTTCCTCGACCTCGGCTTCGTCACGCGCCTCGGCCGCCTCGTCGTCGCGCTTGCGCGCGTCCTTGTCGATCTCGTCGGGCATGGGTCACCTGGTGCTGGCGCAGTGGCTGCGCCGCACTTTTATCGCACAGGTGGCTGTGACGCCGATGCATCCCCGCGGCGCCCCCGTCGCATGCACGGATGCAATGCGGCAAGGGCAGGGGGGGAGTGGATCATCCATGCAGGATCAACCGCTCAGGGTCAGTCGCCCAGCGTCAGCAGCGAGGCGTTGCCACCGGACGCCGTGGTGTTGATGGTGACGGTCTTCTCGGTGGTGAAGCGGGTCATGTACTGCGGTCCGCCGGCCTTGGGGCCGGTGCCCGACAGTCCCTGCCCGCCGAAGGGCTGCACGCCGACCACCGCACCGATCTGGTTGCGATTGACGTAGCAGTTGCCAACGCGCGCGCGCGCCGCGATCCGGTCCACCGTGGCATCGATGCGCGAGTGCACGCCCAGCGTCAGGCCGTAGCCGGTGGAGTTGATCGCGTCGATCACCCCGTCCAGGTCGTCGGCCTTCCAGCGCAGCACGTGCAGCACCGGCCCGAACACTTCCTTCTTCAACTGGTCGAGCGAGCGCAGCTCGTAGGCGCGCGGCGCGAAGAACGTGCCGTGCGCGGTGTCCTCGTCCAGCTGCACCACCGCGATCGGGGTGGCTTCGCGGTCCATGCGGTCGGCGTGTTTCTGCAGCATCTCCAGCGCGTCGTTGTCGATCACCGGGCCCACGTCGGTGGACAGCAGGCCGGGGTCGCCGACTTTCAGCTCGGCCATCGCGCCGGCGAGCATCGTCACCACCTTGTCGGCGATGTCCTCCTGCACGAACAACACCCGCGCCGCCGAGCAGCGCTGGCCCGCCGAGGTGAAGGCCGAGTTCATCGCGTCCTGCACCAGCTGCTCGGGCAACGCGGAGGAGTCGGCGATCAGCGCGTTCTGGCCGCCGGTCTCGGCGATCAGGGTGCCGATCGCGCCGTCGCGTGCGGCCAGCGCGCGGTTGATCGCGTTGGCGGTCTCGTTGGATCCGGTGAAGGCGACGCCGGCGATGCGGCGGTCCCCGGTCAATGCCGCGCCCACGGTGGCGCCCTCGCCGGGCACGAACTGCAGCACCTCCTCCGGAATGCCGGCTTCGTGCATCAGGCGCGTGGCGGCATAGCCGATCAGGTTGGTCTGCTCGGCCGGCTTGGCGATCACGGTGTTGCCCGAGGCCAGTGCAGCGGCCGCCTGGCCCAGGTAGATCGCCAGCGGGAAGTTCCACGGGCTGATGCAGACGAACACGCCGCGCCCGCCGATCTCCAGGGTGTTGGACTCGCCGGTGGGACCGGGCAGCGGCTCGGGCTCGAACATGATCCGCGCCTGGCTGGCGTAATAGCGCAGGAAGTCGACCGCCTCGCGGACCTCACCGACGCCGTCGGCAATCGACTTGCCCGCCTCGCGCGTGCACATCGCGATGAACTCGCCCATGCGCGACTCCAGCATGTCGGCGGCGCGCTCCAGGATCGCCGCGCGGTCCGCCGCCGGGGTCAGGTTCCACTTGGGGAACGCGGCCACCGCGTTGCTGAGCGCTTTCTCGACCACCTCGGTGCTCGCCGGCAGCCAGTGGCCGACCACCTGCCGGCGATCGGCCGGATTGGTCACCGCGCGGGTGTCGCCCGACGGGGTGGCGCCCGGCACCAGCGGCGCGGCGCGCCATTCCTGGGCCGCGGCGTGGTTGACCTGCTCGGCCAGCTCGCGCAGCCGGTCATCGTCGGCAAGATTGACGCCCATCGAATTGCTCCTGTCGCAATACTTCAGTGAATCGGCGTAACTACGGAAGACATCCACCGGCAGCGGGATGCGCGGGTGGGGGATGCTGTCGAACGCGGCCACCGCCTGCAGCGGATCGCGCACCAGGTCGGCAACGGGCACGCTCTCGTCGGTGATGCTGTTGACGAAGCTGGAGTTGGCGCCGTTCTCCAGCAGCCGGCGGACCAGATAGGGCAGCAGGTCCTCGTGGCTGCCGACCGGCGCGTAGACCCGGCAGGGCACGTCCAGGCGGTCGGCGGGGATCACCTCGGCATACAGGTCATCGCCCATGCCGTGCAGCTTCTGGAACTCGAACTCGACGCGCTGGCCGTCGCGGTTGGCCATTGCGTGCACGGCGGCGATGGTCTGCGCGTTGTGGGTGGCGAACATCGGGTAGATCGCATCGGCCGCCGCCAGCATGCGCCGTGCGTTGGCCAGATAGGACACGTCGGTGTTGGGCTTGCGGGTGAACACCGGATAGCCGGGGTAGCCATCGACCTGGGCACGCTTGATCTCGCTGTCCCAGTAGGCGCCCTTGACCAGCCGGACCGGGATCCGGCGGCCGGTGCGGCGGGCCAGGTCGGCGATGAAGTCGATCACTTCCGGCGCGCGCTTCTGGTACGCCTGGATCGCCAGCCCGCAACCGTTCCAGCCCTCCAGGGAAGCGTCGGTATAGGCGGCGGCAAACACGTCCAGCGACAGCTCCAGGCGGTCGGCTTCCTCGGCGTCGACGGTGAAGCCGATGCCATGGCGCCGCGCCAGCTGGGCCAGCTCGAGCACCCGCGGGGTCAGCTCGGTGAGCACGCGCCTGCGCTGGGCGTGCTGGTAGCGCGGATGCAGCGCCGACAACTTGACCGAGATGCTGGGCGTGGCGAACACGTCGCTGCCGACGTAGCTGGCGCTGCTGCCGATGGCCGTGATCGCGTCACGGTAGGACTGCAGGTAGCGCGCCGCGTCGGCGGCGGTCAGCGCGGCTTCGCCGAGCATGTCGTAGGAGTAGCGGTAGTGGGCGTTGTCGCCCTTCTTTGCCCGCGCCAGGGCCTCGCCGATGGTGCGGCCCATGACGAACTGGTGGCCCATGATCCGCATCGCCTGGCGCACGGCCAGGCGGATCACCGGCTCGCCGAGCCGGCCCACCAGCCGCGAGAACGCGCCGTGCACGTCGCGCTTGGTGCCATCGGCGAGGTCGACCAGCCGCCCGGTCAGCATCAGTCCCCAGGTCGATGCGTTGACCAGCACCGAATCGGACTGGCCGACGTGGCGCTTCCAGTCCGCATCGCCGAGCTTGTCGCGGATCAGCTTGTCGGTGGTGATCGGATCGGGAATGCGCAGCAGGGCCTCGGCCACGCACATCAGCAGCACGCCTTCCTCGCTGCCCAGGTCGTACTGGCGCATGAAGGCCTCGATGGCGCCCTGCTCGGATGCGCGCGCGCGCACGCGACGGACCAGGTCGGCGGCCATCGCCTGCACCGCGGCCTGTTCGGCCGGCGGCAGGGTGGCCTGCTCGGCCAACTGGCGCACGTGGCTGGCCTCGTCGCGCGACCACGCGGCGGCCAGCGCGGCGCGGGAACCGGAACCGGCGGGGGGCAACTCGGGACTGATCAACGGCACAGGCGGCGTCGACAGGCCGGGAAAAGGAGATGGGATGGTCATCGATACCGCTCAGGCAGGGCGACGGAAAGCCGCCAGGAAATGGCAGGGGCATAGTCTAGGGGCAAACCCTGCCCGATGCCTTGCACAGTGGGGCTTTCAGGCCGTCCGGGCGACACCGGCCACGGGCGGTTCAGCTGGGCGTCGACGCGCGTTCAGCGGGCAGACGGCTCGCCGGCGATGATCCGGATCAAGGACACTGCGGCGTGACTCTGGCAGGGGATCGCTTGCCGCGATCCATCCACGGGGATACCCTTCTGCGGACTATCCGTAGCGTCTGCATCGACGTGACGGGCCCCGGGCGGGCTCGCCGGCACCCTTCGACCACCCGCGGCACTCCGGCGCGGACCTCGCAGTGGCTACCCGCGGAGCGGAACAGCATCACCACCTGACTAACAAGCGGATCTTGGGGCTCGAATTGATGAAAGCCGGTCGTTTCACGTAAACCGCCATGGCGCTCGCCGCAATGGCGACTCCGATGTTGGCGTTCGCCCAGAGCGCGGACCCCGTGCGCTGGCAGCTCAACATGGGCCGCGGCGTCACGCCGCTGTCCAACAACGCCTATGACGCGCACATGCTGGCCCTGTGGATCTGCCTGGGCATCGGCGTGGCGGTGTTCATTGCCATGGGCATCGCGATGTTCCGCTTCCGCAAGTCGCGCGGGGCGGTCGCCGACACCAAGTTCGTCCACAACACCCGCCTGGAGATCGTCTGGACCCTGATTCCGGTGATCCTGCTGGTGGCGATGGCCGCGCCGGCGACCACCAAGCTGGTGAAGATGTACGACCACCGCGATTCGGAGATGACGGTCAAGGTGACCGGTTACCAGTGGATGTGGGAATACGAGTACCTGGGCGAGGACGTCAGCTTCGTCAGCCGGCTGGACCGCGAGCACGACCGCATCCGCCAGAGCGGCATCGTGCCCGGCCATGACGAGCACCCGACCTACCTGCTGGAAGTCGACAACGAGCTGGTGCTGCCGGTCGACACCAAGGTCCGCTTCGTGATCACCGCCGACGATGTCATCCACTCCTGGTGGGTGCCGGCGCTGGGCTGGAAGCAGGACGCCGTGCCGGGAATCATCAACGAAGCCTGGGCCGACATCGACACCCCGGGCATCTACCGCGGCCAGTGCGCGGAGCTGTGCGGCAAGGACCACGGCTTCATGCCGATCGTGGTGCGCGCGGTGCCCAAGGAAGAGTTCCAGCAGTGGCTGGCCGCCAGGAAGGCCGGCGCGGATGTCGCGACCGCGGTCCCGCAGAGCGCCCGGCCCAGCACTGAATCCACCACCCAAACCGACCCCGCGGCTGCTGTCGCGGTCGCCCGCTGATCGCCATGCCGGCGTTTGCACCCAACGAATCCCAGAGGTAGGCCATGGCTGCCACGCACCCCGTCACCGATACGCATGACGACCACGCCCACAAGCAGGGTTTCGTCGAACGCTGGCTGCTGTCCACCAACCACAAGGACATCGGCACGCTGTACCTGCTTTTCAGCTTCGTGATGTTCATCATCGGCGGCGCTTTCTCTGTGGTCATTCGCAGCGAACTGGCGCAGCCCGGCCTGCAGTTCGTCGACCCGGAATTCTTCAACCAGATGACGTCGCTGCACGCGCTGGTGATGATCTTCGGCGGCGTGATGCCGGCCTTTGTCGGCCTGGCCAACTGGATGATCCCGCTGCAGATCGGTGCGCCGGACATGGCCCTGCCGCGCATGAACAACTGGTCGTTCTGGATCCTGCCGTTCGCCTTCGCGATGCTGCTGATGACCCTGTTCCTGCCGGGCGGCGCGATGGGCGGTGGCTGGACCATGTACCCGCCGCTGTCGTTGCAGGGCGGCTCCAACGTGGCCTTCCAGATCTTCGCCATCCACATGATGGGCGTCAGCTCGATCATGGGTGCGATCAACGTGATCGCCACCGTGCTCAACATGCGCGCGCCGGGCATGGACCTGCTGAAGATGCCGATCTTCACCTGGACCTGGCTGATCACCGCGTTCCTGCTGATCGCGGTGATGCCGGTGCTGGCCGGCGCGGTCACGATGCTGCTGACCGACAAGTTCTTCGCGACATCCTTCTTCAACGCCGCCGGCGGCGGTGATCCGGTGATGTACCAGCACATCTTCTGGTTCTTTGGGCACCCGGAGGTCTACATCATGATCCTGCCGGCGTTCGGCATTGTCTCCGAGATCATTCCGACCTTCAGCCGCAAGCCGCTGTTCGGCTACCAGGCCATGGTCTACGCGACCGCGGCGATCGCGTTCCTGTCGTTTATCGTCTGGGCGCACCACATGTTCACCGCTGGCATGCCGCTGGGCGGCGAGCTGTTCTTCATGTACGCCACTATGCTGATCTCCATCCCCACCGGGGTGAAGATCTTCAACTGGGTCACTACCATGTGGCGCGGCTCGATCACCTTCGAGACGCCGATGCTGTTCGCCGTCGCGTTCGTGATCCTGTTCACCATCGGCGGTTTCTCCGGCCTGATGCTGGCGATCGTGCCCGCGGACTTCCAGTACCACGACACCTATTTCGTGGTCGCCCACTTCCACTACGTGCTGGTGACCGGCTCGGTGCTGGCGCTGATCGCGGCGGTGTACTACTGGTGGCCCAAGTGGACCGGCCGCATGTACAACGAGACCTGGGGCAAGATCCATTTCTGGTGGACGATGGTGTTCGTCAACCTGCTGTTCTTCCCGCAGCACTTCCTCGGCCTGGCCGGCATGCCGCGCCGCATCCCCGACTACAACGTCGTGTTCGCGGACTGGAACCTGGTCAGCTCGATCGGCGCGTTCGGCATGTTCGTCACGCCGTTCCTGATGTTCGCCATCCTGCTGCATTCCAAGAAGTACGGTGCCAGGGCGGCCATGCGTTCCTGGGAAGGCGCGCGTGGTCTGGAGTGGACGGTACCCAGCCCGGCGCCGCACCACACCTTCACGCTGCCGCCGGTGATCCGCGACGGCGACCTCGCCCACGGCGATGTCACCCACTGATTCGCCCGGAAAATGACCGACCAACGTCCCCAATTGCCCGATGACCTGCTCGCGAGCCGCCGCAAGGCGGCCGTGCGCACCGCATTGTGGATCTGGTTGGTGGCGGTCGTGATCTACGTCGGTTTCATCCTCAGCGGAGTGATCGGCCGATGAGCGGGCAGGATCCAAGCCCGGCCCCGCGCCGGGCCACGACCGGGCTGGCGAAGATGCTGGTGGCCGCTGCGATCGCCTTCGCCTTCAGCTTCAGCCTGGTGCCGCTGTACCGCATCGCCTGCCAGAAGGTCTTCGGCATCCGCATCGACAACACCGCCAGCGACGCGCGCCGGCCGGGCGTGGTGGATGAGGACCGGATGATCACCGTGCAGTTCGACGGCGGCGTGAACTCCAAGCTGCCGTGGGCGTTCAAGCCCGGCGAGGCGAGCATGCAGGTGCGTCCGGGCCAGCAGTACGAGACGACCTACTTCGCCCACAACAAGAGCGACCGCACCATCGTCGGCAGCGCGGTGCCCTCGGTGGCGCCGGCGCGGGCGTCGGGCTACTTCAGCAAGACCGAGTGTTTCTGCTTCACCGCCCAGACCATGGCGGCCGGCGAGTCGCGCGACATGCCGGTGCGCTTCATCGTCGACCCCGGCCTGCCCAAGGACATCAAGACGCTCACCTTGTCCTACACCTTCTTCAAGAACGACTCGCTCACCGCCCAGCAGGCGTCTGCGGACCACCCGGCACCCGTGCCGGTGTCCGCGCCCTGATTGCACCATCGCACCCATTGCATAACGGAACCGCCGCCATGGCCCAAGCCCAAGTCCAAGCACCAGAAGCCTATTTCGTCCCGCACCACAGCCGCTGGCCGATCCTGGGGTCCATCGCCCTGTTCGTGATGATGACCGGCGCTGGCGCCTGGTTGAACCAGACCAGCTGGGGCCGCTGGACGTTCATCGTCGGCGTGGTGCTGATGATCGCGGTGTTCTTCGGCTGGTTCGGCGATGTGATCCGCGAGTCCGTCAGCGGCAAGTACAACCGTCAGGTCGATGTCTCATTCCGGATGGGGATGATCTGGTTCATCTTCTCGGAGGTGATGTTCTTCGGCGCTTTTTTTGGCGCGTTGTTCTACGCCCGGCAGTTGTCGCTGCAGTGGCTGGGCGGCGCGGGCGATGGGATGATGACCAACGCGCTGCTGTGGGACGGGTTCAGCGCGGCGTGGCCGAGCAACGGGCCGGCCGCCATCGGCGGTACCTACCAGACCGTGCCGGCGTGGGGACTGCCGCTGGTCAACACCCTGATCCTGCTGACCTCGGGGGTGACCATCACCGCCGCCCACCACGCGCTGAAGGCCGGCCGCCGCACCGCGCTGCTGGTCGGCCTGGGGCTGACCGTGCTGCTGGGTTGCACGTTCCTGTTCTTCCAGGCCGAGGAGTACATCCACGCCTACTCCGAGCTCAACCTGACCATGGGCTCGGGCATCTACGGTTCGACCTTCTACCTGCTGACCGGCTTCCACGGCGCCCACGTGACCCTGGGCACGATCATGCTGGCGGTGATCTGGTTCCGTTGCCTGAAGGGCCATTTCAGCAAGGACGACCACTTCGGCTTCGAGGCCGTCGCCTGGTACTGGCACTTCGTGGACGTGGTGTGGCTGATGCTCTTCATCTTCGTCTACGTGCTGTAGGCGAGGCGTCCGCGACACGCATCGGAACGACGCGCCGCTGCCGCCCCGAGGGCAGCGCTGCACGCGCAGGCGTCATCCGCCGTCATCACTTGGCGCGCCCGTTAAGCCGACGGTTGGAACCGCGGCCGTCGGCCGCAACGATCGTGGCTACCGTCCCGGCGCGCGGTCTCTCCCGAGCCGGACGCTCAGCCGTTGACGCCGTGAAACTGGATCCAGCCCATCTTGGCGGCGATGACCACCACCAGGATCATCGCGATCGACAGGGCGACGCGGCGGGTCAGGGCGTTGACGGTGCGCTTGCTCTCGCCCTTGTCGACCAACATGTAATACAGGCCGGCGCCCAGGTTCCAGAGAATCAGGATCAGGAAGCCGACGATCACCAGGGTCTTCATCAATATGCTCCAGCGCCGATGCGCCCAGTCCGGCCTTCGGCCTGCGGGTCGACATTATCGCAGCGTGGCGTGGACATGACATGAGTCGCAGGTCGCAGCTTATCGTGGGCTGGTTGCTCGCCCTGGCGGTCATCGCCGGCTTTGCGCGGCTGGGGGTGTGGCAGCTGCAGCGGGCGGTGGAAAAACAGGCGATGCTCGACCAGGCCGCGCAGGTGCTGGCGTCGCGCCAGCCGCTGGGACTGGATACTGCCGCCGATTCGCACTCGCGGGACGGCTACCAGTGGGCGCGCGGCAGCGGCGAGTTCGCTGCGGGCCCGCAATGGCTGCTCGACAACCAGCAGCGCGAGGGGCGCGTCGGGGTCCAGGCCTACCGTATCTTCCGGCCGGACCACGGAATGCCATTGCTGGTCGACCTGGGCTGGCTGCCCCTGCCGGGCGACCGGACGATGCCCTCGGTGGAGCGCCCGGCGGGCCACCTCACCATCGAAGGGCTGCTCTCGCCGCCGCCGTCGGGCGGCATAGCGCTGGGCGCCGGCATGGCCGAGCAGGCCGAGGGCTGGCTGATGCTGCGCGTGGACCTCGCGGCGATCAGCGACGCCGCCGGAACGCCGCTGGCGCCGCGGGTGCTGCGGCTGGACCCGGCCTCGCCGCTGGGATACGAACGCGACCTCGCCCTGCTGCCCAACACCCTGCCACCGGCCAAGCACCGCGGCTATGCGCTGCAATGGTTCGGCCTCGCGCTGGCGGTGCTGGCCACCGCGTTGATCCTCACTTTCCGCACCCCCCGGCGCCGCAGGCGCCTGCCGAACATGGACACCACTGATGAGTAATCCTGAGCCCCCGCCGCCGGTGGATGTGCGCGCACGCAACCGCAACCGCGCGATGCTGGTCGCGATCGGCGTGCTGTTCTTCGGCAGCATGCTGATTGCCGGCGCCCTGCGGTTTTCCGGCTGGCAGCCCGAAGGCCGCAAGAACCACGGCGAGTTGTTGCAGCCGCCGACCGACCTGCGCGAGCTGGTGCCGCAGACGGCCTCGGGCGGCGCGTATCCGTGGAATCCCGGCGAGCGCACGTGGCGGATCATGCTTGCCCCGCCCGACGACTGTGGCAGCGAATGCGAGCGGCTCGCGCACGATCTGGATACGGTCTGGCGCCTGTTCGGCAAGGACGCCGACCGGGTCCACATCCTGTGGGTCTGCGACGGCGCCGCCTGCCTGCCGCCCGGGGATGCGCAGGTGCCGCGGACGCTGCAGGTGGTCCGCGGTGCCGGCCAATGGCGCGAGCGCATCGCTGGCCTGGACGACCCGGCCGGCGTCCCGGTCTACGTGATCGATCCCAACGGGTTCGTGGTGCTGCGCTACGCGCCCGGATTCGACCCCGGCGGACTGCGCGCCGATCTGGCCAAACTGTTGAAGTTGATGTGATCGCGATACTGTCCGCGACACCTTCCAGCCCGCGCCACCGCATGAGACCCGCATGACCGCCGCCCTCCCCGAGCTTCCCTCCGCCCGCGCCGCCATGGTCCGCCCCGCCCGCAACTTCCACCGCCTTGCGTGGATGGCGGTGCTGCTGGCGGTTGGGGTGATCGTGTTCGGTGCGTTCGTGCGCCTGTCCGATGCCGGCCTGAGCTGCCCGGACTGGCCCACCTGCTATGGACGTGCGGCGTGGCCCACCACGGTGGACCAGGGCGACGGCCACGCGGCGCTTGCGATCCGCCCGGTCGAGGTGCACAAGGCCTGGCGCGAGCAGTTCCACCGCATGATCGCCGGCGCGCTCGGTGTGCTGACCCTGGCCTTGGCGCTGCTGGCCGCCCGCCGACGCCAATACGGGATGGCGCAGATCATCGCCGCCTCGCTGATGGTGGCCATCGCGATCCCGCTGTACATGCGCGGTCTGCATCCTCCCGCCGCCGCGCTTGCCGTGGCCGGCGAGGCGGTGCTGCTGTTTGCCGCGCTGCGCTGGAGCAATCTGGACCTGGCGCGGGTCGCGGTCGTCACCCTTGCGGTGATCGTGTTCCAGGCGTTGCTGGGCATGTGGACGGTCACCTGGCTGTTGAAGCCGCTGGTGGTGATGGGCCATCTGCTGGGCGGACTGCTGACGTTCTCGCTGCTGCTGTGGATGGCGTGGCGCGCCACCGACCTGCCGATCCAGCTGGCCGATGCGCTGAAGCTGCGCCGCTGGCTGATGGCCGGGCTGGCGCTGCTCACCGTGCAGATCGCGCTGGGGGGCTGGACCAGCGCCAACTATGCCGCGCTCGCGTGCGGCGTCGACTTCCCGACCTGCGTGGGCCGCTGGTGGCCGCCGACCGATTTCCGCGAAGGCTTCGTGCTCTGGCGCGGCATCGGCGTGGACTACGAGGGCGGGGTGCTGGATGGCGCCAGCCGCATCGCGATCCAGATGGCCCACCGCCTGATGGCCGTGGTGCTGGCCGCCTACCTGCTGTGGCTGGCGTGGCGCCTCGCACGGCGGCCGGGGATGCGCGGATGGGCCAGCCTGCTGGGGCTGGCGATCATCGCGCAGGCCAGCCTCGGCATCGCCAACGTGAAGCTGGCGCTGCCGCTGTGGACCGCGGTGTTGCACAACGCCGGCGCGGTGCTGCTGTTGTTTGTCCTCGTCTCCCTGCTGGCGCGGATTCGCGCTCCGGACGCGTGATGGAGCGTACGTTTGCGACGCTGTGTCGGGAGTACTGGTCGCTGACCAAGCCGCGGGTGGTTGCGCTGATCATCTTCACCGCCGCGATCGGCATGTTCCTGGCCGTGCCCGGATTGCCGCCGCTGAAGGAATCGGTGCTGGGCTTTCTCGGCATCTGGCTGGCGGCGGCCTCGGCGGCGACCATCAACCAGTTGCTGGATGCGCGCATCGATGCGGAGATGGCGCGCACCTCGTGGCGGCCGATCGTGGTCGGCCAGGTCACCCCGCGGCAGGCGCTGGTGTTCGCGCTGGCGCTGGCCGGGCTGTCGATGCTGATCCTGCTGGTGTGGGTGAACGTCCTCACCGCGGTGCTGACCTTTGCCTCGATGATCGGCTACGCGGTGATCTACACCGTCTACCTCAAGCACGCCACGCCGCAGAATATCGTCATCGGCGGGCTTGCCGGCGCGGCGCCGCCGCTGCTGGGCTGGTCGGCCGTGACCGGCATGCAGAACCCGTGGGACTGGGCGCATGCGCTGCTGCTGGTGCTGATCATCTTCGTGTGGACGCCGCCGCATTTCTGGGCGCTGGCGATCTTCCGTCGCGCCGATTATGCCAAGGCGCTGGTGCCGATGCTGCCGGTCACCCACGGGGTGGAATACACGCGCTGGCAGATCCTGTTCTACACCGTGTTGCTGGTGCTGGTGACGATGCTGCCGCGGATCATCGGCATGAGCGGCGATCTCTACCTGGGCGGCGCGGCGGTGCTGGGCGCGGCGTTCCTGTATTACGCCTGGCGCCTGATGGACCCGCCCGACGAGCTGTACGCGATGAAGGTGTTTGGGTTCTCCATCGTCTACCTGATGGCGCTGTTCGCGTTCCTGCTGCTGGACCACTGGCTGCTGCCGTTCCTGCAGCCCGGCTCGCCGCTGGAGTTCGTCCCGGTCGGTTGAAGGCCCTGGAAGCCCGGTGGTCGGAGTGCGGCTGCCCGCAGAGCTGTCGCCGCTAGTCGAAACGGGTGCTCAGCAGCGCGCGCAGCTCGGCCTTGTCCTCATCACTGAGGGTTGCCAGCCGGCCCTGCAGTTCGGTCAGGCGCTGGTGCCGGCTCTGCCGGTCGAGCTGGGCGATGGTGTCAAGCAGGATCGTTCGCGGCGCGGTGTCGTCGCCGGGCACCGTGGTTGCCGCCAGCTTCTGCAGCGCCGCGTGCTCCTCGCGGCCTTCGAAGTGGGCGACCAGAGCGCCGGTGGTGATGTCGGGCCGTTCGAAGATCACCCCCAGCACGTCCAGCAGCAGGTCCACGCCGGGCTGCTGCAGGCTGGCAAACGGGAAGGGCGGCTCGAGTTCCATCGCCAGCGCTGGCTGGTGCAGCAACAGCATGATCGCCGTGCGCACCAGGCTGCGACGCGGTGCCGCCACGCCATGGCTGTTGCGGCTGCGCAGCGCGGCCGGTCGCGGCGCAGATGCCGGCTCGCGTGCGCCTACCCCGGTCAACGCGGTCAGGCGCTGCTGCATCAGGTCGGCGAAGGCGCCGTCGGGGATCTGCGCCAGCAGCGGTTTGGCGCGCTCGGCCAGCCGGCCTTTGCCCTCCAGCGTGGTCAGGTTGGCGTCGACCGACAGCGAATCAAACAGGAACTGCGACAGCGGGGTGGCCGCGGCCAGGCGCTTGTCGAACCCGGCGGCGCCTTCGGCGCGCACGATGCTGTCGGGGTCCTCGCCGTCGGGCAGGAACAGGAAGAACGCCTGGCGGCCGTCCTTCATCCGCGGCAGGATCGATTCGACCGCCTTCCACGCCGCGGCGCGGCCGGCGCGGTCGCCGTCGAAACAGAAGAAGACGTCCGGAGCGTTGCGGAACAGCAGTTCGGCGTGATCGGGCGTGGTGGCGGTGCCCAGGGTCGCCACCGCGGTGTCCACGCCGTGCTGGAACAGCGCAACGACATCCATGTAGCCCTCGACCACGATCAGCCGCGGGATCTTGTTGTGCGCTTGGCGCACCTGCCACAGGCCGTACAGCTCGCGGCCCTTGTGGAACAGCTCGGTTTCCGGGGAATTGAGGTACTTCGGGTTGTCCTGGGCATCCAGCACCCGGCCGCCGAAGGCGATCGCGCGGCCGCGGCGGTCGTGGATCGGGAAGATCACCCGGTCGCGGAACTTGTCGTAGCTGCGTCCGCTGTCGTTGCTGGAGAACAGCCCGCCGCGTTCCAGCAATGCCAGCCGGCGCGGATCGGTGCCCAGCGCGTCGCGCAGCGCGGTGAAACTGTCGGGCGCGTAGCCGATCCCGAAGCGCTCGCGGATGCCGGCATCGACGCCGCGTCCGTCCAGGTAGGCCTGCGCCCGTGTGCTGTGGACCAGCTGGCGCTGGAAGAAAGTCGCCGCCGCGCTCATGGCGTCGAACAGGGCCTGCCCGTCGGGGCTGGCGTTGCGCTGCAGGGTGTCGCGCGGGACTTCCATGCCGGCGTGGCGGGCCAGCTCGTCGACCGCGTCGAGGAACTCGAGCCGGTCGTAGTTCATCAGGAAGCTGATCGCGGTGCCGCTGGCCTGGCAGCCGAAGCAGTAATAGAACTGCTTGGCCGGGGACACGGTGAAACTGGGCGTGCGCTCGTCGTGGAACGGGCAACAGGCGGAGTATTCCTTGCCCTGGCGCTTCAACGGCACCCGCGCGCCGATCACCTCGACCAGGTCGGAGCGGGCGAGCAGGTCGTCAATGAAGGCGTCGGGAATACGGGCCATACAGGGGTGTCCGGCGTGTCCGTCGGACATCCGTCTCGTCAGGAAGGGGACGTTAGGATGCCACCGACGCCGTACCGGTGCGCGCCGGCTGGGCTCAGGCAGTGGGGGCGTGGTTGGTCGCCGCCGGATCCGCCGCGGCGGTCGCCTCGGCGGCGTCGCCGGCTGCGTGCTCGTCGGCCAGTCGGCGCTTTACCCGCGCGTGTTCATCCAGCATCGCGGTGATCAGCGCGCCGACCAGGAACACCACCGCGCAGTAGTACAGCCAGACCAGCATCACCACCAGGCCGCCGGCCGGGCCGTAGGCGTTGCCCAGCGTGGACTGGCCCAGGTACAGGCCGATCGCCCAGCGCCCGACCATGAACAGCGCCGAGGTCATCGCGCCGCCCAGGAGCGCCCGTCGCCGGCTGACCGGGCGGTCCGGCAGCAGGCGGTAGATCAGCGAGAACACGACCGTATAGAGCAGGAACGACACCAGTTCCGCCAGCACCGGCATCAGGTCGGGCAACCAGCGCAGCATGATCGCCAGCGCCGCCTGCGCGGCCATCGAGACCACCAGCAGGAAGCCCACCCCCAGCGCCATGCCGAAGGACAGCAGGCGCTTGCGCAGCCAGGCCAGCATGCCGCCCAGTCGCGCCGCATCGCTGCGGAAGACCCGGTTCAGCGCCACCTGCAGCTGGCCGAACACCATCGATGCACCCACCAGCAGCGCGATCGCGCCCAGGCTCGCCGCCAGCGAGCCGGTGCCGGGCCGCTCCTCCGCATTGGCGACGATCAGGCGCGCGGTCTGCTCGACCTGCGGGCCGACAAGCAGGCCGATCTGATGGAAGAACTCGCCCTGCGCGGCGGGGTACAGCGAGGTCGTCAGCCACAGCAGCATCACCACCAGCGGCGCCAGCGAGAGCAGCGTGTAGAACGACAGCGCCGCGGCGAGGGCGAGGATGTCGTAGGCGATGAACCGCTGGACAAACTTCGCCGGCCAGCTTTGCTGGAGTCGCTCGGTGAGCTCGCGGATGCGCATATGACGGTCCGTCATGGCTTGGTGGTCGGTTGCCGCAAGACGCGCTTACGCGCTCAGGCGCTGCTTCACCAGCTTCGACACCAGGCCCATGTCGGCCTGGCCGGCGAGTTTGGGCTTCAGCACGCCCATCAGCTTGCCGATGTCGGCCGGCCCGGTCGCACCGGTTTCGCTGACGGCCGCGTCGATGGCGGCGCTGATCGCCGCTTCGTCCAGCTTGGCCGGCAGGTAGCGCTCGATCACCAGGATCTCCTCGCGCTCGATCACGGCCAGGTCCTCGCGCGCGGCCGCTTCGAACTGGCTGACCGAGTCGCGCCGCTGCTTGACCATCTTGTCCAGGATCGCCAGCACCTGGGCGTCGTCCAGTTCGATGCGCTCGTCGACTTCCTTTTGCTTGATCGCCGCCAGCATCAGGCGGATCACGCCCAGATCGTGCTTGGCACCGCTCTTCATCGCGGTCTTCATGTCGTCGGTAAGCTGTTGTTTCAGGGGCATGGCGGGTTCTCGGCGGGAAATCGGCGAACACAAAAAGCCGGCGGCGCATCGTGGCGCGGCCGGCTTGCTGCTTGAGGCCCGGACCGCGGCGTTGCCGACGGGGTCAGGGTAACTGGGTCGAACGGATTCTGATCAACAGCGCCTTCACAGCGCCGGATCGGATCCATTCGACCAGGCGATCAGTACAGGCGCTGACGCTTGGTCACATCGCGGGCGACGCGACGGGACTGGCGCTTGACGGCGGCTGCGGCCTTGCGCTTGCGCTCCTGGGTCGGCTTTTCGTAGTACTCGCGCTTGCGGGTCTCGGCGAGGACGCCGGCCTTTTCGCAGGTGCGCTTGAAGCGACGCAGGGCAAACTCGAATGGCTCGTTTTCGCGGACTTTAACGGCGGGCATGCGGGATCTCGGTTCGGGTGAACTGCCCGGCAAGTCCGGGCGAGCCGCATATGATAGCGAGACAGGCATCGCCAGTGCAAGTCGCCGCCCGGGCGCGACCCGGATACGTCCCGTTGTGGTGGCTGGAGTACCCTGCTGGCATCCCCGATTGCGGTCAGGCCGCATACCGCCAATGAAAGTCCTGGGCATCGAAACCAGTTGCGATGAAACCGGCGTGGCCGTCTACGACACCCGCGACGGCCTGCTCGCGCATGCGCTGTACAGCCAGATTTCGCTGCACGCGGAGTATGGCGGCGTGGTGCCCGAGCTGGCCAGCCGCGACCACGTGCGCAAGCTGCTGCCGCTGATCCGCCAGACGCTGGACGAGGCGGGCATGGCCGTGTCCGACATCGACGGGGTGGCCTACACCGCCGGTCCCGGTCTGGTGGGCGCGCTGCTGGTGGGCGCCGGTGTCGCCCGGTCGCTGGCCTGGGCGCTGGACAAGCCGGCCATCGCCGTCCACCACATGGAAGGCCACCTGCTGGCGCCGCTGCTGGAGGACGACCCGTTGGGCCGGCCGGAGCCGCCGTTCGTGGCCCTGCTGGTGTCGGGCGGGCACACCCAGCTGATCGCGGTGGAGGCGATCGGCAGCTACCGGCTGCTGGGCGAGACCCTGGACGATGCCGCCGGCGAGGCCTTCGACAAGACCGCCAAGCTGATGGGCCTGCCGTATCCCGGCGGGCCGCAACTCGCCGCGCTCGCGGGCCAGGGCACGGCCGGGGCGTACCGTTTCCCGCGGCCGATGACCAATCGCCCGGGGCTGGATTTCAGCTTCAGCGGGCTGAAGACCCAGGTCATGCTGGCCTGGCGCGACAGCGACCAGTCCGGCCAGGCCCGGGCGGACATCGCGCGCGCGTTCGAGGAGGCGGTGGTGGACACGCTGGCGATCAAGTGCGAGCGCGCCCTGGAAGCGGCCGGCTGCGAGACGCTGGTGGTCGCCGGCGGGGTGGGCGCGAATGTGCGGCTGCGGGAGAAACTGCAGGCCATGGCCGTCCGGCGCGGCGGCCGGGTCAGCTTCCCGCGGCCGGCGTTCTGCACCGACAACGGCGCGATGATCGCCTTCGCCGGCGCGCTTCGCCTGCAGGCCGGCCAACACGGCGATGCCGCCGTTCAGGTCTGGCCGCGCTGGGACATGGCGACCCTGCCGGCGCTCTGAGCGGCGGTACGACGGGGTATCGACCGACCGCGCCCGCGCGCATCTCCACGCGCACGACGCCCAATCTATTTTTTTCATGCACTGCTCGATCGCGCAGTTGACACACACAGGTAACCGTTAATGGACAAGGTATTCATCGAAGGGCTGCAAGTGGAGGCCCTGATCGGCATTTACGACTGGGAACGCCGGATCCGGCAGCCGCTGGTCTTCGACGTCGAGATGGGCTTTGACAACCGGATTCCGGCCGCCAGCGATGCCATCGAGGACACCCTCAACTACAAGGCGGTCAGCAAGCGGATCATCGCCTACGTCGGCGAGTCCGACTTCGGCCTGGTCGAGACCCTGGCCGAGCGCGTCGCGGCGCTGATCCTGGAGGAGTTCGGGGTGGCCCATGTGCGCCTGAAGCTGGGCAAGCCCGGCGCCGTGCGCGGTGCACGCTCGGTCGGCGTGATGATCGAACGCTCGGCCGCTAGGGTGGCGCCATGACCCTGCTCGAAAACCTGGCCTTCCTGGAGCCGCTCCAGGCCTACCCCTACACCTACACCGTGCTGCAGCTGGCCGGCCTGGCGCTGGCTGCGTGGCTGGCCAACTGGCTGACCCGGATGATCCTGGTCCGGGTCGTCACCCGCGTGGTGCAGGCCACGCCGATGCGCTGGGACGATGCGCTGATGTCGCCCAAGGTGCTGGCACGGCTGGCCAATATCGTGCCTGCGCTGATCATCGCCAGCGGCATCGCCGCGATCACCGACCTGCCCGCGGGGTTGGAGACGGTGGTGCGCAATGTGGCCTGGGCGTTCGTGGTGCTGACCATCACGCTGGCGATCAGCAATGTTCTGGACGCGGTCAACGAGCTGTACGTGAGAGGCAGCAGCCGCGCCAACGAGCGGCCGATCAAGGGCTACCTGCAGGTCGTCAAGCTGGTGGTCTACGTGTTTGCGGTGGTGGTCATCATCGCCACCCTGATCGACCGTTCGCCGCTGCTGTTGCTGTCGGGCTTCGGCGCGATGAGCGCGGTGGTGCTGCTGGTGTTCAAGGACACCATCCTGTCGCTGGTCGCCAGCATCCAGCTGGCCAACAACGACATGCTGCGGGTGGGCGACTGGATCGAGATGCCCGCCCTGCAGGCCGATGGCGACGTGATCGACATGGCGCTGAACACGGTCAAGGTGCAGAACTGGGACAAGACCGTCACCACCATCCCGACCTACCGCCTGATCAGCGACAGCTTCAAGAACTGGCGCGGCATGCAGGAGTCCGGCGGGCGGCGGATCAAGCGCTCGCTGCTGATCGACCAGTCCTCGGTGCGCTTCCTGGAACCCGAGGAGCGCTCGCGCCTGCGCCGGATCGCCCTGATCGACGAGTATCTGGACGACAAGCGCCACGAGCTGGAGGCCTACAACGAGAACCTGCTGGCCAAGGGCAAGGACCCTGTCAACACCCGCCGGGTGACCAACATCGGTACCTTCCGCGCGTATGTCTATCACTACCTGCGCGCGCATCCGGGCATCCACCAGGACATGACCCTGCTGGTGCGACAGCTGGAGCCGGGGGCAACCGGCCTGCCGCTGGAGCTCTACTGCTTCACCAACAGCGTGGCCTGGGCGGTGTACGAGAACACCCAGTCGGACATCTTCGACCACCTGATCGCGATGCTGCCCGAGTTCGGCCTGCGCCTGTACCAGGCGCCCAGCGGCGCGGACGTGTCGGCGCTGGTGACGGGTCGGCAGTCGCCGATGGCGGATGCGATCGATCCGGGCATCGGTGCCAGGCTGGACCAGCCCGACGGGGATGACGAGGCGGCCACGGACGAGGGCGACGGCGCGCCGCGGGCATTGCGGCCCCACGCCGGTACGTCGGACAACCTGGAATCATGACCGGAGCGCCGGCGTGAGCCGCGCCTACCTCAGCCTGGGCAGCAACCTGGAACCGGTGCTGCACCTGCGCCGCGCGGTGCAGGAGCTGCGCGAGCGCTTCGGCGACATCGTCCTCTCGCCGGTGTACCGCACCCGCGCGGTGGGGTTCGAGGGCAATGACTTCCTCAACGCTGCGGCGGTGATCCAGACCGACCTCGACCCGGTGGCCCTGCACGACTGGCTGCACGCGCTTGAGGATGCCCACCTGCGCGATCGCAGCGGGCCGCGGTTCGGCGATCGCACGCTGGACGTCGACATCGTGCTGTTCGATGACCGCGTGCTGTCCGGGCCCGGCAACCTGCGCATCCCGCGCCCGGACCTCCAGCACGCCTTTGTGCTGCGTCCGCTGGCGGACATTGCCCCGGAGGTGGTGGTGCCCGGCGATGGCCGCACGCTGGCGCAGCTGTGGCAGATCCACCCCGATCGCGACCTCGCCCTGGCGACGGTTGCGCTCGCCCCCGCGGCGGCGATTTGATCGTGCTCAAGAACGCGGCGGCGCATTAGGGCACGATGGATGCATCGACACCGCCACAAGGAGGCGCGCGATGCATCCGATCCTGGTTGAACTGTTGACCAAGCCCGTGGGTTGGCTGTCCCTGGGCGGCTCCATCTTTTTGCTGGTGATGGTGCCGCTGGGCATCCACCTGTTCCTGCGCCGGCAGATCCGCAACGACGAAGGCGGGGAGGAGGCGAAGGCCTACGAGCTTCGCCGCCGCGCGCGGATGACCCCGGGCGAGTAGCCCGGCGTCAGCCGGCGAGCATCCGGCCACCGTCCACGTGCACGACCTGGCCGGTGCAGTAAGCCGCATCCTGCAACAACCAGCGCACCGCCTCGGCCACCTCGGCCGGGGTTCCCGTGCGCTGCAGCGGCGTGCGCGCCAGTTTTTCCGCCTGGTCCGCCGTGGTGGGCGGGGTTTGGGACCCGTGCGCGGCGGCCGCGGAGTCCTCGGCGGTGGCGTCGTGCGGCCAGAGGATCGCGCCGGGGGCAACGGCATTGACCCGCACCTGCGGTCCCAGTTCCAGGGCCAGCGAGCGGGTCGCCATCAGCAGCGCGGCCTTGGCCATGCAGTAGATCGTGTGGCCGGCCAGCGGGCGCTCGGCGTAGATATCGACCATGTTGACGATCGCGCCGCCATGGACCGCCAGATGGGGCGCGGCGGCCTGGGCGAGGAACAAGGGCGCGCGTGCGTTGCTGGCAAACAGCGTGTCCCACTGCTGCGGCGTCGCCTGGCCGATCGGCGTTGCGGTGAACCCGGAGGCGTTGTTGACCAGCGCGTCCAGTCGGCCGAAGTGGCCGACGGTGCGGGCGATCATTTCCGGAAGCCGGTCGAACTCGCCCAGGTCGGCCTGCACGATCAGGGTGCTGCCGGGACGCGCCGTCTCCAGTTCCGCCGCCAATGCCTCCATCTCGGCGCGCGAGTGGCGGTAGTGCAGCGCGAGGTCGTAGCCGGCGGCGTGCAGGGTGCGGGCGATCTGCGCGCCAATGCGTTTGGCGCTGCCGGTGACCAGGGCGACGGGGCGGGGCATGGCGTCTTCCTTAAGGCACGAGCCGTTATCCTGCGCGACTGCCCACCGCAATGCCAATGCGAGCGATCCCCGTGAGCCACGCCTCTTCCAACCCGTTCGACCTCCCGCCACCGGCCGCCGAAGCGCTCGCTCACAGCGCGCAGCTGCAGGCCGTCATCGAGCAGCAGATTGCCGACAACGGCGGCGCGATCCCGTTTTCCCGCTTCATGGAGCTGGCCCTGTACGCCCCCGGGCTGGGTTATTACAGCGCCGGGGCGAGCAAGTTCGGCGCCGAGGGCGACTTCATCACCGCCCCGGAGCTGGGGCCGATCTTCGCCGCCTGCGTGGCCGAGTCGATTGCCCCGGTCATCCAGCAATGCGGGCCGGAGGCACGCATCCTCGAGCTGGGCGGCGGCACCGGCGCGTTTGCCGAGGTCGCGCTGAAGCGATTGATGGAGCTGGACGCGCTGCCCGACCGCTACGCCGTCCTGGAGCCCAGCGCGCAGCTGCGGGAACGCCAGCGCGAGCGGCTGCGCGAGTCGCTGATCGGGCCGGTCTTCGACCTGGTGGACTGGCTGGACGGCCCCTTCGACGATGACTGGGACGGGGTGGTGTTTGCCAACGAGGTGATCGATGCCCTGCCGACGCCGCGCTTCGTGCTGCAGGACGGCCAAGTGCACGAGGAGCACGTGGTGGCGACCGCGCTGGGGTTCGCCCGCGAACTGCGCCTGGCCGACGCCTTCCTCGCCAGCGCGGTGCAGCATGTCGGCGTACGCCTGCAGGAGCCCTTGCCGGACGGCTACCGCTCCGAGGTCCTGCCGCAGCTGCCGTACTGGATCCAGGCGGTCGCCGGCGGCCTGCGCCGCGGCGCGATGCTGTTTGTCGACTACGGCTATCCGCGCGGCGAGTACTACCAGCTGGAACGCAGCGACGGCACCCTGCGCGCCTACTACCGTCACCGCATGCACGCCGATCCGCTGCTGTGGCCGGGCCTGCAGGACATCACCGCGTCGGTGGATTTCACCGCGCTGGCCGAAGCGGGGGATGCGGCCGGTTTCGATTTTGCCGGGTACTGCAGCCAGGCCAGTTTCCTGCTCGGCAACGGCATGGCCGGCGTGCTGGAGCGCATCGAGTCGATCAAGGACGATGCGCTGCGCCAGCGCCGGATCAACGAGGTCAAGCGGCTGACCCTGCCCAGCGAGATGGGCGAGCGGTTCCAGGTAATGGGCTTCCAGAAGGACGTCGAATTCGGCGCCGCCTTCCTCGCTGGCGACCTGAGTTTCCGTCTGTGACCACGGCGCCGCAGCATCTGTCGGTGATGCGGCCGTTCCGGCGGCCGTGGCTGTGGCTCTCGCTGTGGCTGCTGCTGTTCGTGCTGGTGGCGGTCGGTTCGCTGATGTCCCCGGACAAGCTGCCGCCGGTGGATATCTCCGGCTTCGACAAGGTGCAGCACTTCGTCGGTTATGCGGTGCTCTCGGCCGGTGCGGTCGCGCTGTTCGCACGCCTGCGCACCCAGGCCCTGATCGCACTGGTCATCATCGGCTTCGGCATCGGCCTGGAATTCGCCCAGGCCAGCTTGACCACTGACCGGATGGGCGATGTGGCCGACGCGCTGGCCAATTCGCTGGGCGTGCTCGGCGGGCTGCTGCTGTCCTCGACGCCGGCTGCCCGGTGGCTGCAGCGGCTGGACGCGCGGTTGCCCTGAGCCGCAATCGCGAGCGCCGGGGGGCGGCTTCTAGGGGCGCTTGCCGGTCGCGGCGGCCACTGCCGCGATCCGCGCCTCACGCATCGCCTTGCCGATGGCCGGGCCGGTGAGGCCTTCGGGCAGGGCGTCGGTGCGCACGGCCCGTGCCGCCGCATGGGCGGCGCGCAGGCTCTCGCCCTGCGGGTAGGGGTCTTCGGCATGTCCCGTGCGACCGCGCTTGTCGGCCTCGCAGACGGTCGCGAGCTGGTCGATCCGGCCCGGTTTGCGGAAGCCGTCGCAGCGCTCGATCAGCGCCACCACGGTGCTGGCGCGCAACTCATCAAAACGGTGCACATTGAGATGCTCGCGGCAGGCGATGGCCGCCAGCTGGTGATGCTCGGTCGGGACTTTCAGGCGTTCGCACAGCGCACGCAGCGGCGCGATGCCGGCCTGCTCGTGGCCGATGTGGCGCGGCAGCACGTGCGCGGGCGTCAGTGCCTTGCCCAAGTCGTGGGTCAGCGCGGCAAACCCGATCAGCTCGTCGCCGGGCGCCAGCCGGGCGGCCATGTCGCAGACCAGTTCGACGTGCACGCCGGTATCGATCTCGGGGTGGAACTCGGCCCGCTGCGCGACCCCATACAGCGCGTCGACTTCCGGCAGCACGACCGCCAGTGCGCCGGCCTCGTACAGGGTGCGCAGGAACGCGGAAGGGCGCTGGCTGGCGAGCGCGCGGCGCAGTTCCTGCCAGACGCGCTCGGGCACCAGCTCGGCCAGCTCGCCGGAGGCGGTGATCTCCTCCATCAGGGCCATGGTCTCCGGCGCGACGGTGAAGCCGAGCGGGGCAAAACGGGCCATGAAACGCGCGGCCCGCAGCACCCGCAGCGGATCCTCCACGAAGGCCGGGCCGACGTGGCGCAACACCCGCGCCTGGATGTCGGCGACGCCGCCGTGCGGATCGACCAGGTCGCCCTGGGCATCCTGGGCAATGGCGTTGATGGTGAAATCGCGCCGGCCCAGGTCTTCCTCCAGCGATACCGATGGATCGGCGTCGACCACGAAGCCGCGGTAGCCACGGCCCGACTTGCGCTCGGTTCGCGCCAGTGCGTGCTCCTCGCCGGTGTCGGGATGCAGGAACACCGGGAAGTCGCGGCCGACCGGTTTGAAGCCGGCCGCTTCCATCGACGCCTGGGTCTCACCGACCACCACCCAGTCGCGGTCGCCCGCCGGCAGGCCGAGCAGGCGGTCGCGGACCGCGCCGCCAACCAGGTAGATCTTCATCGGCTCACCGGTTGCGCCTGTCGTGCCGTCACCCGGCTCACGAGCGGCCCGCCGCCGGCGTGGGGCAGGCGAAGGGCTTGCGCGCTGCGTTGGTGCGACCGTGCATGCGGTCCTCCAGGCGCAGGGCATCGCCGTCCAGACGCCAGTCATAGATGACGCTGAAGGCGAGCACGCGGGCAACGTATTCGCGCGTTTCCTTGTAGCTGATGGTCTCGATCCAGAAGTCCGCGTCCATGTCGGGGCGCTGGGTCTGCCAGCGCGTCAGCGGGGCCGGACCGGCGTTGTAGCCGGCGATGGCGAAGTAGGGCTTGCCGCCGTACTGATCCAGCATCTGGCGCAGGTAGGCCGTGCCCAGGACGATGTTGGTGTCCGGGTCATACAGGCTGGAAGCGCCGCCCCAGCCGCGGCCGATGCGGCGCGCGACCGCCTCGCCGGTGCTCGGCAGGACCTGCATCAGGCCCATCGCGTTGGCGCCGGAACGCGCCTTAGGGTTGAAGATGCTCTCGGCGCGGATTTCCGCGGCGACCCAGGCAGGATCGATATTGTTGCGCCCGGCCTCACGCCGGATAGTTGCGTCGTGGTGCAGCGGAAAGCGCATGTCGTAAAGCTGCAGCTCCCCGGGCGCCTTGCCCAGCCAGAACACGGCCCGGTCGAACCAGCCGTTGGCCTGCCCTATCTGCACCGCGACCTGGCGCTGGGTGTCGTTGAAACCTGCCACCGCGTCGGCCCATTCCTTCGCCGCCCAGCCGCTGCGGCCGAGCAGGTGCAGGCCGATCGCGCGCTGCAGCGCCGGGTTGGCTGCCACCGCGGCGCGGGTGGCCGCATCGGCCTGGACGGTCGCCGGACACAGCGCATAGGGCTGGTCGATGCGGTCGGCGGCAAGGAAGCCGTGGAACTCGGGAAAGCGCGCGGCCTCGCGGTACTTCGCCTGCGCGGTGGCCTTGTCGCCGGCCAGCTCGGCCAGGCGCGCCTCGAAATAGGTGTAGCGCGAATCGCTGCGCTGCTCGGCGCCCATCTTGCGGATAGCGGCCAATGCCGCCGGCCAGTCCGAGCGCGCCAGCGCGTTGCGCACGCGCCACTCGTGCAGGCGCGGGTCGTAGCTGGCCGTCGGCACCGCGTTCAGGCGGCGCGCCGAATCGGGCAGATACGACGCCACCGTCCACAGGGCGATCTGGTACAGCACGCGGCCGCGATCGGCTTCGCTGAAGTTGAGCGCGCGGGCGTATTGCGGCAGCAGCGACTCGGCCCGATCCGGGTCGGCCTTGCCCAGCTTGGCCAGGCCCTGCGAGGCGACGCGGCGGCTGCGGTCGGTCTTGGGCCATTGCAGCGCGCGCGGATGCGGGGTATCGATGAACGCCGCGTAGTCCTCGGCCAGCCCGCGCTCGGCGGCGGGCAGGCCCCGTGCAATCGCGCGCATGACCGCGCCGTCCCATTCGTCGGCGGCCAGCTCCAGTCGTTGCCAGCGCAGCGACGGGGGCAGCTCGCCGCGGCTCTCCAGGGTTGCAAACACGGGGTCGCAGGCATCGAGCAGGGACTTGCCGGTGCTGGTCCACACCGCTTGCGCCTGCTGCGTCCAGTCGGTGTCCACCCGGCCCAGCGCGTGGCGCGCATCCAGCCACGCGCAGCGCAGGGCCGTGCTCTTGATGTCCTCGCTCCACGCCGAAAGCACGGCGGATGGATCGTCGCGACGGTCGCTGGCGGCCAGCCACGCCTGGCGGAATACCCCGGCGACGGCGGTGCCCTGGTGCTGCTTGAGGAAGGCCTCGGCGCGCGCACGTGGCAGCGTGTTGATGTCGCGCGCGATCGCCGCGTATTCCACCCACGGGAACAGCGGATGGCCGGAAAGATCCGCGTATAGGGCCGCACTGAACTGGCCACGCTCGGCGGCGGCAATCGCGCTGCCGATGCGCTCGCGTTGCGGGTCGACCTGGACCGCGCCAGGCGGCGTCGCCACCGGTCGGGACACGCCGGGCCCGGCCGCGGGTCGGACGGCGGCGCTGGACTGGGTGAACGCGGCCGACGGAATCGCGAGCGCGGCGAGAAGCACGGGCAGGAGCAGGGTCTTGGGTCGCATCGGGCGACTATATCCGAGCGTCGATGAACTCCGCGGGCCGCGGCAGAAGCCGGTTGCGCCGCACGCGGTAGGCGGAACCTGCCGGATGCGACGCGCGGCTGTGTTCCACTATCGGCACTTGATGACGGGAAGTGCGATGAGCGCGTGGTGGCTGTTGTTTCCCCTGTTGGGCGTCGTGGCGGGCGTGCTCGCCGGCCTGCTGGGCGTGGGCGGCGGGCTGGTCCTCGTGGCGGCGCTGGTGTACCTGCTGCCGCTGGTGGGGGTGCCGCCGGAAGCGGCGATGCACGCCGCGCTGGCCAGTTCGCTGGCCAGCATCATCCTTACCGCGGCCGCGTCCGCCCGTGCCCACGCACGCCGCGGCAGCGTGCTGTGGCCGACGGTGGCGTGGATGGTGCCGGGGCTGTTGCTGGGCGGCTGGCTGGGCAGCGGGGCGGCGGTCCAGATCGGTGACGACGTGCTGCGCTGGATCGTCGCCGGCTACTGCCTGCTGGCGGCGGCGCAACTGCAGTTCGGCCGGCCGCGACAGGAATCCGCAACCGGGCAGGCGGCGCCGCGAGGCTGGCCCATCCTCGCCGCCGGCGGGGGCATCGGCGCGCTGTCGGCAGTGGTCGGGATCGGCGGCGGCAGCATGACGGTGCCGCTGCTGGTGTGGCGCGGCGTTGCGCCGGTGCGCGCGGTCGGTACCTCGTCGGCGTGCGGCGTGGCGATCGGATTCGCCAGCGCGGTGGGTTATGCGATGCACGCGCCGGCCGGGGCCTTGCCCGCGCATGCCATCGGCTATGTCTACCTGCCGGCGGCGATCGGCGTGGCCATCGCCTCGATCTTTGCCGCGCCACTGGGCACGCGGCTGGCGCACCGCCTGCACGGGGATGCGCTGAAGCGGATATTCGCGGTGTTCCTGGTGGTGGTGGCGGTGAGCCTGCTGGTGACCGGCGCAATTTGAGTTGGGACACCTCTCGACCGCTCATGCAGGTTCCGGCGGAAAGCTTTGCAGCTTGTGGCGGGCCCCGGGATTGTTTACAACAGTGCCTCGTCGCAGACAGGGGTGTGGCGCTTCGAAACATTCTTAGGGAGAGAGAAGTCGATGAACGCACCTTGTCGCCGCCCACTGGTGGCCGCTGTCGCGCTGTGCCTGTTGGGCGCATCGCTGCCCGCCGCCGCGCAGCAACCCCCAACCGCCGACGGCCAGCAGGACGGCCGCAGCGCGACCACCCTGGACAGTGTCCAGGTCACCGGTACCCGTATCCGCAAGGCGGAGATTGAAAGCCAGACGCCGGTGCAGACGCTTACCCGAGAGGACATCGACCGCACCGGCCTGACCTCGGTGGGCGACATCCTGCAGGAGCTGACCGGCTCGGGTTCGGCGCTCAACACCAAGTTCAACTCCTCGGGCAACTTCGGTTTCTCGCCCAATGGCGACGGCGTGGGTGCCGGCTCGTCCCAGGTCGACCTGCGCAATCTGGGCGCCAAGCGTGTGCTGGTGCTGGTCGACGGCGTGCGCTGGGTCAACGAGTCCTCCGCGTCGGGGGTCGGCGCAACCACCGACCTGAACACGATCCCGCTGGCGCTGGTGGAGCGCATCGATGTGCTCGAGGACGGCGCGTCCTCGCTGTACGGCTCGGACGCGATCGCCGGGGTGGTCAACATCATCACCCGGCGTGATTTCGACGGTGGGCAGGTAACCCTGAACTACGGCCAGTACGGCAAGGGCGACGGCACCCAGAAGGGGCTGGACCTGGCCTGGGGCATGAACACCGAGCGCAGCAATTTCTTCATCGGCGCCAGCCGCGTGGAGCAGGACCCGATCTACGCCAGCACCCGCGAGCAGTCGCGCTTTCCCACCCCGGGCACCGGGCTGACCTTTGGCAGCTCGGGCACGCCGCGCGGGCGATTCATCCTGATCGATCCCAACACCGGCGCCGAGCTCGACCTGACACCCAACCAGGGCGACAACGACCCGTTCTACGACCCGGCCCAGACCGGCTGCGATCGCACCGACGGGTTCCACTGCTTTGCGACCGCCGACCGGTTCAACTTCGCCGAATACAACATGCTGCTGACGCCGTCCACGCGCACCGGCGTGTTCGGCCAGTACCGCTTCTACTTCAACGACAGGGTGCAGGCCTACGCCAAGGTGCTGGCCAACCGGCGCGAGTCGGTCAACCAGGCCGCGCCGGAGCCGCTGTTCCTGGGCGCGGATGCCGGCACCGGCAATGCGATTGCTGACGGCATGTTCGTGTCGGCGGCCAATCCGTACAACCCGTTCGGCTTCGACCTGGTCTCGGTGGATGATCCGAACACCCCGCAGAATGACATCAACCTGGTCATGATCGGCCGGCGCCCGGTCGAGGGTGGACCGCGCGTCTACGAGCAGAACGTCGACACGCGTTACTTCGCTGCCGGGCTGGAAGGCCGGTTGGACGCGGGCGATCGCTCGTGGTTCTGGGACGCCAACTTCTCCACCGCCAAGAACGAAGCGCGCCAGACCAACTACGGCAGCTACGACATCCGCAACATCGCCATCGCCCTGGGTGACCCGGCGGTCTGCGCGGCGACCCCGGGCTGCGTGCCGCTGAACGTGTTTGGCGGGCCGGGCACACTGACTCCGGACATGCTGGCCTGGATCCAGCCGGTGGTGCGTGATCGCAGTGAGCAGACGCTGGACGTGTTCAGCGCCAACATCTCCGGCGACCTGGCGGAGCTGTGGGCCGGTCCGCTTTCCTTCGCCGCCGGCGCCGAGCACCGCCGTTACGAGGGGTCCTACCAGCCCGACGCGCTGACGGTCGCGGGTTTCTACAACGGCGTCCCGTCGCTGCCGACGTCGGGGGACTACAACGTCAGCGAGGCCTATCTCGAACTCAACGTGCCCCTGCTCAAGCCCGACACCTTCGGCAAGAGCCTGGAGCTGAGCCTGGCGGGGCGGTACTCGGACTACTCGACCTTTGGCAGCCAGTTCACGCCCAAGTACGGACTGCGCTGGCAGGTCGCCGACGAGCTGCTGCTGCGCGCGACCTATGCCGAGGGGTTCCGGGCGCCGTCCATCGGCGAGCTGTTCGGCTCGGCCAGCCGCGCCGACCTGCAGATCAGCGATCCGTGCCTGATCGGCCTGGATGGCAGCGCGCCGCAAGGCAATCCTGCCAACTGCGCCGCGCTGGGCGTGCCCACCGGCGCGGTGCAGGCCAACAGCCAGATCTCGGTCACCACCGGCGGCAACCGCGACCTGGAGCCGGAAACCGCACGCAGCTTCACCACCGGGCTGGTGTTCAGTCCCGGAATCGCCAGCGGCGCCTCCTGGTCGGACCGGCTCGACCTGGAGCTGACCTACTACCGCCACAGCCTGGAGGGCGCGGTGCAGGCCATCGACGCCCAGACCCAGCTGGACCTGTGCGTGCAGACCCTGGACCCGCTGTACTGCGATGGCATCACCCGCTCCTCGATCGGCGGCATCAACAGCTTCAGCAACCGCCTCACCAACCTGGGATCCATCAAGACCGACGGTTGGGACGCGAACCTCTTCTGGTCGTTGCCGGAGACCGCGGCCGGACGGTTCAAGCTGTCCTGGCAGAACACGCTGGTCACGCGTTACGAGGCAGTCGGTGCCGCCGGGCAGGTGCAGCCGCGCGCGGTGGGGATCGAGGTCAATGACAGCGCGATTCCCGACTGGACCTCGACGGCGCGGCTGGATTGGCGCCGCGACCAATGGAACGTCTCATGGAGCGTGCGCCACATCAGCGAGCTCAAGGAGGACTGCGGCGATGCGGTCGCCTTTGCGGTATGCAGCCATCCGGCTGACGGCACCAACACCCTGCCGGCCACCACCTACAACGACCTGCAGGTCGGCTACCGTTTCGACTGGCAGCAGGGCCTGCAGTTGACCGCAGGCGTCAACAACCTGGCCGACAAGGATCCGCCGATCTGCCTGTCGTGCTCGCTCAACGGCTATGACGCGTCGGCCTACGACATCCCGGGCGGCCGTTATTTCTATCTGCGTGCCGACCTGAGGTTCTGACCGCGCGCAATGCGGCCGCGGCCGGACAACCGGTCGCTGTCGCTTCGTCGGAAGGACTTGATGGTCGCCAGCGCGACAGCGGCTCAGCGCAGCGCCGCGTCCGGCACGTCGAGCTCCAATGACAGCGCCAGATGGTCGGACTGTGCGGCGGGCATCGCCTGTGCGCCCGAGCAGCCTAGGCCGCTGCTGATCAGGATGTGGTCGATCGCGCGCTGCGGCTGCCAGCTGGGGAAGGTGGGCACCGCGCAGGCGGGTGGTTGCAGTCGGGTGTTGCGGAACAGGGCCTGCATTTCCGGACGCTCGACCGCGCAGTTGAAGTCGCCCATGAGGACCGCGTGGCGGTGGTCCTGCAGCAGCTCGGCGATGAAGCCCAGCTGGGTGCTGCGGGAGTTGGCGCCCAGCGACAGATGGGCGATGGCGACCACCAGGCCGTCGTCGCCTTCGCCGAAACGCGCCAGCAATACGCCGCGGCCGGAAATTCGCCCGGGCAGCGAGTGGTCGGTGACCTCGATCGGCTGCAGTTTGCTCAGCAGGCCGTTGGCGCTGGACGCGACGCCGCCCATGCGCCGGTTGGGCTGGTGGCTCCAGTAGTCGAAGCCGCCATGCCGTGCCAGGTACTCGGTCTGGTTGGTGAAGCCCGAGCGCAGGCTGCCCGGATCGGCCTCGTTGAGGCCCACGATGTCGTACTGGCCGGCCAGTTTGGCGATCAGGTCCAGGCTGCCGCGCTTGTTGCCGGCCGGCAACACGTGCGACCAGCTGCGTGCCACGTAATCATGATACCCGCGCGTGCTGGAGCCGGCCTGGATGTTCGCGCTGAGCAGCCGCAGCCGCCGCGAACCCGCCGGCGGGCCGGCGTCGACGGGGGCGCCGTCTTCGGTCGGGCGGTTGGGGTCGGGAGCGGGCATGGCAGGCAAGGCGGGCGCGGATCAGTCCTGGTCGGTCGCGGCGTCCGCATCGACCGGGGCGGTGTCACCGCCCGCACCGGCGGTGGACCTGGCGGCCCGTTCGGCGGCAATAAGGTGCTCGGCGATCTCCAGGTTCTGCTCCCAGCTCTTGCCGGTGATGCGGTACTTGCCGTCGACGACGAGATTCGGGGTGGAATCGACCCCCGCGCCCTGGATGAACTTGCGCGCGCGGCTCATCTTCGCCTTCACGCCGAAGCTGGCCATGGTGTTGGCGAACTGCTTGGGGTCGGCGCCGAAGCGGCTGTAGAACTGGGCAATCTGGTCCTCTTTCGCGTCCGGCGCCAGGCTGCGCTCCAGGTGGACGGCATTGAACATCGCGTCATGGCTCTGGGTGAGCAGTCCGTTGGACTGTGCGGCGTAGAAGGCCTTCGCAAACGGGTCCCAGAAGCCGCCGAACGGCGCCGCCAGCGGCGTGAACTGCACGTCCTCGGGCAGCTTGGCGGCCCACGCGGTCACCAGCGGCTCAAAGCTGGCACAGGCCGGGCAGGTGTAGCCGAACACTTCCACCACTTCGATCTTGTTGGTGCCCGGCTGGAACGGCTCACCGTTGGGGATTTCCACGTAGTCGACTCCCGCAACGGGCGCCGGACCCCTGGGAGGGACGATCGGACCCGGAGTGCGCACCAGGGTTTCCGAGCCGCCGGCCTGGGCGTTTCGCGGCGCGGTCTGGGTACCCGTCGCGCCACCGCCGTTGGCCGCGGAGGTCGCGGTGGACGGCGAGGCATCGCTGCCGGCGGTCTGCGCGGGCGTCGCCGCAGGCGCGGCATCGCCGTTGGCACCGGAGGGCGCCTGCGATGAGCAGGCCGAAAGGGCGAGCAGGGCTGCCAGGGTCAGGCCGAAGCGGGGCAACAAGGACATCGGTGATTCTCCAGAAAATAACGTGACGGTCGCGAGCGCGGCCGCCCGGTTACGGTGTCAAAAGCCTATTTCTTTTGCCGGACCAGCGCGGCGCGCTCGCGGTTGACCAGCGCGTCGGTGATGCGCAGGACGTCATCGGAACTCTTGCCCATCACGCGGTACTTGCCAGCCACGATCAGCGTTGGCGTCCCTTCCACCTCACTGCGCGCAAGGAAATCCCGCGCCGCGACCAGTTTTTCCTGGACCGGCTTGCCGGTCATCGCGGCGGCGAAATCGTCCGCGTCCACGCCGTAGCCGGCGTAGAACTTCGCGATGACCTGCGGGGTGGCGCCGCCGATCGGCAAGCGGTGCTCCTGGTGGATGGCCCGGAACAGGTCGCGGTGGGTGCGCTCGACCAGGTTCATCGATTGCGCGGCGTAGAACGCCTGCGCGTAAGGGATCCAGTACCCACCGAAGGGTGCCGGTACCGACACCACGTTGACATCGGGCTTCTGCCGCTGCTTCCACTCCTGCAGCGCCGGCTCGAAATTCGCGCAGTGCGGGCAGGTGTAGCCGAAGACCTCGACCACTTCGATCTTGCCCGGGCGTGTCTCGAACGGCTTGCCATCGGGGATCACGGCGTAATCGGTGCCCGCGACCAGCGCATCCGGCGCGGGCGGCGCCGCGCAGGCGAGCAGGGGGACGACGGCAAGCAGGACGGTGGCGGCCAGTCGGGCAAACCGGGCGCGGCCGGAGGTGGGCAGGGTGGGGCAGAACTTCATGGACAGATTCCCTCAAACAAGAACGCCGACCGTAACGATACGGCCGGCGCGATGAACGACAAGCGCAGAACTCGGGAGTCGGGCTCGCAAGCCTCAGCCCTGGGAGTCGTCCGGCTTGGCGTCGGTGGCGGGCGCAGCCTCGGTCGCCGGTGCTTCGGTCGTCGGCTCGGGAGCCGCTTCCGGCGCCGTTTCCGGCGCGCTTCCATCAGCACTGGCGTCGGCGTCGGCGTTCGCTTCGGCGCCAGGCGCTTCAGCGCTGTCGGCCGCGGCGACGGGCGCCGGCGCCACGGCCACGGCCTTGGGATCCACGCCGATGTCGTCAGCGGTCGGATGCAGGCCCTGCATGTAGCTGGCCAGACTGCCGATTTCCTCATCGGTCAACGGCTTGGCGATGCTGGCCATGATGTTGAACAGGCGCGGATCTGTGCGCGAGGTGGTGCCGGCACGGTAGAGCTCCAGCCGCTGCTTGGCGTAGTCCGCATGCTGGCCACCGACGTGCGGGTATGCCGGGCCGGGGTTGCCGCTGCCGGCCGGGCCGTGGCAGGCCATGCAGGCGGGAATGCCGCGGGCGGGATCGCCGCCGCGGAACAGTTTCTCGCCGATCTCGTAGAACTTCTTGTCGGCATAGGGACCGCTGGTCACCAGGGTGTCGTCGGCAACGCCGGCGCCGGATTTCTGGGTCGCAAAGTACGCGCCCAGGTCATGCGCGTCCTGCGCGCTGAGCATGTCGGCGAAGGGCTTCATCACCGCGGCCATGCCGGCGTTGCGCTCGCCGCTCTTGAACAGGGCCAGCTGATGGGCGGTGTAGCGCTCGCTCTGGCCGGCCAGGCGGGGGTACATCGGAATCTCGGAGTTGCCGTCCAGCCCGTGGCAGGCGGCGCACGTGCCCGCGAGGGTCTGGCCGTTCTGGGCGTCGCCCCAGGTGGCGTGCTCGGGCGCTGCGGGTTCCAGCGGAGAGGTCTCCACCGGTGCGGCGTCGGGGACCGGGGTCACGGTGGTCTGGGCATAGGCAACGGCCGCCGCCGCGAAGACGACAAGACCTGCGATACCTAGGACGCGGGCGTGGCTCATGGGGCTGGGCTCCGGAAAACGCTGAAGTGGCGGTCTGTTAACGGCCGCCGAACTGCAGAATTATCATCGGGGCGACGCATGGGGTCAACGCGAGTGCCGGTGGCGCCAGCATTTCGCCGCCGTTGGCCGCACGATACCCACGCGTGGGACGGTGATTCCCGCACGTCGTCGCCCCGGCCATGCGATCCTAGCGCCATGGCCAATCCCCTTATCCGTGCGCAGTACCTGCTGGCGGCGCACACGCCGGCGCAACTGCCGCCTGACGGCGGCTACGAGGTCGCGTTCGCCGGCCGCTCCAACGCCGGCAAGTCCAGCGCGCTCAACGCGATCTGCCAGCAGAACGCGCTGGCGCGGGTGTCCAAGACCCCGGGCCGCACGCAGCAACTGGTGTTTTTCGAACTCCCGCCGAGCACCGACCGCTTCCTCGTCGATCTGCCCGGCTATGGCTACGCCAAGGTGCCCAAGGACCTGCAGGCGCACTGGCAGGCGTTTCTTGACCGCTATTTCCGAACCCGCGAGGCGCTCAAGGGTCTGGTGGTGGTGATGGACATCCGTCATCCGCTGAAGGAGTACGACAGGCAGATGCTCGGCTACGCGGTCAGCCGTGGCCTGCCGGCGCACGCGATTCTTACCAAGGCCGACAAGCTCAGCCGCGGCGCGCAGGGCACCGCCCTGCTGGAGGTGCGCAAGGCGCTCAAGGCCGAGCATGGCGATGCGGTCACCGCGCAGCTGTTTTCCGGCGAGTCCAAGCTCGGTGTGGACGAGGCGCGGCGCGTGATCGAGGGCTGGCTGGAGCTGTGACCGGGACGCTCCGCGCCCGGACCGTCGCGCGGCGGTCATTGCAATGCAGGCCTGATCCCGCACATTCGGCAGTGCAATCCCCCAGAGCAAAGACGAGGTGCAAGTGTCCGGTCCCAGTCATGTAGAACAAGCCGTGATCGAATCCCGCAACCAGTTGGTGGATTACCTCAGCTCGGGCGTTCGCGAGCGCGACGACTGGCGGATCGGTACCGAGCACGAGAAGTTCGGCTTCCATTTCGATGACCTGCGTCCGCCGACCTTCGACGGCGAGCGCGGCATCGAGGCGCTGCTCAAGGGCCTGGTCCAGTTTGGCTGGGCGCCGGTGGAGGAGCACGGCCGGGTGATCGCGCTGACCCGCGATGCCGCGTCGGTGTCGCTGGAGCCGGCCGGGCAGCTGGAGCTCTCCGGCGCGCCGCTGGAGAACCTGCACGAGACCTGCCGCGAGGCGTCCTCGCACCTGCGCGAGGTGCGCGCGGTGGCCGAGCCGATGGGTCTGGGCTTCCTGGGCATGGGCTTCCAGCCCAAGTGGCGCCGCGACGAGATGCCGTGGATGCCCAAGGGCCGCTACAAGATCATGCGCGAGTACATGCCCAAGGTCGGCAGCCTCGGCCTGGACATGATGACCCGCACCTGCACGGTGCAGGTCAACCTGGATGTCGCCTCCGAGGCCGACATGGTGAAGAAGTTCCGCGTGTCGCTGGCGCTGCAGTCGATTGCGACCGCGCTGTTCGCCGACTCGCCGTTCACCGAAGGCAAGCCCAACGGCTTCCTGTCCTACCGCTCGCACATCTGGACCGACACCGACAACGATCGCAGCGGCATGCTGGATTTCGTCTTCGAGGACGGATTCGGTTACGAGCGCTACGTCGACTACCTGCTCGACGTGCCGATGTACTTCATCCAGCGCGGCGACAACTACATCGATGCGGCCGGCCAGTCGTTTCGCGACTACATGGCCGGCAAGCTGCCGGCGTACCCGGGCCAGCTGCCGACGCTGCAGGACTGGGCCGACCACACCACCACGGCGTTCCCCGAGGTGCGGCTGAAGAAATACCTGGAGATGCGCGGCGCCGACACCGGGCCGTGGAACCGGATCTGCGCCCTGCCGGCGTTCTGGACCGGCCTGCTGTACGACGACAGCGCGCTGGATGCCGCCTGGGACCTGGTCAAGGACTACAGCCTGGAGGAGCTGCACGCGCTGCGCAACGGCGTGCCGCGGCAGGCGTTCAAGCTGCCGTTCCGCAAGGGCACCGTGCTGGACGTCGCCCGCGAGGCGCTGCAGATCTCCGCCCACGGACTGGCCCGCCGCGCGCGCCTGAACGATGTGGGCAGCGACGAGACGATCTTCCTGTCGCCGCTGATGGAGCTGGTCGAGGCCGGCGAGACGCCCGCCGAGCGCAAGCTCGCGCTGTACCACGGCGTCTGGGGCGGCAGCGTGGACCCGGTATTCCGCGAGTTCGCCTACTGAGTCGGCGTGCATCTTGCCCGGCGCGCACGAAATGATGCACCGCAACACCAGCTGCGTTAACGTGGCTGGATGAGCACAGACAACGATTCCACTACCGCTACCAACGACGATTCGCTGCGCACGGTGACGTTCGCGGCGGTCGATACGTTCCTGCGCGAGGACGTCAACCTGCTGGGTGGCATGGTCGGCAGGATCCTCGCCGAGCAGCGCAGCCCGCACTTCCTCGCCGAGGTGGAAGCGCTGCGCCGGGCCGCGATCAGCCGGCGCGAGAACGACCAGCCCGTCACCGAACTGGCCGAGGCGCTGGCCGGCCACGAGTTGCAGAAGGCCAGCGATCTGGGCCGCGCCTTTTCCACCTATTTCCAGGCGGTGAACCTGGCCGAGCGCGTGCACCGCATCCGCCGCCGGCGCGACCACGAGCGCGCCGAACAGGGCGCCCAGCCCGGCGGCTTGCTGGACGTGATCGGCTCGCTGGCCGGGCAGGGTGTGGAGGCCGCCGAGCTGGCCGACCTGCTGCCGCGCATGCGCATCGAGCCGGTGTTCACCGCCCATCCGACCGAGGCCGTTCGCCGCGTGCTGCTGCACAAGGAGCGCCAGATCGTGCGCAGCCTGGTCAACGACATCGACCGCAACCGCACGCCCGCCGAGCGCCGCGCCGACCACGGCCGCATCCGCATGGCCCTCACCGCCAGCTGGCAGACCGTCGAGGCGCCGGCGGCCAAGCCCAGCGTCGCCGACGAGTTCGAGCACGTCGGGTTTTACCTGTCCGAGGTGTTGTACCGGGTGCTGCCGGTGTTCTTCGAGCACTTCGAGACCGCGTTGCGCGAGCACTATGGCGATGCGGTCGAATTGCCCGACGTGCTGGGTTTCGGCAGCTGGGTCGGCGGCGACATGGACGGCAACCCCAACGTGGGCGCGGACACCATCGCCGACACCTTGGCCGGACAGCGCGCGCTGGTGCTGGCCGCCTACCGCCGTGACATCGCCCGCCTGGCCGACCTGCTCAGCCAGTCGCTCAGCCGGGTGTCGGTGAGCGATGCGGTGATCGGGCAGGTCGCCGCCTACCGCGAACTGCTGCCCGAGGCGGCCGCCGAACTGCACCCGCGCCACGCCGACATGCCGTACCGGAACCTACTGATGCTGATGGCGGCCCGGCTACGCGCGACCAGCCACGACGAGGCCAGCGGTTATCCCGACGCCGCCAGCTTCGTCGCCGACATCGAGTGCATCCACGCCAGCCTGATGGCCAACCGCGGCGAACATGCCGGCGACTTCGTGCTGCGACGCCTGCTGCGGCGCGCGCGCTGCTTCGGCTTCCACCTCGCCAGCCTCGACCTGCGCCAGGACTCGTCCGTGCACGACGCCGCGCTGGCGGCTCTCCTGCAGGATCCGCAATGGCCCGAGCGCAGCGCGCAGGAGCGGGCCGACCGCCTGCATCGGATCATGGCGGGCGATCTGGTTCCCGCCGACGCCGACGCCAGCGAGGCGGTGCGTACCCTGGATGTCTTCCGCGCCGTGGCCCGGTTGCGGCCGCGCTACGGCGAGCGCGTGTTCGGTCCCTACATCATCAGCATGAGCCGCAGTGCCGCCGATGCGCTGGCGGTGTTGGCGCTGGCGCGCGTGGCCGGTTGCGTGGAGCCCCCAGACGCCGGCGCGGACGCGGCGCCGGTGGTGCCGCTGGACGTGGCGCCGCTGTTCGAGACCGTGGCCGACCTGGAGGCGGCCGATGCCACGATGCGGGCGCTGTTCGGCGACCCGGTGTACCGCGCCCACCTGGCGGCGCGCGGCAACCGCCAGCTGGTCATGCTGGGGTACTCGGACAGTGCCAAGGACGGCGGCATCATCGCCTCGCGCTGGGCGCTGCAGCAGACCCAGGTGGCGCTGACCGCGCTGGCCCGCGAGAGTGGCGTGCGCATCGTGTTCTTCCACGGCCGCGGCGGTTCGGCCAGCCGGGGCGGCAGCAAGACCGAGCGCGCCGTAGTCGCCGCGCCGCGTGGATCGGTGGATGGCGTGCTGCGCCTGACCGAGCAGGGCGAGGTGATCCATCGCAAGTACGGCACCCGCGCCATCGCCTTGCGCAACCTGGAGCAGGCGGCCGGCGCGGTCATGCGGGCCACCCTGAGACCGCGGCCTTTGGATGCGCGCGCGCCGCGCTGGCGGGCGCTGGCGGCCGAGCTGGCCCGCGATTCGAGCGCCCACTACCGGGCACTGGTCCACCAGCATCCGGATTTTTCCGCCTACTTCCGCGCCGTCACCCCGATCGATGTGATCGAGCGGCTGCGGATCGGCTCACGCCCGGCCAAGCGCATCGGCAGCGGCGGGGCGGAATCGCTGCGGGCGATCCCGTGGGTGTTTTCGTGGTCGCAGAACCGCTCCGGGCTGACCACCTGGTACGGCGTGGGCACCGCTCTGGAGCGCGGCCTGGAACGCCACGGCACCGACGCATACGCCGAGCTGGCGCGCGACTGGCCGTTCTTCGCGACCCTGATCGATGACGTGGAGATGGTCCTGGCCAAGTCGGACCTGGGCATTTTCGAGTGCTATTCGCAGCTGGCCCGAGACACCCCGTCGGTCACCGGCAAACCGGACGTGCACGCGCAGATGTTCCCGGCCATCGCCGCCGAATTCCGCCGCACCCGCGACGCCGTGCTGGCGATCAAGGGCGAGGACGAGCTGCTCAACGGCGACCAGCGCCTGCAGCAGTCGATACGGCTGCGCAATCCCTACGTGGACCCGATCAGCCTGTTGCAGGTCGACCTGCTGAAGCGCTGGCGCGCGAGTGGGCGCGAGGATGGCAAGCTGCTGCAGGTGTTGATGGCGACCGTCAACGGCATCGCCGCCGGGATCCAGAACACCGGTTGAGCCCGCGGCGAGCGCGGCGCCGGGTTCATGGCGGAAAAACCGTACCGATGAAACGCGGAACCGGCAGGCGACAAGCCCGGCCGGTTCCGCGAACTGTCAGCGCCGACGCGCCGCCCGGATCTGCGCGTCCACCGCCGCGATCGCGGTCAGGTTGACCACCCGGCGCGAGGTGGAGTCGTTGGTGAGGATGTGCGCCGGCTGGTCCAGGCCCATCAGGATCGGACCGATGGCGACGCCGTCGGTGGCCACCCGGAACATGTTGTAGGTGATGTTGGCCGCGTCCAGGTTGGGCAGGACGAACAGGTTGGCGCGCCCGTGCAGCGTGGTGTTGGGGAAGACCCGCTTGCGCAGCGCCTCGTTCCACGCGGTGTCGGCCATCATCTCGCCGTCGACTTCCAGCTTGGGCGCGCGCGCGCTGAGGATCTCGCGGACCCGGCGCATCTTGCTGGCGGACGGATTGTCGTGGCTGCCGTAGTTGGAGTGCGACAGCAGCGCGACCTTGGGTTCGACCCCGAACAGCTTCAGGCGATAGGTTGCCTGCAGGGTCGCCTCGGCGATCTGCTCCGCGCTGGGATCCAGCTGGACGTGGGTGTCGAGGAAGAACCAGGCGCCGGCGTCGTTGATCACCCCGGTCATCGCCGAGGTGCCGGTGATGCCGCGGTCGAAGTCGAACACGCTGCGCAGGTAGCCCAGCTTCTTGTTGAAGCGGCCGACGATACCGCAGATCATCGCGTCCGCCTCGCCGCGCTCGACCATCAGCGCCGCGATCAGGGTCGGGCGCGAGCGGATCAGCGCCTTGGCCGCCTCGATGGTCACGCCGCGACGCTCGGTCAGCGCGTGGTACTGCTGCCAGTACTCGTGGAAGCGCGGGTCATCGTGGATGTTGGTCAGCTCGAAGTCCACGCCCTGGCGCATGCGCAGGCCCAGGCGTTCGATGCGGTGCTGGATCACGTCCGGGCGGCCGACCAGGATCGGCGTCGCCAGGCCTTCGTCGATCACCGTCTGCACCGCGCGCAGGACGACTTCCTCCTCGGCCTCGGCGTACACAATCCGCTTGCGGTCACGGCGGGCGCGGTCGTAGACCGGCTTCATCAGCAGGCCGGTGCGGTGGACGAACTGGCCCAGCTGCTCCTCGTAGGCGGCCATGTCGGTGATCGGCCGCGAAGCCACGCCCGAATCCATCGCCGCGCGGGCGACCGCCGCCGACACCATCACCATCAGGCGCGGGTCGAAGGGGCGCGGGATCAGGTACTCGGGGCCGAAGGTCGGCACCTCGCCGCCGTAGGCAGACGCCAGATCGCCAGCTTCCAGCCGCGCCAGCTGGGCGATGGCATGCACGCAGGCGAGCTTCATCTCCTCGTTGATCACCGTCGCGCCGACATCCAGCGCGCCGCGGAAGATGTAGGGGAAGCAGACCGCGTTGTTGACCTGGTTGGGGTAGTCCGAGCGGCCGGTGGCGATCACAGCATCCGGGCGCACCGCCTTGGCGTCGTCGGGCAGGATCTCCGGGTAGGGGTTGGCCAGGGCCATGATCACCGGGCGCTCGGCCATCGTGGCGACCATCTCCGGGGTGAGGATGCCGCCGGCCGACAGGCCGAGGAACACGTCCGCGCCGTCGACGATTTCCGCCAGCTCGCGCAGCTTGGTGTCGCGCGCATAGCGGGTCTTTTCCGGGTCGAGGTTCCCGCGGCCGGTGTAGAGCACGCCATCACGATCGAAGGCGAGGATGTTCTCGGGACGCGCGCCCAGCGCCACCAGCATGTCCAGGCAGGCGATGCCGGCGGCGCCAACGCCGGTGGTGGCGATGCGCACGTCCTGGAACTGCTTGCCGACCACTTCCAGCGCATTGAACACCGCCGCGCCGACGATGATCGCGGTGCCGTGCTGGTCGTCGTGGAAGACCGGGATCTTCATCCGCTCGCGCAGCTTGCGCTCCACGATGAAGCACTCCGGCGCCTTGATGTCTTCCAGGTTGATGCCGCCGAAGGTCGGCTCCATCGCCGCGATCATGTCGACCAGCTTGTCGGGATCGCGCTCGTCCAGTTCGATGTCGAACACGTCGATGCCGGCGAACTTCTGGAACAGCACGCCCTTGCCTTCCATCACCGGCTTGCCCGCCAGCGGCCCGATGTCGCCCAGGCCGAGCACCGCGGTGCCGTTGGTGATCACCCCGACCAGGTTGCCGCGCGCGGTGTAGTCACGGGCCGTGTTGGGGTCGGCGACGATCGCTTCGCAGGCGTAGGCCACCCCAGGCGAGTACGCCAGCGCCAGATCGCGCTGGGTCACCATCGCCTTGGTCGGTGCGACCTTGATCTTTCCCGGTGGATTCTGGCTGTGGTAGTCGAGGGCGGCTTGCTTGAAATCGTCGTGAGTGGCCATTGCGTACGCGAGGCGGAAGAAGCCATCGATTCTATCGCTCTGCGCCGGCGGCGCCACCGGCGCCGGCTAAACCGCCCATAACGCGGGGTTATGGACGGGCCGCGTTTTATCAGTGTCGCCAGCGCAGGTGCTGACCTATGGTCGAGTGCACTGCATCGCATCAGGGGGTTTGCGCTTGCCACGCTTTGCTGGATTTACCGTCGCCCGTCTGATTCGCGTCGCCGTCATTGCGGGCGCTTTGGCGGCATGCGCCCACGGGCCCGCGCCAGAACTGCCGCAGGCGGACCTGCTGATCGTCGGCGGCTCGCTGCATGACGGCGGCACCGGCGCGATGCGCCAAGCCGACGTCGCCATCGTCGATGACCGCATCGTCTGGGTCGGACCGGACGCAACGCAGCGTTATCGGGCCGCGCGCACCATCGAGGCCGCCGGGCAGGTGGTCGCACCGGGCTTCATCGATCCGCACTCGCATCCCGATACCTACATCCGTTCCGACGACCCGGCGCAGCGGCGCAACGCGCCGTGGCTGTACCAGGGCGTGACCACGATCGGGATCGGCGTCGACGGTGGCGGCAGCCCGGATATCGCCAGGCAGCGGGCGTGGTTCGACCGCCACGGGGTGGGGACCAACCTGGTGCCTTACGTCGGATTTGGCGCTGTGCGCTCGCGGGTGCTTGGGCAGAGCGCGCGTGCGCCCGACGCGGCCGAGCTGGCGCGGATGCGCGGGCTGGTCGCATCGGCGATGTGCGAGGGCGCGTTCGGCCTGTCGAGCGGGCTTTTCTACGTGCCGCAGAGCTACGCGAGCACCGACGAGGTGGTCGCCGTCGCCGGCGAGGCCGCGCGCCGCGGCGGGCTGTACGACACCCATCAGCGCGACGAATCGTCCTACGGGGTCGGCCTGGTCGAGTCGACCCGCGAGGCGATCGAGATTGGCCGCCGCGCCGGGATGCCGGTGCACATCGCCCACATCAAGGCGCTGGGGGTGGACGTGCACGGCAAGGCCGCCGAGCTGGTCGCGCTGGTCGAGCAGGCGCGCGCGGACGGCCAGCGGGTGACCGCCGACCAGTACCCGTGGCTGGCCTCCGGGACCGGACTAGCGGCCGCGTTGCTGCCGCCGTGGTCACGCGAGGGCGGGCGCGAGGCGATGCTGCAACGCTTCGCCGACCCCGCGCAGCTGGCTGGCATCCGCGAGGAAATGGACGACAACCTGCGCCGCCGCGGCGGTGCCGACGCGATCCTGCTCACTTCCATCGGTGAGGAATGGACCGGGAGGACGCTGGCGGAAGTCGCTGCCGACTGGCGCGTGTCCGCCATCGATGCCGCACTGCGCATCATCGGCCAGGACCAGCGTCCTCCCGGCGTGCGCAGCAGCGCCTCGATCGCTTCCTTCAACATGCGCCAGGACGATGTCGACCTGCTGATGCAGCAGCCCTGGGTGGTGACCAGCTCGGATGGATCCAACGGCCATCCCCGCCAGTACGGCAGTTTCCCGGAGAAGTTCGCCCGCTACGTGCGCGAGCGCGAACTGCTCGACATCGCCACTTTCATCCACCGCTCCACCGGCCTGAGCGCCGATATCCTCGGCCTGCAGCAACGCGGTTACCTGCGGCCGGGCTACTTCGCCGACGTGGTCGTGTTCGATCCGGCGACGCTGGCGGCGCGGGCCACCTACGTCCAGCCGCGCGAGCTCTCGGTCGGGGTCAATCACCTGATCGTCAATGGCGTGGTCGCGATCAGCGACGGCGCGCAGACGGATGAGCTGGGCGGCCGGATGCTTCACCATGTGCCAACCGAAGGCACTTGTCCGTGACTGCGGATGCGCGTTTGATCACCTTTCACAACCAAGGGAAGAACCCAATTGCTTCAACTTGACGCGGTGGAAACCGTCGCCCTGGGCGGCTTGGCTCTTCTTGGTGGGTACGCGCTGTGCCGCGCCATTCCGGTTTTCCGGCGCTACAACCTGCCCGAACCGGTGGTCGGGGGGCTGGTGATCGCGCTGATCGTGCTGTTCGCGCACGGCCAGGGCACGACCCTGTTCGAGCTCGACACGACCCTGCAGACGCCGCTGATGGTGGCGTTCTTCACCACCCTGGGGGTCAACGCGAGCCTGGCCCTGCTGCGCATCAGCGGACGCCAGGTCGGCATCTTCCTCGCGCTGGCGACCGGTTTTGTCGTGGTCCAGAACCTGGTCGGTCTCGGCGTGGCCTCGATGTTCGGACTGCATCCGCTGTTCGGCGTGCTGGTGGGCTCGGCGACGATGGCCGGCGGGCCGGCGACAGGCCTGGCGTTCGCGCCGTTGTTCGAACAGGCCGGTCTGGCAGGCGCGGAATCGATTGCCATCACCTCGGCCATGGCCGGCATCGTCTGCGGCGGCATCGTGGGCGGCCCGGTCGCGACCGTGATCATCCGCCGCTGGCGGTTGAAGACGCCCGGCGGCCATCCCACCGAGGTCCCGGACGTGACCGAGTCCAAGGTGGATCCGCCGCAGACCGAGGGTCAACGCGAGTTCAGCGCGCTCAAGAGCATCATCTTCATCATGGTCGCGATGTGGCTGGGCGCCTGGATCGGCAAGGGCTTCGAGGCCCTCGGCCTGACCCTGCCGGCCTACATCGGCGCGATGCTGATCGGCGCCGTGGTGCGCAACGTGGACGACGTGACGGGCTGGATCGGGCTTCCGCTTCGGACCATCGACCTGATCGGTAACATCTGCCTGGCCCTGTTCCTGTCGGTGGCCCTGATGAACCTGAAGCTGTGGGAGCTGGCCGGCATGGCGCTGCCGCTGGCGGTGAACATGGTCGTCCAGGTCGCCATCGTCGTGGCCTTCTGCGTGGTGGTGTTCCGCGCGATGGGCAAGGACTACGACGCGGCGGTGATGGGTGGCGGCTTCATCGGTTTCATGCTCGGCACGACGGCCAACGCGATGGCCGTCATGCGCACCTTGGTGCAGCGCTACGGCATGGCGCCGCGGGCGTTCCTGGTGGCGCCGCTGGTGGGCGCGTTCTTCATCGACTTCACCAACGCCCTGATCATCACCGGGTTCATGAACTTCGCCCGCTAGCGGTCTTTGCGCGGATCTGCCGTCAGCGCCAGCGCCTGCTCGCTACTGGGCGACGGCGGCGGCGCCCGGACGGCGCGGATCCGCGGCGCCTTCCACGCCGTGCTCGCCCACCGACAGGATCTGGGTGCTGCCGATGGTCTCGCCGGTCTCGATCCGGTGACCACGCTGCTCCAGCAGCCGCAGCGTGTCGGGACTGATGCCGCGCTCCACCCGCAGCACGCCGTCGCTGTCCATCTCCTGATGGATGCGCGGCAGGCTGGTGGCCTCGGCGATGTTCAGGTCGAAGTCGACGACGTCCACGATGCTCTGCATCACCGTGCCGGGGATGGTGTTGCCGCCCGGGCTGCCGGTGACCATCCGCAACCGGTCGTCCTTGAACAGGAAGGTGGGCGCCATGCTGGAGACCGGGCGCCGGCCCGGATGCAGTGAGTTGGGCGGCTCCGGCTGGCCGGATTCGCGCGCCTGCAGCTGGGCGCGCATGGAGAAGTTGCCGACCAGGTTGCCGAGCAGGAAGCCGGTGCCGTCGACCATCACCCCGGAGCCGAAATCCGAACCGAGCGTGTAGGTGATCCCGACCGCGTTGCCGTCCCCGTCGATGACCGAGAGATGGGTCGTCTGCGGGCTCTCATGCGCCCATGGATCGCCGCCGGGCACCTTGGATGCCGGCTTCGCGCGGCGCGGCGAGATGCGCTTGGCCCGTTCGGCGGCGTAGGCCTTCGATACCAGCCCGCGCAGCGGGAGGTCGACGGCGTCCGGATCGCCCAGGTGCAGCCGGCGGTCCGCCCAGGCCAGCTTGATCGCCTCGCTCATGTAGTGGATCGCATCGGCGGAACCGGCGCCGTAGCCGGCCATGTCGACGTTCTCCAGGATGTTGAGCATGCCGATGATGCCGGCGCCACCACCGCTGGCCGGTGACATGGTCACCACCTCGTGGCCGCGGTAGCTGCTGCGCAGCGGCTCGCGTTCGGCGGCCCGGTAAGCGGCCAGGTCGTCCTTCCGGATCAGGCCGTCATTGGCGATCATGCCCGCGACCAGCCGCTCGGCGATTTCGCCCTCATAGAAGGCCTTTGCGCCGTGCGCGGCGATCTGCTTCAGCGACCAGGCGAGATCGGTCTGCACCAGCCTCTCGCCGGCCCGCAGGGCGCTGCCATCGGGATGCAGGAACACCTTCGCGCCGGCCGGACTCAGGGCCAGGCGCTTGCGTCCCCAGTCCAGCGCGAAGGCCTCGTCGCGGCTGAGCACGATGCCGTCCTCGGCCAGGGCGATCGCCGGCTGCAGCAGCTGTGCCCAAGGCAGGCGACCGTACTTGCCGTGCGCGGTGGCCAACCCGGAGACCGTGCCCGGGATGCCGGCGGCCCTGTAGCCCTGCTTGTCGCCGGCGATCGTGCCGTCCTCGCCGATGAAGCGGTCCAGCGTGGCCAGCGCCGGCGCCTTGGAGCGGAAGTCGATTGCCACCGTCCGCTTGTCGCCGGCCAGGTGCACCAGCATGAAGCCGTCGCCGCCGATATTGCCCGCGCGCGGCAGGGTCACCGCCATGGCAAAGGCCGTCGCCACCGCCGCGTCCACCGCATTCCCGCCGTCGCGCAGGATCTGCGCGCCGACTTCGCTGGCGGCCTCGTTCTGGCTGGCGACCATGCCCTTCTCGCCGTGGACCGGCTTGTGGATCGCGGCGTAGTTCAGCAGTTGCCGGGTCTGGGCGGTGGCCTGCACGGAGCAGAGCGCCAGCGCGGCACTGACGAGTAGGGCGACCAGGGCGCGCGACGTAATCGCCTGAGACGTTTTGAAGGTCATTGCGGGATCCTTTTCTATGGCCAACGCCCCGCGCGCAGACAGCGTGCGCAAGGGCGGAGTGCTCCCGAGCATGCCGCCGCGTCAGGCCGATGTCCCACAGTTTCTTTGGGCCATCCCATAACCCCAGGCTATCCCCTGGCAAAGCATTGGTGGCCTTGTGCGCTCACCGCCGTGGCTACCATCGGGTCAGGCGTTGCCAAAGTCAGCCGCTCTCCGGGGGATACACCAAAGATGAACTACGCACCCAAACGCACGATTCTCAGTGTGATGCTCGCCTCGGCGATGCTCATTGAGCCGGCCACCGCGCTGGCCCAGGACACGGCCCAGACGGCCGCCACGCCGGTTGCGACGGACGCGTCCCCGGCAGCGGCCCAGCCAGCGGAGGCCAAGGCCAAGGAGCTCGATCGCGTCGTCGTGGTCGGAAGCCACCTCGCCGGCAACAACGACACCGGCATGCTGCCGGTGTTCGTGGTCTCGGAGGAGGACGTGGCTGCCACCGGCGCCGTCTCCGGCGAAGACCTGCTGCAGTCGCTTCCGCAGGTCGGCGACATGATGTTCGACAACACCGATACCGCGGGCAACCTCAACGCCGCGCGCGGCGACGTCGGCTCGGTCAACCTGCGCAACCTGGGCACCGGCAACACGCTGATGCTGGTGAACGGTCGCCGCATGGTCAACCACCCCGGCACGCAGACGGAAACCTATGTGCCGCGCCAGACCGCCAACATCAACGCCATCCCGCTGTACGGCGTGCAGCGCATGGAAACCCTGCTGGGCGGCGCCTCCGCGCTGTACGGTTCCGATGCCGTGGCCGGCGTGATGAACGTGGTCATGGATACGCACTTCCAGGGCCTGCGCGCCCAGGCCCAGTACGGCGGCTCGGAAGGCACCGATTTCCGCCAGGGCAATTTCAACGTGAAGGCCGGCCGGTGGTTCAACGACGGCCGCACCCGGGTTTCCCTGCTGGGCGGCTACACCTACCGCAGCATCTTCGAGAACTCCGAGCGCGATTACGCCGCCAGCCAGGATCACCGGCCGTTCTTCGAAGGCACGCAGTGGGAAGGGATGACCGCGTTCGATGACCGGATGACCGCCAGCGCCTGGGGCGCCTTCCAGACGGTCGACCGGGTGCGCGTGCGCCAGGACGGCAAGGCGATCACGACCGCCGCCGGCAGCTTCCACATCGAGCCCATCGCCAACGGCTGCGTGACCGCGCTGTACGAGGACGTGTGCATCCAGACCGGACTGCAGAACAGCACCATCGACCGGCCGCTGCGCTTCAACGCGAACTCGCAGCGCTACCTGATGGGCGGCGTCGACCGCGGCAACCTGTTCACCACCATCGAGCACGACCTCAACGACGACTTCGTCGCGTTCGGCGAGGTCAGCTACTACACCTCGACCTACGAGGGCATGCGGGAGCAGGCTGCCTCGCTCGCCGCTGCGCCGATGATCGTGCCGGGATCCAACTACTGGAACCCGTTTGGCGCCAAGTACCTGCCCGACGGAAGCCTCAACCCCAACCGCCTGCCGGGCATCGATGCGCCCGACGAAGGCCTTGACGTGCGCATCAGCAGCTACCGCGCCACCGAGACCACCCGCCCCTACGAGGTCGATGACACGTCGTATCGCGTCCTGGGCGGCGTCCGCGGCGACGTGGGCGGGTTCGATTGGGAAAGCGCGGTGCTCTACTCGCGCGCCCGCACCGTGGATACCCAGTTCGGCACCATCAGCAACACTTTGTTCGCCGAGGCCCTCGCCCGCGCTGACGAGAGTGCCTACAACCCCTTCACCGGCGGCAACCTGGACGACTGGAGCCAGCCGCCGGCGATGACCAACGCCGACACGGTCGCCGGCTTCCTGGTGCCGGTGGTGCGTCGTAGTACCGCCTCGCTGTTCCAGGTGGATACCCGTTTCGCCCGTCCCGACGTGTTTGAATGGTGGGCAGGCGATGTTGGGCTGGCGTTCGGCGCCGAGTGGCGTCACGAAAAGCTCGACGACCAGCGCGATCCGCGCCTCAACGGGCAGATCGGCTACACCAACCCGCTGACCGATCTCCCGACCAGCGACGTGCTGGGGGCGAGCCCGTCGGGCAACAACGGCGGCTCGCGCTCGGTGGCCTCGGCCTATGCCGAGATAGCGGTGCCGCTGGTGTCGCGCGAGATGGCGATTCCGCTGGTTCGCTCGCTTGATCTGCAGATCGCCGGTCGCTACGAGCGCTATTCGGATTTCGGCAGCGTGGCCAAGCCGAAGGTCGCGTTTGCCTGGGACATCCTCGATGGCCTGATGATGCGCGGCAGCTGGTCGGAGAGCTTCCTGGCGCCCAACATCCTGCAGATCCATTCCGACGGGACCGTGGTCAGCAACACACGCCTTGACTACTACCAGTGCGAGGCGGACCTGCGCGCCGGCCGCATCTCCAGCTTCAGCGCGTGCGGCAAGTCCTTCAGCACCCAGGCCGTACGCGAGGGCAACCTCGACCTCAAGCCGGAAACCTCCGAGGCGACCTCGGTCGGTCTGGTGTTCCAGCCCCGCTTCCTGCCCGACGCCATGGGCGACTTCACCTTCACCGCGGACTACTGGAAGATCGACCAGGAGCAGATGATCGCCATCACCGGCGAGCAGACCCACCTGGCGCTCGACTACCTGATGCGCATCCAGGGCTCGTCCAATCCCAACGTGATGCGTGACGATCCCAGCGACGAGCAGATCGCCAACTTCGCCGGCACCGGGCTGGAGGCGGTCGGCAACGTGCTGCAGGTGCGCGACCAGTACACCAACCGCCTGCCGCGCCGGACCCGGGGCATCGACTACGGCATCTCGCATCGCCTGCGCACCGCCGACTGGGGCACCTTCACCACCAACCTCAACGGCAGCCGGCTGCTTGAGCAGATGCAGATGCCGTCGGACCTGGAGGATCTGGTGATGAACGCCCAGCAGGACGGCGTGATCAATGACGGCTTCACGATCCGCAACGCCGGCAGCCTGCTGGGCATCAACGGCACGCCGGAATGGCGCGCGACCCTGAGCAGCAGCTGGCGCTACCGCAACTGGAGCCTGGGCGCGTTTGTCCGCTATGTCGGCCCGTTTGATTCAACCGGTGCCAGCTTGCCTGACGGCACGCTGTTCCGCGTGCCGTCCTGGACCACGACCAACCTGTGGGCCGAGCACCGCTTCAAGAAGACCGGCAACGTGTTCGAAGACACGACCGTGCGCTTCAACGTCCGCAACATCACCGATCGTGATCCGCGCCTGGCGCCGCGGAGCCTGGGCTTCTACTCGGGCCTGCATAACGCACTGGGCCGGGGCTACTACCTGACTGTGACCAAGACGTTCGACTAGGCAGCATTACTCCGCAACAGCTGACAGGCCCCGCGCGGGGTCTGTCAGCTGTTCGGCCGGTGCTGCACCTGGCCGCGAATATTGAAAGATCGACTCCACCACGCATCGGAAACAACGTGCTTCCCATGATCAAGATACTGCGGTCGGGCACCGTGCCAGCCCCGCTGAAGGCCCGGCTCTCCTTCGATAGACGGCTGCCGCTGGGAGTGCTGTTGCTGACCGCGCTGCTGGGCGCCTGCCAGACCACGCCCGAACCGGTTGCCGACGACGTCCGGACCAGCGCCGTCGTCGTCGCGGCCAACCCGCTGGCCGTCGATGCTGGCACCGCCGTCCTGCGCCGCGGCGGCACCGCGATGGACGCCGCGGTCGCGGTGCAGCTGATGCTCGGCCTGGTGGAGCCGCAGAGTTCCGGTATCGGTGGCGGCGCGATCATCATGGCCTACGATGCGCGCAGCCAGGCGGTGACCAGCTACATCGGTCGCGAAGCCGCGCCGGCCCTGGCCGACGGCAGCCTGTTCCAGGACGCGGACGGCAAGCCCTTGTCCCGCGCCGACGCGATGCTGTCGGGCGGATCCACCGGCGTGCCGGGCGCGGTCGCGGTGTTCTCGCAGGCCCAGCGCGAACACGGAAAGCTGGCCTGGGACCAGCTGTTTGCAGAGACCATCGAGAAAGCCGAGCAGGGCTTTCAGGTCACGCCGCGGCTGGAGCAACACATCGATGGCGCCTTCCCGCAGGCCTCGGCGCCCGACGTGCGCCGGTTTTTCTCCCACCCCGATGGGCGCCCGATGCGGACCGGGGATCTGGTGCGCAACCCGGAATACGCCGCGACCCTGCGCAAGCTGGCGCAAGGCAACGCGTCGGCGTTCTATCGCGGCGAGCTCGCCGAGGCGATCGTCGCGCGCACCCACGCGGCGCCGCGGCCCGGCCGGCTGAGCACGCGTGACCTCGCCGGCTACGCGCCCGAGAAGTCCGAACCGCTGTGCCGCCTGCTGCGCACCTACATCCTCTGCGTGCCGCGGCCGCCGACCAGTGGCGTCGGCCTGCTGCAGCTGATGGCGATGCTGGACGCGACCGACATCGACCGGCGCGGTCCGGAGGACCCGCAGTCGTGGTTCCTGTTCGCCGAGGCCAGCCGGATCATGTACGCCGACCGCGACCAGTACGTCGGCGATCCGCGTTTTGACGAGGTGCCGGTCGACGGCCTGCTGGCGGCGGCCTACGTCGACCAGCGCCGCGCACTGATCGGCAAGACGGCAGCCCCTTCGCACGCGCACGGGCAGCCTGCAGGAGCCGCGTCGCACGGTCCGGACCGGACCGAGGAACCCGGCGGCACCAGCCATTTCGTCGTCGTCGACCGGTGGGGCAACGCGGTGTCGGTGACCACCACGATCGAGTCCTTCTTCGGCTCGGGGCGGATGGTGGACGGCTTCTTCCTCAATAACCAGCTGACCGACTTCTCCTGGTCCAGCGGCAGCGATCCGGACGCCGCCAATGCGATCGAAGGCGGCAAGCGCCCGCGCTCTTCGATGACCCCGGTCATCATCCTCGACCGCGACGGGCGCTTCGTCGGCGCGCTCGGCTCGCCTGGTGGTTCGGCGATCCCGGCGTATATAGCCAAGACCCTGGTCGGTCTGGTCTATTGGGACCTGTCGCTGCAGGACGCCGTGGCGCTGCCCAACCTGGTCGCGCGGGGGCAGCGGTTCAACGGCGAGGCGTCGCGGTTCGCCCCGGACATGCTGGACGCGCTGTCGCAGCGTGGCATGACGGTCCGCGCCGGGTCGGGTGAGGACTCGGGCCTGCACGGTGTCTTCTACCGCGATGGCGTGCTGGAATGGGCCGCCGACCCGCGCCGCGAAGGCGTGGGCAAAGAGGTCGTCCAGTGATGAGCACCGTTGAAGCTTCCCATCCGACCGACGGTGTCGACGATGCCCTCGTCGATGTGACCGTGATCGGTGCCGGCGTGGTCGGCATCGCCACGGCCTACGCGGCGGCGCGCCGCGGGCTTTCGGTCCGGATCATTGATCGCGCGGCGGGCCCGGCGATGGGTGCGTCCTTCGCCAACGGCGCCCAGCTCAGTTACGCGTACACCGAATCCATGGCCAGTCCCTCACTGTGGAGCAAGCTGCCCTCGATCGCCCTGGGCAGGGACCGCGCGCTGTCGATGCGCTGGTCGCTGGATCCGGATTTCCTGCGCTGGGGCGTCGCGTTCCTGCGCAATGCCACGTCGGAACGGTTCCGCGAAAACACGCTTGCGGTGCTCGAGCTGGCCACGGAATCGCGCGGCGCGATGGACGCCCTGCTGCGGCAGCACAACATCGAGTTCCAGCACACCGCACCGGGCAAGATGCACCTGTACCGCGACCCGGCTGCGCTCGACGATGCGGCGGCCATGGTGGCGGTCAAGCGCGAATACGGCGTCCAGCAGAGTCTGCTGAGTCCCCGCGAGGCGGTCGCGCTGGAGCCGGCGCTTGCCGGTGCCACCGGCCTTGCCGGCGTGGTGCATTCCCCGGCCGAGGAAGTCGGCGACCCGTTACGCTTTTGCATCGGTCTGCTGGCGATCCTTCGGGCCGATTACAGTGTAACGACCTGCTTCAATTTCGAGGTCGCCAGCGCGACTCAGGCAAGTGACGGCTTGATGCTGACCTCGCGCGACGGGTGGCAGCTGCGCTCGCGACAACTGGTGTCCTGCGCCGGCGTCGACGCCGTTGCGCTCTCGCGCCGCAACGGTTTGCGGCTGCCATTGATGCCGGTCAAGGGCTACTCGTTCACCGCCGCGCCGGGATCGCTGGCGCCGGTGGTCAGCATCACCGACACCGACCGCAAGCTGGTGTTCTGCCGGCTCGGCGACAAACTGCGTGTCGCGGGGCTGGCCGAGGTTGGCAACCACAGCGCCGCGGTCGATCCGCAAAGGGCGCAGCGGCTGGTGGCGATGGCGCGGGAATCCCTGCCCGACGCCGCCACCTACGACGCGATCGAAAGCACCTGGGCGGGTCTGCGCCCGATGACCCCAAGCTCGGTCCCGATCATCCGGCGTGTCCGTCCAAACGTGGCGGTCAACGTCGGCCACGGCATGCTGGGCTGGACGCTGGCAATGGGATCGGGTGAGCGCGCCGTGGATGCGCTGCTGGCGAAGTAGGCCGGGTCGGCGGCTTTCCTCGGCGCTACGCGGTTCGCGCTTTGTCGTCCGTCAGAGCGGTAGCCTAAGATCAGCGCATGCGCCTCCGCCAAATTGAAGTCTTCCACGCCGTCTACACGACCGGCTCGATCAGCGCGGCCGCGCGGGCGTTGCACGTGTCCCAGCCCTCGGTCAGCAAGGTGCTCCACCACACCCAGTCCAAGCTCGGCCTGAAGCTGTTCGCGCTGGTGCGCGGACGGCTGGTCGCCACCGACGAAGCGCACGCGCTGTTTGTCGAGGTCAACGAGATATTCGAACGTCTCGGCTCCCTGCAGAAGACGATCAGCAACATCAAGAACATCGGGGGCGGCCACATCCGCCTCGGCGTGGTGCCGTCGCTGGGCCTGCACGTCGCGCCGCTGGCCATTGCGCGCTTTCGCCGCTTGCATCCGGAAGTGACGTTCGATGTTCAGACGCTGCACCACGACGAGCTGTTCCAGGCGCTGTATGAGCGCACCTGCGACATCGCGATCGCCTACGCGCCACCCTTGCACCCGCGAATGAAGCGGCGACTGCTGAAGACCGCGCAGATGGTGCTGCTGTTCCAGCACGGAGACATCCCGGACGTGGGCGATTCGGTATCGCTGTCCCTGCTGGACGGGCGCGACGTGGTCGGCATGACCGCCAGCGGCCCGGTGGGCGACGCATTGGCCCGCGAGATGGTGAGACGAAAAGTCGAGGTCCATGAGGTGGTTTCCAACCAGACGTTCTACACCGCCGCCGCGCTCACCAGCCACGGCGCCGGGATGACCGTGGTGGACGAGTTCACCGCACGCGCCTCCGTCCACCACGGCGTGGCGTTCCGACCCTTCGCGCCGCCGATCCGGTTCAACGTCGACTGCGTGTTCCTGGAAGATCGCCGGCCATCCAAGGCCGCTGAGGAGTTCATCAGCCTGTTCAAGTCGGTTATTGGCGAGATCCAGGAGGGGACGGGCGGAACGGAGAATGCGGACGAGTCTCCGGCTTTGTTGGCCGGCGGAATCTAACGGCTGACCGCTTGCTTACGGGTCGACGCGGAAGGATCAAATATCCGCAAAATCCGTATCGTCGATCGTATCCAGCCGGATCTGGTTGGCGAAGAGCGAGAACGCGAGCATGCCGCCCAAGCCGTTCGCCCGCGCCACCCAGCTCGGCAACCAGCGCGGCGGCACCAACACGCCGGATTCGAACATCGGCGCCAGGCGCTGCACGTCTCCCAAGGTCATCTTGCCGGCAAACAGCCAACGGCACAGGCGCAGTTGCTGCCGGCGCAGGGCCCAGCGGAAGAAGGTGTGCACGCCGATCAGGCCGCGCAGGTAGACGGTGTCCTTGGTGAAGGCGTGGCCACCGGTGGTCGGTACGCCGCGGAACACGCGCTGGGCGGAAGCGAAGCCCTCGTGCGGACTCTGGCCGGCGTCGAGGAACAGGCGGAACACCTCGATGAAATCCGCGCCGTCCAGGGCGCAGGCGATGGCCTCGATGCGCAGGCTGAGGCGCTTCATGCGGGCGATGTCGATGTTGCCGGTGATCTGTTCGGCGAAGGTCGCCATGCCTTCCTGGGTCGCGGTCGCGCGAGGCGATGCCAGCGCAAGGCTGCCGAGCACCGGCTGCTCGCGGCCATTCAGGGCGCTGAGCGAGTGGACGAAGGCTTCGTGCTGCAGCAGCTGTTGGCGATCGTAGTCGGTGAAGGCGGCGCTGGTGCGCAGGCGGATCCGGGTCGCGCCGGCCGCGGCCTTGGCGATCAGGTCCGGGTCCAGTACGACCTCGATCACGCGCTCCTTGAAGTAGTCGTCCAGATCGCGCTGCAGTTGCAGTTGCAGCGCAGTGGCGGATATCTCCACTTGTTCGGCGGGGGAGGCCAGCTCATGGTCGAACTGGTCGGCGATCGCGATGAAGTGCTGCGCCGCCACGCGGGCGCTGGGGCCGTTGCCGGGCAGCGGGGCGTCCACGCTGCCGTAGAGCTGTTGCGAGAGGTCACTGACCGCGGCCGTGCCCAGAGCTTCGCACAGGCGGGCAGCGGTATCCCAGCTGGCGGTCGCGTCGATCAGGTATTGGCCCAGCGGGTGGCTGGCGTCCGCTTCGCGCGCAATCGCCGCCAGCTCGGCGCGTGCCTCGCGGAAGTCGTGCTGCGGGTAGTCCACATGCGGCAGCCGGGTCACCCCGCGGGCATGGTCGGCGAGGAAGGCCGCGCCGTGATTGGCCGGCCAACTGGCCAGCGTCAGCACCTTGATCCCGCGTGCGGCCTGGACCATGCGCGCATCCAGCGCGGCGTGATGGACGATGTCGGGTTCAGTCCTCGCCGTAGTCATCGTCGATCCGCGGTCGTTGCCGCGACGGCTTTCCGGGTGCTTTCTCCACGGGCTTGCGCGTCGGGCGGGCGGGCGCGGGTGGCGCAGCGGTTCCATTGGTTGTCGCGGCGGCGTGCTGGGTCTGCCGCTCGGCCAGCTTGTCGGCGGCGCCGGCGACTTCGTCGTGCAACTTCACGTAGTTGGCGAAGCGGCGCGGGTCCAGCTTGCCGTCCTCGATCGCGGCGCGGATCGCGCAGCCCGGCTCGGTGGCGTGGCGGCAATCGCGGAACCGGCAGTTCGCGCCCAGCGCATCGATGTCGCTGAAGTTCTCCGCCACGTCCTCCTCGCCGGTCGGCTTGAGTTCGCGCATGCCGGGCGTATCGATCAGGCAGGCGCCACTTTCCAGCGGGATCAGCGCGCGATGGGTGGTGGTGTGGCGCCCGCGCTCGTCGCTCTCGCGCACCGCGCCGGTTTTCATGCGTTCGCTGCCAACCAGGGTATTGGTCAGGGTCGATTTGCCCGCGCCGGAACTGCCTACCAGCACGGCGGTGGTGCCCGGCCGCAGCCACGGGTTGAGGCTGGCGACGCTGTCGGGGTCGAGCGCGTTGACCGCGCGCACGGGCACGTCCTGCGCGGCCAGGTCGATCAGCGCCTCCAGCGAGCCGGGCACGTCATCGGCCTGGTCGAGCTTGGTCAGCACCACGACGGGGACGGCGCCGCTGCCGCTGATCAGCAGCAGGTAGCGCTCGATCCGGCGCGGGTTGAAGTCCGAGTCCAGCCCGCACACGACGAACACCGTGTCCACGTTGGCCGCGATCAACTGCTGCTTGTAGTGCTCGCCGGCCGCGCCGCGCTTGATCGCGGTGCGCCGCGGCAGCAGGGCGACGATCTGGTCCTTGGTGACTATCGCATCCTCGGGCGCGGGCTCCACCAGCACCCAGTCGCCGACGCCGGCGCGCTGCTCCGTCGGGGTCGCGCCTTTCTTGTAGCTGGGCGCGCGCTGCCAGTGCGGCGGCGATTCCACCGCGACGCCGTCTTCGGGCCCGACCGCAACCACGTAGCCGGTGCGGTGCTGTTCCACGACACGGGCGGGGTAGGCGGTGGGGAAGTCCTCCAGCATTTCGCGCCAGGCTGCAACGGCGGGCCGGCCGTGCTCGTCCAATGGCCAACCGATCGCCTGCAGGGCGTGGTTATCGTTCATGCAAGAGGCGGGCACCGGTCCATGCCGCGATTCTACATAGCGGGGCGGCAAATCCGGCATGCCGGCCGCTGTCCGTGGGCGGCGAATCGGCTACGCTGGCGGCCCCTACGTCGCTGTTCCCTATCAGAATGTCGTCAAACCGCCTGCAGACCCGTGCCCGCCTGTCCGAAGTGCGCTACGAGATCCGGGGTGAGCTCGCCCGGCGTGCGCGTGACCTGGAAAGCCAGGGTCGGACGCTGATCAAGCTCAATATCGGCAACCCCGGGGCGTTTGGATTCCGCGCGCCCGAGCACCTGCAGCGCGCGATCACCGAAGGCATTTCCGGCACCGATCCCTACACCCACCAGCAGGGCCTGCCCGCCGCGCGCGAGGCGATCGCCGCGTTCCATCGCGACCGTGGCACCGACGTGACCGCGGACCAGGTGTTCATCGGCAACGGCGTCAGCGAGCTGATCGACTTGTCGCTGCGCGCGCTGCTCAATCCCGGGGATGAGGTGCTGCTGCCGTCGCCGGACTACCCGCTGTGGTCGGCCTCGACCATCCTCAACGACGGCCGTCCGGTGTATTACACCTGCGCGCCGGAAAACGCGTTCATGCCCGATCCGGCCGAGATCGAGGCGCTGATCACCCCGCGCACCCGCGCGATCGTGCTGATCAACCCCAACAACCCGACCGGCGCGACCTATCCGCGCGCACTGCTGGAGCAGATTGTCGACATCGCCGCCCGCCACGGGCTGCTGCTGATGTGCGACGAGATCTACGACTCGATCCTGTACGACGGCGCGACGTTCCAGCCGCTGGCGCCACTGGCCGGCGACGTGCCGTGCCTGTCGTTCGGCGGACTCTCCAAGGTCCACCGCGCGTGCGGTTGGCGGGTCGGCTGGGCGGTGCTGTCGGGTGATCGCGCGCGCACTGGCGACTTCCACCACGCGATGGACCTGCTGGGCGCGCTGCGCCTGTGTTCCAACGTCCCGGGCCAGCTGGCGATTGACGCTGCCCTGCATGGCGCGGACACGATCTCCGCGCTGTGCGCGCCCGGCGGTCGCCTGCACGCCGCGCGCCAGGCGGTGATCGAGGGCGTCGCGGCCAGCGCGCACATGCAACTCGTGGCGCCCGGCGGTTCGATGTTCGCGTTCCCGGCGGTCGTCGGCGCGGCGGCCGTGGGTTTCGATGACCACGCCTTCGCGCTGGAACTGCTGGAAACCGAAGACGTGCTGGTCGTGCCGGGTTCCAGCTTCAACGTGGCGTACCGCAACCACTTCCGTATCACCCTGTTGCCCGAACCGGCGCAACTGGCCGAAGTGTTCCGGCGCATCGAGCGGGTGCTGGACCGGTCCGCCGAACGCGGCCGCGCGGTGCAGGCCGAGGAAATCGCCGAGCCTGCGTCACGGGTGGCGGTGGCCTGAGTGGAGGCGCCCCCGCCCGACGCGCTCCGCTGGCTCGCCCTCGGCGACAGCTACACCATCGGGGAAGGCGTGGCGGAGGACGGGCGCTGGCCGGCGTTGCTGGCCGGGCTTCTGGCTGCTGACGGGTTCCCCGTCGGCCCGCCGCGGATCATCGCCACCACCGGCTGGACCACCGATGAGCTGTCCACCGCCATGGATCTGGCCGAGCCGCTCGGGCGCTGGGATCTCGTCTCGATGCTGATCGGGGTCAACAACCAGTACCGCGGACGCAGCGTCGCCGACTACCGCGGCGAGTTCCAGGCCTTGCTCAAACGTGCGATCGCATTGGCCGGAGATCGCCCCGACCGGGTGCTGGTGCTGTCGATTCCCGACTGGGGCGTGACCGCCTTCGCCACCGCCCAAGGCCGCGACGCGGAACAGATCGCCGCCGAGATCGACCAGTACAACGCCGCGGCGGCGGACTTCTGCGCCCGCCACGGCGTCGGCTTTGTCGATATCACGCCGCTCAGCCGGGAGCGCGGCGGCGAGGCGGCCATGCTGGTCGATGACGGCCTGCATCCGTCACAGGCGATGTACGCGCTGTGGGCCGAGGCGGCCTTGCCGATGGTCGCGCAAATGCTGGGTGCGAGACCGGATGCAAACCGGGAAGTCGTGCCCGATGCCGAAACCGGCGGGATCTCCCCGCGCTGATGGCCGTCGTTGGCGCGCCGCTGTCGGCTGACCAGGCGCGCGCGATCGCGGGTGCATTCGCCCCGGAACGCGGCTTCCGCCAGCACTGGGACTACCACTACAGCCTCGCCAAGCTGCGCAGCGACCCGTTGTATCCGGGTGTCTGCGCGGCACTGCGCGGGAGCACGCAGCCGTTGCTGGACCTGGGGTGCGGGCTGGGCCTGCTCGCCCATGCCCTGCGCGCCGACAGCATCGCGCTGGCGTACCGCGGCGTGGACAACGACGCCGGCAAGATCCTCGGCGCAACCCGGGCCGCGGGCCGGCGCAACCTGGACGACGTGGTTTTCGAATGCCTGGACCTCGCCGCCGCACTCCCCCGTCACCACGGCAGCGTGGCGATCCTGGATGTCCTGCAGTTCCTTCTGCCTGACGCCCAGCAGCGCACCCTGGATGCCGCAATCGCCATGCTCGTCCCCGGCGCGCGGCTGGTGATCCGTACCGGGCTGGATGACGGCAGCCGGCGCGCCCGCATCACCCGCGGCGTGGACGTGTTTTCGCGTGCGATTGGCTGGATGAATGCCGGACCGTGCGCCTATCCGGACCCAGACGAGCTGCGCCGGCGCTTCGACGCCGCGGGGCTGAGCTCCAGTTTCACCCCGCTGTACGGCAACACGCCGTTCAACAACTGGCTGGTGGTCGCCACCGCTCCGGGCGACGAAACCGCGTAGCTGCGGTCACTCAGCCAGCGCGCGTCCCAGAACGGGTAATCGCCGACGCGCTGCACGAGGCCGGCGCGCACCGGGGTCATGACAAGGCGGCGCGCGGCGGCCAGTCCGTCGTCCACGCGCGCGGCGTCAAAGTCGCATGCCCACAACCCGGCCAGGCCGGGATGACGTCCGGCCAGCACCCGCTCGCTGCGCAGCTTCAGCCGCGCGACGCAGGCGCCAAGATCGTCAAACCCGCCGAGCGCCAGCAGCCCGTGCCAGCCGTCGGGCATCAACACCCAGGCGATCAGCTGCGAGCGTTGCCACTGCGCCGGTGCCGTCATGACGCGGCACGCTTCGGCGGCCACTGCCCAGTCGGCGAAATGCGGCGCATGCCCGACCGTCGCGATCATGACCTGGTGCAGCCGCGCCGCGCGCCCGACCCGGCGCTGCGGCGCGGGCTCGCTTTCGAACGAAGCAGCAGGAATCGTGATCATGCGAGCCAGCCTGCCGCCCGCACCGGGCTGCGTGGATCAGGAGAAGCACCATCGCGGGGTCGGTAATGAACACCTGCGCACCTGGTCACGCCAGCCGCCAGGCCCCAACAGCCGCGGCTTGCCCCCCGCGCGTTAGAATCACCGGCAGAGATCCCACCTGATGATGAGGCGTGGCCACGGGGCCGCGAGGCGCATGACCCATACCTATGAAAGCCCGCTCAACGAGATGATGCAGAACGATCCGGATCCGACCGAAACCCGCGAGTGGGTCGAGTCGGTCGAGGCGGTCATCCAGCGCGACGGTCCCGAGCGCGCGCACCAGCTGCTTGAGCGCATGGTCGAAGTCTCGCGGCGCGCTGGCGCGCACATGCCGTTCGAGCCGACCACCGAATACATCAACACCATTCCCACCCAGCTGGAGGCCAAGAGCCCCGGCGACCATGCGCTGGAGTGGAAGATCCGCTCGATCATCCGCTGGAACGCGATGGCGATGGTGGTGCGTGCCAACCGCAAGCCGGGCGACCTGGGCGGCCATATCGCCACCTTCGGTTCGTCGGCGACGCTGTACGACGTCGGCTTCAACCATTTCTGGCGTGCCCCGTCGGAGGACCACCCGGGCGACCTGCTGTTCATCCAGGGCCACGGCTCGCCGGGAATCTACGCCCGCTCGTTCCTGGAAGGCCGCTTCACCGAAGACCAGCTCGACAACTTCCGCATGGAAGTCGATGGCCGTGGCATCAGCTCCTACCCGCATCCCTGGCTGATGCCGGACTACTGGCAGACCCCGACCGTGTCGATGGGCCTGGGCCCGATCAGCGCGATCTACCAGGCGCGCAACTTCAAGTACCTGGAAGGCCGCGGGCTGATGCCCAAGACCGACCGCAAGGTCTGGTGCTTCCTGGGCGACGGCGAGACCGACGAGCCCGAATCCCTCGGCGCGATCTCGGTCGCCGGCCGCGAGGGCCTGGACAACCTGGTGTTTGTCATCAACTGCAACCTGCAGCGTCTGGACGGGCCGGTGCGCGGCAACGGCAAGATCATCCAGGAACTGGAAGGCCAGTTCCGCGGCGCCGGCTGGAACGTGATCAAGAACATCTGGGGCAGCTACTGGGATCCGCTCCTGGCCCGCGACACCTCCGGCAAGCTGCGCCAGCTGATGATGGAAACCGTCGATGGCGAGTACCAGAACTGCAAGGCCTTCGGCGGCGCGTACACGCGCGAGAACTTCTTCGGAAAGTATCCGGAGACCGCGCAGCTGGTCGCCAACCTCAGCGACGAGGACATCTGGCGGCTGAACCGTGGCGGCCACGACCCGCACAAGGTCTACGCCAGCTACCACGAGGCGGTGAACACCAACGGCATGCCGACGGTGATCCTGGCCAAGACGGTCAAGGGTTACGGCATGGGCGTGGCCGGCGAGTCGCTGAACCCGGCGCATGGCACCAAGAAGATGGACGATGACGACGTGCGCGCGTTCCGCGACCGCTTCAACATCCCCATCAGCGACGCCCAGCTCAAGGACGGCAAGGTGCCGTTCTACCACCCGGGCAAGGACTCGCCGGAAATCGAGTACATGCTGGAGCGCCGCAAGGCCCTCGGTGGCTTCCTGCCGCAGCGCCGGCGCAAGGCCAGCCAGGAGCTGGAAGTGCCGCCGCTGGCCAACTTCGAGCGCCTGCTCAAGTCCACCGGCGAGCGCGAGATCAGCACCACCATGGCCTTCGTGCAGATGCTCAACATCGCCCTGCGCGACAAGCTGACCGGCCCGCGGCTGGTGCCGATCGTCGCCGACGAGGCGCGCACCTTCGGCATGGAAGGCCTGTTCCGCCAGATCGGCATCTACGCGCCGTTCGGCCAGAAGTACAAGCCGGTCGACCGCGACCAGCTGATGTATTACCGCGAGGACACCGCCGGGCAGGTGCTGCAGGAAGGCATCACCGAGGCCGGCGCGTTCGCGTCATGGCTGGCGTGCGCGACCAGCTACAGCACCAACGACTTCGCGTTGATGCCGTTCTACATCTACTACTCGATGTTCGGTTTCCAGCGCGTCGGCGATGCCGCCTGGCAGGCGGGCGACATGCGCGCACGCGGCTTCCTGCTGGGCGCCACCGCGGGTCGCACCACGCTCAACGGTGAAGGCCTGCAGCACGAGGACGGCCACAGCATGGTCCAGGCCGGGCTGATCCCGAACTGCCGCAGCTACGATCCGACCTTCAGCTACGAAGTGGTCACCATCATCCAGCACGGCATGCAACGCATGCTGGCCGAACAGCGCGACGAGTACTTCTACGTCACCCTGATGAACGAGAACTACGCCCACCCCGACATGCCCGAGGGCAGCGCGGAGGGGATCATCAAGGGCATGTACCTGTTCAAGGATGCCGGCAAAACGAAGAACGGCGAGCTGCGCGTCCAGCTGATGGGCAGCGGCACGATCCTGCGCGAGGTCATCGCTGCGGCGGAACTGCTGGAGAAGGATTTCGGCGTGACTGCCGACATCTGGTCCTGCCCCAGCTTCAACGAGCTGGCCCGCGACGGCGCCGACGTGGAGCGCTACAACCGCTTCCACCCGGAGGCCAAGAAGCCGCGCAAAGCACACATCACCGCGTTGCTGGAGGGACGGGCCGGCCCAGCGATCGTCGCCACCGACTACATCCGCGCCTACGCCGAGCAGGTCCGCGCCTATGTGCCGATGACCTACAGCGTGCTGGGCACCGATGGCTACGGCCGCAGTGACACCCGCGCCAACCTGCGTCGCCACTTCGAGGTCGACCGCTACTACGTCGCCCACGCCGCCATCGCCGCCCTGGCGGAGGACGGCAAGATGACCGCGAAGGACGTGGCTCGGGCGATCAAGACCTACAAGATCGATGCGGAGAAGCCGAATCCGCTGGGGGCTTGAGACGGGTCATGCAGTAAGGAAAAGGCGGCCGCTGGTCGCCTTTTTCGTTCCTGCCGCTCGTATGGCCGGCAGAGCATAGCGCTGGCGTTGCGGGTCCGCCGCCAGGCATCTGCTGCGCTCACGGCGAAGACGCACCCTCATCCGGCATCGCCGCCAGTTGCTTGAGGATGTCGGTAAAGGTCTCCACGCCCTGCGCACCGCTGACCAGGTGGCGCTGGTTGAAGATCACTGCGGGCACGCCACGGATACCCTGGTCGGTCCAGAACTGCTCGGCTTTGCGCACGTCGTCGGCAAACCGCTGGTCGGCGAGCACGGCCAGCGCTTCTTCGCGATCCAGTCCGATTTCCGCCGCGACGTCGGCCAGAACGGCATTGTCCGAAAGGTTGCGACCGTCGGTGAAGTGCGCGGTGAAGAACGCCATCTCCAGATCGTGCTTGCGGCCCTGCTGGTCGGCCCAGTGCATGAGCTGGTGCACCTTGAAGGTGTTGTGCATCCGCATGTCGTTGGTGAAACGGAACTCGAATCCCAGCTCGGCGCCTGCCCTGGTCATGGCCTCGCGGTTGGCGTTCGACTGCTCGGTGGTGGAGCCGTATTTCTCGGCCAGATGCTCACGCATGTTCTGGCCCTCGGCCGGCATCTGCGGATTCAGTTCAAACGGGTGCCAGCGGATCTCATACGGCGTGCCGGTGTCTTCCAGCGCCTTTGCCAGCTGCTTGTAGCCGATGACGCACCAGGGGCACATCACGTCGGAGACGATGTCGATCTGAAGTTTTTCTGGTTCGGGAGTCATGGTGTTTCCCTTGGGTTGAAGTGGGCGTGCCGCGCGAACGCAGCGCTGAGGGCGGGATCCGGGCGCGAACGGGCCTGGAGGGCAAGCGTAACGCCGGCGGTTGAAAGCCTCCGGCAAGGGGAGGCGGCGGACGCGGTTGGGGCATCAGTAGAATGGCCGCTCCGCCCGCTCGCGACGCTCGCCGCCATGCCCTTCAACCTTGCCGCCCGCTCTCTGGTTTTCGCGATTTGTCTGGCTGCGGCCTCGCCAGCCGTTGCGCGGGAAGCCACGACGCCGACGATCGGCGAGCAACGCGAAGCGGTGCTGTTCTGGCCGCAAGCGCAGCGCGAAGCCGAGTTCCGCGACATGGGTGCGCGCTTCCCCAGCGACCGCGCGCAGGCCGGCCCGCATGTGCGCGAGTTGCCGGAGGGCGAAGCGCTGAGTCTGGCGGACGCGGGCAAGGGCCCTTGGCTGGACGCCTACATGGCCGAGCACCACATCGCCGGCGTGATGGTCCTGCACAAGGGCCGCGTCAGCATGCAGCAGTACGCGCTCGACTTCGGCCCGGCGCAGCGCTGGGAGTCGTTCTCGGTCGCCAAGTCGGTCACCTCGGTCCTGCTCGGCATCGCGTTGCAGCAGGGCCACATCGCCAGCCTGGACGACACCCTCGTCACCTACATCCCCGAGCTCGCCGACAGCGCCTACGCCGACGTCACCGTGCAGCAGTTGTTGACGATGACGTCCGGGGTGAGGTGGAACGAGGACTACGCCGATGACCAGTCGGACGTGGCCCAGATGTATCGCGGCGCCTGCGTCGACGGGAAGGCCCACGTGCTGTCCTACCTGGCCCGGCTCCCACGGCAATGGCCGGCCGGCAGCCACTGGAACTACAACACCGCCGAGACCGACCTGCTCGGGATCGTGGTCGAGCGCGCGACGCGTCGTTCGCTGGCGAGCTACCTTTCGGACACGATCTGGAAGCCCTACGGCATGGCCGCCGACGCGTTCTGGATCCGCGACGAGTGCGACGGCAGCAACACCGGCGGCAGCGGTCTGTCGGCAACGCTCGCCGACTACGCGCGGCTGGGCCAGTTCATGCTCGAGGGCGGCCGCATCGATGGCGAGCCGGTGATCGCCGAGGCCTGGCTGCGCGGGGGAACCCGCGAGCAGGCCAGCACCGACGCGCCCGAGCGTGGCTACGGCTATCTGTGGTGGACCGATACCGACGGCAGCTACGCGGCGGTCGGCATCTTCGGCCAGATGGTGTACATCGATCCGGCGCGCGAACTGGTCATCGCACAGGTGGCGGCGTGGCCGAAGGCGACGTCCAACGAGCTGGTCGCCGCGCGGCGCGACCTGGTCAACCGGGTGAAGCAGGCCATCGACGCGGAACAGGCACCGGTCGACGACCGATCATCAGGATCAGGGCGCGTCGATCTCGTAACCCAGCGCCCGCAGGCGGGCGACGTAGCCGTCGGGCGCGACCAGGTCTTCCAGCGGCAGCACGGCAAACGTGGTCGTGTTTTTCGCCAGTGACGCTTCGGCCGCCCGCAACCACTCGTCGCGGGTGCTCGCGCGGATGTCGGGGATCCCCCACTTGCGCGAGAACTCCGCGTTCGAGAACACGTCAGCGCAGGTGTTGTTGCGCCGATCCAACTGGTCGAAGCGGATCTGCGCCAGATCGCCGGTGGCCCACGCATTGGCGTTGGTGATCATCCGCGGCAGCAAGCGGTCGATCGCATCCAAGGTCGCTTCCAGGCACGCCGAGTCGTTGAGCGACATCCTGCGGACGTCCTTGATCGCTCCCGCCGGGTCCTCGATTTTCACGCTGACCTTCGGGGTCGTCTCCTTGATGCCATCGGCCTGCGTCACCGCGCGGATCGGAGGGCTGATGATTTTGGGAAAGCCCAGGCCGGCCTCGCCAATGGCGGCGAGGAAGACTTCCCGCGCGGCCACCATCGGACGCTTGCGTTCGATCCCGCGATCGCGCGGCAGGTAGCGCTGCTTCGCGGCCGCCCAGCGGGCATACAGCTCCGGCGAAAGCACGTCCTCCAACGTCGCGCCGTCCGGATTCTTCTCGGCCTTCAGCATCCCGTAGCCGAGCGACAGCTTGCGAAAAAAACCGACGTCGGCGTCGACCACGAACCTCGGTCCCCAAAGCACCTCCTGCGACTGGCCGACCAGGTCCACCACCGAATCGGCGTTCCAGGTGATGCCCTCGGGGAGCGGCGACAGCGCTCCAAGGATCCACAGGTCGTGCTCGCCCCTGGAGACCCGCCACAGTCCCGGTCCGGGCTGCGGGCCGGACACGGTGAGCGGATCCAGATTGACGATCCCGGCCGCGGGCTGGGTGGGGCCGGTCGCGCCGGACACCGGAACCGCTTGCGCGTCCGTCTGCACAGCGGCGCCGCAGGGAGCGGAGAGAAGGGCGGTGAACACGCCGGCCAAAATGAGCGTCCTGATCATCGTTATCCCTTCTCGGTCCATTGAAAGAAGACGCATCCTAGGGCCTCTCCTGTCGAGTTGTGTTCGCTTTTCGTAAGCCGGATGCCGTCTCTGTTGGCCGTGCTGTTTACGGTTTCTTGATGAGGCGTTAATCCGCGCCGGCGCAGCGTGGAATTTCGGTCCGCGGGCGGTCCCGGACCCAGTCGGGAGAATGGAAATGGCTTACATCGATGGCTTCGTCATTGCAGTGCCGACCGGCAACAAGCAGGCCTTCATCCAGCACGCAGAGCAGTTCGACCCGCTGTTCATGGAGTACGGCGCGCTGCGCTGCGTGGAATGCTGGGGCGATGATGTCCCGCCGGGCAAACAGACCGATTTCAAACGTGCGGTGCAGGCCACGGATGAGGAGGAGGTTGTGTTTTCCTGGATCGAATGGCCCGACAAGGCGACCCGCGATGCCGCGATGGAGAAAATGATGAAGGACGAACGGATGGATCCCCAGGCCAATCCAATGCCCTTCGACGGCAAGCGGATGATCTACGGCGGCTTTAAGCCTGTCGTCTCGTTTGGATCGGACGGGGGTACGCCGGCCGGGGCGTGAGCCGTCCCATCGCGGGCGGCGATGAAGGGTGACACCGGGTCGCTGGCGGGAAAGGTCTCCTCCAGCGCCTCGTCCTGGTTGTCGCTGTCGTGCTGTTTCCTGTCCGGCTCGCGAACCGGCTGGCCCTGTGCGCCGCCGGGCTCGGTAACTGGCGCATCCGGCCCGGTTCCGGGCACCGGCGGATCCCGTCGGTCCTCATTGGGCGGACCCTGATCGGGTGGGGGCTGGATGGGTGGGCGGCTCATTGCGGTCTCCACGATACGTCGGTCCTCACCGTCGCCCATGTGCCGTTAGCGCGTCGTTGACAAGCTGTTTGAAAGCACCACAGCGGGCGCGTCGCCATGGCGGTCCTTGCCTGAACCCTTCGCATAATCGTGACATTTCTTGCACGCGGTCACGACGCGGACGGTGTCAATTTCGGCTGACCAGCGGCGCTGCCGCGGCCACCCCCAACGAGGACACACCATGACGAAGGACCCCAACGAATCCCGTGACATGAACCGCGATCCGATCACCAAGGCGCCCGGATCCCATCCAGTCGGCGTGGGCGTGGGCGGGCTCGGCGGCGCCGCCGCGGGAGCCGGAATCGGCGCCCTGTTTGGCCCGATCGGCATGCTGGTCGGCGGCGCGGTCGGCACGCTCGCCGGTGCAAGCGCTGGCAAGAGCGTTGCCGAGAGCATCGACCCGACCGGTGAGCACGAGTACTGGCGCAACGAATACAGCAACCGCCCGTACGCCAACCCGCAGTACAACTACGACGATGACTATGCGCCGGCCTACGAGTACGGCAACACCGTGCGCGCCCAGTATGCCGACCGCCAGTGGGACGACTCGCTGGAGCAGGACATCCGCAGGGGCTGGGAGAAAGCCAAGGCCAAGTCCCGCCTGACCTGGGAGGAAGCGAAGGACGCCGCACGCGACGCGTTTGACCGCAGCGACCGCACCTACCGCACCTATAGCGCGACCGACAACTACTACCGCGACCAGTACAAGAACGCGGTGTATTACAAGCCCGAGTACGACTACGACACCGACTACCGCCCGGCGTACCGCTACGGCACCCAGGCGCGCAGCGCGCATCCGGGTCGCGAGTGGAATGACGAGCTGGAGTCCGATCTGGGCAACCGTTGGGACAACGCCAAGGCCACCTCGCGCATGAGTTGGAGCGAAGCCAAGGACGCGGTCCGCGACGCCTGGCACAACGTTGAACGCGCCCTGCCCGGCGACTTCGACCGTGACGGTCGCTGATCCAGACGAGTAATCCCGCCCCCGCCTCGTGCGGGGGCTTTCCCGCTGACGGAGAAGGAGGAAGTCGAAATGTCCCGCGGAGACAAGTCCAGCTACACGGACAAGCAGAAACGCCAGGCCGAGCACATCGAGGAAAGCGAGAAGAAGGAAGGCCGGAGCGAGAAGGACGCCGAGCGCATCGCCTGGGCGACGGTCAACAAGCAGGACGGCGGCGGCAAGAAAGGCGGCTCGAAAAAGAGCGATGACTGAGCCGTCATGACGCCACCACCTCGACGGAGGGTCTGCAGTGGATGACAAGGTCGACCCCCTGGAGTGGGGGCGGGTACTGCTCGGCCCCTATCCGCCGCTTTTCTACGCGGAGATAGCGGTACGCATCCTGATGCTGCTGGCGTTGTTGCTGCTCGTGGTGCACATCCTGGGCAAGCGCGGCCAGCAGAACCTGAGCCCGATGCAGCAGCTGTTGCTGGTGGCGCTGGGCTCGGCGGCAGGCGACGTGATGCTCTACCCGGAGCTGTCCATCGGCTACGCGGCGATGGTGCTGGTCGGCGTCACCCTGCTCACGATCGGGATCGAGAAGTCCGCCAACCATGCTCGATGGTTCCGCGACTACCTGGAATCGCGTCCGTGCGTACTGGTGCAGGACGGTGAGATCGACGTGGCCGTGCTGAAGCGCGAGCGCACGACGCGCCGCGAGCTCTACGCCATCCTGCGCCAGAACGGCGCAACGGCGCTGTCGCAGGTCGAGCTGGCGGTACTGGAAGTCACCGGCGACGTCAGCGTCATCCTCAACGATTCCATACCGCTGGAACGCGACCTGATCGAGTACCTGAAGGTACGCAAGGTGGGCGATGTCGCCGCCCCGCCACACACCGCTTCAGCCTGACCACGTACAGCCCTTTCCCCACCACGCATCACCACCCTGGAGACCACCATGGCAGCCGATATCCTCAAGACCCTGAAAGACGAGCACGACCAGCTCCGCGAGCTGTTCAAGGAGATGGAAGGCACCACCGAACGCGCCGAGAAAGGGCGCATGGACCTGCTGGAGAAAATCAAGCAGGGCCTGATCCCGCACGCGGTGTGGGAGGAAGAGGTGTTCTACCCCGAGTTCAAGAAGCGCGCCGATCGCGACGGTCGCAAGACCCACGCCGAAGCGGTGGCCGAGCATCGCGCGGTCGAGTTGCGGGTGCTGCCGGATCTGGAAGCCGCCTCGCCCACGACCACCGAGTTTGCAGGGCGTGCCAAGGTGCTCGGGGAGTTTGTGAAGCACCACGCGACTGAAGAAGAAGACACGATGTTCAAGATGGCCCGCAGCATGTTCAGCGCCGAAGAAAGGGCGCAGCTGGACGAGCAGTACAAGAACTGGAAAGGCACGCCGGCGGCTGCGCAGGCGATCGAAAAAGCGTTGCTGAAGGGCGCGGAGGCGAACAAGGCCAATCCACCGCCTGCGGCGTGATTGGGGGGTGCCGTGCGACCGCGAGGTCGCACGGTTCTTTAAGCGTTTACGGCTCCAGCAGCCGCCGGTAGCCCTCCAGCCCGAGTCGCTCCAGGCTGGCGATGTTGCGTTCGACAATCTCCTCCGGGTCCGGGAAAGCCGCCACGGCGCGGTCGATGCTCTCTTCGCGCAGCAGGTGAAGCATCGGGTAGGGCGAGCGGTTGGTGCAGTTGGCGACATCGTCAAAGCCGCTGCCGGCGAACCGGTAATCCGGGTGGAAGCTCGCCACCTGGATCTCGCCCTCCAGTTCCAGGGCATCGATCGCGGCGTCGACCGGATCGAGGAAATCGTTGTAATCCTCAAAATCCATGAGCACGCGCGGATGGATCAGCAGGGTGGTATCGACCACCTCCGGATCGGCCTCGTGCAGCCACAACAGCTCATCGGCCAGGTCGGCCAGCAGCGCATCGGGCGTGTCCGCCTCGCTGACCACGTAACGGATCTGATCCTTCACCTGCACCGCCTTGGCGAACGGGCACAGGTTCAGGCCGATCACCGCGCGCTTCAGCCAGCGACGGGTCGCGGCGATCGGGTCCTCGGCAGGCATGGACTCAGTCGCGGAAGTTGTCGAACTGCAGCGGACGCTCGAACTCGCCGCCCTTCAGCAGCGCCATCGCGGCCTGCAGGTCATCGCGCTTCTTGCCGTTGACACGCAGCTTGTCGCCGTTGATCTGGCTGTCGACCTTGATCTTGGATTCCTTCAGCGCGGTCTGGATCTTCTTGGCCAGTTCGCGCTCGATGCCCTGCTTGACGCTGATCTTCTGCCGCGCGCCGGCCAGGTTGGTCTCGATATCGCCAAACTCCAGGCAGCGCGCGTCGATCCCGCGCGCGATCAGCCGCGCGCGCAGGATGTCGGTCATCTGCTGCAGCTGGAAGTCGCTGGGCGCCGACATCGAGATCACCTCGTCCTCCAGGCTGAAACTGGCGTCCACGCCCTTGAAGTCGAAGCGCGTGGTCAGCTCACGGCTGGCCTGGTCGACCGCGTTGGTGAGTTCGTGGTTGTCGACTTCGGAGATGACGTCGAAGGAAGGCATTGCGGTACTCCGTGGGTGGAAGCAGGCGTGGGGTGGAAGCAGGTGTGGGGGGCAGGCAGGTTTGTCCCATCAAGGGTAGCGCAGACGCCGTCGCGCACGCCGTCTGGCCGCGCGCGATGGTGATCGTCGCTGCGGACAGGCGGGTCTACACTGGCCAACCCACGCCGATGCGAGCCATTCCATGCTCAAGACCCCCGCCTACGCCGCCCCCGACGGCCAGTCGCCGCTGGCGCCCTTCACCATCGAGCGTCGCGCGCCGCGTGCCGGCGAGGTGCTCATCGACATTCTGTATTGCGGTGTCTGCCACTCCGACCTGCACCAGGTGCGCGCGCAGTGGGGCGGCAACGGGATCTTCCCGATGGTGCCCGGCCACGAGATCGTCGGCCGCGTCGCCCAGGTGGGCGAGGGCGTGGAGCGGTTCAAGGTCGGCGATGCGGTGGGAGTGGGCTGTTTCGTCGACTCCTGCCGCCACTGCGCGCAGTGCAGGGCGGGCGAGGAGCAGTACTGCGCCGAGGGCATGACCGGCACCTACAACTCGCGCGAGCGTGACGGCGGCGCGCCGACCTACGGTGGCTATTCGACCCGCATCACCGTCAGCCAGGACTTCGTGCTGGATATCCCCGGCGCGCTGCCCCTGGACCGCGCCGCGCCGCTGCTGTGCGCCGGTATCACGACGTATTCGCCGCTGCGCCAGTTCGGCGTCCGCGCCGGTCACGACGTGGCGGTGGTGGGCCTGGGCGGCCTGGGCCACATGGCGGTCAAGCTGGCGGCGGCGATGGGCGCCCGGGTGACCGTGCTCAGCACCTCGGAGTCCAAGCGCGAGGCGGCGCTGGAGCTGGGCGCGCACGACTTCGAGGCGACCCGCGAACCGGGCACGTTCAAGAAGCTCGCGCGCCGTTTCGACCTGATCATCGATACGGTCTCCGCCCCGCACGATTACAACGCCTACCTGGGCCTGCTGAAGTTCGACGGCTCGATGGTGCTGCTGGGCATCCCCGACGAGCCGGTCCCGGTCGCGGCGGGCGCGCTGATCATGCAGCGGCGCAAGCTCTGGGGCTCGCTGATCGGCGGCATCCGCGAGACCCAGGAGATGCTCGACTTCTGCGCCGAGCACGGGATCGCGGCGGATATCGAGCTGATCAACATCGACCAGATCGAGACCGCCTACGAGCGGATGCTCAAGGCGGACGTGCGCTACCGCTTCGTCATCGACATCGCCAGCCTGCGAGAATGACCGCGGCCGCTGCGCCGACGCCGGTGGCGCGTCCATGACGGGGGCGCTCCCGGTCCGGGTGCCGGCGCCGGTGATGATGCTGCTGGCGGTGGCGACGTTTGCGTTCATGGACGCCGGGATGAAGGCATTGGCCGGGACCTATCCGGCTATGCAGGTCGCGGCGCTGCGCGGTGCCGCTTCGCTGCCCTTCATCCTGGTCTGGGTGATGGCGACCAGCGGCCTGCGCCCATTGCTGCGGGTGCGTTGGCCCTTGCACCTGCTGCGCGGCGCGATCGGCATTGGCATGACCGCATCCTTTGCGTTTGCGCTGCGGACGCTGCCGCTGACGACGGGCTACTCGATCTACTTCGTCGCCCCGCTGCTGATCACCGCGTTGTCGGTGCCGGTGCTGGGCGAGAAGGTGGGGCCGCGGCGCTGGACCGCGATTGCCATCGGCATGGTCGGGATGCTGGTGCTGCTGCGACCGAGCGGCGAGGGCATGTTCAGCTGGGCGGCGCTGGCGGTGCTGCTGGCGGCGACCGGCTACGCGGTCAGCGCGATCACGGTGCGGGTGCTGGCACGCACGGACTCGAATGCCTCGATGATCGTGTGGTTGCTGGTGATGCTGTCCATCGGCGCCGGTGCGCTGGCGTGGCCCAACTGGGTGCCGCTGCGGGCCGAACATGCGTGGATCATCGTGGGAACCGGACTCGCAGGCGCGATCGGCCAGTACGCGATCACCGCGGCATTCCGCTCCGGCTCCGCATCGCTGCTGGCTCCGCTGGAGTACACCGGCCTGGTATGGGTCGTCCTGCTGGACGTCACCATCTGGGGCGTGTTGCCGGACGCGATCACCTGGCTGGGAGCGGGCATCATCGTCGCCAGCGGGCTTTACATGCTGCGCCGCGAGCGCGTGCGCGCGGAAGACACACACAACGACGGGCCCGAAGGCCCGCCGCGGATCATGCGCTGACGCCCGGGACCCCGACGGTCCGGAACGGCAGCGGCACGATCAACCCATAACGACTGGATTGGTCTTTTTCGGGAACGCCTTAGAAGCGCACGCCCAGGCCCAGGCCGACCACGACCGGGTTCAGCTTGGCATTGCCGACTTTGTCGCCGTTGACCTTCACGTCGGAATCGCCGTGCAGGTAACGCAGGTCGGCGCGGGCGAACCAGCTCGGGCTCAGGGTGACGTCAACGCCGGCGGTCGCCATGGCACCCTTGGCGGTCTCCACGCCGATGCGCTGGCGGGCGAGCGGGCCGGTCGGCTCGGGCGTCTCGTTGTCGAAGTTGCTCTCGTAGTAACCCAGGCCCAGGAACGGACGCACGATCTGCTCGCTGTTGCCGAAGTGGTACTGGGCGCTCAGGGCATACGGCTGCGACTCAACGCTGCCGATCTTGTAGTTGTTGGCGTCGCGCACGCGATGGTCGAACTTGTCCGCCGCGCCCCAGGCCTCGACGGCGAAATTCTCGTGGAAGTACCAGCTCGCGCTCAGGGTCGCGGCGGTGCCGCCGTCGAACTGCGTGCTCGCGCCGGCAATGGTGGGATCGCTGGTCGGCTCGCTGACGGCAAAGCCGCCAACCACGGCGAAGCGCTTGCCGTCATTGGTCGAATCGAAATTGCTGTCCTGGGCGAAGGCGGCCGGGGCAATGGCCAGGGCGCCCAACAGGGCAACACTAAGATGGCGGAAACGGATCATGGGGAACTCTCCAGGCTTCTTTTGACTTGTGGGGGAACCGGCCGGTTGCCCGGCAGGCGTGGCCACCCTAGCCACCGGAAAATGAATGCGGCTTGTGCGAGCTCACCTGTTCCGCGGAACTTTCAGCGATGACGGCGGCGCAACGACGCCGCGCGCGTGCCGGAGCGGTGGTGAAAGTCGCGTTGACGCCGATTTTGCCGACGAATAACGATGCTAATCAGTGGCTTGCGACACTCGCGCGGACTCTTTGCGGTCCGGCAAGGGCCTGGGCGCCGAAGTGCACCGGGCAGCTGAACAGATCCCGAGCCGCCAGCTGCGCCATCGCCGCCGGTCTGTGCCGATGACAGTGCGAGGGTGCCAAAACGCCGCGCCTTCGCAAGCCGGCGCTATTGGCGCGTCCCGTCGCCAGCGGCCACAATAGGGTTTTGGTGCTAGTCGGAGCCGCACATGGCTGAGTTGAAGGAAGCGCGCGTCCCGGATATCGGCGGATACGATGGCGTGCCGGTGATCGAGGTGCTCGTCGCGGTCGGCGATACGGTGCAGCTGGACCAGGGCCTGGTCACGCTGGAGTCCGACAAGGCGACGATGGAGGTTCCTTCCCCGTTTGCCGGCGTGATCCGCGAACTGAAGGTGGCCGTGGGCGATGAGATCGCCGAAGGCAGCGTGGTCGCGATGATCGAGCCGGAAGCCGCGGACGAGCCCGCCGCCCCGGACAAGGACGCGGCAAAAGGCGACGGTAAATCCGCTTCGGGGTCTGCGGCCAAGGGCACGGCTGATGCCGAGCCGCCGCGCGCGCAGCCCGCTGCCGCCTCCGAGGAGACGCGCACTGCAGAAACCGCCACGGCCGTGGAGCCTGACCACGTTGGCACTCCCAACAAGCTGGCGCAGCGTGAAATCGCCCGCGCTGGCGGCGATGCCTCCGGCGAAGCAGCCACCGCTGATGATGCGGCCGGCCCGCATTCCCCGCCGGTGAGCTTCGACGCCGACGAGCTGCTGCCGGGCAAGGTGCCCTACGCCAGCCCCGCCGTGCGCCTGTTCGCGCGCGAGCTTGGCGTGGACCTGATGCAGGTCGAGGGCAGCCAGCGCGGCGGCCGGATCAACAAGGACGACGTGCAGAAGTTCGTCAAGCAGGCGATGCAGTCCGGTGGCGCCACCGCGGCGGCCCCCGGTGCCGGCGGTGCCGGACTGAGCCTGCTGCCGTGGCCGAAGGTCGACTTCTCCAGGTTCGGGCCGGTCGAGACCCGTGAACTGAGCCGGATCGAGAAGATCTCCGGGGCGAACCTGTCGCGCAACTGGGCGATGATTCCGCACGTCACCCAGTTCGAAGACGCCGACATCACCAAGCTGGAAAAGCTGCGCGTCGAGCTCAACAAGGAAAACGAGCGCGCCATCGCCAAGGGCGGCGCGACCAAGCTGACGATGCTGGCGTTCCTGATGAAGGCCAGCGTCAGTGCCTTGAAGCAGTTCCCCGACTTCAACGCCTCGCTGGACGCGACCGGCGAGAACCTTGTCCTCAAGCAGTACTTCCACATCGGCTTCGCGGCCGATACGCCCAACGGGCTGGTCGTACCGGTGGTGCGCGATTGCGACACCAAGGGCGTGATGGAGATCGCCATGGAAACCGGCGAGCTGGCGGCCAAGGCGCGCGAGGGCAAGCTGGGGCCGGCGCAGATGAGCGGTGGCTGCTTCACCATCAGCTCGCTGGGCGGCATCGGCGGGACCAAATTCACCCCGATCGTGAATGCGCCGGAAGTGGCCATCCTGGGCGTGTCGCGCGCATCCATGCAGCCGGTCTGGAACGGCGAGAAGTTCAAGCCGCGCCTGATGCTGCCGCTGTCGCTGAGCTACGACCACCGCGTCATCGACGGTGCCGCCGCCGCGCGATTCACCACCTACCTGGCCCAGTTGCTGGCGGACATGCGGCGGGTGCTGCTGTGATGCGAGCCGCGCTCGCACTGGTGGCGTTGCTGGCCTTCTCGCCCTTGGCGTTGGCCAAGAGCGAGTGCCAGGTCGATCTCGGCCAGGGCTGGCCGCCGGCCACCCGCAACCACGGGACCGCGGTGGAAGCGCTGTTTGCCGCCGGCGATACGCCGGTGTTGAGCCTGGTGCGGCTGCCCCCGCGCGGCAAGGAGACCGGCGTGATGCTGGTGCGCTCGGCCGATGGCCGGACCTGGACGGTTCGCTCCGCGGTCGCTGCCGAGCGCGTGGACGCGATGACCACGATTCCCGGCGGCATCGAGCGCACGCTCAAGGTCGACAAGCCGGCGAAGCTGCGCGAGTCCGTCATGCCGGCAGCGCTGGCCGAGCGCGTGGTCGCCTCGTGGGGACGCGCGCTGACCGCGGTCGTTCCCGAAGACCGCGCCGCCGCCTTCCAGGAAAACGAATTGCTGGTGTTCGCCGTCAATGACCGCCGCGTCAGCGGCACCGAGCCGAGCTGCGGTCCCAGCCGTCTGCTCGCCCGTCAGGCGCAGGTGCTCATTGACGCGGCCGACTCCAAGGACAAGCACCTGCCCAAGCGCTGGAGCGCGCTGGTCAAGCTGCTCGACCAACTCGACACCCAGCTCGCCACCGCCCCTTAAGCGGAGGCGAGCGCCGGGCAAATCCCACACCGTGGCCGCCCGCCGGGCGCCCGGGTCCCGCTACCGTCGCTGCACCCCTGCAGGTGCGCGACCCCAGGAGGCACAGGCATGGCAAAGATCGAGATCAAGGTTCCCGACATCGGCGACTACGACGGCGTACCCGTTATCGAGGTCCTCGTGGCGGTGGGCGACACCGTGGAGGTCGACCAGGGCCTGGTCACGCTGGAATCGGACAAGGCCACCATGGAGGTGCCCTCCAGCGCCGCCGGCGTGATCAGCGAGTTGCACGTCAAGGTGGGCGACACGGTCGCCGACGGCGCGGTGATCGCGGTGCTCGAAACCGCCGACGCCGGGGCGACGGGGGACAAGCCGGCCGCAGACGCCGAGGAGGCCGGCGCCGCCGCCCCCGCAAAGCAGGACCAGGCTGCCAAGGCCACAAGCGACAAGACCACAAGCGACAACGCTGCGAGCAAAAAGAGCGCCGACGACAAGGCTGACGCCGGAGACGAAAAACCGGGCAAATCGCCATCGGATGGGCGCGGTCCGGCGAGCACCGATGACGCCGCAGGCAAACACGCCGCCCAGGGCCCCCAGCCCGCAGCGGCGAGCGGACGCAAGGCCGATATCGAGTGCGGGATGCTGGTGCTGGGCGCCGGTCCCGGCGGCTACACCGCCGCGTTCCGCGCCGCCGACCTGGGCCTGGACACCGTGTTGGTCGAGCGCTACCCGGATCTGGGGGGCGTTTGCCTCAACGTGGGCTGCATCCCGTCCAAGGCGCTGCTGCATGCCGCAGCGGTGATCGATGGCGCCAGCCATGCCGGCGAGATGGGCATCGAGTTCGGCAAGCCGAAGATCGCCCTGGACAAGCTGCGCGACTACAAGAACAAGGTCGTCGGCCAGCTCACCAAGGGCCTGGGCGGCATGGCGCGCCAGCGTAAGGTGCAGGTAGTCACCGGCGTTGGCCGCTTCCTCTCCGCCAATGAGCTGGAAGTCACCGGCGAAGACGGCAAGACCCAACTGGTCGCGTTCCGCCAGTGCGTGATCGCCGCCGGCAGCCAGGCCGTCAAGCTACCCGGCTTCCCCTGGGACGACCCGCGGGTCATGGATTCCACCGACGCGCTGGAGCTGGCCGACGTGCCAAAGAAGCTGCTGGTCGTGGGCGGCGGCATCATCGGATTGGAGATGGCGACCGTCTACAGCGCGCTGGGCAGCGCGGTCACCGTAGTCGAGTTCATGGACCAGCTGATGCCCGGCACGGACAAGGATCTGGTCAAGCCCCTGGCCGACCGGCTGAAGAAGCAGGGCGTGGAGATCCACCTGCAGGTCAAGGCCGCAGGCGTGGAAGCACAGAAGAAGGGCCTGAAGGTCACTTTCGAGCCGGCCCAGGACGGCGGCAAGGCGCCGGATGCGCAGTTGTTTGATCGCGTGCTGGTGGCCGTGGGCCGCGCGCCCAACGGCGGCAAGCTGGACGCTGAGAAAGCCGGCGTCAAGGTCACCGAGCGTGGCTTCATCCCGGTCGATCGACAGATGCGGACCACCGCGTCGCACATCTTCGCCATCGGCGATCTGGTGGGCAATCCGATGCTCGCCCACAAGGCCAGCCACGAGGCCAAGCTGGCCGCAGAAGTCGCCTCGGGTGAAAAGAAGGAGTGGGTCGCGCGCGTGATTCCCTCGGTGGCCTACACCGATCCGGAAATCGCCTGGGTGGGCGTCACCGAGAACGAGGCCAAGGCGCGCGGCCTCAAGGTCGGCGTCGGCAAGTTCCCGTGGGCGGCCTCGGGCCGGGCGATCGGCATCAGCCGCACCGAAGGGTTCACCAAGCTGCTGTTCGACGAGGCCAGCGGCCAGGTCATCGGCGGCGGCATCGTCGGCGTGCACGCGGGCGAACTCATCGCCGAGATCGCGCTGGCCATCGAGATGGGCTGCGAGGTGGGCGACATCGCCCACACCATCCACCCGCACCCGACCCTGTCGGAATCGGTCGCGATGGCGGCGGAGATGTTCGACGGCACCATCACCGACCTCTACGCGCCGAAAAAGAAGGCCTGAGCGGGGCGCGGACAAGAGGAAGCCCCGGCGGATCAGGCCGGGGCTCCGGACCCGCCGCTTGCCGTTTGCCTTGACGAGGAGAGAGGGCGACGGGGGTCAGGAACATTGACCCGTCCGCCGCGGCAAGGTTCCCGGCCGATCGAAATAATCAGTGCGCACTTCAGGTTGGTTCAGCTGCGCGACCCTGAACAGCGCGCGACGGTTGCCGCCGGCGTCGCTGCAACCTATAATTCGGCGGCTTCATTGGGCGTTTATCTGCCCACCCTCCAAAACCGACGAGCCGAGCGTGCACGATCCCATGTCCGCAGGCCGCCGGTTGGCGTTTCGCGCGATCGCCTTCCAGGCGGGCGCAACGGCGTTGACCGCGTTGGCCTTCCTTGTGCAGGGTGCGGATTCCGCACTGGCGGCACTGGTCGGCGGGTTCGCACTGGTGGCCGGCGGTGGATTGTCGGCGCTGGTGTCGCTGGGTGGCGGTGTAAAGCCCGCGGGCTCGGTCATTGGCCTGATGCTCGCCGGTGTGCTGGTGAAGTGGTTGGTGGTATTTGCCGTCCTCGCGGTTGGTCTGGCGGGGTTCCAGTTGCCGCCGCTGCCGATGCTGGCAGCGGTCGTGGCAACCATGCTGGCCTACGTGCTGGCTCAAATCCTGAATCGAGAAGGTGTCCTTCGTGAGTGAACAGACCGGCTCTGGCGGCCTGAACGAATACATCCAGCACCACTTGCAGCAGTACGCCATCGATTTCGGTGGCGGCACCTTCCACGTCGATACGTGGGTGGTGTCACTGTTCTGCGGCCTGGTGTTTATCGGATGGTTCGGCTTTTACGCCCGCAAGGCGACCTCCGGCGTGCCCTCCAAAGGCCAGGCCTTTGTCGAGATGGCGATGGAGTTCGTCGACAACCAGGTGAAGGACAACTTCCACGGCGACCGCAGCTCGATCACGCCGCTGGCGATCACGATCTTCATGTGGGTCGTGCTGATGAACGGCATGGACCTGCTGCCGCTGGACACGCCCGGGGTGGCCATCCAGGCCGTTGCCGGCGCTGACGTCGCCGCGCATACGTTCTTCCGCTGGGTGCCGACCGCGGATCTGAATACCACCGCGGCCATGTCCGTCGTCGTGTTCTTCCTGATCCTGTACCACTCGCTCAAGGCCAAGGGCGGCTTCGGCTTCGGCAAGGAATTGCTGACCTCGCCGTTTGCCGCCGAGAACCCGGTGACCCGCGCGGTGCTGATGCCCGCCAACCTGGGCCTCAACATCATCGAGTACTGCGTCAAGCCGGTATCGCTGGCCATGCGACTGTTCGGCAACATGTACGGTGGCGAGCTGGTGTTCATGCTGATCGCCGGGCTGCTGGGTGGCGGGCTGCTGATGTTCGTTCCCGGCGTGATCTTCAACCTCGCCTGGGCGATCTTCCACATCCTGATCGTGCTGCTGCAGGCCTTCATTTTCATGATCCTCTCGGTCGTCTACATCGCCGGCGCCTACGAGAGTCATTGATCGCGTCATCGCTCCACGTTGCACCGTTTTTCACCGCTTCATCCTTCCGCCAATCAAACCAACGTTTCAGTAGGAGAAAACCATGGAATTTATCGCCAGTGTGCAGGGCCTGACCGCGATCGCGATCGGCATGATGGTCGGTCTGGGCTCGATCGGCGCGTGCCTCGGCATCGCCATCATGGGCGCCAAGTTCCTCGAGTCGGCCGCGCGTCAGCCCGAGCTGGTGCCGATGTTGCAGGGCCGCATGTTCCTGCTGGCCGGCCTGATCGACGCCGCGTTCATCATCGCGTTGGCCGTCGGCCTGCTGTTCGCCTTCGGCAACCCGCTGCTGGCCGCACTGAACGCCGGTTGATCGACTTGTTTGAATCCGCGTGCCCGGAGTTCCGGGCGCGCTTCCCGGGCGCCCGCGCCCGCAGCCCGCATACGGAGCTGTCATGAATATCAACATGACCTTCTTTGGTCAGATGATCTCGTTCGCGTTGCTCATCTGGTTCACCATGAAGTTCATCTGGCCGCCCATGAACCGGGCGATTGAAGAACGCCAGAAGAAGATCGCCGACGGACTGGCGGCTGCCGAGCGCAGCCAGCACGACCTGGCCCAGGCCCAGCAGAGCGTGGACGCCGCGATGCGCGAAGCGCGGACCAAGGCCAACGAAGTGATCGACCAGGCGCACCAGCGCGCCAACCAGATCATCGAACAGGCCAAGACCGACGCCATGGTGGAAGCCACCCGCCAGAAGGCGATGGCCGATGCCGAAATCGTTGCATCGCAGAACCGCGCCCGCGAGGACCTGCGCAAGCAGGTGTCGTCGCTGGCCGTCAGCGGTGCCGAGAAGCTGCTGCGCCGGGAAATCGACGCCAACGCCCACAAGGCGCTGCTCGATGAACTCGCCGCCCAGCTTTGATCCAGCCAACGACCGGATGCCCTGAGCAATGAGCCAGACCATGACCCTCGCCCGACCCTACGCCCGCGCTGCGTTCGCAGCGGCCAGCGGGGCCGGCCAGGTGGCCAGCTGGTCGCAGGCGCTTGCGCTTGCCGCCCGCGTCGCCGCCGATCCTAAGGTGGAGGCGCTGCTGAAGCATCCGCAGCTGTCGACCACCGAGGCCGCGTCGCTGCTGGCCGTCGACGGTGCCGGCGAGGACTTCGGCCGCTTCATCGAGCTGCTGGCGTCCAACCGCCGCCTGCCGTTGCTGGCGGAGATCGCCGGCATGTTCGAGCAGCTGCGCGCGGAAGCCGAGCACGTGGTCAAGGCGCGCGTCACCTCCGCCAGCGAAATGCCGGCCGCCGAGCTGGAGTCGATCCGCGTTGGCCTCAAGCGCCGCTTCGGCCGCGAGGTCGAGCTGGAAACCGCGATCGACGAGTCGCTGATCGGCGGCGCGGTGATCGATGCCGGCGACGTGGTCATCGACGGCTCGCTGAAGAGCAAGCTCTCGCGCATGCAGTCGGCGCTGGCCGGCTGACCGGCTCCAATCGACGATCCGAATCATCTACTTCCGGCGCCCGCGCCGGGTACCAGGGAAACACCCATGCAAACCACGCTCAACCCGTCCGAAATCAGTGAACTGATCAAGACCCGCATCGAGAAGGTCAAGCTGTCCGCAGAGTCGCGCAACGAGGGCACCGTGACCTCGGTGGCCGACGGCATCGTGCGCATCCACGGCCTGGCCGATGTGATGCAGGGCGAGATGATCGAACTGCCCAACAGCATCTTCGCGCTGGCCCTGAACCTGGAGCGCGACTCGGTCGGTGCCGTGGTGCTGGGCGGATACGAGAACCTGCGCGAAGGCGACGTGGCCAAGACCACCGGCCGCATCCTGGAAGTGCCGATCGGCAACGAGCTGCTGGGCCGCGTGGTCAACGCGCTGGGTGAGCCGATCGACGGCAAGGGCCCGATCGACGCCAAGCTGACCGCCCCGGTGGAGCGCGTCGCTCCCGGCGTGATCTGGCGCCAGTCGGTCGACCAGCCGGTGCAGACCGGCTACAAGTCCGTCGATGCGATGATTCCGATCGGCCGTGGCCAGCGCGAGCTGATCATCGGTGACCGCCAGACCGGCAAGACCGCGATGGCGATCGATGCGGTGATCAACCAGAAGAACACCGGCATCAAGTGCGTGTACGTGGCGATCGGCCAGAAGGCGTCGACCGTTGCGAACATCGTGCGCAAGCTGGAAGAGAACGGCGCGCTGGCCCACACCATCGTGGTTGCCGCGACCGCGTCCGAGTCGGCGGCGATGCAGTACATCAGCGCCTACGCCGGCTGCACCATGGGCGAGTACTTCATGGACCGCGGCGAAGATGCGCTGATCGTCTATGACGACCTGTCCAAGCAGGCCGTGGCCTACCGCCAGATCTCCCTGCTGCTGCGCCGCCCGCCGGGCCGCGAAGCGTATCCGGGCGACGTGTTCTACCTGCACTCCCGCTTGCTGGAGCGCGCCGCGCGCGTGTCCGCGGACTACGTGGAGAAGTTCACCAACGGCGAAGTGACCGGCAGGACCGGCTCGCTGACCGCGCTGCCGATCATCGAGACCCAGGCCGGCGACGTGTCCGCGTTCGTGCCGACCAACGTGATCTCCATCACCGACGGCCAGATCTTCCTGGAAACCGACCTGTTCAACGCCGGCATCCGGCCTGCGGTGAACGCGGGCATCTCGGTGTCGCGCGTGGGTGGCTCGGCGCAGACCAAGATCATCAAGAAGCTCTCCGGCGGCATCCGTATCTCGCTGGCGCAATACCGTGAGCTGGCGGCGTTTGCCCAGTTCGCGTCCGATCTGGACGAGGCGACCCGCAAGCAGCTCGAGCGCGGCCAGCGCGTGACCGAGCTGATGAAGCAGAAGCAGTACAGCCCGATGTCGATCGCCGACCAGGCGCTGTCGATCTACGCGGTCAACGAAGGCTTCCTCGACGACGTGGCCGTGGCCAAGATCCTCGCGTTCGAGGAAGGCCTGCACGCGCACTTCGCCAACACCCAGGGCGAGCTGATCGGCAAGATCAACAGCAGCGGCGCGTGGAACGACGAGATCGAGGCGGCGTTCAAGCAGGGAATCGCAGAGTTCAAGCAGACCGGCACCTGGTAAGGCGGAAAAGACGATGGCAGGCGGACGTGAAATCAAAACCAAGATCAAGAGTGTGCAGAACACCCGCAAGGTGACGCGCGCGCTCGAGATGGTCTCGGCTTCCAAGATCCGCAAGGCGCAGGAGCGGATGAAGGTCTCGCGCCCGTATGCGCGGGTGATGAGGCAGGTCATCGGACACCTGGCCCAGGCCAACTCCGACTACCAGCATCCGTACATGATCGAGCGCGCCGATCCCAAGCGCGTGGCCTACGTCATCGTGTCATCCGACCGTGGCCTGGCCGGCGGGCTCAACAACAACCTGTTCCGCAAGCTGCTGGGCGAGATCCACAAGTGGCAGCAGCAGGGCGTCGAGGTCGACGTGGTCACCATCGGCCAGAAGGCCTCGGTGTTCTTCCGCCGGATCAAGGTCAACATGCTCGCCACCGTCACCCACCTGGGCGACCAGCCCCGGGTGGAGCAGCTGATCGGGGTGATCAAGGTCGTGCTGGACGGTTACAGCGCCGGCAATATCGACCGCGTGTTCATCTGCTACAACGATTTCATCAACACCATGGTCCAGCGCGCCGCGTTCGACCAGTTGCTGCCGCTGCCGCCGTCCGAGGAGGCGATGTCGCGCCACGACTGGGACTACATCTACGAGCCGGACGCCGAAACGGTCCTGGACCATGTGATGACGCGCTACATCGAGTCGCTGGTCTACCAGGCGGTGCTGGAGAACGTGGCGTCCGAGCATGCCGCGCGCATGGTCGCGATGAAGTCCGCGTCCGACAACGCCAACAACCTGATCGGTGACCTGCAGCTGGTCTACAACAAGGCCCGCCAGGCCGCGATCACCCAGGAAATTTCCGAGATTGTCGGCGGCGCGTCTGCGGTCTGACCGCGGCACCGCCGGCTTCCGTCCGGAACTCCACACCCCAATCCCGCGGCCGCGATGTGCGATCCGCAAGCAGCTTCAGAGATACGAGGAAACATCATGAGCCAGGGCAAGATCGTTCAGATCATCGGCGCCGTCGTCGACGTCGAGTTTCCGCGCGACGCGGTCCCGCGCATTTACGACGCGCTGAAGGTCGACAACACCGAGATCACGCTGGAAGTGCAGCAGCAGCTGGGCGACGGCGTGGTGCGTACGATCGCGCTGGGCTCCACCGACGGCCTCAAGCGCAACCTGGTGGCCAGCAACACCGGCAAGGGCATTTCGGTGCCGGTCGGTCGTGGCACGCTGGGACGCATCATGGACGTTCTGGGTCGCCCGATCGACGAGGCCGGCCCGGTGGAAGCCACCGCGCAGTGGGAAATCCACCGCGAGTCGCCGAGCTATGAAGAGCAGGCCGCGGCCAACGCGCTGCTGGAAACCGGCATCAAGGTCATCGACCTGATGTGCCCGTTCGCCAAGGGCGGCAAGGTCGGCCTGTTCGGCGGCGCCGGCGTCGGCAAGACCGTCAACATGATGGAACTGATCAACAACATCGCCAAAGCGCATGAAGGCCTGTCGGTGTTCGCCGGCGTGGGCGAGCGCACCCGCGAGGGCAACGACTTCTACCACGAGATGAAGGACTCCAACGTCCTCGACAAGGTCGCGATGGTGTACGGCCAGATGAACGAGCCGCCGGGCAACCGCCTGCGCGTTGCGCTGACCGGCCTGACCATGGCCGAGTACTTCCGCGACGAGAAGGACGAGAGCGGCAAGGGCCGCGACGTGCTGTTCTTCGTCGACAACATCTACCGCTACACCCTGGCCGGTACCGAGGTGTCCGCGCTGCTCGGCCGCATGCCGTCGGCGGTGGGTTACCAGCCGACCCTGGCCGAGGAAATGGGGGTGCTGCAAGAGCGCATCACCTCCACCAAGACCGGCTCGATCACCTCCGTGCAGGCCGTGTACGTGCCCGCGGACGATCTGACCGATCCGTCGCCGGCGACCACCTTCGCCCATCTGGACGCCACCGTGGTGCTGTCGCGTGACATCGCCTCGCTGGGCATCTACCCGGCGGTCGATCCGCTGGATTCGACCTCGCGCCTGCTGGATCCCAACGTGATCGGCCACGAGCACTACGACACCGCGCGCAAGGTCCAGGCCACGCTGCAGAAGTACAAGGAGCTCAAGGACATCATCGCGATCCTGGGCATGGACGAGCTGTCGGAAGAGGACAAGCAGGCCGTGTCGCGGGCGCGCAAGATCGAGCGCTTCTTCAGCCAGCCCTTCCACGTGGCCGAGGTGTTCACCGGCTCGCCGGGCAAGTACGTGCCGCTGAAGGACACCATCCGCGGCTTCAAGGGCATCGTGGACGGCGAGTACGACCACCTGCCCGAGCAGGCGTTCTACATGGTCGGCAGCATCGAGGACGCGGTCGAGAAGGGCAAGAAGATCATCGGCGAGGCCGCCTGATCCCGCTCCTTCTTCCGTTGGCGGAAGAAGGACGCCCCACCTTCGATCCACGCAGAGAATTCTATGGCTAGCACATTCCGTTGCGACATCGTCAGCGCCGAAGAGGAAATCTTCCGCGGCGACGCCACCATGCTGGTGGCGACCGGCGAGATGGGCGAGCTGGGCATCGCGCCCAAGCACGCCCCGCTGATCACCCGCCTGAAGCCGGGCAAGATCGTGGTGACCCTGCCCAATGGCGAGCAGCTCGACTTCGCCGTCACCGGCGGCATCCTCGAGGTGCAGCCGCAGGTGGTGACGATCCTGGCCGACACCGCGATCCGCGCCCAGGACATCGATGAGGCCGCGGTGCGTGCCGCCAAGGAAGAGGCCGAGCGCATCCTCGCCCGTCGTGCCGAGCCGATGGAAGTGGCCGAGGCGCAGGCGCGCCTGGCCGAGGTGACCGTGCAGTTGCAGGCGCTGGAGCGCCTGCGCCGGAACATGAAGCACTGACGTACGCTGCGCACACGCGGCACCGACGACGCCGGCCCCGCGCCGGCGTTGTCGTATCTGCGCTTTCCATCTCTGTGCTGTCGAGGCGGGCGCGTCAGCGGCGGTATACCCAGTGGCGCGACAGCACGAAACCGACGCCGCCCAGGGCGATTTCCACCGCCGGCTTTGCCAGCCACGCCCACTTCAGGCCGCCGAGGTGGTTGATCGCGCCCATGGCCCACGTGCTGATCGCCGTGGTCAACGCCCACATCAGCACGAAGCGCAGCAACTGGCGGCGGCCGATCACGGTGTCGTCGCCGGCAAACGTGATGCGCCCGTTCAACCAGAAGCCGATCAGCGCGCCACTGACCCGGCCAGCGATGTTGGCCAACTCGACCGACAGCCCGTAATGGCTCAGCGCGACCATCACCGCCCAGTCCAGCAGCCACTGACCCAGCCCGATGACCAGGTAGTGCTGCCCCTGTCGGGGCAGGTTCATGGTGACCACGCCACTGCTTCGCGTGGGATGCGCCACCACTGGAGCTCGTCCACGGTCAGCTCGAGGCCGAAGAAACAAACTCCCGCGGCCGCCCAGATCAGCGCTTGGGCAAGCATTGGACTGCGCGAAGAGGCAGCAGGGCGGGGCACCGCGGAATCCTAGCAGATGGCCGGGTGGCCGGAAGGGGAGCGTGGCGGGCGCGTCGGCACAAACCAGCTACTTATCGAGTCCTGGATTTCCCGGTCCTTTCAGGAACGATCTAGAATCACTGGCGCGAGAACAAGTTCCCCGAGCTCGCCCGCGCCCATCCTGTTTTGTCGCTGTTTCCGGAGTCCGCATGCCCGCCCCCCTGCACGTCGTCATCCTCGCCGCCGGCGAGGGCAAGCGTATGAAGTCAGCCTTGCCCAAGGTGCTGCAGAAGATCGCCGGGGTCCCGATGCTGGGCCACGTATTGGCTACCGCGCGTGCGCTGGAGCCGGCCGGCATCCACATCGTCTACGGGCACGGCGGCGAGCAGGTGCGCGATGCGTTCCGCGACCATTCCGGCCTGCTGTGGACCGAGCAGACCGAGCGGCTCGGGACCGGCCATGCGGTGCGCCAGGCGATGCCGGCGGTGCCGCAGGACGCGCGTCTGCTGGTGCTCTACGGCGATGTGCCCCTCATCCGCGCGGAGACGCTGCAGCGGTTGCTCGAGTCCAACGGCCGGGTGGGCGTGCTGGTCGCCGATCTGGAGGATCCCACCGGGTACGGGCGCGTGCTGCGCGATGCGCAGGGCATGGTCGCGCGCATCATCGAGCAGAAGGATGCCAGCGAGCAGGAACGCGCGATCCGCACGGTCAATACCGGCATCCTGGTCGCCGACGGCGAACCGCTGCGACGCTGGCTGGAGCGGCTGGAGAACAACAACGCCCAGGGCGAGTACTACCTGACCGATATCTTCGCCTCTGCCGCAGCGGAGTTTGCGCCTGCCGGCATGGTCCACGTCGACGATCCGGTCGAGGTCGAGGGCGCCAATGACCCGTGGCAGCTCGCCCAGCTGGAGCGCGCCTTCCAGCTGCGCGCGGCCCGGGCACTGACCGTCGCCGGAGCGCGCCTGGCCGACCCGGCACGGGTCGACATCCGCGGCCAGGTCACCGTCGGCCGCGATGTGGAGATCGACGCCAACGTCGTCCTTGAGGGCCGCGTGGACCTGGGTGACGGCGTCCGGATCGGCCCGTTCTGCCGCCTGCGCGACGTCACCCTGGGCGCGGGCACCGAGGTGCGTGCGCACTGCGACCTGGACGGCGTGGTGGTCGAAGGCGCCGCCGCGATTGGTCCCTACGCACGCCTGCGACCGGGCACGGTGCTGGCCGATGGCGCGCACGTGGGCAACTTCGTCGAGATCAAGAACACCCGCATCGGGGTGGGCAGCAAGGCCAGCCACCTGAGCTACCTGGGCGACGCGGTCATCGGCAGCGGGGTGAACATCGGCGCCGGCACGATCACCTGTAACTACGACGGGGTCAACAAGGCGCGCACCACGATCGAGGATGGCGCGTTCATCGGCTCCAACAGCTCGCTGGTGGCGCCGGTCAGCATCGGCAGGGATGCGACGATCGCGGCGGGCTCGGTGATTACCCGGCCCGCGCCGGAGGGCCGGTTGAGCGTCGCGCGCTCGCGCCAGTCGGTGGTCGAGGGCTGGCAGCGGCCGGTCAAAAAGCCGCGCAGCTGAGCGCTACCGCTGCGGGTCGGACCTCACGCCCTCAGCGGGGCAGCACCATGCTCACGCACAACCCGCCGCCTTCACGGTTGAGCAGCGCAATGCGGCCGCCGTGGGCCTCGGCGATCTCGCGTGCCAGCGCCAGGCCCAGCCCGGTGCCGTGGCGCTTGGTCGAGTAGAACGGCAGCAACGCGTTGGCCAGCACGGCCTCGTTCATGCCGGTGCCGCGGTCGAGGATGTCGATCCGCCAATGCGCCGGCAGGCGGCGTACCGCCAGGCCCACACCATCTGCGGGCGATCCCGACTCGTGGGCGTTCTTGAGCAGGTTGATCAGGCACTGCTCCATCTGCGCGGCGTCGCACCTGACGGTGTCGTCGGCCGGGATGGCCTCGGCAACGAACTCGACCTGGGAGCGCAAGCGTTCCACGAACGATGACCACGCCACCGGCTGCAGCCGCGGCGCCGGCAGCTTGGCGAAGCGCGCGTAGTCGCGGATGAAGCCTTCCAGATGGCGGGCGCGCTCCTCGATGGTGGACAGCGCAACGGGCAGTCGCTCGAGCTGGCCACGCCGCAGCAACTCGGCGCTGGAGTGCGCCAGCGAGGCGATCGGCGCCAGGGAATTGTTGAGTTCATGGCTGATGACGCGGATCACCTTCTTCCAGGTCTGCACTTCCTGGCGGCGCAACTCGGCGGTGAGCAGGCGCAGCAGGACCAGCTCGTGGCGGCGCCCGTTGAGGCGGAACTGGCGTCGCGACAGGTGGTAGGTGTCCTCGATGCCGTGCTCGATGTCGTTGGCGTCGCCGACGGTGAACAAGCCGTCGCCGCCCCGGTCCAGCGCTTCGCGCATCGCCGCCGGAGCGTTGTCGACCAGCTGCTCGAAGGACTGGCCCTCCAGCCGGCGCCCGCCGCCCAGCATGCTGCGGGCGGCCAGGTTGGCGTGGACGATCCGCCGCGACGGGTCGATCAGGACCATCGCCACCGGCGTGTTCTGGACCATCGTGTCGAGCAGCAACTCGCGCTCCACCAGGGCCTGACGCTGCTCGCGCAGGGTGTCGCCCAGGCGGTTGTGCGCGGCCACCAGTTCGGCCAGTTCCCCGTGCACGCTGGACGAGAGGCCGAAGTTGTAGTCGCCGTCGCGGTAACTTGCGACCGTGCCGGCCAGGGCGCGGAACAACGAGCGCATCGGCGCCAGCAGGCGCTGCACGTGATAGACGAGCAGCGGCAGGTCGATCGCGACCGCAGCCGCCCAGGCCATCCACGGCTGCGCCAGCCATTGGCTCAGCGCCAGCGCCAGCGCCGCGACACCGGCGACGTGCAGCAGGGCCAGCGCAGTGAATACGAGGCTGATCGGCAGTCGGCGCAGCCAGCTCATGCCGTCAGTCGCGCTTGATGCCGAGGCGGTCCAGACGCCGATACAAGGCCTGGCGCGACAGGCCCAACTCGCTCGCCGCCTGCGCCAGCACGCCGCCGTGGCGGTGCAGGGCGGCTTCGATGCGCTCGCGGTCGGGCTCATCGACCGCCCCGGCGGCCGGCAGGCGTGCCACGGCGCCGGTTGAGGCCGGCGGCAGGCCGAGGTCGGCGGCGCCGATCCGCTCGCCGCGACCCAGCAACGCGGCGCGCTGCAGCGTGTTGCGCAGCTCGCGCACATTGCCCGGCCAGGCGTGGGTGAGCAGCGCGCGCTCGGCTGCGCCATCAAGCTGCTTGCCCGGCGGCAGGAAGTGGCGTGCCAGCGGCAGGATGTCCCTGGGCCGGTCGGCCAAAGCGGGCAGTTTCAGCTCGATCGCATTCAGGCGGTAATACAGGTCCTCGCGGAAGCGCCCGTCGGCGATCAGCGCCGGCAGGTCAGCATTGGTCGCGCTGATGATGCGCACCTGCACGCTGCGCTCGCGGTTGCCGCCCAGGCGCTCGAAGCGGCCGGTTTCCAGCACGCGAAGCAGCTTGACTTGGCCGGCCGGGGACAGCGTGCCGACCTCGTCCAGGAACAGGGTGCCGCGGTCGGCGGCCTCGAATTTGCCCTCGCGCGCACGCGTCGCGCCGGTGTAGGCCCCGGCCTCGGCGCCGAACAACTCCGCCTCGATCAGCTCGGCGGGCAGCGCGCCGCAGTTGAGGGCGACAAACGGACCGTCGCGCACCGCCGAATTGGCATGCACGATCTGCGCGAACTTCTCCTTGCCGGTGCCGTTGGGCCCGGTAATCAGTACCGGCAAATCCGAACGCGCCACCTGGCAGGCCAGCACCAGCACGCTCTCGCTGGCGGGGTCAGCGTAGACCAGCCCGCACAGGTCGTACTCGCGCGCCAGCGCATCGCGCCGGCGGCGCTCGCCCTGGCGGTGGCGCTCCAGCTCGCGCCGCGCCTGCGACAGCTCCAGCAGGTTGTTCACGGTGAGCAGCAACTTGCGGTCGTCCCAGGGTTTGGCCAGGTAATCGGCAGCGCCGGCCCTGACCAGGTCGACCGCCGACTCCAGGTGGGTCCAGGCGGTCAGCAGGATCACCGGCAGGTCCGGGTGCCGCGCGCGGATCTGGCCGAACAGCGCCATGCCCTCCGCGCCGGAGGTGGTGTCGGCGCGGAAGTTCATGTCCTGCACGACCAGGTCGATGTCCCCGCTTTCCAGCGCGGCGAGGCCGGCCTCCGGGCTGGTCGCCGCGCGAGTGTCGATGTCGTGCAGCGAGAACAGCACCTCCAGCGCGGTGGCGACGGAGGGGTTGTCATCGATGACGAGGACCGTGGGCATCCGGAAAACTCTACACGCTGCGCGTGGCGACGGCGGGCGGCACGGCGGCGGCGCGGCGCGCGGGTCCGAACACCGCGACCTGGCCCAACACCCACAAGGCCACCGCCCCGACAGGCAGATACAGCGCCGGCAGGCGGGCGAGCTCGTAGTGCTCCATCAGCAGCAGGTTGATGCCGTAGGCGAGCGCCATGCCTAGCGCGATGCCGACCGTGGCCAGCAGGAAGTTCTCGGTCTGGAAGTAGCGCAGGATCTGGCCGCGGGTCGCGCCCAGCGCCCGGCGCACGCCGATCTGCTTGGTGCGCTGCTGCACCCAGAAACTGGCCAGCCCGACGATGCCCAGCGCGGTGACCACCAGCAGGCCGACGATCACCGCCACCAGCAGCCACGCCATCGAGCGTTCGCGCTGGTAATAGGTCTCGCGCAGCGCCTGGAAGGTCGTCGTCGCGTCCTCCAGGACGATCCGCTCCGGTCCGTTGCCTCGAAGCGCGGCCACTGCGGCGGCCAGGACTTCTTCGCGCCGGTCCGGGTCGGTGCGAAGCACGTAGTTGCCACCAAGGCTGTAGGCCGGCCTGAGCGGCAGGATCATCGAATATTCGCGCGCCTCGGGTCCGCCCTGGCGGCTGGGTCGAACCAGGTGCTCGACCACGCCAACGATCCGGATCGGTTCATCGCCCCAGCTGTAGAAGGTCTGGCCGACCGCATTGCCGGCGGGGAACAGCCTGTCGGCCATGCTGCGGGTGATGATGGCAGCGGGAATGACGCCGGGGGAGTCGGGACGGCTGACCACCGAGTAATCAGCGTACTCGTCGGCGGTGAAATTGCGCCCGGCAACCAGGTTCAATCCAAAGGTGTCGATAAACGCGCTCTCGGCCATGTACACCGTGGCGCTCAGCGTTGGTTGCCTCTGGTCTTTCTGCAAATTGACGCTGCTGTTCCAGGAGGAATTGAGGAAAGGCACCTGGTTGACGACGGTTGCCTGTCGGACGCCGGGCAGGCCGCGCAGCGCGGCCAGGTCGGACAAGGTCTGCGCATCGGCATTCGCGTTCTCGCCGATGCCGGCCAGTTGCACGCGGACCAGCTCGTTCTCGGCCAGGCCGCTGATTTCGTTGATCTGGGTGATGCGCGTACCGATCAAGAACAGGGCGTTGCAGATGATCGCGCAGCTGAGCGCGATCTCCAGGACGATCAGTGCGGCCGCGGTCTTGTGGCGCAGCAGGGTGGAGAGGATGGGGCGGATGTTCATCGTGTTCTCCGTCGGCTTATTGCGACTTGAGTTGCATGGCGGGCGACACCTGCATTGCGCTCCATGCAGGCAACAGGCCCGCCAGCAGGCTGGCGAGGATGGCAATCACGAAGGTGGTGACGAGCATCGCCGGGTCCAGATGGGCAAGATCGGCGTAGTCGGTCGGTTGCTGCCGCACCGCCCACAGGCCCAGCCACGCCAGCAGCAGCCCGAGCAGCCCGCCGGCCAGGCCGACGGTGCCCGCTTCGGTCAGGCCCTGCAGGAAGATGTCCCGGCGCGATGCCCCCAACGCGCGCCGCACGCCGACCTCGCCGCTGCGCCGCATGAACTTGGCCAGCAGCAAGCCCACGGTGTTGACCAGGCAGACCAGCAGGAATCCGAATGCCAGCCATACCTGCATCACCACATCACGCGGCACCACCTTGTTGAACGCCAGCCATTCGCTCACGTTGCGCAGGCGCACGTTGGTGGGCCGCTGGAACCGGCCGGCGGCACGCTGCTGGTCGGAGTAATTGGTCAGATACTGGAGATACGCATCGGCATCCTCCGGTGAGTCCAGTTCCACCCAGTACTGGATCCAGGTGCAGGGCGCGTTGAGCGAATCCTGGCCTTCACGGCTGTCGCCCCAGCAATCCATGCTGCCGTTGCGGTCCATGTCCAAGTCGCGCGAGGTGGAAAACGGCAGGAAGACCTGGTCGCTTTCGCCATAGCCGCTGTTGCCGTACATGTCGTAGAACTTCGGCGTGGGACGCCATTCGTCGAGCACCCCGACGATCTGGAAGGTGCTCTTGTCGATCCGCAGGGTCTTGCCGGTAGCGTCCGTGGCGCCGAACAGCTTGTCCTTGAGCGCCTTGGTTATCACCGCGACCCGCGCGCTGGCCTCGTCTTCGGCGGCGCTCCAGCCACTGCCCGACAGGAACGGCATCGCAAACATCGGGAAGATGTCCGCGCTGGAGTAGCGGGCGTCGACCCGGAACGGCGGCAGCTGGCTTTGCCCCGGTTCGATGGAGACGCTGCCGCCGGTCATCATCGCCTGGCGAACGCCGCGCTTCTCGCGCAACAGCGTCTCGGCATCCAGGCGCGTCATCTGCCCGTTGGGTTCCTGCCCCGGCGTGTAGCCGGTCATCTCCGCCGGGTCGAGTTGCGGATAGAACAGCACCGCGCTCTTGCCCGGGATGGGGTCGCCCGACAGCACGTGCAGGACGGTCAGCGTCGTCATGCTGGCGCCGATGCCCAGCGCGATCGCCAGCACCATCAGCGCGGTCAGGACCTTGTTGCGCCGGAAGCTGCGCAGGGCGAGGTCGAAGTAGTAGCCGAACATGGCGGTGCTCCGGGTTTGTATGGCGGCGGAAATGGGCGCCGACGAGCGGCGTGGGCGTGTCAGGGCGCGGCGGCGGTGGCCGGTTCATCGTGCGGACGCAGCAGCGGTGCCCCGGCCGCCAGGTCGGTGGCCATGCCATCGACGATGTGGACGTTGCGCTGCGCGCGCGCGGCCAGCTCCGGATCGTGGGTGACCATCACCACGGTCGTGCCGGCGGCGTTGATCTCCTCGATCAGCTCCAGCACGCTGCGCGCCATCTGCGAGTCGAGGTTGCCGGTGGGCTCATCGGCCAGCAGCAGGCGCGGGCTGCCGGCGAGCGCGCGCGCGATGGCGGCGCGCTGCTGCTGGCCACCGGACAACTCGGCGGGAAAGTGCTTCATGCGCGATCCGAGGCCGACCTTCTCCAGCGCCTCCTCGATGCGCTGCTTGCGCTCGGCCGCCGGCATCCTCCGGTAGCGCAGCGGTACATCGACGTTGTCGAACAGGTTGAGGTCGGGAATCAGGTTGAAGCTCTGGAAGATGAAGCCGATCTTGCGGTTGCGCAGCCGGGAACGGGCGTCATCGGACAGCGTGCTCACGTCTTCGCCGTCCAGCCTGTAGACGCCGCCGGTAAACGGCTCCAGCAGGCCGGCGATATTGAGGAAGGTGGTCTTGCCCGATCCGGACGGGCCGGTAACGGCGACGAACTCGCCTTCGCGCACATGCAGGTCGAGTGCGCGAAGGGCGTGCGTCTCGACCAGTTCGGTGCGGTAGACCTTGGTGACCTGGCGCATGTCGAGCATGGGGTTGTTCCTTGTGGTTGGTGAAGGGCGGTGTGGGATGGGGCTCAATTGACCCGAACCCGTTCGGCATCGCCGAACTGGTCGGCGCCGGAGACCACCACGCGGTCGCCGACGCCCAGGCCGTCGACGATCTCCACCTCGCCCAGGCTGCTGGCCCCGATGCGGATCGGCCGGCGGACTGCGACGTTGCCGTCCATGACGTAGGCGACGCTGCCGTTGCCCTGTTCCACGAACGGGCCGCGCTCGACCATCAGCACGTTTTCGCGGGTATCCAGCACGACGCGCGCGCGCATGCGCTGGTTCTGCCGCAAGCCAGCCGGTTGCCGGTCGGCAAAGCGCAGGCGCGCGGTGACCTCGCCGTTCACGACCTCGGGCGACACCGCCGAGACCGTCGCCGCGAGCGGTTGACCTCCGCTGCCGCTGAGCTGGGCCGACATGCCGATGGCCAGGTCGCGCGCGAAGCTCTCCGGCACCTTGATTTCCACCTCGAAGCGGGACAGGTCGACCACGCCCAGCACCGGCGCATTTGCCGCGACGTTGGCGCGCTGGTCCACCAGCACCTGGCCGACCTGGCCGTCGAACGGCGCGCGCAGGGTCAGCAGGTCCACCTGCCGCTGCAGTTCGCTCACCACCGCGCGCTGGCGATCGGCCAGCAATTGCTTGTTGCGGCTGTCGAGCGTGGCGCCCTGGCCCTGCAGGGAAAACTCGCGACGGGCGTGGCCGAGGCCGAGCTCGCTCTTTTTCAGCGCGTCCTCCGCGCGGGCGACGTCGATCTGCGAGACCGCGCCGCCTTCAAATCCCCTCCGGTAGCGCTGCAGATCGCGCTCCGCCGCCTGGCGGTCGACGCCGGCCTGGTCCAGAGCGCGACGTGCAGCCGAGCGTGCGACCTGCGCATCCAGCGTCGCGCGTCCGGCTTCGGCTTCCGCACTGGCCAGGGTCGCCTGCTCCTGGGCCAGGTTGCTGAGCAGTTCGGGACTGTCGATCACCGCCAGCGGCTGGCCCTTTTTCACCACGTCGCCGGCGACCACGTTGAGGGTGACCGTGCCACCGGCGATGGCATACAGGGTCGGGCTGTTGGCCGCGATCACCCGGCCGTCGGCGGAAATGTCACGGACCAGATCGCCGCGGGTGACCGTCGCCACGCGCAGCCGGTCCCCGGCAAACGAGCGGCTGCCGGCGCTCCAGTCGGCCACCAGCCAGCCGCCCAGCAGCAGGACGCCGAGCGCGATGGCGCCAGCCAGCAACCAGCGACGGCGCTGGCGCACTTTTACTGATGGCGCGGCGATGGATTGGTCCTGGCCGGAGGTGTCGCGGATGCTCATCGGGGTCCTGTGCTGATCAATTTGCGCACGAAGAACACAGCAATAACCGTGCCAAAGCGCAAGCCATTGATTTACATAAGGTCCTGTCGCTGCTCGAGCGTCCGCCGGTCGGTTCCGGGTGTCCGTCCGGACGCTGCGACCAGGCGGCAGGCGAAACCGGTTGACCTTCCCGGCTAAACTGTGGGGCTACCTGCAGGAGTCCGAGTCATGTGTGGAATCGTTGGTGCGATCGCCGATCGCGATGTGGTCCCGGTCCTGATCGAGGGACTGAAGCGGCTGGAGTACCGCGGCTACGATTCCGCCGGCATCGCGGTGATCAACGATCAGCAGGTGCAGCGCGTGCGGCGCACCGGCCGGGTCTCCGAGATGGAGGCCGCGGCATTGGCACAGGGCCTGCAGGCCCGGCTCGGCATCGGCCACACGCGCTGGGCCACCCACGGCGGCGTGACCGAGGCCAATGCCCATCCGCATGTGAGCGAGGGCGTGGCGCTGGTCCACAACGGCATCATCGAGAACCACGACCAGCAGCGCGAGAAGCTGATGGCCATGGGTTACGAGTTCGAGTCACAGACCGACACCGAGGTCATCGCCCACCTGATCCACTCGTTCCTGACCCACGGCGCAGACCTGCTGACCGCCGTGCAGGCCGCGGTGCGCGAGTTGCACGGCGCCTATGCGCTGGCCGTGGTCAGCCGCAAGGAGCCGGGCAAACTGATTGCCGCGCGCATGGGCTGCCCGTTGCTGATCGGCGTCGGCGAGGGCGAGAACTTCATCGCCAGCGACGTGTCCGCGATCCTGCAGGCGACCCGCAACGTCATCTTCCTGGAAGAGGGCGACACCGCCGAGATCACCCGCGACAGCGTGAACGTGTTTGGCGCGGACAACCAGCCGGTCGAACGCGCGATGCACCAGTCCGACGTCTCGCTGGCCTCGCTGGAGCTCGGCCCTTACAGCCACTTCATGCAGAAGGAGATCCACGAGCAGCCCCGTGCGGTCGCCGACACCATCGAGGGCGTGATCGATGCCGGCGAGTTCTCCGCCGAGCTGTTCGGGCCCGATGCGGCGGAGGTGCTGGAGGGCATCGAAGGCGTGCTGATCCTCGCCTGCGGTACCAGCTACTACGCCGGCATGACCGCGCGCTACTGGATCGAAGGCATCGCCGGGCTGCCCTGCTCGGTGGAGATCGCCAGCGAGTACCGCTACCGCGATGCCGTGGCCAATCCGAAGACGCTGGTGGTGACGCTGTCGCAGTCGGGCGAGACCCTGGACACGATGGAGGCGCTGAAATACGCCAAGTCGCTGGGCCAGGAGCGCACTCTGTCGATCTGCAACGTGCCCGAGAGCGCGATCCCGCGCGCCAGCCGGCTGGTCTACTACACCCGCGCCGGGGCCGAGATCGGGGTGGCCTCGACCAAGGCCTTCACGACCCAGCTGGTGGCGCTGTTCACCCTGACCGCGACCCTGGCCAAGCTGCAGGGCCGCCTGGACGAGGCCGGCGAGGCGGACTACATCGACGCGTTGCGCCGGTTGCCTGGCAGCGTCCAGCACGCGCTCAACCTGGAGCCGCAGATTACCGCCTGGTCGGAGCACTTCGCGCCCAAGGAGCACGCGCTGTTCCTCGGCCGCGGCGTGCACTACCCGATCGCGCTGGAGGGCGCGCTCAAGCTCAAGGAAATCTCCTACATCCACGCCGAGGCCTACCCGGCGGGCGAGCTCAAGCACGGCCCACTGGCGCTGGTCACCGACGAGATGCCGGTGGTGGTGATCGCGCCCAACGACAGCCTGCTGGAGAAGGTCAAATCCAACATGCAGGAAGTGCGCGCGCGCGGTGGCCAGCTGTTCGTGTTCACCGATGCCGACAGCAACTTCCATCCCAGCGAGGGCGTGCATGTGATCCGCGCCGCGCGCCACGTCGGCGTGCTGAGCCCGATCATCCACACCATTCCGGTCCAGCTGCTGGCCTACCACGTGGCCCTGGTGCGCGGCACCGACGTCGACAAGCCGCGCAACCTGGCCAAGAGCGTCACGGTCGAATAGCACCGCTTAAAAGTGCTATTCAATGGGTAAAAGCGCGTGCTAGTCTGCGCGCTCGAAGGGGAGTAGCTCCCACACGCTGTACCCGTCAATACGAGCCCCGGCTCCGGCGCAGCGGCATGGCCACCACGGCATGTGAGCAAGACCTTCGCGAGTCACTGCAAGACGCCTGACGGCTTTTGCAGTGGCGACCGACCAGACGCTGGCATTCCGCCAGCCGGTCGGCAACGCGAAGGAATAATCCGATGGAACTGCTCGCCAATCCCGAAGTGTGGGTCGCGCTCGCCACCCTCACCGCCCTGGAACTCGTCCTGGGCATCGACAACATCATCTTCATCTCGATCCTGGCCGGCCGCTTGCCGGTGCAGCAACGCGATCGCGCGCGCAAGCTGGGAATCCTGCTGGCCGCGGTGACCCGGCTGGGGCTGCTGTTCACCATCGCCTGGATCATCGGCCTGACCGCGCCACTGTTCACCGTATTCGGCCACGCGTTTTCCTGGCGCGACCTGATCCTGATCGGCGGCGGCTTTTTCCTGATCGCCAAGGCTACCCACGAGATCCATCAGAGGGTGGACGGTGCACCTGTCCACGTCACCGCGGCGGCGGCGGCGACGGCAACCTTCGGCGGCGTGCTGGCGCAGATCATGGTGCTGGACATCGTGTTCTCGCTGGACTCGATCATCACCGCGGTCGGCATGGTCGAGCAGCGCTGGGTAATGGTGACCGCGATCGTGATTTCCATCGTCTTCATGCTGGCCTTTGCGCGGCCGATCAGCGAGTTCGTCGAGCGCCATCCGACGGTCAAGGTGCTCGCGCTGAGCTTCCTGCTGATGATCGGTCTGGTCCTGATCGCCGACGGCTTCGGGCTGCACATCCCGAAGGGCTACGTCTATGTGGCGATGGCGTTCTCGGTGTTCGTCGAGCTGGTCAACCTGTGGATCCGGCGGCGGGAGCGGGCGGCGGAGGCGACGGGAGGCGAGCCCGCGTAGTTCCAACAGGTGCGCTACCCTGATCCCACGATGATGCGCATGCCCTTTCATTCACGCCGTTCCGGACGAACGCTGCGCCTGCTGGTCTGGCTGGTGTTCGCGCTGGGCGTGGTTGTCCAGCCGGTGATGGCGGCAGCGGGGGAACTGCACGAGCTGGCGCACGACCCTTCTGGCAGCCATACGCATGCCCCGCACGGTGTCATCGCGGATCCCGTGGCCGCTCCCGAAGGCGCATCCGGGACGCGGGAGAATCCATCCCTGCACCTGCTTCTGGATCTGGCCCATTGCTGCGGAGGCGCGGTGGCCGTGCTGCCGATGTCGAGGGTCGTCGTGATGGCCCCGGCCGAGGCTCAAGACCTGGCCCTGGGAACGGCCGCAATGCTGCTCACAACGCGACTGTCCTCGCCGTTAAAGCCTCCGATCGTCGGGTGACTGTGCAGCCGGCCGCGCGCCGGCAGTCCGCAATCCCGCATCATCCGGAGCTTTCCCATGCGTTTTTCTTCCGCGGCCCTGGCCGTGCTTGCTGGCGTGTCTGCGGTGGCGATTCCCGCACGCGCGGCCGAGCTGTTGACCCTCCAGGACGCGTTCACCCGCGTCGCCTCCAGCCATCCGGCGCTGCGCCTGTTCGGCAACCGGGCCGACGTGCTTGCGGCCGAACGGGACATCGCCTCCCAGCGTCCGCCAATGCAGTTGGCAGTGGACGTGGAGAACGTCCTGGGTACCGGCGAACAGAACGGCGTGGAGCAGGCCGAACTCACCGTCAGCCTGGCCTCGGTGCTGGAGCGCGGTCGCAAGCTGGACGCCCGCCGCACGCTGGTGCAGAGCCGGATCGACGCGCTGGCGATCGAGCGCGAGACGCAGCGTCTGGACCTGCTGGCCGATGTCGCCCGACGCTACGCGCTGGCCGTTGCAGCCCGGCGCGAGGACGCGATCGCAACGGAGGACGTGGCACAGCGCAAGCGCGCAGTCAGTGAGGCGCGCAGGCGATGGCAGGCCGGCGCCTCGCCCGAATCGGTGGTGTTCTCCGCCCAGGCCGCGCTGGCGCGGGCGGAGATGAGCCAGGCGCGCGCGCAGGCACAGGCCGCTGCCCGGCGGCAACACCTGGCAGCCCTGTGGGGCGAGCGCGCACCGGAGTTCACACTGGGCAGTGCCGATGAATCCACCCTGCCGGCGCTGGCCGGGTTTGCGCAACTGGAACAGTGGTTGGAGCGCACGCCGGAGATTGCGAGGTTTGCCGATGAACTGCGCATCGGCGAGGCGCGATTGCGGCTGGCCCGCGCAGAAGCCAGAGCGGACATCGACTGGCAGGTCGGTATACGCCACTTCCGCGACAGCAACGATGCGGCACTGATCGCCAGCGCGTCGATGCCCCTGGGCGCCAGCCGCCGGGCGCAGCCGGCCATCCACGCCGCCCGCGCTGGCCTCGCCGGACTGGAGATAGAGCGTGAGAGTGCCGCTCTTGCCTTGTACTCGACCCTGGCCGAGGCACACGGCCGTTACGAGGTGGCGCGGATCGAGGCTGCGCGCCTGCACGACGAAGTGCGGCCACGCCTGGCGCAGGCCGAGCAGGCGACCGCGCACGCTTACCGGGCCGGCGCGGCGAGCTATCTGGAGTGGGCCGCGGTCCAGGCGGAGTACATCGCCGCGCGCGAGGAGGAGGTCGACGCGGTGCTGCGGGGCGAGCTCGCCCTGATTGAGATCCAGCGATTGACCGGACAGCCGCTGCTTGCCGTGTCGGGTTCACCGACCCTGGGGGCGCAACAATGAAGCCATACGCACTGTTGCCGATGCTGCTGGTGATGCTGGCATTGGCTGGCTGCAGCCGCGGACCTGATGGCCGTGGACCGGGCGGGAACGACGTTGCCGACCACGCCCACGAGTCGGCCGACACGCACCCGCCAGCACCCGGTGACGCGCACGGCGCTGGTCAGGAGGACATCAGGCAGACCACCATTCCCGCAGCGACCGCGGCCGCATCGGGCATTCGGGTAGAGCCTGTCGGCGCGGGCGTGATCGCCGACGAGCACGAGGTGCGCGGGCTGGTGCGCCCGATCGATGGCCGGGTGGCGATGGTTGTCGCGCGCTTTCCCGGCGCGATCCGGTCGCTGTGCGGCGAAGTCGGCGACGCCGTACGCGCCGGGCAGGTGCTGGCGACGGTGGACAGCAATCTCAGCTTGAGCACCTACAGCGTGCGCACGCCCATCGGCGGAGTGATCACCGCGCGCAATGCCTCGCTGGGCGGCGTGGCCGGCGAGGGCGCTGCGCTGTTTGAAGTCGCCGATCTGTCGCAGCTGTGGGTCGACCTGCACATCTTCGGCGCCGATGCGGGCCACATCGGACCGGGCGTGCCGGTGTCGGTCACCCGCATCAGCGACGCCCTGACGGTGCAGACCACGCTGGAGCGGGTCCTGCCCGGCATGGTGAGCGCCAGCCAGAGCGCGGTGGCACGGGCGACGCTGGACAACGACGACGGCCTCTGGCGGCCGGGCGCCGCGGTCAAGGCGCGGATCACGGTTGACCGGCAACCGGTGAAGCAGATGGTGCCCTTGGCCGCGCTGCAGACGATGGAAGGAGAAGAGGTCGTCTTCGTCCAGACAGGCGAGGTCTACCGCGCGCGCGAGGTTGAGACCGGCGTGCGTGACGCCCGCAACGTGGAGATCCTGTCCGGCCTGGAAGAGGGCGATCTGGTCGTGGTCGGGGAAAGCTACCTGATCAAGGCGGACATCGAGAAATCCGGTGCGGCACATGACCACTGAGCCCGGCCTGGGCAAAAGCGGGGGCGTGCTCGCGGCAACCGTCCGCTTCGCGATCCGCCATCGCTGGCTGATGATGGTGGCCACGTTGGCGTTGATCGGTTTGGGAATATGGAGCTTTTCCCGCCTCTCGATTGACGCCACCCCGGACATCACCAACGTGCAGGTGCAGATCAACACCCATGCGCCGGGCTACTCGCCGCTGGAGTCCGAACAGCGGATCACCTACCCCATCGAGACCGCGCTGGCGGGATTGCCGGGCCTGGACTACACCCGGTCCCTGTCCCGCTATGGACTGTCGCAGGTCACCGTGGTGTTCGAGGACGGCACCGACGTGTATTTCGCACGCGAGCAGGTCGCGCAACGCCTGCAGCAGATCCGCGGCCAGGTTCCGGCCGGGCTGGAGCCGCAGATGGGACCCATGTCGACCGGTCTGGGCGAGGTCTTCATGTACACCGTCGGCGCGGCGCCGGAGGCACGCAAACCCGACGGCAGCCGCTGGACAGCGACCGACCTGCGCACCCTGCAGGACTGGGTAATCCGTCCGCAGATGCTCGCTACGGCCGGCGCCACCGAGGTGAACACGCTGGGCGGATTCGAACGGCAGATCCACATCACCCCGGACCCCTCCCGGCTGGTCGCGCTGGGGTTTACCTTGCAGGACATCGTCGAGGCGGTCGCGGTCAACAACCAGAACATCGGCGCCGGCTATATCGAGCGCAACGGCCAGCAGTACCTGGTGCGGGTGCCGGGTCAGCTGGGTGAAGCCGGCACCGACCTGCTGGACGAGATCGGCAGCATCGTGCTGGACCGGCGCGAAGGGATGTCCATCCGGGTTGGCGACGTCGCCGATGTGGGCGAAGGGCCCGAGCTGCGCACCGGGGCAGCCACGCAAGGCGGCGAAGAGGTCGTACTGGGGATCGTGGCGATGCTGGTCGGGGCCAACAGCCGCGATGTCGCCCGCGAAGCGGCCGAGCAATTGGAGGTCGCCAATCGCAGCCTGCCGGAAGGGGTGGAGGCGCGCGCAGTGTATGACCGCACCGCGCTGGTCGGCCGCACCATGCAGACCATCTCCAGGAACCTGCTGGAAGGCGCTTTGCTGGTAGTCGTGGTGCTGCTGCTTCTGCTGGGGAATTTCCGCGCGGCGCTGATCACCGCGGCCGTCATTCCCCTGGCGATGCTGCTGACCATCACCGGCATGGTCCGCGGCGGGGTGTCGGGCAACCTGATGAGTCTGGGCGCGCTGGACTTCGGGCTGATCGTGGACGGCGCGGTGATCATCATCGAGAACTGCCTGCGGCGCTTCGGCCAGATGCAGCAGAAGCTTGGGCGGATGATGACGGCTGATGAGCGCAACGAATTGACGGCCACGGCGACGGTCGAGGTGATCCGGCCCAGCCTGTTCGGGCTGTTCATCATCGCCGCCGTCTACCTGCCGATCTTTGCGCTCACCGGCATCGAGGGCAAGATGTTCCACCCGATGGCGATCACGGTGGTGCTGGCCATCACCGGCGCGATGGTGTTGGCGCTGACCTTCGTCCCGGCGGCGATCGCGATCTTTCTCGGCGGCCGGGTCAAGGAGCGGGAGAGTCGGGTCATCGCGTGGTGCAAGGCACGTTATGCCCCGGCGCTGGCGTGGTCGTTGCGACGCCGCGGACCGGTGCTCGGCGGGGCCCTGGTGCTGGTGCTGGTGAGCGGCTGGGGTGCCACCCGCCTGGGCGGTGAGTTCATCCCCAGCCTGGACGAGGGGGATATCGCCATGCACGCCCTGCGCATCCCCGGCACCGGGATCGAGCAGGCGGTGAAGATGCAGCTCGCGTTGGAGCGGCGGCTGATGCAGGTGCCGGAAATCGAGCGCGTGTTCAGCAAGATTGGTACCGCCGAGGTGGCCAATGACCCGATGCCGCCCAACGTCGCCGACACCTTCTTGATGATGAAGCCGCGCGCGGCTTGGCCCGATCCGCGCAAGTCCAAGCAGGCACTGATCGAGGAAATCCGTACCGCCGCCGAGGAGGTGCCCGGGAACAATTACGAGTTCACCCAGCCCATCGAGATGCGCTTCAACGAGTTGATCTCCGGCGTGCGCGCGGACGTCGCGGTCAAGGTGTTCGGCGATGATCTGGACACCTTGGCGCGGGTCGCCGCGCAGATCGAGGCGGTGGCGGGCCAGGTCTCCGGCGCGGCCGATGTCCAGGTGGAGCAGGTCGCCGGCCTGCCGATGTTGAGTGTAGAGCCCGATCGCGAGGCGTTGGCCCGCTTCGGCCTCAATCCCGGGATCGTGCAGCAGACGGTGGCGACCGCGGTGGGCGGGCAAGTCGCCAGCCAGCTGTATGAGGGCGACCGACGCTTCGATATCGTCGTCCGCCTGCCCGAGTCGCTGCGCGTGGATCCGGCTGCGTTGCAGGACCTGCCTATTCCGCTCGGCGGACCCGCCGCGGCAGTTGCCGGCGATGCCTGGAGCCGCTCACCGCAGACCATACCGCTGCGCGAGGTGGCGACGATCCGGACCGTGACCGGGCCCAACCAGGTCAATCGGGAGAATGGCAAGCGCCGCGTGGTGGTGACGGCCAACGTCGGCGATCGCGACCTGGGCGGGTTTGTCAGCGACCTGCAGGAGCAGGTCCAACAGCGGGTGGCAGTGCCTGATGGCTACTGGATCACCTACGGCGGAACGTTTGAGCAGCTCACATCCGCCAGCCGACGTCTCGCTGTCGTGGTGCCGCTGACCCTGCTGCTGATTTTCGGATTGCTGTTCATGGCGTTCGGCTCGCTGCGCGACGCGGCCATCGTCTTCAGCGGTGTTCCGCTGGCGCTGACCGGTGGGGTTCTGGCGCTGGCGCTGCGCGGCATCCCCCTGTCGATTACCGCCGGGGTCGGCTTTATTGCGCTGTCGGGCGTGGCGGTGCTCAACGGCCTGGTCATGATTGCCTTCATCCGCAGTCTGCGCGAGTCGGGATCGTCGCTGGACGCGGCGATTGTCGACGGCGCCATGGGCCGGCTGCGCCCGGTGTTGATGACCGCGCTGGTGGCGTCCCTGGGTTTTGTGCCGATGGCCTTCAACGTGGGTACCGGCGCGGAGGTGCAACGACCGTTGGCGACGGTGGTGATCGGGGGAATCGTCTCCTCGACCCTGCTTACCCTGCTGGTGCTGCCGGTGCTGTATCGGTGGTGGCACGGCGGAGCGGAGGCGCTGCCTTCGGTCCGGCCCTGAGCCAGTGGCGCTGGCCGGGCAGCTTGCGCCTCCTGCGTGCCCGAGCGCGGAAGCCGGCACGCTTGTGCAAAAAAGGAAACCGGCGGGATGTGCCGCCGGTTCCGGTGTTGCATCAGAGTCGGCGCCGCAGCGCCTGCGCACTTACTGGCGCGGGGTCCAGCGAAGGGTCAGGTGCCATTCGCGACCGGCCTGGTTGTAGTAGGCGGCGGTGCGGTAATCGCGGTCGAACGCGTTGGCCAGCTTCGCCTGCACGCTCAGCGCGTCGGTGAGCGCGTACTCGGCGCGCAGGTCGAGGGTGGCATAGCCCGGCAGCGACACGGTGTTGGCGACGTCGTCGTAGCGCGAGCCTTCGGCAATCCCGGTCAGGCCGAAGCGGAAGTCGCCGAACGCGCGGTCCAGCGAGGCCCGTGCGCTCTTGCCGGCGCGGCGTGGCAGCTCGTTGCCATCCTGGAAGCCGCCGCTGCGGTTCTCGGTATCAACGACGCTGAAGCTGGCATCCATCGTCCACTCGGCGACCTCGCCGCGGACGCCCAGCTCGGCGCCACGCATGCGCGCGCGGTCGACGTTGCCGGGCAGACCGATGGCGCCGTCGAAGGCGATCAGGTTGTCGACCTTGGTGTGGAACGCATCCAGGTCCACGTTCCAGCCGTGCCCGCTCCAGCCCAGGCCGATCTCGGCCGTCTCGGACTCCTCGGGCACCAGGTCGGGGTTGCCGAAGTAGGGGTAGTAGAGATCTAGGAAGTTGGGCGCCTTGAACGCGGTGCCCCAGCCGGCCTTGATGCGCCAGCCGCCGGCGATGTCCATTCCCCAGCCCAGGCCGCCGGTGGTGTGGCCGCCGAACTGGTCATTGTCATCGCGGCGCACGCTGGCCTCCAGGCGATGTGCGCCCAGGCGGGACTGGACCTGGGCGAAGGCGGCGCGGTTGGAGCGCGAATCGACCTCGTAGGCGGTGTCGCCGGAGACCTGGTCACGCGACCAGTCCGCGCCCAGCGTGAGCACGTGGGCGGGGGCGAGGGTCAGGTCGGCCTGCAGCGTCGCGCTGTCGCGATCGGTGCTGAAGCCCCCCATGAAGGCCTCGTCCTTGTACTGGTCGGAGGAGTCCACGTTGCGGCCGGCGGTCAGGCTCACTTTCGCGCGCTCGCTGGCCTGCCACGACAGGCTGCCGCCGACCACCTGCTGCACGGTCTCGGCGTAGTTGGTGTAGTCGCCGTCGTACTCGTTCTCCCCTTCGCTGCGCATGGCGTGCAGTTGCAGCTGCCAGGCGTCATTGAAGTCGTAGCCGCCGCGCAGCGAGATCGCATTCTGGATGTAGCCATCCTTGTCAGGCTCGGGCGCCGCAAGGCCGCAGCCACCGAACGGGCTGGGCGCGGGGTCGCAGGCATTGAAGCCCTCGGTGCGCTGGAAGGCATAGTCCGCGCCGAACCAGCTGCGCTGCGTCCGCCCGCCAAAGCCGGTGCCGAACTCGTGGGCGCCATTGCTGCCGCCGCCCACGTGCATGCGCGGGGCGAAGCCGGCGTCGCCGTCGCGGCGGGTGAAGATCTGGATGACGCCGCCGATCGCGTCCGCGCCGTACAGGCTGGAACGCGGCCCGCGCACGATCTCGATGCGCTCGATCAGCTCGACCGGCAGGTTCTGCCATGCCGCAAGTCCCGAAGTCGAGGAGCCGATGCGCACGCCATCCACCAGCACCACGGTGTGGTCGGAATCGGCGCCGCGCAGGAACAGGCTGGTCAGCTTGCCGGCGCCGCCCTGGTTGGAGATCGAGATGCCCGCGCGGCCGCGCAGCAGGTCGGTCACGGATCGGGCCTGGCTGCGCTCGATGGCGTCGCGGTCGATCACCTCCACCGGCGCCAGGACATCGGCGACCGGGTTGACGGTGCGGGTGGCGGTGACGATGACCTGGTCCAGGTCGGTGGCCTGCGCCAGCGGCGCGGGCGTGGGCGCCGCGTTGGCGGCGGGGGCGAAGGCGGCTACGGCCAAGCCGGCCGCAATGGCTGCGGCAAGCGCGGTGGGGGTGGATCGCATGGGTGGTTCTCCTTGCGCATGCCCCTCCGTCCCCGGGGTGGCGATGCGTTGCATTGCGGGAGTCGCAACGCGGGAACCGGGCAGCAGGCGGGCGCAGGGCGCAATCTCGCCGCCGCCATGCCCTCCGCATCGCAACCAGTCGACTTCGTGGCCGGTCTCCGGACTTGCGGGGTGTCAGAACCACGACACCAACCACGGCGCCTTCCCATGCCGGAGCACAGTGGCGGTGAGCCGTGACGGGACCTGCCAATGTGGCCGATCCCCTCGCTTACCGTTGCGGGGGCAGTGCCGGCATGGCCGCTTTGGCGACGTCACCGGCTTCCCGTTTCAACCCGTTGGCATGAAGCCGTCAGGTCACCTCGAAGCGGGCGCATTGTACGCCATCGCGCAGCCGCTCAGTCGGGATCGTGATCGTCGGGGCGCGGGGCGACGGTGTCGGCGGTCAGCACCGTGGTGGTGACCGGACCGGCGGGCGGCGCATGGCGCGGCGGCGGCAGCTCGTCGATCGCGGCCTCCGCGGCGGCGACCAGTTCGCTGCGCCGTGCCAGCGGCACGTCCTGCCAGTGGCACTCCTGCAGCGCCCCTTCCAGCGCATACAGCAGGTTGAGCGTGGGCCGGAAACCCGCGCGCTTGACCCGCATGAAGGCCTCGACCGGGCCGGTCGCCACCAGCTCCTCGCGGCTGCGCAGGCCGACCTGATGCAGCCACGCAGCGGACTTGGGCCCGATGTTGCGCAGCTTGTCCTTCAAGCCAGCGAGTCCACGAAAACGGCGGCGAGCGTCTCCAGCCCGTGCTGGTCATCGGCGTCGAAGCGGTTGAGCTGTGGACTGTCGATATCGAACACGCCGATCAACTCGCCACCGGCGACCAGCGGCACGACAACCTCCGAGCGCGACGCGGAATCGCAGGCGATATGGCCGGGGAAGGCGTCGACGTCCGCAACGCGCTGGGTCTGCCGGGTACTGGCCGCGGCACCGCACACGCCCTTGTCCAGCGGAATGCGGACGCATGCCGGCTGGCCCTGGAACGGCCCGACCACGAGCTCGTTCCCGTCATAGAAATAGAACCCGACCCAGTTCAGCGCGGGCAGCGCGTGATAGACCAGCGCGGACAGATTGGCGGCGTTGGCAATACGGTCGCGTTCGCCGGCGAGCAGCGAGCGCGCCTGGGACGCCAGCTCGGCGTATTGCTCCGGCTTGCTGCCGGAAAGCGTGGTGGCTGTAAACATGGCAACCAGTCTAGCTGACAATAAAAAACCCGGAGGCTTGCGCTTCCGGGTTCGTTCTTACCGCCGGGGCGGGAAGCGGGCCAGTCTTACTTGGCCTTGGAGGCCTTGCCGGCGCCCTTGGCGAACGACTGGCTCTTCTCGTTGACCGCATTGGCGACCTGCTCGGCGCTGGACTGGGCGGTCTGCGCGGCCGAGGCAAGCTGCGACTTGGTGATGTCGGCGATCTGCTCGTTGGTCTTGCTGCTGTGCTCCATCACCTTCTGGCTGACGGCAACGCCGCGCTCGAGGTTCTCGCGCGCCACCTGCACGCCCTTGGGCCAGATGTTCTTGATGCCGTCGGCGTCGCGCACTTCGGCCGCTTCGCCCAGGAAGGCGAACGTGGCGTTGGCGCGGTCCTGGATGGCGGCCAGCTGCAGGGCGAAGATCGACTCGGTGCTTTCGATCGCCAGGCGGTTGACCTGGGCGGCGGCATCGGCGAACTCGCGGGTAGCGGCGGCAAACTGCTCGTTGAATTGGCTGTACATGACGGACTCTCCTGTGATTCTCGACAAGAGGTTTGTCGATTTGTGCGTTGCAGCATATCGCGCGGTATGGTGCGATGCAACATATGGCGTTCAGGTCCGTTCAGCAAGGGTTTCAGCGGTGTCAGCGAACTCGCAGCAGCAATCAGCCGCGGTAACGACACCCCGAGGTGCAGGTCTCATGCACGACCACTTCACTGAGCAGGGGCAGCGCCGGCTTCAGGCGGTCCCAGATCCACAACGCAAGACGCTCGCTGGTCGGGTTCTCCAGCCCGGGCACCTCGTTGAGGTAGTGGTGGTCGAGCTGGTCATACAGCGGCTGGAACGCGGCCTTGATGTCGGAGAAATCCATGATCCAACCGGTGTGCTCGCCGGGCTCGCCTTCCACGTGGATCTCGATACGGAAGGAGTGGCCGTGCAGGCGCGCGCACTTGTGCCCTTCCGGCACGTTGGGCAGGCGGTGCGCCGCCTCGAGGGTGAAGCTCTTGAAGATGTTCATGGCGCCATTGTATCGGCAGGACGCCGCGCACCCGGTTCCACACGCTGAACTGGCGAGCAGGGCGATTCGTCGCGCGCGCCGGTGTGGTGGCAAGATGAGCGCACATGGAAACCCTATCCAAGCCGACCGCGGTCATCGACCTGGCCTCGCTGCGCCATGGTTGCGCCCAGTGTTCGCTGCGACAGCTTTGCCTGCCGGCGGGAATCGGCGCCGGCGACCTGCAGCAGCTGGACGAAATCGTGAAACGCCGGCGCCCGGTAGAGCGCGGCGACTTGCTGTTCCGCGCCGGCGACCGGCTCGGGGCGGTGTACGTCGCCCGTAATGGCGCGTTCAAGACCGTCAGCACCAGCGAGGAGGGCGACGCGCAGGTGGTCGGGTTCCATATTGCCGGCGAGCTGATCGGCCTGGATGCGCTGGGCGAGGGGGTCCACCGCTGTGATGCGGTGGCGCTGACCGCGGCCAATGTGTGCGAGGTGCCGTTCGAGCAGTTGACTGCCGTGGCTGCCCAGGTGCCAGGCCTGCAGCAGCAGTTGATGCGGGTCATCGGCCACAGCATGTCGCGCGACCAGGACCACCTGCAGATGCTGGTGCGGCGCCAGGCCAACGAGCGCATTGCGCTGTTCCTGGTCGGCCTGTGCGAGCGGTTGCGCAACATCGGCGAATCGGCCACCCAGTTCCGGCTGCCGATGCGCCGCGAGGACATCGCGCATTTTCTCGGGCTGGCACTGGAAACCGTCAGCCGCGGCTTCAGCCGGCTGCAGGACGATGGCGTGATCGCCGTGGTCGGGCGCAAGGTGGAAATCCTCGATGCCGCGGAGCTGCAGCGACTGGCGCAGGGCGGCGAGCTGCCATGCCCGGTGAAGCGGGGCGCGACCGGCTGAATCGATTGCCGGAGGCTTCGAGCGGGCGTTGCGCGCGGGCGATGTCCCGGATAGCTACACGGTGCGCGGCAGGCATCCCAGCGCGCTCAGCAGCCCGTGCAGCGCCGGCAAATGCATCAACCATGGCGAGGCGATGGTGAGCAGGCCGGCGGCAAGCACCAACAGGCCCGCGCCCATGCGCCATCCGCCGCGCTGCAGACGCTGGCCCAGCCGTGCACCCGACCAGGTCAGCGAGACCATCAGCGGCAGCGTGCCCAGGCCGAAGGCGGCCATGGTCAAGGCGCTGTTGCGCGCATCGGCCTGCAGCCACGCCGCGGCGAGCATGGTGGTGCTCAGGCCGCACGGCATCCAGCCCCACAGCATGCCCAGGCCGATCCGCTTGGCACTGGTGTTGGCCGGCAGCAGGCGGCGCTGCAATGGCCGCAGCTTCGACCACAACGTCCCCGTGCCGGGGCCTGACAGGAATGCCAGGCGCCCCTTGCGATCCAGCAGGCGGATGGCGACCACCACCAGCACCAGGCCGACTCCGGCGCGCAGCGCCATCGCGAGCCATTCCACCCGCGCCAGATCCAGGATGCCGTGGCCGAAGCCACCGACCAGCGCGCCGGCCAGGGTGTAGCCAAGGACGCGGCCGAGATTCGGCTCGACCGCGTATTTCCAGCTCGCCCGCGGTCCCATCGCCGAGAAACCCGTCGCGATGCCGCCGCACATTGCGGCGCAGTGGACGCCGCCCATCAGGCCGGTGAGGAGGGCGGCGCCCAGCGTCAGCCAGTCCAGCGGCATCGTCAGTCGATCCGGTCCTGCGCGGCGGCGTCCCCGTCGGCACCGGCACTGGCCAGAGGCGGCGCGGCGGCAGACGTCCCTGCGCCCGGCGGATGAGTCTTGTCGGTGCGCGGACCAGCAACCGGCCGGTCGTGCTCGTCCTCGCGCAGGATGTCCAGCGCCGGGGTATCCATGTCCTCGAACTGGCCGCGCTTGACCGCCCAGATGAAGGCCCACAGGGCCACGCCCAGCCCGAGCATGCTGACCGGAATCAGGAACAGCAGGATGTTCATGGGCGACCCTCCGCGGCCGTCAGTCGGGGACGCGGCAGCGCCGGTGCGCTGGTCGGCGCGCGGGTCAGGCGCAGTGCGTTTGCGGTCACGATAAGCGAGGACAGCGCCATGCCCAGCGCGGCGATCCATGGCGTGACCATGCCTGCCGCCGCCAGCGGCAGGGCGAGCACGTTGTAGCCGATCGCCCAGGCAATGTTCTGGTGGATGATGCGGCGCGTCCGCCGGGCCACCGAGATGGCCTCCGGGATGCGCGACAGCGAGGATCCGGTCAGCACCAGGTCGGCGGCGCGTTGGGCCAGCGCGGCGCCTTCGCCGATCGCCAGCGAGACATCCGCGCCGGCGAGCACGGGCGCGTCGTTGAGGCCGTCGCCGATCATCGCCACGATGCGTCCTTGGGCCTGCAGCGCGCGGGCGTAGGCGAGCTTGTCCTCCGGGCTCTGCCGCGCATGCGCGTCCTCGATGCCGACCTGGTGGGCGAAGCGCTCCACCGCGCCGGCGGCGTCGCCGCTGGACAGGTGGACCGAGAGTCCCAACCCGCGCAGCGATGCCACCGCGACGCGGGCGTCGGCGCGTTCGGACTCGGCCAGCTGGAAACGGGCCACGGCCTGGGCACCGTCGCCGAGCCAGAGCCAGCCGTCGTCGCTGGCACCGGCGGCGAAACCCGCCTGCCCCAGGCGCCACCGCCGGCCGTCGACCACGCCCTCGATGCCCTGGCCGGGGACCGCGCGTACCTCGCGGGCCAGCGGCGCGTGCTCCACGCGTGCGAACGCGCGCGCGATCGGATGGCCGCTGTCGCGCTCCAGCGCCGCGGCGATGCGCAGCACCTGGCTGCGATCCAGATCGGCGGATACCTCGACCGCGGCCAGCGCGGGCTTGCCGTCGCTGAGGGTGCCGGTCTTGTCGAACACGATGTCGGTGGCGTCGGCCAGCCGGTCCAGGGCGTTCTCGCGCACCGCCAGCACGCCAAGTTTGGCCAGCGCGCCGTGCGCTGCCGCCAGCGCGGCGGGCACGGCCAGTGACAACGCGCACGGGCAGCTGATCACCAGCAGCGCCAGGGTGACCTCGAAGGCGCGCGACGGGTCGTAGGCGCGCCAGCCGACGTACACCGCGACCGTCGCCAGCAGCAGGCCGCTGACGAAATAGTGGGCGATCCGCTCGGCGGTGCGGGCCAGCGCCGGGCGCTGCGCCTGCGCCTGTTCGACCAGGCGCGCCAGTTGCGACAGGCGGGTGGCGCTGCCGGTTTCGGTGACCGCCAGCCGGGCCGGGTGTTCGCGGCAGACGGTGCCGGCGTACACCGGATCGCCCGCGGACTTGTCGACCGGGCTGGACTCGCCGGTGAGCAGCGCTTCCTCGAAGCGTGCGTGGGCATCCAGCAGGCGTCCGTCGGCGGGAACGACCTCGCCCACCGCCACGCAGGCGATGTCGCCGATCACCAATGCCGGCAACGGGATCGACTCCCGGCTGCCATCGGCCAGCTCGCGCGTGGCGAACGCCGGACGCGCGCGGGCCAGCGCATCGACCTGGGCGCTGGCGATGTTGCGGGCCCGTTGCTCGAGCATCCGCGCGATCGAGAGCAGGAACACGAACATCACCGCGGCGTCGTACCAGACGTGTTCGCTGCCGCGGACGGTACCGACCACGCTGGCGAAATACGCCAGCAGGGTGGAGCCGGCGATCAACGTGTCCATGCCGAGCTGGCGGTGGCGCAGCTCGCGCCAAGCGCCGTTGATGAACGGCCAGCCCGCGTAGAACACCACCGGCGTGGAGACCAGGAAGGTCAGCCAACGGAAAAAGTCACGGGTCGGGATCGGCATCGAGCCGGTCGTGTCCAGGTACAGCGAGCCGGCCAGCATCATCGCCTGCATCGATCCCAGGCCGGCGACGCCGATGCGGATCAGGTCGCGGTTGCGCTGGCGCCGATGCGCGCGCTCACGCGCCTCGCCACTGGCCAGATAGGGCCGGTAGCCCAGCGCCACCAGCCGCTCCAGGGGTGCCGACAGCGCGGTTTGCGCCGGATCCCAGGCCACCCGGATCCGTCCGGTGACCGCGTTCGCGCCGGCCTCCAGCACGCCGGCCTCGCGTGCCAGCACGCGGTCGATCAGCCACGCACAGGCCGCGCAGCGCATGCCGTCGGTGAGCAGGGTGATCTCGCGGCCGCCGGGGATGTCGTGGGCGTGTTCGGCGAGCAGCTCGTCGCGGTCCCAGACCGCCAGGTCGACGGGATCGGCATCGACCCGGCCGGCGTGCTGGCTGCGCAGCTGGTAGTAGTCGCCCAGGTCGGCTTCGCGGATCCACTGCGCGGCCGCGGCGCAACCGTCGCAGCAGAACCGGCGCGATGAGCCATCCAGTTCAACGCGTGCGGGCGCTGCCGGAAGTTCTTCGCCGCAGTGGTAGCAGCCGTCGGTCTCCGCGAGCAGCGAATCGTTGCGCCCGCTGGCGCCTGCGCTCATCGCCGCAGCCATCGCACGGCTACTCGGCCTGCAGGGAAGGCCGCAGGTTGGTGGCCTGCTGGCCCTTGGGGAGACGCCCTTTCAGGCGCCAGTGCGCGTCTTCCGGTCCCAGCTCGACCTTCCAGTCGTGGCTGTCGTCCAGCCTGGCGTCGACCCGCCAGCCCAGCTCGCCCGGGGCAAGCAACAGCACGGTATCGCGCGCCGAGTCGGCCGGGTGGGCGAGGGTCAGCCGCAGCGGTGCGGTGTGGTCGAAGCTGCCACTGACCGGGAGCACTTCGATGAAGCCGCCCTCCAGGTCGGTACGCACGATCGCGCTGAGCTTCTGCTCACCGGCCACCGCATCCGCGCTCAGGTCGGCGGTCTGGATCTGCGCGGTGCGCTGGACATCGTCACGGACCACGTCATTGCCATCGCCGCCGGCGATGAAGATCAGGCCGATGCTGGCAATCACCACGACCGCGGGCAGCGCGATCACCAGCCAGACGATCGGCATGCGCCAGGGCGATTCGGGCTTGTCGCCGCCGTCGACCGGCGTACCGCGTTTTTCCGGGGAGTTGCTCATGGGTTGGGTCCAAAGAAGCTGCTGTCGGCGACCTGGCGGATCTTGCCGTCGGCGGACTCGATGATGAACCGCACCTCGTGGCGGCCGTGCACGCTGGACGGTGCGGTCACCTCCACCGGCACCGATGCCACCTGCGCGCCGAGCACGTGCACGTCGGTGCCCGCCTCGCGCAACTGGATCCCCGGCGTGTCGGTTTCCAAGGTGATGCGGTACGCCTGCTCCAGGTCGGTCTTGTTCACCAGCTTCAGGGTGTAGCCGTTGTCGACCCCGTCGGCGGTGACGCGATAGAGCGCGTTACGGTCGCGCAGCACGTCTACGATCAACGGACTGCGCGCGGCGATGCCCCAGGCCCAGGCGCCGACCAGGACCAGCAGCAGGGTCGCGTAGACGAACACGCGCGGGCGCAGCACGCGGGCCGGCTTGCCATCGATCGCGTTCTGGGTGGAGTAGCGGATCAGGCCTCGCGGGTAGCCCATCTTGTCCATCACCTCGTCGCACACGTCCACGCAGGCACCGCAGGCGATGCAGTCGTACTGCAGGCCGTTGCGGATATCGATGCCGGTCGGGCAGACCTGCACGCACAGGGTGCAATCGATGCAGTCGCCGGCCAGCTCGGGATCCGGACGCGGCAGGGCGACCTCCAGGCTGGCGCCAAATTCCGCGTCGTTGGGCAACCCGGCATCGGCGCGCGCCACTTCCATGGCGTTGCCGGCGGCGTCGTGGCCACTGGCGCGGAACACCAGCTCGTAGGCCAGCACCTTGTCGAGCAGCCCGCGGCCGCGCGAGACCACGTCGCCCAGGCCACGACGTCGCGGCCCCCGCGGCTCGCCGCGCATCGGGTCGTAGGCGATGATCAGCGTGTCGCGGTCGAACATCGCGCTCTGGAAGCGCGCGTACGGGCACATGTAGCGGCACACCTGCTCGCGCAGGAAGCCGGCGTTGCCCAGCGTGGCCAGGGCGTAGAAAAACACCCAGAAGGTCTCCCAGCCGTTCCAGCCAAACGGCCAGATGCGCTGGCCGAGGCTGACGATCGGCGTGAAGAAGCCGACGAAGGTGAAGCCGGTCCACAGCGCGAACACGATCCACAGGGCGTGCTTGCTGCCCTTGCGCAGGATCTTGTTGCGGTTCCACGGCCCGGCATCAAGCTTCATGCGCTTGGCGCGGTCGCCCTCGGTCCAGCGCTCCATCCACAGGAACACTTCGGTCCAGACGGTTTGCGGGCAGGCGTAGCCGCACCAGATGCGTCCGGCCAGGGCAGTGACGAAGAACAGCACCATCGCCAGGATGATCAGCAGCATCGCCAGGAAGGTGAAATCCTGCGGCCAGAAGGTCAGCCCGAAGACGTAGAACTTGCGCGCCGGCAGGTCGAACAGGACCGCCTGGTGGCCGTCCCACTGCAGCCACGGGAACACGTAGTACATGCCCAGCAGCCAGAACACCGCGGCCTTGCGCAGGCGGTCGAACCGGCCGGTGACATCGCGCGGATAGACCTTCCGCTCCTTGACGTAGACGGAGCTTCCGCTGCCGTCGTCAAGGAGGTCGATGTCGATTTTCTTGCTCACCGCAGACTGCCTGTATTGGATTTACTTCGGGGGTAACGACTGGTTGAACCGGCTTGCGGGCCGCAGCAGCAGCCAGGTGAAGAGGCTGGACGACGCGGTCGCCAGCCAGAACATGAAGAAGCCGATCGTGTAACCCAGGCCGGAGGTGATGGACACCTCCGGGAAGGTCATGTCGCGCAGCTGCAGGGGATCGACGAGGGCGAAAAACACCATCGTGGCGACTCCGGCGGCAAAAAAGCTCGGCCACAGGATCGCCCCCACCCGCTGCGCCATCGGGCGTGGCGGGTGGTCCATCGGCGTGGGCTGCGCGTACCGGCTCATGGCGCGGTCGCCGCCGGTTTGTTGGACAACGACCACACGTAGGCGGCGACCAGACGCGTGCGGGTCTCGCCCAGCAGGTCACGGTGCGCCGGCATCACGCCATGGCGCCCGTTCGCAATCGTCTCGTAGAGGCTTTCCTTGCTGTCGCCGTACATCCAGTAGTCGTCGGTCAAATCGGGCGCGCCGAGTGCCTGGTTGCCCTTGCCCTCGACCCCGTGACAGGCCACGCAGACACCGTCGTAGAGCTTCTTGCCGCGCGCGGCCATGAAGTCGTTGCGGGTTGACTGGTCGGCGGTGCCGAGCGCGCGGACATAGGCGATCACGTAGTCGACCGCGTTCTCGCCGCCCATGCCGGTCAGCACCTTGCCCCATTCGGGCATCACGCCTTCGCGGCCGTCCAGGATCGTCTCCAGGATGGTCTCCGGCTCGCCGCCCCAGTGCCAGATGTCGTCGGTCAGGTTCGGGTAGCCGATCGCGCCCTGCGCGGAGGAGCCGTGGCAGGTCGCGCAGGTGTTGGCGAAGATCGAGCGGCCCAGGTTGAGCGCGACCGGATCACCGGCAAGCTGGTCGATCGGCTGGCCCTCGTAGGGACGGAAGGTTTCGGCCAGGGTCTCGTCCCAGACCGCCTTGTCCTGGGCGTGTTCCTGGGCCGAGCTCCAGCCGCTGAAGCCGGGGTACTTGCCCAGGCCGCCATACCAGAAGAAGTAGGCCAGACCGAACACCAGGCTGATGTAGAAGCCCTGGATCCACCAGCGCGGCATCGGCTTGTTGTACTCGGTGATGTCCTCGTCCCAGTAGTGGCTGGTTTCCTCGGGCTTGGGGTCGCCGGGGCGCCGCTTGGAGGTCCACCACAGCAACCACGCGATACCGATCAGGTTGAGTGCCGCCAGGGCAATGACATACCACGACCAACTGGTGCTCATGCGTCCTGTTTCCTTGCATGGTGGGCAGCGACGCCAAGGTCGTCCGGTTCGTCCTCGAGGGCGAGGCGGGCGGTCTCCTCAAACGACGCCTTGTTCTCCGGGCGCCAGGCCCAGATCCAGATGCCGATGAAGACCAGCATCAGGAAGACGGTGATGAATCCGGAAAGCATGGCTCAACCTCCGCGCGGCGCATGCAGGCCGAGGCCCTGCAGGTAGGCGACAACGGCGTCCAGTTCGGTCTTGCCGGCGACGTCCTCGGCGGCACTGGCGACTTCCTCGTCGGTGTACGGGTCGCCCAGGCGCTGCAGCGCCTTCATGTGCCGGGTGATCTTGGCGCCGCTGACCTCGTTCTTCGCCAGCCACGGGAAGGCCGGCATGTTCGACTCGGGCACCAGCGCGCGCGGGTCGACCATGTGCACGCGGTGCCAGTCGTCGGAGTAGCGCCCGCCGATCCGGGCCAGGTCCGGCCCGGTGCGCTTGGAACCCCACTGGAACGGGCGGTCGTAGACCGACTCGCCGGCCAGGGAGTAGTGCCCGTAACGCTCGGTCTCGAAGCGCAGCGTGCGGATCATCTGCGAGTGGCAGTTGTAGCAACCCTCGCGCACGTACACGTCGCGCCCGGCCAGTTGCAGCGCCGGGTAGGGTTTCACGCCGGGCAGCGGCTCGATCGCCTCGGCCTGGTACATCAGCGGCACGATCTCCGCCAATCCTCCCAGCGAGACCGCCACGGCGACCAGCACCGCGAGCAGGCCGACGTTTTTCTCGATTTTTTCGTGTCCGATAGCCATCTTTTCGTCCTCAGCCCTGTGCCTCGGCCGCATGCGGCGGCAGTACCGGGTGTGCAGCAGGAACCTGCACGCTCTGGCGCGTACGCCACATGTTCCACGACATCAGGCAGACGCCCGCCAGCACCATGACCCCGCCGAGCAGGCGGCCCAGGTAGTAGGGGTAGGTGACGGCCAGCGACTCGACGAAGCTGTAGGTCAGCGTGCCGTCGGCGTTGGTCGCCCGCCACATCAGGCCCTGGGTGATCCCGGCGATCCACATCGAGGCGATGTAGAACACCACGCCGATGGTGTGCAGCCAGAAGTGCGCGTCGATCCACTTGATCGAGAACATCTCCTTGGCACCGATCAGGCGCGGATACAGCGAGTACAGCGAGCCAAACGAGATCATCGCCACCCAGCCCAGGGTGCCGGCGTGGACGTGGCCCACGGTCCAGTCGGTGTAGTGGCTGAGCGAGTTGACGGTCTTGATCGACAGCAGCGGGCCTTCAAAGGTCGCGATCATGTAGAAGCTGATGGCGACGATCAGGAACTTCAGGATCGGGTCGGTGCGCAGTTTGTGCCACACGCCCGACAGGGTCAGGATGCCGTTCATCGCCCCGCCCCAGCTGGGAGCCAGCAGGATCACCGAGAACACCATGCCCACCGACTGCGCCCAGTCGGGCAGGGCGGTGTAGTGCAGATGGTGCGGGCCGGCCCACATGTAGACCGAGATCAGCGCCCAGAAGTGCACGATCGACAGGCGGTAGGAGTAGATCGGGCGCTGGGCCTGCTTGGGGACGAAGTAGTACATCATCGCCAGGTAGCCCACGGTCAGCAGGAATGCCACCGCGTTGTGCCCGTACCACCACTGCGCCATCGCATCCACGGCGCCGGTGTAGAGCGAGTAGGACTTGAACAGCCCGGCCGGCATGGCCAGGTTGTTGACGATGTGCAGCATGCACACGCCGATGATGTAGGCGCCGTAGAACCAGTTGGCGACATAGATGTGCTTGACCCTGCGCTTGGCGATGGTGCCGAAGAACAGCCAGCCGTACGCCACCCAGACGACCGCGATCAGGATGTCGATCGGCCATTCCAGCTCGGCGTATTCCTTGCTCTGGGTGATGCCCAGCGGCAGGGTGATCAGCGCGCTGACCATGGCCAGCTGCCAGCCCCAGAAGACGAAGCTGGCGAGCCTGTCCGACAGCAGGCGCACATGGCAGGTGCGCTGGACCACGTAGAGGCTGGTGGCAAACAGCACCGAGCCGCCGAAGGCGAAGATCACCCCGTTGGTGTGCAGCGGACGCAGCCGGCCGTAGCTGAGCCACGGCGTGTCGAAGTTGAGCGCCGGCCAGTACAGCTGGGCGGCGATGAACACGCCGACCGCCATGCCCACGATGCCCCAGAACATTGTCGCCACCACGAACTGGTGAACCACCTTGTCGTTGTAGTAGCCGCGCGGAGCGGCAGCCTCGGGCACGCCGGGAGCGCCCGGCCTTGCCATGGCATCGTGATGCACAGTCATGAATGGACCTTCATTTGCGTTAGCACCTATTTTCCCGAATGCAAGCTGTCGGGTACTTGATCTGGATCAATCCGGTGGGGTGTGGTCGGTGGTAGGGGTGCCTGCGGGATGCCGGGGCCGACCACTTTCCGATGAGTCCGTGGCACGTCTTGGCGCGCACCGGCATCAGCACGGAGGAACGCATACCGCATCGCCGTGATGGACCGGCTGGGCGCATTGACTGCCCGCCTTCCTGCCGCCGCTGGAGACCAGCGCTGCGCGCGGCCAGGTACGGACATTGTAGATGATCGCGCAGAGGAAGCGCAGCCTCGCGCGCCCCGCGCGGCGGCGGGCCGTGGCGAAATAGGCGCCACCTGCGGCGGGCCCGGGTGGCGCGGGGTTTACCTGAGGGCCTTGCGCACTGCCTCGACGAACTCGGGGTCCGGCTTGCTGCCCATCTTCTCGGTACGCGCCAGGATCCGGCCTTCGCCGTCGAGCAGGACCAGGGCGCTGGTGTGGTTGAACTCGCCGTCGGCCAGCGCGCGATAGCGGATGTTGAGCACGCCGGCCACCGATCGCACGTCCTCGGCCGCGGGACTGGCCAGGGTCCACTGCGCCGGATCGAGCTTGCGCTGGGTAGCGACCTTGGCGAGCGCCTGCGGTGTGTCCCGGGCCGGGTCCATGCTGATCAGGGTGATGCCGAGCCGAGCGCGCTCCGCGTCGCTGAGCTGCTTCTGCACCGCCTTGCCACTGTCGATGATCAGCGGGCAGATGTACTGGCAGGAGGTGTAGAACATCGACACCAGCTGCGGCTGGCCGCGCCTGTCGCGCCACGCGCTGGTGCGGCCGGCCTGGTCGGTCAGTTGCACATCCAACTGGTAGACCGAATTGCCCGGCAAGGGCATCTTCGGCATCTTCTGCGAGGCGGGGGAGGCGGCGATGGCCGAAGCCGGGATCGCCACCGTGCCGCCGGCCAGCACGGCCATGGCGATGGAAAGGGCCAGTGATTTCATGGTGAGTCCTTGACGCAGCGGAAACCCAGGTTGGCGGTGGTCGCCTCGGCGCTGAGCGAGGACAGCATCGCCACGCGCATCAGTACCGCGTAGTTGTCACGGTCGTTCATGGACAGCGCGCCGGCGCCGCAGAAGCGCGCGTTGTCAGGGTCGCCCTGGTTGCGGTTGTCGGCGTCCATCAGCATCGATGAGAAATCCTCGGTCCACTCCCAGACCAGCCCGTGCAGGTCCTGCACGCCGTAGACGTTGGCCGGTTGCAGGCCGGCGCGGGGCAGGGCGGTGTTGGAGGGACGCGAGTACCAGCGCAGGATGCGCTCGCGCCAGATGCGGTCGCTGCGGGCGTCGCGCCGCGTCTCATCGGCGGCCGCGGCGTATTCCCATTCCGTCCAGGTCGGCAGGCGCGCGCCCTGGGCAGCGCAGTAGGCATCGGCGGCGAACCAGCTGACCTGAACCACCGGCTGCCCAGGCTTGGCGGTATCGCCCAGCTCCAGCGGACCGGCCCAGTGCGAGAGGTAGCGCTTCTCGGCCATGACGGTCGGGGCGCGGCCGCGCTGCCACTTCGGGTTGGCCTTCACGAACGCCAGGTACTCGGCGTTGGTGACGGGGGTGCGCATCATCGAGTAGGCCGCGACCGGCTGTTTGCCGGGCGCGTCTTCGTAGTTGAGTGCACTGGCAAACCGTCCGGCGGGTATCGGCAGGTAGCTCCCTTCGCCGGCGAGCACGCCGACGAAAGGGCTGGCCACCAGTACCGCGGCGGCGATTACGCGGATCACGTCAGTGGCCCGCCGAGGCGTTGGCCGGCTTCTGCTTGCGGATTTCGGCAACCTCGTCCTTGCTGATCTTGCCGCCCGGATTGTTCCAGCTGTTGAGCACGTAGGTGGAGATGTTGGCCACCTCGTCGTCGGTGAGCTGGTTCATCGGCGGCATGATCGAGTCGTAGTCCTCGCCGTTGACGGTGACCTTGCCCTGCAGGCCGTGCAGGATCACCCGCGGCAGCGATTTCGGATCGGCCTTGATGTAGTCCGACGCCGCGATCGGCGGAAACACACCGGCCATGCCCTCGCCGTTGCCCTGGTGGCAGGTCGAGCAGGTGCCCATGAACAGCTCCTTGCCGGCCGCGATCTGCTCCTCGACGGTCAGCTCGCCACTGGCCTGGGCCTTGGCCGCCACGGCCACCGCACCCAGGCTGTCGCCGGCGCGATCGCCGATGTACATCTCGTCGACTTCCAGGCCCGAGTAGATCGCCTTGTTCTCCGGGCCGTCGGCCTTGAGGATCGCCAGCGCGCCCTTGTTGAACGCGCGGAATATGCTGTGGTCGACCAGCACGTAGCTGCCGGGGACTTCCAGGTGGAACTCCATCATCGCCGCGCCGCCCGCCGGGATCAGCGTGGTCTGCACGTTTTCCTGGTAGTTGGTGCCGCCCTCGTACCAGACCTTGTCGAAGATCTCGCCAATGACGTGGAAGCTCGACACCAGGTTGGGGCCGCCGTTGCCGACGTACATGCGCACGGTCTCGCCGACCTTGGCGGTCAGGGAGTTGTCACCGGTGGTGGAACCTTCCGAGCCGTTGAACAGGACGTAGGTCGGGTTCTCGTCGATCGCCTTTTCCATGTCGAAGGGCTGCAGGCCCTTCTCGCGGTACTTGCCGGTGGTGTAGAAGTCGCCCTGCATCACGTAGTACTCGCGGTCGACCTCGGGCAGGCCCTCCGGCGGCTCGACCAGGATCATGCCGTACATGCCGTTGGCGATATGCATGCCGACCGGCGCGGTTGCGCAGTGGTACACGAACAGGCCGGCGTTGAGCGCCTTGAAGGTGAACTGGGTGCGGTGACCGGGCGCGGTGAAGCTGGATGCGGCGCCGCCGCCCGGACCGGTCACGCCGTGCAGGTCGATGTTGTGGGGCATCTTGCTGTCGGGCATGTTGCGCAGGTGGAACTCGACCGTATCGCCCTGGCGCACGCGGATGAAGCTGCCCGGCACGGTGCCGCCGAAGGTCCAGAAGGTGTAGTCCACGCCCTCGGAGATCGGCATGACCTTCTCGATCACGTCCAGCTCGACGATCACCTTGGCCGGCGCGGTGCGCCCGGTGGCCGGCGGCACCATCGGCGGGCTGGTCAGGATCGCGTTGACCGGCTCGCCCTGCGGCGGACCGAAGTCGCCCTTGCGCGAGCCGACGATCCTGTCCTGGCTGGTGCCGGCGGACGCGTTGTCGGTGGCGGGGCCGGAGCGGTCGCAGCCTGGCAATGCCAATGCCAGAGCCGCCAGCAGCGGTATCAAGTAGATGGTCTTGCGCTTCATGCAGGGCTCTCTGTGCTGGACGATGGATGTGCGCGTTGCCGGTCCGCTGGCGTTCCGGCGGCTCGACGTTGGGTTCGCGCTAGGGTCGCAGCAAGCGCGCCGGGTAATTTGATCCGGATCAAATTTGCACCCGTGGGACGCGCGTATCCGCCCGGTTCTTGACCGGGGTCACGTGGCGGCGTTTTCCTCGCCGCTTGGCTGGCAAACCCGGCGCGCGAGCGTAAAGTGACCGGCAAGGACCGGCTGGGCGCATGTCGCCGGTGCGGTCGCGCCGCCGCACCGCACCGCGGTCACGTACGGATACGTACGGCGGAGTGCATTGATGCCGGTCAACACATTTGTTTCGCCAAACCGGCAGAATCCAAGGTTTCCCCTGCGCTGTGTGACTACATGAATCGACCTTCTTCCTTTGATCGCGAGCAGTTGTTGTCCTGCGCCCGCGGCGAGATGTTCGGCCCCGGCAACGCGCGACTGCCGGCGCCGCCGATGCTCATGTTCGATCGCATCACCGAGATCAGCACCGAGGGTGGCAAGTACGGCAAGGGTTTCGTGCGCGCCGAGCTGGATATCCGCGCGGACCTGTGGTTCTTCCCGTGCCACTTCGAGGGCGATCCGGTCATGCCCGGCTGCCTTGGGCTGGACGCGATGTGGCAGCTGTGCGGGTTCTACCTGCCGTGGCTGGGCGCCCCCGGCCGCGGTCGCGCGCTGGGCGTGGGCCAGGTGAAGTTCAGCGGCCAGGTGCTGCCCGATGCGAAGCTGGTGACCTACGAACTGGACATCCGCCGGGTCATGCGCGGCAAGCTGGAACTGGTGATCGCCGACGGCCGCACCCTCGTGGACGGGCGCGAGATCTACGTGGCCTCGGACCTGCGGGTGGGGCTGTTCACCTCGACGGAGGGGTTCTGAGCATGGGCGGTGTGGCAAACAGGCGCGTGGTGGTGACCGGCATGGGCATCGTGTCCTGCCTGGGCAACGACCAGACCAGCGTGACCGCGGCGTTGCGCAGCAGCAGCCCGGGTATCCGCTTCATCCCCGAGTACGCCGAACTGGGCCTGCGCAGCCAGGTCGCCGGCGAGCCGCAGATCGACCTGAGCGAGGAGATCGACCGCAAGGTGAAGCGCTTCATGGGCGACGCGGCCGGGTTCGCCTACGTCGCGATGCGCGATGCGATTGCCGATGCCGGGCTCAGCGACGACCAGGTGCGCGACGTGCGCACCGGGCTGATCGCCGGGTCCGGTGGTGGATCACCGCAGTGGCAGATCGAGACCGGCGACCTGCTGCGCAACCGCGGGGTGCGCAAGGTCGGTCCGTACATGGTGCCGCGCACGATGGGTTCGACCGTGTCGGCGACGCTGTCGACCGCGTTCGGTATCCGCGGCTTGAGCTATTCGATCTCCGCCGCCTGCGCGACCTCCGCGCACTGCATCGGCGCCGGTGCGGACCTGATCCGCCACGGCGCGCAGGACATCATCATTGCCGGCGGCGGCGAGGAACTGCACTGGGGCATGACTTCGCAGTTCGATGCGATGGGCGCCCTGTCGACCAAGCGCAACGACACTCCGGAAAAGGCCTCGCGTCCCTATGACGCGGACCGCGATGGCTTCGTCATCGCCGGCGGTGGCGGCATGCTGGTGCTGGAGGAGTACGAGCACGCTGTCGCCCGCGGCGCGAACATCATTGCCGAGCTGGTTGGCTACGGCGTGACCTCCGACGGCGTCGACATGGTCGCCCCGTCGGGCGAAGGGGCCGTGCGCTGCATGCAGATGGCCATGGCCGGCATCCACGGCACCCCGGTCGGCAAGGTGGACTACCTCAACACCCACGGCACCTCCACGCCGGTCGGCGACGTGGTTGAGCTGCAGTCGATCCGCACCGTGTTCGGTGACGACGTGCCGCCGCTTTCGTCGACCAAGGCGCTCAGCGGCCACTCATTGGGCGCCGCCAGCGTGCACGAGGCGATCTACTGCCTGTTGATGATGCGCGAGGGCTTCATGGCCGGCTCGGCCAACATCGACTACCTGGACCCGCGCGTGGAGGGCTTCCCGATCGTGCAGCAGAGCCGCGACGCGACGCTGGACACGGTGATGTCCAACAGTTTCGGTTTCGGCGGTACCAACGCCAGCCTCGTGTTCGCGCGGGTCTGATTGCGCCCCCGTTTTTCAAGGAGATGGATCGTATGAAGACACAGACCACTTTGGCCGTTGCGCTCGCTGCCGCGATCGGACTCGGCGCGGCAATCGCGCCGTCGGCGGCCCAGGCGCAGGACAATACGCACAGCCACGCCCAGCACGAGCAGGCCAAGCCTGTGACGGCGGCGCACGCGCATGGCAGCCACGCGCAAGACACCCACGCGCACGACCCCCAAAAGCACGACACCCACGCCCATGCCGACCATCACCCCGAAGCGGCGGTGATGCCGATCCCGGCCGACCACGTCAAATGGGAGCCCGACGCGCCGCTGATGGAAGGCATGCGCCGCATGCGCGAGGCGATGGCCGGCCTGCATCACCACCAGATGGGACACCTGAACGATACCCAGGTTGATCAGCTGGCCACCCAGGTGGACGAGGCGGCGGCGTACATGTTCGCCAACTGCAAACTGGAGGCGGAACCCGACGTGGCCCTGCACGGCGTCCTCGCGCGGCTGATGGCGGGCGCCGAAGCCCTGCACGCCGACCCGGCCGATCCGGCACCGGTCGCCGACATGAGCGCGGCGCTGGCGGACTATCCGCGGCTGTTCGACGATCCGGGCTTCAGCGATGCGAAGTCCGGCGGGGAGCACGTCGAGCACTGAGTGCTTCGACGCGGGCCCGGGCTTTGATCGGCCCGGGCAGGCCTAAGCCGGCCCGATAGTGGCGCGCCGCCGTCAGCTGATCGGATGCCACTCGCCGGTGGCCAGCGTGGCGCGCAACGCGACCTGCGCCGGGGCCGGGTCGATGCCGTTCTCGGCCAGCCACGCCGGGTCGTACAGCGTCTGGTCGTAGCGCTCGCCGGGATCGCACAACAGGCTGACGATGCTGCCGCGCTCGCCGGCGGCGCGCATCCGCGCAGCCAGCTCCAGGCACGCCACCAGGTTGGTCCCCGACGAGCCGCCGTAGCGACGGCCCAGCTGCTCTTCCAGCAGGTGCATCGCGGCCACGGAGGCGGCGTCGGCCACCTCGATCACCTCGTCCACCACCTCGAACAGGAAGCCCGGCTCCACCCTCGGCCGGCCGATGCCTTCGACGGCGGTCGGCTGGCTGGCGATCGCGCTGCGGTTGCGCGTGCGCCAGCCGTGCACGAAGGCGCTGCCGGCCGGTTCCGCCACGCACAGGCCGGTCTCCAGCGCGCGGTAGCGGATGTAGCGTCCGATCGTTGCCGAGGTGCCGCCGGTGCCGACGCCGCAGACGATCCACGCCGGCTGCGGGTGCGGTTCGCAGGCCAGCTGGCCGATGATCGACTCGGCGATGTTGTTGTTGCCGCGCCAGTCCGTCGCGCGCTCCGCGAGGCCGAACTGGTCCAGGTGGCACGCGCCGTTGGCGGCATGCCAGGCGGCGCGCTCGTGCACCTGCGCGGGATCGTCGACCAGGTCGCAGTGGCCGCCCAGCGCATGCACGTCGGCGATCTTGCGCGGTGCGGTCGCGGTCGGCATCACCGCGGTGAAGGGCAGGCCGAGCAGTCGTGCGAACCACGCCTCGGAGATCGCGGTGCTGCCCGAGGACGCGTCCACCACAGGCTGGCCCGGGCTGAGCCGGCCATTGCACAGCGCATACAGGTACAGCGAGCGGGCCAGCCGATGCTTCAGGCTGCCGGTGGGATGCGCCGCCTCGTCCTTGAAGTAGAACTCGATGCCCGGGAAGCCAGGAAACTCCAGCCGCAGGAGGTGGGTGTCAGCCGAACGGGCCGCCTCCTGGCGCAGGCACAACAGGGCCCGCGCGGTCCAGCTGCGCATCGTCGCGCTGTCACAGACGGCGGCCGGCGGCTTGGCCGCGCTGGCCGGGAGGAAGTCATTGCCTGGATGGAATGCGTCGGGACTCATGGGCTTGGGCTCCCCAGCAACGCCCGGATCCGTCGGCCCAGGTGTGCCAGATACAGGTCGATGTAGCTGATGCCGTTCTCGTGATCGATCAGATACGGGTTCATCAGGGTGTGACGCAGGATCACCAGCCGATCGGCATCGGTGTCCTCGTCGTCATCGACCAGTGTCGCAGGGTCCAGCTGCAACTGCCTCAGGATCCGGTTCATCTCCGTGTCGCCGAGCGCCTCCGGGCGCAGCGTGGTCATCGAGCCGAAGAACTGCTTGAGCTGGAGGGGCTGGCTGGCGTCGGCGCGCAGCTCATCGTGCAGGCGGCGGACGAAGGCGTTGGCCCGTGCCAGGTCCGCGTTGCCGGCGGGGTTGATCGCCACGCAGACCAGGTTGCTGTCGGGCGCGAAGGGCACGGTGACGCGGGCGATGCCGTCCAGTTCGACGGCGAGCCGTTCGGCGCGGGCGTGGAAGGCTTCGGCGGCAAGCACCGTCTGCCGCGGCAGACGACCGAAGTTGGCGTGGTCCAGCGGCAGCACCTTGTGGGTGACATACACCGCCGCCGCGGCCGCGCCGGATTTGGAGCCTTCCGGGACGAACTGGCCAAGTCGGCGGTAGCGGCTGAGGTAGTCGGTGGCGCGGGTGTCGTGGAAAACGTAGTCGGCGGCCTCCGCCAGCAGCGCGGTGGCGCGGTGGTCGCGGCAGATGAACGCGCCGGCGCCATAGGGCAGGTAGCCCAGCTTGTGCGGGTCGACGGTGACCGAGTCGGTGCGGCCCAGTGCAGCAAAGGCGGCGTGTACTTCGGGCTGGGGAAAATGGGCGAAGCCGGCGCGGACCTCGTCGATGCCGCGCAGGCTGCCGTCGGGGTTACGGAACAGGGTCGCCAGGTAGCCGCCCCAGGCGGCATCGATGTGCACGCTGAAGCCCAGCCCTTGGGTCTGGAACAGATCGCGCAGATCGACCACCGCATCCACCGGGTCCACGGTGCCGTACTCGGTGGTGCCCAGCACGGCGACGGTCATCAGCACCGGCTGGCGCTCGCGCCGGCACTGCTCCAGGGTCTGCTCCAGCGCCTGCGCATCCAGACGCATGCCTTTTTCCGGCAACAGGCGCAGTTGTTCCCGGCCCAGGCCGAGCAGCTTCAGGCCCTTGCTCCAGGAGTAGTGGGCGGTGATCGGGGCCAGCACCAGCGGCACCCTGAGCTCACGGTGGCGGGCAAAGAACTCCACCATCCCCAGATGCTCCAGCCGCTGGGTCTGCACCGCATCGCGCCACCGCCGGCGATCGCGCGCGGGTTGCCCGGCCAGCCACAGCTGCCACTGGCCGAGCAGCTCGATGCCGGCGTCCGGACCGAGGTTGAACGCCTTCCAGTCATCGTCCGGCAACGCCAAACCCGGCACCTGGGCAGCGCGCAGGGCGACGGGAAACGCCTTCAGTGCCAAGGCCAGGCGCAGCGCCTGGTAGTTCGCCACGGTGCCGCCGGAGGTCAGATGGCCGAACGCGCAGTCGGGGCGGTCGGTGTCATCGGGGTAGCCGAGCATCCGCGCCAGCTGCAGCCCGACCTGGACTTCCAGATCGATGGTGACGGGGGCCGCGTCCTCGCTGACGTTGTTGGGGTTGTAGGGCAGGGTGAGGATCTGCGCCGCCAGGCCGGGCAGCAGCAGGTCTGAGGCCATGTGACCGATGTAGCGCGGGCTGTGGAAGGGCACCGAGCGCTTCAGCGACGCGGAGAGCTGGTGCAGTTCCCGACGCAGGCGCGACTCGAACGCCTTGTAGTCGGGGTGCTGGGCGGCGTGGGTCGGGATCGCCGGCGGGTCCTCGGGGTGGAAGTTGCGCCGCCAGTAGACGTGGTCGCGCAGGAACTCCACGACGAGCTTTTCCAGCAGGGTGTCGTTCTCGCCGTAGGGGCCCAGGAACAACGCATCGAGCATCGGCCGGTCCGGATCGGCGACCCCGGGGGTGCCGGCGGCGAGGGCCAAGGCGTTGCCGGACACCGCGGCAGCGGCGCGCTCAGCCGAGGAAGGCATTGAGGAACCCCCACGGGCTGTGCGCGCGCGCAATCGAATAGACCATGCCGAACGTGAGCAGGGCCGCGACGTAGAAGCCCGCCTTTGCCAGGCGGGTGCGGCCGCGCTTGATGGCGAACACGCCCAGCACGATGTAGACGACGAGCAGCAGCAGTTTCACCGTCAACCAGCCGTTGGCGAACATCGCGCCTGGCAGCATGGTCAGCAGCATCAGCGCGGCGGTCAGCAGCGCGGTATCCACGGTGTAGCTGGTCCAGCGCACCGGCAGCCAGTGCGGCCACCGCATGCCGGCCAGCACGCCAGCGCCGCGCAGGGCAAAGACCAGCCCGCTGGTGATGGCCATGGCGATGTGGATGCTTTTGATTTGCGGGTAGAACTCGATCATGGGGTTTCCGGTGCGTGACTCAGCCCGGACGGCCGTCGGAGCGCGGGGCCAGGTAGATCCGCCCAACATGCGCGACCCAGGGCAGGAAGGCGACCAGCCAGCCCACCGCAGCGACCGCCTGCCACGCCGTGCTGTCGGGAAACACCTCTGCCGCCACGCGGATCACCGCCACCAGCTGGATCGCGACGAAGGCGAACCAGGCCACGGGGTACATGGTCAGTGGCCGGCCGGCGTGACCCTCGGTGACCCGGGTGACCATCGCGATGAGGATGCTGCCGAAGAAGCCGATGAACAGCGCATGCGCCGGGCCGCGACCGAGCCAGTACACGCCGGTCAGGACATAGCTGATGCTTTGCGCCGAATACAGCGCGAATGCCAGCGGCAACCACGACAGGCCGACAAACAGCACCGACAGCAGGCCCGGATTCTTTCCGCGTGGCCACCAGCGCCACACCATCGTCGCCGTCAGCGCCAGCAGGGGCAGGTCGACCAGCCACAGCCAGCCGTAGAAATGAAACAGCTCCAGCAGCAGATGACCGATAAACAGCGGCCAGGCCGCCGCCAGCAGCCACATCGGCCGCCACGGCTGGTAGCCGGGCACCACGCGGCTGGCGAAGAACGGGAACATCCGGTGGGCCACGGTGAAATACACCGGCAGCAGCAGCCCGAAGCTGCCGATCTTGATGCTGGCGAACACCCAGACCGGCGAGGCGCCCAGGACGTAAGCACCCCACGCCAGCACGCCGAGGAAGCCCAGACACAGCGCGGCGAAGCACGAACGCGCATGCCAGGTGGTGCCGCTCTCGCGCCACAGCAGCGGCGCCATTACCGTCAGGCCGGCGAGCCAGCCCGCGGCGGTCATCAGGACCCCGACGATGATTCCGGCCTCCCAGCCCAGCGCACCCAGCAGGGTCGCGATCTGGCCGCCAAAGATCCCCAACCCGACCGGCACGTAGCGCCAGCGGTCGATGTCCGGCAGGCCCAGCCATTTCGGGAAGGTGGTCAGCAGGAAGCCGAAGAAGAAGCTCGGCAGCACCTGGTACTGCATCACGAAGGCGTGCACCCAGCCGGTATGCAGCGGTGCCTGCGGTATGGCCAGATCGGGCCAACGGGCACCCACCAGCCAGGCCGCCCACCACGCCATGGCGATCAGCAGGTTCATCGAGCCGATGAAGAACAGCAGGCGGTGCGGTGCGGTGGCTAGCCGGCCCGGCGAGAGCGCAGCGGGCCTGGGTTCGGGATGATTGTCCATGGGTGTCAGTGTGCCTTTGATGGGTGCTGGCGTTATTGACCTGGGTCAGCCGGACGGCGTGCATGAGCGCGCTTGCATGAGCGTGCAGATACAGGCAGGCGCATGAAACCACGCGCATGAAAAAGGGGCGGCCTGAGCCGCCCCTTCCCTTGTCAGCAGTCGGGCCGGGTCAGAGGCTCGACTCGGTCTCCAGCACGCCGGCGACCGGCTCGCGTGCCCGCCGTGGCCCCAGCCACAGCGAGAGCACGAACAGGGCGATCATGAAGGCACCGGCGGCGAACACCGTATCGCCCGGCACCCGCAGCCAGACCAGCACGTCGATGATCGGACGGGTCATGAACTCGGCCGAACGTGCGTACCAGTAGCCGTTCTCCAGGTTGGCTTCCAGCTGCAGCACGCCCATCGGCAGCAGGGTCAGGGTCATCATCAGCAGCAGGCCGATGTTGAGCGCCCAGAAGCCGCTGCGCAGCAGGCCCTCACGCCAGACCAGATCCGGCTTGAGGCCACGCAGGCAGTACAGCATCAGGCCGATGCCGAGCATGCCGTACACGCCGAACAGCGCGGTATGGCCGTGGGCGGCGGTCAGGTTGGTGCCCTGCATGTAGAACAGCGCCAGCGGGGTGTTGATCAGGAAGCCCAGCAGGCCCGCACCGATCAGGTTCCAGAAGCTGACCGCCAGGAAGAACATGATCGGCCACTTGTACTGCTGCATCCATGGCGTGGCGCGGCTGCTCTTCCAGGTCTCGTGCGCCTCCAGGCCGATCAAGGCCAGTGGGACCACCTCCAGCGCGGAAATGCTCGCACCCAGCGCGATCACCCCGGTGGTGACACCGGCGAAGTACAGGTGGTGGAACATGCCCAGGACGCCGCCGGCCATGAACACAATGGTCGCGAACAGCACGTTGATCGTCGCCGAGCGCCCGCGCACCAGGCCGAGCTTGACGAAGATGAAGCTGATCACCGCGACAGCGAACACCTCGAAGAAGCCCTCCACCCACAGGTGGACGATCCAGAACTTCCAGTAGGTGACGATCGAGATGTGGGTGTTCTCCTTCCACATCAGGCCGGCGGCGTAGAGGATGCCGATGGCCACGGTAGACAGGAACAGCAGGCCCGCGATCGAGGACGTCTGGTTCTTGGCCCGCATCGCCGGCCACAGGGCGCGACCGACCAGGGTCAGCCACAGCATCAGGCCGATGAACAGGTAGATCTGCCAGAAGCGACCGATGTCGACGTATTCCCAGCCCTGGTGGCCGAACCAGAAGTTCGGGATCTTGCCCAGCTTGCCCATCACCGCCATCCACTGGCCGGCAAACGCGCCCACGACAATGATGATCAGGCTGATGAAGAGGAAGTTGACGCCGAATTTCTGGTATTTCGGCTCATGCCCGGAAATCGCCGGCCCCAGGTACAGGCCGGTGGCCAGCCACGCGGTCGCAATCCACAGGATCGCCAGCTGCGTGTGCCAGCTGCGGGTGACCGCATACGGCAGCCACTCGGAGAGGGCGAACCCGTAGGCCTCCTGGCCTTCGACCTGGTAGTGCGCGGTGGTCGCGCCCATCAGGATCTGCACCAGGAACAGGGCCATCACCAGCCAGAAATACTTGGCGGTGGCGCGCATTGACGGGGTCACCACGATCGCCCGCGCGGGATCCTGGGACGGCGGCGCCAGCGGCTTTTCCTTGCCGTGATACGCGGCGTAGTGCCACGACAGCAAGCCGATGCCGGCGATCATGAACAGGATCGAGAACATCGACCACATGAAGCTGCTGGACGTGGGCACGTTGCCCACCAGCGGTTCGTGCGGGAAGTTGTTGGTGTAGGACTTGACGTCGTCCGGGCGGTTGGTGACGGTCGCCCACGAGGCCCAGAAGAAGAAGCCGGTCATCAGGCGGCGGCTGTTCTCGTCGGGCACCGGGTTCTCGCGGATCGCGTAGGCCTCGCGCAGTTCCTGCGTGGCCGGATCGTTGGAGAACACGCTCATGTAGTGGGCGGCGACCTGCGAGATCGCCTGCGCGCGCTCGTCGCTGACCACGATGGAGCCGGTCTGGGGATCGTAGGTGTTGGCCCGGATCTCGGGCTTGATCTCCGCGTGCAGCTTGGCCTGCTCGCTCTCGTTGAGCTGCTCGTAGGGCATGCCGAACTCGATCCGCGAACGGATGTCGAGCATCGCCACGACTTCCTTGTGCAGCCACTCGGCCGACCAGTCGGGAGCGACGAGGGCCCCGTGGCCCCAGATCGAGCCGCTCTGCTGACCGCCCATCTCCTGCCAGACGCGTCGTCCGGCCTCGATGTCAGCCCTGGTGTAGAGCACCTCGCCACTGTCGGTGACCACCTGCTCGGGCATCGGCGGCGCCGTCTGGTACAGGTCCTTGCCGATCCACAACATGATTCCGAAACTGACGATGAGCAGGGCCCCCAGGCCCAGCCATAGTCGCCTCGTTATCTGCACGCTCTTTGGTTCCATCGATGCTTCTCCCGGATAATGGCCGTCATAGTGGCCAGTCGGAGTTCAGGTCTCGTTGACCTGGATCAAGCACCCAACCCGCGATCCACGCGCGCTCGCCTCCCGCTCACGTCCAGCAAGGCCGGACGCCCGTTGCAGCGGATTGAAAACCGCGCGTGGATCGGGAGTTCGGGCACAGCGTCCTTTCTTCCCGCGCCCAACCGTGCCGTACGGTCGCCGCAGGCGCAACCCCGCCGCTCGCATAGTGCGACCGGCGTGCGTGGTTCAGTCGCGTTGCGTGATCCCCTTCGGGAAAACGCACGCGCGGAGGCGGTGCCTCAGCGGTGCAGGATCGGGTCGGCGAGCGCGGCCAACTGGTCGCGGTCCAGCAGTTCCACTTCGCGGCGATCGACCATCAGCAGGCCGTCCTTCTGGAAGCGGCGCAGCACGCGGCTGACCGTTTCGGGTGCCAGGCGCAGGTAGTTGGCGATGTCGGTGCGCGCCATCGTCAACTGGAAGCGGTGCGACGAGAAGCCACGCGCCGCCAGCCGCCGCGACAGGCCGATCAGGAACGCCGCCATACGCTGGTCGGCCGACCAGTCGCCGGCCAGCAGCGCGGCGCGGCCGATGTCGCGGCTCAGCAGCCGGAACAGGTGGCGCTGCAGTCCCGGCAGTTTGGTCGCCAGCACCGCGATCTTCGGGAACGAGAACCGGCACAGCATCGCCGTATCCAGCGCGACCGCGTTGCACGGGTAGGTCTCGCCGTCGATCGCGTCCAGGCCGATGACCTCGCCGGGCAGGTGGAAACCCAGCACGTGCTCGCGGCCGTCGCGGTCGATCATGTACGTCTTGACCGTGCCGGCGCGGACCGCGGCGATCGCCTCGAACGGGTCGCCCTCGCGGAAGATGTGCTCGCCGGCGTGGAAGGGACCGACGTGCTCGACGAGCACGTGCAGGTCCATCAGCGAGCGCTTGTCCATGCCCTCGGCCAGACAGGCCTGGGAGAACGCGCAGGTCGAGCAGAACGTCAGCTCATCGCCGTCGTCCGCCATCGTGCTCGCGTCCTGGCGCGGGAACGCGGTCGGGCTCACGCGCGCCTCCACGCCGCGTCTAGATGGCGCGGGAGAAGCGGGGCGAGGCGGTCGGTTGGGTCAGGTAGTGGTCGAAGCACATCGCTATGTTACGCAGCAACAGGCGTCCGCGCGACGTTGCGGTGATGCGGGACGGCTCCACCTTGACCAGCCCGTCGGCGACCAGTGGCTCCAGCTGGGCGATCGCGTCGGCGAAGTAGTCGTGGAAGTCGATCAGGTAGCGCCGTTCCAGCGCGTCGATGGGGATCTCGCCCTGGCACATCAGGCGCTGGATGACGTCGGCGCGCAGCTGGTCGTCCTCGCTCAGGCGCATGCCGCGGAACACCGGCAGCCGGCCCTCGTCCAAGGCGATCTGCCAGCTCGGCAGGTCGCGCGGGTTCTGGCTGAAGCTGTCGCCGATATGGCTGATGGCGCTGACGCCCAGGCCGATCAGGTCGGTATCGGAATGGGTGGTGTAGCCCATGAAGTTGCGGTGCAGCCCGCCACGGTCCTGCGCGGTCGCCAGGTCATCCTCGGGCAGGGCGAAATGGTCCATGCCGACATAGGAATAGCCGGCGTCGGTGAGTTTCTCGATGGCCAGTTGCAACAGCCCCAGCTTGACCTCCGGCGAAGGCAGGTCCTCGGCGTTGATCTGGCCCTGGGCCTTGAACAGGTCGGGCAGGTGGGCGTAGCTGTACACCGCCAGCCGGTCCGGACGCACCTTGATGACCGTGTCCAGCGTTTTGGAGAAGCCTTCGAGCGACTGCTTGGGCAGGCCGTAGATCAAATCCACGTTGACCGAGCGCATGCCACTCTGACGACAGGCATCGATGATCGCGACGGTCTCCTCGACCGACTGGATCCGGTTGACGGCCTGCTGCACGGCCGGGTCGAAGTCCTGCACGCCCAGGCTGGCGCGGTTGAAGCCGATCGCGGCCAGTTCGGCGATGTCGGCGGGTTTGACGAAGCGCGGGTCCAGCTCGATCGAGAGGTCGCGCTTGGGCGAGTCGGAAAAATGGAAATGGCTGCGCAGCGAGTCCACCACCTCGCCCAGCTGCGCCGGCGAGAGGAAGTTCGGCGTGCCACCGCCGAAGTGCAGCTGGATGACCTCGCGGTCGCGGTCGAACATCGCCGCCGTCATCGCGATCTCGCGGTACAGGCGCACCAGGTAGGTCTCCCCACGCGCCAGGTCGCGGGTGATGATCCGGTTGCAGCCGCAGTAGAAGCACGGGCTCATGCAGAACGGCACGTGCACGTACAACGACAGCCGGCGCGGGATCGGATCGCCATTGCTCGCCAGGATGGCGTCGCGCAGCGCCTCCTCGCCGAAATCAGCGGAGAATTGCGGCGCGGTCGGGTACGAGGTGTACCGCGGACCGGGCCGGTCGTAGCGCTGCAACAGCGACGCGTCGAATTGGAGGGGGCTGGACATGACGCTCAGGCTATCGACGGCCGCGGGGGTGCGCCTTGATCGGGGTCAAACGCGGTCGTGCCGCATCCACGGTCGTCCGGCCGCGCGTGCGCCGCTAGTGGGAGGTCATCGCCCCCATTAATCTTGTAACTAGGCGCGATCGCGCCTGTTAACGTAGTGCGCCCGCCCACGAATAGTGCGCCCGCCCACGAACGCCCCGGGAGAGGCTGGAGCAAGGAATGGATAGTTCAGTCAAACCCTGGGTGATGGTCGTCGAGGACGACCTCGAGCTGCGTGAACAAGTTATTGTCCCGGCGCTGACGCAAGCGGGGTTCCACGTCGCCGCGGCGGGAAGCGCGTTGGAGATGTACCGCGCCATGCTGACCCAGCAATTCAACTTTTTCGTTGTCGATGTGGGTCTTCCCGACGAGAACGGATTCAACGTCGTGCGTCATCTACGCGGTGTGACCCACGCGGGAATGATTCTTCTGACCGGCCGCCATGCGCCCGCTGATAAGGTGCATGGCCTTGAAATGGGCGCGGACGCATATCTGACCAAACCTGTGGATCCCGCTGTTCTTGTGGCCACGGTGCGGAGCGTCGCCCGCCGGGCATTCACCGAGCCGGTCAATACGCCGACCGTTCCGCAGCTGCCCCGTGTTGGCGGGTGGACATTCGACCTCGATCGCTGGCGTTTGCTCACGCCCGACGATTCGACCGTCAAGCTCTCCATTGCCGAGCGCGAGCTGTTACGGATATTGCTCGACGCCTCCGGGCAGGTCGTCCCGCGCAAGCGCATCATCGAGGGCCTAACCGCGAAGATCAGCGATTTCGAAGAAGAACGGCTGGAGATGCTGGTGTTCCGGCTCCGTCGCAAAGCCGAGGCTGCCGCGGCAGGAGAGTCGCTGCCCCTTCGAAACGTTCGTGGCGTGGGATACGTCCTGTTGGGCTAGCGGGCCCAGCGGCACCGCCTTTCGTTTAATTTCAAAAGCTTTCGCTTTATATCCAACGCTTCGTGTTTCGCAATGAAGCGCGAGTGTTTTTCGTGACGCCCGTCTATATGCTGCGCCCCCAATCGGGTGGGTTTGCGTTTTGCAGCGACATTGAGTGCGCGTAGTTTCCACGCGCAGCCGAGCCGACCCTAGTTACCAGACATTCTGCGGGCCTTCCGGCTCGCCGGGGCGGGCGTGTTCGTGCGCGCCGTGACGAAAGCAGGGCGAGCGCAAATGGTGTTTATCCAGGTAGCCCCGCTCTCCCATTTCAGTTGGGCCAGCGGCGATCCCACGCATCGCGCAGCGTGTCGTACAGCGGGCTCTCGCATCCCTATTTCGAATCACTGAGAGGAATTCAGATTGAACAAGATCCATAGCAAAGTTTGGAGCAGGAAGCTGGGCCGGATGGTAGTGGCTTCGGAGCTCGCCAAAGGCGGCGGCGGTGCAGGTACGTTGCACGACGGCACCGCCGGAAGTGGACGGCGACCCGGCGCGCTTGCGTTGGCGATCGGATTAGTGCTGGGTCTGACGGCGTTGGCTGGCATGCCGGCATTTGCCCAGCATGCGCCGAGCTGGACCGTGACCGACGGCAGCAACGGCGCCGTGATCGGTGATAGTGGGACGGTGACGTTCCAAGGCGACAGCAACATCCATGTCGCGCAGTCGGGAGCCGATGACGCCGGCGTCATTGAGATCACCCTCGGCGACGATATTGATCTCGGTGCCGATGGCAGTGTCACGATCGGCGACACACGGGTGGACAACACCGGCGTGGCGATCGGCAGCAATGTCGTGCTTGACAACGCCGGCCTCACCATCAGTGCAGGCCCCAGCGTGACCGCCGCGGGCATCGATGCCGGCGGCAAGGTGATCACCGGCGTGGCCAGTGGCACCGCCAGCGACCACGCGGTGAACTTCGGCCAGCTCAGCACCGTCAGCGCCGCAGCTTCGGTCGCGCAGTCCACGGCGACCAACGCGGCGGCTGCTGCGGCTGCCGCGCAGATTGCTGCCGATGCAGCAGGCTGGATCATCAGCGACGGAGCCACTACTACCGATATCGGCTCCGGTGGCACCGTGACTTTCCAGGGCGACGGCAATATCAGCGTGGCGCTCACCGGCGTTAACGACGACGGCAAGGTGACCGTCACGCTCGACGAGAATCTGACGGTAACAAGCATCACGGCAGGCAATGCGACCCTCGATAATGGCGGACTGACCTTCAGCAGCGGCGGTCCCAGCGTCACCGCCTCAGGGATTGACGCCGGTGGCTTGCGGATTACCGGCCTCGCCGAGGGCGCCCTTACGGCGACCAGCAGCGACGCGGTCTCCGGCAAGCAGATCTTCGACCTGTTCATCGAAGAAGGTGCCGGTGGCGTCCGCTATTTCCGCGCCCGTTCGGCACAGCCTGACTCCCAGGCCATGGGCGATGAGTCCATCGCCATCGGGCCCAACACCGTGGCGGAAGGCGTCAGCAGCTTCGCAGCCGGTGACGGTGCGGCCACCACCGCAAGCGCTGAAAGTGCCATCGCGATCGGGCAGGGTGCGACAGCTGGGGGTGAGCTGACCGGAGGCGAAGCCGCAATTGCCATCGGCCGTGACAGTGAGGCAACGGGCAACAGCTCGGTGGCACTCGGTGACAACGCCAACGCTGGCGGTGCCAATGCCACGGCGCTGGGCGCACGAGCAGCAGCGGGCGGTGCCGGAGGAGTGGCGCTGGGCCAGGATGCGGTGGCAGCAGCGACCAACAACATTTCGATCGGTAATGCCGCGGGGCAGGGCACCGGCCAGGTCCTGCCTGGCGATCAATCCCACAACATCGCGATCGGCAACCAGTCCGGCCAGAACGTGGCCGGCCAGTTCAACGTGGCAATGGGCGATGGCGCCGGCAGCAACGTGGATGGCGACGACAACGTGGCCATGGGGCGTGGCGCGGGTGTGGGCATTGCCGGTGAGCAGAACGTCAGCATCGGCCTGGACGCGAACAGCGGGGTAACTTCGAATCGCGCCGTCGGCATTGGTCAGTCAGCCCGAGCGGAGACCGAAGGCGTGGCAGTCGGCTTCAACGCCTCTGCCGGCAACACCGGCGTCGCGCTGGGGCGGCAGACCACGGCGCTTGGGACAGGAACGGCGATTGGCCCCAACGCCCACGCGGACAGCAATTTCGTCGCCTTGGGTCTCAACTCGTGGGCGACCCAGAGCGACGTGTCGGGGAGCAGTGAGTTTACCAACCGGACGTTCAACGGCAGTGCCGTTTCCGTCGGCAGCAGCCAGAGCGGCGCCTCGTTCACGCGCCGAATCGTCAATGTGGAAGACGGTGCGAATGACACCGATGCAGTCAACGTCCGCCAGTTGAAGCAGGCCGTGTCGGGCATCGATCTGAGCGACATCGACTTTGCCGGCGGGGTCATCGCCAATCTCCAGGACCAGATCGACCAGAACATGCTGAACTACGTCAGCATCAATGACGGCGGCATCGACAAGGGCAACAAGAACAACAACGGCGCCGATGCTGCCGCCGTCGACTCGGTCGCGATCGGCCCGGACGCAACGACCAAGAACCGCGACTCGATCGCCATCGGCCATCAGGCTGGCGCCGAAGGCGATTCCGCGGTGGTGCTGGGCCACAACATCAAGGGCCTGGGCAAGAACTCGACCACCATCGGCAACTCGCAGTCCGAGGCACTCGGTGAAAGTGGCATCGCCATCGGCACGCGCGTGGAGAGCCGTGACCAGAATTCGATCGTGATCGGTCGGGATTCCTATACCAACCGCCAGGCCAGTGGCCCGGCAGTCGATAACTCGATCGTCATCGGCACCCAATCGTCCTCGACCGCGGTCGAAGGCATTGTCATCGGCAAGGACTCCTTGGTGAATGCACCCCGGGGCATTGCCCAGGGCAGCGGCGCGCATTCGACGGCGAGTGACGCCACGGCGTTGGGTACCCGCGCCAGCGCGAGCGCGGCAAGTGCGCAGGCCAGTGGAACCGACGCAAGGGCTAGCGGCGTCAACGCCATTGCCACTGGAACCGGCGCCACCGGCTGGGCCAATGACGGCATCGCCATGGGCACGGGCGCGGTGTCCGGTTTCAACGACCCTGCAAACCTGCAGCCGCGCCGCAACATGGGCGGCGTCGCCATCGGCCAGAGCACGCTGGCGGACAACTACCATGCGTTGGCGATTGGCGTGGAGGCCCGCGCAACCGATGAATCGGCTACCGCCATTGGCGACGCTGCCGAGGCCTCCGCAGAAGATGCGTTGGCAATAGGTTCCAGCGCACGCGCCAGCGCGGAAAATGCGGCCGCGTTCGGTCAGGACGCCACGGCCGAGGCGGAAAATGCGCTCGCGGTCGGATCCGGCGCACGCGCCTCGGCCCGGAACGCGTCCGCATTCGGCCAGGGCGCGCAGGCGTCGCATGCCGGCTCGGTCGCGCTTGGCAGCGGTGCCATCACCGCAGCGCCCATCGGTACCGCCAGCATTTCGGTCGACAAAAACACCTACAACTTCGCCGGCACCAGCCCGGTGGCGACCGTCAGTGTCGGCGCCGCGGGTGCCGAGCGCACTCTCACCAACCTTGCAGCGGGCCGCATCAGCGCCACCAGCACCGACGGTATCAACGGCAGCCAGCTGCACGGCACCAACATGGCGCTGGAATCGCTGGCCGATGACCTGGATGCCGCAGGCGACTCGATTGCCGACGTGCTGGGCGGCAACGCCGTATACGATCCCAACACGCATCAGGTCACAATGAGTAATGTCGGGGGCACCGGAAAGGGCACGGTGCATGACGCGATCGAGTACGCCGCGCAAGGCTGGGCGGTAGCGGCAAACGGCGAGGTGACGGGCGCCAACGTAGCACCAGGCGGTTCGGTCGACTTCAGCAACACCGACAGCAATATCATCATCGCGCGCGACGGCACCGACCTCACCTTCGACCTGGCCGAGAACATCGACTTGGGGGCGAACGGTAGTCTGACCACCGGCGACACCGTGGTGAACAACGACGGTCTGGCGGTGGACGACGGCGTAGGCAACAGCACTACCGTGGGTGCCGGTGCGATTGCGGTGACCGACGCTGCCGGCACAACGACGATCGGTGGCAACGAGATCTCGGTGGGTGGGGCCAACCCGATCGTGATCAACGGCGACGCCGGCACCATCGGCGGGCTGACCAACACCACGTTCGACCCCAATGCCCCCTACACCGGAGGCATTGCAGCCACGCAGGAGCAGCTGGGCCAGGTCAACAACGACCTGACCGCGGCGGGTCTGGACTTCGTGGGCGACGATGGCCGGGTCGTGCATCGCGACTTGGGGGAGCAGCTCTCGATCACCGGCGGTGCGACGGGCACCTTGTCCGAAGGCAACATCGGCGTGACGCGAAATGCGGATGAAGACGGTCTGGTGATCGAACTGGCCGACAACATCGCGCTGACGGAAGACGGCAGCCTCGCGATCGGCGACGGTGCCGATGGCAGCACGCTGGATGCCGACGGTCTGGCAGTGGTTGATGGCGACAACGAGACGGTGGTGGGTGCCGGCACGATTGCAGTGACCGACGCAGCCGGCACGACGACGATCGGCGGCAACGAAATCTCGGTGGGCGGGGCCAACCCGATCGTGATCAACGGCGACGCCGGCACCGTCGGCGGGCTGACCAACACCACGTTCGACCCGAACAACTACACCAGCGGCCAGGCAGCCACGGAAGACCAGCTCAAGCAGGTCAGCGACGTGGCCAATGCGGGCTGGAATGTCAGCGCGCAGGGCGCAAACGCCACCAACGTGGGCGTCAACAGCCCGACTGGCAATTCGGTCGACCTGAACAACGCCGACGGCAACATCGTCATCACCAAGGCCGACGACAGCAACGACGTCACCTTCGACCTGGCCGAGAACATCGACCTGGGCGCGAACGGCAGCCTGACCACCGGCGATACGGTGGTGAACAACGACGGTCTGGCGGTGGACGACGGCGTAGGCAACAGCACTACCGTGGGTGCCGGCACGATTGCAGTGACCGACACTGACGGCACGACGACGATCGGCGGCAACGAGATCTCGGTGGGCGGGGCCAACCCGATCGTGATCAACGGCGACGCCGGCACCATCGGCGGGCTGACCAACACCACGTTCGACCCCAATGCCCCCTACACCGGAGGCATTGCAGCCACGCAGGAGCAGCTGGGCCAGGTCAACAACGACCTGACCGCGGCGGGTCTGGACTTCGTGGGCGACGATGGCCGGGTCGTGCATCGCGACTTGGGGGAGCAGCTCTCGATCACCGGCGGTGCGACGGGCACCTTGTCCGAAGGCAACATCGGCGTGACGCGAAATGCGGACGAAGACGGTCTGGTGATCGAACTGGCCGACAACATCGCGCTGACGGAAGACGGCAGCCTCGCGATCGGCGACGGTGCCGATGGCAGCACGCTGAATGCCGACGGTCTGGCAGTGGTTGATGGCGACAACGAGACGGTGGTGGGTGCCGGCACGATTGCAGTCACCGACGATGCCGGCACGACGACGATCGGCGGCAACGAAATCTCGGTGGGCGGGGCCAACCCGATCGTGATCAACGGCGACGCCGGCACCGTCGGCGGGCTGACCAACACCACGTTCGACCCGAACAACTACACCAGCGGCCAGGCGGCTACGGAAGACCAGCTGAAGCAGGTCAGCGACGTGGCCAATGCGGGCTGGAATGTCAGCGCGCAGGGCGCAAACGCCACCAACGTGGGCGTCAACAGCCCGACTGGCAATTCGGTCGACCTGAACAACGCCGACGGCAACATCGTCATCACCAAGGCCGACGACAGCAACGACGTCACCTTCGACCTGGCCGAGAACATCGACCTGGGCGCGAACGGCAGCCTGACCACCGGCGATACGGTGGTGAACAACGACGGTCTGGCGGTGGATGATGGCGCCGGCAAAATGGCGAGCCTGACGGTGGAGGGTGCTTCGGTAAGTGACGACGAAGGCAACGTGACCACACTCGCCGCCGACGGAACCACGGTGGAAAACGCCGACGGCAACAGCACCGTTGTGGGTGCGGGCTCCGTCGCGGTGACCGACGCAGCGGGCACGACCACCATCGGCGGCGGTGCCATCGTGGTGGGTGGCGCCAGTCCGATCCTGATCAGCGGTAACGCCGGTACGATCAGTGGCCTGCAGAACCAGACAATCAACTATCCGGGGTTCGCCGATGGTTCCGGTCGTGCGGCGACCGAGGAGCAACTTGTTCTGGTAAACCAGACGGCCACCGCGGGGTGGAATTTGACCGGCGCGGGCGTCGATCAGGTCAATATCGGGCCAAACGGTTCGGTGGACTTCCAGGGTGACCAGAACATCACCGTCGCCCAGACAGGCGATGACCAGGACGGCGTGATCGCCGTCACCCTTAACCGTGATGTCGACGTGGACAGCGTCACCGTTGGCGATACCGCTATCGACACCTCCGGCGTTGCGGTCGGCGGCGACGTGCACCTCGGCAACACCGGCCTGGTGATCAATGGCGGGCCAAGCGTGACAATGAGCGGTATCGACGCGGGCACGTTGGTAATCACCAACGTGGCGGCGGGTGATGTCAGTGCCACCAGCACGGATGCGATCAACGGCAGCCAGCTCCACGGCATGGGTCAGTCGATCGTGAACGTGATTGGTGGCAACGCCGGGCTCAACCCGGACGGCACCATCACCACCAGCGACATCGGTGGCACCGGTCACGACAATATTGACGATGCGATCCGATCGGCGAACGAGGCCGCCAATGCGGGCTGGACGGCGACCGATGCCAACGGCAATGACGCCAACATCGGCCCCAACGGCACGGTGAACTTCACCGGCGACCAGAACATCACCGTAGCCCAGACCGGCGCGGACAACCGCGGCCAGATCGAGATCACCCTCAACCGTGACCTGGACGTCGACAGCCTCACTGCCGGCGACACCGTGGTCGATACCGACGGCGTGCACGTGGGCGACGACGTGCACCTGGGCGATACGGGCTTGGTGATCGAGGGTGGCCCGAGTGTGACCACCGATGGCGTTGATGCCGGCGGCCAGGTCATCGGCAACGTCGCGGCGGGTGTGGCTGACACCGATGCGGCCAACGTGGGACAGCTCAACGACCTGGCCTCCAGCATCGTCGACAACAGCAGCCGAGTGACAAACCTGGAGGAGGGTGCGACCGGTCCGTTCCAGGTCAGCCAGGAAGCCCCGATCGTCCCGCCGACCCCGACCGGAGCCAACTCTGCGGCCGGCGGCAGCGGCGCGGACGCCAGCGGTGACAACAGCACCGCGCTGGGTAACCAGGCCGTGGCCGCCGGTTCCAACAGCACCGCGGTCGGCCAAGGCGCAAAGGCCACGCACGACAACAGCGTGGCGCTGGGCCAAGGGTCGGCGACGACCGTGGGCGCCCAGTCCGGTTACGACGCGGCCTACGTGGGCACCAGCAACTCGTCGGGCGAGGTCAACGTCGGCAACCGCACCATCAGTGGGGTCGCTCCGGGCGTGGCCGGCAACGACGCCGTCAACGTCAACCAGCTCAGTGCCGGAGTGGACCATGCGGTCGTTACCGCGAACAACTACACCGACCAGCGGTTCAGCCAGATCCACGGGGATGTGTGGGACCTGGGCCAGCGGATCGACGGGCTCGAGCGTGACCTCAACGCCGGCATCGCGACCGCAATGTCGATGCGGCAGGCGCCTTACGTGGCCGGGGCGACGACCTACTACGCAGGTTTCGGAGCCTACAAGGGTGAAGGCGCTGTCGGCGTCAGCCTGCGGCGTACCGCCGACAACGGACGCTGGAGCCTGGAGGGCGGCTTCTCGTCCAACCGCGAAGGCACCGGCGGCTACGTCGGCGTGAGTGGCGTACTGGGCGGGAAGTGACGCAGCGCCGGCCTTCCGAAACAAACGGAAGGCTGGCAGCGAATCCAATCGGAACAAATCAGGAATGACACACATGGTAATCAGGAACATGCTTCGCGGAGCCCTCGCCACCTCCGTTTGTGCGCTGTTGTCTGTCCCGGCCGGGGCTTTGGCGCAGGATGTGGGGCTTCCCTCCACAGCGGTGATGCCGGTGCAGGGCGTGGTGGGCGATACCGATTTTCCGGAGGCCTCCCGCAGCCGGATCCGGAATGGCGACTTCGTCAACGTCGACAACCTGCGTCAGATGGGGCGCGGACTCGGCAAGAGCCAAGTCAGACGACTGCTCGGTAATCCGCACTTCAGTGAGGGGGTCGCCGGTGTCTCGCGCTGGGACTACGTCTTCAACTTCCGGACCGGGATCGACACCCACGTCACCTGCCAGTACCAGGTCAACTACGAGCGCGCCAACGGAAACTACGTGGTCGACTCGATGCATTGGGATGGGCCGGCCTGTCTGGACGCATTGAATGACCGGCCGGACCCGGTTGTTGGGCCGGACCCGGTTGTTTCCACGGCCGCACGGGCAGTGCATACCCTTTCGGCCGATGCGTTGTTCGCGTTTGACGGTTCGCGTCCACGGGACATCCTCCCGCAGGGGAAGGAAGAGATCGCGGCACTGGCACAGGAGCTGTCCCGCTCGGGAGCGGAGCAGATCACCGTCGTCGGCCACGCCGACAGGCTGGGCAGCCATAGCTACAACCAGGCGCTGTCGGAACGGCGGGCGGCAACGGTCCGGCAGTTGCTGGTCGAACAGGGCCTGCCCGGAGCCGGCATCACCGCAGCCGGGCGCGGCTCTTCGGAGCCGGTCACCAGCTGCGACCGGTCCTTGCCACGGGCCGAGCTGATCGAATGCCTGAAACCTGATCGACGGGTGGAGATCCGGGTGGCCGGAACGCACTGATACGGCGAAACAAGAACGGGGCGGCTTGCGCTGCCCTTCCGTTTTGTCCGGCCATTTGTCACACCCGGACCCGGTCTCCAGCACGCTGGCGACCGGCTCGGGTGCCCATGCCGAGCGTGCCGTATACGCCGAGCAGCGCGGTATGACCGTGGGCCCCGGATACGACGCCTACCATCAACCTGGTGGGCAGCTACTGACAGGGGAAGGCGGACGCCGCGCGCGCCTGGAAGGGTGCCGCGGCGTGCAAGCCCGAACGGCAACGGATGACCGCATCGCGCGGCCGCGCTAGCCTATGGCGCTTCGAGGTTGGCGCGAGGTGGGCGCTCGCCGCATCCACTGCCATCCGAGCCGCTTATGGAACCTGTTGCAACGTCTGAGGCTGCCATCGTCAGGTCTGCCCGACTGCCGCCGTGGCAGGCGTTGATGCGATGGCTTCGCGACGTGCCTGTGGCCGACCCGGTCGACCGGCGCAACGCGCCGGTCCTGCAGGTGGTCATGCTGGTCATTCTCGGCACGGCACCGCCGATCTGGGCGTACCGGTTCAGCCTGCTCAAAGACGTCCCATGGCGCGAAGACGAGACGCTCGGCTTTGCCCTGAGCATGGGCTTCTATGCGTTGGCGGGCTTCAGCCTGTATCTCGTGCGTACCGGCAGGTTCCAGTGGGCGGTCAGGCAGCTGATGGTGGTGACGGCGGTGCTGATGCTGGTGTCCCACTCAAGCGTGGGTTTCACAGGCAACCGGTTCGAGCACCCGTTGCTCACCGTCTGGATCGTCACCACCGGGCTGATGATTGGCCGGGCAGCCGTCTGGACGATGTGTCTCGCCGTTCTGGGTGCGTTCGCGCTGGGCGTGCGGGTGGATGTCATGGCCGGCGAGCCCGCGAGCGGGATGGTGACCGACGGGATCATCAGCGGTCTGATGTTCGTGCTCATCACGGCGGTGGTGGACCGGGCCGCGACAGCGCTGCGCGAGAGCCTTGCCGCTGAGAAGCTCCGCAGCGATCAACTTGTGGTGTCAAACGAGCAGCTGGAGGCGGAAATCCGTGAACGAGAGCGCGTGATGGACCAGCTCGTCCACGCCCGCAAGATGGAGGTGGTGGGACGACTGTCCAGCGGACTGGCGCACGATTTCAACCATCTGCTCGGACTGGTGCAGGGATACGCCGGGAAAGGGCTGCAGAGTGCGGAGCCGGCTGCCATGCGTGAAGCACTGCAGGGTGTGGATGGCGCATCGCGTCGGGCCGTCGCGGTCGCCACCCGCTTGCTCGACTTCGGGCGCGCGGATGCCCGCTCCCTGGAAACGATTGACGTCGCAACTGCGGTCAATGACCTGCGGCCGATGTTGCGGCAACTTCTGAGCCCCGACATCGCGATCGATATCGAAGCGCCGATGGTCCCGGTCCATATCCGGTTCGACCCGGCGCAGTTCGAATTGATGGTGTTGAACATCGCCGCCAATGCCGGCGACGCCATGCGTGAGGGCGGGCACTTCAGCATCTCCGTGGATGCCAGCGACGGGCACGCGCGGATCCGTTTTTCCGACACGGGTATCGGCATGAGCGAGCCCGTTCGCCGCCAGGTGCTGGAGCCGTTCTTCACCACCAAGGCGCGTGGAGAAGGAACCGGCCTGGGCCTTGCCCTGGTCTCCTCGATGGTCGGCGACGCCGGCGGGAGGATCGATGTCAGCAGTGCCCCCGGCGAGGGGACCGACTTGGTCATCCGAATCCCGGCGATCGCACCGGACACCCCCACGCGTGCGCGGCGCGAGTTGGCCGGGAGTGCCGGTTAGGGACCGCTTGATTGCGCGCCATCCCGTCGCGTACCGGCTCCCGAACCGCTACAGTACGGTGATGACTCCAAGGGCGAACCTGCATTTCCGCAATGCCGACACCGGTTGGCGATGGTCGCTTGTCGCCGTCGTTCCCGATCCGTCGCATCCCCAGGAAATGCCGCATGTCCCCGCCAGACAGTCCGCAGTACCAGCAATACCAGCAGCACGTCGCTGACGGTCACACCCGCATCCCGGTGGTGCGCGAGGTCCTGTCTGACCTCGACACGCCGCTTTCGGTCTACCTGAAGCTGGCCGACGGGCCGCACACCTACCTGTTTGAATCCGTCGAAGGCGGCGAGCGCTTCGGGCGCTACTCGATCATCGGCCTGCCGGCGCGCCGCGTGTACGCGTTTGCCGGCAACACCCTGTATGTCACCGAGCACGGCGAGCGGGTCGAGGCGCGCGATGTGGCCGATCCCTTCGCCGAGGTCGAGCGCCTGCGCTCGCAACACTCGGTGCCGCGCATCGACGGCCTGCCCGGTTTCACCGGTGGCCTGGTCGGCTGGTTCGGCTTTGAGTGCATCCAGTACATCGAGCCACGGCTGAGCGGGCCCGGCGCGGACGGCCAGGCCAAAAACGACGAGCTGGGCACCCCCGACATCCTGCTGATGCTCAGCGAGGAAGTCGCCGTGTTCGACAACCTCAAGGGCCGGCTCTACCTGATTGTGCATGCCGACCCGGACGAGCCGCAGGCGTGGGCGCGCGCCAACCGGCGCCTGGACCAGCTGGTCCACCGCCTGCGCAACAGCGGCACCGCGTATCCGGAAACCCTGGATTCCTATGGTCTGGACGAGGCGGACTTCGTCTCCGGTTTCACGCGCGAGGGCTTCATCACGGCCGTCGAGCAATCCCAGCAATATATCCTCGATGGCGACATTTTCCAGGTCGTCCTCAGCCAGCGCCTGAGCGTCCCCTTCAAGGCGCGTCCGGTGGACGTCTACCGCGCGCTGCGGGCGCTCAACCCGTCGCCCTACATGTACTTCCTCGACGTCGGCGACATGCAGGTGGTCGGCTCCTCGCCGGAGATTCTCGTGCGCCTGCACTTCGACGAGGCCGGGCAGGGCACGGTGACGGTGCGGCCGATCGCGGGCACGCGCCCCCGTGGCGCCACGCCGGCCGAGGACGAGGCGCTGGAAGCCGAGCTCCTGGCCGATCCCAAGGAGCGCGCCGAGCACTTGATGCTGATCGACCTGGGCCGCAACGATGTCGGCCGGGTCAGCCAGCCGGGCACGGTGGAAGTCGGCGAGCAGTTCGTGATCGAGCGCTACAGCCATGTCATGCACATCGTCAGCGAAGTGACCGGCACGCTGAAACCGGGGCTGTCCTATGCCGACGTGCTGCGCGCAACCTTCCCGGCCGGCACCGTCAGCGGCGCGCCGAAGATCCGCGCGCTGGAGGTCATCCGCGAGCTGGAGCCGGTCAAGCGCAACGTCTACGCCGGCTCGATCGGTTACCTGGGCTGGCATGGCGATGCCGACACCGCGATTGCGATCCGCACCGCGGTGATCCAGGACGGCCGCCTGCACGTGCAGGCCGGCGCCGGCATCGTCCACGATTCTGACCCGCAAAAGGAATGGGAAGAGACCATGAGCAAGGGCCGGGCGCTGTTCCGCGCGGTCGCCGAAGCGGCAAGGGGGCTGTGACGTGCTGCTGATGATCGACAACTACGACAGCTTCACCTGGAACCTCGTCCAGTACCTGCAGGTGCTCGGCGCGGAGGTCAAGGTCGTCCGCAACGACGAGCTGTCAGTGGCCCAGATCGAGGCGCTGGCGCCGGAGCGGATCGTGATCTCGCCCGGCCCGTGCACACCCGATCAGGCCGGCGTCTCGCTGGCGGTCATCCGTCAGCTGGGCCCGAGCACGCCGCTGCTGGGCGTGTGCCTGGGTCATCAGGGCATCGGCCAGGTCTACGGCGGGCAGGTCGTGCGCGCCGGCCGGATCATGCACGGCAAGACCTCGCCGATCCGCCACCTCGGCACCGGCGTGTTCGCCGGGCTGCCCGATGGCTACACCGCGACGCGCTACCACTCGCTGGTGGTCGACAAGGCGAGTATTCCGGACTGCCTGGAAATCACCGCATGGACCAACAACCAGGACGGTTCGATGGAGGAGGTCATGGGCCTGCGCCACCGCGAGCACCCCGTGCAGGGCGTGCAGTTCCATCCCGAGTCGATCCTGACCGAGCACGGCCACGCCCTGCTGAAGAACTTCCTCGACGGCTGAGGCCGCGTCCACCTCGACAACACGAGCCAGCAATGCCCATCACCCCGCAAGAAGCCCTGCAACGCACGATCGAACACCGCGAGATCTTCCACGACGAGATGGTCGAGCTGATGCGCCAGATCATGCGCGGCGAGGTCAGCCCGCTGATGACCGCGGCGATCATGACCGGCCTGCGGGTGAAGAAGGAAACCGTCGGCGAGATCGCCGGCGCGGCGCAGGTGATGCGCGAGTTCGCGGTTCCCGTCGAGGTCGCCGACCGCACCCATCTGGTCGATATCGTCGGCACGGGCGGCGATGGTGCCAACACCTTCAACATCTCCACCGCGAGCATTTTCGTCATTGCCGCGGCCGGCGGCCGGGTCGCCAAGCACGGCGGTCGCAGCGTGTCCTCCAAGTCCGGCAGCGCCGACGCGCTGGAGGCCCTGGGCGCGGCGATCGAGCTGAGCCCGGGGCAGGTCGCGCAGTGCATCGCCGATACCGGCATCGGCTTCATGTATGCGCCGATGCACCACCCCGCGATGAAGGTGGTCGCGCCGGTGCGCCGCGAGATGGGCGTGCGCACCCTGTTCAACATCCTCGGCCCGCTGACCAACCCGGCGAGTGCACCGAACATCCTGATGGGCGTCTTCCACGAGGACCTGGTCGGCATCCAGATCCGCGTGCTGCAGAAGATGGGCGCCGAGCGGGCGCTGGTGGTCTGGGGCCGCGACGGCATGGATGAGCTGTCGCTGGGCGCCGGCTCGCTGGTTGGCGAGCTGCGCGACGGCAAAGTGCGCGAGTACGAGCTGCACCCGGAGGATTTCGGCATCGCCATGTCGGCCAGCCGCAACCTGCGCGTGGACAGTCCGCAAGCGTCCATCACCATGCTTTCCGAGGTGCTCGACAACCGGCCTGGCCCGGCGCTGGACATCGTCGCCCTCAATGCCGGCGCCGCGCTGTATGTCGCCGGCGTGTCCGAATCCATCGCCGCGGGCGTGGAACTGGCCCGTGCAGTGCTCGCCTCGGGCGCGGCGCGGCGCAAACTGGACGAGTTCGTGGCCGCAACGCGCGCGCTGGCGAAGCCGTGATGTCCCCCATTTCCGGAGTTCGTTGCACACCATGAGTGACATCCTCGACACCATCCTCGCCCGCAAGCACGAGGAGATCGCCCAGCGCAGCCAGATCCGCACCCTGGACAGCGTCCGCGCGCGGGCCCAATCGCAGCCACCCACGCGCGGCTTCGTGGACGCGCTGAAGCAGCGGCACCTGGCCGGCGAGGCGGCGGTGATCGCCGAGATCAAGAAGGCCAGCCCCTCCAAGGGACTGATCCGCAAGGACTTTGATCCGGCGGCGATCGCACGCAGTTACGAGGCCGGCGGTGCGGCCTGCCTGTCGGTGCTGACCGACGTGGATTTCTTCCAGGGCAGCAACCGCTACCTGGGCGAGGCACGCTCGGCCTGCTCGCTGCCGGCGCTGCGCAAGGATTTCATCGTCGATCCCTACCAGGTCTACGAGGCGCGGATGATCGGCGCCGACTGCATCCTGCTGATCGTCGCGGCGCTGGAGGACGGGCCGATGATCGAGATGGCCAACCTCGCCCACGAACTGGGCATGGACGTGCTGATGGAGGTCCACGACATCGACGAACTGGAGCGCGCGCTGCAGACCGACTGCGAACTGATCGGCATCAACAACCGCAACCTGCGCACCTTCGAGGTCTCGCTGCAGACCAGCATCGAGCTGAAGGCCGCGGTGCCGCCGGACCGCATCACGATCACCGAAAGCGGTATCGCAACACGGGATGATGTGGCGAAAATGCGCGCCGCCGGCATCGACACCTTCCTGATCGGCGAGAGCTTCATGCGCGAAGCCGACCCGGGCGCGGCGCTGCGGCGGATGTTCCAGGGGTGAGCAGCGCCGTTCCGCCAGTCGCAGGCGATTCCCCGCCGCTGGTCGTGTTCGACTTCGATCACACCCTGTACGACGGCGATTCTGGCAGCCACCTGTTTGCCTGGATAATCCGGCGACGCTGGTGGCGGATAGCGCTGGCGCTGCTGCTGGCGCCGCTGTTCGGGCCGATGGTCGCGTTCCAGCCGACCCGGCGTGTCGGCATCTCCGGGTTCGTCTGGGCCGGTACCGTCGGTCTGCACGGTCCGCGCGAACTGGATGCGTTGATCGACCGCTATGTCGAGCTGCACGCCGAGCAGATCCGAGCGCGCCTGCTGCCGGTCGCGCTGGAGGTGTTCCAGCAGCACCGCGTTGCCGGCGACCAGGTCGTGGTGGCCACCGGTGCCCCGCCCGAACTGGCGCGCGCGATCCTGGCCTTCGTCGCACACGAGGACGTGCCGGTGGTGGGAACGCTGGTCGGTCCGCGCCTGGGCGGGCTGGGAGCGGCGCGCCACTGCCATTTCCAGATGAAGATGACGATGCTGCGCGAGGCAGGCTTCACTGCGCCTGTGGCGGTGGCCTATTCCGACAGCAGCGCGGACCTGCCGCTGCTGCTGGCGGCGGAGCGGCCGGTCGTGGTCAACCCCAAGCAGGCCAACGTCGCGATGTTCCGCAAGGTGCTGCCGCCGGCCACGCCGATCCTCAACTGGGGTTGCCGGGGGCGGGCCGGCGAACCGGTGCCCCGGTCAGTCGAAACCGCGCCTCAGCGCGTGCCGTAGAGCACGATGGTCTTGCCGCGGGCGTGCAGCTTGCCGTCCGCTTCGAGCTTCTTCAGGACCCGCCCGGCCATCTCGCGCGAGCAGCCCACCAGCCGCGACAGTTCCTGACGCGAAACCCGCAACTGGGTGCCGTCGGGGTGGCTCATCGCTTCGGGTTCCCGGGCCAGGTCGTGAAGCGCGCGGATGATGCGGTCGGTGACGTCCAGGAACGCCAGCCGGCCGGCCTTGCGGCTGGTGTCGAGCAGCCGCTGGGAGATCTGCGAGGCAATCGAATACAGCAGCTTGGGCGCATCGTCGGCCAAGCGCGTCAGCATCAGGTCGTACAGGCGCTCGTGGCCGATTTCGGCCAGTTCGCAGGGCGTGCGGGTGCGCAGGATGACCTCGCGCTGCTCGCTTTCCACGAACAGGCCAAGCTCGCCCACGAACTCGCCGGGGCCGAAATAGCCCAGCACCAGCTCGCGGTCCTCGTCCTCCTCGGCGATGATGCTGACCGATCCGGAGATGATGTAATAAAGCGTGCTGGCAGGATCCCCGGGCCGGAACACGTCCGTCCGCGTCGGGTAGCGACGACGGTGGCAGTGAGCCAGGAAGCGTTCGATCGTGGGGCCGTCAGGCGTCAAGGGGCTGTTGAATTTACGCAAAGCATTCAAATTGATCCACCGGGATGGCGTGATGTCGGAAAATTCGTATCCGGGCAGCTTAGGGTGAATGGGCGCTGAGTGGCAAACTCTGCCATTTCGCGGCATGTCGGGTGAACCGTCGCTGGACGCGCATTTTCAACCGGCGGCCAATTGCCGCATAATCGCGCCTCTTGTCATTGTCCGGATAAAGCCTAGTGGTCAAGCCGTTGCCGCGTCTGAGGTTGCAGGGGTTCAACAACCTCACCAAAGCGCTCTCGTTCAACATCTACGACGTCAGCTTTGCCTACTCCGAAGAGGAGCGGCAGCGCTACATCGAGTACATCGACGAGGAATACAACGCCGATCGCCTGACCCAGATCCTGACGGATGTGGCGGACATCATCGGCGCCAACATCCTCAACATCGCCCGCCAGGACTACGATCCGCAGGGCGCGTCGGTGACGATCCTGATCTCCGAGGAGCCGGTGGTCGACAAGTCCGATGCCAAGGGCGTGATCTCCGAGGCGGTGGTCGCGCACATGGACAAGTCGCACATCACCGTGCACACCTATCCGGAAACGCACCCCGACAACGGCATCGCGACCTTCCGCGCCGACATCGACGTGGCGACCTGCGGGGTGATCTCACCGCTGAAGGCGCTCAACTACCTGATCGAGACGCTCGAGTCAGACATCGTGGTGATGGACTACCGCGTGCGCGGCTTCACCCGCGACGTGAAGGGCAAGAAGCACTACATCGACCACCGCATCAACTCGATCCAGGACTACCTGGCCAAGAACATCAAGTCGCGCTACGAGATGCTCGACGTGAACGTCTACCAGGAAAACATCTTCCACACCAAGATGCACCTGAAGGACTTCGACCTGGACCAGTACCTGTTCGAGGAGAAGGCGCGCAACCTGTCGTTCAAGGAGCGGATGAAAATCGAGGCGCGCCTCAAGCGCGAGATCGAAGAGCTCTACCACGGGCGCAACCTGGTCGACTGATCGGGCTCAGACCCGGTAGGCAATCGCCTTCATTACCCGCGAGGCGGCCGACATGATCGACGGCACCGGCGGCGGCAGGATGCGCGCGCCGGCGGCCTGGGCATTGTCCGCATGCCGGGCCTCGTCCTCCTTCATCACCTCCAGGATCGCCCGGCTGCGGGAATCGGCCGCTGGCAGCGAGGCGAGGTTTTCGTCGATATGGGCCTCGACCTGGCGCTCGGTTTCCACCACGAAGCCCAGGTTCCAGCCGTCGCCGCGCAGGCCGGCCAGCACACCGATCGAGAAGCTGCTGGCGTACCACAGCGGGTTGAGCAGGCTGGGCCGGTCGTGCAACTCGACCAGGCGGTCGGCGCACCAGGCCAGGTGGTCGGTCTCCTCCTGCGCCGCCTCCAGCAGGTGGGCACGGGTGGCCGGGTCGCGCGCGACCGCCGCCTGGCCGCAGTACAGCGCCTGCGCGCAGACCTCGCCAACGTGGTTGACGCGCATGAGGCCAGCGGCATGGCGCCGCTCGCTTTCCTCCAGCACGACGTCCGGTTGGCCGTCCGCCGGGTTGGGGCGCATGGCGGCGGGGGAGCCCAGGACGGTTTCCAGCGCACGCTGGGCATCGTCGAGGATGCGGTCGATCCGGCTGAGACGGCGGGTGGTTTCCATGCCGCCAGTTTAGCGCGCGGCGCGGGCGCCCGAGGTGTCGAGGTGCGGGTCAACGACATCCTGTCGAATCAACGCCTCGGCGAGGAACTCCAGCGGGTGCTGCACCGGCAGCGCCGCGCCGTTGCCCAGGTGCAGGCGACAGCCGATGTTGGCGCTGAGCAGGCGCGTCGCGGCAATGGTGGCCAATTGATCCAGCAACGGCTGGCGGTACTCGCCGGCGCGCGCCGGGTCGGTCAGCATCTGGTTCCCCGCCGCGCCGCAACAGCCGAAGCCGGCATCGATCTCGATCACCGTTAGTTCCGGTATCCGGGCCAGCAGGCGACGCAGTGCCGGCACGCTGCCGCTGGCATTGCGCTGGGTGCAGGGCAGGTGCAGGGCGACGCGTTCGGGTTTTGACTGGAAAGTGAGCTCATCGCCGCGCGCGTCCAGCAGCGCGAGCGCGTCCATCGCGGTGCCGTCGATCGCAGCCGCGACGGCCCTGTGGCAGCCGCTGGCGAGCGTGAGCACCGTCGCGTGTCCGGCAAACGCCTCGCGATTGCGCGCCGCCAGCTGCGCCGCGCCGTCGAGATGGCCGGCGTGGGCGTGCAGGGCGCCGCAGCACGTCTGCGCGTCCGGCACCGCCAGTTGAATGCCCGCCGCGGCACAAAGCCGGGTCAGCGCGTCCCGGGCCGGACCCTCGTAGGAGCCCGCAATGCATCCGATGAAGAGGGCGGCCGATGGCGTCGACATCGCAGGTTGCGCCGCCGTTGCGTCGCCCGCCGGAAGCATGCCGTCGCGTGCGAGTGCCGGCGGCGCGGGCAATAGCTGCAGTCGGTGAGGAAGGAGGCTGCGGGTGCGGCGGTAAAGGCCCACAAGTGCGCCCAGCAGTTGGGGCCGGACCACCAGGCTTTCCAGCGCCTTTTGAAGCACGCTGGCACCGCGCCGCTGGCGTTGCCGGCCGCGCGCGGACACCAGTAGCGCGTCATACTCAACGCCGGCCGGGCAGACCGCCTCGCAGTTGCCACACCCCAGGCAGTGGTCCAGATGGGCATCGCCCAGCGGCCCCGCCTCGATCGTTTCAAGCGCCCATGCCCGGGCCAGCGCGATGCGCCCGCGCGGCGATTCGGCTTCCATCCGCTCGCGGCCGTAGGTCGGACAAACCGGCAGACACAGGCCGCATTGGACACACCGGTCAGCCAGTGCGACCAGCGGGTCGGAGGCAAGCGGACGGCTGGCAGCGGGCATTTCGGGATGCTAGCATGTGCGGCTCGATGGCTTGCGCTGCGTTGCGGCGACCGTTATCATTCCGCCTCTTTACGCTCCATAGCGCATCTTTCACCACAACGCGTGGCGAAGTTCCGGCCATCTCCCTTCCCGGGACATGGGCGCAACAAGCCCGGCAAGGTACCCAAGAAGATCAGTCATGAAGACATTTAGCGCCAAGAACGAGACCGTCCAGCGTGACTGGTACGTGGTCGACGCCTCCGGCAAGACCCTGGGCCGCCTGGCCGCCGAGCTTGCCCACCGCCTGCGCGGCAAGCACAAGCCGGTCTACACCCCGCACGTCGACACCGGCGACTACCTGGTAGTCATCAACGCCGAGAAGATCGTGGTCACCGGCAACAAGCTGGCCGACAAGAAGTACTACCGGTTCACCGGCTACATCGGCAACCTGAAGTCCGAGACCCTGGGCCAGGCGCTTGAGCGCCATCCCGAGCGCGTCATCGAGATCGCGGTCAAGGGCATGCTGCCGAAGAATCCGCTCGGCCGCGCCATGTACCGCAAGCTCAAGGTCTATGCAGGCCCCGAGCATCCGCACACTGCCCAGCAGCCGCAGCTGCTGGAACTCTAAGGTCAACGACATGGCAATCCAGCAGAACTACGGCACCGGCCGCCGCAAGTCCTCCACCGCTCGCGTGTACCTGCGCAAGGGCGAGGGCAAGATCACGATCAACAAGCGCAGCATCGAAGAGTTCTTCGGTCGTGAGACCGCTCGCATGATCGTGCGCCAGCCGCTCGAGCTGACCAAGTCCACCGACAAGTTCGACGTCAATGTCACCGTTGCCGGCGGCGGCACCACCGGCCAGGCCGGTGCGATCCGCCTGGGCATCTCGCGCGCCCTGGTCGAGTACGACGAGTCGCTGAAGAGCGAGCTGCGTCAGGCTGGCTTCATGACCCGCGACGCCCGCGAAGTCGAGCGCAAGAAGGTCGGTCTGCACAAGGCACGCCGCGCGACCCAGTTCTCCAAGCGCTAAGATTCCTTGCGTTACAATCCGCTTTATAGCCCCGTCGCCAAGCGGTAAGGCACCTGACTCTGACTCAGGCATTCGGTGGTTCGAATCCATCCGGGGCTGCCATACAACGAAGAACCCGCCCACGTGGCGGGTTTTTTGTTGCCTGCGCGCCAGCGGTTACAATTGAAACCATCGCGCCGCGGCGCCGTTATAAGGAGTTCCCGATGAAGCTTGGTTCCCTCAAGGAAGGCGGCCGCGACGGCACCCTGGTGGTGGTTTCACGCGACCTGACCCGGGGCGTCCGCGCCACCGGTATCGCCGACATCCTGCAGCGCGCGCTGGAGGACTGGAGCAACATCGCTCCCCGGCTGAATACCCTCTACGAATCGCTGAATGCCGGCAGCGCCCAGGGCGCCTTCGACCTCGACGTGGCCGCACTTGCCGCGCCGTTGCCGCGTGCCTACGAGTTCGTCGATGGCAGCGCCTACCTGCCGCACGTGGAGCGCGTCCGCCGCGCGCGCGGTGCCGAGGTGCCGGAGAGCTTCTACACCGACCCGTTGATGTACCAGGCGGTCAGTGCCGGCTTCATGGGGCCGCGCGATCCGGTGCGGGTGACCAGCGAGGAATTCGGCATCGACCTGGAGGCCGAGCTGGTGGTCATTACCGATGACGTGCCGATGGCGGTGTCGCCCGAAGCTGCAGCCGGGCACATCCAGCTGGTGGGCCTGGTCAATGACGTGTCCCTGCGCAACCTGATCCCGGGCGAGCTGGCCAAGGGCTTCGGCTTCCTGCAGGCCAAGCCGCGCTCCGCGCTCAGCCCGGTGTTCGTCACCCCGGACGAGCTGGGTGACGCCTGGTGCGACACCAAGCTGCACCTGCCGATGCTCACCCACGTCAACGGCAAGTGGTTCGGCGCCCCCGAAGCCGGCGTCGACATGCAGTTCAACTTCGCCCAGTTGGTCGCCCACGCCGCGCGCACCCGCCCGCTGTCGGCAGGGACGATCGTCGGCTCGGGCACCATCGCCAACGAGGACACCTCGCTGGGCGCCTCGTGCTTCGCCGAGCTGCGCACGGTGGAGGCGCTGCGCGACGGCAAGCCCAGCACCCCGTTCATGTCCTTCGGTGATACCGTCCGCATCGAGATGCTGGACCGCGACGGAGCCAGCATCTTTGGCGCCATCGAGCAGCGCATCGAACGCCAGGACGGCTGACCCGCATACGCCCAGGAGACAGGCATGACCGAGCAGTTGACGCTGTATTCGTACTGGCGCTCGAGCGCGGCGTACCGCGTGCGGATCGGTCTGAACCTGAAGGGGCTGCCCTACAGGACCGTCCCGGTGCACCTGGTCCGCGACGGCGGCCAGCAGCACGCCGAAGCCTACCGCCAGCTCAATCCGCAGGAACTGGTGCCGGTGCTCATGCACGGCGACCGGGTCATGCGACAGTCGGTGGCGATCCTGGAATACCTCGACGAGACTTGGCCCTCACCGCCGCTGTTGCCGGCGGCGAGCCGCGACCGGCAGCGCGCCCGGGCGATCGCCCAGGTGCTCGCCTGCGACATCCATCCACTCAACAACCTGCGCGTGCTGCAGTACTTCGACCGGACCTGGAGCGTGCCTCAGCCCGAGCGTGAGGAGTGGGTCAGGCACTGGGTGACGGAGGGTTTCGCGGCGATCGAGACGATGCTCACCGACCACCCGTCCACCGGCGTGTTCTGCGAAGGCGACATCCCCGGCCTGGCCGATTGCTGCCTGATACCGCAGATGTACAACGCGCGCCGGTTTGCGGTGGACCTGACGCCGTATCCGACCCTGGTCAGGGTCGAGCAGGCCTGCCTGGCGCTGCCCGAGTTCGACGCGGCCCGGCCGGAAAACCAGCCGGATGCGCCTGCGCCGGAGCCCGCGCCCGCCTGACAACGCCCGGCGGCGCGGCTGGCCCTGATCACAGGGCCGACGCGGCTCAGAACACCGACGCGTACTGGTCGTGTTCGGCGTCGGCGCCTTCGGACAGGCGGAACTTCAGCGCCAGCCCGTCGCGTGAGTCGGCCGCGCGCAAGGCCTCGTCGATGTCGATCTTGCCCTGCTTCTGCATCCGGAACAGGCACTGGTCGAAAGATTCGATGCCTTCCTCCAGCGACTCCTCCATCGCCTGCTTGATCTCGTGGATCTGGCCGCGCCGGATCAGATCGCGGATATGCGGGGTATTGATCAGAACCTCCGCCGCAGGCACCCGGCGCCCGTCCACGCCCACCACCAGGCGCTGGGAAATCACCGCCCTCAGGTTGAGCGACAGGTTCATCAGCACGTTCTTGTGCGCCGCCTCGGGGAAGAAGTTGAGGATGCGCTCGATCGTCTGGTCGGCGTTGTTGGAGTGCAGGGTGGCCAGGCACAGGTGGCCGGTCTCGGCAAACGCGATCGCCGCCTCCATCGTCGACTGGTCGAGGATCTCGCCGATCAGGATCACGTCGGGCGCCTCGCGCATCGCGTTCTTCAGCGCGCTGCCGAAGGCGTGGGTGTCCAGGCCGACCTCGCGCTGGTTGACCAGCGAACGCTTGTGCCGGTGCAGGTACTCGATCGGGTCCTCGATGGTGAGGATGTGGCCGGAGACGCTGCTGTTGCGGTGATCGATCATCGAGGCCAGCGTGGTCGACTTGCCCGACCCGGTGGAGCCGACGATGAGGACCAGGCCGCGCGGCTCCAGGATGATGTTCTTGAGCACCTGCGGCAGCTGCAGTTCCTCGATCGAGGGGATCACGCTGCGGATCGCACGGATCACCATGCCGACTTCGCCGCGTTGCCTGAACACGTTGATGCGGAAGCGGCCGGTGTCGGGCAGCGAGTACGCCATGTTGAGCTCCAGCTCTCGCTCGAACTGCGGCACCTGGCCTTCGCCCATCAGCGAGTAGGCGATCTTCTTGACCATGCCGGGTGGCAGGCCGGTATTGCCCAACGGATGCAGCCGGCCCTCGATCTTGATGTACACCGGCGCGCCGGTGCTCAAGAACATGTCCGACGCGTTCTTCTCCGTCATCAGCTTCAGAAAATAGCCGATGTCCATGCACCCACTCCCCTTGACGGACGCCGTCGTTGCAACCTTGACGCCGGATTGCCCACAATGGCCGGGCGATACACCTCCGCCACGGCTCCCCATATGCATCCAAGCTTCGCACAATTCCGCCATTTGCTCGCGTGCACAGTTCTCGCTTGCGTGCTCGGCGCATGCGCCACCTTGCCGCCGCCGACCAGCGAGTTGGCCGATGCACGCCAAGCCGTGTCCAGGGCGACCGATCTGGACGCGGACCAGTACGCCAGCCAGCCGCTCGCTTCGGCGCGCGATGCCCTGGGCCGGGCCCAGGCGGCGATGGCGGAAGGGCGCAACGACGCCGCACGCGCGCTGGCCCACGCCGCCAGTGCCGATGCCGACCTCGCGATCGCCCTGAGCGCCAAAGCCAAGACGTCCGCCGAGCTCGCCCAGCGCCGCAGTGAAGTGCGCGAGTTGCGCGACCGCTTCGAGGGAGGGAACATCCGATGAGGATTTCCACCGATATCCGCTGCCTTGCCATCGGCCTGTTGCTGGCGGCGTCCATCGTTCCGGTCCACGCGCAAAGTCGCACCGATGCCGGCGTTGAAGCGCTGGGTCGCAAGCTGGTCGCACTGGATGCCAATCCGGACTACGCCAATGCCGCGTCCTTCGAGCGCCTGCAGGCGCGCAACGCGGTGGATGCGCTGGCCAATGCCCGCCAGAGCCAATACGAGGCGGCGTACTACGTCGCCGACCGCCGGGTGCAGATCGCCGAGGCGGCGGCCGAAACCGCGGCCATGCAGCAGGAAATCCGCGAGCTGGGCCGGGAGCGCACCGAGCTGCTGCTGGAAGCCAGCCGCCGCGATGCCGCCGCCGCACGCGCCGAAGCCGAGCGCCTGCGCATCCAGGCCCAGGTCCGCGCCGAGGAGGCCGAGCGCCTGCGCATGCAGACCCAGAGCGACGCCGACGCCATGGCCGACGTGGAGACCGCGTTGAAGGACGTCGCCGGTGCCCAGGCGGCCCGGCTGAAAGCCGCCCGCGCCCGCCAGGCCGAACTGGCCCGCCAGGAAACCGAGCTGATGGGCGGCAAGCCCGACGAGAGGCCGAAGAAGAAGTAGTTCGGCCTCGCCGTCGCGGCGATTCGTCAATAAATCGTTGGTTGTCAGCGGTTTAACTACGCAGAGCGTGTCCTGGCAAGGGCCGTGCCGGTTTCCGGCATGCGCGCCGGCAGCCGCCATACGAACGCGTGTTGCCGCCCCTGGATGCGCGGAGTAGGGTCGATTCACCGGGCGATCGATTCCCGCCCGGCGGTATCCATGCGCTGAAGGAGGCTTCAATGTTCGATGATCAACCCCAGCCCGAGATCGATGCCCTGATCGACTCCAACCGCGAGTTCAAGCAGCTGTACCAGCGTCACAAGAAGCTCGACAAGAAGGTGATGGACGCCGAGTTGGGCGTGTTGCCGATCGACCCCACCACGTTGGCCCAGATGAAGCGCGAGAAGCTCGCGGCCAAGGACCAGCTGGTCAGGATGTACGCCGCCCAGAGCACCTGAGCCGCGCTGCGCTGCCGACGCCGGCTGCCACTTACCCGGCCGCCGGTGCCGGCATCCCTTAGAATCCCCGGGTCAGCCGCGATTGCGGCGCCAGAAGCCCGTTACCCGCATGCCAATTGCCAGCTCCGTACTCGACCTGATCGGCAACACGCCGATCGTCAAGGCGCAACACCTCGATACCGGTGTGTGCGAACTGTATTTCAAGCTGGAATCTCAGAACCCTGGTGGCTCCATCAAGGACCGCATCGGCCTGCAGATGATCGAGGCCGCCGAGGCGCGCGGCGATATCGCTCCCGGCGACACCCTCGTGGAAGGAACGGCGGGCAACACCGGTCTGGGATTGGCGCTGGTCGCCCAGCAGAAGGGCTACAAACTGGTGCTCGTGGTTCCCGACAAGATGAGCCGGGAGAAGATCTTCAACCTCAAGGCGATGGGCGCGCAGGTGGTGCTGACCCGCTCCGATGTCGCCAAGGGCCATCCCGACTATTACCAGGACCTCGCGGCGCGCATCGCCAGCGAGACGCCGGGCGCGTTTTTCATCAACCAGTTCGGCAACCCGGACAACCCGGCCGCACATGAGCAGGTCACCGGCCCTGAGATCCTCGCCCAGATGGCCGAGGTCGGTGGCCTGGATGCGATCGTGTTCGGCTGCGGCAGCTCGGGCACCATGACCGGCCTGTCGCGCTGCTTCGCGGAGAAGTCCCCGCACACCGAACTGATCCTGGCCGATCCGGTGGGCTCGATCCTGACCGAGTACATCAACGAGGGCACCCTCAGCGACAAGTCCGCCAGCTGGATGGTCGAGGGCATCGGCGAGGACTTCCTGCCGTCGATCTCCGACTTCAGCCGGGTCAAGCAGGCTTACGCCATCAGCGACAAGGAGAGTTTCCTGACCGCACGCATGCTGCTGGAGAAGGAAGGCATCCTCGGCGGATCCTCCACTGGCACCCTGCTGGCGGCGGCGCTTAAATACTGCGCCGCGCAGACGGTCCCCAAACGTGTGCTGGTGCTCGTCTGCGACACCGGCAACAAGTACCTGTCAAAGATGTACAACGACTACTGGATGCTCGACAACGGCTTTCTGGAAGCCGAGCGCCACGGCGACCTGCGCGACCTCATCCTGCGCCCGTTCTCGCGCCGCGACACCGTCGTCATCGGCCCCGACGACCTGCTGGTCACGGCCTACCAGCGCATGAAGCTCTATGACGTCAGCCAGCTACCGGTGATGCGCGACGACGAGTTGGTCGGCATCATCGACGAGTCGGACCTGCTGCTGCATGTCTACGGCAATGAAGCGGGTTTCCGCGACCCGGTGTCCACGGCGATGGTGGGCAAGGTGAACAAGATCGATAAGGACGCGACGGTCGAGGCGCTCCTGCCGGTGTTCGAGCGCGGGCATGTGGCGGTGATCGTGGATGGCGGCAGCTTTTTGGGGCTGATCACACGGATTGACTTGCTGAACCATTTGCGGCGGCGGGTGGAGTAGGGGGGGGGAGCGCGGCCGTGGCGCGCCGCTTGGTCGTCCGCGCGCGCCCGTCGCGATGCGGATTTTCCAGTTGACGATCGCGGACAGCGGTGAGGGACCCTTCAGCCGACGGTGATAAACTTGCCGGCTGATTCGTTGCGGTTATGGGAGTGCCTACAATGAGCGGTGACAATTCCGATGGCGCTAGCCGAAAGCCGGGCTTGGGCACTCTCGCCATACATGCGGGACAGTCGCCGGACCCAAGCACCGGCGCGGTGATGACCCCGATCTATGCGACGTCCACCTATGTGCAGTCCAGCCCGGGCGTGCATCAGGGCTTCGAGTACTCGCGCAGCCATAATCCGACGCGCTTCGCCTACGAGCGCTGCGTGGCCGCGCTGGAAAGCGGCACGCGCGGGTTCGCGTTTGCGTCCGGCTCCGCCGCCAGCTCGACCGTGCTGGAGCTGCTCGACAGCGGCAGCCACGTCATCGCGATGGACGATGTCTACGGCGGAACCTATCGCCTGTTCGAGCGCGTGCGCCGCCGCAGCGCCGGGCTGGACTTCAGCTGGGTCGACCTCACCGATTGCGCGGCTTTCGAAGCCGCAATCCGGCCCGAAACCAAAATGGTCTGGATCGAGACGCCGACCAACCCGCTGCTGAAGCTGGTCGACATCTCAGCCATTGCGGCCGTCGCGCACAAGCACGGACTGATCGTGGTGGTCGACAACACGTTTTCCTCACCGATCCTGCAGCGACCACTGGAGTTGGGCGCCGACATCGTCGTTCACTCCGCTACCAAGTACCTCAATGGCCACTCCGACATCGTCGGCGGCATCGTTGTGGTGGGCGCTAACGCCGAACTGGCCGAGCAGGTCGCGTTTCTGCAAAACGCCACCGGGGCTGTGCAGGGGCCGTTCGACAGCTTCCTCGCACTGCGGGGTCTGAAAACGCTGCATCTGCGGATGAAGGCGCATTGCGAGAACGCGCATCGCCTGGCGGAGTGGCTGCAAGGTCATCCGGCAGTGGAGAAAGTCCTCTACCCCGGTCTGGAATCGCACCCGCAGCATGAGCTCGCAAGCCGCCAGATGGACGGCTTTGGCGGCATGATCAGCTTCTACCTCAAGGGTGGTGCGGCGGCCGCGAGCCGGTTCTGCGAGCGGACTAAGCTGTTTGCGCTGGCCGAGTCACTCGGCGGCGTGGAGAGCCTGGTGAATCATCCGGCGATCATGACGCATGCGTCGGTGCCGGCGGAAAGGCGGGCGGCGCTGGGCGTGACCGACAATCTCGTGCGGCTGAGCGTGGGGGTCGAGGCGGTGGCGGACCTGCGGCGGGACCTGCATGACGCCTTGATCGAATGAGCCATCGTCTCGGTTCAGCTGCGTGAGTTCGTTGATGAAGCATTCCGGCACTGGTTTGGCGCTGTTGAGTCTTTCCGCTTGGCTCCGGCAGCAGAAATGGCTCAGATTTTTCTTTCAGCACCTTCCACAGGGGTTACGCGATCGTGTTTCGGCCTTGCTCGCCGCGCGCGCACTCGCGAGCGCGCGTTTCGCGCGTACGCCTGCTTGGGACCGTTTCGTCGTGCCCGCCCCCTCCAAGTCTAGGGAACCTGCCGGCCAGGTCGGCGTCAACATTTTGGGTTATCTTCGTGGTCAATTTGGTCTGGCAGAAAGCGCCCGCATGTACGCGCGTGCACTGATCTCTGCCGGCGTGCCTGTCTCACTGTTCGACATCGACTTGAAGCTGCGCCACGGTTGGAATGACCGATCACTCGATGCCTGGATTGGCGACGATTTGCCTCATCCGATCAGCATTCTGTTCGTCAACCCCGACATGTTGCAGCCGGCCCTCCAGCACATCGGGCAGGCGCGTCTGCAGGGCCGCTACCTGATCGGGTGCTGGTTCTGGGAATTGGAGACCGTGCCCGCCGAGTGGCTGTCGGCCATCCAAGAGGTGGACGAAATACTTGTGGCCTCAAAGTTCGTGGAGGATGCGTTTCGCCGTGTCACAGACAAGCCGATCCTGCGTGTGCCGCTGCCCTTGAGCTATGTTGCGGACAGTGGCCTGCAGCGTGCGGACTTTGGCCTTGAGGAAGAGTGCTTCACCTTCCTCTGCACATTCGACTTCAACTCATGGATTGCGCGCAAAAATCCGTTCGCAGTGGTTGAGGCCTTCCGGCTTGCATTTGCTAACAAGGGCGACAGTGTCCGTCTACTGATCAAGACCAGTAACGGCTTCCGGCACCCAGAGAAGTTCCATCAACTGCTCGCTCTGATTAACAGGGACCGCCGTATCATGGTGCGCGATGACATCATTGATGGTGACCACGTACGCGCCTTGCACCGTTGCTGCGATGCCTACATATCACTGCACCGCGCCGAGGGCTTTGGTCTGGGGCTCGCCGAGATGATGCTGGCAGGCAAGCCGGTGATCGCGACCCGCTGGTCGGGGAATCTGGAGTTTATGGACGACGACAACAGTTGTCTGGTTGGCTGCCAAATGGTGCGGGTCGCGGAAGGTGATTATCTGGGGAGCACCGACCAGCAATGGGCGGAAGCCGACACGGCGGAAGCGGCTGAGTGGATGTGTCGTCTGGTGACCGAGCCAGGCTTGGCTGCCCAGCTCGGAGCGAAGGCAAGAGACAGTGTGCGACGCACCCTGTCTCCGGAACATGCAGCTGAGACGATTAGCAACCATCTAGCCCTGATCCGCCAGCGACTGCCGACGATCCCCTATATCCACGCGCCCGCAAAAGTCTTCCGAGGCCGCTCATGAAAGACATGTTCCGGGCCGCATGGGCCTATCGCTACTTCATCTTCTCTTCGATAAAAAACGACCTGAGACTCCGCTTCATTCGAAGCAAGCTCGGCGCGCTGTGGATGGTTATTCATCCGCTGATGCAGGTGCTGATTTTCGCGACGATCCTGTCCGAGGTACTGTCCGCGAAATTGCCCGGCGTCGAGAACAAGCATGCCTATGCCCTGTACCTGATGGCAGGAATTCTGTGCTGGACGCTTTTCGCCGAAACTATCTCGAAGTGCCTCAATCTTTTCATTGATAGCGGTAATTTGATGAAGAAGATGGCGTTCCCGCGTATATGCCTGCCCTTGATCGCCGCAGGCACGATGCTCGTTAACAACCTGCTCCTGTTGCTAGCGATATTCGGAGTCTTCGCGGTCATGGGACACTATCCGCCCGTCGAGGCGCTATGGCTTCCGGCATTGATACTGCTGACAATCGCATTTGCAATGGCGATTGGCCTCTTGCTGGGCGTGCTCAATGTGTTCATGCGCGATATTGGGCAGGTGGTCCCGGTTATCCTACAAGCCATGTTCTGGCTGACACCCATCGTCTACAGCATGACGATCCTGCCGGAACGTGTACAGCACTTATTCAAGTTCAATCCCATCTATCCCCTCGTCGCCAGTTACCAGAACGTACTGCTATTCGGCCGTCCTCCAATGTGGAGCGAGCTCCTGATGCTTGTGGCTGGTTCCATTGGCATCGCCGCCGTGGCGCTGGTGGTGTTCCGGAGGGCCAGCCCGGAAATGGTGGACGCACTATGAGTGGAGAAATGCGTGTTGGGGGCGTTGGCAAGGCGTACCGCGTTTGGCGCAGCGAATGGTTGCGCGCCGCATCCTGGTTCGGACTGCCGGTCCACCCCATGGAGGAACACTGGGTTCTGCGCGATGTCTCGTTCACGATCGCACCCGGAGAGGCGGTGGGCGTAATCGGTCAGAACGGTGCCGGCAAGAGCACCCTGCTGAAACTCATCACCGGGACGTCGCAACCGAGCGAGGGCCGGATCACCCGGAGCGGGCGGGTGGCGGCGATCCTTGAGCTCGGGATGGGCTTCAATTCCGACCTGAGCGGGCGGCAGAACGCTTTCCACTCCGCTGGGCTGATGGGCTATTCGCAGAATGAGATTGAGGGAGTGATGCCGGAAATCGAGGCGTTCGCCGAAATTGGTGAGTACTTCGACGAACCGGTGCGTACCTATTCAAGCGGCATGCAGGTGCGCGTTGCATTCGCAGTGGCCACCGCATTCACTCCCGACTTGTTGATCGTGGATGAGGCTCTTTCAGTCGGCGACAGCTACTTCCAGCACAAGAGCTTCGAGCGAATGCGCAGGTTCCGTGAGCAAGGCACGTCCATCATGCTTGTTTCGCACAGCATGTCGGACGTTAAAGCCTTGTGCGACCGCGCGATCTTGCTTGAAAAGGGGAGGGTCCTCCGGGATGGCACCCCCGACGAGGTCGTCGACTACTACAACGCGTTGATCGCGAAGAAGGAGAACGAGAGTCTCTCCCTCGAGCAGCGGCGCACCAAACAGGGTTGGGTTGTGACCCGGAGCGGCAGTGGCCAGGCCAAGGTCCAGTCGCTGCGGCTGGTGGATGCGGGGACGGGACAAGACGTCGCGATGGCGAAGGTCGGGCAGAGGCTCCGACTGGAGCTGCACGCCGGCGCCGAACAGCCGATCGAGAATCTCGTGCTTGGCTTCATGATCCGCGACAAGCAGGGGCACGTCGTCTGGGGCTCCAACACCTGGCACACCGGTCAGGTCCAGCGGAACATTGGGGGCGGAGAGAGCGTGAGGTACACGCTTGAATTCATGTGCCGGCTCGGGCCGGGGTCCTACTCAGTTTCGCCTGCTCTCGTAAGCACAGAGACGCATCTGGTCGACAACTTCGAATGGGTGGACAACTTCCTCGTGTTCGATGTCATGAATGCAAGCGAGCCCACGTTCATCGGGTCGAACTGGCTGGATGCTCGGTTCTCAATAGAGCGGGATCCGGCGGCCTCGGCCGGCAAGTCGCTTCCAGACCAGATCGAATGAGCGAGCACATGATCCAACTCATTTCCTACGCACAGAACTTCGAGGACATCATCCTCTGGCGCGCGCTCGGCCACGTGGAGGAGGGGTGCTATGTCGACATTGGAGCGCAGAGCCCGGATGCCGATTCGGTTAGCCGCGTGTTCTTCGAACACGGCTGGCGCGGCTTGCATGTCGAGCCGACCGCGCAATATGCCGCGGAGTTACGCGAGCGGAGGCCTGACGAGACTGTGCTGCAGGCGTTGATCGCTGAAGACGCGGGTGTGTCGCGCTTCTTCGAGATCACAGGGACCGGCCTGAGTACGATGGACGAAGCGATCGCGAACACGCACAAGTTGGCGGGTTTCGAAGTCCGCGAATCGCTGGTCCCGGTGATGACGATGGATACGCTGCTGCCGCAGGTCGGCGATCGCGATATCCATTGGCTGAAGATCGATGTCGAGGGCGCGGAGCTGGCCGTCCTGCGTGGTTGGAAGACGGCGCCGCACCGGCCGTGGGTCCTTGTCATCGAGAGCACGCGTCCCTTGAGCCGCGAGCAGACACATCAGCAGTGGGAGCCGTTGGTACTGGAGAAAGGCTACAAATTCGCGCACTTCGATGGCCTTAACCGCTTTTACGTGTCGGTCGATCGGCCCGAGTTGCTTCCTGCATTCGAGTCCGGGCCGAACGTGTTCGACGGTTTCAGCTTGGCCCCCACTTCGGAGTTCTGCGCGAGCGTGAATATCGCTTATCACGCCCTGGAGCTGCGCCGCGAGGCCGAGGAACAGGCGGCCCATGCCAGCCTGGCCGAGATTCAGGGGCATCTCGGCGTCGCGGATGCGGAGATCGGGCGCCTGGGCGCGGAGAAGCTGGCGCAGCAGGCGGAGTACGAGGCACTTGCCCAGGCGGAACAGCAGCGCGCCGAATCAGCGCTGCGACGCGTAGACGAGCTCGAGATGCGCTGTGCCGAGCACTTGCGGCGCGAGGAGGAGCTGACCGAAGAGATCGGTCTGCGAGAAGCCGAGGTCACCAAGCTCTCCGCGCAGGCGCGAATCGAACAGGCGAGGATCTCGGGCCTTCGGGACGCGCATATGGCGCAGATCGACAGGTTTCAGACCCACGTCGCCTGGCTCGACGGGGTGGCCGAGGGTTACAGGCACGACAAGCAGGCGGCCCAGTCGAAGGCGGATGACGCCAAGCACGAGGCGCATCGCTGGTGGGTCGAGGCTGAGCAGCTTCGTCACGAGTTGGCCCAGATCAAGGGCAGTCGCTCCTGGAGGTCGACTGCGCCATTGCGGACCGTACGACGCCTAGCCAGCACCCTCGTCCGCTCGCCGATCCAGGGCGGCAAGCACGTGGCACGTCCGCTCGTTGTCCGGTGTATGCGGGCTGTCCTAGGCGTCGGACCCCTGCGCGTGGTGATGCTCCGCGCGCTTGATGCACATCCCGGCCTGAAGTCCAGGCTTCGCGACCTGGCGCAGCGTGCTGGACTGATCGAGGCACCGGCCGGGGGGCTCGTTGCGATACAGCACGCGCTGCCGTCAAGCGTTGCGCGCGCCCACGCCATACCGAAATCCGTCCTTCAGGTTCGCGCGGATCAGGTCCTCGCCGATCTTCGGCACGCAATACAAGAGAAGCACGGCTGATGCGCATCCTCATTGACCTCCAGGGCGCCCAGACCGAGAGCCGGTTCCGGGGCATCGGCCGCTACTCGATGTCGCTGGCGCAAAGCATGGCGAAGGAGGCTGGAGACCACGAGGTGTGGGTCTGCCTGAATTCGATGATGCCCGAGAGCATTGAGGCCGTCCGCCAAGGGTTCGAGGGATTAATTCCGCCGTCGCGTATCGTCACGTTCGACTCCCTTGTCCCCGTGTCGTGGCCGGACCCCAACAATGCCTGGCGCCGCAGCGCGGCCGAGTTGATGCGGGAGGCGTTCATTCACGGATTGCGACCCGATGTGGTCCACGTCTCGAGCCTGTTCGAAGGCGCGCAGGATCCAGCGATGCTCTCGATCGGAAAATTCGCGCACCGGCCCCGGACCGCGGTAACACTCTACGACCTCATCCCGCTCCTAAATCCGGAGGATTACCTGAATTCGGACTGGACGCGGGACTGGTACATGGACCGGGTGGCGTCGTTGAAGCGCTCCGACATCATGTTATCGATTTCCGAGCATGCGAGAGAGGAGGCCATTGGCGCGCTGGGAATCGAAGGTTCCCGCATCGTCAACATCTCGTCCGCGATCTCGGACATATTCGTCCCGCGCCATATCGGTGCCGCCGAGAAGGATATTCTACAGTCGCGCTTCGGGATCCACGACCGCTATGTCATGTACAGCGGAGCGATGGAGTCGCGCAAGAACCTCGAGCGTCTGCTTGAGGCGTTTTCGCTGTTACCCGCTGCGCTCCGCGCTGATCACCATCTCGTGATCGCCGGAAACGTCTCCGACACACATCAGGAGCAGTTGTCACGGGCGGCGCGGCATCTTGGCATCGCCGACCGGCTTGTGCTCACCGGCTACATCTCCGATGACGAGCTGATAACGCTATACAGCGCTTGTTCGCTCTATGTTTTTCCGTCGCTGCACGAGGGGTTCGGACTTCCCGCGCTGGAGGCGATGGCGTGTGGCGCACCGACGATCGGCTCCGGCACGACCAGTGTGCCTGAGGTCATCGGGCGGGATGACGCTTTGTTTGATCCCACCGATTCGGTCGCGATTTCTACCATCATCCACCGAGCCTTGGTGGATGACGATTTCAATCGGACGTTGCGTGAGCATGCTCCCGTCCAAGCCGCGAAATTCTCGTGGACGGAAAGTGCCAGACGTGCAATCCAGGCGCTCGAAGAAGTTCATGCCCGCGACAAGCGGTCCGGAATGACGGCTTGGTCGACGCTGCAGGTCGAACGGCAATCCGACTATCGCGACCTCATCGAGGCGGTCGCGGGCATACCACACGAGCCGTTGTCCCCGAGCGACGCAGACCTGGTCGCGACAGCTGAGGGCATCGCGCGCAATCTAGTCGAAACGGACCTCGCGACTCGTCCCGGGGACTTGCCGGAACACATCACGTGGCGAGTCGAGGGACCTTTCGACAGCACTTACAGCCTTGCGCTGCTGAACCGTGAGACGGCCAGGGCGCTGGATGCGCTTGGCCACCACGTCGTTCTGCATTCCACGGACGGGCCGGGGGACTTTGACGCAAACGCAGGATTCTTGGCGGCAAATTCCGACCTGGCCGAGATGCACGACCGGGTGGCTGGCATTCCTCCAGCGCAGGCGGACGTCACGAGCCGCCTCTTGTATCCGCCCCGTGTGGCTGACTTGTGTTCGAGACTGAATCTCTTGCATCACTATGCTTGGGAAGAGTCGAGCTTGCCCCAGGAGTGGGTGCTCGAGTTCAACGAACACCTGCAGGGGATGACCTGCCTGTCGCGTCATGTCGAGAAGATCATGATCGACAACGGGGTGTCGGTGCCTCTTTCGGTGTCTGGATGCGGAGTGGACCATTGGGAGCGCATCGTCGGCGACAGCGACTACCGCATCGTCGCCAAAGACTTCCGTTTCCTCCACGTGTCTTCGTGCTTCCCCCGCAAGGGAGCCGACGTGCTATTGCGCGCGTACGGGCAAGCGTTCACGAGTTGCGATGATGTGACGCTGGTGATCAAGACTTTCGCTAATCCGCACAACGAGATTCGCGCGTGGCTGGAGGAGGCGCGCGCCGGTCGCGAGGATTACCCGGATGTCGTCATCATTGAAGACGACGTATCCGATGCCGAACTCAAAGCGCTCTACGGACAATGCCAGGTGCTGGTATCTCCCAGCAGGGCGGAGGGCTACGGTCTGCCCATGGCGGAGGCGATGTTGTCGGGCCTCGGCGTGATCACCACCGGCTGGGGCGGGCAGCTGGATTTCTGCTCGCCGGAAACCGCATGGCTGGTGGACTACGCGTTCTCGCCGGCGCAAACCCATTTCGACCTGTTCAACTCCGTGTGGGCGGAGCCGGACGAGGACCATCTGGCACAAGTCATGCGCGAAGTCCAAGCGTTGCCGCTGGATGCAGTGCGGGCCCGCTCCGACGTGGGACGAGCCACGCTGCTTGCCGATTCAACCTGGACGCACGTCGCCGGTCGCTTGGTCGAGTCCGCGCGCAGATTCGCCAAGCTGGAGGCGCCGCGCGATCCAAAGATCGGTTGGATCACGAGCTGGAACACGAAGTGCGGCATTGCTACCTATTCGGCACACCTCATCGATGCGATGCCCGAGGCCGACCTGATGATATTCGCAGCGCGCACCTCCGCCCAGACCGAAGCGGATGCTGCGAACGTCGTGAGGTGCTGGGATACCAGTGATGGCAATTCTCTCGACGAGCTCGCCATTGCCATCGAGGTGAGCGGCGTGTCGACGCTGGTCGTGCAGTTCCAGTACGGGTTCTTCGACTTCGACCGCCTCGCGACCTTCCTACTCGGTCAGAGGAAGGCCGGTCGAGTCGTGGTGCTAATGATGCATGCGACGACGGATGCGCCCGAGACGCCACACAAATTGCTTCGCAACCTTGCCGCGCCTTTTGCGCAGTGCGACCGCCTGTTCGTACATTCCGTTGGCGATCTCAACCGGCTCAAGGGCATTGGTCTGGTAGAGAACGTCTCACTGTTCCCGCACGGCGTCATCGACGTTCCGATCCGCGAGCGCGAGGACCATGGGGGACCATTTGTGATCAGTTCCTACGGCTTTCTCCTGCCTCACAAGGGATTGCTGCAGCTGATCGAGGCGACGTCCCACCTTGTGCGGCAGGGGCGTAATGTGCGCCTGCGCATGATCAATGCCGAATACCCGGTGCCGCAATCCAAAGCCCTGCGCCAGGAAGCGTGCGCTATGATCGCCGCGCTCAGTCTAGGAGATCGCGTTACGCTCATGACAGACTTCCTACCCGATCACGAAAGTCTGGCCGCACTGGAAGAGGCCGACCTAATCGTATTCCCTTATCAGTCGACCGGGGAATCGGCCAGTGGGGCCGTCCGGTATGGCTTGGCGACAGGAAAGCCGGTCGCGGTTACCCCGTTGCCCATTTTCGACGACGTACGCCGCGCCGTATGCGAACTGCCGGGCCAGACGCCCACAGAGATCGCCGAAGGGATTGCCGCTATCATGGACGAGGGCATGCCCCCAAACGACGCGGAGCGGTGGCGCGACGCGCATCGTTACTCGAAACTGGCACAGCGTCTCCAGGCGGTGCTGACGCAGCTGACATATCGTCGTTCGCTGGGGTGATCTTTCCCTACTCTACCGACCTGTTTAGGTCCTCCGGGCTGGTTTCGGTTTTTCGTCGAATTCGGTCGCCAATTCCACCTAAATCATCAAAGCGGAAGCCATGAAGAAAGCAATTATCACGGGGATTACCGGTCAAGACGGCGCCTATCTGGCGGAATTTCTTCTCCAGAAGGGCTACACCGTCTACGGCACTTATCGCCGGAGCAGTTCTGTCAATTTCTGGCGGATCAACGAGCTAGGCTGCCAAGCCCACCCTAATCTGCATCTGGTCGAATACGATCTGACGGATCTGGGGTCCACGATCGGCCTGATCCAGAAAGTGCAGCCGGACGAGATCTACAATCTCGCTGCACAAAGCTTCGTGGGAGTGAGCTTCGACCAACCGACGGCGACCTCACATATCACCGGGATCGGGGCTCTGCATCTGCTTGAAGCCATTCGACTGGTGAACCAAAAGATCCGGTTCTACCAGGCGTCGTCTTCCGAGATGTTCGGCAAGGTGCAGGCCATCCCCCAGAATGAGAACACACCGTTCTATCCACGCAGTCCGTACGCGGTGGCCAAGCTTTACGCGCACTGGATTACCGTCAACTACCGCGAAAGTTATGATATTTTCGGATCGAGCGGCATCCTGTTCAACCACGAAAGCCCGCTCAGGGGCCGAGAATTTGTCACCCGCAAGATCACCGACAGCGTTGCCAAAATCAAGCTGGGACAGTTGGATTGCCTCGAACTGGGCAACCTCGATGCGAAACGGGATTGGGGATTTGCCAAGGAGTACGTCGAGGGCATGTGGCTGATGCTGCAGGTCGACGAGCCCGATACATACGTCCTCGCCACCAATCGTACCGAGACAGTCCGGGACTTCGTCAGGATGGCGTTCAACGCCGCCGATATCGAAGTCGACTTCCGCGGCACCGAAGACAGCGAGACTGCTGTCGACACGGCCACCGGCCGTACGGTGATGAGGATCAATCCGCATTTCTATCGTCCGGCGGAAGTCGAACTGCTGATCGGGGACCCTGCGAAGGCCAAGTTGAAGCTCGGTTGGTCGCCTTCGACCAATTTGGAACAGCTCTGCACGATGATGGTCCAGGCTGACCTGGGCAGGAACAAGCGTGGCTTCTCCTTCTGACCTAGCTGGCAAGCGAGTTCTGGTCACTGGGTCGTCCGGGTTTACTGGGCGCTACGTGATGCAGGCCTTTGCTGAACAAGGCGCAATCGTCGTCCCGTTCGGGACCGGCGACGGGCGTTCCGTTGACCTCCTGAACCGAGGCAGGGTTCAGTCCGCGGTAGCTGCCGCCCAAGCGGACATCGTTGTTCACTTAGCCGCGATCTCTTTCGTTGCGCACGGCGATGCGGAAGAGATCTATCGGGTGAACATCGTGGGTACGCGGAACCTGCTGGAAGCGCTCGCGCAACAGGACCTGCGGCCAGCACACGTGGTGCTGGCAAGCAGTGCGAATGTGTACGGAAACACCGAGGGCATGCTCGAGGAATCATTGCCTGCGGCGCCAGTGAATGATTACGCTGTCAGCAAGTATGCGATGGAGTTGATGGCCCGCCAGTTTGCCAATTCGTTGCCGCTTACAATCGTACGCCCGTTCAACTACACAGGCGTCGGGCAGGTGGATCGCTTCCTCATCCCGAAGATCGTCGGGCATTTCAAGCGGCGTGAGCCGCGGTTGGAGCTGGGAAATCTGGAGGTTTCCCGTGACTTCAATGATGTGCGCAACGTAGCCGGCTGCTACATCAGGTTGGCGACGCTGCCGGGGCAAGGCGAGGTATTCAATGTTTGCTCCGGAATCGAAAACACGTTGATGGACGTGGTCGAGATGATGCACGAGATCTCGGGATACCATCCGGAGATCGTGGTGAACCCTGCATTTGTCCGCACCAATGAAGTCAGAACGCTCGTGGGAAATCCCGGGAAGCTCCGTTCGGCAATAGGGCCCGTTGAACAGTGGACATTGCGCGAGACGCTTCGTTGGATGTACGAGAAGGCATGAGTGGTTAACCTGGGTTGGACAACGGGGAAGTGGTGATGCAGAGTCGGAAAGCGTTGGGTGTGGACTACGTGGCCGATGCCATCGAAGTCGCGGCAAGGATCGGTCGTGGGGTGCTGGTCGCCCTTTTCGTGGTCAGCCTAGTCGCGTTGGTCTATTACCTGTTCAAGGGCTACATCCCGGAATTCCACACCGACTCAGCGGTAAAAAGCCTTCTGGCTGAGGAGGCGATACGCCAAGGGTCGTATTTCCCGCCAGAGTGGAACTATGTCAACGGGGATCTTTGGGTCTTGTTCGGCCAGATCTTCATCATTCCCCTGTTGCCTTTCTTCAAGAACAGCTATTGGCTCCACGCCATTTCCGGGCTGATCTCCTCGGCCATCGTGCTGACATCGCTGTGGTGCGTATCCGGCATGGTGGTGCGTTCTCGCTGGATGCGTCTTCTCACCGTGACCATCTTCGCCGGCGGCGTGTCCTGGTTCGTTGCCGAAAACCTGTTTGGCCAGGTTTCGTATGGCAACGTCCTCTATCTTGCGGTGTTCACCCTTTACTTCGCCTGGCGCTGGTTGGAAAGCAGCCGCCGCCGTGGGCGTATTGGCTGGGCCCTTGCCCTGTTCGTACTGAGCGCGCTCACCGCGTGGGGCAATCCCCAGCGGGCGGCCGCCTACAACCTGGCGCCGATGCTCGCTGCTATCCTGGCTTGGGCCTCCACACGTGACGCGTTGCTGGTCTGGGTCCCTGGCGCGCGCCGCTGGCAGCTCACAGGCGACAGCTGGCGCATTGCCGGCCTGCTTGCCATCCTGTTCGGCGCGATGGTGGTGGGCGTCACGTTGCACTCCATTGCCATCGCGCATGTTCACAACAACGCGGGCGCCGGTTCGGCCCGGTGGCTGAGTTTCGAGGCGGCTCGCGAGAACCTGTGGTTCACGCTCCAAGGGATCCTCGGCATGTTCGGTGCCTTGCCGAGCCCGGAGCGGTCTGTGATGTCTCTTGGCGGTGCCTATGAGGGGGCAAGGTTGCTGGGAATCCTGGTGATGCTGGTGATGCTCCCGGTTGCGTGCTGCATGGCGCTTCGCGATCTCCGTCCCTCGGCGCGGATGCTGGGTGCGTTTGCCGCATCCGGACTCTGCATGTTCGTATTCCTGCAGGTTACCACCACGACCCCGGACATGACCGGGCCGAGCATCAGCGCCCGTTACATGCTACCGTCCCTGATACTGGGCGTGGTGCTGCTGGTGGGATACGCGGAGAATCGTGGCGTGCGCCGGCCAGGGGGCATCATTGCGTGGGGCGTGTTGCTCGTGCTGCTGAGCAGCATGCTCTACGCGGGCAATTCGTTCACCCGGATCTACAGGGGTACGCCGCCTTCCGTCCATGTACAGACGATGGAAGCGCTGAAGGCCGCGGGGCTTCAGTACGGCTACGCGTCGTACTGGAACTCGGGTGTGATAACCATCCTCAGTGGCGGCGACGTCAAGGTCCGACAGATCGATTTCCTGCGCGGCCTTCCCGTGCCCCGTCCGCATTTGGCATCCAATACCTGGTACCGCTCGGATGCGTGGAAGGGAGAGAGCTTCCTCATGCTGACCAGCGAGGAAGTGGCGCAGGTGGACAAGGCGGTCATGTTCGCCTTTACCGGCGAGCCACTACGGCAGTTCATGGTCGGCGGCTTCTTGGTGCTGGTGTTCAAGGACAACATCGCGACGAAATTGCCCGGTTGGGGCGTCGAGGCCGCCCAATCGCGGCACATCGGCGAGCCGCTCGGGATCACCACCCAGCATGAGATCGGACGCTTGGAGAATGAGGGTGGGCGGCTTCGCCTCCTGGCTGCCGAGGGAGAGACCGGCTTCCTTCACTTCGGGCCCTACGTGAAGCTGCAGACCGGCGAGTACCGCGTCGATGTCGATGTCGTCGCGCCTGGCTCTGGAGAGGTGGGATACGTGGATGTGGTGAGCGGCCTGGGGGCAAAAGTGCTCGGCAAGAGCCCGATCACCGGCGGTGCCGCGAGCCCGGTCAGCCTGCGGATCGCAACCGCCGAGGACCTGGAGAACGTCGAGGTCCGCGTGTACACTAATGGATCGAGCGCCATGACGCTGAGCAGCATCACCCTGGCGCCCGCTGACGCGGCCAAGCTTCCCGAATAATCACTGAATCCCTTCCCTGGGGAGGTAGGTGTGGTGTCCTGGCGACGCGTGCACCTGCTCACGTCAGGAGTGTGCGCCGCCACGTCCAGCCCGGACGGCGGTGGCTCGGCGCGCGGGGCGCGTCAGCGTGTCCGGCGCAGCCGTGGCCCGCCGATCTGGGCAGGCTGGTCAGATGGCCGGCTGCTCACGCATGGCCCAGCGGGAGAGGGCGAAGGCCAGTGGGAAGGTGAGCACGATGCTGAAGGCCATCCCCAGCCATTCCGGCATCGCCAGCCTCTCGATGCACACGCGCAGGATCAGCATACCCATCAGGAACTGGACGAGGTAGATCAGCGGAAAGAGTATCGCCGATCGCCGCGTTATGGGCTGCTTGAACACCACCAGTGAGTTGATGACGTACGAGAGCACGATTCCGGCCACGTAGGCGATGAAGTACGCGACGTCGTAGCTGAGCCAATACAGCAGGACCACGTAGACCAAGTAGCTGACTACGGTTGATGCCACGCGCGCGGCGATGAACTTGACGACTTCGGACACGAATTACTCAGGTCAACGGATCAAGGGTGTGCATCATGCGCGGGCATGGACGTAGTACTGCGCACCGAGTGGCAACCACCACAGCGATCGCTCGGCCGAACGCAGAAACGCAAGCGTCTTGGGGAAGAAGACGATGTAGCGGGCCCGTACCTCGTTGAATGGCTGGCCGACCAGATCGAGCAGCTCCCTGCGGGGGAGCAGAATGGCGTCTTCGTCGAACGCGCAGTCGCGAACGACTTTCATAGTGAGGGGGTTCAGCATGTTGTGCTCGAAGACCAGGATATGGCCACCCGGCTTGAGCACGCGGTGAATCTCGGTCGTCCAATGTCCGCGCTGCTCCACCGGGATATGGTGATAGACGCACGCGACGAACACCATGTCGAACGAGGCATCAGCGTAGGGTAGTTTGTCGTCGGCGATCACCGAAAATATCGCGTGGTCGCCATGCCGCTCCTGTGCCATGGCCACGCTTTCCGATGAAATATCCGCGCCATGAAGCACGGCATTGGGGAGTGCGCGCCGCAATGGGCCGATCGAGCCGCCGATGCCCGTGCCGAAATCCAGCACGCTGATGGGGGCTTGCGCCGCCTCACCCAACTCGACCATAGCGACTTTCGCCTTGTACTCGGCGAAGTACTTGGACTCTTCGCCGCTGGCCGCGATGCTTGCGTTGTGCAGTTCGCGATATTGCGTTGCGTAGCGATCGAACTCAGGCTGCTCGTTCTTGTTGTCCATTACGGTTCTCTGGCAGGGCACTCCAACGACTATGCCGGGGTGGTGGCTTGTACGGCGAACGCAGGCTTCTTGTTGGCCACACCCATCAGTCGCCCGATGTACTCGCCGACGACGCCCAGGATGACCAGCTGCACGCCGCAGGTGAACAACACCACGGACATCAGGGAGGCATATCCGGGATTGGTGATGCTGCCGGTGAGATGCGCTATGACGATGTAGGACAGATACAGGAAGCTGATCGCGGCGATGGTGGTGCCGAAGTAGGTGGCCATCCGCAGAGGAAGGTGCGAGAACGTAATAAAGATGTTCAGCGCATGCGAGATCAGCTTGCGGAGGGTGTAGGCGCTCTCTCCATGACGGCGGGCGCCGTGTTCCACCTGAGCCGTCGCCACGCTTGCGGTCAGCCAGGACAGCATGCCGTCCAAGTATGGCCTGCTCAGTTCGAATGCGCTCAACTGCTCTGCCAGGACATGATGGATGCATCGGAACGAGGTGTAGCTGTCGTTGAGATCTGGAAACGAGACTTTGAGCGTCTTGCGCATCAACTCTGAGCTGATGTTCCGGTACCAGGCGTGCGTCCGAACGGGAAATACGCCATAGACTAGGGGCGTTTCCTGGGTACAGGCGGCCAGCATGGTGGGGATGCTTTCCGGCGGGTGTTCCAGGTCATCATCCATGGTCACCACGGCATTGCCACGCGCACGCACGATGCCACACAAGGTGGCGGCGTGCTGGCCGAAGTTCCGCGACAGCCGGATGCCTTTAACGTTGGGGTCGGTCGCTGCAATCGACTGGATGGTCGCCCACGCACGCTTGTCGCCCCGATCGTCCACCAGGATGACTTCGTAATGCAGCCCTTCCCCCGTCAGACAGGAACCGACGCGCTTACACAATTCGGAGAGCGCGGTTACGCCACCGTAGACGGGGACCACTACCGACACGTCCAAAGCGGAAGCATCAACCATAATATTTCTGCAGCACTTTCCTGGCGTATTCGTCGCCGCCGTCGAGGCCAAGCCCCAAGCGGTCCGCGACGGCAAGCGCCGTCGTTGAATCCACATTGAACGCCTCATCGCGCGGAATGACCCGGGCGTGCGCCGCTTTTTCCAGTATATCTTCCAACAGAGACACCAGCTTCGGTACCGCTACCGGATAACGGGCTGCGATGCTGGTAACGCGGGCCACCGACAGGGGGTCTGCAAGCAGTTCAGGCACGATCGCAACGATGTCGTCGACGTCCACCAGATTTCGCTGGGCGCCGCTGTAGATGGTGAAGGGCAGGCCTTCACGGATATGCGACGCGAGGTAATTGGTCAGCGTATTGGGGTTCCCGGTACGTCCGACCACTTGCGGCAACCTGAATACGACGCCGTGGGGCGAAGCCAGCACCAGCGCCTCCATCCTTGCCTTGTGCGCGACGTACGGCGACGGGGCAACCGCCTGCAGTCCGACCACGCAGCTGCTGAAGTACACAAAACGGCCAGTGGCAGCGGCGAGACCGGTCGACAGTGCTTCGCGTTCCCGCGCGAATGCCAGCACGCTCGTCTCCGACGAGTTGGACACCCCTGACGCATGGATGGTGACGGTGGGATCGCTGCCATAGCGCGGACGAAACGCCTCCGCCAGCAGGCCTGCGCCAACGATCATTCAGCTTGGTTTCCGCGACGGACAGGGGCGCACAATGTTTCCATGGGAGTCGATGCCTTCAATGCCGGGATGGTGTGCCTAGTGGACGGGCCCGACACAGTGTATTCGTTGACGCGATCCCAATGCTAGGGAGGTTCCTGCGGGGCGCCTGCCGGTAGCTGGGTGGCGTGATTGACGTCATAATTGCGGCCATTCACGGCGCCGCAGGACGGCAGGACGGGGGGATGAGCCTCAAGTATAGGGCGGATATCGATGGACTGAGGGCCATCGCCGTCCTCGGCGTACTGCTGTATCACCTAGATGCAGGATTGGTTCCAGGAGGGTATGTCGGCGTCGACGTGTTCTTCGTGATCTCCGGCTTCCTGATCTCAAAGATCATCTACGGCGAGATTGAGGCCGGCACCTTCTCCATCACCCGCTTCTACGTACGTCGTGCCCGGCGCATCCTGCCGGCGTTGCTCTCGGTCGTCCTGTTCACATCGGTCGCGGCGATGGCGGTGCTTTATCCCACCGAGCGGATGGAGTATGCAAAGTCCGCTGTCGCCTCGATGCTGTTCTCGGCGAACTTCTATTTTTTTGCCACGCTGAACTACTTCGCCCCGGCTGCGGACGAGATCCCGCTGCTGCATCTGTGGTCGCTAGGTATCGAAGAGCAGTTCTACATTGTATTCCCCGTGCTCGCCCTGTTGTTGACGCGATTGCGCAGGCGCCTGTTCACGCTGGCGCTCGGGGTGCTTTTCCTGGCTTCGCTCGTGGCGTGCATCAAAACACTCCACGTGGATCCATCGCGCGCGTTCTACTTGTTGCCGTTCCGCGCCTTCGAACTGCTGGTGGGCAGCCTGGCTGCATTGGTTCCGGCAACGTGGCGCCCGCAGCGTCTTGGCGCCAGCAGTCTGTCGTGGCTGGGTATCGCGGCGATCGGAGGCGCCATGTACGGATTCGACAAGGACACCCCTTTCCCGGGGGGGCTGCACTGCTGCCCTCCGCCGGCGCGGTCTTGCTGATCTTGGCACATGGCCACGGGCGGGTGGGGCATGTCCTGTCCTCAGCGCCGATGATATGGATAGGGAAGCGATCCTATTCCCTGTATCTGGTCCATTGGCCGATCATCGTATTCGCACACCGCCTGCAGCCCGAAGCGGCCACCTTGGCGTGGGCGCCGGGTCTGGGACTGGCGGCGCTGCTGTTAGCACACCTTAACTACCAGCTTGTGGAGCAGAAGCTTCGCAGTGCAAAGCCGCTGTGGTCCAGCCGCAGGGTTCTGGGGGCGTCCGCGCTCTCGGTCCTACTATTTGCCGGGGCGGGCATAGGGATCGTCCAGCAGAAGGGCTTCCCCGGGGCGCCGGATTCGGATGTAGCCCATGTCTTGGCATCGCTGGATTACGATCCCAGCGTGGATTACCGCTCTAGGACGTGCTTCCTGGATCCGGACCAGGGGCCGGAGCAGGCCGATGTATCTTCCTGCTTGCCTGCAAAGGGGCGTTTGATTGCCATGTTGTGGGGAGACAGCCACGCCATCCACTTTCTGAAGGGGTTCCAGCTCACGTTCGCGAAGAAGGGCTACGAGGTCGGCGCGCTGACGGCATCGGCGTGCCCGCCGCTGGTCGGGGTGCAAATCGGCGAGCGGCCCCACTGCAAGGCGTTCAATGATTTTGCGCTTACAAGGCTGGTGCAGGAGAAGCCCGAGGTGGTGATTCTGTCTGCGCTCTGGTACGCGGATCCGGCCTGGATGCCGGCTTTGGACAAATCCATCACAGCACTGCAATCTGCGGGCATCCGCGTCGTGGTACTGGGAATCTCACCAATGTTCAAACAGCGAGTACCGTTGCTTGTTGCCAACAAGATGCGCGCCGGCAGCGATCCGTATTATTCGGCCGAGGATCTGGATCCAAAGTGGTACGAGGCACCGGAGGCCATGATGAAGGCGCATTTCGCCGATCGCGCAGACGTTACATTCATCTCCGTCATGGACCACGCGTGCGTGGCGGGACGCTGCCTACTGTTGGATGGCAAGCAGCGTCCGCTATATTACGACATCGCCCACCTGACCCCGGAGGGGTCGCGGTATTACGCCGAAATGCTTACGCCCATGATCATGGACTGACTGTGACTCGGAAGTTCCGGACGTCACGCTTTCTCAGCTCAGCCGGCTACGCGGCCGTACTGGTCTTCGAACCGAACGATATCGTCCTCACCCAGATAACTGCCCGACTGCACTTCGATCAGTTCCAGCGGCAGCTTGCCCGGGTTCTTCAGTCGGTGGGTCACACCCAGCGGGATATAGGTGCTCTGGTTTTCCGTGAGTAGGATGACTTCTTCGCCGCGCGTGACCTCGGCCGTTCCGCTGACCACGATCCAATGCTCCGCGCGATGATGATGCATCTGCAGGCTCAGCGTAGCGCCCGGTTTGACGGTGATGCGCTTGACCTGAAACCGGTCGCCGTTGTCAATCGAGTCGTAGGCGCCCCAAGGTCGATAGACCTTACGGTGTGCCGCCGCTTCGCTGCGGCCGTCACGCTTGATCCGGTTGACGATCTCCTTGACCTCCTGAATGCGGTTGCGGTGGCCGACCATTACCGCGTCGTCGGTCTCCACGACCACAACATCCTGCAATCCCACCATGGCGATCAGGCGCGAGCCATGGGCATAGGTGTTGTGGCAACCGATTTCGATGACATCGCCATGGTGGGCGTTGCCATTGGCATCCTTGTCCGACACCTCCCACAGGGCGGCCCAGGAGCCGACATCGCTCCAGCCTGCATCAAGCGGCACGACGGCCGCGTCGCGCGTCTTCTCCATAACCGCATAATCGATAGAGTCGTTCGGGCTCTGGGAGAATGCCTCTGCGTCGAGCCTTATGAAGTCCGTATCGCGGGAGGCTTTCGCGAGTGCCTGCTCGCAGGCGGATAACATAGCCGGCTGCAGGGTGCGCAGTTCATCCAGATAACGGGAAGCTTTGAACAGGAACATGCCGCTGTTCCAGAAGTAGCCACCGGATGCAAGGTAATTCTCAGCCGTCGCCAGATCGGGCTTCTCGACGAAACGTTCGACCGCACGCACTCCCTGTCCGGCGGTCGCCTTGATATACCCGTAGCCCGTTTCCGGCGCGGTCGGCACGATGCCGAACGTAACCAGCTTGCCGTGCTGCGCAGCCGTTGCAGCCTCGTGCACTGCGTCATGGAAGGCGGTGTCGTCGCGTACGACGTGATCTGATGGTAGAACAAGCAGCAGCGCGTCCTCGCCTGCGGCCAAGGCCTGGAGTGCAGCGATCGCGATGGCCGGGGCAGTGTTGCGTCCGACCGGCTCCAGGATCAAGGCGGCAGGAGTGACGTCGCATTCGCGCAACTGTTCGGCAGCCATGAACCTGTGCTCCTGGTTGGCCACCACGATGGGTGCGGTACCGGCAATGGCAGCCACGCGCTTCCAGGTAGCCTGCAACATCGTGGCATCGCCCACCAGCGGCAGAAACTGTTTGGGATAGGCCTCACGCGACAACGGCCACAGGCGGGTACCGGAGCCGCCGGAAAGGATCACGGGAAGAATCGGGAGCATGGGAACGGTCCTGGGATCAATGTTGGGGAGCGCTGCCGCCGATCAGGGCGGACAGCTCGTCGGTACGTGCCTTGAGCAGCGCCGTGTCCGCACGGGTCTCGACATTGAGTCGCAGCAGCGGCTCAGTGTTGGAGGTGCGCAGGTTGAATCGCCACTGGCCAAAATCGGCGCTGACACCGTCGGTATGGTCGAGAATAGGGTCCTGCTGCGCGAAGTGTTCGATTACACGGGTCACTGCTGCTTTGGCATCATCGACAACGAAATTGATCTCACCGCTGCAGGGGAACGCCCGCATACGGTCAGCGACCAAATCGGTCAATGATGTACCACTGCGTGACATCAGTTCGGCGATCAGCAGCCACGGAATCATGCCCGAATCGCAATAGGCGAAATCACGGAAGTAGTGATGTGCACTCATCTCGCCGCCATAGATGGCGTCTTCGGCGCGCATGCGCTCCTTGATGAAAGCATGTCCGGTCTTGCACAGAACGGGGATGCCACCAGCTTGTTCGACCATGTCCACGGTATTCCAGACCAGGCGCGGGTCGTGGATCACCTTGCCGCCAGGGCTTTTGAGCACCAACGCACTGGCCAGCAGGCCAACCAAGTAGTAACCCTCAATGAAGTCGCCCTTGGCATCGAAAAAAAAGCAGCGGTCGAAATCGCCGTCCCACGCGATGCCGAAGTCGGCGCCACTGTCACGCACGGCATCGGCAGTGGCAGCGCGGTTTTCCGGCAATAGCGGATTCGGGATTCCATTGGGAAACGTGCCATCCGGCTCGTGCTGGATGCGCACGAACTCGAACGGCAGATGCCGGGCGAGCTCGTCGACCACGATGCCAGCGCCGCCATTACCGGAGTTTACGACGATCTTGAGCGGCTTCAATGATGGTCGATCGATATAGGTCAGCAGGTGATCGATATAGGCCTGCTTGTTCGGCGCGTCCCGGCGGGCGGCGTCAGCCAGTGCCGGCGGTTCTTCAGTGCCGGCGGCAAAATTGCGGATGTCCAACAGACCGGTGTCGCCACTGATCGGCTTGGCGTCCTCGCGTACCAGCTTCATACCGTTGTAGTCCATTGGATTATGACTGGCGGTCACCATCACGCCGCCGGCTGCACCCATATGCGCGGTCTGGAAATAGACCTCTTCAGTTCCACACAACCCGATGTCAATCACTTCTCGACCCGCGTGGCGAAGGCCGCTTTCAAGCGCGCTCTGAAGTTCATGGCTCGTCAGACGGACATCCCGACCCAACACGACGGGGCCTGGACCCAGTAGCATCGCCATGCCGAGACCAATCCGACGCGCAAGGGGGGGGTTAAGTTCAGTCGGTACGCGACCACGGATGTCGTAGGCTTTGAAGCAGGGAAGATGCATTGCGATTCTCGAAGTCGAGGTGGCTTTAAGACAAGGCGGCTTCCAATTCCGGCAAAATCTGGAACAAATCCCCGACCAGCCCGATGTCCGCAACCTCGAAGATCGGCGCATCGCCGTCCTTGTTGATCGCCACAATCGTGCCCGCATCCTTAATGCCGGTCAGGTGCTGGATGGCGCCGGAGATGCCGATGGCGACATACAGCTCCGGCGAGATGATCTTGCCGGTCTGGCCGACCTGCATCTCGTTGGGGCAGTAGCCCGCGTCCACCGCTGCGCGCGAGGCGCCGACCGCGGCACCGAGCTTGTCGGCGAATTCGTAGACGATCTTGAAGTTCTCTTTGGAGCCCACGCCACGTCCGCCTGACACCACGCGCTTGGCGCTCTGCAGGTCGGGACGGTCGGAGCTTGCGCCGGCCAGTCCGATGAAGCGGGTGTGCTCGGGCAGAGAGGCTTCCACGGACACGGCTTCAACTGGAGCCTCCCCTCCCTGGGCGGCCTCCGACCAGGAGGCGGTGCGGATGGTCGCGACGACGGTGTCGGCGGCGGGCGCCTCCACGGTGATGATCGCGTTGCCGGCGTAGATCGGTCGCCTGAAGACGTGGCTGGACTCGATTTCCATCACGTCCGACACCTGGGCGACGCCGAGCAGGGCCGCCACGCAGGGCATCAGGTCCTTGCCGAACGTCGTGGACGGGCCGAACACATGGGTGTAGCCATCGGCCAGCTTGGCGATCTGCGGCGCCAGGGTCTGCGCGATGGCCTGCGCGTTGGCGGCATTGGCCACGGTCAGGACACGGGTGACGCCGGAGATGGTGGCCGCCTGTTTGGCGACGTCGTCGGGCGAATCGGACAGCACGACGATGTCGATGGACTCGGGCGACAGCGCCTGCGCAGCGGTGACGCATTTGGCGGTGGCCGAGTTGAGCGCGCCCTCGTGATGCTCCGCGATGATCAGTACCTTGCTCATTACAGCAACCCCTTCGACTTGAGTGCGGCGACCAGTTCGGCCGCATCCTTGACCATGACGCCCTTGCTGCGCTTGGCGGGCGGCGCGTAGTGGGTGGTCTTGAGCAGGTTGCCCGACTCCACACCCATCTCGGCAAACGCGATGGTCTCCATCGGCTTGCTCTTGGCCTTCATGATGTCAGGCAGCTTGATGAAGCGCGGCTCGTTCAGGCGCAGGTCGGTGGTGACGACGGCGGGCAGGTCCACTTCCAGGGTCTCAAGGCCGGCGTCAACCTCGCGGGTCACGGTCGCTTTGCCGTCCGCAATCTCCAGCTTGGAGGCGAAGGTCGCCTGCGGGCGGTTCCAGATGGTCGCCAGCATCTGGCCGGTCTGGTTTGCGTCATCGTCGATCGCCTGCTTGCCCAGGATCACCAGGTCGGGCTGCTCCTTCTCGATCAGCTTGAGAAAGACCCGCGCGGCCGTCAGAGGCTGGACGTCCTGGCCGTCCTCGATCACCACGTGCAGCGCGCGATTGGCGCCCATCGCCAGGCCGTTGCGCAGGTGCGCCTGGGCGTTGGCCGGTGCGATGGTGGCGACGACGACCTCGGTGGCGATGCCCTTGTCGCGCAAACGCAGCGCCTCTTCCAACGCGATTTCATCGAACGGGTTGGCCGACAGCTTCACGCCATCGGTCACCACGCCGGAGCCGTCCGGCTTCACTTGGACGCGGACGTTGTAGTCCACGACGCGCTTGTAACCAACCAGGATTTTCATCGTTGTGGGGGGTCCTTGATGAGTCTGCATTACGTCTGCGGCCGTGCCCGGAACACCATGGATCGGGGGCCGAAAGAACGCCCATTCTATCCGAGCGGGGCCTCCGCCGCCTCGTCTGACGAGCTATTCTGTCCGGGTTCAATCCAAAGGAATCGGCATGTTACATCCGGTCGTTCTCAGCGGTGGCAGCGGTACCCGCCTGTGGCCGCTGTCGCGGCAGAACCAGCCCAAGCAGTTCCTGACCCTGATCGGCGAGCGCTCGCTGTACCAGGAGACGGTCCTGCGGGCCAGCCGTCTGCCTGGTGTCCAGCCGCCGATCACCATCTGCAGCCAGCTGCACCGGTTCATGGTCGGCGAGCAGTTGCAGGCAATTGCGATGGGCAATGGCGGCATTGTCCTGGAGCCCCTGGCACGCAATACCGCGCCGGCAATCGCGCTGGCGGCGATGCAGGCCCTGCGCTCGGACCCGGATGCCACCTTGCTGGTGATGCCCGCCGATCACCTGATCGAGGACGAGGCGGCGTTCCGCGACGCCGTCGGTCGCGCCCTGTCGTTGGCCGAACAGGCCTGGCTGGTCGCCTTCGGTATCACGCCCGATTATGCCGAAACCGGTTACGGCTACATCCGTCAGGGCGGGGCGTTGGGCTTCGAGGGCTATCGCATCGACCGGTTTGTGGAAAAGCCCGATCTCGAAACCGCGCAGGAGTATCTGGACGTCGGCGGCTACGCTTGGAACTCGGGAATGTTCCTGTTCAGCGCACGGGTGTATCTGGACGAGCTTGCGCGGCATGCTCCGGCGATCGTCGATGCGGTGGAGCAGGCTTGGGCGAAGGCCTCCACCGACTTGGATTTCATCCGGATCGACGAGCATGCCTTCGCGGCCAGTCCCAGTGACTCCATCGACTACGCGGTCATGGAGAAAACCGATCGCGCCGCCGTTGTACCGGTCAGTTGCGGCTGGAGCGACATCGGCTCGTGGTCCTCGCTATGGTCGGTGGCCGAGCATGACGCCGACGGCAACCGCCAGGAAGGCGACGTGATCTCGGTGGATACCACTGGCAGTCTGGTGAAGGCCTCCGAACGTCGCCTGATTGCCACCATCGGCGTCGAGGATCTGATCATCATCGATACGCCGGACGCCACGCTGGTGGCGCGCAAGGACCGGGTCCAGGACGTGAAACTCGTGGTCGACCGGCTCAAAGCGGCCGGGCGCAGCGAGCACCTGATCCATCGCAAGGTGTATCGGCCGTGGGGCAGCTACGACTCGATCGGCGTGGGTGAGCGTTTCCAGGTCAAGCGCATCGTGGTCAAGCCCGGCGCGGCGCTGAGCCTGCAGAAGCACCGGCACCGCGCGGAGCACTGGGTGGTGGTGTCGGGCACCGCCGAGGTGACCTGCGGCGAGCGCGTGTTCGACCTGCACGAAAACGAGAGCACCTTCATCCCGCTGGGCAGCGTGCACCGGCTGCGCAATCGCGGCACCGAGCCGGTCGAGTTGATCGAGGTGCAGTCGGGCAGTTACCTGGGCGAGGACGACATCGTCCGCCTGGAGGACGTGTACGGCCGGTCCTGAACGCAGGTGGGCCGGTACCGCGCTCACTGAGGCAGAATAGGCGCCCGACCATTCTGCCGGTTCCGCCATGCGCCTCTCGCAATTCCATCTCCACACCAGCAAGGAAGTCCCCGCCGAGGCGGAAATCATCAGTCACAAGCTGATGCTCAAGGCCGGGATGATCCGCAAGCTGGCCTCCGGCCTGTACACCTGGACGCCGCTGGGCCTGCGCGTGCTGCGCAAGGTCGAGCGCGTGGTCCGCGAGGAGATGGACGCCGCCGGTGCGATCGAGATGCTGATGCCCGCCGTGCAGCCGCGTGAGCTGTGGGAGGAGACCGGGCGCTGGGAAAAATTTGGCGGACAGTTGCTGAAAATCCAGGACCGCAAGGAAGCCTGGTACTGCTATGGCCCGACCCACGAGGAAGTCGTTACCGATTTCGCGCGCCAGGAGTTGGCCAGCTACAAACAGCTGCCGGCGTGTTTCTACCAGATCCAGACCAAATTCCGCGACGAGATCAGGCCGCGTTTCGGCGTCATGCGCGCGCGCGAGTTCCTGATGAAGGACGCCTACTCCTTCCATCTGGATGACGCCGACCTGGACCGCCAGTACGAGGTGATGCACGAGGCATACAACCGCATATTCACCCGACTGGGGTTGGAGTTCCGTGCGGTGTTTGCCGATACCGGTGCGATCGGGGGCAGCGCCTCGCACGAGTTCCACGTGCTGGCCGCGTCCGGTGAGGATGCGATCGCATTCTCCGATGCCTCCGGCTATGCCGCCAATGTCGAACTGGCCGAAGCACTGGCGCCGGGTTCACGAGCGGCTGCCGGCGAGAACATGACCCGGGTGGAAACCCCGTATCAGCGCACCTGCGAGGCAGTGGCGGAGCTTCTCGGAGCCGATCTGGAGCGCACCGTGAAGTCCGTTGCCGTGGTCGGCGAGGAGGGTTTCGTTCTCGCGCTCGTGCGCGGCGACCACCAGATCAACGAGATCAAGCTGGCCAAGCTTCCCGGACTGGCCGACTACCGGATGGCGACGGAGGCCGAGATTCTCGAGAACCTCGGCACGGAGCCTGGCTTCATTGGCCCGGTGAAGCCGCTCAAACCGGTGCACGTGATCGCCGACCGCAGCGTGGCGGCGATGACCGACTTCGTCGTCGGCGCCAATGAAAAGGGGTTTCATCTGGCCGGGGTCAATTGGGGCCGCGACCTGGCCGAACCCGATGCGGTCGCCGATATCCGAAATGTGATCGCTGGCGACCCGTCGCCCGACGGCAGTGGCAGCCTGCAGATTGCCCGGGGTATCGAGGTCGGCCACATCTTCCAGCTCGGCCGCACATATGCCGCGGCCATGGATTGCACGGTGCAGGACGCCAATGGCAAGGCCGTGACGCCGACCATGGGCTGTTACGGGGTGGGCGTGTCGCGCATCGTCGCCGCCGCGATCGAGCAGAACCACGACGCCAACGGGATCGTCTGGCCCGAGGCGATGGCGCCGTGGCAGGTGGTGATCTGCATCATCAATCCCAAAAAAGACCCGGCGGTGGTGGTCGCGGCTGAAGCGCTGCACCGTCAATTGCTTGGAATGGGCATCGAAGCGGCAATGGATGATCGCGGTTTGCGTCCCGGCGCGATGTTCGCCGATATGGAGCTGATTGGCATCCCGCACCGGATCGTGGTTTCCGAGCGCGGCATTGTCGCTGGTACCTTCGAATACCGGCATCGGCTGGCCGAGGCGTCCGAAAATATCGGGCTGGACGCATTGCTGATCCGGATCGGCGCCGGTGCTTGATCGCTCATTGCGCAAACCTGGGGGCAAGTAAATGAATGCCGGGCCGGCCGGGATAATAGTCAGCGTTTACTAACTCCGCTCGCCGGCCTAGTATTGGCTCGCCGGCCGTGCCGCGGCCGAGTTTCACCAATTCCCGGAGAATCCCCCATGTCAGTCGATATTGAATCCCTGTCAGCCAAAGAACTCACCGCGCTGATCAACGAGGCGAAGAAACGCAAGACCACGCTGAGCAAGCGCAAGCCCATTACCCAAGCGCGCAAGCGTGTAATGCAGGCGGCGAAGAGCGAGGGCTATACGATTGCCGAGCTGTTCGGCGCCGGCGGTGCCGCGGCGGCTGAACCACGTGTGCGCGCCAGTGCGCCGCGTAAAGCGCGCAAGACCACCGGCAAGGTCGCGCCAAAGTACCGCAATCCCGAAAACGCCAACGAGACCTGGACCGGCCGCGGCCGCCAGCCGCGCTGGTTGACCGCCTTCACCGATGCCGGCCGCAACCGCGACGAGTTCCTGATCAACCCCGAGGGTTGATGCCGGGACGCACTGGATCGAACTTCTCCGGCGATGCGCCGGCAGCAGGGAAACGCCGGCGAATGCCGGCGTTTTTCTTTCTCGCTTCAGTTATCTAGAGGTTCTTGCGCGTGGGCAGGAGCAGGTTGCCAAACAGCAGTCCGGCAATGACCGCCAACAGGATGTTCACCACCGCCATCAGCGCATCTTGTCCCACACCCACGTCCTGACGCTGGACCAGGTCCATCATTCCGCGCAGGCTGACGCTGCCCGGCAACAGCAGGATGATACCCGGCACCCGGACCAGTGCGCCGGGGCGGTCAAACCACCGCGCATAACCGTTCCCCGCCACCGTCAATACCAGCGCGGCCAAGAAGATTCCGACCGGACTGCCCCAGGCCAGCCCCCCATAGCGCGAGATCAGATAACCCGTCGCGGCGGAAATCATCACCAGTGGGTAATCGCGCACGTGCGCCCGGAACAGCACCGCAAACGCCAGTGATGCGGCGGCCAACGCCGGCCATTCCACCCATGGCGGCTGCGGTCGCAGCGCGCGCACGGCGGGCTCCAGGCCGACCAGGTGCGCCAGGTAAAGGGCGATGACCGTCCCCAGCGTCAACTTGAGCACCGTCGATAGCGCTCCGGCCGCGCGCGCCGTGCCGGACACCAAGTGCTGGCTGGTCAACTCGTTCATGGCGTTGGTCAGCGAAAGACCCGGCAGCAACACGATCAGCGAAGCGATGATCACCGTGTTCTGGTTGAGCGGCGCGATGAAGGTCGCCACCAGCACGACCACCAGCGTCGCGACCATCGCCAGCAGCGCGTCGGAGGCCTCGCGCAAGCGTGGTCGCGACGCCCCCAGCAGGGTCAGCACACCGATCAGCACGCCGTTGAATCCGGCCACCGCGATATCCAGCCACGGCAAGCGCAGCAGTCCACCCACCGCCGCTGCCACGAGGCCGAACGCCATGACCTGCAGGGCCTGGGCCCAGCGCGAGGGCGGCGTGTCCAACTCGCTCAGCGCCTCGAAGGCGGCCGCCAATCCCATCTCGCCGGCAATGACCGCCTCGGCGATGCGGTCCGTCTCGACCAGGCGCTGCAGGTCGGTGTCTCCCGGAGGCAGGCGGATCACGCGGGTGATGTCGCTGTGCCCCGGCAGCTGCTGCGGATCGCTGAAGGACATGATCAGGGCCGTCGGGCTGACCCAGGGCTCGCACTCCACGCGCAGGCGCTCGGCGACCGACAGCAACGCGCCTTCCAGGCGCTGGGCGGTGGTGCCGTACAGGTGCAGGCGCTCGGCCAGCTCGACCATGAAGGCGATGCGGTCGGGATAGCTGGCGTTGCTCAGCGGAATGGTGGCGGTGGCGTGGGATGACGTGCTGATCATCCCGCTAGGATCGCACGCGGGCCGGGGACCACGCGCTGTGCATGGGTCGCGCATGTATCCTTCGATCACCCATGAGTGCATCCAACCCTTCGCCACCGAGCTTCGCCCCCGATGACCGCGACGGCGGTCGCCAGGTGCTCGCCGGCCAGTGGACGATCGAACAGGCGCAGGCGGTCGGTGATCAGTTGGCATCCATGCCCGAAGACACCCGCGTGCTGGATGCCACTGGCGTGGACCGGCTCGATTCGCTGGGCGTGCTGCAGTTGCTGCGCTTCGCACGCGAGCGTGGGGTCGACTTCCAGGCGTTTGAGTTCCATCCCGACCACCGCGCGCTCGTTGCAGTCATCGACGACGTCACCGATGAGCGGTTGCCACGTCCGCGCGAGTTCGGCGTGCGCGAGGCGCTGGCACGGCTGGGCCGGGCCGTGGCCGGCAATTGGCGCGAGGCGCGCGCGCTGCTGGGGTTTTTCGGCGAGGTGCTGGTCAAGATGCTGCGACTGGTCCGCGACCCCAGGCGGTTCCGGCCCACCGCCACCGTCTTCCACATGGAGCAGGTGGGACTGGACGCGGTGCCACTGGTGGCGCTGCTGTGTTTCCTGGTCGGCGCGGTGGTCGCGTTTCTCGGCGCGAACGTGCTGCGTGACTTTGGCGCCACGATCTTCGTTGTCGAGCTGGTGAGCATCGCGTTCCTGCGCGAGTTCGGCGTGCTGCTGACCGCGATCATCCTGGCCGGCCGAACCGCCAGTGCGTTCACCGCCCAGATCGGCGCCATGGTCGGCCGCGAGGAGGTCGACGCGATGCGCACCCTGGGACTGGATCCGGTCGACCTGCTGGTGATTCCGCGGGTCCTTGCGCTGCTGGTCACCCTGCCGCTGCTGACCTTCGTGGCGATGATGGCGGGCTTGCTGGGCGGGCTGACGGTCGGTGCATTCAATCTGGACATTCCACCGCAGCAGTACCTGGCGCGGATGCAGGACACGATGTCGCTGAAGCATCTGTGGGTCGGGCTGGGCAAGGCGCCGGTGTTTGCGCTGGTCATCAGCCTCATCGGCTGCCTGGAAGGCCTGCAGGTGAAGGGCACCGCGCAATCGCTGGGCGAGCGCACCACCTCCAGCGTCGTGCAGTCGATCTCGCTGGTGATCGTGCTGGACGCGTTCTTTGCGATCTGGCTGATGGAGATGGGCTGGTGACGGCCCCCGCGGATCCCCGCCCGATCATCCGCGTGCGCGGGCTGGTCAACCGCTTTGGTGCGCAGGTGGTGCACGACGGGCTCGACCTGGACGTGATGCCCGGAGAGATCCTCGGCGTCGTCGGCGGATCGGGCACCGGCAAGTCCGTGCTGATGCGTTCCATCCTTGGCCTGCGCCGTCCCAACGATGGCAGCATCGAGGTGTTGGGCGTGGATGCGCTCAGCAGCGACAGCAGGACGCGCAGGCATATCGAGCAGAACACCGGCGTGCTGTTCCAGGACGGCGCGTTGTTTTCGTCGCTGACAGTGGGCGAGAACGTCGAGGTGCCGCTGAAGGAGTACTGCCCCGACCTGTCGGACTCGCTGCGCTACGAGCTGGCCTTGCTCAAGGTGAAACTGTCGGGATTGCCCGGTGACGCGCTGGAGAAGTTTCCGTCCGAGCTGTCGGGCGGCATGCGCAAGCGTGCCGGCGTCGCGCGTGCGCTGGCGCTGGATCCGCCATTGCTGTTCCTCGACGAACCCACCGCCGGCCTGGATCCGATTGGCGCGGCCGCCTTCGACCGCCTGATCCGGACCCTGCAGCAGGCGCTCGGGCTCACCGTGTTCCTCATCACGCACGACCTCGACACCCTTTACGCTATATGTGACCGGATCGCCGTGCTGGCAGACGGCAAGGTCGTGGCCTGCGCCCCGATCGAAGAAATCGAACAATGCGAGCACCCGTGGGTGCGTGAGTACTTCCACGGCCCCCGGGCCCGCGCCGCGCAGGATGCCGGCTCGGCCGCCCGCCCGCTCAACGAGGTCGTCCCCTGATGGAAACCAAGGCCAACTACGTCCTGATCGGCGCGTTTACGATCGTCATGACGCTCTTCCTGCTGTTTTTTGCGCTGTGGGCGGCCAAGTACTCGACCGACAAGAGCTGGCAGAGCTATCGCGTGATCTTCAACGAGCCGGTCACGGGCATGAGCGAAGGCAGCAGCGTGCAGTACAACGGCATCTCGGTGGGCACCGTGGAGAAGCTGCGCCTGGCACCCGATGATCCGCGCCGCGTGATTGCCACGCTCAAGGTCCAGGCCAGCGCGCCGGTGAAGACCGACACGCGCGCCAAGATGTCGATGACCGGCATCACCGGCAGCCCGATCATCCAGCTCACCGGCGGCGACCCGGCCAGCCCGCGGCTGGTGGACGTGGACAAGAGCGAGACCCCGGTCATCCAGACCGAGGCCTCCGCGCTGCAGAACATCGCCGATACCGCCAACCGGCTCGTCGCGCGCATGGACCAGTTGTTGAGCGAGGAGAACGTGGAGAGCGTGGCCCGCACGTTGGCCAACGTCGAGACGCTCACCGGCGCGATATCCGATCAGCGCGAAGACCTCAAGGCGTTGATCACCCATGCGCGCGCATCCAGCGAACAGCTGGAAGCGACCATCGGCAACGCCAATACCGCCGTGCTGAGCATCGACCGCGAGCTGGTGAGCAAGTTGCCGCAACTGGTCGCGCGGCTGGACCACACGCTGGCCCGCCTCGACTCGGCGGCCATCGGCGCCGACGGCATCGTCAACGACAACCGCGCGGCAATCAACAGTTTCGCCAACGACGGATTGTCCCAGCTTGGCCCGACGCTGAGCGAGCTGCGCGGCCTGGTGCGCGACCTGCGCCGGGTAAGCGACCGCCTGGACAGCAATCCGGCCCGCTACCTGCTCGGCCGCGATTCGCTCAAGGAGTTCGAACCCGAATGAACACCAACACGACCACGTCCCGCCCACGCAACCGCGGGCTTGCCGCTATGCGTACCGCGCTGCTGTTGTTCGGGTGCCTGTTGCTGGCCGCCTGCTCGGTGCTGGGCAACAACACCCGCGACCGCGCCACGGTGTACGACCTTGACCCGCGGGTGCAGGCGGATCCTTCGTGGCCGCGGGTGGACTGGCAGCTGTCGCTGGCCAAGGTGAACGCAACGCGGGTCGGCGACAGCCTGCGCATCGCCGTGCGTCCGTCAGCCAACGAGTTGCAGATCTACAAGGGCGCCAGTTGGGCGCGAATCCCGACCGACATGCTTGAGGGCGCGATATTGCGCACCCTGGAGGACTCCGGGCGGATTGCCGCGGTCGCGCGCCAGGGCAGCGGGATGAGCGCGCAGTACCGCCTGATGCTGGAAGTGCGGCGTTTCGAATCCGACTACGATGCGCCCGCGGCGCCGCCGACGGTGGTGATCGAGGTCAACGCCAAGCTGCTGCACATTGCCAGCCAGCGCGTGGTCGCGTCGCGTACTTTCCTGCAGCAGGCGCCGACGGCCAGTACATCGATCGAGGACGTGGTGCAGGCGTTCGACCAGGCCCTGCACGCGGTGACCGGCGAGATCGTGGGTTGGGTGCTGACCAGTGGCAGAACCGCCGACGCGTCCCGCGAGGACGTCTGAGCGGGGTCTTGCACCGGTCCGTGCGAGCCAACCCCCTGTAAGCTGCGCGCCATGCCGAATGCCAGAAATCTGATGCGCATCGCGCGCGAACGCTTGTTCCACGTATTACGCGTCGCCTTCCGGCTGGTGCCGCTGGGCGAGGCCAGGCGCGACCACTGGCGGCAGTGGTTTCTGCAGCGCTTCCCGGACGTGCGTCCCGCCGCGATCCCCGGCCAGTCGTCCGGGGCCACTCCGGCGCGACGCGCGCTGGCGACGTCCGATGGCCGGGCGCTTGGATACCGCGCCCACCAACCCGAAGCGCTGCCTGCACCGCTCCCGGCGACCTTGGTCGCGTTCTACCTGCCACAGTTCCATGCCATTCCAGAGAACAACGAATGGTGGGGCGAGGGCTTCACCGAATGGCGCAATGTCGGCCGCGCGCTGCCGCAATTCCAGGGGCATGCACAGCCGCGTTTGCCCGGTGCGCTCGGTTATTACGACCTCACCCATCCCGAGACGATGCGGGCGCAGGCCAGGCTCGCACAGGCGTACGGCATTTCTGCCTTCTGCTGCTATTTCTACTGGTTCCAGGGCGAGACCCTGCTGGAAGCCCCGCTGCGCCAGTGGCTGGATGATCCGTCCATCACGTTGCCGATCTGCCTATGCTGGGCGAACGAGAGCTGGGCGCGACGGTGGGACGGTCGCGCGGGCGAGATCCTGGTGCAGCAGAGCCACGATCCCGACGACGATCTGGCCTTCATCGCCTACGTATCGGACTATTTCCGCGATCCGCGTTACCTGCGCGTCGATGGCAAGCCGCTGCTGCTGGTGTACCGCCCCGGTTTGCTGCCCGATCCGGCCGCGACGGCTGCACGCTGGCGCCAGTGGTGTGACGGCAACGGCGTCGGCGAGATCTGCATTGCCTATGTGCAGGGGTTCGAACGCCCTGATCCGGCGACGCTGGGGTTCGATGCGGCGGTGGAGTTTCCGCCCAACCTGTCCACGCCGGCCGACATCACTGCGGATCAGGTGCTTGTCAACGACGCGTACACCGGTCAGGTACTGGACTGGCGCGAACTGGCGACCGACTACAGCCGACGGACGTCACCGACGTATCGGCTTTTCCCGGCCGTGAACTGCGGTTGGGATAACGAGCCCCGCCGTCCGGCGCAGGGCCGTACCTATCTGCATGCCGCCCCGCGGCGCTATCGGGACTGGCTGACCGCCGCCATCGGCCGCTCCGGACGGGACACTTCGGCAGTCAACCGGAACCCGGCTCCGCTGGTCTTCGTCAATGCCTGGAACGAATGGGCCGAGGGCGCGGTGCTTGAGCCCGATGCCCGGCTCGGCCACGCCTGGCTGCATGCAACGGCGGACGCATTGCGCAGCGCTGCGAAGGGGCCGGCGGCGAGCAGGAAAGCCAAAGTAGCGACGCGCCCGTGCGTGGTGATCCACGCCTGGTACGTCGATGCGTTTGCTGGTTTGCTCGACGCGCTGGCTGCACTTGCAGCCCCCATGCGATTGGTTGTGACCACCGGACAACAACAAGCCAGGCAGATTTCAGCCGAACTCGCGCGCCGCGGGATGACCGCCGAGGTGGAAGTCCACGAGAATCGCGGCCGCGATATCCTGCCGTTCCTGCGTGTCGCAGACCGTCTGCTCAACGAGGGCGAGACGCTGGTACTGAAGCTGCATACAAAACAGTCGCCGCACCTTCAGCACGGGTCGAAGTGGCGGCGCGAGCTGATCGATCGGCTAGCATCGCCCGAACGCAAAAAGAAGATCACGGAAGCCTTTCAGGAAACTCCATTGCTCGGTCTAGTAGCTCCGGAGGGACACTTGCATCCGCTGCCACATTACTGGGGCGCCAACCGTGACAACGTTCGCCATCTGGCAACCAGGTTGGGGATCCAAAAGCCAGAGGCCTTGGCCGACCACTTTGTTTCCGGCAGTATGTTCTGGGTGAGGCTGGAGGGGTTGCGGCCGTTGCTGGACGCGCATCTGGACGAGTGGGAGTTCGAGGCCGAAGCCGGCCAGCTCGATGGCACCTTTGCCCATGCGGTCGAGCGGGTATTCGCCCTGTGCGTTCGCGAGCATGGCATGCGGGTAGTGGACGCTGCGGCCCTGTGTGGGGACGCTCCCGTGGCCGCCGGAGCGTATCCATATGCGAGGCGCGACTGAGTCGCGACGAACAGGCACGGCGATCGCCCCGGCCTCCACGGCAGTGCCGCAGAAGCGCTGGAGTGTTTATGTCGCAAGACGCCCACGACGGCCGGAGCGATGCATCTCGCCAAACAACGAAGCCGCCCTCAGGCGGCCTCGTCATTCAGATCCGGAAGCGCTCAGGCCTGAGTGAACTCTACCCCGGTTTTGCTGCGCAGTTCGTCCTCGCTCACGCCCGGCGCCAGTTCGACCAGCTTCAGCCCATCGTCGGTGATGTCTATGACTGCCAGGTCGGTGATGATGCGGCTGACGACGCCCAGACCGGTCAACGGCAGGGTGCACTCGGGCAGGATCTTCGGCTCGCCATGCTTGGTGGTGTGCTCCATCAGCACCACGACGCGCTGCACGCCGGCAACCAGGTCCATCGCGCCGCCCATGCCCTTGACCATCTTGCCGGGCACCATCCAGTTGGCCAGGTCGCCCTTGTCGGTGACCTCCATCGCGCCCAGGATCGCCAGGTTGATGTGGCCACCGCGGATCATCGCGAAGGAATCGTGGCTGCCGAAATAGCTGGCGCCCGGGCGCGCGGTGACGGTCTGCTTGCCGGCGTTGATCAGGTCGGCGTCCAGTTCGTCCTCGGTCGGGAACGGGCCGATGCCGAGCAAGCCGTTCTCCGACTGCAGCCACACGTCCATGCCGTCGGGGATGTAATTGGCCACCATCGTCGGCAGGCCGATGCCGAGGTTGACGTAGGCGCCGTCGGTGAGTTCCTGCGCGGCGCGCTGCGCCATCTGCTCGCGTGACCAGCCCATTACTTGCCTCCTTCGCGCACGGTGCGCTGCTCGATGCGCTTCTCGGGGTTCGGGTTGTGCACGATCCGGTCCACGTAGATGCCCGGCAGGTGCACCTGGTCGGGGTCGATCTGGCCGATCTCGACGATTTCTTCCACTTCCACTATGCAGACCTTGCCCGCCATCGCGCAGGCCGGGTTGAAGTTGCGCGCGGTCTTGCGGAACAGCAGGTTGCCCGCCTTGTCCGCCTTCCACGCCTTGACCAGCGCCACATCGGCGACCAGAGCGGTCTCCATCACGTAGTGCTTGCCGTTGAACTCGCGGGTCTCCTTGCCCTCGGCGACCACCGTGCCGTAGCCGGTGGCGGTGAAGAAGGCCGGGATCCCGGCGCCGCCGGCGCGCAGGCGTTCGGCCAGGGTGCCCTGCGGGGTGAATTCCAGTTCGAGCTCGCCGGCCAGAAACTGGCGTTCGAACTCCTTGTTCTCGCCGACGTAGGACGACACCATCTTGCGGATCTGGCGTGTCTCCAGCAGCAGGCCCAGGCCGAAGCCATCCACTCCGGCGTTGTTGGAGATTGCGGTCAGCCCGGTCACGCCGGAGTCGCGCAGGGCCTCGATCAGTGCCTCGGGGATGCCACACAGCCCGAATCCGCCAACCGCCAGGGTCTGGCCATCGGCCACGACACCCTGCAGCGCGGTCTTTGCATCGGGGTAGATCTTGCTTTTTGCTCCGCCGACCGGCGGTGACACGGCACTGGCCTGGGCCATGACGAAACTCCTTGTTCGGGATGACGCCAGTCTAGCGCGACGCCCGCTGCGCGCCGAAGCGTACGTTCGGCCAATGGTCGCGGGCCAGATGCAATGACGCCGCCCGCAGGCGGCGCCGACACGGTCATCAGTGGGTGGTCAACCGTCGCTGGCTTCCAGCTTGTCCAGCGCGGCGCGCAGTGCCTTGGCGGGCAGGTAGCCGCCTAGCTGGCTGCCGTCGCGGGCGATGATCATCGGCGTGCCGGTCAGCCCGACGCTTTGGCCGACCTTGTACTGGTCGGCGACCGTGTTCCTGCAGTTGCGGCTTTCCACCTCACCGCTCGACTTGGCCTTGGTCAGCGCGCTCTTGCGGTCGGGCGAGCACCAGACCGAGACCATGTCGTTGTAGCCTTCGCTGCCGATGCCCATCCGCGGGAACGCCAGATACTCCACCGCGATGCCTTCGGCGTTGTACTGCTTGATCTCCTCGTGCATCTTGCGGCAGTAGCCGCATTCCACGTCGGTGAACACGGTGACGGTGTGTTTGGGGTTGGGCGGCGCGAACACGATCCGCTCGCCGGCCGGAATCGTCTGCAGCAACTTGTTGCGCATGCCGCCCAGGGTCGCCTCGCTGAGGTTCTTCTGGGTCCGGGTGTCGAGCAGCCCACCGCCGGCGCCGGTGAACAGCAGGTAATTGCCGTCGTCGCTGACGTAGATCACCTGGCCGCCGACGACCGCCTCGCGGAAGCCGGGCATGGGCGCTTTGCCCACGTAGTCGACCGTGACCTCGGGGTTGAGCGCGGCGATGGCGGCGACCGCGCGCTCCTCGGGTGAGCCGGGGGCCGGCTTGGTGGTCTCGGCGGGGGCCGCTGCAGCGGCCTGCGCCCGCTTCGCATCGTCGGCGGAGGCGGGCGCCTTGGCGCATGCGGAGATGCTGAGCAGGCCGAACGCCGCGGCCAGTAGGAGTCGCTTCATGGAGGTTCCTGACGGTGCGGACGCGCGAGGCGCGGCGCGAAAACAAGGGGAGCGCATTGTTGCACGCGGCGCCTGCGCGGCGACCGGGACCCGCGCGGCGTCAATCGCGCAGGAAGTACTCTACCGTCGTCACCACGCGCACCCGCTTGATCTGCGGGCTGCTCTGGTCGCGATCGCTGATGCTGACCACGCCCTGGTTGGCGCTGCGGATCCCGTCCAGCCGCGAATCGGAGTCCTTGGCGAACTGGACCGCCGAGTCGCGCGCAGCCGCCGTTGCCTCGGCGATCAAGGCCGGCTTGATGTCGTTGAGCTTGGTGTAGTCGAACTCCGGCGAGCTGTCCTCGCCGATCATCACGCCCTGGGTCACCAGCTCGCCGGTGCGCCGGACGGCTTCCAGCGCGCCCGCGACATTGGTCGTGCGCAGGCTGACCGTGGTCGCGTAGCGGTAGCGCTCCGGCGGCCGGCTGTCGCCGTAGGCCCACGCCCAGCGGTCTTCCAGCCGTGGCGGCGACACCACGATCTCATCGGCCTTGAAACCGGCGGCCTCGAAGAACCCGCGGATAATCGCGGTGTTCGCGTCCAGGTGGCGCTGGACCTCGCCCAGGTCGCTGCCGCCCACGGTGTGCGGCAGCGGCCACACCACCAGGTCGGCATCGACGATCTTCTCGGCCGAGCCCTTGACCACCACGTAGCGATCAGCGGTCTTCAGACGTTCCATGCCCCTGGCGGCGAACCAGCCGGCGCCGGCCAGCCCGACCATCAACAGGGCGGCGGCGATGATCGGGAGCGCGGGGCGGACAGTGATATTGGACATCTTCGGGTTTCCCGACGGGTGTGTCGGGCAAGCGTACACAACCCGCGACGTGCCGGCAGGTGTGGCCTGCATCGCGTGCCGGGGTTGTCAGTGGCCCGCGTGGCGCCGACTATGCACGCCGACCTCGCGTGCCGACGGCTGCTGCCATGAACAACGAACTGATCTACCTGCTGCTGATCTTCGGCCTGCTGGTCATCCCGCGGGCGCTGCAACGCTTCCAGCTGCCGGCACCGATCACCTGCCTGTTGCTGGGCCTGGGCGCGGTGCTGATGTGGGGCGAGCGCATGAACGATTCGGTGATCGTGCTGCTCTCCACCCTGGGCATCTCCTCGCTGTTCCTGTTCGCCGGGCTGGAGGTCGACCTGTCGGCGCTGCGCAAGGAGCTTGGCCGGCTGCTGGTGTACCTGACCACCCAGATCGCCTGCCTCGTTGGCGTCGCCTGGCTGGGCTGGAAGTACGCCGACCTCGGCTGGCAGGCGGCGGCGCTGGTGTCGCTGGCACTGCTGACGCCGTCCACCGGCTTCATCGTCGACACGCTGGAGCGCCTGGGCCTGAACGCCGACGAGCGCTTCTGGGTGACCAGCAAGGCCATTGCCGGCGAGTTGCTGGCGCTGGCCGCGTTGTTCGTGGTCCTGCAGGCCGGCGATCCGACCCAGCTGGCGATTTCGTCGGGGGCAATGGTCTTGATGATGGTCGGCCTGCCGCTGGTGTTCATCGCGCTGGGTCGTTGGGTGATGCCGCACGCCCCGGGCTCGGAGTTCTCCCTGCTGGTGATGGTCGGCCTGGTCGCGGCGTATATCACCTACAGCCTGGGGGTGTATTACCTGGTGGGCGCGTTCATCGCCGGCCTGGTGGCGCGCCTGCTGCGCTTCCGCATGCCGCTGCTCGCCTCGGACGAGAACATCCACGCCTTGCGCCTGTTTGCGACCTTCTTCGTGCCGTTCTACTTTTTCCATGCCGGTACCGAGATCTCGCGCGATGCGCTGACCTGGGAGGCCGCCGGCCTGGGTGTCGTGCTGACGCTGGTGATCGTGCCGCTCCGGATCGCACTGGTCTGGCTGCAGCGCCGGGTGATGTTTGGTGAGGGCCACAAGAGCAGCATGAAGGTGTCGGTGGCGCTCGCACCGACGCTGGTGTTCACGCTGGTGATGGCCAATATCCTGCACAAGGAATTCGGTCTGTCCGCCACGTTGTTTGGGGCGCTGATCCTCTACACCACCCTCAACACGCTGCTGCCGTCGCTGGTGTTCCGCACCCCGTTTGATGTCGATCTGTTTGACGCCCCCCTGCCGCCGCATCCGGAGGACCGGATGGGCAAGGCGGGCGAAGCGGGTGAGGCGCCTGCGGTGGCGAACGGGCCGACCGCCCTCACGTAAGCGTGTAGGCCCTCCCGTATTGCGTGGCGGGACTTGAATGCGCGGGCTTCGCCCCCATTCCAGCTGGCGCGCGCACCGCGCTGTACGCATCGCCGATCCGGGCCCCGCCCGGTCGGCGCACCGACTGTCGATCCGACGCGTTTGCTGACTCAAGGGTTCTGTTCCCATGCCGATCTATGCTTTTGAATGCGCCGCCTGCGGTCACGATTTTGATCGCCTGCAGAAACTGTCCGATGCCGATCCCATCGATTGCCCGGTGTGTGCCAAGCCCGAACTCAAGCGTCAGCTGACCGCGCCGCAGTTCCGCCTGTCGGGCACCGGCTGGTATGAGACCGACTTCAAGAAGGACGGCGACAAGAAGCGCAACCTGGCCGGCGACGGCGCAGCGCCGGACGCGCCAGCGAAGGGCGGCGAGTCCAAGCCCGAAGCCAAGCCGGAGTCCAAGCCGGCGGAGGCGAAGTCGACTCCGGCTGCACCGCCCACAGCCAAGCCCGCGCCAGCCGCCGGCGTCTGAGCGGGTTCCCGGAACCGGCGGCCAGCCCGTTAAACTAGGCGGTCCAGCCGGGACCGACCGGCGCGTCCCGTTTCCGGAGCCACCATGCGTACCCATTTCTGCGGCCTGATCGATGAAAGCCTGATCGGCCAGACCGTGACCCTGTGCGGCTGGGCCGACGTCGCCCGCGACCTGGGCGGCCTGTGCTTCATCGACCTGCGCGACCACGAGGGCATCGTCCAGGTGGTGGCCGAGCCGGCCGACGTGGAAGGCAACGACCGCGTCATCGCCACCGCGTCGGATGTGGGCTACGAGGACTGCCTGCGCGTGACCGGTCAGGTGCGCCGGCGCGAATCGGTCAACAACAAGATCCGGACCGGCCAGGTCGAGGTCGTCGCTACCGCCATCGAGGTCCTGAACAAGGCCGAGCCGCTGCCGTTCCACGCCCATGAGAACCCGGGCGAGGACATCCGCCTGAAGTACCGCTACCTGGACCTGCGTACCGCGGACATGCAGCGCAAGATGCGCACCCGGACCAAGCTGGTGCGCGCGCTGCGCCGTTGGTTGGACGAGCGGGACTTCCAGGACATCGAAACTCCGATCCTCACCAAGGCCACCCCCGAAGGCGCGCGCGACTTCCTGGTGCCGGCACGCATGCACCCGGGTGAGTTCTACGCGCTGCCGCAGTCGCCGCAGCTGTTCAAGCAGATCCTGATGGTGGCCGGCTTCGACCGCTACTACCAGATCGCGCGCTGTTTCCGCGACGAGGCCCTGCGCGCCGACCGCCAGCTGGAGTTCACCCAGCTCGACATGGAGTTTGCCTGGGTGCAGGAGTCCGACGTCCAGGAAACCGCCGAGGCGATGATCCGCGATGCCTTCCGCGAGGTGGTGGACGTCGAGCTCGCGCACCCCTTCCCGCGCATGACCTGGGCGGAGGCGATGCGTCGTTTCGGTTCCGACAAGCCCGACCTGCGCATCGCGATGGAGTTCACCGACATCGCCGAACTGGTCAAGGACTGCGAGTTCAAGGTCTTCACCGACTGGGCCAACGATGCGAAGGGCAGGGTCATCGCCCTGTGCGTGCCCGGCGGTGGCGGCCTGTCGCGCAAGCAGATCGACGAGGTCGCCGCGCACGCGGCCAAGTACGGCGCCAAGGGCCTGGCGTGGATGAAGGTCACCGACCCGACGCTCGGCCGCGAGGGCGTCAATTCGCCGATCGCCAAGTTCCTCGACGATGCGACGCTGGCGGCAATCGTGCAGGCCACCGCCGCCAGCGCCGGCGACCTGCTGCTGTTTGGCGCAGCCGCGTGGAGTACCGCCTCGGACTTCATGGGCGCGGTGCGGCTCAAGGTCGCCAAGGACCTGGGGCTGGTCCGTGAGGGTTGGGCGCCGCTGTGGGTGACGGACTTCCCGATGTTCGAGTGGGACGAGGACGCCCAGCGCCACGTCGCCCTGCATCATCCGTTTACGGCGCCGGCCGTGGACGACGTCGAGTCGCTGCGGGCCAATGCGCACACGGCCGTCTCGCGCGGCTACGACATGGTCCTCAACGGCAACGAGATCGGCGGCGGCTCGATCCGTATCCATCGCCCGGCGATGCAGGCGGCGGTGTTCGAACTGCTCGGCATCAATGCCGATGAGCAGCAGGCGAAGTTCGGCTTCCTGCTGGACGCGCTCAAGTACGGCGCGCCCCCGCACGGCGGCATCGCCTTCGGCATCGACCGCATCGCCGCGCTGATGGCCGGCACCGAGTCGATCCGCGACGTCATCGCCTTCCCCAAGACCACCGGTGCGCAATGCATGATGACCGGCGCGCCATCGCCGATCGCCGATGAGCAACTGGCCGAGATCCACATCGCGGTGCGCCCCAAAAAGTAGGGTTCAGCCATGACCCCCGTGATCCGCCGGGCCACGGTCGCCGACGCGGCAACGCTGGCGGAGCTGGCCACGCGCACCTTCACCCAGACCTTCGGCCACCTCTATCCGGCCGAGGATCTGGCTGCGTTCGTGGGTGAGAACTACACGGTCGATCGGCAGCGCAGGATCCTGGCGCACCCGGGCTATGCGGTGTGGCTGGTGGAGCAGGGCGGCGAGGCGGTCGGCCATGCCGCGGCCGGCCCGTGCGGGTTGCCACATCCGGATGTCCATCCCGACGATGGCGAGCTCAAGCGCCTGTACCTGCTGGAGCACATGCAGGGCGGCGGGCTCGGCGGCGAGCTGTGTGGGGTCGCGTTGGAGTGGCTGCTGCGCGACGGGCCACGCACGCTGTGGCTGGGAGTCTGGTCGCGCAACTTCGCCGCCCAGCGCTTCTATGCCCGACGCGGCTTCCGGCACGTCGGCGACTACCAATTCCCGGTCGGTCGCGTCCGCGATCACGAGTTCATCCTGCGCCGCATGCCCGTGCCGCTGGCTTGAACGGCTTTCGCCAGCCAACCCGAACCTACACGGTGCTGCGGCATGCGACGAGGCAGAATGGAGGCTCATTCGGCACAGGGAGTTCGACCATGAAAGCCATGACTGCGGGCATCGCCGCGTGCGTTCTGACCCTCGGCCTCGCGGCGTGCGCAAGCACACCGGTGGCAGGTGCGGGGCCGGGCCAGCTTCCGGCGGCGGGACCGGTCCAGGTGGCATGGGACGATCCGGCCACGTTCCGCGAAATCACCTACGGCCGCGACCTCATCGATACCCGGCGCGGCGTCTGGATCGAGCAGTTGGCGACCTACCTGCGGACCCAGGCGGAGCGACGCCTGCCTGCCGGTGAACAACTGCAGGTGACCTTGCTGGACGTCGACCGCGCCGGCGAGTACGAGCCGTGGCAGGGCCCGCGCTACGACGACGTGCGGATGATGCGCGACATCTACCCCCCCCGGATCACGCTGGAATTCCGCCGGCTGGACGCAGCGGGGCAGGTGATCGACGAAGGCCGCCGCCAGTTGACCGACATGGCCTATCTGTCGCGGCCCGGTTTCGGCCGCGACAACGATCCGCTGCGCTACGAGAAGCGGGTGCTGGACGACTGGCTGCGCCGGGAATTCCCGGCGCCCTGAGCGTGGCGGCAGACGCCGAAGACAATCCCGCCAGTACCGATCATGCGGGTGGTCCGGGCCGTCGCGTGTTGCTGCTGCACGGCCTGTGGATGCCCAGCGCGTGCATGGCCTGGCACGCGCGCCGGCTGCGCCGCGCCGGCTTTGACCCGCATTTGTTCGGCTATGACACCGTCGGCGGCGGCCCCGCGCGGGCGATCCCGGGACTGATGGAGGCCTTGCGCGATCCGGCCGACATCGTGGCGCACAGCCTGGGCGGACTGATCGCGGTACGTGCGCTGGAGCGCGAGCCGGGCTTGCCGGTTCGGCGCGTCGTCTGTCTCGGCACGCCGCTGGCGGGCAGCGCGGCGGCGACGGGCATGGCGCAATTGCCGGTGCTTCGGCGCTTTCTGGGCCGCAGCGCGCGGTTGCTCCGGCGGGGCTGCCACGCTTGGGAAGGCCACGCGGAACTGGGCATGGTGGCCGGCAACTCCGGCCTTGGCCTGGGCCGTTTCTTCGGCGATTTCGCCGGCGCGAGCGATGGCACCGTAGCGATCGCCGAGACCCGCGTGCCGGGGCTGGCGGACCACATTGTGCTGCCGACCAGCCACAGCGGCATGCTGGTTTCCGCGCCGGTGTCGCGCCAGGTGATCGCCTTCCTGCGCACGGGGCGCTTCGTCCATGACCGGTGAGGCGCCAGGGCGCTTCGGGTAAGCAAACAGCGATCGTGCACGCGCCGCCGGGCATCACGGGTTGGAGTAAAGTATCCGGCTGTCACCGTTCACTCAATTGGACACTGCACATGGGTAGGGGACCGTCAATCGAGGGTCGCAAGAACGCCTCGGACGCCAAGCGCGGCAAGATCTTCACCAAGCTCATCCGCGAGATTTCGGTCGCCGCGCGTGCCGGCGGGGGCGATCCGACCAGTAATCCGCGCCTGCGCTCGGCCATCGAGAAGGCCTACAGCGCCAACATGACCAAGGACGTCGTCGAGCGCGCGGTCAAGAAGGCCACCGGCGAGCTGGAAGGCGTCAATTACGAGGAAATCCGCTACGAGGGCTACGCCCCGGGCGGGGTGGCGGTGATCGTCGACTGCCTGACCGACAACAAGGTTCGCACCGTGGCCGACGTGCGCCATGCGTTCGGCAAGTTCGGCGGCAACCTCGGCACCGACGGCTCGGTGGCATTCATGTTCAACCGCCTCGGCGTGCTGACCTACGCGGCCAACGCCGACGAGGACGGCATCACCGACGCAGCGATCGAGGCCGGCGCCGACGACGTGGTGGTGTATCCGGAGGACGGTGCGATCGAGGTGTTCACCTCGCAGGAATCCTTCGAAGCGGTCAAGGCGGCGATGATCGCCGCCGGCCATCCGCCGGGCCATGCCGAGGTCACCTACCGCGCCGACAACGACATCGCGGTCGAGGGCGACGTGGCCGAGCAGGTGGTCAAGCTGCTGGACTGGCTGGAGGATCTGGACGACGTCCAGAACGTCTATTCCAACGCCGATCTGGGCGCGGGCGCCTACGCCTGAGGGCGTGAGCAGACGACGTGACCCGCATTCTCGGCATTGACCCCGGTTCCCAGTGGACCGGCATCGGCGTGATCGACGTGGGCGCCGATGGCCGTTGCCGTTTCGTCCATTGCGAGGCGCTCAGGTTGCTCGCTGCGCCGGACTTTCCTGCGCGGCTGGGCCTGTTGTGTGACGGTCTGGAGCGCGTGCTCGACCAGTGGCAGCCGCAGCAGGTCGCCATCGAGACGGTGTTCATGGACAAGTCGGCGATGTCCGCGCTCAAGCTCGGGCACGCGCGCGGCGCGGCGATGGCGACGGTGGTGCGGCGCAAGCTGGCGATCAGCGAATACGCGCCGCGGGTGATCAAGCAGTCGCTGGTCGGCAAGGGCGCGGCGGACAAGCTGCAGGTCCAGCACATGGTCCGGCTGCTGCTGAACCTCTCGGCGATGAAGCTGCAGGCGGACGCCGCCGACGCGCTGGCGGTCGCCCTGACCCACGCGCACATGAGTGCCACCGCGGCCCGCACCGGGCTGGCGGTGACCCAGTTACGGAGACGCGGCACATGATCGGCAGACTGAAAGGCAACGTCATCCACAAGCAGCCGCCGTGGCTGGTGGTCGACGTCAATGGCGTGGGCTACGAGCTGGAGGCGCCGATGAGCACCTTCTACGACCTGCCCGAGCTGGGCCGGGAAGTCTCGCTGTTCACCCACTACGCGCAGAAGGAGGACAGCGTGTCGCTGTACGGCTTCCTGCGCGATTCCGAGCGCCAGCTGTTCCGCGAGGTGCAGAAGGTCAAGGGGATCGGCGCGAAGATCGCGCTGGCGATCCTGTCGGGCATCAGCGTCGACGATTTCGTCCGCACCGTGCAGGCCAGCGACGTGGCCGCGTTGTGCCGCATCCCCGGTATCGGCAAGAAGACCGCCGAGCGCATGGTCGTCGAGCTGCGCGACCGCGCCGGCGACATGGGCGGGGAGGGCGTGATCCTGTCGCCGTCCGACATCCCGCGCGATCCGCAGAGCGAGGCGGTCATTGCCCTGCAGCAACTGGGCTACAAACCGGCCGAAGCTGCGCGTATGGTGCGTGACGCTTCCCCCGGCGCGGCCGATGACGCCGCCGCCATCATCCGCAAGGCGTTACAGTCCGCGCTTCGTTGAGCGTGCCGCTCACCCGTTTTCGCCGCTGACCCACTGCCCCATGTCGACACCCAAGATTCCCCCCGCGGGCACCGGCGCCCGCGCCGACGCTGCCGGCCATGGCCAGGTGGGCCTGGCCGGTCTCATGATGGGTGCCATCGGCGTCGTCTTCGGCGACATCGGCACCAGTCCGCTGTACACCCTGCGCGAAGCCTTCAGTCCGCACTACGGGCTGACCGCCAACCACGACACCGTGCTGGGCATCCTCTCGCTGGTGTTCTGGGCGCTGATGCTGGTGGTCACGGTGAAGTACGTGACCATCATCATGCGCGCCGACAACGAGGGCGAGGGCGGCATCATGGCGCTGATGGCGCTTGCCCAGCGCACCCTGCCCAAGGGGTCCAAGTCCGCATACGGCGTCGGCATCCTGGGCGTGTTCGGCGCGGCGCTGTTCTTCGGCGACGGGGTCATCACACCGGCCATCTCGGTGCTCTCGGCCCTGGAAGGACTGGAGGTCGTCGCCCCGGAGCTGGGCGCGTGGGTGGTGCCGCTGACGGTCGTGGTGCTGGTCGCGCTGTTTGCCAGCCAGCGCTTTGGCAGCCACCGGATGGGCAAGGTGTTCGGGCCGATCACCGGTACATGGTTCCTCTCGCTGGCCGCGCTGGGCGTGCTCAACATCACCCATGCGCCGCAGGTGCTGCACGCGCTCAATCCGATGTGGGCGGTGGAGTTCTTCCTCGTCCACCAGTGGCACGGCATCTTCATCCTTGGCGCGGTGGTGCTGGCGGTGACCGGCGGCGAGGCGATCTACACCGACATGGGCCACTTTGGCGCCAAGCCGATCCGCTACGCCTGGTACTACTTCGTTCTGCCGGCGCTGGTCCTGAACTACCTGGGGCAAGGGGCGCTGGTGCTGGAGGACCCGGCCGCGATCCGCAACCCGTTCTACGTCGGCGTGCCCGAGTGGGCGCGGATGCCGATGGTGGTGCTGGCGACCGCCGCCACGGTGATCGCCTCGCAATCGGTGATCACCGGCGCCTTCTCGGTCACCCGCCAGGCCATGCAGCTGGGTTACATCCCGCGCATGCACACCAAGCACACCTCGCGCGACACCATCGGCCAGATCTACATCCCCGCGGTCAACTGGGGAATGATGGTGGTGGTGATCGCGCTGGTGCTGGCGTTCGGCAACTCTTCCTCGCTGGCGACCGCCTACGGCGTATCGGTGTCAGGCACGATGCTGATCGACACCCTGCTGCTGGCGATCGTCGCCCAGGCCACCTGGAAGCACCTGCGCCGCTGGGTATTGCCGCTGTGCGTGGTGTTCATCATCGGCGACATCGGTTTCGTGATCGCCAACGGCGCCAAGATCATGCAGGGCGGCTGGTTCCCGCTCGCCGTCGGCGTCGTGTTGTTCACCCTGCTGCGCACCTGGCGCCGGGGACGCGAGTTGCTGCGCGAGGAAATGCAGAAGGGCGGCATCCAGCTGGAGAGCTTCCTGCCCGGCCTGATGCTGGCGCCTCCGGTGCGGGTGCCGGGCACGGCGGTGTTCCTCACCGCCGAGAAGGGCGTGGTGCCGCACGCCCTGCTGCACAACCTCAAGCACAACAAGGTGCTGCACGAGCGCAACGTGTTCCTGACCGTCGATACCCTGAAGGTCCCCTACGCCCCCAGCGAGCGGCGCCTGCAGATCGATGCCATCGGGGATGACTTCTATCGCGTGGTGGTGCGTTTCGGTTTCATGGAAACCCCGGACGTGCCGCTGGCGCTGATGCGCTCCTGCGACCAGGACGGCATCGCCTTCGATCCCATGGAAACCACGTACTTCGCCAGCCACGAGACGGTTGTGGCCGCGGCGCGCGGTGGCATGCCGGTCTGGCGCGACAAGCTGTTCGCCTTCATGCACCGCAATGCCGCGCCGGCGACCGGCTTCTTCCGCATCCCCGGCAACCGCCTGGTCGAGCTCGGATCGCAGGTGGAGATCTGATGCGGTCGTGGCGTGAACCGTTGCGACATCTTCCAATGCGGGCGCGGCCGCTGCCCGGCATCGTGCGCCATGCGACCATAGCGCGATGAACGAGGACCGCATCATCGCTGCAGACGCCACCTTCGATGACGAAGCGCTGGAAACCTCGATCCGGCCCCGGAGGCTGGACGAATACCTGGGCCAGGTGCCCGTCCGCGAGCAGATGAAGATCTACATCGAGGCGGCCAAGGGACGCGGCGAGGCGCTCGACCACGTGCTGATCTTCGGACCGCCCGGGCTGGGCAAGACCACCCTGAGCCACGTGATCGCCAACGAGCTGGGCGTCGGCCTGCGCCAGACCTCCGGCCCGGTCATCGAGAAGGCCGGCGACCTGGCCGCGCTGCTGACCAACCTGCAACCGTTCGACGTGCTGTTCGTCGATGAGATCCACCGCCTGTCGCCGGCGATCGAGGAGGTCCTCTACCCGGCGATGGAGGACTACCAGCTCGACATCATGATCGGCGAGGGTCCCGCTGCGCGCTCGATCAAGCTCGACCTGCCGCCGTTCACCCTGATCGGCGCGACCACCCGAGCGGGCCTGCTGACCGCGCCGCTGCGCGACCGCTTCGGCATCGTCCAGCGGCTGGAGTTCTACAGCGTCGAGGAGCTGACCCGGATCGTGCGCCGCTCCGCGGGCATCCTCGATATCGCCTGCGCGCCCGAAGGCGCGGCGGAGATCGCCCGGCGTTCGCGCGGCACGCCGCGCATCGCCAACCGGCTGCTGCGGCGCGTGCGCGACTTCGCCCAGGTCCGCGCCGGCGGCATCATCGACCACGCCACCGCGATCGCCGCGATGGAGATGCTCAAGGTCGACCCGGAAGGTTTCGACGAACTGGACCGTCGCCTGCTGCGCACCATCATCCAGTCCTTCGACGGCGGCCCGGTCGGGGTGGAGTCGCTTGCCGCCGCGCTCAGCGAAGAGCGCGGCACGCTGGAGGACGTCATCGAGCCCTATCTGATCCAGCAGGGCTACCTGATCCGCACCGCCCGCGGCCGCATCGCATCACCCAAGGCCTACCGGCACATCGGCCTGACCTCGCGCTCGCCGGTCGGCGAGCTGTTTGACGATCCGGTTGCCGGGGATGCCATCCCCGGCTCGCCGCGGCAGTAGGCGGCCGTTCGCGATGACGCCCCCGGAACCCTCCGCTATGCCTGCGTTCAGCCTTCCCGTCCGGGTTTACTGGGAAGATACCGACGCTGGTGGGGTGGTCTACCACGCCCGCTACGTTGCGTTCCTGGAGCGCGCGCGCAGCGAGTGGATGCGCGAGCAGGGCTACGGCCAGGAACTCCTGCGCCATGAACATGGTCTGGTGTTCGCGGTCCGGGCGATGGAGATGGACTTCCTCAAGCCGGCGCGGCTGGACGATGTGCTGCAGGTCGGCGTGGTCCTGCACGAGTGCCGGCGCGCCAGCGCGGTGTTCGTGCAGGACGTGCGTTGCGACGGTCGCCTGCTGCTGACCGCGCGGGTACGGATCGCCGCGCTGGATGCCGGCGGCTTCCGGCCACGGGCGATCCCCTCGCCACTGCTGGAGGCGTTGCAGGCGCAACAGGTTCCGGCAGGCTGACTGCCCGGAAATTCCGCGACAGATGTACAGACACGCTTTTACTCCCAACTCAACGCACAGCCATTTCGCCCCGCACCGGGCACCGGAGATCCAGGCATGACCCCAATGCTGAGCCTGATGCAGGCCGCCACCGCCGTCGAACCCCTGCCCGAGGAGGCCGCCAACGCGAGCACCAACCTGGCCGCGACGCTGCCGCCGGCGATCACCAGCGACGGCGGCCTGGATATCCTGCAGCTGATCCTGCATGCCTCCCTGCCGGTGCAGCTGGTGATGGTGCTGCTGCTGGGCGCCTCGATCGCCTCCTGGGTGATCATCTTCCGCAAGACCAAGGTGCTCAGCCGCGCCGAGCGCGAGGCCGAGACCTTCGAGGAGCGCTTCTGGTCGGGGACCGAACTGAGCAAGCTCTACGCCGGCGCGACCAGCCGCAACCGTGACACCGGCGGCATGGAGTCGATCTTCGAAAGCGGCTTCCGCGAGTTCTCCCGCCAGCGGCGGGTCGCCGATACGCGCATGCAGCTGGAAACCGCGCAGCGCGGCATGCGCGTGGCCAGCGCGCGCGAGCTGGACGGCCTGGAGCGCAACCTGGAGTTCCTCGCCAACGTCGGCTCGATCGCGCCCTACGTCGGCCTGTTCGGCACCGTGTGGGGGATCATGATCTCGTTCCAGGGCCTGGCCAACGTCACCGAGGCGACCATCGCCAGCGTCGCCCCGGGCATTTCCGAGGCCCTGATCGCGACCGCGATGGGCCTGTTCGCGGCGATCCCGGCGGTGTGGGCGTACAACCGATTCGCGACCAAGGTCGAGCGCATCGCCGTGCGTTACGACGCGTTCTCCGAGGAGTTCTCGTCGATCCTGGAGCGCCAGGTGCCGCAGGAGTGATCGACGGCGCGCGCCGCACCCCTGCGCGCCCCCGCCGGTCCTGACCTTCCGCCGCCCCAAGAACCCGGAAACCCCCTATGTCCGCCCCCTACCGACGACGCCGCAAGCGCCAGCTCAAGGCCGAGATCAACGTGGTCCCCTACATCGACGTGATGCTGGTGCTGCTGATCATCTTCATGGTCACCGCGCCGCTGATGAATCTGGGTGTCGGCGTGGAACTGCCGCGTTCCAATGCCAAGAGCCTGGCCCAGAAGCAGGAGCCCGTGGTGGTCAGCGTGGACGCCGAAGGCAACTACTTCCTGACCCTGCAGGGCGCGCCGCAGGAAGCCATGCAGGCGCAGGAACTCACCGCCCGCGTCGCCGCCTTCGTCAACAACAATCCCGACGTGCCGGTGTACGTCGCCGGTGACCGGCTGGCGAACTACGAGGTGGTGCTCAACGCGATGGCCCTGCTGCAGTCGGCCAACGTGCCGCGCGTCTCGCTGCTGACCCGGCAGGCGGAGACTCCGCCCAAGTGAGGGAAACGCGCGCCGATACGCAACAGGCCATCGTGCTGGCGATCATCCTGCACGTGGTCCTGTTTGCCCTGATGTTCGCCGGCATGCTCTGGACGCGCAGCGCTGCGCCGCAGTCGGCCGCCGGTGCGCCGGTGGAAGCCGACCTGGTGGATGCCAACGCGCTGTCGGCGGCCATGCAGCGCGTGCTTGACGACCGCCCCGAGCAGGTGCCGCCGCTGCCCGAACCGGTCGATGAGCCCGTCGAGGAGCCGGTCGCGCCGCCACCGGGGCCCACCCCGCAACCGCAGCCGCTGCCATCGCCGGTCCCGGAGGATTCGCCGACCCCGCCGCAATCGCAGCCGCAGGACTTCATCCCCAAGCCCGACACCACCGAGCAGGCCGAAGTGGTCGCCACGCCGACCCCGACGCCGTCCGACGAGAAGAAGCTGCAGGAAGAAAAGCGCCGCCAGGCGCAGGTGGACCTGACCGAGCGCGAGCGCCAGCAGGAGGCCGAGCGCAAGCGCCGCCTGGCCGAGCAGGCCAAGGAAGCCAAAGAAACCGAGGAACGCGAGAAGAAGCTCGCCGAGATACAGCGCAAGCGCGCCGAGGCCGAGCGCGAGATCAAACTCGCCGAGCAGAGACTCAAGCAGGTTGCCGACGCGCAGGCGCGTGCGTCCAACCGCAGCTCCGAGAGTAGCGGCGCGTCCGACGCCAGCCCGCCGCCGGGCAACAACGGCCGCGACACCGGGCTGGAGGCGCAGTACGCGGCGGCGCTGCGGCAGGCGATCGTTTCCAAATGGACCCGCCCGGAGACCGTGCCGCTGGGATCCAAGTGCACGATCGTCATCAAGCAGCTGCGCGGCGGCGAGGTGACTAGCGCCAGCGTGTCCTCCCCGTGCGCCTACGATGAACAGGGCCGGCGCTCGATCGAGGCCGCTGTCCTGAAGGCGCAACCGCTGCCCTACAGCGGCTTCGAGTCGGTGTTTGCGCGCACCCTGACCCTAAATTTCGAAGCCGCGGACCGCTAGTTTCCGCGCGCTTGGCCGCGTCTGCGTGTTCAGCTTTGAGAAAGCGTTCACACGGATGCTGGTACACCTTCTGCCTCACCACGGGACTTGCCGAATGAAACGAATCACCCCAAGACTGCCCGCGCTGTTCGCGATCCTGGCTTTCCTGCTCGTGCTGCCTTTCTCAACGATGGCGCAGCAGCGCGGCCTGGAGCTCGATATCGTCGGCGGCAGCGCGTCGGCCTTGCCCATCGCCATCGTGCCGATGCCCTATCAGGGCAGTGGCACCGCGCCGGAAACCGACGTGGCAGCCGTGATCGCCGCCGACCTCAACCGGTCGGGCCAGTTCCGTACCCTGCGCGAGGCCGACCTGGTCGAGCGTCCGACCCGCGGCAGCGAGGTCAATTACCCGACCTGGCGCGCGCTCAACCAGGACTACCTGCTGGTCGGCCGCGTGGTGGACGCCAGCGGCGGCTACCGGGTGGAGTACGAACTGTTCGACGTCGCCAGCCAGCAGCGCCTGCTCGGCTTTGCGATGACCGCGCGCGGCACTGCGATGCGCGACGTGTCGCACCAGATCGCCGATGCCGTCTACGAGAAGATCCTTGGCGTGCCGGGCGCATTCTTCACCCGCATTGCCTACATCACCGCCAAGGGCCTGGGCCGTTCCACCAGCTACTCGCTGATGGTCGCCGACTCGGACGGCTACAACCCGCAGACCGTGGTCAGCTCACCCGAACCGCTGCTCTCGCCCAGCTGGAGCCCGGACGGCAACCGCCTGGCCTACGTCAGCTTCGAGAGCGGCAACTCGGCGATCTACATCCAGAACATCAGCACCGGCAGCCGCGAGGTGGTGTCCAAGTTCCGCGGCATCAACAGTGCTCCGGCCTTCTCCCCGGATGGCCGCCGGTTGGCGCTCACCCTGTCGCGCAGCGGCAACCCGGAAATCTACGTGATGGATCTGGGCAGCAAGGCACTGAACCAGCTGACCAACCACTTTGGCATCGACACCGAGCCGGAGTGGAGCGCGGACGGCAGCGAGATCTATTTCACTTCCGACCGCGGTGGCAATCCGCAGATCTACAAGGTGTCTGCCGGAGGCGGCAGTGCCAGCCGGGTGACGTTCCAGGGCAGCTACAACGCGAGTCCCTCGCTGTCCTTTGACGGCAAGAAGCTCGCCACCGCGCAGGGCGCAGGCAACACCTACCGCATCGCCATGGCCGATTCCAGCCTGGGTTCGCCGCGCTGGAGCACGCTCTCGCCGGGCTCGCTGGATGAGTCGCCGGATTTCGCACCTAATGGCGCGATGATCATTTATGCTGCGCGGGAAGGCACACGGGGCGTGCTGTACGCGGTGTCGTCCGATGGCCGGGTGCGTCAGCGCCTGGTGCTGGCCGATGGCGATGTGCGTGAGCCGGCCTGGGGTCCATACCGAAAACCACAGTGAGGTCCTCCTGATCAGAGGACGTCGCTGGCGTCGCAGCACCTGTTGCACCGTTCCTGCCCGTTGCTCCAATCCGTCGTTCCACCCTTCCATTTCGCCAAGACGAGGAAACAACAATGAACAACACCACCCGTGTCCTGATGGTCGCGCTGCTCTGCGCCGCCGCCATCGGCTGCTCCAAGAAGGTCAAGGAAGCGCCGCCGGTCGATACCGGTACCACCGCTCCCGGTGCGCAGACCACCCCGGGCACCGCTGCCGGCGTGTACGGTCCCAACGACCTGGACACCGACTCCTGCCTGCGCCAGCGGGTGGTCTACTTCGACCTGGACCGCGACGCCCTGCGTCCGGAGTTCCAGGCACTGGTCGGTTGCCACGCCAAGTACCTTCGTGATCGTCCGTCCTCGCGCATGACCCTGGAAGGCCACGCCGACGAGCGCGGCAGCCGCGAGTACAACATGGGCCTGGGCGAGCGCCGCGGCAACTCGGTCTCCTCCGCGATCCAGGCCAACGGTGGTTCGGGCGGCCAGCAGAACGTGGTCAGCTACGGTGAAGAGCGTCCGGTGTGCACGGCGTCCAACGAAGATTGCTGGGCCAAGAACCGTCGCGTCGAGATCATCTACACCGCCAAGTAAAAGGGTCCGATGATGATGCGCAAATTGTCCATTGCAATTGCGACATCGCTCATTGCAGCGGCGGCCCTGGTGGCCGCCGCACCTGCTTCTGCCCAGCGCATGAGCCTGGCCGAACGGGTCGGCGTGCTGGAACAGCAGGCCGGCAACAATGATGCGACCGTCGACCTGCTGCGGCAGGTGAACATGCTCAAGGAGGAGGTCACGTCGTTGCGCTCCCAGGTCGAGGAGCTCAATCACTCGCTGGGGCAACTCAAGGACAACAGTCGCGCGCAGTTCCTGGATATGGACCAGCGCCTGGAGGAACTGGAAGGCGGCGGCGCGGCACCGCGGCCTGCGGCGGCGGTCGGCTCCGGTGCACCATCAACAACGCCCGCAAAGCCTGTCGCCGAGCGGGCCCCCAGTGTGCACGGCGATGCCGGGACGCTGGCGATGGGTGCCGACGAGCGCGAGGCCTACGAAACCGCTTTCAACGCGTTGAAGAACGGCGAATACGCCGAGTCCGCGCGCCTGTTCCACTCCTTCCTGGGTCACTATCCGGAAGGTGTCTACGCGCCCAACGCGCTGTACTGGCTGGGCGAGAGCTACTACGTCACCCAGAACTACAAGTTGGCCGTGACCCAGTTCAAGACCCTGCTGGATCGCTATCCGACCCACGACAAGGCGCCCGGTGCATTGCTGAAGGTCGGCCTGGCCCAGCAGGGGCAGGGTGATGAGGGAGCTGCCGAGCGCACCCTGACCGAAGTCACGACACGATTTGCCGGCAGCGACGCGGCGCGCATCGCCACCGATCGGCTCGGCGCGATCCAGCTCGGTCGCCTGCGCTAGGCAAGCCGGCCCGCCGGCCCGCCGGGTCGGCTAAAATGGGCGCATGAATCCTGTTGCTTCAGAACCGGGCGTGGCCGCGCCCGACCGCCTGCGCCTGACCGAGATTTTCCTGTCCCTGCAGGGCGAGTCGCGCAGCATCGGCTGGCCGACCGTGTTCGTGCGCCTGACCGGTTGCCCGCTGCGCTGCCAATACTGCGACACCGCGTATGCGTTTCATGGCGGGCAGTGGTGGGAGTCCGACGCGATCCTGGCCGAGGTTGCGCGGCATGGCGTGCGCCACGTCTGTGTCACCGGCGGTGAACCACTCGCGCAGAAGCGTTGCATCGGACTGCTGAAGCGCCTGTGCGATGCCGGTTACGAGGTGTCACTGGAAACCTCCGGCTCGATCGACATTGGTCCGGTCGATACACGCGTGTCCCGCGTGCTTGACCTGAAGACGCCCGGATCCGCGGAGGTCGCGCGCAACCTGTGGAGCAACATCGGCGAGCTGACGGCCAACGACCAGGTCAAGTTCGTGATCTGCTCGCGCGAGGACTACGACTGGGCGCGCGGCGTGGTCGAGGAGCATGGATTGACCGCGATTTGCGACGTCATGTTCTCGCCCAGCTTCAACCAGGTCAGTGCGCGCGATCTGGCGGACTGGATCGTCGCCGACCGGCTGCCGGTCCGCTTCCAGCTCCAGTTGCACAAGATCCTCTGGGATGACGAGCCGGGGCGCTGACATGCACGGGTCATCGGACAAGAAAAAAGCGGTGGTCCTGGTCTCCGGCGGCATGGACTCGGCGGTGGTCATCGCCATGGCGCGCGAGCAGGGCTTCGCGCCGTACGCGCTGAGCGTGGACTACGGTCAGCGCCATACGTCGGAGCTCGAGGCCGCGGCGCGCGTGGCGGCACAGCAGGGGGCGATCGCCCACAAGACCGTGCGCATCGATCTGCGCAGCATCGGCGGGTCGGCGCTGACCGACGACATCGACGTGCCGCTGGACGAGGTCGCGGGCGACGAGGCCATTCCGGTGACCTACGTGCCGGCGCGCAACACCATCATGCTCTCGGTGGCGCTGGGCTGGGCGGAGGTTCTGGGTTCGGCCGACCTGTTCTGCGGGGTCAACGCAGTGGACTATTCGGGCTATCCGGATTGCCGCCCCGAGTTCATCAGCGCGTTCGAGCGGCTCGCCAATCTTGCGACCAAAACCGGCGTGGAAGGCGTCGGTATCCGCGTGCACGCGCCGCTGCAGCACCTCAGCAAGGCGGACATTGCCCGCGAGGGCGTGCGGCTGGGAGTTGATTTCGCCGCCACCGTGTCGTGTTACCTGGCCGATGATGCCGGCCGCGCGTGTGGCCACTGCGACGCGTGCCGCCTGCGCGCGGACGGGTTTGCCGCTGCGGGCATCGCCGACCCGACACGCTACGTCTGAAGCGCAGCGCCAAGGATTCACTTTCGGATCCGGTGTCGCCGCACAGCTCCGCGTACTTGCGTTAGAATTCACGCCCCCGGCGCAACGCCGGGACTGTGGGCCGTTAGCTCAGTCGGTAGAGCATCGGACTTTTAATCCGCTGGTCGATGGTTCGAATCCATCACGGCCCACCATTTCAGAGGTCGACGCGGACGCATCTCGCGCGGCCCGTCCTCAGGCCACGTCGCAGTCCAATAGTTGCTGCAGCACCGCCTCGCCGTAACGCTCCAGCTTGCTGGTGCCGATACCGGCGATACGGCCCAGCTCCTCCAGGTCGGCCGGGTCGCTTTCCGCGATCTCGCGCAGGGTCGCGTCGTGGAAGATGACGTACGCAGGCACGTTCTGTTCTTTCGCCAGTTCCGCGCGCCAGCCGCGCAGGGAGCGGAAACGGCTGGCCGCCTCGGGCGCCAGGTCCATCGGCGGCGGCGCGGAGCCCGTGCGTCCGCGTCGGCCGGCCGGCTTGGGCGCATCGCGGCGCAGGCGCAGGGTCTGTTCGCCCTTCAGCACAGGGCCGGCCTTGCTGGTCAGGTACAGGGCGCCGTGGCGCTCGTGATTGGCCGCCAGCAGGCCGGATGCGACCAGCTGGCGGAACACGCTGCTCCACTGGCGCGTGTCCAGATGGGTGCCGATGCCCCAGGTGCTCAGTTTCTCGTGGCCGTGCTGGGCGACCTTGTCGGTTGGCACGCCGCGCAGCACATCGATGACGTGCCCCGCGCCGAACCGCTGGCCAGTGCGGAACACGCACGACAGCGCCTTGCGCGCGACCTCGGTGCCGTCCCAGCTTTCCGGCGGCTGCAGGCAGTTGTCGCAATTGCCGCAGTTGCCGGGATGCTCCTCGGCGAACCAGCCCAGCAGGGCCTGTCGCCGGCACTGGGTGGACTCGCAGTAGCCCAGCAGCGCGTCGAGCTTGCGCAGCTCCAGCAGCTTGCGCTCCTCGCTGGCATCGCCCTGCTTGATCAGCATGCTCAGGTTGACCACGTCGCCCAGCCCGTAATTGAGCCAGGCCTCGGCGGGCTCGCCATCGCGACCGGCGCGGCCGGTCTCCTGGTAGTAGCCCTCGACCGACTTTGGCAGGTCGACGTGGGCGACGAAGCGCACGTCCGGCTTGTCGATGCCCATGCCGAAGGCGATCGTGGCGACCATCACGATGCCGTCCTCCTGCAGGAAGCGGCGCTGGTTGGCCGCACGGACCTCGGTCGGCATTCCGGCGTGGTAGGCGAGCGCGTTGACGCCGGCCTCGCACAGCAGTTCGGCGGTTTTCTCCACGCGCTTGCGCGAGAAGGCATAGACGATGCCGCTCTCGCCGCGGTGGCCGGCAAGGAAGTCGAGTAGGGCGCGCTGGCCGCTGCCATCCTTCTGCGCCACCCGGTAGCGGATGTTGGGACGGTCGAAGGAGCTGACGAACTGGCGTGCATCCTCGAGCGCCAGGCGCTCGGCGATCTCCAACCGGGTCGGCTCGTCGGCGGTGGCGGTCAGGGCGATGCGCGGCACGTCGGGCCAGCGCTCGTGGAGCACGGTCAGCTCGCGGTACTCGCGGCGGAAATCGTGCCCCCACTGGGAGACGCAATGCGCCTCATCAATGGCGAACAGGGCGATGCCGCCGCCGGCATGGGCGCGGTCGATCAGGTTCATGCAGCGCCCTGACAGCAAGCGCTCGGGAGCGACGTAGAGCAGGTCCAACTCGCCGTCGAGCAAGCGACGCTCCACGTCGGCAGCGGTGGCCGCGTCCAGGGTCGAGTTGAGGTAGGCGGCGCGCACGCCGAGCTGGAGCAGCGCTTCGACCTGGTCCTGCATCAGCGCTATCAGCGGCGAGACCACGATCCCGCAGCCCTCGCGCAGCATCGCCGGCAGCTGGTAGCACAGCGACTTGCCGCCGCCGGTCGGCATCAGCACCAGGGCGTCGTCGCCCTTGACCAGGCAGTCAATGATCGCGGCCTGCTCGCCGCGGAAATCGGGGTGTCCAAAGGTGGTGCGGAGCAGGTCGAGGGCGGCGTCGTTCATGGCGCACAGGGTAGCAAGTGGCAGTCTCGCGCTGACCGCTCGAGCGCGGCCTGCAGACCTTCGGGGCGAATGTCCTCCGGCCCCGCCTGCGGCGGTGCCTCCTCCTTTATTTCGCCCCGAAGGTCTGCAGGCCACACACGCAGGTGTCGGCAGCGCCGGGAACCATCGCGATGCTTCAAAGACGGGAGTGGATGCCCTTGGCGCGAAATAAAGGAGGAGGCACCGGCCTCATCGGTGCCGGGGGACATTCGCACCAAGGGCATCCACTCCCGGTGCCCAGCCGCTCAGGCCACCCAGCAGGTGCCGCACTTTCCTCCCCGATGAGGGAAGAAACCATAAAAAATGCCCCCGGACGCTTCCAGTGCGGCCAGGGGCTGGTCTTCCAGTGCTGCGCCTACTGCAGCAGCGAGCGCAGCATCCAGGCGTACTTCTCGTGGGTATGCAGGCGCTGGGTCAGCAGATCGACGGTCGGATCGTCGCTGGCGTCATCGGCGGTGGAGAGCACCGAGCGTGCCGTGCGGCAGACCGCCTCGTTGCCGACGGTGAGCTGGCGTACCATCTCGCGCCAGTCGGCGGTATCGGCCAAGCCGGGTTCCTCGCGGATCGAGGAGAGCTTGGTGAACTCGGCGTAGGAACCCGGTGCATTGAAGCCCAGCGCGCGGATGCGCTCGGCGATCTCGTCCAGCGCCACCCACTGCTCGGAGTACTGGGTCTCGAACATCACGTGCAAGGTGTTGAACATCGGACCGGTGACGTTCCAGTGGAAGTTGTGCGTCTTCAGGTACAGCGTGTAGGCGTCGGCGAGGAAGTGGGACAGGCCGTCGGCGACGTTCTTGCGATCGGTGCTGCTCATCCCGATATCCACCGGTGGGGCGCCTGAGCCCTTCGCCGGGGATGCGACCGGACTGGGCCGCTTGCTCGCGCTCTTGGCCTTGATGGCGGAATCGGGGGTCTTCTTCGTTGCAACCGGTGCGGACTTGGCCACTGAGGTTCTCCTTTGATCGATCAGTGCGATGACAATGGCGCGTCGCGTGACACCCCACTGTGCTGTTTCTTTGAATCAACCCGATGAACCCTAGCAACTCCCATGGCAACGCCGCGTCACGACCCCGCAGCCCGGCGGCCGCAGGGCTCGATGCCGCGCGTCGCAACATCGACGCCGCGCTGACCCGGGATCGCGGGCGCTTGCACGGCCTGTGGTCGCGCTGGCGCAATGCCCCGGCCGATGCGGCGCTGCAGGCGCGTTTTGAGGATGCGCTGAAGGACTCGATCGCCCGCCGCGAGGCGCGGGCTGCAACCCTGCCGCGCGCACCGGTCGACCCGTCTCTGCCGATTGCCGGCCAGGCCGAGCGCATCGTCGAGCTGATCGGCAAACACCAGGTAATCGTGGTCGCCGGCGAGACGGGCTCGGGCAAGACCACCCAGTTGCCCAAGCTGTGTCTGGCGGCAGGGCGCGGGGCGGCGGGCATGATCGGGTGCACCCAGCCGCGACGGATTGCCGCGCGCGCGGTGGCCAAGCGCGTCGCCGAAGAACTCAACACGCCGCTGGGGACCACTGTCGGCTTCCAGGTCCGCTTCAGCGAGAACGTCGGCGACGACACCGCGATCAAGTTCATGACCGACGGCATCCTGCTGGCGGAGATCCAGTCGGATCGCTGGCTGTCGCGCTACGACACGATCCTGATCGACGAGGCGCATGAGCGCAGCCTCAACATCGACTTCCTGCTGGGGTATCTCAAGCAGCTGCTGCGCAAGCGGCCGGACCTGAAGGTCATCGTGACCTCGGCGACGATCGACACCGCGCGCTTCTCGGCGCATTTCGACAACGCGCCGGTGGTCGATGTCGAAGGCCGCGGCTATCCGGTGGCGGTGCGTTACCGTCCGCTGGAAGGCGGCGGCGAGACCGGGGATGGTGCCGCGGCGGGCGACGGCGAGCGCACGATCAATGACGGCATTGTCGCCGCCTGCGATGAGATCAGCCGCGAGGATCCGCGCGGCGACGTGCTGGTCTTCCTGCCCGGCGAGCGCGAGATCCGCGACGCCCACCGGGCGCTGGAGGCGCGCAAATACCGCCACACCGAGGTGCTGCCGCTGTACGCGCGGCTGTCGGTGCGCGACCAGGACCGGGTGTTCAAGCCCGGCACCCAGCGCCGGATCGTGCTGGCCACCAACGTCGCCGAGACCTCGCTGACCGTGCCGCGGATCGGCTACGTGGTCGATCCGGGGCTGGCAAGGGTCAAGCGCTACAGCCCGCGCAGCAAACTGGACCGGCTGCACATCGAGCCGATCAGCCAGGCCAGCGCCAACCAGCGCAAGGGTCGTTGCGGGCGGGTGTCGGACGGCATCTGCTACCGGCTCTACAGCGAGGCGGACTTCGAGTCGCGCCCGGAATACACCGACCCGGAGATCCACCGCGCCGCGCTGGCCGGCGTGATCCTGCGCATGCTGTCGCTGGGCCTGGGCGACATCGAGCAGTTCCCGTTCCTGGAGCCACCCGATACCCGCGCGATTGCCGACGGCTGGCAGCAACTGGCCGAGCTGGGCGCGGTCGATGAGAAGCGCAAGCTGACCGCGATCGGCCGGCTGATGTCGCGCATGCCGGTGGACGTGAAGCTGGCGCGGATGCTGGTGGCCGCCAACGCCCACGGCTGCATGCGCGAGATGCTCGCGATTGCCTCCTTCCTGGGCATCCAGGACCCGCGCGAGCGCCCGGCCGACCAGCGCGCGGCGGCGGACACCGCGCATGCGCTGTTCGCCGATCCGGCGTCCGAGTTCGCCGGCATCCTCAAGCTCTGGGACGCCTACCAGGACGCGCATGAGGCGTCCACCCAGTCGCAGCTCCGACGCTGGTGCGAGAAGCACTTCCTCGGCTTCCTGCGCATGCGCGAATGGCGCGAACTGCACCGCCAGCTGAAGTTGATGGCGGTCGAACTGGGCTGGGATCCGGGCGCGTCGGCCGTCGCCGCCGGCGGCACCGGACGCAACGACAAGACCGCGGTGCCAGCGTCCACTTCGGCGCCACGCGCGAGGCGACGTCGCCGCGGCGGCCGCCCGCCGGTTGATCAGCCGGTAGCGGCTGGTGACGGCCAGGTGGCGCCGACAGTTGAGGGTGAAGCGGAACGCCTGGGCCGGGGCGCCTATGCGCTCTTGCACCGAGCCCTCATCGCCGGCCTGCCAACCCAGATCGGTCACCGCATCAAACCGGCCGACGCGCCACAGCCTGCGGCGACGCCCAAGCCGGGCGAGCGCAAGGTCGTTGATCGCAAATCCGGTGGTTACGAAGGCCCGCGCGGCCGCCGCTTCCAGCTGTTTCCCGGATCGGCGCTGGCACGGCGACCGACGCCGTGGGTGTTGTCGGCGACGCTGCTGGATACGGCCCAGTTGTGGGCGATGACCAACGCCGCGATCGAGCCGGACTGGGTCATTGAGGAATTGCCGCACCTGCTTGCGCGCCGCCATCACGATCCGCGCTGGGCGCGCTCGCAGGGCAAGGTGCTGGGCAGCGAGCAGGTCAGCCTGTTCGGCCTGGTGCTCGCACCCAAGCGGCCGGTTCATTACGGAGCCCTCTACCCGGAGGAGAGTCGGGTGATCTTCGCCCGCGACGCCCTGGTGACCGGCGAGATCAACACCCGCAGCGTGTTCCTGCAACGCAACCTGGCCACCCTGGAGAAGGCGCTGGAGGAGGAAGCCAAGCAGCGTCGCGCCGGGCTGGTGGTCGATGAGGCGTGGATGGCCGAGTGGTACCTGCAGCGCCTGCCCCCCGATGTCCACAACGCGCAGGCACTGGATGCCTGGTACGCCCGCCTGCCCGCCCCGCAGAAAGCCGCGCTGGAGTGGACGCTGGATGACCTGATGGTCGGCGACAGCACCGACGGTCGCCGCTTCCCGTCATCCATTGCGCTGGGCAGCGTGCAATTGGCGGTCAGCTACCGCTTCGAGCCGGGCGCGCTCGACGACGGGATGACCGTGTCAGTGCCGCTGCACCTGCTCAATGCGTTGGACCCGGTGCGCTTGGGATGGCTGGTGCCGGGGCTGGTGGAAGACAAGGCCACCGCGCTGATCCGGGCCCTGCCCAAGGCGCAGCGGCGCAACTACGTGCCCGCGCCGGATTTTGCCCGCGCCTTCCATGAAGCGTTTCCCGACCCAGAGGGCGCGCCGATGACGGAGGTGCTCGCGCGCTTCCTTGGCAAGGTCACCGGCAGCGCGCTTGAGGCCGGTGAACTCGACGAGTCGGTCCTTGAGCCGCACCTGCGCGTCAACCTGCGCCTTTTGGACGCTGCGGACGAGCGCCAGCGCGGTGCCGACGTGGTGCTGGCCGAGTCGCGCGACCTGCAGGAGCTTCGTGCGCGCTTCGGCGAGCGCGCGGCCAGGGCCTTTGCCGCACGCGCAGCCAAGGGCATGGGCCAGCGCGGCCTGGTGCGCTTTCCCGACGAGCCGATCCCGGCCAGCGTTCCGGGGGTCGCGGGGATGCCGGCGTTCCCGGCGCTGCACGATGACGGCGACAGTGCCTCCCTGCAGGTCCACGCGGACCGCGCGAAGGCCGATCGCGCGCATCCCGGCGGCGTCCGCAGGCTTCTGTGGCTGACCCTGGGTGATGCGCGCAAGCAGGCGCGCAAGCAGCTGCCGGTGTCGGCCAAGGTGGGATTGCTGTACGCCGCGATCGAGGCCGCCGCCCCGCGCACGCAGGCGCCGCCGGAAGGCGATCGTCTGCGCGCGGATCTCGTCGATGGCGCCTTCGCCGCCCTGGTGGCCAACGATGTCGCCGGCATCCGCGATCCGGCGGCATTCGAGGCACGTCGTGCCGAGGTCGCCAAGGCCCTGTTCGGCGAGGCCATGGGGCGCCTGCAGCAGGCCGAGGAGATCCTGACCGCGGTCTCGCACGCCCGCGCCAGCCTGGAGTCGTCGCTGATGGGATGGGCCAGCGGCAATCTCGACGACATGCGCGCGCAACTGGCCGCGCTGACGCCGGCGGGTTTCCTGCGCGACGTGCCGGCCGACGTGCTCAAGGAGTACCCGCGCTACCTCAAGGCGCTGGCCTTGCGCGGCGAGCGCGCGCTGCGCGATCCCACCCGCGACCAGGCACGAATGCTGGAGCTGACGCCGTTCAGCGATGCGCTGGCGGAGGCTGCCGCGCGGGGTGACCTGGAGCAATCCGGATGGCAGGCGCTGCGCTGGCAGCTGGAGGAGTTGCGGGTGTCGCTGTTCGCCCAGGAACTGGGCACACGCGGCGTCTCGGCCAAGAAACTGGCCGCGCAGCTGGCCCGGCTGCGCGGGTGAGGCTTACTCGACGCGCTCGACCTTGGCCCGGCTGCCGTAGCCCTCGACCTGCATGTACCAGGCGGTGCCGACCAGGCTCGGGGTGATCCGGATCTGCGGGTTGTCGAGCTTCACGCCGTACAGGGTGGAATCGTCGGTCTGGCGCCAGACCTGGCCATTGTCGAGGGCGAAGCTGCGCCCCTTGCCAAACCCGTTGAACACGCCCTTCAGCCGCGCCGCCACCGGCTCGCGCGCGGCGCTGCCGCCAAATCCGAGGTTCCAGCGGTTGACCTTCTCCTCGGCGGCTTTGGCGGCCTTGGTCACCTCGATGTCCATGGTGCGATTCAGCCAGTCGTTGAGGTTGGCCAGTTGCGCGGGGTCCAGCCGGTCCAGGCCGGCCGCGCGGAACTGCTCGGGCGTCATCTGCTGCTCGATGCGCGCCGGTTCCTGCGCCATGGCGGCGGAGGCCATCAACATCGCGGTGGCGAAAACCAGGGGAAGCAGACGGCGTGGCGCGCGGGGGATGGCGTACATGGGCTGTTCCTGCAGACGGTTGGTCGATAGTGTAGTCAGTCCTCCAGGTCGATACGAAACACTGCAATGAAGCCGCCCGCGCGCTCCTCCCCGGCCACCGCCGGTCCGACGGCAGCCATAGGGCCGCACGCCGGCCCGGTCGATGCGTTGCGCGCGCTGCTCGACGTGGCTCCGGCGGATGCCATTGCCGCGCCGTTGCTGGAGCGCCTGCGGGACGCAACGGATACATCGCCCGCCGTCGCCGAAGACCCGCGCGATCCGGCGGACGTCGTCCGCGGCATGTTGCGCGCGTTGCAGCGTCTGGACGCCGACAGCGACAGCCTGGCCGCCGCGATCCTGCACACCTACCCGCAGTTGCTGGCCGCGCTGGGGCCGAAGTTCGAGGCCGAACACCCATCCATCGCGACCCTGCTGGACGGCCAGCGCGCCTCCGCCCAGGTGTGGGTCCTGCACGCCGAGCAGCAGGGCCGCAGTGGCAGCGAGGGCCTGCGCCGGCTGTTGCTGGCGATCGTCCGCGACATGCGGGTGGTGCCGATCCTGCTGGCACGCCAGCTGGCGCGGATGCAGCAGGCCGCCAGCCTGCCGGAGGAGCGCCGCCTCGTGCTGGCGACCCTGGCCCGCGACATCCACGCACCACTGGCCAACCGGCTGGGTATCTGGCAGCTGAAATGGGAGCTGGAGGACCTCGCCTTCCGCTACCTGCATCCCGATACCTACCGCCAGATCGCCCGCCTGCTGGACGAGAAGCGCGGCGACCGCGAGCGCTACATCGAGCAGGTCCAGCAGACCCTGCGCGAGGCGCTGGACGCGCAGGGTCTTGCGGCCGACATCGCCGGCCGGCCCAAGCACATCTACAGCATCTGGAAGAAGATGCAGCGCAAACAGGCGCCGATCAGCGAACTCTACGACCTGCGCGCGGTGCGCATCCTGGTGGACGACGTGGCGGCCTGTTACGCCGCGCTGGGCGTCGTGCACGCCACTTGGACGCCGATCCCCAGCGAGTTCGACGACTACATCGCCCGGCCCAAGCGCAACGATTACCGCTCCCTGCATACGGCGGTGATCGGGCCGGAAGGCAAGACCCTGGAAGTGCAGATCCGCACCGTGGAGATGCACCGCCAGGCCGAACTGGGCGTGGCCGCGCACTGGCGCTACAAGGAGGGTTCGGGCGGCGATGCGGCGTTTGACCGCAAGATCGCCTGGATGCGCAAGCTGCTGGAGCAGGCCGATGAGGGCGCTGGCGACGATGCGGCGCTGGCCCGCGAGCTGGACACCGAGCTGGTCGAGGACCGCGTCTACGTGCTGACGCCCAAGGGCGAGGTGATCGACCTGCCGGCCGGCTCCACCCCGCTGGATTTCGCCTACCGGGTGCATACCGAGGTCGGCCACCGCTGCCGTGGCGCGAAGGTGGACGGGCGGATCGTGCCGCTGGACCACCGCTTGCACAGCGGGGACCGGGTCGAGATCATGACCGCCAAGACGGGCGAGCCGCGGCGCGACTGGCTGATCGAAGCCAACGGTTTCCTCGCCAGCAGCCGCTCGCGCGAGAGGGTCCGCAACTGGTTCCACCGCCTGGACCGGGAGCGCAACGAAACCGCCGGCAGGGAGTTGCTGGACAAGGAACTGCGCCGGATGGGCCTGCTGGGTGCGGACCTGGCGCCGGCGCGCGAGCGTTTCAGCCTGGCCAGCGACGGTGAGCTGTATGTCCTGGTGGCGCTCGGCGACGTTGGGCCGCATCAGGTCGGCCGCTTGCTGCAGGATCATCAGCGCGCGCAGAGCGCTCCCGCAGCGACCGGAGCCGCGCCCGCGCCGGAGCGCCCGCGGCGGCGATCGGCCGGCAAGCAGCGCGACTTCACGGTGCAGGGCCTGGGCAACCTGCTGGTGCAGCCCGCGCGCTGCTGCCAGCCCCTGCCCGGGGAGCCGATCGCCGGTTACTTGACCCGGGGGCGCGGGGTGACAGTCCACCGGCAAGGCTGCGCGACGCTGCAACGTCTGGCCGACAAGGATCCCGACCGGGTGCTCACGGTGGAGTGGGGCGCCAGCGGCGGCTACGAGGTCGACATCGAAGTGCTGGCGGTGGACCGCAAGTGGCTGCTCAAGGAAGTGACCAACGTCGTCGCCCAGGCCAACGTCAACATGGGCGGCATCCGCAGCGATTCGCAGCACAACCGGATGCGCATCCGCATGCGCGTCAAGGTCGAGGATTTCGACCAGCTGACGCAGCTGCTGGGCAAGCTGGGCGCCGTGCCGGGAGTGGAGCATGCGCGCCGCTGCTGACCCGCGCGACCGTGGCGCGCGGCGATGGGGCTCGCTGGCCCTGGGCGCTCTCCTCGCCGCGGCTTTGTTGTGGTGGCACAAGCCGATCTCGGAGGCGATCTGGCCCGATACCCGCATCCAGCAGCTGCAATCGGACGCCGCCCGTGCATTGCAGGCCGGCGAGCTGAGCCGGTCTGACGGCCGCGGTGCCCGCGAGCTCTACGAGGCCGCGCTGGCGTTGGATCCGGATCGCGGCGACACCCGCGACGGATTGCTGCAGGTCGGCGAGGTGGCGCTTGCTCGTGCCGAAGCGCAAATCGAGGCCGGCAGGCTGGATGACGCGCGCGCCTCGCTGCAACTGGCACGCGAACTGGCCATGCCGCGGGCGGCCATCGACGAAATCGCCACCCGGCTGGAGCGCACCCGCGACAGCGCCGTTGACGTCGAGCGACTGGTGCGTCGCGCCGATGCCGCGCGCGCCGCGGGCCGGCTCGACGGCGACGGTGACGCGGCGCTCCCGCTCTACCAGAAGGCGCTGGGCTTGCGGCCCAATGACGTGGGTGCCCTGGAAGGGCGCGAGGATGCGCTGTCGGACCTGCTGCAGAGGGCGAGCCAGGCTGGCGAGGCCGGCGATCTGCTCGCTGCCGCGACCATGGTGGAGCGCGCAAGCGAGCTGGACCCGGGCCATATCGACCTGCCGCGCGTGGTCTCCCTGTTGGCCGGTCGGGTCGACCAGCGCCTGCAGAAAGCCGACGCGGACCTGCGGCGGGGGCGCCTGGAGCGTGCGCTTGAGGGCTACGACATGGTCGCCGCGATCCAGCCCGGCAACGAGGCGGCCGCGCGCGGTCGCTTGCGGGTCGCCAATGCCCACGCGTCGCTGAGCCAGCGCCACGCTGCCGATTTCCGGATCCGCGAAGCGCAACAGGAGCTGGGCGCCGCCGCGGCCATCGCGCCGGACGCTCCGGCGGTGATCGAGGCCAACGAGCACCTGGCGCAGACCCGTTTGCTGCAGGCGCGACTGGAAAGTGGCCTGCCGCCGGTGCAACGGAAGAAGCGCGTGCGCGAACTGCTCAAGGCCGCCGCGGCTGCCGAGGCGCGCGGCGACCTGCTCTCGCCGCCCGGCGACAGCGCCTACGACAAGCTGCGCACCGCCCGCGCGATCGCAGCCGATGACCCGGACGTGATCGCGATGACGCGACGCCTGCGCCCCGCGGCGCACGCGTGCTTCGTGACGGCCCTGCGGCGCAACCAACTGGCCACCGCAGGCGGATGCCTGGATGCCTACGCCGTGCTGGAAGGTGAGGAGAACAGCGTGCAGGCGTCCCGTCGCCAGCTGGCGCTGCGCTGGATCGCGGTGGGCGACGAACGCGTGGGCGCCGGCGACCTGCAGATGGCACGGCGCGCGCTCGGCATGGCCCGTTCGCTGGATCCCTCCGCCGAGGGGTTGGAGGCATTTTCGCGTCGGCTGGAGCGCGCCTCGCTGCCGCCGCGCTAGCGCGTGGATGCGTCAGCCACGTCCGAGCAGCACGCGACGCACCACCGCGCGTCCGGCGTCCAGCGAGAAATGGCGCTGGATATTCTCCCGACCATTGCGTGCGAGCTGCTGCCACAGGCCGGGCTCCCGGTACACACGAAGCACCGCGGCGGCGAACCCCGCGGCGTCATCGGCGACCAGCACGTCCACACCCGGCCGCAGGTGCATGCCCTCGATCGCGCACGCGGTCGCGACCACCGGTTGGCCGTGGGCCATCGGCTGGTTCACCTTGCCCTTGACGCCGGCGCCGTAGCGCAGCGGCGCGACGGTCAGGCGCACCCCGGCCAGCAGCGGCGTCAGGTCGGGAACGTGGCCGTGCACGACCACCCCCGGCCGCGTCGACAACGCCTGCACCTCCGGCGGCACATCGCCGCCGATGCAGTGGAACTGCAGCTCCGGCTCCTGCTCGCGCAGCAACGGCCACACCTCGTCGACGAACCAGCACGCCGCATCGACGTTGGGCGGATGGCGGAAACCACCGACGAACATCAGGTCGCGGCGCTGCTCAAACGGCAGGCCCTCGCCGCCCATCCGGTGCAGGTTGGACAGCACCTTGACCGGGCTCCCGGGCAGCTCGTTGGCCAACAGGTCCCGCTCCACCTCGCTGACCACGAAGGTGGCATCGCTGCGGGCGATCACGTCCAGCTCGCTGCGCCGGGTGCGCATCGCGGCGCGGGCGCGCGCCGGATCGTTGGCCAGTTCGGCGCCACGCTGCTCGCGAAGGTAGTGCAGATCCACCGTGTCCAAAATCACCCGCGCCTGCGGCGCGTGCCGGCGGAGCAGCGGCAGCACCTCGCGCATCACGTAATGGCGGCACACCAGCACGCTGTCGAAGCGAGGGCCGTGCTTGCGTAGCCAGGTCGGCAGCGGCTGCAAAAATGGCCTGTACCAGACCTCGATGCCGAGCTGCTGCATCTCCCGCGTGTAATCACCGGCATGGCCGCGGTCGGCCGGGACGAACACCACGTGGGCGCCTTCCTCGCGCAGCATCCGCATCAGGTTGAGCAGGCGCAGCGAGGCCGAGTCACGGTCCGGTCGCGGGCTGAACGCATCGATGACCAACACGGTGTGACGGCAGCGGTGGTTGGAGGCCTGATCCGCGTCGGCACCCGCTGCCGGCTGCAGCGCCAGCGCCGCTGCCCACTTGTCGGCGAATATCGCCTGGTTGCGCACCTGGTAGGCCTTTGGCCCGTGGCGTACGTCCGTGCCGGCGGTGATGCCCTCCAGGTGGACGACCCTTGCAGCCGGCTGATAGCGGACCTTCCAGCCGGCGTCGCGGACCGCGAACCCCAGGTCGGTGTCTTCGTAGTACGCCGGTGAGTAGCGCGCATCGAAACCGTCCAGCTGGGTAAACAGCGATCGGCGGATCGCCAGCGCTGCACCCGAGCAATAGTCCACTTCGCGTACGAACGCGTGCGCCGGCGCATCGGGCGCACCAAATCGCCCGTAATTCCAGCCGCTGCCATCGGCGAAGACGATTCCGCCCGCTTCCTGCAATCGGCCATCCGGGTAAACCAGCTGGGCGCCCGCAAGACCGGTGTCGGGGTACTGCTCGAAGGTGTCCAGCAGGCTGTCCAGCCAGCCGGGCTGCGGCACGGTGTCGTTGTTGAGGAACACCACAAACTCGCCGCGAGCCAGTGCTGCCCCATCGTTGCAGGCCGCGATGAATCCACCATTGCCGGCGCGGGCCTGGTAGCGAAGCCCTTCGATAGCGGGCAGGGCCGCGGCGGTGCCGTCGCTGCTGCCATCGTCGACCACGATGATCTCGATCTCCGCGCGAGGCGGATGCGCCGCCAGCGCGCGCAGGCAGCCTAGGGTGTGCTCGATCTGGTTGAACACCGGAACCACGATGCTGGCAAGCGGGCGAGCGCTTGTCGGGACCCGCTCAGGGACCGTCGAGGACGCCTGCGGCAGGTACAGCTGTGCCAGCTGCGCTTGTGGCACCGGTTGCAATTGCGCGATGGCGCGTTGGAGCGACGCCCGCACGCCGCGGGTGCGCACGCTGGTCAGGCCGCGCTGGAGCAGGCCGCTGCCACGGTCGAACAGGAACCGCAGTTCGGCCCGCGATATCGGCATCTTGCAACTCCATGATGAGGACAAATCCTGCGGCCATCGTCCGGTCGGGCGCTGAACCTGCATCGAACCGGGCCGCGCCAACCCGCCGGGCTGCCCGCGCCGGCTGCGTTAGACTCGGGTCTGTGAGGGCGCAGCCCTGTCATTGTCCCATGCCGTGGCCCGAATCGATTACGACGAAGACGATGTTGAAGAGGGCGATTCGCCCGGGCCGCGCTGGCCGCGCCTGCTGTCCACGGCGATCCTGGCTACCATCGGGCTGGGCCTGGGCTTCCTGATTCCGTATTCGCTCTACCTCAACCACGAGGTCGGGCAGCGCTTTGACCAGTTGCGCTGGCAGCTGCCCACGCGCGTGTACGGCCGGCCGCTGGAGCTGGCGCCGGGAGTGGCAACGGACGCCGCCACGCTGGAGGTCGAGTTGCGTGCCGCCGGGTACCACCCCGGTGACGGCCTGCGCCCCGGCACCTACCAGCACGATCAGGCGCGCTGGAAAATCTCCAGTCGGGGGTTCAACGACGTTGATGGCCCGGTTGCTCCGCGCCTGGCGCAGCTGACCCTGGGCGGCGGACGGGTCACCAAACTGGAGGCGACCGGCGGCAGGAATGCGCCGCCCCGGCTGCGACTCGATCCTGCCCGCATCGCCACCCTGTACGGGCAGAAGCAGGAAGAGCGCCGCCTGGTCCAGCTGGACGAGGTGCCAGAGTTGCTGGTCACGGGCCTGCAGGCCGTGGAGGACCGCGACTTCGCCAGCCACCACGGCATCGACGTGTCGGGCATCGTGCGCGCTGCGTGGATCAACATGCGCTCGGGCGAGGCACGCCAGGGCGCCAGCACGCTCACCCAACAGTTGGCGCGTAGCGGCCTGCTGGGCATCGGCCGCGAACAGACCTACACCCGCAAGTTCAACGAGATCCTCTACGCGCTGCTGATGGAGGCGCGCTACGACAAGCGGCTGATCCTGGAGGCCTACTTCAACCAGGTCTACTTGGGTCAGCGCGGGGCCCAGGCCATCCACGGGATGGCCGCGGCGTCGGAGTTCTGGTTCGGGCGCGACCTGGCCGACCTCAACACCGAGCAGATCGCACTGCTGATCGGCATCGTGCGCGGCCCGTCCTACTACGACCCGCGACGCAACCCGGAGCGGGCGACCGAGCGGCGCAATTTCGTCCTCGACAAGATGCTTGATTCCACCCTGATCGACGCTGCCGAGCATGAGCGCGCCCGCCAGGCACCGCTGGGAATCAGCACCGATCCGGGACGCACCTCGGCCAACCGTTTCCCGGCGTATGTCGACCTGGTCAGGCGCCAGCTCGCCCGCGACTATTCCTCCGAGGCGCTTGCCGGGGCCGGCCTGAGCGTAATGACGGCGATGGCGCCGTCCGCGCAGGCCTACGCCGAAGGCGCGGTGATCAAGACGCTGAAGGGCCTGGAGGGGAAGAACCGTCCCTCCTTGCAGGCTGGCCTGGTGCTGACCGATGTCGAACATGGCGACGTGCTCGCCGTGGTGGGCAGCGGCACCCCCGCCCAGCCGGGCTTCAACCGCGCCGTCGAAGCGCGACGGCCGGTCGGCTCGCTGATCAAGCCGTTCGTCTACCTGCTGGCCCTGGCCAGCCCGCAGCAGTGGTCGCTCGCCAGCTGGGTGGATGACTCGCCGGTCACGGTCACCCTGGGCAACGGCAAGCGCTGGACGCCGGGCAACTCGGATTCGCGCAGCCACGGAACGGTCCGCCTGATCGACGCGCTCGGCCGTTCCTACAACCAGGCGACCGTCCGCATCGGCATGCAGGTTGCACCGGCGCGCATCGCCGAACTGCTGCACACGCTGGCCGGCATCACCGCCGAGCCCAATCCGGCACTGATCCTGGGATCCCTGGACCAGAGCCCGTACGCGATGGCGCAGCTGTACCAGTTTCTGGCATCCGGCGGCGAGATCCAGCCGCTGCACTCGGTGCGCGGCGTGCTGGACACCGAAGGCAAGGCGCTGAACCGCTATGACGATCGCCCTGCCGCCGCCCAGGAAGGGGACATGGTCTTCGCCCGGTTGGTCACGATCGCCCTGCAACGGGCGGTCACGGCTGGAACGGGCCGGCAACTGGTGGCCGACGGTCTGGGCCACCTCAACGCCGCGGGCAAGACCGGTACCAGCAACGACGGCCGCGACAGCTGGTTTGCCGGCTATACCGGCGACCATCTCGCCGTGGTCTGGGTCGGCAACGACCAGAACGAGGCCACGGGTTTGTTCGGTGCCACCGGCGGCATGCGGGTGTGGTCCAACCTGTTCAAGCTGCTGCCCAGCGCGCCGCTCAAAGTGGGCGATGAAGGCATTGACTGGCAGTGGGTCAGCGGCAGCAACGTGAGCGATGCCAGTTGCCCGGGCGCCAGCCGCTTCGCCTTCGCCGATGGCTTTGCGCCCGCGTACATGCCGTGCCGACCGGCCGAACCTGTGTTCACTGACGATGCCCAGACGGCGGACGAGCAGGACGGTGCCCGTGGCGGTTGGCGGGAATGGTTCGGCTTCGGACGCGACCGCCGTGACGAGCCCGCAGCCCCGGCGCCCGCGCCGCAGGACTCCCCATGAAGCTTGTTGCGACCTGCGCTGCGGCCGCGCTCCTGTGCCTGCTCGCCGGCTGCACCTTCGCGCCCTTGGTGCCTGCGCCGCCGGTCGCCGCCGACTTCGACCCGGCGGCGATGATCGCCGCCATCGACCAGGCCGGCATTGCCGAAAGCCGCGAGCTGGTGGTGCGGCCGCTCAGCAATGGAAACATCGGCGGACTCAAGGAGGACCTCGGCGACCTGCGTGCACCGGATCGCCTGGAGGAAAACGCGCAACAACTGGACCTTGCGCTGGACACCCATCCCGACGATGCCGAACTGCTTCAGGCCCGGGCCGAGAACGCGATCCTGCAGCGTGACCTGGCCACCGCGGAAGACATGGCGCGCCGCGCCGCCGCCGTCGGCGCCCAGGCCGGCCCGCACTGCCGGCGCCATAGGGAGACCGTGGTCCAGGTCCTGCTCGCGCGCGCGCCGGACGGCGACGCCCTGGCCGAGGCTGAGGCCCTCCGCGACGCGTGCACCGTTGCCGCACCGCCACGGTACTGAAATGAGCGCCGACTCCAGCCGCCTCGGTCAGGCCGCGCGCGCCGCGCTCAGCGAAGGCGGCGACCTGGCCGGCAACATCCCGGCGTTTGCTCCGCGCGAGGCGCAGCAGGACCTGGCCGCAGCCATTGCGCACGCGTTCGATACCCGCGGCGTCCTGTTGGCGGAGGCCGGCACCGGCACCGGTAAGACCTTCGCCTATCTGGTCCCGGCGATCCTGTCGGGTCAGAAGACCATCGTCTCCACCGGCACGCGCGCCCTGCAGGACCAGCTCTACCATCGCGACCTGCCGCGCGTTCGCGAGGCGCTGGGCATCGGCCTGAAGACGGCGCTGCTGAAAGGGCGCTCCAACTACCTGTGCCACTACCGCCTGGAACAGGCCAAGGGCGAGGGCCGGTTCGCGAACCGGGAGACGGCCGCGCAGTTCCAGCGCATCGTCGCTTGGGCCGGGCGGACCCGGATGGGCGATCTGGCCGAGCTGGAGACCCTGCCCGATGACTCGCCGCTGCTGCCGCAGGTCACCTCGACCGCGGACAATTGCCTGGGCAGCGAGTGCCCGTTTTTCTCCGAGTGCTTCGTCGTCCAGGCGCGTCAGCGCGCCCAGGCGGCCGACCTCGTGGTCGTCAATCACCACCTGCTGCTGGCCGACCTGGCGTTGAAACAGGAAGGTTTCGGCGAGATCCTGCCCGGCGCGCAGGCTTTCGTGGTCGATGAGGCCCACCAGTTGCCCGAGCTGGCCGCGCAGTTTTTCGGCGATGCGCTCAGCGCCCGGCCGCTGGTCGAGCTGGCCCGCGACGCGCTGGCCGAATGCAGGCAGGTTCCTGCTGCGCTGGCGGTGTTGCAGGAGCCGGCCCGTGCGTTGGAACAGGCCGTCCGCGGATTGCGCGCGGCGATGGATGATCTGCCGGTGCGCGGCACCCGCCTGCGTGCTGCCGAAGACCCGGTCGCCGAGGCCGGGCTGGATGCGTTGCTGGAGGCGCTGCGCGCCCTGCACGCCGCGCTGCTGCCCTTGCGCGAAGCCGCGCCGGGCTTTGACAGCTGCACGGCGCGCGCCCGCGAGTTCGAGATGCGCCTGATGCGCTGGCGCGGCGGGGCCGATGCGACCGCGGACGCGGTGCCGGATGCCGACTTCGATCCCTTCGAGGAAACGGTTCCACCGCTTCCCGCCAACGATGGCGACGACGGCATCGCTCCGGCCGATCCCGACGACCGCGCACCGCTGAACGCCGATGATGCGCCCAGCGTGCTGTGGTACGAGCTGACCGCGCGCGGCTTCCGCCTCAGCCGTACCCCGCTGGACGTGGCCGGCCCCTTGGCCCAGCACCGCGCGCGCTCGCATGCGGCCTGGGTTTTTACCTCCGCGACACTCGCGATCGGCGGACGCTTCGAGCACTACGCGATCAAGCTCGGCCTGCGCGAACCGGCCACGCTACTGGCCCCCAGCCCCTTCGACTGGGCGCAACAGGCGCTGTGCTACCTGCCGCCCGGCCTGCCCGAACCGTCGGCCCGGCACTACACCGAATCGATCGTGTCGGCGATCCGGCCCGTGCTGGAAGCCTCCGGTGGCCGGGCGTTCGTGCTGTTCGCCTCGCACCGCGCACTGCGCGAGGTGGCCGACCTGCTGCGAAACGGGCCATGGCCGTTGTTCGTCCAGGGCGAAGCTCCGCGCTCCACCCTGCTGGAGCGCTTCCGCGCTTCGGGTAATGGCGTGTTGCTGGGTGCGGCCAGCTTCCGCGAGGGCGTGGATGTGGCGGGCGATACGCTCAGCGTCGTGGTCATCGACAAGCTGCCCTTCGGCGCGCCGGATGATCCGGTGTTCGAGGCCCGGCTGGAGGCGATCCGGCGCGCCGGCGGCAATCCGTTCCGCGACGAGCAGCTGCCGCAGGCGGTGATCGCGCTCAAGCAGGGCGCCGGGCGCCTGATCCGCAGCGAGACCGACCGCGGTGTGCTGGTGCTGTGTGATCCGCGGCTGGTGGCCAAAAGCTACGGCAAGGTGTTTCTCGATTCCCTGCCGCCGTTGCCACGCACGCGGCAAATTGCGGACGTGCAGTCTTTCTTCGATGACAGCCAGCAAGGCGAAACGGCGTTCGCGCCGGCCGCGGCGCAGGAGACGGGGATGCTGCTGTGAAACTGCTGGCGTTTGAACTGGCCACCGAGGCGTGCTCGGTCGCGCTGTGGGTCGACGGCGAGGTGCATGAGCGTTTCGAGATCGCGCCGCGCCGGCATGCCGAGCTCGCGCTGCCTTGGGCGGACGCGCTGCTGGCCGAGGCGGGTGTCGCCCGCGCGCAACTGGACGCCATCGCGGTCGGGCGGGGCCCGGGCGCCTTCACCGGCGTGCGGCTGGCGATCGCGATCGGGCAGGGCATCGCCCTCGCGCTGGACCGTCCGATCCTGCCCGTGTCGACGCTTGCCGCCCTCGCCGTGGGCGCGGTCCGCGCTGACGACCATCGCGACCAACGAAGCGCAGACCAGGTGGAGGGCGCCGCCCATCGCGTGTTGGCGTCGATTGATGCGCGCATGGGCGAGGTTTACGTGGGCGCGTTCAGCGTGCACGACGGTGACGCGGTCATGATTGGGAGTGAGGCCGTGCTGGCCCCCGATGCGGTCGCGCTGCCCGATGCCGACGCCGGCTGGCTGGGTGCCGGTACCGGCTTCGCCGCTGCCGAGGGCGCGCTGCGCATGCGCCTGTCGACACAGCTGGCGGAGGTCGATGCGGACGCACTCCCGCGCGCCGGCGATGTCGCACGGCTGGCGGCAAAAATGTGGCTGCGCGGTGAGGCGCTCGCGCCCGAGCGGGTGGAGCCGGCCTACCTGCGCAACCAGGTGGCACTGACGATCAGCGAGCAGAAAGCGCTGCGCGCCGAAAAGGATCGGGGCTGAGCGCAGGCGTCAGCGATCCACCAGCTCGCCGCCGGCAAGGAAGGCCCAGGTGCGCGTCACATGCAGGATGTCCGGGTTGTCGTCGGTCTGCGGCAGCGGTGGATAGGGCTCGGCAAGGCTGGCAATCCGCAACGCCGAGGCATCCAGCAGTGGGATCCCGCTGCTCAGCACGATCTGCGAGTTCTCCACGCTGCCGTCGCGACGGATCGCAATGCTGATCACCACCTGGCCGGCCAGGCGCCGCCGCCGCGCTTCATCGGGGTAGTTGAGGTTGCCGACCCGCTCGACGCGGTCGACCCACTCGCGCAGGTAACCCGCCCAGGCATATTCGGTGGTGCTGGCGGACACGAACTTGCGCTTGGGGCGCTTGGCATAGCGCTCGGACCGCAGGTGGATCTCGGCGGCCAGCCTCGCCATCGCCATGTCACGGTCGATTTTTTCCTGGCCCGGCGGCAGCGTGCGCTCGGCCGGCTCCGGGGTCTCCTGCGCGCTGGCGACGGCGTCCTCGCCGCGCGTGCTGGCGATGATCCGCGCCTGCGGCGGCGGCTGCTGCGTTGGCGACTGCGCGCGCAGCTCCCGCGGCGCCTGGCCGTCGGCATCCTGCGGCAATGGCCCGGACTGGTTGTCGCGCGGACGCACCGCGCGTTCGCTTTCCCCTCCGCCATCGTTGTTGGCCTGGGCGAGAAAGTCGGCCTGCTTGGGGGTCAGCGCACTGGTGGTGCGGGTAAGGATCACGTCGAGAGTGGGCACGACCGGCGCGGCCAGTTCCATGCTGAAACCCACACCCAGCAGAAGCACCGCGTGCAAAAGCAGCGACAGCACCATCGTCGCGCCCAGTCGTTGGCGCTCAACCGTGCCGGTCATCGATGCCGCCGCCACGCTCATGCCGTGGCAGCAACCCGCGCTTCGATCGCGTCAAACAGGCCGGAGGAGATGTTCAGGCCGAACTGGGCATCGAGCTCGCGGATGCAGGTCGGGCTGGTCACGTTGACCTCGGTGAGGTAGTCGCCGATCACGTCCAGGCCGACGAACAGCATGCCGCGCCGCTTCATTTCCGGCGCCACCTGGGCCGCGATCCAGCGGTCGCGATCGCTCAACGGACGCCCCTCGCCACGACCGCCCGCAGCGAGGTTGCCGCGGAACTCGTCGCCCTGCGGGATGCGCGCCAGGGTGTAGTCCACCACCTCGCCGTCGACCAGCAGGATGCGTTTGTCGCCCTCGCTGATCTCCGGCAGGTAACGCTGCGCCATCGCCAGGCTGCCTTCGCCGACCAGCGTTTCCAGGATGACATTGGTATTGGCATCGCCGTGGACGACGCGGAAAATCGAACGCCCGCCCATCCCGTCCAGCGGCTTGAGCACCGCCACCTCGTGTTCGGCGACAAAGGCCTTGAGTACCGCCGGATCGCGGCTGACCACCGTCGGCGGGCAGCAGTGCGGGAACAGCAGCGCAGCGAGCTTCTCGTTGTAGTCGCGCAGCCCCTGCGGATCGTTGACCACCATCGCGCCGGCAAGCTGGGCGAGACTGAGGATCTGGGTGTCGTGCATGTAGTCGTTGTCCACCGGCGGGTCGCGCCGCATCAGCACCACGTGGCCGGGGCCGAGATCGAACTGTGATGCGCGTCCCAATTCGAACCATCCGTCCGGATCGTCGCGAACCGTCAACGGCGCCATCATTGCCACCGCCTTTCCATCGCGCAGTCCAAGCCCTCCGGGCACCACGTACCAGAGCCGGTGCGAGCGCCGCTGCGCCTCCAGCAGCATGGCAAACGTGGAGTCCTTGGCTATCGTGATCGATTCGATCGGATCCATCACGACGACAACATCAAGAGGCATGGCAGGTGGCCTTGGCTGGGGTCGCGTGGATGGTAGCAGGCAGGCATCCGGGCAATGCCGCAGCGGCCCGCATTCAGCATCCAGGCGGCGCGCAAACGCGCTTGACACCTTGCGCCCGGCTTGGAATAAAGGGACCCTAGCTGGCGCGACGGGGAATTCGCGCGAGCGCTTCGCAATACTGGGGAACAGGGAACATGCAAGACGAGGTCCGCAGCGGCAGCCTCGATGGGCTGCGAGTCATGGTGATCGACGACTCAAAGACCATCCGCCGCACCGCTGAAACATTGCTCAAGCGCGAAGGCTGCGAAGTAGTGACCGCCACCGATGGGTTCGAGGCACTGGCCAAGATCGCCGACCAGAAGCCGCAGATCATCTTTGTCGACATCATGATGCCGCGCCTTGATGGTTATCAGACCTGCGCATTGATCAAGAACAACCAGGTTTTCAAGCACACACCGGTGATCATGCTGTCCTCCAAGGACGGCCTGTTCGACAAGGCCCGCGGCCGCATCGTCGGCTCCGAGCAGTACCTGACCAAACCATTCACGCGCGGGGAACTCCTCGACGCCATACGAACACACGTCAACGCCTGACCGGGGGGTAGGGCATTTATGGCACGCATTCTGCTGATCGAAGATTCGCCGACGGATACGGCGGTCCTGACCCAATTGCTGGAGCGCAACGGACACGACGTCCTGGTGTCGGGGAATGCGGAGGACGGCATCGAGATGTGCCGCCGCGAGCAGCCCGACCTGGTGCTGATGGACGTGATCCTGCCCGGCATGAACGGCTTCCAGGCGACCCGCGCACTGTCGCGTGACGAGAAGACCAGCACCATTCCCGTGCTGATCGTCAGCACCAAGGGCATGGAGACCGACAAGGCCTGGGGCCTTCGCCAGGGCGCGCGCGATTACATCGTCAAGCCGCCGCGCGAAGACGAACTGGTCGCGCGCATCAACGAGCTGCTCGGCCCGTGAGTCCAGCCGGCGTCGAGCGGGTCGACCCGTTCGCCATCCTCCACGACTACGAGCGCCGCAGCCTGGATCACGTGGCCGGTCTGCCCGAGCAGCTGGACGCGCCCGGGATGTGGCGCGGCGTGGGCTATCGCGTCGGCTCGCGCCGGCTGGCGTCGAGCTTCGATGAGGTGCTGGAAATCCTCCCGCTGCCGCAGGCCACGCCCGTGCCCGGCGCCCAGCCGTGGCTGCTGGGGCTGGCCAACGTGCGCGGCAACCTGCTGCCCGTGGTCGACCTGAAGCACTTCCTGGAAGGCGAGCGCACCGTCCTGCACGAGGGCCAGCGGATGTTGCTGGTGCGCCAGCCCGGCGGCGATGTCGCGGTCCTGATCGACGAACTGTTCGGCCAGCGCAGCTTCAACGAATCACAGCTCGACCCCGAGGCCGTCCGCGCGACGGGCCTGGGTGAGGGCCGCTATTCCTACTTCATCGACCAGGCCTACCGTCTGGGCGAACACACCTGGGGTGTCTTCAGCCTGGACCGGCTGGCACGCACCCCCGAGTTCCGTCACGCAGCGCTCGATACCCCACGGCTCGAGCGGTCCGCTACCGAAAACCACGCCAGCACCGAAATTGAGGTCGATCATGAGCACTGAGATGAATTCCGTCGCCGGCAAGGGCCGTACTGTTGGCTCCAACACCTGGCTCGTGGTGCTGGGCATTTCCGTACTGGTGCTTGCGCTCAACGTGGGTTACGCCACCTACAAAGCCAGCCTGCTCAGCGGCGCCGGCGCATCGGCCAGCAGTCTGCAGGTGGCCTCACAGCGCCTGGCGGTGCAGGGACGCGAGGCGGTGGGTGGCGACCAGGCGGCCTACTCGGCGTTCAAGACCACCCGCGGCGAGGTGGTTGCGGATATCGGCGAGCTGAACACGAATTTCGGTGACACCCCCGGCGTGTCCGGGCCGATCGCCACCGTGACCCAGACCTGGGCGCCGCTGGACAAGAGTGCCGAGCAGTTGATCGCCAGCGAGAACGCGGTGCTGGGCCTGGCCACCAACGCCAACAGCTTCGAGCAGCGCGTGCCGGATCTGCAGGCGCGACTGGATGAACTGGTGCGGGCGATGTCCGCCAGCGGCTCGCCGTCCTCGCAGGTCTATTACGCGCTGCGTCAGGTCGTGCTGTCGGGCACCATGGCCCGCCGCGTGACCGAGATCCGCGCCGGCGGACGCAACGCCGAAGCGGCGGGTGAAGGCCTGGCACGCGACGCGGCCGTGTTCGGCAACGTGCTGGCCGGTCTGCGTAGTGGCGACGAGGCGACCGGTATCACCGCGCTGGGCAATGCCGGCGCGGTGGCTGCGCTGGGCCAGGCCGAAGCGCTGTGGGAGACGATGAAAACCGACCTGGACGCGATCCTGGCAACTTCGCAGGACCTGTTCGCGGCCCAGTCGGCGGCCGATGCGATCACCACCGGCTCGGACAAGCTGCTCGCCGACAGCCAGTCGCTGTTCAACGCGTTCAACGCGCTCGGAACCCTGAAGGATCCCAGCCTGCTGGGCAACCTGTGGGTGTCCATCCTTGCCGGTGCGTTCGCGCTGGCCGCGATCGTGGGCCTGCTGTTCTCCCTGAGCAAGGCCCAGCGCGACCGCTACACCACCACCAAGGAACTCAACGACCGCAACCAGGAGGCGATCATGCGCCTGCTGGATGAAATGGGCTCGCTGGCGGAAGGCGATCTGACAGTGAAGGCCACGGTGACCGAGGACATGACCGGCGCGATCGCCGACTCCATCAACTTCGCGATTGAGCAGCTGCGCACCCTGGTGCAGACGATCACCGACACCTCGGTGCAGGTAGCCTCCAGCGCGCAGGAAACGCAGGCCACCGCCATGCACCTGGCCGAGGCCGCCGAGCACCAGGCGCAGGAGATCACCTCCGCGTCCAGCCGCATCAGCGAGATCGCGACCAGTATCGACCAGGTGTCCCGCAACTCCGCCGAGTCCGCCGACGTGGCGCAGCGCTCGGTGCAGATCGCGACCGCCGGTGCGGGCGTGGTCCGCCAGACCATCCAGGGCATGGACTCGATCCGCGACCAGATCCAGGAAACCTCCAAGCGCATCAAGCGCCTGGGCGAGAGCTCGCAGGAAATCGGCTCGATCGTTGAGCTGATCAACGACATCTCCGAGCAGACCAACATCCTGGCGCTGAACGCGGCGATCCAGGCGGCCTCCGCCGGTGAGGCGGGCCGCGGGTTCGCGGTGGTGGCCGACGAAGTGCAGCGATTGGCGGAGCGCTCCTCCAACGCGACCAAGCGGATCGAGTCGCTGGTCCAGGCCATTCAGGCCGATACCAACGAGGCGGTCAGCTCGATGGAGCAGACCACCACCGAGGTGGTCGCCGGTGCACGCCTGGCCGAGGACGCCGGCACCGCGCTGGGCGAGATCGAGAAGGTCTCCTCCGACCTGTCCGGGCTCATCCAGGGCATCTCGCTGGCCTCGCAGCAGCAGTCCGGCGCGGCGGCCAACATCACCGAGACGATGAACACGATCCAGCAGATCACCTCGCAGACCACGCAGGGTGCCAACCAGACCGCGCAGTCGATTGGCAACCTCGCGCAGATGGCCTCCGACCTGCGTCGTTCGGTCGCCGACTTCACGCTTCCTGCCTGAGCCCTGCATTGGATCGAAGGATGAACAGCATGACCCCCGGCCGCCGCCCGCACCCGCTGCGCCAGTGCGCAGCGCAATGGAGCATCGCGCCATGACGGTGATGCGCGATGCCATCGACACCACCACGCTGGGCTGGATCAAGCCGGAGCTGGACGAGACCCTGCGCCAGGCACGCGAGCAGATCGAGGCCTTCGCCGAGTCGCCCGCCGACAGCGAGGCGATGCGCATCTGTGCCAGCCACCTGCACCAGGTGCACGGCACGCTGCGCATGGTCGAGCTGTACGCTCCGGCGATGGTCGCCGAGGAAATGGAACGGCTCGCCCTTGGCCTGCTGCACGGCGAGATTGCCAACCGCGACGTCGCCTGCACGATCCTGATGCGCGGCGCGGTCCAGTTGCCCGATTACCTGGAACGCCTGCAGAGCGGCCACCGCGACATCCCCATCGTGCTGCTGCCGCTGCTCAACGAGCTGCGCGCCACGCGCGGCGAGTCGGGCCTCAACGAAAGCGTCCTGTTTGCACCCAACCTGGATCGCCCGCTGCCCGTCGACCTGCCGGCACCGGTGATCGAAGACGCGCCGACCATCCGCACCGGCGTGCAGCCGATGAGCGCGAACCTGACCGGTCTGCGCGAGGCCATGGCGCAGTGGCCCGAAGGCGGCGAGCCTGCCGATCCGGCCCGGCTGGCCGAAGTGGTCGATGGACTGCTGGCCGAAGTCTCGGTCGAGCCCCTGCGACGCATGCTGTGGGTGGCCTCCTCGGTGGCCGGTGCGCTGCGCGATGGCGCCCTGCCTGCGACCCGCGCCCTGCGCCAGGCGTTCGGCGGCGTCGAGCGCGAAGCGCGCCAGCTGCTGCGCGACGATTTCAGCGTCCCCGGCATCGAGCCCAACGCCGAGCCGACCCGCCAGTTGCTGTACCACGTCGCCCACAGCGATGGCGGCCATCCGGCGCTGGACAGTCTGCGCAAAACCTTCGAACTCGACAGCCAGTTGCCGTCGGAATCCGAACTGGACCACGCCCGTGGCAGCCTGAGCGGGCGCAACCGCGCGCTGCTGGACACGGTGTCGGCGGCAATCAAGGAAGACCTGCTGCGGGTCAAGGATGCGCTGGACCTGCACCTGCGCACAGGCCAGACCGGGGTCGAGGACCTGCGCCCGCAGGTCGACGCCCTCGGCCGCGTCAGCGACACCCTGGGGATGATGGGGCTGGGCGTGGCGCGTGGCGTGGTGATGCAGCAACGCGACGCCATGCACGAGATCGTCGCCGGCAACCGCGATGCCGACGAATCGGCGCTGCTGGATGTGGCCGGTGCGTTGCTGTACGTGGAGACCTCGCTGGACGACCAGGTGGCACGCCTGGGGCTGTCGGACGAGCGCGCCGACAAGGACCTGCTCGAGAGCGAGTCGCGCAAAGTGCTCGAAGTGGTCGTGCGCGAGGCCATCGGCAACTTCGGTGACGCCCGCCAGTCCTTCGTCGCTTTCGTGGAGACCAACTGGGACCACGCCGAACTCGTGGAAATCCCGCGCCTGCTGGACGAGGTCTGCGGGGCATTGCGCATCCTGGACCTGAACCCGCCGGCGGACTACCTGTATGGGGTGAAGCGCTACATCGAGGTTGAGCTGATCGGCCGCAAACGCATTCCCCACGGCAAGCAGCTGGACACCCTGGCCGACGCCCTGGCCAGCGTGGAGTACTACCTGGAGGCGCTGCGCGAGCAGCGTCCCAACCGCGACCGGATCCTCGAAATCGCCCGTTCCAGCTTGGAAGCGCTGAGCTATTGGCCGGTGCCCGAAGAGCAGGCGGAGGCCGACCAGACGGCCTCGCCGGTGTCGGAGCAGGATGAGGAGGACGCCGCCGCCGCGCTGGACCAGTGGGCCACCGCGGCGCGCCGGATGGACGCCCCGCTTTGGGTCGAGCCTGCCGGGAACCCGAGCGAAGAGATTGACGCGCCCGACGCCGGACTCGATGCGGGCGACGAACCCGCACGCTCCGAGCCGGTGCCCGTCAGCGGGCTGCCGGTCGACAGCGACGGGGTCGAGACGGCCGAGCATGTCGAAACCGTGGCCACCCCGGCCGCAGTTCCGGTCGATGCGGACGGGTTCGAAACGAGCGACGACATCGACGACGAGATCCGCGAGGTGTTCCTCGAGGAGCTCGAAGAGGAAATCGCCAATCTGGGCACGATGCTGGGCCAGTGGCAGCACGCGCCGGAAAACATGGAGCAGCTGCGTGGCATCCGCCGCGTGTTCCACACCCTGAAGGGCAGCGGCCGTCTGGTCGGTGCGAGGACGCTGGGCGAGTTCAGCTGGAAAGTGGAAAGCATGCTCAACGGCGTGCTCGGCGGAACCCGGCTTGCCAGCCCGGCGGTGGTTGCGTTGGTGCAGCAGGCCCACGCCGTGCTGCCGCAGCTGCATGCCGCCCTGGCCGGCACCGGCTCGGTCAGCGCCGATCTGGCCGCCCTGGAAGCCGTGGCCGAGCGGGTCGCGGAAGGGCAGGAGGTGTTCTACAGCGCGTCTGCGCACGAAGAGCAGACAACGGCGCAGCCCGACGTGTCCGGCGCGGATGCGGGTGTGCCGACCGTGGAGGACGAGCCGGCGCTGGAGCTGGAGGGTGTGCCCGCATCGGTCGATGCAGTGCTGCTGGAGATCCTCAACAGCGAGGTCACCGGACACCTGGAAACGATCCAGCAGTGGCTGGGCGAGGCGCAGCAGACACCGCAGCCGGCCGACGATCGCCTGCAGCGCGCCATCCACACGCTCAACGGCGCCTTCGCGATGACGGAGGTGCCGGTGATTACCGACATCACCACGCCGGCCGAGGCGTATGTGCGCCGCCTGCTGGTCGCCGGCGAGCCCGCCAGCGCCGACGGCGTCGCGGGGATCGCGGCGGTGTGCGCAGCGGTCGAGCACACCATGGCGGCGCTGCAGTCGAGCCATCCACGTATTCCCGCGTTTGCCGGTGTCGCCGAGCAACTGCTCGCCTTGCGCGACAGCCTGCCGGAAGTGCGAACCCAGCATCCGGTCGATCTGGATGTGCCGCTGCCCAGCGTTCCGACCGCCGGCCCGTCGGTGGTCAACCTCACTCCCTACGTGGATACGACGGACAGCGCGCAAGCTGATCCGGATTCCGAGACCGGTCTGGTCGGCGAAGTTGAGGATTCCGCGGAGGCCGAAGAGCTTGAGGCCGAGCGGCTGGAAGCCGAGCGTATCGAAGCCGAGCGTGTTGAGGCCGAGCGCATCGAAGCCGAGCGGCTCGAGGCCGAGCGGGTCCACGCCGAGCGCATCCAAGCCGAGCGCGTTGAGGCGGAGCGACTCGAGGCAGAGCAGATTGAGGCGGATCGGATCGAAGCCGAGCGGCTTGACGCGGAGCGGGTCGAGGCTGAGCGTGTTGAAGCCGAACGCCTTGAGCTCGAACGTCTTGAAGCCGAGCGCGAGGAAGCGGAACGGATCGAGGCGGAACGGCTCGAAGCCGAGCGCATCGAAGCCGAGCAGCTTGAGGCCGAGCGCATCGAAGCCGAACAGATCGAGGCCGAGCGCATCGAAGCCGAACGGCTTGAAGCGGCGCGTATCGAAGCGGCGCGAATCGAGGCGGAGCAGCTCGAGGCCGAGCGTGCAGAAGTCGAGCGGCTTGAGGCCGAGCGCGTAGAAGCCGAGCGGATTGAGGCCGAGCGCCTTGAAGCCGAGCGGCTTGAGGCCGAGCGCATCGAAGCCGAGCGCGTGGAAGCCGAAGATGCGGCCGAGTACGCGCGCCTGGAGGCGCAGTACGAGGCCGAGCGGATTGCAGGTGAGCAGGGCGAGGGCCCGGAGGCTGACGCCGACGCCGACGCCGATGCCGATTCCGACGCGCCGGCGATCGCCGCGAGTGCCGAAGCCATCGTCGTCGCACCGTCGGTGGCGTTTGCGACCATCGAGGATCCCGATGAGCCGCTCGACCTGAGCGACCTGGACCCGGAGCTGGTCGACATCTTCGTGGAGGAGGGCGGCGATCTGCTGGACCACTCCGACTCCCTGCTGGCCCAGCTCCGCGAGAGCCCGGGCGACGACGAGTTGCTGGTGGGCCTGCAGCGCGACCTGCATACGCTCAAGGGCGGCGCGCGCATGTGCGGCATCATGGAGGTCGGCGAACTCGGCCACGTCATGGAGTCGCTGCTGGAAGCGGTGGTGGCGCAGCGCTCCGAGCTCGGCAGCGACGGAGTGCCGTTGCTTGAACGCGGCTTCGACCGCCTGCACGCCATGCTGACCCGTGTCGGCGATCGCCGCGCCATTGCGATGCCGACGGCGCTGATCCACGAGTTCGAAGCGCGCGCGAGCGGCCAGGCCGTGGTTGCGGGAGTCGCCGATGTGCCGGCGAAACCGTTGGCGAGCGTGGTCGCGCAGACGAGTGCGACCGCAGGTGCCGAAGGGGCAGAGGACGCCGCGGCGACCAGTGATGCGTCAGACGCAGCGCAGCCGGAAACCACCGATGTGCCGGAAACCTCGGCATCGGCGCGCGTCGTTGACGACATCGAAAGCGTCGTCCCAGTCGCCCAGGTGATCCACAAAACGGTCGACGTCGGCCCGCTTTCCGCGCCGATCGTCGAGCAGCACGATGACGACGACGAGATCGGCATCCGTGCCCCGAAGGAGCAGGTGCGCATCCGCGCCGACCTGCTGGACCGGCTGGTCAACTACGCCGGCGAAGTGGCGATCTACCGCGCCCGCCTGGAGCAGCAGCTGGGCGCATTCCGCGGCGCAATCGGCGAGATGGCCGCCACCAACGAGCGCATGCGCGATCAGCTGCGCCGCCTGGAGATGGAGACCGAGGCCCAGATCGTCGCGCGCTACCAGCGCGAAGGCGAGGACGCCGAGCAGGCCTTCGATCCGCTGGAGCTGGACCGCTTCTCCAACCTGCAGCAGCTCTCGCGCGGCCTGTCCGAGTCGGCCGCCGACCAGAGCAGCCTGCAGGTCACCCTGGATGACCTGACCCGCCAGTACGAGACCCTGCTGCTGCAGCAGTCGCGGGTCAGCTCGGACCTGCAGGAAGGCCTCATGCGCACGCGCATGGTGCCCTTCGATGGCCTGTTGCCACGCCTGCGCCGGGTCATCCGCCAGGCCTCCGGCGAGCTGGGCAAGCAGGTCGCCCTCAAGCTGGACGGCGCGCAGGGCGAGCTGGACCGCAACGTGCTGGAGCGCATGACCGCGCCGCTGGAGCACATGCTGCGCAACGCGATCGCGCACGGCGTGGAGACGCCTGAGCAACGCCGCAGCGCGGGCAAGCCCGAGGAAGGGATCGTCCGCATTGCGATCCGGCGCGAAGGCTCCGAAGTGGTGCTGGAGGTCAGCGACGATGGTCGCGGGCTCGACAGCGCCGCCATCCGCCGCCGCGGCGAGGAGCGCGGCCTGCTCGCGCCGGACGCGGTCATGAGCGATTTCGCGCTGCATTCGCTGATTTTCCAGCCGGGCTTCTCGACGGCCGATTCCGTCAGCCGTCTGGCAGGACGCGGCGTGGGCATGGACGTGGTCGCCAGCGAGGTCCGCCAGCTCGGTGGCTCGCTGGACATCCAGTCCCGCCCGGGACAGGGAACCACCTTCGTCCTGCGTCTGCCGCAGACCCTGGCGGTCACCCAGGCGGTGTTCGTCAAGATCGGCGAGACCACCTTTGCCGTGCCGATTGCTTCGGTCCGCGGTGTCGGCCGCATCGCCCGGGAGGAGCTGGTCGACGACCAGGGCCAGCCGCGCGAGGCCAATTACCGCTACGGCGGTGATGACTACGCGGTGCATGACCTGGGACAGCTCGTCGGCCAGGCGCCGGCGAAGGCCGAAGGCCAGTTGCAGGTGCCCGTGCTGCTGATCCGCTCCGGCGATCTGCATGCCGCGGTGACGGTCGACCAGGTCATCGGCAACCGCGAGATCGTGGTCAAGCCGGTCGGGCCGCAGGTGGCATCGATGCCGGGCATCTTCGGCGCGACCATCATGGGCGATGGCCGCGTGGTGGTGATCCTGGATGTCGCCCCGCTGGTCAGGCGTGCCGTCTCGATGCCGCTGGCCGCGCTGGTGGCGCCGGTCGCGGCGGTGGAGTCGCGACCGGTTCCGCTGGTCATGGTCGTCGACGATTCGGTGACCATGCGCAAGGTCACCGGGCGCATCCTGGAGCGGCACAACTTCGAGGTCGCCACCGCGCGCGACGGCCTGGATGCGCTGGAGCGGATGGCGGAGATGGTCCCGGACCTGATGCTGCTGGATATCGAGATGCCGCGCATGGACGGCTACGAGCTGGCGACGCGGATGAAGGCCGATGCGCGCCTGCGCGATGTCCCGATCGTGATGATCACCTCGCGCACCGGCGACAAGCATCGCCAGCGAGCGATGGAGATCGGCGTGGACCGGTACCTTGGCAAGCCGTACCAGGAACCCGAATTGATGCGCAACGTGTACGAGCTGCTCGCCCTTGAGAACCGCCATGAGCAGTGAGGCGCTGAAGGTCGCCCTGCTGGCGCGCGAAGGCGCGGCGCGCGACCGGCTGCGCGAGGCGATCGAGGCGGCCGGGGCGCAATGCGCGCTCGAATGCGATCCGCAGGATATCGTCCCGGCCGACGTCGCCGCGAGCGGGGCCAAAGTCGTGCTGGTCGCTCTGGATCCGCAGGTCGAGGACGCGCTGGAGGCGTTTGACGAGGCGCTGGCCGATCCGGATCTGGAGGTCATCTACGAGGAGGCCAGCCTGGCCGCGGCGCGCGAGGGCTGGGACATGGCACGCTGGCAGCGCCACCTGGTAGCCAAGATGCAGCGCCACGGCGACGTGCTTCCGCCGGGAACCGAGCAGGAAGCGGAATCGACCACCCCGGAAAGCGCGGCCGGCACTGACGGTACTGAGCTCCAACTGGACGACGCCGAGCTGTCATGGGAAGCCGATACCGGCCTCGCCGCCGTTTCGGTCGAGACCGCGGGGCCCGACGTGGTCGAGACGATCAACCCCTTCGATCCGGTGTTCGCCGAACACGAACCCGAGGCAACGCCGCGGTTCGGCGAACTCAGCCTGGACGACGGATCCGCCCCGGCGGCCGTAATGTCCACGGGCACCGACGAGCGTTTCGCGCGCGACATCGATGAACTGGAAGAACGCATCGCCGGCCTGAGCCTGGTGGACGACTCGCCAGAAGAAGACGAGCCTGAGCAGTCGCGCGGCGCCGTGCTGGTGCTGGCCGGACTGGGCGGACCGGATGCGGTTCGCCAGCTGGTTGCCGCATTGCCGACCGAATTCCCGCGACCCATCCTGATCCAGCAACACCTGGACGGTGGTCGCCACGACCGGCTCGTGGCACAGATGCAGCGGGCGACCGAACTTCCGGTCCGGCTAGCCGAGCACGACCAGTACGCGATGGCGGGCACGGTCTACATCCTGCCCGATGACCTCGGCGTGGCGGTGAACGATGCCGGCGTGCGCTTCCAGGCGGGCACCGAGCTGCTCGCCGCCTTGCCGTCGAGTGACAGCGCGGTGTTGCTGCTCAGCGGTACCGACCCTTCGGTCCTCGACACGGCCCTGCGGCACGGCTGGGCGGGCGCGCTGGTCGCCGGCCAGACGGCCGAAGGCTGCTATGACGCCACCGCGTCGGCCGCATTGGAAGCCCGCGGCGGCGACACCGCAACCCCGGCAGAAATGGCGCAGCGGCTGGCCGATCGCTGGCCGGCCTGAGGAATGACAATGTCCAATGATCCAGTGATGACGCTTCACCACGACACCGGCCCATCTGGCGATGGTGCCGAACGCGACATCCGCGGCGTGCTCATCCAGATTGCCGGCGCGCGCCTGCTGCTGCCCAACGCGACGGTGGCCGAGGTGATGTCGTTTGCGCCGCCCGAATCCGTTGTCGGTGCGCCGGCATGGCTGCTGGGCCGGACCCGCTGGCGCGGCTGGCAGGTCCCCTTGATCGGCTTCGCACAACTGACCGGGCTGGCCGACGAACAAGGCACGCTGAACAGCAAGGTGCTGGTGCTGAAGGCCTTGGGCGGCAACCCGAAGGCCCCGTATTTCGCCATCCTCAGCCAAGGGTTCCCCAGGCTGGTGACGGTGTCGCGTGCGACCCTGGAGACCAGCGGCGATCCAGCCGAGCTACCCCCGATGGTGCTTGCCGAGGTACGCCTGAACGAGGACGACGCGTACGTGCCCGACTTGGTCGCCGTCGAGACCCTCATTATCGAGACGCTGTCCGCGGCGGCTTGAGATCGGCGCCATCGCGGCAGGCCAAGCGGCTCTCAGCGCAAGTCGCCAAAACCGGCTTGCAATGCCGCGATCGCCGCCAGCCCCGCGGTTTCCGTTCGCAGGATCCGTGGGCCCAAGCGCAATCCGCGGAAACCGGCTGCGAGCAGTTGCACGCGATCAGCCGGTGACCAGCCACCCTCGGGGCCAACCGCCAGCACGACCCCGGCATTGCCCAAGCCAAGCGGCAACCCGTTGAGTGCGAGGCCGCCGTCGGGGTCCAGCAGCAATCGCAGCGGCGCATCGCCGGATGGGAGCGCCGAACGGGCGTCCTCGGCGTCCGGATCGAGGCCCGCCAGCACCTTGGCCAGCGGTTCCGGTGCGGCCACCCTTGGCACGCGTGCCCGCCCGCATTGACCGCACGCGGCCGCGACGACGGCTTGCCAGTGGCTGAGCCGCCTCGCCGCGCGCGCGTCATCAAGTTTGACCTCGCTGCGTTGCGAAACCAGCGGCCGCACTTCGGCGATTCCCAGCTCGGTCGCCTTCTGCAGGATCAGGTCCATCTTTTCGCCGCGGGCAATTCCCTGCAGCAGCACGATGCGCAGCGGCGACTCGTTATCCACCGCAACCGGCGCCTCCAGGCGCACGCGCACCTCGCGCTTGCCGATGGTCGTCACGATGGACGGGTAGTCGTTGCCGTCGCCATTGAACAGCACGCAGCGATCGCCGACCGCCAGACGCAACACGCGGCTCAGGTGGGTCGCCGGGCCCTCGGGTAACGGCAGCTCTTCGCCAGCCGCCAGCGGCGTGTCCACGTGTACCCGGGTCAGGCGCATCCGCTGGCCTCTGCTAGCATCATGGAATCGTGATCCAGACTCGTCATTTTTCCATTATCGCTGTTCCGCGCTGTCGCGCCCGCGCTCCGGGGCGTCACGGATGACGCGCAAGCTGCCGATCATCCACCGCATCGTCGAGACCGACGCGGCGCCGTACCGTGTGGAAGAGCTCGACCTGGAGTTCAGCAACGGCGAACGGCGCCGGTTCCAGCGCATGCACGGACGTGGCCACGGCGCGGTGATCGTGGTGCCGATGCTGGACGCGGACACCGTCCTGTTGGTGCGGGAATACGCTGCCGGCGTCCACCGCCACGAGCTGGGTTTGGTGAAAGGGCGCATCGATGCCGGGGAGAGTCCGGTGGAGGCGGGTGATCGCGAGTTGAAGGAGGAAGCCGGCTATGGCGCGCGCTCCCTGCTCAACCTGCGCGAACTGACCCTGGCGCCGTCCTACATGAGCCACTCGGCCCATGTCGTCCTGGCTCGCGACCTCTACGAGGAGCGCTTGCCGGGCGATGAGCCCGAGCCGCTGGAGGTCGTGCCGTGGCGCATGGATGCGCTGCATGAGCTGATCCTGCGCGAGGATTTCTCCGAGGGCAGGAGTCTGGCCGCCTTGTTCATCGTGCGTGAGTGGTTGCGCATCCATGGCTGAGCCGCAGGAGCAGGCAGCGCTGCGCCGAGCCGGGACGAGCGCATGATCGAGCCGGCACTGCGCGAGGGCGTGATCCGCGTTGCCCGTGCGGCCGCTGCGGAAATTCTTAAGGTCTACCGGGGTGAATTCGACGTCGACCACAAGGACGACCGTTCGCCCGTCACCGCCGCCGACCTGGCCGCCCATCGCTGCATCGCGGCGGGGCTGGCGAGTCTGACGCCCGCCATTCCGCTGCTTTCGGAGGAGTCCTCCAGCCACGACATCGCCGAGCGCCGCCGGTGGTCGCGCCTGTGGCTGGTCGATCCGCTGGATGGCACGCGCGAATTCATCAAGCGCAACGGCGAGTTCACCGTCAACATCGCGCTGATCGAAAGCGGGGTCGCCACCTGGGGCGTGATCCAGGCGCCGGCGACCGGCGTGGTGTGGCACGGCGGTGCCGGGTTGGGTGCTTTTCGCCGCGAGAATGGGGGCAGCGACCGTGCGGTGCAGGCGCGGGCCCCGGCCACGCCGCCCCTGCGGGTGGCCGCCAGCCGTTCCCATCGCGACCAGCGCAGCATCGACTTCATCGCCCGCATGGGCGACACGCAGCCGCTGGGCATGGGCTCGTCGCTGAAATTCTGCCTGCTCGCCGAGGGTGAGCTGGACGTGTATCCGCGCTTCGGGCCGACCAGCGAGTGGGACACTGCCGCCGGCCAGGCCATTCTGGAAGGGGCCGGCGGTGGGCTGTTCGATCCGCTGGGACGTCCGTTCCGCTACAACCAACGCGCGAGCCTGCTCAATGGCGGCTTCGTCGCGCTGGGAGATACCGCACTGCCCTGGCAGGAGTGGTGTGGCGGGTGAGCGCGCGTCGCTGAAAGATCCGTTTCGCGACGGTTGGCCCGGTCATCTGTGGCCCCGCCTTCACGCCGTGTAGACCCCTTTGGCGTCAGCCTTCACAAAACTGAAGCCTAGGGGACTTACATGCAGAACACGCAAGACGGCGGACTCGTCCTCATCATTGAAGACAACCGCAATATTTCCGAGATGGTCGGCGAATACCTCGAGAGCAAAGGCTTTGAGGTCGACTTTGCCGCCGACGGGCTGGACGGCTATCGCCTCGCCGCGGAGAACAGCTACGACGTCATCGTGCTGGACCTGATGCTGCCACGCCTGGACGGTCTGGAAGTGTGCAAGCGCCTGCGCGAGGAAGCGCGCAAGTCCACGCCGGTGCTGATGCTGACCTCGCGCGACACCCTGGACGAGAAGCTGACCGGTCTGTCGGCGGGCGCGGATGACTACCTGACCAAGCCGTTCGCCATCCAGGAGCTGGAGGCGCGCCTGCGTGCACTGATCCGGCGCGAGCGCCGCCAGGTGGGCGGGGAGGTGCTCAAGGTGGCCGATCTGGTGCTGGATCCGGCCAGCCTGCGCGTCACCCGTGGCGGCAGCGAGCTGCAGCTCTCGCCGATCGGCCTGCGCCTGCTGACGATCCTGATGCGCGAGTCGCCGAGGGTGGTCAGCCGCCAGGAAATCGAGCGCGAGATCTGGGGCAATGGCCTGCCCGATTCCGACACCCTGCGCAGCCACCTCTACAACCTGCGCAAGACGATCGACAAACCGTTCGACAAGCAACTGCTGCACACCGTGCAGTCGGCCGGCTATCGCGTGGCGGACATCTCGCAGCCGCAGGAATGACGTTGCGGTTGTGTCAATGACTCCCGGGCTGCCGCGGCGGATCAAGCTGGCGTTTTTGCTGCAGGCGGCGCTGGCGAGCATCGTCATTACCGGCGGCGTGCTGCTGACCGGCGTGATCGTGCGCGACAGCGTCATCCAGGAGCGGCTGGACGCCGAGGCGGCGACCTTCTGGGCCGGGCGCGCGAGCAATCCGGCCTACCCCCTGCCGCAGACGGCCACCCTGACCGGCTATCTATCGCCCACGGGCGCCGGAGGGCGGGCGGTGCCGGACTACATGCGCGGGCTGCCCGCCGGACGCCATCGGATCTCCGCACCCACCGTGCCAGGCCCCGGCCGCTCACCCCGGCAGCGCTTTAGCGATGAGGTCGTGCTGGTGGAGACCCGGGGACCGGACACGTTCTACCTGAGTTTCGAGTCCGGCCACATCGATCGCGCGATCGGCCTGACCGGGCTGGTCTCGTTGCTGTTGTCGTTGCTGGCGACGTACCTGGTCACCTGGCTGACCTATCGCACCTCCAAGCGGCTGGTCGCACCGGTCAGCTGGCTGGCGGGCGTGGTCTCGCGCTGGGACCCGCGCGAATCGGACGTGACCGCCATCAAGGCCGGCAGCCTGCCGGCCGAAGCCGGCGTGGAGGTGCAGCAATTGGCCGAGGCATTGGTCGGGCTGGCCGACCGCGTGGCCGAATTTGTCCAGCGCGAGCGCGACTTCACGCGCGATGCCAGCCACGAGCTGCGCACCCCGCTGACGGTGATCCGGGTGGCGACCGACATGCTGCTCGCCGACCCCAACACCTTGCCGGCGACCAGTCGGGCGCTGGCGCGGGTGCAGCGCGCGGGTCGCGACATGGAGGCGGTCATTGACGCCTTCCTGATCCTGGCCCGCGAATCGGATGTGGGCCCGCAGGACCGCGAGTTCGACGTGGGCGAGGTGGTGCGCGAGCAGGTGGAACGCATGCAGCCGCTGCTGGCGGACAAGCCGGTCTCCATCGAGCTGCTCGACGAGGGCGCGCCCAGCGTGGTGGGTTCCCCGCACGTGCTGGCGGTGATGGTCGGCAACCTGCTCAGCAATGCGGCGCACTTCACCAACCTGGGACGCATCCAGGTGCGCATGTCGGCGCAGGAAATCGTGGTGCGTGACAGCGGTATCGGCATGGATCCGGAAACCCTGGCCAAGGCCTTCATGCCTTTCTACCGCGCTGACATCGCCAGCGAAGACCGCAAGGGAATGGGCCTGGCGATCACCTACCGCCTGGGCGAACGGGTGGGTTGGCCGGTGAGCCTGCGCAGCCAGCCCGACAAGGGCACCACGGCGACGATCCGGCTGCTCCCCTGACGCCGCAGCCGCGGGCGTGGCCGGGAGGTCAACCGATGGCCGCCTCGGGCGTTGACGGCTCCATTCCCTGGATTGACGGCGCCACCGATGACTGCAGCGACCAGCAAGAGCACTGACTCCCGCCGGGCCCGGACGTGGCCACGGCGATTGTTGATGGCCGGCGGATTGCTGGCCCTAGTGGTCGCCGGCGTCTACTTCTGGCAGCAGCGTGCTTCCGGGGACGGTGCAGGCGACTACCGCACCGCGACCGCCGAGCGCGGCGACGTGCGGGTGAGCATCTCCGCCACCGGGACGCTGGGCGCGATCTCCACGGTCGACGTGGGCAGCCAGATTTCCGGGCTGGTCACCGAGGTGCTTGCCGACTTCAATGACACGGTGAGCAAGGGGCAGGTGATCGCCCGGATCGATCCAAGCACCTTTGATGCGCAGATCGCGCAGGGCAATGCCGCCGTCCAAGCCGCGCAGGCCAGCCTGGCGACCGCCCGCGCCGCGGCTGCCAACGCCGAAGCCGATTTCCGCCGCAAGACCGAACTGGGCGAGCGCCAGCTGGTGGCGAGCAGTGACATCGACCTGGCGCGCACCGCGCGCGATCAGGCACGCGCTCAGGTGCAGGCGGCACAGGCGCAGATCACCCAGCAGCGCGCATCCACCCGGACCTCGCAGCTCAACCTGGATCGCACCGAGATCCGTTCGCCGGTGGACGGCGTGGTCCTGACCCGCACCGTCGAGCCCGGGCAGACGGTGGCCGCCAGCCTGCAGGCGCCGGTGCTGTTCCAGATCGCCGAGGACCTGTCGAAGATGGAGATCGTGCTGGCCATCGACGAGGCCGACATCGGCCAGGTCAAGACCGGCCAGGGCGTGTCGTTCGGGGTGGATGCGTTTCCGGATCGCCAGTTCCGCGGTAGCGTGCAGCAGGTGCGACTGTCGGCCACCAACACCAACAACGTGATCACCTACCCCGTGGTGGTGGCGGTCGACAACCCCGACCAGATCCTGCTGCCCGGGATGACCGCCAACGCCGAGATCGAGGTGAGCCGGCGCGATGACGTGCTGCGGGTGCCCAACGCGGCGCTGCGTTACAAGCCCGCTGAGGGCGACGCGGCTGCGCCACCGACCGCCACGCGCGCCAGTCCGACCGAGGAACTGCCGCGGATTGCTGCCGCGCTGGAGCTGGACGCCCACCAGCAGGCGGCCTTCGATGAGGCGCTGGCCGGCATGCGCGAGCGCGCCGCCGCCCGCGCCACTGCCGCACCCTCGCGTCCACCCGCCGGCGGACCGCCGATGATGGGCGGCGGGCGCGGCCCAGCCAATGCCGGCGCCGGCAACAGCGGTGCGATGCGCCAGCGGATGCAGGAGCGCTTCACCCAGCAGTTCGCCGCCTTCCGCGAGACCCTCCCGGATGAGAAGAAGGCCCGCTGGGACGGCGAACTGGCCTCGCTGCTCGCCGCCCGTCGCGCGCCGCTGTACCTCCTGGTGGCTGGCAAGCCAAAGCCGATCACCGTGCGCCTTGGCGTCAGCGATGGCAGCTGGACCGAGGTGGCGGGCGATATCGCCCAGGGCGACCAGGTGATCATCGGCAGCGGGCGTCCGGCACGATGAGCACTGCCGTCGCGGTGATCCAGACCCGCGGCCTGGGCAAGGTCTACTCGCCGGGCACCGAGGCCGAGGTGGTCGCTCTGCGCGACGTCGACCTGCGGATCGAGCGCGGCGAATTCGTCGCCATCATGGGTCCATCCGGCTCTGGCAAGTCGACGCTGATGAACCTGCTGGGCTGCCTCGACAGTCCGAGCACGGGCACCTACCACTGCGATGGCGTCGACATCGCCAGCCTGGACGCTGAAGAGCGCGCGCTGCTGCGGCGCGACAAGATCGGATTCGTCTTCCAGGGCTTCAACCTGCTGCCGCGCATGAGCGCGCTGGAGAACGTGGCCATGCCGATGGGCTACGCCAACGTGCCGGCCGCCGAGCGCGCGCAACGTGCCCACGCGGCGCTGGCGGCGGTCGGGCTGGGCAGCCGCGAGCAGCACCGGCCCAGCGAGCTGTCCGGCGGCCAGCAGCAACGCGTGGCGATCGCCCGCGCCCTGATCAACCGGCCGCCGATCCTGCTGGCTGACGAGCCCACCGGCGCGCTGGACAGCAAGACCGGCGAGGAGATCCTGGCGCTGTTCAAGCAGCTTCGCGACGACGACCACACGGTGATCCTGATCACCCATGACCCGGAAGTGGCCGCGCACGCGGACCGCACCTTCGTCATGCACGACGGTGAGCTGCACGAGCAGGGAGCGTCGGCATGAATTTCACCGAGGTCCTGCGGACGGCCATCTTCGCCCTGCGCGGCAACTGGCTGCGCAGCGCGCTGACGTCGCTGGGGGTGATCATCGGCATCGCCGCAGTGATCGTCATGGTGTCGGTCGGCCAGGGCACCCAGGCGCAGATCGACAAGCTGGTGTCCGGGCTGGGGTCCAATCGCCTGGACATCAGCTCCAACTCGGGCCGTGGCGCCGGCGGCGTGCGCATGAGCGCCGGCAGCGCCTACACCCTCACCACCGGGGATGTGGACGCGATCCGCGAGGAGGTGCCGGAGGTCCAGTACGTCGCCGGCACGCTGCGCGGCAGCACCCAGGTCGTGTTTGCCGAGAACAACTGGGCCACCAGCTGGTACGGCGTGCAGCCGGACTATTTCGCGCTGGAGAGCTGGACAATGGCGCTGGGAGAGGAGTTTGACGCGCGCGAATATGGCGGCGGCAGCAAGCCGGTGATCCTGGGCGAGACCGTGCGTCGCTCCCTGTTCGGTGACGAGGACCCGGTCGGACAAAGCGTGCGCATCGGCCGGGTGCCCTTCACCGTGGTCGGCGTACTGGCGTCCAAGGGGCAGGGCGGCTTCGGCCAGGACCAGGACGACGTGATGCTGGTGCCGTTGGAAACCGGTCGGCGGCGGCTGATGGGAGCGATGGGCCTGCCGCCGGGCGCGGTGCAGCAGATCGCGGTCGGGGTCGCGCGCGCGGATGACCTGGCGTGGGCGCAGGAGCAGATCGAATCGCTGCTGCGCCAGCGCCACAAGCTGCAGCCGGGCGCCGACGACGACTTCCGCGTGCGCAACATCGCCGAAATCGTCGAGGCGCGCAGCCAGACCACGCGCCTGATGTCGCTGCTGCTGGCGGCAGTGGCGACCATCTCGCTGATCGTCGGTGGCATCGGCATCATGAACATCATGCTGGTCTCGGTGACCGAGCGGATCCGCGAGATCGGCCTGCGCATGGCGGTGGGTGCCGGACCGTCGGACATCCGCTCCCAGTTCCTCGCCGAGGCGATGCTGATATCGCTGATCGGTGGCGCCGTGGGGATTGCGATCGGGATCGCCGGCGCGCTGCTGGTCGGCAAGTTCGGTGCCCTGCCGGTGGTGCTCAACGCGCAGGTGATCCTGCTCGCGGCCGGGTTCTCCATCGCGACCGGGCTGTTCTTCGGCTACTACCCGGCGCGCAAGGCCTCCCTGCTGGACCCGATCGAGGCGTTGCGCCAGCAGTAGCGCGACGGCTCGCGTTATCCTCATCGCTCTGTCAGCGGGGATCTCGCGATGCGAACCTGTCTTGTATTGCCGGCTCTCGTATTGGGCCTTGCCGCCCCGGCCACCGGAGCGCAGCAGGCGCCAAAGAGTCCGGGTCCGGCCACTCCACGCACCGCTTTGGTGATCCACGGCGGAGCGGGGTACGTGGCCCGCGACGCGCTGAGCGCCGAGGACGAGAAGGCGGCGCGCGCGGATCTGGACGCCGCCCTGGATGCGGGCAATGCGGTCCTCTCCAGCGGCGGTGCCGCACTGGACGCGGTGCAGGCGGCCGTGCACGTGCTGGAGGAGTCGCCGCGGTTCAATGCCGGCAAGGGGGCGGTGTTCAATGCCGAAGGCGGCCACGAACTGGACGCCTCGATCATGGAAGGACACACCCGCCGCGCCGGAGCCGTGGCGGGAGTCACCACCGTGCGCAGCCCGATCGCGCTGGCCCGCGCGGTGATGGAGCACTCGCCGCACGTGATGCTCGCAGGCGCTGGCGCGGAGGCGTTCGCCGATACACGGCCCGAGGTCGAGCGCGTTCCCAACCAGTGGTTCGACACCGACAAGCGGCGGCGTCAGCTGGATGCGGCGCAGCGCAAGGCGCAGGCACGTACCGACGTCGGCGATGAGCCGGGCCGGTACTTCGGCACCGTCGGCGCCGTGGCGCTGGACCGGCACGGCCACATCGCCGCGGCGACCAGCACCGGCGGCATGACCAACAAGAAATGGGGCCGGGTCGGCGATGCGCCGATCATCGGCGCGGGCACCTGGGCCGATGACCGCTGCGGCGTCTCGGGCACCGGCTGGGGCGAGTTCTACATCCGCAATGCGGTCGCCCACGATATCTGCGCCCGCGTGGCCTACCGCGGGGATTTGCTGGCGGATGCGGCGCAGGAGGTGGTCAACACGATTGTCCCCGCAGCCGGCGGAGACGGTGGCGCGATTGCGCTGGACCGGGACGGCAACATCGCCATGCCATTCAACAGCGGGACGATGTTCCGCGCCTGGATCCGGCCCGACGGCAGCCGCGGCGTGGCGATTTTCGAGGACTGACGCCTTGTCGCCAGCGCAGAGACGCAGCCTTGCGACAGGCGCGGAATGGGGCGATGTGGCAGACTTCTGCGCTTGCTGCGGCACTGCCGCGCCCCGGTGCGGATGATGCGCTTGAGTTTGATGACCTGGCCGTGCGTTTCCATTGGTCGCGTTGCACTCCACGTGGGGCGCTGAGGTGGCTGACGGCTACGGCCATGTGCCGCGGGGACCGCGCGGCGTGCTCAAGGCGGGCCAATGGTCGATCCAGGGGCTGAAGGCGGCCTGGCTGCACGAGTCCTCTTTCCGCCTCGAGGTATGCGCGTTCGTGCTGCTGGCACCGATCGCACTCTGGCTTGGAGCCACCGGGGTCGAGAGGGTCCTGCTGGTCGGTACGATGCTGCTGGTCCTGGCCGCCGAGCTCCTCAACTCCGCCATCGAGGCGGTGATCGAGCGCTTTGGCAACCAGTACCACGAGTTGATCGGCCGGGCGAAGGACATGGGATCGGCGGCGGTGTTCGTGCTGATGATGAACGTCCTGATGACCTGGTCGCTGATCCTGGGGCCGCGGCTGATGGCCGGGTTGTCCTGATCCGGCGGGTTGATAGTGCGGCGCTCACCCTCAGTTATTACCCTTGCGCCACGTTCCCCGTCGAACCTAGGAAATCCCCGTGATTGAAATGCTGATGGATCCGGAAGTCTGGATCACCCTGATGACCCTGAGCGCGATCGAGATCGTGCTTGGCATCGACAACCTGGTGTTCATTTCGATCGCCGTGAGCCGCCTGCCGGTGCAGACGCGCGAGAAGGCTCGCAAGCTGGGAATCGCAGTCGCGTGCATCAGCCGCATCCTGCTTCTGCTCGCGTTGGCCTGGCTGGCGGGGCTGAAGACACCGTTGTTCGAGCTGTTCGGCGAAGGCATCTCGGTGCGCGACCTGGTCCTGATCGTGGGCGGCATCTTCCTGCTGGTGAAGGGCACCATGGAGATCCGCGACTCGATCCTGGGGGGCGAGGATTCCGATGGCCTGCCAGCCAAGCCGGTGGCGACCTTCGGCATGGTCCTGGCGCAGATCGCGGTGATCGATATCGTGTTTTCGCTGGACTCGGTGATCGCCGCCGTGGGCATGGCCAACCACACCTGGATCATGGTGGCCGCGATCCTGCTGGCCGTGGTGGTGATGCTGTTCGCGGCCACCCCGCTGGGTCGCTTCATTGACCGCAACCCGCCGGTGAAGATGCTGGCGCTGGCGTTCATCGTCCTGATCGGTGCGTACCTGCTGCTGGACGGCCTCGGCATCCACATTCCCAAGGGCTACATCTACGGCTCGATGGGGTTCTCGGCGCTGGTGGAAGGGCTCAACCTGTGGGCCAAGCGGCGCGCCGTCCTGCGCGAGCTTGGGGAGTAGCGGTCAGCGTAATTGCAGGGCGCCGGTCGCTTCACACCGCGCCCATTGCCCCAACCGTGGCCCGGTGGTGGAATGAGCCATTGACCTGAACGGAGAATTTCCATGCGCATCGTGCTTCTGCTCGTGCTGGCGACCTTGCTCAGCGGTTGTGGTTACAACACCATCCAGCAGAAGGACGAGGCGGTGGATGCGGCCTGGTCGCAGGTCCTCAACGTCTACCAGCGCCGGGCCGACCTCGTGCCGAACCTGGTCGCGACGGTCAAGGGCTACGCGAGCCACGAGCAGCAGGTACTGACCCAGGTCACCGAGGCGCGTGCGCGGGTCGGCAGCATCAAGGTCGACGCGGATGACCCGGCCTCGCTGGAGCAGTTCCAGCAGGCCCAGGGCCAGTTGCAAAGCGCGATCGGCCGGCTGCTGATGGTCAGCGAGAACTACCCGGACCTGAAGGCGGACCAGAGCTTCCTGCAGCTGCAGGCGCAGCTGGAGGGCACCGAGAACCGGATCACCGTCGAGCGCCAGCGCTACATCCAGACGGTGCAGGACTTCAACACCTATATCCGCCAGTTCCCGACCAACCTGACCGCCAAGGTGTTCGGCTACAAGCCCAAGCCCAATTTCACCGTCGACAACGTGCAGGAAATCCAGCGTCCGCCGGAGGTCGACTTCGGCCAGCCCGCGCCGGCCCCCGCGCCCGCCAATGGCTGATCCGGCCTGCGTTTCGCACCTCTCCCCGCCAGCGCTGTTGACATGAACCTGGGTGAGCCAGCGAATCGTCGTACCGACACTGGCATTGCGGATGCCGCGCAGTCGCAGGCGCCCGCCGGGCTGCGCCGGCTCCGCGCGCGGGGGCAGCGGAAGTTCCGTTCGCCTGCATGCCGGGTCTGGATGCTGGCGCTGTTCTTCGCGGCCGGGGTGCTGCACGCACAAACGCTGGCGCCGGTGCCGGCGCTGGACTCGCCCGTGGTCGATACCACCGGCACCATCGACGCGGCGACACGGCAGCAGCTGGAAGCCCAGGCAGTCGCGCTGCGCGATCGCAAGGGCAGCCAGCTGCAGGTGCTGGTCGTGCCCACCACGTCGCCGGAGGACATCGCCCAGTACGCCACCCGCGTCTACGACGAGTGGAAGCTGGGCCGCGGCAAGGTCGATGATGGGGTCTTGCTGATCGTGGCCAAGGCCGATCGCCGCGCCCGCATTGAAGTCGGCTACGGCCTGGAGGGTGCGATCCCGGATGCCACGGCCAGCCGGGTGATCCAGGAGTATCTGGTACCGCACTTCCGGCGTGACGACTATGCCGGCGGAATCGTCGAGGCGACCGCCGCGCTGACCCGCCTGATCGACGGAGAACCGCTGCAGGCGCCGATGGCCGACAACCGCCCGGACGCGGGCGGCGGGAACTGGTTGTTTGCCCTGATGGCCGCCTTCATCGTTGCCCGCGTCGTGGCGGGCATGTTCGGCCGCACACCCAAGCCGATCCGCGGCATGGCGGGAGCGGCCGCGGCAGGCGGGGTTGCGTGGCTGCTGTCCTCCTTGCTGTTAATCGGCGGCATCGGCGCCGTGATGGGACTGGTGCTCGCGCTCGCCGGTTCCGGCGGTGGCGGCTTCGCGCGACGCGGCGGCTTTGGTGGATTGGGCGGCGGCGGCTGGGGTGGCGGTAGTGGTGGATGGGGCGGCGGCATGGGCGGGGGAGGTGGTGGATGGAGCGGCGGTGGCGGCATGAGTGGAGGCGGCGGCGCCTCGGGCAGCTGGTGATGAACTCGATCCCGACCACAGGGGCGTGCTGATGCGCTGGTTCCGGCACCTCTTCCCACCTTCGAGCCGGCGCTGGTTTCCCGACCCGGTGATGGCGCGCATTGCCACGGCAATCGCGGCTGGCGAGCAGCGGCATAGCGGCGAGCTGTGCTTTGCGGTGGAGCCGGCGCTGAAACTTCGGGCGATAGTGGCCGGCGTGAGTGCCCGCGACCGGGCGCGCGAGCTGTTCGGGCAGTTGGGCGTGTGGGACACAAGGGACAACAACGGCGTGCTCCTCTACCTGCTGCTGGCGGAGCACCGGATCGAAGTGGTCGCCGATCGCGGCTTTGACGGCCGGGTTGAACCGGCCCAGTGGCGGCAGGCGTGCGGCTTGATCGAGCAGCACCTGCAGGCCGGCGACGCGGAGGCCGCGATCCTCGGCGGCGTGGATGCGCTTTCGACCTTGGTGGCGGGCGCCTTCCCGGCCATTCCGGGGCAAGCGGACGACAACCAGCTGTCCAATCAGCCGCATCGCCTGTAAATCGCGCCGTCAGCGGCGACAATAGACGGGCGACAGCCCACTTCCAGCGGATACAAGCGACTCAATGATCATCCTGCATCAAATCGACCCGATCGCCCTCAGCCTGGGCCCGCTGGACATCCACTGGTACGGCGTGATGTACCTGCTGGGTTTCGGCATCGCCTGGTGGCTGGGCGTGCGGCGGATCCGCGCCGGGCGCCTGCCGGGAGTGACCGAGCAGGCGTTCGGTGACCTGCTGTTTTACGGAATGCTTGGCGTTGTCCTGGGCGGCCGCATCGGCTATGTGCTGTTCTACGGTTTTGCCGATCTGCTGAAGGATCCGCTGATGCTGCTGCGGATATGGGAGGGCGGCATGAGTTTCCACGGTGGCCTGCTCGGCGTCGCCGCCGCCGGTCTGTGGTGGTCGCGCAAGCAGCACCAGCATTTCTTCGATGTGGCCGACTTTGTCGTGCCGCTGGTGCCGGCCGGCCTGGGTCTGGGCCGGCTGGGCAACTACATCGGTGGCGAGTTGTGGGGCAAACCCACCGGCGCCGACTGGGGCGTCGTGTTTCCGCGGGCGCCGGAATTCGCCGGCTGGAGCGCGGAGCAACTGCAGGCGCAATTCGCCAGCGGGGCGCTGGACCGCTTCGCCCGGCATCCGTCCCAGCTCTATCAGGCGTTCCTGGAGGGTCTGGTGACGTTTTGCGTGGTGTGGTGGTTCTCGCGCAAGCCGAGGCCGCGCTATGCGGTGTTGGGGCTGTTCCTGCTGATGTACGGCAGCTTCCGCTTCCTGGTCGAGTTCGTGCGCGTGCCGGATGTGCAACTGGGCTACCTGGCGTTTGGCTGGCTGACAATGGGCCAAGTCCTGAGCCTGCCGCTGATCGTGCTGGGCCTGTTCGGCCTGTGGCTGTCGCGGCGTTCGCCCACGGTCCAGCCGGCCGCCTCGGGAGCCTGAGATGCGCCAATACCTGGATCTGATGCGCCATGTGCTCGAGCACGGCGATGAAAAATCCGATCGCACGGGCACCGGCACCCGCAGCGTGTTCGGCTGGCAGATGCGCTTTGATCTTGCCGCCGGGTTCCCGCTGGTCACGACCAAGAAGCTGCACCTGCGCTCGATCATCCATGAGCTTTTGTGGTTCCTGCAGGGCGATACCAATATCGGCTACCTGCGCGAGAACCGGGTGCGCATCTGGGACGAATGGGCCGATGAGGCTGGCGAGCTGGGCCCGGTGTACGGCAAGCAGTGGCGGCGTTGGGCGGGAGCGGACGGGATCGAGATCGACCAGATCCAGTGGGTGGTCGACGAGATCCGGCGCAATCCGGACTCGCGGCGGCTGATCGTGTCGGCGTGGAATGTCGCCGAGCTGCCACAGATGGCGTTGATGCCGTGCCACACGCTGTTCCAGTTTTACGTGGTCAACGGCAGGCTCAGCTGCCAGCTCTACCAGCGCAGCGGCGACATCTTCCTGGGCGTGCCCTTCAACATCGCCAGCTACGCGCTGCTGACCCACATGGTGGCGCAGGTGTGCGGGCTGGAGGTCGGCGACTTCGTCTATACCCTGGGCGATGCGCATCTGTACTCGAACCACTTCGAGCAGGCGCGCGAACAGCTGTCGCGGGAGCCGCGCGCACTGCCGCGGCTGGGCCTCAACCCGGAAGTCAGCGGCATATTCGACTTCAGCATCGAGGACATCAGCATCGAGGACTACGATCCGCTGCCCGCCATCAAGGCGCCGGTGGCGGTGTGAGCCCGCCGGTAGTGCTGGTCGCCGCGCTGGATCGCAACGGCGCGATCGGGCGCGACAACGACCTGCCCTGGCGGCTGCCCGACGATCTGAAACGCTTCAAGGCGCTGACCTTGGGCAGGACACTGCTGATGGGGCGCAAGACCGCCGACTCGTTGGGCAGGCCACTGCCCGGACGACGCAATCTTGTATTGACCCGCAGCGGTCGCGCACCGTTTCCCGGCATGGAGGCCGTGGGCAGCGTGGAGGAGGCAATCACCGCCGCGCGAAGCGGGGGAACCGATGCGCTGTGCGTCATCGGCGGCGGTGAGGTCTACGCGCTGTGCCTGCCGATCGCGACGCAGCTGCAGCTGACCCACGTCGACACGGCTGTGGAAGGTGCAGACGCGTTCTTTCCGCCCTTCGACGCGAACAACTGGACCGTCATTTCGCGAGAGTCACACCCGGCCGATGAACGTCACCGGTTCGCGTTCGAGTTCGTCGAGTACGCGCGCGCGCCCTGATCCGCCTTCTCCCGCATCGGCCGCGGCCGGGCGCAGCCACCGGCAACCGCTCAGGACGCCTGCGGCTGCCGCCGTTGCCGTGAGCGGTGACGAGGCCGCGGCGGCGGCGCGGGCTTGTCACGCCCGGCCACCTGCACGACCCGCAACTCGTCGGTGTCCAGCTGCAGGGCGGTGAGTTTGCCGCCCCAGACCGCGCCGGTATCGATCGCATGGACGCCATGGCCGATGAAGAGGTCGAGCGCCGACCAGTGGCCGCAGACGATCTTCAGGTCGCGCTCGGCGCGGCCCGGAACCTCATACCACGGGTACAGGCCCGGCGGCTGGGTGCCGGGGACGCCCTTCTCCTCGTAGGCGATACGGCCCTTGGGGGAGCAGTAGCGCATGCGTGTGAGCAGGTTGATGATCGCGCGATGGCGGTCCATCCCGGTCAACCTGGGATTCCACGCCGGCCCGTCGCCGTACATGTGCCGGAGCAGCTGCCGGTACTGGTCGCCGCGCAGCGCCGCCTCGACCTCGCGGCCGTGCTTTTCCGCCAGTTGCGTGGTCCATTTGGGCGCGAGTCCGGCATGGATCATCATCCAGCCCAGCTCGCGGTCGACGTGCACCATCTCCTGCATCCGCAACCACGTCAGCAGCTCGTCGCGGTCGGGCGCGAACACCACCCGCTGCAGGTCGGCATTGACCTTGCGCTGGTCCTCTTCACGCCGTTCGCCGATGGCCAGCAGCGACAGGTCGTGGTTGCCCAGCACGACGCTGGATTGCCCGCGCAGCGAATGCACCAGACGCAGCGTTTCCAGCGATTGCCCGCCGCGGTTGACCAGGTCGCCACAGAACCACAGCCGATCGCTGGCCGGGTCGAAGCGGATGTGCTCCAGAAGCCGCTGCAACTCGTCGTAACAACCCTGCAGGTCCCCAATCGCCCAGACACTCATGCCAGAGCCGCCATCAGTGCAGGGTTCGCGGGACGGTCAGGGTGAATGCGGGGATCGGCACTTCAAAACTGGTGCCGTCCCGGGTGGCCATGGTGTAGCTGCCTTCCATGGTGCCCAGGTCGGTGTCCAGCATTGCGCCGGAGGTGTATTCAAAGCCCTCGCCGGGGTGCAGCCATGGCTGCTCGCCCACCACGCCGTCGCCCTGGACCCGCTCGACCTTGCCGTTGGCGTCGGTGATCACCCAGCGACGGGAGACCAGTTGCGCCGACTCGTCGCCGGCGTTGCCGATGCGGATCGTGTAGGCAAACAGGAAGTGGCCGTTCGCAGGCTCGGATTGGTCATCCAGGTAGCGCGTGATGACGTCAATGGTGAATGCGGGGCCGCGTCGGTGTTTCATGCAGGACAGTGTAGAGGGTGGCCGCGGCATAGGGGAGCGACGGCGACCGATTCACGCCGCCTCGTGGCCTGATCAGTTCACCAGCGAGTTGGCAAGGCGGACGAAATCGGCCACCGGAATCTGCTCTGCGCGAGCCTGCGGGGAGACGCCCGCCGCTTCCATCGCCGCCGGGTCGCAGATCCGCGAGAGGGCGTTGCGCAGGGTCTTGCGCCGTTGGCCGAACGCATCGCGCACGACGTTGGCGAACACCGTCCGGTCACGCACGCCGATTCCGCTCGCCGGTCGCGGCACAAGGCGCACGAGCGCCGAGTCGACCTTGGGCACCGGATGAAACGCGCCCGGTGGGACAATGAACAGCGCGCTGACCGTGCAGTAGGCCTGCAGCATCACGCTCAGTCGTCCGTAGACCTTGCTGCCGGGCCCGGCAGCCATGCGGTCGACCACTTCCTTTTGCAGCATGAACACCATGTCCGTGATGGCAGCGGCGTGGTCGAGGGCGTGGAAGAGGATCGGCGAGGACAGGTTGTAGGGCAAGTTGCCCACCAGGCGGATGCGTCCGCTGCGGTCGTCGGCCGGCTCGTCGCCGGACGGTCCGGCCTCGGCAGCCAGCGCGGTGAAGTCGACCTGCAGCACGTCGCGATGGATGACCTCCAGATGGCCGTGCTCTTGGGCCATCTCCGTCAGTGGCCCGACCAGGTCGCGATCGAACTCGATAACGGTCAAGCGGCCGTGGCGGTCCAGCAGCGGGAAGGTCAACGCGCCCTGGCCCGGACCGATCTCGACCAGCCGGTCGCCGGGCTGGGGATTCACCGCCTGCACGATCTTGTCGATGACCGAGCGGTCGTGGAGGAAGTTCTGGCCCAGGTGCTTCTTGGCCGGACTGGAGAAGGCCGAGCCGAACGGGCGGGCCGGGCTTTTGGGTGAACTCATCGGGGCATTATGGCGGTGCGGGCGCGCGCCATGCGAGCGCAGGTGGCGGCGGCGGCGATCAGGCTGGATGGATCGGCGGTGCCTTTCCCCGCCAGATCGAGCGCGGTGCCGTGGTCGACGGCCACGCGCGGGTAGGGCAGTCCCAGGGTGATGTTCACCGCGTGCTCGAAACCGCTGAACTTCAGCACCGGCAAACCCTGGTCGTGATACATCGCCAGCACGGCGTCATAGCGCTTCAGCCGTCCAGGCAGGAAGGCGGTGTCGGCCGGCAGCGGCCCTTCCAGGGACATGCCCTCGGCGCGCAGGACCGCCAGCACCGGTTCGATGACGGCGATCTCCTCGTGGCCCAGATGTCCGGCCTCCCCGGCGTGGGGATTCAGGCCGAGTACGGCGATGCGTGGCTGGTCGATGCCGAAGTCGGTCCGCAGCGCGGCATGGACGGTGCGCAGGGTGGCGCTCAAGGATGCGGGCGTGATCGCGTCGGCGACCTCGCGCAGGGGCAGATGGGTGGTGGCCAGCGCCACGCGCATCGTCGGGTTGGCCAGCATCATCACCACGCCGCATCGGGCCTGCTCGGCCAGCAGCTCGGTGGTGCCGGTGTAGGGAATCCCGCCGTCGTTGATCACCGCCTTGTGCACCGGGCCAGTCACCAGGCCGTGGCAATCGCCGCGAAGGCAGTGGGCTGCAGCGGTATGCAGCGCATCGATGACCGCGCGCGCATTGGCCGGAGCTGGCTGGCCGAATGCCACGTCGACCGCATTGGGAATGGGGTGCAGGGCGAGCTCGCCGGCGCGGCCCTGATCATCCTCGGGCGCGACCAGGTGCAGCGGGAGCTTGAGGGCGTCGGCGGCGGCCCGCAGGGTCTGCGGATCGCCAAAAGCCGTCATCTCATAGGAGCGTGCGGTCTGGACCAGCCGCACGCAGAGCTCCGGCCCGACGCCGGCCGGTTCTCCCGGGACCAGCGCGAGCCGCAGCGGAGTCAATCAGTTCCCGCTGGTATCGCGGGTGCCGTCAGCACCCTCGCCGGCGTCGCTGTCTCCGGCGCCGGCGACGGTACGGAAGTCGACGAACGCCTCGCCGCGCATCTCGCGCAGGAACCGGTTCCATTCGTCTTCCAGCTTGCGCCGGCCGATCGTCTCGCGGACCTGGTCGCGCTGGGACGTGTCGCCAACATCGCTCTGGCGCGTGCCGACTCGCTTGACGATGTGCCAGCCGGCTTGGGTGCGGAAGGGTGACGAGATCGCGCCATCATCGAGCTTGGCCACTTCGGCGCCGAAATCGGGACCGAACTGATCACGGGCGAACCAGCCCAGATCGCCGCCGCGGGCCTGTGAACTCGGATCCTGCGACTCCTCGCGGGCGAGCGCGGCGAAATCCGCGCCACCGAGGAGGCGGGCATGCAAGGTGTCGGCCTTGGCTTTCGCCTCCGCCGCCCCCGTGTTTTCGTCAACGCGGATCAGGATGTGGCTGGCGTGGTACTGGGTGACCATGCTGGGCGCGGCCTGCGACGCATCGCGGCTCTCCACCACCTGCAGCATCTGGAAGCCGCTGGGACCACGGATCGGCTCGGTGACCTGGCCCGGGCTCATGTTGCGCACCATCTCGGCGAACGCCGAGGGGATCTCGTCGCTGCTGCGCCAGCCCAGGTCACCGCCCTCAAGGGCGTTGGGGCTGTCGGAGTAGCGCACCGCGGCGGCCGCGAAATCCATCTCGCCGCGCTTGATCAGCGCCTGCACCCCTTCGATCTTGGATTGGGCCGTGGCGATCTGCTCGGGAGTGGCGCCTTCGGGCACCGCCACCAGGATGTGGGCCAGGTGGTACTGCATGCCCGAACCCTGCTGGGCGGCGAGCGCGGCATCGACCTCGGCGTCGCTTACGGAAATCTGCGACTGCGCCAGGCGCTGGCGCAAACGCTGCACCAGCAGCTCATCGCGAATGGACTCGCGGAACTGGGGCAGCGAGGTGCCATCGCGGGCCAGCTGGGCGGCGAGCTGGTCGACGCTGACCTGGTTCTGCGCGGCGATGGCATTGATGGTCTGCTCGACCTCCTGGCTGCTGACCTTGACCCCGGTGCTGTTGGCACGGGCGATCTGCAGCTTGAGCAGCACCAGCCGCTCGGCCACCTGGCGCTCGAGCACCTCCGGTGGTGGCAACTGCTCGGTGCGGCCCGCGTACTGGGCGCGGATGTTCGCCACCGCCCGGTCCAGCTCGCTTTGCAGGATGACGTCCTCGTCAACCACCACCGCGATGCCGTCAATGGGCGCAGGCTGTTGCGCAAACGCAGGCGCAAGCAGCAGCGCGCCGGCCAGGAGAGACGCGAATAGTTTCTTCATGGGATTTGATCGAGGGAGTTGTCGAAATCGTCGTCTTCCACGGAGGAAGGCGGCACAAGATAGAGATCATCACGATCGTAGCCGAGGATAGCACGGCTCAAAATCGTCTCGGTTTTCTGGCCCGCCGAGCCCAGGCCCTTGAGTTCGAACTCCACCCGCAGCGAATCATCCAGGTCGCCGTTGCGCTCGCGCACGTAGCGGCGGGCGATCAGGCGCACGGCCATGCAGCAGCTTTCCCACTGCACGCCGGCGATGGATTCCAGCAGTTTGCGGTCGTCGATGGCGTAGTAATAGCGGCCGACCACGCTCCAGGTCTGGTTGATCGGGTACAGGAACGAGAAGTCCGCCTGCTCGGTCAGATCGCGCCGGTAGCGGTAGCCCAGGTTGACCACGCCCTTGTCGCCGATCAGGTAGCGCGTGCGGATGCTGGCGAGGTCCTGGCGACGGTACTTGGGATCCCACTGGTAGGCCATGTTGATGCTCCAGCGCTTGGTGGGCGAGATGCCCACGTCTGCCACCCACGCCGACTTGCCCTGCTCCACGGCGGTCTCGCCGGGCACGACCACGCGGCTGTCGTCGAAGTACTGGATCTGGCCGAGGCTGGCGGACAGGCGCTCGCGCCCGTTCGCGTCGTTGATGAAACGCGTGGTCAGCGCGGTGGTCAGCTGGTTGGCGTCGATCTGCCGGTCCGGCCCGGTGTAGCGGTTGTCGCGGAACAGCTGGCCCCAGCTGAAGGTCATCGGGTTGGTGTCGAAACGCGGCAGCCCGTTCTGGTCGCGGTACGGCACGTTCAGGTAGTAGAGCCGCGGCTCCAGTGTCTGCGTGTAGGTGTCCTTGCCGAAACTGACCTTGCGGTCGAAGAACATGCCGGCGTCTAGCGAGGCGATCGGCAGGCTGCGGCTCGGGGTGGCGTCGCCGCCATTGGCTGCCGCCAGGGTGTCGTCGAGATCGTAGGCGGTGTAACGCCACGCCAGCTTGGGCGTCACGTACCAGCTCGAGCCCTCCAGCGGCATGCTGACATAGGGCTTCAGATCGATCCGGCTGCCCTCGTTCTGGACCTTGTGGCGGAAGCGGACGGCCTCGGCGTTGATCCCCGCCTCGAACCACGTTCCGATGGGTTGCGACCAGTTGAGGAACGCACGCGGCAGACGGTCATACGTCAGGTTGGCCTCACTCAAGGTGTAGTCGGCCAGCTGCGCGTGGTCGGCCATCAGGCCGGCGTCCCAGCGCTGGCCGATCCCGTAGATCCCGGCGGTGCTGACGATCTGCCAGGTGGACAGGCCGTACAGCGTGTTGCTGAAATCTTCCAGGTAGTGGGTGTCACTGACCCAGCCCAGATTGGCCTGGGCACGCCAACCGCCGCCGAGGCTGTGCTGGCCGTGAAACTGGAACTGGCCGCGATTGTCCACCGGCAGGGTGGCGCCAGGGATCGGATTTCCGAACGGATCCTCCAGGTAACGGTAGGGCTCGTTCTCCGCCAGTCGGTCCTTGGGCATCCAGTCACCCGACAGTTCGCCGCTGCCGCCGGCGTACAGCCAGCGGAATTCACCGCCCAGTTGCACGCCGCGCTTGCTCATCCAGCGCGGGGTCAGGGTCGCATCGTAGTTCGGCGCCAGGTTCAGGTAGATCGGCTGGCGCCAGTCGAAGCCGTTGCGGCCGGACAGCTTCACCGCCGGGTACAGCAGCCCGGTGCGGCGCTGGTCGTCGATCGGGAACATCAGCCACGGAACGTAGAGGATCGGCACGCGGCCGACCCGGACCACGGCGTTGCGTGCAACGCCCGTTCCTTTCTCGGTGTCGAAGTCGATCCGCTTGGCCTGCAGCTCCCAACTGCGCTGCGATGGCGGACAGGTGGAGTAGGTGGAACCGACCAATGAGCCGCTGTCACCCTGGATATCGATGCGTTCCGCGCCGCCATTGCCGCGCTGCTCGATCAACTGGTAGCGCAGGTCTTCGATCGTGTGCGTGTCCGCGTCCTGGTCGCCGTGGGCGCGTTCGGCGACGATCCGCATGCCCGAGTCCTGGTAGCGCACGCTGCCATCGGCGACGTAGGTGCCGTCATCACTGCGGTAGCTCAGCCGGTCGGTACCGAGGAACTGGTCGCCGCGGCGCAGGGCGACGTTGCCCTGGAAGACCGTGTTGTCGGTCTCGCTGGCATTGAGCGCATCACCGGAGATGTCGGTGGGCTGGTCGATGCGGGCGCCATCCAGTCCGCCCGGCGCGGGCGCGTCGTCGAACGCGGGTACCGCGTCCTCCAGCGGACACAGGCTCCAGTCCTCCGACGCCCGGGCGGAGAAGGCCGGCAGTGCCAGGGCGATGCACATCGATAACGGAAGCAGGTGGAGGCGGTTGCGCACGCGGCGATCCGGTAGGCATGGAGCGGCCGCTAGCTTGCCGCATCGCCCGGAGCGCGGCAACGCCGCGTTGCAATCCGGCGCAGGCGCGCCGTTCATGTTGCGTCTGTCCTCAAGCGTGCAGCAGCACATCGACGTGGACCAGGACGCACTCGCGCAGCGCCTGCAGATCGTAGCCACCTTCCAGCATCGAGACGAGGCGTCCCTCGGCATGCCGATCCGCGACTGCGGCCAGTTCCCGGGTCAGCCAGGCGAAGTCGTCGGCATCCAGTTGCAGGTCGGCCAGCGGGTCGCGGCGGTGCCCATCGAAACCGGCCGAGACCAGCACGAGCTGGGGCCTGAAGGCATTCAGCGCGGGCAGCAGGTCGCCGGACCACATTCCACGGAATGCGCCGCTTCCGGTCTGCGGGGCCAGTGGCCGGTTGAGCACGTTGCCGATGCCGACGTCGCCGGCCGCGCCGGTGCCGGGGAACAACGGCGACTGGTGGGTCGAGAGGTAGAGCACGCGCGCGTCGGAGGCGAAGATCGCCTCGGTGCCGTTGCCGTGATGCACATCGAAGTCGACGATGGCCACCCGCGCCAGGCCGTGGACCTCAATCGCGTGCTCCGCGGAAACGGCGATGTTGTTGAACAGGCAGAAACCCATCGCCTGCGCCGCTGTTGCGTGGTGGCCCGGCGGGCGAACGGCGCAGAACGCACGTCGCGCCGGCCCGCCCATGACCGCGTCCACGGCTTCGATGCCGGCGCCGGCCGCGTGCAGGGCCGCGTCCGCGGAGCCCGGGCTGAGCACCGTCTCCGCATCGATGTGCAGAGTGTCGTGGGCATCCTGGAAACGGCTGTCGAGCACGAGGGCCACCAGGTCGGCGCGATGCACGCGCATCACCTCGGCGCGCGTCGCGGCACGCGGATGGTTCCAGCGCTCCTCCGGCCACTGCGTGGAGATCGCGTCCACCACCGCCTGCAGGCGGGCCGGGGCTTCGGGGTTGCCAGGCCCGGGTCGATGGTCCAGGCAGGCCGGGTGGGTGTACAGGCGCAGGCGTGGTGCGCGGGCGCTCACTGCCGATCAGCCCTTGCGGCGTTCGTGGTTCCAGACCACTTCGCCGTGACCGCTGCCGCGGGCAAGCACCCGCGCCAGCACGAACAGCAGATCCGACAGTCGGTTCAGGTAGCGGATGGCCTCGGGACGGACCGGCTCCTCGCGCGCGAGGGTGACCGTTTCGCGCTCGGCGCGGCGGACCACCGTGCGCGCGATGTGGCAACGCGCGCCGGCCTCGCCGCCGCCGGGCAGGATGAACTCCTTCAGCGGCGGCAGGTCCTCGTTGAACGCGTCCAGATGCTGTTCCAGGCGGTCCACGTCCGCGGCGGTGATCGCCGCGTGGCCGGGGATGCAGAGTTCCCCGCCCAGGTCGAACAGTTGATGCTGGATCGAGACCAGCAGGTCGCGTATCGCATCCGGCACTTCCACCGCGAGCAACAGGCCGATGGTGGAATTGGCCTCGTCGATCGTGCCGTACGCGTTGACCCGCGCCGAGTCCTTGCCGGTCCGGCTGCCGTCGCCCAGGCCGGTGCTGCCATCGTCACCGGTGCGGGTGTAGATCCGGGAAAGCCGGTTGCCCATGGCGCCGGCTCAGACCGTTTGCGGGCGCAGCGAAGGCACGCGCGAGCGCAGCAGTTCGAAACCGCCAAACAGGACCGCCGAGTAGAACAGCGTTCCCAACACGCTCCACTTGAAGAACGGAATGCCGGCGACGTAGGCGGCGGTCAGCCCGGCGATCGTCTTGGGATACATCGCATCGAAGGCGAACACGCTGAAATTGGTGACCAGGAAGAACAGGATTGACCCGGCGAGCGAGTAGCCCAGCACCGAACCGCCACTGACCTTGCCGCGCATACCGAAGCCCATCACGGTGGTCAGCACGATGCAGCCGTAGACCACCCAGATGCCGGCGCCGCTGAACCAGCTGGCATACAGGCCGCCGTTGACCCCTGCCAGGACCAGGTCGGACACGAACAGGCCGATCAGGGGCACCAGCATTGCCCAGCTGCGGTTGGCGAAATACGCGCCGCCAAACAGGGCGATCGCGGTGATCGGCGAGAAATTGGGCGGGTGGGGCAGTACCCGGGTCAGCGCGGCAAGCACGATCAGTGCGACGAGCACGAGCGGGCCGGCGGTCAGCAGGGAGCGGGAGGCGGAATTTTTCATCGTGGCTGGGTGTGGAACGACGGAGCCGTTAGCATAGCGCAATGGCCGCATCGTCCCGATCTCCCGAATCCGCACCCCGTTCCGGCAACGCTGCATTCGCCTCCGGGGGTTCCGCGGACGGCACCCCGGCCGAGCCGGTCATCCATGACGTTCTCATCATCGGCGGCGGTCTGGTCGGCTCCAGCCTGGCCATCGCGCTGGAGCCGCTGGGGATCACTGTCGGGCTGGTCGAAGCGGTCGCGCCGGGCCCGTCTGATGCCAGCGTGTTCGACCAGCGCAACCTCAGCTTTGCCGAGGCGACGGTCAACGCGCTGACCGCGCTGGGCGTGATGCAGGAGCTTGCCGCGGCGGGCGGACCGATCAGGCGGATCCATGTCAGCCGTCGGGGTGATTTCGGGCGCAGCGTCCTGGAAGCCGCCCACCACGGTCGCAGCGAATTCGGCCGGGTGGTCGTCGCGCGCGACTTTGGCGATGCGCTGGGGAAACGCCTGGCCGGTCTGCAGCGGGTGCGCCGGTACCGCCCTGCGCGCTTCCTGGGGTTCGCCGACACCGCCCACAGTGGCTGCCGGGCCGTGCGGTTGGCCGACGCGGACGGCGAGCGCACCGTGCTGGCGCGTCTGGTGGTGGGCGCCGACGGCACCCGCAGCGCCGTGCGCGGCGCCCTGGGCATCGGCACCAGCGAACACGACTACCGGCAGACACTGTTCGTCACCCGCCTGCGCACCGACCGCGCCCCCGACGGCACCGCCTATGAGCGCCTCGGCGATGACGGCCCGACCGCGCTGCTGCCACGCGGTGATCGCCACTACGGCCTCGTCCACGGGGTCGCGCGCGAAGACGCCGAGGCGGTCGCCGCCCTGGATGAAGCCGGTTTCCTGCAGCGCGTGCAGGAGGCCTTCGGCTGGCGCGCGGGGCGGTTCCTGTCCTGCGGTCCGCGGGTGGCCTATCCGCTGGTACGCGTGCTGGCGGATCGAACCGTCGCTGAGCGCGCTGTGCTCGTCGGGAACGCCGCCCAGACCATTCACCCGCTGGGCGCCCAGGGATTCAACCTGGGACTGCGGGATGCCCTGACGCTTGCCGAGTTGATCAGCAAGGCACGCGACGCCTCCGCAGCAGTCGATTGCGGTGACGCCGAGCTGCTGTCCGCTTATGTCGCTGCTCGCGCAGACGACCGGCGGCGCACACTGGAATTCTCCGATGGTCTGGCGCGCGTGACCGCCAACCCCTCCGACCTGCTCCGACCGCTGCGCAGCATCGGCCTGCTCGCGATCGACCGCTTGCCCTCGCTGCAGGCCGAAGTGGTGGCGGGCGCCCTGGGCTACCGGGCCGACGTGCCCGCGCTGTGCCGTCCGGACGGACTGCGGCCATGAGCCGGCGCGGCGTCCTGGATGCGGTGGTGGTCGGTGCCGGGGTGGTGGGCGCCGCGGCGGCACTCGGCCTCGCCCGGCAGGGCTTGCAGGTGGCGCTCGTCGAGGGTCGCGAGCCCGCGCCGTGGCGCCACGATGTACCGGACCTGCGCGTGTTCGCCGTCGCGCCCGACAACATCGCGCTACTGGAGCAACTGGGCGTATGGGAGGCGATTCGCAGCGCCCGGTCTCAGCCGTATCGGCGCATGCAGGTCTGGGACGCGGCCGGCGGCGGCACGCTGGACTTCGACGCCGACCGCCTGGGTCGCCGCGAGCTGGGCTGGATCCTGGAGAACGGCCTGCTGATCGATCGCCTGTGGAAGGCCGCGCTGGACGCGGGGGTGGCACTGCATTGCCCCGACAAGGTCACCGCGCGGGAGCACAGCGAGGACGGGCGCAGCGAGGTGCTGACGCTGGGCTCGGGCGAGCGCTTGCGGGCGCGGCTGGTGGTGGCCGCTGACGGCGCGGATTCCCATTTGCGGCAGATGGCGGGCATCCACGCTCCTCGCCACGATTACGGCCAGCGCGGCCTGGTCGGTTTCGTCCTCCACAGTCGATCGCACCAGTCGACCTGCTGGCAGCGCTTTCTCCCCGGCGGGCCGCTGGCATTCCTGCCCTTCGCCGACGCCGATGACGGGACCCCGCGCAGCTCGATTGTCTGGAGCCTCCCGGACGCGGACGCCGAGCGCCTGCTGGCGGTCGATGACGCGGCCTTTCTGGTCGAACTCTCGCGTGCCTTCGATGGGCCTCTGGGCGAGCTGACCGGTGTCTCGCGCAGGGCGGCGTTTCCGCTGCGGCGGCAGCTGGCGGGCACGCAGCTCAGTGGGCGGATGGTGTTGGTGGGCGATGCCGCGCATGCGGTCCATCCACTGGCCGGTCAGGGCGTGAATCTGGGTCTGCGCGACATCAGTGCGCTGTTGACAGCCCTGCAACCGTCGACGCGGCGCGGTCCCGCCCACCCGCACGACGATATCGGTGCCACGCACCGGTTGAGCCGTTGGAACCGCCAGCGGCGCAGTGACGCGACTGCATCGGCCTATGCGTTCGAAGCGATCAACCGCGTCTTTTCCAACGACGCGCTGGTACCGACCCTGTTGCGCGGCCATGCGCTCGCTTTCGCCGGACGCGTGCCGCCGTTGACGCGCGCCCTGTGGCGCCACGCGGCCGGGCTTTAGGGCATCCGGCCACGCGGCGCTGACCGCATCAGCGCTTCCAGCCTTCCAGCTCCTTCCTGCTTAGCTTGCCGTCGTGGTTGTTGTCCACCGCGCGGAACTCGGCGGTGAGGGTGGAGTTGGACGCCGCCTCCGTGGAACTGATCGCTCCGTCGTGGTTGCTGTCCATGCGATCGAAGTCGACGGTGTAATCGCCCACGATGGAATCCGCCGGTGCCGATACGACTGTCACGTCCGGCTCAAGCGACGTGGCCATCGGCTCAGACGACGGCAGCCCGGCATCGGGCCGGGTGGCGGCATCCTCGGCGGCCGCGGCAGCAGCGGCCGCGTTGGCCGCCGCATCGGCCGAGAGGTTGCCGGCGAGCTCGGCCTTGGTCGCGGCGTCGCGGGCTTCCATGACGGCGCGCTTGGGCTGGTTGCCGACATCCGCCGCGGTCTTCGCTCCGAGCGCTTCGTTGGCCGCATGCCCGGCGAAGTCGGACGCCTGGTCCGCTTCGTGCGCCGAGCGGTCGGCCACGGCGGCGGCATCGGAGGCGATGGCGGCGCCATCGGCAGTGGCGACATTCGCCTGCACGCCGCGGGCGTGTCGGGCCGCTTCGCGCGCGGCCTCGGCATGCTCGCGCGCGGTGTGGGCATCATCGACCGCCTGTTCGGCGGCTTCCGCCGCGTCGACCTTGGATTTGGGATCCAGCCGGGCATCCTGTGCACCCGCCGTGGCGGATGCGCCCAGCGCCATTGCGAGGGCCAGGCCGAGCAGGGTCGCTTGCGTTTTCATGGTGCCACCTCACAGTCTGCGGGGGAGGCAAAAAGCGTGCGGCGGGCCAAGTTAATCCGACGTCAAATCGGCAGGGGTTGGCTGAACCTGGCGTATGGACAGCGCGATGCGCCCGTCAGCGTGAGGGCATCGCCAGCACCGTGATCTCTTCACGGTCGTGGTAGAGCTGGCGCGCGCGGATGGTCATCGGCCGGTGGGTCTGCAGCTCGAAAGCTTCCAGGCAGATCCGGGTTTCCTCCCAGCGCTTCTTCATCGGCAGCTTGAGGTTGAACACCGCCTGCTTACACCAGCCCTCACGGAACCAGGTCGCCATGCGGTCGGCCACCTTGCGCGGCTGCTCGACCATGTCGCAGACCATCCAGTCGACCGGTCGCCGCGGCTGCCACTGGAAGCCGTCGGCCCTGACGTGCTCGACCCGGCCGCTGTCGAGCAGCTGCTCGCGCATCGGGCCGTTGTCGACCGCGGTGACCAGCATGCCGTGGCGCATCAGTACCCAGCTCCAGCCCCCGGGCGCGGCGCCCAGATCGGCCGCCTGCATGTTGTCGCGCAGCAGGAGCCCGCGTTCGCGCTCGTCGAGCAGGGTCATGAACGCCTCCTCGAGCTTCAGCGCCGAGCGGCTGGGCGCCTCGGCGTGCATGCGCAGGCGTGGAATGCCCAGCGGCCACGGTGCGCCGTCACGCGGATCGCTGGTGGCGAGCACGACGTGGTGCCCGCCAAGGAAGGCGACATGCAGACGCGGCCGGCGCGGGTCGTCCTTTGCGCTCAGCCAGCCGGCCTTGCGCAGGCTCGGGCGCAGTGCGTTGGCGAAGCTGCGGGACAGCCCGGCGAGGGTCTTTCCGTCATCGGAATCGGGGTGCTCCACCCACAGCTCGCCGAACATCCCCGGCGCCACTTCGCCCTGTTCTTTCAGGGCATCCAGGGCCTGCATGATGGGCGTGATGCGGTCGCTGGGGTTCAGGCCGGGCAGGTCGGCCAGGCGCAGCAGCTTCTGGCGGGCGAAGACGATCCGCTCCAGCGGCAAGGCCATCGCCAGCGCACGCGCCCCGGAGGCAATGAACTCGACGTAGCCGTTGCCGCGTTCGGCGCGGGCATAGCCGGGGTGCCCGGCCAGCGCGGCGCGCTCGGTGAGTTCGGCGGCCAGTTCGGGTTCAAAGCCCGCGCGGCACCAGCAAAACAGGGCATCGGTCATCGTCAATAGCCCGCCCCGCCGGAGCGGGCATAGTCTTTCAGGACCGCGCAGGCCGCGTCGCGCTGGATGTCACGCACGACGTCGATCCCGCGGCGGGTCAGTTCGCCGACCCAGTCGGCCGGCAACGGGCCTTCATCGAACTGGGTCAGCGCTTCGACGTCTTCGCTGCGGGCGCCGATCAGCAAGCGGTCCACGCCGGCCCAGATGGTCGCGCCGTAGCATTGGCAGCACGGCTGCGCCGAGGTGGCCAGGGTGACCGGTCCGGCGCGGACGCCGGGCTCGCTCTCGTTCAGTCGGCTGCGCTGGGTGCGCTGCTGGGCGAGCATGTAGGCCATCGTTTCGGCATGCGCCAGCGAGCACGCCTGCGGGATCACCCGGTTGACGCCGACCGAGATGATGCGGTCATCGGGGCCGAATACCGCCGCGCCGAACGGGCCGCCGCTGCGCGCTTCGATGTTGCGTGCCGACAGTTCGATTGCCAGGGCGACCTTCGCCTCATCGCCAAGATAGGGCGCGCTGGTATCGATGCCCTCGTGAATCCACGCGGGCAGGGTCAGGTGCACCTGGGCGTACAGCATCGGCTGGAACTCCTTGGCAGGCTGCGCAGGGTGCTGCAGCCGGGGATCGGTCACGCCTTGGCTGCCCAGATGTCGCGCAGGGTGACGCTGCGGTTGAACACGGGGCGCTGCGGGCTGTGGTCGTGGCGATCGGCGACGAAATAGCCCAGGCGTTCGAACTGCCAGGACTGCTCGGGCTTCGCGTCCGCCGCGGCCGGCTCGATATAGCCGGTGACGGTGCGGCGTGATTCGGGATTGAGGTGGTCTTCGTAGGATTGGCCGTCACTGTTGTCGTCCGGATCGGCGACCGAGAACAGGCGGTCGTACAGGCGGACCTCGGTGGCCACCGCGTGCTCGGCGCTGACCCAGTGGATGGTGCCCTTGATCTTGCGGTTGGCGCCTTCCATGCCGGGCCGCGATTCCGGATCCAGCGTGCAGCGCAGCTCGATGACAGTACCGTCCGCGTCCTTGATGACTTCATCGCAACGCATGATGCCTGCGCCGCGCAGGCGGACCTCGCCGCCGGGCACCAGACGCTTGAAGCCCTTGGGCGGCACTTCGGCGAAATCGTCGCGCTCAATCCACAGGCGATTGGAGAAGGGCACCTGGCGGTTACCGAACGACTCGTCCTTCGGATGGTTGGGGAACTCCAGCGACTCGCTGTGACCGTCCTGCAGGTTGGTGATCGTCACCTGCAGCGGGTCGATCACAGCCATCCGCCGTGCAGCGTTGACGTCCAGGTCCTCACGCAGGCAGCCTTCCAGCACCGAGAAATCGATTACCGAGTTCACCTTGCTCACGCCCAGGCGCTCGACGAACAGGCGCAGCGACGCGGGCGTGTAGCCGCGGCGGCGCAGGCCCAGCAGCGTGGGCATGCGCGGATCGTCCCAGCCGTCGACCAGGCCGGACTGCACCAGCGCCATCAGCTTGCGCTTGCTCATCACGGTGTAGTTGATGTTGAGCCGCGAGAACTCGATCTGGCGCGGCTTGGCGGCCTCCAGCGGCATGCCCTGTTCGGTCAGCGGGCGCAGCAATTCGGGATGGCCGGCCAGGTCGACCCGGTCCACGCACCAGTCGTAGAGCGGACGGTGATCCTCGAACTCCAGCGTGCACAGCGAGTGGGTGATGCCTTCGACCGCGTCGCCCAGTGCGTGCGCGTAGTCGTACATCGGGTAGATGCACCAGGCGTCGCCGGTGTTCTGGTGGGCCAGGTGGCGGATGCGGTAGATCGCCGGATCGCGCAGGTTGATGTTGCCGCTGGCCATGTCGATCTTTGCGCGCAGGGTGTGCGCGCCTTCGGCGAACTCGCCGGCCCGCATGCGCCGGAACAGGTCCAGGTTCTCCTCGACGCTGCGGTTGCGCCAGGGCGATTCACGGCCGGGTTCGGTCAGGCTGCCGCGATACTCGCGCACCTGCTCGGCGGTGAGGTCGCAGACGAACGCATCGCCTTGCTCGATCAGCTTTTCCGCGCCCAGGTAGAAGACCTCGAAATAGTCCGAGGAATGGCGCAGCTCGTTCCACTCGTAGCCCAGCCAGCGCACGTCCTCCTGGATCGCGGTGACGTACTCGATGTCCTCGCGCGAGGGGTTGGTGTCGTCCATGCGCAGGTTGCACACCCCGCCGAATTCGTCGGCGATGCCGAAGTCGAGGCAGATCGCCTTGGCGTGGCCGATGTGCAGGTAGCCGTTGGGCTCGGGCGGAAAGCGCGTCCGGATCGCGGTGTGCTTGCCGCTGGCGATGTCGTCACGGACGATCTGGCGGACGAAATCCTGCTTGATCGGCGCGTCGGCCGTAGGAGGGGATGCAGAGGCGGTCGAGTCGGACATGCGGCGCGGATCGGCGTGGGAAAGCGACCAGTCTAGCCGGTGTCGCCGGACTGCTGGCGCTCACGCGCGGCGGCGTATGGTGGAGCGATGCGAAGCCACGTCTCTGCCCGCCCCGGAGCCCGCCCATGATGCGGGTGGTCTATGAAGCCGCCGGCATCATCGATGCCCACCTGGTGCGCCACGCGCTGGAGGCGGCGGGGATCCCGGTTTTCGTCAAGGGCGAGGCCCTGCTGGGCGGCATGGGCGAGCTGCCGATGTTCGGTCTGGTCCAGGTCTGCGTGCCGGAAGCGGCGTGGATGCAGGCGCGCGAGGTGGTCGACGCGCTGGAACTCGGCAATCCCGTTTCGCTCGAAGACGACCAGGTTGACTGGCTGGATGGGGCAGCGCCGGCGGTCTGAGTGATCTGCGGCGGAGTTCTGCGCAGTTTCTAGGATTCCGCCGGCGGCAACAGCAAACCGGGTGGCAGCTCACGCAGCTGGCCGGCGATGCGCTCCAGCAACGAGGCCATCGCCGAGGTCCTGCGCCAGACCATGGCGATCGTGCGGTGCGGCGACTCGCCCTCGAAAGGCAACAGCGCGATGTCCGGCGACGGCGGCACCGGCGGTTGCACCGACAGCGCCGGCAGCAGGGTCAGCCCCACACCGGCGGCGACCATCTGCCGCAGGGTTTCCAGGCTGGTCGCGCGGAAACCGTCACGCTCGCCCGCGCCGGTCAGGCGGCACACATCCAGCGCCTGGTCGCGCAGGCAATGGCCTTCCTCGAGTAGCAACAAGGGGATCCGGTCGAGGTCGTCGATGGCCAGCGAGCGGCGCTTGGCCAGCGCGTGCTGGCGTGGAACCGCGAGCAGGAACGGTTCCTCGAACAGGGTCTCGACGTGGAGTTGGTCGTCGTGGATCGGCAGTGCCAGCAGCGCGGCATCCAGCCGTCCCTCGCGCAGGCGCTCGAGCAGGGCGTCGGTCTTCTCCTCCACCAGCAGCATTTCCAGGCGCGGGAACTTCTCCCGCAGGCCCGGCAGCACGTGCGGCAGCAGGTAGGGCCCCAGGGTGGGGAACATCCCCAGACGGGTCGAACCGGCGTCGGGATCCTGGCTGCGACGCGCGATCTCGGCCATCTGGTCGACGTCCGCCAGCACGCGCCGGGCGCGTTCGACGATGTCGCGACCGACGGGGGTCAGCATCACCTTGCGCGGCGCTCGCTCCACCAGGGTTACGCCCAGCTCCTCTTCCAGCTTGCGGATCTGGGTGGACAGGGTGGGCTGGCTGACGAAGCTGGCCGCCGCGGCGCGGCCGAAGTGGCGGTGTTCGGCCAGGGCGACGAGGTACCTGAGGTCGCGAAGATTCATCGGGGATTCCAGGCCCGCTGCCGCCGGCCGTTGGGCGCGGCGGCAACGGTTGGCCCTCAGGCCGCCGCGGTGTCCGCGGCCGCTGCCAGGGCGGCTGCGGCTTCGGCCGGTGCCGGGGTGCGGATCAGGTAGTCGAACGCGCTCAGCGCGGCGGTCGAGCCGGCACCCATGGCGATCACGATCTGCTTGTAGGGCACGGTGGTGGCGTCGCCGGCGGCAAACACGCCCGGCATCGAAGTCGCGCCGCGCTCATCGATGACGATCTCGCCGCGCGGGGAGAGGTCCAGGTCGCCCTTCAACCATTCGGTGTTGGGCAGCAGGCCGATCTGGACGAAGATGCCGTCGAGCGCCACGCGGTGGATATCGCCACCCTCGCGGTCCTTGTAGACCAGTCCGGTGACCTTTTTGCCGTCGCCGAGCACCTCGGTGCTTTGTGCGCTCACCAGGATGGTGACGTTGGGCAGGCTGCGCAGCTTGCGCTGCAGCACCTCGTCGGCGCGCAACCGGCTGTCGAACTCCACCAGGGTGACGTGGTTGACGATGCCGGCCAGGTCGATCGCGGCCTCCACGCCGGAGTTGCCGCCACCGATCACCGCCACGTCCTTGCCCTTGTACAGCGGGCCGTCGCAGTGCGGGCAGTACGCCACGCCCTTGTTGCGGTACTCCTCCTCGCCGGGCACGCCCATCTGGCGCCAGCGCGCGCCGGTGGCGAGCACCACGCTGCGCGACTTCAGCGACGCGCCGTTGGCCAGTTGCACCTCGACCAGGCCGCCGGGCTCGCTCGCCGGCACCAGTCTGGTCGCCTGCTGCAGGTTCATGATGTCCACGTCGTACTCGCGCACGTGCTGCTCCATGGCCACCGCAAACTTCGGACCCTCGGTGTGCGGCACGGAGATGAAGTTCTCGATGGACATCGTGTCCAGCACCTGGCCGCCGAAGCGCTCGGCGACCACGCCGGTGCGGATGCCCTTGCGTGAGGCGTAGATGGCCGACGCCGCTCCGGCGGGACCGCCGCCGATGACCAGCACCTCGAACGGCGCCTTGGTCCTGATCTCCTCGGCCATGCGCTTCCCGGCGCCCGTGTCGAGCCGGGCGACGATCTGCTCGACCGTCATGCGCCCGGTATCGAAGGCCTCGCCGTTGAGCAGCACGGTGGGCACCGACATGATCTCGCGGGCCTCCACTTCGTCCTGGAACAGCGCGCCATCAACGGCGACGTGGCGGATGGCGGGATTCAGCACGCTCATCAGGTTCAGCGCCTGCACCGTGTCCGGGCAGCTCTGGCAGGACAGCGACATGAAGGTCTCGAAGTTGAACTCGCCCTCCAGCTCGCGCACCTGCCGGGCCAGCTCATCGCTGATCTTGCCCGGGTGGCCGCCGACCTGGAGCAGCGCCAGCACCAGAGAGGTGAACTCATGGCCCATCGGGATCGCCGCGAAGGCAACGCCGATATCGGTGCCGACGCGATTGATCGCGAAGGAGGGCTTGCGCGTCTGCGAATCGTCATCGCGGCGCAGCGTGATCTTCCCGGACATCGCGGCGATGTCGGTGAGCAGGGCATGCAGCTCCTGCGGCTTGGCGCTGTCGTCCAGGCAGGCGACCAGCTCGATCGGCTGGGTCACGTTTTCCAGGTAGGTCTGCAACTGGGTCTTGAGGCTGTCATCGAGCATGGCAACGGCTCCATTGAAGGTGGAAAGAAGGCGTGTGGATGCTTGCAGGAGCGGCCTGGGCCGGGGGAGGGGGCCGGTGGGGGGTGCCGGTGGATATCTCCAGCATCCGGCTCAGCCCAGGCCGCTTGTGCAAGCAACCGGTGACGCGTCACCCACTCGCGTACGGCGAGATCGGGTGTGGGATCGGTGTGGAATCAGGCGAAACCAGCCCTGAAGAGACCCGGGTGGAGGACACCCGGGGCTCGGATCATGCGCCCGGGCGGCTACAGCGCCCGGGCGGACATCTGGGCGACGCCGCAGCGTCGCCCTTGCAGCGGTTTAGATCTTGCCAACCAGATCAAGCGAAGGAGCAAGGGTCTTCTCGCCTTCCTTCCACTTGGCCGGGCAGACCTCGTTGGGGTGCGCAGCGACGTACTGGGCGGCCTTGACCTTGCGCAGCAGCTCGCTGGCATCGCGGCCGATGCCGCCGGCGTTGATCTCGACGATCTGGATCTTGCCCTCGGTGTCGATCACGAAGGTACCGCGGTCGGCCAAGCCGACTTCCTCGATCATCACGTCGAAGTTGCGGGTGATCGTGCCGGTCGGGTCGCCGATCATCGTGTACTTGATCTTCTTGATCGACTCGGAGGTGTCGTGCCACGCCTTGTGCGAGAAGTGGGTGTCGGTGGAGACGCTGTAGATCTCGACGCCGAGCTTCTGGAACTCCTCGTACTTGTCGGCCAGGTCTTCCAGCTCGGTCGGGCAGACAAAGGTGAAGTTGGCCGGGTAGAAGAAGAACACCGACCACTTGCCCTTCAGGTCGGCCTCGGTGATTTCCTTGAATTCGCCGTTCTTGAATGCCTGGGCCTTGAACGGTTTGATTTCGGTATTGATCAGGGACATCGCTGGATCCTCTTGCAGTGGATGGGGGAGAAGAAGCTACGAATCACAGGTTAGTGGCGCCTATGGGATTAATCAAATCGATTGATGTGATTGATTCGATAGCCACTACCTATCGTTAGAGCGGGTCTTGCGAAAACGCACATCGCCTGGTGACGGCGATCCTTTCGACATCGCGGCGTGGGTGGCGCTTATCAACCCCGCGCCCTCCGGATGTCTGCGAGACGGGCTCGCCTATCATGGCCAGCCTGGGCCGGACCGCCTCAGGCATCCGCAGCTTTCCAACGTTCGGTAGAACCTATGGCGCGAATCGATTCAATCCTGCGCGAAGCGCGCGCCGGCACGGGTGCGGGCGAGGCGGAGTTGCTGCTCGCGCACGCGCTCGGTCGCTCGCGTACCTGGCTGTACGCGCACGGCGACGAGGAGCTCGATGACGCGGTCGCGGAGCGATTTGGAGCGCTGCTGGAGCGCCGGCGCGCGGGCGAACCGGTCGCCTACCTGACCGGGCAGCGGGGATTCTGGCGCTTCGACCTGCAGGTAAGTCCGGCCACGCTGATCCCGCGGGCGGAAACCGAGCTGCTGGTGGAGCAAACCCTGGCCCGGCTGCCAGCGGACCGGAAGCTGCGTGTTGCAGATCTCGGCACAGGCAGTGGCGCGGTCGCCCTCGCCGTGGCGATGGAGCGCCCGTCGGTCCACGTGATCGCCACCGACGCCAGCGAGAGCGCGCTGGCAGTCGCGGCCGGCAACGCGCGGGCGCTGGGTCTGGGCAACGTGCAATTCTGCCACGGCGACTGGCTGCAACCGCTGGCCGGCATGCGCTTCGACCTGATCGTCAGCAATCCGCCCTATATCGCCGAAGACGATGCGCATCTGGGCCAGGGTGACCTGCGATTCGAGCCGCGCAGCGCGCTGGCCGCGGGTGCCGACGGACTGGACGACATCCGCACCATCATTGGCGATGCACCGGCGCTGCTGGCCTCCGGCGGCTGGCTGCTGCTGGAGCACGGCCTGGACCAGGGCAACGCGGTGCGGGCCCTGATGCGGGAGGCCGGTCTGGGCGAATTGGAAACGGTCCTCGATCTGGAGCAGCGCGACCGCGTGAGCCTGGGTCGCGCGCGCTGAAGCCGCGGCCGGCCGCTGCGGGGACCGGCGGCGCTGGGTAGAATTACCGGTCAAACCTGCGGCGGAGTCCCCATGCGCACCCTGTATCCCGAGATCCAGCCCTACGACACCGGCACGCTCAGCGTCGACGAACGCCACACGCTGTATTACGAGCAGTGCGGCAATCCCGACGGCAAGCCGGTGGTGCTGCTGCATGGTGGCCCGGGTGGCGGATGCAGTGCGAAGATGCGCCGGTTCCACGACCCTGCGCGCTACCGCATCATCCTGTTCGACCAGCGCGGCAGCGGTCGCTCCACGCCGCACGCCGACCTGGTCGCCAACACGACCTGGCATCTGGTGGAGGACATCGAGAAGCTGCGGGTCAAGCTGGACATCGACAAGTGGCAGGTCTTCGGTGGCAGCTGGGGCTCGACGCTGGCGCTGGCCTATGCGCAGAAGCACCCCAAGCGCGTGACCGAGCTGGTGCTGCGCGGCATCTTCATGCTGCGTCGCTGGGAACTGGAATGGTTCTACCAGGAAGGTGCGAGCCGCCTGTTCCCGGAACCGTGGGAGCACTACTTGGCGGCGATCCCGGTCACCGAGCGACACGACCTGATCAGTGCCTACCACCGCCGCCTGACCAGCGCGGACGAATCCATCCGGCTTGCCGCGGCCAAGGCGTGGAGCGTCTGGGAAGGTGCGACCAGCTTCCTGCATATCGACGACGACTTCACCACCAGCCACGAGGACCCGAAGTTCGCGCTGGCATTCGCCCGGATCGAGAACCACTACTTCGTCAACGGCGGCTTCTTCGAGGTCGATGACCAGCTGCTGCGTGACGTGGGCGCGATCGCCGACATTCCCGGCGTGATCGTGCATGGGCGCTACGACGTGGTGTGCCCGGTGCAGAACGCCTGGGACCTGCACAAGGCCTGGCCGAAGGCGACGCTGGCCATCTCGCCGGCGTCCGGGCATTCGGCCTTCGAGGCCGAGAACGTCGACTCGCTGGTGCGTGCCACCGACGGGTTCGCCGGCTGAGGCCAGCGCGCCTGCCGAGCCCGCCGGTCAATGATCGTCAGGGCGCGACGGGCGATCCGTCCGGGTTGCGGTCGATCATCCACAGGCCGCCCCACAGCTTGAGGTCCAGCTCGAAGCCTTCGCGCTGCTTTTCGATCAGCCAGGCCGGCGCGTGTTCGCGCGGCACGTGGTGGACGGTGATGTCCTCATTGCCGACACCGCCGCCTTCGCCCACCTTGACCAGGTCACGGGCGCGCACGTAGGCGATGCGTTCGCTGCTCATCCCAGACGAAGTGGGACCGACCAGCAGCACCTCGACCCGGCGGGGCTCCCAGCCGGTTTCCTCGACCAGTTCGCGATGCGCGGCGGCGGCCAGCGTATCGGAGGCGTCATCGTCGCCGACCAGCCCGGCCGGCATCTCGATGGTGCGCGAACCCAGCGGCACGCGGAACTGCTCCACGAACAGCACCTCATCGGCCGGGGTCACGGCAATGATGATCACCGCGATGCCCTTGCCGTGGGTGCGCTCGACGTACTCCCAGCGGCCGCGGCGCAGCATCCGCAGCCACTTGCCGTCGTAGATGGTTTCAACGGGCTTTTCGCGATCGTCCAGGGGATTGTCCATGGACGGATGCTAAACCTTCCCGGCGACGCTGTTCACGCGCCGGGATTGAATTCCAGCCCGGCAGCGCCGTACAGCCGGCGGCGCGTCATCGGTCCGAAGCGGACCCGTTCGCACAGCGCATGCAGGCGGGCGGAATCAGCGGAATCGCGGATGAAGTGGCTGCCCGCATCGTCCAGGACCACGTCGCAGGCCACCGTCGACAAGCGGCGACACAGCAGGGCCAGGTCGCGATGCTCGCGCAGCCGGGCCGCGCACGCCGCCGCGCCCCGCAGGCGCAGGTACGGAACCTCGTCGATGCGCTCCAACAGCGCATCCAGGCTGCCGAAATGCGTCAGCAGCGCCGCGGCGGTTTTAGCACCGATGCCCGGCACTCCCGGAATGTTGTCGACCGCATCGCCCGTCAGCGCCAGGTAGTCGGCCATCTGGCGGGCCTCCACACCGTGGCGCGCGGGCACGCCGTCCGCGCCCCAGCGCTGGCCGCGGGCGAAATCCCACTGCTCGTCCCCCTCAGCCAGCAGCTGCGACAGGTCCTTGTCGGCCGAAACGATCACCGAGCGGAACCGCTGCGCACGCGCGCCGATGCAGGCGCTGCCGATCAGGTCGTCGGCCTCGTACTCGGGGTGGGAGAGCACGCTCAGGCCAAGCGCGGCGCACAGTTCACGGCAGTGCACGAACTGTTGTTTCAGCGCGTCCGGCGCCGGTTCGCGGTTGGCCTTGTAGGCCGGGTAGATCGCGTTGCGAAAGCACGAGTCCAGCGCCTCGTCGAAGGCCACCGCGATGTGCTGCGGGCGGGCGCGATCCAGCAATTCCAGCAGGAAGCGGGCAAATCCGTGGACGGCGTTGGTCGGCGAGCCATCCGCGCCGCGGAAATCGTCGGGCATCGAGTGCCAGGCGCGGAACACGTACAGGCTGGCATCGACCAGGTAGAGGGTCGGCGTGGCAGCGCGCGGCGAGGCAGCGACGCCAGCGTGGCTCAAGGTACCCACTCGGACAGCAATGCCGCCGGATCGGGGCGGCGACGCTCGCCGATTTCCTGCGATGGCGTGCCCAGGTGGATGAAGCCAATGATGTGCTCGTGGTCCGCCAGCCCGAGCATTGCGGCGACGCCGCGGTCGTAGGCGGCCCAGCCGGTCAACCAGCAGCCGCCAAAGCCCGCGGCCTGGGCCGCTTGCAGCAGCGCAAAGCCGGTGCACCCGGCGCTCATCAGGCGCTCCTGCTCCGGGATCTTCGGATCCGGGCCCAGTTCGGCCACCAGCACCACGATCAGCGGCGCGTGCAGGTAGCGGTCAAGATCCTTGGCAATCGCGCCCTCGCTGGCCTCGGCATCGGCCTGGCGATGGCGCGCGGCCAGGCGCTCGCCGAACACCCGCCGGGCATCGCCGCGCAGGCTGATGAACCGGAACGGCACGCGGGCGCCATGGTCGGGCACGCGGGTCGCGCTGGCGAGCAGCCGCAGCAACACCGCGCGGTCCGGCCCGGGCTCCTGCAAGCGCATGAAGGGCACGGAACGGCGGCGATCCAGGTGCGCCAGCGCAGCATCCAGGGCGTCGAGCGAAGGCCCTTGTTGATACGATGTATCGGCTTTGGGGGTCATAAGTCACAGTTCAAACATTGAGCGGAGAAACCTGACCCATATTGCCACTATGCTCCCATACAGGTTTGTGGGCAGCGGTCTGCGTCACCCAGGTCTGGAGCACACGTGTCTATCCCATCCGCCCGCGGTTTCCATTCCACCCCCGTGGATCCCACGCGGGTGCTTGAGGAGATCAAGCGCCTCGTGCTGGAGCGCCTGGCCGGGCTGCCGGGCGAATTCTACCCGGCGATCGATACCGCGCTGGCGGCCATCACCGCCGGCGGCGATGCAAACCATTCGCCGCAGGTCGTCTACCAGGCGCAGGCCGCCCTGTGGGTGCTGCGCCAGCACCACGCGGCCCATGTGATGCGCTTCCGGCAGGGCATCGCGCGCGGCTTCGACGATTTCCGCCTGCTGCATGCCCGCGACAGCGTCGACGTTCCACTGGGGCTGATCGACGAAGGCCAGATCGATTTCCATCTGGCCGGGCAGGCGCTGGCCGCCAGCCTGGACCATCGGCACAGCGCCAGCCTGGACATGATGGGCGCACGCCTGGACATCCTGGCCGGCGCGCTGGGCGCAGAGCCCTCGATGAACCCCTTGGGCCCTACCCGCCTGGCGATGGCCTTCGTGGACACGTTTGAAGACGAGCAGATCCCCGAACTGCTGCGGACGCTGTTGTTCGAGCACTACGCCAAGGCGCTGGGCAGCGTCTTGGGTGAGCTTTACGACGCGGCCAACGCGGTGCTCGCGCGCGGTGGCTACGGATTGCCGGAGGCTCCGGAGGCGCCAGCGGCGGCGCCTTCTGCGGCCGCGGTTGGTGCATCCAGTGGAACGCCCGGAGCGCTGGGGCCGGTGCCGGCAACGGGTTACTCCAACGCGGCCCAGGGGGCGGCTGGCTGGGGTCTGGGGCAGGGCCAGCACGTCGCGGGTCCGGCCGGGTTTGCAGGTGGTTCCGGCCAGCCTGCGTATGGCGGTCATGGTCACGCGGGTAGCGGACACGCCGCGTCCGGCACTGGTACGGGCGCCGGCGGAGCGGGTTGGGGCGACGGGCGCGCGGGCGCTCCCGGTGGCGGCGCCGAGGCCCCGACGCCGGCCGAGCTGGACGAGCTGCGCACTATGTTGCACGCCTGGCGCGAGGGTCGCCGCGACGAGGCGCCCGCTCCCAGGGCCGGCACTTCCACGGGCGGCACGCCGGGGCGCCGCGAGTTGCGCCTGGACGAACTGGTCAACGTCGCCTCGCTGATGCAGGCCGAACCGGCGGACGTCTTCGCGCGCGCGCTGGCCGGTACCGGCACCCTGGCGGGCGCGATCCGCGACCAGCTCAACACCGGCTCGCGCCGTCTCGGCCTGGATCCGGAACAGATCAGCTTCAGCGCCGAGGACGAGGACGCGATCGACCTGGTCGGCCTGCTGTTCGACGCGCTGTTCCGCAGCCAGCAACTGCAGGACCGCGCGCGGCGGATGTACGCGCGCCTGGTGCTGCCCTACGTCAAGGTCGCGCTGACTGACCAGCAACTGTTTGTCAGCCCGACCCATCCGGCGCGGCGCCTGTTCGATGCGATCACCGAGGCGGTCGCGGGCAACGCCGGCAACACCCCGCAGGAGCGCGAACTGCTGGACCGGGCCACCTCCATTTCCCAGCGGGTGGTCGCCGAATACACTGAGGACCTGGTGATCTTCGAGACCGCGCACCGCGAGCTGGACGCCCTGTTGCAGCAGCAGCGGCGCCGGATCGAGTTGCAGGAGGAGCGTGCGGCCAAGGCCACCAACGGTCGCGAACGGCTGAACCATGCCCGCGAGCAGGCCGATACCGTGCTGGCGCGGCGCCTGTCGGCCCCGCCGCTGAGCCCGGCGATCGCCGAGTTCCTGCGCGGATCCTGGCGCCATCACCTGGTCCAGACCTGGCTGCGCGACGGCGACGACCGCGAGCGCCTGGTCGACGCGGTATCCTTGGGCGATGCACTGGTGGCTGCCGACCGCCTGGCGGCGGAAGGCCGCGGTTCGGAATTGGCCGATCACCTGCTGGCGCTGGAGCCGCGCATCGCCGAATGCCTGGCCAGCTCGGGACTGGACCAGTCCGCGGCGGAGCACGCGCTCGCGCTGCTGGTCAAGGGGCTGGTCTACCCGCACACCCCGCGCGACCTGTATCCGCCGCCGCCCCGGCAGGCCCAGGACGACGACGACGAGCGCAGCCTGTGGCTGGATCCGCGCGGCAGCGCGCGCGCCAGGCCGGCGCAGGTCGAGGAACTGCGCGCGCTGGAGGCCGGGTCGTGGCTGCAGATCAGCGACCTGAAGGGCGAGTCGCTGGCCGCGAAGATCGCCTGGGTCAGCCCGCTCAGCGACCGCAGGCTGCTGGTCAACCGACGCGGCTTGCGGGTCCTGGTGGCCACGGTGGAGGAACTGGCGGTGATGGCCGCTGCCGGCCGGCTGGAGGTGGGCTGCGAGCCGACCGCCTTCGAACAGGCGATGCAGCACGTCCGCGAGCAGCTGGACCGCGCCGCCGGTTCGGTGGCGCGCTAGCGCACGCACAAAGCGGCTCGCGATGCGAGCGCGGTAGAGGCGCGCCGTTTCACCCGCCGTCCCGTTTTCCGGCGCGCCCAGGCGCCGTCATTCGCTAGGATGGGCTGAACCCGCACAAGGAATGCCTGATGACGATCATTATCGGCGTCGCCCGCGAAACCGCGGCCGGCGAACGTCGCGTTTCCCTGGTTCCCGAAACGGCGAAGAAACTCGCCGCGCTGGGCGCGCGCGTGCGCATGGAGCGCGGCGCTGGCAGGGCGGCGGGTTTCGCCGACGAGGCCTATGTCGGCGCCGGCGTCGAGCTGGTCGCTGACGCCGCCAGCGCGCTGACGGGTGCCGACGTCGTGCTTTGCGTGCAGAGCCCGCCAGTCTCGACGCTGCAGGTGCTGGCGTCCGGCACCGTGCTGGTCGGGCAGTTGGCGCCCGAGGCCGACCCGGCACGCGCAGAGGCGATCACCGCGCAGCAGCTGCTCGCTTTTCCGCTGGAGCGCCTGCCGCGTACCACGCGCGCGCAGGCCATGGACGTACTCAGCTCGCAGGCCGGCATGGCCGGCTACAAGGCGGTCCTGCTCGGTGCCCAGCTGGCGCCCCGGTTCTTTCCGATGCTGACCACCGCCGCCGGAACGATCCGCCCGTCGCGCGTACTGATTATCGGTGCCGGCGTTGCCGGCCTGCAGGCGGTCGCGACCGCAAAACGGCTGGGCGCGCAGGTCGAGGGTTTCGACGTGCGCCCGGAAACCCGCGAGCAGATCGAATCGCTCGGCGGCAAATTCCTCGACCTGGGCGTCAGCGCGGCGGGCGAGGGCGGCTACGCGCGCCAGCTAACCGAGGAGGAACGGGCCGAGCAGCAGCGCCGCCTCGGTGAACACCTCAAGCTAATCGACGTGGTGGTGACCACGGCGGCCGTGCCCGGCAGGCCGGCGCCGAAAATCCTCACCGGGGCGATGGTGGCAGGGATGCGGCCGCGCAGCGTCATCGTCGATCTGGCGGCCGAAACCGGCGGCAACTGCGAGTCCACCCGGCCCGGGGAGACGGTCGATGTGGGCGGTGTCACCGTCGCCGGGCCGCTGAACCTGCCCAGCAGCGGCGCCACCCACGCCAGCGAGATGTTCGCACGCAACGTCCTGAATTTCGTCAGCCTGTTCGTCCGCGACGGGGCGATCGATTTCGACTGGGACGATGAATTGCTGGCCAGGACCGTGTGGCCGTCGCGCCCGGAAGCCGCGTCCGAGGCGCCAGCAATGGCCGTCTCACCTCAGGCGTCGGCAGCCGGGCAAGCCACCGGCGCCTGAGCATCACGCGAAAGGGTGGGTGCAGTCCGCACCGGGATCGAAGGTCCGCCGGTGCGAATACGTCGTCGTCGTCGCAGAGGCGCGACCGTCTCCGGCAACGTGGCGCGAGACCGGCTCAGCCGGTGCCGGCCCGGGTCGTCAACTCAGCGCGGGCGTTCCCCGCTATCCGGCGCCGGGTTGGCCTCCACCCAGGCCTTGCGTTGCTCCGGCGTCATGTTGCGCCACTGCTCGCGCAGTGACTTGCGAGCGTCCGGATTCATTCCCCGCATCTTGCTGTAAAGCGCACGCGCCTCCAGCCGTTGGGCGGGTGACATGTGGTGCCAGCGGTCCATGCCGTGGCGCGCCTTGCCGCGCTGTTCCGGCGTCATCTCGCTCCAGCGTTGCGCGCGCTGCAGCATCCGTTCCCGGCCGTCGGGCTGGCTGTTCCAGCGCTCGCGGATCGGCGCGATCAGCGTGGCGCGGGTCTCCGCGCTGAGCTGGTCCCATTCGGGCATGGTCGGCTCGGAGGCCATCGCCGGCAGGCACACCGCGGCGGCCAGCACCGTCAGGCAGGTCAAGCGCATTGAACGGTTCATGGGAAACGCTCCGTAGGTGGCGACAGGGCGCCGTCGTTGGCGGCCAGCCAGAGATAGAAGTCCGGGTTTTCGTCGAGCGCGGCGAGCAGGCCGCTGACCTCGCTGTCGATGGCGTCCACCGTATCGGCGGACTGGCGTGTCGAAGTGGCCGCCGTGGAGGCCATAGGGACGCTGCCGCCCGGCGCCGGAGCCGGCACGCGCTGCAGCTGGATCCCCGCCCCCAGCGCGAGTGCCAGCACGGCGGCGCTGCCTGCCCATGTCCACAGGCGGCTGTGCTTCCGGGAAGCGCCCATCGTTGCGGCGTGGCGGGCCTGCTGAAGCCGGCGGCGGACCTGCGGCGAGACGTGCGCGAGCGCGTCGGCGTGAAGCGCGCGCGCCTGAGCGTCGAACATGTCTTGCGGGCTGCTGCGCGGGTCCGGGACCGGCGGCGATGCGTAGCGGTTCATTTCCAGTCCTCCAGCTGCAATTGCAGCGCCGTGCGTGCACGGGATAGATGGGTTTTCACCGAGCCCTCGCTGCAGCCCATCGCCTTGGCGGTGGTCGCCACGTCAAGCTCTTCGAGGATGCGCAGGCTGAACGCCTCGCGCTGGCGGCGCGGCAATTGCTGCAGCGCATCGACCAGGCGCGCGTAGCCTTCGCGGCCCTCGTGATTGCGGGCCGGGTCGGGGCCGTGATCGGGCCAGTCCGGCGTGCTGCCGTCGTCGCGCTCGATCGCTGGCGCCATCCAGCGCACGCGGAATGTCCGCCGACGCTGGATGTCGATGATCCGGCTGCGCAGGATGCTCCAGAACAGCGGCGTCCACTCCGCCGGCGGTCGGTCCTGGTAGTTCATCATCTTCATCATCGCGTCCTGCACCGCGTCGAGCGCGTCCTCGCGCTGTCGCAGGCCGATTTCCGCAAAGCGGAAGGCGCGCGTTCCCAGACGTGCGAGGAACTCGTCCAGCGTCCTGGGCTCGCGCAGGGCCGGCTCCTCGGCAACGGCAAGGGCGCCCGTCGGGTCGGGCTCAACGGCGGTCTGCAGCAGGGGTTCGATGGCGTCATGGGTCACGAAATCAAGCATATACGGCCGGCATCCGGTCGCTCGCGACAATCGTGTCGCGGGGCGGCTCGCAGCGGTTGCTGCAGACAGGGAAACGCGCGAGGCGGGTGCGGGTTGACAGGCCGCGCGGAATTGCGGTCGCAGGCCAGCGGCTTTGCCGGCGCGCCTGAATGCGTGGTTATGATGGGGAACTACCGCGCGGGGAAGGAACGATGGGCGAAGGGCTGATGGTGCAGGCGTTTGCGATGCTCTACATCTTCATGCTGGCGGCGATCGCCGGCCATGTGATCATTTCGCGGGTGCCGGTGATTCTGCACACGCCGCTGATGTCGGGTTCCAACTTCATCCACGGCATCGTGCTGATCGGCGCGATGGTGGTGCTTGGTCAAGCCGATACCACGCTGGAGAAAGTGATCGGCTTCGTCGCCGTATTGATGGGCGCGGGCAATGCCGCCGGTGGCTACGTGGTCACGGAGCGCATGCTGGACATGTTCAAGCCCAGCATGAAGCGTGCACCGGCCGGCGAAGCGTCCAAAGCAGCGGACGCCCGGGCGTGAGCGCGGCCGAACTGCAGTCGCTGGTCGCCGCGAGCAGCTACTTCGTCGCTGCCACGCTGTTCCTGCTTGGCCTGCAACGGATGGCCTCGCCCAAGACTGCACGCAGCGGCATCCGCTGGGCCGGCGCGGGCATGCTGGTGGCGACCGCCGCCACCTTCCTGTTGCCGGACCTGCACAACCTGGGCTTGATCGTCACCGCGCTGGTCATCGGCACGGTGGCGGCCTGGGTATCGGGCAAGAAGGTCGCCATCACCGACATGCCGCAGATGGTCGCGCTCTACAACGGCATGGGCGGTGGTGCCGCGGCAGCGATCGGCGCGGTGGAGCTGCTGCGCGCCGCCTCGATGGTCGGCGTTGCGACGCCCGCCTTGGCGGGCACATTGCCGGCCTTGTCCACCTTCACCCTGACCCTGGCGGTACTGGGCGCAGCGATCGGCGCGGTGTCGCTCTCAGGCTCGGTGATCGCATGGGCCAAGCTGGACGGACGCCTGGACCGGCGCGTCGTCTTCCCGGCACAACAAGCCCTCAGCGCGCTGGTGTTCCTGGCCATGCTGCTGGCGGGCGGCTGGGCGGTGGCCACGGTGCAGATGCCGGCGATCGTTGCCTTCTTCGTGCTCGCGCTGCTGCTGGGCGTGCTGATGACCCTGCCGATCGGCGGCGCGGACATGCCGGTCGTGATCTCGCTGTACAACGCGCTGACCGGCCTGGCGGTGGCGTTCGAAGGCTTCGTGCTCGGCAACGAGGCGCTGATCATCGCCGGCACCATGGTCGGCGCGGCCGGCATGCTGTTGACCCGCCTGATGGCCAAGGCGATGAACCGGCCGATCAGCGGCGTGTTGTTCTCGCATTTCGGTGCGACCGGCGAGGCGCAGGAAATCAGCGGCTCGCAGAAGCCGATAGAGGCCGGCGACGTTGCCTCGATGATGGCCTTCGCCGAACGCGTGGTGATCGTGCCCGGCTATGGCATGGCCGTCGCCCAGGCCCAGCACAAGGTGTGGGAACTGGCCCAGCGGCTGATCGATCGCGGGGTGAAAGTGAAGTTCGCGATCCATCCGGTGGCCGGACGCATGCCGGGCCACATGAACGTCCTGCTGGCCGAGGCCGGCGTGCCCTACGACCTGATCGTGGACATGGACGACATCAACCCGGAGTTCCCGCAGACTGACGTGGCGCTGGTGATCGGTGCGAACGACGTCGTCAACCCGGTGGCCAAGACCGATCCGGCCAGCCCGATCTACGGGATGCCGATCCTGGACGTGGTCAATGCACGCAACACCGTGGTGATCAAGCGCGGCAAGGGCACCGGTTTTGCGGGCATCGAGAATGCGCTGTTCTACGCCGACAACACCCGCATGCTTTACGGCGACGGGGCGGAGGCGGTCGGCGCACTGGTGTCGGAGCTGAAGGCGCTGGACGCCTGAGGCTGGCGGCAGTCCGCGGTGGCATCGCGCGGCTGCCGCGTGGAACGCTACGCCAGGTTCAGCGACTGGCGACGGCGGCCAGCACGACGGCCGCGGCCATCCAGAGCAGGTCAACCGGGCCGATCGCGATGCCCGCGAGCGTCCAGGCGTGATGGAAACCCAGCCGGATCGCCGAGCCCCACGGCGTGAGGCCCAGCATCGCCCCCAGATGGGCGGCGATGATCCACCAGATGGCGAGGATGGCGATGCACGCGGTGGCAACGGCGGCGAGCAGGGCACGCGCCGGGCCCGGACGCCAGCCGCCCAGTCGCAGCACGATCACGATGTCGATCGCCCCGAGGATGGCCATCCAGCTGCCCAGACGGCCACTGGACAGGGCGACGAGCACCCAGGCGGCGGCAAAGCCAAACACGCCCAGCGCCAGCAGGACACAGGAAAACACACGGGCAGGCGCGCGGCGTGCGCGCCCGGTCGAAGGCAGGGGAGGGGTCATCGAAGCAATCGGCTCAGGCAGCTGCCCAGCATAACGGGTGGGCGTCGGCCGGCATATTGGACTAGAATGGTACGACTTCACCCAACAGCCAGAACGCATGTATTCCCGTAGCAGCGAACCTGTCCGTTTTGAACGCGATTGCCCCGCCATCCTCGTGCCCCAGGGCGATGAGGTCGAACTCCCGGCCGGGTCGGTGGGTTACATCACCCAGGGCCTGGGCGGCAGCTTCACCGTGTTCGTGGACGGCAACCTGTTTCGCATCGCCGGGCAGGACGCCGACGCGATCGGCAAGGAACCCACCCCGCCGCTCGTGCTGCCCGAGGGCGCCAACGACGACGCGGTTGAGGAGCTCGTCTGGCACCAGCTGCGCACGTGTTTCGATCCGGAAATCCCGATCAACGTGGTGGATCTGGGCCTGATCTACGAAGCCAAGGTCCTGCCACATCCCGAGCAACCCGGCCAGCGGCTGGTCGAGGTGCGGATGACGCTGACCGCGCCGGGCTGCGGCATGGGCGAGGTCCTCGTGTCCGACGTCAGCGACAAACTCAAGCTGATCCCGACCGTGGTGGATACGGATGTCGAACTGGTGTTTGAGCCGCCGTGGACGCAGCACATGATGTCCGAGGCCGCGCGGCTGGAAGTGGGGATGTTCTGAACACGCCCCACCGGCGTTCACTTCCCTTCGGGCATGATCGGCCCCTGACCCGCTGCAAGGATTGGAGGAGCGCATGCATGCCACGAATGCCCATTTCCCGAACCGGCGAATCGCCGCATTGCTCGCCATCGCTGCGGTGGTCGCGATGAGCGGCTGCGCGGCCGCTGGCGACAATTCTTCCGGCAAGGCGCCGGCAACTGCACCGGCCGGGAGTGCAGCACCGGCAGCTAACTCGCCAGCAAGTGCATCGTCGGCAGGTCCAGCCACGGCGGGTACTGCGGCAGCGGCGCCCGGCGCTTCGGACGGCGCGGCGACACCAAGTCACTTCGATCAGTTGCCGGCGGACAGCCAGTTCCAGCGCTTCATCGTCAAGTACCGGGACGGAACCGCGCCCGGCCGGGACGCCGACGCCGCCCGCGAACGACTGGACGCGATGCAGGACCGGACCGGCATCGAGATGGAATGGTTGCGGCGCCTTGGCGTGCAAGCCGATGTCTTCAAGACCGACCGTCCGCTGGACCGCAAGGCGGCGGCGCAACTGATGGACCGCTTCTCGGCCGATCCGGATGTCGAGTACATTGAGGTCGACGGCGTCATGACCATCCGCACCGGTGTGAAAGTGCCGCCGGTCAAGCCGCTGAAGTAGGGCTGCTCAGCAGCTGGCGGACCTGTTCGCGAAGCTCCGGCAGCACTTCCCCCTCGAACCACGGATTGGCCTTGAACCACGCCACGTTGCGCGGGCTGGGGTGGGGCAGCGGGAGGTAGCGTGGCAGGAAATCGCGCCACTGGCGCATCGTCGCGGTGAGGTTTCCCGGCCGGCTTGGCCCGAGGAAATAGGCCTGCGCGTACTGGCCGATCAGGATGTTGAGGCGGATCTGCGGCAGCAGCGGCAGCAGGCGCGGATGCCAGGTGGCGCGGCATTCCGGCCGCGGCTGTGCATCGCCGGAGCCGGCCTTGCCCGGGTAGCAGAAGCCGATCGGGACAATCGCCACCTGCGTCGGGTCGTAGAAGGTTTCGCTGTCGATCCCCAGCCAGTCCCGCAGGCGCGCGCCGCTGGCGTCATCCCACGGAACCCCGCTCATATGCACCTTGCGGCCCGGCGCCTGGCCGGCGATCAGCAGGCGGGCGCTGCGCGCGGCCGTCAGTACCGGGCGCGGTCCCAATGGCAGGTGGACCTCGCAGATCCGGCAGGCGCGGATGTCGACCAGCAGTTCCTCCAGCGCGCTATCGGTCGTGGTCGCGCGCGGTGCCCGCGGGTCGATGGGATGGGTCACGGCGGCAGCAGCTTGCCGGGATTGAGGATCCCGTCCGGATCGAATGCGGTCTTGATCTGCCGCATCAGCGCCAGGGTGGGCGCGGTGATCGCGGTAGGCATGAAATCGCGCTTGGCCAGGCCGATGCCATGCTCCCCCGACAGGGTGCCGCCGAGCGCGACCGCCAGCGCAAACACGCGCGACATCGTCGCGGCAGCCCGTGCGGCCTGATCGCCGTCGGCCGGGTCATACATCAGGTTGACGTGCAGGTTGCCGTTGCCGGCGTGGCCGAAGCAGACGATGGGCAGCCCGCATTCGACGGAAAGCTGCTGCACGCCCTGGACCAGTTCCGGGATACGCGAGACCGGCACCACGACGTCCTCGTTGATCTTGCCCGGCGCCAGCGTACGCAAGGCGGGCGAAAGTGCCTTGCGCGCGGCCCAGAGCTGCGCCCGAGCGGTCTCGTCGGCTGCGTCGTCGAGCGCGACAAGCCCATCGCCGGAGGCGGCGCGCCGCAACGAATCGATGTCATCGGCAAGGTGCGCGGGATCGCCGTCCGCCTCGATCATCAGCAGCGCCCCGGCGGATTGAGGAAGATCCGCGCCGCCGATTTCGCGGGCCAGTCGCACGGCGCTGGCGTCCATGAACTCGAGCATCGAGGGCGTGACCGGCTGCGCCATCAACCGGGCCACGGCCCGGGCGGCGCTGTCGACATCGCGGTAGACCGCTCGCAGCGCACGCCGCGCCACCGGTGTCGGGGTCAAACGCAGCGACGCCTCGACGATCAGGGCCAGGGTGCCTTCGCTGCCGACCAGCAGCCGCTGCAGGTCGTAGCCGGTCGAGCCCTTGGTGGTGCGCGTTCCGCAGTGGATCAACTCGCCCGCGCCGGTGACCGCGGTCAGCGCCAGGACGTTGTCGCGGCTGGCGCCGTACTTCACCGCCCGCGGGCCGCCGGCGTTGCAGGCCAGGTTGCCGCCGATGGTGCTGAACCCGGCACTGGTCGGGTCCGGCGGCCAGAACAGGCCATGCGCGTCGAGGGCGGTCTGCAGGTCGCCGTTGATCACGCCGGGCTGGACGACGGCGCAGCGGTCACCGGGCGCGATGTCGATGATCCGGTCCATGCGCTCGAACGAGACCACGACGCCGGCCTGGATCGGCACCGCGGCGCCGGTGGTGTTGGTGCCGCGGCCGCGCGCGATCACCGGCACCCGATGGCTGCGGCACGCGCGCACCAGCGCCTGCACCTGCGCGGTGGTGGTCGGCAGTGCGACCGCATCGGGAAGCGCAAGCCGGCGCGAGTTGTCGTAGGCGTAGGCGAGCCGCTCGCTGTCATCGATCCGCCAGGCGTCGCCGAGCAGATCCGCCATCTCGCGCTGGAGTGCGGCAGGCAATGGCATCACGCGCTCCGCGTAGACATCAGCAATCGTCGGCGCGGAACGCGTCGCGCAGCCAGTTCAGACGGGGCGCCGCCGGTTTCCCTTCGGCTTCGACCACGTCGAAGCGGCAGGGCCCGTCGGCATAGCGCGGGTGGCGCTGCAGGAACAGCTGCGCGGCCCGCACCAGTTTGCGCTGCTTGCGGAAATCCACCGAGGCCGCGCCCCCACCGAAGCGGTCGTCGCGGCGGTAGCGCACCTCGATGAACACCAGGGTGTCGCCGTCGAGCATGACCAGGTCCAGCTCGCCCAGCCGGTAGTTGGCATTGGCGGCGACCGGGCGCAGTCCCGCATCGATCAGGTGATCGCGGGCGGCGGCCTCGACCGCCGAACCGAGACCACGGCGGTCAGTTGCCGGCACTGGCCAGCGGAGACGCGTACCCGCCACGGAAGGTCGACCACGCCGGCGTGCGCAGAACCTTGCCGGAAGCATCGATGGCCAGCCCGCCGGTCGCGCCGGCGACATGCGCATCCGGGGATTGGGCCAGCCGCTCCAGGTAGGCGGTCAGCAGCCAGGCGTCGTGTCCGAATGCGAACAGACGTGCCGCCGCGCCGCGCGCGGTCTGCAGTCTTGGGCTGACGCTCGCGGCGGACGGCAGACCGGGAACGTGGCGTCCACTGGTCCAGCTTTCGGCCGGGAAGGCGATGCCGTCCAGTACGCGGTCCTCTTCGGCGTCACCGGTACCGGAAAGCAGTTGCGAGGTCGCCACCAGCGGCTTGCCGGACAGTCCGGCCATCGCCAGGCGCGGCATCAGCTCGCGCGCGGCGGGCCCGCGCATGGCCAGGTAGATCGCATCCACTCCACCTTCCTTTTGCGCGAACGGCGTCAGGTCGGCGATGCCGGCGCCAACCACGTCGGTCACCGTTCCACCTAACTCGGCCAGACGCGCACGCAGCGCGTCGGTGGAACGACGGGCATTGTCGTCACCGGCGTTGATCACCATCACCCGGCGCGCGCCGCGCTCGACGAGCAGGTCCGCGGCCGCCACGCCTTCCTCCTCCGGCGAGAGCGAGAAGCTGACGTTGCCCGCCGGTGGGTCGACGTTGCCCTGGTTCAGCGCGAGCATCGCGACCGGCAGCGAGCCGCGACGAAACAGCGCGTCCACGCCTTCGCGAGAGAGCGGACCGACGATGAAATCGTTGCCGGCGCTGGCAGCCTGGTCGTAGGCGGCCAGTGCCCCCCCGGCAGTGCCATGGGTGTCATAGAACGCGATGTCGGGGCGTCGCCGTGACTCGGCGTAGTAGGCGGTGAGGAAACCGTCGCGCACCGCGGCGGCGGGTGCCGCCATGTCGCCGCTCAGCGGCAGCAGCACGCCCAGCTTGACCGGCGGCCGGTAGCCGTCGCGGTCCGCCGGCGGGCGTCCGTCGGCGTCAAAGCCCCAGGCGGCGCGGTCCATCGGCCTCGGCAGCGCCAGGCCGCGGGCCAACAGCGCCCGCGCCATGTGGTTGTAGAGCGGATCGCCTTCCGGCAGCGCCGCCGCCTGCGCGGCCAACGTGGCATCGTCCAGTTGACCGAGAAGGGCGGCCACCTGCTGCGCGTCGGCGCCGCCAGCGAGCAATGCAGCGGCCTGGCTGACAACCGGATCCACGCGCGACACGGATGGACCGCGGACCGGTTCCATCGTGGTGCAACCGCCGACCAGCAAGGCCGCGGTGGCAAGAGCGAGGAACCAGGCGTGCAGCAGACGTCGAGTAGGAGCATTCATCGGCAAGCGCTCGCCGCGAGGCGGCGTTTACTGTGGAGTTGGGCCGATTCTACCTGTCGCCGCGGCCGGGGAATGTCTGCAGCGTGTGTGGGATTTCCGCCCTCCGCGGGATCGGGCGTGACGGGATCAGGCGCGACCTCCCCAAGGGCGACATCCGCGTCGCGCATCCCTACCATCGGTGCGATGGACAAGCCCGGCACCCTGTACATCGTCGCTACGCCCATCGGCAACCTGGGCGACATCTCCGCGCGCGCGCTGGAGGTGCTGGGCAGTGTCGACGCCATCTGCGCCGAGGACACCCGCCACACCCGCCAGTTGCTGTCCCACTTCGCCATGGAGCGGCCGCTGCTGGCCCTGCACCAGCACAACGAGGAGGCCCAGGCGGGCCAGCTTGTCGCCCGCCTGCAGTCAGGCGACTCCTTGGCACTCGTCTCCGACGCCGGAACGCCGCTGGTAAGCGATCCCGGCTTCCGCCTGGTGCGTGTCGCCCGAGCTGCCGGCATCCGCGTCTCGCCCGTCCCCGGTGCCTGCGCCGCAATCGCCGCCCTCAGCGTGGCCGGCATCGCCTCGGACCGTTTCGCCTTCGAAGGCTTCCTGCCAGCGAAGTCCGGTGCGCGCCGCGAACGCCTGGCCCGTCTCGCCGCCGAGCCGCGCACCCTGGTGTTCTACGAGTCCGCCCACCGCATCGAAGAGTCGCTTGCCGACATGGCCGCGGCATTCGGCCCTGATCGCCGCGCCATGCTGGCGCGCGAGCTGACCAAGCTCTTTGAGACCGTCCTTGATGGCGGCCTGGCTGAACTGCTCGCCCGTGTGCAGGCCGACTCCAACCAGCGCAAGGGCGAGTTTGTTCTGGTGGTCGAAGGGGTCGTCGATGAGGCCGAGTCGCAGCTGATTGAAGGTCGCCGTCTGTACGGCAAGCTTTCCGCCCACCTGCCGCCCTCAGCCGCTGCCAAACTCGCTGCCGAACTCAGTGGCGCTCCCCGCAAAGCCCTGTACGGCGGCGATAGCTGACAGACGCCCGCTGCCGATCGCAGCGTCGCCCGCAATCTGCTGGCTTTGGCCCGTCTTTCGGCCACCGAAATGTCGCAGGGCGCCTGCCGGGTGTCCCGCTCACCAAGCGAATATCGTGGAGCGACTGAGCGGGATTCCCGGCAGGCGCTGTCCCCGCGAATCCTCGCTGAACCCAGGCGTCATTCGGAACCCAACAACGCACCGAAGCACCCACGCAAGCGGTAAACTGCCCGAGGCGGAGTCGGCCAGACAGTCGCGTCATCGCAGCGGAGCAATCCGTCGCGGTGCCGAGGAAAGTCCGGGCTCCACAGGGCACGGTGCCAGGTAACGCCTGGGCGGCGCAAGCCGACGGAAAGTGCAACAGAGAGCAGACCGCCGAACGGTCGGGTGTTCGCAGGAATGCGCGATGCGTGGCAAGGGTGAAACGGTGCGGTAAGAGCGCACCGCGAGTCTGGCAACAGACCGGCATGGCAAACCCCACCGGGAGCAAGACCAAATAGGGACTCATGGCGCGGCCCGCGTCGGGTCCGGGTAGGTTGCTTGAGCGTATCGGTGACGATGCGCCTAGAGGAATGACTGTCCACGACAGAACCCGGCTTATCGGCCGGCTCCGCCACTTTCTTCTTTCCTGGTGCCCCTTGACGGGAAACGTGCCGGCCAGGTCGTGCGCACGGCCGTGGCGCTGTTCATTTAGCGCGGGTCCTGCATTGCAGCATTAAGGCTTTGTGAAGGAGGAGTTTGAACTCCGTTCGCTTGTCCAGAGCGCTGCGTCTCAAAATATGAGACGAAACAACGCTTAGTGGCCAAGACTTGAATTGAACTCTCAAGTGTTCTGCAAGCCATTGATCCCGTTGGTGAATTTGCCCCTGAAAGTCGTTGACATCGCCAGGGGCGCTCCCTAAGGTGGTGATCAGTGGGAAAGCCGGGTTTTTTGTGGTTTTCCTTGGCTGCAGCCGGGGAGCCCCGGTTGCCCGACCGGTAAACCGTCCTCCGAGGCGGGCCAAAACCAGGGTGCGCAATGTTCCAGGGCGAAACCGCCATCACGATCGACGAGAAGGGCCGGATGGCGGTGCCCACCGCCTTCCGCGACGACGTCGCGCGTGACTGTGGCAACCGCCTGGTGATCACTTACAACCCGTTCGAGGTTGGCTCCCTGTACCTCTACCCGGTCGAGGCCTGGGAGCGCGTGCGCGACCAGGTCAACAAGCTGCCCAAGGCCAAGCGCGTCAACCGGGCCATGCAGCTCAAGCTGGTGGGCGCCGCGGCGTTCGTCGAGCTGGACGGCAACGGCCGCCTGACGATTCCCGCCAGCCACCGCGCTGCGGTGGGGATCGAGCGCAAGGCCGTGCTGCTGGGCATGGGCGAGAAATTCGAACTCTGGAGCGAGCAGGCTCACCACGCACAGATCCGTCAGACGGTGTCCGACGATGATCTGAGCGAGGACCTTCTCGACCTGCAGCTATGACGGCCGGTGGCGTGGAGCGGGCAGCGCCCTCCGGCCACCTCCCCGTGATGTACCGGCAGTCCCTGGACGGTTTGCAGGTCAACGGGAAGGGCACGTATCTGGACGGCACCTTCGGTCGCGGCGGGCATGCGCGCGGCGTGCTCGACCTGCTCGGGCCCGACGGCCGCCTGCTGCTGATGGACAAGGATCCCGACGCGATCGCGGTGGCCGAGCGCGACTTTGGCGGCGACCCGCGGGTGTCGATCTTTCGCGGCAGCTTCGCGGCGATGGGCAGCTGGGATGCGGCCAACGCCGGTCTGGATGGCGTGTTCCTTGATCTGGGCGTGTCCTCGCCGCAGCTGGATGTCGCCGAGCGCGGTTTCAGTTTCAGCAAGGACGGTCCGCTGGACATGCGAATGGACCCCGACAGCGGGCAGAGCGCCGCGCATTGGCTGGCCAGCGCCGATGACCAGGAGATCGCCGATGTGCTGTGGACCTACGGTGAGGAGCGCCAGTCCCGGCGCATCGCCCGCGCCATCGTCGCCCGCCGCGCCGAGGAGCCGCTGGTAAGCACCGCGCAACTGGCCGAGCTGATCGCCGCGGTGATGCCGCGCGGCAAACCCGGCTCCGACAAGAGCCGGATCCATCCGGCCACCCGCAGCTTCCAGGCGATCCGCATTTTCATCAACCGCGAGCTGGCCGATCTGGAAGCGGGTCTGGATGCGGCGCTGGACTGCCTGAAGGTCGGCGGCCGGCTGGTGGTGATCAGCTTCCATTCGCTGGAAGACCGCATCGTCAAGCAGTTCATCAACCGCCACGCCAAGGCGCCGCCGTCCAACCGCAGGCTGCCGGTGGAGATCGCCTTCGCCCCGCGGCTGGCCGCCATCGGCGGCGCGCAGAAGGCCGATTACGCCGAGACGTCGGTGAACCCGCGCTCGCGCTCGGCGGTGCTGCGGGTCGCCGAGAAGCTCGCCGTGCCGGAGGCCGCATGATCCTGCGCCTGCTGCTGACGGTGCTGGTGGTGGCCAACCTGGTCACCGCGCTGGGTGTCGTGCATGCGCGCCATCGCCACCGCGTGCTGTTTGTCGAGCTCAACCAGCTGGACAAGGCGCGCGATGAGCTGGACATCGATTTTGGGCGGCTGCAGCTGGAGCAGGCCACCTGGTCGGAGAGCAACCGCATCGACCAGGTCGCGCGCGATCGCCTCGGCATGAAGTTTCCCGAAAGCGAGGAAACCGTGGTGATCCGGCCATGAGCCTGCGCTCCAGCAAGCGCGTGCGCGACGGCGATGCCGGCGGCACTGCGTGGAGCCGTCTGCGCGAGCGTTTTGGCCTGGGCGCCAGGACCCGCCTGCGCGGTCGCAGCAATTACAACATCCGCCATCGCATGGCCCTGGTCGGCGGCGCGCTGGCGCTCTGCTCGGTGGCGCTGGTTGCGCGTGCGCTGCACGTGCAGGTGCTCAACAACGACTTCTACGTGCGCCAGGGCGATGCGCGCTCACTGCGCGAACTGCCGATCCCGACCTCGCGCGGCATGATCACCGACCGCAACGGCGAGCCGCTGGCGGTCTCCACCCCGGTGGATTCGCTGTGGGCCAATCCGCCGCAACTGCTGCAGCATCCGGACCGCATCCCCGAGCTGGCGCAGGCGCTGGGCGTGCCGGCCGATGAGTTGGCCCGCAAGCTCAGCCAGCGCGCCGACAAGGAATTCATGTACCTGGCGCGGCGGATGAACCCCGAGCGCGCCAAGCAGGTCCTCGATCTGGGCGTGCCGGGCGTGTTCAACCAGCGCGAGTTCCGCCGGTTCTACCCGCAGGGCGAGGCGATTGCCCACGTGCTGGGCTTCACCAACATCGACGACCGCGGCCAGGAAGGCCTGGAACTGGCCTTCGACAGCTGGCTCAGCGGCGTGCCGGGGGCGAAGCGGGTGATCCGCGACGGCCAGGGCCGGATCATCGAGAACGTCGATTTGATCCGCCCCGCCGAGCCCGGCCACGACCTGACCCTGACCATCGACCGCCGCGTGCAGTACCTGGCGTTCCGCGAGCTGCGCCACGCGCTGCACGAGGCCAAGGCCTCGGCCGGCTCGGCGGTGGTGCTGGACGTGGACACCGGCGAGGTGCTGGCGATGGCCAACCTGCCCAGCTACAACCCCAACCAGCTCGATGGCGGCGGTGGCGACACCCGCCGCAACCGCGCCGTCACCGACGTGGTGGAACCGGGTTCGACCATGAAGCCGATCACCGTCGGCGCCGCGCTGACCGCCGGCACGGTCAGCCTGGACACCGTGGTCAACACCAACCCCGGCACCATGCGCAACGGCCGCTACACCATCAGCGACTTCCGCAACTACGGCGCGCTGACCGTCACCGGCGTGCTGACCAAGAGCTCCAACGTCGGCGCGGCCAAGCTGGCGCTGGCGCTGCCGGATGCCGGTTTCTACGAGTTCATCCACGGCTTCGGCTACGGCAACAAGCCCGGCAGCGGGTTCCCGGGTGAAGCCTCCGGGCTGCTCGCCGCGCCGGGCCAGTGGAGCGGCACGACCAAGGCCACCATGTCGTACGGCTATGGCCTGTCGGCCACCCCGCTGCAGATCGCCGTCGCCTACGCGGCGATTGCCAACGGCGGCCGGGTGATCGCGCCGACCTTCGTCAAGGGCCAGCGCAACGAATCCACCCAGGCGATGAGCCCGGAAGTCGCGCGTCAAGTGCTGACGGCGATGCAGACGGTCACCGAGACGGGTGGCACCGCCACCCTTGCGGCGATCCTGGGTTACCACGTCGCCGGCAAGACCGGGACCTCGCGCAAGTTCAGTGGCACCGGTGGTTACTCGCGCCAGTACATCGCCCTGTTCGCCGGGGTGGTACCGGTGGAGAACCCGCGGTTCGCGATGGTCGTGGTGATCGACGACCCCGACGCCAGCAAGGGCCACGGCTACGGCGGCGGTGCGGTCGCCGCGCCGGTCTTCAAGAGCGTGATGGAAGGCACGCTGCGCCTGATGGACGTGCAGCCCGACGATATCGAGACCTGGCTGGCGGCCCAGGCGGACGCGCGTGACAAGCGGATTCGCGCCAATGGTGGCAAGCCGCTGGCGGGTGTGCCGGTGCTGCCGCAGGCGGCGCAGGAGCCCGAGCCGCCGGTTTACGAGCCCGCCGACCTGCCGGCGCCGGTCAGCATCGGAGTCGCGCCATGAGCGGCATGCCGAAGCTGCGCGTTCCGCAGGCGAATCTGCGCCGGATGCCACTGGCTGAACTGCTGCCGGACGTGGCCGGGATTCCGGCCGGGCTGGAGATTTCCGGGCTGGTCCAGGACAGCCGCGAGATCCGCGCCGGCGACGCCTTCGTGGCGATCGGCGGATTCGGCACCCACGGCCTGAAATTCGTTGAGCAGGCGCGCGCTGCGAACGCGGCGGTCATCCTGTACGAACCACCCGCCAGCGCCGACACGCCGGCGCCGGCGGATGCGCTCCCCGTGCCTGGCCTGCGCTCGCGCATGGGCGAGATGGCCGACCGCTTCCACGACCGGCCCAGCGCCGCAATGCGGATGGTCGGTGTTACCGGCACCAACGGCAAAACCTCCACGGTCCAGTTGCTGGCCCAGGCCTGGCAGTTGCTGGGCGTGCGCGGCGCCAGCATTGGGACCCTGGGCGTCGGCTTCGACGGTGCGCTGGTGCCCACCGGGTTCACCACGCCGCTGGTGCTCAACGTGCACGAGTTGCTGGCCGGCCTGCGCGACGGCGGCGCCGAAGCGGTCGCGATGGAAGTCAGCTCGCACGCCCTGGACCAGGGCCGTGTCGATGGCGTCCATTTCGACGTGGGCGTGTTCACCAACCTCAGCCGCGACCACCTCGACTACCACGGCGACATGGACACCTACGCGGCGGCCAAGGCGCGCCTGCTGGCCTGGCCGGGACTGCAGTCGGCGGTGGTCAATCTGGACGATGCGCACGGAGGGGCGATGCACGCGGCGCTTCCCGCCAGCGTCAACGCGATCGGCGTGAGTTCGCGCGGCAATGCGTCGGCAGCGGTCCGGGCCGAGGACGTGCAGCTGGACAACGCCGGCGCCACGTTCGAGCTCGTGTTCCACGCGCAGCAGGGCGCGCAGCGCTTCCCGGTGCGCTCGGCGCTGCTGGGTCGCTTCAACGTCGACAACCTGCTGGCGGTCGCCGGCGCGCTCCTCGGGCTGGGGGTTGCGCCGCAGGACATCGCCGCGACGCTCAGCCAGTTGCGCCCGATCCACGGCCGCATGAACCGGCTGGGCGGCGCGCATGGCAAGCCGCTGGTGGTGGTGGACTTCGCCCACACGCCCGATGCGCTGGAGCAGGCGCTCGCATCGCTGCGCGACCACGCCACCGGCCGTCTGTGGTGCGTGTTCGGTTGCGGCGGCGAGCGCGACCGCGGCAAGCGCCCGCAGATGGCGGCGATCGCCGAGGCCGGCGCCGACGCAGTCGTGGTGACCGATGACAACCCGCGCCACGAGGACGGCGACGCGATCGTGGCCGACATCCTCGCCGGGTTTACCGAGCCTGCGGACGCGGTCGTGCTGCGCGACCGGGCCGCTGCGATTGCCCATGCGGTCGGCCGGGCCGGCGCGGACGACATCGTGCTGATCGCCGGCAAGGGCCACGAGCCCGACCAGGACATCGCCGGCGTAAAACACCCATTCGATGACACGCAGGTCGCCCGCGCGGCACTGGAGCGCCGGGCATGAAGCCGCTGCAACTATCCGAAATTGCCCGCATGGTCGGCGGCCGCCTGCACGGCGACGACGTCGTGGTGGACGCGATAGCCACCGACACCCGCAAATTGCCGGGCGGTGGAAACGCGCTGTTCGTCGCGCTGAAGGGCGAGAACTTCGACGGCCACGAGCACGTCGCAGCGGCGGCGCAGGGCGGGGTCGCGGCGGTGCTGGTGTCGCGCCTGCTCGAGGTGTCCGTGCCGCAGGTGCTGGTCGCCGATACCGAGCGCGCGCTGGGCGACTTCGCCGCTGCCGTGCAGCGCCAGCGCAGCGGCCACGTGGTCGCGATCACCGGCAGCAACGGCAAGACCAGCGTCAAGTCGATGCTGCTGGCGATCCTGGAGCGCGTCGCTCCCGCCTACGCCAACCCGGGCAACTTCAACAACGAGATCGGCCTGCCGCTGTCGGTATTGGCCGCGCCCGAAGACGCGCGTTTCTCGGTCTACGAGATGGGCGCGGGCAAGCCGGGCGACATTGCGTATCTGGCGGCAATCGCTCGGCCTGACGTGGTCCTGGTCAACAACATCGCGCCGGCCCACCTGGAGCGGATGGGCAGCCTGCTCGGCGTGGCCGATACCAAGGCGGCGATCTACGACGCGCTGCCGCCGCAGGGCGTGGCGGTGATCAACGCCGATGACGCCTTCGCGCCGTATTTTGCCGAGCGCGCACACGGCCGCCGGCTGGTCCGGTTCGGCCTGGATGCCAGCGCCGATGTGACCGCGCGCGACGTCGTTGCGGGCGTGGACGGCTCGCGTTTCATCCTGGTCACGCCGGACGGAACCGTTCCGGTGACGCTCGCGCTGCGCGGGCGTCACAACGTGCGCAATGCACTGGCTGCCGCGTCGCTGGCCGTCGGCCTAGGCGTGTCGCTGGAGGCGATTGCGCAAGGCCTGCAGGCCGCAGTGCCGGTCGACGGCCGCATGGTCGCCCGGTCGTTGGGCAACGGGGCCACCTTGATCGACGACAGCTACAACGCCAATCCCGGCTCGCTGGCAGCCGCGATCGACACGCTGGCGGCGATGCCCGGCGCGGGCTGGCTGGTCATGGGCGACATGCGCGAGCTGGGTGCCGATGCCGAGGCAATGCACGCCCAGGCCGGACGCCAGGCACGGGCCGCGGGCCTGCAGCGGCTGTTTGCGCTGGGCAGCCTGAGCGCCGCCGCGGCTGCGGAATTCGGGGACGGCGCCAGCGTGCATGCCGACCACGCCGCATTGGCCGACGCGCTGGCCGCCGCGCTGGCGAAGGACGCGCTGGTGCAGGACGCGCTGATACAGGACCAGGGCACGCCGGTGAACGTGCTGGTGAAGGGTTCTCGCGGCAGCGCGATGGACAGGGTCGTGACGGCATTGCTGTCGATGCAACGCCCCACGGGGCCGGAGGACGATACCGATGCTGCTTGAACTGGCGCGTTGGCTCGAGCAACTGGACAGCCTGTTCGGTCTGTTCAACTACCTGACATTCCGGGGCATCCTGAGTGCCTTGACCGCGCTCGCCCTGTCGCTGTGGTGGGGGCCGGCGGCGATCCGCAAACTGGCCCAGTACAAGGGCGGCCAGCCGATCCGCAGCGACGGCCCGGAAAGCCACTTCTCCAAGGCCGGTACACCGACCATGGGCGGGGGGCTGATCCTGCTGACCGTGCTCGCCTCGGTGCTGCTGTGGGGCGACCTGCGCAACAAGTATGTCTGGGTGGTGCTGGCGGTGATGGTCGCCTTCGGCGCCATCGGCTGGTACGACGACTGGATCAAGATCGTCCACCGCGATCCCAACGGCCTCAAGTCGCGCTGGAAATACCTGCTGCAGTCGATCTTCGGGCTCGCGGCCGGTGTGGTCCTCTATATGACCGCCGATGTACCGGCGGCGACCACGTTCTACATCCCGATGTTCAAGTCACTCGCATTCCCGATGGGCGCGGGGCTGATCGTCGTGGCCTATTTCTGGATCGTCGGTTTCTCCAACGCGGTCAACCTGACCGACGGGCTGGACGGCCTGGCGATCATGCCGACCGTGCTGGTCGCCTGCGCGCTGGGCGTGTTCGCCTATGCCTCGGGCAACGCGGTGTTTTCCGAATACCTGCAGATCCCGCCGGTGCCGGGGGCGGGCGAACTGGTGATCATCTGTGCCGCGATCGCGGGCGCCGGACTGGGTTTCCTCTGGTTCAACACCTACCCGGCGATGGTGTTCATGGGCGACATCGGCGCGCTGGCGCTGGGCGCCGTGCTGGGCGCGATCGCGGTGATCGTCCGCCAGGAGCTGGTGCTGGTGATCATGGGCGGCGTGTTCGTCGTCGAGACGCTCTCGGTGATGATCCAGGTTGCCTCGTTCAAGCTGACCGGCAAGCGCGTGTTCCGCATGGCGCCGATCCACCACCACTTCGAGCTCAAGGGCTGGCCGGAGCCGCGCGTGATCGTGCGCTTCTGGATCATCTCGGTCGTGCTGGTCCTGGTCGGCCTAGCCACGTTGAAGGTGCGCTGATGAACGATTCTGCGCGCCAGGCCACTCGCATCGACGACATCCAGGGCCGCCTTGACCCGTGGCTGCTGGCCGTGGTGCTGGCGCTGTCGTCGCTGGGACTGGTGATGGTCGGTTCCAGCTCGATCTCGCAGCACCCCGATCCCTTCCACTACCTGACCCGGCACCTGGTGTTCCTTGCCGGTGGTCTGGTGCTGGCGGTGTGGGCGACGCGAATCGAGTTGCGCACGGTGGAGCGCTACAACCAGCTGATGCTGCTGGCCTGTTTCGTGCTGCTGTTGATGGTGTTCGTGCCGGGCCTGGGCGTCAGCGTCAAGGGCGCGCACCGCTGGATCAACGTGGGCGTGTCGAACTTCCAGGTGGTGGAGGCGGTCAAGGTCCTCTTCATCATCTGGCTGGCGAGTTATCTGGTGCGCTTCCGCGACGAGGTCAATGCGACCTGGATCGCCATGCTCAAGCCGCTGGTGGTCGTCGCCGCGCTGGTCGGGCTGCTGTTGCTGCAGCCGGACTTCGGTTCGTCCTCCCTGCTGCTGGCGATCACCGCCGGACTGCTGGTGCTGGGCGGGGTCAACATGCCGCGGATGTTCCTGCCGGTGCTGATCGGCCTGCCCGCGCTGGCGTTCATCGCCGTGCTTGAGCCGTACCGGATGCGCCGGCTGACCTCGTTCATGGATCCCTGGGCGGACCCGTTCAATTCCGGCTACCAGCTGACCAACGCGCTGATGGCGGCCGGACGCGGCGAGTGGCTGGGCGTCGGCCTGGGCAGCTCGATCCAAAAGCTGTCCTATCTGCCCGAAGCGCATACCGACTTCATCCTGGCGGTGATCGCCGAGGAACTGGGCTTTGTCGGCGTATGCGCGATCATTGCGCTGTACGCGCTGCTGGTGGGGCGCGCGTTCTGGATCGGCCTGCAGTGCGTGGAAATGCGACGCCATTTTTCGGCATATCTGGCCTTCGGCATCGCGCTGTGGATCGGCCTGCAGAGCTTCGTCTCGATCGGCGTAAACCTCGGCCTGTTGCCGACCAAAGGGCTGACCCTGCCGCTGATTTCCTCCGGCGGCTCCAGTGTCCTGATGACCTGCGCGGCGATGGGACTGCTGCTGCGGGTGTCCTACGAGCTGGAGCGGGCCAAGCGCCAGATGGCGCGACTGCGCGGCGACGCGGGGCGCGAGGACCTGCAGGCGGAAGCGGCCGTCAGCGCAGGCGGCAGACCGCATCGCGTCGCCGGACCCACATCCGCAAGCGCGCCCAATCCTCCGGCTGCGGCACCGGTATTTGCCCGCAAGCGCGCCGATGCAGGCCGCGGCACGAGCCGGCTGCAGCAGCGCATCGAGCCGACGCTTGGGGGAATGGCATGAACGCCGCCGTTGACCCGCGTCCGGTGATGATCCTCGCCGGCGGCACCGGTGGGCATATTTTCCCCGGCCTCGCCGTGGCCCGGCAACTGACGGCGCGCGGCGTGCCGGTCACCTGGCTGGGCGCGGAAGGCGGCATGGAAACGCGCCTCGTGCCCGCCCAGAACATCCCGATCGACACCATCGCGGTGCGCGGCGTGCGCGGCAAGGGTGTCACCACGTTGCTGGCCGCTCCGGTCAAGCTGTTGTCCGCCGTGCGGCACGCCGCGGCGGTGCTGCGCTTGCGGCGCCCACGCGCGGTGATCAGCTTCGGTGGCTATGCGGCCGGGCCCGGTGGCCTGGCTGCGCGCCTGGCCCGGATCCCCTTGTTCGTGCACGAGCAGAACCGCGCGGCAGGCATGACCAACCGCGTGCTGGCTCGCCTCGCCCAGCGGGTTTTGACGGGATTCCCGGACACCTTTGCCAACGAGGAAGTGGTCGGCAACCCGGTGCGCGAGGAGATCGTGCAGGTCGCCGCGCCGGCGCAGCGCTTCGCCGGCCGCCAGGGGCCCTTGCGCCTGCTGGTGCTGGGCGGCAGCCAGGGCGCGCGCGCCTTGAATACCGCTGTACCGCAGGCGCTGTCATCGCTCCGCGAGAGCATTGGACCGGTCGAGGTGCGTCACCAGTGTGGCCAGGCGCAGGTCGAGGACGCCGAGCGCCGCTATGCCGATGCCGGTGTGCCGGCGAGCATCGAGCCGTTCATCGCCGACATGGCCGACGCCTACGCATGGGCCGACCTGGTGGTGTGCCGCGCCGGCGCGCTGACCCTGGCCGAACTGTGCGCGGTCGGCGTGGGCAGCGTGCTGGTGCCGTTCCCGCAGGCGGTCGACGACCACCAGACCCGCAACGCGCGGTACCTGGTCGACCGCGACGCGGCCGTGTTGCTGCCGCAGGCGCCTGCCGACGACCTCGCCGAGCGCATGGTCGCGGCCATTGAGAGCATCTGCGGGCGCGATGAGCTGCTTCGCCTCGCCACCGCCGCGCGTGCGCTGGCGCTGCCGGACGCCGCCAGGCGCGTCGCCGACATCGTTCTGGCCGGTTCGGCCGGCCGCGAGCTTCCTTCTTCCCCCCAATCTTCCCAGGAGCCCGCTGCATGAGCAGTACCGTGCGCCGCCGGCTGCAACACGATGGCGATCTGGCCAAGGCCTTCCCGCGCGTCCATTTCATCGGTATCGGCGGCACCGGCATGAGCGGCATCGCCGAGGTGATGTGCACGCTGGGCTATCAGGTGTCCGGCTCGGACCGCGCCGACAACGCCGTGACCCGGCGCCTGTCGCGCCTGGGCATCGATGTCCATCAGGACCACGCTGCCGCCAACGTGCTCGGCACCGACTGCGTGGTCGTCTCCAGCGCGATCCGCGACGACAACCCGGAAGTGGTCGAAGCGCGCACGCAGCGCATCCCCGTGGTCCCGCGCGCCGAAATGCTGGCCGAGCTGATGCGCTTCAAGCGCGGCATCGCCGTTGCCGGCACCCACGGCAAGACCACGACCACCTCGCTGACCGCCAGCGTGCTGGCCGAGGGCGGCATTGATCCGACCTTCGTCATCGGTGGCCAGCTGCTCGCCGCCGGTGCCAACGCCAAGCTCGGCGGCGGCGACTGGCTGGTGGCCGAGGCCGACGAGAGCGACGGCAGCTTCCTGCGCCTGAGCCCGCAGATCGCGGTGGTCACCAATATCGATGCCGACCATCTGGAAAATTACGGCGGCGACTTTGCCAACGTCCAGGCGGCGTTCGGCGAGTTCATGCTGCGGCTGCCGTTCTACGGCCTCGCGGTGCTGTGCATCGACGATCCCGAAGTCGCCCTGCTGGCCGAGCGCACGCCGCGCCACGTGATGACCTACGGCCTGTCGGCGGAAGCCGACGTGCGCGCCGAGGACGTCACCCAGACCGGCGCGCGGATGCACTTCATCCTGTGCCTGCCCGGCGGCGAGCGCTGCCCGGTCACCCTGGCGCTGCCCGGCGGACACAACGTGCTGAACGCGCTGGCCGCGGCCGCGGTGGGCTGGCAGCTGGGCGTGGAGCCGGCCGCGATCGCCCGCGCGCTGGAGGCATTTGCGGGCATCGGACGCCGCTTCAATGTGCTGGCCGACATTGCCTTGCCACGGGGCGGCACGGCCACCGTGGTCGACGACTACGGCCACCACCCCAACGAATTGGCCGCGGTGTTCCAGGCCGCCCGCGGCGGCTGGCCCGAGCGCCGCCTGGTGGTCGCCTTCCAGCCGCACCGCTACAGCCGCACCCGCGACCTCTTTGACGATTTCGCCGCCGTGCTCTCCGACGTCGATGCGCTGATCCTCACCGAGGTCTACGCCGCCGGCGAGGCACCCATCGCGGGCGCCGACGAGCGCGCCCTGGCCCGCGCGATCAGAGCCCGCGGGCGCATCGACCCGGTCGTGATCGGGCCGGTGGCCGAACTGCCCGAGGTCCTCGTCGACGTGCTTGAGGACGGCGACCTGCTGCTGTTGATGGGCGCCGGCGATATCGGCCACGCCGCGCAGCAGCTTGCCCTCGATGGACTCCCCACGACCCAGGAAGGTGACGCGTGAGTACCCCGACTGCCCCGCACATCGCCCCGCAACGCACCACCGATCCGGCCCGCTTCGGGCGGGTGGCGGTGCTGATGGGCGGCACCAGCGCCGAGCGCGAGGTGTCGCTGGATTCCGGCCGCAATGTGCTGGAAGCGCTGCAGTCACGCGGCGTGGATGCCTTTGCCGTGGACGGTATCCCGGCACTGGTCGATCTGGTCCGCCAGGGCGGCGTGGACCGTGTGTTCAACATCCTCCACGGCGGTGATGGTGAAAACGGCGTGCTGCAGGGCCTGCTGGAGGCGCTGGGCGTGCCCTATACCGGCTCCGGCGTGCTCGGCTCGGCGCTGACCCTGGATAAAATCCGCACCAAGCAAGTCTGGCTCAGCCTCGGCCTGCCGACGCCGCGTTTCGTGCGCCTGATGGCGGGCGACGACATGCACGCCGCCGCCCGTTCGCTGGGTCTGCCGGTGTTCGTCAAGCCGTCCTGCGAGGGCTCCAGCGTCGGCGCGTTCCGCATCCTGCACGAGGACGACCTCGCCGCGGCCGAAGCCTTCGCCGCCGGTTACGAAGGCGAGCTGCTGATGGAGCAGATGATTGTCGGCGACGAACTCACCGTCGGGATTCTCGATGACGCGAACGGCCATCAGGCGCTGCCGTCGATCCGGATCGTGCCCGCGGGTAAGTGGTACGACTACCACGCCAAATATATTGCCGACGACACCCAATACCTTTGCCCGGGGCTGGATGGCGAAGCCGAGACCGAGCTGCGCCGGCTTGCGATGGCGGCGTTCACGGCGGTGGACTGCCGAGGCTGGGGCCGGGTGGACGTGCTGCGTGATCGGGACAGCGGCAACCTGTATCTGCTTGAAATCAATACCGCGCCAGGCATGACCGGCCATTCGCTGGTGCCGCAGGCCGCCGCCAAGATCGGGATCGACCTCGCCGCTCTGTGCTGGCGCGCGCTGGAATCATCAATGCGGGAGGACGCCGGCTGGTGAACGCCCTTCTGCGCCTGCTGGGTTGGCTGCTTGCAGTGACGCTGGTCGTCCTGCCGGTGGTCGGCCTGCTCAACGGCTGGGTCGGTGCCGAGCACTGGCCGCTGAGCAAGCTGCGCGCCACCGCGCAGTTCCAGCGCGTGGACGAGACCCTGCTGCGCGACACCCTGATGCCGTTCGCGCGCCAGGGCTATTTCGCGGTCGATCTGGACGCGGCGCGCGCCGCCGTGGCCGCACTGCCCTGGGTCGAGCACGCCGAGGTGCGCAAGCGCTGGCCCGACGTGTTGGAGGTGCACCTGGCCGAGCACGTCCCGTTCGCGCGCTGGGATGACAACCAGCTGCTGTCCGAGCAGGGCCGGCTGTTTCCCGCCGCCAACATCGACATCCCCGCCGAGCTGCCCTTGCTGGGCGGGCCCGACACGCGCATCGACGAGGTGGTCGAGCTCTACAACCAGACGCGGACGATGTTTGCCCCGCTCGGACTGGAGGTGCGCGAGGCCCGCCTGGACCCGCGCGGCAGCTGGACGCTTCGCCTGGACAACGGCGCCGAGGTCATCGTCGGCCGCCACGAGGCGCGCGGTCGCCTCAACCGCTTCGTGCGCCTGTTGCCGCAACTGCTGGCCCAGCAGGCGCAGGTACTGGCGCGCGCCGATCTTCGCTACACCAACGGTTTCGCACTCGTGTGGGCCGACAGCAGGGAAAACCATGAATCGCAAGGGTGACAAACATCTGATCGTCGGCCTCGATATCGGCACCTCCAAGGTGGTGGCGCTGGTGGGCGAGTACAGCCCCGGCCACACCGGCCCGGACAACCCGATCGAGGTCATCGGCATCGGCAGCCACGAGTCGCGCGGCCTGCGCCGGGGCGTGGTGGTGGACATCGAATCCACCGTGCAGTCGATCCAGCGCGCGATCGAGGAAGCCGAGCTGATGGCCGGCTGCGAGATCCGCTCGGTCTACGCGTCCATTTCCGGCAGCCACGTGCAGTGCCGCAACTCGCAGGGCATCGCCCCGATCCGCGACGGCGAGGTCAGCGTGGCCGATCTGGACCGGGTGCTGGACGCGGCCAAGGCGGTCGCGATCCCGGCGGACCAGAAGATCCTCCACGCGATCCCGCGCGACTACGTGCTGGACCATTCGCAGGAAGGCATCCGCAACCCGATCGGCATGACCGGCGTGCGCCTGGAAGTGCATGCCCACCTGGTGGTGTGCGCGCAGTCGGCCGCGGCCAACGTCAGCAAGTGCGTGCAGCGCTGCGGCCTGCAGGTCGACAGCCTGATCCTGGGCGTGCTGGCCTCGGCCAACGCGGTGCTGACCAGCGACGAGCGCGAGCTGGGCGTGGTGCTGGTCGACATTGGCGCGGGCACCACCGACATCGCGGTGTTCGTGCAGGGCGCGATCGCGCACTCGGCCAGCCTGGGCATCGCCGGCGACAAGGTCACCGAGGACATCGCCCACATGCTGCGCACGCCGACCCCGGAGGCCGAGCAGATCAAGGTCCGCTACGCCTGCGCGCTGGCGCAGATGGCCACCGCCGAGGAATCCATCCAGGTGCCCTCGGTCGGTGACCGCGCACCCCGGCGCATGCCGCGCGCCTCGCTGGCGCAGGCCGTCCAGGCCCGTTACGAGGAAATCTTCGAGATGGTCCAGGCCGAGCTGCGCCGCAGCGGCTTCGAGCAGCACGTGCGCGCCGGAATGGTGCTCACCGGCGGGGCCTCAAAGATGGAAGGGGTGGTGGAACTGGCCGAGGAAATGCTGCAGATGCCGGTGCGGGTGGGCATCCCCCAGCACGTCACCGGTCTGGGCGAGGTGGTGGGCAACCCGGTCCACGCCACCGGTGTGGGGCTGCTGCTGATGGGCAGCCAATTCGAGAATCCGCGCCGTCCGGTGATCAACACCGGCCGCGCAGGTTCGCTCTTCAACAAGCTCAAGAGCTGGTACAGCGACCACTTCTGAGCAGCGGTGCACGACAGCGGCGGGCGAGACGGCAGGCAGACGAACAGACGCGGCACGCAACACGAAAGACCACGGCAGCAACCAAAACTAGACCAACGAGGACACGGACATGGCACATTTCGAACTGGTGGAAAACATGGCGCCGAATGCGATCATCAAGGTGATCGGCGTCGGCGGCGGCGGCGGCAATGCGGTCGCCCACATGGTCAGCAACAACGTTGACGGGGTGGAGTTCATCACCGCCAACACCGACTCGCAGGCGATCAAGAACTGCGGCGCCAAGCTGCAGCTGCAGCTGGGCAACAACGTCACCAAGGGCCTGGGTGCAGGCGCCAACCCCGAGGTCGGCCGCCAGGCCGCGCTGGAGGACCGCGAGCGCCTGATGGACGCGCTGGAAGGTGCCGACATGGTCTTCATCACCGCCGGCATGGGCGGCGGTACCGGGACTGGCGCGGCGCCCGTCGTGGCCCAGCTGGCCAAGGAGATGGGCATCCTGACCGTCGCCGTGGTGACAAAACCGTTCCCGTTCGAGGGTCGCCGCCGCATGCAGGTCGCGCTCAAGGGCATCGAGGAGCTGAGCCACCACTGCGACTCGCTGATCACCATCCCCAACGAGAAGCTGATCACCGTGCTGGGGCGCAACGCGACCATGGTGCAGGCGTTCCGCGCCGCCAACGACGTCCTGCTGGGCGCCGTGCAGGGCATCGCCGACCTGATCGTGCGTCCGGGCCTGATCAACGTCGACTTCGCCGATGTGCGCACCGTCATGTCCGAGATGGGCCTGGCGATGATGGGCAGTGGCGCCGCCAAGGGCGATGACCGCGCCCAGGCCGCCGCCGAGGCCGCCGTGCTCAACCCGCTGCTGGATGACGTCAACCTGCAGGGCGCCAACGGCATCCTGGTCAACATCACGGCCGGCCCGGACTTCACCATGGCCGAGTTCGACGAGGTGGGTCGCACGGTGGAGGCGTTCGCGTCCGAGGACGCGACCATCGTCATCGGTACCGTGCTGGACCCCGACATGCAGGACGAAGTGCGCGTGACCGTCGTTGCCACCGGCCTCAACCGCGGTGCCGGCAGCAAGGTCAAGGGTGTCGAAGGCAACCGCGCGCCGATCCAGCTGGTCCGCAACGCCACCACCGGCCAGCCGGAGTTCCCGGTCGACGCGATTTCCTCCTCGTCAGCCTCCTCGTCGGAGTCGCGCGCCCCGTCGGTGCCGAGCTTCAGCAGCAGCCTGCGCGGTGAATCGACCAAATCCGAGCCGGCCGCGGCGACCGGCGCGGCCGACTTCGGTCCCGACAGCTACCTCGACATCCCGGCATTCCTGCGCCGCCAGGCGGACTGACCCGCCTGCCGCCCGTGTAATGCCATCGCTTGAAGCTGTAATGCCGTAGTCCGGTTCGTCTTGGCTCCGCGGGTGTCCTCGCGGGGCATTTGGGCCGGTCGTCCGCCATCAGGCGCGGCGACCGGTCATTTTTCGGCCGTGGTGCACACGCGCTGTTCAGGGCCAATTGATCTGCCTCCAATAGGCTGCGTGGTACCGTTACCCGGTTTTTCCCTCTTCAGGCACACCTATTCCATGCTGCGTCAGCGCACCCTCAAGAACGTGATCCGCGCCACCGGCGTGGGGCTGCACAGCGGCGAAAAGGTCTTCCTCACCATGCGTCCGGCACCCGCCGACGCAGGCATCGTTTTCCGGCGCATCGACCTGGATCCGGTAGTCGACATCCCCGCGCGCGCCGACCTGGTCACCGAAACCACGCTGTGCACCGGGCTCAGCCTGGGTGCGGCCAACGTGCAGACGGTCGAGCACCTGATGTCGGCACTGGCAGGACTGGGCATCGACAACGCCTACATCGACCTGTCCGCGGCGGAAGTGCCGATCATGGACGGCTCGGCCGGCCCGTTCGTGTTCCTGCTGCAGTCGGCAGGCATCGTCGAGCAGGACGCCGCCAAGCGCTTCATCCGCATCCTGCACCCGGTCGAGGTGCGCGATGGCGACAAGTTCGCCCGCTTCGAGCCGCACGACGGTTTCCGGGTCGGCTTCACCGTGGTGTTCAAGCACCCGGCGATCCCCGATTCGCAGTCGCGCGCCGAGGTCGAGTTCTCGACCATCAACTACATCAAGGAAGTCAGCCGCGCGCGCACGTTTGGCTTCATGCGCGACCTGGAGTACATGCGCGAGCGCAACCTCGGCCTGGGCGGGTCGATGGACAACGCCATCGTGCTCGACGAGTTCCGTGTCCTCAACGAGGACGGCCTGCGCTACGCCGACGAGTTCGTGCGCCACAAGATCCTCGACGCCATCGGTGACCTGTACCTGGCCGGCCACGCCATCATCGGCGCGTATGAAGGCTTCAAGTCCGGCCATGCGCTCAACAACAAACTGGTCCGCGCGCTGCTCTCCGAGCAGTCGGCCTGGGAGATCGTCAGCTATACCGAAGACGAGGATCCGCAGGCGATTTCGACCGCGTTTGGCCGCTTGGCGACGGTCTGAGCGTTACTCCCAGTGGCGGTGCAACGTTAGCCGTGCATGCATCACGAATGTGACTGCTTCACGTCTTTTTAATGTTTTCTACACGAATTAACCTCGGGTTTTTAACAAATCCGGGGTTTTTGACCTTTAGGATGCCCCGTCGATGTTCACTTGTTCGTCACGGCGAGACACTCGCAGGACGAATCCAAGCGCTCATCCGGCGTCGTCCGACCCATCGGGGTCGGTGGATTTGAGGGACGCCAGCGCAGCCTCGAGCGATTTTTTCGCGGCCGCGGACATGGTCACGGTTTTCGCGGGTGCCGGAGGGGCCGCTGCGCGCGAAGGAAGGCTTGTCTTGATGACGAGCTCCGCCGCGTCCAGACCCATGGATCGGGCACCCGACATCAGTTCCGGAGCGAGCAGGCGCAGTTTGGCCCGCCACACCGGGGAATCCACCAGATAAACGAGCCTGCCGTGCTCGTGATTCGCCAGCCGCGCATGCGCGGACAGCGGGAACGGCAGGAGTGGCCTTAACCGGCGGTCCAGTTCGTCGAGCCAGAGGGCGCGGCGGAGCGTGTTACCTGCAGGCACCGCCAGCAGCGCATCCAGCGCAGCGGTAGGCGTTGAAGGCGGACGCGTTGACTTGCCCGGTTTTGGTTGGAATTCAGACATCGGACCTATGACCTATCAAGACATCCTAAATAAATCGCGTGGCACCTGGGCCTCACTGGCCCACCGCGCGCTTCAGGCCGCCATGCAGCGCCCGCTGGGCGCCGGCGCGGTACTTCTGGGCGGCGGGCTGATGCTCGGCCTGGGTACAGGCTACGCGGCCAACCACGGCTTGCGCGACCAGGTCGCCCAGCAGCAGGTGCAGATCGACTCGGCCCAGGCCGACGCCCAGCGCGAAATCAATGCCCTCGCCGCACGCCTGGGTGAACTGCAGGCCGAAGCCAACCGGCTCAACGCCCTCGGCAAGCGCCTGACCCGCATCGGCCAGCTGCAGGACGGCGAATTCGACTTCAACGAGCCCGTCGGCGTCGGCGGTGTCGGCCCGGTGGAAGACATGCCCAAGGGCGAGCTCGACCAGGGCCTGTCGGAACTGGGCGAGCAGTTCCGCGCCTCCGGCGAGCAGCTCTCCGTGCTGGAATCGCTGCTGTTCAACCGCCAGCTGGACATGAACGCGGTGCCGTCGCGCGAGCCCATCGAGAGCTACATCACCTCCAATTTCGGCCACCGCGCCGACCCGTTCCGCGGCGGCCGCGCCTTCCACAAGGGCATCGACTTCAAGGCCCAGGTCGGCGATCCGGTGATGGCGGTGGCCGACGGCGTGGTCAGCTTCGCCGGCGTGCGCAGCGGCTACGGCAACACCATCGAGATCGACCACGGCAACGGCTACGTCACCCGCTACGCGCACAATTCGCGCCTCAGCCGCAAGGTCGGTGGCCTGGTCCGCGCGGGCCAGGAAGTCGCCAAGGCCGGCTCCAGCGGCCGTTCCACCGGCGCCCACGTGCACTTCGAGGTGTGGCAGAACGGCCAGGCCGTCAATCCGAAGAAATTCCTCAACCAGCAGTCGCCGCTGCACGGCTGATCCGGTCGCGCGCAGAGGGAGTTTGCGCTGGTGGGTGGCATTGCCGGCGGGCTTGATAGGCGCCCGCCCGCCCCCACGCTAGAATAGGCGTTTACCAAGACAGGGTGCCCCGCGCCCTGTTTTTGTTTCCGCCGTCATGACATCCGACTGGAACCATCCATGCTCAACAACATGCTTACCCGCGTCTTTGGCAGCCGCAATGACCGTCTGCTCCGCCAGTTGCAGCGCACGGTCGTCAAGATCAACGCGCTCGAGCCGGAGATGGAGAAGCTCAGCGACACCGAGCTGCAGGCCAAGACGCCGGAGTTCAAGCAGCGGCTGCAGGACGGCGCCAAGCTCGACGACCTCCTGCCCGAGGCGTTCGCGGTCTGCCGCGAAGCCTCCCGCCGCGTGCTGGGCATGCGCCCGTATGACGTCCAGCTGATCGGCGGGATGGTGCTGCATCTGGGCAAGATCGCCGAGATGCGCACCGGTGAGGGCAAGACCCTGGTCGGCACGCTGCCGGTCTACCTCAACGCGCTGACCGGTGAGGGCGTGCACCTGGTCACCGTCAACGACTACCTGGCCCGGCGCGATTCGGCCTGGATGGGCAAGCTGTACAACTGGCTGGGTCTGAGCGTGGGCGTGGTCTATCCCAACATGCCGCACGGCGACAAGGCGGAGGCCTACGCCGCCGACATCACCTACGGCACCAACAACGAGTTCGGCTTCGACTACCTGCGCGACAACATGGCGCTGTCGAAGGAGGACCGCCACCAGCGCGGCCTGAACTTCGCCATCATCGACGAGGTCGACTCGATCCTGATCGACGAGGCGCGCACGCCGCTGATCATCTCCGGCCCGGCCGAGGATTCCCCCGAGCTGTACATCAAGGTCAACCGCATCGTGCCGTTGCTGGTGCGCCAGGAGACCGAGGAAGGCGAGGGCGACTACTGGGTCGACGAGAAGGGCAAGCAGGTCCACCTCTCCGAGGAAGGGCAGGAGCACGCCGAGCAGCTGCTGCGCGACGCCGGCATCCTCGGCCCGGACGAGGACGAAGGCCTGTACTCGCCGGCCAACCTGGCCGTCGTCCACCACCTGAACGCCGCGATGCGCGCCCACGCCATCTACCAGAAGGACGTGGACTACATCATCCGCGACGGCGAGATCGTCATCGTGGACGAGTTCACCGGCCGCACCCTGGCCGGCCGGCGCTGGTCGGACGGCCTGCACCAGGCGGTCGAGGCGAAGGAAGGCGTGCCGGTCCAGCGGGAGAATCAGACGCTGGCCTCGATCACCTTCCAGAACCTGTTCCGGATGTACAACAAGCTGGCCGGCATGACCGGTACGGCCGATACCGAGGCGTTCGAGTTCCAGAGCATCTACGGCCTGGAAGTGGTGGTGATCCCGACCAACCGCCCGGTCAAGCGCATCGACAGCCCGGATGCGGTGTTCCTCAACCGCGCCGGCAAGTACCGCGCGGTCGCCGCCGAGATCAAGGAAGCCCACGCCAAGGGCCAGCCGGTGCTGGTGGGCACGACCTCCATCGAGGTCTCCGAGATGCTCAGCCAGCAGTTGACCGCCGAGGGCATCCACCACGAAGTGCTCAACGCCAAGCAGCATGAGCGCGAGGCGACCATCGTCGCCCAGGCCGGCCGCCCCGGCGCGATCACCATCGCCACCAACATGGCCGGTCGCGGTACCGACATCGTGCTGGGCGGTTCGGTGGACAACGAGATCGCGATGCTGGAAGCCGAGACCGGCGAGCCCGTCGACGAGGCCACCCGCGCGCGCCTGAAGGCCGAATGGAAGGAGCGCCACGAGGCGGTCAAGGCCGCCGGCGGGCTGCACATCGTGGGCACCGAGCGCCACGAAAGCCGCCGCATCGACAACCAGCTCCGCGGCCGCGCCGGCCGCCAGGGCGATCCTGGTTCCTCGCGCTTCTATCTGTCGCTGGAAGACAACCTGATGCGCATCTTCGCCGCCGACTGGGTGCAGAAGGTGATGGCGCGGATGGGCCTGAAGGAAGACGACATCATCGAAAGCCCGCTGGTGTCCAAGCAGATCGCCAACGCGCAGCGCAAGGTCGAGGCGCACAACTTCGACATCCGCAAGAACCTGCTCGACTTCGACGACGTCAACAACGACCAGCGCAAGGTGATCTACGGCCAGCGCAACGAGCTGCTGGAGGCCGAGAGCGTCCAGGACAACATCGAGGGCATCCGCGAGGACGTCATCAACGCCGCGATCGCCCGCTTCGTGCCGCCCAACTCGATCGACGAGCAATGGGACCTGCCCGGTCTGGAGGCCCTGATGGCGGCCGACTTCAACATGCAGATCGACGTGCAGGGTTTCGTCAACGGCCGCGAGGAGGTCGACGACGAGGCGGTGACCGAGTTCGTGGTGGAAGAGGTCAACCGCCAGGTCGCGGAGCGCGAACGCCAGCTGGGCGCGGAAACGATGCGCATGCTGGAGAAGCACTTCATGCTCAACGTGCTCGACCAGAGTTGGAAGGAGCACCTGGCCCAGATGGACTACCTGCGGCAGGGCATCCACCTGCGCGGCTACGCCCAGAAGCAGCCCAAGCAGGAGTACAAGCAGGAGGCCTACCTGCTGTTCTCCAACATGCTGGAGAAGGTCAAGCACGACGTCATCAGCCTGCTGGCGCGCGTGCGCATCCGCAGCGAGGAGGAGGTCGCGGCGCTGGAGGCGCAGGAGCGTGCGCAAGCCGAGGCCAAGGCCAAGCAGATGCAGTTCCAGCACGCCAGCTCGGGCGGTTACAGCGCCGATGAAGAGGCGGCCGAAGCCCAGCAGGCCCTGGCCCGCGGCGCGGCCAATGCCGAAGTCACCCGCGTCGGCCGCAACGAGCTCTGCCCGTGCGGCAGCGGCAAGAAATACAAGCATTGCCATGGTCAGCTGGTCTGACCCCAGCCCCGACGGCAGTAGATGGCGGATGCCCGGTGCATCCGCCCCGATGAACGCCCCGGCGGTGCATCGAACATGAGCGAAACAGCGCCAACGCGCTTCGTGCGCGTGGTTGCCGGAGTGATAGGCGATGCGCGCGGCCGCATCCTGCTGACCCAGCGCACCGGCGCCAGCGACCTGGGCGGTTTGTGGGAGTTCCCCGGTGGCAAGATCGATCCCGGCGAGAGCCCCGAGCACGCGCTGGTGCGCGAGCTGGATGAGGAACTGGGCATCCAGGCCGAGGTCGGCGAGGCGGTCATCACTGTGCCCCAGCTCTACCCGGACAAGCGCCTGACCCTGGACGTGCGCCACGTGACCCGCTGGCAGGGCAACCCGCGCGGACGGGAAGGGCAGGCGCTGCTGTGGGTGCCGCCGCGCAAGCTCGCCCTCTACCGGATGCCGCCCGCCGACCGGCCGGTAGTCGCGGCCCTGCAGCAGCCGGACCGGTATCTGGTGACACCGGATGTGGGGCAGCTCACTGCCGGGCTGAGTGGTGCGGAGCTGGAGGCCGCGGAGCAGGCGTGGCTGGATGCGCTGGAGCGCACGTTGGCCACCGGCATCTGCCGTGTTCAGTTGCGTTCGCCGACCGCGGATCCGCAGCGATGGGCGCGCATCGCCGCGTCCGCTGTCGAGTTGTGCCGGAGCGCTTCAGCGGAAGTCCTGGTCAATGGCGATCCTGAGCTCGCCGCGCGGTTGGGCGTCGGCCTACACCTGCGCTCGGATCAGCTCGGTGTCTACCTCGATCGACCGGTTGGGGGCGACGTGGCGCTGGCGGCGTCGTGCCGCACGGTGGATCACCTGCGCTCGGCGGAGCGCTTGGGCTGCACTTTCGTGGTGCTGGGCAACGTGAAGCCGACCGCAAGCCACCCCGCCCGGGACGGCATCGGCTGGGAGGCGTTTGCGGCCATGCGCGAGCACGTGTCGATGCCGATCTACGCCATTGGTGGACTGGGAATCGAGGATATGGATGGCGCACGCGCACACGGGGCGCAGGGGATTGCGGCGATACGTGGGCTTTGGGTCGGCTGAGGTACCACGAAGGTCTCGTCAGCGGCCCATGAGCCTCGCCGCGCGTGGCACATGCACATAGCCGGCGGGCTAATTCAGATGGAGCTCCGGCAAGAAGTGCTGCCCGGCGCGTATCCCAATTATCAGCCGGCGACTGCCGCTGACAGCGCGCGATAGGACCGGTCCAGCGCCCCAATGTGTGCATCCAGCGTATCGAGCCCGCGGTCGTTGACGATGATGTCGTCGGCGATCGACAAGCGCTGCGCGCGGGTGGCTTGGGCGGCGATCATCGCATCCGCCAGTGCGGTATCCACGCCGTCGCGCTGCATCAGCCGCGAGTGCTGCACTGCCACCGGCACATCCACCACCAGAATGCGCGCCAGCCACGGATAGGCCGTGCGCCCGCCGCCTTCGGCCAGCAGCGGCACTGCGGCAATGGCGTAGACACCGGCCGCCTGCTCGCACATCGCGCGCACCCTGGTCCGGATCGGCGGATGCACGATGGCTTCCAGGCGCCTGCGCTCGTCGATGTCGCGGAAGACCCGCTCGCGCATCGCGCCGCGGTCCAGATCACCGTCGGCGGTGAGGATGCCGGGGCCGAACGCCTCGACCAGTTCGGCCAAACCGACCGAGCCGCGCGCAACCGCCTCGCGGGCGGCGACATCGGCATCCGCGACGACCACGCCCAATGCCTCGAAGCGCCGCGTGACTTCGCTCTTGCCCGCGGCGACGCCGCCGGTGACTCCGATGATGTAGTGGCTCATGCGGCGCAGGATGTCATGGCGCGGGCTTTCGTGGACAGCGGGGCGGACGACGGACAACGAGCAGCGCCGCCCGCGCGCACTTCCGTCACGCCAGTCCGGAGATCCGCATATACCCGCCGATCAGCTGCTCGCCCCAGAAGAAGATGATCCAGCCGGCGACGGCGAGATACGGGCCGAACGGGATCGGCGTCGCCTTGTCGCGGCCCTTCGCTGCCAGCCAGATCGAGCCGATGATGGCGCCGACCAGCGAGGACAGCAGCACCGTCGGCAGGATGCCAGCGAGGCCGGTCCATGCGCCGATCGCGGCCAGCAGTTTGAAGTCGCCGTGGCCCATGCCTTCCTTGCCGGTGATCTGCTTGAACAGCCACCACACCACCCACAGGCTCAGATAGCCGACCACGGCGCCGATCACCGCCGGTTTGGCGGCGATGTAGAGGTTGTCGACGGCCGCGATCAACCCCAGCCACATCAATGGCAGGGTCAGCTGGTCGGGCAGCAACTGGGTCCGCAGGTCGATGCCGGACAGCGCGATCAGGAAGCAGGTGAACACCATCGCCCCGAAGCCCTGCCAGCCGAAGCCGAAGCGCGCCACGCAGGCCACCATCAACACCGCCGTCAGCAACTCCACCAGCGGGTACTGCGCCGAGATGCGCGTCTTGCAGTTGCGGCAGCGCCCGCGCAGGGCCAGCCAGCTGAACACCGGGATGTTCTCGTACCAGGACAGCTGGTGTTTGCAATGCGGGCAGTGCGAGCGCTCCACCACGATGCCCGGCGGTGGCGGATCGTAGGTCTCCGGCTCGCCGAGGATCTCGCGGCTGTCGCGCTGCCATTGCCACTCCATCCGGCGCGGCATGCGCAGGATCACCACATTGAGGAAACTGCCCAGCAGCAGGCCGAAACCGGCGACCAGCGGGTAGCCGATTCCGGGGTTCTGATCGAGGAATGCCATGCGCTATTTTGCCTCAACCCACCACGGCGCCAAGCTTGAAGATCGGCAGGTACATCGCAATCACCATGCCGCCGACCACCACGCCCAGGAACACCATGATCATCGGCTCCAGCAGGCTGGAAAGCGCGTCGACCGCGTTGTCGACTTCCTGCTCGTAGAACTCCGCGACCTTCAGCAGCATCGTGTCCAGCGCACCGGCTTCCTCGCCGATGGCCACCATCTGCACCACCATGTGCGGGAACAGGTTGACCTGCTTCATCGCCATGTTGACCGAGTAACCCACGGCGACGTCGTCGCGAATGCGGTGCACGGCCTTCTCGTAGACGATGTTGCCGGTGGCGCCGCCGACCGTGTCCAGGCCTTCCACCAACGGCACGCCGGCGCGGAAGGTCACGGCCAGCGTGCGCGCAAAACGGGCAATGGCGGAGTTGTGGATGATCTGGCCCACGACCGGGACCTTCAGGATCATCCGGTCGAGGAAGAACTGGAAAGCGACGGACCGGTTCTTGACCATGATGAACGCGACCACCGTGGCTACCGCGACGATCAGGATCAGCCACCACCACGCCACCATGAACCGGCTCAGCTTGATGATGAGCACGGTGAAGGCCGGCAGTTCGGCGCCGAAGCTGGCAAACACGTCCTCGAACATCGGCACCACGAACACCAGCAGGATCGCGCTGACGATCAACGCCACGGCGACCACGGCGGCGGGGTAGAACATCGCCTTCTTGATCTTGCCCTTCAGCGCCTCGGTGTTTTCCTTGTAGGTCGCGACCGTGTCCAGCACGGTTTCCAGCACACCGGCCGACTCACCGGCGGCGACCAAGTTGCGGAACAGCAGGTCGAACTCGACCGGATGCTTGCCCAGCGCCTCGCTCAGGGACGAGCCGCTCTCGACCTCCGAGCGGATCGAGTTGACCAGCGTCTGCATCCTCGGGTTCTTGTTGCCGCTGGCGATAATCTCCAGCGCGCCGACGATGGGCACGCCGGCCTTCATCATCGTGGCAACCTGCCGCGCGAACACGGCGATGTCCTGCGGCGTTACCTTCTTGCCGGCACCGAAAAGCGGTTTGGGCTTGATCTTGACGACCTTGGGCGTGATCCCCATCCGGCGCAGTTCGGCGCGCACGAAGTTGGCGTTCTTCGCGGTCTGCTCGCCCTTCATGGTGATGCCGCGCTTGTCGGTGCCTTCCCACACGAACAAGGGCGTCGCTTCGGCGCGGCGTGGCGCCACGACGGGTTTCTTGGCGGCAGTGCGGCTGACAGACATAGCGTGTTTCCCCAGTGTCACTTGTTGATTACTGCAGCGCGGCGCGCCGGCATCGGTACGCCATCCCCGGGCAACCCGCCGCCATCCCCGGGCTACGGATCACCGGCACGCGCCCGCAACGTCAAACGGGACATGCCGGGCGCCAGCATATCCTGACCCACCGTGTCGCGATAGCAACGGCGGTCACATACGCCTGATCAGTCCTTGGTCACCCGGTTGATCTACATCCGCCGCCGGTTTGCCTCGATCCGCCCGGTGATGTGGTCGACCGTGCCAGTGCGTACCGGAAATTCCCCGGCCATCACCTTGAAATGCCCGGCGACGTCAACGCATCTGGCGATGATGTCAAGGGCCTCCCGCGTGTCGATGCCAGCCTCGTCTGCCAAGCGCAGCAGGTCTTTACGGGCGGGGGCACGGTCCTCGCCGCAGATGTCCGTCTGGTGCTCTCCCCGGGGGCCTTCGTTGAAGGTCAGGTCGTACGCCGGGGACACCGTCCATTGCCGGTCCTGCCGCAGCCGGAAGGAAAAGTTCTTGGCATGATCGTCACGGTTGTTGAAAACCACATTGAACACGCAGCGCGCATAGCCCTTGGCGACCTCACGCTCGTCACGGGTCATGAACCGGGTCAAGCGGAGCAGGGTGGTGTAGTCGAGCGATGGCATCCGGAAGTCCATGTCCAGCGCGCCGGCGGCGGTATGCATGGGCACGCGCATGCCATCCTCGCGGTCGAACCTCTCCACCCCGAATGCGGCCAGATTGCTGTCCAGATCAAAATAGTGGGAAGCAGGCATCTGGATCCCGCAAGCGGCTGCCAGCCGGGCGTACAGCGCTTCGATGGCGCACACCTCCTTGTGCTCGCTTCCGGCCTGGAACTTGACCAGCCACGGCGTACCGCTGCCTTGCTCCGAATTGGACATGTGTCCGGAGGCCGGGTCGAAGTTCACCAGAACCTTGGGCCGCGCACCTTGTGGTGAGCCGCCCAGCAGAGCCAACTCACGCAATACGTCACCGCTCTCCGTACCTGTTGTGCTTTGCACCTCGCGCACCCGCATTGCGAGCTCGACCAGTTGCACGTCTGCAAGCTCAAGCTCGTCCTCGCTGGCCGGTTCGAATGACAGAGCGCCCATCGCGGTGTCGCCAATAAAGGCGAGGCGGTCCAGCGCCGATATCCGGGCGGGATTGCGTCCTTCCCGGCGGAAAATCCGGTCCATCAGCAGCATGCCCCAGCCATCGGGCAGGGCGTCCGCGATCAGTCCCGGCAGGTACAGCTGATATCCGGGGAAGCCACCGTAGGCCTGCTCGCGCAAGGGCAGGCGCAGAGGGGACAGTTCGAGCCCCTGCTGCAATGCCTCGGCTGAGTACTCGAACAGCACCTGCGTGCCGTCGTCCCCCAGGTGACCCAGGACATAGCGCTCCCCCCAGCCCCCGTAGATCGCGCTGAGCTTTTTCATGGACGCTTCCTTGGCGCGCGCTGCCGGGGCTTGCTGGCCTGCTCCATGCTTTTGAGCGATGTGGCGCGGGTGTCGAGCAGCGGCGCGAGCTGTTCGGACATGCCCAATGCCATCAGCACCCTGATGAACGCATCCAGTGTGGCCTGACCTTCCCGCTCGATGTTGCGTAGGCTGGGCACCGATATGCCCGCCCGCGCGGCCAGCTCGCGTTGCGACAGGCTGCGGGTCAACCGGTGGTGGCGAACCCGCGCCCCCAGTTCGCGGCTGATCTCACCGGGCGTCGCCAAATTAAAGCTCAATATATTGATGCTTAGCCTCAAAAATGGCCCGTAAGATTCAACATATAGCACCTTACAGCTATAGGCGTATTGCGAGGTGTCGCATGTTGACCCCCGATCAGTCCTTGGTCACCCGGTTGACCTCCGCCAGGCTGGTGACGCCGTTGCGGACCTTCATCAGCGCCGACTGGCGCAGGTCGCGCACGCCGGACTTCTGCGCGGCCTCGGCGATCTGCATCGCGTTGCCGCCGGCCAGCACGATGCCCTGGATCTCGTCGGTCATCGGCATGACCTGGTAAATGCCGGTGCGGCCCTTGTAGCCTTCGGTGCAGTCCCCGCAGCCGACCGCCTCGAAGATCCTGAAGTCGGGCGAGGCGATCTCCTCGGCGGTAAAGCCTTCGGCCAGCAGCGCGTGCTCGGGCAGTTCCACCGGGTGCTTGCAGTCATGCAGCCGGCGCGCCAGTCGCTGGGCGATCACCAGCGTCACCGATGAGGTGATGTTGAACGGCGCCACGCCCATGTTCATCAGACGCGCGATGGTCTGCGGCGCGTCGTTGGTGTGCAGGGTGGACAGCACCATGTGACCGGTCTGCGCGGCCTTGATGCCGATCTCGGCGGTTTCCAGGTCGCGGATCTCGCCGACCATGATCACGTCGGGATCCTGGCGCAGGAAGCTGCGCAGCGCGGCGGCGAAGGTCATGCCGCGCTTGACGTTCATCTGCACCTGATTGATGCCCGGCACGCGGATTTCCACCGGGTCCTCGACCGTGGAGATGTTGCGGGTCTCGTCGTTGAGGATGTTCAGCGCGGTGTACAGCGAGACCGTCTTGCCGGACCCGGTCGGGCCGGTGACCAGCACCATGCCGTAGGGGCGCTTGACCGCGGCGAGGAAGATATCGCGCTGGTCGTCCTCGTAGCCGAGCTTCTCGATGCCCAGCTTGGCGGCGCTGCCGTCGAGGATACGCAGCACGATCTTCTCGCCGAACAGGGTCGGCAGCGTGCTGACACGGAAGTCGATCTGCCTGGTCTTGCTCAGGTTGAGCTTGATGCGCCCGTCCTGCGGCACCCGGCGCTCGGCGATGTCCAGCTGCGCCATCACCTTCAGGCGCGCGGAGATGCGCGGCTGCAGCTTGATCGGCACCCTGGCCGACTGCTTCAGCAGGCCGTCGATGCGCAGGCGCACGCGGTACTCGGTCTCGTAGGGCTCGAAGTGGATGTCGGAGGCGCCGCGGCGGATCGCGTCCACCAGCACCCTGTTGATGAACTTGACGACGGGGGTGTCGTCGGTCTTGGCGTCGATGCCGGAGTCCGCCGACAGCTCATCGTCTCCCCCCCCGACGTCCAGATTCTCCAGCCCTTCCTCGTCCTCGCCCATGGCGTCGCCGAGCGCGTCCGCGTTCTCCAGCCAGCGGTCCAGGTGACGCTTGATGCTTTCCTCATCGACCAGGATCGCCTCGACGGTGAAGTTGGTCTGGAACTTGATCTCCGACAGCGCGTGGGTGTTGGTCGGCTCGGAGATGCCGACAAACAAACGGTTGCCGCGCTTGAACAGCGGCAGCACCGTGTGTTTGCGCAGCAGTTCTTCGCTGACCAGCTTGATCGCCGACTGTTGGGGGTCCATCGCCGCGGCATCGAAGATCGGCACACCGAACTCGACCGAGTTCGCGGCCGCCAGGTGCGCGGGCGCGACCAGTCGCTTCTCGATAATGTAAGCGGCCAGCGGTTTGCGCTGCTCGGTCGCGGCGGCCATGGCCTCGCGGGCGGCGGACTCGGAGAGCGCGCCGTCCTGCACGAGGCGGCGGGCGATGCCGGTGATGCCGACAAGGTTGGCAGTGGCTACGGCGTTCATGTGATCCCCTGTGGTTCCGTACGGACAACTTTACTGCAATCGCCTGTTGGCATGGCTGAAGCGTCAGAGGATCATCATCTGGAAAGGTCGCGATACCGCCGCCGGCCTGGCTCGCCACTTCGGCGGCGATGCGGCTTCGTGGCTGTCGCTGCAGAACGCTTACGACCTCAAGACGCTGCCCAACCGCGAGGAGATCGAACGCTCGATCCGCCCGCGCGAGGTGGCTTGATCGGCAATGGGGGCACAGGGGCGCGGATTGCCCGGCGTGGCGCGGATGGGGCGTAGGGCGCAATAAGCGAAGCGCATTGCGCCGCCGGCGTTGCAATGCGACCGGGCCTGAGCCACCCAGTTCGATCTTCGCCGGACGGCCCAGTCTGGCGGCAAATTGCACCAGCATGTCGAGGCCGAATTTTTCCACCTTGCCTCGGCTGAGGCCGGACACGCGGCTCTGGCTGACACCCAGCAACCGGGATGCCGCCGCCTGCGTCATGTTTCGCGCCTTGATCTGCTGTTCAAGTTGCGCGCTTTGCCTTTCTGAAACCTGGGCATCAGCCCCGAAGCAGGTCCATATACGCCTGATAGGCGAAGACCTGCCCCCGCTTCCGGCCCGAGGTCTCCCGAAGCACGCCCACTGCTTCGAGCGCGCTGACCGCTCCCCGGGCGGTGGGCGAGGACACCTGCAAAGCCTGCTGAACCCGGTCGACGGTCAGCTTGGGCATGGTGGGCAGCATCTCGAACAGTCGCATAGCCTGGAGCGTGCTGGCACTCGTGCCGAGTACCAGCTTCCGATCCGCTGCGATCTGGACAGCAATGGCCACGATGCTGTGCTGCGCTTCCTCAGCCGAAGCCTCCACGCCCTCCAGAAAGAAGGACACCCAGGACTCCCAGTCGCCCTCGGTCCGGATCGCGCTCAGGTGGCGGTAATACTCGGTCTAGTGCGCCTTGAGGTATCCGGAAACGTAGATCAGCGGTGCGGGCAGCAGTTGCCAGGCTTCCAGCAGCATCGCGATCAGCAGGCGTCCGATGCGGCCCTTCCCGTCCAAAAATGGATGGATCGTTTCGAATTGCGCATGGACCAACGCGATACGGACCAGTGCTGGAAGCGTCGCGCGCCGCGCGCCGTCCAGGAGGATGCGGTGCGCTTCGGTCAGCAGCCGCACGGAAATCGGTAGACCGTCGGGGGAGCGCAGCTGCTCGCGCGCGAATCGGAACGCCTGAAGGTAGTTGGTGACCTCCTCCACGTCCTCGGCGTTGGTCACGGCCAAACCCGCTTCCTCGTCAAAAACGTCCGATGCGCGGCATATGAAAGATTCCTTGCGTGGCCCTGACTGCAAAGAAGGATACCTTTCTTTACGTTGAGGGTAAGGCAGGAAACCTTTCTTTGTCGGTGCCCTACACCTGCGAGTTTTACCGGCACGGCCAGCTTCTTGAGCGCGGCCACGTGGGGAGTCGTACTGCGTGTGCGTGCCTATGAAGCGCACGTAGACAGCGCGATAGTCGTAGCTGATCCAGGGCGCAGTAAGCGAAGCGCATTGCGCCGCCGAGGTTGCCGTGCGTCAGGCCAGCATCTCCAAGTGCCGTCGCCGCCAGTTCGGTGGACGACGTAGCCAAGGCAGTGTTCAACGTATTAGGCGTGCGGGGGAATTGCTTCCGGCGGGGCGTTGTGTGGAGCGGCGCATTGTCCATGCGCCCTACATGAGAGGGCGGGTGCCGGGGTTCTTTGTCATACCGCCAGCGCTCGCATCACATGCTCGGGGTCTTTCTTGATCGCACGCAGCAGTGCCCGCGCGGGTCCGGTCGGCGCGCGACGACCTTGCTCCCAATTCCGGAGCGTGCCTACGTCCACGTCAAGGATCTTGGCGAAATTCGGTTGCGACAGGCCAGTGACGGCGCGAATTTTCTTGATGTCTACCGCGTCAACGTTGAACTCGCGAGACGCAGCGCGCTCTCCGCGGATGATCTCGCCCGCCTGTTCTACGCTCTCAAGGAGTTCGGCAAAAAGGTTCTTGTTCATGGTCAACTCCACTTCGCGATGATTTGTTTCAGTACGGCCTTTTGCTCGGCGGTCAGGTCGCTGGCTACGTTCTTCGGATAGGCGAATAACAGGGCGATTTGCGAGGCGTTCACGAAGTAGTAGTAGATGACTCGGGAGCCGCCGCTCTTGCCGCGATTGTCCAGCGCGAGACGGATCTTCCGAAGGCCGCCCGTGCCCTTGATGACATCTCCCGCTTCAGGGCTGTCGGCCAGGAGGCGCTGGAACTCGGCGTATCGCTCGTCCGTCACCATCTCGCTGATTTGGCGGGTGAACACCGCGGTCTCGATGAAGATCATGGCGGATAGTACGTCATTGACTCATGGCGGGCAATGGTCATCGATGGAGGTGACGATGCGGGTACTCAGCGTGGTCATTGCCGGAGACGTCTTGTATCGGCCCAGTGCCCATGGCAGCGTAGGAATGGGGATGGCGCCCAGGTCGCTCAAAGCCCGGTTACAGCGCCCTGCTGCCTTGACGAATGCGCCTGCGCCGAAATCATCAGGCCTGCCGGGCCATGCCCGGCGCTTCCCGCGGTCCGCGCACCATAAGTGGCCCGCTCCTCGCGTATACCGTTTCGCGGCTTCGGCGACCCGCCGAGCCGTTGCGAGCTCACCTGGGCGATGATGTCCTTCGCGGCCCTGGCATCGTCAAAGACCGCATGCCCCACCAGCGGCAACGTACCGATGGCCAGATGGGCATCATGGGCGCTGAACACCACGTCGCCGTGGGCCGCGATCATGTCGAGCAGGCGTGCGCCGTTCGCTCAATCGGAGAGGAACCACAAAAAACCCCGGCGGTTGCCGGGGTTCTTGTGTTGCGAGGAAGGCGGGATCGAGTGAATCCGTGCCTGTTATTTCAGGCTTGCCGATTCAAGTGGAAATGTTCTCTGACCCATGTCTTCCTTTACGAACGGCAATTTGCAGGGCGATATTTTTGCGCCAGCGTACCGCCCGTGCTGCACGTCCAGTTTACCTGCGTGCCGGCTGCGGCAGAGGACAAGTTCAGCGCAGTCGTACCATTCGGACCAACTGGCGTAAGGACAAGGGTGTTGTTAGCGGCAGGAACTACTGACGGCTTATAAGTAATCGTGATCACGCCGGTTGAGGCGCTCGTAACGCTGGCGACGTTTTTATTACCTGCTAGGGCCGTCGCGTCCATCAAAGTCGCACCAATCGCGTCACAGGTTGCAACGGAGCTACATTCCATGCTGCCCGGCCCCCGAGACTGAAATGTCTCAGTTGCGGCCAGCTTTAGCGCGGACGCCAGTACTACGCCTTCGGAAACCTTGGACCGAATCGTATAATCCTGATAAGCCGGCAACGCAATAGCCGCCAAAATTGCAATGATCGCAACAACGATCATCAGCTCGATGAGCGTAAAACCTTTCTGTACGTTCTTCATGGTGTTTCCCCTAGGAGTGGTCAGTTTTCACGTGCCGTCTGAGCCGGGCGTTCCGGTCCTCGGGCAGCCGTGCTGGTTGGCACGTGCACGGTAAGCTACGCATTTCCCGTGCCAAGTGTGGTTTTACCGGCTTTGGATGTCGAAACTGAACAACCAGTCACGTTTGGCCGTTGACTCCGGTCTTTGGGGTGACGCGATTGGTCTGTTTTGGCGGACGATGTGACCAAAAGTGTCACCGCTGTGGCGGCTCATCGAGCAGTTGCACGTTGACGCACACCAATGGTGCCGGCTTGAGCCTTCGCATCAGTCGGTCCCACCAACCCTGTGGGTTGCTCTTTCGGTAGAGCGGCGGATGTCGCCGGAGATCTTCGGCCAACGAGCCTCCTTGGCCCATTCCGGTGATCTGGTCTTCCGTGTAGAAGACCTGTCCGGGCTTCAGCAGGCGGCGCGATTCGGCACTGATCCGGTCCATATGGCTGTAGGCGGCGCCCGCCTCAAGCCCTACCACCACGTCCGGCCGGGAGCTGTTGCCAAGGCGCGCCAACGCCAGGCGGGCTTCGCGGATGTCGGAGTGGGCGCGACAGTAGTCATACAGCCAGCGCGCGAATGCAGCTGGATATGCGGCGCGGATCGTCTCGTCGCTGGGCCGGTTCTGGGGAGCACGGTCGCCGGTCAACACGGCGAGTTTGGCGAGCAGTTCCAACGAGCCGTGGGGAATGACGATGTTCTCATCGTCGGAGTCGCTGGTGATGATCACGACGTTGTTGCGGCGCTGCGCGGCGAACCCGAGCAATGCCTCACCGGTGATAATGCCTCACCGGTGATGCTGAGCAACTCGTTGCCCTCATCGTCCGGATCGCCGGGAAGCGAGTCAGCCAGATCGCGGCTGGTGGCGAGATAGAGAAAGGGCTCGTCGCCGTCCTCCAGGTCGAGTACCCCGAGGTGCAATGCGGCGGGGTCGGCCAGATCGTGTGCGCCACGGACGAACAACTGCTGCGCGCAGAGCAGGGTAATGAATCCAGTCACTTCCTCGGTTGTGGGCTTTTGTCCCAGTGCACGCTCACTGAGCTGGAAAAGATTTGGCTCGGGTGTGCTTTCAGGCTGCATTGGACCTCTCCTTGGTTGCTGTTGCTCCGTCTGCGACGCGCAAGTTATCACCATCGGCTTCGCGGTTGCCGTGCGATGCGGGAGCTTGCGCGGTCACGAGTGATACTCTAGTGTCACTCCATGCGTACCGAACTCGTCACCACCCTCAAGCGCCAGGCGACTGAACTGCTCTCTGACATCGCGCGGGACAAGGAGCCCATCCTCATCACGCAACACGGCTTGCCAAGTGCGTATCTGGTGGACGTCGAGAGCTTCCAGCTCATGCAACAGCGGATGGCGGTGCTTGAGGGCATTGCACGTGGTGAGCAGGCGATTGCCGAGAGCCGTGTTGTCACTCATGCGCAAGCCCGGAAGCGCCTCGCCCGATGGCTGAAATAGTCTGGACGGAGCCTGCGCTTGGCGATCTGGATGCGATCGCGGACTACATCGCGTTGGAGGATCCGGTCGCTGCCTCGGAGCTGGTCAAGCGCGTCCTGGCGCATGGCGAGCAGCTGGCCGACCATCCTGAAAGCGGTAGCCGTCCGGCGGAACTGGGGCGTTCGCGGTATCGGCAGGTTGTCGATCCGCCGTGTCGGGTGTTCCATCGCTACGACGGACAGACCGTGTTCGTCCTTTACGTGATGCGCACTGAGCGCCTGCTTCGCAAGGGGCAGCTGACCTCCGTCTGAGCGGGTGTGGGTGTCCTTGGGTGCGAAATAAAGGAGGAGGCACCGGCTTCATCGGTGCCGGGGGACATTCGCACTCAAGGACACTCGCACCCGATGCCCCGGCCTCCCCACAGATGCCACGAGGTGCAGGTGCGGGCAGCGACACCGGCTTGCGCCCGCCGCGCTGAGGCGCCGGTGGTGCTAGTCTGCATCCAGTGCCGCGCGATCGTAACGCGGCCGCTTTGGCTACCTCAAACAATCGGATGGAACCCATGGATACGGATATCCAGTCTGTCGCCCGTGCACTGGCGCGGGTCTCGCAGCACCAACGCCTGATCGAGCTCGACACCGCGCTGCCTGACGCGCTCGTCGTCGAACGCTTCCAAGGCACCGAGTCGGTCTGCGACGATTTCAGTTTCACCGTGGACTGCCTGTCCACCGATGCCTATCTGGATGCCCGCGCGCTGCTTGGCCAGCCGATGGCGCTGCACCTGCGTCTGGCCAATGGCGGCCTGCGCCACTGGCACGGCCACTGCACCCGGGTGATGCCCTTGGGCAGCGATGGCGGCCTGGTTCGCTACCGGCTGATGATGGAGCCGTGGATCGCCTTCCTGAAGCTGCGCCGCAACGCACTGGTGTTCCAGGATCTGGACGCGCTGGGCGTGCTGGAGCGGGTACTGGATGACTACCCGCAGGCGTCGCTGCGCGTGGACGCGACCCAGCCGCTGCCGGTCTATCCGATCACCACCCAGTACCGCGAGAGCGACCACGCATTCGTGTTCCGCCTGCTGGCCGATGCGGGGCTGGCGTGGCGGTACGAGCACGCGCAGGACAACGAGGGCGGCGTCACCCTGGTGGTGTTCGATCGCGACGCGAGCGTGCCCGAAGCCATTGAGCCGACCCTGCGCTTCCACCGCAGCGATGCGACCGAGGCCAGCGACGCGATCCAGCGCTTCAGCGAGCAGCGGCAGACGACGGCCAGCGTTCTTTCCGCCGCCAGCTGGCAGGCCGAGCAGGTGGAAGCGGTGGCCGCCAGCGCGAGTGGCTCTCCCGCCGGACCAAATGCGCCGGTGTTGGAGGCTTACCGTGTACCCCGCAGCGGCCGCTTCGCCAACCGTGCCGACGCCGATCAACACGCCGCCCTGCAACTGGATGCGCTGCGTCTGCCGCAGCGTCTGCACGCCGGCGCCGGCAGTGCGCGCAGCATGGCGGCAGGATTCGCCTTCACCCTGACCCAGCATCCCGACCTGTCCGGGCAGGCGTTCCTGCCACTGGTGATCGAGCACCGCGCCGCCAACAATCTCGACAGCGGCATCGTTGCACTGCTGGATCCGGCTGGCGGGATCGAACGCGGCAACTACCGCAACCGCTTCTTGGCGGTGACCGCCGACACCCCGGTGGTGCCCGTCGCCCGCTACAAGCCGACCGCGCCGGGCATGCAGACCGCGACCGTGGTCGGCCTGCCCGAATCCGCCGTCACCTCCACCCGCGACCATCAGGTGCGCATCCAGTTCCCCTGGCAACGCGGCGCCGCGCCCAATCCCGGCGGCCTGACCGATGCCGGCTCCCGCGCCCACCCGAATGGCCATGCCCCCGGCGATGACACCAGCGGCACCTGGGTGCGCGTGGCCGAATGGGTCGCCGGCCCGAACTGGGGCAGCCACGCCCTGCCGCGCGTCGGCAGCGAGGTGCTGGTGGAGTTCCTGCACGGCGACATCGACCAGCCGGTCATCACGGGCCAGCTGTACAACGGCAAGATCGCGCCACCGTTTGCACTGGCCGACGCCAGCAACCACCCCGGCACCCTGAGCGGGCTGCACGCCCAGAGCCTGGACGGGGGCGGCACCCAGCAATGGGTGATCGACGACGCTCCCGGCCAGCTGCGCCAGCGCCTGCACACCAGCCTGGCCGACAGCCGACTGGAACTGGGCTACCTGATCCACCACGACAACGCGCGTCGCAGCGGCGTGCGCGGATCGGGGTTTGATCTGGCGACGCTGGGCTGGGCGAACCTGCGCGCCGGTCAGGGGATGCTGCTCTCGACCACCGCGCGCCAGGAAGGCGCCTCGACCCAGATGGACGTGACCGAAGCCGTCGCCCAGCTCAAGGGCGCGCAGCGCAGCGCGCAGGCGCTGGATGACGCGGTCGCGGGTGCCCAGGTCGCCCCGTTGTCGGCCAACGAACGCCAGACTGAGATGCTGGCCCACGTGGACCCCGAGCAGGACGGCCGCTACAACGGCGCCGTCAACGGCCAGTCCGCGACCAAACCGTCCGGCGGCGGGCGCGATAGCGGCGCCGACGCACATGCACGTGCGAGTGCCGCGGGCGCTGGAAGCGCAGTGGCGGCCCCGGTCGAACGACTGGCCACCCCGCTGCTGTTTATCGAAAGCCCCGACGCGATCGCCCTGGCCACGCCCAAAAGCGCGCTCGCCCACGCCGGCGGCAACCTCCACCTGACCAGCCAGCACGACACCCAGATCAGCGCCGGTCAGACCGTGGCCGGCGTGGCTGGTGGCCAGGTCGCCCTGTTCGCCCAGCGCGGCCCCATCAAGGCGATCGCCGCCGACGGCCCCGTCAGCCTGCAGGCCCACACCGGCAAGCTGGAAGTGCTGGCCGACCAGAGCGTCACGATCACCGCCAGCGACGAGCGCATCGACGTGCTGGCCAAGGACAGGATCGTCCTGCAGGCCGGGCAGACGACGGTCACCCTGGAAGGTGGCGATATCACGTTTGCGTGTCCGGGCGAGTTCCGGGTCAAGGCGGGGCAGGTGCCGTTTGAGGGTGGGGCGAGTGGTGATATCCGCCTGTCCCTGCCGGATGGGCTGCTGAAGCTCAAGCCCGATCGGATGCCGGATTTCTCCGGCTGACCGTCGACAGTGAATTGCCGTAGACAATAAGAGGGTGCCGGTTTGAACATTCCGAAAATATCGAGTCTCGTTCTGCTGCTGCTTTTCGCGGGCTGTACTTCGCCAGCAAAAAGGGGGGCGCCTGATTGCTCACGCCAGAGCTTCCCGGAGTTCCTCAGTCATTTCTCCGCAGACGTTGCCTTTCAGCGGCAATCAGTTGTATACCCGCTGGTAAAGATGCAGGTCATTGATGCAGAGCCCGAGCCGCGGCCTCATACCACAAGGCAGTCACAGGAGGAAGTTGTATTTCCCGTGATGCCTGACAGAAACACGCGCGACGCCGACGGATTGATGCTTGAGACTGAAAGTGTGCGAGCAACTGATGCAAAAGTACTGTTGTACAAGCCTGATACCGACTACCAGGTCATGTACATCTTCGAGCGAACTGCCTGCTGGCAGCTGACCGAGATACAGGACCGGTCTCTGTAGGCGGATGTATTCCCGTTTCACAAGGATTAGTGAATATGCCTTTTTCGGAAGCAATGGCTCGCGTCTTACCTGCGCGCAATGGTGTCTACGCACATATAACTGGAGAGTACGGTGAAGCTCGTGCCAGTGGTCCACATGGCGGCGTTGACTTCAATTATGTGGGAGGCCAGTCTGGGGTCAATTTGACCCACCCACCCGTGCACGCCCCCATCGCCGGTGAAGTCACGTTTGTTGGCGGACAATACGGCACGATCAAAATTCTCGATGGCGATGGATACAGCCACGAAATACTGCATACCAATACCCAGAGCGTCAGTGTTGGTGCAGATGTAAGTGCAGGCGATCCAATAGGCACCATGGGCGGACGGGGACCGAATGGTGCCAGCCAATATGCACAGCACGTCCATTACCAGATGAAGGATGCAGCCGGAAAACGTGTCAGTCCGCAGGAATGGTGGGACAACCGCCCGTCCTCAATGCCGGTGCCGGCATCTTCCGCTTTTGTATATCCATTCCAAAAGCTGGAAACGACCGAAGACGGAATTCGTAAATACGTCGACGTCGTCGACCCGCAGACCTACTACAGCGCCTTGGCCAGGGCCGAGGACGGGTTCTACCCGATCGGCGCCAACGGGCAATGGCACGGTGGGATCCATTTCGGCAGCCAGACCGGCGCCACGCTGGCGCAGGATGCGGGTATCCGCTGCATCGCCGACGGCGAGGTGATCGCCTATCGGGTCGACAGCAACCATCCCACGGTCGCTTATGACTCCTGTGGCCCGGCGACCTACTCGACCGGCTTCGTGCTGGTCCGGCACCGGTTGCAGCTGCCGCCGGCGCCAAAGAAGAGTGGAGCTGCTGCGGTCAACGGCACCGACAACACGCAAAAGGAAGAGGAGCCGTCGCTGCTTCTGTACAGCCTGTACATGCACCTTCAGCACTGGGAGGGCTACCGGGCCGATACGAAGAAGGCGCGGCCGGCCTATTGGGGTGACGCGGTATACGCGGTAGCCGAATCCGCCAACGATGCCGACCGGGGCAAGAACCCGCATATCCCCGAAGGTGGCATCGGGCTGAACCTGCGCGACGCCGATGGCCAGATCGCCGGGTACGCCCCGCGCGGCGTCAAGCTCACGCTGGGCGCAGAGGGCAAGAAAAGGGGCTATTACGCGGTTACCGGGGTCGTGAGCGGTGAAGTGGTGCCTGCCGGGCTGACCGGCGCGTATGCGTACAAGAAGGAACTGGCAGAGACCACCGCTGACCCTGCCACCGACAGGGTGGTCGTGCTCGACAAACCGATCGGGGTCAAGGCCGGCGACCTGATGGGCCACCTTGGCCAATACCAGCGATATATCGATACCAATCCGCTGGGGTCGAGTTGCAGCGAAAGACCGCTGGTGCAGCTGGACGTATTTACCTGCGACGATGTGGAAGCGTTCATCGCCAAGAGCCGCGAGCGCGCCGGCGAGCTGGACGAGAAACACAAGACCCTGCTGCTTGTTGAGGCCGGGGCGAAGCTTGCGCTTCCGACCAAAGCCGATCAGCGGATTGCCGAAAGCGACGGCGTTGTTTTGGACGCGACGTCACCGAAAACCGGTCAGTGGGCCAAGGTCCGGAAAGGCTCCGTGCAAGTGGTCGGCAAGACCGGCTTGACGGGCTACACCACCGCAAACCGCACCTACAGCAATGGCAATGTGCTTTCGCGCATGGTCGATGCGAGGGGCAATGCGATTGAAGTGGACGCCTACAGCGCGCTCCCAGTGGCAGGCAAGGCCGCCTATACCCAGCGCGAAGTCCTTGTGCCCAGCGGGGGTGCCGTCTGGGTAGAGCGGGGGATGCTTGGCGAAGGTCCGTTGATGACCGGCCGCTCGTTGGAGGCTTGGAGCGCGTTTCCGCTGAGCACGAGTGACACCAAAGGTCCGGAAGCTGCCGTTCCGCGGGTGTTCGCAGTCAAGTCCCTGCAGGAGATCGCCACGGACGCCGACGGCACGCGCTGGTGGCGGGTAGTGGTTGGCACCGTCGATGGAAAAGGGCGCAGCGGATGGGCACGGGAGAAGGGCCAAGCCCAGGTGCGGCTGTGCACACCGTGGGATTGGCCGGGATTTGAGCTGGTCACAGCCGATGACACGACACCGGCGGCTCTCTACGCCAATCACGTGGCCAAGCATCCCCGAACGCCGAAAGACGAACAATCAAAACTCGCCGCAAAAGGTGCCAGCGCCGAAAGCTCGCGACTGTTCACCAGGCTGTATGAACTGATCGATCGGGAAGGCGACAAGAAGCTCGTCGCTACCGAAGTCCGCAGAGCCCTCAGCCAGCCCTGGCTGGCCGAGGCCCTTTCCCGCCTGGTTGTCCGTCACTACAGCGAGTGGGCCGGCCCGATGGATAAGTGGGATGCACTCGACGAGCTGATTCCGGAAGCGCGCAAGGCAGACTGGACGCAGGAGAAGAAGCGGATTGAGTCGCTGTTTTGGTGGGGTGATGTGCGAGAAGTGGGGGGTGAGTTTTCAACACGACCAAAGCCCATGCACTTCCACCCGGTAGGGGTAATTTCCAGCTTCTCATGCGACGGCCGCTGCAACTGCGTGGATGTTGATCGCTTTATAGAGGAGTATCGACTAAAGCACGGCAGCTTCTCAAATTCCACGGGAAAACAGCTGGATGCAACGTCCGAGAATAATCTCAGGCTGCTGGTGGACGGAGTGGTTGACTACCATAGGGTTCATGGGCGCGAATGCTACATTCCTCATATCGCCTATATGCTGGCCACGGCCAGGCATGAAACGTTGTGGGCCGGAACCTATTTTGAATCGCGCGACGAAGGGGGCGGGAGGTCGTACTTCAACAAGTACGATCCCGTTCTTGCGAGTACACAAGCCCATCGGGACCGCGCGTTTTCCAATGGAAATACTGAAGAGGGTGATGGATACAAATACAGAGGTCGGGGGTATGTTCAAGTCACATGGAAAGACAACTATCGCAAGTGTGGTGATAACTTAGGGTTGGACCTGATTGGGAATCCTGATCTAGCACTAGCGCCCTCGACCGCAGCAGGTTGTATGGCCTACGGGATGTACGCTGGAATATTTACCGGCAAGAAAATTACCGCGTATATAAATAAAGCAAAATATGATTATGTTAACGCCCGCAGGGTGATTAACGGGATGGACAAAGCAGAGGTAATTGCGGGGCATGCAGAAATTTTTCAGGCCATTTTGGAAAGAGTGAAATGTTAAAACGTAAGGTTTCTCCAGCGCTTGCTATTGTTCTGCTTGCAGTGGGCGCCCCAATCTCTTGCAAAGAAGGCTCGCCCCGGAGCGGATTTTTGCGTAGCGGCGCGTCTCAGCAAGGTGTGGAAAGTGCCGAGGATCCGCATCCGCGCAAGGGGGGAGGCATTTCCTACGAAGATATAGTCGGCGTTGCAAATGAGCTTGGAATTATAGAAAATCACCCGTCTCTATATACTTACCTCGAAAAGTCGACGGGAGGGGATCTGCTCATAATACAAGAAACATCAGGGTCGCGAAATACATATAAAACTATTACGCCCATAGTCGAGGCGAGCAGTCGAGCCATATATATTGATTGTTCATATGTTAAGTCGGAAGACAACTTGACCCGGGAGGTCCGGGTGGGAGCCTATTGCCGAGGGCAATCGGAAGCGACGCGAGACTCCCTCGAGGATGCGATTAGCGAAAAGCATCTAGTGTACTACTCAAAAAACTATCCGTGGATAGCTCAAGCGGTAAGCATCAGTGGTCGATGCCCCGCCGCGATGGGGATCGAGTTCAGCGGCTACCACATACTGCGTTGCGATGCTGGTAGCTCCAATGAGCTTACGGAGGATATCTCAATCGAAGTTTTTTCTAGGAGTCTTGAGCCTGTCGTTCAGCTCCGGGGGGTTGAATTCGCTCCCAGTGAAGCGGATTTGGCTGATGGTGTTCTGGTGTTCTGGGGATTGAGGGATAACTCTCCACATAGCATTATTCGCAGAGTGATTAAAAAGATGCGCTAGGGAGGTCTGAGCGACTCCTTCGACCCAGGCGACAATAGTCCACCTGAAATGGATGACGATCGATGCAATTGACGTTCGGTGACGTCGAGGGCTTGGGCCAGCGCAAGCGCACGCGCCGGGAGATTTTCCTGGCGCAGATGGACCAGGTGGTGCCGTGGGCAGCGCTGCTGAAGTTGATCGAGCGGCACTACCCGAAAATGGGTCGTCTCGGCCGGCAGCCGTATCCGCTGGCGACGACGTTGCGCGCCCACTTTCCTTAAAGGTATTCCTCATTCCACATCTTCAGGCTAGGCACGCGAGCCGCATGCTGGCGGCAGTCCTGTTTCTGCCGACAGCACTTTTCGGTTGCAACGGCAAGCAAATTGATAACCCAACAATCAATGCGTCCGACGCAACCACATCATCTTCTCTGTTTGAGCAGGCTACTCAAGGTTTTTCGACCTGTGACATGGGTGACCTATTCGTCGATGAACACACGCAAACACCATCCAGTCCGTATCTACAGGCGATAGAAAATTACCGCTGCGACACTTCGGACACCTTGGTCACCTATTGCGTCGACGAACGATTCCAAGGTCTCGCCGTCACTCGTCTGGCGGTTCCCCGCACGACTTTCCCGGTATTCGCACTCTACTTTACAGCGGAACTCGAAATGGCTCGATCGACGCTGATGGCGAAACTCGGAAAGGATTTCCGGGAGTCCTCCGCATCGCAGCTTGGCGCCGCACCGGAGCTCGTCGAGGATCCCGACGATGCATCCGCCTCCGTGCTGATCTGCACCAAAGCTGACTGAGGGGCCAGATATGCCCGCGTACACTCCCGGCCCGCTATTACCCAAAGGCAACCGAACCTTCGGAAGTCGCCGTAACCCCATTATTGGAGTAGTCACCGGGCATGTAGGGAGCGCGCCCCGACGGCTAGCACTAGCGGGCGGGCCGTTACGATGAGCCGGAGGATGGGCATTATACAACGTTCAACCTATTCCGCTTCCGAAAGTGGATATTCCGCGGCACGCTCCAATGCCAACTTTCACCTGTTGGAGAAGATCCATGATCAGCCAATCTGCCAGCTCTAGGATCACCGGACTTGCTTTGGCCCTGTTCCTCCTCGCTTGCTCCGACAGCAGCAGCGGGCAAGCGGAAACCTTGCAGCGCCGATCGGAACTGGTGGCTAGCGCCCCCTTTCCTCGAAGCAATGCGATTCCGAGGGGCACTGCAAGGTGGCACTCGCTGGCAATCAGGAAGCCCTGTCGCTGTGCGAAGGCGGCGCACCGATGCTGTACTGGAATGAAGGGCGAGAGAACTATCTTCTTTCATGCGAATGCAACTGCACTTCCCACGACAACACCGGATGGCTGGTCGATCGCTCCTCTCGCAAGGTCCAGGGTGTGGCGCTCGGAAAAACGGCGGTCGCAGCTGAGTTGGTGGATGTCGATTCCGTGAGCGACATCCTGGCAGCCCATCCGTTCTGTGCAGCGATCGATCCCGGCTCCTTGCAGGCGGCGGAATTCGTCAGTCTGGTCAAGTATCCGACCGGCAACGAAGATTCTGCCTACTGCTTCTCACCCCGAACATTCATCACGTCCAGCGAAGGCGTTGTCATCGAGGACTACGGCAACCAGGTGCGTGACAGCGATGAGGAGGTGTTTTTAGCCACTTCGGCTGAAATAGCAGCAGCCGTGCTGGCTTTGGTAAAACAAGCAGTCGCCGAATGAACCGGTGACGCCCATCCCGCGCCGGGAAATGGCCAGAACAGCGATCGAGGGCGGGTAGAGTCTCGTGCGTATCGCGAAGAGTCACGCCACCAACTTTCATCGCCTGATTGCCCAGAACCCTGCAATTCGAAGCCAGCGGATAAACCGGTCACCCGCTAGCGGTGGTCCCGTTTTCGCAGAAGCGCGCACCATGGATCGAACATGCGTATTCGCAAGCGGAACTCTGGAAAGGTCAGAAAGAGGACGAGATCGGCCAGACGATGAACTATTACTACAAGCTGGCCACTCCAACGGCTACCACACTCAACGACGCTCTGGGCATCACGATCAACGTCAAGGCGAGCGGCAATGAGCGTTGAGCAGTCGTCTGCTTGCTCCGCGGCCATGGTCGCCATCAGCGCGCTGTTGCTGGCCGCTTGCGACGGGGTGAAAAGGGAGCAGCCAGAGAGCTCGATAGTGGCTGTTGCCGTGGCGCCCACTCCTTCTGTGCAGGTAGGAAAAGAGCCCCTTGGGGCGTCGGAATTACAGACACTTCCACTTGTTGGGCCAGTCATCGACTCTCTGCGGTTCACCGACCGCCATGGTGACCAGGCGGTTGTTTTCTTCCGGCTGGCCACGCACGCCGAAGATCCGGTTGACGGAACGGTATCCGACCGCATCGTGCTCTCCGCAGCGATGTACCCCCTGCCCGGAACACCGGCGCCAACAACCGCAAGCTGGCAGCACACTGATGACATCGAATGCGACGGCGTCGACACCGAGTCCGGCTTTTATCCCGATAGCGTCTCTGTGACCGACCTGGACGGCAATGGCACCGCAGAGTTGACGTTCGCGTACCACCGCTTCTGCGGTGGAGGGATTGACCCCCGGGACGTCACCGTGGTCCTGCGCGAAGGCGGGAACTCGTATGTATTGGAAGGACAGACGCGGGTAAGAGTGGGCGATGACCCGCCTTTCGGCGGAGGGTTTCAAATGGATGCTGCATTGAGCGCTGCGCCGCAGTGGTTGCAAGATAAAGTGCTTGCGACTTTTCAGCAGTTGCGAGACGAGCCGGCGGCCGAGTCCAACGCCATTTGAACGTCAGGGAGGCATTTCCGCATGCGCCCCCCTCCATCCGGAACGGCAGCGAGACCAGCCGCATGCCGCGGTTCACCTGCACGGCGAAGTGCAGATGCGGGGCGGTGCTGAAGCCGGAGTTGCCGGACCAGCCGATGTGCTGGCCGGTCCGCACCGGCTGTCCTTGGGCGACAACGGCACCACCTCGCTGCAGATGCGCATACACGGCCATCGTGCCATCGTCATGCAGGACGCGGATGAGGTTGGCGTTCCGCAGCAGTGTGTCGGCCGGTACGGTGCCGCGGTGTTGCGATGCGTTGCTGTTGGTCACATCTAGGTAGCGGTCAAGCACCTGCATCACCACGCCGTCGCGCGCCGCCAGCACGGCGGTGCCGACCGGTACGGCGAAGTCGATGGCGTAGCGGTTCTCGTCGTCGTCGTGACTGAAGCTGCCGGCGAAGCCCTGATCGATCACGACTGGCGTGTCTTTTGCCAGCGGCAGCACGTAGGTCACATCACGCGGCTGTGCGCTGGGGTTGCCGGGCACGCTGTCCAGGATCAGGTCGAAGTCGACCGCACGCGCTGGGTCAGTGGCGCGGAACACCGCGACCACGGTGCTGTCAAGGGCCGGAACAGTGGCGCGCGCGGGCAGGGCCGGTGATGCCACGGTGTTGTGGCGCTGGCGATAGCGCAGCCGCACTTCAATCGGGCCCGGCAAGGGGTTGTCGGCCCAGGCGTGGTAGCCGTCGTCGGTCGCTTCGATGCGGACGCGGGCGGCGACGCTGTCTGCGGCGCTGGCGGCGGGACTTGCAGCTTTGACGGGGATCAGCGAGGCGAGCGCCAGCGCCATTATCACCGCCGTCAGTACCAACGTCGCGCGTACGCCCAGGTGCCGCGCGCGAGTCACCGCGAGCCGGTGCATTCCGCAGCAAGCTCCAGACTGCGGGCGATATCGGCCAGATCGAACGCGCTCACCGATTCGTCGTTGTGCATGGCAAACAGCGCGCCGTGCGGGAAGGCGGCGGTGCTGGCGGCATGCACCGCGATGCCGTCGGACATGGCGGTCGTCAAGCCGCGGAAGCTGCCAGCCGGGGTCAGGTCGCTGCGCTTGAACAGATGGAAGGCGGTCCGCGTCTCGCGCTGGTCGACCGCGACCCAGTAGCCGGTGTCGGGGCTGCAGGCCCACAGCGCGACGCCCTCGGCCTCGGTGGCGAAGGTGTCCTCGGGCAGGCTGAGGCCGGTGAAGGTGCCGGCCAGGGTGTATTCCCGCAGGGTGGAGGCGTCGCGGCCGGTGCTGCCGGGGAAGCGCTCGTCGGCGATCATCAGGCGGTCAAAGGCCGGGTCGCCGGCGATGGACTCCACCACGCGCAGCGCGCCGGGCTCGGCCGTGTCGCCGAACGAACCGAGATAGCCGGCGGTGAAGTTCTCGCCATCCAGCTCGACGTGGAAACGGCGCACGCGCTGGTCGAGCTCCTCCAGCGGCGGCACGATCTCGAAGCGCTTGCCGTACATGAAGCTGTCGGTGACGTACACGTCCAGCCCGCCGGGCGAAACCTCGTTGATCCAGAGGCCGTAAGGGCTGCGCAGCTGGTCCTCGCCGAAGGTGCCGAGCAGAGCGAAATCCGGCAACGCGAGCATTTGCACGCGGTGGTTGTCGCGCTCGGCGACGAAGAGGTGGTCGCCGTGCACGGCCAGGCCGTTGGGGCGCTTGAACGTGCGCGCGGCGTCCTCCTTGCCACCCACGGTCTGCAGCCAATCACCGGTGTCGGCGTCGAACACCATCAGGGTGTGCGCGGTCTTGGCGCTGGCGATCAGCCAGGTGCGGCCGTCGGGCGCAGGCCAGGTCGCGAGCGAGTCCAGTTGCAAGCCGGGATGGGCCGGCGAGATATAGCGCTCGGGCACGACGCGCTCATCCACGGGGAAGATCGCGGTGTCGACGTCGCTCTCAGGGGCCATGTCGCTGTTGCGTTGCAGTCCGGTGGCGCAGCCGGCCAGGGCGAGGAGCGCGCCGGTCGCGGCGAGGAATCGGCAGAGAGTCATGGCGGGCAGTCTAGTGCGTGCACGTTCGCAGGGCAGTGGCGGGTGCGCAACAACCGGATCGCGCAAGGCATCGCTTTATGCGGATAAAGCGATTGACATTGCTAGAAAGCGTGGGCACACTGCCTGCCATCCATCGAGACCGGCAGAGGGACAGGCCCTTTGAAGCCGGGGCAACCCATCGCAGCGAAAGCCGCGAACGGGTGCCAAATCCTGCGGCGCCGCGCTTCAGCGGTGGCCGGAAGATGGTTGCCGGCACGATCCAGTGTGCGTTGGCAGCCATCCCTCGATGGCTCCCCGCCACTTCGGATAGCCCTCATGAGCCTGCAACTCGCTTCGCGCACCACCGAAACCCTTTTCCAGCCCCGCCACGTCGCCGTATCGCGGTTCCCGGCCGCGGCGCGGAAGATGGCGGTGCGCGGCGAGATCGAGGTCCAGCTGGAGATGCGCCACGCCGGCACCCGCGTGGTGACGCTGCGCTATGAGCGCGTCGGCGATCCGTCCTTGCCGGTGCTGTTCGTGGCCGGCGGGATTTCCGCCAATCGCCACGTGGGTGCCAGCGACCAGTTCAGCGATGCCGGCTGGTGGCAGGAGCAGTCCGGCCCCGGCCGTGCACTGGATCCCTCCCAGCACTGCGTCCTCGCCTTCGACTGGGTCGGCGGCGACGGCACGCTGGACGCCGTGATCGATCCGGTCGACCAGGCGACGGCGGTGGTCGCGTTGCTGGACGCGCTGGGCATCCAGCGCCTGAGCGCCTTCATCGGCAACTCCTACGGCGCGATGGTCGGCCTGCACCTGGCCGCCCTGCATCCGCGTCGCGTCGGCCGGCTGGTCGCGATCAGCGGCTTCCACCGTGCCCATCCCTACGCCAGCGCCTGGCGTGCGTTGCAGCGGCGCGCGGTCGCCTTGGGCGCGCTGCAGTGCGATGACAGCCAAGGCGTGGCGCTGGCACGCCAGCTGGCCATGCTCAGCTACCGCACCGCCGACGAGTTCGACGGCCGCTTCGGCGCTGCCAAGGTGGTCAACGGCCGCGTCCAGGTCGCCGCCGAGGACTATCTTGACCACTGCGGCCAGCAGTTCGCCGACCGCGTGGCCGCGCAGGCCTTCGTGCGCCTGTCCGAATCCATCGACCTGCAGGCGGTCGATCCGGAAACCGTGCACGTGCCGGTGACCGTGGTGGCCGTGGCGGAGGACCTGCTGGTGCCGCTGGCCGATGCCTACGACCTGGTCCAGCGCCTGCGCGGCGAGACCCGCCTGCACGTCATCCATTCGCGCTTCGGCCACGACGCGTTCCTGAAGGAGTCGCGCGCGATCGACGGGATCCTGCGCGAGGCTTTGCTCGATGTAGCAGCCGACGCCGAGGCCTGCGCATGAGCGCCGCATCCGGAAGCAGTGCACCCTCGTGTGCGCGTCGGTCCCATCGCAGTACCGCCGCCGTGCGTGCCGGCATCGACCGTGACGAGGCGTTTGGTGCGGTTACCCCGCCGCTGGTGCTGTCGTCCAATTTCAGCTTTGCCGGCTTCAACGACCGGCGCACCTACGACTACACGCGCAGCGGCAATCCGACCCGCGACCTGTTGGCCGATGCCCTCGCCGAGCTGGAAGGCGGCGCCGGCGCAGTCGTCACGGCGACCGGCATGGCCGCGATCACGCTGGTGCTGAACGCGCTGCTCAAACCCGGCGACCGGCTGGTCGTGCCGCACGATGCCTACGGCGGCAGCTGGCGGCTGTTCAACGCGCTGGCGGAGAAGGGCGCCTTCGAGTTGACGACCGTGGACCTGACGTCTTCGCGCGCGCTGGCCGAGGCACTGGCGCTCGGGCCGGTGGTGGTATGGATCGAGACGCCGTCCAACCCGCTGCTGCGCGTGACCGATCTGCGCTTCGTGATCGAGGCATCGCACGCGGCCGGCGCGCGCGTCGTGGTGGACAACACCTTCCTCTCGCCGGCGCTGCAGCAGCCGATCGCGTTTGGGGCCGACGTGGTCGTGCATTCCACCACCAAGTACATCAACGGCCACAGCGACGTGGTCGGTGGCGCGGTGATCGCGCGCGAGCCGGACCAGTACGAGAACCTGGCGTGGTGGGCCAACTGCCTGGGCATCACCGGCTCGCCCTTCGATAGTTTCCTCACCCTGCGGGGCCTGCGCACGCTGGACGCGCGCCTGCGCGTGCACGAGCGCAACACTGCCGCGCTGGTGGACCTGCTCGACGGCCACCCGGCGGTGCGCGCCGTCCACTACCCCGGTCTGGAACGCCATCCCGGGCACGCGGTCGCCGCACGCCAGCAGGACGGCTTTGGGGCGATGGTCTCGCTGGAGCTGGAAGACGGTGGCGCCGGTGGCGAGACCGCGGTACGCGCGTTCCTCGACGGGCTGGAGTACTTCTCGCTGGCCGAGTCGCTGGGCGGCGTGGAAAGCCTGATCGCCCATCCAGCGACGATGACCCACGCGGCGATGACCGCGCAGGCGCGCGCCGCGGCGGGCATCACCGACGGTCTGTTGCGCCTGTCGGTCGGCATCGAGCACGCCGAGGACCTGCTGGCCGATCTGGGCGCGGCGTTGGAGCGCGTCCAGCGTATCCAGCTTGCCCCGTGGTGGGTCGTTTGCGGGTTGACGGTGACGTGAGTCCGCGGTTGAACGCGAGCGTACGGTCCGAGAGGCGCGCGGACACGCATGTGCGCACGGAGACCGCAGCGGGTTCGCAACACGATCGGCGCGTACACCGAACGCCGAGTGAGCCCTCGGCCCGTGTGGCACTGCTCGGAACCGGCAACGTCGGCAAGGCCGTTCTCGACCGACTGGCAGGGTGGGCCGGCACCCCGCGCGGAGATTCGTTGGCATTGGTGCATGCGGGCAATTCCCGCGGCGCGCTGCGCGCCGAACTGCTTTGCCCCGCCGACGTCAGGCACCGGCTCCTGGACGGCAGTCCGTGGCAAGCCGATCCCGCACTGACGAACCTGTCAGGCGTCGCCGAAGCGCTTGCCGGCAATGGTCTGGCCCACCGCATCATCATCGACGCGACCGCGAGCGGCGACGTCGCCGACCACCACGCCCGCTGGCTGGCGCAGGGCATCCACGTGGTGACGGCCTGCAAGCTCGGACTGGGCACGACGCTGGAGCGCTGGCAGGACATCCACGACGCCGCGGCTCACGGCAACACCCGCTACGGCGACAGCGCCACCGTCGGCGCGGGCCTGCCGCTGCTGCGCAATATCCGCGACCTCCAGGCCGGCGGGGACACCATCCACGCCATCGCGGGCGTCCTGTCCGGATCGCTGGCGTGGCTGTTCAACCACTACGACGGCAAGAAGCCTTTCTCGGAACTGGTGGACGAAGCGCGGCAGGCCGGCTACACCGAACCGGACCCGCGCGAAGACCTGTCCGGCGATGACGTGCGCCGCAAGATCCTCATCCTCGCCCGAGCCGCCGGCGTCCCGCTGGCCAGCGACGAGGTGGAAGTGGAGTCGTTACTGGATCTGGCGGGCCGTGAGACGAGGCAAGACGGACATGGCGCGAGAGGCGAGGACCCCGTGGTTGCTCCGCCCCTCGACGCTCTGCTGCAACGGCTCCACCGGGCTGCAGCAGCAAAGGGCGAGCAACTGCGCTACATCGCCCGGCTGCAGAATGGCCGCGCATCGGTACGCCTGGAAACGTTGGACGCGTCGCATCCGCTCGCAAGCGGCGCCGGCACCGACAACAAGCTCGCAATCTGGTCAGACCGCTACCGCGACCAGCCATTGGTGATCCAGGGTCCCGGCGCGGGCGCGGAAGTCACCGCGGCGGGCCTTCTCGACGATGCATTGCGAATCGCGCGCTCAACATTCAACTGACAATTCGCGGGCGCGACCTGCAGACCTTTGTGGCGAATGTCCCCCGTCCTCCGCCTGCGGCAGAGGCCTCCTCCTTTATTTCGCCCCAAAGCTCCGCAGGTCACGCTGATGCTGGGACCATCGCCATGGTGACCAATGGGAGCGAACGCCCTTGGGTGTGAGGTAGAGGAGGAGGCACCGGCTTCACCGGTGCCGGATGACGTTACAACGGGCGCGAGTGCCCTTGGGAGCGAAATAAAGGAGAAGGCACCGGCTTCATCTGTGCGGCAAGCCATTACGAGGGAGCGGGTGCCCTTGGGTGCGAAATAAAGAAGGAGGCACCGGCTTCATCGGTGCCGGATGACATTCGCGCCCAAGGGCACCCGCTCCCGAGCTCCCGTCACCCCGCACCTCCAGCCGCTCAGCACTCGATAACGTTCACCGCCAACCCGCCCCGGCTGGTTTCCTTGTACTTGTCCTGCATGTCGCGCCCCGTATCGCGCATGGTCTTGATGACCTTGTCCAGGCTGACCTTCTGCGAACCGTCCCCGCGCATCGCCAGCCGCGAGGCGTTGATCGCCTTCACCGAGCCCATCGCGTTGCGCTCGATGCAGGGGATCTGGACCAGACCGCCGATCGGGTCGCAGGTCAGGCCCAGGTTGTGTTCCATGCCGATCTCCGCCGCGTTCTCGACCTTGACCGGACTGCCGCCGAGCGCCGCGGTCAGGCCGGCGGCCGCCATCGAACAGGCGACGCCGACCTCGCCCTGGCAGCCGACTTCGGCGCCGGAGATGCTGGCGTTTTCCTTGTAGAGGATGCCCACCGCCGCCGCGGTCAGCAGGAAGGTCCGCACGCCCTCGATGTTGGCGCCCGGGATGAAACGCTCGTAGTAGTGCAGCACCGCCGGGATGATCCCGGCCGCACCGTTGGTCGGCGCGGTGACCACGCGGCCCCCGGCGGCGTTTTCCTCGTTCACCGCTAGCGCGAACAGGTTGACCCAGTCGAGCATGGTCAGCGGGTCCTCCAGTCCGGCGTCCGGACGGGCGGAAAGATCGGCGTACATCGCCGGTGCACGGCGGGTTACCCGCAGCCCGCCCGGCAGCGTGCCCGGCGAGCGGATGCCGCGTTCCACGCAGGACTTCATCGCGTCCCACAACTGGTCCAGGCCGGCATCGATCTCGTCCGCGCTGCGCCAGACCTGCTCGTTGGCATGGATCATCTGGGCGATGGACAGGCCGCTGTCGCGCGCGCGCATCAGCAGCTCGTCGCCGGAGGAAAACGGGTAGGGCACCACGCTGGTGTCGGCGACGATGCGGTCCTCCGCCGCCTCGTCCTCGTTGACCACGAAGCCGCCGCCGACCGAGTAGTAGTCCCGCGTGGCGATCACTTCGCCCGCCGCGTCGTAGGCGGTGAAGCGCATGCCGTTGGTGTGGAAGGGCAGCTTCTGGCGCTTGTTCATGATCAAGTCGTGCTTCTCGTCGAAGCCGATCTCATGGCGGCCGTGCAGGCGGATGCGCTTCTCCCCGCGGATCCGCTCAAGCGTCGCCGGGATGATGTCCGGATCGATCCGGTCCGGCCAATGGCCTTCCAGACCCATCATCACGGCCTTGTCGGTGCCGTGGCCGCGCCCGGTCATTGCCAGCGAGCCGAACACCTCGGCGCGCACGCGCGCGGTGCGCTCAAGATCGCCGTTGTCGACGATCCAGCGCTCGATGAAGCGGGCAGCGGCGCGCATCGGCCCGACAGTGTGGGAGGAACTCGGCCCGATGCCGATCTTGAACAGGTCGAAACAGCTGACGGACATGCGGATCCAGTACTGAAAACAGCGGTGGGTGGGCGTGGCGACCGCTCAGGGTCGACGCTGGTTGGGCTTGAAAAGGTCGCGGCCAGCCGGCGCGCAATCGGCCCGATCAGTCCGCCAGGCGCTGGTAGCTTCCGTCGACGGTGCCGCTGCCGGCGTCCAGCGGACTCAGCGTGATCTGCTTGCCGGCCTCGTCGGCGGACACCTTGAAGTGCCACGCCAGGTTGCTGTCGGCGCCGTTGAGGGCGAGGCGGCAGTCGTCGGCCTGATAGGTCCACGAACCGCCACTGACTTCCGGTCGCTCGTGCAGCCACGAGTCGAAGCGGCGTTCGCCGTTCTGCGTGGCCAGCGAGAACTGCTCGAAGGTCCCCGCGTCGCCGCTGCGCTGCCAGTCGCCGATCAGGGCAGCCTCGGCAACATCGCACGCAGGTGCCTGCGCGGCCGTGGCGGAGGCCTGCTCGGCGCTGCAAGCGGCCAGTGAGAACATCAGCGCGGCGGAAAGAAAAAACCTGGTCACGGCTGCGGAGCCCTCCGGAATGAACGCCTATGATAGCCGCCGCCCCCGGGCCATTGCAGAGGCGCTCCGAGACGATGCAGCTGATCCTTTACCAGCGTGATGATTGCCACCTGTGCGACCTGGCGCTGCTGGAGTTGGCGCGCGCCGCGGTGCCGGACTTTGTGAGCGTGTTCATTGACGAGGATCCGGACCTGGAGCAGCGCTTTGGGGTGCGTGTCCCGGTGCTGCTCGATGTAGACACCATGCGGGAGCTGGCATGGCCGTTTGACGTGGACACCGTCCGGCACTGGCTGTCCGCTGGCGCATGACACGCTTGCCTCGGGCGGGAGTGCGTTGGTGCGCTCCCCGGCTTGTCCTACACCGCCGGGATCAATCGAGCTTGAACAGCGCCTCCGGCGCGCCGTAGTCCACCGCCCACGGCTGCCAGGCCATGTCGGTCGGGCCGATCGACTGGGCGCGAACGACCCATTCGCCGTCCTTCTTCTCCAGCAGGCCGGCATAGACCTGGGAGACAAAGCCGGCCTCGGCCGCCTCCGCCATCGGGGTGCGCGCGTAGTCCACCGGGCCACCGTCGCTGGCCTGCATGTGCGCGTAAAGGAACGCCCACTCGCCCTGAACCGCCAGTCGCTCGACCACGAACTGGACGGTGCGGCCGATCTCCTTGTCGATGGACTCGCGCGCGCTGTCGAGGACGGCAGCGCGCTCGGGGGATCCTGGATTGGGGATGTGCAACGCGGACGGTGTCTGGGCGTGGTTGGTTGGCATGCAGGCAAAACCCATCAGTAGGAACATCAAGAATGACAGGGTTCGCATGCGCGTCTCCTGACGGACCGGTGCGACCGGTCTATCACTTGCGTGGCGGCGTCAGGTACCAGGCGTTTCCGAACGGGTTGCCGTAGCTGACCTTCTGCGGGCCGGAGCCGCCAGCGGTGTTGTTGGAACCGATCAGGGTGATCTTGCCATTGTTGTTGCTGTGCACCAGCTCGACGTGCCCGCCGTTGTTGACGATGGCCACGTCACCCGGCCGCGCCTGCGACGCGGGAACCACCGTCCAGCCGGCGGCCTTCAGCTTCGTGCCCAGTGCCTGCGGGTTGCCGCTGTTGGAACCGGTCACCAGGTTGGTGTGGAAGTTGATCAGCCCCGCCTTTTGCAGGACGGCGGAGACGAAGTTGGCGCAGTTGACAGTGTTGGGGACGCTGGGGTCCATCGGCAGGTGGCCACTGACCTTCAGGTCGCCCGCCCACCAGCCCAGGTACTTCTCGGCGATCCTGGCGGCATCCGAGCTGCTGCCGCCCACCGGCGCGGGGGTATCGACCTTGCTGTCGCCGCGGACGGGGGGATTGCCGGGAGTTCCGGCCGCCGGGGCGCCCACGGCGGGGTTACCGGGGATGTGGACCGTCTGGCCGGGATGGATCAGGTGGATGTTGCGGATCTGCGGGTTGGCCGCGCTCAGCGCAGCCAGCGACACGCCGTGCTGCTGGGCGATTCCGCTCAGGGTGTCGCCGCTGCGGACCGTGTGGCTGGCCGCCGCCCCGCTGCCGCCGGGAATCTTGACGACCTGGTTGGGGAAGATCAGGTCGATGTTGCGGATCTGCGGATTGGCCGCGGCGAGAGCGGAGAGCGAGACGCCGTGCGCCTGCGCGATGCCGCTGAGGGTGTCGCCCGAGCGCACCGAGTAGGTTCCCGTGCTGGCTTGCGGCGCGGTCGGTGCAGGCGCCGTCGGAGCGGTGGGGGAGGTCGGCCCGGTCGACGTTCCGCCGCTGGCCACCGGCGGCGGGTTGCTGCCGGCGTACTTGGCGTAGGCGGCCGCCATCTTGCCGTCGTAGTTGTTCTTGGCGTAGCCGGGACCGTTGTAGCCGCGCGCAAAGCCGGCCCAGTCCTTGTTCTGCAGCTTGCCCTTCAGCCCGGCCGACTCGATGAAGCTGACGAACGCGTCCAGCTGGCTGCCCGCCGAGCTGCGCATCGCATCGACGAACTTGCCGACGCTGTCGTAGCCGACCATCTTGTGGTTGAAGCCCATGATCTGGAATTCGCCCCAGGAGGCCGACTTCATCGCTGCCACCGGGTCGAGCTTGAACGCCTGCTCGAAGCGGGCGTGCTGGTTGGCGCCGCCGGCGCCGTAGCCGCCCGGGGATCCGCTGATGCCCGGATGCGAGCCGTTGAAGCGCCCACCGGTCTCGCGGGCAAAGATGTGGCGCTCAAACAGGATCTTGGGTCGGCCATCGGCGAGGAAGCCGCCGCCGGAGGACTCCACATCCGCGACCGCGCGGACGGTCGCGACGTCCACGCCGAGGGTGTTGGCCGCGCGCTGGTAGTCGGCCATGGTCAGCTGGGTGGAGCCGGCCTTGGCGGCGGTGCTGCCTGCCGCGGCTTTGTCCGCTTGCACCGGGGCGCCGTCGGCACTGCTCTGCGCCTGGCCACCCGGCACCGCGATGCGGTCGCCGGAATAGATGACGTTGGGATTCAGGACCTGCGGGTTGGCGGCCTTCAACGTGGACAGGCTGACGCCGTACTGCTTCGCGATCCCCGACAGCGTGTCGCCGTGCTGGACGGTGTGCTGGCGGCCGCGGCCGGCGTCGATGCGTTGCGGCTGCGCCGCTGAGATTGCACTGAGAACAGTCATTCCCTGATCCTCGCGTTTGGGCGGTGACCTACGGTTGGCGGGTCATGCCTGCATTCCAACACTGCGGCCGGGCGGGGTCACTCGGGGCATCCCCCAGCTGGGGTTTACCCGAGGTTGGCGGCATTCACGGCGCGGGCGTCAGGTTGACCCGGGTGCTGACCGCCACCTTTGCCGGAATCATGCCCACGTCTGCCCAGTCACCGCCGCCGACGCCGAACGCCAGCCGGTCCACGCTGGCGCGCCCGGTGAGCACCGGCGTCGCGCCGTCCTGCCAGGTGAAGCTCAGGGTCACGGGCTGTTTCGCGTCGCGCAGGCTCAGGGTGCCGTCCGCCGCATAGCGGTCCTCGCCCAGATGGCGGAACCGCGTGGCGACGAAGCGGGCCTGCGGGAACAGCTTGCTGGCGAAGAAATCGCTGCCCTGCAGGGTCTGGTCACGCTCGGGGTTGGCGGTGGTCGCGGTCGCCAGCGGAACGGTCACGTCCAGCCGCGCCTGCTCCAGTTGCTGCGGGTCAAAGCGCATCGTGGTGGTGAAACTGGCGAAGTGGCCGGTGAAGATCTCGCCCTCAAAGCTGGAGGCAAAGGTCAGCGTGGAACCGGGCGCCTGCACGTAATCGGCGGCCAGCGCGCTGCTGCTGGCGAAGGCCAGGCCGGCTGCCAGCGACAACGCCTGCAGGAAGGAGGGGCGGGTGGGGAAGCGAGTCGCGCGCACGGTGGTGGTCATCACGGGTTCCGGTTGGAAGAGGGGAGCGGCGTCCGCCGGCCGGGCAGCATCCGCCGCAGCGTGCCGTCGCCGACAAAGTAGTGGTGGTAGAGCGCCGCGCCGGCGTGCATGACGATCAGCAGCGCCAGCACCCAGAAGATCCAGCCGTGTGCGTCGCGCGCGATTTCGCGCACGCCGGTATTGGGGCCAATGAGCTTGGGCACCTGGAACAGGTTGAACCAGCGCAGCGGACGCAGCCCACTGGCGGAGTCGAACAGCCAGCCCGACAGCGGCATGGCGATGATCAGCCCGTACAGCAGCCAATGGGTGACGCGTGCGAGCCACCGTTGCCAGTCCGGGATGCTCGCGATCGGGGTCGGCGCGCCGGCGTACAGCCGCCACGCCAGCCGGACCGCCGCCAGCGCGAGCACGGTCAGGCCCAGCGATTTGTGCAGGTTGAACACCCAGAAGTAGCTCGGCGACTTGGGCAGGCTGTCCAGCGACAGGCCGATGACCGCCATCGCCAGGATCGCCACGGCGATGGTCCAGTGCAGGAACTGGCTTACCGCGCCCCAGCGGTCGGCGGGGTTTCTCAGACTCATTGCAAAGCTCCGGATACGGGTTCGGATTCGGGTTCGGGTTCGGGCGTGAGTTGCGGTTCGGTTTCGGATGGAGGTTCCGGTTCGGGTGGGCGTCCGGCCGCGCGCGAGCGCACCGCTTCGGCCTCGATCCGGATGGTGACCTCATCGCCGATGACCGACGGCCAGGCGGTGATGCCGAAATCGCTGCGGCTCAACACCGCCGTGGCGGAAAAGCCGGCCGTGCGGCGGAAGGGCGGCATCGGATGGCGCTTGACCGCATTGACGGTGACGTCCATGCACAGCGGGCGGGTCACGCCGTGCAAGCTGAGCTCGCCGCATACGCGGATGCCGCCGCTGTCCGAGGCGACGGCGCTGTCGGAGGTGAAGCTGGCGGCGGGGTAAGCCTCCACATCGAGCAGGCGCGGCGCCAGCACCGCTCGGTTCCAGTCCGGGTCGCCCAGATCCGCGCGCGCCAGCGGCACACTGGCCTGCAGGCGCGTGCGCTGCCAATCGTCGGGATCGAAGACGAGCGTGCCGGTGCTGCCGGACACGGTGCCCAGCGCCTGCGAGAACCCGGCATGCGACACCGCGAACATCACCCGGGTGTGCACCGGGTCCAGGTTCCAGGTCGGTGCATCGCGCGCGCTGGCCGGCGCGGCAACGGCGAGCAGGCAGGTCAGCGCAGGAGCGAACCACGAGCAGTCGCCGACGCCGCGCTCCGCCGTGCCGGTCGGGCGTTGCCGATGGCGGGTGGACGGGAAGGAAGATTTGCCGTGCATGCCCCGATTCTAGACAGGTCCAGCGCTGACAGGTCCGTAACAGACAGGACCGTTACAGGCAGGTCCTATCTCGCAGGTCCGATCTGGCAGGACCGACGCCCGGCAGGCCCCGCCATGCGAGCGTGGGCGCGAACGACTTGCCCCGGCCGGCACAATCGTTGAAGGTTCGGCGGGGGAAGGCGCGGGAAGTGAAGCTCGCGCAGGTGCACAAAAAGGGGCTGGGATGCGACACATCATGGCGTGGCTGCTGCTGGTCACCTGCGGGCTGCTGCTGGCGCCGGCCGCGGGCGCGCGCGTGCCCGAGATTCCGCGACTGCGGCATATCGACGTGGCGGCCGGCCTTCCCTCGAGCACCGTCAAGAGCCTGAAATTCGACGCGGACGGCTTCCTGTGGCTGGCCACTACCGACGGGCTCGCGCGCTACGACGGCGTCGGCATGCAGGTGTGGCGGCACGACCCCACCGATCCGACCTCGCTGTCGGCCAACTTCGTCACGCTGGTCCACGTCGATCCGCAGGGTCGCATCTGGGTCGCCCCCGAAGGACACGGTCTGAGCGTGCTCGACAGCGCACACGAGCAGTTCCGGCATTTCCGCGTGGCGACCCATCCGGAGATCGGCAGCGACGACATCTGGGCATTGGTAAGCCACAAGGGCGCCCTGTGGATGGGCGGCTACGGGGGCGGCGTCTCGCGCATGGGCGCCGACGGGGCCATCAGCCGGTTCACGGCCAGCGATGAAAACCCGCGCAGCCTGCCGTCCGACATCATCCTGTCGCTGGCGGTGGATGGGCAGGGCACGCTGTGGGCGGGATCCACCAAGGGCCTGGCGCGCTGGACGGGCAGGGACTTCGAGCGCGTGGCGCTGCCCGGCGCTCAGCCGACGCCGATGATCTATTCGCTGGCGGCCTTCGATGGCCGCCTCTGGGTGGGGACGTCGGTTGGGGTGTTCCGGCTGGCCGCGGACGGCGGGTGGGACCAGCCGGAGTGGTCGGCGATGTTCGAGCAACCCAACGCGGTGCTGAGCATGCTGCCGGGCGAGGACGGCGAGCTGTGGATCTCGAGCCAGCGTCAACTGTGGCGGGTCGCCGACGGGCAGGTGCCGGTGCCGGTACCGGTCGGCGCCAAGGGTCCGGCGATCGCGATCGGGGAGATGGTCAAGCAGGACACCGGCGCGATCTGGATTCCGGTCCCCGGGGTCGGCCTGGGCTATCTGCCGGTTGATTGGCGCCGGATCGCCCAGTTCAGTCGCGACCATGATGGCCTGTCGGCCGACCTCTACAGCGCCATCGCGCCCGCGCGCGAGGGCGGCGTCTGGCTGGGCGGAATGCGCGCCGAGCTCGAGCGGCTGGATCGCGACGGCAACGTGATTCCGGTCAAGCCGGCGATCTTCGAGGCGCTGGAGGGCATGAGTTCCTACGCCCTGCGCGAGGACGCGGCGGGCCGCCTGTGGGTCGGCCAGCGCCGGCAGCTGGTACGGATCGACCTGCGCGGCGGTATCGCGCGCTGGGGACAGGATGGCTCGCGTGATGCGACCTTGCCCGGTCCACTGACGCTGATGGAACTGGCGCCTGACGGAACCCTGTGGATGTCCTTCGCCGGTGCGGGCGTGCAGCAGCGCGAGCCGGCCAGCGGCCGCGTCCTGCGCACGGTGCCGCCCGGGCCGGAGCACGGGCTGGGGATGGGCGACCACCACGCCATGGCCTTTGACGCCGGTGGCGCGCCCTGGTTTGGCGGGGCCGATGGCGTGCTGCGGTGGAGCGCGGAGGCCGGTCGGTTCGAACCTGTGCCGGGCATCGTCGGCGAAGGCCGGGTGTTTGCGCTCGGCTTTGACGGCGCCGACGATGTGTGGCTGCAGCGGCTGTCGGGTCTTGAGCACTACCGGCGCGCCGGCGACGGCTGGACGCAGGTGGCCACCATCGGCGCGCCGCAGGGCATCCCGGCGGTCGAAGGGGCCGGCCTGCAGATCGACCGGCTGGGCCGGGTCTGGCTGTCGACCCCGCGTGGCCTGTACCGGTGGGATCCGGAGGCCGGAAAGAGCCGCCATTTTGGCCTCTTCGATGGCTTGCGCAGCCAGGAGTTCGTCAACCGCACGCTGATGCAGACCCACGACGGGGTGATGGTGTCGGCGCAGGCCGATGGCGGTGTCGTGATGGTCGACAGCCTGGCGGCGGACCCGGCGCCGATCCGCTCGCCGCTGCACTGGGACCGCGTCGAGGTCCGGCGCGACGGGCGCTGGTTGCCGATGGACCTGCTCGGGCCGCTGGCGCTGGCGCCGGGCGACCGCGAAATGCGCGTGCAATTGCGGCTGTTGGCCTACGACAAGCCCAAGGCCAATGCCTACGTGACGATGCTGGAGGGCTACGACCATGCCTGGGTGGACCACGGCGCCGAGGGCGAGCGGATCTTCGCCGGACTGGCGCCGGGCAAGTACACCCTGCGCGCCCGCGCGCACGACGCCGTGGGCAACGAAGCGGCCGAGCAGGTGCTGCACTTCGATGTGTTGCCGCCGTGGTGGCAGACGGGCGCCGCCCGGCTCGCGCTGGTATGCCTGCTGCTGTTGATGGGGTGGTGGACGGTGCTGGAATCGCGTCGTCGCATCGAACGACGCCAGGCGTGGAAGCGCGCCGAACACGAGCGTGAGGTCGCCCATGAGGCCTCGCTGGCCAAGACCCGTTTTCTGGCCACCCTCGGCCATGAGGTCCGCACGCCGATGACCGGCGTGCTGGGCATGAGCGAGTTGCTGCTCGAGACCGCGCTGGATGCCCGGCAGCGAAGTTACGCGACCTCGATCCACCGCGCCGGCGAGCATCTGCTGCGGCTGGTCAACGATGCGCTGGACCTGGCCCGCATCGAGTCGGGCAAGCTGGAACTGGCAGCGGAGGTCTTCGACCTGCACGCGTTGATGGACGAGCTGGCCGAGATGAGCGCGCCACTGGTGGAGGCGCGCGGCCTGGCCTTCGTGGTCGACCGTGATCCCGCTACGCCGCGGCTGGTGCGCGGCGACGCGGTCCGGGTCCGGCAGATCCTGCTGAACCTGCTCGGCAACGCGGCCAAGTTCACCGAGCGCGGCTCGATCCGCCTGGCGGTCGCGCCGGCCGACGCCGGCGGCGTGGTCCTGTGCGTCAGCGATACCGGCCCGGGCCTCAACGCCGAGCAGGTGTCGCGCCTCTTTCGCCGCTTCGAGCAGGCCGACGGCTTGCGCACCGCCGCGCGCTACGGGGGCAGCGGTCTGGGCCTGGCCATCTGCCAGGAACTGGCGGCGGCGATGGGCGGCACGATCGAGGTCACCAGCGCGCCCGGCGAAGGCGCCAGTTTCGCCGTGCGCCTGCCGCTGGAAATCGTGGCCGATCAACCGCCGCACTCCCGCGTGATCGCGCCGCGCGAGCCGCTGCCGGCATTGGCGGACTCATCCCTTCCCACGTCGTCACCCGGCAAGACGGCCCCATCGTCAGCCGACTTGGATCCGGCCGGAAAGGCCGGCCTCTCGCTGCTGCTGGTGGAGGACGATCCGATCGTCGCCGACGTGATCATCGGTCTGCTGCACGGCCAGGGTCACGCGGTCGTTCACGCCGGTCACGGGCTGGCGGCGTTGGCCGAGTCGAGCATGACCCGCTTCGACGCGGCCCTGCTGGACCTGGACCTGCCCGGTCTCGATGGCCTGTCGCTGGCGCGGCAGCTGCGGGCGCAGGGTTTTACCCGGCCGCTGATTGCGGTGACAGCGCGCGCCGACACGGACGCGGAGCCACACGCACTGGTCGCCGGCTTCGATCGTTTCCTGCGCAAGCCGGTGACCGGGGCAATGCTGCGGGAGGCGCTGGCCGCCGCACGCTGAGGGATGCACGGGGGACGAAACCTGCAGGCCTTCCCGGCGAATGTCTCCGGGTCTCCGTCTGCTGACGCATTCGGTGGGCGAGACCTGCAGGCCTTCAGGGCGAATGTCCCCCGGCCTCCGCCTGCGGCGGAGGCCTCCTCCTTTATTTCGCCCCGAAGGTCTGCAGGTCTCGCTTGCGGGCACGCATGCACGCCCGGTCGGCGCTGGAGCCAACCTCAAGCCCGAAAGACGGGTGCGACTGCCCTTGGGTGTGAAATCAAGGAGGAGGCACCGGCTTCATCGGTGCCGGGGGACATTCACACCCAAGGGCAGTCGTTCCCGGCGTGACCAACCCAGCGCTGCCCGTGTCACCAACCCAGCCAGCGCTGATCGGTGTCGAGACCTCAGCGCGCGCTGAGCTCGTGCACCGCCTCGACCATCACCGCGACATGCTCGGGCTTCATGTCCGGCGACATGCCATGGCCGAGGTTGAAGACGTGACCCTCGCGCGAGCCGCCGTTGCCGTCGCGGTAGCTGTCGAGCGCGCGGCCGACATGCTGGCGGATCGCCTCGGGATCGGCGTACAGGGTGACCGGATCCAGGTTGCCCTGGATCGCCACCTTGCCGCCGGTGCGGCGCACGGCATCGGCCAGGTCGATCGTCCAGTCCACGCCCACGCCTTCTGCGCCGGTCTCGGCCAGCTCGCTGACGTAGGCGCCGTTGCCTTTGCCGAACAGGATCAGCGGCGTGCGGTCGGCACCGTGGCCGCGCTCGACCTCGGCGGCGATGCGCTGCATGTAGCGCAGCGAGAACTCGCGGTACATGGACGGCGACAGCACGCCGCCCCAGGTGTCAAACAGCTGCAGCGCCTGCGCACCGGCGGCGCGCTGCGCCGAGAGGTAGGCGATCACGGCATCGGTGGTCACGTCCAGCAATTGGTGCATGGCCGCCGGGTCGTTCATCGCCAGCGACTTGACCCGGGCAAAGTCCTTGCTGCCGCTGCCCTCGACCATGTAGCAGGCCAGCGTCCACGGACTGCCGGAGAAACCGATCAGCGGCACCTTGTTGTCGAGCTCGCGGCGGATCGTGCGGATCGCCTCCATCACGTAGCCCAGGTCGCTTTCCATGTCCGGCACGCCGAGTTTGGCGATATCGGCCGCGGTGCGGACGGGGCGCTCGAACTTCGGGCCTTCGCCCTCGACGAAATGCAGGCCCAGGCCCATCGCGTCGGGGATGGTGAGGATGTCGGAGAACAGGATCGCCGCGTCCAGCGGGAAGCGCCGCAGCGGCTGCAGGGTCACTTCACACGCCAACTCGGGATTGGTCGCCAGGCCCATGAAACTGCCGGCCTGGGCGCGGGTCGCGCGGTATTCGGGCAGGTAGCGTCCCGCTTGGCGCATCAGCCAGACCGGCGTGTGGTCAACGGGCTCGCGACGCAGGGCGCGCAGGAAACGGTCGTTCTGGGGCTGGATGGACAAGGCTGTGGTTCCTCGAAAAGTCGTTGCCCGGGCAGGGCAGGCGAAGCCGCAGGGCGGTGCCGTAATGGAGCGGGGGCACCCGATGCGGGATGGTGGGGTTCAGCGGGGCGCCGCGGCCCCCTGGGTAAACATCTGCTGGAAGCCGCGCTTGAGCTGCTGGTCGCGGGCGCGTTCAAAGGCGGCGATCGCGCTGTCATGGTCCAGGAACTGCTCGCGGCGGACCTGGCTGCGACCGCCCATCACGCCGGTCTCGCGGACCAGCATCCAGCCGCCGAGCAGGTCGGGCTGCAACATCAGCTGCACGAAGCGGGGCGCCTCGGCGTCGTCGGGTCGTTGTTGCATCAGCAGGCGCATGGCTTGATTGTACGGGCTTGCGCTGCCGCCGGCCGGCGTGCACGGGCCGCCGGCCCTGCCTGTTCAGCCAGCCAGCACGGCGAGCACCGTGGCTTCCTCGACCCCTGGCACGACCCGGGCGCGGCCGGCGCCGTCGGCGAGGATGAAGCGGATGCCGGCGGCGTCGGCCTTCTTGTCCAGGCGCATCCGCGCGAGCAGCGCGTCCGGGGCCAGACCTTCCGGAACGGAGGTGGGCAATTCCAGTCGCTGCAACAGCTGCTGCAGGCGGTCGCCGGCGCTGGCCGGGGCGAGCCCCAGCACCGCTGACAGCCGCATTGCCAGGACCATCCCAACCGCCACCGCCTCGCCGTGGTTGAGGCCGCCGCCGTGGGTGCCGGCATAACCCTGCTCGACCTCGATAGCGTGGCCGAAGGTATGGCCGAAGTTGAGCAGGGCGCGGTCGCCGTGCTCGAGCAGGTCGCGACCGACGACGGCGGCCTTGAACGCGCAGCAGCGCGCGATGGCTTCGGCAGTGATCGCCGGGTCGCGCGCCAGCAACGCCTCGGCGTGCGCTTCCAGCCAGTCCAGGAATCCGGCGTCAGCCGGGTCCAGCGAAACGGCCGTCACGCCGTACTTGACCACCTCGGCGAGCCCGGCGCGCAACTCCCGGTCCGGCAAGGTGTGCAGCACGCCGGTGTCGGCGATCACCGCGCGCGGCGGGTAGAACGCGCCGACCAGGTTCTTGCCGGCGGGCAGGTCGACCGCGGTCTTGCCGCCCACCGAGGAGTCGACCATCGCCAGCAGCGTCGTCGGAATCTGGACGACGTCGATGCCGCGCATCCAGCAGGCGCCGGCGAAACCGGCCAGGTCGCCGATCACGCCGCCGCCCAGCGCGACCACCGCCGCGTCGCGGGTGGCGCCCAGTTCGGCGAGCGCATCCAGCACCTCGCCGAAGCGCTGCAGGGTTTTCTCGTGCTCGCCCGGGGGAATGACCAGCCGGGCGATCGTCAGGTCCGGCCGGGCGGCCTGCAGCGCGGCCTGCACTCGGTCGGCGTAGAGCGGCGCGACATTGCTGTCGCTGACGATCAGGGCATGCCGGCCGCGGATCGTCGCGGCCAGCAACGCGCCGTCTTCCAGCAGGTCCGCGCCGATGGAGATCGCGTACGGATGAGCACCGTCGACAGCGACCTTGAGGACCGCGCTCATGCACCGTCTCCGCTGCGCTGCGAGGTCGGCAGTCCGTCCAGGATCCGTGCACAGACTTCCGACGGCGCGAGGCCATCGGTATCGATGCGCAGCTGGGCCACGGCGGCGTACAGCGGGTCGCGCTCGGCCGCCAGCGCGCGCAGGACTGCTGACGGATCGGGTTGTTGCAGCAGCGGCCGAGCGGTATCACCGGCGGCCCGCGCCAGCTGGGTGGCCGGACTGGCGTGGAGGTGGACCACGAAACCACGCCCGGGCAGTAGCGCCCGCGTGCCGGCATCGAGCACCGCGCCGCCGCCGGTGGCGAGCACGACGCCGTCCAACATCAGCAGGTCGGCCAGCATCGCCCGTTCGCGCCTGCGGAATCCCGCCTCGCCTTCGCGTTCGAAAATGGCCGCAATGCTGGCGCCGGCCTCGCGCTCGATCTCCGCATCCGCGTCCACGAGGCGCAGACCGCAGCGCTGCGCCAGTTCGCGCCCGATGCGCGATTTTCCGGCCGCCATGGGGCCGACAAGGATGATGTTGCGCGGTTCACGGACGGGTTCGCTCATGGCGTCGATTGTAGGTCGCCGCGCGCCGGCGTTGCCGGGCTGTTGCATGCCTTTCACAGGAGGCTTGCTAGGGTCGGAGCTTCCGGTCGCATGACGCCAAACCGGTGCAAAGGAGAATCAATCATGTCAGTTGCAAAAGTCATCGAACTCAACGCCGCCTCGGAAAAGAGCATGGAAGACGCGGTCCAGCGTGGCCTGAAGAAAGCCGCTGAATCGGTCAAAAACATCAAGGGTGCCTGGGTCAACGAAGTCAAGGTCGTGACCGACGAGGGCGGCAACATCACCGAGTGGCGCGTCAACATGAAGGTCAACTTCATCGTCCAGTAAAGCGACGCCCGCCAATCCGGACGGGTATGGTCAGCGCCGCATCCGGCCCACAATAGGCGCATGACTACCAACGACCTGCTGGCGGAAGCCAACGCCACCTTTGCCGCGCTGTTCGAACAGGCGCGGCAGGCCGGTGAGCCCGATCCGACCGCGATGAGCGTGGCCACCGCCTCCCTGGGTGCCCGCCCGTCCACGCGCATGGTGCTGCTCAAGCAGCACGACGAGCGCGGATTCGTCTTCTACACCCACCTGGACGGGCGCAAGGGCCGCGAGCTGCAGGACAACCCCTACGCCGCTTTGCTGTTCCATTGGCCGCGGGTCAAGGCCGGCGTGCAGGTGCGTGTCGAGGGCGGTGTGTCGATCGTGGCGGACGAGGAGGCCGATGCGTATTTTGCATCGCGCCCGCGCGGCAGCCAGATAGGCGCGTGGGCGTCGCTGCAATCGGAGACGCTCGACGACCCGGCGACGTTCCACGAGCGCGTCGCGCAGGTCGAGCAGGAATTTGCGGACCGCGAAGTTCCGCGCCCGCCGCGCTGGACCGGGCTTAGGGTCCGGCCGATGTCGATCGAGTTCTGGTACGGCGGCAACTTCCGCCTGCACGAGCGTTGCCTCTACGAATGCGACCCGGCGGGGCACTGGACCAAGCGGATGCTGTACCCCTAGGCGGCCGCGCCCGGCACCCCCTGAGAGGGGCGCGCTGAGCCTTGTCTGGCGCCGTCCTTTCAGACCTGGCGCTGGGCCCAGCCCTGGATGATCGCTTCCAGCGCATCGATGCCATCGGTCAGCGCGGCCGGTCCCGGCTGCAGGATCAGCGGCGATTTCACCTCGTGCAGTTCGCCGTTGCGCACCGCCGGCACATCCTCCCAACCCGGACGTGCGGCCACGTGGGTGGGCTGGAACTTCTTGCCGCACCAGCTGCCGATGATGATGTCGGGCTGGCGCCGCGCCGCCTCCAGCGGGTCGGCAAGGATGCGGTCACGGCCCAGTGACATCATCGCGCGTTCTGGAAAGATGTCGTCGCCACCGGCGATGCCGACCAGCTCGGACACCCACTGGATCGCCGAGATCTGCGGCTCGTCCCACTCCTCGAGATAGACCTTCGGCCGCCGCGGCAGGGTGGCCGCACGGGCGCGGATGTCCGACAGCCGCGTCTCCAGGGTCGTGGCGAGGTCCACCGCGCGATCGCCCGCACCCACCAGCGCGCCAAGGCGCCGGACGTAGTCGATGATTCCGTCGACGCTGCGATGGTTGCTGATCCAGACCTCCACCCCGGCGCGGATCAGGTCGGCGGCGATGTCGGCCTGGATGTCGGAGAAGCCGAGCACCATGTCCGGCTTAAGGGCCAGGATGCGGTCGATCTTGGCGCTGGTGAAGGCGCTGACCTTGGGTTTCTCGCGTCGGGCGCGCGCCGGGCGCACGGTGAACCCGCTGATGCCGACGATCCGGTCCTGTTCGCCGAGCAGGTACAGCGTCTCGGTCGGTTCCTCGGTCATGCAGACGATGCGCTGCGGGCCCATCGCGCGCGCGGTCACTGGGGTTGGAACTCGCGGGTGAACTGCATGGTGTTGCGCGCGCCGTCCGCCAGGGTGATGTCGATCTCGAACTTCAGCGTGTCCGGCAGGCTCACCGCCACGGTGCCGACGTAGTCCATCAGCTCGCCGCTGCTCAGCTCGCGCAGCTCGATGGGGCGACGCCCGCCGCGCAGGTCGCTGACCGTCGCCACCACGTTCGCGGGCACCGAGACCTCCGCGCTGCCCTCGCCGCGACGCAGGCCGACCAGCAGCATGATCTGGTCGTCGGCGCGGCGGATGCCGTACTTCTCGGCGACCAGGCTGCCCAGCATCGCGGTCGGCATCACCGTCGCCCGCGCGGTCACGTCGACGATGGTGACGACGGTGTCCTGCGAGTCGGCCAGCGTCGCTGCCGGGACCGGCGCGGCCGGTTCACCGCTGCACGCGCTCAGCAGGCCCACGCCCAGCGCCATGAAAAACAGGGAGGTTCGCAAGGTCGTGCTCCTGGAAAGCGGATGTCGGGACCGCGGCGCGGTGTCAGTCATCGTTGGCGGCGGACAGTTCGCGGCCACGCGCGGCGGCGGCGGCCACGGCGCGGTCGACCAGCTCGCGCAGACCACCTTGCTCGAACGTCTCCACCGCCGCGTGGGTGGTCCCGCCAGGCGAGGTCACGTTGCGGCGCAATTCCGCGGCTGGCTCGTCGCGCTCGGTCAGCATCCGGCTCGCGCCCAGCAGGGTCTGGTTGGCGAGCAGGCGCGCAGTGTCCGGCGACAGGCCCTGGCGGATGCCGGCCGCCTGCAGCGCCTCGGCGAACAGGAACACGTAGGCCGGGCCACTACCCGACACCGCCGTCACCGCGTCCATCTGCGCCTCGTCCTCGATCCACACCGTCGGCCCGACCCCGTCCAACAGGCGCTCGGCCTGCCCGCGCTGGGTCGGGTCGACCTGCGCATTGGCGAACAGACCGGTCATGCCCGCGCCGATCAGCGAGGGGGTGTTGGGCATCGCCCGGATCACCGCCGCGTCCCCGCCCAGCCAGGTCGAGAGCTGCGTGCTGGACAGGCCGGCGGCGATGGAGACCGCCAGCGGCCGGGCGTTGCGCGCGATGTCCACCATCTCGGCGCATACGGTGCGCATCACCTGCGGCTTCACCGCCAGCACCCACACGCTGGCCTGGTCGACCGCCTCGGTCGCGCTGGCAAACACCTGCACGCCGAAGTCGGCGAACAGCGCCTCGCGCACGGCGGCCACCGGATCAGCGACGCGGACGCGGGCCGGGTCGGCGCCGCGCGTGATCATGCCGCCGATCAGGCTGCGCGCCATGTTGCCGCCACCGATGAAGGCGACGATCGGGGCGGATGGGGAAGTCGAGGGGGTGGTATCGGGGGTGGTATCGCTCATGGAACCTGCCTGTGGTTTGCGGTGATGGCCTGCCAGGGCATCGGGTCACCCAGTGTAAGAGCCTGCGCCGCTGCCTGCCTCCCGCGCAGGCCGACGCGTGGGTGCCGGAGCGCGTCAGGTGCTCCCGTAGCGGACCGCGAAGGCTGTGATCGGGTACTGGATTGACGGCACCGGTCCGGGGCTATACTCCGGGCTGGGGCTATCCGTAACACCATTTGCCTGCGCGCCGTCGGCGGCTGCGGGCGGAGCGGGGCGCGGATTTCCGAAATCAACGGTTCAAATCCGCGGTTCAGGGGAACATGCATGGATATCGCCGAGCTGCTGGCGTTTTCAGTCAAGAACAAGGCATCCGATCTGCATCTGTCGGCCGGCATGCCGCCGATGATCCGCGTCGACGGCGACGTCCGCCGGATCAACATTCCGGCGCTGGACCACAAGACGGTCCACGCGCTGGTGTACGACATCATGTCGGACAAGCAGCGCCGGGACTTCGAGGAGTTCCTGGAAACCGACTTCTCGTTCGAGATTCCGGGCCTGGCGCGCTTCCGCGTCAACGCGTTCAACCAGAACCGCGGCGCCGGCGCGGTGTTCCGCACCATTCCGTCGGAGGTGTTGACGCTTGAGGACCTGGCCACGCCGCGGATCTTCAAGGACCTGATCGACCAGCCGCAGGGCCTGATCCTGGTCACCGGCCCGACCGGCTCGGGCAAGTCGACCACGCTGGCGGCGATGATCGACCACATCAACAAGACCGAGTACGGGCACATCCTGTCGGTGGAAGACCCGATCGAGTTCGTGCACACCTCGCAGAAGTGCCTGATCAACCAGCGCGAGGTCCACCGCGACACGCATGGCTTCAACGAGGCGCTGCGCTCGGCGCTGCGTGAGGATCCCGACTACATCCTGGTCGGTGAGCTGCGCGATCTGGAAACCATCCGCCTTGCACTGACCGCCGCGGAAACGGGACACCTGGTGTTCGCCACGGTGCATACCAGCTCGGCGGCCAAGACCATCGACCGCATCATCGATGTGTTCCCCGCCGGCGAGAAGCCGATGGTGCGCTCGATGCTGTCCGAGTCGCTGCGCGCGGTGATCAGCCAGGCGCTGCTGAAGAAGGTCGGCGGCGGTCGCACCGCGGCGTGGGAAATCATGGTCGGCACGCCGGCGATCAGGAACCTGATCCGCGAGGACAAGGTCGCGCAGATGTATTCGGCCATCCAGACCGGCCAGAACAGCGGCATGATGACCCTTGACCAGCATCTGCAGGACCTGGTGAAACGCGGGCTGATCCTGCGTCCGCAGGCCCGCGAATACGCCAAGGACAAGCGGCTGTTCGATTGACCGGCCGATCCACTGAACGCGCCGCCAGGCCGGGTGCCTGCGGACGGGGGACATCGCAATGAACACGACCCAGAGCACCAACGAGACGATCGACTTCACGTCGTTCCTCAAGCTGATGGCGCACCAGAAGGCCTCCGACCTGTTCATCACCGCCGGCATGCCGCCGTCGATGAAGGTCAACGGCGTCCTGCAGCCGATCACCAAGAGCCCGCTGACGCCGCAGCAAAGCCGCGACCTGGTGCTCAACGTGATGAATCCGGCCCAACGCGAGGAGTTCGAGAAGACCCACGAGGCGAACTTCGCGATCGGGCTGGCCAACGTCGGCCGCTTCCGCGTCAGCTGCTTCTACCAGCGCAACCAGGTGGGCATGGTGCTGCGCCGGATCGAGACCCGGATTCCGACCATCGACGAGCTGAACCTGCCGCCGGTGCTGAAGACCCTGGCGATGACCAAGCGCGGGATCATCCTGTTCGTCGGCGCCACCGGTACCGGCAAGTCGACCTCGCTGGCGGCGATGATCGGCTACCGCAACCAGAACTCGACCGGCCACATCATCACCATCGAGGACCCGATCGAGTTCGTGCACAAGCACGAGGGCTGCATCATTACCCAGCGCGAGGTCGGCATCGACACCGACAGCTGGGAGAACGCGCTGAAGAACACGCTGCGCCAGGCGCCCGACGTGATCATGATCGGTGAGGTGCGCACCCGCGAGGGCATGGACCACGCGATCGCCTTCGCCGAGACCGGCCACCTGGTGCTGTGCACGCTGCACGCCAACAACGCCAACCAGGCGATGGACCGGATGATCAACTTCTTCCCCGAGGACCGGCGCAACCAGTTGCTGATGGACCTGTCGCTGAACCTGAAGGGCGTGATCGCCCAGCAGCTGATCCCGACCCCGGACGGCAAGGCGCGCCGGGTCGCGATGGAGATCCTGCTGGGCACGCCGCTGGTGCAGGACTACATCCGCGACGGCGAGATCCACAAGCTCAAGGAAGTGATGAAGGAGTCCACCCAGCTGGGCATGAAGACCTTCGACCAGGCGCTTTTCGAGCTGTACCAGGCCGGCGAGATCAGCTACGAGGACGCCTTGCGCTACGCCGACTCGCAGAACGAGGTGCGCCTGCGCATCAAGCTTGCGCAGGGCGGCAACGCGCAGACCCTCGCCGCGGGCATGGACGGCGTGGAAGTGGCCGAGATCCGCGACTAGCGGCGACCGGCGCCGACGGGCTGAGAGGGCCGGGTACGCGTTCTCTGCGCACTGTTTTCGTTCGTGATGCGTCGCTGCGCGCTGTCTTCCGCGGTCGGCGACGTCCGTGCGGCCCCGTCGGAGTCGACAGACCGTTGGGGCTCAGGGAGCGACCTGCTCCGACTCCACCACCATGTCCAGCACGTAGGCGACCGAGGAGCCATCCGCCGGCGGATTGGCGACCTGGTAGCGTTTCAGGCGCAGCACCTTGCGCACGCCCGCCTCGTGGGTGTAGCCCTCGATGTCCTGGTACAGCGGTTGCCACTCGCCGGGCTCGCCGGCGACCGTGCCGTCGTCGCGGTAGGTCCGCTCGCGCACCTGCAGGCACTGCTTGTCCGGAATCAGCGGGTGGCTGCACGGCGCGGTTTCCGCCGCGACCTCCATGAACACCTGCTCGCCTTCGCCGGCGTAGCGCGCCGCGGCGGAGGGCTCGCCGGCGAAGACCAGTTTGTCGCCGGCCTCGCTGGTCAATTCCAGGCGGGGTGCTTCCTCGCTGCCGGTCAGACGGATGCGCGGACTGCCTTCGAACCGGCTGCTGACGGCGCGATCCAGTTCGGACAGCTTGGGATCGGCGCAGGCCATCAGCGTCTGCTGCAGCGAGTCGATCTTCAGTTTGTCATCGTCCAGCCGGTAGCCGCCGTTCATCAGGTTGCACGTGTTGCTGATGGACAGCCGCTGGTCGGCGAAGTCCAGTTGAACGGGTCTATCGTCGCGGGCAAACAAAGCATCGATGTGGGCGCCGTAGGCATCGCTCGCCTCGGCCAGCTGCCAGTGGTAACGCCCCAGCGTCGCAGCGTCGACGACCATCGATGCGGCGGCGGGCGTTTTCTGCGCCGCGGCCGGCACCGGCGTGTCGGTTGCGGGAGTTGCCGGTCGTTCGGCGGTGCATGCGGCCAGGGCAAGCGGCAGGAGAAGCAGATGGAATTTCATGGGCTGACTACTCGCGCGGGAGGATTGCGCAGCAGTCTATGAGCCCGAACCGGAACGAGGCGTGCACGGCAATTCGTTTGCCCATGGCGCACCGGCTGCCACGGTGCGCGCGTGAACCGGGCAGTCGCTGCGATGCGCGCCCGGCAGGTAGCCCAGGCTCATCAGGAACTCGCCGGTGATCTCCGGCCCGGTGAAGCGGAACGTCTGGCGAAACAGTTTTACCCACCCGGCCTTGTCCCGGCGGTGCTCTCCGTCCGTCAAATGCGCATCCAGCCAGTGGGCGAAGCCGCCGTGGCTCGCGCGCAGGTCCTTGATCACCTGCGCGTTGTGGATCGCCGCGTTGATCTTCAGCCGGTTGCGGATGATCGCCGCATCGCCCAGCAGGCGGTCGCGGTCGGCGTCGCCATAGGCCGCGACGCGGTCGACCTCAAAGCCCCCATAGGCCTGCTGGAAGGCCTCGCGCTTGCGCAGGATGGTCAGCCAGCTCAGGCCGGCCTGGTTGATTTCCAGGACCAGCCGCTCGAACAGGACGGCTTCGTCGAGCTGGGGGAAGCCGTATTCATCGTCGTGGTAGGGGCCGTGCAGCGGATGGCCGGGTGCGCTGTCGCAGTAGCCGGATGGCGCGGCGGGCACGGGCTGCGGGCTAGAATGCATGCATGGATTCTGGCCCCACACCCCTTGCCAATCAATTGCTGATCGCCCTGCCCGCGCTGGAGGAGGGCGCGTTCGCGCGCTCGGTCGCGCTGATCTGCCAGCACGACGAGGACGGTGCCATGGGCATCGTGGTGAACCGTGCCTCGGAGTACACGCTGGGCGAAGTGCTCGGCCAGATGAGCATCAGCGGAGGCAGCGATGCGCTGCGCGCGCAGGTGGTGCTCGCCGGCGGTCCGGTGCATCCCGAGCGCGGCTTCGTCCTGCATGACGGTGGCAGCCGCTGGGACTCGACCCTGGTGATCACCGATGCGCTTTCGCTCACCACCTCGCGCGACATCCTGGAAGCGATGGCCAGCGGCGAGGGCCCGGCGAACGCGGTGGTCGCGCTGGGCTGCGCGGGCTGGGGCGCCGGCCAGCTGGAGCAGGAGTTGACCGACAACGACTGGCTGACCGCACCCGCCGACGCGGAGCTGCTGTTCGACGTGCCGCTGGAAGCGCGCTGGGAGGCCGCCGCCGGGCGCATCGGCGTGGACTTTGCCCACCTGGCCGGCTATTCCGGCCGCGCATGAGCGGGAGCGATGAGGCGGTATCTCCCGCTGACGCCCTGCCGGCGATCCGCGGCGACGGCAGCGTGCTGGGTTTCGACGTCGGCTCGCGGCGCATCGGTGTTGCGCTCGGCACGCCGCTGGCAGGGCAGGCGCGCGCGTTGGCGGTGGTCGACGTGCACGCTGCCGGCCCGGACTGGGCGGCAGTCGACCGTCTGTATCGCGAATGGCGACCCGACGGGTTCATCGTCGGAGATCCGCTGACCCTGGACGGCGGCAGCCAGCCGGCGCGTGAGCGGGCGCACGGGTTCGCCCGGCAATTGCAGTCCCGCTACCGCCGGCAGGTGCTGCTGGTGGACGAGCGGTCCAGCTCGATGGAAGCGGCGAAGCGCTTTGCCCGCGCGCGCGCTCAGGGCCAGAAACGCCGTCGCGATGCCGTGGCCCTGGACGCCATGGCGGCGGCGGTGATCGTGGACCGCTGGATGGGCGCACCCGGCGATGCGATCGACATCCGCGCGGTCGTGCCGACCGGCGACGATCCCTCAACCGCGTCAGGCACCGCCACGACAGACTCCGGAAAGACCGCATGAACACAGCAAACGACGTGCTCGAGCCTCTGCGCCACCTGCTCAGCCTGGAACATCTGCCGCGCGCACAACTGATCGCTCTGCTGGATCGCGCGCAGTGCTTTGTCGACGGCGAGGGTGACCGCGCCGCGCTGGCCGGGATCGCCATCTGCACGCTGTTTTTCGAAGCCTCCACCCGCACCCGGCTGAGCTTCCAACTGGCGGCGCAGCGACTCGGGGCGGACGTGCTGAATTTCGATGTCTCCACCTCGTCCACCCGCAAGGGCGAGACCGCGCGCGACACCCTGCGCACGATCGAGGCGATGGGCGTGCGGGGGTTCGTCGTGCGCGACAACGAGGATGGCAGCGTGGCCGCCCTGGCCGCCGCCGCCGGACCGGGCACCGCGTTGGTCAATGCGGGCGATGGCCGCAGCCATCACCCCACCCAGGGCCTGCTCGACATGCTGACCCTGCGCCAGGCCAAGGGGGCGGACTTCAGCCGTCTCAAGGTGCTGATCGTCGGCGACGTGAAGCACTCACGCGTTGCCCGTTCCGACCTGCACGCGCTGCGCACGCTGGGCGCCGGGGAAATCCGCGTGTGCGCGCCGCCGACGCTGTTGCCCACTGACGCCACCCTGGCCGGGTGCACCGTCAGCCACGATCTGGACGCCGCGCTGGAGGGCGTGGATGCGCTGATGATGCTGCGCCTGCAGCGCGAGCGCATGGAGGAAGGGCTGGTGTGCTCGTTGGAGGACTATCACCGCGACTACGGCCTCACCGCCAGCCGCTTGCGACACGCGGCGACGGATGCGGTGGTCATGCATCCCGGACCGATCAACCGCGGGGTGGAGGTCACCGACGAGGTGGCCGATGGGCCGCAATCGCTGGTCCTGCGGCAGGTCCGCAACGGCGTGGCGGTGCGGATGGCAGTGCTGGAAACCCTGCTGGGCGGACCGCTGCGTCCCTGTTGATGCTGAACAAAACGAGCACCCACGCGATTCGGTCGGCCCTCGCCTGATGCAGCCTAAGAAGAAGCCCCGCAAATGCGGGGCTTTTTTGGACCGGAAGCCGGTCAAGCGCCGGTAAAAACCAACCCGATCACGACACCATCGGCTCGCTGAACGCCTCGATCTCTCCCTCGTACTCGTTGATCGGCACGCAGGCGCAGAACACGTTCTTGTCGCCGTAGATGTTGTCCACGCGGGCAATCGGCGGCCAGTACTTCTGCTGCCGCAGCGAGGGCAGCGGGAAGGCCGCCAGCTCGCGCGGGTAGGCGTGCGACCACTCGCTCGCGCTGACCTGCGCCGCCGTGTGCGGAGCGTGCTTGAGCGGATTGTCCTCACGGTCCAGCGACCCGTCCTCGATGGCCCGGATCTCCTCGCGGATCTGGATCATCGCGTCGATGAAGCGGTCCAGCTCGTGCAGCGACTCGCTTTCGGTCGGCTCGACCATCAGCGTGCCGGCGACCGGGAAGCTCAGGGTCGGGGCGTGGAAGCCGAAGTCCACCAGCCGCTTGGCAACATCCTCGGCGCTGACGTCGGTGGCCTTCTCCAGCGGACGCAGGTCGAGGATGCACTCGTGCGCGACCAGGCCGTTGCGACCGGTGTACAGGGTCGGGTAGTGCGGCTCCAGACGCTTGGCCACGTAGTTGGCGTTGAGCATCGCGATCTCGCTCGCCCGGCGCAGGCCGTCGCGGCCCATCAGGGTGATGTACATCCAGCTGATCGGCAGGATCGAGGCCGACCCGAAAGTGGCCGCGCTGACCATGCCGACATCGCCTTGGCCGCCGAACGCGCGCGGCAGGTAGGGCGCCAGGTGCGACTTCACCGCGCACGGGCCCACGCCGGGACCGCCGCCGCCGTGCGGGATGCAGAAGGTCTTGTGCAGGTTGAGGTGGGACACGTCCGAGCCCCACTTGCCCGGCTGGGCGAGGCCGACGATGGCGTTCATGTTGGCGCCGTCGGTGTAGACCTGGCCGCCGTGGGCGTGGACGATCTCACAGATCTCCACCACGCCTTCCTCGAACACGCCGTGGGTGGAGGGGTAGGTGATCATCAACGCGGCAAGCCGGTCCGAATACTTCTCGGCGTTGGCGCGGATGTCCTCGACGTCGACGTTGCCGTTGGCGTCGCACTTGGTCACCACGACCTTCAGCCCGCACAACTGCGCGGAGGCCGGGTTGGTGCCGTGGGCGGACTCGGGGATCAGGCAGATGTCGCGCTGTTCCTGGCCGTTGGCGCGGTGCCAGGCGCGGATCGCGAGCAGTCCGGCATATTCGCCCTGCGCGCCGGAGTTGGGCTGCAGGCTGACCGCGTCATAGCCGGTGATCTCCGCCAGCATCGCCTCCAGGCCGTCGATCAGCTCCTTGTAGCCCAGCGCCTGGTCGGCCGGCGCCAGCGGGTGGATGTTGGCGAACTCCGGCCAGGTGATCGGGATCATCTCGGCGGTGGCGTTGAGCTTCATGGTGCAGCTGCCCAGCGGGATCATGGTCCGGTCCAGCGCCAGGTCCTTGTCCGCCAGCGAGCGGATGTAGCGCAGCATCTCGTGCTCGCTGTGGTGGGTGTTGAACACCGGGTGGGTCATGAATTTGGATTCGCGCAGCAGGCCAGCCGGCAGGGCGTCGGCGGTGCCCGCGTCCAGCTCGTCGATGCGGTCCAGGTCGATCTGCACGCCAAACAGGCCGGCCAGCGCGATCACGTCCTCGCGCGTGGTGGTCTCGTCGAAGCTGATGCCCACGCTCGTCGCATCGATCACGCGCAGGTTCATGTGCGCCTGCACGGCGCGATGGTGCATGTCGGCCGCGTCCACGCCGGTCAGCTGCAGGGTGTCGAAGAAGTCGTCCCCGACCGTCACCCCGGCGTTGCGTAGGATGCCGGCCAGGATGCCCGCCAGGCGGTGGGTTCGGCGCGCGATGCGGATCAGGCCATCCGGGCCGTGGTAGACGGCGTACATCGCCGCCATCACCGCCAACAGCACCTGCGCGGTGCAGATGTTGCTGGTCGCCTTCTCGCGGCGGATGTGCTGCTCGCGGGTCTGCAGGGTCAGGCGATAGGCCGGGTTGCCCTCGGCATCGACCGACACGCCGATCAGGCGGCCCGGCATCGAGCGCTTGTAGGCGTCGCGGCAGGCCATGAACGCGGCATGCGGACCGCCGAAGCCGAACGGCACGCCGAAGCGCTGGGTGTTGCCGACCACGATGTCCGCGCCCCATTCACCGGGCGCCTTCAGCAGGGTCAGGGCGAGCAGGTCGACGGCGACGGCGACCAGACCGCCGCGCGCGTGCACGGCCTCGGCCAGTTCGGCGTAGTCGTTGGCGCGGCCGAAGGTGTCGGGATACTGCAGCAGCACGCCGAAGGCGTCAGTCTGGGCCGCATCGGCGTCATCGCCCACCACCAGCTCGATCTCCAGCGGCTCGGCGCGGGTACGCATCACCTCGATGGTCTGCGGGTGCACGCCGCTGGAGACGAAGAACACGTTGCTTTTGACCCGGCTGGAGCGCCGCGCCAGGGTCATGGCCTCGGCCGCCGCGGTGGCCTCGTCGAGCAGCGACGCGTTGGCGATCTCCATGCCGGTCAGGTCCATGCACATGGTCTGGAAGTTGATCAGTGCTTCCATGCGGCCCTGCGAAATCTCCGCCTGGTAAGGCGTGTAGGCGGTGTACCAGCCCGGGTTCTCGAGGATGTTGCGCAGGATCACGTTGGGCGTGTGGGTGCCGTAATAGCCCTGGCCGATGAAGCTGCGGAACACCCGGTTGCGCTCGGCGATCTCGCGGATCCGGGCCAGCGCGTCGACCTCGGTCACCGCGGTGGGCAATGCCAGCGGCTCGGGCGAGCGGATCGAGCCGGGCACGATCGCATCGGTGAAGGCGTCCAGCGACTCGTGACCGACCACGCGCAGCATCTGCGCGATTTCCGTGTCGTTGGGGCCGATGTGGCGCGCCACGAACGCATCGTGATGCTCAAGCTCGCGCAGGGAGAGTGGGGTGTCGTGGCTCATGTCAGGGGTCCGTTGGCTGGGTGCGGTGCGTGACCGCGGGAAGGACGTTCCGCCGTCCGCCTCCTGGCCGACGGACGCTTGCGGGTCCCTGGCTTGCGCCACGGGAATCCCCGCTCGCCCCTCTGTCCTTTTGCCTGAGAGTTTTGGAAGCCGACCCGGTCCGGGTCCGCGCTTCGTGCCCCTTCGGCGCCGGATTCAACCGGTCTCTCCAGAGTGGTTCACAGCCGGTGGTACGGGAGCCTGAACGATTACGGGCGTTGCGTCTTCGGCAGCGGGACGGCCTGTCAGACCGCGATCCGCTTCTCCCACCGGATGTATTTACCTGCGCGAATTATAGGCGATGCAGCACCACCGGGGCGGCAGCCGCCACGGCCCGGACCGCGCGGCCGACACCCTGTTTCCGCGTCGGCACACCGGCATCGCCGCCAACCCTACGCGGAGCACGTCCAGCCCGTACCATGACGGGTCGTTCGACCGCTGGATTTCCGTGGATACATCGCAAAAGCCGGTGAGCCTGGCCCGGCTCACCCTGATATTGGCCGGGCTGTCGATGTTCGGCCCCTTCGCCATCGACACCATCTTCCCCGCATTCCCGGTCATGGGCGCGGAGTTCGGCGCCGACAAGCTGGCGATGCAGCAGACCATCAGCGTCTACCTGGTGGCCTATGCCGTCACCAGCGTCCTGCACGGGCCGCTGTCGGACGCGTGGGGCCGGCGACGGGTGATCCTGGGCGGGCTGGCGATCTTCACCCTGGCCTCCGTCGGCTGCGCGATGTCGACCCGGCTGGACACCTTGCTGGTGTTCCGCGCGCTGCAGGGACTGTCGGCGGGCACCGGGCTGATCGTCGGCCGGGCGGTGATCCGCGACGTGCTGCAGGGCGACGACGCCCAGCGCCTGATGAGCCACGTGTCGATGATCTTCGGCATCGCCCCGGCGATCGCGCCGATCATCGGCGGCTGGATCCTTGGCTGGAGCCACTGGTCGACGATTTTCTGGTTCCTGGTGGTGTTCTCGGCGGTATTGCTGGCGGTCACCTGGTGGCTGCTGCCGGAGACGCATCCGGTCCAGGCGCGGCTGCCACTGGTGCCCTCCCGGCTGCTGCGCGACTACAAGGCGATCCTGATCAATCCGCGTTTCCAGCGCCTGGCTGCCTGCGCGGCGTTCAACTTCTCGGCGCTGTTCCTGTTCATCGCCTCCGCGCCGGCCTTCGTGCTGGACCTGCTGCAACGCAACGGCGAACCTATGGGCCCTGGCGACTTTGGCTGGTTCTTCATCCCGATGATCGGCGGGATGGTGCTGGGTGCGTTCACCTCCGGCCGCGCCGCCGGACGCATCCGCGGCTCGACCCTGGTGGCGATCGGATTCGCGGTTTCGGGCTTCGCGGTCACCCTGGGGCTGATCTTCAACCTGTTGACCGACGCCCCGCAGATCCCCTGGGCGATGATTCCGATCAGCCTGAACGCGTTCGGCATCGCCCTGGTGTTCCCGATCGTGACCCTGGCGATCCTGGAGATGTACCCGCGCATGCGCGGCGCGGCGTCCTCGCTGCAGGCGTTCACGTCACTGGTGCTGAACGCCGTCGTCGCCGGGATCATCTCGCCGTGGCTCAGCGGCAGCGCCCTGCATCTGGCGATCGCGGCTGCGGCGCTGGTCCTGATCGGCTGGCTGTTCTGGCTGTGGGAGTCGATCGCGTCGCAACCGTTGTCCGGCCGCTCGCGCAGCGGGACGCGGGTGCCGGGCGATTCGATCTAGCCCGCAGCGGGCGCCGGCCGCGCGGCGGAAGGCGCCGGAGCGCCCGCTGCCGCGCTCGCCTGCCAGCCGCAGGTCTGTCCTTCGTTCTGCTGCTGCAGCCACTCCTGCAACGGGGCGAAGTACTCCAGCACCGCGCTGGCGTCCATGCTTTCCCCGCCGGTCAGCTCCTTCATCGTCTGCTGCCACGGCTGGCTCGCGCCCTTGGCCAGCATCGCCTGCAATTTCCCGCCCGCGGCCTTGTTGCCGTAGAAGCTGCACTCGTTGAGCGGCCCCGTGTGGCCGGCCGCTTCGCACAGCGACTTGTAGAACTGGAACTGCAGCACGTGCGAGAGGAAGTAACGGGTGTAGGGCGTGTTGCCCGGCACGTGGTACTTGGCGCCCGGATCGAAGAACTCCTCGCCGCGCGCCTGCACCGGCGCCACGCCCTGGTATTTGGCCTTCAGGTCCCACCACGCCTTGTTGTACTGATCGGGCGGGATCGAGCCGTCGAACACGCCCCAGCGCCAGCGATCGATCATCAGGCCGAACGGCAGGAAGGCCACCTTGGCCAGCGCCATGCGCATCTGCGCGTTGATCAGTGCCTGCTCGCTCTGCTGCTGCGCGCTGGCCAGGCCGATCGACTCCAGGTATTTGGGCGTCATCGCGAGCACGATCGTGTCGCCGATCGCCTCGTGGAAACCGTCGTGGGCGCCGGTATGGAACAGCGGCGGCTGGTCGTTGTAGGCCATGTAGTAATACACGTGGCCCAGCTCATGGTAGATCGTGGTGAACTCTTCCTCGTTGGGCTTGATGCACATCTTGGTGCGCACATCGCCCTTCATGTCCATGTCCCACGCGCTGGCGTGGCAGACCACGTCGCGGTCGCGCGGCTTGATGAACTGGGTGCGCTCCCAATAGCTGTCGGGCAGCTTGGCCATGCCCAGGGAGAGATAGAAGTCCTCCGCGCGCTTGGTCATCTGCCGTGCGGAGGCGTCCTTGGCATCCTCGTCCAGTTGCGCCAGCCGGGCGGGACTGCGGTCGCCGCTGTTCTGGGCGAGCTTTTGCCGGTGGATTTCGTTGTAGCGCGCTTCCAGCGCGCCGGTGATGTCCATCGTGCCGGCGTTTTCATACGGCACCAGCAGGTCCCACAGGTTGCTCCAGTCCTGCTGCCACATGTTGCCCATCAGGTGGGCGGGCAGCATGCCGCCGGCAACCTCGCCCTTGTCCTTCCCGTACTTCGCGTCCAGGCGGGTGCGTGCGTAGCAGTGCAGCTGCTCGTAGAGCGGCTTGACCTGGCCCCACAACCGGTCGGTTTCGGCGGCCAGCTCGACCGGGCTCATGTCGTAGCCGGAGCGCCACATCTCGCCGGTGTCGGCAAAGCCCATGGCGTCGGCGCCCTCGTTGACCAGCGCGACGAAGCGCACGTAATCCTTGCGCATCGGCTGGGAGATGGTGTGCCAGCCGCGCCATGCGTCCAGCTGCGCGTCGTAGTCGCGGCTGCTGCGCAGCACGTCCTCCAGCTCGCCCAGCTGGCGGCAGCTGCGCGCGTCGCCTTCGCCAGTGCAGTACTTGCCCGAGCCGTAGGCGCCTTCCATCCTGCTGGCGATGCCGGCCAGCTCGGCCAGCTTGGCCGGGTCGGTGGGCGCCGGCATCGAGGTCGACAGCTTGAGCAGCTGGATCGCGCGCGCCGTCTCCGGCGTCATCTGCTGGCCCTCGAACCGCCTGGACTGCTCGATCCACTCGTTCAGCTGCGAGAGGTAGCGCTCGTTGGATTTGGCCGCCAGGAATTCGGTGTCATCGTTGATGAAGGTGTTGGACAGCCACTGCGGCTTGGTCAGCTCGGGCTGCATCGCCTTCCACTCCGCGTTGATGCGGGCGATGAACTGGTCGGCGTTCTCCTCGGCGGTGGCGGTGGTGCCGCCTGCCGGCGTGGTCGGTGTGGGCGTGCGCGACTTCTCGCAGGCCGACAGGCCGAGCACGGCAATGGCGATGCTCAGCGCGAGGACGGCGCGGATGGGCTTCATCGGGGTCACCTCTGGGTTTGGAGCGCCGCGACGACGCCAATCCCCGAAGGCTAGGTCCCGCGCGCGCGGGGCGCAAGAGTGCGCGTCCGCGGATCGACCAGGCCGCGCGAGGCGAGCCACTGCCACGCGGCATCCGCATCGTGGTGAAAATAGGCGGCCGCCGAACCGAGGCGGAACGTGTAGCCCCACGCGTCCATGTCGGCCAGGATGCGCTCAGCGCCCACGCCGGGCAGCGCATCGCCCAGCAGGGCCTGCAGGACGCAGACCGCGTCTTCTTCCTCGATCGAATCGGTCGCGTCGGTGTGCACCCGGGCGCGATCGGCCGCCGGCAGCACGATCAGGTGGCCGGCCTCGTGCAGCAGCGAATGCACCGGTGTGTCGCCGCGGGCATACACGGTCTCGCCGATCAGTCCGGCCTCCGCGTCGCCCCAATAGCTGCCGGGGATTGGCTCGCCATTGGCCACCTCGACCAGACGCAGGCCGTAGCCGGCCAGCAGGCGCGCCGGGGCCTCGAAGCCGATGTCGGACAAGGTCAGCATGCCATCGGCTTCACACGAAACTGCCGGTGTGGGCAGGGCACCGGCGCATGTCCCGCGACCCGTGTCGGCGTCGCGGGCAGCGAAGGAGCTGCCGCACGCCTCAGCCGTTGGCGACCGCCGCGCTTTCCGGCAGCGAGACCGAGATATCCAGCACCTTGTCGTCGCCCTCGCCGAGCAGGTCGACCTTGACCGCGTCGGCGTCCACGTTGACGTATTTGCGGATGACCTCGAGCAACTCGCGCTGCAGCATCGGCAGGTAGTCCGGACCGCCGCGGGTAGCGCGCTCGTGGGCGACGATGATCCGCAGCCGGTCCTTGGCGACCGAGGCGGTCTGCTTCTTGACCAGCAGGAAATCGAACAGACCCATGACTATCCTCCGAACATCTTGCTGAAGAAACCCTTTTTCTCAGGGGTGATGAAGCGCATCGGGCGGGTATCTCCCAGCAGCCGGGCGACGGCGTCGTCGTAGGCCTGGGCGGCGTCGGATTCAGTGTCCAGGATCACCGGTTCGCCCTTGTTGGACGCGTTGAGCACGTCGCTGGACTCGGGGATCACGCCGATCGTCTTCAGCCCGAGGATCTCCTCCACGTCGGTGATGCTGAGCATCTCGCCGGTTTCCACGCGCTTGGGGCTGTAGCGGGTCAGCAGCAGGTGCTCCTTGATCCGCTCGCCCTTCTCGGCGCGGCGCGTCTTGGAGGCCAGCAGGCCCAGGATGCGGTCGGAATCGCGCACCGAGGACACTTCCGGGTTGACCACCACCAGCGCCTGGTCGGCGAAGTACATCGACAGGTAGGCGCCCTTCTCGATGCCGGCCGGCGAGTCGCAAATGATGTAGTCAAAGCCGTCGTCGGCCAGCTCGTTGAGCACGCGCTCCACGCCTTCCAGGGTCAGCGCGTCCTTGTCGCGGGTCTGCGAGGCGGCCAGCACGAACAGGTTCTCGAAGCGCTTGTCCTTGATCAGCGACTGCTTGAGGCTGGACTCGCCATTGACCACGTTGACGAAGTCGTAAACGACCCGCCGCTCACAACCCATGATCAGGTCCAGGTTGCGCAGACCGACGTCGAAATCGATGATCGCGACCTTGTGGCCGCGGCGGGCAAGGCCGCAGGCGAGGCTGGCGCTGGTCGTGGTCTTGCCGACGCCTCCCTTGCCCGAAGTGACAACGATGATTTCGGCCAAGTTCAAATCCTCCAATTGATGGGGTGGTGCGCAAGGGGAAACGCCGCCGGGTGACCGGCCGATGCTGCGCGCGCGGGGGCGGCGCAGTCCGTGTCACTGCCGCGGGTGGCGGCAGGCGACGTGGCGTCGGGAGACAGCATGAAGGGTTTGCGGGTCATGGCGCGTCCAGCGCGGCCAGGTGGATCTGGCCCTCGTTCAGCCACACCTGGACGGGGCGGCCCCGCAGTTCCGCGGGAATGTCTTCCAGGACCCGGTAATGGCCGGCGATGGCGACCAGCTCGGCGTGGAACTCGCGGCAGAATATGCGCGCGTTCTCGTTGCCCTTGGCGCCGGCCAGGGCGCGGCCGCGCAGCGGACCGTAGATGTGCACGGAACCGTCGGAGATCACTTCCGCCCCTGCGCCGACGCCGGTCAGCACGGTCAGGTCGCGATTGTCGGCGTAGACCTGCTGGCCCGAGCGCACCAGCGGCAGGTGGACCATTCCCGGACCGTGCGCGTCCTCGCGCGGCGACGCCGCTGCCGGCACGGACCCGGTGGCGCGTGCGGGGCTGGGTGCGGGCTCGGCTGCGGCCGTTGCGGTGCTGCCGGCGCTGTCGACGCGCTCGTACTGGGCGCGGAACTTGGCCAGCAAGGGCAGTTGCAGGGCTTCGGCCAGGCGTTCCGTTTCGGTGGTGCCGTAGGCCAGCGCCACGGGCAGCACGCCCGCGCCGCGCAGGCCTTCGATCAGGCTGCGCGCGGTCGCGGTATCGGGCATTTCCGCCAGGCCGCCAAAGTCCAGCACCACCGCCGCGCGTGAGAACAGGTTCGGCGCGCGCTGCACGCGGTCCTTCATCTCGGCCGCAAGGCGCTCCACGTCCAGGCTGCGGATGCGCAGGTTGGCGATGCCCACCTGGCCGATCTTCAGCTCACCGGCGGGCTCGAAATCCAGTGCCGACCTCAATGACCGGTACCGGTGGAGCGCGCGGACAGGGGCTGCACCGGCAGCTGCCGCGCCGCGGCCCACGCCACGTGCGGCAGGTCGCGCCCGTAGGTTGCGTTGACCCACGGGTAACTGCACAGCTCCTTCATGAGCATGGCCGCGCGGATGCCGGTGCCCGGCATGACGTGCTGGCCGACCTCGCGGAAGCCGAAGCTGCCATGGAACAGCAGGACCGGATCGTTGGTGCCTTCCAGGAACACTTCGCACGCGATGTGCGGGTAGCGCAGCTCAGCGTAGCTCTGCGCATCGGCGTAGAAGGCGCGGCCCACGCCGCCGCCGCGACGCCGGCTGGCGACCACGATGCGGTCGATATAGAAGAAGTTCGGGTGGCGTTCGCGGAACCAGCGGAAGTTGCTGCTGTCGTGCTCGGCGTCGCTGCCCATGCCGATCAGGAACCCGGCCAGGGTGCCGTCGCGCTCGGCGACGCGGAAATACTCCGCGGTCTCAAAGAAATGGCGCAGCCGCGCGGCGTCCAGCGGCAGGATGGCCGGACCGGCGGCGTTGTTCAGGGCGAGGACGGAATCCAGTTCGTGCTCATGCACGTCGCGGACGACGATCGACATTCCGATACTCCAGGAGGTTGGTGCGTCATTGCCAGTGTTGCGGCGGCCGATTATCGCATGCACGGACGGGCCGGACACCGCCCCGGAGCGGCGAAAGCGCCGCCGCAGGCCTGTTCAGCAAGCCCATGGATGGCTCCCGCCGGGGATTGGATGCCGGTAGCATGCGGGGATGCTGAGACGCCTCAACCATACCCGACTGCTGCGCTACGCCGGTCTGTTCACCTGGGCGATCCTCGGCTTCTGGCTGGTCACGATCGTGTTCGATCCCTCGACCCTGCAGGGCGGCGCGGACGATCCGGCGTTCAACCTGGTCATCGGCCGCTGGCTGGCGGTGTACCTGAGCTTCGGCGGGGTCTACTGGTGGATCACCCGTTCGCTGGGCCATCAGCGTCGCAACTGGGTTGATCACGTCCTGCTGCTGGTGCTGACGGGCTGCGCGATCGGGGTCAGCTATTTCTCCGGCACGGGGCTGGGCAGCGTGCTGCTGATGGTGGTGGCCGGCCTGCTGCCGTGGCTGCTGCCGGTGCGTGTCGGTGTTGCATGGCTGGTGGCCAGCAACCTGGCGGTGATTCCGGTGTTCGTGGGCGCGCCGTGGAACTTCCCGCCCCTGATCGCGGTGTTGCAATCCCTGTTGTATGCCGGGTTTTCCAGCTTCGTGTTCGTGACCGCGCTGGTCGCCATGCAGCAGGCCCAGGCGCGCGAGGAGCAGCGCCGGCTGAACGCCGAGCTGCAGGCGACCCGGCTGCTGCTGGCCGAAAGCGCGCGCGTAAACGAGCGCACCCGCATCTCGCGCGAGCTGCACGACCTGCTCGGCCACCACCTCACAGCGTTGAGCCTGAACCTGGAGGTCGCCGGCCACCTGACCGAGGGCAGGGCGCTGGAGCACGTCACCCAGGCGCATACCCTTGCCCGGTTGCTGCTGACAGACGTGCGCGAAGCGGTCAGCCAGCTGCGCAGCGGCGGTGCGATCGACGTTGGCGTCGCCCTGCGATCGCTGGCCGAGAACGTGCCCGGACTCGACATCCACATGGACATCGAGCGGCCGCTGAGCCTGGACGACCCCGAGCGCGCGCAGGTGCTGCTGCGCTGCACCCAGGAGATCATCACCAACGTGGCCCGCCACGCCGGCGCCCATAACCTGTGGATACGGCTGTGGCACGAGCACGGGCGTATCCTGATGGACGCGCGCGACGACGGTCGCGGCGCCGCCCAGGTGATCATCGGCAACGGCTTGCGGGGCATGCGTGAGCGCCTGGCGGAATTTGCCGGCGAGTTGAGCATCGATACCCGGCCCCAGGCCGGTTTCCGGCTGCAGCTGTCGCTGCCGGTCTCCACCCAGATTGCCATCGAGGTCGCAACGCCATGAGAACCCCCCCGGCCATAAGAACCTCCCGGCCATGAAAACCACCCGCGCAGACGCTCCGATCCGGGTCCTGCTGGTCGATGACCAGACACTGGTGCGCCAGGGCGTGCGCTCGCTGCTGTCACTGGCCGACGGGATCGAGGTGGTGGCCGAAGCCAGCGACGGCAAGCAGGCGGTGCAGGTGATCCCGCAGATCGCCCCTGACGTGGTCCTGATGGACATGCGCATGCCGGTGATGTCCGGTCTGGAGGCGCTGCAGGCGCTGGCCGCCACCGGCGAACTGCCGCCGACCATCATTCTGACCACCTTTGACGATGACCAGATGGTGCTGGCGGGCATCAAGGCCGGCGCAAAAGGCTACATGCTCAAGGATGTCTCGCTTGAACAACTGGTCGGCGCGATCCAGACCGTGGCCGGCGGCGGCTCGCTGGTGCAGCCGGCGATGAGCCAGCGCCTGTTGTCGGGGCTGGAGCACATGCGCAACGAATTCGTCAGCCTGGAGAAGCCCGATCCGCTGACCGAACGGGAGACCGAGATCCTGCGCCTGATGGCCGGCGGCTTCTCCAACAAGGAGATCGCCAACTCGCTGGGGGTCGCCGAGGGCACCATCAAGAACCACGTTTCCAACATCCTGTCCAAGCTGGGCGTACGCGACCGCACGCGCGCGGTGCTGAAGGCATTTGAGCTGCAATTGGTGTGAAGCGGCGCTAATGGCCTGATTGAGTCATCCCCCGGGGCTGCGGCGGGAGCGGTTTCCTTGTTAGGATTGCCGGTCTGCGCCCTCGTCCCGTTCCGGGTCCGGCCCTGGAGAGAACCTGTATGACCCGTCTGATTGAAGTGTTGATTTCGCTGGCGATCGTTGCCGCACTGTTCGTGATCGTTGGTTTCATGCTGCCTTCGCACCGCCACATCGAGCAGTCGGTCGAGACCAACCGCAAGATGACGATCGTCTACGACACGCTCAACAGCTTTGCCCGGTTCAAGCAATGGAACGTCCTGCCGCTGCACGATCCGGCGATGGACATCAACATCTCCGGTCCCAAGTCCGGCCCCGGCGCGCAGCTCGACTACAGCTCCAAGGAGCGTTCGGTCGGCAGCGGCAGCTGGAAGCTCGTTGACAGCGTCCCCGGCAAGAGCGTGACCTACGAGATCACCAACAAGGAGCCAGGCACCAACAAGATCACCACGTTCAAGCTGGAGCCGACCGGTCGCGGCGCGGTCAAGCGCAATGTGCGCATCACCCAGACCTACGACGTCGATTACGGCATGAACCTGTTCGGCCGTTACGCCGGCATGTATGTCGCCAGCGGTATGGGCGACAGCATGAAGATGAGCCTGGGTCGCCTGAGCAACCTGCTGGCCGCGGTGCCCAACTTCGACTACACCGAGCTGAGCAAGGATGATCCGGCCAAGGCGCCCAGCATTGTCGAGCGCCCGGCCGCCAACCTGCTGCTGGTGAGCACGTCGGTGGAGCGCAACAACGACGTCGTCGAGCGCACCATGAAGAACAACATGCAGTGGATCGAGAAGGTCATGAAGGCCAACAACCTCGTGGCCGATGGTCCGGTGCGGGTGATCACCAACGAGTTCGGTTCGGAGACCTACTCCTTCGATCTGGCCCAGCCGGTGCGCAAGGCGTCCGGTGCCGCCGATGCCAAGTCCGACGAGCCGGACGCCACCGCTGCCAAGGATGCGGAAGCGGACGCGGATCAGGTGGCCGCCACCGACGAGGCTCCGGCCCCGGCCGGCAAGCTGTCGATCAAGCTGGAAGGTCCGGTCGAGCACGTCTATGAGGAGCCTGCCCGCGTTGCCGTGGTGCCGTTCTCCGGTCACATGGCCAACCTGCCCAAGGTGCGCGACGCGCTGCGTGCGTGGGTGCTGACCCAGGGCATGGAGACGGCCGGTCGCCCGTATGAGTCATGGGATGCGGGCATCGAGAAGGGCTTCATCGATGAAGGCGAGTTCCGTGTGTACTGGATGCTGCGCTGATCCGCTCCAGTAACGCCTGACTTCAGAACGCGCCGCGGCTATCCGCGGCGCGTTTTTTTGTCCTGCGGGCGCGACTGCTATCGTCGGGCTCCTTTTTGTGCCGGACGCTGCTATGAATCCATCCACTGCTGGCGCCACGACCGCAGCCGGCCCCATCGCCCTTCGACTGCTGGCCTGCGTGGGCGCTTTGCTGGCCGGCCTGTCGGTTGCCCTGGCCGCCTACGCGGTCCATGCGGCCGACCCGGCTGCCCAGCAACGCCTGCAGTCGGCGGCCTGGTTTGCCTTCGGCCATGGGATTGCCCTCACCGCGCTGGCGCCGCGCGCCGTTCGCCTGCCTGGATTGGCTGCGCTGGCGTCGCTGGCGATCGGCACGCTGCTGTTTTCCGGCAGTCTGGTCGGCGGGCACTTCCCGGCCACACCGACGACGCTGGCGCCGTTCGGCGGTGGTCTGATGATGCTGGGCTGGCTGCTGTGGGCGGTCGCCTCGCTCAGGCGCTGAGCTCGCTGCGGTTTCGCTTCAGGCGCCGTCTGCCCCGGCGGTCCAGCACCAGTGCCAGGGCTCGTAGACGATGCCGTGGGGGTTGTCGCGTGGGTAACTCATGCGAAAGCCGTGATCGGCGGCGTGGGCGGTCAGCCAGGCAAATGCCCCGGTCTGCTCGAAGGATTCCTCCGCGGGAGGTTCGCCGGGCGTGCCGATGTCCAGCGCGCAGCCTGAGTGGTGCTCGCTGTAGCCGGGTGCCGCGTTGACGGTGAGGATTTGGCTGACGGTCTGCCCACGCGCCAGTTTCCGCTGGAAGATGCCGCGCTGGTAATCGTGGCTGCGGTAGCCGGAGACCGCCTCCAGAACGACGTCGTCAGCCAGCGCGGACTCCTGCATGTGTGACCACGCCCGGGCAGCGCCGTGTCGCAGCCACAGGGCGCGGCGATAGCGGTCAAACCCGGCGAAGGCGAGTTCGGCCGGCTCGGCGACCAGCGGCAGGCCGGTGTCCCGGCCGTAGCCATCGTCGATGCCGAGCGCGTCCAGCAGGCGGTGCAGCCGATCCAGCGGCAGCTCGGGCGCGGGCGATGCAAAGGCCGCCGGTGGAGCTCGATGTTCGGCAAGGGCCGCGATGGCCGCATCGATGCCGGGCTCGCGCTGCCAGCCGTGCAGCAGTGGCTTCAGTCCTGCCGGAGTGGCGGCGGCGAGATAACGGCCGTCGTGCTTGCGCCGCAGCACGTGGTGGGCGTGCGCCAGCAGCCGGGCATCGTGGTTGCTGCGGGCCGGCAACAGGCCGTGCGGCCACAGCTCGATGTGGGGGGTGTTGATCAGGGAGGTTCTGATGGGAACCGGAAGTTGTCCGCGCATCCGCTCAGGTTAGCGCCGCCGTTGCGGCGGGCCAATGGGCGTGTGAGTCGGATGCGGAATCAATTCCGCGTGGACTGCTGGTTGATCCATGACGCGATGTCGGCGATCAACCCGGCGTCGACGTGACCGGCCTTTTGATACTCCGCCATGCTGCCGGGACCGCTTCCGGTGATACCCAGATGGTTGAGCGGGGCGTAGTGCTTGAGGGTGGCATTGGCATGCCCCGCCAGGGCGCGTTGCCACAGCTGCCAATCGGTATCGACCACCTGGAAGTCGCGGCCCCCTTGCAGGAGGAGCGTCGGCACGTCGACCGCGAGTGCATCGGCAACCGGGTCGATCGTGTCGAAATCCCGCCAGTAGGAAGCGGGCAGACTGAGCGGGGTGTCCTTGTCCGGCATCGCTTGGCCGGAGCGCACGCGCGCGATCTTGGCATCGAGGTCGTCGAGGAAGGCCTGCTCGGCGGGGAGGATGTCACCGTCGGCCTGGAGCAGGTAGCGGTTCTGCTCGGGCAGGATATCCAGCAGCGGGCGGGCGGGAGCGGCCAACATCACCAGACCGGCGACGGGCGCGCCGGACTGCGCGACCTTGCGGGCGATGCGTGGCGCCAGCATCGCGCCCTGGCTGTGGCCGAGCACGTAGATGCGCGAGGCGTCGATGCCCGGCGTGCCGCGCAGCGCTGCGACGGCGAGTACGGCATCGTTCGTGGTTTCATCATCGACGGTGTAATCGCCGGCGCTGAAGTCCTGCGGCCGCGCCATCGTCCGCTTGTCGTAGCGCAGCACCGCGATGCCCTCGTCGGCCAGCCCGCGGGCGATGTCGAGGAACGGACGGTTCGGGCCAACGGTCTCGTCGCGGTCATGCGGGCCAGAGCCGTGGACCAGGACGACGGCGGGCCAGCCGCTGCCTGGGGACTGGCCTTTTGGCAGCGCCAGCGTGCCGGGAAGGCCGGTCTCGCCGGGGCCGACCCGGAAGGGCTGCTCGGTAAAAGGGGCGTCCGTTGCCGGGGCCGCAGCTTGCGGGGCCGGAGCCGGCTTGACCAGGAACCCGCTGATCTGGCCCTTGTCGTTGATCGCGACCTGGGCCAGCAGTTCGGCCTTCTCGTAATGCAACGGGATGGCCACCATCTGCAGGCCGTTTACGTTGCTGACTCTGGCCTCGCCGCGGCCCCTGGAGGCGCCCACCTGAGCGGGCAGGGACGCCCACAGCTCCTTCAGCTTGGCGGCCGGTACAGCGGCGGCCATCTGCGCATCGAAGCGGGCTTCGGCACCGGCGAAGTCACCCGCATCGAGCTGGTCCAGCAGGCCATTGGCGATGGCGACTGGTCCATTGGCGGTCGGCGCGGCGGCGGCTGGCGTCGCGTTGGCGGAAGGCGGGTCACTGGCCGCGGCAGCGGGTGCCGCAGCGAGGACCAGCGCGGCAAGGACAGCGCACAGCGATCGCAGGTGCATATCAGTTCTCCTTCTTGAGGAAACAACGGATCGGCTCCAGAAAATGCATGTGGGTCACCGACACCAGCTCCCACCCCAGCTTGCCAAGGCGGTTGAGCTCTTCTTCCAGTCGCACCGTCACCGAGCCGCCCAACAGTTTCGGCTTCAGCTCCAGCACCTTATAACTCCATTGATCGCTCATCGCATTCACTCCTTTTTCGCAGGTTTCTTCTTGTCCGGAAGCCGCCCGGCCTTGCACAGGGCATCGCGCAGGACGTACTCGATCTGGGCGTTTACGCTGCGCAGCTCATCGTCCGCCCAGCGCTGCGTCGCCGCGAGGATCTCGGCGTTGATCCGCAGTGCATAGCCTTTTTTCTGTGTCATCGGGACCTAGTACAGCGAGCCGGCGTTGACCACCGGCTGGGTACCGCGCTCGCTGCACAGCACCACCAGCAGGTTGCTGACCATGGATGCCTTGCGCTCCTCGTCCAGCTCGACCACGCCGTTCTTCTGCAGGTCGGTCAGGGCCATCTCGACCATGCCGACGGCGCCGGCGACGATCCGCGTGCGCGCGGCGATCACCGCGCTTGCCTGCTGGCGCTGCAACATGGCCTGGGCGATCTCCGGCGCATAGGCGAGGTGGCTGATGCGCGCCTCGATCACGTTCACACCAGCCGCGCTGAGCCGCTCGGTGAGCTGCTCCTGCAGGTGGTGGGAGATCTCCACCGGATGGCTGCGCAGCGAGATCAGGCCGTTGTCATCGCTGTCATACGGGTAGCTGGTGGCCATCGCCCGCAGCGCGGCCTCGGACTGGATGTGGACAAAGCTCTCGTAGTCATCGACGTTGAAGACCGCCTCGGCCGAATCGACCACCTCCCACACGATCACCGCGGCGATCTCGATCGGGCTGCCTTCCAGTTCATTGACCTTGAGCTTGCCGCTCTCGAAGTTGCGCACGCGCATGGACACCTTGCGCTTGGAATAGAAGGGGTTGTTCCAGCGCAGGCCGCTGTCCTTGACCGTGCCCACGTAGCGGCCGAACAGGCTCAGCACGGCGGCCTGGTTCGGCTCGACCATGTACAGCCCTACCAGCATCGTGAGCACCCCGATCGCGGCGACGGCGGCGATGCCGACGTGGGCGAACTGCTGGGTGCGCAGGCCGTTGATCGCCAGCCAGCCCATGACCAGCAGCAGCGGGACGAGGACCAGCACCACGGGGATGCCGGGCAGGGAGCGGGTCGGGTTCTCTTTCATGGCGGTTCTCGGAAACGGGTCTGTGTTATTGATATCAAAGTGATATCAGAAAGGCAAGAAATTCCTGGCCGGCTACGCATCCGGATTACCGGGTCAGGTGATCAGTGAAGGGGCCCGCGACGCGATCAGCGCTGGCGGTTGGAAGGCCCCAAACCGTTCAGGGCGTGATGCGGTACAGCGGCGCTGGGATGAATTCGCCCGTGGCATACAGGCTCTCGCCGTCGGCCGACCAGCCCAGGGCCTCGGCCTGCGGCAGCCACGGCAGCACGCTGGTGCGTGGCGTTCCGGCGACCGCGCCTGCCCAGTCCTGCTGCGCGCCGCGCGGATACAGCAGCAGGTAGCGGTAGGTCATCACCGCCAGCGTGCGCCGGTCCGGCGATACGGATGCGGCGGTGACCTGGCCGTCCAGACGCGCGCGTTTGGGATTGCGGCGCAGCGTTTCCGGGTCCGGCTCGGGGACGCCGGCCAGATGGCCCACCCGGGTCGCGGTCAGCAGCTCGCGGTCCGGCGGTTGCAGCGGCAGGACGAACAGCTCCGGCGGCTCGCGCTTCTTGGAGATCAACAGGATCTCGCCGCGTTCGGCGTCCACGGCCACCGCCTCGCAGTCGCGGGCGCCATCGGGCCAGCGGAAGGCGATCGACCAGGCCGGCTTCAGCCGGGCGTTGGTCAGGGTCGTCGGCTCCTCGACCACGTGCAGTTGCAGGGTGCGTCGCAGGCCGCCGTTGTCGCCGGTATCGGCGATCAGCAGGTAGCGTTTGCCCTGGAATTCGAACGCATCCATGTCCTCCCAGTCGGTCTTGACCGCGTCTTCGACACCGAACGTGGCCAGCCGACGGCCGCGGGTGCTGACGGCGAACAGGCGCGCCGGATTGCCGCCGTCGTCGTGCATCCACAGCACGCCGGGATGGATGTGCGAGGCAGCCAGGCCGCTGATCTCGTCCATCTGCATGTCCAGCAACACTCCCGACAGGCGGGCTTCGGGGGCATCGGCATCGGCCGCGGTGTCCGGCTGCGCGGTGCAACCGAGCGCCAGTGCAACCGTCAGGGCGATCAGTGCGAGCGGGCGCGGGACGTGTGGCGGATTGGGTGGCATCGGGGAAGGATGGCACGCGCTCCGCATCGGGGTAAGCATCAAGCGCCCAATCCCGGCGCCGAAGTTAGACTGTCCGGTCCTGACTGCCTGACTGGATTGATCGCCGCCATGACCGAGACCTTCGCGCCGCCCGCAGGCAACGTCACCCTGGGCACGCCGCTGTCCCCGGGAGGGTTCCGCGTCCTGCTGCTGGGGTCGGGCGAGCTGGGCAAGGAGGTCGCGATCGAGCTGCAGCGCTTCGGCGTGGAGGTGATCGCCGTCGACCGCTATGCCGATGCGCCCGCCATGCAGGTGGCCCATCGCAGCCACGTCATCGACATGCTGGACGGCGCGGCGGTCCGGGCCGTGGTCGCCGCAGAGCGCCCGGACCTGATCGTGCCGGAACTGGAGGCGATCGCCACCGCGACACTGGTCGAGCTGGAGCGCGAATTCGCCGCCGATGGCCGGCCGACGCGGGTCATCCCGACCGCGCGCGCGACGCAGCTGACCATGGATCGCGAAGGCATCCGCCGGCTCGCCGCCGAGACCCTGGGCGTGCCCACATCGCCCTACCGTTTCGTCGACACGCTGGAGGACTACCGCGCCGCCGCGGAGGCGATCGGCATTCCCTGCGTGGTCAAGCCGGTGATGTCCTCATCGGGCAAGGGCCAGTCGCTGGTACGCGCCGCGGCCGATATCGAGCCCGCCTGGGACATCGCGCAGACCGGCGGGCGGACCGGGGCGGGGCGGGTGATCGTCGAGGGCTTCGTCGACTTCGATTACGAGATCACCCTGCTCACCGTCCGCCACGCGGGTGGGACCACCTTCTGCGCGCCCATCGGCCACACCCAGGTCGACGGCGATTACCGCGAAAGCTGGCAGCCGCAGCCGATGTCGGCGCTGGCACTGGAGCGCGCGCAGGCGATGGCGCGCAAGGTCAGCGACGACCTGGGCGGCTGGGGCGTGTTCGGCATGGAGTTTTTCGTCAAGGGCGACGACGTGTGGTTCAGCGAGGTCTCGCCGCGGCCGCACGACACAGGCCTGGTGACGTTGGCCGGACAGGACCTGAGCGAGTTCGCCCTGCATGCCCGCGCGATCCTCGGTCTGCCGGTGCCGGTGATCCGTACCCGCACCGCATCGGCGTCCTGCGCAGTGTTGGCCGAGGGCCATGGCGTCCCTGAGTTCCGCCGGGTCGACGCGGCCCTGGCCGAGCCCGATACCCAACTGCGCCTGTTCGGCAAGCCGCGCGTGGATGGCCAGCGGCGGGTGGCGGTCACGCTCGCCCTGGGGAACGACGTGGACCATGCCCGCGCCAAGGCGCGCAATTCAGCCGCGCAGCTCAAGGTCACCCTGCGCTGACCGGGCGCGCGGTATCCAGGAATCAGAACAGCAACGGGAGTTTGGATGGAAGACATGAACGGCTACGCGGTGTTCTTTTTCCCGCAGGCGCTGGAGGCATTGGGCGAGGTGATCAAGCCGTTCCTGCGCGAGGGCGCCGCAGGCACGCACGTGGTGTGCCGCGCCATCGATACGGGAGGCGCGATGTTCAAGATGGATCTGGACGGCCAGACGACGGCCGGGGATCCGGTCGCGCTGGAGATGATGATCCCCGGCAGCATGGTCCGCCTGATCGTGTCGGCGCGGATCGAGGAGTCGTTCGGGTTCGGCCCGCGCATCGCGGTTTCTTCGCTGGTGCCCGCAGCGCAGGCGACCGGCGCGGTGCCGGTGGTGGCACCCACTGCAAGCGGCGCGTCGGCGGACCCGGAGCCGAAGCGCGGGAAGGCGAAGCCGAAGCCCAAGACGGCGAGGTCCAAGAGGGCGTCGGAGTCGAGGCCGGAAGTGAACGCCGGGCCAAAAGCGAAGCCCGCTTCCCAAGTGGAACCGAAGGCAAAGTCAAAGCCCAAACCCGCCAGGAAAAGCGCCGCGAAGAAGCCGTAACTCCCGTTTGGCCGCCTCGCCGGTCAGTTATCGCGGGCCTCAGTTAGCGGGCACCAGATCCAGCCACACCAGGTGGTGATCGCTGGCGTCGACGATGTCGCTGCCCGGCTCCCCGCTGGCCGGCCAGAACACGCCGCCGTCGGTGACATGCAGGCCGGTCGAGGGCAGCACGTAATCCAGGCGCAGCGTGCCGCCTTCGGGGCCAAAGTCGCCGGTGTGGCTACGCAGATCGCCACGACGGGCGATGCCGCGCTCGGCGGCGCGTGGCGCGGCACCCGTGCTGCGCGGCACGAAGCGGGCTTTGACGCGCGGGTGGTTAAGCAGTTGCGCGATCGCGCCGGGCACGCCGTCGCCATCCACCGGATCCGCGTTGTAGTCGCCCACGATCACGAAGTTCGCATCGGCCGCCAACCCGCCGCAGCGCCCCCGATCGTCACACAGCCACTTCCGGTCGCCGGTGGGATTGATGTACTCCGACCAGAGCCGGATCTCGTCGGCATTGCGCCGCCCGTTGCGGTCTTCGGGCCCGTCGAACACCGGCGGGGTGGGGTGGGCGGCAAGAAGATGCACGATGCCGTGCGGCGTGCTGATGGGCACGTCCCAGTGCGACTTGGACGACAAGCGCAGCTGCGGCCACACCTGCGTTGGGTACCACGGCGCGCCGGTGGTCGGATCGACCGGCGCGCGCGCGCCCGGCATGGCGCTCCACTTCAGGTGCTGGAAGCTGCGCACCGCGGCGGCGTCGATGGGATAACGCGAGAGCACGAGCATGCCGTACTGGCCAGGATGCAGGCCGTAGCCCCAGGCATCGTTGCCACGGTCGCGGCCGCTGCCACCCACCTCGCCGTTGCGGTCCAGGTCCAGGCCGCTGGGCACGCCGGTATTGACCGGCGCCAGATATCGATACGGGTAGGCGAGCGCTTCGCCTCCTCCGGGCTGCGCCCGGGCCAGGTAGCGCCGCTGGAAGAGGTCGGCGGCGCGCCCGTCGGAGTCGTAGTCGAACTCGTTGAGCAGCACGACGTCCGGACGAATCCGCTGCAGCACCGCGGCGATTTTCTGTGCCTGCGCGTCCTCGCCCCCCAGCTGGCGGATCAGTCCGCCGGCCTCCTCGCTGTACAGCGAGACGTTGTAGGTGGCCACCCGCAGGGGCGTCGAGTCGGGCATGGGGCGGTTGGCCTCCTCGTAGGCCTGCCGGTCGCCGTGCACCGACACCCGCACGCAGCCGCCCACTGCCAGGGCCAGCACCAGCAGGGCCAGCGAGCGAAGCGCGCTTCTCCAGTTCAAAGGGCCATTCGGGCGGAGTCGGGTGCGGGTGCGGCGTGGCGTCATGTGGATTCTCCAGCGTCCATGTCGCGCCAGTTGCGACCGTTGAAACCTTCCAGCGGTCGGAAGCGGCGTTTGTAGTCCATCTTCGGGTGGCCCTTGATCCAGTAGCCCAGATACAGGTGCGGATGACCCTGCTCGGCGGCCCATTGCAGTTGCCGCAGCACCGCAAGCGTGCCCAGTCCGCGCCGGGCCTGGTCGGGGTCGAAGAAGGTGTAGACCGCCGACAGCGCGCCGGGTACGACGTCGGTGACGGCCACGGCCAGCAGCGGTCCCGGTCCATCGGAACCCGGATCGCGCAACTCGATGAAGCGGCCATTGCTCCAGCGTCCGGTCAGGAACTGGTCGAATTCGCTGGGTCCGTGGTCGTCCATGCCGCCGTTGCGATGTCGCGCGCCGAGGTAGCGTTGATAGAGCGCAAGTTGCTCGGGCGTGCGCTCCGGCGGCAGCACCCGCGTCACCACGTCGGCGTTGCGCGCGAGGCAGCGGCGCTGGCTGCGGTCGGGCCGGAAGCGCATCACGGGGATGCGCACCGCCACGCAGGCGCGGCAACCCTGACAGTGCGGGCGGTAGACGATGTCACCGGAACGCCGGAACCCCCACTGCAGCGCCTGTGGATACCAGCGCGGGAGTTGCGGGTCGCGCGGGTCCATGACCAGGTCGCGGGCGATGCGCTGCGGCCAATAGCCGCACGGGTGCTCGGCGGTGTGGAACAGCCGCAGATCGTCGATGTCCTGGCTTTTTTCGCTGCCCATGCCGCTCAGGATAGCGCCGCTTTGCGGCCGCGGGCGCATGGCGCGCGGCGGCAGCGATGCCCACCATGTTCATCTGCGGTTCCGGTCGCGGGTCAACGCCGGTGGGGGTGGCACGTTGATCCCTGCGACCGTGCCGTATTGGCACCGATGCAGGAGAACCCGCATGAAGCACCCAATGATCCGGATGTCCGCCCTCGCCGTGGCAATGCTGGTGGCGGGCGCCGCGCTGGCCGAGCCACAGGCGACGGCGACCGGCAAGACCGGTAACGAAAGCCCCCGCCATGACCGCTGGCTCACCCTGGATACCAACAAGGATGGCGTGATCGATCGCAGCGAAGCGGCCAGCCACCCGCGCCTGGCAGAGCACTTCGACCGCCTGGACAGCAACAGCGACGGCAAGCTGCAGCGCAGCGAATTGCAACGCAAGCACGGCCAGCGCGGGCGCCGCGGTGCCGGTGGTGGTCACCGGTCCGGCGGCATGGGCCATTGGGGTGGCCACGGCGCGATTACCCGCTACATCGCGCTGGACAGCGACGGTGACGGCCGCATCAGCAAGCTGGAAGCAGAGGGCTCGCGACTGGCCGAGCGTTTTGCCGGGATCGATACCAACAAGGACGGCTACCTGGTACGCAGCGAGTTGCTGGCCGACGCCGAGCGCCGCCGCGCCGAATTCACCCGCAAGGCAGACGAGCGCTTCGACCAGCGCTTCAAGCAAGCCGACAGCAATGGCGACGGGCGCCTGAGTCGCGCCGAATACGAGGCGGCCTGGCCGGGCAAGGAAAAGGTCTTCGCCTTCCTGGACGAGGATCGCGACGGTTATCTCACCCGCGCGGACCTCGCTCCGCGTCGCGGCCGCTGACCGAGGTCAAAACCCCATCAGGCCGCGGCTTTCCACGCGTTTGATGACCTTGGTCACCTGCCAGCGGTCGTCCCGGCGGGCCACCTCCAGCGTCAGGTAGGTGGCCTGGCCGCGGTGGTGGTACGCGCTGACCTCCACGGAGCCGTGCTCCGGCGCCGACGGTCGGAACACATGCACGTCCACCATCGTCGCTGCCCGTCCGGTGGCGCGCTCGTAGCTGCCCTTGTCCTCGTCGGGGACCTCTTGGCACGCGGTCGCCGGCACCAATGCCAGCCCCGGCTGCGCGCCTGCCAGCTCGCTGATCAGTGCGGCCGGCGCATCGCCGCCATCCACCCCAAGGCAGGCCACGGGCGTATCCACCTCGCCCAGGTTGGATAGGAATACCGCGCGCGCGACGGGTGCCAATGTCGCCGCAATGGTTCCATCAAACGGCGGCGAGGCAAACTGCGCGTCGACCAGTCTGACCGGCTCCGGCGTGGCCGCCGGCACGGGCGGCTGGTTCAGGGTGTGCATGCCACCGGCGACCACCACCGCCACGATCAGCGCCAGCACGCCCAGCTTGATCCGCAACAGCTTCTTGCGCGCCGGTGAACGCGCCTGTGCCAGTTCCACTTCGCTGCGGAAGGTGGGCGTGGTGTAGCCGTCGCTCGGCCGCGTGGTATCGATCAGGCCGGCCTCGCGGAGGATCTCGCGGGCCAGGCGCTGGTCATCGGAACGCACTACCCAGGCTTCCGATACCGGCGCGGACGGATCGGAATAGCTGAAGGTCCGGCGGCGGTTGCCCTTGTAGGAGCGGCCATTGAGGATGCGCACCTCGATCCCGGCCTGGCGCAGCAGTTCGGCGACGCCTTCGGTGTTTTCCAGCCGGTGGCTGCTGAATACCTTGCGCATGGCGGGGGCTCAGCTCCGCGCCGGGACATGCGTCGCGGCGTCGGAGGCATCGGGTACCACGCGGATCAGGCCTTCCTGCGCCGTGCTGGCGATCAGGACGCCGTCGCGCGAATAGATCTGGCCGCGGGCCAGGCCGCGAGAACTCTGCGCGCTGGGACTGTCGATGGAGTACAGCAGCCAGTCGTCGGCGCGGAACGGGCGGTGGAACCACAGCGCGTGGTCCAGCGAGGCCATCTGCACGTTGGGCTGGTAGTAGCTGATGCCGTGCGGATAGGTCGCCGTGCCCAACAGCTGGAAGTCGGAGGCGTACGCCAGCAGGGCCTGATGCAGGTCAGGGGAGTCGCCGACCCGGTCGGTCAGGCGGAACCACACCTGCTGCTGCGGCGGCCGCTTGGGCGGGTTGAGCTCGTCACGCGGATAGACGTGACGGAACTCGAACGGCCCTTCGCGCGACAGCCAGCGCTGGATCTTGTCGGGCAGCGTGGCCATGACCTTGTCGGGCACCGACGGCGAGGGCTCGATGTCCTCGGGCACGGGCACCGACGGCATCGAGGACTGGTGCTGGGCACCGGGCTCCTTGGCCTGGAAGGACGCCGCCATGAAAAAAATCACCTGGCCGTGCTGGATCGCGGTCACCCGGCGGACCGAGAAGCTGCCGCCGTCGCGGGTGCGGTCGATCTGGTAGACGATCGGCGCCTTGATGTCGCCGGCACGCAGGAAGTAGGCGTGCAGCGAATGGGCCCCGCGCGTCTCCGCCAGGGTGGCGCGGGCGGCCGACAGGGCCTGGCCGAGCACCTGGCCACCGAACACGTACTTGGTGCCGATGTCGCGGCTCTGGCCGCGGAACAGGTTGTCCTCGAGGCGCTCCAGCGAGAGCAGGTCGATCAGCTCGGAAACGGGGGGCGTCATGCGGCGGACCAATACGGGTGACCGGCAATTATAGCCGCCGGTGGCACGTGGCCGGCCGTGCCGGTCGTGCGATACAGGCCGGGCAAAGGCACCGGCCAGCGCTCAGCCGGGCAGCCGTTCCAGCGAAGTGACCGTGAGCACGTCCGCCCACGGGAACCGCGGTCCCGGATCGCGCTTGCGCGGCACGCGCAGGCCGGGATCGTCGCTCGCCACGGCCAGTTCCGTATCCAGGTCCTCGTGGCCGGCGATCCATCGCAGCGAGGGCATGCTGCCGGCCAGCCAGTCCAGCAGCGCGATCAGCGCAGCTATCTGCGCCGGCGGATAGGCTTCGTCCATCGCCTGGTGGCGCGAATCGAGCCAATCGGGGTAGCGCCCGCTGTTGACCAGCTCGATGCCGACCGAGCGCTGATTGACGCCGCGCACGTGGTGGGCAATGCGGTCGAGGTCGACGTACTGGTGGACCGTGCCGTCGCGGTCGATGTAGAAGTGGCCGCTGTTGCCCGTGCCCGATTCCGGATAAACCACACGCTCCCCGTATTCGCGCGCCATGGCCAGGTCGGGCAGCTCCGTGCAGTGGATCACCACCAGGTCGATTGCGACGGGATCCCGCCGGGCCAATCGCGCCTGATAGGGCAGCGGCGCTGGGTGAATGGAGGGGCCGGCAGCGGCGGCGTCAGGCTCGGTGGGCATGGCCCGGATGCTAGCATCGCGGGCCCCAGCCACCGCTGCGCGCGCCGTGCCCGCCACGCCGTCGCCGCCGTGCGTTTTTACTTCCGGATTCACCATGCGCGGACACTGCATCCTTTCCCACGGCTTTGAAAGCGGCCCCGACGCGACCAAGGTCACCGCCCTCGCGCACGCGGCCGCGGAGCTCGGCTGGACCTGCGAGCGACCCGATTACACCGACCTGGACGCCTGCGCCGACATCAGCCCGCTGGGCGATGTGCCGCAGCGCCTGCAGCGGCTGGTGGAACTGACCCGCGCCGCCGCCGCGCGTGGGCCGGTCGTGCTGGCCGGATCCAGCCTCGGTGCGTTCATCTCCGCGCACGCGTCCCTGCAGGTTCCGGTGGCCGGCCTGTTCCTGATGGCGCCGCCGATCCGCATGAACCAGGCGCATCCCATCGATGCCGCCGATGTGCCGCTGAGCATCCTGCACGGCTGGGACGATGAGCTGATTCCGGCCGCGGACGTCGTCGGCTGGGCGCAGAAGCGCCGCGCCCGCCTGTTGCTGGTCGATGACGATCACCGGCTTTCCCGCCACGTGCAGGCCAGTGCCGATGCGTTCATGGGCCTGCTGTCGAGCCTGGAACCGTCGAACGAGCGCGGGGACGCGCAATGAAGTTTTTCGCCAGTTGCGGCAAGGGCCTGGAATACCTGCTGGCCGAGGAGATGCTCGCGCTGGGTTGCGCGCGGGCGACGGCGACCATGGCCGGGGTGAATGTCGAAGGCAGCTTGCTGGATGCGCAACGCGCGGTGCTGTGGTCGCGCCTGGCCAGTCGCGTGTTGTGGCCGATCGCCGATTTCGATTGCGCCGATGAGCAGGCCCTGTACGCCGGCGTGGCCGCGATCGACTGGCCCGCGCAACTCGGCGAAGGCGACACCATCGCGGTCGATGCGCACGTGTCGGGAACCGGCCTGACCCACGCCCGCTTCGCCGCCCAGCGCGTCAAGGACGCGATCGTGGATGTGATGCGCGAGGCCACCGGCATGCGCCCCAGCGTGGATGTGGATACGCCGGATGTGCGCATCAATCTGGTGGTGCGCAAGGACCGCGCGATCGTGTCCATCGACCTGGGCGGTGGCCCCCTGCACCGACGCGGCTGGCGCCAGCAGCAGGGCGAGGCACCGTTGAAGGAAAACCTGGCCGCGGGTGTGTTGATGCGCGGCCGCTGGCCGCAGGTCTACGCCGGCGGCGGCGGGTTGCTCGACCCGATGTGCGGCAGCGGCACGCTGGTCATCGAGGGCGCGCTGATGGCCGCCGACGTTGCCCCCGGCCTGCTGCGCCACGGCGGCTTCGCCCCGACCCGCTGGAAGGGCTTCGACCCGGACGCCTGGCAGTCGCTGCACGATGACGCGCGCCAGCGCGAGCTCGCCGGACGCGCGGCGCTGCGGCCGGTGTTCTTCGGCCGTGACCGCGATCCGCATGCGATTGCCGCCGCGCAGGAGAACGAGGTCCTGGCCGGACTGGCCGGGGTGATCCAGTGGCAAGCCGCCGCGGTGGAAGGGCTGCGCCTGGGATCGATCCCCGTGCTCCCCCGGCCGGAGGTCGACCCGGATGCGAACGCCGCCCCCGGCGGACTGGTGGTCTGCAACCCGCCCTACGACCTGCGCCTGGCCGCCGATCCGGCGCTGTACCGCGCGCTCGGCGATGCGCTCAAGCGCGCGGTGCCGGACTGGCGGGCCAGCCTGCTGTGCGGTGACGCCGAGCTGGCCCACGCTACCGGCCTGCGCGCACTCAAGAAGTACCAGATGTTCAACGGCGCGATCGAGTGCACCCTGATCACCGTTGACCCGGTGGCACCGCAACAGCGTGAACGCAAAACCGGCGAAGAAGCGCCGGCACTGGCCGAGGGCGCGCAGATGGTCGCCAACCGCCTGCGCAAGAACCTGCGCAAGCTGAAGGCCTGGCGCCAGCGCGAGGCGGTGACCTGCTTCCGCGCCTACGACGCCGACCTGCCGGAGTATTCCGCCGCGATCGACGTCTACCAGACCGACGAGGAATCGCCGCGCACCTTCCTCCACGTGCAGGAATACGCGGCGCCCGACGACATTCCCGAACCCCTGCAGCGCCGGCGCCTGAACGAGTTGCTGGCCGCCGCGCGCGAGGTCTTCGACGTGCCGCGTGAGCACGTGGCTCTGAAAACACGTTCGCGCGGCAAGGGCGGCTCCAAGTACGGCCGTTTCGACCAGCGCGGCGAGTACCTGACCGTGCGCGAAGGCGATGCCCGCCTGCGGGTGAACCTGTTCGACTATCTCGACACCGGTCTGTTCCTCGACCACCGGCCCCTGCGCCTGCGGATCGCGGCCGAGGCCGAGGACACCCGCTTCCTGAACCTGTTCGGCTACACCGGCGCCGCCACCATGCACGCCGCCGTCGGCCGCGCCCGCCAGACCACCACCGTCGACCTGTCGCCGACCTACCTGCAATGGTGCGCCGACAACCTGGCCGAGAACGGCATGGGCGGCGCACGGCATCGGCTCGTGCAGGCCGACGCCATGGCCTGGCTGGAGGCCGACCAGGCCGAGTACGACCTGGTGTTCTGCGACCCGCCGACCTTTTCCAACTCCAAGCGCGCGGACGATTTCGACATCCAGGCCAGCCACGTCCGGCTGCTGCGTGCGGCGGTCGATCGGCTGGCGCGCGACGGCGTGCTGTACTTCTCCAACAACTTCCGCCGCTTCCGTCTGGACGAGGCGGCGGTGGCGGAATTTGCCTCCTGCGAGGAGATCAGCGCGCAGACTATCCCGCCGGATTTTGCCCGCAACACCCGGATCCACCGCTGCTGGCGGCTGCAGCGACGCTGACGCGGCGTCGCACGGGTGGATGCCGGCGCGCGCCGTGACGTTGTCCACCGCCCCAGTCTGGCAGAATCGGGCGATCCACCGCGCCGGGCGATTTTCAATCGTCCGTCCGGTTCCGACGCGGCCCCGGCCGGCGTCATCCCACACAGGAAGACTCCATGCGCATCCTCGTCATTGAAGACAACCAGGACATTGCCGCCAACCTTGGCGACTTCCTCGAAGACCGCGGCCACACGGTCGACTTTGCCGCCGACGGCATCACCGGCCTGCACCTCGCCGTTGTGCACGATTTCGACGCCATCGTGCTCGACCTCAACCTGCCCGGCATCGATGGCCTGGAGGTCTGCCGCAAGCTGCGCAACGAGGCGCGCAAGCAGACCCCCGTGCTGATGCTGACCGCGCGCGACACCCTGGACAACAAGCTGGCCGGGTTCGATTCGGGCGCCGACGACTACCTGATCAAACCCTTCGCGCTGCAGGAAGTGGAGGTCCGGCTGAACGCGCTCGCGCGCCGCGGACGCGGGGTCAAGACCCGCGTGTTGACCGCCGCCGACCTGGAATACAACCTGGACACGCTGGAAGTGCGGCGCCAGGGCAAACTGCTCCAGCTCAATCCGACCGGGCTGAAGATCCTGCAGTCGCTGATGGAGTCCTCGCCGGCGGTGGTCACCCGCCAGGAGCTGGAAACGCGGGTCTGGGGGGAGGAACTGCCGGACTCCGACAGCCTGCGCGTGCACATCCACGGCCTGCGCGCGGTGGTCGACAAGCCGTTTCCGACCTCGCTGATCCACACCCGCCACGGCATCGGCTACCGGATCGCCGAGCTCGATGCCGAAAGCTGAGGTTCCCAAGGCGGCGGCGACCGGCGGCCCCGCCCCCAGCCGGCGTATGCGCTACCGGCGGCGGCTGCGCAGCCGCATCATCCTGTCGTTCGTGTTGCTGGGTTTCAGCCTGACCCTGCTGTTTGCGTGGGCGACCAACTGGACCCGGGCGCGGGTGGAGAACCAGTTGATCGAGGATGTGATGAACCGCAACCTCGCCAACGCCGCGCACCAGTTTGAGGTGGACCCCAACAACCGCGAGTTCCCCTTTGACCAGGTCCGCGCCTACGTCTATACGCCCGACAAGTTCGAGTCGGTGCGCCTGAGCCGGCCGGAGTGGTACGCGCTGTCGGACGGCATCACCGGCATGGTCGGCACCGACCCGGACGGTACCGAGTTCGCCTACAAACTGGCCGTGCGCAAGACGCCGCAGGCGTGGTTCTTCCTCGCCTACGACATGACTCCGTCGATGCGCAGCGAGGAGCGGTTCAACCACGCCCTGTACGCGTCCGTGCTGGTGTTCACCCTGCTGTCGCTGGTGCTGGGCTGGTGGTCGGCCTCGCGGGTGATGAGCCCGGTATCGGAGCTGGCCAAGCGGCTCAAGGAGTCAGGCCGCAGCGCCGCTGCCGAGTCCCTGGCCGATCATTTTCCCGACGACGAGGTCGGCCAGCTCGCCGAGGCGCTGGACGACTACGCCGGCCGGCTCACCGAGGTGGTCCAGCGCGACCGCGAGTTCAACGCCGACGTCAGCCACGAACTGCGCACGCCGCTGGCGGTGATCCGCGGCGCGGTCGAACTGCTGCTGTCCAACCCGCAGCTGGACGACAAGACCCGCATGCGGCTGATGCGCATCCAGCGCGCCGAGCAGCAGTGCACCGACCTGATCAGTGCGCTGCTGCTGCTGTCGCGCAACGAGCGCGGCCACGGCGCGACCGACGTCGCCAGGCTGGCGGCGCAGTCGCTGGACGTGCATCGCACCCAGCTGGCCGGCAAGCCGCTGGTGCTGCGGCTGGAGGACAACACCGGCCCGCTGGTGGTGGATGCGCCCGAGGCGGCGGTCGCCGTGGCGCTGGGCAACCTGATCGGCAACGCGGTCAAGTACACCACCGAGGGCGAGGTCATCGTGCGCATGCTGGACGGCGCGGTGCAGGTGATCGATTCCGGCCCTGGCCTCAGCGCCGAGGACGCCGCCGGCATCTTCCAGCGTGGCTACCGCGGCACCCATGCCGGCCACACCCACGGCGGCGGCATCGGCCTGTCGATCGTGCGCCGGCTGTGCGCGCTGTACGGCTGGAGCGTGTCGGTCCAGCCCGGACGCGAGTTCGGGGTGATCGCGACCCTGGCCTTCGACGCGCAAAGCCCGCTGACGGGCGGCGAGGGTACCGATTCCGACGCCGGCTGATCGGCCGGGGAACGGCCGGGGAACGGCCGGCGCGGTACCATCACCGGTCCACCCGCACGAGCCTGACCGCATGACCTGCCGCACCCGCTTTGCTCCCAGCCCGACCGGATACCTGCACATCGGCGGTGCCCGCACCGCCCTGTACTGCTGGCTGGAGGCGCGCCACCGCGGCGGCGAGTTCGTCCTGCGCATCGAGGACACCGACCGCGAGCGCAGCACGCAGGCGGCGATCGACGCGATCCTGCAGGCCATGGACTGGCTGGGCCTGGACTACGACGGTGCGCCGGTCTACCAGACCCAGCGACTGGAGCGTTACCGCGAGGTCGCCGAGCAGCTGGTGGCGGCCGGCCACGCGTACTACGCCTACGAGACCCGCGAGGAACTGGACGCGATGCGCGAGGCGGCGATGAAGGCCGGCACCAAGCCGCGCTACAACGGCGCCTACCGCGACCGGAACGCGGGGTTCCGCGAGGACCCCAACCGGGTGATCCGCTTCCGCAACCCGCTCGACGGCGTGGTCGCCTGGGAGGACAAGGTCAAGGGCCGTATCGAGATCGCCAACAGCGAGCTGGACGATCTGGTGATCTTCCGCTCCGACGGCTACCCGACCTACAACTTCGCGGTGGTGGTCGATGACATGGACATGCGCATCACCGATGTCGTGCGCGGCGATGACCACGTCAACAACACCCCGCGCCAGATCAACATCTACCGCGCCCTGGACGTCGAGGTGCCGCACTTCGCGCACCTGCCGATGATCCTGGACCCGGACGGGGCCAAGCTCTCCAAGCGGACCGGCGCGGCCGACGTCATGGATTACCGCGACGCCGGCTATCTGCCGCACGCGCTGCTGAACTACCTGGTGCGCCTGGGCTGGTCGCACGGCGATCAGGAAATCTTCTCGGTCGAGGAGATGACCTCCCTGTTCGATCTCAAGAACGTCCACGCCAGTGCGTCGCGGCTGGACATGGCCAAGCTGGGCTGGCTCAACCAGCAGTACCTCAAGACCGATGACCCCGCGGCGGTGGCGGTGCACCTGCAGTGGCACCTGCAGCAGGCGGGCTACGACCTGGCCAACGGACCGGCCGCGGTCGACATCGTGTTGGCCCTGCGCGACCGCGTGCAGACGCTCAAGGACATGGCCGAGCGCGCGGCGGTCTGGTTCGGTCCGTTGACCGCCTACGACGAAGCCGCCGTGGCCAAGCACCTCAAGTCCGCCGCGCGCGCGCCGCTGGAGGACGCCCGCGCCCGCCTGGCCGCGCTGGCGGACTGGAATGCGGAGGCGATCAACGCCGCGCTGCACGACACCGCTGCCGCGCTGGAGCTGGGCATGGGCAAGGTCGCCCAGCCGATGCGCGTCGCGATGACCGGCACCCAGGTCAGCCCCGACATTTCCCACACCGTTTACCTGGCCGGCCAGGCCGAAGCGGTGCGCCGCATCGACGCGGCGCTTGCCAGGATCCCGCTGGAGGATTAGACCGGTCGCAAGGGCGCGCTTGCCGCGCCCGTTGCAGGCCGCACCGACGACATGAGCCCTGTCCACGACTGCACCGATCCGCAGCACCACGTCCATGATGGCGACGCCTTCGTGCTCGAGGTGGAGCGATTGTGCGCGCAGCGCGGCCTGCGCCTGACGCCGATCCGCTCCCATGCCCTGCGCCTGATCGCCGATGCCGAGCGGCCACTGAAGGCCTACGAGTTGCTGGACCGGATGAAGGCCACCCACGATGCCGCGGCACCGCCGACGGTGTATCGCGCGCTGGATTTCCTGCTCGAGCACGGCTTCATCCACAAGCTGGCCTCGGTCAACGCGTTTGTCGGCTGCCACCATCCCGGCGGCGAGCAGCACGCGGTGCCCTTCCTGATCTGCGACGGCTGCCAGTCGGCCACGGAACTTGAGGACGACACCATCGTGGAGGCGCTGGAATCCCGCGCGCGCGGGCTGGGGTTCGTGCCGCGGGCGCAGATCCTGGAAGTGCACGGCCTGTGCGCGGAGTGCGTCCGCGCGGCAGGCAGGTAGGCGGCGAACATGCATGCGTCGCTGCGAGCCCTGCGAGAGGATGACCTGCCAGCCGTCTTCGCGCTGCAGACGGAAAGCTACACGCCGGCATTGCGTGATTCGCTTCCGGCATTTGCCAGCCGCCTGCGCATCGCCGCAGGGTGTTGCCATCTCGCCGAGGCCGATCAGCTTGCGATGGGGTACATCCTTGCCCATCCCTGGCTCAGCCGACGCCCGCCCGCGGTCGACACCGTGCTCTCGCCGCCGCCATCTGACGGCCCACGGCTCCTGTACGTGCACGATCTCTCGGTCTCCGCCCGCGCCAAGGGCACCGGACTCGGAGGACGGCTGGTGGACGCCGCCCTGGAGGCGGGCCGGCGCGGCGGCCTGCTGAGCGCCGAGCTGGTGGCCGTGCCCGGTGCTGCCGGGTTCTGGCAGCGGATGGGTTTCCGGTCGCTGGACGTGGCGCCGGACCTGGCGCGCAAGGTCCGGCAGTACGGGGACGGCGCCTTGTACATGGCGCGCGCGCTCTAGGCGTCGCTCAGAAGAACGCGCGCACCCCGAAAGCGATGCCGCGCCCCGGCAGCGGCGCCAGGTCCTTCAGGAACGAGGTGTGTGGGCGGGCTTCCTGGTCGAGCAGGTTGCTGCCGTCGACGAACACCTCCCAGGCGTTGCCCGACGGGGTGTCGCGGTGCCAGGCCAGGTGGGCGTCGACGAGCGTGTAGCCGGGCGTTGTCGTTTCGTTGGTCGCGACCCGGTCCTGCTTCAGGTAGCGCACCGCGCCCAGCGACGCGCGCCACGTGCCGTTGCTCCAGGACAGCTCACTGCCCAGCCGCGCCGGCGCCAGGCGCGGCAGGTTGCCTTGCTCGCTGATCCGCGCCGCGTGCCGGTGCACGTGCCCGCCGTGGAAAACCTCCACGTCCACGTCGCGCTCTCGGCCACCGGACGCGAGCCTGCCGCGCACGATATCCCCGAACACCCGCAGGTCCCACGCGCCACGGTCATTGTCGACCAGCGCGATGGTGGCGTCCGCCTCCATGCCGTGGAAGCGGGCATCGGCCTGGTTCCACAGGCGCACCGGCACGCCACCGTCCAACAGCGCACTGCCGGGGTCGTCCAGCGACGTCGGGCTGGCCTGGTAGATGAAGTCCGCATAACGGATGCCGTACACCGCCGCGCCCAGATCGATGCGCTCACCGTGCCAGCGCAGTCCCAGCTCGAGCCGGTTCGCGGTTTCCACGCCGAGGGTCTCGTCGCCGACCTCCACGGTTCCGGTGGCGACATGCAGGCCGTTGGAAAACAGCTCCTCGGCGGTCGGTACCCGCTGGGAGCGGTCCAGCCCGAGGGAGGCGTGGAACCGGTCGCTGAGCTCCCACTGCACCGCCGCGGACCCGCTCAGCGCTTCGAACTTTCGCGAGCTGGCCCGCAGCGGCGCGAGCGGCTGCGGCACCGCATCGATGGTGTTGCGGTCATGCCGCGCGCCCAGTTCGAACTTGAAGTCGCCGCTGCGGCGCTCGCCGATCCAGAACAGGCCGGTGTCGTTGCCTTCGGTGCCCGGCACGAACGCTTCCGCGCCGACGGCGTCGAACTTCCGGTGCGCCCATTGCACGCCGAACGCGCCGCGCCAGCCGGCCCAGGGCTGGTGGACCAGTTCCAGCCGCGCTTCCTTGCTGCTGTTGTCGAACACCGTGCCGATCGCCTCACCCTCGAACTCGGTGTGGGTGTAGCGGGTGTCGGCGAATTTGATCCGCAGGGTCTCGAACACGCCCAGTTCGTCCAAGCCGGCGCGCACTTCGGTGCGACGCTGGTCCATCAGGATGTGCACGGCGTCATCCCCGTGGGTGTCATCCCCATGGGCGTCATCGCCATGGTCGTGGCCATCGCCCGCGTCGTGGCCATGACCGTCACCATCGTCGTGGGAATGGCCCGGCACGCCGTAGCGGGTGTTGAACAGCGAGTAGCCCACGCCCGCGAAGCCGCGCTCGCCGACCCAGGACAGCCCCAGCGCGCCACTGTCGGTGCGCAGGGCGCTGTTGGCCAGCGTTCCTGAGGTGGCGGGATCGGGAGTCTCGCCCTCGGCGGCCAGCTGGCGGGCGCTCTCGGCAAACCCGGGGATGGCGTAATCGCCGGTCTCCCGGTGCAACGCATCGAAGTGGAACACCAAATGGCCCGAGGCGGAGGTGCCGTCCAGCCGCAGCATGCCGGTCTTCTCGTCGTTGACCGTGCCGGCCCGCAGTTCCGCCCGGCCTTGCAGCGGCTCGTCGGTGGCCGCCTCGGGGATGCGCCCGTCGATCACGTTCACCGCGCCACCGATGGCGCCGCTGCCGTAGAGCAGGGTGGACGGTCCCTTCAGTACCTCGATCTGGTTGGCCAGGAAGGGCTCGATGCTGACCGCGTGGTCGGCGCTGACCGTGGACACATCGCCCGAACCCAGCCCGTCGCTGAGCACCTGGACCCGCGCGCCGTCAAAGCCGCGCACGATCGGGCGGCCGACGCCGGGACCGAAATAGGACGACTGCACGCCGGGCAGCTTATTGACCGTCTCCCCCAGCGAGCTGGCCTTGGCCGCGTCCAGCCGTTCACCGGCGAGGACCTCCACCGGGCGGGCCAGGTCCTCGACCGTGCCGGGCAGGATGGATGCCCGCACCTGGACCGCGCTCAGGTCGACCGGCTCATAGTCCGGATCGTGCGCCTGCATGGATGCCGAATCGACGCCGGCGGCAAACGCCGCTGGCGTGACCAGCAGCGCTGACAGCAATGCACGGGCGAGAAGATTGGGCTGCAACGAAAACGGAGACTTCTGGAAAGCGGGGGACACGGACATCCTGCAAAAGTAGCGGCACGGGATCGGAATGTTATATTATTCCAATCTGTCGGCAAGTCCCCACAAGTCATGCATCCATCGAAGGTGTCCTGATGTCCCCGCGTAACCAGCGTTTGCTCGACCGCCTTGGCGCATCGGGTTCCATCATCTGCGCGGTGCACTGCGCGCTGCTTCCTGTCGCCATCGCGTTGCTTCCGGCGGTCGGGTTGATGAGCCTGGGCAGCGAGCGGTTCGAGCAGGCGTTCGTGCTGTTTGCCACTTTGCTGGGCGTATTCAGCCTCGTCCAGGGCTACCGGAGGCACGGTGTCGCGCGGGCGCTGTGGCTGTTGTTGACGGGCCTGGGTGTGCTCTGGGCGGCGGTGCTGTACCACCCGCTGCACGCCAGCGTTGTACCGCACGCCGTTGCCATGACGTTTGGCGGCACGCTGGTGGGCGTGGCGCATGTGATCAATCTGCGGCTGAACCACGGACACGTGCACGACGCCTGCTGCCACCACTAGGCAGACGGCCGGGCGGACGCCCATGTTAAGATTTGGCGGTTCCCGCGCCACGCGTGGCGCCGGCAGCATGCGCCGGTGATCACGCCTGAGGTGCGGGTTTTTCAATCGTATCAACACCCAACCGGGAGCAAAATCATGGGCAAAGGCGACCGCAAGACCGCCAAGGGCAAGCGCTTCAACTCCAGCTACGGCAACTCCCGCTCGGCCGTATCCAAGGCCGCCGGCACCGCCAGCGCGCCGGTAGCGAAGAAGACTTCCGCCAGCAAGGCCGCGAGCAAGGCAACGACCAAGAAGGTCGTCGCCAAGAAGACCGTCGCCAAGGAATAAACACCGGCGCCATGCCGTTGTGAGCAGAGGCCCCGCGAATGCGGGGCTTTCCTTTTGGGCCGATTGTTTCAGGTGCTCGTGAAACCGGTTGCGCTAGCGGGCACCGGCCTCGATCGCGGCCCAGGTCCGCAACAGGTTGCCGCCGAGGATCTTGCGGATGTCCGCATCGCTGTGGCCACGGGCCTGCAGCCCGCTGATCAGGTTGGGGAAGTCGGCGACCGTGCGCAGACCATCGGCCAACTCGCCATCGACGCCGTCAAAGTCCGAGCCGATGCCCACGTGGTCGATCCCGATCAGCTGCACCGCATAGTCGATCTGGTCCAGCACGGCCTCGATCGGCGTCTGGGGCGCGGGGTGCGCCTGCGACCATTCGCGGTTGAACGTCTCCCGGTCGAGCTCCGGCTTGCCGGCCGCCCGCAGCTCGGCGTTGCGCTGGTTGAAGTCGTTGATGGCGCGGAAGTGGGCCTGCGTGTCGGCCGCACCCTGGGGATCGACGAACGCCGTGCCGAAGGGAATCTGGACCACGCCGCCCTTGGCGGCAATGGCCTTGGCCAGCTCATCGCTGATGTTGCGCTCGAAGTCCGGGGTGAAATGGCGGAACGCGGAGTGGCTGGCGATCACCGGCACCGTGCTCAGTTCAATGGCCTGGCGGGCGGCTTCATCGGAGACGTGGGAGACGTCGACCATGATCCCCAGCCGGTTCATCTCGGCCACGACCTGCCGCCCGAACGGACTCAGGCCGTTCCATTTGCGATCGATGGCGTAGGAGGAGTCGGCGATCCGGTTGGCCGCGCTGTGGGCCAGGGTGATGTAGCGCACGCCGCGATCGAAGAAGAACTGCAGGTTGGCCAGGTCGTCGCCGATGGGCGCGCCGTTTTCCATGCCCAACGGCAGCAGCACGCGCGCGCCCTGGCGCAGACGCTCGACGTCGCCGGGCGAGTGCAGCAGCGCAAACCGGTCGGGATGGCGCTGGACCAGCGCCTCGACCGAGTCGATCATCTCGTTGGCGGCCTGCCAGGCGACGCCGTCCTCGTCCTGCTTGGCCGAGGTGTAGATCGACATGAAACCCACGTCCAGACCGCCGGCGCGGGCCTTGGGATAGTCGAACTCGCGCCCTGGCGCATCGCTACCCAGGTCCATCCAGCGATCGGTCAGCATGCCGGGCGCGTCGATGTGGGTGTCCACGATCACCGCATCCTGGGCCAGCGCGCGGGCGGCGTCGGTGGCGCTCGGCTGCGAGGTCGACTGGGCGAAACCGAGGGCGGGAACGAGTGCGAGCAGCAGGACGGGCAGGGTGCGATGCATGATCTCTCCAGTGGGTCCGCAGGTCTGTGCGGCGGGGGTAACGAGAGCTCGATAGTGCCGTAATCGGGCGGCTCGGCGTTACCGGTGATGCACGCGTTGGCCACCGATCCAGACGCCGCCGGCGAGGTCACCGCCCAGCCAGTAGCCCAGTTCGGCCGGATGGCGGATCTTCCAGCGCACGAAGTCGGCACGCATGCCCACCCGCAGCGCGCCGCGATCGTCCAGCCCCAGCGCGCGCGCAGCGTTGACGGTCGCCCCGCGAAGGCCCTCCTGCGGCGTGAGGCGGAAGTGGGTGCAGGCCAGTTGGATCGCCTGGCGCAGCGACAGCAACGGCGAGGTGCCGGGGTTGCAGTCGGTCGCGATCGCCATGGCCACGCCGTGTTCCCGGAACGAGGCCAGCGGCGGCAGCCGGGTTTCCCGCAAGACATGAAACGCGCCAGGCAGCAGGACGGCGACCACGCCGGCGGCGGCCATCGCGCGCACGCTCTCCTCGCTGGTGTGCTCGACATGGTCGGCTGACAGACCGCCGAATTCGGCCACCAGCGCCGCGCCACTCAAGTCGCTGAGCTGGTCAGCGTGCAGCTTGACGGGCAGATCCAGCGCGCGCGCGGCCTGGAACACGCGGCGCGTCTGCGCCGGCGTGAAACCGATGCCCTCGCAGAACGCATCCACCGCATCCACCAGCCCCTCGGCGTGCAGCCTGGGCAGCCACTGGACCACTTCCTCGATGTAGGCGTCGGCCTGCTCCCTGTACTCGGCGGGCAGCGCGTGCGCGGCCAGGTAGGTGGTGCGCACGCCGATGCCCAGTTCCTCCCCGATCCGGCGCGCCACGCGCAGCATCCGGCGCTCGCCTTCGAAGTCCAGCCCATAGCCGGACTTGATCTCCAGCGTGGTCGCGCCGTCGGCGAGCAGGGCGCGCGCGCGGGGCAGCGACTGCCGCAGCAGCTCGTCTTCATCGCAGGCGCGCACCGCTTCCACCGTGGACAGGATGCCCCCGCCGGCGCGGGCGATTTCCTCGTAGCTGGCGCCCTGCAGGCGCAACTCGAACTCGCGCGCGCGATCGCCGGCAAACACCAGATGGGTGTGGCAGTCGACCAGGCCCGGGGTGATCCAGCCGTCGGTGGTGATGACATCGTGCGCCAGCGCTTCGGGCGCGCGTGGCAGGCCATCGCGCGGACCGACGTAGGTGATCAGTCCGTCGCGCCAGCCGAGCGCGGCGTTGCGGACCTCGCCGTAACCGTCGGCGCAGTCGAGCGTCGCCAGCGACGCACCCAGGATCAGGCCGTCCCAGCGTTCGTTGGCGGCGCCCGGGGCGTCGCTGGCGGCCGGCTTCGCGGCGCGGAGGTCGTTGGTTTCAGTGGAAATCGTCATCCGGTCATTGTAGAGAACACGCCCTTGCCTGCCAGACCGGTCGCCGGGGCGGGTCGCCAGCGCCGCCGCAGCGGGCGACAATCAGGCGATGAACAGCAATGCGACGGCCAGGATCTGGCACCCCGAGGGTTGGCGCGATGGACCGCTGCCGCAGACTGGATCCCGTGCGGGCGAAACCGCGCGACGCCACGTGTCGAGCTCGCCGCAGCGCGTGGTGCCGGGCATCGCGAACCTGCATTCGCACGCCTTCCAGCGCGCGATGGCGGGGATGGCCGAGGCGCAGACCGACCCGGCCGATTCTTTCTGGACCTGGCGCGAAACGATGTACCGCTTCGCCGACCGGTTCACCCCCGAATCGCTCTACGCCGTCGCCGCGCAGTTGTATGCCGAGATGCTGGAAGCCGGCTACACCACCGTGTGCGAGTTCCACTACCTGCATCACGGCCCCGGCGGCAAGCCATGGGCGCACCCCGCGGCGATGTCCACGGCGCTGGTGGAAGCCGCGGCCGACGTTGGCATCCGCATGACCCTGTTGCCGGTGCTGTACATGACCGGCGGATTCGACGGCCGCCCGCTGGAACCGCGCCAGCAGCGCTTTGGCCACAGCGTGGACGCCTATCTGCGGCTGCTGGACACGTTGCGGGCAAAACAGAGCGGGCGCCTGCGCATCGGCTGCGCGCTGCACAGCCTTCGCGCGGTACCGGAAGCGGCGATGCGCGAAGTGCTTGCGGCGCTGCCCACGGACAGCCGGATCCATATCCATATCGCCGAGCAGCTACCCGAGGTCGAGGAATGCCTGCAGCTGCGCGGATCACGGCCGGTGCAGTGGTTGCTGGACAACGCGGAGGTCGACGAGCGCTGGACGCTGGTCCACGCCACCCACCTGGACGACGCCGAACTTGCCGGCGTGGCCAAATCCGGCGCCACGGTGGCGATCTGCCCGACCACGGAAGCCAACCTCGGCGATGGCCTGTTCCGGCTGCGCGACTATCTGGACGCCGGCGGCCGCTGGGGCGTCGGCTCGGACTCCAATTCGTCCGTTTCGCCGGTGGAGGAGCTGCGCTGGCTCGAATACGGCCAGCGCCTGGTCACCCGCCGACGCAACATCGCGGTCAGCGTGGACTCGCCCAGTGTCGGCGAGACCTTGCTGCGCGGCGTGGTGGCCAGTGCATCCGATTCCACCGGCCACCGGCTCGATCCATCCCACGCGGACGTGCTGGTTCTGGACGGCGAGGCGCCGCAGTTTGCCGGCGCCACCGACGCGGACGCGGTGGATCGCTGGATATTCAGCGGCAACCGCCCGCTGGTGCGGCAGGCCTGGGTGGACGGTCGCTGCGTCGTCGATGGCGGCCGGCACGTGGACGCCGACGCGATCGCGGCGCGCTACCGCCAAGCCGTCGCCGGGCTGCTCGCGCGCGAGCGATAGCCCGAACCAGCCCGCCCAGGCCGGAGGCCCCCGGGCAGACGTAGCGCCAACCCGAACTGCGGCTACTGGCCGGCAATCGCCTTGGCGGTACGGCGGGTCGAGAAATCGATGTCTCGGGTCAGCTCGAAAGACTGCTGCAGCTGGTCCTGCGAGGGCGCCTGCATCCATACGTGCGCGCTGCGACCGTCGTCGAGTTTGAGCAGCGTCTCGCGTGCCTCGATCCCCGGCTGCCCGGCCAGTTCGGCCCGGTACCACTGGACCTCACGGCCGCCGATGCTGCCGTTTTCCACCCGGTTGCTGCGCTGCGGCGAGAAGGTCGGCTTCTTGCTGATGTACATGCCGAACGCTTCGGACCCGTCGGCGCGCAGCGCGCGGCAGAAATCCGCGCCGTTGCTGCCGCGGTACTCCCAGGCCAGGCCGGTACTGGCGTCCAACTGCGGGCAGGCGTTGGCCTGCTGTGCGTGGGCGCCACCGGCGATCAGCAACAGCGGCAATAAGAGTGCCGTCTTGTTCATTGGTATTCCCCCTGGTTGCGGAAACGCTCCGCACCGAACGCGCAGTGCATCACCCCGCACTGCTGAACCGACCTTAAAGCACGCCGTGGGGATTGACAATCGCCGGCGGAATTGCTTCGGCTACTGGCGTGGATCGCCCGCCGTGCCAATCACGACGGGGTCAGCGAGATCAGCAGAGCGCGCGCGGCAGCAATGCGCGCCGCGGGCTCGGGCAGTTCCAGGCTGAGGCGCAGCTTGTCGGGGCCGTCCATCCGGTACAGGTTGGGCTGGCCCTGGATCATGCGGATCACCGCCATCGGGTCGACCTTGGGCTTCTCGACGAACTGCAGCCGGCCGCTGGTGGGACCGATGTCCAGTTTGCGCACGCCCAGTTCGGTGGCCTGCAGCTTCAGTTCGGCGATGGCGAACAGGTGTTTGGCCGGATCAGGCAGCAGGCCAAAGCGGTCGATCATCTCCACCTGCAGCTCGCGCAGATCGTGCGCGTCGCGGGCGCCGGAAATCCGCTTGTACAGCGTCAGGCGGGTGTGCACGTCGGGCAGGTAGTCCTCCGGGATCAGCGCCGGAACATGCAGCTCGATCTCCGCGCCGCGCTCTTCGGTGGCGTCCAGGTCGGGCAGCTTGCCCTGGCGGATGCTGCGCACGGCGCGCTCCAGCAGCTCGGTGTAGAGGCTGAAGCCGACCTCGGCCATCTGCCCGCTCTGGTCCTCGCCCAGCAGCTCGCCGGCGCCGCGGATCTCCAGGTCGTGGGTGGCCAGGGTGAAACCGGCGCCCAGTTCGTCCATCGCCGCGATCGCGTCCAGCCGCTTCTTCGCATCGGCGCTGATCGAGCGCGTGTCCGGCACCACCAGATAGGCATAGGCGCGGTGGTGCGAGCGACCGACGCGCCCGCGCAGCTGGTGCAGCTGGGCGAGGCCGAACTTGTCGGCGCGGTTGATGATGATGGTGTTGGCGTTGGGGATGTCGATGCCCGACTCGATGATGGTCGAGCACAGCAGCACGTTGAAGCGCTGCTTCTGGAAGTCCAGCATCACCCGCTCCAGCTCGCGCTCGGGCATCTGGCCGTGGGCGATACCGATGCGCGCCTCCGGCACCAGCGCTTCCAGCTCGCGCTGCATGCGGCCGATGCTTTCCACGTCGTTGTGCAGGAAGTAGGCCTGGCCGCCGCGGGAGATCTCGCGCTGGAACGCCTCGCGCAGCTGGCTGTCGTCCCACGGCACCACGAAGGTCTGCACCGCCATCCGGTGCGCCGGCGCGGTGGCGATGATCGACAGGTCACGCAGGCCCGCCATCGCCATGTTGAGGGTGCGCGGAATCGGCGTGGCGGTCAGGGTCAGCAGGTGGACGTTAGCGCGCAGGGCCTTCAGCGCCTCCTTCTGGCGCACACCGAAGCGCTGCTCCTCATCGACGATGACCAGGCCCAGATCCTTGAAGCGCACATCCTTTTGGAGCAGCCGGTGGGTGCCGATGATGACGTCGATCCCGCCCTCGGCCGTCTTTTCCAGTTCCGCCTTGATCTGCTTGGGCGTCTTGAAGCGCGACAACACCTCCACCTTCAATGGCCAGTCGGCGAAGCGGTCGCTGAAGTTGCGGTAGTGCTGCTCGGCCAGCAGCGTCGTCGGCACCAGCACCGCGACCTGCTTGCCGGCCGCGGCCGTGGCGAACGCGGCGCGCACGGCGACCTCGGTCTTGCCGAAGCCGACGTCGCCGCAGACCACCCGATCCATCGGCTGGCTGGATTGCAGGTCGCGCAACACCGCCTCGATCGCGGCGTGCTGGTCGGGGGTCTCCTCGAACGGGAACGCGGCCGCGAACGGCTCGTACATCGCCCGGTCCAGGTCGACCGCCAGTCCGGCACGGGCCCGGCGCCGAGCCTGGATCTCCAGCAGCTCGGCGGCCACATCGCGGACCTTTTCCTGCGCCTTGCGCTTGGCCTTGCTCCATTGCTCCCCGCCCAGCGAGTGCAGCGGCGCGGTTTCCACCGACGCGCCCGAGTAGCGGTTGATCAGGTGCAGCTGGCCGACCGGCACGTACAGGCGGTCGCCCTTGGCGTACTCGATCTCCAGGTATTCGTTTTTCTCGCCACCGGCCTCCAGCGTCACCAGCCCGCGGTAGCGGCCTACGCCGTGGTCCTCGTGGACGATCGGCGCGCCTTCGGACAGCTCGCCCAGGTCGCGGACGATCGCTTCGGGCTCACGTCCGGCGCGACGCGGACGACGCGGCTGGGTCGCCCGTTCGGGGAACAGCTGGCGCTCGGTCAGCACCGCCAGTGCGGGCGCGGTCAGGGCGAAACCGTCTTCCAGCGGGGCCACGGCGATGGCGAAGCGGGTGTCGTCCGCACTGTCTGCCGGCGCCTTGGTGGTGATCCGGTTGCTGCCCAGAAAGGCCTGGAAGTCCGGCAGCACCTCCGGCTCCAGCTCGGCAGCGCGGAGGATCTCCAGCAACGCCTCGCGGCGGCCGGCCGAATCGGCGGCGATCAGGACCCGGCCCGGATAATGGCCGAGGAAGGACTTCAGCTCGCCGGCGGGAACCTGGTCGCGCGCACTGATCGGCAGCGCGGGCGCCGGCTGGCTGGCCAGCACTTCGGCACGCGCACCCTGCGGATGCGATTCGCCGCAGACCTCGATGCGGGCGCCCTGGTTGAGCCGTTCGCGCAGCGCATCCGGCGACAGGTAGAGGGCGTCCGGCGGCAGCAGCGGTCGCTCCAGATCGTGCCGGCGCTGCTCATAGCGCTCGCCGGTCTGGCGCCAGAACGCGTCCGCCGCCTCGTTGACGCCTTCGCCGAGCAGCGGCAGCGTCGCCTCATCGAGGTAATCGAACAGCGTGGCGGTCTGGTCGAAGAACAGGGGCAGGTAGTACTCGATCCCCGACGGCGCCGTGCCGGCCTTGAGGTCCTGGTACAAGCCGCTGCGGCGGGTATCCAGATCAAAGCGCTCGCGCAGCGCGTCCAGCGCGCGCTTCAGTGATGCCTCGTCCAGGGGCAGTTCGCGCCCGGGCAGGAGTTTGACCGCATCGATCTTGTCCTCGGAGCGCTGGGTCTCCGGGTCAAAGCCGCGGATGGTGTCGATCTGGTCGTCCAGCAGCTCCACGCGGAACGGCTGCGAGGCCCCCATCGGGTACACGTCCAGCAGGCCGCCGCGCACGGCGAAGTCACCCGGGTCGAGCACCTGCGGCACGTGGTGGTAGCCGGCTGATTGCAAACGTCGCTGCTCGGCATCCAGGTCCAGGCGCTGGCCGACGGTGACATCGAAACTGCCGCCGACCACGTGGCGCAGCGGCGCCAGTCGCTGCAGCAGGGTCTGCACCGGCACGACGACAATCCCGCGCTGTAATCGCGGCAAGCGGTTCAACGTGGCCAGGCGCTGGCTGATGATTTCCGGATGCGGGCTGAAGTGGTCGTAGGGCAGCGTTTCCCAGTCGGGAAAGTGAAGCACCGGCAGTGATGCCGCGTCGGTGGCGGGCGGCTCGGGATCGCCCGGCGACGCATTGGCACCCAGCAGGGTATGCAGATCCGCCTCCAACTGCTGCGCGGACTGGTTGTCGCGCACGATCGCCAGCAGCGGCCCCGGATGGGTGGCGGCAGCGCGGGCGATGTGGAAAGCGAGGGCCGAGAGCGACGCCGGCGCGCGCCACCAGGCACGCAGATGGCCCGCTTTCGGCAGCGGCGGAGTGGGGGAGGGGGAGGCAGGCATCAGCCGGCCATTTTAGCCGATGGCACCAGGAGCCGTCCGGGGTCGGGCGTCAGGCCGCTTCGTCCGTCGGGGTCAGTTGCAGGGTGACCCGAACGAGGCCGTCCTGCTGCCACTCGCGCACGAAGCCCAGCGAATCGGCCAGCGAGAGCATCGGCAGGTTGTGCTCGAACACGTCGCCATAGACACGCTCGAGCTGTTTGCCGCGCGCCCATTTCACCAGTCGCGTCATCAGATAGCGCCCCAGGCCCATGCCGGCGATGAAGTGGCTGACCAGGATGGCGAACTCCGCATCGCGCCCGTTGGGGTCGATCGAGATGCGCGCGACGGCGCCGACCAACGCTTCCCCGGGCGGCAGCGGCTCGGCGGCCACCAGGGCGAACTCAGTCTTCGGCTGGATCCGGGTGAAGCGCTCCACCGATTCCTGCGAGAGCTCCTTCATGGAGTGCAGGAACCGCTGGCGGATCTCGTTGGGCTGCAACAACGAGAAACCGGCACGCAGTGGCTCCGCATCCTCGGGACGGATGGGGCGGATCAGCAGCTCCCGCCCGTTGGGCAGGCGCTGGCGTTCGTGCCAAGGCGGGAGTCGTTCACGGGTACTCATGCGCAGATGGTGGCACACGGCATGTAAAGGCCGTATTCATCCACTGATTGCCGGCCCGGCAGCGTCGGTGAGGAGCGCAAAGGCACGCTGCGCATACATTTGCCGATGCTAGACTCGCGATCCTTCAAGCGGAAAGACGCCATGTCCGGAAGTGGAGATTCGACCCGCGCGATCCTGTACGCCCTGTCTGCCAACTTCGCCATTGCCGTGGCCAAGGGTGCGGCGGCGTTCTTCACCGGCTCCAGCGCGATGCTGGCCGAGACCATCCACTCGCTGGCCGATTGCGGCAACCAGCTGCTATTGCTGCTGGGGATGAAGCAGGCCCGCCAGCCGGCGTCGCCGGAGTATCCGCTGGGCCACGGGCGCGAAGTGTACTTCTGGTCGTTCCTGGTCGCGGTGATGCTGTTCACCGTGGGCGGGATGTTTTCGCTGTACGAAGGCGTGCACAAGCTGCGCGCGGGCGAAACCGAGCCCGGCAGCAGCCTGTGGTGGGCGGTGGCGGTGCTCGTATTTGCGCTCATCGCCGAAGGTATTTCGCTGCGGACCTGCCTGCAGGAGGTCGACAAGTCGCGCGGCCACCGCAGCCTGTGGCGCTGGTTCCGGGAAAGCCGTCAGGCCGAGCTGGTGGTGATCTTCGGCGAGGACCTGGCCGCGCTGGTCGGACTGGCGTTCGCCCTGCTTGCGGTGCTGGCAACGATCATCACCGGCAACCCGGTGTGGGATGCGATCGGCACGCTGGGCATTGGCGCCCTGCTGATCGTGGTGGCGGTCCTGGTCGCGATCGAGATCAAGGCCATGCTGATCGGCCAGAGCGTGGACCCGGACCGGCAGCGGCAGATCCGCCAGTTCCTCGACGGCCGACCGGAAATCATCCGAGTGATCAGCCTGATCACCATGCAGCTGGGCAACGAGGCGATGGTTTCGGTGCAGGCGCATATGCGCGAGGAAAAGGACGTGCCGCTGCTGGTCGATCAGATCAACGCGATCGAACTGGCCATGAAACAGGCGTTTCCGGAAGTGCGCTGGAGTTTCTTCGAGCCGGACGTGCGCGCCGGCGTATAAGCGCGGGTGCCCAGCCCGGGGGGCGAGCGGCCGGGCTCAGTCGGCCTGCTTCAGCCACTCCACGCGCCAGGACCCGTCGCTTCCGGCCAGCGCCTTCTGCAGCAGCGGCAGCGCCTCGCGCATCGTGGTGTCGAACTGCCATGGCGGATTGAGCAGCAGCATGCCGCTGCCGTTCATGCGCAGCGGCGAGTCGTCCGGGTGGACCATCAGCTCGGCCAGCAGCGATGACTTCACCGGCAGCGTCGCGGCGCGGCGGAAGAACTGGTTCAGCGACCGCCGCAGCTTGATCGGATACCAGACCGCGTAGCAGGCGTTCGGCCAGCGGACCAGGGCGTCGCGCAGGGCGGCGATGATGGTGTCGAACTCCAGCAGCTGTGCCTCGTAGGGCGGATCGATCAGCACCAGCCCGCGGTTGTAGCGCAACTCGCCCAGGCGCGGCGGCAGCAGGGCTTTCATCGCCTCGTAGCCGTCGCGGGTGTGGGTGGCGACGCGCGGATCGCCGGCAAAGTTGGCCTTCAGTTGCGCGGCTTCCTCGGGCAGCAGTTCGCACACCGCGATGCGGTCTTCCTCGCGCAGCGCGTGGGCGAGCAGCCACGGCGAGCCCGGGTAACTGGTCGGACCATGCTGCGCGCGGCAGGCCTTCACCGCGGCCAGGTAACGGTTGATCGCCGGATGCCGCGGGGCTTCGGCAATCAGGCGGCCAATGCCGGCCTCGGCCTCACCTGTGCGCTGGGCGGAGTTGCTGTCCAGCGCATACAGGCCGCGCCCGCCGTGGGTATCCAGGGCAAACAGCGGCGAAGGCTTGGCGAGCAGCGCATCGCAAACGGCCAGGGTGGTGATGTGCTTGAAAACGTCGGCGTGGTTGCCGGCATGGAAGGCGTGGCGATAGTTCATCCGCACAGGGTATCGCGGTGGCGCGCCTACAGGCGGGCCGGTGAGTCCAGCTCCGCAAATTGCAGCCGGCCGGCCGATGCGACGGCCGTCACGCCTGCGGCTTTACGGCGCGCACACTTTCGTGCGCTACAGTCCGGCGGATGACCCATCGCCGATACCGCGAGGACGATCGCATGCCAGGCATGAATCCGCTCACCGAAGTCCAGTCCCGGCATGAGGGCCATCCCAGCCAGCGCGCTCTGACGGTCAGCTGCAGGACGGGCACCGAGGTCGCTGCTGTCCTGGATGACGTCGCGCGGTTGCGGGCGAACGTGCTGCAGGCGTGGCCGGACCTGCACGATGGCGATGCGCGGGCCGAGCGGGCACGTCTCGAGGGATGGGCCAAGTCCTGGCGCGGCATCGCAGTGCTGGTCATGGACCAGGGGCAGTTGGTGGGCGCGGCCCTGGGGCTGCCGCTGGAAGACGAGGAGGGAGTCGTCCGCGACGCCTTCGAGGCCGCCGGGCGCGCCACTGCGCCGGTGTTCTTGCTGGCAGGCTCGGTGCTGCTGCCGGGCTATCGCGGTCGCGGTCTGGGCCATCGCTTCTTCAGCGAGCGCGAGAACCACGCCCATTCGCTGGGCGGCTTCGAGTCGACCATGTTCATGGCCGTCGAGCGCGATCAGGACGATCCACGACGCCCGCCGTTCTGGCGCAGCAACGAGGCGTTCTGGCGCCGACGCGGTTACGTGCGCAATGACGCGCTGACGCTCCCGCTGAAGGCAGGACCGGAAACCGCGGCGTTCCCTCCAGCACGACAGGTCGCATGGGCCCGCCCGCTGGAGCGCGGCTGCTAGTCCGCCCATGCCGTTGCCCCGGACTTGGTGACAGAGCGGCCGACCGCTTTACCGCGCGCAGTTGCCGAATATTAATGGGGGAGCGCCTAGGCTGGGCGCTTTTCCCGTTTCCGGTATCCGTGTGGACCGTCGTGAACTGCTGATCGCGGGTTTGTCTCTGCCGCTGGCCGCCCTGGCGCGTCCGGCGTCGGCATCGCCCCTGTCGTTCCTCCTGGACGCCGGCGCGCAGGCGGCTGCGCTTAGGGTCGGCACGCCTTTCGGTGCCGAGACCGTTCCCGCCCTGGCGCGGGAGCTGGCGGCGCAGCCTTTCCAGCCGGCCAGCAGTGCATTGCCCGAGGCGCTGCGCGGCATCGGTTACGACCAGTACCGCGACATCCGCTTTGACCCGTCACATTCCCTGTGGCGCGCAGAGGATTGGCCCTTCCAGGCCCAGTTCTTCCATCGCGGCTTCCTCCACGCGCAACGCGTGGAAATTTACGAGGTGGTCGACGGCATCGCCCGGCCCGTGGCCTACAGCCCGGATCTGTTCTCCTTCGGGGCCGCGGCGAAGCCCGACGACGCCGATCTGGGCTTCGCCGGTTTCCGCCTGCATGCGCCGATCAACCGGCCCGACTACTTCGATGAGGTGTGCGCGTTCCTTGGCGCGAGCTATTTCCGTGCCGTCGGGCGCGGCCAACGCTACGGTCTGTCCGCGCGCGGGCTGGCGTTGGGGACCGCCGATCCGGCCGGCGAGGAATTCCCGGTCTTCAAGGCGTTCTGGCTGGAACGCCCGGCGCCGGGTGCCGCGCAGATCCGCGTCCACGCCTTGATGGACAGTCCGAGCGCTGCGGCCGCCTTCACCTTCGTCATCGATCCGGGCGCAGACACGGTGTTCGACGTGAGCATGCGGCTGTACCCGCGGGTGGACCTGGCCCGGGCCGGCATCGCGCCGCTGACCAGCATGTTCCAGTTCGACGCCGGCGACCGCGTGGGGATCGACGACTACCGGGCGGCGGTGCACGACTCCGATGGCCTGGCCCTGTTGAACGGTGCCGGCGAGCAGCTGTGGCGACCGCTGCGCAACCCCGCCTCGGTGCAGGAGAGCCTGTTCCTGGATCGCCAGCCGCGCGGGTTCGGCCTGATGCAGCGCAAGCGCGCATTCAACGACTACGGTGACAGCGAGGCGCGCTACGATCTGCGCCCCAGCGCGTGGGTGGAGCCGCAGGGCGATTGGGGCGACGGCGCCGTGCACCTGTTCGAGCTCCCCACCGCTGACGAGTACCACGACAACATCGTCGCCTTCTGGCGTCCTCGGAAACCGCTGGTCGCCGCCCGCGAACATCGCTTCGACTACCGCCTGCACTGGTGCGACCGGCACCCCTGGAACCCCTTGTTGGCCCGCGTCGAGGCCACCCGGGTGGGCGCCGTGGTGTCGGCGGGGCGGCTGCCGACAGCTGCTGCCGGCGCTGGCGCGCGTCGGTTCGTCATTGATGTGGCGGGCGGCGGCCTTCAGGATGCTGCGGCTGCGGCTGCGGCTGCGGCTGCGCCAGCGCCGCACGCCGAAGTGGACGCCAGCGCAGGCCGCGTTGCCAACGTCGTCGCCCAGCCGGGGGCAGTGGCTGGCACCTGGCGCATCGCTTTCGAGCTTGATCCCGGGAGCGACCCGGTCATCGAGCTGCGCGCGCGCTTGCTGGGCGCGGACGGAACCCCCCTTTCTGAAACGTGGTTGTACCGATGGACCGCCTGAGCACGATGCACTCCTTGACTGAGCCGAACACAGGCGCCACCCGGACCGCGCCCGCCGAAGCCCCGGTGAGCTCGCTGGACATGGCCATGATGCCGCCCGAGGCCGCGCTGGCAATGCCCGTGCAGTCGTTCGAAGACGCCGCGCCTGCCGCCGCGCGCCTGGCCGGGTCGCCGCCGGACATCGTCTGGCGCCGGCTGATCGTGCTTGGCGGAACCGCCGGCCTGACCCTGCTGGCCACCTACCAGCTGTGGTGGGCGATGCGCGGGGGCGGTCACAGCGCGCTGGAGTGGCTCAGCCTGGTGTTGTTCGCGGCGTTGTTCGTCTGGGTCGCGCAGGGTTTCATGAGCGCGCTCGCCGGCTTTGCATTGATCGTCAACGGCTACCGCCGGCGCGACCGGTTGGGCGTGATCGATGCCGGTCCGTTGCCCGCATTGACCACCCGGACCGCGTTGCTGATGCCGACCTACAACGAGGATCCCGAGCGGCTGATGGCCGGACTGCAGTCGATCTGCGAATCGGTGCTCAAAACCCGCCGCGAAGACGCCTACGACTTCTTCGTGCTCAGCGACACCACCCGGTCCGAGGTGCAGCAGCGCGAGCTGGCCGCCTTCCACCGCCTGCGTGACACGCTCGGCGGCCAGGTGCGCCTCTACTACCGGCATCGCCCGCAGAACATCGACCGCAAGGCCGGCAACATCGCCGAATGGGTGCGCCGCTTCGGCGCGGCCTACCCGCAGATGCTGATCCTGGATGCCGACAGCCTGATGACCGGCAAGGCCATCAACCGCCTGGCCGTGGCCATGGAGCGGCACCCGGAAGTCGGCCTCATCCAGACCCTGCCGGTGGTGGTGAACGGCAGCACGATCTTCGGCCGAATGCAGCAGTTCGCCGGCCGCGTGTACGGTCCGGTGCTGGCCCACGGCAACGCGTGGTGGCACGGAACCGAAGGCAACTACTGGGGCCACAACGCGATCATCCGCACCGCGGCATTCGCTTCCTGCGCGGGCCTGCCGGAGTTGCCGGGTTCGCGACCGTCCGGCGGCAGCATCCTCAGCCACGATTTCGTCGAGGCCGCACTGCTGCGCCGCGGCGGCTGGGAGGTGCACCTGGTGCCCGCGCTGGGCGGCAGTTACGAGGAAGGCCCGCCGTCGCTGACCGACATGCTGGTGCGCGACCGGCGATGGTGCCAGGGCAACCTGCAGCACGGCGGCGTGATTCCGGCCAAGGGTCTGCACTGGGTGAGCCGTTGGCACCTGCTGACCGGCATCGGCCATTACATCACCGCGCCGCTTTGGGGCGCCCTGATGCTGATCGGGCTGGTGATGACGATGGCCAGCTCCGGCCTGCAGTGGGACTCGCTGGTGTTCCCGGGCATCGGCTCGGCGGCCGACTGGACCGGGCCCAAGGGCATGGAGCGCTTCTTCTGGGTGTTCATGCTCACCATGTCGCTGCTGCTGGGGCCGAAGTTGCTGGGCTTCATCCTTGCCCTGACCGATCCGTGGGCACGCCGAAGCTGTGGCGGCGCGCTGCGCCTGACCGCCGGCGTGCTGGTCGAGACGCTGCTGACGACCCTTATGGCTCCCGTCACGATGTACGTGCAGTCGCGCGGGGTGATCGAGGTGCTCGCCGGCCGCGACTCGGGCTGGGAAAGCCAGCGCCGCGATGACGGCACGCTGACCCGCGCCGAGCTGTGGCAACGCTACGGCGGCGTCACCGTATGCGGCGTCGTGGGAGCGGCATGGAGCTTCGCGGTATCGCCCTCGCTGATGCTGTGGATGTCGCCGGTGTTGCTGGGCCTGATGCTGTCGATGCCGATGGTGGCGCTCACCGCAGACCCCGAAGCGGGCAGACGGCTGCGTCGCTCGGGCATCTTCCTCACCCCCGAGGAAGTCTCGCCACCGCCGATCCTGACCCGGGTGCAGGGCCTGCGCGGCGGGCTGACGCAACCGGTGGCCGAGTCCGGCCACGAGGCGGGGGGCGCCGGCGTTATCGCGTCTGCAACCGCAGGCTGATTCCCAGCGGCGCGATCTTGGCCGGCTCGTCGTCAAGGTCGGCCTTCAACAGCGGGCGCGCATCGAACCAGCGCTCGTCGAGCGTCAGCGTGAGTCGATCACCGTCGACCTGGGCGTCCAGCCGCGGGATCGGGTCCGCCTCGTGCGCGCGATGGATCAGCACCGCCAGGCGCAGCAACGCGGCGGTGTGCCGCGCCGCCGGCAGCAGGCGGTCGGGCAGGGCGTCGAAGACGTGCTTGGGGATCTTGCGCCGCTGGCTGCGGATCACCGCGGCGAGGAATTGCTGCTGCTGGCGCGAAAAGCCCGCGATGTCGGTGTGCTCGACCACGTAGGCCCCGTGCACGTGGTACCGGCTGTGGGCGATGGTCAGGCCGAGTTCGTGCAGCCGGGCCGCGCGGCTCAGCATCAGGCGGTCGTCGATCTCCAGCTGCCACGCTCCGGCCACCTGGTCGAACAGGCGCAGCGCGGTTGCCTCCACCCGGCCGGCCTGCAGCGTGTCGATCCCGTAGCGCTTCATCAACGCCAGCACGGAGCTGTCGCGGGGGTCGTCATCGCCGCCGCGCTCGAGCATGTCGTAGAGCACACCTTCGCGCAGCGCCGCCTTGCTGACCGCCATGCGCTCAAGCGCCAATGCGTGGAAGGCCGCCTCCAGCACCAGCAGCCCGCCGGCGATCACCGGCCGCCGGTCCTCGGGCAGGCTGGGCAGGTCGATGGTGTCGATGCTGCGCGCGCGCAGCAGTTGGTCGCGCACCGGTGGCAGTGCGTCGGCGAGGACGGAACCCTTGGTCAGCTTCATCGCCGCGCAGACATCGCCGATCGCCTTGTTGGTGCCCGAGGTGCCGATGGCATCGTCCCAGCCCAGCTCGCGGTAGCGCGCGGCAAAGGGCTGGAACGAGGTGGCGACATCGGTCAGCGCGGCATTCCAGCGTTTGCGGCTGAGTTTGCCGTCGCTGAAATACTTGCGGGTGGTCGCCACGCAGCCCAGCTGGACACTCTCGCGCTCGATGGTGTCCAGGCCGCTGCCGATGATGCATTCGGTCGATCCACCGCCGATGTCCAGCACCAGCCGCAGCCGTCCACGCTTGGCTGGCTGGGTGTGGGCGACGCCCAGATAGATCAGGCGAGCTTCCTCGCGGCCGGCGACGACTTCGATGGCATGGCCGAGCGCGCTTTCGGCCGGCATCAGGAAGGCCTGCGGGGACGCCAGCTTGCGCACGGTATTGGTGGCGATCGCCCGCACCCGTTGCGGCGGGATGTCGCGGATGCGCTGGCCAAACCGCGCCAGGCACGCGTAGGCACGCTGGCGCGCCTCCGCCGACAGGCCGCCGCGGGCATCCAGCCCGTCGGCCAGGCGCACCGTCTCGCGCAGCCGGTCCACCACCCGCAGCTGACCGAGCAGGTACTGCGCCACCACCATGTGGAAGCTGTTGGACCCCAAGTCGATGGCGGCCAGCATTTCGCCCTCCTGCAACGGCAGCGGGGTGGGGTGGAGGTCGGTCATCGGGGCAGTTTCGATCATCCGCACAGTTTGGCCAATAACGACGCCTGGGCCGAATGGGGCAGGGCGTCGTCCGCGCGTTCAACCAGGCGGTATTCGCCGCCGGGCTGCAGTTGCCAGGCGTTGAGGTTGTCGTCCAGGTAGTTCTCGAGCGCCTCGTCGAAAACGCGCCTGGCGACCGCGGGGTCCAGGATCGGGAAGCAGGTCTCGACCCGGCGCAGCAGGTTGCGCTCCAGCCAGTCGGCACTCGCGCAGAACAGCTCCGGTGCGCCGTCGTTGGCGAACCAGTAGGCGCGGCCGTGCTCGAGGAAGCGGCCGACGATGGAGCGCACGCGGATGTTCTCGCTTACACCAGGTACGCCCGGGCGCAGGGAGCAGGCACCACGGACGATCAGGTCGATCTCGACGCCCGCCTGCGACGCCCGGTAGAGCGCGCGGATCACCTGCGGCTCGTTGAGCGCGTTCATCCGCGCCACGATCCGGGCCGGGCGTCCGGCCTCGGCGTGGGCGCGCTCGCGGTCGATCCGCTGCAGCATCCCCGCGTGCAGGGTGAACGGCGATTGCAGCAGGCGCTTGAGCGTCATCGACGGCGCCAGGCCGGACAGTTGCTGGAAGATCAGGTGGACGTCGTTGCCGATCTCCGGATGGGCCGTCATCAGCCCCAGGTCGGTGTACAGGCGCGCGGTGCCGGCATGGTAGTTGCCGGTGCCCATGTGCACGTAGCGGCGCAGCTTGCGCCCCTCGCGGCGCACCACCAGCATCATCTTGGCGTGGGTCTTGTAGCCCACCACGCCGTAGACGACCTGCACCCCGGCCTCCTGCATGCGGTCGGCGAAACCCAGGTTGGCCTCCTCGTCGAAGCGCGCGCGCAGTTCGACCACCGCGGTGACGTCCTTGCCGTTGCGCGCGGCGTTGATCAGCGCAGCGACGATCGCCGAATCCTTGCCCGACCGGTACAGCGTCTGCTTGATCGCCAGCACGGCCGGATCCTCGGCCGCCTGGCGCAGCAGCTCCAGTACCGGAGTGAAGGCATCGAAGGGGTGGTGCAGCAACACGTCGCCGGCGGCAATCGTCTGAAACATCCGGTCCATCCCGGGCAGCGCCCGCGGCTGGAACGGTGGGAACTTCAGGTCCGGGCGATCGACCAGGTCGTACACCTGGATCACCCGGTTGAGGTTGACCGGGCCCTTGATGCGGTACACCGCCTCCGCGGCGAGGGCGAACTTCTCCAGCAACAGGTTGACGATCGGTTCCGGGCACGCGTCGGCGATCTCCAGGCGGACCGCGCGCAGGTAGCCGCGGCCGGCCAGCTCGTCGCGCAGCGCCAGGGCGATGTTGTCGACCTCCTCCTCATCGACGAACAGCTCCGAGTTGCGGGTCACCCGGAACTGGTAGGCGCCCTGGACCTCCATCCCCGGGAACAGCTCGTCCACGAAGCTCGACAGCACCGCGGACAGGAACACGAAATCGCTGGCGCCGCCGCTGACGCGCTGCGGCACCTGGATGATGCGCGACAGCGACCGCGGCGCCCGCACGATCGCCAGCCCGCCGCTGCGGCCGAACGCGTCGCGCCCCTTCAACACGACGACGATGTTGAGCGACTTGTTGAGGATCTTCGGGAACGGGTGCGCGGGATCCAGCCCCAGCGGCGACAGCACCGGCATGATCTCGTCGCGGAAATACGCGCGCAGCCAGCGGGTCTGGCGCTTGCTCCAGCTGCCGCGGGCCAGCACGCGCACGCCGGCCTCGGCCATCGCCGGTCGCAGCACGCTGTTCCAGCATTCGTACTGCGCCTCGACCAGGGCGGCGGCCTCGTCGTGGATGCGGCTCAGCAGTGCGGACGGCGCCAGCCCATCGGGCGCCAGCGGGCCGCCCACGTCCAGGGCGTGCTGGACGGCACCGGCGCGGATCTCGAAAAACTCGTCCAGGTTGGTGCAGCTGATGCAGAGGAATTTGAGCCGCTCCAGCAATGGCACCTCCGGGTCCTGCGCCTGGGCCAGCACCCGCACGTTGAACGCCAGCTGCGACAGCTCGCGGTTGAAGTACAGCGACGGATCGTGCAGTGGGCCATCGGCGGCGGTGTCGCTGTAGAGGCCGAGGTCCAGCGGCGTATCGTCGGGCAGCATCTGCTCCAGCTCGACCTGCAACGGCGGCGCCGAGGGTGAGGACGGCCGTTGGGGGGCGTTCATTGCGTGGCCTCGCTGGAAGCAGGGTGACTGGCGCCGGGATCAGGTGGACGGACCCGCGCAGCCGTGAAGTGACAGGAGAACATGCTGCCATCCCCGACCCGGCTGCGCACCTCGAGGCGCGCATGGTGCCGCTGCAGCACGTGCTTGACGATCGCCAGACCGAGTCCGGTCCCGCCACTGGTGCGTGAGCGGCTGTTGGACACCCGGTAGAAGCGCTCGGTGAGCCTAGGCAGGTGCTCGGCGGCGATGCCCATGCCGCTGTCGATGACTTCCAGTACGACCCCGCCCGCTTCTCCGGCCGGCCCGTCCTGGCGGCCATCCTCACGCCGGAACCGGATCAGCACCTGGCCGCGCTCGGGCGTATGCCGCACCGCATTGCCGACCAGGTTGGAGAAGGCGCTGTGCAACTCGGCGGCCGATCCCCATAGATCCACGCCTGCCGTGTTTTCCACCACGATCCTGTGCCTGCCCTGGCCGAGCGCGAGACCTTCGCGGCGCAGCGTGTCGAGCAGGGGCGCCATCGGCACCCGCTCTTCGACCGGCGCACCGTCCGCGGACTCCAGCCGCGACAGCGCCAGCAGGTCCTCGACCAGCCGGGCCATGCGTTGCGACTGGCGTTGCATCTCGCCCAGCATCGGGGCCAGGGCGCGGTGTTCGTCTGGATCAATCATGTCCAGGTAGCCGTGGATCACCGTCAGTGGCGTGCGCAGTTCGTGGGAGACGTTGGCCACGAAGTCCCGACGCATCTGCTCCAGCTGGAGCAGTCGGGTGACGTCGCGTGCCACCAGCAGCCACAGGTTTTCCGAGTACGGGATCAGGCGCAGGCTCAGGCGGACGGCCGGGCTGACCGGTGAGGCGACCTCGATGGTGTCGGCGTGGCGGCCGCTGGCGAGCCATTGCGCCATGGGCAAAGGGTGCAGGCGTGGGACCAGTGGCGCGCCGACATCGGCCGGATAATGCAGTCCGAGCAGCTTGGCCCCCGCCTGGTTGAACCAGCGGATCCGCTGGCTGTTGCGCTCCACCACCACCACCGCATCGGGCAACGCGGCCGCCGCCGCCCGGTAGGCCCGCAGCATCTCCAGCAGACGCCGCTTGCGCAGTCGGCGCTCGCGCTGGTCGCGATCGTGCAGGCGGTCCAGTTCGTCCCAGGCCCCCCGCTTGCCGGCAAGCCGGGGCCAGCGGCGCGCGCCGAGCCGGTGGAGTACACGGCCCAGTTGCCAGTGTTGCCAGCCCAGCATCGCCAGAGCTGCCAGCGCCAGCACGGGCCAGAAGTGTCCGGTCGCCATGCCGAGCACCCCGCTGATCGCCAGACCGGCGACGGTCAGGCCAAGGGTGCGCAGCCAGGCGTTGCGGGCGTCGGGAGTCATGGCCCAGTATCCAACAGGTCCCGCGCGGCTCAGGTGGTGGGGGCGGCGGAGAAGCGGTAGCCCACGCCGCGCACGGTCTGGATCATGCCGTCGAGCGCGAACGGCTCCAGCGCCCGGCGCACCCGGCGCACATGCACGTCCACGGTCCGCTCCTCCACGTAAACGCTGCCGCCCCAGACGTGGTCCAGCAGCTGGGGGCGGGAGTACACACGGTCGGCGTGGGTCATGAAGAAATGCAGCAGGCGATACTCGGCCGGTCCGATCGGGACCGCTTGCTCATTGCCCGGATCACCGGCGAACACCCGGTGGGCAGTGCCATCCATGCGCAGGGCACCGATCCGGATGCTGCCGTCTTCGTCGTCCCCGCGCGCGCGGCGCAGCACCGCGCGGATCCGCGCCAGCAACTCGCGGGTGGAGAACGGCTTGACCACGTAGTCGTCGACACCCGCCTCCAGGCCGCCCACCCGGTCGTCCTCCTCGCCGCGCGCGGTGAGCATGATGATCGGGATGTCGCGGGTCAGCGCGTGCCGACGCCAGCGCCGGGCCAGTTCGATGCCGCTGGTGCCGGGCAGCATCCAGTCCAGCAGGATCAGGTCCGGCACGCGGTCGGCAATGGCGAGCTCCGCCGCCTGTGCGTCGCAGGCCGTCACCGGCTCGTAGTCGCCGCGCGATACGGCGAAGGCGACCATGTCGCGGATCGCGGGCTCGTCTTCGACAATCAGGATGCGTTTTTGCAAGGAAAGCTCGAATGCCTCGGGAGGTAGGGCGGGAATCGCCGCGATCGATCCGGCAGCCCCGATCCGAGCAGTACACCACGGCTTCATGACCGGTTGATGACAGAGCCGAAACGCACGCCGCTCGCCGCTCAGGCTAGCGCCGTTCCAGTACCTCGTCGCGGATGCCCTGACGGTGCAGCTCCAGCACCGTGGGCGTGATCCGGGCGATGCGCGCCTCGATCCGCGCCCGCGCGTAATAGTCCACCTCGGGCCGCTTCTTCAGCACGTTCAACTGCACCAGGGCCTGCTCGGCGCGGCCGCTCAGGAACGCCGCCTCGGCGTAGGCCTCGCCGGCGCGGATCGGCTCGCCGGCGATTTCGCTGGCGCGCGCAAAACTGCGCTGGAACTCGGGATCGTTGGCGGACTGGCCGGCCAGCGGCCGCAGCACTGCCTGCGCGCGCTTGCCCGATTCCAGGTCATCGCGTTCCAGCAGTGCGGAGGCATAGGTCAGGACCACGGCGCGATTGCGCGGCAGTCGCTGCGCGAGCGCTTCAAATCGGGTGTCGGCACTCGCCTTCCGGCCGCTGCGCGATTCCGCCTCGGCCAGGCCCAGGTTGATCCACAGGTCCGCGGGGCGATCTTTCATCAGGCCCTGCAGCAGGGTCACCGCCGCGGGTGCCTGGCCGGCGCGCAGGCGTGCGATCGCCAGGCCGTAGCGCTGCGCTTCGTCCAGTTCGCCGCGGCCGGCGATCTGCTCGTACTCGCGGATCGCCGCCGTCGGGGATTCGGCACTGAACACACGCAGCCTCTCGCGGGCGAGGTCGAAGTAACCGGTGCCCTGGCTGGCGCTGGCCTGGATGACCAGCCCGTCCGGCAACAGCGGGTTGTCGGTGGCGATCGAGCCGGGCTGGAAGCGGCCGGTGCTGGCGCCCAGGCGCGCCGCCCGCTCCTTGGCCTCGCTGATGCGGGTCGTGGTGACCGGGTGCGTCATCAGGTAGTCGGGAATGTCATAGGCGCCGGCGGCATTGGCCCGCGAACGCGCCTGCATGACGAGGAAAAAGTCGGCCATGGCGCTGGCGTCGTAACCGGCGCGGGCCAGGGTCTGCAAGCCGATGCGATCGGCCTCGTGCTCGTTGGAGCGGGTGTAATTGATCTGGCGCTGCTGGGCCAGGCCCATCGCCGACATGATCGCGGCCTGGGTGGCCTCGCCCGACGAGCTGCCGCCGGCCGCCTGGGCGGCGACGATCGCGCCGAGCATGCCCAGCAGGAGTGGCAGCTGGTCGCGCTGCGTGCGTTCGGCGCCGCGCAACACGTGTTGCTGGGTGACGTGGGAGATCTCATGTGCCAGCACCCCGGCCACCTCGTCCTCGCGGTCGGCCGCCAGGACCAGCCCCGCGTTGACGCCGATGTAGCCGCCCAGCGTGGCGAAGGCGTTGATCTGGCGTTCGCGCAGCATGAAAAAGGTGAACGGCTGGGTCGGCCGGTCACTGCTCGCACCCAGCCGGCTGCCCAGCGCATCCAGCCAGCTGTCGATCAACGGGTCTTCCAGGATGTAGTCGTAGTGACGCAACTGCGCCAGCATCATCGCGCCGTATTCCTCCTGCTGGCCCGGGGTCAGCAACTCACCGGCGGACGAGCCGATATCCGGCAGGGAGTCCTGCGCCGGGGCACAGACACTGGCCAGAGCAAAGGTGAGGGCGGTGGTGAGCAAGACGATGCGGCGCAAGTGGAGGCTCCTGGTACCGGTGTTGCAGGGTGGGGCGGTGGATCGAGGATGGTGCGTGCGGCGGCGTTGCGGGTTAATTGCGGTTAACCGCGATGGCGATGATCTACGGCAGGCGCGCCGGGCGGATTAGACTGGACCACACACCGGTTCGGCGTCTTGCGACCCATTAACGCATCTAGTGGCCCGGACGGCGCCGCGAGATACTCGGCGCCTGTCCACCACGACCGGTCATATGACCGCCAACCGCCCCCCGAGTTCACTGCAGGAGAGACGTTTTGACTTCCAACGCGACCCCCGAGATCCTCATCTACACCAGCGCGACCTGCCCGTATTGCGTGGCGGCGGGCAACTTCCTCAAGAGCAAAGGCCTGGAATGGCGCGAGATCCGCGTCGACCTGGACCCGGCCGAACGCGAGAAAATGGTCGCGCTCGCCAAGCGCACCAGCGTGCCGCAGATCTTCGTCGGCGGCACCCACGTGGGCGGTTTCGACGACATGATGGCCATGCATCGCGCCGGCAAGTTCGAGCCCTTGCTGGAAGGCGCGCAGTGAGCGAGGCGGGCGACCGGCCGGGAAGCGGCGCCGCCGAGGGTTTCGCCGACTTCCGCCAGCGCATGAACGACCGCATCCTGGCCGAACCCAACCAGGTCGTGCGGCGGTTCTTCGCCCTCGACACGCAGACCTACAAGGCCGGCGCGCTCGACGTGAAGACCAAGGAACTGCTCGGCCTGGCCGCCTCGATGGTCCTGCGCTGCGACGACTGCATCAGCTACCACGTCGGCCAGTGCCATCAGGCCGGGGCCACGCGCGAGGAGCTGTTCGAGACGTTCTCGGTGGGCCTGGTGGTGGGCGGCTCGATCGTGATCCCGCATCTGCGCCGCGCGGTCGACTTCCTCGACCAGCTCGAGCGGGGCGAGGGCACGGCACCGGCGGTGCATGACCACAGCTGACTTTACCTCCGCGCCGGCCTGCAGGCCGGCCGGCGATCCGGCATAATTACGGGGCTAACCCTTCGGCGCCGCGCAGCACGCAGCGCGCTCCCCCAGCTGGAAGAGAATCCCACATGACTCAGACGATCACGGTCATCCATGGCGACGGCATCGGCCCGGAAATCATGGATGCAACGCTCCACGTGCTTGATGCGATGAAGCTCGACCTGGCCTACGAATACGCCGACGCCGGCATGGGCGCGATGGAGAAGACCGGCGAGCTGCTGCCGGCCGCGACCATGGATTCCATCCGCAAGAACCGGATCGCCCTGAAGAGCCCGCTCACCACGCCGGTCGGCGGCGGCTTCTCCTCGATCAACGTCGAGCTGCGCAAGCGCTTCGACCTGTACGCCAACGTGCGTCCGGCCAAGTCCTTCCCCAACACGCTGACGCGTTTCCCGGCCGACGTGGACGTGATCACCGTGCGCGAGAACACCGAAGGCGCCTACAGCGCGGAAGGCCAGGAAACCGCCGCCGACGGGCAGAGCGCGATTTCCGTCACCCGGACCACCCGCAAGGGCTCCGAGCGCATCGTCCGCTACGCCTTCGACCTGGCACGGGCGGCTGGCCGCAAGAAGGTCACGGTGGTCCACAAGGCCAACATCCTCAAGTCCACCTCGGGCCTGTTCCTGAAGACCGCGCGCGAGGTTGCCGCGCTGTACCCGGACATCGAGTGCGAGGAGATGATCGTCGACAACGCGTGCATGCAGCTGGTGATGCGCCCCGAGCAGTTCGACGTGCTGGTGACGACCAATCTTTTCGGCGACATCATCTCCGACCTGTGTGCCGGCCTGATCGGCGGCCTGGGACTGATCCCGGGTGCCAACATCGGCGCCGACGCGGCGATCTTCGAGGCCGTCCACGGCACGGCTCCGGATATCGCCGGCCAGGGCAAGGCCAACCCGTGCGCGCTGTTGCTGGGCGCTGCGCAGATGCTTGACCATCTCGGCAAGCCCGAAGACGCCACCCGCCTGCGCAAGGCGATCGTGGCCACGCTGGAAGCCAAGGACAGCCTGACCGGCGACCTGGGCGGCACCGGCACCACGATGGGCTTTGCCAAGGCGATCGCCAGCCGGGTCTGACTCGGAAAACTGTTTACGTCCGCTGATGGTATTTCGGACCCGACGGAGCGCCACTGGCGCTCCGTTTTTTTGCCGGGTGTGGCGCCAATGAAAAGGGCGCCGAAGCGCCCTTTTCGTGACTCGTCTCGTGCCAGCGCAGGCCTCAGCGTGACTGCAGCTTGGACAGCAGGCGCAGGAACTCGATGTACAGCCACACCAGAGTGACCATCAGGCCGAATGCGCCATACCACTCCATGTGCTTGGGCGCGCCCTTGGCCACCGCGTTCTCGATGAAATCGAAGTCCAGCACCAGGTTCAGTGAAGCCACCACGACCACCACCAGGCTGAAGCCGATGCCGACCATGCCCGACTCGTGGATCATCGGAATGTTCACCCCGAAGAACCCCATCACGATGCTGGCCAGGTAGACCAGGAAGATGCCGCCGGTCGCGGCCACCACGCCGAGCTTGAACTTCTCGGTCACCTTGATCATCCCGCTGCGGTACGCAAACAGCATCGCGAAAAGCGTGGCAAAGGTCAGCAGCACGGCCTGCATTACGATGCCGTCGTACAGGTGGTTGAACATCGCCGAGATCGCGCCAAGGAAGAAGCCTTCCACCAGCGCGTACAGCGGCGCGGTGATCGGCGCCCATTCCTTCTTGAAGATGGTGGCGAACGCGAGCACCAGCCCGCCGATCAGCCCGCCCCACATGTAGGGAGCAGCGCCGACGATGCCGGCCGGAGTTGAGACCTGGCTCCAGGCGAACGATGCGGTGAGGACGCAGAGCAACAACAGCATGCCGGTCTTGTTGACCGTGCCGTTGAGGGTCATCACGTCATTGCCGCCGCGCACGACGGTGCCGCTGTTGATGTCCAGGAAGCTGGACTCCTTCAACGCCGGATTGCTGCTGCGGATCATGCAAGCCTCCTGGGCCGTAAAAAGTGGATGTCTGCCCCGAGGATACACCGCAGCCGCGCGTTTACCGCTGAACCGTTGACAGTACCCGGGCCCGGCGCCAGAATGGTCGGCCTTTCGCGGCATTGGCGTGCAACGAAGGCCCGGATCGGGGCATAGCGCAGTCTGGTAGCGCATCTGGTTTGGGACCAGAGGGTCGGGGGTTCGAATCCCTCTGCCCCGACCAACAAGTTCCACGGCGTCGGTATGATTTCCACAGGCGCCCGTAGCTCAACCGGATAGAGCACTAGCCTTCTAAGCCAGTGGTTGCAGGTTCGAGTCCTGCCGGGCGCGCCAGTCACCCGCATGTTTTGGATATGATCCTGCTGTCGTTTTGCCTGTTGTCGTTTTGCCTGTGGTGGATGTAGCTCAGTTGGTTAGAGCATCGGATTGTGATTCCGAGGGTCGCGGGTTCGAGTCCCGTCTTCCACCCCACTTTTTCAGGGATTGTGCTGTACAATTCCGCGTGTTCCGGGCCGTTAGCTCAGTTGGTAGAGCAGTTGACTCTTAATCAATAGGTCGATGGTTCGAATCCATCACGGCCCACCAGATAGAACGGGTGCCAGGGATCATTCCCCGGCGCCCTTTTTATTGCCTGGCACCCGCGTTCGCCCCTATCCTGCGATCGCCGTGGCCATGTCCCAGCAAGCGAAAGTGGCGGAATTGGTAGACGCCCTGGCTTTAGGTGCCAGTGCCGCAAGGCGTGGGGGTTCGAGTCCCCCCTTTCGCACCATCGCGGTCGTGATCACTGCGGTGGGAGTGCTGGCCTGGTCGGCAAAAGACTGGCAGCGAGGGGCGGAATCCGCCAGACTATCGCGTTGACCCGCGCCGGGCGCCGCCCGCCGCGGCCCGCCTTGGCCCACCATCAAATCAACGTGCCGTCGGTGTTCGCCGCGGTTGCAGGAGTGGATATGCAAGTTTCGGTCGAATCGCTCGGTGCCCTTGAACGCCGCATGACCTTCAACCTCCCGTCGGACCGCTACCAGAGCGAAGTCGGCGGCCGTCTGCGCGAGATCTCGCGCACGGCGCGGATCAAGGGCTTCCGTCCCGGGCGCATCCCGCCCAAGGTCATCGAGCAGCGTTTCGGCCAGCAGGTCCGTGCCGAGGTGCTCGACGCGCTCGTGCGCGACAGTTTCGGCAACGCGGTGCGCGAGCAGTCGCTGAAGATCGCCGGCAGCCCGGCCATCGAGCCGGCCAGCAACAGCGCCGACGAGCTGGCCTACGTGGCGACCTTCGAGGTTGTCCCCGATTTCGGTGACATCGACGTGTCCGGCCTGAAGATCGTCCGCAACACCTCCGAGGTGAAGGACGCGGACATCGACACCATGGTCGAGAACCTGCGACTGCAGCGCCGCAGCTGGAACGAAGTCGAGCGCGGCGCCCAGGAAGGCGACGCGGTCGAGTTGGAGACCTTCTCCACCGTCGAGGGCGAGCGCATGCCGGCCGAAGGCGCCGAGCGCGGCACCACGGTGATCGGCTCCGGCGGCATGCTGCCGGCCATCGAGGCCGAGCTGAAGGGCATGAAGGCCGGCGACGAGAAGGATGTGGACGTCCAGTTCCCGGCCGATTGGCGCGTGCCCGCGCTCGCCGGCAAGACCGTCGCGGTCAACCTGAAGGTCGGCAAGGTCTCCGAACCGCACCTGCCCGAGGTCGACGCCGAGTTCATCAAGAGCTTCGGCATCCGCAGCGGCGATGCCGAGCAGTTCCGCTCCGACATCCGCAGCAACCTGGAGCGTGAGCTCAAGGGCGCGTTGATGAGCCGCCTGCGTCGCGAGGTCAGCGAGCAGCTGGCCGCGGCGTATGCCGAGGTGGAGATGCCGCCGAAGCTGGTCGAGAACGAGGCGCGCGACATGGCCGCGCAGGCCGCCGAACAGGCACGCCGCCAGGGTCGCAACGCCGAGCTTCCCGCCGACGCGCACCTGCAGTTCATGGACGGCGCCCGCAGGCGCGTGCTGGTGGGCCTGCTGGTGGGGGAAGTGGCCCGCAACAACGAGCTCAAGCTAGATCCCAAGCGGGTCAACGAAACCCTGAACCTGATTGCCTCGACGTACGAAGAACCCGAGCAGGTCATCGAGCTCTACCGCAATGACCAGGACCTGATGCGCGGCCTGCGGGGGCGCGTCATGGAAGAGCAGGTGATCGACTGGATCGCCGAGCGCGCCGAGCACACCGAGCAGCCGCTCGAGTTCGCCGACGCCATCCGCCAGTAATCGATCCGGCTTGCCGGTTCCCGCCTGACGCGGGCACCGGCGGCCCTTGCGTCGTGGCCCGGTCGACCCCACGTTGATTGGGTCAGCCCATGCAATGCCAGCCAAGGTGCCGTTTTGATGGATAAGCAAACAAAAGCCCTGAACCTCGTGCCGATGGTGGTCGAACAGACCAGCCGCGGTGAGCGCGCGTACGACATCTACTCGCGTCTGCTCAAGGAGCGGGTGATTTTCCTGGTCGGTCCCATCGACGACCACGTGGCCAACGTGATCGTGGCCCAGATGCTGTTCCTCGAGGCGGAGAACCCCGAGAAGGACATCAGCCTCTACATCAACTCGCCCGGTGGCGTGGTCACCGCCGGCATGGCGATCTACGACACCATGCAGTACATCCGGCCCGACGTGAGCACGATCTGCGTCGGCCAGGCCGCGTCCATGGGCGCGCTGCTGCTGGCGTCGGGCGCGAAGGGCAAGCGTTACGCACTGCCCAATTCGCGGGTGATGATCCACCAGCCGCTGGGCGGCTTCCAGGGCCAGGCCACCGACATCGAGATCCACGCGCGCGAGATCCTCGCGCTGAAGCAGCGCCTCAACGAAGTGCTGTCGCGCCACACCGGCCAGCCGTTGGAGACGATCGCGCGCGACACCGACCGCGACAACTTCAAGGGTGCCGAGGCGGCACGTGACTACGGTCTGGTTGACGAGGTGCTGGAGCGCCGGCCCGAAGAGTCCATCCAGGCCAGTTGAGTCCAACGCCGCACGGGCTCCCGGGCGATTTGGCGCAAGCTACTGATTTTAAACGATATTGAGCGGCGGGCCCGTGAGTTTTCGGGTCCGCCCGCTGTGCTACCCTCAAACCAAACCACGCCGGAACCCATCGCCCCGTACTCGCGTTCCGCGGGTGCCATGTTCCAACTACAGATGTTCCAGCCAAGACGATCCAGGCAAGCGCATGACCGATGACCGACAGGGCCGCAGCAGCGGCGACAGCAACAAGATCCTCTACTGCTCCTTCTGCGGGAAGAGCCAGCACGAGGTGCGCAAGCTGATTGCCGGTCCGAGCGTATTCATCTGCGATGAGTGCGTCGAGCTGTGCAACGACATCATCCGCGAGGAGCTGGAGGAGAAGGCGCAGTCCGCCCGCAGCCATCTGCCCAAGCCGCGCGAGATCCTCGCCGTGCTCGACGAGTACGTGATCGGCCAGGCGCGGGCGAAGAAGACGCTCGCCGTGGCGGTCTACAACCACTACAAGCGCATCGAGAGCCGCCAGAAGAGCGACGACATCGAGCTGGCCAAGTCCAACATCCTGATGGTCGGCCCGACCGGTTCGGGCAAGACGCTGCTGGCGGAGACGCTGGCGCGGATGCTCAACGTCCCCTTCACCATGGCCGATGCCACCACCCTCACCGAGGCCGGCTATGTCGGCGAGGACGTGGAAAACATCATCCAGAAGCTGCTGCAGAAATGCGACTACGACGTCGAGAAGGCGCAACAGGGCATCGTCTATATCGATGAGATCGACAAGATCTCGCGCAAGTCCGACAACCCGTCCATCACTCGCGACGTGTCGGGCGAGGGCGTGCAGCAGGCCCTGCTGAAGCTGATCGAAGGCACCGTGGCCAGCGTGCCGCCGCAGGGCGGTCGCAAGCACCCGCAGCAGGAGTTCCTGCAGGTCGACACCCGCAATATCCTGTTTATCGTCGGTGGCGCATTCGCCGGCCTGGACAAGATCATCCAGCAGCGCAGCACCGAGGCCGGCGGCATTGGTTTCGGCGCCAAGGTGAAGAGCAGCGACCGCAAGGTCGACATCGGCACCGTGCTGGCCGAGGTCGAGCCCGAGGACCTGGTCAAGTTCGGCCTGATCCCCGAGTTTGTCGGTCGCCTGCCGGTGGTCGCAACGCTGGAGGAGCTGGACGAGGCGGCCCTGGTGACCATCCTCACCGAGCCCAGGAACGCCATCACCAAGCAGTTCCGCAAGCTGTTCGAGATGGAGGACGTGGAGCTGGAGTTCCGCCCCGACGCGCTGGTGGCCATCGCCCGCAAGGCGCTCAAGCGCAAGACCGGCGCGCGCGGGTTGCGCACCATCGTCGAGTCGGTGCTGCTGGACACCATGTACGAATTGCCGTCGCTGGAGGATGTCAGCAAGGTGGTCGTGGACGAGTCGGTGATCGAGCACAAGACCGAGCCGTACCTGATCTACGAGACGCCGTCGGCAGCCCCGCAGAAGGCCGCGTCCGGCGACTGAGCCGACTCCGAAGGACGGATTCGCCGTCCGGGATCGCGATCAGCCACCTGCGCCTGCAAGTGGCTGATTTTGTTTTCGGGGCATGAATTTTGCCCGTACCGGCTGAACAAGCCGCTTGCAACCTTGCCCCATGGCCCCCATAAATCGTGTCATGGCCGGCAATTCCCGGCACCCTTCTTTTTTATGCGGCCGCGCCCTGCGCGGGCGACCGCTTGAACGACCGGAGTTCAAAATGAGCCAATCCACAGACCGCGTGACGAGCGACGAGGGACCCCTGGACCTGCCCGTGCTGCCCCTGCGCGATGTCGTCGTGTTTCCACACATGGTGATCCCGCTGTTCGTCGGGCGCGACAAGTCCATCCGTGCCCTCGAGGCGGCGATGGAAGGCGACAAGCAGATCCTGCTGGTGGCCCAGAAAGCCGCCGAGACCGATGATCCGGGTCCTGGGGACCTGTTCGAGGTCGGCACGCTGTCCCAGGTCCTGCAACTGCTGAAACTGCCCGACGGCACCATCAAGGTGCTGGTCGAGGGCGTGTCGCGGGCCAAGGTCGACCAGGTGGTCGAGACCGACGGCGCGCTGCGCGGGCGCGCGCAGGAGATCCCGGCCGAGATGGATCGCGACGAGCGCGAGATCGAGGCGGTGACGCGTTCGCTGATGAGCCTGTTCGAGCAGTACATCAAGACCAACCGCAAGCTTCCGCCGGAACTGATGCAGACCCTGTCGGGCATCGATGAGCCCGGCCGGCTGTCCGATACCGTCGCCGCGCACCTGGGCGTGCGTGTGTCCGACAAGCAGCGCCTGCTGGAAACCCATGGCATCGGCGCCCGGCTGGAGCAGTTGATCGGTCTGCTCGACGGCGAAATCGACGTGCAGCAGCTGGAAAAGCGCATCCGCGGCCGGGTCAAGGGCCAGATGGAGAAGAGCCAGCGCGAGTACTACCTCAACGAGCAGATGAAGGCGATCCAGAAGGAACTGGGCGAGATCGATGACATGCCCAATGACATCGAGGAGCTGACCCGCAAGATCGCCGAGGCGGGAATGCCGCAGCCTGTGGAGGCCAAGGCCAAGAGCGAGCTGGCCAAGCTAAAGCAGATGTCGCCGATGTCGGCCGAAGCCGCGGTCGTGCGCAACTACCTGGACTGGCTGCTGGGCGTGCCGTGGAAGAAGCGCAGCAAGGTGCGCAAGGACCTCAAGGCGGCCCAGGACGTGCTCGATGCGGATCACTACGGGCTGGAGAAGGTCAAGGAGCGCATCCTCGAATACCTGGCCGTGCAGACCCGCGTGAAGCGCATGAAGGGCGCGATCCTGTGCCTGGTCGGCCCGCCCGGCGTGGGCAAGACCTCGCTGGGCCAGTCGATCGCCAAGGCGACCAACCGCAAGTTCGTGCGTATGTCGCTGGGCGGGGTGCGCGACGAGGCCGAGATCCGTGGCCATCGCCGTACCTATGTCGGTTCGATGCCCGGCCGCGTGGTGCAGAACCTGACCAAGGCCGGCACCCGCAATCCGCTGTTCATGCTCGACGAGATCGACAAGATGTCGATGGACTTCCGTGGCGATCCCTCGTCCGCCCTGCTGGAAGTGCTGGACCCGGAACAGAACGACTCCTTCAACGACCACTACCTGGAAGTCGACCTGGACCTGAGCGAGGTGATGTTTGTCGCGACCGCCAACTCGCTCAACATCCCCGGTCCGCTGCTGGACCGCATGGAAGTCATCCGGATCCCGGGCTACACCGAGGACGAAAAGGTCAACATCGCGATGCGCTACCTGCTGCCCAAGCAGCTCAAGGCGAATGGCCTGAAGGACGGGGAGCTGAAGATCGCCGAGGCAGCGGTGCACGACATCGTGCGCTACTACACCCGCGAGGCCGGCGTGCGCAACCTGGAGCGCGACATCGCCAAGATCTGCCGCAAGGTGGTCAAGGAAATCGCGCTCGCCGGGCCCAAGGCCAAGGCGCGGAAGACGCCGCTGGTGGTCGACAGCAAGAACCTGGACAAGTACCTGGGTGTGCGTCGCTTCGACTTCGGCCGTGCCGAGGAAGAAAACGAGATCGGCCTGGTGACCGGCCTGGCCTGGACCGAGGTGGGTGGTGAATTGCTGCAGGTCGAATCGACCCTTGTTCCCGGCAAGGGCCAGCTGCTGCTGACCGGCCAGTTGGGCGACGTGATGAAGGAATCCGCATCGGCGGCCCTGTCGGTCGTGCGCGCGCGTACCGAGCGGCTCGGCATCGATCTGGGATTCCTGGAAAAGCACGACGTCCACGTCCACGTGCCCGAGGGTGCGACGCCCAAGGACGGGCCCAGCGCGGGCATCGCCATGGTCACCGCGCTGGTGTCCACGTTGACCAAGAACCCGGTCCGCGCCGAGGTTGCCATGACCGGCGAGATCACCCTGCGCGGACGCGTGCTTCCCATCGGGGGATTGAAGGAGAAGCTGCTTGCGGCCCTGCGCGGCGGGATCACCACGGTGGTCATCCCGGAGGAAAACAAGAAGGATCTGGTCGATCTGCCCAAGGCGGTGACGGAAGGCCTGAAAATCGTCCCGGCACGCTGGATCGACGAGGTGCTCGACATCGCCCTGGAACGCCCGCTGGCGCCGCTCCCGCCCGCTGGGCAGGCTGACCTGCCGGCACCGCGCAAGGGCGAGCGCAGCGCGCGGGCCGGGGTCAAGCACTGATCCCGCCGGGCACGCGAAAAAAGCGCCGGATATGGCTGAAACCCGCGTCGTTGCTGGGTTTCAGTCTTGCGCGGTGAAAACCCCACTGGTATAACGGCCAGCAACCGTTTCGCGAAAGCCGGTTTTTCGGCAGGGCGCAGCGGCAAGGTCGATCGAGGAGCTGTCATGTACGCTGGCACTTCGATTTCAAGCACACGCGGTGAAACCGCTCAGGGAGTCAAATTGAATGAACAAGTCTGAATTCGTCAGTGCCGTCGCCGATGCTGCGGAGCTTTCCAAGGCCGATGCATCCAACGCGGTCGACGCGATGGTCAGCGTGATCACCGATGCACTGAAGAAGGGCGACTCCATCACGCTCGTTGGCTTCGGTACGTTCCAGGTGCGCAACCGTGCCGCCCGCCAGGGCCGCAACCCGAAAACCGGCGAGACCATCCAGATCAAGGCCTCCAACAATCCGGCGTTCAAGGCTGGCAAAGCACTGAAGGACGCTGTAAACTAAGCGGCTACCCACCGGGCGGTCGTATTGCCCAGGTCTGAATTTCGGGTGCTTAGCTCAGTGGTAGAGCGTCTCCTTTACACGGAGAGGGTCGGGGGTTCGAAACCCTCAGCACCCACCAGCGCCGGGTTACCAGGTTCAAAAGTGCGGAGTGGTAGTTCAGTTGGTTAGAATGCTGGCCTGTCACGCCGGAGGTCGCGGGTTCGAGTCCCGTCCACTCCGCCAGTTCTACTCCGGTTCGCCAGCCTCGCGGGCGGCCGGTCCGGGCAGCAACGCCCATCCGGCATAACGGATTCGTTGCGGTTGCGGAAAGTTCAAAGCGCGGAGCGGTAGTTCAGTTGGTTAGAATGCTGGCCTGTCACGCCGGAGGTCGCGGGTTCGAGTCCCGTCCGCTCCGCCAGTTCATCCAGAACGCCTGCAAATCGATGATTTGCGGGCGTTCTGCCTTTTCGGCCTCTGGCCACGCGGTGGAAGTGCGGTCTTCCGCTGGCGTTGGCAGTGACAGCAGTCCGGCCGGTCCGGCGCAGGACCCGCGGCGCCTATCCACGGTAAACTGTGCGGCTTCCGCCCTGACCAGACTGCATCATGCTGCGAAAAATCCGAGAAAAGACCACCGGCTGGGTCGCGATGGCGATCCTGGGGATACTGATCGTGCCCTTCGCGCTGTTCGGCCTGGACCAGTACCTCGTCCAGAGCGGCAGCAGCACCGTCGCCTCGATCAAGGCGCCTCCTGCCTGGTGGTCGTCGGCGCCCTCGTTCTGGCCGGCATCGGTGTTCTGGCGTCATGAGGAAGTCGGCACCGAGGAGTTCCGCAACCGCTTCGAGCAGGTGCGCCAGCAGCAGCGTGCCGAACAGGGCGACAGCTTTGACGCCCGCGCCTTTGAAGCGATGGAGAACAAGCGCGCCGTGCTGGACAGCCTGATCGACCAGAAGATCCAGGCGATGGCGGCCCAGGCGGCCGGGGTGACGGTGAGTGATGCGATGGTGATCAACGAGATCCAGCGCATCCCGGCTTTCCAGGTCGACGGACGCTTTGACCCGCAGCGTTACCAGCTGGCGCTGGCCTCGCAGGTACCGGCGCGCACACCGGCGCAGTTCGACCAGCTGGTGCGCGAGAGCCTGGAGCAGGGCCTGGTGATGACGGCGCTGGCGGAAAGCAGCTTTGTGACCGACGCGGAGATGGATCGGTTGATCAGGCTGTTGGGCGAGCAGCGCGATGTCTCGGTATTGCTGGTGCCCGCCGCGGATGCCGGCGCCGAGGCGATCGGCGATGCGGATGTGCAGGCTTGGTACGACGCGCATGTGGCCGATTACCGCGCCCCGGAGCGCGTGACCATCGAATACATCTCGCTGGATGCGGCCGACCTGCCGCCTGTCCCGCCGGCCGACGAGGCCACGCTGCGCCAGCGCTACGAGCAGGAGTCGGACAAGTTCGCCCAGCAGGAGGAGCGGCTGGCCTCGCACATCCTGGTCGAGGTGAGCCAGGAAGCGGATGCCGCTGCCGTGCAGGCGGCCGAGGCGAAGGCGTCCGCGCTTGCCGTACAGGCGCGTGCCGCGGGTGCGGATTTTGCCGCGCTCGCACAGAACAACAGCGACGACGCCGCTTCAGCCGGCGGCGACCTGGGCTGGATCAGCCGCGGCATGATGCCCGGTGCGCTGGAGGATGCGGTGTTTGCGATGTCCCCCGGCGAGATCAGCGACCCGGTCAGGACCGAGTTCGGTTTTCACGTGATCCAGTTGCGCGAAGTGAAGGCCGGAGAGCGCGAGCCGTTTGAAGCCGTGCGCGACACCCTGGCCCGCGAGCAGGAGACCGCTGATCGCGAGAGCCAGTTCAACGATCTGTCCAGCCGTGTCGTGGATGCGGTGCTGCAAAATCCCAGCGGCCTGGCGCTCGCTGCAGAGGCGGCCAACGTCAAGGTACAGAAGCTGGGGCCCTTTGACGCCGGTTCCAATGACGGTATTGCGGCCAGCCCTGCGGTCAAGCGCGCCGCGTTCTCGGAGGTGCTGATCCAGGACGGCACGGTCAGCGACCCGATCGAGGTCGGTCCCGACCACAACGTCTGGATCCGGGTCGTGTCGCACACGCCGGAGGAAGCCCAGCCATTGGCGAAGGTGCGCGACCAGGTGGTGGCCTCCATCCGCGCCGAGCGCAGGGAAACTGCCGCGCGGGAACGTGCGCTTGCCCTGCAGTCGCGGCTGGAGAAGGGCGAATCGCTGGCCGCCCTGGCCAGTGCCGAATCGCTCGCGGAACCCGAAGTGCTCACCGCCGTGCCGCGTGGCGCGCCGCTGATCGCCCCGGGTGTCGCAGACGCGATGTTTGCGCTGCAGGTCAAGGACGGTGGCAAGGCGGTGGGAAGCAAAGTGCTCGACGACGGCCGCATCGTGTTGTTCACCGTGGACAAGGTCACGCCAGGCAACGCTGCCGAGTTCCCGCAGGAGCAGCGCGAAATGCTGCAGCAGCAGCTCGGCCAGGCCGCGGGCATCGACGATGTGCAGGCGCTGATATCGAGCCTGCGCAAGAGCATGAAGATCCGCGTGCTGGAGGAAAACCTCTAGCACGCCGGCACCGGGCGGCAGCGCCCGGTCGCGGACACGAGAAAGCCCGGCAATGCCGGGCTTTTTTCATCGAGCCTGTTTCACAGCGCCTGTTTCACAGGGCCTGTTTCAAAGGGCCCATCTCACAGCGCCCATCTCACAGTGCCCGCTTCCGGGCCTGGTTTGCCTCAGTCGTCGCTGCCGACGCCGCTCATGCCCATGATGTTGTAGCCCGAGTCGACGTAGGTCACCTCACCGGTGATCCCGCGGGCCAGGTCCGAGCACAGGAACGCGGCCGTGTTGCCGACGTCCTCGATGGTGACGGTGCGGCGCAGGGGCGAGGTCTTCTCGAACTGGCCCAGCATCTTGCGGAAGTTGGAGATGCCGGCCGCCGAGAGCGTCTTGATCGGACCGGCGGAGATCGCGTTGACCCGTGTCCCTTCCGGGCCCAGGTTCAACGCCAGATAACGGACCGTGGCTTCCAGGCTGGCCTTGGCCACACCCATCACGTTGTAGTTCTGCAGCGCGCGCACGGCCCCCAGGTAGCTCAGGGTCAGGATCGCGCCGTCGCGGCCCGCCATCAGCGGCCGGGCGGCCTTGGAGATCGCGGCCAGTGAATAGGCGGAGATGTCGTGGGCCACGGCCCAGTTCTCGCGCGTCAGTCCGTCCAGGAACTCCCCTTCGATCGCTTCGCGCGGCGCAAAGGCGATCGCGTGGACGAGAATGTCGAAGCCGTCCCATCGCTGGCCCAGTTGCTCGAAGCAATCGGCAATCTGCTCGTCACTGGAGACGTCCAGCGGCAACACGATGTCGCTGCCCAGCGCGGCGGCGGCTTTTTCAACGCGCGGCTTGAGCTTGTCGTTCAAGTAGGTAAAAGCCAGCTCCGCGCCCTCGCGGTGCATGGCTTCGGCGATGCCGCTGGCGATCGAGCGATCGCTCGCGATGCCGGTGATCAGCGCACGCTTGCCTTGCAGAAAACCCATGGTTGCTCCTCATTGACCAGCGCCACGACCGGCGTGGTCGGGCAACCGGGGTAGTGTACCCGCGCGGTCGCCTTCTAATTGATGCCCAGGTCGGGTGCCAGCAGGCGCACCTGCCCGTCGCCACTGGTCGCGATCGGCCCGTCGCCGAAGACCGGGTTAAGCCGGCCGACCCGCGCCGGATCCTGGCCATGCCGGTCGGCCCAGTCGGTGATGCGCCGGGTCTGCTTGTCCAGCGTGATGGCCTGCAGCCGCGGCGCCGGTCGGTCCATGGCCTTGACCCACGAATCCTGCTGCTTGGCATCGCCCAGCACGCAGGACAGCGCCTGCAGCTTGCGCACGTACGCCTGCGTGGTTGCCGGCACACCGGCCAGGCTGGCCGGATCGGCGCTGCGCGCCTGCTGGCCTCCGCTCTTGAGTGCGCCCAGGATCCGGTACTCGCCGGCGTTGTAGGCCATCGCGGCCAGTCGCCAGTCGCCGGCGAACATGCCATGCAGGGTCTTCAGGTAGCGCACTGCGGCGCGGGTGGAATCCACTGGCGACAGGCGTCCATCGTAGCCGGCGCGGATCGGCACTTTGTGGTTGCGCGCGGTGCGCTCGATCATCTGCCACAGGCCGACTGGCCCGGATGGACTGCGAGCGTCGGGGCGGTAGCCGCTCTCCACGAACGGGATCAAGGCGTATTCGCTGGGCAGGTGTGCGGCGCGCACCGCGTCAAGTACGTAGCCGAACAGCAGCAGGGTATCGTCGCTGGGCGTCGCCAGGCGCTTGGGCGCGGCGGCGAAGTGCTTGCTCCAGCGAGGACTGACGTCACTGCTGCATTCCTGCTCGGCGCGTCCCTGCTGGAACTGGCGGTAGATCTCCAGACCGCGTCGCGGTACTGGCGGGCCCATCGGTGCCGGGGCGGTGGCTTCGGTTGCGGTCTCCGCGACTGCCGGCAGCTCGGGGGTGCTTGCAAGCGGCGCGGATGCCGCCGCGGGAAAGGCCAGCAGCGCGGTCACCGCCAGGGTGGGCAGCATCCGCGCCGCCGACTTGCGGTTGCGCGGCCGATGGCGCGCGCTCATTCGCTGAACCCGTCTTTCCATCGCCGAAGCTCGGCGAACACCTCGACCTCATCGGCTGGCTGGCGCCCGAGGCGGCCAGCGACCGCGGTCTGCACCGCCGGTTGGCCGCAGCGGAGGAAGGGATTGCAGGCCAGCTCGCTTTCCAGCGTGCTGGGCAGGGTGGGGAGGGCATTGTCACGCATGTGTTTGGCTTCCTGGGTGCGGCGCGCAAGCGCGGCATTTTCGGGCTCGACCACGCGCGCGAAGGCAGCGTTGGACAGGGTGTACTCGTGCCCGCAATACAGCCGGGTGGAGGCGGGCAGAACGGCCAGGCGGGAGAGCGACTGGTGCATCTGCAACGGGCTACCTTCGAAAAGTCGCCCGCAACCCAGGCTGAACAGCGTGTCCCCGCTGAACAGCGCACCGCCCCCGGGCACCGCGCAGAAGTACGCCACGTGGGTCGAGGTATGCCCCGGAACCGCGATCACCTCCAGCTCGAAACCCGCCGCGCGGAAGCGTGCGCCGTCCGCGACCACGTCGGTCGCGGTACCGATGCGAGCGTCGTCCGGCGCGAACACGCGCAGCTGCGGCCAGCGCTGCAGCAACTCCTCCACGCCACCGATATGGTCGTGGTGGTGGTGGGTAAGCAGGATGGCGCTTGGCCGCAGGCCGGCATCGGCCGCCGCCAGAACCGGAGCCGCCTCGCCTGGATCGACCACCAGTGCGGTCCCGTCCGTACCGGTGGCGCACCAGATGTAGTTGTCACTGAATGCATTCAGGGCCTGCAACTGCATACGGGGACTCCTTGGGATTGCCCGCGGCATGCAGCAGAATCAGGGATCCGCCGTATTCGACCGAGGGACAACCCGCGACCATGCCCGCGTTCACCTACCACCGTCAACCGGGGAAACCGCCGCCGAGCGCGCTCGGCTGGTTCGAAGGCGCGGCAGGAAACGCGCTTCTGGACAGTGAGGTTGCGGCGGTGGGGCGTGCGTTGGCGATGTGCCCCGCCTTGCCGTGGCTGTGGATCGGCCCGGATGCGGCGCTTGCACCCGACGCCGCCCGCGGGGTCCGCCTGCATCGCACACCAAGTGGGTTTGCCGGTGATCTGCAATGCGACCTGCCGCTGCCGCTGGCCAGTGAGTGCTTCGGCGCGATATTCCTCCAACACGCACTCGATGACGGGCACCAAGTGCAGGACATCCTGGAGGAATGCGCGCGGCTGCTCGCCCCAGGCGGTCGGCTGTGGCTGGCGACACTCAACCCGTGGAGCCCCTACCGCCTGCGCTGGACCGGCGCGGGCCTGCGCTCGAAGGGCACCGGTGCCTGGCAGGCGGCGCTTCGCCGAGCCGGATTCGCGTCCGCCGCGACCCGGGTGCAATGGCTCGGCCCGAGGTGGCAGCCACGGGTGGAGGATTCCGGGATCGGCTTCGCCGACCGCTTCCGCAGCGTGCTGGCGCTCAGCGCGGGCAAGCAGGTGCAGGCGATGATCCCGCCGACGACGCTCCGCCAGCTGCGCTGGCAGGTCGCGCGCTGGCCGCTGCCGCCGGCGGACCGGCGGGTCGATCCGCGGGTCAGGACAAGACCGGACGCGCGCGGTCGGGGATAATGGCGCGATGACTGAAGACACCGGCGCGACCAGGACCCCCACGATTGTCGAGATCCACACCGACGGCTCCTGCCTGGGCAATCCCGGCCCCGGCGGCTGGGCGGCGCTGCTGCGCTGCAAGGGCCGCGAGCGTGAGCTGGTGGGCGGCGAGGCCGACACCACCAACAACCGCATGGAGCTGATGGCCACGATCTGCGCCCTGGAGGCGCTCAGGGAAAGCTGCACGGTGACCCTGCACACGGACTCGCAGTACGTCCGCCAGGGCATCACCACGTGGATGGCGAACTGGATACTCCGCGGCTGGAAGACCGCGGGCGGCGCGCCGGTGAAGAACCGCGACCTGTGGGAGCGCCTGGACCTGGCCACGAAGAATCACCGGATCGACTGGCGCTGGGTGAAGGGCCACTCCGGGGATCCCGACAATGAGCGCGTCGACGTGCTCGCCCGTGATGAAGCGATCCGGTTCAAGCAGGCCGCCTCGGCGAGGCGCGCGTGATGCGTCAGGTCATCCTGGATACCGAGACCACCGGCCTGAGCTGGGAGCGGGGCAACCGCGTAGTGGAGATCGGCTGCGTGGAGTTCGTTGAGCGCCGGCCTACCGGTCGCACCTATCACCAGTACCTGAAACCCGATTGCGCATTCGAGCCGGGCGCGCAGGAAGTCACCGGCCTGACCCTGGAGTTCCTCGCCGACAAGCCGGTATTCACCGACGTGGTGGAGGAATTCCTCGAGTTCATCGCCGGGGCGGAACTGGTGATCCACAACGCCGCCTTCGACGTCGGGTTTCTGGACAATGAGCTGCGCCTGGCGGGCGCGCAGTACGGCTGCCTGGCCGATCGCTGCCGCATCGAGGACTCGCTCCTCCTGGCCCGGCATCGCTATCCGGGGCAGCGCAACTCGCTGGATGCCTTGTGCCGTCGGCTGGGCGTGGACAACGCACACCGGCAGTTGCATGGCGCCCTGCTGGACGCCCAGCTGCTGGCCGAGGTCTACATCGCGCTGACGTCGGGCCAGGAGGAGATCGGCTTCGCCGCGCCGGGGCCGGCGGCAGGCGAGCAGTCGAAGGCGTCCTACACCGCCGACGTGCGCCTGCAGCGCCCGCGGGTGGTGATCCTTGCCGCAGAACTCGCGGCGCACGAGAAGCGCCTGGCAAGCTTACGCAAGAAGGCCGGTCGCGCCGTGTGGGACGAGGTCGCGGAGTTGGCGGAGGCCTAGCGGCCGCGCGGGCGGTTCTGCGCAGACTCAGTGGCTGCGGATCAGCACCGCGGTCACGTTGTCCGAGCCGCCGCCGTCGAGCGCGGCGGCGATCAGGGTGTCGACGCATTCCTGGGCGCTGCGGTCGCGCAGCGCCAGCACCTTGGCGATCTGCTCGTCCTCCACCTCCTCGGTCAGACCGTCGCTGCACAGCAGCAACTGCATGCCCGGCAGCATCTCGCCGCTTACCGTGGCCACGTTGAGATTGCGTGGATCGGTCACGCCCAGTGCCTGGGTGACCACGTTGCGGTGCGGATGGCTGCGCGCCTGGTCACGGGTGATCGCGCCGCTGGCGATCAGTTCCTGCACGTAGCTGTGGTCCCTGGACAACTGCACCAGCTGCCCGTCGCGCCACAGGTAGACGCGGCTGTCGCCGACCCAGGCGGCCTCGAAGCGGCTGCCGTTGACCCGGGCCGCGACCACGGTGGTCCCCATCGGCAGCGCGTCGCGGCGCTGGCGCGAGGTGCGGATGATCTCCTCGTCGGCGATGCGGATCGCATCCACCAGCGGCGTGCCGTCGCGGGTTTCGCGGGCAATCGTTTCGCGTGCCAGGGCGCTGGCGACCTCGCCGTAGTCGTGGCCACCCATGCCGTCGGCGACCAGCCACAGCCCCAGCACGCTGTCGCCGTAATAGCTGTCTTCGTTGAGCTCGCGACGCAGGCCGACGTGGGTCAGGTGTCCAAATTCGATCATGGGGTGATCACGCCGGTGACGTCGTCGGGAGTGTCTTCACATACGTTAACGCTGCCGGGGCGTGCATACGGACACGCAAACGCAACGGGCGGGCACGGCAAAGGGCTGCAGAGGCAGCCGTTGCAGAATGCAAATATGGCGGAGAGGGGGGGATTCGAACCCCCGAGGCGCTATAAACGCCTGCCTGATTTCGAGTCAGGTACATTCAACCACTCTGCCACCTCTCCGGTGAACCGCCGACATCAAGACCGGGGTCGTGGGGGCGCAATGATACGGTGGCCGTGATTCGCGTACAAGCGCCGCGCGCGCCGCCCACGATCCTGTCTGGCGGTAGACTGTCCGCTTTCCTCCCAGCGGGTGCCCCATGTCCGAAATCCTTGTTCCCGTCTCCTTTGGCGAGCTCCTCGACAAGATCGCAATCCTGTCCATCAAGTCCGAGCGGATGACCGATGCGGCCAAGCTGGAGAACATCCACAAGGAGCTGGGCGCGCTGCAGAAGACCTGGATGGAGCACCCCGCCGCGGGCAAGGACGTGGTCAAGCTTCGCGCGCAGCTGAAGGCGGTCAACGAGCGGCTTTGGGTGATCGAGGACGACATCCGGCTCAAGGAAAAAGCCGGCGAGTTCGATGAGGAGTTCATCCGCCTGGCCCGCAGCGTCTATTTCGAAAACGACGAGCGCGCGCGCCTCAAGCGCGAGATCAACCTCGCCCTGGGTTCCAGCTACGTCGAGGAAAAGTCCTACCAGGACTACCGCAACGCCGACCCCGCCTGAGCGCTGGCACGCTCCGAATCGGTGACGAAACGCTCGAAGGCCGCGACGGCATCGGCGACGGTCACCAGGTCCATCACTCCGGGCTGTTCGATCTTGGCACCCCAGCGCAACTCGGCGGCGGGCTTGCCCCGGTAGCGGCGCGCGGCGTCGTCATAGCGGTCCACGCAGTAGCGGCGATCGCTGTAGGGGCCGCTGCGCGCCGGGTTGCTGGCCGCGTGCAGGCCGAGCACCTTGGTGCCCATCGCGTTGGCAATGTGCATCGGTCCCGAATCCGGGCTCATCAGCAGGTCGGCCCGCTCCAGCAGCGCAGGCAGCTGCTTCAACGTGTCCTTGCCGACCAGGTCGAGCGCGCTGCCGCGCATGGACTGCACGATGGCGTCGGTGGTCTGCCGCTCCAGCTCGCTGCGGCCGCCGCACAGGACCACCCGCCAGCCGCGCTCGATCGCGTGGTCGGCGACGGCTGCGTAGCGCTCTGCGTGCCAGTTGCGCAGGACGTGGCTGGAGCAGGGCGAGATCATCAGCGTGCGGACATCGTCTGTGCTCCACTGCGCTCGCGCCCACTCGCGTGCGTCGGCCGGAACCGGCAGGTCCCAGCGGACCTGCTCCTGGCGCAGGCCCAGCGGCTCGCAGAAGCTGCCGATCGCATCCAGCACGTGCATTCCCTGGCGCGCCGGGATGCGCTGGTTGACGAACAAACCATGGCCGTCGCGTGATCGGGCGCGGTCATAGCCGACCCGGGTGCGCGCCGGAACCACCGCCGAGAGCAGGTTCGCGCGCGCGGCGACCTGCATCTGCAGCAGCACGTCGAACTTGCCGCCGGCGCGAGCGTTCAATCGCCGGCGCAGCGCGCGCATGCCGGCGAATCCGGATTTCTTGTCGTACTCGATGAACTCCACCCCGGGCAGGCCTTCCAGCAGGCGCTGCTCCGCCTTGCCGATGATCCAGCTCAGCGGCGTTTCCGGCCATGCCGCCTGCAGCGTGCGCACCAGCGGGACCACGTGGGTGACATCGCCCAGCGCGGACAGGCGCAGCAGGCAGATCGAAGCGGGTGCAGGGGGCATGCTAATTGCTAGACTCCGGGGAATGACGGGGTTCGACTCTGCCGAAGGATTGACGCCATTCCGCGAAGGCAGCGGCTATGGGGCGATTCTGTTCGACTCCAAGCGGGTACGGCAAGCCGAGCCGGAGTGGTTTACTCCGACCTGGTGGCAGCATCAGGCGCGACCGGTGGAAAGCGGCGGCCGCGGCGGGGCCTGGTTCGTGGATGCGCCTTTCGGCCAGGCCGTCCTGCGACGCTACCTGCGCGGCGGGCTGGTGGCCAATCTGAGCCGCGACCGCTATGTCTGGCGCGGCGCCATGAGCACGCGCAGTTTTGCCGAGTTCCGCCTCTCGCGGGCGATGATCGAGCGCGGGGTGCCGGTGCCGCCGCCGATCGCGGCCATGTATCGCCGCGAGGGCCTGTTCTACCGCTGCGCGATCCTGATCGAGCGCCTGCCGGACGTGCGGACGCTGGCGGACCGCGCGATCGTCGCCGGCGATGGTGCGCCGTGGGAGGAAGCGGGCCGGCTGGTCGCGCGAGCGCACCGTGCCGGCCTCGACCACGCCGACCTCAATGCGCACAACCTGATGTTCGATTCGCGTGGCCGCGGCTGGGTGATCGATCTGGACCGCGGCCGCATCGTCATCCCGGCCACGGGCTGGCGCGAGCGCAACCTGGCAAGGCTGAAGCGCTCGCTGCTCAAGGTGCGCGGCAATCGCGACGTGGCCGATGTGGAGCGCGATTTCGAGCGCCTGCGCCGGGCCTATGACAATGTCTGGGAACGGGGCTACTGACGTGGCCTGGGATCTGCGCCTGCAGGGGGTCGGCAACGCCTCGGCGGTCGAGCTGGGCTCGGCCATGGCGACCATCGAGCGCCATGGCCAGCCCTGGCTGACGATCGACTGCGGCGGCGAGGGCCTGACCGCATTCCTGGACCACTACGGGCAAGCGCCGCAGGCGTTGTTCATCACCCACACGCACCTGGACCACGTCGCCGGTTTCGAGCGGCTGTTCGTGGAGGCCTACTTCAACCACTCCCTGCGCGGGCGGATCCGGCTGTACGTGCCGGCCAAACTGGTGCCGTTGCTGCATCAGCGGGTCGGTGATTACCCCAATCCCCTGGCCGAGGGTGGGGCGAACTTCTGGGATGCCTTCCAGGTGATTCCGGTGGGCGAGTCGTTCTGGCACCAGGGCGTGCGTGTGGAGGTCTTTCCCGTCCGCCATCACTGGCCCGATACCGCGTTCGGACTGCGCCTGCACGGAAGCCTGGTGTGGACCGGCGATACCCGGCCGATCCCGGAAATGCTCGCCAGGATGGCCGATGCGGGCGAACTGATCGCCCACGACTGCGCCTTGCACGGCAACCCTTCCCACAGCGGCATCGACGATCTGGAGCGGGAATACCCGCCGCAGCTGCTGGAGCGCTGCCTGCTGTACCACTACGGCAGTGCCCGGGAGGGCGAAGCGCTGGAGGCGCGCGGCTACCGGATCGGCCGGCAGGGAGAGCTGGTGGCGCTGAAGCCGACGACCGCAATGCAGGTCGACGTCGCCTGAGCTGCGCATCCGGCAGCCGAAAAGGTGGCAGCCCCGCCAACTTGCCTCGGCGCCCGCATCAGTCAATACCGTTGCTGCCTTCCGGCCCTGGCGGAGTTTTCGACCTAGCGTCGCGAGGGGCCGACGGGGCCACCATGGACAACTGCAACATCTGGCGGAGAGAGGGGGATTCGAACCCCCGAAGCGCGGTTTAGACGCTTACACACTTTCCAGGCGTGCTCCTTCAACCACTCGGACACCTCTCCGCATCTGAAACGCTTCAGATCCCCGTCGCGACGCCAATCCGGCCGGAACGCAACGAAGCCGCAAAGTCTAGCGCCGCGCGGGCAAGGGGACAAGTCAAATCCTTCTCTGGCCGCGAGGGCCCGGCGCTTGATCCGGGATGGGAGCCCGGGGCGGCGTGGCACAATGGTGGCGCTGCGTCCGTGCCGACCGATTCCGGGGCGCGGGCGTTCCCTGCCGGACTTGCCCAAGGTTATCGATGTCCTATCTCGTCCTCGCCCGCAAGTGGCGACCCAAGCGCTTCGCCGAACTGGTCGGGCAGGAGCACGTGGTCCGCGCCCTGACCAACGCGCTCGACAGCGGCCGGGTGCATCACGCGTTCCTGTTTTCCGGCACCCGCGGCGTGGGCAAGACCACGATCGCGCGGATCTTCGCCAAGTCGCTCAACTGCGAGCAGGGCACGTCGGCCGATCCCTGCGGTGAGTGCAATTCGTGCCGCGACATCGACGCGGGCCGGTTCATCGACCTGCTGGAAATCGACGCCGCGTCCAACACCGGCGTGGATGATGTGCGCGATTTGATCGACAACGCGCAGTACATGCCCTCGCGCGGCCGGGTGAAGGTCTACCTGATCGACGAAGTGCACATGCTCTCGAAGTCGGCGTTCAACGCGCTGCTGAAAACGCTGGAGGAGCCGCCCGGGCACGTGAAGTTCCTGCTCGCCACCACCGACCCGCAGAAGCTGCCGGTAACCGTGCTGTCGCGCTGCCTGCAGTTCAACCTCAAGCGCCTGGACGAGGAGCAGATCGGCGGCCAGGTGGAGAAGATCCTCCAGGCCGAGGGCATCGCGGTCGAACCCGGCGCGGTGCGCCAGATCAGCCGCGCGGCCGACGGCAGCCTGCGCGACGGCCTGTCCCTGCTGGACCAGGCGATCGCCTACACCGGTGGCCAGCTCACCGACGCCGCGGTCGCCACGATGCTGGGTACCGTCCACCAGACCCGCGTGGGCGCGTTGCTGGACGCGTTGGCGTCCGGTGATGGCGCTGCGCTGATGGCCGAGGTCGCCGCGCTGGCGGAGTTCTCGCCCGACTGGGCCGGCGTGCTGGAAGCGCTGAGCGATGCCCTGCACCGCATCCAGGTGCGCCAGCTGGTGCCCGGGGCAAGCATCGAGGTCGACGGCGTGGCCATCGATGCGTTGGCCGCGAAGGTGCCTGCCGAGCTGGTCCAGCTGTGGTACCAGATGGCGGTCAATGGCCGTCGCGACCTCTCGCTGGCGCCCAGCCAGCGCGCCGGCTTCGAGATGAGCGTGCTGCGCATGCTGGCGTTCCGTCCCGCGGGGCCGGAGTCGGCACGCAGTGGTCCGGCGAGTGGCGGCAGTGGTGCGACCGCGGGTGGCATTGCTGCCGGAGCCGGTTCGGCGTCGGGGCCTGCCTCAGCCTCAGCCTCAGCCTCAGCCTCCGCCTCCGCGCCCGAGTCGCTGCTGCCGGCCACACCCGGTCCTGCGCCAACGCCGACGGGTGCGCGCGCTCCCGCTGACACGGGTATTGCCGATGTGCCTGCCGAAGCGCGCCCCGAAACGCCGGAAGCCGCCGGACGGAGCCCGGACACCGACCACTACGACGAGCGCGAGCAAGCCCCGTTCTTCAGCCTGGAAGACGAGTCGGAGGCCGTCGCCGTTGCGACGACTGCCCCCGAGCCGACAGCATCGGTCAGCGAGCCACATCCAGTCCCGCACGCTGCATCCGATGAAGTGCCTGCAGGGGCCGTCATCGCCGATGCCGACGCCTGGCACGCTTGGGTCGTGGCCAGTCCGCTGAAGGGACCGGCGCGCGTGCTCGCCGAGCACGTGGGTTTCATCGCCTGCGAGGGACGCGTGGTGCGCCTGGGTCTGTCCCCGCAAGACGAGTTGCTCAACAAGCCCGTTCTGGTGGCGCAGATCGTCAAGGCGCTGGCCACCTCCCTGGGCGGCGATCCGGAAATCCGCTTCGAAGCGAGCACCGTTGGCGGCGTGTCGCTGCGCGAGCGCAACGACAAGGCCCGCGATGCGCGCAGGAGTGCCGCCGTGGACAGCTTCATGTCCGATCCGCAGGTGCGTGCGCTGATCGCCGGCGGCGCCACGGTGGTGGCCGATTCGATCCGGCCGCGCGGCGACGCCTGATCAGCGGCAACGGGCCGTGCGGCACCGAGCGCAGACCTGGTAGGCGGCCCTTGAGAGCCGAGCGTGCTGCCTTCATCTCTGGTCTGCCGACATCATTCACCCACTTGGACGAGTAAACGATATGCGTGGAAATATTGCCCAACTGATGCAGCAAGCGCAGAAGATGCAGGAAGAAATGCAGCGCGCGCAGGAAGAGCTGGCCAACATCGAGGTCATCGGTAACGCCGGTGGTGGCATGGTCAGCGTGACCCTGACCGGCCGCATGGAGTGCCGCAAGGTGCGCATCGATCCGCAGGCCCTGGCCGATCCGGAGATGGCCGAGGACCTGATCGCCGCGGCGATCAACGACGCCGTCAACAAGGTCAATGCCGCGTCGCAGGAGCGCATGGGTTCGGCGACCGCCGGCATGCAGCTGCCGCCGGGCATGAAGCTGCCGTTCTGATCGTGCTTCGCCCACGTAAACGCCCAGTGCGCCTTCCACGATGAGCTCGCCGCTGCTTGAGCAGTTGATCGAGGCGTTCCGGGTGTTGCCCGGCGTGGGCCAGAAGTCGGCCCAGCGGATGGCCTACCACGTGCTCGAGCGCGAGCGCGCCGGCGGCCAGCGGCTCGCGGACGCCCTGGCCGCCGCGGTGGAGCGGATCGGCAACTGCGAGCGCTGCCGCGACTTCAGCGAAACCCCGGTGTGCCCGACCTGCTCCAGCGCGAGCCGCGACGTCCACCAGCTGTGCGTGGTCGAGTCCCCGGCCGACCGCCTGGCGATCGAGCAGGCCACCGGTTACCGCGGCCTCTATTACGTGCTGCAGGGCCGGCTCAGCCCGCTGGATGGCATCGGCCCGGCCGAGCTGGGCCTGGACCGGCTGGCATCACGCCTGGCCGAGGGCGAGGTGTCCGAGCTGATCGTGGCGACCAACCCCACGGTGGAAGGCGAGGCCACCGCGCATTACCTGGGCCAGCTGGCACGCCAGTACAAGGTGCGCCCGAGTCGCCCGACCCATGGGGTTCCGCTCGGTGGCGAGCTGGAATACGTCGATCGCGGTACGCTTTCCCATGCTTTTGGCAGTCGCAGCGAGATGTCCTGAGCGGCCGGCCGATTCGTCTGGACGTTCCTCTGTACCCAATGGAGTAGTGGCATGACTGACGAGACCATCTTCGGCAAGATCATCCGCCGCGAGATACCCGCGGACATCGTCTTCGAGGACGAGCATCTGATCGCGTTCCGTGACATCGCCCCGCAGGCGCCGGTGCATGTTCTGTTCGTGCCCAAGACGCCGATTCCGCGGCTGGACGACCTCACCCCGGATCAGGCGGCGGTGGTCGGCCGGTTGGTCATCGCGGCAGCGGACTACGCGCGGCGGGAAGGCCTGGCCGAGGACGGCTACCGGGTGGTGATGAACTGCAACGACCACGGCGGCCAGACGGTGTATCAGATCCATCTGCACCTGCTGGCCGGCGCGCCGCTGGGGCGTTTTGGCGTGCCGGGCTGAACCGACCGCTGCGACCTACCAGTAGCCCCACCACGGCCACGGCGCCGGCCGGGTGATGACGTCGACGCGCTCCTGGATCGGCCACAGGTAGATCACGTCGGCGGCAACCCGGGGAAAGCGGTAATCGTACTCACCGATGCGCCGGTTCTCGTAGCCGTCGATGCGTCCGGTGAAGGTCACCTCGCGGTTGGTCTGGAACAGCGCCGGATCGTAGAAGCCGTCGCGGCAGGCGATGAACCGGCCACCGACGTCATCGGTCGCCCAGTAGGGCCGGCCGTAGACATTCAGGCGGGTGGAAATCATCTCGATGCAGGTGCGGTTGGGCTGCGGCTCGACCTTCACGATGCGGCCACCCCAGCGCACCAGGGCGCCGGTGCGGTCGACACTGTTGGCATCGTGGGGCGTGATCTGGGCGAAATCCCCCTGCAGCGGCTTGGGCTGGCTGGCGCAGGCGGCCAGCAGCAGCGTCGCGAGGACGAGCATGGCGTGACGGATCTTCATCGGTGTTCTCCGTTTCCGGGTGAAGCGGCATGCGGCGGTGACGGGCGGTGGCGACGCAGGGACAGTATCAACTGCCGCGACGCCCGTGCGCTGTGGTCGTCAAGCCCAGCGTAGCGCCAATTGCTGAAACGCTGGCTGAGCCGCAGCAAGTCGTCGGCCGGCCCGGGACCGGCATCGGCGACCCGCTGCGCCCATGTCATGGCGGGTTCGTCTGGATTGCGGCCCAGACCGAGCCGTCGATAGCGACGTTCCAATGTGTGCCACGCCCGCAGCACCGGGTCGCGCTGGCGTTCCGCCCGCCGCGACAGCCATGCCATCCACAGCAGCGCGGACAGCGCCGCCAGACCGAACAGCAATCCCAGGCGGACGCCATCCAGGCGCTCGATCCCCAGCGGCCGCAGCAGGCGCGACTGGCGCTCGGCATCGAAGCCCAGCACGAGCTGGTTCCAGCTTTGCCGTAGCCAGTCGGTGGCGTTGAACAGGCGGCTGGCGTCCCCGCCCAGCATCCGCCCGAACAGGCTGTCGGCGCCCGGGCGGCGGTCATCCAGGGTGTCGTAGATGCGTTCGGGTGCGACCGCGGCGGTCGGATCGACCCGGACCCAGCCGCGGCCGTCGAGCCAGACCTCGGCCCAGGCGTGCGCATCGGATCGCCGCACCAGCCAGTAGTCGCCGATCGGGTTGCGGTAGCCGCCGACATAGCCGGTGACCACGCGCGCGGGAATGCCCGCGGCCCGCATCAGGATCACGAAGGCCGAGCTGAAGTGCTCGCAGAAACCCTCCTGCTGGTCGAACAGGAACTCGTCGGCGGCGTGGCGCCCGGCCAGCGGCGTGCTCAGGGTGTAGGCGAAGTCGCTGCGGATCCACTGCATGGCGCGGCGCACGATGGCCTGGTCGTCGCCGCCGGCGTCGCTGCGCCAGCGCGCAGCCAGCGCCTGGGTGCGCGGGTTGGCACCCGCCGGCAGCGCCAGCGCCGCCTGCTGCAGCGGGCCGGCAAGATCGGCCTCGAAGGTCTCTGGCGGGGACGACTGCATCCGCCAGCGCGTCAGCGAACTCAGCGGGCGCGGTGAAAACAGCTCATGGTCATGGCCCAGCCGGGTATCGCCGGGCGCCTCGACGGGGAGCTCAAGCGCGACCATCTGGCGTCGCTCGGTCGGCTCGATTTCGACCTGGTAGTCCCACAGGACGTCGGCGCGGGTCACGGCGGCCGGGGGCAGGCCGGTGGACCGGCGGCTGCGGGACCACGTGCGGCCGTCGAAGTCGGACAGGACCGGGCCGCGCCAGTACATCTGAGAGGTGGGCGGGGTGGTGCCGAAAAATCGCACCCGCAGCGCCGGGGTGTCGTCGGCCATCAGGTCGATCCAGTCGCCCGGCGACATCTCGTCGGACAGTCCGGTTCGTGCCAGCGTGCGTTCCGGAACGCCCCACAGCGGGGTTGCGAGCCGCGGGAACAGCCAGAATGCCGCCAGCGCCAGCGGGAGGCCCAGCAGCACCAGTCGACCCACCGAGCCGAAACGAGCGCGGGTCGTGGTGGCGTCGCGGATGCCCGACTCGATGTCGGTCAGGCGCAGCAGCGCCATCAGGGCCAAGGCAACGCCCGCCAGTCCCAACAACAGGCTCAACGGCCCCTGGTCGAGGAGGAAGGTGGCGAATGGAGCGAACAGGGCGAAGCCGAGCAGGCTTCGCGCGTCGCGAACGCCCCGGGTTTCGGCCGGCTTCATCGCCAGCATCGCGGCGAGGATCGCGCACCCGGTATCGCGGCCGAAATGCGAGCCAGACAGCGCGATGACGGCGGCCAGCAGGGCCAGCGTGAGCAGCAGGCGGACCAGCGCATGCAGCGGCTTGCGCCACGAGAGCGCGGCGACGGCGACCGCGCTGCCACCGACCAGCAGGCCCAGCGGCGACGGCAATTGCATCAGCAGCGGCAACACGCAGGCCGCGGCAGCTGCCATGGTCCAGCGCCGGCTGTGCGGATCAAGGGCCACAACGGGTTTGCGCTCAGCCATCGGGCATCAGCGCCAGTGCGCGCAGGCAGTCGTGACGGTGGCCGGAGCCTTGCGAAGGGCCGATGGCGGGCTGCGCAGGCAGCGTGAGGCGGTAACGGCGGCCGTCGCGTTCGGCCTCGTCGACCCAGCGGGCCAGCCGGCTGATCCTTGCTTCGTGTGGCAGGCCGCCGACGCTGTGCCATTCCAGCACGATATCGGCGCCGGCCGGCTGCTGGTATTCGCGCACCAGCAGGGATTCGTGGCGCGCCGATGGCTTCCACGCGATGGACCGCCGCGAGTCGCCATGGCGGTAGCCGCGCAAGTGGTGGGGATCCTCGCCGCTGGGGTGGAGACGCGCCTTGGCGTCCTCACCGGAGCCCTCGGGCAGAGGCGGGCCGTCGATCTCGGGGCGCGGGTACACCAGCAGGGGAGTCTGCGGCCAGACGTGCGACCACGCCCGGGCGAGGCCGAGCGGATGGCAGGTAGCGATCCGCAGCCGCGGCAGCTCCAGCCAGCCGCGCTGCGACGTCGGGATCAACAACTGCGCCTGACCATTGCCGGGCTGGAGGTCCAGCAAAGCCGGGTCCTCGTAATCCGGATCCAACGCGACCTGGAGGCCGCGCCGCACGCGCCCGTCAGCGGCCTTCGCATGCACGTGCAGCAGCATCATCTGGCCGGCAGGCACGGGTTCGGCATCGATCGCGGTCACCGCCAGTCCGCTGAGCTGCAGCTGCGCGGCGACCAGGCTGGCCAGGCCGGTACCGCCGAGCAGCAGTGCCAGCAGCAGCGCAGGATTGTTGTTGTAGTTCAAGCCGCCCAGCAACATCGTCGCGACCAGGACGGCATAGAACAGGCCGAACCGGGTGGGAAGCACGTAGACCCGCCGCCGGTCGAAGGTGACCGGCAGCGGTTCGGGATCGCGCGGTCGGGTGAAGGTCAGGGCCCAGCCGTGCACCCGCTTGCGGATGCCGCGCGCGATCGGGACTCGCTCGATAGCCGCCGGCGACGCGGCTTCTCTTGCCACCGCTGCTCAGTCCACCGCGACGGCGTGCAGTATCGCCTTGGCCAGCGCCGCGTCACTGCCGGCCTCGGCGTCGGCGACCAGCCGGTGCGCCGCGACTGCGGAAAAGAGTGCTTGGACGTCGTCGGGTCGCACGTGGTCGCGGCCCAGCAGGAGCGCATACGCCCTGGCCGCACGCAGCAGGGCGAGGCCGGCCCGTGGCGAAAGCCCGACGCGCACGCCCGGATGGCTGCGGCTGCGCGCCAGCAGTGCCTGCACGTAATCGATCAGTGCATCGCTGGCGTGCACCCGGTCGACCGCGTCGCGCAGCGCCAACACGTCTTCGCGCGACAGCACCGGCGTCGCCGCAGCGATCAGGTCGCGGCGATCACGCCCGGCCAGCAGCTCGCGCTCGGCCTCATGGCCCGGGTAGCCCAGCGCCAGACGCATCAGGAAGCGGTCCAGTTGGGAGTCCGGCAGTGGATAGGTACCCGACAGGTCGGTCGGGTTCTGGGTCGCGATGACGAAAAAGGGCGCGGGCAGGGCATGGGTGGTCCCATCGACGGTCACCTGTTGCTCGGCCATCGCCTCCAGCAGGGCGCTCTGGGTGCGCGGCGGTGCGCGGTTGATCTCGTCGGCCAGCAGGACCTGGGTGAACACCGGGCCGGGGTGGAACTGGAAGTCGCGCGTCGCCGGATCGAAAATCGACACGCCGACGATGTCCGCCGGCAGCAGGTCGGAGGTGAACTGCACGCGCTGGAAGTCCAGCCCCAGGGTCGCGGCCATGGCGTGAGCGAGGGTGGTCTTGCCCAGACCCGGCAAGTCCTCGATCAGCAGGTGGCCGTCGGCGAGCAGGGCGACGAAGGACAGGCGCACCTCCCGTGACTTGCCCAGCACCAGCCGGTTGACCTGCGTTTGTGCGGCGTCAAGGGATTTACGCAGATGCTCGGGTAGCATGCCCGGCTTCGACACCGCGGCCTCGTGGCCCGGCGTCGGTGTTGATACCGCCATCGTGTTCTCCAGAAATCGTCCCATGTCGCCTGCAGGCGCGTTGGCGGCTGTTGCCGGTCGGCTGCAAGTAGTTCCCCGAGTGTAACTAGGACCCCTGTTGATGCGCGAAACCCCCGCTGTCGATCATCGTCAGTCCGCCGCGGCCGATTACCTGCAACCGCTGCCTGCCGAGCGTTCCGCGTACCGCTGGTTCCTGGTGCTGTTCATCGCGGTGCTGGCGGTCAAGCTGCTGGTTGCCGCACGCCTGCCGCTGTTCGTCGACGAGACCTTTTACTGGCTGGAAGGCCAGCATCTGGCACCCTCCTATTCCGACCTGCCGGGCCTGACGGCGTGGCTGGCCCGCCTGGGCGTCAGCCTGGGCGGCAATACGGAGCTGGGGCTGCGTCTGCCGTTCCTGATGATTGCCGCCGCGGTGCCCTGGCTGGTGGCGCGGGTCACCGCGCGTGAGTACGGGCCGGTACACGGCTGGCAGGCAGGCAGTTTCGCGCTGCTGTTGCCACTGGCGGGGACGCTGGGCCTGTTGGCGCTGCCGGATGCAGCGATGGCGCTGGCCACGGTGCTGTGCATCGACGCCGGCGCGCGGTTGCTGCGGCAGGTCAGCGCCGGAGCCTCCCTTGAGCTCGCGCTGGGCCTGACGATCGGCGCATTGAGCCACTACCGCTTCATCGCCGTGATCGGCGTCGGTCTGTTGGCGTTGTTGCTGGTACGCGACGGCCGCAAGGCGCTGCGTGACCCCCGCGTGTGGACTGCGATCGCCATTGGCGCCGCGGCCTGGGCGCCACTGGTGGCGTGGAACCTGGGCAACGCCGATGCCGGGCTGCGCTTCCAGCTCGTGGACCGGCACCCGTGGGCGTTTCACTGGGACGGCATCCTGTTTGTCGTCATCCAGGCACTGATGGTTACCCCGCTGTTGTTTGCCGCGCTGCTGGCAGCGGGTTGGCGGGGCTATCGGGGGGCGTTGCCGGCATCGCGGTATTTCGCGCTGCTCGGCGGTCTGCTGGTGCTCGGTTTCTTTTCGCTGGGGTTCTTCGCCGACACCGAGCGGGTCAGCTTCCACTGGCCGCTGCCCGGCTACCTGGCGCTGCTGCCGCTGCTGCCCGCGGTCCTGGCCGCGTGGCCGCGCTGGTTGCGTGGCCTGACCTGGCTGACCGCCGGCCTCGGCCTGGTGATGGTGATGGGCTATTACGTCGCGGTGTCAGTGCCGGACCTGCGCGCGCGTGCGGCGGCGGAGAAGTGGTACCCGTCCAACTTCGCCGGCTGGGACGAGCTGGCCGATGCCGTGCGCCTGGAGCGCGGGCAGATGGGTCCGGACACGCGCCTGGTGGCGGGCAGTTTCAAGATCGGCGCCGAGCTCGGCTTCGCCCTGGGCGATCCGCGCATCCCCGTGCTGGACCATCCCTTGAACGTCAAGCACGGCCGTGCCCCGCAGTTGCAGCTCTGGAACCTGGCAGCAGGGCCACGTGAGTCGTGGCCGGCGCAGTTCGGTCAGGCCTGGGCCGACGCGCCGGTGCTGCTGGTGATCGCGTCCAGCGATGTCCAGTACAAGCACCTGCTGGAGCGTTATCACCACCTGTGCGGGAAACTGGGGCCGCTGCCGCCACCGCGGGTAGTGAACGTGGACCACGGGCGCCAGCGCTTCCTGCTGTTCCGCTTCGATTCGTCCATGCCGACCGCAGGCAACTGCACCGCCCCGGCGATGGCGTGGATAGACAGCCCCGTCGGCGGTCAGCGCGTGGCACGCAACTTCGATATCGCAGGCTGGGCGTTCAAGGACGGCGTGGGCCTGGAACGGGTCGAGGTGACCCTGGACGGAAAGCCGGTGGCGGAGGTTGCCTATGGCGCCAGCCAGCCCGGCACCGCCGCGTTCTGGCGCATCAGCAACGATCCCAACCAGCCGCGGGTGGGCTTCAGCGGGCGGGTGGAACTGGGCGCGAATGTCACCACGGGTCGCCACTGGCTGGGCCTGCGCCTGCACGGCGCGGACGGCAGCGTGGAGGCGTGGCCAGAGCAGCCGATCGAGGTGCGCTGAGCCAGTCGGCCCGGTTGCCAGCCGGCTCAGGGAACCGCGAAACCGGCGTCGCGCAGCAGGTCGGCGGTGGCGATCAGCGGCAGTCCGCCCAGCGCGGTCGGATCGCGCGACTGGATCTCCTTGAACAGGCTGATGCCCAGACCCTCGCATTGGAAACTGCCGGCGCAGTCGTAGGGCTGCTCGGCCTGCAGGTAGCGTTCGATCTCATCGGCGGCCAGCGCCCGGAAGCGCACCGTCGTGATGTCCAGTTACTGCAGCCGGCGGCCGTCATCGTGGCGCAGGCAGATGCTGGTGTGGAAGTGGATGGTCCGCCCGGACATGGCGGTGAGCTGACGCACGGCGCTTGCGTGGTCTCCGGGTTTTCCAAGAATGCGGCCTTCGATATCGGCGACCTGGTCGGAACCGAGTACCCAGGCGCCGGGGAAGCGGGACGCGACTGCGTCGGCCTTGGCGTTGGCCAGCCGGCGGGTGAGCGACGCCGGGAATTCCCCAGGCAAAGGCGTCTCGTCGAGTTCCGGCGACGCCACGGTGAACGGCACTCGCAGCCGCTCAAGCAATTGCGCTCGATAGCGCGAGCCGGAGGCGAGGATCAGTGTCGCCACGCTCAGACCTCCAGCATCTGCGCTTCCTCGACCCGTTCCAGCTGCCGCTCGATGCGCTCGCGCGCCTGATCGATCGAGAGGCGGACGCTGTGCAACTCCGCCACCCGTGCCTGCGCGCCCTGCTCACGCAGCCACAGTCGCTGGCGAAGCATTTCCCGCATCGCCTCATGCACTGGATCGGCGTCGCTTTCCCCGGTCACCGCCTCGATCTGTCGACGCGCCGCACGCAGGCGCGCTTCCAGCGCGTCGGCGGAGTCCAGCAGCCGCTGCATTTCCCGATAGCGACGGCGGCGCAGCCCATAGCGGACGGCGACAAGCAGGATCAGCGCCGCGGCGATGACGACCGGAAACAGGAGTGGATTCACGGGCAGCGGGCCAGTCGGGTGAGCGCCCAGTCTGCCGCGCCCGGCTCCCGCGGGGCAAACGCGGACGGCCCCGCCCGGCGGCGGCGTTCCGGCACGCTGTTGCTGCACCTTGTGCTCTCTCTGCATGATTTGACACGCCCCGGCCCGATCCCTAACATCGTCCGGCTTATGTCCGCTGACTCAACCAAACCGTCTGTGCCCGAGTTGCTGGATGCGTGGCGCATGGTGTCAGCGCGGCGCGGGCTTGCGGGACGCGCGCCACTGGCGTCGCTGCCGCGGCTGGCAGGAAGTCTTGTCGATGCGGACGGCGAAGTCGCCTACACGCTGGATTTCGGCAGCGACGAGCTGCAGGTACCGTACGCGGAGCTGCATGCGAAAGCCGAGCTGCCCTTGTTGTGCCAGCGCACCTTGACCCGCTTCCTGTTTCCGGTCGACGTCGTGCAGCGACTCGGTCTGATCCGCCAGGAAGCCGATGAAGCGGCGCTGCCGGAAGGGTACGAGCCGTTGTTGATGCCAGCAGACGGCATGTTGTCTGCGCTGGATCTGGTGGAGGACGAACTGATCCTCGCGATCCCGGTGGTCCCGGTGAAACCCGGTACCGAGGCGATGGAGGCCGACTGGCCGATTCCCGAAGCCGACCTGGAGCGCGTCAATCCCTTCGCCGCGCTGTCGTCATTGAAGAAAAAACCGGACGACCCGAGTTAGAATTACGGGCTGTTCCTGCGATCCGGCCCGGTTTCCGGGCCATCAACCTGCATATTTTTGAGTTTTCCCTGGAGTTAAGACCATGGCTGTCCAGAAGTCCCGCGTTTCCCCCTCCAAGCGTGGCATGCGCCGCAGCCACGACTCGCTGGGCACCAAGCAGTTGTCCACCGACCCGACCACCGGCGAGATCCATATCCGTCACCACGTGACCGCTGACGGCTACTACCGCGGCAAGAAGGTCATGGACACCAAGACCAGCTTCGTCGACGAAGAATAAGTCCTTCGTGACCGCGTGCCGGATCGCCGGCATGCCGATCGCCTCTGGCGCCACCCGGCGCCGGGGCGATTTTTTGTGTCTGTCGTACACGCAAGGCTGAAGGGCGTGATGCGGCCTCGCCGGCGGGCCCACGCTTGCGCCTGCGCCGTCAATCGGGTCTGCTAGCTGGGGGCGCGGTTCTCCGCGTGAAGGCTTCGACCGCGGAGTGGTGATGACTGAACGTATTTATTCCCGCATTGCGGGCACCGGCAGCTACCTGCCGGAAAGGGTGTTGACCAACGACGACCTGTCCAGGATCGTCGACACCAGCGATGAGTGGATCGCCTCGCGCACCGGCATCCGCCAGCGGCATATCGCCGCGGAAGGGGAAACCACCAGCGACCTGTCCTACCACGCCGCGATGCGCGCGATGGAAGCGGCCGGGGTGGAGGCGTCCGAGATCGACCTGATCGTGCTCGGCACGACCACGCCCGACATCATCTTTCCGTCCACCGCCTGCCTGGTCCAGCATCGCCTCGGCGCCAACGGCTGCCCGGCCTTCGACGTCAACGCGGCCTGCTCGGGCTTCGTCTACGCGCTGTCGATTGCCGACAACTTCATCCGTTCCGGCGCGGCAAAAACTGCACTGGTGATCGGCGCGGAAACCCTGACCCGGATGCTCGACTGGACCGATCGCGGCACGTGCGTGCTGTTCGGCGATGGGGCCGGCGCGGTGGTGCTGAAAGCCGATTCGGAGGCGGGCATCCTCAGCACCCACCTGCACGCGGACGGCGGCAAGAAGGAGCTGCTGTACAACCCGGTGGGCGTCTCGGTGGGCTTCAAGCCCGAGGAGCACAATGCCGGCGTCAAGGTGATGATGACCGGCAATGACGTGTTCAAGCACGCGGTCAAGGCGCTGGACGCGGTGGTCGAGGAAACCCTGGAAGCCAACGGCATCGACCGCAGCGAGATCGACTGGCTGATCCCGCACCAGGCCAACCTGCGCATCATCGAGCTCACCGCGCGGCGGCTGGACATGCCGATGGAGCGCGTGATCGTCACCGTCGACAAACACGGCAACACCTCGTCCGGCTCGGTGCCGCTCGCACTCGACGAGGCGGTTCGGTCCGGGCGGGTGAAGCGCGGCCAGTTGCTGTTGCTGGAGGCTTTCGGCGGCGGCTTTACCTGGGGCTCGGCGCTGCTGCGCTACTGAGGACCAGCGCTCCTCGGCGGCGCGCAGTGGCTGGACTGAACCCTACGCCGCAGTACAGACGCCTTGCCGGGATGCTCGCGTATCATAGCCGGCTTTGATTGGTCGGCCGCGGCACACACCATGTCCCCATCCATCGCCTTCGTCTTTCCCGGCCAGGGATCCCAGTCCGCCGGCATGCTCGCGGAGCTTGCCTCGCAGGAGCCGCTGGTCCGGCAGACCTTTGCCGAGGCCAGCCAGGGTGCCGGCGTCGATCTGTGGGAGATGAGCCGCGATGGTGCGGGCGAGCAGCTCAACCAGACCGAATTCACCCAGCCGGCGCTGCTGGCTGCAAGCGTTGCGGTATGGCGCGTGTGGCAGGCCCGCGGCGGTACTCGCCCGGCCGTCCTGTCCGGGCACAGCCTGGGCGAGTACAGCGCGCTGGTCGCCGCCGACGCGCTGCCGCTGGATCAGGCTGCCCGGCTGGTGCGCCTTCGTGGCCAGTTGATGCAGGCAGCCGCGCCTGCAGGTACCGGCGCAATGGCAGCCATCCTTGGCGCGGACGATGCGCTGGTGGAGGAGGTGTGCCGCAGCGTCTCCGGCCGCGAGGTCGTGGTACCTGCCAACTACAACTCGCCGGGCCAGATCGTCATCGGCGGTCATGCTGCTGCGGTCGATGAAGCCCTGGGGCAACTCGCCGAGCATGGCGTGCGCAAGACGATCAAGCTGGCCGTCAGCGTGCCCTCGCACACGCCGCTGATGCGCGATGCCGCCGACCAGCTCGCCGAGGCGATGGAGGGCCTTGATTGGGCGATGCCCACCCTGGGCGTGGTCCAGAACGTCGACGCGCGGACCAACGACTCCGTCGACGCGATCCGTGACGCGCTGGTCCGCCAGCTCTACCTGCCGGTGCAGTGGACGCGCTGCGTGCTGGCGCTGGCCGGGCATGGCGCCACCGCGGTCGCCGAGTGCGGTCCGGGAAAGGTGCTGACCGGACTGGTCAAGCGCATCGACAAGTCCCTTGATGCCCGCGCCCTTGGCGCGCCGGCCGACTTCGAAGCCGCCCTGGCGGACTGGAAATAACCCACCCTTCACCGGCACTGCGCCGGTGCGAGTACAGGATCCCTCTATGAGCCATCAGCCCCTCAACGGCGAAATCGCACTGGTCACCGGCGCCAGCCGCGGCATCGGTGCCGCCATTGCCGACGAGCTTGCCGCCCAGGGCGCGACCGTCATCGGCACCGCGACCTCCCAGGCCGGCGCCGATGCGATTGGCGAACGCCTGTCGGCGGCTGGCGGGCACGGCCGCGTGATCGATGTCGCCGATGGCGCCGCGACGCTTGCCCTGATCGATGCGATCGGCAAGGACATCGGCCCGATCTCGATCCTGGTCAACAACGCCGGCATCACCCGCGACAACCTGCTGCTGCGGATGAAGGACGAGGACTGGCAGGCGGTCATCGATACCAACCTGAGCAGCGTCTACCGCACCTCCAAGGCTGTGATGCGCTCGATGATGAAGGCCCGGCGCGGCCGCATCATCAACATCGCCTCGGTGATCGGCGTGACCGGCAACGCCGGCCAGGCCAACTATGCCGCCGCGAAGGCCGGCATCATCGCCTTCAGCAAGTCGCTGGCCAAGGAGATCGGCAGCCGCGGGGTGACCGTGAACGTGGTCGCGCCGGGCTTCATCGATACCGACATGACCCGCGGGCTGCCCGAGGACAGCCGTGAGGCGATGCTGGGCCAGATCGCGCTGGGGCGCTTCGGCGACCCGGCGGACATCGCGCGGGCGGTCGCGTTCCTAGCCGGACCGGCCGCGGCCTACATCACCGGGGAGACCCTGCACGTGAACGGCGGCATGTACATGCCTTGACAAGTGCATGCCCTGACAGTGCATGTCGTGAACCGCATGCGCTGGTACCGCAATGCCACAGCGCAGGACGCGCGAACCGAAGTGAAAGGGCCTGCCGGATAGTCCGCTGGCCTTCGATTCCACTACACTATTCCATCGAATATCCCGTACGGGAGGAGTGAATACCAATGAGCAGCATCGAAGAGCGCGTCAAGAAGATCGTGGTCGAACAGCTTGGCGTCAAGGAAGAGGAAGTCACCAACAACGCTTCGTTCGTGGACGACCTGGGCGCCGACTCCCTCGATACCGTCGAGCTGGTGATGGCCCTCGAGGAAGAGTTCGAGTGCGAGATCCCGGACGAGGAAGCCGAGAAGATCACCTCGGTGCAGCAGGCCATCGATTACGTCACGACGCACGTCAAGGCGTAATCCGCCCACGCGTTGCGACCGGTCATGGATCGGCGCCTCGCGTCAGGCAATGCAGACCGGGGCCGCATCATGCGGCCTTGTGTCTTTAAACGACCCAGACTTTCCCGGCGCGCTTGCGGGCTCCGTGCCAGCGCGTCGACCAGCGGAGTTGCTCCATGTCCAATCGACCGGCCTCCAGCAGGCGCGTAGTTGTCACCGGCCTCGGCCTCGTCTCGCCCCTGGGCAACGACGTTGCCAGCAGCTGGGACGGCATCGTCAATGGCCGCTCGGGCATTGGCCCGATCACCCATTTCGACACCACCGGTTTCACCACCACCATCGCCGGCCAGATCCGCGACTTCGACGTCACCCGCTGGGTGCCGGCGAAGGATGCGAAGAAGATGGACAGCTTCATCCACTACGGGGTGGGCGCGGCGATGATGGCGTTGGAGGACTCCGGCCTGGAGGTCACCGAGGGCAATGCCGAGCGCATTGGTGCGCTGATCGGTTCGGGCATCGGCGGCATCCTCGGGATCGAGGAACAGACCGCCAAGTTCCTCGCCGGCGGCGCCCGCAAGATCTCCCCGTTCTACGTGCCCAGCACGATCATCAACATGCTGCCGGGCCAGGTCTCGCTGCTGACCGGTATCAAGGGCCCGAACTTCTCGGCGGTGTCGGCCTGCGCCACGTCCAACCATTCCATCGGCATGGCGATGCGCATGATCCAGTACGGCGATGCCGACGTCATGCTCGCCGGCGGCGGTGAGCGTGGCTCCTCGCCGACTTCGGTGGGCGGTTTCTGCTCGATGAAGGCGATGTCCACCCGCAACGACGACCCGACCCGCGCCTCGCGCCCCTGGGACAAGGACCGCGACGGCTTCGTGCTCGGTGACGGCGCCGGCATCCTGATGCTGGAGGAATACGAGCACGCCAGGGCGCGCGGCGCCCGCATCTATTGCGAGCTGGCGGGATTCGGCGCCACCTCCGATGCGTTCCACATGACCGCGCCCAGCGAGGACGGCGACGGTCCGGCCCGCTGCATGACCGCGGCGATGAGCGATGCCGGGGTCACGCCGGAGCAGGTGGGTTACCTCAACGCGCACGGCACCTCCACGCCGCTGGGTGACCTGGCCGAGACGCGGGCGGTCAAGCGTGCCTTCGGCGACCACGCCTACAAGACGATGGTCAGCTCGACCAAATCAATGACCGGACACTTGCTGGGCGCGGCGGGCGGCGCGGAAGCGATCTTCTCGGTGATGGCGCTGCAGACCGGCGTCATTCCGCCGACCATCAACCTGGATGAGCCCGGCGAGGGTTGCGACCTGGACTACGTGCCCAACGTGGCGCGTGAGGCGAAGATCGACGTCGCCATGTCCAACGGCTTCGGCTTTGGCGGGACCAACGGCACCCTGGTGTTCAAGCGGCTCTGAGGAGGCATAGGGCCTTGGCGCTGCAACCGGCGTGCGCGGGTGATGGCTTGGCCGATGCGCCGCTGACCCGCGCGCTGCCGGCCGATATCGATCTGCTGTCCCTGCACCGGCTCGATCCGGAGCGCTACCCGCTGCTGCTGGAATCCAGTGCCGCCGGCACCGCGCAGGGTCGCTGGGACATCCTGTTGGTCGCCTGCGGCGAGACCTTCGAACTGGATCGCGACGGCGTTGTACGCGACCAGACCGGACAGGCAATCGGTTCCGACTTCCTCGACGTGCTGGATGCGGCGTGGCAGCAGCGTCGCGTCGGACACACCGAATGCCCGTGGCCGTTTCGCGGCGGCTGGGCGTTGCTGCTCGGCTACGAGCTCGCCGGCCAGATCGAGCCGGTGCTTGAGCTTCCGCCAGCTCCCGGGGCCGTCCCGGTCGCCCGGGCAGTGCGGTGCCCGGCGGCCGTCCTGCGCGATCACGTGACGGGGGAATGCATCGCCATCGCTGAACCGGGCGCAGTGGAGCTTCTGGACGACCTTGCAGCGGACTTCGCCCGGGTGGCGCAACTGCCGCCGCTGCCGGACTGGGAGATCCCGGCGACCGTGCTTGAAGACGCTCCGTCCCGTTATCTGGATGCGACCGCGCGGGTGCTCGAATACCTCGCCGCCGGCGATGTCTTCCAGGCCAATATCTCGCGCCGCTGGACCGCGGGTTTCGCACGGTCGGTCGAGCCATCCGCGCTGTTCCAGCGCTTGCGGCAGCACAATCCGGCACCCTTCGCCGGCCTGTTTGCCGGGCCAGCCGATGTTGGGGCCGAGCCCGGGACGAGCGGGGCGATCTGGGCAGTGGTCAGCGCGTCGCCGGAGCGCCTGGTGTCCGTGCGTGGCGATGTGCTGCAGAGCCGCCCGATCGCCGGAACCCGGCCGCGCATCACCGGGCAGGATGATGCCGCGCGCATCAGCGAGCTGGTCGGCAACCCCAAGGAGCGCGCCGAGCACATCATGCTGATCGACCTGGAGCGCAACGACCTGGGACGCGTATGCGAGCCCGGCAGCGTCGAGGTCGATGAGCTGATGACGGTGGAAAGCTACGCCCACGTGCATCACATCGTGAGCAACGTGCGCGGCCGGTTGCGTGCCTCGGTCACGCCGGGCGACGTGATCCGCGCGACGTTTCCGGGCGGGACCATCACCGGCTGCCCGAAGGTGCGCTGCATGCAGATCATCGCCGACCTGGAAGGCGAGGGTCGCGGCAGCTATACCGGTGCGATGGGCTGGCTCAACCGCGACGGCGACCTCGACTTGAACATCCTGATCCGCAGCGCGGAGGTGGAGGGAAAGCAACTTCGCTTCCGCACCGGAGCCGGCATTGTCGCCGACTCCGACCCGGGGCTTGAGCTGGAAGAGACCCGGGCCAAGGCGCGCGGAATGCTGCGTGCGCTGGGTGTCTCCGACGAGCCAGTGACGGTGGATCCGGCGGGCGGAGACTGAGCGCATGGCCGAATCCGATACCCTGATTGACGCAGAGAGCGCCGCCGCCCGGATCTTTCGAGGTGCGGTGCGTATCCAGCACGTGCCGACCGACAACCGCGGGCTGGCCTACGGCGACGGCCTCTTCGAGACGATGCGCGGCGCGGGCGGCGTGTTGCCGTGGTGGGAGCGGCACTGGCAACGGCTGCAATATGGCGCCGAGCGCCTGCAGTTCCCCTTGCCGCCCGAAGCACCCGCGAGGGCTGAGGCCGAGCAGTTGCTGGCCGGCGGCGATGGCGTGGTGAAGCTGCTGCTGACACGCGGCAGTGGTGGGCGCGGATATATGCCTCCGCCGCACGCCGAGCCGGTGTGGATCCTGTCGCGACACCCCTTACCCCCGCCGGCGACCGCGCTTGTAACGGTGAGGTGGTGCCGGACCCGTCTGTCGTTGCAGCCCGCGCTGGCCGGCATCAAGCACTGCAACCGGCTGGAGCAGGTCCTGGCCCGCGCTGAAGTGGGGTCTGGTGAACTCGACGGCGACGGCGACGGCGACGGCGACGGCGACAGTGACGGCGCGGCCAGCGAAGGCCTGATGCGCAGCACGGACGGTGATGTGGTCTGCGCCACCGCCGCCAACGTCTTCGTGCTGAACGGCGACCGGTGGAGCACGCCGCTGATCGATCGCTGCGGCGTGGAAGGCACCATGCGCGCGTGGCTGCTCGAACAGGTTGCGGTCGAGCAGCGACGGGTCTCGGTGGAGCAGGTTGAATCCGCCAACGCGGTGGTCCTTGTCAACGCGGTGCGCGGTATCCTTCAGGTCGGCCGGCTGGGCGATCGGTCCTGGGCGCCGCACCCGGCCGTGTCGGCGCTGTGCCGCACGCTGGCCTCTGCCCACCCCGCGTTTACCCTGCCGCCAAGCGGACCCGGTCCGATGGAGTTGTCGTGAGTCATCCCCGCAAGCGCCGGTCCGGCGTACTGGTGCTGTTCCTGTTGTTGGCCGCGCTGGTGGCTGCGCTGGCCGTGGGGGCGCTTGGCTGGCAACGCTACCAGGCCTTCGCTGACGGCCCGCTGGGAGGTGTGGAGGCGGGCGGCAGCATCACGGTGGAGCGCGGTGACTCGCTGCTGAAAGTGGTCGACCGCCTGCGCGCAGCAGGCGTGACGGGCGGTGAGACCTACGAGTGGCAGCTGCTCGGCCGCCAGCTGGACGCCGCGTCGCGCCTGCATGTCGGCGAATACGCGCTGGAACCGGGCACCACGCCGCGACAGTTGCTGGTGGCCATGCGCCAGGGCGACACCATCCGCTACCGTTTCACCCTGGTGGAAGGCTGGAACATCCGCGAGATGCGGGCGGCGCTGACCCGCGCAACGCCGCTGGTCCAGAAGAGCGCAGGGATGTCCGACGCAGAGTTGATGGAAGCGCTCGGCCATCCCGGCGAACACCCGGAGGGACGCTTCCTCCCGGAGACCTACGTCTACGGCCGCGGCGACAGTGATCTGGACGTGCTGCGCCGCGCCTACGCCGACATGGAGCGCAGCCTGGCTGCGGCCTGGGAGGCGCGCGATCCCGACACAAAGCTCAATACACCCTACGAGATGCTGGTGATGGCATCGATCGTGGAGAAGGAATCGGCCGTCGCCGAAGAACGTCCGCAGATCGCCGGCCTGTTCGAGCGCCGCCTGAAAATCGGCATGCGGCTGCAGACCGACCCGACCGTGATCTATGGCATCGGCGAGGACTACGACGGCAACATCCGCCGCGTGCACCTGACCACCGATACGCCGTACAACACCTACACCCGCGACGGCCTGCCACCCACGCCGATCGCGATGCCGGGTGTCGGTGCCTTGCAGGCGGTCGCCAATCCCGCGCCCGGGGACTCGCTGTACTTCGTCGCCGTGGGCGATGGCAGCGGGCGCCACCTGTTCGCCCGCACGCTCGCCGAGCACCAGGCCAACGTGCGCAAGTACCTGCAGAACTACCGGCAACGGGTGAGCGGGATGGATCGCGCCGGGGAGTCCAGGTGACTCTGCAGCTGCAGCCCCGCCTGATCACCCTGGAAGGCGGCGAAGGCGCGGGGAAATCCACCGTGCTGGCGCAGCTGCGCGAGACGCTGGAATCGGCCGGGGAGTCGGTCGTCTGTACCCGCGAGCCCGGCGGCACGCCGCTGGCCGAGCAGATCCGCGACCTGCTGCTCGCGCCCGGCCATGAGCCGCCCACGCCGGAAACCGAACTGCTGCTGATGTTTGCCGGCCGGGCCCAGCACGTGCGCGGGACCATCCTGCCCGCTCTGGCGGCCGGCAGCTGGGTGATCAGCGATCGTTTCACCGATGCCAGCTACGCCTACCAGGGCGCGGCGCGCGGCGGTGACCGCGACTTCATCGCCGAGCTGGAACGGCGCGTGGTCGGCATCGTGCCGGGCCTGACCCTGCTGCTGGACGTGCCGGTCGAGACCGGCCTGCAGCGTGTGCGCGGGCGCGGTACGGCGGACCGGATCGAGTCCGAGGCCCACGGGTTCTTCGATACGGTGCGGCGTGCCTACCTGGCGCGGGCCGACGCGGAGCGCTCGCGGTTCCGGGTGATCGACGCCAGCCGGCCGGCCACGGTCGTGGCAGGCGAGGCCGTGGCCCATTTGCTGACCTATCGGGAGACCCTGCTGTGACCTGTTTCGCGCCCTGGCAGCAGCGCGTGCATGACCGCACCGCGCTGGCGCTGGACAGCGGACGACTCGGGCACGCTCTGTTGTTCTGTGGTCCGGCGCGGCTGGGCAAGCTGGCCGTCGCCGAGCGCCTGGCCAACCGCCTCCTGTGCACCGAGCGGACGGCGGAAGGCGGGGCTTGCGGCGCGTGCCGCAGTTGCCGGATGTTCGCCTCGCGAAGCCAGGCCGATCCGGTCGAGACCCGCCCGGATGGATCGCTGGCGTTTCCGCAAGGTCGCAGTGGCCATCCGGACCTGCTGCAGGTCAGCTTCGCGATCAACGACAAGGCGCGCCCGCCCAAGCCGCGTACGGAGATCGTGATCGAGCAGATCCGCCGCCTGTCCGAACAGATGACGCTCAGCGCCCAGTACGGGCAGACCAAGATCGCCATCATCGATCCGGCCGATGCGATCAACCACGCCGGTGCCAACGCCCTGCTGAAAACGCTCGAGGAGCCGGTCGCGGGCCGCTATCTGTGGCTGGTCAGCGCGCATCCCTCGCGCCTGTCGGCGACCATCCGCAGCCGCTGCCAGCGCATCGAATTCCGCATGCCGCCGCGCGCCGAGGCGTTGGCCTGGCTGCAGGATTCGGGGCGCCCGGCCGCGCTGGCCGAGGAAGCCTTGGATGCTGCACGCGGACATCCGGGATTGGCCACGGAATGGTTGCAGAGCGATGCGTTGGCACTGCGCCGGCAGGTGGCGACGGACCTGGAGCGCGTGGCCACCGGCGAGGCCGGCGTGGTGGAAACCGCGCAGCGCTGGGCCGCGGACGCCAACGCGGACCTGCGCCTGCAGTTCGCCGCGGATCTGGCGGTGGCGCGTGCCGCCAGCGACTTGACCGATCCGGCGCGTACCCGCAGTCTCACCGAGTGGTTCGAGCGGGCCAACCGGGCGCGTGAACTGATGCGCACCACGGTCCGCTCGGACTTGGTGCTGGTGGAGCTGTTGCGGGCATGGCGCGCCGGCGAGTCACGCCGAACCGCTGGACAATCAAGGGGTTAGCAGCATGAGTGCATCGGGAGCCCGTCAGGGCATTGTGTCATTGGCCCTGAAGGACAAGGCGGGGCTCTACAACGCCTACATGCCCTACATCCGCCACGGCGGGATATTCGTGGCCACGCCCAACCGCTACTTCCTCGGCGACGAGGTGTTCCTGCTGCTGACGCTGCCCGAGTCGGGCGAGCGCATGCCGGTGGCCGGCAAGGTCATCTGGGTGACGCCGGCCGGTGCGCAGGGCAGTCGCCCGGCCGGTATCGGCATCCAGTTCAGCGAAGGTGCCGAGGGCGAGACGGTCAAGGGCAAGATCGAGGCGCTGCTTGCCGGCACGCTCGACGCCGAGCGCGCCACCCACACGATGTAGGTTTTGCCGGCGTAGGTTGCGCGCCGCCCGCGAATCCGGTGCGCGCTGCGACCGGCCCCGCGGCCCGACGTTCCGTCAGCGCTGGCGAAGCGCCGCGGCGTCCCAGCCCGGGCGTGGCGCGAAGCGGTCGCCGTGGCGGGACTGGAGTTGACGCAGCCGCTCCAGCACCGACTCCACCCCGGTCTCGCGGATGTATTGGATCGGGCCACCACGGAACGGGGCGAAGCCCGTGCCGAAGATCACCCCCGCATCCAGCAGGTCGGCATCGGCCACCACGCCATCGTGCAGACAGGCGACCGCCTCGTTGAGCATCGGCAGGATCAGGCGGTCGGCAAGATCCTCCGGCGCCTTGTAATTCTCCGGCGCGTCGGGCTTGACCGGCTTGCCTTCCTCCCACTTGTACAGGCCCTGGCCGTCCTTCTTGCCGCGCTTGCCCGGCTCGGCCTGTTCCGCCAGCGCCGCCGGCACCGTGAGGCCGAGGAAGGGTGACAACTCCGCGCCCACGCCTGCCGCCACATCCAGACCGACGGTATCGACCAGTTCGATCGGGCCCATCGGCATGCCGAAGCGCACCGCCGCCTTGTCGATGGCCACGCCGGGAATGCCTTCCGAGAACGCCGTCACCGCTTCGAGCATGTAGGGGAACAGGACCCGGTTGACCAGGAACCCCGGTGTACCGGCCACCGGCACCGGCAGTTTGCCGATCGCCTTGCAGAACGCGGCCAGACGCTGGCGGGTCGCCTCATCGATCCCGGCGTGCTGGACGATCTCCACCAGCGGCATGGAGGCAACCGGATTGAAGTAGTGCAGGCCGGCAAAACGCGACTGGTGTGCCAGTCCGTCGCGCAGTTCGTCCAGCGGGATGGAGGACGTGTTGCTGGTCAGCAGCGCGTCGGCCTTCATCCGTGGCTCGATGTCCGCATACAACGCGCGTTTTGCGTCGGCGTCCTCGATGATCGCCTCGATCACCAGGTCGGCCTTGGCGGCGCCGTCACCGGCGAGATCGCCCTTCAAGCGCGCGGCGACTTCCGGTCGTTTGGCATCCTCGCGAACACGCTTGGCGAACAGCGTGCCGGCGCGGGTCATCGCCGCGTCGATGTAACGCTGCTCGCGGTCGTTCAAGGTGACCTGAAAACCCTTGTAGGCCGACCAGGCGGCGATGTCGCCGCCCATCACGCCGGCACCGATCACGTGCACGTGGCTGATGCCGTGCTGCTTGCCGCCGGTGTTCTTCAGGCGTTCCTGCAGAAAGAACACCCGGATCAGGTTGCGCGCGGTCGGGGTTGAGGCAAGCTTCGACACCGATTTGCGCTCGGCGGCCAGCTGCTTGTCCAGGCTGCCGCCGGTGCCCTTCCACGTCGCCACCAGCGAGTAGGGCGCGGGGTAGTGGTCCTTGGGCGCCTTGCGCGCGACCTGCTTCAGCGTCATCGGCGCGATCACCTGACGCGCCGGCCAAGTGTTGGTCGCCCAGCCGAGAAAACGCTGGCGCAGTGGGCGCTGGTGGCCCTTCAGCGCCATGGCCGCCGCGGCGTCCACGAGCATGGCCTCGTCCACGGTCCTGTCGACCAGGCCGCTGGCGCGCGCCGCCGAGGCCCGCACCGCGCGGCCGGTCAGCATCATGTCCATCGCCGCCGGTGCTCCGATCAGGCGTGGCAGGCGCACGCTGCCACCCCAGCCCGGATAGATGCCCAGTTGCACCTCGGGCAGGCCGATCCGGGTCGAGGGATCGTTGCTGGCGACGCGGTAGTCGCAGGCCAGCGCGAGCTCCGTTCCACCGCCCATGCAGAAGCCGTGGATGGCGGCAACGGTCGGGCACGGCAGTTCCGCGACCCGCTGGAACACCTGCTGGCCGCGCTTCAGGGCGCCGGCGACCGTTCCCTTCTGGTCGAATCCCTGGAACTCCTTGATGTCGGCGCCGGCGATGAAGCCGGTCTCCTTGGCCGAGCGGAACACCACCCCCTTGGGCGGGTCGATCTGGATGCGTTCCACCAGCGCATCGAGTTCGATCAGGACATCCTGGGACAGGGCATTGACGCTCTCCCCGGCACGATCCAGGGACAGGACGAGGACGCCGTCATCGCGGATCTGCGCAAGCCAGTGCTGGCTGCGCAACCCGTCAAAGCCGGGCAGGGGAGTGGTCGGGGGAGCCATCAGGCACCATCCATTGAAGTATGGAACAGGCAGCTATCATCCCGAGGTTGTTTCACCGGCGTCAAATGGGCGGTGCGGTGGCGCCGCCCCGACACACGGGCAACCGATGGCGACGGGGCGCGCTTGCAGGTGGGCCGCGGCGCCCCAACGGTAGACAAAGGAACTTTCTCCCCGAAAGGGTTGTCCCATTGTTCGGCCAAGGCCGAGCTGACCAGGAGTGCCGGCGCGCGGTATGGCCGAGAATGATTTGGACCAGGAACTGGTCAGGTGTGTGCAGCAGGGCGACAGCACCGCATTCGATGCCCTGGTACGCAAGTACCAGCACCGCATCGTTGCGCTGATCGGTCGCTACATCGCCGACTGGAGCGAATGCCAGGACGTGGCGCAGGACGCGTTCATGCGCGCCTACCGGGCGTTGCCCAACTTCCGCGGAGACGCGCAGTTCTATACATGGTTGCACCGGATTGCAGTGAACACCGCCAAGAACCACTTGGTCGCGCAGAAGCGCCGCCCACCGGGTGCGGACATCGATGTCGACGACGCCGAGCAGTTCGATTCCGCGATCCGCCTGCGCGACAACGACACCCCGGAACGTGAACTGATGCGCCAGCAGGTGGAACAACTCGTGCTTCGCGTGGTCGAAGGTTTGCCGACGGAGTTGCGGGAAGCGATTTCCCTGCGCGAGGTCGACGGGCTGAGCTACGAAGAGATCGCCGAAAAAATGGGGTGCCCGATCGGCACCGTGCGCTCGCGGATTTTCCGCGCACGCGAGGCAATTGATCAGGAGCTGCGCCCCTTGCTTGACGCCGTACCCGATTCCCAGGAGCGGAAACACTGATGTCGAACACGCTGATATCGAACACGCTGATGTCCAACAACCACAGTGATGCCAAGGCCGGGGAGCTGAGCGCCCTGTTCGATGGCCAGCTCGGACCCGACGAGACACGATTTGCGTTGAAGCGGCTCGGCCAGGACGCTGCCTGGCGTGAGGCGTGCGGTCGCTGGCAGTTGGCCGGCGATGTGCTGCGCGGTGAGGGTGTCGCCCCGGCGCCGACCGGGTTTGCCGATCGCGTCATGGCGGCCGTCGCGCAGGAGCAGCAGCACGCTCCGTTGTCGCCGTTCCCGCCGCGGCGCGCCGCTGTCCGCCACAAGCCGCGCTGGGTCGGCGGCGCGCTGGCGGCCTCCGTCGCCATCGCGGCCCTGTTCGTTGCCCGACCGATGCTGGACGGTGAGGACCGGTCGGCAGGAGCGCCGACCGGGCGGGAAATCGTCTCCACCACGTCAGGTGCGCCATCGGATGGTCCTGCCGCCGCGTTGACCGCCGGGACCGGTATCGCGTATCAGGACGCAGCGCCGGACGACGGCAGCGCGATCCGGAACGGCGCCGCGGCGGCGACACTGGCCGCTGCGGCGGTCGCCTCGAGCACGCGTGATACGCCACGCCGCGGCGAGCGACGCCAGCGCCTGGCCGCGCGCCCTGTGGCCGGCTCGCGTACCCAACCAGTGCTGGACAATCCCGCGACCGCGCTGGCCAACGCGGATGCGACGGCATCCGGCCCGGCGGCAGCGACCGCCGACGCCCGCGCGCGTCCGTTCATGGCCGACGCCATTGCAACCAGGCCATGGCCGCGCGCTGCGGTTGCCGGCTATCCGGCCAACACGGGAATGACGGTCGGCTTCCACCCCGGCGACGCCGGCGCCGCGCCGATTTCCTTCTATCCCTTCGAGCCGTCCACCCTGCGTCATGAACCCTTGCGCGGCGAGCGCGAGCTGGCGCCGCCGGGTACGCATGCGCTGCCCGAACCTGCCGGCACCGTCATCCGTCACTGATTCCCCGTTCCGTACCACGAGGCCGAACCCATGCCCCATCCGCTTCGCTCGATCGTCCTGCTTGGCGCGCTTGCCGCCACCCTGCCGCTCGCGTGCACCGCGCAACAGAGCCCGGTTCCGGCGCCTACCGCGGTGCCGGTGGCTGCCCAGGCGGTGACCCCTCCGGCGGCGACGCCGATCGTCACCGGTCTGCCGGACTTCAGCCAGCTGGTGAAGCAGGTCGGGCCGGCGGTGGTGAACATCAGTGCGGAGACCACTCCGCGCAGGACCCGCGGCGGCGGCCCACAGTTGCCTGACGGCTTTGAGGAACTGTTCCGCCACTTCGGCATGCCGATGCCCGGTGCGCCCGGCGGTGCCGGCCCGCAGCGGGGCGGCACCTCGCTGGGCAGTGGCTTTGTAATCTCCGATGACGGCTATGTGCTGACCAACTTCCACGTCATCGACGGCGCCGACAAGGTCACCGTGACGTTGTCGGACCGGCGCGAATTCGAGGCCGAAGTCGTTGGCAGCGATGAGCAGTACGACGTGGCCGTGCTCAAGATCAAGGCCGACGGCCTGCGCTGGTTGCGCGCTGGCAGATCCACCTCGGTGGAGCCGGGGCAGTGGGTGGTGGCGATCGGCTCGCCGTTCGGCCTGGATCATTCGGTCACTGCCGGCATCGTCAGCGCGGTTGGCCGCTCCAACCCCTATTCGGGCCAGCAGTACGTTCCGTTCATCCAGACCGACGTGGCGATCAACCGCGGCAACTCCGGCGGCCCGCTGCTCAACACCTCCGGCGAGGTGGTCGGCATCAACTCGCAGATCTTCTCCAACTCCGGCGGTTTCATGGGCGTCAGCTTCGCCATTCCGATCGATCTGGCGATGAGCGCGGTCGAGCAGATCAAGACCACCGGCAAGGTCAGCCGCGGCATGCTGGGCGTCAACCTGCAGCCGATGACCAGCGAGACCGCCAGGGCGATCGGCCTGCCCGACAACCAGGGCGCGATGGTGGCCAATGTCCAGCCCGGCAGCGCGGCCGAAAAAGCCGGGATCGAGCGCATGGACGTGATCCGCTCATTCAACGGCATCGCCATCAAGGACGTCAGCGATCTGCCGCCGATCGTCGGCGCGCTGGCGCCGGGCAGCAAGGCGCAACTGGAGGTCTTCCGAAACGGCAAGCTGCGCTCGATCAACGTGGTGATCGGCGGCGACGAGTCGGCGGCTGCGGCCACGCCGCGCAACAGCAGTCCGGGCGCGCCTGCCAAGCAGGTGCCGGGTTCGAACGCGCTGGGCCTGACCGGCCGCGACCTGGCCCCGGCACAGCGCCGCCAGATGGGCCTGGGCGATGATGAAGGCGTCCTGCTGGCGCAGGTGGAGTCCGATGCCGCACGCGAGGCCGGCCTGCGCCCGGGCGACGTCGTGGTGGCCGTCGGGCGTGACAGCGTCGGCAGCCCGGCGGAACTGGACCGCAGGCTGTCGACAGCCAAGCCCGGCGACACCGTGATGCTGCTCGTGCAGCGTGGTGGCAGCTCGCAGTTCATCGCGGTCACCGTGCCCAAGCGCTGAGTCCGCATTGCTGCCCCGCGTGCCCCGCCGCTCCGGCCTCATAGCCGGGGAGGGCGGTAGCGCTTATGCGATAATCGCGTGTTGACCCAACTGGCCCCGGGCCCATCGCCGACCGCATGCACCTGATTCGCAACTTCTCCATCATTGCCCACGTCGATCACGGCAAGTCGACCCTGGCCGACCGGCTCATCCAGATGTGCGGTGGCCTGACGGCGCGCGAGATGGAGGCGCAGGTCCTGGACAACAATCCGATCGAGCGCGAGCGCGGCATCACCATCAAGTCGCAGTCGGTATCGGTGCCCTACACCGCGCGCGACGGCAAGACCTACCACCTCAATTTCATCGACACGCCCGGCCACGTCGACTTCAGCTACGAGGTCAGCCGCTCGCTGGCCGCCTGCGAAGGCGCTTTGCTGGTGGTGGATGCCGCCCAGGGCGTGGAGGCGCAGTCCGTGGCCAACTGCTACACCGCGGTCGAGCAGGGCCTGGAAGTGATTCCGGTGATCAACAAGATCGACCTGCCGACGGCCGATGTGGAGCGCGCCAAGGAAGAGATCGAGGCGGTCATCGGCATCGACGCCAGCGACGCGGTGGCGATCAGCGCCAAGACCGGCCTCAACGTGGAGGAAGTGCTGGAGGCGATCGTCACCCGCATCCCCCCGCCCAAGCCGCGCGATACCGACAAGCTGCAGGCGCTGATCATCGATTCGTGGTTCGACAATTACCTGGGCGTCGTCTCCCTGGTGCGGGTGATGCAGGGCGAGATCAAGCCGGGCGACAAGATCCTGGTGATGTCGACCGGCCGCTGGCACCTGGTCGACAAGGTCGGCGTGTTCACTCCCAAGCGCAAGGACATGCCGGTCCTGCGCGCGGGCGAGGTGGGCTGGATCAACGCCAGCATCAAGGACGTCCATGGCGCGCCGGTCGGCGACACGCTGACCCTGCTGGCCGATCCTGCGCCGTCGCCGCTCCCGGGCTTCCAGGAAATGCAGCCGCGCGTGTTCGCCGGACTGTTCCCGGTCGACGCCGACGACTACCCGGACCTGCGCGAGGCGCTCGACAAGCTGCGCCTGAACGACGCCGCGCTGCGCTTCGAGCCCGAATCATCCGAGGCGATGGGCTTTGGTTTCCGTTGCGGCTTCCTGGGCATGCTGCACATGGAAATCGTGCAGGAGCGGCTGGAGCGCGAGTACAACCTCAACCTGATCAGCACCGCGCCCACGGTGGTCTACGAGGTGCTGCGCACCGACGGCGAAGTGCTCTCCCTGGACAACCCGGCCAAGCTGCCGCCGGCCAACCTGACCGAGGAAATCCGCGAGCCGATCATCCGCGCCAACATCCTCACGCCGCCGGATTACGTAGGCAACGTGATCACCCTGTGCGAGGAAAAACGCGGCAACCAGATCGGCATCACCTACATGGGCAGTCAAGTCCAGGTCAGCTATGAGCTGCCGATGAGCGAGGTGGTGCTCGATTTCTTCGACCGCCTCAAGTCGGTCTCGCGCGGTTATGCCTCGCTCGATTACCACTTCGTGCGCTTCCAGACCGGCCCCTTCGTTCGCGTCGACACCCTGATCAACGGCGACAAGGTGGACGCGCTGAGCATCATCACCCACCGCGCGCATGCCGATCGCCGGGGCCGGGAGATCTGCGAGAAAATGCGCGAGCTCATTCCGCGGCAGATGTTCGATGTGGCCATCCAGGCCGCGGTGGGCTCGCAGATCATCTCGCGCAGCACGGTCAAGGCGATGCGCAAGAACGTGCTGGCCAAGTGCTACGGTGGCGACATTTCGCGCAAGAAAAAGCTGCTCGAGAAACAGAAGGCCGGCAAGAAACGCATGAAGCAGGTCGGCAACGTGGAAATCCCGCAGGAAGCGTTCCTGGCGGTCCTGCAGCAGGACCACAAGTAGCAGCCGCCAGCGGTCTCAACGACACACAAGAAGGAAAGACCATGCGTTGGTTCGAAATTGCCCTGGTGGCGCTTACCCTCGCCTCCGGGCTGATCTGGCTGCTCGACAAGCTGGTCCTGGCACGGCGCCGCGCCGACTATCGCGGCCTGCTCGATGACGGCAGCGAGCCGTGGTACGTGGATTACGCCAAGGCGTTTTTCCCGGTGCTGCTGGCGGTGCTGGTGCTGCGCAGCTTCATCGCCGAACCGTTCCGGATTCCGTCCAATTCGATGATGCCGACCCTGCTGACCGGCGACTTCATCCTGGTCAACAAGTTCTCCTACGGCCTGCGCCTGCCGATCAGCAACAAGAAGGTGGTTGGCATCGGCGAGCCGCAGCGTGGTGACGTGGTCGTGTTCCGCCCGCCGCACCATCCCGACCAGGACTGGATCAAGCGCGTGATGGGCCTGCCAGGCGACCGCATCGGCTATCGCGACAACCAGGTCTTCGTCAACGGCACGCCGATGGTGTATGAAGAGATCGGGCAGTACGAGGGACGCCGGAATGGTTCGGAGATGACCGGCGCGACGGAGTTGCGCGAGCAGATAGGCGATCGCACGCACCTGGTGCTGGAGCGTATGGGTCTGCCGTTCCGCGATCCGGCCGAGGGCGAGTGGACGGTGCCGGAAGGGCAGTATTTCGTGATGGGGGACAATCGCGACAACAGCGAGGACAGCCGCTACTGGGGCACCCTGCCGGAGGAGAACCTGCGCGGCAAGGCGTTCCTGATCTGGATGAACTTCGACGGCGGGGTGGACTTCTCCCGGGTCGGCGAGCGGATTCGCTAGCAAGGGGACGTACGGCTGTATGCGCGCGGCTGCGGGGCATGAGCGGCGGGGCGGCAGCCGAGGGCGGGCGGCTGCATGAAGCGGGTTTGCGCGTGCCATAGACGGTGCGCGCTGGACAAATCACTGGGGAGCAATTCGACATGAAACGTACGCAAAGCGGCATCACCTTGGTCGGTTTCATCATCGTGCTCGGCGTGGCCGGGGTGTTCATCTACATGGGCATGAAGGTCATCCCGATGTACACCGAGTACTACGCGGTCAAGCAGTCGCTGGAAGGCATCGCCAAGGAGCCGGGCGTGGTCGATGAGACGCCCGCGCGGATCAAGGACATGTTCTTCCGCCGCATGAACATCAATTACTCCGAGAACGTCAAGCCGTCCGACATCAAGGTCGTGCGCAAGGATGCGGGCTACCTGGTCACGGTCGATTACGAGGTGCGCAAGCCGCTGATCGCCAATCTCGATGTGGTCGGCAATTTCAGCACCGAGAAGGAACTGCGTCGCGGTGGTGCCGGGTATTGAGCGTCGCGCGCCGGTGAAGGACCTCATCGGCCACACGTTTGCCGAGCCTGCGCTGCTGGCCCGGGCGCTGACCCATCGCAGTGCGGGATCGCCGCACAACGAGCGCCTGGAGTTCCTCGGAGACGGACTGGTCAACCTGTTCATCGCCGAGGCGCTCTACCGTCACTGGCCGGGCGCTGACGAAGGTGCGTTGACCCGCGGCCGCGCCGAGCTGGTGCGCGAGTCCTCACTGGCGACGGTCGCCCGCGCCCTGGCGCTGGGCGAGCGCCTGACGATGGGGCCGGGCGAGATGAAGACCGGCGGCCATCGTCGCGACTCGATCCTTGCCGATGCGCTGGAGGCGGTCATCGCGGCAATCTATCTGGACGCCGGATTCGAAGCCTGCCGCGCGGTGGTGGTGCCGTGGTTTGCCGAGCCCATGGCCGCGCTGCCGCCGCCGCACAAGGTCGGCAAGGACGCCAAGACCCGCCTGCAGGAGTGGCTGCAGGGCCGCCAGAAGCCCCTGCCGGTATACGAGCTGGTGGCCGAGACAGGCGAGGAGCACGCCAAGGTGTTCCGGGTGATCTGCACCCTGGGCAGCCCGGCGCTGGTGACGGAAGGCGAGGGCCACTCGCGCCGCGCGGCCGAGCAGGTCGCGGCGGAGTCGGCGCTGGCTGCAATAGGCGTCCAATAGGCGCGGTCAGGCGATCACGGTTCAAACCAGCGCCGTTGCCCGCGGTTCCGCCGCCAGCCACTACAATCACCCGATGAACCCTACGCACCGCAGCGGCCACGTCGCCGTCATCGGCCGGCCCAACGTCGGCAAATCCACCCTGACCAACGCGCTGGTCGGCGCCAAGGTGAGCATCGTCTCCTCGCGGCCGCAGACCACCCGCCACCGCCTGCTCGGCATCGCGTCTTTCCCCGACGGGCAACTGCTGCTGGTCGATACCCCGGGGCTGCACCAGGACCAGGGCAAGTCGACCGCGACCGCCATGCACCGCTGGATGAACCGGGCCGCACGCGGGGCGCTGGAAGGCGTGGACGCGGCGATGCTGGTCGTCCGTGCCGGCAAGTGGGAGGACGCGGACACGTTCGCCTATCAGGCGCTGCACCACGCCGGCGTGCCGGTGGTCCTGGTGGTCAACCAGGTCGATCGCCTGAAGGACAAGACCGAGCTGCTGCCGTATCTGGCGAAGGTGTCCGAGGGGCGCGATTTTGCCGGCGTGCACCCGGTCTCCGCGCTCAAGCGCAAGGGGCTGGAGGCGCTGGTCAAGCAGTTGCTCGGCCTGATGCCCGAGCAGGCGGCGATCTACGAAGAAGACGAGATCACCGACAAGAGCCAGCGCTTCCTCGCCGGCGAGATGGTCCGTGAACAGCTGATGCGGCAACTGGGCGACGAGCTCCCGTACGCGACCACGGTCGAGATCGAGCGCTTCATCGTCGACGGCAAGCTGCTGCGGATCGGCGCGGTGATCTGGGTCGAGCGCGACGGCCAGAAGGCGATCGTGATCGGCAAGGGCGGCGAGCGCCTGCGCGAAATCGGCGCGCGCGCACGGGTCCAGATGGAGCAGCTGTTCGGGTCCAAGGTGTTCCTGGAAACTTGGGTCAAGGTCCGCGAGGGTTGGTCGGACGATGAAGCTGCGCTGCGCGCTTTCGGTTACCACGAATAGCCCGCTGCGCCGCGGCCGCAACGGGCACGCGGCGCGGGGACGGCGTCGATGCGCCTGAGTGACGAGCCTGCCTTCGTGCTGCATGCGCGGGCCTGGCGCGAAACCAGCCTGCTGGTCGAGGTGCTCAGCGCGAACCACGGCCGTATCGGCCTCGTCGCCCGCGGTGTACGCGGGGCGAAGCGCCACCCGCTGCGTGCCGCGCTGCAGCCCTTGCAGTCGATCCGTCTCGATGCCGTGCAACAGGGCGAGCTGGCCCAATTGCGATCGGCGGAGGCGCTGGATGCGGCGCCACGCCTGATCGGCGACGCGATGCTGGCCGGCTTCTACATCAACGAGCTGACCCTGCGGCTGACGCCGCGTGGCGAACCCCAGCCGGACCTGTTCGTTGCCTACGCGGTGACCCGCGAACGCCTACGTGCCGAGGCGCCGCTGGCCTGGACCCTGCGCCGCTTCGAGCGCGACCTGCTGGAAGGCCTGGGTGTGGGGTTTGACTGGAGCCAGGACGGCGAGGGCGATCCGATCGATCCGGCCGCACGCTACCGGGTTGATCCGGAACAGGGACCGCAGCGGGTGCTGAGCGACCGTGGCCATGGCGATCGCAGCCGGGCGGCGTCCGGGCGGGGCCTGCTGTGCCTGGCGAGCGACGGCGTGCCCGATCCGGACGACCTGCCCGGGCTCCGCCGGGTCCTGCGCACCGTGCTCGCCCACCATCTGGGGCCGCGCGGACTCAAGTCTTGGGAAATGCTTGCGGGCATGCCCAGCCGCGCACCGGCGCCCGACTAGCTGGCGCGTGCGGCGCTACCGGGCGGTTGCGACAGGGCGTCGCGCGCGGCGTCAACGAAGCGCTCCAGCAACTCCGGACTGGACGGCTCACCTTGCAAGCGCTTCACGAGCATGGCCAGCCGGGCGGCGCCGACGAAACCGCAACTGGCGCGCAGGCGGTGCAGTTCCGCGCCCACCGTCTCGACATTGTCGGCCCGGGCGGCCGCTGCAAGGCGCTCGCAGGCCTGCGGCAGCTCGTCCAGAAACAGGCCGCGCAGGATGGCGACGTGCTCGTCATTGCCGTTCAGCGCGGCCGCGGCGGCGCGATCGTCCCACATCGGCACCGTTGTCTCCGCGGTGCGGGGATCAGTGACGGCGGCGTGCGCCGGAAGGTGCAGCGCGCGACGCACCGCGGCCTGCACTTCGGCCGTTGGCAGCGGCTTGCGCAGCACCTCGATGAAGCCGGCACCGGCCAGTGCGGCGAGTTGCGCGGCATCGTCGCTGGCGGTGTGGGCAATCGCCGGTACGCCCGGACGATCCTCCTGCAGCCGTTGCAGGAGATCACTGCCGCTGCCGTCGGGCAGGGTGGCGTCGACCATCCACAACTCGTAGGTGTTCCGGCTTGCCAGCACCAGCGCCGTCGCCACGTCGGGGGCGACATCGACGTGTGCCGGGGTCGCGCGCGCGGCCGCAGCCAGAAAGGCCGCACTCGTCGGCTCATCCTCCACCAGCAGGATTCGGGGCAGTCCGCGTGGATCGTTCATCGGAATCGCTGGCTCCGCTGGGTATGCTGCAACGATGCTTGGGCCGCTACTATCGCCGCCGCCATCGCCCCTGTCGAACGGCGTCGCCCGACAGCGTGCGCGCGACCGCGCGATGGGTGTACAGGCGCGGTTGTTGCTGGCGCTGGCACTCCTGCTCACGCTGCTCTGTGGCCAGGCGCAGGCGCGTACGCTGACCGCACAGATCGAGCGCATCGATTCGGCGATCGCGGAGCTCGACGAGGTGAGCATCCGATTGTTGTGGCCTGCCGGCGCACCGCACGGTGAATTGCGGCTGCGCGCCAGGCGGATCGATTCGCCCTCGCTGGGCTACCGCTTCGACAACCTGGACTGGCGCTGCCGGCTGCGGCGCAAGGATTCCCAGGCTTGGGCGTGCGACGGCGAGGTCCGCAGCGGCAATGCCGCGCCGATGCAGCTGTCGATTGCGGTCGACGCGATGGATATCGATGCGCAGCTGGCGAGCGGTGCGAGCCGAATTGGTGTGCATCGCGAGGCCGCGAACCCGGATGCGACCCGGATCGACCTGACCCGCATTCCGCTGGTCTGGACCCAGGCGCTGTTGTCGCAGGCGTGGCCGGCGGCGGTGATCGGTACCGGCACGGGTGATGCGCGCCTGACCGTGCGCGCCGTCGACAATCAGCCGCTGCGGATCAGCGGCCCGGTGGCCCTTCATGGCGCTGGCGTGGATACCGAAGACGGCAGCATCGCCGCGGCCGATCTTGATGCGATGATCAACGTCGATGCGCTTTTGGGTGATGCCGATCTGATCCGCTTGGAGGGCCGGCTGGATGGCGGCGAACTGTTGTGGGGGACCACCTACCTGGCGCTGGAGCAACGCCGGATCGATCTGCGCGTGGGCGCCGAGCACCACGACGGTGAAGGCTGGAAACTGCCGGAGTTGTACTGGAATGACCCCGGCATCCTCACCGTGAAAGGCAGCGCGGGGCTGGATACGGACAATGACCTCGACGCGCTGGACCTGCGCGTGCGCGCGCCGGATCTGGCGCCGCTGCGCGACGGTTACCTCAGCGGTTGGCTGGGCATGGCCGGGCTGGGGGAGATGACGTTCGCCGGGGCTGCCGACGGCTCCGTGCGCATGCGCGGCGGCCAGCTGGCCGATGCCGACCTGCATCTGGCGGGCGTGAATCTGGTGGATGCGGACGAGCGGTTCTCGTTCGCCGGCCTGGAAGGGGACGTCGCGCTGTCCTCCGGCGCTGCGGTCAACAGCGCGCTGCAGTGGAGTGGCGGTACCTTGCACGGCATGGCGCTCGGCGCCGCCCGCCTGCCGTTCCGCAGCGAGGGCGGCAACGTGCAGCTGCGCGAGGCCGTGGCGGTGCCGCTGCTCGGCGGAAAGGTTCTGCTCAACCATCTGCTGATGCGACCACCACTGGACGCCGGCGGCGCCGTGCTGCGCTTTGGCGTCGCGCTGGAGGAGCTGGACGTGTCCCGGTTGTCCGAAGCGCTGGACTGGCCAGCCTTTGCCGGCACCCTGAGCGGCAGCATTCCCGACGCCCACTACCGCGACGAACAGCTGATCCTGGACGGTGGCCTGGAGATGCAGCTGTTCGGCGGCCGGGTCGGCGTGTCGGCGCTGTCGATGGAGCGCCCGTTCGGCGTGCTGCCGACCCTGTCTGCCGACATCGTGTTTGACGACATCGACCTGACCGCGCTCACCGGCGCCTTCGATTTTGGCAGCATCAGCGGCAAGCTCGATGGCCGCGTCGCCGAGCTGCGGCTGGTGGGCTGGGAAGCGGTCGCCTTCGACGCGTGGCTGGTCACCGATCGCCACCGCGGCGTGCGCCAGCGCATCAGCCAGCGCGCGGTCCAGGACCTCACCAGCGTCGGCAACGCGTCGTTCGTGAACTCGCTGCAATCGCAACTGATCGGCTTCTTCGATGATTTCGGCTACTCGCGGCTGGGTATCGGCTGCAAGCTGGCCAACGAGGTCTGCACCATGCAAGGCCTTGCACCGGCCGGCGATGGCTTCGTGCTCGTGGAAGGCTCGGGCGTGCCGCGCTTGACCGTGCTGGGTTTCAATCGCAGGGTCGACTGGCCGACCCTGGTCGAGCGCCTGGCCGCGGTCGGCAAGGGAGAGGTGAAAGCGGTGGTCGACTAGCGTACCGTCGGCTCATAATTTCGGGTGCCCCCCCAGGAGACTTACATGCGCCGTTTGATGGGAATTCCGGTTGCCGCCGTGCTGGTCACGGCATGCGTAACCATCAACGTCTACTTTCCCGCTGCCGAAGCACGCGAAGCGGCGCGGGAGTTTGTCGACAAGGTCATCGGTGACGAAGCCAGCTCGACCCCGCCCGCGGACGAGTCGGGCGACAAAAAGGATGGCGGTCCGTCGGCGATGATCGATGGGTGCACCTCGTCCCTGCGCCAACTGGCCTCGCGGGTCGACCTGTACGCGGTGGTGGGGATCGGCAGCGCCCGCGCGCAGTCGCCGGACATCAGCATCAAGACCCCGGCCATCCAGGCGATCCAGGCCAGGATGGCGGCGCGTTTCGACAGCAGCCTGCGGGCCGGCTTTGATGCCGGTGCGCTGGGCTTTGCCAGCGACGGCACCATTGTCGTCCGCGACGCGGCCAAGCTGCCGCTGAAGGATCGCGCCAGCATCCAGCAGGCGGTGGCCGAGGACAATCGCGACCGCAACGCCGTCTATCGCGAAGTCGCCGTGGCCAATGGGCACCCGGAGTGGGAAGGCCAGATCCGTGAGGTATTCGCCAAGCAGTGGGCGGAAAGCGCCCGCAGCGGCTGGTGGTACCAGAGCGGCGGCAGCTGGAAGCAGAAGTAACGCGCCGCCGGGCCGAGCGGCAGCTCGCAGGGCCTGCCATCGCCCGTGCAGGCGGCTGGCCACGTGGCGGCTGCCGTGCCGGCCGCGGCATCTGCGACAATACGCGGCCCCCGGCTGACCTCAGTGCTAGTGGCCCGTCTCGACAAAACCCCGTTTGAAGTGGACATCCACGCCCTGTCTCCCGACGGTCGCGGCGTGGCCCGCCTTGCCGGTGACGTGGTGATGCTGGTGGCGGGCGCGCTGCCCGGCGAGCGCGTGCTTGCGACCCGCACCGGACGCCGGCGCGGCGTCCACGAGGCACGCACCGTTGAGGTATTGCAGGCGGCGGCGGACCGGGTGACGCCGCGGTGCGGGCACTTCGGCACGTGCGGTGGCTGCGCGCTGCAGCACCTCGACGGCAGCAGCCAGATCCTTGCCAAGCAGGCCGTCCTTCTGGATCACCTGCGCGATGCCGCGGGCATCGTGCCGCCCCGACTGCTCGAGCCGCTGGTGGATGCCGCCTGGGGCTATCGACGCAAAGGCCGCTTCTCAGTGCGGCGGGTGGAGAAGAAGGGGAAAACGCTGGTTGGATTCCGCGAGACCGACCCGCGCTTCGTCGCCGAGATCCACCATTGCCACACCGTCATCCCCGAGGTGGGCACGAAGGTCGCGGCACTCGCCGAGCTGGTCGACAGCCTGCACGCACGCAGCGACATTCCACAGATCGAGTTCATCGCCGGCGATGCCACCGCGCAGTTCAATGGCGTGGCGCTGGTCATCCGCCACATGGCGCCGCTGTCGACCGATGACCAGGCGTCGCTGGTCGCCTTCGGCCAGCAGCACGGCTTTGCGATCTTCCTCCAGCCCGGCGGTGTCGACAGCGTCCATCCCCTGTGGCCGCCTGATCCGGCGCTGTCGTTCCGGATGCCGCACTGGAACCTCGAGTTCGCGTTCCGTCCGCTGGATTTCATCCAGGTCAACGCGGGGCTCAACGAACGCATGATCCAGCTGGCGATGGACCTGCTGGACGTGCAGCCCGGCGACCGCGTGCTCGACCTGTTCTGCGGGCTGGGCAACTTCACCCTGCCGCTGGCGCGCCGCGTGCGCGAGGTGGTGGGGGTGGAAGGTGATGCCGGCCTGGTGGAGCGCGCGCGGGACAACGCACAGCGCAACGGCATCGACAATGCGCGCTTCCACGCCGCGGACCTGTCGCTGGACCTGTCCGGCCAGCCGTGGATGGAGCAGGGCTTCGACAAGCTGCTGCTGGATCCGCCGCGCTCTGGGGCAGCGTTCGTGCTGGAGCATCTGCCGCTGGACCAGTTCCAGCGCATCGTCTACGTCAGCTGCCATCCGGCCTCGCTGGCGCGCGACACCGCGTTGCTGGCCGCGCGTGGCTGGAAGCTGCAGGTGGCGGGCGTGATGGACATGTTCCCGCAGACCGCCCACGTGGAGTCCATTGCCATGTTCGAGAAGGCCTGAGCCATGGCGATCGAGATCGAACGCAAATTCCTGGTCATCGGCGATGGCTGGCGCGCGGCTGCGCACGAGGTCGTGCCCATGGCGCAGGGCTATCTCAATGACCTGGCGGCGATGGACACCGGCGCGATGAAGGCCTCGGTGCGGGTCCGCATCGCCGGCGACGCCGCGCACCTGAATCTCAAATCGCTCGAGCTGGGGCACACACGCCAGGAATTCGAGTACCCGATCCCGGTGGCCGATGCGCGCGCGCTGCTGGCACTCTCGGTTGGCGGCCTGGTCGACAAGCGCCGCCACCTGGTGAAGGTCGGCGGGCACCTGTGGGAAGTGGACGAGTTTCTTGGCGACAACGCCGGTCTCGTGGTCGCCGAGATCGAACTGGCCGACGCGGACGAGTCCTTCCAGCGGCCCGATTGGCTGGGGGTCGAGGTGACCGACGAGTCGCGTTACTACAACCTGGCCCTGGCCTCGCACCCGTTCTCGCAGTGGTCCGCGCAGCAACGCGCCGGGGCGGCTGCGCCATGATCCGCATGACACCCGGCGCGAGCCGCCTACCGCTAATTCCCAGGAGTTGCCCATGCTCGTAATCGGCGTTGCCGGCACTGAACTTACCGCGCAGGAGCGCGACTGGCTGCAGCACGAGGGCTGCGCCGGCGTGATCCTGTTCACCCGCAACTTCGCCTCGCGCGATCAGGTGGATGATCTGGCCCGCGCGATCCGCGAGGCCGCGCCGCGACCGCAGCTGATCTGCGTCGATCAGGAAGGCGGACGGGTCCAGCGTTTCCGCCAGGGCTACAGCGCACTGCCTTCGCTGGACGGCCTGGGTCGCGACTACGCGGCCGATCCCGCTGCGGCGCTGGTGCGCGCACGCGAGCACGCATGGCTGATGGCCAGCGAGATCAAGGCCAGCGGCATCGACCTGAGCTTCGCCCCCGTGGTCGATCTGGGACGCGGCAACCGCGCCATCGGCGACCGCGCGTTCGACGCCGACCCCGAAGTGGTCGCCGCGCTCACCGTCGCCTACGTCGAAGGCATGCACCAGGCCGGGATGGCCGCCACGCTGAAGCACTTCCCCGGCCACGGCTCGGTGCTGGAAGACACCCACTTCGACGACGCGGTGGACCCGCGCCCGCTGGAGGAGTTGCGCGCGCTGGACCTGGTCCCGTTCCTGGCCGGCATCAAGGCCCGCGCGGACGCGGTGATGATGGCGCACGTGGTCTATCCGCAGGTGGCTCCCGAGCCGGCCGGCTACTCGCGGCGCTGGATCGAGGAGATCCTGCGCAAGGAGATCGGCTTCCGCGGCGTGGTGTTCTCCGACGACATCGGCATGGCCGCGGCATTCTCCGCCGGCGGCATCAAGCAGCGCGTCGACCTGCACCTGGATGCCGGCTGCGACGTGGTGCTGGTGTGCCATCCCGAGTTGGTGGATGAGTCGCTCAAGGCCGTGGAAGGCCGCAAGCTCAACACCATGGCGCTGACCGGCCTGATCGGCGGCGGCGCGATGGGCTGGGACAACCTGCTCGCCGACCAGCACTACCGCGACCGCCGTGACCGTCATGGAGGCGTGGCGTGAGCGCCAGCCTGCGCGAAGTGTTGGCCAGCGCGGATGTGCTGTTCGACCGCGCGGCGGTGGAGCAGGCGATCGGCGCGATGGCCGATGTCATTCGCGATGATTACACCGACGGCGTGGACACCCGCCCGGTGTACCTGACCGTCATGCACGGGGGGATGCCGTTTGCCTCCCAGCTGGCAATGGAGCTCGGCGTTCGTGGCCTGGACCTGGAGTTCGACTACCTGCACGCGACCCGCTACCGGGGCGCGACGTCAGGTGGCGAGCTGGTGTGGAAACATCGCCCGGCTACCGCCCTGCGTGGCCGCCGGGTGCTGCTGGTGGACGACATCTTCGACGAGGGCCTGACCATGGCCGCGATCGTGGAATGGTGCCTGGCCGAAGGCGCCGTTGACGTGCGCATCGCCGCCCTTGCGGTGAAACACCACGACCGTGCGATCGCGCACCTTCAGGCCGATTACGTCGGCCTTCAGGTGCCGGACCGGTATGTGTTCGGCTACGGCATGGACTACCAGGAGCAGGGCCGCAACCTGCCGGCGATCTACGCGATGAAGGACTGAGTGATGAGCGAATCGATTGAACTGGCCGTCATCGGCGGCACCGGTGTCTACGCACTGGCCGAACTTCGTGGCATGGAAGCCCACTCGCGGGTGACGCCGTACGGCCAGCCGTCCGGACCGGTGCGGGTGGGACGCCTGGGTGGCCATCGCGTGGCCTTCCTGGCGCGCCACGGCGAAGGCCATTCCGTTCCCCCGCACCTGATCAACTACCGCGCCAACCTGTCGGCGCTGAAATCGCTGGGGGCCAAGCGCGTGCTCGCCCTGAACACCGTGGGCGGCATCACTGCCGCTTTCGGTCCCGGCGTGCTCGGCTGCCCCGACCAGTTGATCGACTACACCTGGGGCCGGGTCTCGACCCTTTGCGAGGAGCCCGGCAGCGAGGTCCTGCATGTGGATTTCGGTGAGCCATATACGCCGCAGTTGCGCCAGAGCGTGCTCGCGGCCGCGCGGCAGGCCGGTGTCGCCCTGGTGGATGGCGGTTGCTACGGTGCCACCCAGGGCCCACGACTGGAAACCCGCGCCGAAATCAGCCGCATGCGGCGCGACGGCTGCGATCTGGTGGGCATGACCGGCATGCCCGAAGCCGGCCTGGCGCGCGAGATGGGGCTGGATTACGCGTGCCTGGCCATCGTCGCGAACTGGGCGGCAGGCGCCGGTCCGGATGCCAGCGAGGTGATCACCCTGCAGGACGTGCTCGACAACGTCGCCAGCGCGTCGGCGGGATTGCCGGCCCTGCTGGAGGCGGTGATGGTTCAGCTGGCGAGCGAAAATCCGGGCTGAGAATGGTGATGTTGTAAAGCAGGCGTTCAGTTTGCATACTCGGGGCACCCGCGCTTGCTCCCGCAGCGCGGGTCACCACCCAGCCACGAGGTCATCAAGGATATGCAGTACGGCACTGTGAAATGGTTCAACGACGCCAAGGGATTTGGCTTCATTTCCCCTGAAGACGGAAGCGCGGACGTGTTCGCACACTTCTCCGCCATCAACGCGAAGGGCTTCCGCAGCCTTCAGGAAGGCCAGCGCGTCAGCTACGAGCTGACCCAGGGACCGAAGGGCGCGCAGGCGTCCGACATCACCCCGGCCGAATAGCCGCGCCACGTGAGTAGAAAAGCCCCGCTTCGGCGGGGTTTTTTGTGGGCGTTGACTGTTGGCCGCGGTGCGGGCCGGCCTTGCGCTAGATTGGTCGGCAGGTCGCTACGGGAGACAGACATGGAGCCGTTGCCGCAGGCGCAGGAGTCCGCTGCGCCGTTTGAGACCCACCGGGTGGACAACCAGCCGCCGCCATTCGGCCCACGTGATCTGTGGCGCGATGACGCCGTGCTGCGCGATGCGCTGGCGCGGGAGTTGTCGCTTCTACAGCCGCAGCCTGAGCCGGGATCGGTCGAGGAGGGTCGGCAGGCCATCGCGAGCTACGCCGTGCTCGCCGGCGGTCCGGCTTTGGAGTGGGCCGACGACGCCCACCGCGACCGCCCGCGGCTGCTCAGCCACGACCGCTTCGGCCACCGGATCGACCGCGTCGCATTCCATCCGGCCTACCACTCGCTGATGGATGCGGCGATCCGCCACGGCGTCGCCGGTTGGTCCTGGCGCCACGAGCAGCCCGGCGGGCACGTGGTGCGGGCCGCGCTGAGCTACCTGCACCACCAGGTCGAGCCGGGCACGAGTTGTCCGCTGACAATGACCCACGCGGCGGTGCCGGTGCTGCGACGCGAGCCGGCGCTGGCGCAATGGGCCGAGAAGGCGGCCGCGCCGCTGTACGACCCGCGCGAGGTCCCGGTCGCCGACAAGGCCGGCGTCACCATCGGCATGGGCATGACCGAGAAACAGGGCGGCAGCGACGTGCGTGCCAACACCACCGTGGCGACCGCGTTGGCCGACGGCAGCGGCTACCGCCTGGTCGGCCACAAGTGGTTCCTGTCGGCACCTATGAGCGACGGCTTCCTGATGCTGGCGCAGGCACCGGGTGGGCTCGGCTGTTTCCTGATGCCGCGCGTCCTGGAGGACGGCAGCAAAAATGCGTTCCGGTTGATCCGGCTGAAGGACAAGCTGGGTGACTGGTCGAACGCCTCCTCGGAGATCGAATTGTGCGGCGCGCTGGCGTTTCCGGTCGGCGCCGAAGGGCGCGGCGTTGCCACGATCCTGGAAATGGTGATGCTGACCCGGCTGGACTGCCTGCTCGGCGGGGCAGCGCAGATGCGCATGGCGCTGGCCCGGGCGATCCACCACTGCCGACACCGTCATGCTTTCGGCAAGCGCCTGCTTGGGCAGCCCTTGATGGCGAATGTGCTGGCCGACCTGGCCGTGGAGGCCGAGGCGGCGCTGGTGCTGGCCATGCGGATAGCGCGCGCGGTCGATGCTGCCGAGCGCGACCCGGCCGAGGCCGCCCTGGCCAGGATCGGTACGGCCGTGGGCAAGTACTGGGTCTGCCGACGTGCGCCGGCATTCGTGAACGAGGCGCAGGAGTGTCTGGGTGGCAACGGCTACATCGAGGAGTCGCTCATGCCGCGCCTGTATCGTCAGGCGCCGTTGAACTCGATCTGGGAAGGCAGCGGCAACATCCAGTGCCTGGACGTTCTGCGGGCGCTGCAGCGCGAGCCCGACACCGGCGCTGCCGTGTGGGCGGAACTGGTCGCTGCAGGCGAGGGTGGCAGCGAGTACGCGCAGGCCATCGAACACCTGCGCGCCGCGCTTACCGAAGGGGCAGCGGTGGAGCCCGCCCAGGCGCGCGGGTTCGTGGAGCGCCTCGCCCTGGCGCTGCAGGCCTCACTGCTGCTTCGCGCCGGCAGCCCCGCCGCGCAGGCCTTCTGTCGCAGTCGTCTAGGTGGCGAACACGGCCTGGCCATGGGCACCCTGCCGGCGGGGGTGCCCATGGACGCGCTGATCGAGCGGGCGCTGCCGGCCGGCATCAGTACTTCAGGTTGAGCTTGACCCAGGCCGTGCGTCCGGGCTCGTTGATGCGCACCGGGTCGGCCGGATAGCCGAAGTCGGCGTTGCCGGCCAGGTTCAGGTGCTCGCTGTAGGTGCGGTCAAACACGTTGTCCACGCCGACCGTCAGCTGGGCCAGGCTGTTGAAGCGGTAGCCACCGTTGAGCGCGAACGTCGCAAACCCCGCGCTCGGCCCGAGGTCCTGGCCGACCACGCTGCCCCGGGCCAACGCGATGCGGTCCTGCGAGGCGACGCCGCGCACCAGCGCCCCGAACGACCACTGGCTGTCGTCCCACCCCAGCGACAGGCGCGCTTCCAGCGGTGGCATCTGCGGCAGGGCGGTGCCGACGTCCCGGTTCTTGCCCCAGGAATGGGCGAGCGTGCCACCCAGGGTCCACTGCGCGGACGGCCGGTACTCCACGCCCAGTTCGCCGCCGTGGATGCGCGCGTCCACGTTGGACACCGAGGACATCGGTCCCATCATCCCGGCGCCGCCGTAGCGGAACAGGATGAAGTCGTCGACGCGGCCGGCATAGGCGGACACCCAGGCATCCCAGGTCTTGCTGCGGTACTGCACGCCGACGTCGAGCTGCGTGGTCTTTTCCGTCTCCACGCCGGCGAAGGCGTTGGGCGTGCCGACCGGGCCCATGTCGGGCGAGAACAGTTCCCAGTAGTCGGGCATGCGTTCGGTATGGCCCAGGCCGGCGTACCAGGTGACCGGCTGATCGACCAGGTCCCGCTCGAAGCGGATGAAGCCGGCGGACAGGGTTTCGGTGCGGCTGCTGCCGGCGGTGGGGTTGGGCCGGCCCATCTTGCCGAGTGTGGTGCGCTCGTCGGTCGCCCGCGCGCGGTCGGTGCGCAGGCCGGCAATGACACGCTGGCCCTCGTCGGCACGCCAGGTGCCCTCGGCAAACACGCCCAGGTTGCGGAAGCGCGCGTCCACCGCCCACGGCTGCAGCTGGTAGGCATTGCGGCCGTGGCCGGAGCGGCGCCGGTGGCGGCTGTCCTGCACGTCGAAGCCAGCGGTGACATCGACGCTGTCGCCCAGCCACGTGGCGGCGGCGCGGCCCCCGGTGGTGGCGCGTTCCACGTTGGAGGCCATCGGCATCGGCATCGGACCATCGGGGTTGGGCCGGCGCAGGCTGTAGTTGTCCATGACGTGGTCGGCGCGGTTGTAGAACACGTTGGCCTCGATCGAGTCCAGCGCGCCGGGGAGGTTCTTCTTCTCCAGGCGCAGGCCGTAGCTGTCGCGTTTGAACTGCGAGCCGTCCATGCCGCGACCGGCGTAACGTGCCTCGCCGTCGCCGACGCCGGCGGTCGCTTCCACCACGGTATCGGCATCCGGCGTCCAGCCCAGGGCGAGGTCGGCGTTCCACTTGTTCCACTCCGAGGCCACGGCGTTGCCGTTGCCATCGCGGTAATCGTCGGAGTCGGAGCGGTTGGCGCTGATGCGCGCGTAGCCGGGCTGCGCGCCGAAGGCGGCATCGAGCACCTGGTCATTGCGGCCGAATGAGCCGCCCAGCAGGCTGCCGGCGAGTTTCACCGTCGGCTCGTCGAACTGCTCGCGGTCGCGCGAGAAGCGCACCGTGCCTGCCGAGGCGCCCGGTCCCCACAGGACGGTCTGTGGCCCCTTGACCACGACCAGGCTGTCATAGGTTTCCGGCGACACGTAGGACATCGGGTTGTCCATCCGCGACGGGCAGGCGCCGGGCATCGCGCCGTCGTTGCTGAGCAGGTTCAGGCGCGAGCCGAACATGCCGCGCAGCACGGGATCGCCGTTGGTGCCGCCGTTGCGGATGGCGGTGAAGCCGGGAATGGTCTTGAGGTAGTCGGCGCCGTCGCTGGCGGGAACCGGTTGCCGGGGAAGGCGCGGATCGGTCTCGAAGGTGAGCGCCGACACCGGCCGCGCGGAGGTCACCACGACCTGCTGGAAATCAAACGGCGCGGGTGCGGTCCGGGCCGCGTCGCCGGGCACCTCGGCGTGGACGGGCAGGCACGCCAAGGCGGTCACGATCGCCAGCGACAGGCGCGTGGAACGGGCCCGCGGCATGCGGGAGGGGAAACGGGCATTGCGGAACATGGTCAAACTCCTGGCACCGGGGTGCGCGCGGCCATTGCCGCGGATGCGGGGTCGAGAAGGGGAAACGCGGAGGGCGGAGCTCAGGCCGTGATCGGCGGTCCGCGGGAGCCCAGGCCGGTCGGGTGCCGATCCAACGTCGGGGTTCGGATCGCCGGCACCCGCACCGCGTCGCGCTGCATGGGCAACGCGGCAGGGAGCCCGGGGGCGGGAAGGGCGGTCGTGCCGGCCAGCAGCGGGCAGTACGCGCAGTCGTCATCGGAGCCGTGATGACCGTTGCCGGCAGGCGGCTGGCGATCGCCGGCATCGAGCGTGGAGGCATGCCCGTGCGCCGTGACGAGGGGGTTCTCCGGGCCCCTTGTCTCGCCGCTGTGGGAGGCATGCGCGGCATCGCCCATGACGCCGCTGTTGGCACGCGCCGCCGCGGCGGCAGGCATCGTATGCATCGGCATTGCCGGCTGGCCCGCCAGGCGGCCCAGGCTCGGTACCAGGGCCAGCGCCAGGGTGGCGGCGAGGGCCAGGTGACGCATCCAGCGGTGCAACGGGCGGCTGTTCATGTGCGGCTATTGTCGGTCAGCCGCGTTGCGCCGTGCTGATCCAGGTCAAGTCCAACCATGCTTGCCCGTATGGTTGCGCGGTGCCTCCACGATTGACGTCGTTTTGCCCGGTGGTTGCTGACCCGGAGAGGCTCTGCGGCCACCATCTCAACTCGAGCGGTCCGCCAGCGCGGCGGCGTCCAGGTCGTCCGGTTCGCGATCCGGAGCGGGGTCGGCGATCGGTGACGGTGCGCAGGCCGGGACCTCGGACGGAATGGCGACCGCGCGCGGGTCGGTCGGCAGCATCTTCGCGCTGCGCCAGCGGCCCCAGCGGTAGTACGCCAGCGACATCACCATCGCCGAGGCGGCACTCACCGGGAAACTCCACCACACCGCGTCCACGCCCATCGAGGGCTGCAGCATCTCCGCAAACGGGACGCGCACGCCCCACAGGGCAATGCCGAGGATCACCAGCGGCGGGATCACGGCGCCGGTGGCACGAACCACGCCTGAGACCACGAAGGTCACCCCGAAGAACAGGAAAGACCACACGCCAATGTGGTTCAGGTGGCGGGCGATCTCCATCGAGTCGCTGCCGTCGGGCAGGAACAGCGCGAAGCTGTAGCGATCCAGCAGGATCAACGGCGCGATCAAAGCGCCGGTGAGGAGGAAGTTGTAGCCGATGCCGGTATGCGCGGTGGCGTTGACGCGCTTCCAGTCGCCGGCACCGACGCTCTGGGCGGCTATCGAGGAACAGGCGGCGCCGATCGCCATCGCCGGCATCTGCACGTAGGTCCACAGCTGCAGCGCCGCGCCGTACGCCGCTGCGGTGGCGATGCCGTAGGCGTTGACCATAGTCATCATCGCGATCATCGCCGCCGAGATCAGCACCATCTGCAGGCCCATCGGCACGCCCTTGACCACCAGCGCGCGCAGGATCGTCAGGTCCAGGCGGAACAGGTGCGCGTCCGCGCGACCGAGCCACAAGGGATGCTGCTTGCGCCGCAGGTACAGCAGCATCGCCAGCAGGCTGATGCCTTGGCCAACGACGGTCGCCGTGGCCGAGCCGGCGATGCCCATCTCCGGGAACGGACCGATGCCGAAGATCAGCAGCGGGTTGAAAATCACGTCCAGCACCACCGACAGCAACAGGAAGCGGAAGGGGGTGCGCGAATCACCGACACCGCGCAGCGCCGCGGACACGAAGGCAAACGCATAGATGAACGGCATCGCCAGGAAGATCACCTTCAGGTAGCTCTCCGCCAGCGGCAGCGCGGCGGCCGGCGTGTCCATCAGCCGCAGCAGCGGATCGGCGACGAACCATCCGGTCACCGCCAGGATTACCGACAGGCTGATGAAGAACGTCGCGCTGGTACCCATCACCCGGCGCGCCTGGGCGTTGTCGTGGGCGCCGGTGGCCTGGCCGATCAGGATCGTGGCGGCCATGCCGATACCGAATACCGCGCCGATCAGGAAGAACATCACGTTGTTGGCGTTGGCGGTCGCCGTCAGCGCCGCCTCGCCGAGGAAGCGGCCGACCCAGATCGCATTGATCGAGCCATTGAGCGACTGCGCCGCGTTGCCCGCCATGATCGGCAGCGCGAAGACGATCATCGTGCGGCCGACGGGACCTTCCGTCAGCAGGCGCACGCTCTTGGGCTCTTTCCTGCTCAATCCAGAAACTGCAGCTTGGCCAGGTCGGCGTACAGGCCGTCCTCGCGCAGCAGCTGGTCGTGGGTGCCTTCGGCGACGATACGGCCGTGGTCCATCACCACGATCCGGTCGGCCTTGAGCACTGTCGCCAGGCGATGTGCGATCACCAGCGTGGTGCGACCCTCCATCAGCGTGTCCAGTGCCTGCTGCACGGCGCGCTCGCTCTGTGCGTCCAGCGCGCTGGTGGCCTCGTCCAGGAGCAGGATCGGCGCGTCCTTGAGCAGCGCGCGGGCGATCGCGATGCGTTGCTGCTGGCCGCCCGACAGGCGCGCGCCGCGTTCACCGAGCTCGGTGTCCAGTCCCTCGGGCAGCGCGCTGATGAAATCGCTGGCGTGGGCGGCCTCCACGGCCGCGTCGACGTCGGCGTCGCTGGCTTCCAGGCGTCCGTAACGGATGTTGTCGCGCGCGGTGGTGGCGAAGATGCTGGGTTGCTGCGGCACCAGCGCAATGGCGCCGCGCAGGTCGGCCGGGTCGAAACGGCGGATGTCGATGCCGTCGATGGTGATGCTGCCCTGGGCCGGATCGTGGAAGCGCAGCAGCATCGACAGCACGGTGCTCTTGCCGGCACCCGACGGGCCGACCAGTGCGACGGTCTCTCCGGGATGCACGTGCAGGCTGAAATCCTCCAGAGCCGGGTGGTCCGGACGCATCGGGTAATGGAAGGTGACCCCGTCCAGGACGATGTCGCCACGCAGTGGCGCGGGCAGCGGTTCGGGATGCGCCGGTGCGGTGATGCTGGACTCCTCGGCGAGCAGTTCGCCGATCCGGCCCATGCCGCCGGCGGCGCGCTGCACCTCGTTCCAGACCTCCGCCAGCGAGCCCACCGAGCCGCCGCCGATCATGGCGTACAGGACGAACTGACCCAGGGTGCCGGCGCTCATCCGGCCTTCGGCGACATCGTGAGCGCCGGACCACAGCACCAGGGTGATCGCGCCGAAGATCAACACGATCGCGATTGCGGTCACCCAGGCCTGCGCCTGGATACGCCGGCGTGCGGTGGCAACGGCGATCTTCAGCGCGTCGCTGAAGCGACCGAGCTCGTAGGGTTCACGCGCATGCGCCTGCACTGTGGACACCGCGCCCAGGGTCTCGTTGGCCAGGGTGTTGGCGTCGGCGACCCGGTCCTGGCTGTCACGCGATATCCGCTTCAGCCGGCGTCCCCCGACCACGATCGGCAACACGGCCAGCGGAATGCCGACCAGTGCATACGCCGCCAGGTGGGGGCTGCTGACGAACAGCATCACGATGCTGCCCAGGAAGGTCACCACGCTGCGCAGGGCCACCGACATGCTGGTGGCGATGACGCCGCGCAGCAGCTCCGCGTCCGCGGTCAGGCGAGAGACCAGCTCGCCGCTGCGGCTGCGGTCGTGGAAGCCGGCGTCCAGGCCGATCAGGTGCGAGTAGAGGCGGCCGCGCAGGTCGGCGACCACGCGCTCGCCGAGCAGCGACACGAAGAAAAAGCGCGCCGCCGTGGCGAGTGCCAGCGCGACCGCGACCGCGAAAAGCAGCACGAAGGCCTGGTCGATCGCGCTGCCGCCGCCCTGGGCGAAGCCACGGTCGATCATGGTCTTGAAGGCGACCGGCAGGCTCAGCGTGGCCGCCGACGAGCACGCCAGCGCGATCAGCCAGCCGGCAAACAGGGCGCGGTGGCGGCTGACGAACGGCCACAGCGCCTTGAGGTTGCCGACCGGAGGCTTGGCCACAGCGGTGTCGGAGGGCGGCGCGGGTGCTGCGGAAGTGTCACTCATGCGCGGTATTGTCCGCTATCAAGGGGGGCGAGTCGCGGAATCATCGTGGCTGGTCCGTGTCCGCGGCGAGGGTGGCCAGCCGCGCGCGGTCGCGCGTTGCATCGCGCAGCTGCTCGCCCAGTTCGTCCAGCCGGCTGGCGGGCAGGCGCAGCCGCAAGCGCGCGCCGGCGGCGGTGAATCGCTCGTCCAGCTTCTCGACCCCGTGCGCGGCCAGTGCCGCGTGGACCACGCCGGTATCGGCGAAACCGAACTGGAGCGTGCACTCGACATACTCGATCAGCGGACGCCGCCGCGCGGTGCGCAGGCATTCCGCCGCGCAGCCGCCGTAGGCGCGGACCAGTCCGCCGGCGCCCAGGTTGATGCCGCCGTACCAGCGCGTCACCACGACCACGGTCTGGTCCAGTCCCTGGCCATCGATGGCCGACAGGATGGGGCGCCCGGCGGTGCCTGCCGGCTCGCCGTCATCGCTGGACCGGTACAGCTCACCGATCCGGTAGGCCCAGCAGTTGTGGGTGGCGGCCGGATCGCCGACCTCGGCCACGAAAGCCAGTGCCGCCTCGGGCGAGTCCACCGGCGCCGCAAGCGCAAGAAAGCGGCTGTGCTTGACCTCGATCTCGTGGCTCGCACGACCGGCCAGTGTGTGGTCGCCCATCAGCGGATTCCCCGCCGCCGCGCGCGGGCGGATCGTCGGGCACCGCCCGGTCCACGCAGGCGGCAGTTTGGTTGAAGCGGGGAATGCATGGTGATCAGGGTAAGGCTCGGCCGCCGGACCCGCAAAGTGCGTTCACCGGCGAGGCTCCGCTCCTTTGTTCGGCATTCGGGCCCGCGCCGCGCTATTCTCCGTGCGGCCAAGGGGAGGAGCTGCCGAGTGCGCCACCAGACCACGTCCATTGCGCACGCCCCAGCCGATCCCGTTGCCGTGAATTGGGAGGGAGGCGGCGGGTTGCTGCCGATGATCGATGCCACCCTGCCGCCGGGGTCGCGGCTTCACGTGCGTGCGCGTGATGACCGGTCCACATTTCCGGAACACGGGGCGCAATCGCCATCGGATCCGATCGCCGCGGACACCCATCGCATCGAACTGGACTGGGACGGCGATGAGGGCCCGTCGGTGCTGGTGGTTGAGCTGCCGCACGCCATGACCGCCGCCCAGCGCACGGCGTGGATGGTGCTGGCCCGCCGCACCATCGAGCTGCACCTGGCGGCCGAGCACGCCCGCGCCCGGGTCAAGGAGCTGGAGAAGTCCGAGCAGCTGCAGCAGGCGCTGTACGAAATCGCCGACCTGGCCGGCTCCAGCCTGGAACTGGCCGACATGCTGGAGCGCATCCACGGCGTGGTGGCCCGGCTGATGTACGCGGAAAACTTCTACATCGTGCTGTACGACGATGCCAACCAGGTCTATCGGTTCCTCTATTTCGCCGACCAGCTGGATCCGTTCCTGCCCGATCCGGCGGTCGGCATACCGGTGGACAGCGCGCCCAACAGCCTGACCCTGGCCTTGATCCGCCACGGCGAGGCGGCGTTCGGGTCCTCCGAGGAAGTGCGCCTGCGCCTGGGCGTGCCGCACGACTCGCGCCACGGCCCCGACAGCGACGACTGGCTGGGGGTGACCATGCGCCGCGACGACAGCGTGGTCGGAGCGATCGTGGTGCAAAGCTACGACCGCCCCGGTTGCTACGGCACCGAGGAACAGGCGCTGCTGGTATTCGTCGCCCAGCACATCCTGACCGCGCTGGACCGCCACCAGGCCCGCGAGGAGCTGGAGCGGCGGGTGGAGGAGCGCACCCGCGCCCTGCAGCTGAGCAACCGCGACCTGCACTCGGAGATCCTCGAGCGCCAGCGCGCGGAGAAGCTGCAACGCGCCCTGTTCCGGATCGCCGACCTGTCCATCACCGCCGAGACGCTGGAGATCTTCTACGCCCAGGTGCACGCGGTGGTGAACGAGCTGCTGGACGCGCGCAACTTCTATATCGCGCTGCTCTCGGAAGACGGCGCGCGCCTGGAATTTCCGTACTCGATCGACGAGCACGACATCCACCGGGCCAGTCGCCTGCTCGATTCGGGGATGACCGAGCACGTCATCGCCACGGGCCGCGCGCTGCTGACCGAACCGCACCGCATGACCGGCTTCCAGGGCCGCGGCACCGTCGCCCACTGCTGGCTCGGCGTGCCGCTGTACCGCAACAACATCGTGGTCGGCGTCATTGCCGTGCAGAGCTATTCGCCGGAGATCAGCTTCACCGCCCGCGACCAGGACCTGCTGACCTTCGTGGCCAACCACATCAGCATCGGCTTGACCCGCAAACAGGAGCAGGAACGGCTGGTGCTGGCGCACGCCGAGCTGGAGCAGCGGGTGGACTCGCGCACGCGCGAACTGGCCATGGCCAATGCCGAGCTGCTGGAGCAGATCGGCGAGCGCCTGCACGCCGAGCAGCAGCTGACCCACCAGGCGCGCCACGACGAGCTCACCGGCCTGCCCAATCGCAGCCAGTTGCTCGACCACCTCGGCGTCGCGCTGAGCAAGGCCCACGCCGGCGTGCACTCCCACGCCGGCGAGGGCGCGGGCGGTTTCGCGGTGCTGTTCCTGGACCTGGACCGGTTCAAGCTGATCAACGACAGCGTGGGCCACTCCGCCGGCGACGACCTGCTGGTGGAGGCCGGCCGGCGCATCGTCGCTGCCGCCCGCGAGCACGACCTGGTCGCGCGACTGGGCGGCGACGAATTCGCCGTGCTGGTCAACGACATAGAAGGCGTGCATGTCGCCACCAGCCTGGCCCAACGCGTGCTGCATTCGCTGGGCCAGGCCTATTGGATCGCCGGGCGCGAGGTGTTTCCGGCCGCCAGCGTCGGCATCGCGATGTGGCAGCCGCGCTATCACAGCGCGACCGACCTGCTGCGCGATGCGGACGCGGCGATGTACCGCGCCAAGGCCAGCGGCCGCGACCGCTGGGCGGTGTTCGACGAGGACATGCGCGAGGAGGCGTCGCGCATCCTCGACCTGGAGGCCGACCTGCGCCGGGCCATCAACGGCGACAACTTCATTCCCTACTACCAGCCGATCGTGAGCCTGGACGGGCACCACGTCGTCGGCCACGAGGCGCTGCTGCGCTGGCGCCACCCCACGCGCGGCCTGCTCGCTCCCGGCGAGTTCATCGGCCTGGGCGAGGACAACGGCCTGATCGAGGAAGTCGACTGGCTGATGTACGCGCAGGTGATCACCCGCCTGTCGCGGGGCGTGGACGGCTACGTGTCGGTCAACGTCTCGCCGCGCCATTTCCGCTCGGCGGATTTCGCCGATCGCCTGATGCGCCTGATCCACAACGCCGGCGCCAACCCGCACCAGTTGCGCATCGAGATCACCGAGGTGGCGCTGTTCGACGACATCGGGCGAACCCTCAGCACCCTGCATACGCTGCGCAGCCACGGCGTGCTGGCCCAGCTGGACGACTTTGGCACCGGTTATTCGGCGCTGTCGTGCCTGCACCGCTTCCCGATTGAATGCCTGAAGATCGACCGCAGCTTCGTGGCCGGGTTGACCGGCGAGAAGCAGGCCGAGAGCATCGCCGTGGTGCGCGCGATCCAGGCGCTGGCCGGCACCCTGGGCATCCACACCATCGGCGAAGGCATCGAGACGGAGGCCCAGCGCGACATCCTGTTCGAGCTGGGCTGCCAGCGCGGCCAGGGTTTCCTGCTGGGCCGTCCGGCGCCGCAGATGCGGCAGCCAGAGCTCATCGCGCCGCTTGAGCCGGTTGAGTGAAGCCTCGCGGTTGACGACCGGTTCCGTAGAACCGTCGACTGAGGCCGGTTGACTGCGCCGGAGCGCTCAGGAATCGCGGATCACCAGCAGCCGGGTTTCGGTCATGTCCTGGATCGCGTAGCGCACGCCCTCGCGGCCGAGGCCGGACTGTTTGACGCCGCCGTAGGGCATGTTGTCGACGCGGAAGCTGGGGATGTCGCCGACGATCACGCCGCCGACCTCCAGCCGGTCCCAGGCGCGCATCGCGTGGTCCAGCCGGCCGGTGAACACGCCGGCCTGCAGGCCGAAATCGCTGTGATTGACCGCGTCCAGCGCGTCTTCGAAGTCCTCGAAGGGCTCCATCAGCGCGACCGGCCCGAACGCCTCGCGGCGGTACAGGTCGGCATCGCGCGGCACGTCTTCGAGCAGCCAAGCCGGCAGCAGGTTGCCCTCGCGCGGTCCGCCAACGATCTTTTTAGCCCCCGCCTTGCGTGCGGCGGCGATCCAGTCCTCCACCCGCTTGGCCGCCTCCTCGTCGATCATCGGTCCGATGAAGGTCTTCTCGTCGCTGGGGTCGCCGGCTGGCAGCTTGGCGATGGCGGCCTTCAGTTTCTTGCGCAGCGCCTCGTAGATCGAGGCATGGGCGTGGATGCGCTGCACGCTGATGCAGCTCTGGCCGGACTGGTAATAGGCGCCCGACACGAGCCGCTCGACGATGAAGTCCAGGTCGCGGCCCGGTTCCGCGTCGACGATGCAGGCGGCGTTGCCACCCAGCTCCAGCACCACCTTCTTGCGGCCCGCGCGGGCCTTCATGTCCCAGCCGATGAGGCCGCCGGTGAAGCTGAGCAGGGCGATCCGGTCGTCCTCGACCAGCGGCGCGGCGTCCTTGTTGGAGCAGGGCATGACCGAGAACGCGCCCGGCGGCAGATCGGTCTCCGCCAGGACCTCGGCGATGATCAGCGCGCCGATCGGCGTCTTGGCGGTCGGTTTGAGCACGAACGGGCAGCCGGCCGCGATCGCCGGGGCGACCTTGTGGGCGACGAGGTTGAGCGGAAAATTGAACGGTGTGATGAAGCTGCACACCCCGACCGGCACCTGCCTGCTCATGCCGCGATAGCCGCGGGTGCGCTCGGAGAGCTGCAATTCGATCACCTCGCCGCCGATGCGGGTGGCTTCCTCGGCGGCAACGCGGAAGGTCTCGATCAGGCGGGTGACTTCACCGCGCGCATCGCGGATGGGTTTGCCGGCCTCGATGCACAGCACCTGCGCGAGTTCCTCCTCGCGCTCCTGGAACCGTTTCACGCAGTGCGCAAGCACGTCGCGGCGCGCATCGGGCGGGAACGCGGCCATGGCCTCTCGCGCCTTGCAGGCCGCGTCGATGGCCTGCTCGATGGCCTCGGCATCGGCGAGCGCAACCCGGGTGGCCGGTTTGCCGCTGTATTTGTTCAGCACCACCAGATCGGTGTTGGCTGCAACCGGCTTGCCGGCGAGGTAGTACGGATAGGACTTTTTCAGCGTGGGCATGGGCACCTCCAGTCCTGCAGCATTGCCCATGCCCGGTTAAGGCGCGGTCGTGCGGTGGCGCGTCGCCTTAGCGCGTCGCCTTAGAACAGCAGCGACGACATCCGCCGGCGGTAGCGACCGACCAGCGCGGTGTCGTCGGTAATGCGGAAGGCATCGATCAGCGCCGTACGGGGCAGGCCGCCGTCGAAGTTGCGGTCACGCGACAGCATCTCGATGAACTGCTCCATCGCCGCCTCCGGATTGCCGGCCACGATGTGTCGGGCGCCCAGCAGGTGGCGGGCGCGCAGGTCATCGGGATCCGTGGCGATCGATTGCTGCAGCTCTTCGAGGCTCGGCGCGGTACTGGCCAGTGCAAGGAAGGCGAGGCGGGCGCGCGCATGGACGGTGCGATCGTCGGTCGCCAGGTTGGCCGGCAGCCCTTCCAGCAGGCCGGTGGCCTCGTCGGCCTGGTCGGTCTTGAGCAGGGCGAGCGCGAGGTCCAGCCGCAGCTCGGCATTGTCGGGCGCCTCGGCCACGGCGGTGCGCAGGCGCGCGACCTCGGTCTGGGGGTCGACGGGGACCGGCGCCGCGGCGTCGTCGACCGCCGCAGGGGCTTGGGCCGGTTCCACACCGTGCTGCTTGAGGAATTCGCGGATCTGTCCCTCCGGCAGCACGCCAGGGAAGCCGTCGGCGATCTGGCCGTCCTTGACCAGGAACACGGTCGGAATGGAGCGGACCTGGAAGGCTTCGGCCAGCTGCGGTTCCTGGTCGACCTCGACCTTGGCCAGCTGGAAACTGCCGTGATACTCGGCGGCGAGCTTCTCCAGCACCGGGCCCAGCTGCTTGCACGGCTCGCACCAAGGCGCCCAGAAGTCGACCAGAACCGGCGTCTGCATGGACTTCTGCAGGACATCGGTTTCAAAGCCGGCGGTGGTGGCATTGAAAACGTGGCGGGCGGGCAGGGCGTCGGGCAGTGCAGGCATCGGGCTACTCGCAGATGAAGTTCAAAGGCCTAGATGGTGGCGGCGCAGCGGATTCCAACCGGATGTAAAGCGTAGTTGACATCCGGTGGATTCGATGTAACTTGTAACGTACATTTAGTCCGGTGGAGAAGACACCATGATCGTGAATCGTTGGAGCGGTCTCGGCTTGCTGGTGTCGGCGATGTTTGCCTTGTGGTTGTTGCTCGCCAGCCCGGATTCACTGCTGGGGCTGGATACCGGCCACGTCGGCATGGTGCTGCTGATCACCACCGCGTGGGTCTCGCTGTTCGCCGTCAGCCGCCTGCCGCGGGACGCGGTCGCCGAGGCCGCCTCGCCGGGCGAGTGGAACGCGTGGATCGGCACCGTCTTCATGGCCGCCGCGGTTGCCTATCTGGTCTCGAACGTTGACGCCTTCAGGGCGGCAACCGTCTGGAACGATCCCGTTACGGGCCGGGTCGTGCGCAATCTGGTCGCGTTGCTGATCGCCTGGAGCGTGCTGCGCGGGGTCTTGGCCAAGCGCTGGAGCGAGGCGGTGACGGAAGACGAGCGCGACCGCGAAATCGCGGCCAAGGCTGCGGGTTGGGGGCGTTTTGGGCTGGTCGCGTTTTGTGTCGGTGTAGCCGGGGTACTTGGACTGTCGCCTCAGGACCGTCTGCAGTGGGCCAGTCACCTGGTGATCGCCAACCTGTTGATCCTTGGACTCATGCTCAGCTGCCTGCTCGAATACCTCGGGACGGCCGTCTACTACTGGCGCGACCGGCACTGAGGCGCGACGGCATGGCATCAACGCCCATCCAAAATTCCATCCGCGCGTTGCGGTTTGCCCATGGCGAGATGACCCAGCAGGCCTTGGCCGAAGCGTGCGGCGTGACCCGGCAGACGATCATCGCGCTGGAGGCGGGGAAGTACGCGCCGTCGCTGGAACTCGCGTTCCGGATCGCCCACGCGTTCGAGGTTGGCATCGACGAGGTTTTCCAGTGGCCGCGTACCCCATGAGCAACGCTTAGCGCGCTATCCGACTCGGTAGCAGCTTTGCTGGGCGACCGGGCTAGGCGTCCGGTTGCTTGTAGATCACCCCGTCCTTCATCACGAAGCGGACATCCAGCACCCGGTTGATGTCTTCGACCGGGTCGCCCTGCACGGCGATGATGTCGGCGCGCTTGCCGCTGTCGATCACGCCCTGGTCGTCGACGCCGAGCACCTCGGCGGCGCGGATGGTGGCCATCTGCAGGGCCACCGCGGCCGGCACGCCGGCTTCGGTGAGGTAGACGAACTCGCGCGCGTTGTCGCCGTGCGGACCGACGCCCATGTCGGTGCCGAAGGCCATTTTCACGCCGGACCGGTAGGCCTTGCCGGCGGTCGCCTGGATCAGCGCGCCGATCTTCTCAGCCTTTGGCCGGACGACGGCCGGAAAGTAGCCGTCGATCTTCGCCTTGTCGGCCACGAAGCGGCCCGCATAGATGGTCGGGATGTACCAGGTGCCCTTGCGCTTCATCAGCGCCATCACCTCGTCGCTCATTTAGGTGCCGTGCTCGATGCTGGTCACGCCGGCCTCGACCGCGCGGCGCATGCCTTCCTCGCCGTGCGCGTGCGCGGCGACGCGGTAGCCGTAGTCCCTGGCGGTATCGACGATGGACTGGATCTCGTCGACGCGGAACTGCGGCGCGTCACCGGATTTGGCGTACGACAAGACGCCACCGGTGGCAGTGATCTTGATCACGTCGCTGCCGTCCTTGTACCGCTGCCGCACGGCCTGTCGGGCATCGTCGACCGAATTGATGACGCCCTGGGTCGGTCCGGGCGGGCCGATCAGGTGCGACAGCGCGGAGTTGTAGCCGTTGGTGGGGTCGGCGTGGCCGCCGGTGGTGGCAATCGACTTGCCGGCCGCCCAGATCCGCGGGCCGTCGACCAGTCCCTGGTTGATCGCATCGCGCAGGTGCGGCGCCACCTCGCCGCCGAGGTCGCGCACGCTGGTGAAGCCGGCGAGTAGCGTCTGTCGTGCGTAGCCGACCGCGCGGAACGCGTAGTCGATGTCGTCCAGGCGGAAGCCTTCCGAGTAGCTTTCCGGGCTGGACTGGCTGCCCAGGTGCACGTGCAGGTCGGTCCAGCCGGGCATGCAGGTGTGGCCGGAGAGATCGACGTTGGTGGCGCCGGCGACGCTGGCATTGCCGCCGCTGACGATCCGCTCCACGCGGCCATCGCGCACCAGCACCGTGTGCGGGCCGAGAACCTTGCCGGCGCGGCTGTCGAACAGTTTTCCGCAACGCAGGGCGCTGGCGCCGTCGGCGGCAAGCGCGGTGGCTGGCAGCGCGGCGACGGGCAGCACGGCAAGGGCAAGCAGGGCGCAGGAGAGGCGAGTCGGCACGGCGGTATCCGGTGGCGAGGGTGGGATCGATTGAAGCACGTGCACGAGCCACGCGCGTGGCGCGAAAGTACCGGTGCAAACCGGGTTCGCGGAGCGTCGCGGACGGTCTCCGGACCCACCCGCATGGCGGCAAGGGAGGCGCTGGGTTAGGCTTTCCGGTCCATCTGTCTCCGGTTCCACGCCCGTGCCCATCGAAGCCTCCGCCGACCCCCGCAGCAATGACCCCGGCAGCGCCGGCGGGTCCGGTTTCGAGCCGCACGCGCTGGAGACGGCGGCCCAGCGCTACTGGGACGAGACCCGCGCGTTCGAGGTCGACGAGAGCTCGGCCAAGCCCAAGTTCTATTGCCTGTCGATGCTGCCGTATCCCTCCGGCGCGCTGCACATGGGCCACGTGCGCAACTACACCATCAGCGACGTCATCAGCCGCTACAAGCGCATGACCGGGCACAACGTGCTGCAGCCGATGGGCTGGGACGCGTTCGGCCTGCCGGCGGAGAACGCGGCGATCAAGCACCACACCGCGCCGGCACAGTGGACCTACGCCAACATCGGCCACATGAAGGCGCAGCTGCGGCAGATGGGCTACGCCATTGACTGGTCGCGCGAATTCGCCACCTGCGAGCCGTCCTACTACGTGCACGAGCAGCGCATGTTCGTGCGCCTGATGAAGCAGGGCCTGGCGTACCGCAAGAACTCGGTGGTCAACTGGGATCCGGTCGACCAGACCGTGCTAGCCAACGAGCAGGTGATCGACGGCCGCGGCTGGCGCACCGGCGCGATGGTGGAAAAGCGCGAGATCCCGCAATGGTTCCTGAAGATCACCGACTACGCCCAGGAATTGCTGGACGGCCTGGACCACCTGCCGGGTTGGCCGGACGCGGTCAAAACCATGCAGCGCAACTGGATCGGGCGCAGCGAGGGCCTGGACATCACCTTCGCCGTGCGCGATGCCGTGGGTGCAGAGCTCGATCCGCTGACCGTCTACACCACCCGCCCGGACACCCTGATGGGGGTGACCTTTCTCTCCATCGCCGCCGAGCATCCGCTGGCCGCGCATGCCGCCGCCAGCGACAACGGCCTGGCCGACTTCGTCGCCGACCTGCGCAAGGGCGGGGCGACCGAGGCGGAACTGGAGACCCAGGAAAAGCGCGGGATGGACACCGGCCTGCGCGCGATCCACCCCATCAGCGGCGAAGAGCTGCCGGTGTTCGTCGCCAATTTCGTGCTGATGAGCTACGGCACCGGCGCCGTGATGGCGGTGCCCGGCCACGACCAGCGGGACTGGGAGTTCGCCCGTCGCTACCAGTTGCCGATCAGGATGGTGGTCGTGCCCGATTCGGTACGCGATGCCGTGCGCGAGATCGGCCAGGACCTGGGCCGGCACGCCGATCCTATGGCCAGCGCACTGGGGACGCAGGGCTCGACCGACGCCTATGACACCGGCGCGGCAGTGCAGGTGGTCAGCGACTTCGAGCAGGGTATCGCCGAGCAGGGCGCCTACACCGACCGCGGCTGGCTGGTGAACTCCGGCGAGTACGACGGCATGGACTTCCAGCAGGCCTTCGATGCACTGGCCGCACGGCTGGAAGCGGAGGGTCGCGGCGCGCGCCGGGTCAATTTCCGCCTGCGCGACTGGGGCGTCAGCCGCCAGCGCTACTGGGGCTGCCCGATCCCGGTGATCTATTGCGAGGCCTGCGGCGCAGTGCCGGTGCCGGAGGACCAGTTGCCGGTCGTGCTGCCCGAGGATGTCGAGTTCATGGGCACCGCCTCGCCGATCAAGGCCGATCCGCAGTGGCGCCAGACGACCTGCCCGGGCTGCGGCGGCGCTGCCGAGCGCGAGACCGACACCTTCGACACCTTCATGGAGTCCAGCTGGTACTACGCGCGCTACACCTCGCCCGGCGCGACCGGACAGGTCGATGCACGCGCCAACCACTGGCTGCCCGTGGACCAGTACATCGGCGGCGTCGAGCACGCGATCCTGCACCTGCTGTATTTCCGTTTCTACCACCGTCTGCTGCGCGACCAGGGGCTGGTGGACAGCAACGAGCCGGCAACCAACCTGCTGACCCAGGGCATGGTGATCGCCGAGACCTTCTACCGCGAAGGCGAGAACGGTTCGCGCGACTGGATCAATCCGGCCGAGGTGGAAATCGTCCGTGACGAGCGCGGCCGCATCACCGGCGCGACGCTGAAGGCCGACGGCCAGCCGGTGGTGATCGGCGGCATCGAGAAGATGTCCAAGTCCAAGAACAACGGCGTTGATCCGCGCACCATGGTCGATCGGTACGGCGCCGACACCGTGCGCCTGTTCTCGATGTTCGCCGCGCCGCCCGAGCTGTCGCTGGAGTGGAACGAGGCCGGCGTGGAAGGCATGGCGCGGTTCCTGCGCCGGTTTTGGCGCGAGGTGGTCACCCACGCATCCCAGCCCGACCACCCGCCGGTGGACCCGGCCGCGCTCGACGCCGGCCAGAAGACGATGCGCCGCCAGCTGCACCAGACCATCGCCAAGGTAGGCGACGACTACGGCCGGCGCCACGCCTTCAACACCGCGATCGCCGCGCTGATGGAACTGCTCAACCACGTCAGCAAGTTCAAGGACATGAGCGACCAGGGCCGGGCGGTGCGCCACGAGGCGCTTCAGGCGATGGTGCTGCTGCTCAACCCGGTGACCCCGCACACCAGCCATGCGCTGTGGCAGGCGCTGGGCCATGCCGAGACGCTGCTGGAAGACGTGCCGTTCCCGCAGGTCGACGAGGCCGCGCTGGTGCGCGATGCGGTGGTCATGGCGGTGCAGGTCAACGGCAAGCTGCGCGGCAAGATCGAGGCGCCGGTCGGCATGGACAACGCCGAGGTGGAGAAGATGGCCCTGGCCGAGCCGCACGTGGCGCACTTCCTGTCCGGCCTCACGGTGCGCAAGGTGATCGTGGTGCCGGGCAAGATCGTCAACATCGTCGCCGGCTGAACCCTGCCTTCCACGCCAGTGAGCAGCCGCGCTTTATGCTTGCTGCACCCATCCGCCTCCTTCAGACTGCCTCGATGATCCGACGCCTGCTGCCTCTCGCCCTCGTGCTGACCGTGTCCGCCTGTGGTTTCCAGTTGCGTGATGCACTGACGCTGCCGGCCGACCTTGATCCGGTCAAGGTGGTCTCCAAGAGCCGCTACAGCCCGCTGGCCGATCGTCTGCAACAGTCGCTCACGCGCGCCGGCGCGACCCCGGCAAGCGCGGCGGAACGCAACCCGGCGGTGCTGGAGATCAAGGCCGAGCGCTGGGGCGATACCCCGTTGAGCGTCGATGCCCGCGGCCGTGCGCAGGAGTTCAGCCTGCGCTACGCGGTGGTGTTCGAGATGCGCAACGGCGACGGCACCGTGCTGGTGCCGCAGCAGAACATCGAACTCTCGCGCGACTACATTTCGGTGCCGAACAATTCGATCGGCACCGAAGGCGAGCGCGAGATCCTGGTGCGCGAACTGCAGCGCGAGATGGCCGCCTCGATCCTGCGCCGGATCGACGCCGCCGGCAGCGTGGACACCGCGTCCCAGGATGCCTCCGAGGTGTTCCAGCACACCACCGACGCCGCCAGGGCCGCGATGGACGCCGCCGAAGCGATGCCGCCGCCGCCCCCACCGCCGCCGGTTCCCACCGATGACGGAACCGAGCCGACGCCCGGCTCCCAACCCTGAGCATGGAGCTCAAACCCGAACAGCTGGCCGCCCAGCTCGGATCGGGAACCCTGGCGCCGGCCTACCTGATCGCCGGCGCCGAGCCGCTGCGGGTGCTGGAGGCCGCCGACGCGGTACGCGCCGCCGCCCGCGCACAGGGCATCACGGAGCGCGAAGTCTTCGACAGCGAAGGCAGTCGCGAGCCGGACTGGGATGCGATGGCGGCCAGCTTTGGTTCGCCTGGCCTGTTTTCCAGTCGTCGTCTGCTGGAGCTGCGTCTTCCCACCGGCAAGCCGGGAAAGATCGGAGGCGAGCTGATCTGCCGGTTCTGCGCCGCTCCGCCGGCCGACGTGGTGCTGCTGGTCACCGCCGGTGAATGGAGTCGCAAGCACGCCGGCAAGTGGAGCGCGGCGATCGAGGGCATCGGCAAAATCGCGATCGCCTGGCCGATCAAGCCGCACGAACTTCCCGGCTGGGTCGAGCAGCGGCTGCGCTCGCGCGGCGTGCGTGCCGACGCCGATGCCGTGCAACGCCTCGTGGAGCGCATCGACGGCAACCTGCTGGCCGCCGCGCAGGAGATCGACAAGCTGGCGCTGCTCGCCGACGGCGGCAGCCTGGACCTGGCGCGGATGGAGTCGCTGGTCGCTGATGCGGCGCGTTACGACGTGTTCCGCCTGATCGACGCGGCGATGAACGGCCAGCCGCTGCAGGTCTCGCGGATGCTCGCCGGCCTGCGCGCCGAAGGCGAGGCGGTCCCCGCTTTGCTGGGAATGGTCGTGATCGAACTGCAGCGGACCGCCGCGCTGTCGCGGATCAAGGCCCGCGGCGGCAACCTCTCGGCGGAGTTCAAGGCGCAGCGTGTCTGGGATTCCAAGCAGCCGATGTACCAGCGCGCCCTGCAGCGCCATCCGCCGGCGCGCTGGGACGCTTTCGTCTCGCGCATCGGGGCGGTCGACCGGATGGCCAAGGGGCGTGAGCCCGGCGACCCGTGGCTGATGCTGGAGCGGGTCCTGCTGGCGGTCGCCGATCCGGCTGCGGTCCGCTTGCTGGTCCACGTGGATGCCTGAGCACGGCGGAACCCGGCGTTGAATCGGGCCGGCCCGGCTTTGCGGGTGTTCTACGGCGGCACCTTCGACCCCGTCCATTGCGGCCACCTGCACATTGCACGCAACGCGCGTGATCACCTGAGCGCTGCGATCCGCCTGATGCCGGCGGCGGATCCGCCGCATCGCGCCGCGCCGGGGGCCAGCGCGGAGCACCGTGCGCGGATGCTGGACCTGGCCGTGGCGGGTGAGCGAGACCTGCTGGTCGATAGACGCGAGTTGCTGCGTGACACGCCGTCCTATTCGGTCGATACGCTGCGCGGCATACGCGCCGAGTACGGCATGGAGGCGCCGGTCGCCCTGCTGATCGGCGCCGACAGCCTGGCCGGGTTGTCGCAGTGGAAAGAGTGGCGAGCGCTGTTCGACCTGACCCATTTTGTCGTCGCCGCCCGTCCCGGGGTCGACCTCGACCGGCATCTTTCCGCACCTTTGCTGGCCATGCTGGACGGTCGCTGGACGGACGCCGTGGCAGACCTGGAGTCGGCACCGGCCGGTCGTGTGCTGTGCCTGCCCAACCGCCTGCACCCCGGATCGGCCACCGGCATCCGCGAGCGCATCGCCGCCGGCGAACCGTGGCGGGAGCTGGTTCCGGCGCCGGTGGCGGAGTACATCGTTCAGCATCGGCTGTATGTGAAGCGGCCCGGCAGCCCGGCTTCGCTATAATCACTGCCGCACCCAACCCCAGAGCCTGCATGTCCACCGAAGCCCAAGTCATCAAGACCCGTCTCCCGAGCCCGCCGCCCAGCGTCGACGAACTGCTGGACACCGTGCGCAGCGCCATCGCGGAACTGAAGGCCAAGGATCCGGTGGAAATCGACGTGCGCGGCAAGAGCAGCGTCACCGACTACATGGTGGTGGCCTCGGGCACGTCCTCGCGCCACGTGAAGTCGATCGCCGACGAGGTGGTCAAGTTCGCCAAGAAGCTGGACATCATGCCGCTGGGCGTGGAGGGCGAGCGCGAGGCCGAGTGGGTCCTGGTCGACCTGGGCGACGTCGTTGTCCACATCATGCTGCCGCGGGTGCGCGAGTTCTATGCACTTGAGCGCCTGTGGACCGTGGGCGACCAGCCGCCGGCGTCGGTGGACGAATACGGCGAGCCCGGGATCGGTTCCGGCGAGCTGGAAACCGACGCCGAGGATGACCTCTAGTCGAGGCGCCTGTCGCGCAGGCGATCAGGGCCCGAGAATGAAGGCTAGGCTCATCGCCGTCGGCGAGCGCGCCCCGCGCTGGGTCGCCGAGGGCTTCGAGGACTACCGCAAGCGTGTTTCCCACTGGTTGCCACTGGAACTGGTGGAGGTCGAGCCCGGCGTGCGCGGCAAGAACCGCGACATCGCTCGTGCGACCGCCGAGGAAGGCGCCCGCGTGCTCGCTGCGCTGCCGCGCTCGCCGCTGGTGGTGACGCTGGACGGTCGTGGCAAACCCTGGAGTTCGGAGCAACTCGCCCAGCGCCTCGAGCATTGGCGCGGCCAGGGGCGTGACCTGGCGCTGTTGATCGGCGGGCCTGAAGGGCATGCCGATGAGGTGCTGGCCCGGGCCGACGAGTCCTGGTCGCTGGGGCCGATGACCCTGCCGCACATGCTGGTGCGTCTGGTCGCTGCCGAGCAGCTGTACCGCGCCGCGGCGATGTTGGCCAACCACCCCTACCATCGGGCCTGACTGCGGTCCGCCGGCGGCGCCGGCAGCGGCCGCGCAAGGTGGCTGGCGCTCAGGCGCCGCGGGTTATGCTTTCCGCCATTCGCAAACGCGACCGGTCGCCCCTGGAGACCCATGCTTTATCTTGCTTCCCGCTCTCCGCGTCGACGCGAACTGCTGACTCGCCTCGGGCTGGAATTTGCCGTGCTCGAGCTGGACGTGCCCGAACAGCGGCAGGCGGACGAAACCGCGCAGGCCTACGTCTCCCGGGTCGCCCGCGACAAGGCGCTGGCGGGCCTGGCCCGCGTGTCCGGCGAGTCGGATGCGCTGGTCCTTAGTTGCGACACCGAGGTGATTCTGGACGAGGACGTGTTCGGCAAGCCGCGCGACACTGCCGAGGCGGCAGCGATGCTGCGACGGCTGTCGGGCGTGCCGCACACCGTGGTCTCGGCGCTCGCGCTGGTCTCGGCGTCGCGCCACGAAGAGGCCGTGTCGGTTTCCACGGTGCGCTTCGCGCGCTTGCCCGATGCCGTCATCGATGCCTACGTCGACAGCGGCGAGCCGTTCGGCAAGGCCGGCGGCTATGCCATCCAGGGACTTGCCGAGGCATTCGTTGAGCGCCTCGACGGCAGCCATTCCGGCGTCATGGGATTGCCGCTGCACCAGAGCGCGCAACTGCTGGCGACATTCGGTCTCGGCCCGTTGGCCGCCGGCCTGCCCACCTGCGCAACGGAGGCGCCATGAGCGAGGAAATCCTGGTCAACGTCACCCCGCGCGAGACGCGGGTGGCCGTGGTCGAGAACGGCATGTTGCAGGAGCTTCATATCGAGCGTGGCTGGGCCCGCGGCGTGGTCGGCAACGTCTACAAGGGCAAGGTGCAACGGGTGATGCCCGGGATGCAGGCGGCCTTCGTGGAGATCGGGCTGGAGCGCGCGGCATTCCTGCACGCGGCCGATATCGTCCGGCCCTCCGCGCCCGCGCTGACCGGCGAGGAGGGCCCGAACGCGCCACCGCCGCCGACCCGGCCGATCAGCGAATTGCTGCGCGACGGCCAGGAGATCATCGTCCAGGTGGTCAAGGACCCGATCGGTGGCAAGGGCGCCCGGTTGACCACGCTGACCAGCATTCCCTCGCGCTACCTGGTGCTGCTGCCGCACACGCGGGTGATCGGGGTCTCGGCCCGGATCGAGGATGAGGCCGAGCGTGCCCGGCTCAAGGGCATCGTCGGTGGACTCACGGCCGCAGGCGACACCCACGGCTACATCGTGCGCACCAACGCCGAAGGCCAGCCCGAGGAGGCCCTGGCCGACGACGTGGCCTACCTGGCGCGGGTGTGGAGCCTGATCGGCGAGCGTTCCGCCAGCGCCCGCGTGGGCGCGTGCATCTATGAGGACCTGAGCCTGCCGCTGCGCGCGGTGCGCGACCTGATCCGCCGCGACGTGGACAAGGTCAAGGTGGATTCGCGCGAGACCTTCGAGCGGCTGCGCACGTTTGCATCGCAGTTCATGAGCGCCGCCGGCGCGGCCGGGACGACGGAGCTGGCGCAGAAGATCGAGCACTACGCCGGCGAGCGGCCGATCTTCGACCTCTACGGGGTCGAGGACGAGATCCAGCGCGCCCTCGACAAGCAGGTGCCGCTGAAATCCGGGGGCTACCTGGTGATCGACCAGACCGAGGCGATGACCACGGTGGACATCAACACCGGCTCCTTCCTGGGCCAGCGCAACCTGGAGGAGACGGTTTACCGCACCAACCTGGAGGCCGCCCAATCGGTGGCCCGCCAGCTGCGCCTGCGCAACCTGGGCGGGATCATCATCATCGACTTCATCGACATGAACGATGCCGAGCACAAGCGCCAGGTCCTGCGCACGCTGGAGAAGGCGCTGGCCAAGGACCACGCCAAGACCACGGTGTATGACTTCTCGCCGCTGGGGCTGGTGGAGATGACGCGCAAGCGCACCACCGAGAGCCTGCAGCGCCAGCTCACCGAGGCGTGCCACGAGTGCAACGGGCGCGGCACGCTGAAGACGCCGGAGACGGTCACCTACGAGATCTTCCGCGAAATCGTCCGCCAGGTACGCCAGTTCGACGCCGACCGCCTGATGGTGATGGCCTCGCCCAAGGTGGTCGCGCGGATTACCGATGAGGAGTCGACCGCGGTCGCCGAGCTGGAGGAATTCCTCGGCAAGTCGATCCGCTTCCAGGCCGATGACCAGTACGCCCAGGAGCAGTTCGATGTCGTCCTGCTCTGACGCCTCCCGCCTGGACTGAGATGCCGACGCCGCTGCGCCGCCGATTGCGACTGGCCCGCCGGGGCGTGGGCTACACCGTGGGGATCGTGCTGGTGCTGCTGGCGCTGGTGATCGCGGTGGCCAGCCAGTTGCTGCCGCTGGTGGAGCGCCACCCCGACCGCGTCGCCGCCTGGCTGGGCGAGCGGGTCGGGCGTCCAGTGGCATTCGACCGTCTGCAAACCGGCTGGACGCGTCGCGGCCCCTTGCTGCAGTTGCACAACCTGCGCCTGGGCGAGGGCGCGGACGTGTTCGATGTCGGCGATGCCGAGATGCTGCTGTCCATCTACGCCGGGCTGTGGCCGGGCGTGCCGCTGTCGGAGCTGCGCCTGCGCGGCCTGGAACTGGTCCTGGAACGGTCGCCCGACGGCCGCTGGCAGGTGCGCGGACTGCCCGGCCAGCGCGAGGCGGACGGCGATCCGTTCCACTCGCTGGAAGGGCTGGGCGAGCTGCAGGTGAGCGACGGCGCACTGACCGTGCTGGCCCCCGATCTGGGACTGGATCTGAACGTGCCGCGCATCGACCTGCGCCTGCGCGTGCAGGGCGATCGCGTCCGTGCCGGCCTGCGCGCCTGGCCGGAGGAGCTGTCCTCCGCGACTCCCAGGGACAACCGCGATGACGGCCGCCCGGCGCCGGTGGTCGCGATGCTGGACTTCCACCGCCACGACGGGGCCGGCCGTGCGTATGTCGGAATCGACCGCGCCGAGCTGCAGCCGCTGGCCTCGGTGCTTGACCTGCACGGCATCACCCTGCAGACGGGCGACGGCCGCGCCAAGGCATGGGCCGATCTGGAGGACAAGCGCCTGGTCGGGGTCAAGCTGGAGACGACGCTGGAGCGCGTGGTGCTGGCCGGTTCGACGATCGCTCCGGTGCCCGGCGCCGCCGGCCAGATTCCGCTGCAGGTGATCGACCTGCTCGAGAGCCGGTTGATCTGGCGACGCACCGATGGTGGCTGGCAGCTGGACGCGCCGCTGCTGCATCTGCAGACGCAGGGCGAGGACCACCGCTTCGGTCCGCTGACCCTCGCCGCCGGTCGCCAGTACGGCCTCGTCGCCGAGAACATCGATCTGCAGCCGCTGGCGTCGCTGGCCGTGCTCAGCAACCAGCTGCCCGGACCGCTGCGGCATTGGCTGTTGCATGCGCGCCCGCACGGATCGCTGTCGGGGGTGGATCTGCAGGGACGCCGCGACGGCGGCATGCAGGGCGGGGTGCGCATCGACGGCCTGGGCTTTGCGCCGCTGGGCAATGCGCCGGGCATCAACGGGCTGGCAGCGGATGTCCGCGGCGATGCGGACGGCTTCAGCGCCCAGTTGGATCCCTCCGCGGCGATGAGCTTTGACTGGCCGCGCGGCTTCGGCGTGCCCCATGTGGTCCACCTGACGGGCAACGTGGCCGGCTGGCGCGGCCCGGACGGCTGGCAGGCGGGTACGTCCGCGCTGCGCATCCAGGGTCCGGATTTCGGCGCCAATGTCCGCGGCGGGCTGGGCTGGAACGGCGATGGCGGGCGTCCGCGGATCGATCTGGCGGCGACGGTGGACGAGACCCGCCTGCCGGTCGCCAAGGGCTTCTGGGTGCGCCACCTGATGCCCGAGGCGCTGTTGCACTGGCTGGACACCGCGCTGGTCGACGGCATCGTCCGCGACGGCCGCGCGATAGTCTCCGGGGACCTGGACGACTGGCCGTTCGATGACCACACCGGCCGCTTCGAGGCCAGCGCGCACATCACCGACGCCACGGTCGCGTTCCAGCCCGACTGGCCGGCCGCTACCGGGCTCGACCTGCAGGCCAGCTTCATCGGCAACGGCCTGGACATCAGCGGTCACGGCACGCTGGCCGGAATCGCGATCCCCAGCGTGAAGGCCAGCGTCGACCATTACGATCACGGCACGCTGGCCATCGAGGCCAAGGGCAGGAGCGACGTGTCGCGCCTGCTCGGGCTGCTGCGCGCCAGCCCGCTGCAGCAACTCAATCCGGAGACGTTCGCCGCGATCAAGGGCTCAGGTCCCGCGGAGGTCGATTTCGCGATGGCGCTGCCGATGGTCGAGCACGGCGCGCTGGCGATCGACGGCAATGTCCGCCTGGCCGGCGCGCGCCTTGCGGACCCGCGCTGGGGGCTGGCGTTCGAGCAGGTGCGCGGTCCCGTGACCTACACCCAGAACGGTTTCCGCGCAGACCGCCTTGACGTGCAGATGGGCGGTCGCCCGGGCAGGTTGTCACTGCGCTCGGGCAAGGATGCGGTGCGCGACGCGGGCAACGTGCTGGAGGCCGACCTGCAGGCCCAGTTCGGCGCCGATGCGCTGCTGGCGCGGGCACCGGAGCTGGGTTGGCTCGCGCCCTACATGCACGGTCGCTCCTCGTGGACGGTGGGCGTGCTCGTGCCCGCAGCAGGCACCGGCAGCGGCGGTGCGGCGCGCCTGAAGCTGCAGTCCGACCTGGTGGGTACGGCGCTGACGCTGCCTGCGCCGCTGGCCAAGCCGGCAGGGCAGCGGCTGGCGGCTACGGTGGAGACCGCCCTGCCGCTGGAGCAGGGCGAGGTGCAGGTCGTCCTGGGCGATGTGCTGGCCCTGCGCGCGCGCAGCAGCGGTCAACGCACCGGCATCCGCGCCGCGCTGGGGACCGCCACGCTGCCGGCGCCGGCGCCGGCCTCCGGGCTGATCGCCAGCGGTCGCGCGCGCAGTCTGGACGCGATCGGCTGGGTCGGCCTGGCCCGGGCCGGCGCGGGTGATGGAAGCGGCGCAGGCGTGCCATTGGGCCAGATCGACATCCGCACCGATCGGCTGCAGCTGTTTGGCGGGGAGTTCGCTGATGCCCGCGTCCGTGTCTCGCCCGGGGCGGGCGGCGCGCTGCTGGTGCAGGCGGAAGGCCCGCGCCTTCAGGGCCGTCTGCAGGTGCCCGAGTCGTCCACCGCACCGGTCTGGGGCCGGTTTGAACGCGTCCACTGGCGTCTGCCCACGAAGGCGGCAGGCGCACCCAAGCCCGCTCCGCATGTTGCCGCCGCCACCGTGGACGAGGACATCGACCCGGCGCGCATCCCGCCGCTGGCACTGGATATCGACGACCTGCGCCTGGACGACGCGATGCTGGGCCGGGCGTCGCTGCGCACGCGCGCGACCGGCACCGGCCTGCAGATCGAGCATTTCAGTGCGCAGAGGCCCGGCCAGCGGATTGACATCCGCGGCAGCTGGACCGGCCGCGGCAGGGCTGCGCGCACCCGTTTTGAAGTCGACCTGGCAAGCACCGATTTCGGCCGCCTGCTCGCGGGCCTGGGCCACGTCGGGCGACTCGACGGTGGCGAGGGCCGCATGTCGCTGGCCGCCGAATGGCCGGGCGGTCCGATGCAGTTCGAGCTGGTCAAGGTGTCCGGCAACCTGAAGGGCGAGGTGCGCGACGGTCGCCTGCTGGACGTGGAGCCGGGAGCCGGACGCGTGCTGGGCCTGCTCAGCATCGCCGAACTGCCGCGCCGGCTGATGCTCGACTTCCGCGATTTCTTCTCCAAGGGCTTCGCCTTCAACGAGGCCAAGGGCGACATCCGCTTTGCAGGCGGTATGGCGAGCAGCGACGACCTGCGCATCGAAGGCCCGGCGGCGCGGATCAACATCCGCGGCGAAGCCGACCTGCGCGCGGAAACCTTCAATCAGACCATCGAAGTCCTGCCGCGGTCCGGCAACCTGCTGACCGTGGCCGGTGCGCTGGCCGGTGGGCCGGTGGGCGCGGCGATCGGCGCAGCGGCCAACGCGGTGCTGCGCAAACCGCTGGGCCAGATCGGCGCGAAGACCTATCGCGTCAGCGGGCCGTGGAAGGATCCGCACGTGGACGTGGTCAGCCGGGAACCCGAGCGCAACGGCCAGGCGCCGCCGGCCGCGTCTGCGGCAGGGCCGGGCACCGCTTCCTCACCCGCGCCGCCGCCGGAGACGGGCACGCGCCAAAACAGCACGGGCACTCCGGCCCAAGCGCCGGCACGACCTGCCGTGGAGCCGCCGCCTGAGTCACCGGCGCGGCCGCCCGCCGGTTGAAGCGCCCGCAGTCGCCCGCATATCGTCCGGGTGGCTTTGCACCTGCGCGCCGCTGCACCCCCGCCGATTTCTCCCGTGCGCCGCCTTCCCGCCAGGGAGGCCGCCCGTTCCGTCATCACCTCCCCAGAAGATCCCATGACCCAAACCCTGCAACTTGCCGAATCCCGCCTCCTGCTGCCCTCAGGGCTTGATGCCGGGGGACTTGAGCGAACCTTCGGCACGCTGCTCGGGCCGGGTATCGACTTTGGCGACCTGTATTTCCAGCATGCCCGCCGCGAGAGTTGGAGCGTGGAGGACGGCATCGTCAAGGACGGCGCGCACTCCATCGAGCAGGGGGTGGGCGTGCGCGCGATCAGCGGCGAGAAGACCGGTTTCGCCTATTCCGATGAGATCAACGCGCAGGCGCTGATCGCCGCGTCCACCTCGGCGCGGGCGATCGCGCGCGACGGCGGCAGCCTGACCACCCGGCCGCTGGTGCGCGCCAACGCGCAGGCCCTGTACGCGCCGGTGGACCCGGTGGATTCGATGGGCAACGAGGACAAGGTCGAGGCGCTGCGCCGCATCGACAGGCTGCTGCGCGCGGCCGATCCGCGGGTCAAGCAGGTGATCGTCAGCCTCGGCGGCGGCGTGGATACGATCCTGGTGGCCCGCAGCGACGGCATCATGGGCGCCGACGTGCGTCCGCTGGTGCGCTTCAACGTGCAGGTGATTGTCGAGCAGAACGGGCGCCGCGAGTCGGGCTACACCGGTGGCGGCGGGCGTTACGGGTATGCCGAACTGTTCGCTGACGGGAAGCCGGAAGCCTGGGCGCGCGAGGCCCTGCGCCAGGCGCTGGTCAACCTGGAAGCCGTCGACGCACCGGCCGGGGTGATGCCGGTGGTGCTCGGCAACGGCTGGCCCGGCGTGCTGCTGCACGAGGCGGTCGGGCACGGCCTGGAGGGAGATTTCAACCGCAAGGGCACCAGCACCTTCGCCGGCCGCATGGGCCAGCGTGTCGCCGCGCCCGGCGTGACGATCGTTGATGACGGCACCCTGCCGGGGCGCCGCGGCTCGCTCAACATCGATGATGAGGGCGAGCAGACCCAATGCACCACGCTGATCGAGGACGGGGTGCTGGTGGGCTACATGCAGGACAGCCTCAACGCGCGCCTGATGGGCATGGCGCCCACCGGCAACGGTCGCCGCGAATCCTTCGCCCACCTGCCGATGCCGCGCATGACCAATACCTACATGCTCGCCGGCAAGCACGATCCGGAGGAGATGATCCGTTCGGTCAAGCGCGGGCTGTACGCGGTCAACTTTGGCGGCGGCCAGGTCGATATCACCAGCGGCAAGTACGTGTTTTCGGCCACCGAGGCCTACATGATCGAAGACGGGAAGATCACCGCGCCGGTCAAGGGCGCCACGCTGATCGGCAACGGCCCGGAGACCATGCAGAAGGTGCGCATGATCGGCCACGACCTGGCGCTGGATGAGGGTGTCGGCGTATGCGGCAAGGACGGCCAGAGCGTGCCGGTCGGCGTCGGCCAGCCGTCGCTGCTGATCGATGGCATCACCGTGGGTGGCACCCAGGCGTGATGCCGCAGTGCGGCTACGGCTGGCGCTGGTCCGCTGCGTCGTTGTCGAGCGCGCGCTCGTCGATGGTTTCGTCGCCCAGCGCTTCGTCGTCATCGAGCACCTCGTCGCCGGCCTCCAAGCCCGCGCCACCGGCGACCGGCATCTCCGGCAGCAGGATCAGTTCGCGCAGCTGCCGGAACAGCTCGCGCGCGGCGCGCGGCGGCTTGTTGCGCTTGCGCTCCTCCAGCGCATTGCGGACCAGCTGGCGCAGGCCCTGGCGGTCGGCGTCGGGGTACAGGTCCAGCAATTCGGTCAGGGCGGCATCGCTCTCGGCCAGCAGGCGGTCACGCCAGGCCTCGACGCGGTGCATGATCGCGGTTTCGCGCCTTGCGGTATCGCCTTTCTCGTCGAGCGCGTCGCGGATCGCCTCCATCACCGCGTCATCCTCGCGCCGCATCTGCTTGGCCAGGAACGCCAGCTGGCGCTTGTGGGCGATGTGCGAGGTGATCCGGCGTGCCTCGCGGATGTGCGGCAGCAGCTCTTCGGGCACCGGCATCCGGGCCAGCTGCGCCTCGCTGAGCGCGACCAGCTGTTCGGCGATGGCGGCCACTTCCAGCGCCTCGCGCCGCTGCTGGCTGCGGCTCTCGCCACGGAATTCGCCGGTTTCCTCGTCTATGCCGCGCATCGTTGGACCCTACATTTTCCGGTCGCCACGGGTCTGGCCCGCCGCGACCGCATCAAGAACAGACTCCGGGGCGATTGCCCGGAACCACAGCCTGCAAGGATAAGACATTGAACGAGCTGCGCCCGACCCATCCATCCCCCCTTTCCCACAGCGAGGAGCAACTGGACATGCTGGCCGGCCTGTCGCGGCGGCTGCTGGACGCCGCGCGCGCCAGCGGCGCGGACCAGGCGGAGGTGTCGTGCTCGGAGGAGTCCGGGCTGAACGTCAGCGTGCGCATGGGCGAGGTGGAGACGGTCGAGTCGACCCGCGACCGCTCGATTGCGGTCACGGTCTACTTCGATGGTCGCAAGGGCAGCGCGTCCACCGCCGACCTGCGCGAGGAAAGCCTGGCCACGACCGTGGACCAGGCCTGCGCGATCGCGCGCCACACCGAGCGCGACCCGGCCGCCGGGCTGGCCGACGCCGGGCTGATGGCGACCGACCTGCGCGAGTTCGACAGTTGGCATCCCTGGGATATCCAGGCCGATGAGGCGATCGACCTGGCGCTCGCCTGTGAACAGGCGGGCCGCGATGCCGATGCGCGTCTGGAAAACTCCGACGGCGCCTCGGCGAGCAGCGGCAGCACGGTGTCGGTGTACGCCAACTCGCACGGCTTCGTCGGCCGCGAGCGCGGCACCCACCACAGCCTGGGCTGCGCGCTGATCGCCGGCCGTGGCGAGCAGATGCAACGCGACGGCTGGTACGACATCGCGCTGGCCGCGGAAGACCTGGAACCGGCCAGCGCGATCGGTCGCAAGGCCGCCGAGCGGGCGATCTCGCGCCTGGCACCGCGGCAGGTCCCCACCGGCGCCTATCCGGTGCTGTTCTCGGCCGAGGTCGCGCGCGGGCTCATCGGGCACCTGCTGGGCGCCGTATCCGGCGGTGCGCTCTATCGCCGCGCCAGCTTCCTGCTCGACAGCGTGGGCACGCAGATCTTCCCGGAGTGGTTTGCCCTGCATGAGCTGCCGTTCCTGCCGCGCGGCTTCCGCTCGGCCTCGTTCGATGCCGAGGGCGTCGCCACCCGCGAGTCCGCGCTGGTGGAAGGCGGCGTGTTGCAGCGCTACGTGCTGGGCAGCTACTCGGCGCGGCGCCTGGGTCTGCAGACCACCGCCAACGCCGGCGGCGTGCACAACCTGCAGGTCGCCAGCAATGCCGGCGATCTGCCGGCAATGCTGGCCGGGATGGGCACCGGCCTGCTGGTGACCCAGCTGATGGGGCAGGGCGTGAACACCATCACCGGCGATTACTCGCGCGGCGCGGGTGGCTTCTGGATCCAGGACGGCCAGATCCAGTACCCGGTCGATGGCATCACCATCGCCGGCAACCTGAAGGACATGTTCGCCGCCATCGAGGCCGTAGGCAGCGACGTCGACCACCGTTCGCACATCCGCACCGGCTCGATCCTGGTCGGGCGGATGACGGTCGCCGGCGAAGGCTGAGCCGGCTCGATTGACCTGCCTGCGGGCAGGGCACATGCTTTCAAGCATCCATTCAGGGGGTTTGGCATGAACGTTCACGAACACGATCCACTTGGTACACCGCCGCAGGACGAGGGCATCCCCGTCCAGCAGCGTCAATGGGCGATGTTTGCCCACCTTTCCGCGCTCACCGGCATCTTCACCGGTGGTCTGGGCTGCGTGCTCGGCCCGCTGATCATCTGGCTGATCCAGAGGGAAACGATGCCGTTCGTAGACGACCAGGCCAAGGAAGCGCTCAACTTCAACATCACCATCGCCATCGTTACGCTGGCGCTGGTGGCCGTCGGCACGGTGCTGCTGGTGATCCTGATCGGCTTCCTGTTCTACCTTGCCGCCTTCGCGGTGGGCATCTACTGGCTGGTGATGACCATCATCGCCACTATCAAGAGCAACGAAGGCATTGCCTACCGCTATCCGATGACGCTGCGTCTGGTCAGCTGATTCCTGCATCGGCCGGTCGTTACGCCATACCTGCAGGCACGGGCCCGGGAGAGTGATTTCCCGGGCCCGCTTGCGTCTGACACTTCGCCGTCAGCGGCTGACGCGCTGGTCGAGCCGGTCCATGCGCGCGGCCAGCGGCGGATGCGTACGGTACAGCTGCGACATGCGCGCCGGACGGGTGCCCAGGGCGGCCATCTTCTGCAGCACCGCGTAGAACGACAGCGGGTCGAACCCGGCGCGCGCCAGGTACACCCCGGCCGCTTCGTCCGCGCGGTATTCGGCGTCGCGGTCCAGGCTGCTTATCATCACCGCCGCGCCGTGGGTATCGACGTAGTCGCGCGCGAAATCCGCTGCAATGCCGTGTGGCCGGACCTGGGCCATCGCGACGTCCTTGCCAACCTTGGCGATCTCCTGCTTGCGGATCACCTCAAAGTGGTCGCGCTGGACGACGTGGCCGAGTTCGTGGGCGATCATCGCCGCCAGTTCGGCGTCGTCGTCAAGCAGGTCGTACATGCCGCGGGTGACCAGGATGTAGCCGCCGGGAGCGGCGTAGGCGTTGATCTCGCCGTCGTCGATGACCCCGAAGGTCCACGGCAGTTGCGGTCGCGAAGTTTGCGATGCCACCCAGCGGCCGATCAGGTTGATGCGCTTCTGCGCGTCCGGATTGGCCCACAGCGGCGCCGCGCCCAGCACCCTTCCGGCGATGGCCGGCCCGAGCTCGAGCTCCTCGGCCGCCAGTTCCTGTTCGGACTTGCCGACCGCACGATCGGCGACCCGCATCGCGCTGTCGGCGATCGCACCGCCGCCAAGCCGCGAAAGCAGTCCGCGCGCCGACGACAGGGTCGCGCGCTTCTCGGCCTGGGTCGCCTGGCCACCGCTGCCACGCGCGGCCGCCGCATCCGGTCCCCAAGCAATGCGTACCGGCTGCCAGCCCTTGCTGCGCGCGTGCGCCCCCGCGGTCTCTGCGCTGACGCTGTAGGCCTGCAACCTCGACAGTCCGGCAGCGTCGTTGCGGGCGGTCCGCAGCGTGGTCTCGTTGATACCGCGCACGCTTGCTGTCTCCGTGCTCCTGCCCTGGCCGGCGTTGCCACCGAACAGCGCCTGGCTGTTGGCGGTGGGGGTCTCGGTGCCGGCGCTCGCCACCCGCACCTCGTTGATGCGCACGTAACCACTGCCGCCATCGGCCAACTGCAGCCGGTACCACAGGCCGTTCTGGTCGACGATCTTCACCGCTGCATTGCGCTGCAGGACGGCGATCTTGCCGGCCTTGAGGTCCGGTGCGCTGCGCACCTCCACCGAGGGTTTGTGCACGACCGCGGGCATCTCCGCGGTCGCGGCAATGGCGCCGGCGGTGAGGAGCAGCGCGGGCAGGATCGCCACGCCGATGCGTTTGCTGATGGTCTTCATGCGGCTTCTCCATCGGGCGCGGAGCCCGTGTGTACGAACGTGTTGGCGGCCTCCAGCGGCCGCTCGGGGAGTTGATTGAAGTCCTGGCCGAGCAGACTGCGCAGTTTCAGTCGGCGCTCGTCGGGACTGGCGCCGCCGGTTTCCGCCATCGCGAGAGTGATCGCCAGCTGCGCGCGCGCCGCTGGTGCGCGGAGATAGCGCACGAGTTCCGCCTGCAGAGCATCCAGATCCTTGCGGACCCGGTCGCGCAGCATCGCCTCGCTGCTGCCGTTCCACAGCAAGGTGACGATGTCATCCAGCATCGCGGTCATCACGTGCTTGCGCTCCACGATGCCGTCGATCATGACGATCCCGTCCCGGGCATAGACGTGGCGGCGCAGCACGCGCCGGTACTCGCGCCGCCGGACCTTGTAGCTGCGCGCCGACAAGGTCGGATCCGGCAGCAGGCGCAGGCGCACCACCGCCGTCCACGGCGCGGCGGCTGGATCGTGTTCGGCGGTGTAGTCGCTGTTGCCGTCGGCGCGTCCGCGCTGCACGCCCGAGTACATCCGGCACGCACCGAAACACAGGCTGACGAAGCCGACGCTGGCGAAGATGTCGAGGAAGAACCCGAACAACGTCAGCCCGGCAAAAGCGAGCAGCAACAGCAGCGTATTGATCGCCACGAACACCGAATCCACGTCCTTGTGTGGCTGCCCGCGCCAAAAGACCAGCGTGGTCAGCAGGGTCGCCAACGCGGCGAGCACGTATTTCACCCATCCCGGCGGCATCCGGATCGCGCTTCCGGCCACCAGCGCCTCGGTCGCCTCGGCGAGGACCTCCACCCCCGGCATCGCGCGGTTGACCGGGGTGGGCTTGACGTCGTTGATGCCCGCGGCCGTGTACCCCACCAGCGCCACGGTGTCGCTCAGGGACGGCATCGGGTGGGCGTCGGAATGGCAGATCGGCCGCTGCTCGATGATGTCGGCCGCACTGGCGTAGGGCAGCTGCGAGCGGGTCCGCCAGTTGACCCGCAGCAAGGGCTTTCGCGGATGGTGAACCGCTGCGATTGGGTGATCCGCCAGGGCGGCCAGGCGCAAGGGCAGCGCGGGGATGTTCCAGTCGCCCGCGTCCAGGTAGAGCAGCACGTCACGCACCACGCCGTCCTCGGCCCGGGCGACATTGACCAGCGCGCTTTGGCGCGCCATGGCCTCGCCATAGGGCAGCATCAATGCGACCGTCGGCCCGGGGATGGCTGCGGCCCGCGTGCGCGGATATGCCGCAGGTGCCAGGTCGGCGGTCAGCGATGCGCGCGCGTCAAAGTCGCGGTGCAGGCGCGAGGCGGCGAACAGGAACCGGCCGTCGCCCGCCTCGGCCATCTCTTCCAGCAGCAGGTCGCCCTGTGGATCCTGCGCGGAGCGATCGGCGAACAGGACGTCGAAACCGACCCCGCGCACGCCGGCGCGGTCGAGCCCGTCGATCAGGTCGGCGTGGCGTGCGCGGCTCCATGGCCAGCCGCCTTCACCGACGCTGCGGAAGTAGTCGATGGAGCAGTCATCGATCTCGACCACCACCACCCGGCCCGACGGCGTGGGCTCAACGGGGCGCCACTGAAGCACCTGGTCGAAGATTGCATCCTCGGCGGCGTCCAGCGAACGTTCGTGGGTCCAGTCCCACGCCAGCCAGCCAATCGCCGCCATCGCCAGCAGCGGAAAGAACGCGAAACGCAGCCGCAGCGTCAGCCACGCCAACGGCCGACGATAGCCGCGCAGGAAGACGGTCCAGGCGTCCATCGCGCGGACGCCCAGCGTTGCCATGCGTGTGTGTAGCCATGCCAGTACGGCATGGCCGGGGCCATTGCCCATCGCGCTACCTGCTTTGCCGGAACCCGTTGTCCCCTCCACCTACGAGGCTTGGGGACAAAACCGGTCAGAAGCGGCGTTCGACCGCCTGGCGTCCGAGCGCGGCGAGCAGGCGCGCGCGCTCACCAAACGGCTCCAGCGCATCGTCCATGCGCGCGGCGAGCGCCTGCAGGCGGGCTTGCGAGGCCTCCATTCCCAGCAGCGCGGGAAAGGTGGCCTTGTCCTGGGCGGCGTCCTTGCCGGCGGTCTTGCCCAGCGTGTCGCTGTCGCCCTCGACGTCGAGGATGTCGTCGCGGACCTGGAACGCCAGGCCAAGGGCGCCGGCGTAGACATCCAGTCGCGCGAGGTCAGCTTCGCTGGCGTTCGCGCACAGGGCGCCCATGCGCACCGCGGCGCGGATCAGCGCCCCGGTCTTCAGGGCGTGCAGGTGCTCCAGCGCCTCGATGCCGATGTCAGCGCCGTTGCCGGTCGCCGCCAGGTCCAGCGCCTGGCCGCCGCACATCCCGGCGCTGCCGGCCGCGTGGGCGAGGGTGCGCATCAGGGCGACGCGGATGGCATCGGCCACCGGCGCGTCGGCGAGCACGCTGAAGGCGTGGGTCTGCAAGGCATCACCGGCGAGGATCGCGGTGGCCTCGTCAAAGGCGATGTGCACGGTTGGCTGGTTGCGGCGCAGGTCGTCATCGTCCATCGCCGGCAGGTCGTCGTGCACCAGCGAGTAGGCGTGGACCAGTTCGATGGCGACCGCCGGGGCGTCCAGCGCGACCGGATCGGCGCCGCACAGGTCGCCGGCGGCGTAGACCAGCAGCGGTCGCATCCGTTTGCCACCCAGCAGCGCGGCGTGGTGCATGGCCGCGTGCAGGCGGGCGGGGCCGCTGTCGGCGCTCGGCAGTGCGGCGGCGAGGGCGAGGTCGATCCGCTCCCGCCACTGCGCCAGACGCGTCTCAGGCATCGGGCGCGGAAGGATCGGGCAGGGGATGGAATTCCTCGCCGCTGTCGGGATCCTGCGGGTCGCTGAGCAGGCGCACGCGCAGCTCGGCCTGTTCCAGCGCGGTCTGGCAACTGCGGTACAGGCCGACGCCGCGCTCGTAGGCGGCCAGTGATTCTTCCAGGCTCAGGTCGCCCTTTTCCATCTTTTCGACCAGCTGCTCGAGGGCGTCCAGCGAGGTTTCGAAATGGGCAACGGGCGAAGCTTCGGTATCGGGTTTGCGGGGCATCCGTGCAGTGTCGGCCAGCGCGCGCGGAGGGTCAATGCAGGGCGAGCTGCGGGCCCATGAGGGTCAATGATCGGTCGGCAGCCACCGCAGGCGGGCACCGTGCAGGTCCAGCCAGGCGGCGAACTCCGCTGCGTAGGCCAGGTCGGCCACGGCCAGCACCGCGCCGTCGGTGTTCTTCAACAAGGGCAGGCCGTCTCGTTGCCACGGTGGAACACCCAGATCCTGGAGCAGGTGCTTCAGCGAGTGGCTGTGGGTGCGGCCCGGCAGGGTGATCCGCTCGCCTCCGCGCCGGGTCGTGACCAGGCCGGGCGATGGCAGGAGCGGTGCGCCTTCCAAGGACAACTCGCCGTGTGCGAGCGTCAAGGGCTCGCCGCCGTCCCAAGGTGCGGTCCAGCCAAGCGGCACTTCGCCCTGCACCCTGCCTGCGTACAACCCATCGCGCCAGGCGCGGATCACCGCGTCGTTCCACTGGAGGTGCGCCGAGGCATCGGGGCGTGCGTGCAGCAGGTCCGCCTCGATGCGTGCAATGCCGTGCGCCGGCAGTGGGGGCAGTCCGAGCCCGGCGGTCCAGCGTCGAAGCACGCGCGCACGGCGGGCGTCGGGCAGGGTGCGCAGCGCAGCGCGTGAGAGCACTCGCGGGCTTTCACCGATGCTCGCCGCCAGCGCCGCCGCGTCCTCTTCTTCCAGCAGCTGCTGTGCTTCCCCGCACAGGGTGGCGGAACGCGCGAACGCCGGTTCGGCATGCGGCCAGCGTGAGCGCAGCAGCGGCAGCACTTGCTGGCGCAGGAAATTGCGATCGAAACTGCAATCGGTGTTGCTGGGGTCCTCGATCCAGTCGAGGCCGTGCGCGGTCGCATAGGCCAGCAGCGTCTCGCGCGAGGCATCCAGCAGCGGTCGCCACAGCCGTCCCGGTCCAAACTCCCGCCAGCGCCGGATCGACGCGAGGCCGTCCACGCCCGATCCACGCAACGCGCGCAGCAGAAAAGTTTCGGCCTGGTCATCGCGATGGTGGCCCAGCACCAGCACCTCCCCGCGCTCCATCAGACGGGCGAATGCCGCGTGGCGGGCATCGCGCGCCGCGGCCTCGGTGCCCGCTCCATCAGCCCGCACCGCGACCCGGATCGTGTCCAGCGCAATGCCGAGCGAGTGGCATGCCGTCTCGCAGTGGGCGCTCCAACGGTCGGCATCGGCCTGCAGGCCGTGGTGGATGTGCACGGCGCGCAGTCCATGCGCACAAACGGCCGCATCGCTGGCCAGCGCGTGCAGGAGCACGGTGGAATCCAGCCCACCGCTGAAGCCGACCAGCAGCGGCGCGTCAGGGTGGTCGTGGAAGGGCTGGCCGGGGAGATCTCCGGCCGGCCGGGAGCTGGGCGTGTGCATGGGGCAGATGGTGCCACGGCGCAATACTTGCGGCCGGGCCCCCGACGCCGGGCCGTCACGCCGCCCCGTGACGCGTGCGTACCGTCGTGCTTGTTAACGTTGACCGCTTGAATCGCGATCGGAGCACGCCTTGAGCCACCTGTTTGAACCCCTGCAGCAACGATCCGTCGACTTCCGCAACCGTCTGGTGGTCTCTCCCATGTGCCAGTACTCGGCCCGCGATGGCATGCCGGATGACTGGCACCTGGTGCATCTGGGCAGCCGCGCGGCCGGCGGTGCGGGCGCGGTGATCGCCGAGGCCACGGCGATCGCGCCCGAGGGGCGGATTTCGCCGGAGGACACCGGCATCTGGAACGACGCCCAGGGCGACGCCTGGAGCCGAATCGCAGGCTTTATAGAGCAGCAGGGCGCAGTGGCCGGCATCCAGTTGGCCCACGCCGGGCGCAAGGCCAGCACCTACGCGCCGTGGCGGGGGCGCGGAGCCGTCACGCCGTCGGACGGGGGCTGGACACCCGTGGCGCCCACGGCGCTGGCCTTCGATGCCCACTACGCGCAGCCTCAGGCGCTCGACCGTTCCGGTATCGCCCGGATCATCGAGGAGTTCGCGATGGCTGCGCGTCGTTCGTTGGCGGCAGGCTTCCGCCTGCTGGAAGTCCACGCCGCCCACGGCTATCTCCTCCACCAGTTCCTGTCCCCGCTGTCGAACCGGCGCGAGGATGACTACGGCGGCAGTTTCCAGAACCGGATCCGCCTGCTGCTCGAAGTGCTGGACGCCGCGCGCAACGAATGGCCGGCCGATCTCCCCCTGTGGGTGCGCATCTCGGCGACCGACTGGGCCGAAGGCGGCTGGGACATCGAGCAGAGCATCGCGCTGAGCCGGCTGCTGGCCGGGCATGGCGTCGATCTGGTCGATGTCTCATCAGGCGGGCTGGTGCCGGACGTGATGATCCCGGTCGAGCCGGGGTATCAGGTGCCTTTCGCCGCACGCATCCGCCGCGAGGCCGGCATTGCGACCGGCGCGGTCGGTCTGATCACCAATGCGGCGCAGGCCGAAGCGCTGGTCGCCAAGGGGGACGCCGACATGGTCCTGCTGGCCCGCGAGCTGTTGCGCGACCCGTATTTTCCGCAGCGCGCGGCGAAGCAGCTGGGCGCGGAGCTGCCGGTGCCGGTGCAGTACCAGCGCGCCTGGTGACGGCGCAGCGGGGACTCAGGCCGCTTCGTACGCGCCGTAGTTGCGCAGCCGCTCATAGCGCTGCTGCAGCAACTCGTCCACCGGCATCGCCTGCAGCGTGTCCAGCTCGTTGAGCAGGACCGCCTTGAGCCGGGTCGCGATCTGGCGCGGGTTGCGATGCGCACCGCCGGTGGGCTCGCGCACCACCTTGTCGATCAGGCCCAGCCCATGCAGGCGCTTGGCGGTCAGGCCCAGCTGCTCGGCGGCGTCCTTGGCCTTGGCCGGGTCCTTCCACAGGATCGAGGCGCAGCCCTCCGGTGAGATCACCGAGTAGGTGCTGTGCTCGAGCATCACCGTGCAGTCGCCCACGCCGATCGCCAGCGCGCCGCCGGAGCCGCCCTCGCCGATGATCGTGCAGATGATCGGGACCTTCAGCTCGGCCATTTCCAGCAGGTTGCGGGCGATGGCTTCCGACTGGCCGCGTTCTTCGGCCCCGATGCCGGGATACGCGCCCGGGGTATCGATGAATGTCAACACCGGCAGCTGGAAACGCTCGGCCAGCTTCATCAGGCGCAGCGCCTTGCGATAGCCCTCGGGCCGTGGCATGCCGAAGTTGCGTCGCACCTTGCTCTTGGTGTCGCGGCCCTTCTCGTGGCCAATGAGGACCACCGGTCGCCCGCCGATGCGGCCCAGGCCGCCCACGATGGCCGGATCGTCGCTGTAGGCCCGGTCGCCGGCCAGCTCCTGGAACTCGTCGCACATCACCCGGATGTAGTCGTTGGTATGCGGGCGCGCGGGATGCCGGGCCAGCTGCGATACCTGCCACGGCGTGAGGTCGCGGAAGATCTGCGCGGTGCGCTTGCGCAACTTGTCCTGCAGGGTGTGGACTTCGCTGTCGGCATCCACCGCGGACCCGCGGCTGGCCTGGCGCAGCTCCTGGATCTTGGCTTCCAGGTCGGCGATGGGTTGTTCGAAATCGAGGTAGTTCGGGTTCATGGGATGCCTGGGCTCGGGCAGCCGTACTGCCGTGAAGGCGACAGTCTAACCGACCCCTCTGCGCGGACGCCGCAAGCCACAGCGCACGCGGAGGTGTGCACTACCCGTTCAGCCCCAGGGCCGGTCCAGCGCGAGCTTCACCGCGCGCACGCCGGGTTCCGCGCGGAGCAGGCCGGCAAGTTCCGCGTCTACCCGCACCGATCCGGCGGCCGGCAGGTCGACCATGCCGGCGGCAGCGGGCAGCAGGAGATCGAGCCGGACCCTGGCGCCGCCGGGACGATGACGGGCCAGCAGCGCATCCACCCGCTGCCAGGTGCCGGGCACCTGCAGGTCCAGCCGCAGCGACAGCCGTTTGGCGTAATCGGCGCAGACCTGGTTGTAGTCCCAGCAGCGCTCGGCCTTGAGCGCAAAACCGCCGCTGAAGGCGTCCTCGCGCAGGCCGCCCTTGATCACCAGCAGGCGATCGCGGGTCAGCAGCGGCGCGAAGTCGGTGTAGGTCTCGGAGAAGAACGCGACTTCGAGGCGGCCGTTGCCGTCCTCGATCTGCACGAACATCTGGCTGTCGCCCTTCTTGCGCAGCGCGACCACCTGGCCGGCGACGACCGTGTCCAGCTCCGGGCGCCAGCCGCTGCGCGCGCTTTCCGGGCGCGATTCCCAGATCCGCTCCAGCGCGCCCAGGTCGTGGCCGATCAGGTCCAGCAGCTCGTCGCGGTACGGATCAAAGGGGTGCCCGCTGAGGTAGTGGCCCAGGGTCTCGCGTTCGCCGGCCAGCAGCTGCCCCAGCGGGAATTCGTCGGTCTCGCGCAGCTCGATGTGCAGCGCCGGACTGGCGTCGCCGCCGCCGAACAGGCTGACCTGTCCGGCCTCGCGCTCGCGGGCCAGCTGGTCGGTCGCGCGGACCACCTCGGGCAGTTGCAGCATCAGGCTGGCGCGATTCTTTCCCAGCTTGTCCAGGGCGCCGGCGCGGGTCAGCGCTTCCAGCGCGCGGCGGTTGAGCTTGCCGCCTTCCACGCGCTTGCAGAAATCCAGCAGGTCGGCGAAGGGGCCGGCGCGGCGCGCCTGCACGATCGCATCGCACGCGCCGTGACCGACGCCCTTCACCGCGCCTAGGCCGTAGCGGATCGTGCCAACCGGCGACTTGGCATCGGCGCCGGCCGGTGCAGCATCGGTGTCCGGCGCCACCGCCTCGAACATGTACGCAGAGGCGTCCACGTCCGGGGGCAACACCTGCAGGTTCATCGCCCGGCACTCGTCCAGGAAGCCGGTGACCTTCTCGGTGTTGTCCATGTCGGACGACAGCACGGCGGCCATGAACTCGGCCGGGTAGTGCACCTTCAGCCAGGCGGTCTGGTACGCGACCAAGGCATAGGCGGCGGAGTGCGACTTGTTGAAGCCGTACTCGGCGAACTTCTCCATCAGGTCGAAGATCGGGCTGGCGACCTTGGCCGGAATGCCGTTGGCCAGGCAGCCGGCCTCGAACTTGGCCCGCTCCTTGGCCATTTCCTCAGGCTTCTTCTTGCCCATCGCGCGACGCAGCAGGTCGGCGCCGCCGAGCGAATAGCCCGCCATAACCTGGGCGATCTGCATCACCTGTTCCTGGTACACGATCACGCCGTAGGTCGGGCCCAGCACCGGCTCCAGTGACGGATGCGGGTAGCTGACCTCGGCCACGCCGTGCTTGCGGTCGACCCAGTCCTTGTCCATCCCCGAGCCCAGCGGGCCGGGCCGGAACAGCGCCGCCAGCGCGATGATGTCCTCGAAGGTGTCCGGGCGCGCGCGCTTGAGCAGCTCGCGCATGCCGCGCGACTCGAACTGGAACACCGCCACGCCTTCGCCGCGGGCAAACAATTCGTACGTCGCCTTGTCGTCCAGTGGCAGGGTGGTGATGTCCAGCGGTTCCTCGCCGGATCTGGCGCGACGCACGTTGATCGCCTTGACCGCCCAGTCGATGATCGTCAGCGTGCGCAGGCCGAGGAAGTCGAACTTCACCAGACCCACGGATTCCACGTCGTCCTTGTCGAACTGGGTTACGGGGGTCTTGCCGCGTCCCTCGCCATCGTGCTCGGCGAACAGCGGGCAGAAGTCGCTCAGTGGCGAGGGCGCGATCACCACGCCGCCGGCATGGCGACCGGCGTTGCGGGTCAGGTTCTCCAGGCTCAGCGCGAGGTCGAGCAGGTCGCGGACATCGTCCTCGGAGTGGTAGCGCGCGATGAGATCGCCCGATGCCAGCTCGGGATTCTTCTTCGCCGCCTCCGACTCGCCCAGCGCATCGCGCAGGCTCACGCCCAGGGTCATCGGGATCAGCTTGGCGATGCCGTCGACGAAACCATAGGGATGGCCCAGCACGCGCCCGCAGTCGCGCACCACCGCCTTGGCGGCCATGGTGCCGTAGGTGATGATCTGGCTGACCCGGTCGCGGCCGTACTTGCGCGCGACGTAGTCGATCACCTCGTCGCGGCGGTCCATGCAGAAGTCGATGTCGAAGTCGGGCATCGACACGCGTTCGGGGTTCAGGAAGCGCTCGAACAACAGGTCGTAGGGCAGCGGATCCAGGTCGGTGATGCCCAACGCCCAGGCCACCAGTGAACCGGCACCCGAACCGCGCCCCGGCCCGACCGGGATGCCCTGTTCCTTGCCCCAGTTGATGAAGTCCGCAACGATCAGGAAGTAGCCGGGGAAACCCATCGACAGGATGACGCCCAGCTCGGTGTCGAGGCGGTCCTCGTAGTCCTGCCGGGTCATGTCGTTTGCGAGCCGGCCCTCGACCTGCAGCACCTTCTGCAGCCGCGCGTCCAGCCCGTCGTGCGCCTGGCTTCGCAGCCAGGACTCGATGGTGTGGTCGTCGGGCACCGGGAACGCGGGCAGGTAGTAGGTGCCCAGCTGCATCTCGACGTTGCAGCGGGTCGCCAGCGCCAGCGCGTTGTCGATCGCATCCGGGACATCGGCGAACAGCTCGGCCATGTCGTCCGAGGACTTCAGGTACTGCTCGGCGCTGTACTCCTTCGGCCGCTTGGGGTCGTCGAGCACGCGGCCGGTGGAGATGCAGACGCGGGCTTCGTGGGCATCGAAGCCGTCGCGGTCAAGGAAGCGCACATCGTTGCTGGCGATCAGCGGCAGGCCGCGCTTGGCGGAGGCGTGGATTGCGAATTCGTTGAACACCGGGTCGTCGGCGCGCCCGGTCCGGGTCAGTTCCAGGTGCAGGCGGTCATCGAAGATGCCCTGCCAGTCCGCCAGCCACGCCTCGGCCAATTCCGGTCGCTGCGAGGTTGCCATGCGCCCGGCGAGGCTCTGTCGACCGGCCAGCGCGAACAGGCCCTCGTTGTCCTCGCGCAGCCATTCCGGCCGCAGCGCGACGCTGTCGGTTCGGTGGCCCTCCATCCACATCCGGCTGAGCAGGCGCGACAGGGTCAGGTAACCGGTGTGGTCGCGGCACAGCAGGGTCAGGCGCGAGCTGGCCTCGTTGCCATCAGCCAGGCCGACGTCCGCGCCCAGGATCGGCTTGACCCCGGCCTGTTCCGCGGCGCGGTAGAACTTCACCGCGGCAAACAGGTTGTTGACGTCGGTCAGGGCGACCGCGGGCTGGCCAAGCATCACGCAGCGTTTGACCAGCTCGTTGACCCGGATGGTGGAGTCGACGAGCGAGAATTCGCTGTGAAGGTGCAGGTGGGTGAAGCGAGCTGGCATTCGTGCCGTGGACCGACCGGCTGGGGCAACGCCCAGAGTATCAGCCACCGTCGGCCCGGCAAGGCCTTGACAAGCGGGCACCGGCAGCGGCGCGCGTCTGCGCGTCGCGGGTTGTCGGTCCGCGACGCGCCTGCGTTCAGTTCACCCGGAACCGCCCGGCCTCGTCCGCGGCCAGGTAACTGCTGCGACCGGTCCTGCGGCAATGCTCGATCCAGAGAAATTCGGCGAGTCGTGCATCGTCGAACTGGTCGCGGGTGAAACCGAAATAGCGTCGGTCCTCACCGCGCAACCGCGCCTCGATGCGGCGCAGGCGGCAGAAGTCGAGGTAGTCGCGCACCTCGTCGGCCAGGGTCGGCCAAGCGGCCTCCACGACCACAGCGCCATCCAGCCAACCCACCACCGGCAGGTTGTGCGGAATCAGCGGCTCCTTGCCGTGCAGGTAATCCAGTACGGCCGCGGCGGCAATCGCCACGGTGGCCTGGGTTTCCCATTCGGGGTCTGAACGCATCAGGTCCATGGCGCCGGCGCGACGGATCCGTTCGCGAATGCATTGCGGAATCCGCCCGTCGGGCGAGTACTCCATCAACTCGCGTGCTGCGGTGGCGAGGTGGTCGGCGTCCACCTGCGGGTGCTTTGCGCTGATCAAAGTCAGCAATTCGTTGAACCGCTGCAGACGGCCGGCGTCGGGTTCGAAACCACCAATCAGGTGGCGCTTGGCATTGGGTCGCTCGGCGGTGCTGAACAGGCTCGTCGGCAACGGCGACACGATCATCAGGGACGATCTCATGTCAGTGCCCTCGGTTCTTGTCCTTGCCTGGACGGAGTGGCTGGCGGATCCAACGGCAGCCACCGCGATCCGCAACAGGCCGGAGCGTGCGTCACCGGTAGGCGGAGGCATCGTGCGACCGGGCATGCTCCAAGCCATCAGCGTGCGCCGCCGGCGCTTCGATGGCGAGTGCCAGAAGTCGTTGCCGCCGTGCGCTGTTCATGCCGGGAAGCCCGCCGCACAAGGCTTTGCGTGTCGAGGTGTCGCGGTCTTCCGAAACGCTTAGTGAACCCGTCACGCCGTGATGCAGGACGAGCCGCGGTTCACCATTGCCCGTCGCGTTCGATCACCGCGCGCACCGGGGCAAAGCTGCGACGGTGGTGCGGGCAGGCGCCGTGCTGCTCCAGTGCGGCCAGGTGCGCCGGGGTGCCATAGCCCTTGTGGGCGCCGAAGCCGTAGTACGGCCACTGCTCGTCTAGCGCCAGCATCAGCCGGTCGCGGGTCACCTTGGCCAGGATGGATGCGGCCATGATCGTGCGGTCGCGCTGGTCGCCACCGATCCACGCCTCGGCCGGGCACGGCAGCGCCTTGGGAACGACGTTGCCGTCGATGCGCGCGGCCACGGCCACGTGGCTGACGCCCTCGACCGCGCGCCGCATCCCGATCATGGTCGCCTGGTAGATATTGACGCGGTCGATCTCCTCGACCTCGACCGCGACCACGTGCCAGGCCAGCGCCCGTTCCACGATCCGCGCGTACAGCTCCTCGCGGCGTCGCGCGCACAGCAGCTTGGAGTCGTCCAGTCCGTTGACCGGAGTGCGCCCCGGCGCAAACACCACCGCAGCGACCACGACAGGACCGGCCAGCGGGCCACGGCCAGCCTCGTCGACACCCGCGAACGGCCCGGCGACGCGGACGGGCTCGAGGGGGAGCGTGAGTTGATCGGTGCAGCGGCCCATCGTCTCAGGATACGAGCTCGACGATCGCCTGTGCAGCCTGCGCCGAGGCGCCGCGGCGCAGCGAGTCGTGCAGCGTCAGGAAGCGCGATTGCAGGGCGCGGGTGTCGCCCCCGCGCAGCCACTTCAGGCACGCATCGGCCAGTGCCTCCGGGCCGCAGTCGTCCTGCATCAGCTCCGGCACAACTTCCTCGCCTGCAAGCACGTTGGGCAGCGCGTAATGGTCGACCTTGAGCATGCCCAGGGTTTTCACCAGCAGGTAGGTGAACGCCGATACCTTGTAGGCCACGACCATCGGCCGTTTTGCCAGCATCGCCTCCAGCGTGGCCGTGCCGGACGCCAGCAGGATGACGTCGCTGGCGACCATCGCGGTGCGCGACTGGCCGTCGACCACGCTCAGCGCTCGCGAAAGTGCGGTCGCGTCAGGATGGCTGGAAAGGATGGCCTGGAATGCGTCGCGCGCCTGCGGTCCGGCCATCGGTGCGATTACCTGCAGCGTCGGTTCGGCGGCAAGCACGCGGGCCGCCGCGCCGATGAAGTCGGCACCCAGGCGCTGGATTTCGCCCACCCGTGAGCCGGGCAGCAGCGCCAGCATGGGTCGCTGCGGGTCCAGTCCCAGCGTCGCCCGCGCCGCATCGCGGTCGGGCACCAAGGGCATCGTGTCGGCCAGTGGATGGCCGACGAATCGCGCGTCCACGTCGTGGCGGGCGTAGATCGGCGGCTCCATCGGGAACAGGCACAGCACCAGATCCGCGCTCTCGCCGATGCGCGCCGCGCGTTTCTCGCGCCAGGCCCACACCGACGGGCTGACGTAGTGCACGGTGCGCACGCCGCGCTGCTTCAGCCACTTCTCCACGCCCAGGTTGAAGTCCGGCGCGTCGATGCCGATGAACACGTCTGGCTGCCACCCCAGCACGCGCTCGCGCAGTTCGCGGCGCAGCCGCAACAGCCGCGGCAGGTGGCGCAGCACTTCCGACAGCCCCATCACCGCGAGCTCGGATGCATCGAACCAGGTCTCCATGCCCGCATCGCGCATCGCCGCACCGCCGACACCGACGAATTCCGCGCCGGGCCAGCGCAGGCGGAGCTGTTCGATCAGGTCGGCGCCCAGCAGGTCGCCGGAGGCTTCTCCGGCCACCAGGGCGATGCGTTTGGGTCGGGTCGGGGGGAGCTCGTTGAAGATCCCCGCCACGGCGCGGTTGTCGCTCACCGCAGCAGGGGCCGATCGCCGCTGTCGATGAAGTCCAGCAGCGCGCGCACGTCGTCGCTGTCGCTTGCCATCTCGCTGAGCCGGGCGTGCGCCTCTTCCAGCGAGTGGCCGGCCACGTACAGCGCGCGGTAGGCACGCTTGATCATCGCGATGCGTGCCGCGTCGAAGCCGCGCCGCTTCAGGCCTTCGTTGTTGATCCCGCGCGGGCGGCTGTAGCCTTCCTGGGCGACCATCACGAACGGCGGCACGTCGCCGTTGACGAAAGCGCCCATGCCGATGAAGGCGTGCGCGCCGATCCGGCAGAACTGGTGGACACCGGCAAACCCGCTGAGGATCACGTGGTCGCCAACCACGACGTGCCCGGCCAGGGTCGCGTTGTTGGAGAAAACGCAGTCGTTGCCGATCAGGCAGTCGTGGGCGATGTGGGTGTAGGCGAGCAGCCAGTTGTCGTCGCCGATCCGGGTCGCACCGCCGCCGCCGCGGGTGCCGCGGTTGATGGTGACGAACTCGCGGACCGTGTTGCGCTCGCCGATGACCAGCTCGACGCGCTCGCCGGCGTACTTCTTGTCCTGCGGCTCGCCACCAATGGCGGCGTGGCCGATGAAGCGGTTGTCGCGGCCGATCCGGGCCGGCCCATGCACGCTGCAGTGCGGCCCGATTTGGGTGTTGGCGCCGATCTCGACGTCCGCACCGATGTAGCTGAAGGCACCCACCGTCACACCATCGGCGAGCCGTGCCCCGGCCTCGACGATCGCGCTGGGGTGGATGACCACCGGGCTCATGGCTTGTTGACGACCTCGGCACACAGGATGTCGGCGCACGCGGCCTGCTCGCCGTCGACCCGGGCGATGCCCTGGTACAGCGCCATGTTGCGGATCGTCCGCTTGAGGACCACCTCCAGGTCGAGGCGGTCGCCGGGGACGACCATGCGCGAGAACCGGGCACCGTCGATCTTGACCAGGTAGAACAGCTTGTTCTCAAACGTACCGCCCAGCGAGAGCTGGGTGAGCAGGCCGCCGGCCTGGGCCAGCGCCTCGATCACCAGCACGCCGGGCATCACCGGCTGGCCGGGAAAGTGGCCGTTGAAAAACGGCTCGTTGTTGGTGACGTTCTTGTAGGCCAGGATGCGCTTGTTCGGCTCCAGCTCCGTCACCCGGTCGACCAGGAGGAACGGGTAGCGGTGCGGCAACATCGCCTGGATCCCCGGAACATCGATCGGGAGCTTGAGTGCATCGGTCATTGCGTGTCGTCCTTAGGTTCCTGGTCGCGCAACTGGCGCGCCATCCTGTCCAGCTGCCGGAATCGCGCGGCGTTCCTGCGCCAGCTGCGATTGTCCATCAGCCCGGTGCCGGACGAGTATTCTCCGGGTTCGCGGATCGAACTGCTCACCAGGCTCATTGCGGTCACCACCACCCGGTCGCAGATTTCCAGGTGCCCGGCGATGCCGGCACCGCCGGCGATCATGCAGTAGCGCCCGATCCGGGCGCTGCCCGCGATGGCAACGCAGCCGGCCATCGCCGTGTGCGCGCCGATGCGGACGTTGTGGCCGACCTGGATCAGGTTGTCCAGGCGGACGTCCTCCTCCAGCACCGTGTCCTCGATCGCGCCGCGGTCGATGCAGGTGTTGGCACCGATCTCGCAGTCATCGCCGATCACCACGCCGCCCAGCTGCGGCACCTTGATCCAGCGTCCCGCGTCCATCGCCAGGCCGAAGCCGTCGGCGCCGATCACCGCGCCCGGGTGGATGCGCACGCGCCGGCCCAGCCGGACCCGGGTGACCAGGGTGACGCGCGCGAGCAGCTCGCTGCCGGAGCCCACGACGCAGTCCTCACCGACGATGCAGCCCGGGCCGACGAAGGCGCCGGCCTCGACGCGGCTGCCGGCACCGATGCTGGTGAAGGCGCCGACGTGCGCGGCAGGGTCGACCACCGCGTCGGCGTGGATGTCGGCCATCGGGTGGACGCCGGGCTCGCGCACGGGCACCACTTCAAACACAGCGGCGATCTTGGCGAACGCGGTGTAGGGGTCCTCGGCGACCAGCGCCGTGCCACCGTAGCCCTCGGCATCGGCGGCGCGCATCACCACGGCGGCCGCTGTCGAGTCGTCCAGCTGGCCGCGGTACCTGGGGTTGGCCAGGAAGGCGAGCTGGTCCTTGCCGGCATTGGCGAGCGTGCCGACGCCACGGATGCGCGCGGTCGCGTCGCCGCGCACGCCGAGCGAGAACCGCTCGGCCAGCTCGGCCACGGTTGGTGCAGAGGAGGGCATGACGGCCGGGTCCGTCGTCAGAACGAGCCGCCGAAGGTGAACTGCAGGCGCTCCAGCTGGTCGCCGTCTTCCTTCTTGACCGGGAACGCGTAGCTGATCGTGATCGGGCCCATCGGCGAGCGCCACATCAGCGCCAGACCGGTGGACGCGCGCAGCTCGCCGGCATCGAAATCGTCGGTGCTGGCGAACACGTTACCGAAGTCGAGGAACGCGGAGACGCGCGCCGCCGTGCTGTCGATCAGGGTCGGAAAGATCATCTCCACCGAGCCGACGGTCTTCACCGCGCCACCGATCGGCTGCAGGTAGCTGCTGTACAGCGCCGCCTCGCGCGGGCCCAGGGTGTTGTCCTTGAAGCCGCGGACCGAGCGCGTACCACCGGCGTAGAAATTCTCGAAGAACGGCAGGCCGTCGGCGGTGACGGTCTTCACGTAATCGGGCGAGCTCGGGTCGCAGTTGGTGGTCTGCACCGGATCCGGATTGTCCTGGGTCGGCGGGGTGTAGCAGATGTTGCGCACCGAGGCGTCGCCGTAGCTGTCGCCGTAGCCCAGCTCGGCGCGCGTGTTGAGCACCAGGTGGCGCGACAGCGGCCAGAAGTGCGACAGGCTGTAGTTGAGCTTGTAGTACTCCACCGTGGAGCCGGGCAGGGTCGCCTCCAGCCACAGGCGCTGCGACAGGCCGCGGGTCGGCGTCAGCGCGCTGTTGAGCGTGTTGCGCGCCCAGCCGATCTCGCCGCGCCAGGCGTGGAAGGTGCGCTGGCCGACCGCATCGATGTAGTCGACGATGGACTCGGGCGTGGATCCGCGGTAGGCGAAGATCTGGTTGCTGTCGATTCCCAGCAGCGTGGTGAAGCTGTCGGTCTCGGTGATCGGCACACCGAGCACCATCTGCGCCATGCCGCTGGTGGAGGAGTAGCGCGCGGTGTTGAAGTTGGAGTTGTTGAACTCGCTCCAGCGCAGGTTGTAGCCCAGCGAGACGCCGTTGTCGGTGAAGTACGGATCGGTGAAGGAGAAGTCGTAGCGCTGCAGGTAGTCGTTGCGCTGCGCCTGCACGGCGATGCGGTTGCCGCTGCCCAGGAAGTTGTTCTGCGACACCTGCACCTGCGTGCTCAGGCCGGTCAGCTGCGAATAGCCCAGGCCGAACACGAAGCTGCCGGCGGCCACCTCGTTGACGTTGTAGACGACATCGACCTGGTCGCTGGTGCCGGGCACCGGGACGGTTTCCACATCGACCTTGTCGAAATAGCCCAGCCCCTGGATGCGGATCTTGGAGCGGTCGATCGCGGCCTGCGAATACCAGGACCCCTCAAACTGGCGCATCTGCCGGCGCAGGACTTCATCGGCGGTGCGCGAGTTGCCCTTGAAGCTGATCCGGCGCACGTTGACGCGCGGCCCGGGAACCACCTGCATCGCGATCGCGACCGTCTTGTCCTCGCGGTTGACGTCGGGAATCGGATTGACCTGGGCGAAGGCGTAGCCGACGTTGCCCAGCGTGGCGGTGATCGCATCGGAGCTGATCTCCAGCAGGCTGCGCGAGAACACCTGGTCGGGCTTGACCAGCACCATCTTCTCGATGTCTTCCTTGGGCAGCACGGTGTCGCCGGTGATCTCGACGCTGGAGATCTTGTACTGCTCGCCCTCGGTCACGCCCGCGGTGATGAACATGTCCTGCAGGTCGGGACTGATGGCGACCTGGGTGGAGTCGATGTTGAAGTCGACGTAGCCACGGTCCAGGTAGAAGTTGTTGAGCTTTTCCAGGTCGCCGGAAAGCTTCTCGCGCGAGTACTGGTCATCGCGGCGGTACCAGCTCAGCCAGTTGTGCACGCCCGACTCCCAGCCGCCGGTGATTTCCTTGTCGTCAAACAGCTCGTTGCCGATCAGGTTGATGTGCTGGATCCGGGCGGCCTTGCCTTCTTCCACCGCGATGGTCACGTCGACGCGATTGCGCGGCAGCGCGGCCACCGACGGGGTCACCTTGACGTTGTACTTGCCGCGGTTGTTGTACTGGCGGGTCAGTTCCTGGGTGACGCGGTCCAGGCTCAGCCGGTCGAAGGTGTTGCCTTCGGTCAGGCCGATGTCGTTGAGGCCCTTCATCAGGTCCTCGGTCTTGATGTCCTTGTTGCCGGTCAGGGTCAGCTTGTTGATCGCCGGACGCTCGACGACGGTGACCACGAGGATGTCGCCCTGGTGACCGATGCGGACGTCCTCGAAGAACCCGGTCTTGTACAGCGCGCGGATCGCATCGCCGGCCGCGGCCTGGTCCATCGTGTCGCCACGCTCGACCGGCAGGTAGGTGAACACCGTACCGGCGGAAATCCGCTGCAGGCCGTCCACGCGGATGTCGCTGACGGTGAAGGGAGCGACCGGTGCGGCGATCGCGGACTGCTGCTGCGCAACCGCGCTCAACGCGGGAACCGTGGAAAGCGCCGAAGCAAGGGCCAGGACCAGCAGGCGGCGGGGGATGGGTCGCGTCATTGTCACGTCCGGTTGGGGAGCTTGCCGCACTCGCCCGGGCAAGTGCCCGAGGCGGCGGCGGAAAAGGGTAAACAGGTGGCAGCGGTGGAACGCAGGGCAGGCGGCATCAGTGCAGCAGGTTGTTCACGATGTCGTTGTAGAACGCCAGGCCCATGAGCGCGGCGATGAGCATCAGGCCGATGTATTGGCCATAGGCCATCGTGCGCTCGCTCACCGGGCTGCCTTTGACCAACTCGATAAGGTAATACAGCAGGTGTCCGCCGTCCAAGAGCGGGATTGGCAGGAGGTTCAGTATGCCAAGGCTCAGCGACAGCAGCGCCAGCAGCGACAGGAACCAGGCGGCGCCCTGGCCGGCATAGGCGTTGGCGGCACGGGCGATCGTGATGGGGCCGGCAACGGTGTTGCGCACCTCGACCCGGCCACTGAAAGCGCGGCCGATCATCGAGAACAACTGGCCGGCCTGATGCGCGGTTTCCGCCAGTGCGGCGGGCACCGCGGCGATGGGCCCGTAACGCAGTTCCGCGTCCATCGGCGGCAGCTGCGGCCGTGCCGGCGAAATCCCGATCGCCCAGTAGGGCTCCCCGTCTTCCGGCGTCATCCGGGTGGGCTCCAACTCGAGCGCGAGGCGCTCGTCGTCGCGGATCACCTCGACCATGCCGCGGCCACCGCGCTCGCCCAGCGCCTGTACCAACGGGCCAAGGTCGGCCCACTCCCGCACCGGTTGCCCGTCGATGGCGCTGATGCGGTCGCCTTCTGCCAGAACGCCCCAGCCGGCCGTATCCGGAGCCACCTGGCCGACCACCGCAGGCAGGGAGTAATGGCGCGGCACCAGGCCGATCGCATCCACCGCGCGGCGCTCGTCAAAGTCTTCCGGCAGGCGCGAAAGCGGCAGGCGCCGGGTGCCTGCGTTGCCATTCGCGTCCAGCACCTGCAGTTGGACGTCGCTGCGATCCAGTGCCGATGGAATCAGCGCCATCTGGACCTCGCTCCAGGTGGGCGTCTGCCGATCGCCGACGGCGGTGATGGTGTCGCCCCGTTGCAGCCCGGCATCTGCGGCAATACCGGTGGCCTGGCCGAGCACGGGCGCGTAGTCGGGGCGGCCGATGACGAACATCGCCCACAGCAGCAGCACGCACAGCAGCAGGTTGGCGATGGGGCCGGCAATGACGATCGCGATCCGCTTCCACACCGACTGGCGGTTGAAGGCGCCGGCGCGCTCGGCTTCGGTCAATGTCGCGCCCGGATCGCCGCCGGCTCCGCCAGCGCCGTCGGCTGCCGGCATGTCCTCGATCAGCGCGCGCTCATCGAGCATCTTGACGTAGCCGCCCAGCGGGATGGCCGCGACCACGTACTCGGTGCCGTCCTTGCCGCGGCGCATGAACAGCGGTTTGCCAAAGCCCACCGAGAAGCGCAGCACCTTGACCCCGCAGCGGCGGGCGACCCAGTAGTGGCCAAATTCGTGAAAGGTCACCAGCAGCCCGAGGCTGACCAGCAACCACCACACGGAACCGATCAGCTCAGCCATGGATCGACACCAACACCGGGATCACGGCGCTCATGCTGGCATCCGGTGGGCGGCCAGCCCCTGAATGGCCTGGCGGCGGGCGTGTTGATCGATGTCCTCAAGCGCTTCCAGCGAGTCGGCCGGACCGGCGGGCAGGGCGGCAAGCGTGTCGGCGACCAGCGCCGCAATGGAGAGGAAGCCGATGCGACGCTCGAGGAACGCGGCCACCGCAACCTCGTTGGCCGCGTTCAGTACCGCAGGCGCGGTGCCGCCGGCAGCGAGGGCATCATAGGCCAGCTGGAGGCACGGGAACGCCTCCAGGTCGGGCTTTTCAAAGTCCAGCCGACCGCCCTGCGCCAGCAGGTCCAGCCCCGACACCCCGGATTCGACCCGGTCGGGCCAACCCAGGCCCACCGCCAGCGCCGTGCGCATATCCGGCAGCCCGAGCTGGGCCAGCGTGGAGCCATCGATGAATTCGACCATCGAGTGGACCAGGCTCTGCGGGTGCACGAGCACATCGATCCGTTTCCCAGACAGGCCGAACAGGTGATACGCCTCGATCACCTCCAGCCCCTTGTTCATCAACGTCGCCGAATCGACCGAGATCTTCGGACCCATCGACCATTTGGGATGCTTGACCGCTTCCTCGACCGACACGTCGGCCAGCGACGCGCGGGAGCGGCCCCGGAACGGGCCACCGGAGGCGGTGAGGATGATCCGTGCGAGACCGGCGCTGGCCTGACCCGCGGCCAGCCGGTCCGGTGCGGGCAGGCACTGGAAAATAGCGTTGTGCTCGCTGTCGATCGGCACGATCGTGGCGCCGCCATCGTGCGCGGCAGCCATCAGCAACTCGCCGGCAAGGACCAGGGATTCCTTGTTCGCCAGCAGCAGGCGCTTGCCGGCGCGCGCCGCCGCCAATGTGGAGGGCAGACCGGCAGCGCCGACGATGGCAGCGACGACGGTGTCGCAATCGTCCCCCGCGGCCAGCGCGCTGACCGCCTCGGCGCCGGCGTGGGCGCGTGTGTGAAGTCCGGCTGACGCCAGCCCGTCGCGCAGCGCGGTAAAGCCGTCCGCGTCGTTGATCACCGCGTGCAGCGGGCGGTGCACGCGGCACAGCTCGATCAGCGCGTCGACGTTGCGTCCGGCGCCGAGCACGGTCGCCCGCAGGCGTTGGGGGTGCCGCGCGATGACGTCCAGCGCCGAGCCGCCGATGGACCCGGTCGCGCCCAGTACCGCGACGTCGTGGCGGATGAAGTCCGCGGAGGAGGCAACCGTGTCCATCAGAATCCCATCAGGCCCTTGCCCAGGGCAAACGCGGGCAGGGCAGCGAGCACCCCGTCGAGACGGTCGAGGACGCCGCCGTGGCCAGGAATCAGCGTGCCCGAGTCCTTCACTCCGGCGTGGCGCTTGAGCAGGCTCTCGAACAGGTCTCCGGCGACTGAAAACAAAGTCGCCACGGCCGCGACCAGCGCGATCGCGGGCAACTGGCTGCGATCGGCGCCGGCCACCAGCGAGACGGCCAGCGCCATCGCCACGCCGGCGACGAGCCCGCCGATCAGGCCTTCGATGGTCTTGTTGGGACTGATGCGCGGCGACAGCTTGTGCCGGCCGAAGCGGCGCCCGACGAAGTACGCGCCGCTGTCCGCTGCCCAGACCATCATCAGCGCCGTCAGCAGCCAGAAATGGCCTTTGGGGATCCAGGCCACCACGCTGGCACTGGCGTCGCTGGCGTGCAGCCAGCCCAGCGCGCACCACGCCGGGATGATCGCTAGCGCGCCGGCGGCGAGCTTGAACACCCGTGCATAGGTGGTGTGGTCACTGGCAAACCCGTACCGGCCCAGCCAGACCAGCGCCAGCAGCCACCAGATCACCCCGACCAGGGTCGCCAGTTCAAACAGTGCAAAACTGAACCCCGAAGCGGACCGCGAGGCCCACACCAGCGCCACCATCAACGCAAGGTGGGCGAGCAGCAGGACCGTCTTGGCCAGCGTCTCGTCGATGTCGGCCAGGTCGAACCATTCCCACAGGCCCAGCAGGAACACGACCGCGGCCAGCGTCACCAGCCAGGCGGTGGGGAGCAACAGGATCGCGGCGATGGCGGCCGGCGCCATCACCAGCGCGGCGATCAGGCGGATACGGGTCATTCGGTGCTCTCTTGGAGGGGGGCGAGCTGCGCCCCGGTAAGCCCGAAGCGACGCTCACGGGATGCATAGTGGTCAAGCGCACCCTGCAGTGTCGCGGCGTCCAGTTCCGGCCACAGCGCCTCGGTGAACCACAGTTCGGTGTAGGCCAGGTGCCAGAGAAGGAAATTGCTGATCCGCATCTCCCCGCCGGTACGGATGAACAGGTCCGGTGCCGGCAGGTCGGCCAGGGTCAGGCGCCGGGTCAGTGCCTCCTCGTCGATGTCCTCCGGTCGCATTCGGCCGGCGGCGACGTCGGCGGCCAGCGCGCGGGCGGCCTGGGTGATGTCCCAGCGTCCGCCGTAGCTCGCCGCGATCGACAGCTGCAGGCCGTCGTTGGCGGCGGTCTGCAGCTCGGCCGCCTGCATCCGCGCGACGATCGCAGGACTGAAGCGCTCGCGCTCACCGATGAAGCGGATGCGCACGTCGCGGCGGTCGAGTTCGTCGACCTCGCGTTCCAGGGCGTTCATGAACAGCTTCATCAGCGCGCCGACCTCGCCCTCCGGCCGTCCCCAGTTCTCGCTGGAAAACGCGAACAGCGTCAGCGCCTGGATACCCTTGAGGATGCAGAAATCGATGCACAGGTTGACCGCGCGGGCGCCGGCCCGGTGGCCGACGATGCGTGGCCGGTGGCGGCGCTCCGCCCAGCGGCCGTTGCCATCCATGATGATGGCCAGATGGCGCGGGATGGCAGGGCTGGATGTTGCGGAGGAGGCCATGGTGGCGGAGGGCCGGGCCGTCAAACCGACATCAGCTCCTGTTCCTTGGCCTTCACCACCTCGTCGACGTCCTTGATCGCGGCGTCGGTGATCTTCTGGATCTCGTCCTCGACCCGGCGCGCGTCGTCCTCGCTGGCCTCCTTTTCCTTCAGCAGCTCCTTGACCTGCTGGTTGGCGTCGCGGCGGATGTTGCGGATCGCCACCTTGGCGTCCTCGCCCTCGCCGTTGACCATCTTGGCCAGGTCGCGGCGGCGTTCCTCGGTCAGCGCCGGCAGGTTGATCCGGATCACCGTGCCGGCGGTGTTGGGGGTCAGGCCTAGGTCGGAGTTGATAATCGCCTTCTCGACCGCGGCCACCATCGGCTTCTCCCACGGCGTGATGGTCAGTGAGCGCGCGTCATTGACGGCGATGCTCGCCACCTGCGACAGCGGCATCTCCGAGCCGTAATAGTTCACCTTCAGGTGGTCGACCAGGGACGTGGAGGCACGGCCGGTGCGCACCTTGGTCATCGCCTGGCGCAGCGACTCGATACTTTTGTGCATGCGCGCTTGGGCGTCTTTCGTGATCTCATTCAACATCGCCGGTTCCGGTCTTTGCGGTAATCGGCGAAGTATAGCGAACCCCGGCGGCGGCCGGCCCTCCTGCGATCGCCCCGCCGCGCGCCGCGCAGGCCGCGCCGCCGGTGGCATTGCCGTCAATGCGAGTGCGGGGCGCGGTCGTGCTCGTCGTGCTGGCAGGAGATGCCGTGTTCGATCTGCAGGGTGGGGTGGTTGATGCCGAAGCGCTCGTCCAGCTTGCGGTGCAGGCGGTCGAGGAACTCGTCGTGGTCCTGCGCGTCGATGGGGCGGACCACGTGCGCGGTCATCGCGATCTCGCCGGTGCCCAGCGACCAGATGTGCAGGTGGTGGACGTCGGTGACGCCGGGCTGGCTGGTGATGAACGCCGCCACCGCCGCCTGGTCGACCGTACGCGGCACCGCATCCATCGCGGCGTTGAAGCTCTCACGCAGCAGCCCGAACGCGGTCAGGGCGACCACCACGCTGACCAGCAGCGAGATCACCGGATCCAGCCAGTTCCAGCCCAGCCACCAGATGCCTGCGCCGGCGGCCACTGCGGCTACCGAAATGGCGGCATCGGCGAGCAGATGCAGGAACGCGCCGCGCCGGTTGAGGTCGTGCTCGTGACCGTCGCGCATCAACCACGCGCCGCCCAGGTTCACCAGGATGCCGACGGCCGCGACGGCCATGATCGACAGGCCGGGGATGGACGGGGGCGCGCCGAAGCGGCGGATCGCCTCCCACGCCAGTGCGCCGGAGAATCCGACCAGAAGGACCGCGTTCGCCAGCGGCGAGAGCAGGGTGGCGCGTCGCCAGCCGAAGGTATGACGCTCCGTCGGCGGTCGCCGCGCCAGCACGGCCGCGCCCCAGGCCAGACCCAGGCCGAACACGTCGCCCAGGTTGTGCAGCGCGTCCGACAGCAGCGCCAGCGAGTTGGTGTGGAAGCCGTAACCGGCCTCGATGATCGTGTAGGCCAGGTTGGCCAGGGTGACGACCGCGAAGGCGCGGGTCGCGTGCGGCGGGGCGTGCTGGTGGGGTGCGCTGTGCATGGCTCAATCGTGCCACGCCATGGCAGGTGCGACTATTCGCTCCGGCCTTGGACCAGCGTGCCGATGTCCTCGCCGTGCAGGATCTTCAGCAGCTCGCCGGGCTGGCTCATGTCAAAGATACGCAGCGGCAGGTCGCTGTCGCGGGCGAGCGCGAACGCGGCGGTGTCCATCACCTGCAGGTTGCGGCGGATCACGTCGTCGTAGGTCAGCCGGTCGTAGCGCACCGCGTCGGAATGCTTGTTGGGGTCCCTGTCGTAAACGCCATCGACCTTGGTCGCTTTCAGCAGGAGGTCCGCGCCGATCTCGATCGCCCGCAAGGCAGCGCCGGAGTCGGTGGTGAAGAACGGCGCACCCACGCCCGCGGCGAAGATCACCAGCCTGCCCTTCTCCAGATGGCGGATTGCGCGGCGGCGGATGTAGTCCTCGCACACGTCGTTGATCTTGATCGCGCTCATCACCCGCGCCTTGGCGCCGAGCTTCTCCAGCGCGTCCTGCATGGCGAGCGCGTTGATCACGGTGGCCAGCATGCCCATCTGGTCGCCGGTGACCCGGTCCATGCCGCCCGCGGCCAGGCCGGCACCCCGGAAGATGTTGCCACCACCGATCACGAGCGCGACCTCGGCCCCGGCCGCCTGGGCTTCCATGACCTCGCGCGCCAGCCGATGGATCACCAGCGGATCGATCCCGTAGTCCTCGTTCCCCATCAACGCCTCGCCGGACAGCTTCAACAGGATGCGGCGATAGGCGAGCTGGGACATGGGTGACCTCGTACGGATGGGCAAGCGCGGGCAATTGTACGGGATGGGGGCGGTGGGAGCCCGCTGCGGCAGCGGCGCGCAGGATTGAATCCGCGGGTTCCACGGGATCGAGCGGAAAACGATAAAAATATGTGACGAGCATCACACTTCATGCCAAGGCGCGCGATTAATGCCTTGTTAAGGGTTCGTTTAGCCATCCATAGTCGGGCTGCCCGCACGGGCCATCCGTTGCCAATGTCTGAGGGAGTAGCCAATTTGTTTAAACCATCCATACAACGCACCTTGCGCCGCAGCGCGTTAACGGTCGCACTCGGCCTGTGCTTCGTTTCAGGTGTCCACGCCCAGTCCAACGTGACCGGCGCGATCTTCGGCGTCGCCCCGGCGGCTCCAGGCGCTACCGTCGTCGTCCGCAATGTCGACACGGGTTTTGAGCGCACCATTCCGGTGGACAGCAGCGGCCGCTACCGCGCCGCTTCGCTGCCGACGGGCCGCTACGAAGTCAAGCTGGTCGACAACGGCGCAACCGTGTCGTCACGCGAAAATGTCGTGGTCAGCATCGCCGGCGGTACGGAAGTCTCCTTCTCCTCGGGCGCCTCGGCGGGCGCAACCACGCTGCAGGGAGTGACCGTCACGGCCACCAATATTGCGGCGGTTGACGTTTCATCCGTGGATACCCGCACGGTGTTCTTCGCCGAAGAGCTTGAAAAACTGCCGGTCCCGCGCAGCGTCGCTGGCGTGGCGTTGCTGGCACCAAGCGTCGTCAACAACACGAGCTACGGGGCGCCCAGCTTTGGCGGAAGCGCATCCTCCGAGAACGCCTATTACATCAACGGTTATGCGGTCACCAATCCGCTGACCAGCATCGGATTCACCACTCTGCCATTTGATGGCATTGACCAGATGCAGGTGCTGACCGGCGGCTATGGGGCGGAATTCGGCCGCTCCACCGGCGGCGTCATCAACCTGACCACCAAGCGCGGCACCAATGAGTGGCGCGCCGGCGGCATCATGACCTGGGCGCCGAAGTCGCTGCGCGCCTCGCCGCGCGACCAGCTGTATCCCAATACGGGCGTTTTCCCCGCCACCGACGGCAAGTTGTATGCCTACCGTGACCAGAACGAGTCATGGACGTCGACGCTGGGTGCTTATGTGGGCGGCCCGATCGTCCAGGACCGGCTTTTCTTCTATGCCTCCGGTGAAGTGAACAAGCAGCAGGGCAACGGCGTCGGTTCCGCCATTACCAACCCCAATTCCGCCAGCGGTTACTCCGACTACAAATATCGGATGCCGCGCTGGATGGGCAAGGTCGACTGGAACATCAACGACGACCATATCCTCGAGTTCACCGCCGTCCACGACCAGGAGGATTACCACAGCAAGCTGACCGGCTTCAGCTATGACGACTTCAGGCACAACGACATCCAGGCTGGCGGTTCCAATCGCTCCGATGAAAGTGATCTCTACATCGGCAAGTACACCGGCTATCTGACGGATGCCTTGACGCTCAGCCTGATGTACGGCACGCAGAAGATCGAGCATTCGGATAATCCGTGGGGCTACGATGCATCCTGCCCACGTCTGTCTGGAAACACCTCGCCGAACAACCAGATGCCCGGCATCGTCTATAACCCCACTTGCCAGTTTGCCGCGAACAACGAGCTGGCCGGGGCGTTTGACGAGACCAAGGGCGGTCGTTTCGGGATCGGGGCGCATTCGCTGCGGGTCGGCTACGACGACAGTACCGCCCACTCAGTTCTCGGCAGCGAGTACGCCGGTGGCTACGTCTGGGTATTCCAGCAGACGGCCAACAAGAACGCGCCGATCGACCCCTCGCATGGCGTTGGGAGCCCGGCTTCAGCCGGAGGCTCGGGCCTGGGCGTTCCCGGCTCCGACAAGGGGTATTTCGCTCGCAAGCAGTACTACACCCAGCTGGCCGACGTGGAGGTCGAGCAGACCGCGCAGTACATCGAAGACCGCTGGCAGGTGAGTGATAACGTGCTGCTCTCGCTGGGGCTGCGCAACGAGCAGTTCACCAACTACAACGGTGACGGCATCGCGTATGTGAGCCAGCGCCATCAGCTCGCCCCTCGTTTCGGCGCAAGCTGGGACGTCAATGGCGACTCGTCACTGAAGCTCTTCGCCAATGCGGGCCGCTACCATCTGGCGCTGCCCAACAACGTATCGGTTCGCGGTGCGGCCGGCTCGCTGTACACCCAGGAATACTTCACCTACACGGGCACCGATCCGCGTACCGGCGCACCAACCGGCCTGGTGAACGTGCCGGTCGATGCCAGCCTGGGTTATACCTGCCCGGGAAGCAGCACGGCCATCTCCTCGAACCTTGAGTGCGGTGAGTCGCCGGATCCGCGTACCGTTGCGGCCAAGAACATGAAGTCCCATTACCAGGACGAATACATCCTTGGCATGCAGCAGGAGTTGAACTCGACCTACAACTGGGGTGTAAAGGGTACCTATCGCGAATTGCGCAGCGCAATTGATGATACCTGTGCCCCCGCGCTCGGCGGTTCCTGCTTCCTGTTCAACCCTGGCGTTGGCAACACCTTCCAGGAAGAGCAGGCGGATGGTTCTTTCAAGGATGTCTACTACTCCAAGGAAGAGCTCGGTTTCCCGGACCTGAAGCGCAAGTACTACGCCATTGACTTCTACGGCGAGCACCGCTTCAGCAATAACTGGTACGGCAAGTTGGAGTACACCTTCTCCAAGAACTGGGGCAACACCGAAGGTCAGCTTGCTTCCGACCTCGACACCGGTGCGGGTGGGCAGGAGGATGTCGGTCAGACGCAGGACTGGGATCTGCCGCAGCTCATGGTCGGCGCCAACGGTTACCTGCCAAACCACCGGGCCCACCAGCTGAAGGGATTCGGTTATTACCAGTTCACGCCGGAATGGCGCATGGGCGTTACCGGCATCGTGAGTTCCGGGCGTCCGCGTAACTGCACCAGTTATTATCCGTCTGCTGATCCGGGCCTCTACAACGGTTCTTATTATTACTACTGCGGTCTTCCTGGCAGCGGTACGGCCCCCGGTACGCCTGGCTACACCCCTCCGTCGGCGGATTACGCCTACTCGCCACGCGGATCACACGGCAACACGCCGTGGACCTACACGTTCAACTTGAATGTGGCCTACAAGCCGGCTTGGGCGAATGACAACCTCACCCTGCAGGCCGACGTGATGAATGTCTTCAACCAGCAGGTTCCGACCTCGTACTATTCGCGGTACGCAAGGGATCGCAACACCCGCGATGAGTTCTACGGCCAGGAGATCAACTTCACCTCGCCGCGGCAGATCCGCTTCACTGCCCGGTATGATTTCTAGGTAGAAACTGGAACTGGGAAGAACGCCGCCCATTGTAGGGCGGCGGTCTTCCTTTCGGAGCCCATTTCGACTGGCGTCACCGTTTTCAATGCAACAAAAAAAAGCCGCGGATCGCTCCGCGGCTTTTTCTATTTACAGCGGGTCGGGCGTTACGCCAGGCCGGCCTGCTTCATCACTTCGGACGCGAAATCATCGGCCTGCTTCTCGATGCCTTCACCGACCGCGAGGCGGGCAAAGCTGACGACTTCAGCGCCGGCGGCCTTGAGCACCTGCTCAACGCTTTGGTTGGTGTCCAGCACGTACGGCTGGCCCGTCAGGCACAGTTCGTTGACGGTCTTGGCCAGCTTGCCGGCGATCATCTTCTCCAGGATCTCGGCCGGCTTGCCGGTGTCCTTGACCTGGGCCAGGGCGATTTCCTTCTCCTTGGCGATGAACTCGGCAGGCACATGCGCCGGCGAGATGTACGGCGGGTTCATGGCGGCAACGTGCATCGCCAGGCCGCGGGCGAGGTCGGCGTCGCCGCCCTTGATCTCGACCAGGACGCCGATCCGGCCACCGTGGACGTACGCGGCGACGGTGTTGGCGCTGTCGATGCGGGCCATACGGCGAACCTGCAGGTTCTCGCCGACCTTGGCGACGATCGCGGCGCGGGCTTCTTCGACGGTATCGCCGGAGGCCAGCTTGGTGCTCTTCAGCGCGTCGATGTCGGCAGCGTGCAGTGCGGCCTGGGCGACGGCGTCGGTGAAGTTGAGGAAGTTGTCGTCTTTGGCGACAAAGTCGGTCTCGGAGTTGATCTCGACCAACACGGCCTTGCCGTCCGCCTGGGCGGCGACAACGCGGCCTTCGGCGGCGACGCGGTCGGCCTTCTTGTCAGCCTTGGCCAGGCCCTGCTTGCGCAGCCACTCGGCTGCCGTCTGCACGTCGCCGTCGTTGGCCACGAGTGCTTTCTTGCACTCCATCATGCCGGCGCCGGTGCGCTCGCGCAGCTCCTTGACCTGGGATGCGGTGATTTCTGCCATGGGGAATACCTCGGATGTTCGGGGGTGCGCGAGCGATACTGCGGGTCGCACTGCAGCCGGTAAGGCGGCAGTGCGTCCGCGCCGTTCGTGCATGAAAAGGACGCGCCGCCACGCCGGGCAGCGGCGCGACTCGTGGCTTACTCGGCCTTGGCTGCTGCCTCGGCGGCCTTCTTGACCTGCTCGGCGGTGACGTCATCGGCGTCGGTGACGGTCTCATCGGCCGTGCCCTTGACCGGAGCGACCACCGGGTTGGACTGGTCGGCCACGACGGGCTCTTCAGTCTTGGCGGCCTTCTTGGCCGGCGCGCGGCGCGGCGCCTTGCCGGCGTCACCCTCGGCGTCGGCGAAGTCTTCCTCGCGAACGCTGGCGGCGGACGGCGCGGCGGCCTTGCCTTCCAGCACCGCGTCGGCGGCGGCGCGGGCGTACAGCTGCACGGCGCGGATCGCGTCGTCGTTGCCCGGGATCGCGTAATCGACCAGGGTCGGGTCGTAGTTGGTGTCGACCACGGCGATGACCGGAATGCCGAGCTTCTTGGCTTCCTTGATCGCGATGTCCTCATGGCCGATGTCGATCACGAAGATCGCGTCGGGCAGGCGGTTCATTTCCTTGATGCCGCCCAGCGAGGCCAGCTTCTTGTCGCGCTCGCGCTGCAGGTTCAGCACTTCGTGCTTGACCAGCTTCTCGAACGTGCCGTCGGTCTCGAAGGACTCCAGCTCCTTGAGGCGACCGACCGACTTCTTCACCGTGGCGAAGTTGGTCAGGGTGCCGCCCAGCCAACGCTGGTTCATGTAAGGCATGCCGCAACGCTCGGCTTCTTCCTTGATCGACTCGCGCGCGCTGCGCTTGGTGCCCAGGAACAGGACGATGCCGCGCTTCTGCGCAATGCTGGAGATGAAGTTCATCGCGTCGTTGAACAACGGGACGGTCTTCTCCAGGTTGATGATGTGGATCTTGCCGCGCGCACCGAAGATGTAGGGACCCATCTTGGGGTTCCAGTAGCGGGTCTGGTGGCCGAAGTGGACGCCGGCTTCCAGCATCTGGCGCATGGTGATCTGTGGCATGGGATGAAACTCCGATAGGGGAATCCAGCCGCCAATAAGGTTGGGGCGGCTGCACCGGCTCGGGGCCGATGCGCGGATTCCGGGGTTGTTCTTCCCCGCTGCTTCCGTGACCGAACTTCGCGGCTTGTGGCCTTGAAGCACCCCGGCACGGGCTTTGGCAGCGGGTGTGTATTCGCCGGTGTCGTCCGGCGTGGACGGAGCGCGGCAAAAGCCACGCAGCCGGAAGAGTGTAGCGCCAGGACGGGGGGCTGGCAATCAGCGGGCGAGATGTCGGTGACCGGGCAGCGCGCCCTGATACGGTTGCGGCTCAGGCAGCCTGCGCTGCTCGAAGCCGGGCCGTCCCGCGGCACCTGGGCTCGTTACGTCAGCGCGCAGCACTTGCAAGGTCGTGTCGGCCGCGCCGGAACAAATCGGCGATAATGGACGGATGACTGTCAACCTCAAAACCGCCGCAGAAATCGAGAAGATGCGCATCGCCGGCCGTCTGGCCGCCGAAGTGCTCCAGGTCGTCGCCCCGCATGTGAAGCCCGGCGTGACCACGGAGGAACTCGACCGCATCTGCCACGACCACATCATCAACGTCCAGGGCGCAATCCCTGCCAACGTGGGCTACAAGGGCTTCCCCAAGACCGTGTGCACTTCGGTCAACAACGTCATCTGCCACGGCATCCCGGCCGAATCGAAGGTCCTCAAGGACGGCGACATCGTCAATATCGACGTCACCGTGATCAAGGATGGCTGGCATGGCGACACGAGCCGCATGTACTACGCCGGCACGCCGTCGGTGTTGGCCAAGCGGCTGGTGGAGGTGACCCGCGAGGCGATGTTCCGCGGCATCCGAGCGGTTCGGCCCGGCGCGACGCTGGGGGACGTGGGCCACGCGATCCAGCAGTACGCGGAGGGCGAGCGTTTCAGCGTGGTGCGCGAGTACTGCGGCCACGGCATCGGCAAGGTCTACCACGACGAGCCGCAGGTGCTGCACTACGGCAATGCCGGCGAGGGCCTGGTCCTGAAGCCGGGGATGACGTTCACCATCGAGCCGATGATCAACGCCGGCAAGCGCCACACCCGCGTCCTGCCGGATGGCTGGACGGTGGTGACCAAGGACCGATCGCTGTCCGCCCAGTGGGAACACACCGTGGTGGTCACCGACGACGGGGTCGAGATCCTCACCCGCTTGCCGGGTGACGACAACGACCTATGAAACCGGCTGGCCCCGGGCGCAACGTCTCGCTCCCGGGGGTGACGGAGGATCCGGACCGCGCCGACGTCCGCCAGGATGCCGACTGGGCGGCGCAGGCGCGCGGACATCTGGCGCGCGCCGATGCCGGATTCGCCAGCCGTTTTGACGCGGATGCCGAGATCGACCGCCTGCTGGCCGAGCGCGCCGCCGAGGTCGACGCCGTGGTCCAGGCCGCCTGGCAGCGCTGCATCCCGCCGGGCGCGGAGCTGGCCCTGTTCGCGGTTGGTGGCTACGGTCGCGGCGAGCTGTATCCACAGTCCGACATCGACCTGCTGGTGCTGGCGGAAGCTGACGAGTCGCAGACCCGCGCCGAGGACCTGGCGCGCCTGTTCGCGCTGTTGTGGGACTGCGGCCTGCCGGTCGGCCACGCGGTGCGCTCGCTGGAGCAATGCACCCAAGCCTCCATCGAGGACATCACCGTCCTGACCGCCTTGCTGGAAGCGCGGCCGCTGATGGCCAACGAGCACGAGCGGCGCGAGTTGCAGGCGGCGGTGTCGCCGCGGCTGGTCTGGCCGCCGCAGCAGTTCTTCGAGGCCAAACGGCTGGAACTGCGCGAGCGCCACGCGCGCTTTGACGATACCGCCGACAACCTCGAGCCCAACCTGAAGGAAGGCCCCGGCGGTTTGCGCGACGTGCAGACCCTCAACTGGATGGCGCTGCGCATCATCGGCACCGCGGACATGGAGTCGCTGGTGGCGTTTGGCCAGATGGGCGCCGACGAGGTCGCGACGCTGGAGCGTGAGCGCCGGGGGCTAGCCCGTCTCCGGTACGGGCTGCACCTGGTCGCCGGCAAGCGCGAAGAGCGCCTGCGCTTCGATTACCAGAAGCTGCTCGCCACCCGGCTGGGCTTCGAGGACGTCGGCGGAACGCTGGCCGTCGAGCAGATGATGCAGGGCTTCTACCGCAACGCCTCGCTAGTGCTGCGCATCGGTGAGCGGTTGCTGCAGCGGTTTGAAGAGCAACTCGAAGGCGAGGCCGAGCCGGAACCGCTGGATGCGCTTTTCGAGTTGCGCCGTGGCTACCTGGCCGCGCGCGATCCGGACTGGCCGCGTGATCCTGGCGAGGTCTTCGCGCTGTTCGCGACCTGGGCGGCGCGCGGCGAGCTCAGCGGATTGCACTCGCACACCGCGCGGGTACTGGCCGAAGCGCTGCCCAGCTTCCCCGACTTCGCCAGCGCCGGTCCCGAATTGCACCAGCGATTCCTGCGCCTGCTGCGCGGCGAGCAGCCGGTCCGCACGCTGACCCGCATGGCCCGCTTGGGCGTCCTGGGACGCTGGATCCCCGCGTTCCTGAAAGTGTCCGGGCGGATGCAGTTCGACCTCTTCCACGTCTATACCGTCGATCAGCACACGCTGGCGGTGCTGAAAAACATCGCGTCCTTCGCCAATCCCGAGTCCAGCGAGCGCTTTGCACTGGCGCACGAGGTCTGGCCGCGCCTGCGCAAGCCCGAGTTGCTGCTGCTCGCCGGGCTGTTCCACGACATCGCCAAGGGCCGCGGCGGCAACCATTCCGAGCTGGGCGCCGACGATGCGCGCGTCTTCTGCAGCACCGTTGGTCTGGGTGAGGCGGACACCGCGCTGGTGGAATGGCTGGTGCGCAAGCACCTGCTGATGTCGATCACCGCGCAGAAGCAGGACATTGCCGATCCGGACGTGATCCACCGCTTCGCCACCGTGGTTGGAGATCGCGAGCGGCTCGACCATCTCTACCTGCTGACCTGCGCGGACATCGCCGGCACCTCGCCCAAGCTGTGGAATGCGTGGAAGAACCGGCTGATGGCCGACCTCTACACCGCGACGCGGCTGGCGCTGCGGCGCGGGCTGGAAAACCCGGTGGCAGTCACCGAGCACATCGCCGAGACGCGCCAGGCGGTGGAAGGTCTGCTGGCCGCCCAGGGCATGGACGAGGCGACGATTGCCGAGCTGTTCGCGCGCATGCCGGAGGCCGGCTTCCAGCGCGGTCGTCCGTATCAACTGGCCTGGCAGGCGGGCGCGCTGCACCGGCTGGAACCGGGAAGGACGAAGGTGCGGGTGCGTCCGGTGGCCGCCGATACCGGCGCACTGGAAGTGTTCGTGCACTCGATGGACCGCGACGGCCTGTTCGCCGCGATCGTTGCGGTGCTCGACCGCTGCGGGCTGGAAATCCAGCAGGCACGGGTGCTGGACGGCCCCAACGGCACCATTTTCGACACGTTTGAAGTCATCCCCGGCGACGCGCGTCGGGCACCGGTCGCCGCTGATGTCGCCGAGCGCCTGTCACTCGCGCTGGACGGCCCGCTGGATGACATCCGCCCGGCCAGGCGCACCCAGCCGCGGCACCTGCGACACTTCCGCATCGCGCCGAAGATCGGTTTCGACGACGCCGGCGACGGGCGGACCACGCTCAGCCTGGTGTGCACCGACCGCCCCGGGCTGCTCGCCGATGTCGCGCAGATCCTGCGCCAGCAGCACATGCGCGTCCACGATGCGCGCATTGCTACCTTCGGCGCGCGCGCCGAGGACGTCTTCCAGATCACCGCTACCGATGCCCACGGCCACAGCCAGCCATTGGACGCGGACCGCCAACAGGCATTGAGCACCGCGCTGCTTGCCTGTCTTGAAGGAGAACCCTTGTGACCCCCAGCAACACCGCCCGCAACCCCGCCAGCACCGACGAGCTTCGGGCCGTGATCGAAGACGCCTTTGAGCGTCGCGAGACCCTTGCCGCGGACGAACTCGCCGGCACCGTCGCCCCGATGGTCGAGCGCGCCATTGCCGGCATCGAGTCGGGCGAACTGCGCGTGGCGGAGCCCGACGGCAGCGATGGCTGGAAGGTCAACGCATGGCTGAAGAAGGCGGTGCTGCTGTATTTCCGCACCCAGGAAATGGGGGTCATCGGCGCCCGGCCGGCGCCGTTCTGGGACAAGATTCCGGCGCGTTTCGGCGATTTTGACGAGGCCGCGTTCCGGGATGTCGGCGCACGCGTTGTGCCCGGCGCGATCGTCCGTCGCGGCGCCCATATCGGCCGCGACGTGGTGCTGATGCCCAGCTTCGTCAACATCGGTGCGTACGTCGGCGAAGGCACGATGGTGGATACCTGGGCGACAGTGGGTTCCTGCGCGCAGATCGGCAAGCACTGTCACCTGTCCGGCGGCGCCGGTATCGGCGGCGTGCTGGAACCGCTGCAGGCGACGCCGACCATCATCGAGGACCACTGCTTCATCGGCGCGCGCTCGGAGGTGGTCGAGGGTTTCGTGGTCGGCCATCACAGCGTGATTGGCATGGGCGTGTTTCTGGGCCAGAGCACCCGCGTCTACAACCGCGCCACCGGCGAGGTCAGCTACGGCAGCGTGCCGCCCTACAGCGTCGTGGTCTCCGGCCAGCTGCCGGCCGCGGATGGATCCCACTCGCTGTACTGCGCGGTGATCGTCAAGCAGGTGGACGAGCGGACGCGGTCCAAGACCAGCATCAACGAGCTGCTTCGCGGACTCGCCGACTGAGGAGGCAGGCATGACCACCACCGTTTACGGACTGGCCAACTGCGACACTTGCCGCAAGGCGCGCAAGTGGCTGGACCGCTTCGGGATTCCGTACGAATTCATCGACTACCGCGAGCAGCGGCAGACGCCGGAGACGCTCGTGGAGTGGCAGGAGAAACTCGGCGGCTGGGAGGCGATGATCAACAAGTCGTCGACGACCTGGCGCCAGCTGCCGGACACGCGCAAAAGTCCCGGCTCGGACGCGGAGTGGAAATTGCTGCTGAGGGAGTACCCGCAGCTGATCCGGCGCCCGGTGGTGGTCACCGACGATGGCCAGGTCTCCCAGCGCTTCAGTGACAACAGTTTCAAGCAGCGCTTCGGCCAATGAGCAGCGAGGTCCTGGCGCTTACGTGTGAGCTGATCGGTCGTCGCTCGGTGACGCCCGACGATGCCGGTTGCCAGACGCTGCTGGCCGGGCGCCTGCAGCGCGCCGGTTTCGCCTGCGAGCACCTGCGCTTCGGCGCGGTCGACAACCTCTGGGCGACCCACGGCGTTGGCGACGGGCCAACGCTGGTGCTCCTGGGTCATACCGATGTGGTACCGCCGGGTCCGGCCGCGGACTGGACCAGCGATCCGTTCGTGCCGGAAATCCGTGACGGCGTGCTGTACGGGCGCGGCGCGGCGGACATGAAGGGCAGCGTCGCCGCATTCGTCATTGCGGCCGAGCGCTTCGTCGCCGCGAATCCCGACCATCCCGGCCGGCTGGCCCTGCTGCTGACCTCCGACGAGGAGGGCGATGCGATCCACGGCGTGCGCCGGGTGACCGAGCTGTTCCGCGAGCGCGGCGAGCGCATCGACTGGTGCGTCACCGGCGAGCCGTCATCGACCGCCAGGCTGGGCGATCTGCTGCGCGTGGGCCGGCGCGGAAGCCTGACCGCAACGCTGGATGTTCACGGTATCCAGGGCCATGTCGCCTACCCGGACAAGGCGCGCAATCCGGTCCACCAGGCGCTGCCGGCCCTGGCAGAGCTGGCTGCGCGACGCTGGGATGAGGGCTTCGAAACCTTCCCGCCGACCAGCCTGCAGATCAGCAATATCAGTGCCGGTACCGGCGCCAGCAACGTGATTCCGGGCGCGCTGAAGGTGGTGTTCAATCTGCGCTACAACCCCAGCTGGGATGCCGCCAAGCTCGAGCAGGAATGCGAGCAGGTACTGCGCGCGCACGGGTTGGACTATGTAATCCACTGGCACCGCAGCGGCGAGCCGTTCTTCACCCCCGAGGGTCCGCTACGGCAGGCCGCGCGCGAGGTGTTGACCGATATCAACGGTGAACCGCCGGAGGAGAGCACCGGCGGTGGCACGTCGGATGCGCGCTTCATCGCGACCCTGGGAACCCAGTGCATTGAGGTCGGCCCGGTGAATGCCAGCATCCACCAGGTGGACGAGAACGTGGCCGTTGCCGATCTGGAAGCGCTGCCCGACCTGTATCAGGCGCTGGTCGAGAAGCTGCTGCTGCCAACGGAGGCGTGAGTCTTCAATTTTGCGCCTGCGGCGCCTCGGCTACGTCAATGCGTTGCCACGCAACCGTCGAATCGCCGCCGTGGATCGGCATCGCCACCGCGTCGCGCTCACGCAGCGCGCCCGCCATCTCGGCCGGGATGCCCGCCGAACGGTCGTAGCCGAACAGCTCGATCTCCCGTCCCGGCGCGATTTCAAACTCGAACACCGCGCCCTCCGGCGGCAGCCGGACGATCGCGATGCGGCGCCAGCGCGTCTGCTCGGCGTGCCAGCGCGACGGCGCCAGCGCCTGCCCCTGGACCCGGATGGAAGCCACGTCGATGTCGCCCGGCACCATCAACCCGCCTTCGGTGGCGGCTCGGGTGGACGACACACGAACGGCGATCTGGCGTCGGCCGTCGCGCAGGCTGTCGGATTCGACCTGCAGCGTGGGCGCCGAAAGTGCAGGCCCGGCCGCGCCAGGATGACCCCATCCCAGCCACGCGGTGACCGGCCGGGAGACGTCCGCAAACCCCGCCTGGCGCATGAAGCCCACCGGCATCGTCGCGCGCGGTTGCAGGTACAGGCGCGCAGAGTCGCTGTCGCCGGCGTACAACAGGTTCGCCGGACGTGGCACGTCTGCGTCGAACGCGGGCCGGGCGAGGGCGAGCATCGCGCAGGCGAATGCCACAGCCAGTCCAGCGAGTGCCAGTGCACCCGCCGCGCGGCCCAGGCTCAGCAGCGCGGGCAACAAGGGCAGCACGATGACACCGCTCAACAGCGTGGTGGCAGTCAAGCCCGGATGCCCGATGGCCGCGTAGGAATCCACGGCGTAGGGAAACCAGAGGCCGGCCGCGACGACGGCGGCGACACCGGACCAGAGCACCGCTCTCCCCGGAACAAGGTGCGCGCAAAGTCCCGCCGCCAACAGCGGCAACAGGCCGAGGTAGCTGGCTCCGGGCATCGCAGCCACCGCCGCCGCGGCGACAATCGCAAACGGCAGCAAGGTCGCCAGCGCCAGAGCCGGTGGGCCGCGCCACCGCTGCACCACGTAGCCGCCCAGCAGCATCGCCGGCAGCGCCAGCGCGACAAAAGCGGTGACCAGCAGCGGCCCTTGCGCGGTCCACATCGCCGGCATTGCGCCCAGCGCCTGCAGCAGCGCGTACAGTCCCCAGCCCAGCCCGGCCAGCACTGCCAGCAGCGCCAGCACCGCAATCGACGCGGAGGCGAGCGCAGCCGGGCGCGAACCGCGCCGAACCAGGCGCACGGCGAGCGCGAGCCAAAGCACCAGCCCAAGGGCGAGCAGGAACGGATTCAGCGCCACCGGCCACGCGGCAAAGGTCGCGCCAAACACGTTGAAGAACACCGCGTCCTGCGCAGCCCCGCCGTCGGCAACCGCCGCAGCGCCAGGTGCGCGTCCCGCCAGTTCGCGCGTCATCGACAATGCGTTGTCACCGTGGTGTTGCAACGAGCCACGGTCCAGATGGGCGAGGTTGTCCAGCGGGGTGTGGTAACGCGCCGCGCCCTCCGCCCACGCGAAGTTCAGGCCTTCGCGTCCCTCGCGGCGGAACACGCTGAAGTCGGTGTCGTTGGGCAGGCTGCGGTAGATCTCGTAGTCCAGCGATGAGCCGCTGGCGCGAGGCAGCGCCCGACGCATGGCCGCGATAATCTGCGCGTTGCCGGGCTGGGTCTCGATCAACAGGCTCGCCCCGCGCGTGCCGCGGGCCTCCAGGTTGATCACGGTCGCGATGCGGGCGAACTCGGGCTCGCGCACGAAGGCTTCCGCACCGATCAGGCCGAGTTCCTCGCCGTCGCTGGCCAGCAGCCACACGTCGCGGGCCAGCGGCGGGCCAGCGAGCAGGGCCCGTGCCGATTCGATCAGCGTGGCAACGCCGGCGCCGTCGTCGGACGCTCCCGGCCCCGCACCGACCGAGTCGTAGTGGGCGGCGAGCAGGACAGCCTGTTCCGCGCTCTCGCCCGGGATCCGGGCGACGATATTCTCCACCGTCGCGCAGGTGCTGCCGCCGCAGGCAAACCGCCGCTGGACCTGGGCCTGCACCCCGATGCGCGCCAACTCGGCGACGATGCGATCACGCACCTGCGCGTTGGCAGCGCTGCCGGTGGGGTGGGGTTGCTCGTCGCCGAGCACCCGTGCCAGCACCGTGGCCGCTCGCGTCGCCGAAAACACGGTGGCCGGCGCGTCCACCCCGGTGGCCGCGGGTGTCTGGTCGCCGCGCATCGACAACGCAGCGGAAAGCACGAACAACACGATCATGGCCAGCGGGGCCCAGCGCGCGGTTCCCGGCTGCATGGCAGCTGCCTGCGGAACCGCAGCAGCGGATCGTCTCTTGTGCGGCATCGTCTTCCCCAGGCCAAGCCGCGACGGCGGCCTGCCGATCATAACGGCGCCGACAGGGGATGCGGCTCAGTGGATTCGATCAATGCCCAGCGGCAGCGTGAACCGTCAGCCAGGCGTTGCGAGGCGCGGCGCGACCGTTCCGGATTCGCCCGTCTTGGCCTCCTGCGGGCGCAAGCTCGCCAGTGCGCCGGTCCATTTGGACAGCTCGTCGAGCATCTGCTGCGCGGAATGATCGATCAGCTCGTTGGAGACAAACGCGCCTTCCCCGTCCAGGGATTGACCGACCATCGGCACGGCAACGCCTTCGACCATCGGCATCATCTTGAGCGTGGTCACCAGCTGCTTGGCCATCTGCACCGCGCGCATGCCACCCGACACGCCGCCGTAGCTGACGAAGCCGGAGGCCTTGTAGTTCCACTCGCGGTAGACGTAGTTCAACGCGTTCACCAGCGCCGGCGGCGGGTTGAAGTTGTACTCGGGGGTCACGAACACGAACGCGTCGGCCGCCGCGACGCTCGCCGACCAAGCCTTGGTGTGGGCGTGCTCGTACTGCTGCATCGCCGGGTGACGGGGCTCGTCGTAGATCGGCAGCCTGAAGTCCGCCAGGTCGACCAGTTTGACCTCGAAGGCGCTGGCGGGCGGCAAAGTCACTGAACCAGCGGGCGACGGCGGGACCGACGCGACCGGGGCGCGTGCTGGCGATGACGACATGGAGTTTGGGTTTCAAGTGGAGCTCCTTTTGATGTTTGGGATGGAAATCAATGCGGCATGCGGCCGAAGCGACCGCCGTCGAAGTCCGCGATGGCCTGGTGGATCTCGGCCTCGCTGTTCATCACGAACGGGCCGTGGCCGACGATGGGTTCTTCGATCGGCTCCCCGCTGAGCAGCAGTACGGTGGCGTCGGAATTGGCTTCCAGCAGCACGTCGCTGCCGGCACGGTCGAGCATCACCAGCTGCCCTTCGCGGGCGATCTGCGTTTCGTTGACCTGCACGGTGCCATGCAGGACGACCAGCGCCGCCGTGTGGCCTTCGGGCAGTTCGAACTGGCTGGAATGGTCCTTGCCGAGGCGCACGTCCCAGACGTTCATGGCGGTATAGGTGCGCGCCGGACCGGCGTGGCCGGCGTACTCACCGGCAATTACCCGGGCCGTTCCGGCATTTCCGGGCAGGGGCACGGAAGGGATGTCAGCATCGACCAGCGTCTGGTACCCGGGCGCGGCCATCTTGTCCTTCGCCGGCAGGTTGACCCACAGCTGCACCATCTCCAGCGTGCCGCCAGTGCGGGTGAACGCGTGCGAGTGGAACTCCTCGTGCAGGATGCCCGAGGCGGCGGTCATCCACTGCACATCGCCCGGGCCGATGGTGCCGCCGGCGCCGGTGGAGTCGCGATGCTCCACCTCGCCCTCGTAGACGATGGTGACGGTCTCGAATCCGCGGTGCGGGTGCTGTCCGACGCCGCGCGGCCGGGCGGCCGGCTCAAACCGCATCGGGCCGGCATAGTCCAGCAACAGGAACGGGCTCAGGTGCTGGCCCAGGCCGTGGTAGGAAAACAGCGAACGGACCGGGAAGCCGTCTCCGACCCAATGCGGTTTGGGCGCGCTGTAGATGCCGAGGACTTTCTTCATGGGGTTCTCTTGATCGCGGGTCCGGTGGGGTCCAGACCTGTGGGCGCCATTTTACTTGCTGACGTTTGTGTTGGTAGTCAGCAATTATCACTCGCATCGTTCCATATAACGGACAATACCGCGCTTGCTTGCGGAACAGGGAGCTTGCGCCTCGCATCCCGATGGTGGAAGCTCGGCCAATGCATCACGCTCCCGCCCGGCTTTTCCACGCGTCTTTCGTCATCGGCTCCACGCCGTGTGCGACGCGCGTAGCTGCGCAGCTCAACTCGAATAACAACGTCCGCCTCCCGCAGGCCGACGACTAGCGCGCACGACAAAACGCACGAATCGAATCCAAGGCCTGCACTGCGAAGTGCGGGCCTTTTTTTCGCCTTCTTTCCACGTTCCATCCATCAGGAGTTCGCCCCATGTGCTCGATCCTCGGCATCTTCCGCCAGCAAACCGGTGACGACCTGCAACCGCTGCGCCCGCTCGCGCTCGAACTGTCGCGGCGCCAGCGCCACCGCGGGCCGGACTGGAGCGGCGTGTACGTCGACGAGGCGGCGATCCTGGTCCATGAGCGCCTGGCCATCGTCGATCCCGCCGGTGGCGCCCAGCCGATGCGCTCCGCCGACGGCGACCTGGTGCTGGCGGTCAACGGCGAGATCTACAACCACCGCGAGCTGAAGGCGTCGCTCCGACAGCCCTACGACTTCCAGACCGAATCGGACTGCGAGGTGATCAGCGCGCTGTTCCGCGAGGACGCCGACTTCGGCGGCTGGCTGAACCGCGTCAACGGCATCTTCGCCTTCGCCCTGTGGGATCGCGCGGCGCAGCGTGTGCTGATCGCGCGTGACCCGATCGGCGTGGTGCCGCTGTATTGGGGCCACGACGCTGCCGGACGGCTGTGCGTGGCCTCGGAGATGAAGGCGTTGGCCGAAACCTGCGACGACGTCGCCCAGTTTCCGCCGGGGCACTTTTACGACAGCGCCGACGGCCAGCTGGTCGCTTACTACCAGCGGCCGTGGCGCGAGCACGCGGCCACCGTCGATGTGCGGGTCGATCCGGCGGAGCTGCGCGAAGCCTTCGAGGCGGCCGTGCACCGGCAACTGATGTGCGACGTTCCGTACGGCGTGTTGTTGTCAGGCGGGCTGGATTCCTCGCTGGTTGCCGCCTGCGCCGCCCGGTTCGCGCGCAAGCGCATCGAGGAGGACGACCAGGCAGAGGCGTGGTGGCCGCGCCTGCATTCCTTCGCCATCGGCCTGGAAGGCTCGCCCGACCTGGCCGCCGCGGAGATCGCCGCCGAGGCGTTGGGAACGGTGCACCACGGTTTCACCTACACCCAGGAAGAGGGCATGGACGCGATTCCCGAGGTGATCCGGCACATTGAGACCTATGACGTCACCACCATCCGTGCGTCCACCCCGATGTTCCTGCTGGCGCGCCGGATCAAGGCGATGGGCGTGAAAATGGTGCTGTCCGGCGAGGGCAGCGACGAGATCTTCGGGGGCTACCTGTACTTCCACAAGGCGCCCAACGCGCGCGAATTCCACGAGGAGCTGGTGCGCAAGATCGACGCCCTGCACAACTACGATTGCCTGCGCGCCAACAAGTCGATGATGGCCTGGGGCGTCGAGCCGCGGGTGCCGTTCCTGGACGTGGCCTTCATGGAGGTCGCGATGAAGATGGACGCCAGCGCCAAGATGGTCGGGATGCGCGCGGACGGCACGGTCCGCATCGAGAAGGCGGTGCTGCGGGAGGCCTTCGAGGGCTATCTGCCCGACTCGATCCTGTGGCGGCAGAAGGAGCAGTTCAGCGATGGCGTCGGCTACGGCTGGATCGACGGCCTCAAGGACCACGCCGAGGCCGCGGTGAGCGACGCCCAGCTGGCCGAGGCCGCCGCGCGGTTCCCGATCAACACCCCGGTCACCAAGGAGGGCTACTGGTATCGCGAACTGTTCGAGCAGCAGTTTCCCGGCGATGCCTGCGCGCGCACGGTGCCGGGCGGCAAGTCCATCGCCTGCTCCACCGAGACGGCGCTGGCCTGGGATGCGGCCTTCGCCAACGCGGCCGACCCGTCGGGGCGGGCGATGCGCGGCGTCCACCAGGCGGCCAATGCGTGAACCGATTTCCTGCCCGGCGCCCGGTCCGGGGCCGGGCCGGGCCGGGCCGGCGCGAAGCTACGGTCGGCGCAGCTGGTACACCACGGTCTGCAAAGTAGTTACGCCTTCGGCACGGAAATTCGGCTGCTGCGCGAGGATCTCGCGACGCTCGAGTACGCCGACCTCCCACTGCGGACCGAACAACGCCCGCACCTCGTCTTCCGCGACGCTGAAGGGCGGACCGGCTTTCTCGGCCTGCGGGTATTCCAGGGTGATCAGCAGGCCGCGGCAACCGCCGGGCAAGCGCCCGTACACCTCGCTTGCGTAGCGCTGGCGCAGGGCGGGCGGCAGCGCGATCAGCGCGGCGCGGTCGTAGACGGCGTCGCACGCGGCCAGCTCGGCGGGATCCTGGGCGAACACGTCGCCATGCACCAGCTCCAGATCGCCGGCGCGGTAATGCCGGCCGGCGGGTGAATCGCGGGTCTCCGCGTGCAGCGCGTGCTCGGCGAGGAACTGCTCGATCGCGGGCAGGGCCAGCTCCACGCCCAACACCCGATAGCCCTGGCTGACAAACCACAGCATGTCCAGGCTCTTGCCCGCCAGCGGCACGAACACCCGGCTTTCGGCCGGCACCTGCAACGACGGCCAATGCTTGAGCATCAGCGGGGTCTCGCGGTCCTGGTGGAAGCCGATGCGGCCTTCCCGCCAGCGCTGTTGCCAGAAGTCGGGTTCCATCGGTGCGGGTTCCTATTCGGCCTGCAGGCCGTCGACCTTCTGCCAACCACGCGGCAGCAGGCCGCCACGGGCGGCGCGGGCGCCGGTGTAGGCGTCAAGATCTTTCCAGGTGAGGGTCATCGTGCGCGCGCCGGAGTTGACCAGCAGCCAGCCGCCTTCGGCGACCACGGCGACGGCGATCACCCGCTCGGTGCCCAGTTTCGCGCGCGGAATGTCGATCAGCTTGTTGCCCTTGCCCTTGTCGAGTTCCGGCAAGTCGGCGACCGGGAACGCGAGCAGGTGGCCGGCGCTGGTCGCCACCACCACGCGGTCCTGCGCGGGATTGCCCACCGCCGCAGGCTGCAGCACGCTGGCATTTGGGGTCAGCGAGAGCATCGCCTTGCCGGCCTTGTTGCGACTGGTCAGGTTCTCGAAGCGGGTCACGAAGCCGTAGCCGTGGGTGCTGGCGAGCACGAAACGCTGGTCGTTGTCGCCACTGGCCACGGCCTGGAACGAGGATTTCCCCGCCGGCGAGAAGCGCGCCGTGAGGGGGTCGCCGTTGCCGCGCGCCGACGGCAGGCCGTGGACCACGGTGGAGTAACTGCGGCCGGCGGAGTCGAGGAAGGCGACCTGATGGTTGCTGCGCGTGCGGGTGAAGGCGAGCAGGCTGTCGCCCTCGCGGTAGTTCATCGCGGCGGCGTCCACATCGTGGCCCTTGGCCGCGCGCACCCAGCCCTTTTCGCTGAGCACCACGGTCATCGGCTCGCTGGGCGCCAAGTCGGTTTCCGACAGCGCCTGCGCCGCACCGCGTGCGACCAGTGGCGAGCGGCGGGCGTCGCCGAACTTCTTCGCGTCGGCCAGCAGCTCGTCCTTGACCAGCTTCTTCAGCTTGGCCTTGCTGCCCAGCAGGGCCACAAGCTGGTCGCGTTCCTTGGCCAGCGCGTCCTGCTCGCCGCGGATCTTCATCTCTTCCAGGCGGGCCAGCTGGCGCAGGCGGGTTTCCAGGATGTAGTCGGTCTGCGCCTCGCTGAGGTTGAAACGTTCCATCAGCACCGGGCGCGGTTCGTCCTCGCTGCGGATGATGCGGATCACTTCATCCAGGTTGAGGAACGCGACCAGCAGGCCTTCCAACAGGTGCAGGCGCTGCTCGACCTTCTCCAGCCGGTGCTTGAGGCGCCGGGTCACGGTGTCGGTGCGGAAGGTCAGCCACTCGGTGAGGAAGGCGCGCAGGCCCTTGACCTGCGGGCGGCCGTCCAGGCCGATCACGTTCATGTTGACCCGGAAGCTTTTTTCCAGATCGGTGGTGGCAAACAGGTGCCCCATCAGCTGCTCGACATCGACCCGGTTGCTGCGCGGAAACAGCACGATCCGGGTCGGGTTGGCGTGGTCGGACTCGTCGCGGATGTCCTCCAGCCAGGGCAGCTTCTTGGCCCGCATCTGGGTGGCGATCTGCTCGATCACCTTGCCCGGCGAGACCTGGTGCGGCAGGCCGGTGATGACGATCGAGTTGCCCTCGCGCTCGAACACGGCGCGGGCGCGCACGCTGCCCAGGCCGGTCTCGTACATCTGCAGCAGGTCGCTGCGGGCGGTGATGATCTCGGCGCTGGTCGGATAGTCCGGGCCGCGCACGTGCTCGCACAGGTCGGCGGTGGTCGCGTCGGGATCATCGAGCAGGCGGATGCAGGCGCTGACCACTTCGCCCAGGTTGTGCGGCGGGACGTCGGTGGCCATGCCCACCGCAATGCCCGTGGTGCCGTTGAGCAGCAGGTGCGGCAGCCGCGCCGGCATCCAGGTCGGCTCTTCCAGCGTGCCGTCGAAGTTGGGGTTCCAGTCCACCGTGCCGTGCGCCAGTTCGCCCAGCAGGACCTCCGCCAGCGGAGTCAGCTTGGACTCGGTGTAGCGCATCGCGGCGAACGACTTGGGATCGTCGCTGGAGCCGAAGTTGCCCTGGCCTTCCACGAGGGGATAGCGGTACGAGAACGGCTGCGCCATCAGCACCATCGCCTCGTAGCAGGCGCTGTCGCCGTGCGGATGGTATTTGCCGATCACGTCACCGATGGTGCGGGCGGACTTCTTCGGCTTGGAACCGGCGTTCAGTCCCAGCTCGCTCATCGAGAAGATGATCCGCCGCTGGACCGGCTTCAGCCCGTCACCCAGGAACGGCAGCGCACGGTCGAGCACCACGTACATCGAGTAGTCGAGGTACGCGCGTTCGGCATATTCACGCAGGGGGAGCTGTTCGTAACCGTGGAAGGCGGCGCGTACGGAATCGGTCATGGGGAGCCGTGGACTCGTGCAGCTGGGCGGTGGAGGGTGTCGATTCTAACCGCCCCGTCAAAGGGCCACCGTGCGAGCGGCCGGAGCACCGTAACGGTCCAAGAAAAAGCCGGAAGCGCAGTGGGCGCGTCCGGCTGGTCTGGAACATTGCCGCTGCGGCAGGCGCAGCGGAGTGCGGGATTCAGCGGTGCAGCTCGCCCGACGACTCGGGCTGGTAGCGGATCGACAGGACTTCCAGGGTGATCGTGCGCCCGCCCGGCACCGGCCAGTCGATCACCGCGCCCACGTGCAGGCCCAGCAGGGCACTGCCAACCGGGGCCAGGATCGACACCTTCTCCGGGCTGCCGTCGGCATCCTTGGGGTAGACGAGGGTCAGCTCGCGCTCGGCGCCGCTGTTGACGTCGCGGAAGCGCGCGGTGGAATTCATCGTGATGACGTCGTCCGGCATTTCCTTGGGCTCGAGCAACTCGGCGCGATCAAGCTCGCGGCGCAGCGGCTCGGTGTTGAGGCCCTTGGCGAGCGGCTGCTCAAGCAGCGACTCCAGTCGCTCGCAATCAAGGCGGGAGACCAACAGCGGCGGGACGGAGGTAGCGTGCATGCTTCAAATCTCCAATAGCGAAGCGGGCGATGCGTCTGAAGTGCGCGTCGCCCGCGGGTCTTTGCAGTGGGTCCAAAGTAGACCCGGATCACGGGTGTAGCAATCACAGCTGTAGAAAGGGGGTCGCGCCATGTCAGGCAGGACCCCCGGAAGTGGCCGTATTGTCCCACCTTTTCTGCCGGGAACGTCTTTTGCCGTTGACAAGCGGTTCACGCCAACGCAACATACGCGGCCCGCACAGCAACAAACGCTCTGCGGTTTGCCCGGGTGGCGGAATTGGTAGACGCACTAGCTTCAGGTGCTAGCGGGGGCAACTCCGTGGAGGTTCGAGTCCTCTCCCGGGCACCAACATCGTTCGGCCACTACCAGGTCGGACACTACAGAAGACCCCGCTCCGGCGGGGTTTTTTGTTGCCCACTCGTTCGGTCCGGAGCGCACAGCGCGACCTGCAGACCTTCCGGGCGAATGGCCCGCTGCACCCGTCAGCGGCAGGAGGGGGCGGGACCTGCAGGCCTTCCGGGCGAATGTCCCCGGCACCCGCCTGCGGCATGGGGGGACGGGACCTGCACGCCTTCCGGGCGAATGTCCCCCGGCACCCGCCTGCGGCGAGTGCCTCCTCCCTTATTTCGCCCCGAAGGCCTGCAGGTCCCGTCTGCCGCGTGTGCGCTTCAACAACGGCTACCGCGCTTGCTGGACGGGTGGGGATGCCCTTGGGTGTGAAATAAAGGAGGAGGCACCGGCTTCACCGGTGCCGGGGGACATTCACACCCAAGGGCATCCGCACCCGGCGCCCCCGTCCACCTGAAAGGCCCGCAGGTCACGCCGCGTGCCCCCGGCACACGTCGCTCAGTCCGGAGCGGCGGCCGCTGAAACGTGCAGGTCCGCCGGCAGCGGCGGCACGCAGCCGGTCACGTACGCGTCGCCGGGCACCAGCACCCAATCGCGGCGGCTGGAACGCCCCAGCTCGATCAACTGCGCGGGATCGACGCAGCTGTCCGCCGCCTCCTTCAGCGCGAACAACCAGTGGTGGGCCGGGTCGGCCGCCAGCCACGCCACGCCCTCGCGCCACTGCAGGCGCTCGTCGCGCGAGAAGCCGAACTCGGTGACCGGACCGGTGGCCTGGAGCAGGTGCTGTTCGCGCCAGCCGACCAGGCCCAGCGTCGCCTCCGGGCCGATTCGCGTGCGCACCTGCTGCATCATTTCCCGGGCCGAACTGCTGGCGTCCAGCGCCGGCGCAAGACCCAGGCCGTACACCGTCCACAACAGCAGGTTGAAGGCGACTGCGACCGCTCCAGCGCGCACGGTGCGTCCCCAGGCCGCGAGCGCTAGCCCTCCCAGCCCCAGCACACCGGCCCAGAGCAGCAACGAGCGGACCGTGGCGGCATCCAGTGCACGTTCGCTGGCCACGCCATCCAGCCAACCGGTTCCGGACAGTCCGCCGACCGCCAGCACCAGCGCCGCCGACGCCAGCACGACCACGTAGCCCAGCAGCACCCGGCGCACCCACGTCCGTTCCAGCAGCGCGGGCAACAGCGATGCCGCGGCAACGCACAGCGCGGGCAGGGCGGGGAACAGGTACACCTCGCGCTTGCCCGGACTGGCGGTGAAGAACAGCAGCACCAGCACCGCCCAGCCGACCAGCAGGAGCACGCGCGCGTCGCCGGCGCGGATCCGGCGCCACCATTGCGGCGCCAGCCAGGGCAGCAGCAGGGCGCCCGGCAGCCACAGGGTCGCGATCACCTGCAGGTAGTACCAGGCCGGCTTTACGTGGTGCCAGGCATTGGCGTAACGGGTACCGGTCTGCTTCAGCAGGATCTCGGCGGCGTAGGCGTGCAGCGCCGGGTCGGTGCTGCGGGCCACCGTCCACAGCATCGGCACCAGCCAGACGCCGACGCCGGCCAGGAATCCCACCGGAAGCCACCACCATCGCCGGTCGCGGTAGCCGTCCATTGGCAGCTGCATCCCGCGCCGGCGCGCCAGCCACCACGGCAGCAGGATCAGCAGCGGCAGGAAGCCGACGCCTTTGGTCACCGTGCCGATGCCGGCAGCCAGTCCGCCCAGCGCCAGCGCGCGCCAATCCGGCCCGCGCAGCAGGTGGCGTGACAACGCCCACAGCGACAGCGTCGTCCAGAACACCAGCACCATGTCGATCTGGCCGCGTTTCGCCTGCAGCCCGAATTGCAGGCAGGCGAGCAGCGCCCAACCCGCAAGCAGACCCGCGCGACGATCCCACAGGCGCGTCGCCAGGTCGGTCGTCAGCCACAGCGTGCCGAGCGCGGCGAGCAGCGAGGGCAGCAGGAAGGCGATGCGCCAGTTGCCGACCACGGTGTAGGCGAGTGCCTGCAGCCACATGAAGGGCGCCGGCTTGTGTGCGTAGGGCTCGACGCCGCGGTGCGGGATCGCCCATTGCCCGCTCTCGACCATGGCCTGCGCGGCGAGCACGAAGCGCGGCTCGTCGGGCGGCGAGGGGTCGCGAAGGCCGAGCCCAGTGCCGAGTGCCAGCGCCGCCAACAACAAGATCCACCAGACGGAGTGCGGGGGGCTCAGGCGCGGGAGGTGCATTCGCAGTTCTCGATCAGCAGGGCGACCGGCGAAGCGCGTTGCTGTTGAGGTAAATCTAACAACGCGTCCACGGGTCGGTGTTTATCATTCTCACCCGGTTCGGAGATTCCACCAATGCGCGTTGATCGCGTCCAGCCCGTGCGTTTCGAACGTCCTTTTCGCTTGGCCGCAAGCGAGGACGTCCCGGAGCTGTCGGTGGTGATTCCGCTGCATAACGAGGCGGGCAATATCGGCGCGCTGCTGGGCGAAGTCTGCAACGCACTGCGTGGCGTGGTCCGCTTCGAAGTGCTCTGCGTCGACGACGCCAGCCCTGACAATACCCTTGAGGAACTGCGCCGCTCGGCCGCCGACATGCCCGAGTTGCGCGTGCTGCCGCTTGCCGAACAGTCCGGCCAGAGCACCGCGATCCGGGTCGGGGTGAAAGCCGCACGCGGCCGCTGGATCGCGACTCTGGACGGCGACGGCCAGAACGATCCCGCCGACCTGCCACGCCTGCTGGCGGCGCGCGACGCCGCTGGTGACGACATCCGCCTGGTCGCCGGCTGGCGGACCAAACGCCGCGATCGCTGGGACAAGCGCCTCGCCTCGCGGATCGCCAACGCGGTGCGCCAGTCGCTGCTGCACGATGCGACCCCCGACACCGGCTGCGGCATCAAGCTGTTCGAACGCGAGGCGTTCCTCGACCTGCCGTACTTCGACCACATGCATCGTTACCTGCCCGCGCTGATGCAACGCGCCGGCTGGCGCACGATCAGCGTGCCGGTGAACCACCGGCCGCGCGGCGCCGGCACGTCGCATTACACCAACCTCGGTCGCGCGCTGGTCGGCCTGTCCGACCTGTGGGGCGTGGCCTGGCTGGTCCGGCGCAACCGCGTGGCGAAGGTGCGCCCGTCCGCGCTCGAGTCGGCCGCGCTCGATTCGCAGCAGACTCCGGGCGAGCGCGGCATCCAGATGGACAGGAGCAGCGCATGAACACCATTACCACGTGGCTGGTCGTGGGGTTCGTCGGCCAGGCGCTGTTCGCCTCTCGCTTCATCGTCCAGTGGCTGGCCTCCGAGCGCGCGCAGCGCAGCGTGGTGCCGACGGCGTTCTGGTACCTCAGCCTGGGCGGCAGCACGGTCCTGTTGGCGTACGCCATTCACCGCGCCGACCCGGTGTTCATCGTCGGCCAGTCCACCGGGCTGTTCATCTACCTGCGCAACCTGCACCTGATCCGGCGCGGCAAGTTGAGCGCGGACACCGGCGACGCCTGACCTCGCTGCTGCGAAGCGCCCCCAGCCACCTGCCGTTGACGTGGTCGGGCTGTAACATCCCCTCCATGAACAAGCCCCCCAGCAAGCGCGGCCGCAAGCCGTCCAAATCGACCGGCAAGGCCGGAACCCCGAAATCCGCGGCAGGCGCCGCAGGCGGCAAGCCCAAGGGCAAGAAGCCCGGCTGGCTGCCCGACGCACCGCGCGGCGGTCCCAAGCCGCCGCTGGCGCCGCTGCACCCGGACACGGGCAAGGACGGCAAGCTGGCCGATCCGTTTGCCGCCCGCGAGGCAGCGCGCTACGACCAGCCCATCGCCAGCCGCGAGATGATCCTGCAGCTGCTGGCCGCCGCCGACGGTCCGATGGACGCCGAGGCGCTGGCCACCAAGCTCGCCCTGACCGAGCCCGACCGCTTCGATGCGATGACCGCCCGCCTGCGCGCGATGGTGCGCGACGGCCAGGTGCTGCAGAACCGGCGCGGCGGCTTCGTCCCCGCCCAGCAGCTCGACCTCGTCCCCGGCACCGTGATCGCCAACCCGGACGGCTACGGCTTCCTGCGCCCGGATGCCGGCGGCGATGACATGTTCCTGCCGCCCTACGAGATGCGGAAGGTCATGCATGGCGACCGCGTCCTCGCCGGCCTCACCGGCATGGACAACCGCGGCCGCCAGGAAGGCACGATCCTGGAGGTGCTCGAGCGCCGGATGAGCCGGATGATCGGCCGCTTCATCGTCGATGACGGCATCTGCTACGTGGAGCCCGACGACCGCCGCGTCCAGCGCAACATCCTGATTCCGCCCGAGGGCCGCGGCGACGCCCAGCCGGGCAACCTGGTGGTGTGCGAGCTGACCCGGGCGCCCGACGCGCGCCGCCCGCCGATGGGCCGCATCCTGACCGTGCTGGGCGAGAAGCTGACCGCCTCGCTGGCGGTGCAGGCCGCGATCCACGGCCACAACATCCCGCACGAATTCGCCCCCGAGGTGCTGGACGAGGCGGGCGCGATCCCGGTCGAGGTGCAGGCCGAGGAAACCGCGAACCGCGTGGACCTGCGCGCGTTCCCGCTGGTCACCATCGACGGCGAGGACGCCAAGGATTTCGATGACGCGGTGTGGTGCGAACCCAACCGTGACGGTTTCCGGTTGATCGTCGCCATCGCCGACGTGTCGCATTACGTGCGCCCCGGCCGGCCGCTGGACGAAGAGGCGCAGAACCGCGCCACGTCGGTCTACTTCCCCGGTTTCGTGGTGCCGATGCTGCCCGAGGTGCTCTCCAACGGCATCTGCTCGCTCAAGCCCAAGGTCGACCGCCTGTGCTTCGTCTGCGACATGCAGGTGGACCGCATGGGCCAGGTGACCGAGTCGAAATTCTACGAAGCGGTGATGCGCTCGCACGCCCGCCTGACCTACAACCAAGTCTGGAACGCGATCGGCGATGGCATCGAGGATGAGGCCCGCGAGGAAGCGCAGCAGCAGGTCGGCGAATTGCTGCCGAACCTGCAGCGCCTACACCAGCTCTACCAGGTGCTGGCCAAGGCGCGCTCCAAGCGTGGCGCGATCGAGTTCGAGTCCAGCGAAGTGCGCTTTGTCCTCGGCGAGCGCGGCGAAGTCATCCAGGCCGGCATGCTGGTGCGCAACGACGCCCACAAGCTGATCGAGGAATGCATGATCGCGGCCAACGTGGAGGCCGCGAAGTTCCTGATCGAGGCCGAAGTGGTCGCCCCCTACCGCACCCACGACCGCCCGCCGGAGCAGAAGTACGAAGACCTGCTGGAGTTCCTCAAGGAGTTCCAGCTGCGCATGCCGCCGTGGTCCAAGGTGCAGCCGCGCGACTACACCCAGCTGCTGCGCAACACCCGCGAGCGCGCCGAGGCGCCGCTGATCGAGTCCGTCCTGCTGCGCAGCCAGAGCCTGGCCGTGTACCAGCCGGAGAACATCGGCCACTTCGGCCTGGCGCTGGAGGCGTACGCCCACTTCACCTCGCCGATCCGCCGCTACCCCGACCTGCTGGTGCACCGCGCCATCAAGCACGCACTGAGCGGCGCCGCGCCGGAGAAATACCGCTACTCGCCCAGCGACATGGCCCAGCTGTCCCTGCAGAGCTCCGAGCGCGGCCGCCGCGCCGACGAGGCCTCGCGCGAGGTCGATGACCGCTACCGCGCCGCGTGGATGGAGCAGCACGTGGGCAGCGAGTTCGACGGCGTGATCAGCGGCGTCACCAGCTTCGGCCTGTTCGTCGAGCTGGACCAGTCCAAGGTCAACGGCCTGGTCCACGTGACCCAGCTGCCCAACGACTACTACCGCTTCGACCCCATCCGCAAGACGCTCACGGGCGACAAGACCGGCCGCGAATACCGCCTGGGCGACCGCGTCAGCATCATCGTGATGAAGGCCAGCCTGGAGGAGCGCAAGATCGACTTCCGCCTGGCCGGCGACGGCAAGCCGCGCAAGCCCGGCGAAGAGGCGGAAGCCCAGGGCGATGCGCCCGCGAAGAAGCCCGCGCCCAAGGGCCGCAGGAAGAAAAGCTGACCGCCTGAGCGGACCACGCCATCGCGTATCCTGCCTGCGGCACCACACACCGCAGGCAGGGGACTCGATACGTGGCCGATGACGCACAGCAGCGCAGTTCCGTTTCCGGCAACACCGACGCCGAAGCCGACGCCAATGCCAACGCCGACGCCTTCGTCAGCAAGTGGCAGGGCGTCACCGCCTCCGAGCTGTCGACACCTCCCAATCGTTCCTCATCGACCTGAGCCAACTGCTCGGCGTCGACGCCCCGCATGCCACGGCCGAACAGGACTACATGTTGGAGCGGCTGCGAAACGGCTCAATTCTGCCGCTAGCCCCCAAAAACATGTCTCTCGCACTCTTTGACTTCGATGGAACGATAACCACGCACGAGACGATGCCGGAGTTCCTGCGTCGGTCCATCTCCCGCCGTCGACTAATCTTGGGATGGCTCCTGTTGGCGCCACTGGCGCTCGGATACAAGTGGCGGGTCATCTCCGGGACCCTTGTTCGCCGCGCCATTGTTCGCATTGGATATAGCGGCGTCGCGGCCTCGGCAGTGGTGACTTCTGGCCGCGACTTCACCGAAAGCTACCTGCCAAAGGTTTTGCGGCCTGAGGCGATGCAACGCATCGATTGGCATGTGGCACAGGGCCATAAGGTTGTCGTGGTTTCCGGCGGGCTCGACGTGTACTTGGCGCCTTGGTGCGAAGCACACGGCCTCGAGCTGCTCTGCTCATCTTTGCAGCGCCGCAATGGCGTTTTTACCGGCTACTACGAGGGGCAGCAATGCGTTCTGGCGGAGAAGGCCCGCCGGGTACGCGAGCGCTATGACAGCAGGCGTTCACAGAGGTCTACGCTTACGGGGACACCTTTGAGGATCGGGACCTGCTTGGCATCGCCACCAGGAAGTACTATCAGTGGCAAGAAGTTGGTGCCGCAGGCGGGTGCTGACAAGTCGACTCGTCACCGCTTCGGGCCGGCTTAACTTAAGGGTGAGGGCTCACGGGAGAGCGTTCAAATGATTGAGATGGGGTTGTTTCTTGCGGTTGCCTTGGCCGGACCGGCCAGTGTTTCGGAACCTGCTTCTTGCATTAGAACGTCGATCAGTGAATCCGGCCGCACGTCCAAGAGCAAGGTAATTGTCAGTTCTGGGGATAAAGCACACGATCGGGGTGCGCTTCAGTTTTTACGTGCACTGGACTTTTCACGTATCCCCATGGGAGTCGAGCTGGGCCAGACGGGTCACATCATGATTCGGGCGTCAGCGCCTGGAATGTACACAGTTGATGTAACGGAAGGTCGTTTGCTCAGCTCCTGTCCCGGCATCCCTTCCGAGCACATACCCTCGGGCAACGCCTGAGAGTTTCCGCACGCCGACACCGCCTCGCGGCGCGGCTCAGCTCAGGTGTAGACCGCGTGGCTCCATTGCTCGCAATCGTCCAATTGCTATTGGTTCCCATACTTCTCGGGGTAGGGTTGGCCGTTCGTTTTGCCGGGAGCTCACGGCCCCTCAACGTCGTTAACTATGCGAGTGTCAAAGATGCCGCAGCCTTGCATCGCTGGGCGGGGAACAGATTGCTTCTGCTTCCGGTCGGCTTCCTGATATCCGGCCTTGTGTCCCTGCGGGAACCCGGGCTATCCGCAGTGCTCTTTGGAATCATGGTGGCTGCGATCCTGATCATAGGCATATGGCTTAGCTTGGGCGCAGAAAAGTTCTAAGCCTGCAAAGGCCGGGTGGGGCACTCGGTCACCGGCGCAAAGCACGCTGGCGTATAAACCACAGGTCGCGGTTGGCGACCGCACAACAGGGGAAATCATGGGACTTCTCGATGGCCTGCTCGGCAACGCATCCAAGATCGACAATGCCGCGATCGAACAGGAGTTGGCGGAGGTGCTCGCGCCAGGCGAGGCGGTGGAGCACGTCTACAAGCTCATCCGCGACTACTTTGTCTTCACCAACAAGCGGCTGGTCCTGGTGGACAAGCAGGGACTGACCGGCAGCAAGGTCGAATACCACTCGATCCCGTACAAAAGCATCACCCACTTCAGCGTCGAGACCGCAGGCAGCTTCGATCTGGATGCGGAGCTGAAGATCTGGATTTCGGGGACGGCAACACCGGTGCAGAAAACCTTCAACAAGAAGCTGAGCATCTACGAGGTCCAGGCGGTGCTAGCGGCATATGTGCTCGGTTGACGATGGGACGCGGTCACCAGGCACCACAGGCGGGACCGCCGCTTGAGTGGCCGTTACGCCGGCCGCGTGCCTTTGCAGCGCGGATAAGTCGGACAGCCCCTGAGGAATGACACCGCTGCTGCCAGCCAGCACCCGCCCAGGAACACCCAAGCCAGCGGCGCCATCAACCCACGCCAACGCTGCCTACGAGAACAAAACGCGATGATTCCCAGTGTCACGCCGACATACCAGGGCAGTGATGCGACATCATCGAGTGGACCGGTTTTTCAGCGCGCCATTCAACTTCCCCCCTGATGTGGCTGTAGACGATACCTGCCCCGTGATTCGAGCCCAAGCGCCATTCCGGCGCAGCCCCGTGGCTCCGCAAAGGCATACGTGGTCTACTCGCCCTGGGGATTTTTTGACTTCGACAAGGGGATTGAGATGGGAATGATGACCGGAGGCCTGGGCCTCGTATTCACAATATTCGCGTTCATACTCGCGGTGCTGTGGTTCTTCCTGCCGTTCGCGATTTTCGGCACCAAGGACAAGCTGGCCGAGATCATCGCCGAGTCGAAGAAGACCAACGCCGAGCTGGCCCGCATCGCCGCCGAGCTGGCCGCCACCCGGACCGCAATGGCGCCGAGGCTCCCCGACGCCGACCGACCGGCGGAGGTGTGACCTGTCCCTGACAGGCGAACGTCATGGCCAAGTTTCTCAATACCAGCGCAACCAACTACTTCCTTGAGGAGCTCATCAAGGACGCCAAGGACCGGCTGATCCTCATCAGTCCGTATCTGAAACTCAACGACCGCATCAAGGAACTGCTGGCCGACAAGAACCGGCTGAAGATCGACGTGCGCATTGTTTACGGAAAGAGCGAGTTGCAGCCGCTGGAGATCAGCTGGTTGCGTGAGCAGACCTACATCCGCACCAGCTTCTGCAAGAACCTGCACGCCAAGTGCTACCTCAATGAGGAGCTGTGCATCATCACCAGCCTCAACCTTTACGAGTTCAGCCAGGTCAACAACAACGAGATGGGCATCCTGATCCGCCGCTCGGAGGACGCAGAACTGTATCGCGAGGCCTATGAGGAAGCCCAGCGCATCATCCGCATCAGCGACGAGGTGCGCATCTCGATGGAGCGGGTGGCGACCCCGCCCGAAGAAAAGCCGGCGGAAGCGGAGCAGGCCGCTGACGCGGCAACCGATCAGGACGGCGCCGACGACGTCGGCAAGCTGACCAGTTCAAAGCTGGCCCGCAAACTCGGCCTCAAGACCGGCGACTTCCTCGACCGCATGGTCGCCAAAGGCCATCTGGAGCTGAAGGACGGCAAGCAGGTGCTGACCGATGCCGGCAAGGCCGCCGGAGGCGAACTCCGCGTGAGTCCGCGATTCGGCGCGTACTTCCTCTGGCCAGAAGCGTCGGACGCCTGACCCGCCGTGAGCGCCGCATGGCGAAGGGGACGGGGACGTCCACGGGTCAGAAACCGTCGCGATAACCTGCTCAAATCACGACCTTATCGCGCGAGACAGGCGGGTGGTTCAGACCTTCAATAGGTAGTCGACTATGACGGAACTTCTTTACTTCGCGGCATTTCTCTCCGTCGCGCTTGGCATCACCCACTCGGTACTCGGTGAGAAATACATCCTCGCGCGCTTGTTCCGGCGCGCCGACCTGCCGAAGCTCTTTGGCAGCTCGGATTTCACCGTGCACACGCTGCGCTTTGCCTGGCACATCACCAGCGTCGCGTGGTTCGGCTTCGGCGTGCTGCTTCTGTACGCAGGTCGGGGAGACCTCGCAGTTTCCGAAATGCTGAACATCATCGGCACCACCTTCGTCGTAAGTGGCTTCCTGCCGCTGATTTTCACGCGCGGCAGGCACCTGGCGTGGTTGATCCTGTTCGCCATTGGCGGCATCGCGTTGTGGTGCGCCGCCTGACCGTTACTTCAATCCGAACGCTAGAAGTGGCGTCGGCAATATCCGGGACCGCACATGTCGAATTGCATATTCTGCGAGATCCTTTCCGGAAGGTCCGCGGCCAGCATCATCTACCGCGATGACATCTGCACGGCGCTGCTGACGATCGAGCCCGTGAACGAAGGGCACGCTTTGGTCATTCCCACCGCGCACCATGTGAACATCTTCGACCTGCCGCCCTCGACGGCGAGCCACATGTTCAAGGTCGCTCAACAGGTTGCCCAGTCATACGAAAAGACCGATATCCGGTGCGAGGGCGTCAACATCGTGATGTGCAACGGCGCTGCCGCATCGCAAACCGTTTTCCATGCCCATATTCATGTAAACCCGAGGCACGTGGGGGACGGGTTCAGCTGGAACCTTCCCCCGGAATTCGGCGACCCGGCAAACAGGGATGAGCTCGATCAGGTTGCGGCCAAGCTGGCGCGTGTGTTGCCCGCGCTCGAGCTCAGCGATCCTCGCGCTCTGACAACACCGCACCGTCATCGGGATCCACTGCCAGGTCCACCTTGACGCCGGCCTTGTTGCGCGCGTCCATCTCCCAGACACCGTCGTCGAAATCAATATCGCGCACGTTGGTATAGCCGGCGGCCTTGAGCTTGCGGCTGACAGCTTCGGCATCCAGCTTGGGGGTGGTGTCTTCGGCATACACCTTGCCCGTCACCGGATGCACGCGAACATCCACCCAGGTGCCGTCGGCGCGCCGCGCATCCGCCTCCCAGAACCCGTCGTCCATTTCAGCGTCTCGAACGTGCTGGTAGCCGGCCTCGGTGAGCTTCGCCTGGGCCTCCGCCTGGGTCAGGCTCGTGGCTTGCGCCGCTACGCTGCCGGCAACAATCAGGCTGGCGCAGAAAACAGTGGATTTGAGCATCGTCGTAGCCTCGCTGGGTAGGGAGATCGTTACTGTGGGGTCGTCGTTGCCAAGGCATCGTGAAACCCCATCGGCAATAAGCGTCGCAAACGCGCGCTGCCACCCGCTACCAGCAGCTCAAGCGATGCAATTTTCGATCGAACGCAGATCCGCAAACCGCAACGCACCGGGACGACGTGTTAACGGTGCCGCGCGGATGATCGCCGTCAACGCGGACCAACAGCGAGACCAGAGCCATGTGCTTCAGCGCCCAGGTGTGGGCCGACTACGAGCGGTACACCCGTCGCTTTGATGCCCGAATGGACATCAACACGTTCGTGCGGCTGTATGTCGATCGCAAGCGCGGTGACCGCATCAAGATCCCGTTTGCGATGGACGCGGCGTTTGCGCGCCCGACCTCGCCGGAGGAGCAGCAGATCCACGCCCTGATTCAGCAATACAACCAGGACGAGGCGACGCGGCTGGAGCAGGATCTGTTCAAACAGGTCAAGCGTCTCAACGACGCCCAGCGGACGCTGCAGACCCGGACCACGAAGAAGGCCACCGAGGATGTGCGCATCGCCACCAGCCGGATCGCGCAGATCAAGGGCCGGCTGGCGGACCTGCGGCGCACCGCGTTGCTGCCCCGCGACAGCCGGATATTCCCGGGCATGGTCGCGCCCGTGATGGTGTGGGAGGACGGCGCGCGCGTGGTCAAACCAATGCGTTACCAGTGCCGGCCGGCCGGCAAGCCGGCGTTTTACGACCGCAAGTTTCCCGGCACCTACAACGCCCGCCGTGACAGCCTGGAAGGATTCTGGAAGGCACAGTTCGGGCACCACCATGCGCTGATGGTCGCAGACAGGTTTTACGAGAACGTCGACACCCCGGAGGGGAATCAGGTGCTGGAGTTCGAGCCGCGCACCGGCGAGCCGATGCTGGTCGCCTGCCTGTGGTCGCGCTGGACCGACGGCGACGAGGAGCTGCTGTCGTTTGCGGCGATCACCGACGAGCCCGAGCCCGAGGTGGCAGCCGCCGGTCACGACCGCACGATCATCAACATCAAACCCGAACACATCGACGCCTGGCTCAACCCGGATCCGCAGGATCTGTCGGCGCTCTACGCGATCTTCGACGACAGACAACACCCGCACTACGAGCACCGGAAGGCGGCGTGATCCCTATTCAACGTCATGTCCGGATTGCCGGCACTGCCTCGTACTGGATAGCTGGAACCCACTCAGTTTGGAAACGATCACATGCAAGGAACATTGAACCACCGCCCACACGGCAGGGCAGCGCGCCTGGCCGCATTGCTGATGCTGGCGTTTGCAGCACCCCTGGCCTTTGCCCAGGGAACCGTCTCTTCTGCGCCGCAGCCGCCGCAGATCACGTCGCCCACGCCGGGTTCGCGGCTCCCGGATCCATCGCGGATCACGATCCGCGGCACCGCGTCGAATCTCGCCACTGGAACGGTCAAGGTCCAGATGTCGCATGTGAAGAACGGGCGGCGTGTCAGTGACAAGAGCGTCTCAAAGGGCATCGGTCCTGACCGCAGCGGCAACTGGTCGGTGACCATGGACCTGCCGAAGGCGCAGCGTGGCTGGCAGGACGTCCGCTATACCATCACGGCATCGGTGCGCTGGAAGAACGAGCACAACCAGCCCCACATCAGCGACGCGTGGTCCCCGACGGTCACCTTCGATGTGTACCCCCAATCCCAGCCCGAACCGTTGCCGGTCGCGCCGGGACCGCCGGTCATCCAGACGCCGACGCCAGGTACCCTGCTCAAACGCGAGGGCAACTTCCGGGTCACCGGTACGGGTACCCCGGGCAACACCATTGATGTCAGGACCGAGTTGATCTACGCCACCGAGGGCAACCCCACGTACGAGCACAAGAACTCCTCCGCGGGCATCAAGGCGACTATCGATCGCTCCGGAAACTGGACGGTCACAACCTCCGCACCTGGCTACACCGAGCCTGGCTACGTCAACGCCCGGGTTGTGATCGCAGCCCGGGAGCGCCATCAGGAGGACCAGTCGCTCGCCTCGCACGAGACGCTGCGCGAGGTGTCCATCGAGGTGCCGCCCCGGCGGGAGCCGACCCAGGCCGAAAAGGTCAGGGCAGCTATCTTGGTCGACCGCCCCGAGGAACTCGCGATGGCTGAAAGCCGGATGGGGAAGATGGATCCAAATCTGGTCGCGGCGGCGCTTCGCCCACAGCCCAGGATCACCGAGCCTCAAAGCGGCGCCAGCGTCGACGACAAGCTGGCCATCAGCGGCAGTGCTGCGCCCGGCAGTCGTCTGCAGGTCAAGGTCACGCAGGCGCTCGACTCGCTCCGGCCACGTGATGGCAAGCGCACCCCCGCGAGAACGACGGACCTGGGAACGTTTACAAGCAAGGCCAACTCGAAGGGTGAGTGGAAGATCAACCCGGTGGCGCTGCCCGACATCGCGCCGCGCAGCGCCGTGATCACCATCTCGGTCGGGGAGCTGGACGCCCCCGGCGGCAGCTCGGCGCCGCACACGATCAAGGTCCGTCAGCAGGGTCACTGACCGGAAACGGCAGCCCCGCCTGGCGAGAGCGGGCGGGGCAGCTTCAAAACCGATACCCCTGCGCCTCCATGATCCCCAGCACCTCATCCACCGGCAGCGCTTTGACCTCGTGGCCGTCGCGGCCCACCGTGGTCTCGGCCCGGAACAGCGAGTTGAGGATGGCTTCCTCGGTCGCCTCGATGGCGGCCATGAACAACGGCGACATCGCGTCGTTGCGCAGCACGGTCAGCTGCCGGGTCGGGCTGTCGGCGTCGTGCGGCACGCGCACCGATTCGTTGGCCGAGAACGCGATCACGTAGTCGCCGCTGCCGTTGGAGGCGATGCCGCCGGTCCGGGCCAGCCCGAGCATGGCGCGCTTGGCCAGCCGCTCCAGGTTGCGGGCGTCCAGCGGTGCGTCGGTGGCGACGATGATCATGCACGAGCCGTCGGGCGAGTCGTTGAGCGCATCGCTCAGGTAGTGCTTGCCCAGCGCCTTGCCGATCGACACGCCGTCCACGCTCAGCACGCCGCCGAAGTTGGTCTGCACCAGTACGCCCACCGTATGCCCGCCCAGGTTGCCGGGCAGCTTGCGCGAGGACGTGCCGATGCCGCCCTTGAAGCCGAACGCGACCGTGCCGGTGCCGGCGCCGACATTGCCTTGGGCGATGTGGCCTCCAGCGGCCGATTTGATCGCCGCCAGCACGTCGCGCTTGGTGACATGGCGGCCGCGGATGTCGTTGAGATGGCCGTCGTTGGTTTCCCCGACCACCGGGTTGACCGAGCCGACGTCAGCATTCTCGGCATACGACAAGGCGTGGTCGATCAGCGCGTCCGCCGCGACCGGCACGCCCAGGGTGTTGGTCAGGATGATCGGCGTCTCCAGCGTGCCGAGCTCGACGATCTGCGTGGAGCCTGCCAGCTTGCCGAAGCCGTTGCCCACGTACACCGCGGCCGGAACCTTGTCCTGGAAGACGTTGCCGGCATGCGGCAGCACCGCGGTGACGCCGGTGCGGATGTTCTTCCCGCGCACCAGCGTCGTATGCCCGACCGCAACGCCGGGCACATCGGTGATCGCGTTCCACTGGCCGGGCGCCAGCACGCCCACTTCGATGCCGTAATCGCGCAGGTTTTTCTGCTGCGCGAGTACAGGCGTGCAGGCGGCCCACAGCAGGGCGACGACGAGCAGGCGTACAAGCATGTTGGTTCCCTCCGACGGTCCGACCGCCACCCTAACCGTAAAACCGCTGGCAGGTGTCGCACCAGAACGCGCGGCGTTGCGCCGCCCCCAGGTGCTTGCGGTAGCTCAGGCGGGTGCCGTCGCGCGGGCAGATCGTTTTGGTGTGGACCTGGTAGTGCTTCTTCAGCTGGAAGGCCTTCTTCCAGTGGTAGAAGTCGAAGCTGTAATCCCGCGCCTGGGTGACCAGCTGCCCCAGCTTGCGCGCGGGCAGGGCGCCGACGGTGCTCTCGGGGTGCACGCGGATGCGGTGCAGCACTTCGTTCTTGATGATGTTGCCCACGCCGGCAAACACGTTCTGGTCGAGCAGCACGTCGGCGGCCAGCGCCTCGGGCCTCGCCCGCAGCTTGCGCCGAGCGGCGGCCGGGTCCCAGTCGTCGCTCATCACGTCGCCGCTCCAGTCGTAATGATCGTCCAGGTCGCCTTCCAGGAAGCGCACCGAACAGGCGTAGAAGTTCAGCACCTCGCCCTTGCTGAAGGCCAGCGACAGTCGCGGCGGCGTGCCCTTGTCCTCGTCGATGCGGTAGCTGCCGAACAGCAGCATGTGGATGCGCACGCTGAAGCGCGGAAACTCCAGCAGGAAATGCTTGCCCCAGCTGCGCACCGCGACCACCGTCAGGTTGCGCATGCGCTGGATGTCCTGGGTGCTGTTGCCGGAGACGCTGAGCACCCTGCGGCCGGCGAATTTCGCAGCGGCCTCGCGCAGGATGACGATCGAAGGACCCTCGGGCATGGGCGGACTATAGGCAGGCCGCATGAGGCAGGCGTCAACGCGCCCGCCTACAATGGCCGCCCCCCATCTGCTCCCGACCCCCATGAGCCAGAAACAATGGATCGCCGGCATCAACGCCGTCGCCGCCGCGATCGAGCACGACGCCGACAACGTGCGCGAGGTCCTGATCGAGGCGGGCGGCAAGAACCCGCGCCTGACCGAGATCGAAGGCTCCGCCCGCCGCTTCGGCATCGACGTGCGCCGGGTCAACCAGCAGGCGCTCTCCGGCGTCGCCGGCAGCCTGCGCCACCAGGGTGTCGTCGCGCGCTATGAAGCCGCGAAGACCTGGGACGAGAACGAATTGGAAGACCTCGTCACCGCCGCCGAAGGCCGCGCCTTGCTGTTGATCCTCGACGGCGTCCAGGACCCCCACAACCTGGGCGCCTGCCTGCGCAGCGCCGCCGCCGCCGGCGTGACCGCGGTGATCTTTCCCAAGGACAAAGCCGTGCAGGTCAACGCGACCGTGCGCAAGACCTCCGCCGGCGCCGCCGACAGCGTCGCCGTGCTCCCGGTCACCAACCTGGCCCGCACCATGCGCGACCTGCAGAAACTGGGCGTCTGGCTGTACGGCCTGGCCGGCGAAGCCAAAGGCAGCCTGTACAACGTCGACCTGCGCGGCAACGTCGGCCTGGTGCTCGGCGGCGAAGGCGACGGCCTGCGCCGCCTCACCCGCGAAAACTGCGATCAGCTCGTCAACATCCCCATGCCCGGCGCCGACGGCGGTGCCGGCGTGGAAAGCCTGAACGTCTCGGTCGCCGCCGGCGTCACCCTCTTCGAAGCCGTCCGTCAGCGCGTCACCGGCTGACCCGGTTTGCGGGTCCGGAACCATCGCCACACGGAGCGCCGGGTGTGAATGCCCTTGGGTATGAATGTCCTCCGGCACCGATGAAGCCGGTGCCTCCTCCTTTACTTCACACCCAAGGGCATCCACACCCGGTACCCGCTACCCCGGTTTTTGATTTCTTCCGCCGCCGCCGCAGCCTATCGGCGGCGCCTGCCGGGTGTTCCGTCCACCAAGCGAATATCGTGGAGCGACTGGACGGAGCACCCGGCAGGCGCTTCCGGCATAACCACCAAACGTCCCGCGTAACCATCGCGCCATACCGCTGGCGTCTGCCGGGTGTCCCGATCACCAAGCGAATATCGTGGAGCGACTGATCGGGATACCCGGCAGACGCCTCCCCGCGCTACCAACAAGCGCCTCCCAAGAGTCACCCCCCATGAACTGGATCATCCTCCTCACCGCCGGCCTGTTCGAAATCGCCTGGGCCATCGGCCTCAAGTACTCCGAAGGCTTCACCCGCCTCTGGCCGACGGTGGGCACCCTGGTGGCGATGGCGATCAGCGTGTGGATGCTCGGCATCGCGATGAAGAGCCTGCCCGTCGGCACCGCCTACGCCATCTGGGTCGGCGTCGGCGCCGTGGGCACCGTGATCCTTGGTGTTGTCCTGTTTGACGAACCCGTCAACGCCCTGCGCATCGGCAGCGTCGCCCTGATCATCGCCGGCATGGTCGGCCTGAAACTCGCGACCCCGTAAACCCGCGGTCGCAAACCGGGATCTGCCAAAAGCTCAGCGCGACGCAGGTGCCCGGGCGAGCGGCGCCACGCCCGGCATCGGCGTCGGCCACGCATTGACGATCTGGCAGAACAACTCGGCCGTGCGCTCGGTGTCATACACCGCCGAGTGCGCCTCGTTGGCATCCCACTCGATGCCGGCCGCCGCCGCCGCCCGCGCCAGCACCGTCTGCCCGTAGGCGACCCCGGCCAGGGTGACCGTGTCGAACACGCTGAAAGGGTGGAACGGATTGCGCTTGTGGCCGGTGCGCGCCACCGCGGCGTTGAGGAAGTTCAGGTCGAAGTGCGCGTTGTGGCCGACCAGGATCGCGCGCTGGCAGCCGTGCCGTCGCAGCGCCTCGCGCACCGGCGCGAACACGTGGTCGAGCGCGGCGCGCTCTTCCTTGGCGAAGCGGAACGGGTGGTCCAGCACGATGCCGGTGATCTCCAGCGACTTGGGATCGATGTCCAGGCCGGGCGCCGGAATGACGTGCGCGCTGGCCGTCTTGCCCGGAACCAGCAGGCCGCTCTCGTCGATGTCCACCGGCACCACCGCGATCTCCAGCAGCGCGTGGCGGTTCCAGTCGAAACCGCCGGTCTCCACGTCCACCACCACCGGCAGGAAGCCGCGAAAGCGCGTGGCCAGCGGCGAGATGGTGGGGGCGTCAGGCAAACCTGGCGTGGAGGCGGAGGGCGCGGCGTCGGTCATGGCGGAAAGCGTAGCAGAGGCGGGCGAACGCCCCGGTGCGCGCGGGCGCTCCCAAGTACGTGCCGAGCCGCTCCGGCAATCCGGCGGTCAGCGCGCCGGGTTGCTGGCGTCGCCGGCCGCAAGGGTGCTGCTGTGGTCGCGTTTCTCGCGCGGCGGCAGCGGGTCATCGCCATGGACCAGGAACCAGACGTTCTCGGCGATGTTGGTGGCGTGGTCGCCGATCCGCTCCAGGTTCTTGGCGACAAACAGCAGGTGGGCGCAGGCCGGGATGGTTGCCGCGTCGCCCATCATGTCGCCAAGCAATTCCGCGAACACCGCGGTGTAGGCCCGGTCGATGGCCACATCGCGCTCCCTCACCGCGCGCGCGGCTTCGGCGTCGTGGTCGCGATAGGCCGCCATCACCTCCCGCAACTGGGTCACCGCCAGGTGCCCGATGCCCTGCAGCGTGGCGATTCGCTGCCGCGGCAGGGTGTCGCCGAGCACGGTGGAACGCTTGGCCAGGTTGGCCGCGAAATCGCCGATGCGCTCGATGTCGGAGGTGATGCGCAACGCGGCCAGGATGCCGCGCAGGTCGCGCGCCATCGGCCCGTGCAGGGCCAGTTGCATCACGTCGTGACTGATCTGCTGCTCCAGCGCGTCGATGGCGGCGTCTGCGGCGATCAGCCGCATGGCCGCCGGAGGGTCGTTGCGGGCCAGCAGGGCGAGTGCGCCCTCCAGCTGCACCGCTGCCAGCTCGCCCATGCGCAGGGTTTCCTGCAGCAGGCGCAGCTGTTCCGCATCGTGGCCCTGCAGGATCCGGGAGCCTGAGCCGTCCATCGCGTTCGTGCTCATCCGAACCGCCCGGTGATGTAGTCCTCGGTCTGGCGCTGCGAGGGATTGGAAAATATCGTCGCGGTCGCGTCGTGTTCGACCAGGTCGCCCAGGTACATGAAGGCGGTGTAGTCCGACACCCGCGCCGCCTGCTGCATGTTGTGCGTCACCATGACGATGGTGAACTCGTTCTTGAGTCCGGCGATGAGCTGCTCGATGCGGCTGGTGGAGATCGGGTCCAGTGCCGAGGTCGGCTCGTCCAGCAGCAGCACGTCCGGCCGCAGCGCGACCGCGCGGGCAATGCACAAGCGCTCCTGCTGCCCGCCCGACAGTCCCAGCGCGCTGGCGCCCAGCTTGTCCTTGACCTCCTCCCACAGCGCCGCCTGCTGCAGGGCCTGCTCCACGCGCAACGCCATCTCCGCCTTGGAGAGCTTCTCGTGGTGGCGGATGGCGTAGGCGACGTTCTCGAAGATCGTCATCGGGAACGGCACCGGTTTCTGGAAGACCATGCCGACCCGACTGCGCAGGCGGTTCAAGGGGTAGCGGGGATCCAGGATGTCGGCGCCGTCCAGCAGCACCTGGCCGGTCGCACGCATCTTCGGGTACAGCGCGTAGATCCGGTTGAACACCCGCAGCAGCGTCGACTTGCCGCAGCCCGACGGGCCGATGAGCGCGGTGACCTGCTTCTCCGGGATCGACAGGTGGATGTCCTTGAGCGCATGGAAGCGGTCGTAGTGGAAATCCAGCCCGCGGACATCGAGCTTTGGCGGCGCGTGCGCGGTGTCGGCCGCAAGCGGGGTCGGCCGGGTCGCCCGCTCCAGGACGCTCGCACTGGCGATCGGGTTCGCGCGCATGGCGGGAGAGCGGGGCAGGTCGAGCACGGCGGTGGCGTTCATCGGTGGTGCCTCGGGGGATCGGATGGGGATCGGATGGGGACGGGATGGGGACGGGATGGGACGGGCGTCAGTCATGCGCGACCCGATGCCGGGCGACGATGGCGCGGGCGACCAGGCTGGTCAGCAGGACGAAGGTGGTCAGCACCAGCGCGCCGGCCCAGGCGAGGTCCTGCCAGGACTGGTAGGGGCTGCTGGCGTACTGGTACATGACCACCGGAACGCTGGCCATCGGGCCGGTCAGGTCGGTGCTCCAGTACTGGTTGCCGAAGGCGGTGAACAGCAGCGGCGCGGTCTCCCCGGAGATCCGCGCCAGCGCCAGCAGGATGCCGGTCATGACGCCGGGCAGGGCCGAGCGGAACATCACCTGCAGCACCACCTTCCAGTGCGGCACGCCGAGCGACAGGGCCGCCTCCCGCATCTGGCCCGGGACCAGCCGCAGCATCTCGTCGGTGGTCCGCAGCACCACCGGCACGACGATGAAGGCCAGGGCGATGGCGCCGGCGATGGCGGAGAAATTGCCGCCGGTGCGCATCACCACCAGCGTGTAGACGAACAGCCCCAGCACGATGGACGGTGCGGAGAGCAGGATGTCGTTGACGAAGCGCACGACCGTGCCGACGCGGGTGCCGCGGCCGTATTCGGCCAACCAGGTGCCGGCGGCGATCCCCAATGGAGTGCCGATCGCGATGGCCAGCAGGCACATCACCGCACTGCCGAAAAACGCGTTGCGCAGACCGCCCCCGGTCATCGGCGGCGGCGTGTCGCGGGTGAACAGTGCCACCTCGATGCCGCCAAGGCCCTTGGCCAGCAGCGTCCACAAAATCCAGCCCAGGCAGATCAGGCCGATCGCGGTAGCCAGGTTGGACAGCACCAGCGCCAGCGCGTTGCCGATGCGGCGGCGGCGATACAGCGCGTCAGCGACGGCGTCGTTGCGAAGCGCGGTCATCAGTTGCCCTCCCGGCGCGCCAGGCGGGCGAGCATGACGCGTGCCAGCGCCAGCACGACGAAGGTGACGATGAACAGCACGAAGCCCAGCAGCAGCAGGGCGGAGCGGTACTCGCCGGTGGCCTCGCCGAAGTCATTGGCGATCAGCGCCGCGATGGTGGTGCCCGGCTCCAGCAGCGAGGCGGTAAAGCGGGTCGAGTTGCCGATCACGAACGCCACTGCCATGGTCTCGCCTAGCGCCCGGCCCAGGCCCAGGAAGATGCCGCCGATCACCGCCGAACGGGTATAGGGCAGAACGATGTTCCAGCTGACTTCCCATCGGGTCGATCCCAGCGCGTAGGCCGACTCCTTCAGCCGCGTCGGCACCGTCAGGAACACCTCACGCATCACCGAACTTATGAAGGGCACCACCATGATCGCCAGCACGATGCCGGCGGTGAGCATGCCGATGCCGATCGGCGGCCCCTGGAACAGCGGGCCGATCACCGGCAACGGGCCGAGGTGCTCATTCGCCCACGGCGTGACATGGCGGGTCATGACCGGCACCAGCACGAACAACCCCCACATGCCGTAGATGATCGACGGGATGCCCGCCAGCAGCTCGATCGCGGTGCCCACCGGGCCGCGCAGCCAGCGCGGCGCGACCTCGGTGAGGTGGAAGGCGATGCCGAAACTGAGCGGCACGGCCAGCAGCATCGCGATGGCGGCGGTGACCAGGGTGCCGAAGATCGGGACCAGCGCCCCGTACCGGCCCTGCACCGGGTTCCAGTCGGCGGAGAAAAAGAAATCCAGGCCGCTGGCCTGCAGCACCGCGCGGCCGCCCCAGAGCATGGACAGGGCGGCGCCGGCCAGCAGCAACAGCACGAGCGCGACGGCAGCGGCCAGCGCGTAGCGGAACCAGCGGTCGTTGCGTGCGTCGGCGGTGTCGCGCGCAAGGATGCCGGCGTTGGTCAGGACGCTCGTGCTCATGGATGGCGGCGGGTCACTGGGCGTCGGTGGTGAAACCGAATTCGCTGGCCCAGTAGCGCTCCACCTGGTCCACCAGCGGCGCCGGCAGCGGCACGTAATGCAGCGCGTCGGCCTGCGCCTGGCCGTTGTGCAGCGCCCACCGGAAGAAATCCAGCGCGTTGCGGCTGCGCTCCGCGTCCGCCGGCTGCTTGTGCATAAGGATGAAATTGGTTGCGGTGATCGGCCAGGCCTGCTCGCCGGGCGCATTGGTGATCACCAGGTTGAAGTCGCTGGCGCCGGCCCAGTCGGCGGTGGCGGCCGCGGCCTGGAAGCTGTCGGCGTTCGGCGCGACGAAGTTGCCGGCGGCGTTCTGCAGCAGCGCGTGCGACATGGCGTTCTGGATCGCGTAGGCCAGCTCGACGTAGCCGATCGCACCGTCGATCTGCTGGACGTAGGACGCCACGCCCTCGTTGCCCTTGCCGCCGACACCTGCCGGCCACTGCACGGACTTGCCTTCGCCAACAGCGTCCCGCCACGCCGGACTGACCTTGGACAGATAGTTGGTGAAGTTGAAGGTCGTGCCCGAACCGTCGGAGCGCTGGACCAGGCTGATGCCGGTCGCCGGCAGCGCCAGGTCGGGGTTGAGGGCTGCGATCGCCGGATCGTTCCAGGTAGTGAGCTTGCCCAGGTAGATGTCCGCCAGCAGCGGTCCGGTCAGGCGCAACTGGCCCGGCTCGATGCCGGCGACGTTGACCACCGGCACCACGCCGCCAATCGCGGAAGGGAACTGACCCAGGCCCGCCTGGGCCAGCTCGGCGCTTGACAGCGGTGCGTCCGAGGAGCCGAAGTCCACCGTGCCGGCAGTGATCTGGGCGATGCCGCCGCCGGAGCCGATCGACTGGTAGTTGACCTGGTGGCCGGTCGCGGCGTGGTAGTCGGCCGACCAGCGCGACACCAGCGGGAAGATGAAGGTCGCACCCGCGCCGGTGATCTGCGCGGCACCCGCGGCGCCGGAGTTGGCGTCGGACGTGCTGCCGTCGGTGGGCGCCGTGCAGCCGATAGCGGCGGCGGCAAGAGCGAAGACCAAGGACAGGGCGGCAATGCGGTTGGGTTTCATGGGCGGCTCGTCAGGGCCGGCGTGGCCGGCGTTGGCACCATGAAAGGACGTTTGTGTTACCGGCGTATGACCGTGAGGTTGGGAGGCTGAACAGGAAAAAGGGCGCCTCCGGTGGGAGGGCGCCCTTTTTCCATGGTTCGCCGCGGTGATGACCCGCCGCGACGCTGTCTTCGCGCCCGAAGCTAGTGCTGCTCGGCCCCCGCCTTGGCCACGGCCTCCAGCTTGGCCAGGTCGACGCTTTCCACCGCGGACTGGATCTGCTGGAAGTTCTCCGCGGTGCCCTCGGCCTTCACCGTGAAGCGGCTGCCGACCATGACCTCGTAGGCGCCCCGGCCGCTGCGGCTGTTCCACTCCTCTTCGATGTGGCGACCGTTGCGGGTGTAGGTCTTCTCAAAGCCGTCCTGCGTCTCCGATGAGGACTCCGAACTCATCAGTCCGCGGAATGCGCCCATCTTGGCCATCATCGGCGCGTCCGACAGCGTCAGTTTGAGGCGCCGCTGGCCGTCCTCGCTGGCGTAGTCGGCCGAGGCGTTGCTGACCTGCATGCCCATGGCACTCTCGCGGCTGGCGCTGGTGCCGGTGCGCGGCATCCCGGCGATCGATGCCGGCAACAGGCCCTTCAGCTGCTCCGGCTCCAGCGCCTCCAGGGGCTTGCCGTCCTTGCCGCCGAACAGTGCGGCCATCGCCGCTTCCGCGGACGCCATGTCGGCATCGCGCGAGCGGCCGTCAGCGGCGGTGGCCTTGGCACCGCTGCCGTCCTTGCCGCGGCTGCGCGACTCGGCCGCCTCCATGCGCTCGCCGGCGGCCTTCATCTGCTCGCCAAACGCAGCCAGTTGGCCCAGCTTGGTGTCCGTGTCGAAGACGACGCTGGAGCTGTGGGAGCTCTTGCCCAGCGCGCCGGCGCCCGCGCCGATTGCGCCGATGCCGGTCACCCCGGCGACCACCGCGCCGATCAGCAGGCTCAGCACCAGCGTGATCACCACGATCACGATGGTGTAGGCCAGCGATTTTTCCGGCGGGTTCTTCATCGTGTGCGGCAGGCCCAGGTACAGCAGGTAGATCGAGTAGATCCCGCCGGCCAGGCCGATGATGCCGCCCAGCCACGGAATGATGACGGCGATCCCGGCGACCCAGGCCGCGGTGTAGGCGTAGGCGATCACCTTCAGCGCCTGCACCTGGTTCTTCTGGCCGCGAAAGCTCGGCGCCAGCGCGTTGATGATCAGCGCCACGACATACACCATGACCAGGCTGAGCGCGTAGGTCAGCAGTGCGCCCAGCAGGCCGGCCACGATGCCGGTGCGCATGGTCGCGCCGAACATGCTATAGCCGATCAGGCTGGTCTTGACGAAGGTGAAAATGGCCGGCAGCGCGGCCAGGATCATGATGTATCGGGTGTAGAGGCCGGCGACGGTTGCCGGTTCCTCGCCGATCAGCGGCCAGGTGCGCCGCGGGTCGAACAGGATGGACTTGACCCGGGAGATGAGACCTTCGTCATTCATGTGTGCTTGCTCCGAGCGTGCGGTTATTCGGCGGGACTGCGCCGTATTCACCATGCCAACTACGGCGGATGGCGGCTCATCCGGACATTACCGCGCCGGGTGTCGCGCAATTCCACCGCGCAGACAGCACAACGGGCCCGAAGGCCCGTTGCGCACCGCACATGCTCAGATGCCACTCAATACGCCATGTCCTTCGACCAGTAGGTCTCGATCTGCCGGACCAGCGCGTCGGGCAGCGGCACGTAGTCGAGCTTGCTCGCCTGGAGGTCGCCGTTGGCATAGACCCAGCGGAAGAACTCCTTCGCCGCACGCGCTCCGGCGGCATTCTTGGGCTGCTTGTACATCAGGATGAAGTTGGTGGCGGTGATCGGCCAGGCGTCCTGGCCCGGGGCATTGGTCATCACCAGGTAGAAGTCATCGGCCGAACCCCATTCGGCGCTGGCGGCAGCCGCCGAGAACGTCTTGTCGCTCGGGATGATGTAGTTGCCGGCGGCATTCTTCAGCCGCGAGTAGGCCATCTTGTTCTGCAGTGCGTAGGACATCTCGACGTAGCCGATACCGCCCTTGATCTGCTTGACGTAGGCCGCGACACCCTCGTTGCCCTTGCCGCCGATGCCGCCGGGCCACTTCACCGAGGTGCCTTCACCGACCTGGGACTTCCACGCCGGGCTGACCTTGGACAGGTAGTTGACGAAGTTGAAGGTCGTGCCCGAGCCGTCGGAGCGGTGGACGATGGTGATCTTCAGGTCCGGCAGCTTCAGTCCCGAGTTGGTGGCGACGATGCGCGGGTCGTTCCACTTGGCGATCTTGCCCAGGAAGATGTCCGCCAGGACGTCGCCATCAAGCTTCAGCGCACCGGCGGCGATGCCGGGCACGTTCAGCACCGGCACCACGCCGCCGATCACCGACGGAAACTGCGCCAGGCCATGCTTGGAAAGTTCTTCGGGCTTGAGCGGGGCATCCGAGGAACCGAAGTCGACCGTGGCGGCCTTGATCTGGGCGATGCCGCCGCCGGAGCCGATCGACTGGTAGTTGACGCGGTTGCCGGTTGCCTTGGCGTAGTCGGCCGACCACTGGGTCATGACCGGGTAGATGAAGGACGCGCCGGCACCGGTGATCTCGGCGGCGGAGGCCGTCGCACTGGCACAGAGCGCGGCGGCCAGGGCCAGCGCGGTGAAACGGAGGGTACGGAACTGGGACACGGAGGGCTCCGGGAAGGTGGGTAGGAGGAAGGGAGGGGTCAAGCCGGCGGCAGGAATGGCGGTCGCTTACCAGAAGAACTGCAGGCGGGCTTCGGTGATGTGGGGGTTGTCGTCGATGCCGGCGCGCTGGCTGTTGACCTTCACGTAGTTCAGCGCGAGCTTGAAGTTGGAGCGCCAGTGGTAGTTCACCCCGGCGGTGATCGCGTCCATCTGGCCGCCCTGCACGGCGCCGTCGTCCAGATCGATGGTGTCGTAGCGCATCCCGAGCTGCCACATGCCGGCGGCCGGTTCGCTGGGGGCTTCGGTGCCGGGGACGCCGTCCTTGTACTTCCAGCCTTCGCCCGTGACGTTCCATAGGGCACTCAGGTACCCGCCGCTGCCGCGGAAGTCGGCCGCACCCGCGCCGTAGCGGTCGACGTCGACCTGCATGTACTCGCCTTGCAGCTTGACCGGCCCGCGTGCCCAGAAGCTCTCCAGCCCGATCGTCGACATGCGATCCGCGTTGGCCAGCGTGCCGGTACTGACCAGGCTGGCCTTGGTCAGGTCGGCATTGGGTTTGGCCGACAACTTGATCGCGTCACCATCGACATCGCGGTTCACGTACGACAGGCCGAAGTGCAGGATGGTGCCGTCCTGGTTGATCGGCGCAAATGCGCCGCGCACGCCGTAACCGTCCCCGGCGGCCTTGTTGCGGGTCAGTTCGCGGCCGAAGTAGCTGGCGGTGATGGCGAACGGGCCGCTGCCATAGGAGTAGGCCGCGCCCAGGCGACGACCGGTGGCGAAGCTGTTGGTGATGGTGGCCTTGGAGATGAAGTCGTTGTTCTTGGTCGACGACAGCTCCTCCAGGCTGTTGGGCTGCTTGAATTGGCCCATCTGGACGTAGTGCTGCTTGTTGCCGCCCAGCTTGTACTTCGCATTGACGTCGAGCCACTTGTCGGCCTTGGCGTCATAGCCCATCACCCAGTCGATGTTGCCCGGGCCCTTGCCCTTGAGCACCAGCTCGGCGCGGCGCAGTTCCTGGTCGGCATTGCGGCCGTCCAGCGCATCGCCATTGAGGTCGGCGACGTCGCTGCCGAAGTGGTTGTAATCGGCCTGGATAAGGCCTTCGAAGCTGATCTCCGAGCCACCGATCACATCGATGGCGATTTCGGCATGGGCGAGCGGTGCGGCGCCTGCCAGCAGCAGGGCAAGGGCGAGGCGGTTGCGGGCAATGGGCATGGGGCGGAAGGTCATATCGGGAAAGTGCCCGCAGTGTGGCGAGGCAACATTGCAGCGATATGACAAAGGCAGCACGGGGACGCAGGCAATGGGGCGACGACCGCGTGTGCGCCCGATTCAGCCCTGGCTTTGGAGCGCGCGCGCGGCGCTTGGTGGCGCGTCGGGCTCGCCGGGAGTCTTGTCCCGATAGCGACATATGTCGCGGATCACGCAATGCGGGCAGTCCGGCGCGCGCGCCTTGCACACGTAGCGCCCGTGCAGGATCAGCCAGTGGTGCGCGTCGCGCCGGTACTCGTCGGGAATCACGCGGACCAGCAGGTCCTCGACCTCGCGCACGTTCCTGCCCGGCGCCAGGCCGGTGCGGTTGGACACCCGGAAGATGTGGGTATCGACCGCCATCGTCGGTTCGCCGAACGCGGTGTTGAGCACCACGTTGGCGGTCTTGCGGCCGACGCCGGGCAGGGCTTCCAGCGCCGCGCGGTCGTTGGGCACCTGGCCGTCGTGCCGTTCCAGCAGCAGCTCGGCCATGGCCACCACGTTCGCCGCCTTGGTGTTGTACAGCCCGATGGTGGCGATGTAGGGCTTCAGGCCTTCCACGCCGAGGGCCGCCATCGCCGCCGGCGTATTGGCGACCGGGAACAGTTTCCGGGTCGCCTTGTTGACGCCCACGTCGGTGGACTGGGCCGACAGCGTCACCGCCACCAGCAGTTCGTAGGGGCTGGCAAACTCCAGCTCGGTGGTCGGTTCCGGGTTGAGCTGGCGCAGCCGGGCGAACATCTCCTCGATCTCGGCCTTGCGCAGCTTCGAGCGCGGGCGGGCCTTGCGGCGGGCGGGGGTGCTCAAGGCTCGGGGTCTCCGTGCTTGGGCGGATTCGGGGTGCCTGATGCGCGCGGCGATTTTGCCTGTGCGCGCGCCGCCACCTTTGCCTGTGCCCGCGCCAGTGCGGCGGCAGCGACCGCCGGCAGCGCCGGGCTGGCCACGCGTGGCGCCTCGAACGGGCGCGCCGTTTTGCTCGCGCCGGCAACCGTCGTCTTGGGCGGGTCCTCGGCGGCTACCGCGAGCGCCGCCCGGCGCTGCTCGCGCTCCAGGCGCCGACGCTCCAACCTCGCTTCACGTTGGCGATACCGCGCCCGGGCGGCCAATGCCTGGCGCCGTTCGTCCTGTATGCGATCCAGCAACGCATGGCAGCAGTCAGTGCACGCCGGGCAGGCGACGACGTCCAAAAGCCCGAGCGTAAAGGCACGGTCCAGATCGCCGACCGCCAGCGCGTTGTTGACCGGATGGACGGCGCTGCCGCGCGCATCCGCGCAACCGCAAGCACAAGCGACCTCCGGATCCACCGCCTTCAGCTGCCCTGAAACGCCGGCTTGCGACGCTCGAGGAACGCGCTGGTGCCTTCGCGCATGTCGTCGGTGGAGAACATCAGGCCGAACTGCGCGGTCTCGTACTCGAGGCCTTCCTCGATCCCGCACTCGCCGCCGACGTTGACGCAGTCGATCACCCCACGCAGCGCCAGCGGTGCGGACGCCGCCAGTTGCCCGGCCAGCTTCATGGTTTCCTCGTGCAGCTCGGCGGCGGCAACGACGCGATTGACGATGCCCAGTTCCAGCGCGCGGGCAGCGTCCACCGGTGCGCCGACCAGGCACAGCTCCAGCGTGGCCGCGCGTCCGGCCAGCCGCAGCAGGCGCTGGGTGCCGCCAAAGCCCGGGATCAGCCCCAGATTCACCTCCGGCTGGCCGACTTTGGCCTTGTCGGATGCGATGCGCAGGTGGCAGCACATGGCCAGCTCCAGCCCGCCGCCGAGTGCGAACCCGTTGACCATCGCGATGACCGGCTTGCCGAGCTTCTCGATGTGCCGCATCAGGCGCTGGCCGCGCAGCGAGAAATCGCGGCCCTGGACCGGCGTCAATGCGTTCATCTCACTGATGTCGGCGCCCGCCACGAACGCTTTCTCGCCCGCGCCGGTCAGCACCACGCAGCGCACGCCGGGATCGCTGTCGGCCACGTCGAACGCCGCGTGCAGCGCATCCAGCGTGGCGGCATTCAGCGCGTTCAACTTGTCCGGGCGGTTGACGGTGATCACGCGCACGGCGGCGTGGTCGGCGACGGTGACGATGGCGGAGGCGGCGTTTTCGCGCATTGATCGGGTCCGGGAAAAAGAGAGACGGGTGGTTTGCGGAACTTGCCGGCCAAGCAATGGTCGGACGTGGGTCGTCAGTGGCGGTTAAGCCCTTGCGTCGTTATCCTAGCGTGTCCGCCCGGGGCTGTTGACCGGCGTGGCATCCCAATCGGGGCGGTGCGTCCGCTTCGCGTCACCTCCGGAGGTTTTACCGAATGAAGTTGCGTTTGATTGCGGTCGCCGTTGCGGCCTTGACCCTGACCGCAGGCCAAGCCTTCGCCCAGGACACCTCATCCGAAAAGGGCAAGCTGAGCTACGCGCTCGGTTATGACCTGGGACGCAATGCCAGCGAAAGCGGCGAAGCGCTCGACGTCGGCACCATCACCAAGGGATTGCAGGACGGCTACGCGAAGAAGGATCCGGCCGTGCCCGTCGACCAGCTCCGCAGCGCCGTGGAGAACATGCAGAAGCGCCAGCAGGCCAAGGCCAAGGCGGCCTGGGATTCCGCAGCCGCTGAGAACAAGACCCGCAGCGACGCCTTCATCGCCCAGAACAAGGCCAAGGCCGGCGTGCAGGCGCTGCCCAGCGGCGTCCAGTACCGCGTGATCGAAGCGGGCAAGGGTGCCAAGCCGACCGCCGCCAGCACCGTCTCGCTGGAAGTCGCCGGTCCGTTCCCGTGGGGCCAGCGTCAGCAAGGCGAAGCCTCGCAGGCGCGCCCGATGCCCGACATCAAGCTGTCGGAAGTCGAGATGCCGGCGATGCGCGAAGCGCTGCAGATGATGCCCGCCGGTTCCAAGTGGGAAGTCACCCTGCCCGCCGACAAGGCCTACGGTGCCGATCCGCGTACCGGCATTCCGCCCAACATGGCGGTGCAGTTCGAGATCAAGCTGGTCAGCGTCAAGTAAAGGTATGACCGCGGCCTGGTCCGCGAACCGTCCCAACGTTGCGCCGGCCCCGTCCGGCGCAACGCATTTGTGGCCTTTGGAGTTCGTGCGCTTTCAGGAGTGTTGCCGTGTACCAGCCCTTGCCCCCCATGCTCACTCCCTGCACCGGCGTGTGCGTTCTGGATGAGCGCGGGCGATGCGACGGCTGCCATCGCACCGGCGATGAGATCGCGCGCTGGTCGCAGATGGACGATGGCGAGCGCGCCCACCTGATGGACGTGGTGTTGCCGGACCGCGAGGCAGGGCGGGGATGAGCCCTGCGGCACTGATCGCGCGGCTGGATGCCGGCGGTCGGCTGCGACGCGCGTTGCATCCGCTGCAATCGCCACCCACCGGTCCCGCGTGGAACCTGGCTGAGCTGCACGATCTTCTGCTGCCCGGGGACCCGCAATTCGACGCTGCTGTTTTGGTCGGGCTGGTACCGCGACCCGATGCCACCCAGGTCCTGCTGACGCGGCGCACCGATGCGCTGCGCCACCACGGCGGGCAGGTCGCGTTTCCCGGCGGCCGCGTGGAGGAAGATGACGTGGATGCGGTCGCCGCCGCGCTGCGCGAGACCGACGAGGAAATCGGCGTGCCCCCGGCGCAGATCACGCCGTTGGGCCTGCTCGACCCCCTGCTCACCATCACCGGCTTCCGGGTGATCCCGGTCGTGGCGGTGATCGATCCCGCGCACCGCATCCATGCCGACCCGGGCGAGGTCGCCGAGGTGTTCGAGGTGCCCCTAGCGTTCCTGCTCGATCCGGGGAACCTGGTCGGCAAGCATGTGGACTACCGTGGCCGCAAGCGCGAGGTCTGGGAGTACCGCTATCCGGCCCAGCGCATCTGGGGCGTGACCGCCTCTATCCTGATGAACCTGCGGCAGCGACTGGAGCACGTGACATGAGCGATCAGGTTTCCCATTCGACTTCCGGGTCGAAGTCCGGTTCCCCTTCCATGCCGCGCTGGCAGACCCTGGTGACGGTGGAAGATCTGGCCCGTGCACTCGGCCGGCCCGACGTGGTGGTGCTGGATGCGCGCTCATCGCTGGCCGATCCGGCCGCGTGCGAGCAGGCCTACTGGCAGTCCCACATCCCCGGCGCGTACTTTGCCGACCTCGACTGCGACCTGTCGGACCATTCCCGCCCCGGCGGTCGCCACCCTTGGCCAACCGCCGCGAAGTTCACCGACAGGCTGGGCGAGTGGGGCATCACTCCTCAGCATCAGGTGGTCGTCTACGACGCCGGCGACGGTGGGCTTTCCGCCGCACGCACCTGGTTCCTGCTGCGTGCGCTCGGCCATCGCGACGTGGCGGTGCTGGACGGCGGCTGGAAGCACTGGACCGAGCAGGATTGCCTGGTGGAGGTCGGTGCCCCCGTCGCGCCAACGCCGGCGGCCTACCACGCCGACTTCGACCCGGCGCTGCTGCTCGATGCAGCGCAGGTCCAGTCGCACCTGGCCGCCGGCGGCATGCTGGTCGACGCGCGCGCCGGCGAACGCTACCGCGGCGAGGTCGAGCCGATCGACAAGGTCGCCGGCCATGTCCCCGGCGCGATCAACCGGCCGTATTCCCTCAACCTCGAGAACGGACACTTCAAGCCCGCGGCCGCGCTCCGGGACGAGTTCACCGATCTGCTCGACGGTCGTGATCCGGACGAAGTAGTGGTGATGTGCGGGTCGGGTGTAACCGCCTGCCATCACCTGCTGGCGATGGCGCATGCCGGCCTCCCGGGCGCGAAGCTGTTCACCGGTTCCTGGAGCGGCTGGATCGAGGACCCCACGCGCCCCGTCGCGACCGGCGCGTAGCCAGCGCGCAGACTGTGACCTGCTGGGCCGGGGCGGTCGAGGGCGCGACCTGCCGACCTTCCGGGCGAATGTCCCCCGGCACCCGCCTGTGGCGGATGCCTCCTCCTTTATTTCGCCCCGAAGGCCCACAGGTCCCGCTGTCAGATCGCAGCGGGACGCGGGCATCGAACGGCTGGGCTTTCGCTTCTACAACCACCGTCATACAACGGCGGGGGCGAATGCCCTTGGGTGCGAAATAAAGGAGGAGGCACCGGCTTCATCGGTGCCGGGGGACATTCGCACCCAAGGGCATTCGCCCCTGCCCCCAGTGCCCGGTTACGTACCGCCCACCCGAAGACCTATTTTTTGCCCAGCCGCGCCACCAGCGCCTTCAGCGCGTCCTGCGTGCCCGGCTCGAACCAGGCGTCGACGAACACCTCCAGGCCGATGTGTTCCGGCTGCAGGGCCTCGATCACCTCGGCGCGGGCAATCTCGCGGGTGTGGCGCATGGCGTCGTGGGGCAGGGCCAGCAGCGCCTGCAGCCACTCGTGAGCGCGGGCGACGAGGGCTGCAGTGTCGTGCTCCGGACCCATGTCGACCAGTTCATCGACCAGGCCGAACCGCAGCGCGGCATCGGCGTCGACCATGTCACCGGCGACCAGCAGGCGCTCGGCACGGTGCGCGCCAACCACGCGCCGCATCAGCCGCTGCACCCCTTCCGGGGCAACCAGGCCGACCCGCGTCTCGTTCAGGCCAATGCGGAAATCGCCGGCCGCCATGATCCGGTAATCGCAGCACAATGCGTACACGCAACCGCCCGCCGGCGCGTGGCCCGTGATCGCCGCGACCACCGGGATGGTGCTGGCGGCAAGCGCGCGTGCGGCGCCGAAAAACGCCTGCCAGGCCTCGCTGATGGCCTTGCGGTCATCGCCCAGCGACATCAGGTAGGGAACGTCCAGGCCGGCGGAGAAGATCCGCGGCGCGCCGGCCAGCACGATGCCGCGCGCACCCTCGCTGATCGCCGACGACACCGCGTGGTGCAGCTCCCGGCACAGGGCCGGGTCGAGCGCATTGACCGGCGGGCGGGCCAGCTGCAACTCGACCACGTCGCCATGCAAAGTGGCCTTGACGTGGCTCACGGCCGGTCGCCCTCGGTCCAGCGGTAGCGCACGGTGTAGGTCAACACGGTCTCGCCCTTGGCCGGAACCGGCACGTCGAACTCCACCTGGTTGGCGCCCTTCTTTGTCGCCGGCACGCTGGACTCGATGATCTGCCAGTCGCTCCAGCGCGGCAGGTTTTCCAGCACCTGGATGGTCGCGTCCTTGTCCTTGGCGTTGCCCAGGGTGATCGCGAACGACTCTGTGATCGTGCGGCCCGCGCGGTCCAGACGGAAGTCGGTGGCTTCGCGCTCGGCGCGCAGGTCGAACGGGCGGCCCACTTCCAGGGTGATGTCGGCGCCCTGGGCGGTATGCGCGAGCATCGACTCGCCCAGGAAGTCCTCGCCGTCGAACACGCGAACGCGACCGGCCGGCAGCGGCTGGCCGAGGCCGGCCTCCTTGGAGTTGGTCACCGCGACCGTGGCGGTAACCGGCAGGGTGCCGGTCTGTCCGCGCTGGACCGGCTCGATCAGCGGACGCGGCGGAATCCACGGCTCACCGCGCTGGCCGACCGTGTACGCGCGCTCGCAGGTGACTGCGGGCAGCTGGGCGAACAGCGGCACCCGCTCGACCACACCGTTGGCGACGGTGATGGCATTGGGCAGCTCGTAGGAGTGGTATTCGCCGGACTGCCGCACCGACGGCATTTCCATCATCTTCGGCGCCGCCGTGGCAGCCGCGTCATAGGCGCTGTTCATCGCCATCTCCGGACGGGCGCGGGCGCGGGCGGGTTCGCCGGCGACCAGCGTGATCCGGGCATTGCCGAAACCCACGCCGGCGCGGTTGACCAGCAGGGCGGCGCCGTCCAGCGCCAGCGTGCAGTTCCTGGCGTCGGCGTCCGCGTTGGCCAGCGTGGCGCGGTACTCGGCGCGCCAGGCCATGCCGCCCATCGGGTAGCTGAGCAGGAAGTCGGCGTCGCCGGCCTTGTCGGCCTGCACGGTCCAGCGCAGCTCGGCCTGCTGCGGCACCAGCTTGCTGCCATCGACCACGCTGAAGTTGTCGTAATCGCGGATCACCTTGATGCGGCCGTCGCCCAGAGCCAGGGTCAGGCCGTCGTTGGCGGCCAGCAGCACGCCGTTGTCGCTCTGCTTGGCGGTGCCGGCGGTGTGCTCGACCACGATCCGCTGCCCGATCACCTGGGCGATCACTTCATCGGTGCCTGACAGCGGGGCGACGAAGCGTTGCGACAGCAAGCTGATCCCGTCCGAGCGCGGCTGCAGCTGGGCGGCCTCGACGTCCATCGAGCGGGGCATGCCATTGGCCGACACGGAATTGACGCCGGACTGGAGGGTGTAATGCAGCGGGCGTTCGACCAGCGCGAATCCCGGCATGCCGACGCGGGCGAGGGTATCGCCGGACAGCGACTCGTAGTCGCCGCTGTAGATGGTCAGGCGCGTGCTGCCGCTTTCCGGATTGGCGCCGGTGCTTGCCGGCGGCGGCGTGGGCTTGGCGGCGGGAGGCGGGGCCTCCGGGTCGGATGCGGGCTTGCCGGAACACGCGGCGAGCGCAACGGCAACGGCAAGGAAGGGCAGCGTTCGGCGCATCTCGGACTCCAGTCTCGACCTGCCGGTATCATAAGGGCATGAACACCCTCCGCGTTTCCCTGCTGGGCTCCCTTGTCGCCGTCGCATTCAGTCTGGCCTCGCCGGTGGCCGCCGCGGCCGATGTGGAATGCCTGCCGGAAGTCAGCGACGGCTGGATCCGCGTGCCGCCCGCCGGCATCCCGGTCTTGGCGGGCTTTGGCACCATCACCAACGCCTGCGACACGGCGGTGACCCTGGTGTCGGGCAGCAGCCCGGGCTTTGAGGATGTGTCCATCCACGAGACGCGTTTCGACGATGGCATGGCGCGGATGCGCGCAATCCCGCGTCTGGTGATCCCTGCCGGCGACAGCGTCACGCTCAAGCCCGGTGGCCTGCATATGATGCTGATGAAACCCAGGGCCACGCCGGTCGCGGGTGAGCAGGTCCGGATCGATCTGCAGCTGGATGACGGACGGAAGATTTCCGGCGATTTCAGGATCCGAAAATAGGACCTGGCATCGACGCGACGGACGCGCGCCGGTTGGGCGCCGCGCAGTGGCGTCAGTGCACACCACGAAGAGGGCGGCGATGAGCCAGGTGTCGAAACGTCCCCATCCGCCCGTATTGCCGCGTGTGCTGGCCTGCCTGTTTGTCATCAGCGTGTCCGCTCCGGCGTGGGCGCAGGAGTCGGCCTCGCGGGTGCAGGTCGCACCACCGATCGCACTGAGCTTCGAGCAAGCCCGCACCACGCTGGAGCAGTCATCCGACGCGCTGGCCGCCGCCGACGCCGGCGTTCGCGGCAAGCTCGACCTCGCCCGCGCCACCCGCTCGCTGCGCGTACCCGAGGTGTCGGTGGACGTGCGCCAGATGGAGTTCCAGAAGACCCTGAGCCTGCCGCTGGGCTCGCTGGCACCGGTCGCCGAGGCGTTTGGCATTCCCAGTCCGCTGCAGTTCCGTGAGCGCGACTGGCGCCTGCGTCCGGTGCTGAGCACCGTGGTGCCGATCTACAGCGGCGGGCAGATCCCGGCCGCGCAGGCGGCCGCCGCGGCGGCCGTCCGCCAGGCCTCGGCGGAACGCGACCTGGAGTCGCAATCGCAGGTGCTGCAACTGGTGCAGCGCTATTTCGGCCAGCAACTGGCGCGGCAGGCGCTGGACGTGCGCCGCGACGTGCGCGACGGGCTGCAGCGCCATGTGGAGAATGCCGAAAAGCTCGAACGCGAAGGTTTCGCGACCAAGGCCCAGCGCCTGCAGGCCACGGTCGCCCGGGACCAGGCCGAGCGTGACTACCAGCGCGCGATCAACGACCTGGACACGATCAGCGAATCGCTGGCCAACCTGCTGCGCAGCGACCGGCCCATCGCCCCGACCACCCCCTTGTTCGTGATCAGCAGTCCGACGGCCCCGATCGAGACGTATCGCCAGCAGGCGCTCGCGCAACACCCGCAGATCCGTCGCCTGCAGGCGCTGGGCGATCAGGCCAGCGAAGGGGTCAAGGTGCAGCAGGCCAAGCTCAAGCCGCAGGTGTATGCCTTCGGCCAGTACGACCTGTACCGCGAGGACGCAATGATCACCGACCCCGACTGGGCGTTCGGCATTGGCGTGAAATACACCTTCCTGTCGGGCAGCAACCGGCCGGCGCAGATTGCCGCCGCCCGCGAGCAGGAATTCGCCGCCGAGGCCGGACTGCGCGAGGCGCGCAACCAGATCACCTCGGGCGTCAGCAAGGCCTACAACGATCTGGAATCGGCGCGCCAGCAGTACCTGTTGCTGGACAGCGCCATCGAACTGTCGCGTGAGAACCTGCGCCTGCAGGAGCTGTCGTTCCGCGAAGGCCAGGTGACCTCGCTGGACGTGATCGATGCCCGCCTGCAGCTGGGTGGCGCGATGGTCGAGCGCGCGCAGGCAGCCTACGACTACGACGTGGCGCTGGCGCGATTGCTGGAAATCAGCGGGCGGCTCGAGGACTACCACGACTACTTCCGCAAGGCGGACAAGGTGCTGCAGCAATGAGCGAGAACGCGAGTGCCAACAAGAGGACACCACCAAGTGGACCGCGCCGTTGGCTGGGCGTTGGCGCCATCGTGGTGGTCGTCGCGCTGGTCGTGACCGGGCTGTGGCTGGCCTTCCGCGCGCCGGCCGATGTGGTGCAGGGCATGGCCGACGCCGACAGCATCAACGTATCGACGAAAATCAGTGCGCGGGTGTCGAAACTGCTCGTGCGCGAGGGCGACCGGGTCGAGGCGGGGCAGGTGCTGTTCGAGCTGGACAGTCCGGAGGTCGCCGCCAAGCAGGCGCAGGCGGACGCGGTCCTGGACGCGGCGCGCGCGCAGGCCGGCAAGGCCGAGGAGGGCGCGCGCTCGGAAGACATCCGCGCGGCGGAGGCCAACTGGCGTCGCGCCAGTGCCGGCGCCGAGCTCTCCCGCGCCACCTATCGGCGGGTCGATAACCTCTACCGCGAAGGCGTGATGACCCGGCAGAAGCGTGACGAGGCCCTGGCCCAGCAGCGCAGCTCCAATGCCCTGGAGGCCGCCGCACGCGCGCAGTACGACATGGCCCTTGCCGGTGCGCGCGGCGAGGACAAGGCGGCCGCGCAGGCGCAGGTGCGCCAGGCCGAGGGCGCCGTGGCCGAGGTGGGCGCCGCCCAGTTGGAGATCGAGGGGCGCGCGCCGATCGCCGGTGAGGTCGGCAAGCGCCTGGTCGACGTCGGCGAACTGGTGCCGGCCGGATACCCGGTGTTCGCCCTGGTCGATATCGACCGCATGTGGGTCTCGCTCAACCTGCGCGAGGACCAGTTCGGCGGCATCCGGGTGGGAACGCAGCTGCGCGGCGACATTCCCGCGCTGGGGCTGGAAGGTGTGCCGTTCGAGGTCTACTTCATCAGTCCCGCCGGTGACTTCGCAACCTGGCGTTCGACCCGCCAGTCCAGCGGCTACGACGTGAAAAGTTTCGAGGTCCGGGTACGGCCGGCGCAGAAGGTCGACGGCTTCCGTCCGGGCATGAGCGTCCTGTTCGCATGGCCACCGGCGGATTAGCCGGGACGGCGGACCGCGCAACGCCAATGCAGGCGCTGCTGGCATCGGCACGCCGCGAATGCCGCTTCCTGCGTGCAAGTCCCTGGGATCTCGCGCTGGCCACGTGGATCCCTTGCGTACTGCTTTTCATCGTGGCGTGGTTGTTCAGCGGAGGAGTGCCGCGCGAGCTGCCCGTCGCCGTGGTCGACCTGGATCGGAGCACGACCAGCCGTGAGCTGGTCCGCCACCTGCAGGCATCGCCGGGGCTGACGGTGTCCGAGCAGCCAGCGTCGCTGGAGCAGGCGTTTTCCCTGGCGCGCGCGCTGAAGGTGTATGCCGTGGTGCATATCCCGGCGGGGACCGGGCGCGACATCCAGCGCGACGGCAGTGGCACGGTTCTGAGCTACTTCAACGCCAGTTACCAGGTGGCAGGCCAAGCGGCGGCGCGCGACATCGACAGCGCCGTGCAGGCGGTGTCGGCGCAATTGGCGGTGGCCGAGGTCGCCCTGACCCGCGGGCCGGCGAGCGTCCGCGCCGCCCCCGTCTCAGTGCAGACCAGCGTGCTGTTCAACCCTAGTCGCAGCTACGAGCAGTTCCTGCTGGCCCTGCTGTTCCCGGCCATCCTGCATCTCGCGCTGTGCGTGGCGATGGTGGGGGCATTCGGGCGCGAACTGCGCGACGCGACCATCCAGGCCTGGCTGCGCGAAAGCCATGACCGCCTGGTGCCGGCGGTGCTCGGCAAGATGGCGCCGTATTTCCTGTTGTTCACCGCCTACGGCGCGGCCAGCCTGGTTTGGCTGGCGGTGCTGCGCGGCGGCGGCCTGGCCGACGGTTTCGGCTTGTTGGTGCTGGGGCAGGCGCTGATGTATCTGGCTTACGCGGCGATCGCGCTGCTGCTGGTCGCGGCCACCCGCAACATGGCCTCGGCGTTGTCGATGGCGGGGCTGTATGCGGGCACTTCGCTGGCATTCTCGGCGGCGACGTTCCCGTTGCAGGGGGCGTCCTGGTTCACCCGGCTGTGGAGCGCGCTGCTGCCTTTCACCGCCTACCTCAAGCTGCAGGCGCAACAACTCGACATGGGCTCCTCGCTGGCGGTTTCGGCGTGGCCGCTGGGCGCCTTGCTGCTGTTCGTGGTGATTCCCGGCGCCGTGGGCATGGTCCTGCTGGGTCGGGCCTCGCGCGACCCGGCAGCGTGGGGGCGGCGATGAACCGGTTCGCGTTCGCCTTCGGCGAGACCCTGCGCGCGATTGCCGGCGACCGCGTGGCGATGCTGACGCTGGTCGGCGCGATCCTGCTGTATTCGTTCTTCTACCCGGCCGCGTATCGCCACCAGGTGGCCGTTGACCTGCCGCTGGTCGTGGTCGACCAGGACCGCAGTCCGTTGAGTCGCGACCTGCTGCGCAAGCTCGATGCGGTGCGCGCGGTCCACGTCCTCGGCGTGTTGGGATCAATGGATGATGCGCGCACCATGGTGGAGCGTGGCGATGCCGAAGCGATTCTGTTGGTGCCGGCGGATTTCCAGCGCGACATCCTGCGCGGCGGTCAGGGCCGGCTGGCGCTGTTCGGCAACGGCACCCTGCTGGGACGGGCGAGCCTGGTGCTGCAGGGCGCGGCGACGGCAATCACCGCCTTCGGACAGGAGGTGGCGATCAGCCAGGCGCAATTTGCCGGGGTGCCGGCGGGACCGCCGCTGCAGGTGATCGAGCGGCCGCTGTTCAATACCGCCGAAGGGTATGGCAGCAGCATCGTGCCCGGCGTCGCGGCGCTGATCGTGCAACAGACCCTGCTGATCGGCGTGGCGGTGATGGCGGCGACCCGGCGCGAGCGCCATGGGCAGCTGCGGCTCTCGCGACCGGGCCTGGCCGGCATTGCCGCCGCCTTCGCGATGACGGGGATGCTCAGCCTGCTGTACTTCAGCGGCTTCGTGTACTGGTTCCAGGATTACCCCCGCGGCGGCAACCTGGCGGGCGTGTTGCTGGCCGGGGCCTTGTTCATCGCCGCGGTGGTCGGCTTTGCGATGTTTTTCGGCAGCTTCTTCCGCACCCGCGAGCGCGCCTTCCAGCTGATCACCGTCACCTCGCTGCCGCTGTTCTTCCTGTCCAACCTGTCGTGGCCGGTGGAGGCCACGCCACGGCTGCTGATGCGCATCGCCCAATGGCTGCCCAGCACGCCGGGGATCAACGCGCTGGTCAAGGTCAACCAGATGGGCGCGAGCCTGGCGGAGGTATCCGGGGAGCTGGCCAACCTCGCGCTGCTGGCGCTGCTCTACGCCGCCCTGGCTGCGTGGCGTTACCGGCCGCGCCGCTCAGCGTGAGCAGGCTTCCCGGACCTTGTGCGGCAGCTCGGCCGCACGGCCGCTGTCGCGATCGATCCACACCATGACCACGTTGCCGTCGCAGTAGACGATCGAGCGGTCCTCGTCGTCGACGATGCGGTGGCCAATGCTGAGGCTGGTGTTGCCCAGCCGCTCAACGAACAGTTCGACCACCACCTCGGCCGGCCAGGTGATCGGCCGACGGTAGTTGAGCTGGGCGGCGGCCACGACCGGCGCCACGTGGTCGTCCATGCCCTGGCCGGGCACGCCCATCATCCAGTGCAGCCGCGCCTCTTCCAGGTAGCTGAGGTACTTGGAGTTGTTGACGTGGTTGAACGCGTCCAGGTCACGCCAGCGTACCGCCATCGGCACCCGGATCAGATCCGCGCTGGGAGCGGCGCCCGAATCGTTCTGCGCTGATGGGAGCGGCTTCGCCGACTCCGCCGCGCCTTGCTGCTCGGCAGGGCGCTGTCCTGCCGCGGTCTTCTTCGCGGTCGTCTTGCGCGCGGCGGCCTTCTTCACCGCGGGCTGTTCCGCCGGTGCCTTGTTGGTCGCAGCCTTTTTGGACGGCGTCTTCTTCGACGCCGCTGCGCGCGGTTTGGCGCCGGGCTTGCCCGGATTCGCGGGTGGGGACTTGTCGCTCATGCGTTGCTTGTCTTCCTGGCAGTCTTGCGCGGCGTCTTGCTCGCGCGGGGCGTGGCGTCGTCGGTGTCGGATTTCCGGGCTTCATCAGCGGTCGTCGCGCGGGCCAGCACCGGGGCGAGGAAATGCCCGGTGTGCGAGTGCTTCAGCCCGGCGATGTGCTCCGGCGTGCCACTGGCAAGGATGTTACCCCCACGGTGCCCGCCTTCGGGCCCCAGGTCGACGATCCAGTCCGCGGTCTTGATCACGTCCAGGTTGTGTTCGATCACCACCACCGTGTTGCCGTCGTCGCGCAGGCGATGCAGCACTGCCAGCAATGCCTCGATGTCGTGGAAGTGCAGGCCGGTGGTCGGCTCGTCCAGGATGTACAGCGTGCGCCCGGTATCGCGGCGCGACAGCTCCTTGGACAGCTTGACCCGCTGCGCCTCGCCGCCCGACAGCGTGGTCGCCGACTGGCCCAGCTTGACGTAGCTCAGGCCGACGTCGACCAAGGTCTCCAGCTTGCGCGAGATCGACGGAATCGCGTCAAACAGCTCCAGCGCGTCCTCCACGGTCATGTCCAGCACGTCGCTGATGCTGTAGCCCTTGTAGAGGATCTGCAGCGTCTCGCGGTTGTAGCGCTTGCCGCCGCAGACGTCGCAGGGCACGTACACATCGGGCAGGAAGTGCATCTCGACCTTGATCAGGCCGTCGCCCTGGCAGGCCTCGCAGCGGCCGCCGCGCACGTTGAAGCTGAAACGTCCCGGCGCGTAGCCGCGCGCGCGCGACTCGGGCACCTGGGCGAACAGTTCGCGCAGCGGGGTGAACAGCCCGGTGTAGGTGGCCGGATTGCTGCGCGGGGTGCGGCCGATCGGCGACTGGTTGATCTCCACCACCTTGTCGAACAGGTCCATGCCCTCCACCGAGCGGAACGGCGCGACCGCACGCGCCGCGCCGTTGAGTTCGTTGGCGGCCAGCTCGTACAGGGTGGCGTTGATGAGCGTGGACTTGCCCGATCCGGACACGCCGGTGATGCAGGTCAGCAGGCCGGCCGGAATCGCCAGGTCGACGTCCTTGAGGTTGTTCCCGGTGGCGCCGCGCAGGTGCAGGATCTGCTCGGGATTGGGCTTGTGCCGCTTGGCCGGCACCTCGATGCGCTTGCGGCCGCTCAGGTAGTCGCCGGTCAGCGAGCGCGGCGCGGCCAGGATGTCCTCGTAGGAACCTTGCGCGACCACTTCGCCGCCGTGCACGCCGGCGCGCGGGCCGATGTCGATGATGTGGTCGGCCAGGCGGATCGCGTCCTCGTCGTGCTCGACCACGATCACCGTGTTGCCGAGGTCGCGCAGGCGGGTGAGGGTGCCCAGCAGGCGTTCGTTGTCGCGCTGGTGCAGGCCGATGGACGGCTCATCGAGCACGTACATCACGCCGACCAGCCCGGCGCCGATCTGCGAGGCCAGGCGGATGCGCTGTGCCTCGCCACCGGACAGCGAGTCGGCCTTGCGCTCCAGGGTCAGGTAATCCAGGCCGACATCGACCAGGAAGCGCAGGCGGTCACTGATTTCCTTGACGATGCGCTCGGCGATCTCGCCGCGCCAGCCGGCCAGGTGCAGCTGCTTGAAGAACGTCAGCGTCTCGTCGATCGGCAGCACGACGATGTCCGGCAACGGATGGTCGCCGACGAACACGTTGCGCGCCGCGCGGTTCAGGCGCTGGCCGCCGCAGTCCACGCAGGACCGCTCGCTGATGTACTTGCTCAGCTCGTCGCGTACCGCGGCCGATTCGGTCTCCTTGTAGCGCCGCTCCAGGTTGGGAACGATGCCTTCGAAGCGGTGCTTGCGCTGGTGCCGCGTGCCGCCCTCGGTGAGGTAGGTGAAGGCGATCTGCTCGGTTCCGCTGCCAAACAGCACCGCCTGGCGGATGTCCTCGGGCAACAGGTTCCAGGGCGTGTTGACGTCGAAGCCGTAGTGCTTGGACAGCGACTGGATCAGCTGGAAGTAGTACGCGTTGCGCCGGTCCCAGCCACGTACCGCGCCGGCTGCCAGGCCCAGTTCGGGATGCACGACCACGCGCGCGGGATCGAAGTACTCGGCCATGCCCAGGCCATCGCAGGTCGGGCAGGCGCCGACCGGCGAGTTGAACGAGAACAGGCGCGGCTCCAGCTCCTGCAGCGAATAGTCACAGACCGGGCAGCTGTACTTGGAGGAGAACAGCATCGGGGAGGCAGAAGCATCGTCCAGCGACACGACCTGGGCCATGCCGTCGCCGAGCTTGAGCGCGGTTTCGAACGACTCGGCCAGGCGCTGCTTGAGGTCCTCGCGCGGACGGAAGCGGTCGATCACCGCCTCGATGGTGTGCTTGGAGCGCAGCGCCAGCGGCGGCACCGCGTCGATCTCGTGCAGCTCGCCATCGACGCGCACGCGCACGTAGCCCTGCGCGCGCAGCTGGTCGAACACCTGTGCATGCTCGCCCTTGCGCTCGCGGATCACCGGCGCCAGCAGCATGTAGCGCTGCTCGGCGCTCGCCGGGTTGTCGGCCAGCGCAATGACGTGGTCGACCATCTGGCTGACCGTCTGCGCCTCCAGCGGGTAGCCGTGGTCGGGGCAGCGCGGCGTGCCCACGCGGGCGTACAGCAGGCGCAGGTAGTCGTAGATCTCGGTGATCGTGCCGACGGTGGAGCGCGGGTTGTGTGAGGTGGATTTCTGCTCGATCGAGATCGCCGGGCTCAGGCCTTCGATATGATCCAGGTCGGGCTTTTCCATCACCGACAGGAACTGCCGCGCGTAGGCCGACAGCGACTCCACGTAGCGGCGCTGGCCCTCGGCGTAGATCGTGTCGAACGCCAGCGACGACTTGCCCGAGCCGGACAGGCCGGTGATCACGATCAGCTTGTCGCGCGGGATGTCGAGATCGATGTTCTTGAGGTTGTGCGTCCGCGCACCGCGGATGCTGATGAATTCCATCGCCATCGAGGAAGCCTGTGGGGTAGGGGGAGAAGCTCGCGCGAAGAGCGCGCGGAAGCGAACAGATAAGCTTATTGAGTGGAGGAAATGGGGGCAATTGGCGCAAATGGAAGGTTTGCGGGTCCTCGGCGTCGCGAAGGGACCCGCGTGCTTGTCCCAAGCCCATGAACCCATTACAATTCCGCTTCTGTCCGCCCTCGACGGCGCGGCAGCGACCAAAAATAACTACAGAGGAATATGGTCATGTACGCAGTGGTAGTCACCGGCGGTAAGCAATACCGCGTCATGCAGGGCGAGACCCTGCGCGTTGAACTGCTCGAAGCCGAAGCCGGCAGCGAGATCAAGTTCGACAACATCCTGATGCTGGGCGACGGCGAGGGCGTGAAGCTCGGCGACGAACTCAAGGGTGCCACGGTCAGTGCCAAGGTGGTCGGCCACGGACGTGCGGACAAGATCCGCATCATCAAGTTCCGTCGCCGCAAGCACCACCGCAAGCAGATGGGTCACCGTCAGCACTACACCGAAATCGAGATCACCGGCATTGCCGGTGGCGACAAGAAGTAAGGAGCAGCAGCCATGGCACATAAAAAGTCCGGAGGCTCGACCCGCAACGGTCGCGACTCCAACCCGAAATACCTCGGCGTGAAGATCTACGGTGGCCAGGCGATCGACGCCGGCAACATCATCGTGCGCCAGCGCGGCACCCAGTTCCATCCGGGTCCGGGCGTGGGCCTGGGTCGTGACCACACGCTGTTCGCGCTGGTCGATGGCAAGGTCGAGTTCTCGACCAAGGGCCTGAAGAAGCGCCGCACCGTCAGCGTCGTCAGCGCTTGACCGCTGCGGACCGGGCTCAGGCCTGGTCCGGCAAGCGTGCTGCGAAGGCCCCGCTCCGGCGGGGCTTTTCGTTTCCCGGGCACAATACGTCCGCGCAGCACACGCATCCATTTATCGAGGTTTTCCATGAAGCTGGTCGACGAAGCCGAAATCCAGGTCTCAGCAGGCAACGGCGGCAACGGCTGCGTCGGGTTCCGCCGTGAGAAGTACATCCCGCTGGGCGGGCCGGACGGCGGCGACGGCGGGGCAGGCGGCAGCGTCTGGCTGGAAGCCGACGAGAACCTCAACACCCTGGTGGATTTCCGCCACCAGCGCCGCTTCCGCGCCCAGCGCGGCGAAGACGGCCGCGGCCGGCAGATGTACGGCAAGGGCGGCGAGGACACGGTCATCACCGTGCCCGTCGGCACCGTGGTGGTGAACGTGGAAACCGACGAGGTGATCGGCGACATGATCACCCATGGCGAGCGCCTGCTGGTCGCCCAGGGCGGCAAGGGCGGCCTGGGCAACATGCACTTCAAGACCTCGGTCAACCGTGCGCCGCGCAAGGCGCTGCCCGGCCTGCCCGGCGAGGAGCGCGAGCTGAAGCTGGAGCTCAAGCTGCTGGCCGATGTCGGCCTGCTGGGCTTCCCCAACGCCGGCAAGAGCACCCTGATCCGCGCCGTCTCGGCCGCGACCCCCAAGGTGGCCGACTACCCGTTCACCACGCTGTATCCGAACCTGGGCGTGGTGAGCGTCGAGAAATACCGCAGCTTCGTGATCGCCGACATCCCCGGCCTGATCGAGGGCGCGGCCGACGGCGCCGGCCTTGGCGCGCAGTTCCTGCGCCACCTGCAGCGCACGCGGCTGCTGCTGCACCTGGTCGACGTGGCGCCGATGGAGGGTGGGGTGGAGATGAGCCCGGCCGACCAGGTGCGCGCGATCGAGCGGGAGCTGGAGAAACACGACCCCGAGTTGCTGGCCAAGCCCCGCTGGCTGGTATTCAACAAGTCCGACCTGCTGCCCGAGGACGAGCGCGAGCAAATGGTGCAGGACATCGTCGACGAGCTGGGCTGGCAGGACCGCTGGTTCCTGGCCTCGGCGATCGGCCGCGAGGGTACCTGGCCGATCATGCTGGAGATCATGGCGTTCTTCGACCGCCAGAAGGCCGACGCGCAGGAAGCGGCCAGCGAGGCCGCAGCCCAGGCCCGGGCGGACGCCGACGCCGCACGCCGCGATGCCGAACAAGGCTGAGAGCACCCCGATGGCGGAGCCGGTGTTTGACACGACACGGCTCGACGCGCATCGCATGACTTCCGCACCCACGAAAAAACCCGGCTTGAGCCGGGTTTTTCCTGTTACCACCGATGTCGCGTTTGCCGCAGCGGCCGGCGTTGGCCGGCGCGCGGCGCGCGGATCAGGCGGCCTTCAGCGCCTTGATGCGGGCGTTCAGACGGGCCTTGTGACGGGCTGCCTTGTTCTTGTGGATCAGGCCACGCGAGCTGAAACGGTCGAGGATCGGCTGGGCAACCTTGAAGGCGGCCTCGGCGCTCTCGGCGTCATTTTCGCCAAGGGCCTTGAGCACCTTCTTGACGGAGGTGCGCAGCATCGAGCGCTGGCTCGCGTTGCGGGCATTGCGCACGACGGTCTGCTTGGCGCGCTTCTTGGCGGACTTAATGTTTGCCACGGCGTATTCCTGAAAATTGTTGGTGCTGGAAGAAGAGAATATGGTACGGCGTAAAATCAGACCGGAAAGTATGCGGGGATCGGCGGGTTTGGTCAAGCAGGGCGGGATGTTGCGTTCCACGGCGGTGTTCAGCGTGATGACCTTCATCTCGCGCATCGCCGGCTACCTGCGTGACTGGCTCCAAGCCAGCCTGTTCGGGGCCGGCCCCGCGGTCAGTGCCTTCGTCGTCGCCTACCGGATTCCCAACTACCTGCGCCGGATCTTCGCCGAGGGCTCGTTCTCCTCGGCCTTCGTGCCATTGCTGTCGGAGCTCAAGCAAAAAGGCGACGACGAGGCCCTGCAGGATTTCCTCGACCACGTCGCCGGCGCGCTGCTGGCGGTGGTGGTCGTGGTCAGCGGGCTGGGCATCCTCGCCGCGCCCTGGGTCGCGCGGCTGTTCCTGGCCTTCGCCGACCAGTCCGAGTCCGACCTGGTGCCGCTGACCGCGCAGATGCTGCGGATCACCTTCCCGTACTTGGTATTCATCTCGATGACCGCCCTGGCCGGCTCGGTGCTCAACAGTTTCAAGCAGTTCGGCCTTCCGGCACTGACCCCGGTGCTGCACAACCTGGCGATGATCGGCGCGATGCTGTTCCTGGCCGGCTACCTGCAGGTGCCGGAGAAGGCGCTGGCCTGGGGTGTGCTGCTGGCCGGGATCCTGCAGATGCTGGTGCTGTGGCCGGCGATGTCGCGCCTGGGCCTGCGCACCCGCTTCAAGTTCAACCTTCGGCACAAGGGCGTGCGCCGGGTGATGACCCTGATGCTGCCGACGATCTTCTCGTCCTCGGTCTCGCAGGTGAACCTGCTGGTGGGAACGGTGTTCGCGTCGCTGCTGGTGCCGGCCGCGCAGTCGTGGCTGTATTACTCCGACCGCCTGACCGAGCTGCCGCTGGGGCTGTTCGGCGTGGCCATCGGCACGGTGATCCTGCCGCAGCTGTCGCGCATGCACGCCGACGGCGATGGCGACGGCTATTCGCGCTCGCTCGACTGGGGCCTGCGCATGGTCCTGCTGGTCGGCCTGCCGGCCGCGCTGGGCCTCGCGCTGCTGGCCGAACCGTTGACCGCCTCGCTGTTCCGCTACGGCCGGTTCACGCCCGAGGACACCCGCATGGTCGGCTACGCGCTGACCGCGATGAGCGTCGGCATCCCGGCCTTCATGCTGAGCAAGGTGCTGCTGCCGGCGTTCTATTCGCGCCAGGACACCAAGACCCCGATGCGCGCGGCGATCATCACCGTGGTCGCCAACGTGCTGCTGACGGTGTTGATCGTCACCCCGCTGTGGTGGCTGGAGGTGCCCTTCGCGCATGCCGGGATCGCCGGGGCGACCGCCATCGCCGGCATCATCAATGCGTCCCTGCTGTGGCATTTCCTCAAGCGCGACGGCATCTACCAGGTGCAGCCCGGCTGGCCCGGCTGGCTGACCCGCATCGGCCTGGGGCTGGTGGCGATGGCGGTCACGGTGTTGGTGCTGCGCGGCTGGGTCGGCGACTGGTCCGCGATGGCCGGCTGGCTGCGCTGGGCCTGCCTGCTGGGCGTGATCGCCGCAGGCGGCGCGGCCTACGGGGCGGTGCTGCTGATCGCCGGCCTGCGCCCGCGCCACCTGCGGCAGTAGCGGGTGCAAACCGGCACGAGCCGCCCGGCAGCGATGGCCGGTCACGTCGGGCCGCGCCGCCCGGCGGCTATACTCCGCGACGATGAGCAAGCTGTTCAGGGATATCGAAGGCGGGACCCGGTGCCCACGCGGGAGCGTGGTCTGCATCGGCGCGTTTGATGGCCTGCACCGCGGCCATCGGGCACTGGTCGGCCATGCGGTGGAGCGTGCGCAGGCATTGAAGTTGCCCGCCGTCGCCCTCAGTTTCGAGCCGTTGCCGCGCGAGTTGTTCGCGCGTGGCGCGCCGCCGCCGCGACTGCTCTCGCCGCGGGCCAAGGCGGAAGGGCTGTGTGAGCTGGGCATCGACCAGGTCGGGCTGCTGCGCTTCAGGAAGCGCATGGCCTCGATGAGCGCGGAGGATTTCGTCAACGAGGTGCTGGTGCGACTGTTGCAGGCGCGCGAGGTGTGGGTCGGGCCGGGCTTCCAGTTCGGCAGGAACCGTGGCGGCGACCTGGCGCTGCTGCAGCGCATGGGCGCGCAGGCCAGCCCGGGCTTCATCGCGGGCGCGATCGAGCCGGTCACGCTGGATGGCGAGCGCGTGTCCAGCACGCGCATCCGCGAGGAACTGCAGGCCGGCGACTTCGCCACCGCGGCGCGGATGCTGGGCCGCCCGTACGCCATCAGTGGCCGGGTCGTGCGCGGCGCTCAACTGGGCCGCACGCTGGGCTATCCGACCGCCAACATCCGTTTTGGCGGCAAGACGCCGGCGCTGTCGGGCATCTATGCCACCTGGGTGCACGGGGTGGGGGACGAGCCCATCGCCTCGGTGTCCAGCCTTGGCACGCGGCCGACCGTGAACGGCACGGAGCCGCTGCTGGAGGCCCACCTGTTCGACTTCCACGGTGACCTGTACGGTCGCCGGATCACGGTGGAGTTCGTCGCCAGGCTGCGCGACGAGGAAACCTTTGACGATCTGCCGGCCCTGACCGCGCAGATGCACCGCGACGCCGAGCAGGCGCGCGCCATCCTGACCCCTACACCGCGAGCCACTGCGTGAGCGATAAAAACGCCAATCCCTACAAGTCCACCCTGAACCTGCCATCGACGGACTTTCCGATGCGCGGCGACCTGCCCAAGCGCGAGCCGCTCACGCTCGCCCGCTGGGAGGAAGAAGGCCTGTACGCCCGCATCCGCGAGCACACCGCATCGCGCGAGACCTTCGTCCTGCACGACGGTCCCCCGTATGCGAACGGCGTGATCCACATCGGCCACGCGGTCAACAAGGTGCTCAAGGACATGGTGGTCAAGTCCAAGCTGCTGTCGGGCTTCGACGCGCCCTATGTCCCGGGCTGGGATTGCCACGGCCTGCCGATCGAGATCGCCGTCGAGAAGAAGTACGGCAAGGTCGGCGTCAAGCTGGACGCGGTCGGATTCCGCCAGAAGTGCCGCGAGTACGCGGCCGAGCAGATCGAACTGCAGCGGACGGACTTCAAGCGCCTGGGCGTGATCGGCGATTGGGACAACCCGTACCGCTCGATGGATTTCAGCTACGAGGCGGGCATGCTGCGCTCGCTGGCGAAGATCATCGAGCGGGGCCACCTGGTGCGCGGCTCCAAGCCGGTGCACTGGTGCTTTGACTGCGGCTCGGCGCTGGCCGAGGCGGAAATCGAGTACGCCGACAAGGTCTCCCCGGCGGTCGATGTCGCCTACACGGCCCTGTCGGCGGAAAAGTTCGCGACCCGCTTCGGCGCGGTCGCCGATGACGACGTGCAGATGGCGGTCCCGATCTGGACCACCACGCCGTGGACGCTGCCGGCGAGCCTGGCGATCAGCGTCGGCCCGGCGATCGATTACGTGCTGGTCGAGGGCCCCGCGCGTGTCGACGGCGGCCGTCGCTGGCTGGTCCTGGCCGAGACGCTGGCGGCGGCTGCGCTGGCCCGCTACGGCGTTGACGAAGTCATCGTGCACGGTCACGCCAAGGGCGAGGATCTGGAATCGCTGGTCGTCCAGCACCCGTTCTACGCCGAGCGCGAGATCCCGCTGCTGCTGGGTGAGCACGTCTCCGACGAGGACGGCACCGGCAACGTCCACACGGCGCCCGGCCACGGCCAGGAAGACTTCGCGGTCGCGCGCCAATACGACCTGATCCAGCAGTACACCGCCGCCCAGATCAACCCGGTCGACGCCCGCGGCGTCTACCTGCCCGGCACGCCGCCGATGGGCGACACCGCCCTCGAAGGCAACCACATCTGGAAGGCCAACGACATCATCGTCGATGCCCTGCGCGGCACCGACGCGCTGCTGGCCGCGACCCGCACCGAGCACAGCTACCCGCACTGCTGGCGGCACAAGACGCCGGTCGCGTTCCGGGCCACGCCGCAGTGGTTCATCTCGATGGACAAGGCCGACCTGCGCGCCGACGCGCTGCAGGCGATCAAGGACGTCGCGTGGATCCCCGAATGGGGCCAGGCGCGCATCGCCGGCATGGTCGAGGGCCGCCCGGACTGGTGCATCAGCCGCCAGCGCACCTGGGGCGTGCCGATCGCCCTGTTCATCCACCGCATCAGCGGCGAGCCGCACCCGCGCTCGGTCGAGCTGATGCACCAGGTGGCCGCGCTGGTGGAGGCCGAGGGCATCGACGTCTGGTACTCGCTGGACCCGGCCAGCCTCCTGGGTGATGAGGCGGGCGACTACGAAAAGGTCACCGACATCCTCGATGTCTGGTTCGACTCGGGCGTCACCCACGAGTGCGTGCTCGCGCAGCGTCCCGAAGACGGGCTGCGCAAGCCGGCCGATTTGTACCTGGAAGGCTCCGACCAGCACCGCGGCTGGTTCCAGTCCTCGCTGCTGACCGGCGTGGCGATGGACGGCGTCGCGCCCTACCGGCAGGTGCTGACACACGGCTTCGCGGTCGATGCCGCCGGTCGCAAGATGTCCAAGTCGCTCGGCAACGTGGTCGCTCCGCAGAAGGTCATCGACGCGATGGGCGCCGACGTGCTGCGGCTGTGGATCGCCTCGGCCGACTACCGCAACGAGATGTCGGTCTCCGACGAGATCCTCAAGCGCAGCGGCGACGGCTACCGCCGCATCCGCAACACCGCGCGCTTCCTGCTGGGCAACCTGCACGGCTTCGACCCGGCCACGCACCTGATGCCGGTCGACGAGATGGTCGAGCTGGACCGCTGGATCGTGCACCGCGCATACGGCCTGCAGCAGCGGATCGTGGACGCCTACGCCGCCTACGATTTCCCCGAGATCGTGCAGATCCTCGCCAATTTCTGCAGCGTCGACCTGGGCTCGCTGTACCTGGATGTCACCAAGGACCGCCTGTACACGATGCAGGAGAACTCGCCGGGCCGGCGTTCGGCGCAGGCGGCGATGCACCGCATCGCCGAGGCGTTCGTGCGCTGGATCGCGCCGATCCTCAGCTTCACCGCCGAGGAGATGTGGAACCACCTGCCGGCCGTCACCGCAAACGGTCCGCGCGAGGGCAATGTGCTGTTTGCCACCTGGTACGACGGCCTGGCCCCGCTGCCGGACGACGCGCCGCTGTCGGCCGACGACTTCAAGCGCCTGATGACCCTGCGCGAGCAGATGAGCAAGGTGCTGGAGCCGATGCGCGCCGAGGGCAAGATCGGTGCCGCGCTGGATGCCGAGATCGCCCTGCGCTGCGGCGTCGCGGACCAGAACTGGCTGTCGCCGTTCGTCGACGAGCTGCGCTTCCTGTTCATCAGCGGCGACGTTTACATGTCCTCCAACGATGCCGCATCCGAGATCGAGGTGATCGCCATTCCCAGCACCAAGCCCAAGTGCAGCCGCTGCTGGCATCACCGCGAGGACGTCGGCACGCACGCCGCGCATCCGACCCTGTGTGGCCGCTGCGTGGACAACGTGGACGGCAACGGCGAACACAGGAAGTGGTTCTGATGGCGGCCGTTGACGCAACGGCGGGCGTAAAGCCCAACGCGCTGGTCTGGCTGGCGCTGTCGGCCGTCGTGATCGTGCTCGACCAGCTCAGCAAGGCGTGGGTGCTCTCATCGCTGCCGGAATACACTCCCGTGCCGGTGATCGAGGGCGTCTGGAACTGGTACCGCACCTACAACACCGGCGCGGCGTTCAGTTTCCTCAGCGATGCCAGCGGCTGGCAGAAGTACTTCTTCGTGGTGCTTGCCGCGGGCATCAGCGGGTTGCTCGGCTACTGGTTGTGGCGCACTCCGCGCGGCGACTGGAAGACCGCGCTGCCGTACGCGCTGGTCATCGGCGGGGCGATCGGCAACGTCGTCGACCGCCTGATCCACGGGCACGTGGTCGACTTCATCCAGTGGCATTGGCAGGACTGGTACTGGCCGGCGTTCAACATCGCGGACGCCGCAATCGTCGGCGGCGCCATCGGTATCGCGCTGTTTGGCCTGCTGTCCGGACGAAAGGCGTAAAATCAACGGCATGGACCTGATTCTTGCCAACCCCCGGGGTTTCTGCGCCGGCGTCGATCGCGCCATCGAGATCGTCAACCGCTCGCTGGAACTGTTCGGCGCGCCGATCTACGTGCGCCACGAAGTCGTGCACAACAAGTTCGTCGTCGACGACCTCAAGCAGCGCGGCGCGGTGTTCGTCGAAGAGCTCGACGAAGTGCCCGACGGCGCGACGGTGATCTTCAGCGCCCACGGCGTCTCGCGTGCGGTGCGCGCCGAGGCCGACCGTCGGGGGCTGAAGGTATTCGACGCGACCTGCCCGCTGGTGACCAAGGTGCACCTGGAAGTCAGCCGCGAGTGCCGCGCCGGCCGCGACATGGTGCTGATCGGCCACGCCGGCCATCCGGAAGTGGAGGGCACCATGGGGCAGTGGAAGGCCAGCGACACGAGCGGCCGGATCTATCTGGTGGAGAACCTGGAGGACGTGGCCACACTGCAGATCGAGCAGCCCGACCACGTCTCCTACACCACCCAGACGACGCTGTCGGTGGATGACACCCGGGCGATTATCAACGCCCTGCGCGAGCGCTACCCGCTGATCCAGGGGCCGAAGAAGGACGACATCTGCTACGCCACCCAGAACCGTCAGGACGCCGTGCGCGACCTGACCCGCGAGTGCGACCTGGTGCTGGTGGTGGGCTCGGTCAACAGCTCCAACTCCAACCGCCTGCGCGAGTTGGCCGACCGCGAGGGCGTGGAAGCCCACCTGATCGACGGGGCCGACGAGATCAACCCGGACTGGCTGGTCGGACGCCGCAAGATCGGCATCACCGCGGGCGCCTCCGCGCCGGAGGTGCTGGTGCGGGGGGTGATCGACCGCCTCCGCGAATTGGGCGCCGGCAACCTGATGGACCTGAAGGGCGAGCCGGAAAACATGGTGTTCGCGCTGCCCAAGGAGCTGCGGCCGCTGAAGGCGTAGCGTGCACTGTGCAACCGTCCGCGAAGCACGCGCGCGGCGCGCGCCGGTTTGACCAGACCCATGCGGACGCCTACAATTCCGCCTCTTTGCCGCAATAGCTCAGTTGGTAGAGCAACTGATTCGTAATCAGTAGGTCGACGGTTCGATTCCGCCTTGCGGCACCAGATGCAAAGCCTCGGCCCCGCCGGGGCTTTTTGCATTTCTGTTCAGTGAGACTCCGTCATGTTGCATCTCCCACGTGTTTAATCTCCTGCATGTTTGACCTGCATTGCCACATCCTGCCGGGCATCGACGACGGCGCGACCGATCTGGACATGGCGCTGGAGATGGCGCGCATCGCTGCCGCCGACGGCATCCGCGAGATCGCCTGCAGCCCGCACATCTATCCGGGCATGTACGACAACGACGCTGCCGGAATCCACACCGCCGTGGCCTCCCTGCAGTCCGAACTGGACCAGCGCTCAATCCCGCTGCGGCTGCATGCCAACGCTGACGTGCACCTGGTGCCCGGGCTGAGCGACGGCCTGCGCGGGGGCAGCGTGCCGACCATCGCCGGCTCGCGTTACCTCCTGCTGGAGCCGTCCCATCACGTCGCCCCGCCGCGTTTCGAGGAGTCGGTGTTCGAGCTGATGACCGCCGGCTACACCGTGCTGATCACCCACCCGGAGCGTCTGAGCTGGGTGGAAGACCAGTACGACGTGTTCGAGCGCATCAGCCGCCGTGGCGCGTGGATGCAGATCACCGCGGGCGCCATGACCGGTCGCTTCGGCAAGCGCGTCAAGTACTGGGGCGAGCGGTTCGTCGGTGACGGCCACTGCATGGTTCTGGCCACCGATGCGCATCACCCGACGCGCCGGCCGCCGTTGCTGGCCGAGGCGCGCGAGGCCGCCGCTGCGCTGGTCGGCGCGCAGGAAGCGACGCACATGGTGAGCACACGACCGGCAGGCATCCTTGCCGACACTGCGCCGGAGCTGTTGCCTCCCCCGTTGTTTTCCACTCCCGGCTTCACTGTCCGCAGCGCGGATGCGCCGCGTTCGGGTTCGGCGCTGGCACGTTTCCTGCGCGGATTGCGCTCAAGTCGGGCATAATTAGCGGTCAACATTTCAGCGCTGCTCGCCGCACGTTCCGGGGAACCACTGCTTTGCCGAACTTGACAAGATTCGCTGCGCTCGCATGCGCGTTGCTTCTTTCCGCATGTGCCAGTCGAGGTCCGGGCGCCAGCGGTGCGGTGGATGTGCTTCCCCAGGGTGATCCCGTGGCCGAGGCCGTCGGTCGTCCGGAGTATCGCATCGGCCCCAGCGACCTGCTCACCGTCACGGTGTTCCAGGTGGAAGACCTAGACCGCGAGATCCGCGTCAACAACTCCGGCCAGGTGTCCCTGCCGCTGATCGGCGTCATCAATGTCGCCGGCATGACCGTGACCGAGATGGAGGGCGATGTCGCCCGCCGCTACGCGGCCAGCTACCTGCAGAATCCGCAGGTGTCGATCTTCGTCAAGGAATTCTCCAGCCAGCGCGTCACCGTCAGCGGCTCCGTGGCGAAGCCCGGCATCTACCCGATTGCGTCGCAGGTGACCCTTTTACAGGCGTTGGCGTTGGCCGAGGGGCTGGACCCCGTAGCCAGCCACAAGAACGTGCTGGTGTTCCGCACCGTGGGCGGCGTGCGCCATTTCGCCCGCTTTGACGTGGACCAGATCATCGGTGGGAAATTGAATGACCCGGTTCTGCAGGGTGAGGACATCGTCGTCGTGGACACGTCCACCGGCAAGGTGGCGCTGCAGAACCTGATCAAACTTGCGCCGTTTGTCGCGGTGTGGAGGGCCTACCGATGAGCAGCCAGATGGAAAACGTCGCGCCTGGCAGCATCCGCGAGCAGGACCTGGCTGCACCCGCACGGCCGGATGATGACGAGATCGACCTGCTGGCCTACTGGCAGATCCTGCGCGAGCGCCAGTGGCTGGTGCTGGGCGTGCTCGGGACGGTGGTGCTGCTGACGCTGGTGATCACCCTGCTGGCGACGCCGATCTATCGCGCCGCGACCACGGTACAGATCGAACGCGACACCATGAAGGTGACCAGCTTCGAAGGATTGGCACCGATAGAGAGTCCACAGGATCGCGACTTCTACCAGACCCAGTACGAATTGCTGCAAAGCCGCTCGCTGGCGCAGCGCGTCATCCAGGACCTGAACCTGGTCGAAAATCCGCACTTTGCCAAGACCATTGAAAAGGTGAATGAGCGCCTGGCCAAGGGCGACGGTGCCCAAGCGGCGCCTGCGGCCGCTCAGCTGGCACGGGAGCAGGCTCTTGTGGAGTCGATGGCCGAAGCTCTGACCATCGAGCCGGTGCGCAACTCGCGTCTGGTCAAGGTCAACTTCGACTCGCCCGACCCACAACTGGCTGCGCGCGTTGCAAACGCCTACGCCGAAGGCTTCATCGCCAGCAATCTGGAGCGCCGTTTCGACGCGTCCGCCTACGCCACCAAGTATCTTGAAGAGCGGCTGGCGCAGCTGAAGGCGCGGCTCGAAGACTCGGAGAAGGAACTGGTCCAGTTCTCCGAGCGCGAGCAGATCGTTTCGGTGGGCGAGGGCGCACCATCGCTGTCGGCGCAGAACCTGTCCCAGCTCAACGCCAGCCTGTCCAAGGTGCAGGACGAGCGCATACAGGCGGAGTCTCGCTGGCGTCATGCCAATACTGGCAGCGGACTGGGCCTGCCACAGGTGGTGTCCAACCTGTTGATCCAGAAGCTGCGCGAGCAGCGCGCCGGACTGGCCGCCGAGTACCAGCAGAACCTGGGCGTGTACAAGCCGGAATATCCAGATATGGTCCGCCTGCAGGGGCAGATCAGGGAGCTCGACAGCCAGGTTGCGACCGAAGTCGCCAACATCCGCTCCGCCATCAAGGCCGACTACGACGCTGCCGTCCGTCAGGAAGCGCTGATGCGCGAGCAACTGACCACGCTGCGTGGCGACGTGCTTGACCTGGAAGGCCGCAGCATCCAGTACAACATCCTGCGACGCGAGGCCGACACCAACCGCCAGATCTACGACGCGCTGCTGCAGCGCTACAAGGAGATCGGCGTCGCCGGCGGGGTGGGGGCCAACAACATCTCGGTGATCGATCCGGCGATCGTGCCCAATCGCCGGCACTCGCCGCGCCTGGCACTGAACCTCGCGGTCGGCCTGCTGTTGGGTGGCTTCCTGGGCGTGCTGGCGGCATTCGTGCTGCACTTCCTGGACCGCACGGTGAAGACCCCGGACGCGCTGCGCGCACTGATCCCCCGCCCGGTGCTGGGTGTCATCCCGTTGCTGGGCGAAGGTATCTCGCCCGCGCAGGCGGCGGAGGACGCTCGGTCTCCGTTTGCAGAGGCCTATCGATCACTCCGCACCGCGCTTCAGTTTTCCACGCCGCATGGGCTTCCCCATAGTCTGCTGGTTACCAGTGCGAGCGCGTCGGAAGGGAAGTCAACGACCGCAATGGAGCTCGCCCGCAACATCGCCCAGCTGGACCAGCGGGTGGTGCTGGTGGACGCCGATCTGCGTAACCCCTCTGTCCATCGTCTGATGAGCCTTTCCAACAGCGTCGGCCTGTCCAGCCTGCTGGCGGGTGCCGCGCAGATCGGCGACGTGGTCCAACCGGTCTCGGGCAGCACACTTTCGGTGATCACGTCAGGACCGCTACCTCCCAGCCCCCCGGAACTCCTGGCCGGCGACGGTCTGGCGGGACTGCTCGAGTCACTGCGTCGGGATTTCGATGTCATCGTCCTCGATGGTCCTCCGGTTTTGGGGTTGGCCGATGCGCCGCTGCTGGCAAACCGTGTCGAGGCGACGCTCTTGGTAGTTTCCGCAGAGAAGACCCGCAGCGACGCGTTGCAGGTCGCATCGGACCGCCTTGTCAGCGTCCGTGCGCACCTGCTGGGCACGTTGCTTACCGGTTTTGACCACAAACGCAAGGGCGAGGGCTATGGCTACAGCTATTACAGTTATGGCGCCAGCGACGCAAAGTGATGACCCTTCCTATACACGGTCCTGCTAAGCTGCCTTTGTTCGCATTAAAAGTATCCAACCAGCAATCCCCGCTCAGGAGTGAAGTATGAATTTGAAATGGATGTTTGCCGTCGTTGCCTTGGTCGCCAGTGGCAGCGCGTTCGCGCAGGCAGCCGTCCCGGCTGTCGAGATGGTGTCGGCGCAATCTGCGTCGGCCAACGCTACCCCCGCATCAATGCCCGCCTCGGCGGAAAGCTCGGCCAATGCAAAGGCCCGCGGGGCGCGGAATACCATGTGGATTGCCGCTGGCGTCGCCCTTGGCGCCGTGATTATCAACAATATCAATGACTCGAGTGACGACCGTCCGTCCAGCCCGTAAGCGCGGACAATCCGACGTGTCAGGCGAGGGGCCGCAAGGCCCCTTCGCTTTGTCGCGCGCCGGCGCATTACGCACGGCGTTCGCGTGTTGCGCAGCCGCGATCCTGGCCGTTTTGGCGGTGCAGCTGGCTCGGGTGGATGGATCAGTCGGGCGCCCGTACGGCCCGGACCGCCTGATCGAGTCGGTCGATGATCACGCGGACCCTGCAACCGGACTACCTGAAAACGCCGCGACAAGCGCGCGCAAGGCTCTGACCATGCGGCCCATCGATGGGCGCGCCTACCGGGTACTTGGCCAGGTGGCGATGGCCACAGGGGACGACGCCGGTGCAGGCAAATTGTTGGGGATCGCCACCGAGCGCTGGCCGCGCGATCGCATGGCGCAGGCCCTGCTGGCTCAGCGTGCATTGGTCGACAACGACAGCGTCGCCGCAGTGACGCATCTGGACGCGTTGCTTCGTGTGGCTCCCGATATCCGCGCGCCGGTATTTGCGCAAATGCTCACGCTGCTGGAGTTCCCCGAGTTCCGCGCCGCTTTGATCGACCGCGTCGGGATGGACCCACCGTGGCGCGCTGCGCTCGTCCGGACCCTGCGGGCGGGTGACACGCCGCCTGGCCCCGCACTGGCCATGCTGGACGAACTGGCCACCCGACACCCGCTCAAGGATGATGAGCTGCAGGCGCGCGTCGCATTGCTGGCGCGCGGCGGCAGCCCGCAGGTCGCACGTGCCGCGTGGATCAGCTCCCTCGACCCGGCGGTCCGCGGCGCCGCGAAGCCGGTATTTGATGGCGGCTTCGAGCATCCCGATATCAGCGAGGGGTTTGCCTGGCAGATCCGCAGCATGCCGGGCGTGGTGATTGGCCCGGACGCGGGCAATCCGCATTCGGGCAACCATTCCCTTGCCATCGCGTTCAGTGGACGTGCCGTCCAGTTCGCACACGTTCGCCAGCCACTCGCGCTGCCCGCAGGCACCTGGCGCTTGCGGGCGTCGGCCGACAACCGTACCGGCAGCACGCGTCCATTCGTGTGGCAACTGACCTGCGAGGGCAGCAAAGACCGCGTCGCCGAGCTTGCGCTGCCGCAGTCACGCGGGTGGCAGACGGTCGAAGGGGACTTCGCGATCAATGCCAACTGTGCAGGCCAGCAACTGCTCCTGCGTCACACAGGCCGGAATCTCACCGAGCGCCAAATGCGCGGCACGCTGTACGTCGACGATGTCGAGATAGTTCGCGTGGCCGGGGGATAGCCGCTTCGGCTTGATGCCGCTGCGGTCGATGTATATGCTGTGCGGTCAACGCGACCGTGTTTTGCGGCGCTCGAATCAAGGGACGATAAATGAAGCATCTGATTTTGGCATTCGCCGCCACGTTCGCATTTGGCAGCGCTTTCGCGCAATCCCCGGAGCCGTTGCCGGCCGCCCAGCAGGGTGAAGAAGCCGAGTTCCTGGTTGAGGAGTCCTCACTCCAGCCGGTCGTTGACCCGGCCACGGGCGAGGCGGTCATCGACCCGGCCACTGGCAAGCCGGTCATGAAGACCGCCGACGGCGTTCGCGTGGTCAAGACCTCGGCGGCGGTGTCGCCCGGCGTTATCGCCGCCGCAGCAGGCGGCCTGATCGTCGTCGCCGTTGCCGCCGGTGGTGGCAGCAGCAGCAAGAAGAAAGACCCGCCGTCCAGTCCCTAAGCAGCGCTGGAAAACAAGGCGAAGGCTCCCGGCCGCATGTGCGGCCGGTTCCTTTAGCGGGCAAGCAAAACGGAGCGAAAAAGGTGATGCGGAAGGACGGCGCCGGGGGGACGCCTGATCTCATTGGCGGTGTTGCAGCGGCTTCGCTGCTGGTTGTCGCGATGACATTTGGAGGCGGGCCACGTGGGACGGGCGATGCCGTTGTGCATCTGCTTGCCGTGCCTGCGCTTTGGCTTGGCGTGACGCGATGGCGTCACCATCACGCGAGCGCGTTACAACGGGCAGTGCTTTATCTCCTCCTGGGCGCCATCGCCCTGAGCGCGCTCCAGCTGGTTCCGCTTCCAGCAACCTGGTTCTCTGTCCTCCCGCAGCGTGGCGACGTTATCAGCGACTTGATCGCTACAGGTAGCGCACCAGCGTGGCTTCCCATGACGCTCGACCGCTGGGGCACCGTGCGCAGTCTGGCGGCTCTGGCGACCTTCGGCGCCAGCTGGTTGCTCGCTTCCTCGCTGTCGGTGGATACCCGCGAACGGTTGCTCCAGGTCGCGCTCGTGGGCGCGGCAGCCATGGCACTTCTCGGCTTCGCGCAGGCGGCGGCGGGGAGCCATTCGCCACTGCGGTTCTACGACTACCACCATCCGATGGGTGCCATTGGCACTTTTGCGAACCGCAACCATTTCGGCGACCTGCTCGCGATGCTGCTGCCTTTCTCAATCGCGTTCGGGGTGATGGCGCAGCGCCAGCGGGTACAGGCGCTAGTCTTCCTCTGGTACGGATTAACGGTCGTATTGTTCCTGGCTGCAGCATTGAGCTACTCCCGCACCGGTTTCGCGCTCGCCTGCGTAGCGGTGGTCGCCAGCGTGCTGGTGCTTCGACCGGTTGGCAGACCCGCCGCGCGCACTTCCGTAAAGCACGCCGCCCCATTACTCGCGGGCTTGGCGGGGGTGCTCGCGGTCGGTTATTACGCCTGGGACGGCATCGTCCGGCGGCTGGAACAGGATCCGCTGGAGGACCTGCGTTGGCAGTACGTCCAGCACGGCCTGACGATGGCGCGTGCTTACCTGCCGTGGGGCAGCGGTCTGGGCAGCTTCCGGGATGCGTACGCGCCGTTTGAGCCGGTGGACGCGATGGGTTCGACGCACGCGTTGCATGCCCACAACGACCTGCTGCAAATTGGCGCCGAAGCGGGAGTCCCGGGCCTGCTGTTAGTTCTGGGGTTTGTCGGACTGCTGCTTGTTGCTGCGTGGATATCATTGCGCCGTAACCGCGAACAAGAGGATCCGGTGCTGGGCGCGGCAGCAATCGCTGTATTCGTGCCGCTGGCTCACTCGCTGGTCGACTACCCGCTGCGGACGCTTGCCATCGCGGTCGTGTTTGGCTTGGTGCTGGCGGTGCTGACCGTGGGCAGCCGCCAACAGGGAAGCGTTTGAGCATGGCGTTTTCAGAGTTGCATCGCAGCGGCGGACAGCTTCGCCTCCGCACACCGAGCAAGTACACCGCGCTGTTCAACGTGATGCTTCGCGCGTCCGACCTCGGCGTGCTCGTGTTGACGGGGATGATCGCGTACTGGCTCCGCTTTGAAACACTTGATATTCCATTGGACTACCAGCGCAACATCGCCGCCGGCACGTTATTTGCGGTGCTGGTGTTCAACACCTCTTCGCTGTACCAGAGCTGGCGCGGATCGACATTGAGCGCCGAGTATTTTCGCGCCGCAGGGCTGTGGACGGTCGCATTTGCCGCGGGGTTGCTGTTCGCAGTGGGATTGAAGCTGGCCGGCGATGTGTCGCGTGTCTGGTGGGGCGCCTGGTACGCCGGTGCACTGGTCGGCCTTGGTGGAGTACGCCTGCTTTGTCGCAGCTCCGCCGCACTGGTGCGTCAACAGGGGCTGGATTTGCGCACAGCAGTAGTGGTGGGCGCTACCGCCGAGGCCAGTCGCATCGTGGAAACGCTGAAGCGCGAACGCTGGGCGGGCATCCGGGTGCAGGGCTGGTTCAGCACGCCAGTGGACAACGGTCGCATCGACAGCATTCCGCGCCTTGGGGATATGACGACGCTCGCTGCCTACGTGGAGGAGCGGCGGATCAACCAGGTCTGGATCGCATTGCCGCTGAGCGCGCAATCCCAGATTGATACTGCATTGGCCGCGCTGAGACATTCCACGGCCGACATCAAGCTGGTGCCTGACCTGTTCGGCCTGCGCCTGCTCAACCACAGCATCGGCCAGATTGCCGGCCTGCCGGTCATCCATTTGCGTGACAGCCCGCTCGACGGTTACGGGCACCTGGTCAAGGCGATTGAAGACAAGGTGCTTGCCAGCCTCATCCTCGTGCTGATCGCGCCGCTGCTTGTTTTGATCGCCATCGGCGTCAAGCTGAGCTCGCCGGGCCCCGTGCTGTTCCGCCAGAAGCGTCATGGCCGTGACGGCAAGGTGATCAAGGTGTGGAAATTCCGCAGTATGCGTGTGCACCAGGAGGCGGAAGGCAAGGTCACCCAGGCGCGCAAGCAGGATACCCGGATCACCCCGTTTGGCGCGTTCCTGCGCCGGACCAGCCTGGACGAGCTCCCGCAGTTCTGGAACGTCCTGCAGGGCACCATGTCGATCGTCGGTCCCCGCCCGCACGCCATTGCGCACAATCATGAGTACAAGGAAGTGGTGCAGGACTACATGCAGCGCCACCGGATCAAGCCAGGCATCACCGGGTGGGCCCAAGTCAACGGGCTGCGCGGGGAAACCGACACTGTCGAGAAAATGGCAGCGCGCGTGGAGTACGACCTTTATTACGTGCAGAACTGGTCATTGTGGTTTGACCTTAGGATTATCTTGATTACCGCGATAAAGGGCTTTTTTGATAAGCATGCATACTAGCCTTATAGCTTACGATCAAAGCCGATCTGTCCATACAAAAATTGAATCCTCCAGTTGCCAAAGAATTTTCGTTGTCCGCGTTCCGGAAGATATATTTCGGATTTCAGTCGCCCCAACTAGATAACTTGGCCATGTGCGGTTCCAAAAGAAAAACCATCGGCACTCTTGTGTATTCCAAGGGTCTTTCTTCGGGTAGAGCGCAAATTGTGGTCTTCGGGTTGACTGCCGGAGTTCAAGGTCTCTGTTCACTCCTCTTGGTCCCTATTATCGCGCGCGCCTTAAATCATCACGACCTTTCAATTTGGGCCGTGCTGGAGGCGCTCCTAGTTTTGCTTCCCGGTTTACTTACACTGGGCGCGCACCATCAGCTGCTGAGAATGAGGGCGGATGCGATTAAACAATCCCATACGACGCCATCCTTAATACTTAATGGCTCTGTGGCATCTGTCAGTGTGTTTGCAGTTCTAGCATATATACCGGCATCCTTTGCATTCGGGTTGGGGGTCGCGGCTTTAATCTCGGCTAATCTCCTGCTAGATGGGGCTGCAGTTACTGAGCAGTTTCGAAATCGTGGGCTAAAAAACCCGTTCGGCTATGCACGCGTCACTGCAGGGCGCGCGGCACTCTTCTTGGGTATGGCAGCCATTCTATGGCGTATTAACGGTGAGGTTACCCTACACGGGCTCTTGGTCGTCCGGCTGTTTGCGACATTTTTAGTTCTCTTGCCAAACGCTCCGAGGTGTCGCGGTAGCGGGATTTCATCCGTGCTAGAACGGAGATTTATTGGCGCGGCAAGATACGGAATGCCAATTGCGCTTGCAGCTGCAGCATTGAGCGGAGGGGACGCAATCGAGCGCGCAATTTTGCTGGCGCGAACTTTGGACATTGATGTATCAAATTACTATGTTCACGCACGGTTAGTTGCTGTCCTTAACCTAGGATTGATAACCCCCGTAGCGTTGATATTCCCAAGTTTCCGTAGGAGTATTCTAGATTTAGCTGAGGTGGAGCAGCATCATCAGCTGATCATATTCCAGGTGTTGGTGTTTACCGGAGGCATTGCTCTGGTATTTTTACTTAGTGCCGCGTCGCCGCTATTGGTGCCCCTCGTTGCGCCTAGCATAGTGCCAGATCGTACTTTAATGCTTATGCTGGCACTCGGGGCGCTTATGAAGGGTCTCGGCACGGTTTTTGGGATTGGACTGTACTCTTCAGGTGGCAGCAAGAAGGTGCTAATAGGCGCGTTGGCGTCAATATTACTTGGGAGCTTAATTGGGTACTCGCTTCTAGGGTGGAGCGCAACACGGGGGATGGGCATAGGGTCCCTAGTCTCGGGTGTGGTGTACGTTTTGTGGATTGCAACCAATTCTATGAAGATTCGACGCATTGGCGTGTCCGTTCCAGCTTTAAGCTGGATGATTGCATTGCCGTGCGTAGTTTTGATATACGTCTTAATAAAGGGATCGCAATGAAGATTATATGGATGGCTCTATACTATGGCTTCGTTCAATTTATACCATCGAGTTCGTTTCCCGGATTTTCATACATCCGACCAATTCGCCGCTTCGTGGTGTCAAAGTTCGCCGAAGTTTCCGCTGGCGCAAACATAGAGCGCCGCGCCTACCTGGGTTCAGGCCGGGGTGTAAGTATCGGCATGGGATCGGGCGTCGGCGCTAGAGCGGAAATCCACGGCCCCGTGAGGATCGGAGATTACGTACTAATGGCTCCGGAGGTTATTATATTCTCAAGAAATCATTCGTTTATGGACCGTGACGTTAGAATCTGTGATCAAGGTTATGGTCCCGAGCTACCGGTAGAGATATGTGACGACGTATGGATCGGTGCGCGAGCTATTATCCTTCCAGGACTCGTGATTGGAAAGGGGGCGGTTGTTGGCGCAGGATCTGTTGTAACGAAATCAGTGGCACCATACTCAGTGGTTGCCGGAAACCCAGCAAAAACCGTCAAGATGAGGGGTTGAGCTTTGCGCGTCGCACTAGTGCGGATGCAGCACGTCGCTTCGTCGGAGCCGTACATTGAGTTTGAAAAAAATGTGCTCTATCGATATGAGTGCGTGAGGGTGAGTGATCATAGCGGACAGTTCGGATTTTTCGCCGGGCTATCTTCGCTACTCGGATTTAAGGGCGGTCCATCACTTAATATTGATGTTGTGCACACTCATTTCGGCCCGGACGCGCAGTTTGGGAGTGCGCTCGCGAGCAAGAATGGTGTGGCGCATGTGATTAGCGTTCACGGATTCGACGTTTGTTACGAATGGTTCCGGTTTTTTAAACTGAAGCGATTGCGGTATCTTACGTACGCAGTTAGGCGGCGATTCGTTTTAAGGAGAGCCGATATTGTTTTGTGCTGCTCGGAGTACGTTCGGCGCAAAGCAATCGAATGTGGTGTTTCAGAGGGACGAGCGCAAGTCCATTACTTGGGCGTCGATCTTGAGCTCATAGAAAGGGTTAAAGGTCTCCCTGGTTCCGACCTTGCCAGCCGCGGTGAAATTTATATCTCATGTGTCGGTCGACTAGTTCCTATAAAAGGGCAGGATGTGCTGATAAGGGCTTTGCCAATTATTCGGCGGAAAATTCCAAATGTACGGCTGAATATAGTGGGCGCGGGGCCAACTTTGCCGGGCCTCCGCCGATTGGCACGACAGCTTGGGGTGGGTGAAATCGTTTCGTTTCTAGGTTCGAGAAGCCATTTCGAGTCTCTACAAATTATGAATTCCTCTAGATTAGTCGTTGTCCCTAGTAGGCGCATTGGCAGAGTGGAGGAGGCGTTCGGCCTAGTCGCGGCCGAAGCAATGGCTCTAGGCATCCCCGTGGTCGCGACAGACACCGGCGGCCTGACTGAAGTTCTCGGCGGCGGTAGATTCGGCCGGTTAGTGCCAAGTGATTCCCCAGAGGACATGGCAAAGCAAATAGTTGAATCCCTCCTGTCTACCGATCAATGTCAAATCGACGCAGCGCAAAGGGTCGCGAAAGAATCCTATAACGCAAAGTTGCAAGTAGCTAAGCTCGAGAACATTTTTGATAACGCAATTGAGCGATATCAGGCGAGTTCACAGAAATGCATCTGATGATTAATCGTAATCATTTGTTCGCGTTTGCAATAATTATTTTCGTCGCAACCCAGGGGGTGTTGATAAGTCAGTTTCTCTTTTTAGGCGAATCCACGGGTGATAGCGAAGGCACTCCGATTGCTCAGTTATTCTGGGCGGCGGTATCAGTTCTGCAATTGACGATTGGCGGGATGTTTTTCGCTAAGCACTTTCAATCAGTTAAATCTCGAGGAAAAGAAGTCAATTGCAACGTTAAGCGCCTCGTTGCGTGGGGCTTGGCTTTAGTTGCCTTCTGTTTAATTTCAACGATTTGGTCTGTTAACGGCGAAGTGACATTGAGACGGACGTATTCATTAGGGGCAAATCTCCTATTCGGAATATCTGTTTTTGCCGTGCTGGGAAGGGAGCGGTGGATTCAATCGGTGTTTTTTGCTTGCGCCATTCCAGTTATAGCCTCCCTGCTATTCTACGTTCTCGGCGCGGACTGGGCCAGAATGGAGAACGCTTACGTGGGTGCGGCCAGGGGTGTATACGCTCAGAAGAACGTCTTGGGGATGTATGCTTGGGTGGCGCTCCTGTTTACCATATATATGCGACGATCTGGATCAATATCTTTTAGATTCGCATTTCTAGCAGTAGCATCAAGCGCGCTCAGCATCACCTTCAGTCAGTCGATCACAGCCATGCTATCGAGTGTAGTTGCACTTCTATCCTATTTTCTTGTGCTGACGGTGTCGAGAATGTCAGCTCCGATTCGCGTTGTTACAGTACTGGTGGCGGCGATGTTCGGGTTAGCTATCGTATTGATTACAATAACCGGTGGCGGCATCGATAGTATTCTCGGGCGTGATGTTACTCTTACGGGCCGCACTGAGATATGGAGCTATCTGCAACGGGCTATTGCGGATCGGCCGATACTGGGGTACGGATTCGCCGCGTTTTGGAGAACGGACGAGTACGCCTCGTTCTATGTGTCAAGACTTTTTGGATATGCTGTCTCGCATTCTCACAATGGTTTTCTAGATTTGGCTTTGGATTTGGGTCTTCTGTATGCATCTTTAATTTGTGGCGCCATTATCTTGGCGCTTGGAAGCGTGGTGCGCGCCTTGTTGTTGCTACGCCTTGATGGTGTAGACGCCGTTTTTATCGCACTTTTTCTCGGTCTTTTGTTGACGTCGCTATCCGAACCTGTCTTTCTGATTCATAATTCGTTTGTAACGATCCTATTTTGGGTTTCGTTTGCATATGTTTTTAACCTAAAAGGCAGGTATTCAAGGTGAATTAGTTTGGCCTTTTAGGGTCATTACGTATGCTGTATCGATGGTTCCGCGAGATAATCTGGATGCTAGCTTGTTCTTCGTAGATTTTAATTGGGGTTCTTACTATGGGGGATAATATTACCGCGCGCGCTAACGGGGCGGGTTGGACAAAGTTGGAAACCACGCGACTCGCAGGCATCGATATTTGCACGGCATCTCGCGGCCAATTGGTTGATGCGGCAATGCGCGACTGCGCCATTCGGGACGGAATTCCACCCGGGGGTGTTAGTCCGAGGCTGGTTTTTGACGCGAATGGCCACGGCGTTTCTCTCTATTCTTCATCATCGCAGTTTGCCGATTTGATGGCTCAAGCCGATCTCATTCACGCCGATGGAGGATTTTTAGTGGCTGTCTCTAGATGGCTCGGTTCGGCTGCGATCGCGGAGCGCAGCGCCACTACTGATCTGATACATGATATCGCGAAGGCCGCGGTTTCGGCTGACCGGTCCTTCTATCTGTTAGGGGGTACCGAAGAGATTAACAGGGCTTGTGCTAGCGAGTTGAGCAGGATTTACCCAGGGCTGCGAATTGCCGGTAGGCGGGACGGTTACTTCTCGTTAGACGAGGAGGGTGATGTCGTGGCAGAGATAAACAAGTCGGGCGCCGATATAGTTTGGGTGGGTCTCGGGAAGCCGCTCGAACAGGCCTTCAGTGTGCGCAATAGAGCTCAAATGAATTCCGCTTGGGTAGTGACGTGTGGGGGGTGCTTCAATTATATTACGGGCGCGTATAGTCGTGCGCCGCTTTGGATGCAGAATGCGAATATTGAGTGGGTTTATCGGATGGTTACCAATCCTCGGCAGCTACTTATCAGATACCTCACCACAACTCCCCATGCGCTGTGGCTGGTCATTAAGCATGCGTGGTATGCAGGTCGCAATAGACGATGAGGTCTGACATCGAAACGCTAAGCAGCGATAATGGGTGTTGTGTGGATATACATGGCTGGAGTTCTAAAGAACCATTTTTTAGCATTATTATACCGTGTTACAATCGGGCCGCCGAGGTACAGGCCTCGTTGAATTCAGTGCTCGCCCAAACGTTCTCAGATTTTGAGTGCATCATCGTCGATGATGGTTCTGAAGATAGCGACATGCTGCGTTCTCAAGTGGATTCGCTTGAAGATTCCAGATTCGTTTATTTATGGCAGCGAAACGGTGGGGGCGGTGCGGCCCGGAACACTGGAATCATAGCCGCCCGTGGAAAGTATGTTGCATTTCTGGATTCAGATGACGCCTTCTTACCCGAGAAGCTGCAGATTGTTAGTCATTATCTTGAGTCCACCGGCGCTCAGGCCGTTTATTCAAGAGCGTATGTGGACCGTGGTGTGGGGGGTCGATTGTGGGTTCGGCCGGATAGGGGTATCGGAGTTGATGAGGATATGGGGGAGTATCTATTTGTTAGCAATCAATTTGTGCCAACTCCCACAATCGTGATGAGAACACTCCTGGCAAGACAAATTCTTTTTGACCCATCCCTTAGAAAGGGACAGGATTTAGATTTCTGTTTGCGAGCACACCATCTGGGTGTGCGATTTGAAATGATAGATAAGCCCCTTATAGTTTGGGTGGATGCACTCGAAGCTGGTCGCGCCTCTAGGCACTCCGGCGCGCTTGCACCTTCGGAATGGTTGAGACGTTCCACCCCATTAATGACGGCAAAAGCTAAATTGGGCTATAGGGCGACGGTCTTAGCCTATTACCAGCCGAAGTGGAAGTTTTGGCTGGTTTTATGGGATTTGTCGATGGCCATTTTTGTCGCCGGAGTACCCCTTCGAATCGTTGTGCGCCAATGGTTAAGATTTCTCTTGCCACGGAGCGCATATCGCAAGTTGGCGAACTCCATCGTACTAATCCGGGGAGTGAAACGCCAGTATTGAGGGTTAGGTGTCGATGATCATCCTTGGGTTAGGTTGCTGCGTTGGTTGGTAATCTTCTGTTTTAGGTGACATCTTTTTCGTTGTAAAGAATGTTTAATCCTTCACGCCTAATTCGCCGGTCGCTGTTTTTGGCAAAGAAGCCGGCGCGCTCAGGATGTGTATCTCGATCCGTGAGAGACTTCGTCCCCTTATTCTCAGTCGCGTTTTTGTCTGAAAGGTCGAGAGCTATGGGGGTGGATGGAGAGTGTTGGCGTACAGTTATCCCCACCAATACCTTTTCGGTGACGACCTAAATGCACGTTTTGATTTGCGGCGGTGCCGGTTATATCGGTAGCCATATGGCCCGATTTCTCGTCGCTCGCAGTGTTTCGGTTACAACGCTAGATAATCTATCGACCGGGCACCGCGAGGCCGTTCAAGGGGGTGAGCTGGTGGAGGCGGATTTGCTTGACCCTGCGTCCATAGAAAGGGCGCTCGGCGGCCGTCGGTTTGATGCAGCGATGCATTTTTGCGCGCGCTCGCTGGTCGGCGAGTCAGTTAGCCAGCCCTATGCGTACTACGCCAATAACGTCAGCGGCACGCTAAACCTGCTGGAAGCAATGCGCCGGCATGGAATTGGCAAACTGGTGTTTTCATCGACGGCAGCAGTGTTCGGCCAACCGGAGAGGGAGCGGATTGACGAGGACCATCCAAAGGCACCAATCAACCCCTATGGCGCCAGCAAGCTGATGGTCGAGCGCATTCTTGCCGATGCGTCGTCGGCCTATGGCCTGCGCTCGGTGGCGCTGCGTTACTTCAATGCCGCCGGCGCTAGTGACGATGCGTGCATTGGCGAGTCGCACCAGCCGGAGACGCATCTGATTCCGAACGTGCTGCGCGCCGCGCTTGGCACCGGGCCGGCGCTGAAGGTGTTCGGTGACGACTACCCGACGCCCGATGGCACCTGCGTGCGCGATTACGTCCATGTTGACGACCTGGCCCAGGCACATCAACTGGCGCTCGACTATATGGATCGCCATGACGGCGCCCACGCGTTCAATCTCGGCAACGGCAAGGGGTTTTCGGTGCGCGAGGTGATCGATGCTGCAAAGGCCGCCACCGGCCGGGAGATCCGCTACGAGGTTGCGCCGCGCCGACCGGGCGATCCGGCGGTGCTGGTTGCATCAAGTGAGAAGGCGCGTCGCGAGCTCGGCTGGGTGCCTGCCCATACCGATCTGGCTCCGATCATCGAAAGCGCCTGGCGCTGGCATCAAACACAGTCGTACTGACAGTGCATTCAAAGGGAATTAAATGAAGAATCAGCGCATCCGCAAAGCGGTATTTCCTGTGGCCGGTCTGGGAACCCGCTTCCTGCCGGCGACCAAGACCGTGCCCAAGGAAATGATGCCGATTGTCGACCGTCCGCTGATCCAGTACGCGGTTGACGAGGCCGTCGAGGCCGGTTGCGACACGCTGGTGTTCGTGACCAACCGCTACAAGCACTCGGTGGCGGACTATTTCGACAAGGCCTACGAGCTGGAGCACAAGCTGGAGAAAGCCGGCAAGATCGCGCAGCTGGAGTTGATCCGCGATGTGCTGCCCAAGGGCGTGCGTGCGGTCTTTGTGACCCAGGCTGAAGCGTTGGGGCTTGGCCATGCGGTCTTGTGCGCCCGGGCTGCGGTGGGGGATGAGCCGTTTGCGGTGGTGTTGCCCGACGACCTGATCTGGCACCGCAACGGGGCTGGCGCGCTGAGTCAGATAGCCGACCTGGCTGAGCAGAGCGGCAGCAGCGTGATTGCCGTAGAGGATGTCCCGCGCGCGATGACCGGCAGCTACGGCATCGTGGATGCACCGAGCTTTGACAACCGCCACGGCGGCATCGCGTCGATGGTGGAAAAGCCCGCCCCCGGCGTCGCCCCGAGCACGCTGGCGGTAGTCGGTCGCTATGTGCTGGACGCACGGATATTCGACCTGCTGGAGGGACTTGCACCCGGCAAGGACAGCGAGATCCAGCTGACGGATGCGATATCGCAGTTGCTGCCGATCCATCCGGTGCTGGCATACCGTTTCCAAGGCACGCGCTTCGACTGCGGCACCCACCTGGGCCTGATCGAGGCGACCATCCGATTCGCGTTGGACCACGAGGCCCTCAGCGCCGCGACCGTCGTTGCCATGCAGCAGGCGCTGGCCGAGATGGGTGTGGTGGAGCATTGATGCGACGGCATTCATGACCCTCACTGATGGCGTGCTGCTGGCGCTCGCCGTGGGCGTCAGCCTGTGGCTGGGGCGGGGGAGCGGACGGCGGCCCGGCCGGGCGTTGCTGGTGATGTCGGCACTGGCGATCTCGGCGTTGCTGTTCCTGCCGACCGCATGGCTGCAGACCGCAGCCGGCCCAGGCGGGATGGCGTCGCTGGAGGCCATCGCGGCGCGCGTGTCGTGGGACCTGTCGGATGCGGTCCATTTCTTGATCTTTGTCTGGCTCGCGCTGCTGCTACGCCTCCTGCGCCGCGATCTACGCGGATGGCTCGGGATAGCCGTGTTGCTGGTATTGGCCGTGGCGGCAGAGTTGAGTCAAGGGCTGACCTCCGCGCGTGAGGTGCGTCTAGATGACGTGTGCATCAATGTGTTCGCCGCCGGTACCGGACTGCTCCTGGCGGAGGTGACATTCGCGGCTCGCAAGCTTTTGGAAAGGACTCGGCGTTGAATCGGCTTGACGCCTATTTTGGTATGGAGTTGTCTTTAGCTGCGTCATAATTGGTCCGGCCGCATGTTGCTCCGGAATATGTTTCTTTGGGAATTTAATAATGCAACCTCATTTTTCGCAGGAGATGGTCCACATTGCCATCGTGGGTCTGGGGTATGTCGGCCTGCCACTGGCAGTGGAGTTCGGCAAGCAGTACCGGACGGTCGGCTTCGATACCAACGCCGGACGGGTCGACGCGCTGGCAGCGGGCCACGACAGCACCCTGGAGGTGGAACCGGAGCTGCTGGCATCGGCCACCCGGTTGCGCTTCACCACGAGGCTGGAAGACATCGCCTCCTGCAATGTCTACATCGTCACTGTGCCCACGCCTATTGACTCAGCCAAACGGCCCGACCTGACGCCCCTGATCGCGGCCAGCGAAGCGATTGGCAGCGTCCTGCGCGACGGCGATACGGTGATCTACGAGTCGACCGTTTACCCCGGCTGCACCGAGGAGGTCTGCGTGCCGATCCTGGAGCGTTTGTCCGGGCTGCGGTTCGCCAGCGATTGCCGCGCCGACACGGGGGCGACGAACGGTGGCGGGGTCTTCTACGCGGGCTACTCACCCGAGCGCATCAACCCGGGCGACAAGGCGCATCGGGTGACCAACATTCTCAAGGTCACTTCGGGATCCACGCCCGAAGCGGCGGACTTCATCGACGCGCTGTACGCGAGCGTCATCACCGCGGGCACCCACAAGGCCAGCTGCATCAAGGTGGCCGAGGCCGCCAAAGTGATCGAGAACACCCAGCGCGACCTCAACATCGCGCTGGTCAATGATCTTGCGATCCTGTTCAACAAACTCGGCATCGACACGCTTGAGGTTCTGGAAGCGGCCGGGACGAAGTGGAACTTCCTGCCGTTCCGGCCCGGGCTCGTGGGCGGCCATTGCATCAGCGTGGATCCGTATTACCTGACACACAAAGCCCAGGAAGTCGGCCATCACCCCGACGTCATCCTCGCCGGACGCCGCACCAACGACGGCATGGGCGCGTATGTGGCCAGCGAAGTGATCCGCCTGCTGGTCCACAAGGGCATCAATCCGGTGCGCGCGCGCATCCTGATCCTCGGACTGGCGTTCAAGGAAAACTGCCCGGACCTGCGCAACACGCGCGTGGTGGACATCGTTGCCGGCCTCAAGGGGTACAACGCCCAGGTCGACATCTGCGACCCCTGGGTCGACGCCGCGCACGCACTGGAAGAATACGGTTTGGTGATGGTCGCCCCGGAGCACGGCACCTACGACGCGATGATCGTCGCGGTAGGCCATGACGAGTTCCGCGAGCTGGGAGCGGACGGGATCCGCGCATTTGGCAAGCTCGACTCGGTCATCTATGACGTGAAGTACGTGTTGCCGCGGGAGGCGGTGGACGGTCGGCTGTAGCGGATGGGCGTTTAAGGAAAGCGTCACCGCCAAAGTGCGACACAGTTCCATTGCGTATGGAACGTGCTAGCTTCCACCTGCGGGCATCAAGCGCGGCTTTTGTGACCGGAGTCCCCCACGTCCGGTCAGCTGCAGGGGCGTCCCGCGCCACTGTTTTTTATTGCTACCCATCCGGGAGGGGACACCATGGAAGTAGTTCAGCCAGCACGCGCATTGCTCGGCGTCGCGGTTCTGTCGGCTTTGGCCTCGCTGGCCTCTGCGCCGGCTACGGCGCAGGAAGTCCGCGGGGATGCGCCGGAGCAGCGCGCCACCACGCTTTCGGGCATCACGGTTACCGCGCAGAAGCGCGAGGAAGCGCTGCAGGACGTACCGATCGTGATCAACGTGCTCGACGAGCAGTTGCTGCAGGACAGCGGCGTCCACGACATCAAGGACATGCAGGTGCTGGTGCCCGGCCTGACGGTGACCAGCACGCAGAGTGCGGCGCAGACCACCGCGCGCATCCGCGGCATCGGCACGGTGGGCGACAACGCGGGCCTGGAGTCCTCGGTCGGCATAGTCATCGACGGCGTGTACCGCTCGCGCAACAGCGTCGGTTTTGGCGACCTGGGCGAGGTGGAACGCATCGAGGTGCTGAAGGGCCCGCAGGGCACGGTGTTCGGCAAGAACACCTCCGCCGGCGTGATCAACGTGATCACCCGCCGCCCCAGCTACACCCAGAGCGCGGAGGGCGAGATCACCGTCGGCAACTACGGCCTGTTCGGTGTATCCGGTGCCTACAACGATGCGCTGGGCGAGAACGCGGCGTTCCGCGTGTTTGCCAGCAAGCGCAAGCGCGACGGCGTGGACGACGTCAGGTTCGGCGCCGGTCCGCGCACCGAGGACGACGACGGCAACCAGAACTACCACACCTTCCGCGGCCAGCTGCTGCTGGAGCCGACGGACAACCTGTCGATCAACTTCGTCGGGGATTTCAGCAGCCGCGAGGAAAACTGCTGCATCACCGTGACCACCGATCGTGGGCCGACCGCCGCGATCATCAACGCGCTGACCCCGGGCGGGGAGGGAGTGATCCCGGTCGTGGACCTGGACCGCCGGCTGGGCTACGCCAACCGCTCCACCAGCCAGGACCTGAAGGACAAGGGCGTGGCGATGAACATCGACTGGGTGTCGCCGTGGGCCAACGGCGCGACCATCAGCTCGATCACATCGATGCGCGACTGGAAGGCCATCAACGGCCTGGACTTCGACTACAGCGCCGCCGACATCCTCTACCGCGCGCCGGACGAGGACGAGTCGCTGACCCAGTTCGAGACCTTCAGCCAGGAACTGCGCATGACCGGTTCCAGCGACCGGGTGGACTGGATGGTCGGGCTGTTCTATTCCGACGAGGACCTGACCCGCAACGACTCCTACCGCTTTGGTCCGGCCTATGAGCCTTACCTGTCCACGCTGGTCGGCAGTCAGGTGCTTGGCGGGGTTGCGGCGCAGCTGGCACCGCTGGGGCTGACGGTGGACCAGTCCAACCCGGCGCTGTTCCTGTCGCAGGTGAGCGGCCAGCCCTTTGGCACGAACTTCCGCGGCCTGGGCTCGCTGGACGAGCACCGCCAGAACGCCAAGAGCACGGCGATCTTCACCAACAACACCTTCCACGCCACCGACCAGCTGGATATCACCGTGGGCCTGCGCTACACCCACGAGAAGAAGAAGCTGCACACCCTCTACGACAACCCCAACGGCAGCGCGGCGTGCGGGGCGACGCTGGCCAACCCGGCGGCGCGTGTCGCCGGTGCGCTGGCCGGACGCATCAACGGGTTCGGCAGCCTGCCGCCGGCGCTGCAGCAGCAGTTGCTGGCCGGCCTGGTGCCCGCGGTTGCGCCCTCCATCGCCGGTTACATGTGCCTGCCGTGGGCCAACATCGCCCACGACGGCCGCGACGTCACCCAGTCGCGCACCGAGAAGGAGTGGTCGGGCACGTTCAAGCTGGCCTACAAGTGGTCCGACGACGTGATGACCTACGGCTCGGCCGCACGCGGCTACAAGGCCGGCGGCTTCAACCTGGACCGCGTGCAATCGGCCAACGGGCTGTCCAGCGGCGTGCAGGGCATCACCCCGGTGGATGACACGTCCTTCCCGGGCGAGTTCGTGGACAGCTACGAGTTGGGCCTGAAGACCAACTGGATGGAGGGCAACCTGCTGTTCAACGCGGCGCTGTTCTACCAGAAGTACAGCGACTTCCAGCTCAACAGCTTCCTGGGCACCAGCTTCGTGGTGCGCTCGATCCCCGAGGTGGTGTCGCAGGGCGTCGAGGCCGACGTCATGTGGCAGACCGCCATGCGCGGGCTGACCATGCAGGGCGGCCTGACCTACGCCCAGACCGAGTATGGGAACGACCTGCTGCCCGACCCGGACCTGGCGCTGCTGCCTAGCAACACCATGAGCTTCGCCCCGCGCTGGTCGGGCAACGCCTCGGTGACGTATGAGTGGGACATGGGCGCCGATCTGCTGGGCCGCTTCAACATCGGCGGCAAGTACATGTCCAAGTTCAACACCGGCTCGGACCTGGACCCGCAGAAGATGCAGGACGGCTTCGGCCTGGTGAATGCACGCCTGGGCCTGGGCCGGCAGGACAAGCGCTGGATGGTCGAGGTGTGGGGCCAAAACCTGACCAACGAGACCTACAAGCAGGTCGGCATCGACGCGCCGATCCAGCCCGGCTCGTGGAACGCGTTCCTGGGCGCGCCGCGGATGTACGGCGTGACCTTGCGCGTGCGCTACTGATCTGCGGGTAATGCGCCGCCGCCTGCAGCGATGCGGGCGGCGGTTTTTTTTGCCGGTTCGCTTGCGCGCGTGCGACCGGGGCTTGGCTCAGCGCGCCGAGAGCAGCCTGCTGCCCGGCGGCTCGACCATCGCGGCTGTTGCCAGCTCGACCCTATTGCGGCCGTTGCGCTTGGCCTGGTACATCGCCGCGTCGGCGCGTGCCAGGACGCGTTCGTAGTCCGGATGGCCGTCGTGTACTGCCACGCCGATGCTGGCGGTGACCGGGACCTTGCTGCCGTCGCTCATCGTCACCGGTGACGCGGCGATGCGCTCGCGCAGCTCGTCGGCGATCGCCACCGCCTGATCCGCGCTCACCGAGCCGAGCACCATCACGAACTCCTCGCCGCCGAAGCGGAACAGGTAATCGCTGCTGCGCGTGTGCTGGGCGAGGTTGGCGGCCACGTGCTGCAGGGCCCGGTCGCCGCCGTCGTGGCCGTGTGCGTCGTTGATCGCCTTGAAGTGGTCCAGGTCCAGCAGCAGCACCGAGAACCCGCCGGAGGACTCACTGGCCAGCGCCACCTCGCGCCGCAATACGGTCGGCAGGAACCGCCGGTTGAGCAGGCTGGTGAGCGCGTCGCGACCGGCCTCCAACGCGCCGATGTTGTCGAACAGCATGCCGATCAGCGCGCGTGTCTGGGCCAGCTGCGCGCGGATGGACGGCAGCGACGTCGACGGATTTTCCCCGGGACTGCTGACCAGATCATCGATGGAGGCGATCAGCGCCGACACCTGCCGCGTCTCCGCGGTGTCGCCGAAACTGGGCAGGCCCTTGTGGCTGAACCACAGGCCGAACTCGGACTGGGCGAGCTGCGGCGCTGTGCCAACGTCGACCGGGGCGCTGGCGTACCGGTAGAGCAGGGCGTTCTCCCAGTCCAGAAGCAGGGCGCGCTGGCGCTCGCGCTCGGTGCCGATGTTCTGGATCAGCGAGAACATCCGGTACGACGCGTCCAGCCGGGTCGAGCGCTCGCGGGCAACGGAGTAGGCGTGGCTCATCATCTCCAGCGCCAGGTCGAACAGGTCGCTGACCAGCGCGATGGTGGCGCTGGCCAACGGCGGCGGCGCGACATTGATGATGTGCCGGTACAGCTGGTGCTTGAGCATGCGCGTGCCGCGGATCACCAGGTCCACCGGGATGCCAATCCGTGCGTGCACGTCGCCGATCAGGCGCTGCTCGGCGATCTGCGCGTCCACGTCGTCAGGGCCGGAGGTCAGCAGGTTGGTTATCCAGCGCAGCATCGAGGGTTTGAGCCGGCTCTGCACCTGCTCGGACGACAGGAAGCGGCTGGCGCGCGGGTCATCCAGCATCCCGGCATAGAAGTGCTCGGCCAGCGACGGCGGCGCGGAATGCGCCAGTTCGCGCAGCAGCGCCACCTGTTCCGGCGCCACGTCGTCGAGCAATGCATGCCAGGCGTCTGCGACCTGGGTGTCCTGCACCGTGGTCGCGGTGGAGCTGCGGGTCGAGGATGTGTTCATCATGGCGCGCGTGGAAAGGTCCGCCATTGTCCTTTAAAGGGTCGAGCGAATCATCGTGACGCAGGTGGGCGGTATAGTGCCGCCATGAGCAAAGACGTTACGGATGCGGCACTTGAGGCACTCGCGCGCCAGGTGGGTCAGGCCGCCCGGGACAACCACCACCGACTGGCGACTGCCGAGAGCTGCACCGGCGGCTGGATCGCCAAGACGATGACCGACATTGCCGGATCGTCGCACTGGTTCGACTGCGGCATGGTGGCCTACAGCTACGAGGCCAAGCAGGCGATGCTCGGCGTGCAGGCGATCACGCTGGAAGAGCATGGCGCGGTCAGCCGGGAGACGGCGATCGAGATGGTGTCGGGCGCGCTGGTGCATTCCGGCGCCAGCCTGGCGGTCGCTGTCACCGGTATCGCCGGCCCCGGCGGCGGCGTGGACGACAAGCCGGTCGGAACCGTGTGGATCGCCTGGAAGCGACGCGGCGGCTACACGACCGCACTGGTGTTCCACTTTGACGGCGATCGCGATGCGGTGCGTCGGCAGACGGTGGCGGCGGCGCTGCACGGGCTGCTGGATCTGGCGATGTAGGTTTTTGCCGCTCGCTGACTTGTAACGGGTGAGTGCTTGTTAGTAGTATTACTACTAATGAACGCACTCACCGAAACCCAGCACACCATTCTTGCCCTGATCGCGGACCGCATCGCGGTCGAAGGCATGCCGCCCTCGCAGACCGAGATCGCCCGCGCGATGGGATTCTCCGGGGTCCGCGCCGCGCAATACCATCTGGAAGCGCTGGAGCAGGCGGGAGCGATCGAGCGCCTGCCGGGCAAGGCGCGCGGCCTGCGGGTGACATCCTCCGGCGTGGCGATGCTGGGCGGCGATGACGACGGCGGAGACGGGGTCGATGCCGCGGTCGATTCCGCAGCCATCCGCGCGCGCGAGGAGGACGCGTTGCTGTTGCCGGTCCTCGGCCGGGTCGCCGCGGGCGCACCCATCGGCGCGGACCCCAATGTGGGCGAGCACGTGCTGCTTGACCGCAACATCTTCTTCCCGTCCCCGGACTACATGCTCAAGGTCCAGGGCGACTCGATGCGCGACGAAGGCATCTTCGATGGCGACCTGATCGGCGTGCACCGCACTCCCGAGGCGCGCAGCGGCGAGATCGTGGTGGCCCGCATCGACGACGAGATCACCGTCAAGCTGCTGAAAATCGGCAAGGACCGCATCCGGCTGCTGCCGCGCAACCCCGACTACCAGCCCATCGAGGTCACGCCCGACCAGGACTTCTCGATTGAAGGGCTTTACTGCGGCCTCGTTCGCCGGGGTCGGTAGTGCCGCAGTCGTGCGCATTGCCGGTTGTCCGTTGCACGCGTGAGGCTATTTCCGACCGCCGTACCGGCGCCGCGCCGATGGCCGACAATGGCCGTCTCACCTAATTTCCCAATCACGGTCGCGGTCGCAGCGTATGCGACGGCCTCCCACTACGCTGGATTCATTCACTGATGGCAACAAGGAAAACCCCAATGGACGAGAACAAAAAGCGCGCTCTTTCCGCGGCCTTGGGCCAGATCGAGAAGCAGTTTGGCAAGGGTTCGGTCATGCGCATGGGCGACCGTGTCGTCGAAGCCGCCGAGGTCATCGGCACCGGTTCGCTGATGCTGGACATCGCGCTCGGCATCGGCGGCCTGCCCAAGGGCCGCGTGGTCGAGATCTACGGTCCGGAGTCCTCCGGCAAGACCACCCTGACCCTGCAGGCGATTGCCGAGTGCCAGAAGATGGGCGGCACCGCTGCGTTCATCGACGCCGAGCACGCCCTCGATCCGACCTACGCCGCCAAGCTGGGCGTGAATGTCGAAGACCTGCTGCTCTCGCAGCCCGACACCGGTGAGCAGGCACTGGAAATCGCCGACATGCTGGTGCGCTCCGCCGCGGTGGACATCGTGGTGATCGACTCGGTCGCTGCGCTCACCCCACGGGCCGAGATCGAGGGCGAGATGGGCGACCAGTTGCCCGGCCTGCAGGCCCGCCTGATGAGCCAGGCCCTGCGCAAGCTGACCGGCAACATCAAGCGTTCCGGCACCCTGGTGGTCTTCATCAACCAGCTGCGCCACAAGATCGGCCAGATGATGCCGGGCCAGAGCCCGGAGGTGACCACCGGCGGCAACGCGTTGAAGTTCTACGCCTCCGTGCGCCTGGACATCCGCCGGATCGGTGCGGTCAAGAAGGGCGACGAGATCATCGGCAACCAGACCCGCATCAAGGTGGTCAAGAACAAGATGGCGCCGCCGTTCAAGCAGGTCATCACCGAGATCCTCTACGGTGAGGGCATCTCCCGCGAGGGCGAGCTGATCGAGATGGGTTTGGAGGCCAAGCTGGTCGAGCGCGCAGGCGCCTGGTACAGCATGGGCGAGGAGCGCATCGGCCAGGGCAAGGAGAACGCCCGCCAGTACCTCAAGGACAACGTCGAACTCGCCGAGCGCCTGGAGGCCGAGATCCGCAAGCGTCTGGTGCCCATCGAGATCGTCAAGGCGGAAGCCGCGGCGGCGGGTACGGAAGACGAAGAGGATGCCAGGGACGCCAAGGTCGGCAAGCCGGCGAAGGGCGCCAAGGCCGAGGTCTGATCGGGCCGCGTGATCCGATCGATGCAGGGCAATGCAGGACGAAAGCTCCAACGATGAAAGCGGCGGAGGCCTGTTCGATACCGAACCAGGCCGCACGACGGGCCGGCGACGCAAGCGCGAGCCGGCCACACCGCTGCAACGCGCGCTGGGCCTGCTGGCCCGGCGCGAACACTCGCGCAAGGAACTGACCACCAAGCTCACGTCCCGCGGGCTGGACGCGCGCGAGGTCGAGGCGGCGGTGGACAAGCTCGCCGACGCCGGCTGGCAGGATGACAACCGGTTTGCCGAGAGCGTGGTCCGCAACCGCACCGGCAGCGGCTACGGGCCGATCCACATCCGCGCGGAGCTGCGCATGCACGGCCTGGACGATGACGCGATCGCCGCGGCGCTGGATACCTTCGAGGGCAGTTGGGTGGAGAACGCGCGCGATCTGGTGGCTCGCCGTTACGGAAACGCGATCCATGACGACATCGCGGTGCGCCGCAAGGCCGCCGACACCTTGATGCGGCGGGGGTTTTCCGGCGACGTGGTCCGCGCCGCGACGCGCTTTGATCCGGACGATTCGTTCGGCTGCTGAACCCGTCCCTGATACGCTAAGCGGCTTGCGGGGACCGGCGTCGAGTCCACGCACAGCCCTTTGACTTCCCGTGCCAGGCATGAACGCTCCCAACTCCAGCTCCAGCCCGCCCAACTCCAACCAGATCCGCCGTGATTTCCTCGAGTTCTTCCGCGAGCGCGGGCATACGATCGTGCCGTCGGCGTCGCTGATCCCGGCCAATGATCCCACCCTGCTGTTCACCAACTCCGGGATGGTCCAGTTCAAGGACGTGTTCCTGGGCAGCGAGAAGCCGGGTTACGTGCGCGCGGCCGACGTCCAGCGCTGCCTGCGTGCGGGCGGCAAGCACAACGACCTGGACCAGGTCGGCTACACCGCGCGCCACCACACCTTCTTCGAGATGCTCGGCAACTGGTCGTTTGGCGATTACTTCAAGCTCGACGCCATCAAGTGGGCGTGGGAGCTGCTGACCGACGTGTGGGGCCTGGACCCCCAGCGCCTGCTGGTCACCGTGTACCAGACCGATGACGAGGCCTATGCCATCTGGCGGGACGAAATCGGCGTGACCGAGGACCGCATCATCCGCATCGGCGACAACAAGGGCGCGCCGTTCGCCTCCGACAACTTCTGGCAGATGGCCGACACCGGGCCGTGCGGGCCGTGCACCGAGATCTTCTACGACCACGGTGAGCAGCACTTTGGTGGACCGCCGGGCTCGCCGGATGAGGACGGCGACCGTTTCATCGAGATCTGGAATCTGGTGTTCATGCAGTTCGACCGCCAGCCCGACGGCACCCTGGCGCCGCTGCCGGCGCCCTGCGTGGATACCGGCATGGGCCTGGAGCGCCTGGCCGCCATCCTGCAGGGCAAGCACGGCAACTACGAGATCGACACCTTCCAGCACCTGATTGCCGCCGCTGCACGCCTGACCGGCACGCAGGATCTGGACAACAAGTCTCTGCGCGTCATTGCCGATCACATCCGCGCCTGCGCCTTCCTGATCGTCGATGGCGTGTTGCCGTCGAATGAGGGCCGCGGCTACGTGCTGCGCCGGATCATCCGCCGCGCGTTGCGCCACGGCTGGATGCTGGGCCAGAAGCAACCGTTCTTCCATTCGATGCTGCAACCGCTGATCGAGACCATGGGCGAGGCGTACCCGGAGCTGGAAGCCCAGCGCGGGCTGATCGAGCGCGCGCTGCTGGCCGAGGAAGAGCGCTTCGCCGAGACCCTGGATGCGGGCATGCGGATCTTTGATGAAGTGGCTGCCGGTTCGGGCGGCACTATTCCCGGCGCGGACGCGTTCCGCCTGTACGACACCTACGGCTTTCCGGTGGACCTCACCGCCGACATTGCGCGCGAGCGCGGACTGACCGTGGACATGGAAGGCTTCGACGCCGCCATGCAGCGCCAGCGCGATACCGCGCGGGCCGCCGGCAAGTTCGGCAACACCGCGACCATGCCGGCCGAGCTTGCGGGGCAACTGTCGCCGACGCGGTTCCTTGGCTACGACTGCGTGGAGGCCGAAGGCCTGGCAGTCGTCGGCCTGCTGCGCGATGGCCGCGCCCTGGACCGGATCGAGGCGGGCGAGGAAGCGGTCGTCCTGCTGGCCGACACCCCGTTCTACGCCGAGAGCGGCGGCCAGATGGGGGATGCCGGTGAGCTGGTCTCGGCCGGAGCGATGTTCGACGTGCGCGACACGGTGAAGTTCGGTGGCCAGTTCCACGGCCACGTCGGCACGCTGCGCAGCGGCGCGCTCCGTCTCGGTGACAAGGTGCACGCGCGGATCGAGGCGACCCGTCGCGGCGCCATCGTGCTCAATCACTCCGCCACCCACCTGCTGCACGCCGCGCTACGCGACGTGCTCGGTACGCACGTCCTGCAGAAGGGCTCGCTGGTCGCACCGGACCGGCTGCGGTTCGACTTCTCGCACTTCCAGCCGGTGACGACCGAGGAATTGGCCGTCATCGAGCGCAAGGTCAACGCCGAGATCCGCGCCAACCACGAGGCCGAAGTGCACCAGATGGGTATGCAGGAAGCGCTGGATTTCGGTGCGATGGCGCTGTTCGGCGAGAAGTACGGCGATCAGGTGCGCGTGCTGCGCATGGGCGAGACGTCAACCGAGTTGTGCGGCGGCACCCATGTCAGCCGCACCGGCGACATCGGGGTGTTCAAAATCCTGTCCGAGGGCGGCGTGTCCGCGGGCGTGCGCCGCATCGAGGCGGTGACCGGGCAGGGCGCGCTCGACCATATCGACGCGGAGGAAAAGCGCCTGCGAGACGCCGCGCAGCTGTTGGGCGGCAGCCCGGCGGACATCACCGACAAGCTGCGCAGCCTGCTGGAGCGCCAGAAGAAGCTGGAGCGCGAGTTGGACGCGGTGAAGGCGAAGCTTGCCTCCGGCGCGACCGCCGATCTGGCCGGCGCCGCGGTCGAGGTGGACGGCATCAAGGTCCTGGCGGTGCGGCTGGAAGGCTTCGATGCGAAGGCGCTGCGTGACGCGCTTGATCGCCTGCGCCAGCAGTTGGGCGACGCGGTGGTGGTACTCGCCGGCGCGAAGGACGGCAAGGTCAGCCTGGTGGCAGGCGTCAACGGCGCCGCGGCGGGCAAGGTCAAGGCCGGCGAATTGCTCTCCCACGTCGCAACCCAGATTAATGGCAAGGGCGGCGGACGGCCGGACATGGCGCAGGGCGGCGGCGAAGACCTGCCGATCTTGCCAAGTGTGCTCGACGGCGTTGCCGATTGGGTGCGCGAGCGGGTTTCCTGACCGCTGCCTGACTTGTACGGGTCAGCATGACTTCTTTCCATTGTGACAAGTGTCCGGACAAGCCGATAATCATCGTTTACCCAGTAGCGACTGTTTTCGGGGTTCCGGGAGCATGGCTTCGGTGCAGGCGCACCGGCACAAGGAGAATTGGACAATGCTTATCCTGACGCGACGCGTCGGCGAAACCCTGATGATCGGCGACTCGGTGACGGTCACCGTGCTCGGCGTGAAGGGCAACCAGGTGCGAGTCGGCATCACTGCACCAAAGGATGTCGCAGTTCACCGCGAAGAGATCTACCAGCGCATCCAGCGGGGCGAAGATGCGGCCACCGGCAGCGACACCGCGGTGGAAGACCCGGCGGACTGACAAAAGGTTTGCCGCGGGGACGATCAGCCGTTATGCTTCCCGCCCGCATCAATGATGTGGACCGCGGAGAGTTGCCCGAGTGGCTGAAGGGGCTCCCCTGCTAAGGGAGTATGGGGGTTAAACTCCATCGAGGGTTCGAATCCCTCACTCTCCGCCAATCTTCGCAACACGATCGGCAGGGATTGACGGGTTTCAGATTCATCGTCATAATTCTCCGATTACGCGCCCGTAGCTCAGCTGGATAGAGCACCAGGCTACGAACTTGGGGGTCGGAGGTTCGAATCCTTCCGGGCGCACCAAACAAAACGAAAGGGTCGATGAGTCCAACTCATCGGCCCTTTTGCTTTAGATAGAACCCGTGATAGCGGTCGATGCTGTATCGGGGCGCGAACGGCAGCCGCAGATGGCGCTCGAACGATTCCCAGCGGTCGACGACGGTGTAGTCCAGCGCTGACATTTCCTCCAGGAATTGCGGCACCGCGCTGACCCGGTACGGACAGATGGCGGTGCCCAGGTTCTGCAGGGTGAAATAGCTGAGCTCCGGATGCATCGGGGTGAGGTTGACCACCACATGCGCCGGCGCCCGCGCGAGCCGGCTCAACAGCTCCGGCAGGCTGTAGTCCAGATACTGCAGCGCGCCGCTGGCAATCAGGATATCGCGGCCATCGGCATGTGCCACTTCGGTGGAGAAGGCGAGCTGGCGCCATTGGTCGTGGTCGCGCGCCCATTGACGCCCGGCATCGACCACGCTTGGCACGTCGTGGACCAGCCAGTGCAAATCGGGCGGGTAGTCCAGGTAGCGCCGCAGCGCGTAGTAACTCACGCCGATGTGGCCGCCCAGGTCGAACACGCGGCGCTGGCCAGCCGCGAGCAGGCGCGACATCCAGTGCAGCACCGGGTAATCGCTGACCGTCAATTGGTGCAGGCGACTGCGGTAGAGCTCGCCGGCGGCGGCTGTGTCATAGGTGTTCGGCAGGACCTGGGGCGCGGCCGCCATCGCCGCCTCGAAACTGGGATAGACGCCCAGGTAGGTGTTGCCCTGGCGCTCCCGTACGAACCGGCGACGGTAGACGGGTTCGGCCACCAGACGGATGCCGGGCAATTCCGCGGCCTCGTTGGCCATGCGGCGCAGGTTGCCCGCGATCGGGTGCGGCGCGATCGGATGGGGGGCTTTGGCTGCCATTGAGGCGGTCGTCCATCGCGGGAGTTTCCCTGTCTTACGCGGTTTCCGCCCTGCGCCGGACAGCTCGCAGCCGCCGCCCGTTGTGGCCTGCGCGCTGCGCTCACGGCGTTGTCCGCAGACAGGCGACAAAAACGAGGCGCGTATGTCGGACAGTGAGGTGGACGATGACCGGGCCGGTCCGAATCCGGACAGGTTCGGGCTGAGGGCCGCCTTCCGGACCGCGTTGCCATCTGCGGACTGGCCGTCCGGGTCGTCGGCCCAGGTGGCGGTGGCGCTGTTCGAACTGGCGGACTGGATGACCTGGCTGGAAGATGCCGCGCTGCTGCTGGACGCGGGCGATCTTGCGCGCGCGCAGCGCCAGCGTCGGCCGCAGGACCAGGACCGGCTGATCCTTACGTACGCGCTGCACAGGCTGCTGCTGGGCGCGCGGATGGGCGTGGATGCGGTGGCGGTTCCGTTGCTGCGCGACGCGCTGGGCTGCCCGCGGCTGCAGGACGCGGCGATATCCACCAGCCTCACCCACGCCGGGCGCTGGGTGGCCGCGGCGGTGACGGGCGCCGGGCCGGTGGGCGTGGACATCGAGCCGGCAGAACGAACGGCGGTAATGGCGAAGATCGCCAGTCGGGTATGCCACCCCAACGAACTGGCCGCCCTGGCGGGCATGGACGTCGCGGCTTACAGGCGCGCGCTGCTCGCGCTGTGGGTGCGCAAGGAGGCCCTGCTGAAGGCCGCGGGCGTCGGCATGGCACGGGAAATGGACACCTTCGAGGCTCCGGATGAAAGCTCCCAGCCGCTGTCGCCTCCGGAGCCGCAACTGACCCACCTGCAGATGCTCGATATCGGGCCGGAGCTGGTGGGCGCGATCGCCGCGCCGCCGGGGGCGAGCGTGGAAACCGTATGGATGCGCCATACGGTGCCGATGGATCGGCACTAGCGGCCGGATGTGGCAGCGCGCAGCGTTGGCTACAGCACGGGTGAACCGGAAGCCGGTACGGGGGGATGCAGTGAAACCTCAGGTGTCGAGCGCGAAGAGTCGCGCAGCGTTGTGGCTTTGGTTGTTGGAGTCCTGCGTGCTCATGGTCGTGGTTGCCGCGGCCGCGTGGTTGCGGTTCATGCGCGACTCGGACTCCTACCTCTTCTTTCTGGGCACCGCGCCGGTGCGGATCCTGGTGGTGGCGGCATTCATCACCACGGCCATGGCGGCGTTCGGCTTGTACCAGGTGCACGTGCGGCACAACCGGACCGATTTTGTCCTGCGCCTGGTGCTGTCGTTCGCCTTCGGCGGCGTGGCGCTGCTGGTGCTCTATTACCTGGTGCCGGCCGCCTACATCGGACGCGGCGTTCTGGCGCTCGCCCTGGCGTTGGGGCTGATGCTGATATTCGCGCTGCGACTCGTGATGGAGCGCTTGGGGCACATCGAAACCTTCCGGCGCCGGGTGCTGGTGCTGGGCGCGGGCCGCAACGCCAACCTGATCAATACGCGGCTGCGGCGACGCAGCGATCGCCGGTCATTCTCGCTGGTCGGGTTCGTGGCCGTGCCCGGGCAGGAGCTGGTGGTGGCCGACGCCGTGGTGCTTGAGGACGTGATGGGACTGGCCGATCTGGCGCGCCGCCTGCAGGTGCACGAGATCGTTGTCGCCCTCGACGAGCGCCGCGGCGGAATGCCGATGGAGGCCATGCTGGCGTGCGTGCAGCGCGGCGTGTCGATGACCGACCTGTCGACGTTTTTCGAGCGCGAGGCGGGAGTGGTGACGATGAGCATCGCCGATCCGTCGTGGCTGGTGTTCTCCGGCGGGTTTGACCATTCGATGCCGCGGCGGCTGACCAAGCGCCTGTTCGACCTGCTCGCTGCGGGGGCGTTGTTGCTGGTGGCGTGGCCGGTGATGCTGGTGGTGATGGCCTGCGTGTGGGTCGAGAGCGGCGGCCCGGTGCTGTACCGGCAGACGCGCGTCGGCGAGGACGGCAGCGCCTTCGAGCTGGTCAAGTTCCGCAGCATGCGCGCTGACGCGGAGCAGAACGGCGTGGCGCAGTGGGCGTCCGCGGACGACAAGCGCAGCACACGGGTGGGTCGGTTCATCCGGATGACGCGGCTGGATGAGTTGCCGCAACTGTTCAACGTGCTGCGCGGTGACATGAGCTTCGTCGGGCCGCGTCCCGAGCGGCCGCAGTTCGTCGACCGCCTGAACCAGGACATCCGCTACTACAACGTCCGCCACTGCATGAAACCGGGGCTCACCGGATGGGCACAGCTGCGCTATCCCTACGGCGCGTCGGTTCGCGATGCGGAGGAGAAGCTGAAGTTCGACCTGTTCTACGTCAAGAACCACGGCCTGCTGTTTGACCTGATGATCCTGCTGCAGACCGTGGAGGTGGTGCTGTTCCGGCGCGGTGCGCGTTGACCGCGCGGCACGGCATCATCGCGCCGCGTGCGCCGGCGACGTACCGCTCACCTTCAAGGGATGCAGCGGCGAGTTGTACCAGTCGACCAGCTGGCCGTCCTCGAACCGCAGCCAGGACGGGCCGTAGTCCCAGCGGTTGCCGTTGACGGCAAGCGGCTTGCCCTGGATCAGGATCACGCTGGTCGTATCCATACCCGGCTCGAGCAGGCGACGGCGCGCCGGGGTCGCCGCCATGTCGGCGGCGTCGGACGTGAGCGCGCCGGCGATACCGGATGCGATCGGCGTTGCGCCATCCGACGCAGCCGGTGCCGTGCCGAGGAGGTCGGCCGGGATCGTTGCCTTGACCGCGGTGTCCACCTGCCGGTCCCAGGCAAGCGCGAGGAACAGCATCGCCGCCGCGAGCACGCCGGCGAAGGCGAGCGGCCATTTCGTGGGCGTCGGGCGGAACCCGGAGAGCGGGGCCGGGTCGCCTGCCATGGCCGGCGCCGGATCGATTGCGCGCTGCCCAATGAGCGGCTCGACGCTGGCGCTGGCGGTGCGCCCTGCTGGCGTCGTCGAAACGGCACGGTCAATCAGCGAGCCGGGCAGGCGGCCGTGCCGGCGGTGGAAGCGCACGGCGGTGGAATACAGCCGCAGCAGTTCGGGCAGTTCATCGTTGTCGTCGATATCCGCATTCCGGTCCGGATGGATCCGGCCGATGCGTTGCCGATAGGCGTGACGCAACTCCGCCAGCGTGCACCCGGGGCGCAGGCCGAGGCTTGAGTAGAGCTGGCTGAAGTCGGTTTTCATCGATTTGCCGCGATCCAATTTCGCCCGAACACGCCATCGTGGCGTCCCTGACGGATGGAATTCAAGCGCAGGCGCCGCGACAGGCAGTCCGTTGGCCGCGAGCCCTCCCGCTGTGCGTTTCATCTAAGTAGCAGGTTCCGTAGCGGAGACCTGACAGGCTGCAAGGGGCGCCGAGTGTCAGCAACCAGTGTGGCAATGAATCCGTATCCAGCCATTGCGATCGCAACAGCCGGCGTGTCCGCACGCACAGTGACCTCGGTCTTCGATGCCGTATGCGCGCGCGACCCGGGTGCCATCGCGGTGGTCGACGGCGCTGTTGTGCTGACCTACGCGCAGCTTGATCGGCGCGCGCACGCCCTGGCTCAGCGAATGCGCGGGGAAGGAGTCTCGCCTGGGGACGTGGTGGCGGTCGCAACGCCACGTTCAGCGGCATCGGTGGTGGCGCTGCTGGCGGTGCTGAAATGCGGCGCGGCCTATTTGCCGTTGGATGCCGGTCAGCCGCCCGAGCGCCGGGCATTCATGCTCCGCGACGCGGGCGCATCCGTGGTGCTGGTGGGGGAGGGCGGTGACAGCGGATGGCCCACAACGGTGCAGCCGATAGCGGCGGTCCCGAGCGGGCCGGGCGAGCCTGAAACGGGCCACCGGGCAATCGCCGCCGCGCCGGCCATCGACGGCGATTCGCTGGCCTACGTGATGTACACCTCCGGGTCGACCGGGCGGCCCAAAGGCGTGGAGATCCGCCACCGCTCGATCATCCACCTGGTGTGCGACGTGGACTACATCGAGCTGGGTCCGGACACGCGCATGCTCCACGCCGCGCCCCTGGGCTTCGACGCGTCGACCCTGGAACTCTGGGGGCCGCTGCTCAACGGGGGCCGCGTCGTTGTGCATGACGAGGCCACTTCCACTGGCGCAGGCCTGGCGCGGTGCATTGCCACGCACGGGGTCACCACCGCGTGGTTGACGGCTGCACTGTTCAACGCGGTAGTCGATGAGGATCCCGCACACCTGGCCGGCCTGCGCGAGTTGTTTACCGGTGGCGAGGCGCTGTCGGTGCCGCACGTGCGGCGTATGCTGGCCGGCGCGCCGCGCACCCGGTTGCACAACGGTTACGGTCCCACCGAGTGCACCACGTTCACCTGCACCTGGCCGATCCCGCACGACTTTCCCGCCAGCGCGGCGCGCGTGCCGATCGGCCGGCCGATCGGCACGACGCGCGTGCTGGTGCTCGACTCCAGCGGTGAGCCGGTGGCTGACGGTGTCACCGGCGAACTCCATGTCGGAGGACAAGGTGTGGCTCGCGGCTATCTCCGCCAGCCGGGGTTGACGGCAGAGCGTTTCGTGCCGGACAGGGTTTCTGGCGACGGCGGGCGCCTCTATCGCACCGGCGACCTGGTCCGCTTGCGGGCAGACGGGGCGCTGGAGTTCATGGGTCGCATGGACGATCAGGTCAAGATCCGCGGTTACCGGATCGAGCCGGCGGAGATCGAGGCGGCGCTGTCAGCGCTCCCCTCGATCCGTGCCAGCTGTGTCGCCGCCTTGGCCGACAAGGCCGGTCGCCAGCACCTGGTGGCGTACTGCGTCGCCGATGGTGATCGGTACCGCGAACCGGACCTGCGTGCGGCGCTCGCCGCCAAACTGCCGGAGTACATGCTGCCCGCGCGCTACGTTCGTCTGGACGCGCTGCCGGTGACCGCGAACGGCAAGCTGGACAGGCGCGCGCTGCCGACGCCGGACCGCAGCAGGCCCGAGCTGGCATGCGCGTATCAGCCGCCGATGGGCGAGCTTGAGGCGCGGGTGTGCGACGCGATGGCGGAGTTGCTGGACCTCGATCGGGTCGGGCGCCACGACAACTTTTTCGAGCTCGGTGGTGATTCACTGTTGGGATTGCGGCTGCTGGAAGCGATCGGGCCCGACGCGAACGGGCAGCCGATCCCCGCTACCAGCCTGTTTAGCAGCCCCACGGCCGCGGCACTCGCGCGTGTGATCGAGGCGGGCGCGGTTTCCGGAGCGGATAAGGCGACCGCCGCTTCGGAAGTGACCCGCGCTCGCGATGCGCACCGACCGGCGGCGACGCTGGGTGGCGCCGGTGCCGAGCCCGTCGCCATCATCGGCATGGCCGGGCGTTTTCCCGGTGCCGCGGATGTCGAGGCGTTCTGGCAGAACCTGCTGGACGGGCGCGACTCCATCACCCGATTCGGCCTGGAGGGACTGGATCCCGCGGTGCCGGAGACCGATCGCGCCGACCCGTTGTACGTGCCGGCGCGCGGCGTGGTCGACGGCGTGGAACAGTTCGACGCCGGCTTCTTCGGGATCGGGCCGCGGGAGGCCGAGCTGATGGATCCGCAGCAGCGGGTTTTCCTGGAGCTGTGCTGGGAGTGCCTGGAGCGTGCCGGCCACGTGCCGGACGCGACGCTCTCGCCGGTTGGCGTGTTCGCCGGCATGTACAACGCGACCTATTTCCAGCGCCACGTCGCCGCGCACCCGGACCGGGTCGGGAAGGTCGGCGCATTCCAGGTCATGCTGAACAACGAGAAGGACTACATCGCCAGCCGGGTCGCGCACAAACTCAACCTCACCGGCCCGGCGGTCAGCGTGCACACCGCCTGTTCGACCTCGCTGGTGGCGATCTGCCAGGCCATCGACAGCCTGCGCGGCGGTCAGTGCGACATGGCGCTGGCCGGGGGCGTGGCGATCACCTGTCCGCCCCGCAGCGGATACGCCTATCAGGAAGGCGCGATGCTGTCGCCGGACGGCCATACCCGCACCTTCGACGCGCAGGCACAGGGAACGGTTTTCAGCGACGGCGCCGCGGTGGTGCTGCTGAAGCGCCTGGCCGATGCCATCGCCGATGGCGACCACGTGCATGCGGTGATCCGCGGCCGCGCGGTCAACAACGACGGCGCAGACAAGGCCAGCTTTACCGCTCCCAGCATGCGCGGGCAGGCGACGGTCGTGTCCATGGCACTCGCCGATGCGGGCGTCGATGCACGGTCGATCGGCTACGTCGAGGCGCACGGCACCGCGACGCCGCTGGGCGATCCCATCGAGGTGCAGGGCCTGACCTCGGCGTTTCGCTCGAGCACCGACGAGGTCGGGTTCTGCCGCATCGGATCATTGAAAAGCAACGTTGGCCACATGGTTACCGCGGCCGGCGCGGCCGGCGTGATCAAGGCAGCGCTGGCCCTGGAGCGGCAGTGCGTTCCGGCCAGCATCCACTTCAGCCGGCCGAACCCGACGATTGATTTTGCCGGCTCGCCATTCGTGGTGAACGCGGCGCGCAGCGATTGGCCGGCCGGTCCGGTGCCGCGTCGGGCCGGCGTCAGTTCGTTCGGGGTGGGCGGCACGAACGCCCACGTCGTGCTGGAGGAGGCGCCCGCCACGTTGCCATCCGAACCGGCCAGTGGCCCGCAGTTGCTGGTGCTGTCGGCGCGCACGCCGGCTGCCTTGGCGAACGCTGCGAGGCTGCTGGCGGACCATCTGCACACGCAACCTGCGGACAACCTGGCCGATGTGGCCTGGACGCTGGCAGTCGGGCGCAAGGCCTTTGCCCACCGTGTCTCGGTGGTTGCCGACCACCACGGCGCAGCGATAAGCGCATTTAGCGCAGAAGGCACTGCCCGCGCGATCACTCGCAGCGAACCGGCGCGCGAGCCCGGCTGCGTGTTCGTGTTCCCCGGCCAGGGCGCGACCTACCCGGGCATGGGGCGCGGTCTGTACGAGACCGAGCCTGTCTTCCGCACTGCCTTCGATGCGTGCCTCGCGGTCCTGGATGATCGCCCCGGCGACCTGGCGGGCCTGGATTTGCGCGAGCGGATGTTCAGCGACGACCCGCAGGCCCTACGGCCGACGGGCATGATGCAGCCGGCGACGTTCGTGATCGAGTACGCCCTGGCGAAGTGGTGGGCAAGCCTGGGGCTCGTGCCTGTCGCAATGGTCGGCCACAGCGTTGGCGAGTTCGTGGCCGCCACGCTGGCGGGGGTGTTCAGCCTGACGGACGGTTTGCGACTCGTCGCGCAACGGGGTCGGCTGATGCAGGAACAACCGGCCGGGGCCATGCTTTCGGTGCGCCTGTCGCTTGCGCAACTGCTGCCACGCCTGCCTGCCGGGCTGTCGCTGGCAGCCGAAAACGCGCCCGCTGCGTGTGTCGTGTCCGGTCCTGTCGACGCGATTGCCGCCTTCCAGGCCGAACTGGAAGGCGAGGCGATCGCGTGCCGCTTGCTGGAGACCTCCCACGCGTTCCATTCCGCGATGATGGATCCGGTGGTGGAAGCCTTTCGCGCCGCGATGGACGGGGTGGAGTTGGCGCCGCCAACTATCCCGCTCGTCTCCACTGCGACCGGCCAGTGGTTGGATACCAACGCGGCAGGCTCGACCGCTTACTGGGCGCGTCACCTGCGCGAGCCCGTGCGTTTTGCCGCCGCGCTGAAGTGCCTGCTTGCGGATCAGCCGGACCGGGTGCTGCTGGAAGTCGGCCCGCGCGCGGGGCTGAGCCGCCTGTCGCGCCAGCACCCCGCCGTACAAAAGCAGGGGATCGCGTGCATCGCCTCGCTTGGGGATACGCCCGCGGCGGAGACCGCAAGCGTGCGTGTCGCTGTGGGCGAGCTGTGGGTCAAGGGGGCCGCGCTGGACCCGGCGCGCCTGGACCGGCGGCAACGCCGCCAGCGGGTGCGCCTGCCGACCTACCCGTTCCAGCGCACGCGGCACTGGGTGGATGCCGCTGCCAGCGCACCGGCCGTGTCGCACGGATCCCCTGCATTGGAGGCCGTCGCCCCGGATCCGCACTCGACGTTGCCCGCTGCGGCGCAGGTGCACGGTGCAACACAGACTCCCGCGGTACCGGAGGCGTCGAGCACGCAGGCATCGCACGAGGACGCGTACGCACGCGGCCTCGCCGGCCGGCTCAACCAGGTGGTGGAAGAGGTGGCCGGCTTCGACCTGACCGACAGCGACGCATCGATGAACTTCATCGAGCTCGGCCTGGACAGTCTGATGCTGACGCAGGTGGCATTGCAGCTGCAGAAAACGTTCGCGGTGAAGATCACCTTCCGCCAGCTGATGAGCGAATGCGCCAGCCCGGAGCGTCTGCTGGCATGGCTCGAGGCGAACCTGCCGGTCGCGAGCCCGCTGGCAGAGGCCCCCATCGTGCCTGCGACGACTTTGGCGGTTCGCGCGCCCGCGGCGGTCGAAGCGACCGCTGCCGACCAACAAAGCGCGGCGCAGATCACCGCCGAGCCGGCGGCGCACGTCAGGTACGACGTGAAAAAGGCGTTTGGTGCGATTGCGCGGATCGATACCGGCGCCGGTTTCGTCCCCGACGCCGACCAGCAGCGGCACCTGGATCGCTTTATCCAGCGCTACGTCGCCGGTACCCGTGCGTCCAAGGACTACGCGCGCCGCCATCGCCCGCACATGGCCGACCCGCGGGTGGTCAACGGCTTCCGTCCCCTGCTGAAGGAGATCATCTACCCGATCGTGATGGAGCGCTCGCGCGGATCGCACCTGCAGGATCTGGACGGAAACGACTACGTCGACGCGCTCAACGGCTTCGGCATGAGCCTGTTCGGCTGGCAGCCGGACTTCGTGCTGGACGCGGTGCGGGGGCAGCTGGACCTGGGCTACGAGATCGGACCCCAGCACCCGCTCGCCGGTGAGGTGGCGCGCCTGGCCTGTGAGGTCACCGGCCATGACCGCGCCGCCCTGTGCAATACCGGATCGGAGGCCGTCCTGGGCGCCCTGCGCATTGCGCGCACGGTGACCGGACGGGAAACGGTGGTGCTGTTCACCGGCGCCTACCACGGGATCATCGACGAGATGATCGTGCGCGCCCACCGCACCCTGGGTGCGGTGCCGGCCGCCCCGGGCATCCTGCGCAACACTGCCGAGCACGTGATGGTGCTGGAGTACGGTACTGCGCAGACGCTGGAGATCCTGCGCACGCACGCACATACCATTGCGGCCGTGCTGGTGGAGCCGGTGCAGAGCCGTCGCCCGGATTTCCAGCCGTTCGCGTTCCTGCGCGAATTGCGCGCGCTGACCAGCGAGGCCGGCGCGCTGCTGGTCTTCGACGAGGTAGTCACCGGCTTCCGTGCCCATCCGGCCGGCGTCCAGGGACTGTTGGGCATCCATGCCGACCTGGCCACCTACGGCAAGGTGGTCGGTGGCGGGTACCCGATCGGCATGATCTGCGGCAAGCGCGAGTACATGGACGCGCTCGACGGCGGCCAGTGGGACTATGGCGACGATTCGGTGCCGCTGGTCGGGGTGACCTACTTCGCCGGCACGTTTGTCCGTCACCCGCTGGCCTTGGCCGCCGCCAAGGCCGTGCTGACCCATGTGCGCAAGCACGGTCCCGGTCTGCAGGAGGCACTCAATGCGCGAACCGCAAGGATGGTCGGCGAGCTCAACACGTTCTGCCGACGGGTCGGGGCGCCGGTCGCGGTCAGGCATTTCGCCTCGGTCTGGAAGACGGTGTTCCTGGAGGACCACCCGCTGCAGGACCTGCTGTTTGCGACGATGCGCAGCCGCGGGATCCACATCCTCGACAACTTTCCCTGCTTCCTCACCACCGCTCACAACGATGCCGACTGCCAGCGCATCGTGGAGGCGTTCAAGGCCGGCATCACCGAATTGCAGGAGGCCGGTTTCCTCCCGCGGCCGGGTGCGGCGCAGGTCCGCGTGGCGCCCACCACCGAGCCTCAACGCGAGATCTGGCTGGCCAGCCAGTTGGGCACGGACGCGTCACTGGCGTTCAACGAGTCGATGACGTTGCAGCTGCAGGGCGTGCTCGACCGCGACGCGTTGCAGCTCGCTCTGAGTGAGCTGATGGCTCGGCATGACGCGTTGCGTGCCAACGTCTCGGCGGATGGGGAAACCCTGCGCATGCCGGATCACGTCGACCTGGCGCTGGGCTGGTGCGACCTGGCGGGCATGGACGGCTCGGCGCGCGCGGCGAAGGTCGCGGAGCGCCAGCGGCTGGCGGTGGAGACCCCGTTCGACCTGTGCAGCGACTGCCTGTTCCGGGGCGAGTTGCTGCGAGTGGCCCACAAGGAGCATCTGCTTCTGCTCACCGCCCACCACATCGTTTGCGATGGCTGGTCATGGTGGGTGCTGGTGCGTGAGCTGGGCAGCCTTTACGCCGGATACAGCGGCGCTCCCGCGCAGCCCCTGCCGCCGCCGGAGAGCTTCGCCGATTACGCCATCGCGCTTGCCGGCGATCGGGATCCTGCGACGGTTGCGGCGGACGAAGCGTACTGGCTGTCGCGATTCGCCGATGGATCGCCCGTGCTGGAGCTGCCTCTGGATCGGCCGCGCCCCTCCCGCCGCAGCTACGCCGCCGCGCGGGAAGACCATGTGCTTGATGCGCCGCTGGTCGAGGCCATCCGCGCGCTGGGCGCCCGCCGCGGGGCGAGCCTGTTTGCGACGTTGCTGACCGCCTTTGCCGGACTGCTGTCGCGCCTGAGCGGGCAATCGCAGGTGGTGGTGGGGATCCCCGCCGCCGGACAATCGGTGGACGGCCACGACAACCTCGTTGGCCATTGCGTGAACGCGCTGCCGCTCCTGTTCGCGTTCGACATGGCGCAGCCAGCGTCCACGGCGATCGACGACACCCAGTGCCTGCTTCTGGATGCGCTGGAGCACCAGCGCTACACGTTCGGAACTCTGCTGCGGAAGCTGCGGATCGACCGTGACCAATCCCGGCCCCCGCTGATCAGCGTGATGTTCAACATCGACCAGGCGCTCGGGCTCGAGGGTGACACCCTGCCGGGGCTGAGCCTGGACTTCTCCACGAATGCGCGGACGTTCGAGAATTTCGAGCTGTTCGTCAACGCGGTGCAGGTGCGCGGCGAGTTGCGGCTGGAATGCCAGTTCAACCGAGAGCTGTTCAATGCTTCCACCATCCACCATTGGATGGGCTACCTGCGCACGCTGTTGCAGGCGATGGTCGGGGACGGTGAGCAGGCGCTGGGCCGCTTGCCGCTGCTTGACCAGGCGCAACGGCAGCAGGTGCTGCAGCGATGGAACGACACCCGTACCGACTGGGCGGGCGAGCTGTTGGTGCATCGGCTTTTCGAGCAGCAGGTGGACCGGACCCCGGATGCCGTCGCGGTGTCGTTCGGATCGCGGACACTCGACTACCGGACGTTGAATGCACAGGCCAATCAACTGGCGCACCACCTGCGGGACCTCGGTATCGGCCCGGACCAGCGGGTGGCGCTGTGCCTGGAGCGTGGTCCCGAGCTGGTGATTGGCTTGCTGGCAGTGCTCAAGGCCGGGGGTGCGTACGTCCCGCTGGACCCGGGTTATCCGCCGGCGCGGCTGAAGTTCATGCTCAAAGACAGCCAGTGCCGGGCCGTGCTGACGCAAACATCGCTCCGCCCGGTGCTCGCCGCTGCCGGCACTTCCCTGCCGCTGCTGAACCTCACCGCCGCGGTGCGCGCCTGGGACGGGGAATCGGCGACCAACGTGTCGCAGCGGGACAGCGGTCTCGAGCCCGGCAACCTGGCGTACGTGATCTATACCTCCGGCTCCACCGGCACGCCCAAAGGCGTGATGCTCGAGCACGCGGCAGTGTCTAATTACCTGCACTGGGCCATGCGCGCCTACGCGCCTGCCCATGGGGCGGTGGTGTCGTCGTCGATCGCCTTTGACGCGACGCTTACCAGCCTGATCACGCCGCTGCTGTGCGGAGGCACCGTGCGTCTGCTTGCCGAAGGTCAGGAGGTGGACGGGCTGGTCGACGCCGTGCAGGACCCGCGCGGTTGCGGGCTGGTCAAGATCACGCCGGCGCATCTGGAAATCCTGGGGCGGCGGCTGCAGGCCAGCGGCGCCCGGAGCCACGTGGGTGTGTTTGTCGTGGGCGGCGAAGCGCTACCGGTATCCACCGTGCAGCTGTGGCGCGAGATCCAGCCCCGCGTGCGCATCGTCAACGAGTACGGACCGACGGAGACTGTCGTCGGCTGTTGCGTGCACGAGACAAGCGGGGAGCTGGAGAATGGGTCGAGCGTCCCGATCGGTCGACCGATTGCGAACGCGCGGATGTACATCCTGGACGGCTGCAGTCAGCCGGTGCCGCCGGGCGTGACCGGTGAGCTGCATATCGGCGGGGCCGGGGTGGCACGCGGTTACCTGAACCGTCCGCAGCTGACCGCCGAGCGCTTCGTGGATGACCCGTTTGACGACCGGCCGGGTGCGCGGATGTACCGCACGGGTGACCTCGCACGCTGGTTGCCGGACGGCTCGATCGACTTTCTTGGCCGGAACGATGACCAGGTCAAGATCCGTGGCTACCGGATCGAGCCGGGCGAGATCGACGTCGCCCTGGCGGCCCACCCCTCGGTGGCCCAATCGACGGTGGTGGCCCGGGAGGATCGCCCCGGTGATGTGCGCCTGGTCGCCTACGTCGTGGCGGCGCCGGGCAGTCGCATTGAGCCGGCCGCCCTGGCCGCGCATCTGGCAACGACGCTGCCCGGGTACATGGTGCCGCAGCATTTTGTGGTGGTGGAGGCGATCCCGCTTACGTCCAATGGCAAGGTGGACCGGCAGGCATTGCCCGCGCCGGCAAACGATACCGCCTCGCTGCCGGACAACGAGCCGCGCAGCGAACTGGAAAGCGGCGTCGTGGCGGCGATGGCCCAGGTGCTGGGCCTGCCGGATCTCGGGATCCACGATGACTTCTTCGCGGTGGGCGGCCATTCGCTGCTCGCCGCCCAGCTGACGACCCGGCTCACCGCAGAGCTGGGCGTGCGGGTGAGCCTGCGCTCGGTGTTCGACGCACCTAGCGCGGCGCGACTGGCCGCACTGATCGCCACCCTCCAGAACGACGGCCAGAAGCCGCAACGCCCGATCCAGCCTCGCGCGGACCAGGCCTTTGCGCCGCTGTCGGTGATGCAGCAGCGGCTGTGGGTGATGGAACAGATGGAACCGGGCCGCGTGGTGTACAACGCGCCGTCCGCCCACAGGCTGCATGGGGATTTCGACGAGCCGGCGTTCCAGCGCGCCTTCGCCGAGATGGTGCGGCGCCAGGCGGCCCTGCGCACGGTCATCGCCGCCGATGGGGACACAGTGGTGCAGCACGTGCTGCACCATGTCGACGCGGCGCTGGCGGTGGAGGACCTGACCGCGCTGGCCGGCGGTGCACAATTCGCCGAGCTGATGCGCCGGATGGAGGCGATGACCGCCACGCCGTTCGAGCTCGAGGGCGGGTTGCTGTTCCGCGCGCGCCTGTTCCGGCTGGGGCCGCAGGATCACGTGCTGTACTTCATGACCCACCACATCATCTGGGACGGCTGGTCCTTCGACCTCATGTACGCCGAGATGGCTGCCCTCTACCAGGCCTTCAGCCACGGGCGCGCGTCGCCCTTGCCCGAGCTTTCGGTCAGCTATGGGGACTTCAGCCAATGGCATCTGGACTGGCTGGACGGAGCCGAGCTGGCGGCGCAGCTGGCCTTCTGGAAGCAGCATCTGGACGGTGATCTTGAACCGCTGGAGCTGCCGCTCGACCACCCGCGACCGGCAGAGGCGTCCGGTCGGGGCGGTACCGAGTGGAACCATGTGGCGCCGGCGCTGACCGACGCGGTGCGCCATGTCGGTGCGCGCGCGGACGCCACCTTATTCATGACCCTGCTGGCCGCGTACTACGTACTGTTGCACCGGCTCACCGGCCAGCGCGATCTGGTGGTTGGCCTGCCAGTACGCAACCGCAGCAGCCAGTCGCTTGAGCCCGTGATGGGGCTGTTCGTGAACGTGTTGCCGTTGCGGCTGCGGATTGACCCCGAGCACAGCTTCATCGCCGTGGTACGCCAGGTGAGGCAGGCGGTGCTGGATGCGTTCGCCTACCCGGAGGTGCCGTTTGAGCACCTCGTGCGTGAGCTGGACGTCGCCCGCGACCCCAGCCGATCACCGATCTACCAGGCCCTGTTCTCGTTCCAGGACGCGCGCCAGCGCCCGACACGCTGGGGCGGACTGCGACACGAGCACGTGCTGCTGTTCCAGAAAGCGGCGGCCAATGACATCGGCATGTGGTTCCTGGAGCATGGCGAGGGCCTGTCGGGTGGCCTGACCTACAACGCTGACATCCTGGAGGCAGGATCGGCCGTTTTGATCAATCGCCGCTACCAGGCGCTGCTGCACTCGGTGTGCCGCGACGCTTCCACGCCGGTGGGCGATATCGGCATTCTCGACAGTGGCGAATTGCGGCAGTTGGCCGCCTGCAATGACACCGCCGCCGAAGGGCCTGCGTTCGGCACCCTGCACGCATGGCTGGATGCGCAGTCCATGGTGACGCCCTCGCGCACCGCGATCCGTTTTGCCGGCTTGGATACCACCCACGCCGCGCTGCACGACCGAAGCTCGGCCCTTGCGGCGCGGCTCGTCGCCCGTGGCGTGGTCCACGGCTCACTGGTCGGGATCTGCCTGGAGCGGTCGGTGGATCTGGTTGCCAGCATGATCGCGGTGCTCAAGGCGGGTGCGGCCTACGTGCCACTCGATCCGGCCTATCCCGCGGACCGCCTTCGTTTCATGGCCGAGGATGCCGGTCTGGCGCTGGTGATCAGCCAGCAAAGCCTGGTGGACGCGCTCGGATGGCCGCGAGAAGACCAGTTGCTGGTGGACGCGCAGGACGAGGCGCCCCACGGCGTCCATGTGCCGGTCAACGGATCAACCGGCACCGTCAGCGGGGAGTCGCTTGCGTACGTGATCTACACCTCGGGCTCCACCGGCAGGCCCAAGGGCGTCAAGGTGTCGCATCGCGCTGTGCTCAACTTCCTGCTCAGCATGCAGGAGCGGCCCGGCCTGGGGCCGCAGGACCGGCTGCTCGCAGTCACCACGACCTCCTTCGATATCGCCGTACTGGAGATCTTCCTGCCGCTGGTCAGCGGGGCGAGGGTGCTGCTCGCCAGCCGTGAGACCACGACCGACGGATTCGCCCTGCGCCGTCAGCTGGAGGAGGAGAACGCGACGCTGATGCAGGCAACGCCGTCGACGTGGCGGATGCTGCTTGGCGCCGGCTGGAGGCCGCCGTCCGGCTTCCGGATACTCTGCGGCGGCGAGCCGATGCCGCCGGACCTGGCGTCCCGGCTGGTTGAACTTTCCGATGACGTCTGGAACCTCTACGGGCCTACCGAAACCACCGTGTGGTCGACCTGCTGGCGGGTGAGCGCAATGGCCCGCGGCATTCCCATCGGCACGCCGATCGCCAACACGACGGTGCACATCCTGGATGCCCGGATGCGCCGCTGCGCGTTGGGCGTGGCCGGGGAAATCTGCATCGGTGGGGCCGGTGTCGCGTCGGGCTACCTTAACCGGCCGGAGCTGACGGCCGAGCGCTTCGTGGCTGATCCTGAGCCCGCCGGTCACCGCAGTGCCGGCCTGGGGGGCGCGGTTCCCGCCAAGCTCTACCGCACCGGAGATCGCGGCCGCTGGCGCAGGGACGGGCAGCTCGAGCACCTGGGTCGCCTGGATTTCCAGATCAAGCTTCGCGGCCATCGCATCGAGCTGGAGGAAATCGGCAACAACCTGCTGACCCATCCGGTGGTCGCGCGTGCGACCGTGATTGCGCGTGAAGACCGGCCCGGGGACGTCCGACTGGTGGCCTACGTGGTTCCCGCTGCCGGCGCAGCCATCGTGCCGCGGGACCTGCTTGGCCATCTGCGCCGATTCCTGCCCGATTACATGGTTCCCCAGCATGTGGTTGAACTGGCGACGCTCCCCCTGCTGCCAAACGGCAAGATCGACCGCCACTCACTGCCTGCGCCTGCCACGCCGGGCGGTGCAGAGGCACCACCGGCGGCGGGGTGGGACCCGGCGTACGCGTACCTGCAAGCGCTGTGGAGCGAATTGCTGGAAACGCGCGTGGGGCCCAGCGACAACTTCTTCGACCTCGGCGGGCACTCGATGCTTGCGGTGCAGATGGCCAACCGTGTTGCACGCGAGACCGGCGTCCGCCTCAAGCTCATGCGGCTGGCCACACAGACGCTGGGCGAAATTGCAGCGGACACGCCGGAGCTCGCCGCCAGGCTGTCCCCTCCGGGCATGCGCAAACGATTCACGCGTGGACTGACGCGACTTTTCGCGCGGGCGAGGGATCCGGCGTGATGATGGACGCCTTCTACTTTGGGGAAACGCGGCGGCCCCTGTTTGGGGTCCTGCACCGGCCGGCAAGACCCATCAGGTCGCCGCTGCTGATGTGTCCGCCGCTGCTGCAGGATGGCATCCGCAGCCATCGGGTCCTTCGCGCCATCGCTGAGGGTCTGGCTGGCGCGGGCGCACACGTCATGCGATTTGACTGGTACGGCACGGGCGATTCGGGAGGAGCCACCGGAGAACTGACCCTCGCCGGCCTGCTGCTCGATCTGGGCGAAGCCCTTGCGATGCTCCGCCCACTGGCCGGCAGGGCCGGCTGCCGCTGGCTGGCGCTTCGAAGCGGAGCCATTCCTCTGCTGGCGCACGCATCGACGCAGTTCGAGCCGGTGGACCTGGTTCTGTGGGATCCGACCCTGTCGGGCGAGCAATTGGTGGGCGAGTGGTCGAAGCAGCACCGCAAGCAGTTGCTCGAAGCGGGGCGCTACCCGACGGGGCATGGCATTGCGCAGCCCGATGAACTGCTCGGCTTTGCGGTGGATCCGGGATTGCTGTCGGCCATCGCCACGTTCGACGCCGGCCAAGTGACACTGCCCGCGGGCAGTCGCGTGACCATGGCAGCGTGGAAGCCCGGACCCGCGCACGAGGGTTTCGTCGAGCGCCTTCGCAGCACGGGAGTTGCCGTGGAGTGCCGGACCTTCGAGGTCGACGACCGTCCCTGCTTTGAAGACCCGCACCGGTTTGAGACCCAGGCGTATCCCAGACGCAGCGCGGCACAACTGGTTAGCTGGCTGACCGGAGGGGACGCGCCGTGAGCAACGTCATCCTCGAGCCGGCCTGCGAGTCAGCGGATCGGTCGCGCAATGGCCGCGACCCCATCGGCCGGCAATCGAACGCGCTTGGCGAGAGCGTCCGGCAATTCGGCCCGGGCCTGCTGGGCATACTGCACGTTCCTCCCGCGGGTGTTGGCACGCGTGCGGCGGTGGTGCTCATGAATGCGGGACTGGTGCACCGGATCGGGCCCTTCCGCGGCTATGTCCTGCTGGCCCGGGCGCTGGCGGCACACGGTTTTGCGGTGCTGCGCTTTGATCAGGGAGGTCTGGGCGACAGCGCGGCCTCAACGCGGGGTTCGACCGAGCGCAGGCGCGTGGAGATGGATGCCGCGATCGAGATGCTGCGCAGCGAAACAGGTACTGATCGCTTCATCGTGGGCGGGATCTGTTCCGGCGCCGATGACGCGTTCCTGCTGGCGGTCCTGGACCCGCGGATCTCCGGGGTGATATTGCTTGATGGTCTGGCCTACCGGACCCCCGGATTCTGGCTGCGACACCTGGTCCGGAAACTGCGCGCGCCGCATGCATGGCGAACGCTGCAACGCCATCACTGGCTGCCGGGCCTGGACCTTTACCGCGAACACCCTGCGCGGAGCGCCGCCGTGCAGCAACTGCAGCGCCTGGTCGAACGCGACGTCCGCATCCTGTTCGTCTTCACCAGCGGCAGTTCGCATTACTTCAACCATCACGGGCAGTTGCGCGCTGGCCTTGGAAACGCCGCGGCGGCGGCCCAGGTGACGCTGGAGCATTGGCCGGACTGCGACCACACCTTTTTCCTGCACTGCGATCGCCAGCGCCTGCAGCAGCGTGTGCTGGCCTGGGCGCAAAGCGAATTCCCCCGCATCAACGCCGCGCCGATACCGGTCGCGAGGCCGGCTCCGTGAACGAGTCCGCTCCACTCGTCAGCGTCATCATGCCGGTGTACAACGGCGAGCGGTTCTTCGAGGCCGCGCTGCTAAGTGCGCTCGAGCAGGATTTCGATGATTTCGAGATCGTCGTTCTTGATGACGGCTCGACCGACCGCAGCACGGCGATTGGCCGGTCCTATGCCGCGGATCATCCCCGTCGCGTCCGCTATTTCCGCCAGGCCAACGGCGGGTTTTGCAGCGCCCGCAATGCGGCTATTGCGCACGCTCGCGGCCGCTACCTGGCGTTGCTGGACGCGGATGACCTGTGGATGCGCCACCACCTGGCAAATGCGGTCGCGGCGCTGGAATCCACGGCTGGCACGGCACTGGTGCATGCAGATGTGCGCTTTATCGACGAGCACGGCGCCGTCCTGGCGGACTACCGCGATCCTGATCGCTGGGCCAAGTGGGGGCACGACCCGTTCACCGCCATCCTGTTGCGTTACGAGCACGTCGCCTGCACGACGGCGGTGTTTCCGCGCGATCTGGCGCTGCAGCTGGGCGGGTTCGATGTGCGCTACACAGGCCTGGGGTGTGAGGATCGCGACATGTGGTTGCGTCTGTCGCTGCAGGGCCGTGTGACGCACCTGAGCTATCACGCGGCGGACTACCGAGTGCACAGCGGCGGGGTGAGCCGCCACTCCGACCGCATGGTGAAGGCCCGCCGGCTGCTGGTGGACCGGATGCTTGAGTTCCCCCAAGGGAGGCGCCTGCGCCGGCCGGCGCTGTCGGCGGTGGCTCTGAGCGAAGCCGAGGAAGCCGATTGCGGGCCGATACGGCAAGTAGGTGCGTATGCGCGCGCCATCTGGCTGCGACCGATAGACCCACGGGCGTGGCGCGGCGTCATGCGCGCGCTGTGGGACGTGGCAGCGGTTCGATGAGGATCGACGATCGAGGGGCGATGAACGTGATCAGCGTGATTATTCCGACCCACAACGGGGGAGCGCGGATCGGCCGGGCGGTCGAGTCGGTATTGGCCCAGGACCATCCGGCAGCCGACATCGAGATCGTCATCATCGACGACGGCTCGAACAACGATTCGCGTGCCGTCCTTGAGGAACTGGCAGCGCAATACCCACGGCAGATTGTGCTGCGGCACCAGACCAACGCCGGGCCAGCCTCGGCGCGCAACTATGGAATGCGCATTGCCCGGGGCGAGTTTTTTGCGTTTCTCGACGATGACGACTATTGGGCGCCGTCCAAGCTGAGCCGCCAGGCCGCGCTGCTGGAAAGCCGGCCGTCGTGCGGCCTCGTGTACTGCGACGCGGTGTTTGTGGATGAGGACGGCAGCGAACTGATTGGCTACCCGCGCACGATGGGCCTGCATCGCGGCGATGTACGCCTTGCCCTTTATCTGGACCAGTTCTTGATGCCGACCGCCGTGATGATCCGGCGGAGCTGCATTGAGCGATGTGGGGATTTTGATGAAGCCCTGGCGGTCGGGGAGGATTACGAGTTTTTCCTGCGCATCAGCGAGCACTACGAATTCGACTTCATCGCCGAACGGCTTACCTATCGGGTGGTACGGCCCGGTAGCCTCAGCCGCATCGATTACTCCCTCGATGCGCGAACCGACCTGGCGACGTTGCGTGCCTTCATCGCACGCAATCCCGACATCGCCCGGCAGCATCCCGACAAGGTCCGCGCCAGGCTGGGCGACTATCACATCGAGTTTGCGAACCGGCTCTTCCGCGAGCTGCGGATCCGCGAAGGCGCTGTGCAGTGGAGCAGGGGATTCCTCGCGTATCCGCGGTTGCGGCCGTTGAAATCATCGATCGGAGCCATCGTCCGCGGTGCGCTGGACACCAGCGGCTAGTTCGATGACGCGGGGACCACAGCGCTCGACAGGCCTGGAAGGCATCGGCACCCATTACCGTCGCTACGCGATGGGCAACGTGATGGCGTTGGCAGCCGGCCTGCTTTCCTTCCCGATACTGACCCGGACACTGAGCAATTACGAGTTTGGGGTCATCGGATATCTCGATGCGATCCTGCTGGTACTTGCGGCGGCGTTGAAGCTCGGCCTGGGCGATGCACTGCTGCGTTTCTATCCACACGGCCAAGGGGAGGCCGCGTTCCGGACGTACCTGGCCAGCATCCTGCTGGTGCCGTTGCTGGCCTCGCTGGCGATGTGGCTGGTGCTCATGCTCGGACTGGCCGTGTCCGTCGCGCTTGGCTGGGTACCGCAGGGCGTTGCTGCATTGCTCGCGCTTGCCGCCGTTCCATTCACCGTATTCGCCAGCTACGTGCAGTGGCTGATGGGCGCGCAGGAGAAATCCGGCGTCAACGTCATCACCGGAACCGCCGCACGCTGGTTGCAGACCCTGTGCGTGGTCACCCTGGTCCTGATGCTGTGGCCGAGCGCCACGTCGGTGTATCTGGGCCGGCTGCTTGCCGCGGCCGTCATGGCGGTATGGATGGGCCGCTGGTTATGGCAGCAGACCGCGTTCAGCCTGAAGGACGTGGACTTCAAACTGACCCGGTCGGCGATCATCTACGGCATTCCGCTGGCGCTCAATGAAATCTCCCAGATCCTGTTCGGGTTCGTCGATCGCCTGGTGCTGAAGGCCGTGCAGGGCGACATGGAGGTGGTGGGTCTGTACGTCATCGGTTCATCGCTGGCGATGTACGTCAGCATGCTGGTCAGTTCAGCCCTGGGCCAGGCCTATACGCCGGTATTGAACCGCCTGTACATCAGCGAGGGTGCGCAAGCGGTTGCACAGTTCAAGCAGCGCATGCTGGTTCCGCTGACGCACGCGGTGGTACTTCTGGTCACCGCGCTGATCGTGACCGGGCAGGATTTCTTCATCCTGGTGGCTGGATCGGACAAGCAAGGCTCTGCCCCCGTTTTCGTGATGCTTTCGGTGACCTTTCTCGGCGCGACGCTGTTTGCCATGGGTGGCTATGGGGCCATCCTCGCAAAGCGCACCGGGCTGGTACTGATCGCGAATCTGGTCGCGGTCACCGTCAAGATCGGCATGAACTTCCTGCTGATACCCGGTTCGGGCGTCATGGGAACGGTCTACGCCACCATGATCGGACAGGTCGTTCTCGCAGTCGGCATCTACGTCACCTGCCCGGCAGATCTGCGCGTCATGCCTGGCCGAAGGGTGCTGTTGCAGTCGGTAGCGCTGGCACTCGCCAGCGGGACGGCGGCGTGGGCGCTGGCGCAGGCGATGGGTGCACAGCCGCCCGTGCTCAGGCTGGCGGTGTGCGGATCCGTGCTGATGGTGCTGTACTGCGCGCCCGTGCTGGTCATGTTCCCCGGCTTGCGCCGATGGATCTCCGGTGCGCTGCCGTCCCGCGGTCAGGCCCTTTGAAACGGTCGCCTGGAATTCAGCGGATCGACCTGCCGCTCCATGAAAAATGGGCGCCCCCTGAGGAGCGCCCATCATTGTCTCAATCCGATCTTCGATGCCTCACTGGGCAGCGAAGTTGGCGTATGCCGAGACCGTCTCCCGCTGGCTGGTGGCGTCGGAGCGAACACTGTAGCTGCCGACGTCGGAGGCGGCCCGGCCCAGGCTCAAGCGCCCGTTGGCGTACCCGCTGGCCGACGTGAGGGCGGCCACCTTGGCGATTCGACCATTGGGCCGGGTCACGTTGAAGATCACGCGTGCCCCCCTGACCGGAGTCGATCCTTTGAGCACCCGCGCGGTCATCGTCACGCGATCGCCGCGGTTGTAGACGGCCTTGTCCACCGTGACGCTCTGCGTGAAGCTGCCGGCGACCGGCGGCGTGGGAACACTCGCCGCGGCGACGGTGTAGGTCGCGGACGCACTGGCAGTGTGCGCCTGACCCACCGCGCTGCTGACGCCCGCGCCAATGCCGTAGCTGCCGGCCTTGGCGGCCGTCGGCGAGGTCACCACCAAGGTCGTCGTAGCGGTCTTGCCCGGTGCGATCGCCAACGAGGAGGCGAGCGTCGCGTTCCATAACGACGCCACCGTCCTGGCCAACTTGAAGCTGGTGCTGGCGCAGACACTGGTGTCGTTGTTGCGTACCGAGAGCGTGTAGTCCGCTTTGGTGCCCGCCTTCATGGCGCTGCTGGGACCGGCCAGGGTGACCGTGGGCGCCGCCCGCTGGCAGTTTGCCGGCGGGGTGACGGGCGGGGTTACCGGCGGCGTGACCGGTGGGTTTACCGGTGGCGTGGAACCTCCGCCGCTCTGTACTTCAATGGCACCGATATCCGAACCCGCGCCCACCGGGCGCTTCTGCAGCAGGAAGTCGGTGTTGAATCCGCTGATCGCAATCGCCTTGTCGATGACCGGGCTGCCGGCCAGCGGCAGGGGATCGAAGTTGGCCATGCTGCTGTTGGTCAGCTTCGGGTCCTTGTCGCAGATGCTTCCCGGCGGACACTGGCTCTTGGTCTGCCAGACCAGGTTGCCGGCGAAGTTGGGTACCGCGTTGCCCCCATCGGCGTAGTAGGCGCACGTCTGCTCCGGCCAGCCGCTGCGGGTGGCCAGGTAGTCCGGCTTGCCGACCAGGACGTTGTTGAGGATGTCCAGCTTGGTGGTGGGGGTGCCGCCGCCGGTCAGGATCAGGCAGTCGCCTTCACCGACGATGGTGTTGTGGCGGATGGTGGCACTTTGACCCGGCTGCAGTCCCACCGACACGGTGTTGCCCAGCGCGCGGCACTGGTCGCCGTTGAGCATGAAGTGCTTGCCGGCGAAGTAGGAGCAGTAGCCGTTGACCACCGAGTTCTCGATGAGCGTGTTGCCCTGCACCTTGAGCTGGTTGCCGGCGTTGGAGGTGGCGTACACGCGGCGGACGGTGACCGAAGTGCCCGGGGCGCCGTCCATGTAGAGCAGGTCCAGGCCATCGGAGGTGTTGTGGTGGATGAAGGAGTCCTCAATCAGCCACTGCCCGCCGGTCTTGGCCGTTCCCAGGCCGTCGCCGTAGCCGCCGCCTTCCTGCGCCCAGCACGCCCACGGCTCGCCGGTCTTCCAGCGCTCGCCGCAGCCGTTCCAGGCGATCTCCACCTCGCGCAGGATGATCTGGCCGGCGTTGGAGCTGGCCGGACCGATGTCACCGTCCCAGCCAACCCAGCCATTGGCGTTGATCTTGACCCGCTCCACGGTCCAGTCGGTCAGGCCGCCGGCACGGATGCCGGTGTGGGCCAGGCCGTGGATGTTGAGGTCGTGCAGCCAGACATTGCGCGAATTGGAGGCGGCCAGTCCGGTGGAGGCCCACGGACCGAAGGGCGCCTGATCGCGCTCGCAGCGCGCACCCGCATTGCTGTGGTTTTCCACGCAATCGCTCTGGTCGGTGATCTCCAGGTTGCCGATCTCCACGTTGGAGCTGCCGTGCAGGTTGAGGACCATGCTCACCCGCTCGTTGCCCCACAGCTTGGGCGGGTTCTTGGCGTCCTGGCCCAGGATGCGGGTCCTGGCATTGGCCGAGGGCCCGCTGGGGACGGGCGCCATGAAGCAGTCGTAGGCCCAGGCGGAGTAGCAGCGGCCGCTGGTGTCGGCTGCGCCGGGTGCGCCCCAGCCGATCATGTAGCTGCCAGAACCGATGATCAGCGTGTCGCCACCGGCGATGCGCGCGGTCTCGTTGGGCGGCAGCGCGTAGTAGGGGTGTTTCCAGGCACAGGCCTGGTTGGTACCGGAGCCGGAGTAGCGGGCATCGGCCTTGCCGGTGCACTGGGCGGCCGTGCCGCCGTCGGTTCGTACGTAGTAGGTGGTGGCAGCCTGGGCTGAGCCGATGGCGGCCAGGGAAAGCAGGAGCGGAAACATTGGTTTAAGCAATGCTCGCGCCCCGCGACGGGTCGGGGGAAGTCTTGAGGACATCTGGGGTTCCGGGCAAATGGATGAAGTGGGACTCATCCTTGTTGTCCGCCCGGGGATTATTGACATTTGACTGACGCAAATTGTCCATTGCGTCACAGTTTGGTCGGATGTCGCGTGACGCCCGTCACACGAAGATCACGACTGGGGGTTCCAAAAACCCAGTATAAACAATACCTTAACGATTCCGGCCCATCTGGATGTACTCGTCAAAGTGCTTGCCGGACGCTCGTGGGCCGGCCCTGTGCATGACCGGGCTGCCAGGCAGCGGTCGGGGATCGAAATCCGCCAACGTGCTGTCCGTCAGTCCGGGATTTTCACCGCAGACGTTGCCGGACGGGCAACCCTTGGTCTGCCAGACGAAGTTGTCGGCAAAGTGCAGGGTGGGGCGGCCCCCATCGGCGTAGTAGGCACACGTCTGCTCCGGCCAGCCGCTGCGGGTGGCCAGGTAGTCCGGCTTGCCGACCAGGACGTTGTTGAGGATGTCCAGCTTGGTGGTGGGGGTGCCGCCGCCGGTCAGGATCAGGCAGTCGCCTTCACCGACGATGGTGTTGTGGCGGATGGTGGCACTTTGACCCGGCTGCAGTCCCACCGACACGGTGTTGCCCAGCGCGCGGCACTGGTCGCCGTTGAGCATGAAGTGCTTGCCGGCGAAGTAGGAGCAGTAGCCGTTGACCACCGAGTTCTCGATGAGCGTGTTGCCCTGCACCTTGAGCTGGTTGCCGGCGTTGGAGGTGGCGTACACGCGGCGGACGGTGACCGAGGTGCCCGGGGCGCCGTCCATGTAGAGCAGGTCCAGGCCATCGGAGGTGTTGTGGTGGATGAAGGAGTCCTCAATCAGCCACTGCCCGCCGGTCTTGGCCGTTCCCAGGCCGTCGCCGTAGCCGCCGCCTTCCTGCGCCCAGCACGCCCACGGCTCGCCGGTCTTCCAGCGCTCGCCGCAGCCGTTCCAGGCGATCTCCACCTCGCGCAGGATGATCTGGCCGGCGTTGGAGCTGGCCGGACCGATGTCACCGTCCCAGCCAACCCAGCCATTGGCGTTGATCTTGACCCGCTCCACGGTCCAGTCGGTCAGGCCGCCGGCACGGATGCCGGTGTGGGCCAGGCCGTGGATGTTGAGGTCGTGCAGCCAGACATTGCGCGAATTGGAGGCGGCCAGTCCGGTGGAGGCCCACGGACCGAAGGGCGCCTGATCGCGCTCGCAGCGCGCACCCGCATTGCTGTGGTTTTCCACGCAATCGCTCTGGTCGGTGATCTCCAGGTTGCCGATCTCCACGTTGGAGCTGCCGTGCAGGTTGAGGACCATGCTCACCCGCTCGTTGCCCCACAGCTTGGGCGGGTTCTTGGCGTCCTGGCCCAGGATGCGGGTCCTGGCATTGGCCGAGGGCCCGCTGGGGACGGGCGCCATGAAGCAGTCGTAGGCCCAGGCGGAGTAGCAGCGGCCGCTGGTGTCGGCTGCGCCGGGTGCGCCCCAGCCGATCATGTAGCTGCCAGAACCGATGATCAGCGTGTCGCCACCGGCGATGCGCGCGGTCTCGTTGGGCGGCAGCGCGTAGTAGGGGTGTTTCCAGGCACAGGCCTGGTTGGTACCGGAGCCGGAGTAGCGGGCATCCGCCTTGCCGGTGCACTGGGCGGCCGTGCCGCCGTCGGTTCGTACGTAGTAGGTGGTGGCAGCCTGGGCTGAGCCGATGGCTGCGGTAGCCAGCAGCCACGTCGCCGTGCGGAGTGCCGTGCATGGGCGATGGCGACCGCGTTCGCCGGCGCTTGACCGGTGCCGCCGCCAGGTCGCGCTCACGGAGGCGATTCCACCGCGACAGGTTGGGTTCTGCGCCTTTTCTCACCGGCGTCGGGCAACGAAGTCATGCGTACCGCGGCGCCGACCACGCGCATGTGCGCCGGCACATCCTTGGTCACCGCTGTATTGGCGCCGATCACGACTCCGTCGCCGATGCTGATGTCGCCAATCACCTTCGCCCCGGCGCCGATATAGACGTTGTCGCCGATCCGCGGCCAGCGGTCGGATTTCCCCGCGCCCTTGTAGCCGATGGTGACGCCTTGGGACACGCTGAGGTTGGCCCCCGCGTCGCAGACAAGGAAGATGCCGCCAAAATGGCCAATGTACAGCCCCGGCCCGATGTTGGAATTAACCGAGATGTCGATCCCGAACACCAGTTCCATCGGCACCTTGAGCACCCGGTAAACCAGCTTGAACGGGAGCGACAGCCAGCGCGGCCTGATCGACTTTGCCCAGCGTCCGTACCGGTACAGGCAGGTGGCGATGAATCCGTAGGTGAGACAAGCATGAAACGCTGCGGCACGGCGTCCTTCGGCGCTCTCCGCCCGGTAATAACGACGCAGGTCCTGTGAAAGCAATTCGAACAACGGCGTCACCTGACGTTGGCTCGGGCGGTCGACCGGAGGTTCCGGCACTGGGATACCCTTGCTATTACGCACTGGGCGTCAAGCACCGGCCAAACCATGAAGCGGCTGCGATGACCTACCTCCTGTATTCGCCGCTGAGCTGGGTGCTGCTGATCGCTGGCGGCCTGCTACTGGTGTGGACCAGGCTGGGACGGCGCGGTCGGGCCGTTGGGATCGGCGTGTGGGTGCTGGCAATGGTCTTGCTGACCCCTTGGGGCGGCAACGCGCTGATCCGCCACGTGGAGTCCGAAATCCCGGCAGGCATGGACTGTGCGTCCGCTGCGGTGGACTGGCCGGAGACCGTGCCGATCGTGCTGATGTCGGCCGGATTCGAGACCGACCCGGCGTCGGATGACCCGTATGTTGCGCTGTCCACGAAGAGTTGGCGGCGCCTTCGAGCGGCGGTCCTGCTGTCGCGGAGCATGCCCGAAGCGCCGTTGTATATCGCCGGAGGCGGCCCCTTCGTGCTCAAGGAGTCGGCGGTGCTGTCGGCGCTGGCACGCGATTGGGGCGTCGCCCCCGCCACGCTTCACGCCGAGGACGGGTCCACCACGACCTGGGAGAGCGCATTTGCGCTGCGCTCGATGATCGGCGGGCGCGTGCGGGTGGTGAGCTCCGCGCTGCACCTGCCGCGCTCGTTGATCGCGTTCCAGGCCGCCGGGTTCCAGGCCTGCGGCCAGCCCAGCGACAGCGACTACCAGGGCCCCGGAGGCCTGGGCTATTACCTGCCACAACGCTCCGGCTTGCGGCGCTCGGAGATGGCGATCTACGAGCTGCTCGGCCAGGTGCTGTACCGCTACCGCGCCAATGGGCTCGTTCCTGCGGTCCCTGCAGGGCAGGCGGGCGTAGTCACGCCACCGCGTGTATCGGCAGCCCCCGGGCTTCGGCAAGGTGTGCTCCAGAAGGGGCGTCCTCCAGCAAGGTGTCGTAGAAGACCAGCGCCGTGCGGCTGATGCCTTCCCAGCCGTAGTGCGACTGCGCGCAGCGGCGCGCCGCCAGACCGAGTGCATGGGCGCGGGCCGGATCCGCCAGGAGTTCCAGCACCGCATCGGCAAACGCCTGCGGCTCGTCGGCAAACAGCGCGTCATCGCCGGGTTGCAGGAAGATGCCTTCGCTGCCGATGCGCGTAGTGACGATGGCCTTGCCCAGTGCCATGGCCTCGAGCACCTTGAGGCGCGTACCGCTGCCGGCCCGCAGCGGCACCACATACACCGCGGCGTCGTGGACCAGCGGACGCAGGTCGGACACGAAGCCGGGCAGATGGACGTTGGCGGCAACGCGGACCGGAACCTCCAGCCCGGCCGACTTGCCGACCAGCACGAACTGCGTGTCGGGTCGCATCGCGAGGATGCGCGGGAATATGTCGGCCAGGAACCATTCGACCCCGTCGCGGTTGGGAAACCAGCCCATCTGTCCGACGAATACCAGTCGGTTGCCGGACGCCTGCGTGGCGGCGGGCTGATTGAGCTGCACGTCCACGCCGTTGGGAACCAGTTGGACGCGCGCGCCGGGTGCGAGTGCGCGCAGCGTTTCGGCGTCGTCGTCCGAGCATGCGAGTATCGCGTCTGCGCGCCGACAGGCGGCCTGTTCGAAGTCGTGCAGCCGGTTCAGCTGGCGGCGCAGGAAGGCGCGCGCAAAGGTACGTCGTTCGATGCCTGCGCGGATCCGCAGCAACCGATGCTCGACATTGTGGGCGTTCATCACCAGCGGGATGCCGTCTGGCACGCAATCGGCGTGGGCCATCAGCGGCAGCATGTCGACGTGGACCAGATCGGCCTGCCCGGCGCGCTCACGCAGCCGCTTGCGGAACTCCGCCGAGGCGTACCGGGCCGCCAGATACGGCGTGCGTGTCAGCGTGCCCGCAAGCAGCGCGCGCCCGAGGGCGATCGGGGAGCGCTCGCCTGGAATCGGGAATGTCTCCAGCGCTGCGAGGATGTCGCGCAGCGGGCCGGCCTGGGCGGGCTCGTCGTCGCGGCGCAGGAAGCTCATCAGGGTCACTTCATGGCGCGACGCCAGCGCCTTGAGCAGGTGCCATGAGCGCAGTTGGTGCCCCTCCGTTGGCGGGTAGGGCAGGCGGGTGGTGAGGACCAGCAGCCGCGCCATCAGTGCCGCTTCCACAGCTGCGATGGCTGCCATGCCACGAACGCGGGCAGCGCCAGCAGGGCGGCCAGGTTGAGCATCAGGAAGGTGCCCGCCGCCGGCAGCAGCGGAACGCGGGCGGCCAGCGCGGGTAGGCGCAGGCCGATCGCGGCCCAGAGATAGCCCAGCACCTGCAGCGCGAACAGGCTCCGGTAGAGCGCTCCGCCCGCGACCGCGGAGGCCACCAGCGCGACCAGCAGCGCCCATGGGACGAGCAGGCGCAGGAACTTGTGCGAGAACCACGCCAGGAAAACGGGATTACGCAAGGGATGCATCAACACCGGCATCCGCGCGAGCAGCTGCCAGTTGCCCGCCAGCGTGCGCAGCTTGCGCGCGAACTCCTCCCGCGCGTCGGCGCTGGGCGTGTCCAGTGCGAGTGCCCGACGCGCCATCCACACCCGGTGCCCGTGCAGGCGGACGTGCAGGGGGAGCCACATGTCATCCAGCACCGTACCCGGGGGAAGCGGCTGGAACAGGGCGGGCCTGATCGCGTGGATGGCGCCACTGACGCCGTGCAGCCAGCCAAGGCGCGCCTCGTGGAAACGCAGGGCTTTTTCCATCCGCCAGTACAGGCCAAGCCCCTCCGCGCCGGCGCCGGCCCCCTCGCGTTGGATAACCAGTTCGCCGCTGACCGCACCAACCGACGCATCGGCAAACGGCGCCACCAGATGGCGCAGGGCGCCGGGGGCGAAGCGCTGCCGCGCGTCGGTGAACACGACCAGCCCGCCGCCCATCTCATCCCTGTCGGCCATGCCCGCATTCAGGGCCGCGGCCTTGCCGAGGTGGCGCGGCAGTGACTGTACGCACACCCGGGCGTCGCCGATGGCGGCGGCGAGCGCGGTTGCATCGGTACTGCCGTCATCGACCACGCGCACACGGATCCGGTCCCCCGGATAATCCTGGCGCAGGATGTCGCGCACGCGCCGGGCAATCCGCTGCTCTTCGTTATGGGCGGCAACCACCACGGTCAGCGATGGCCAGCAGTCTTCGGCCATCGGTTCGTGCGCGCTGCCGGCAGGGCTGCGTCCGATCCAGCGCGCGAGCGCCGCGGCCAGCAGCGGGTATCCCGCATACGCATACGCGGTGAGGCCGATACACAGCCAGAAGACCAGCGCGGCGCTCACAGGAGCCTCGCGCGGACGCGCTCGTAGCCGTCATTGCCCAGCACCAGCTTGGGCAGGCCCAGCGCCAGATGGCGGGCGCGGGTCAGTTGCGGGTACGCGCCGCGCCACGCGACGAGGCTGGAGAACTGCGCCAGTGACAGCGAGCGCGTCACCGCAATGCGTTGCCACCATCGCCCGTGCGGCAGCCGGCGGTTGGCACCGGGCACGGAACCCAACAGGTAGCGGTAGCCCAGCTCCATGGCGATCCGCCGTTCGCGGGCGCCTCCGCGACCGCCGGGCAGCGCGATGGTGTCGACGCGCTGGCCGCTGAGCTCTTGCAGCCGCTCGCGGCTCTCGCGCAGCTCGCCGATCACGCGTACCTCGTCGAGGTCGTCCAGGAACGCGTGGCTGCGACCGTGCGAGCCGATGCCCATTCCCGCGTCCGCCAGCGCGCGAACGTCCGCGGCGGTCAACATCCCCTGCTGGCCGAGGAAGCCGGAGGTGATCAGGACGTCCGCGCACATGCCGCGCTCGCGCAGCAGCGGCAATGCGACCTCCAGGTTGGACACGTCGCCGTCGTCAAAGGTGATGACCACCTGCCCGGCAGTGTCGGGGTCCAGGTCATCCAGCCGCGTCGCCCGGTAGCCGCGTTCGAGGAGCCAGTCCAGCTGGCGGGCGAAGTCAGCCGGGCGGACGCTGTAAACCGGATCGAAGCGTCCCCGTGCCGCCGGGTCCGGATGCAGGCCGTGGTACATCAGGATCGGCAACATGATCAGGCCCTCATCCGGGTTTTGAACCAGCTCAGCAGGCCGCTGGTGTCACTCATGAACAGCGCCTTCGACAGTCGGCCCGAGGGCGAGCGGTAGCGGTGCTCGTAGACGTTGTAGCGGCGCAGCCGGTAGGGGTCGGTGCCGAAGCGGTTGACGCCCTCGATCGTGGTCGCCGCACTGGCAAAGCCGGCTTCGCGCACCAGCCTCGCGTCGCGGTCGCCGAAGTCCTCGCTGGTGCCGTTGGGGTAGGCGAAGTGGCGCGGCGCGCTGCCCAGTTCGCGCCGGATGTGCTCGCACGATCCGCGGATTTCCTCGCGCGCGGTTTTCTCATCCACCTGGCTCAACATCACGTGGCCCCGGGTGTGGCCGCCGATCCCGATGCCACGGCTGGCCAGTTTGCGGACGTCGTTCCAGTCGAGCATCTCGCGGCGTTCCGGCGCGGGGCGCGCGGGCTGCAGCTGTTGCCCGATCCGCTCCATCCAGTCCTCCAGCTCCGTCGGGCTCAGCTGCTTCAGTCGCGCTGGCAGCAACTCGTACGCTCGCTGCCGGTCCAGCGGGTCGGCCAGGTCGAACTGGCCGACCCCCAACTCCGCGGCATTGAGCTGGTCATGACGTCGCGCCACGATCGCGTGGATCAGCCGGTAGGCCCAGATCGGGTCGCCGCCGACATGGCCGGTCGCCAAGTACACCAGGGCGGGCACCCCGGCAAGATCGGCCTCGGTCAGGCGAAGATTGTCCCGGTAGCCATCGTCAAAGGTGAGGGCATACGCGGTACCGGCGCCACGCGGCTCGTGCAGGCTGCGCAGGCCATCGTCCAGGCTGGTCAGTGAGCCTTCGCGCCGGATCCAGCCGACCAGTTGGCGCAGACTGGCCGGGGTGATGCTCAACGGGTACGGATCCGGTTCGTCACGCACGCGGTGCAGCATCAGCACGACCAGCCCGCCGCCTGCGAACGCGCGGTACAGGCGGTCGACGCCGCTGTAGTGGCTGGCGACCGCCACCAGGTAGGTCAACCACCGGGTGATGGCCCGGCGGGTCACGGCGCTTCCTCCGCCGGCAGGTGGCGCGCCTTGACCACCAGCGCCACATAGGCCCAGAAGTAGGCGGCCATCGGGTAATAGGTGAAGCGGTCGCCGAACAGGTTGCCGCAGATCAGGCCGATCCACGCGCCGGTGACGCCCAGTGCGAGCGCGTAGCGAAGCGTGCCGCTGCGCGAGTGGGCCATTTCGCGCAGCGCCGTGCGCAGTATCGCCAGCAGCAGGCCCAGCAGCACAAGGGCGCCGATCACGCCGCCCTCGGTGAGGGTGCGCAGGTAGAGGTTGTGGGTGTCCTTGCGGTAGGGGTTGATCTCGGGGTGGTGGAAGCTCTGGAAGCCCGTTCCCACGATCGGGTGGCGGGTGAAGTTGTCCCACGCCACTTGCCAGTAGACGAAGCGCAGCTCGGTACTCTCGTCGCGCTCCCCGGCATCGACGTTCGTGCTGTCAAACCGCTCCACCACCGAATAGGGCAGCAGCCCCGGCAGTAGTGCCGCGGCGAGCAGCAGCGGAAGCAACAGCTTCCAGCGGCCGCGCCAGACCAGGATGACCGCGACCAGCCCCAGGATCAGGCTGATGTAGCCGGTCCGCGAGTATGCATACAGCACCCCCATGACCGTGCAGGCCATGCCGACGCCGAGCAAGAGCCGCCAGCGCCACGACAGGCGGGCCGAGATGAGCAGGGCGAACAGGACCACGCCGACGGTGACGCAGAACGCAGCGAACTCGTTCGCGCCCAGCAGCGAAAACGTACCGCTGATGCGCAGGTCGTCGGAGTAGTGCCAGCTGGCCACGCTGGTGTGCTGGGCCCAGGTCACCCGCGCGATGTAGGGCAGCGGCAACACGGTGGCGAGGATCACCCGGCGCACGGTGGTCCAGTCATGGACGCTCATCTGCACGAGGAACACGACCGCCAGGCCGAGCACGTGGTCCTTGAGTATGGCCAGGTGGTCAGCGCTGTCGGTCACGTACTGGTAGCCGACAAACAGCGAGACGACCGCGTACAGGACGTAGGCCAGCACCCAGCGGTTGACCGGCTCGCCGGGCGCCAGGCGTCCGCCGATGGCCAGCGCGCCGGCCAGGCTGGCCGCGGTCATGATGTTGAGGAAGTTCAGGCCGCCGCCCAGGTTGGGCATGTAGCCGGTCTGCAGGTTCTGCAACGGCAGCAGGAACAGAAAGACGTAAAGCAGCCAGTTGTTGGCGCTGCGGCGGCGGACCTTGGGCACGCTCGCGGCTCCCGCTCCCGCTCCCGCTCCGGGCCGCGCCACTATCGTCGCCGGGGCAGGCGCCGTCCGCGTCCGCAAGGCCCGCGCGGCGAGCGGAAAGCGCTCGCTGCCCGCGTCCCATCCGGAGTCAGGCCTGTCGACGGACATCGGGCCGCTCCAGCAGTGACTGGTAAAGCCGCAGGTAATCGGCTGCCATCGCCTCGCGTGAATGGTGGGCACGCACGTACGCACTCGCCCTGGTGTCGCGGGCCGGTGGCGCGGCCGCGACGTCCTGCAAGGCTTTGCGCAGACCGCAGGCGTCGCCGGCCTGGACCAGACGCCCGTGCGCGGAACGCGACAGCAGCCGCGGCACGTCACCGACCGCGCTGGCGATCACCGGCACGCCGTGGGCCATTGCTTCCAGCACCACCAACGGCATGCCCTCGGTCAGCGAAGGCAGCACCAGGCAGTCAAGGGCCGGGTAGAGCCGCTGCATGTCCTGGCGGACCCCGAGCAGTCGAACCCGCGAGGCCAGACCCAGGGCGCCTATCCGGGCCTGCAGCGCCGCGCGCTCCGGTCCATCGCCGATGAGGAGCAACTGCGCGCGATCAGCGGGCGTGGACGCGAACGCGTCCAGCAGCATGGACAGGTTCTTCTCGGGCGAGAGTCGACCGACGGCGGCGAAGAGAAAGGTCCGGTCGTCGATCCCCAGCTCGCTGCGCGCCGCCAGTCGGGTGCCGGCGGCATGCAGTGGATCGGTGTCGGGCAGGTCGATGCCGTTGTCGATGTGGTGGATCCGGCGAGCCGGTACCCCGGCAGCGCGCAGCGACGCGATCTGGCCGGCGGCGACGACCACCAGCGCGTCGAAGCGTCGCAGCAGCGCCAGCTCCAGCCGGTTGTAGATCCGCAGTGACCGCGACGTGTCGACATGTCCATGCAGGGTCGCCACGAGCGCCACGGCACGCGTCTGCGAAGCGAGCCAGGCGTAGAACGCACTCTTGTAATCGTGGGCGTGCAGGATCCGCACGCGGTGGGTCTCGATCTTGGCGGCGAGTGCGCGCAGGGTCGCGCGGTCCAGCCGGCCGCGGCAGGGCAGCAACTCGGCCGGCTGCTCGGACTGCCGCGCGGCCTCGTGCAGTGGCTGCCGGGTCGTGCGGTAGTTGTTGATCGTCAACAGCCGGCTCGGCGATGCATCCCCGCACGGCCCTGCCTGGTTCAGCCCGTGGTTGAGCGCCAAGACCATCCGGTCGGCGCCGTACAGCCCGGCGCTGGAGCGCAACTGCAGCACGCACGTGGACACCGTGCCGGTGGAAGGCTGGCTCACGTCCTTCCCGCCAGGTTGGCATACATGCGGTCGTAGGCATGCACCATGGCGTCGAGCGAAAATTCCCGTTCCACCCGGCGGCGGGCGCAGGCCCCCATCTGCAGGCGGGTCGCCGCTGAGCGCGCCAGGACCAGCATGGCAGCGGCCAGTGCGGCCGGATCCCGCGGAGGCACCAGCAGGCCACTTGCCTGGTCCTGCACCAGCTGGATGTTGCCGCCCACGGAGGTCGCGATCATCGGCAGCCCGCAGGCCATAGATTCCAGGATCGCGTTGGACATGCCTTCGGTCGAGGACGCCAGTACCGAGACGTCCAGCGCCGGCAGCAGTTGCTCGACGTCGGGTCGATCGCCCAGGAAACTCACGCAACCGTCCAGGCCCAGTTCCGCGACCTGGGCGGCGATGTCGCGTTGCAGCGGACCCCCCCCGAGCAGGACAAGGCGCACGTCCGGGACGCTTTCGCGCAGCACGGCAAACGCCTGCACCAGATCGGCGTGGCACTTCACTTCCGTCAACCGGGCCAGGCACCCGAAGGCCACGGTTTCCGGGCCAAGGCCCAGCGAGGCGCGCACCGCGGCCCGGTCGCTGTCGGCGGCGGGGCGGAAACGCTCGGTATCGACGCCGTTGGGAATCCAGACCATCCGCCCGGGCGCGATGTCCTCGCTGTCGCGCAACGCGGCCAGGATCTGCTGCGACGGGGCGACCACACGGTTGAAGCGGTGGTTGAGGAAACGCGACACCCAGCGCAGACGGGCGGTCTTGTTGAAGCCCATGTCGCGCCGGTTGGACACGTGGATCGCCCCCGCCCGGTGGGGCAGCAGGGCGTTGAACAGGTCCGATTTCTCGTGCTGGGACTGCACGATGTCAAAACGTTCCCGCTGCAGCAGCTGGGCGAGGCAATGCAGGGCACGCAGGCCGCTGTAGCCGTAGCAGGCGGCGATGGGCAGGGAGCGGATCGATACGTTTTCGATCGCACCCGGCAGTGCGACATCCGACCACGCGCGCACGGTCTGGCTCAGTTGCACGATGGTTATGCGGTAGCGATCACCCGGCAGCCTGGCTGCGAGGTTGCGCAGGAACCGCTCGCTGCCGCCCGGGGCAAGGATCGAGGTGTCGGTCAGCAACAGCAGCCGCAATGGCGCTGGCGCATCGGCCGACCGCGCCGCCACCAGCGGCGGAGGCACACGTGTCGCGACCTTGGCAGCGGCGGGGGCTGTGGGCATCGGCATGGCGTCAGCGCAGGTAGGCGATGCTGAGTACAACGGAATTCTCGTCATAGCTCGCGCCCGCCACCGCGCTGTTGCGGCGCCGGTGCTGGAGGTTGGCGCGCCAGCTCCAGTGCCGGCTCATGCGGTTGGCAAACGCCAATGCCGCGACGTAGCCCAGGTCTTTGCGGTCCAGCGCCGCGTAACGGTTCACGTCGTGTGCGAGCAGGACTGTCACCGTGCTGCGCGGGCTCACCTCGTAGTCGACCGAAACCAGCGCGCCGTAGTTGGTACGCGTGGCGAGCAGATCGGCGTCGGGGTCGGTGGGGTCTGCCGGATCGGCAGCGTCATCGGTGGCCAGGCGCGAGCGCTGGTAATAAGGCTGCACGTGGAACCCGACCCGCTCGCCGGTGAAGTGGTAGGCGAGATAGGCCTCGTGCTGGCGGACCGCACTGGGCCCGACCAGAACGTCATTGCTGCTCATCTCGTTCAGGATCGAGCCGCTCAGGTCGGTGGAGCGGTTGACGACGTCCTGCACCGCGTTCGAAAAACCGGTCCGGGCGACGGCCGCCAGCCGGCTGCGCGGCGTGGGTGTCCAGCCCGCGCCCAGGCTGGCCATCGGCTCGCCAAGAGTCCCGTCGCGCTCAAGCCGCAGCTGCGAATAGCCGGCTGTCGCGGTCAGTTCCAGCGACGCCAGCGCCAGCGCGTAACCGACATAGGCGTCGCTGCGGGTGTAGTCGTTTTCGTTGTCCCGGTACTCGGAGCGGGTCGTCTCAAGGTTCAGCGACACCGACCGGGTGGCGCTGGTATCGCGCACCAGCCTGGCCGCCGCGTTGTAGTGGTCGCCGTTGAAATCCTTGTTGTCCTCGGCGTAGCTGTTGGCGTAGCGCAGGTCCAGCTGGCCACGCGTGCCGGCCCGCGGGCGCACGTGGAACGTCGGGCCTGCAATGAAGACGTTGACCTCCTGCTCGTTGCCGGGGTTGAAGCTGGTCAGTACATCGACCGGTTGGCGGTTCAGGTAATCGTTGACGACGAAGTCGACGCGCTGCGGCACGACGTTCCAGGTCATTTCCCCGACAAGCTCACCCCGCACGTCGTTGTCGAAGGTGTTGGACAGGTACTCCAGGTAGGACACGCTGCCCCGTGCGTTGGCGTTTACGCGCGGACCGCGCTGTTGGAACTCGAAGCGCGCATTGGGCGAGACCACCGTCTCGGATTTTTCATCGAAGGACGCCAACGCGATGTTGTCGGAGCGCAGCAGCGACAATCCCAGCTGGTAATCCAGCTCCGCCGGAACCGCGCTCGCCGGCAATGCCAGCCACAGCGCCCCCGCCAACACCGAGCGCGGCAGCCGGAGCGGGAGCGAGGGGAAGCATCGGCTGGCGGTCGGCTTTCGCGCATGTGCCATGGCGTCGTCTACACGCCCTGGTTGAAGACGACCCCGGCAAACTTCGCCGGGTCGAAGCTGGCCGCGGCCCGGCTGATCGCCGCCGGCGTGTCCTTGCCGTAACCGGCGACCAGCACCACGGCATCAGCGAGATCCGCCAGGATGCGCGCATCCGGCCCGCCGTTCACCGGTGGACTGTCAAGGAACAGGTAGCGGTCCGGGTACCGCGAGCGCAGCGAATCGATCAGCAAGCGCATGCGGAAAGAGGAGAAGTACTCCACGCCGTTCTCACGCAGCCGGCCGACCGGCAGCAGCCTAAGCCGCGGCACGCCGGTGTCGTAGAGCACCGGCGCGATGTCGCTGCCCAGGTCCTCCAGGTAGTCGATCAAGCCGCCTCGGGGGATGTCGACCTTCATCGTGGTGTGCTGCGAGGGATGCCGGAGGTCGCAATCCACCAGCAACGCGCTCTTGCTGTCGTCGAAGGCGAAGGCGGCGGCCAGGTTGCGGGCGACGAAGCTGCCGCCGGCTCCCCGGCTGACCGGTGCCACCAGGGTGACGAAGTTGCCGTCCGCGGTCGCCAGGAGCCGGGTACGCAGCTCACGGAACGCGTCCACTTCGGGGCGGGCAACGTCGGAGCGATGGATGATGGACCGCTCGGTGGACTGCTGCGGGGTCAGTTCCCGTGAGGTGCCCATGCGTGCGATGGAGCGGCTGGCGATGCGCCGTTCCGCGATTCCATCGATGTCGTCGATTTCGCGCACGCCGCCCAGAGAGAAGTCATTCATAGGACATGCACCAGTTTCATGGCCAGGGCCAACCCGTACACGGCCGGCACGATCAGGAACAGCAGGGAGGCGAGGGCGATCTGGCGCCGGCTCTGGGCACGGCGGCGCCTGGTCATGAAGGCGGGAACCACGCCGAGGACCGGCAGGCCTGCGTCGCGCTGGATCTGCACCGGCGTGCGCACGCGCGAATCGAATTTGATCATTCCCAGCAGCAGCGCCAGCGGTACGACGCACGCGGCCAGCAGACCGGCGCCGGCGACGTGCATCAGGCGCAACCCGCTGGGCCGCAGCGGAACGGAAGCCGGCTCCTGGATGCGGAAACTCAAACCCTGCCTCTCGTCGTCCAGGTTCATCGATACGCGCGCGTTCTCGCGGCGCTTGAGCAGGTCCTGGTAGAGGTCGCGGTTGACCTCGTAGTCGCGCGTGAGCTCGGCCAGCCGGCTTTCGGAGGAGGCGATCCGGCGACTGCGCTCCAGCTCCTGCGCCAGCAGCGACTCGCCGGCACCGATCCGGCTCGCGGCCGCAGCGCCATGGCGACGGGCGTCGGCGATCTTGCTGCGCAGCTCGGCGTACAACGGATTGAACATCGCCGAGCCGTCCAGGGCGCTGGGGTCGCTCGCCGTGCGCGTTTCCTGGCGTTGCGCTTCGCGTTTCAGTTCGGCCTCCAGGTCACGGATCTGGTGCTCGGTGCGCACCACATCGGGATGCTGCTCGGTGAAGTTGAGCAGCAGGCCGCTGCGCTGGGTCTGCAGCTCGGCAAGTCGCGCCTGGATCTGGCCGACCCGCGTCTGCACGACGGATATCTCGTTTTCGCCGCTCAGCTGGGAACGCAGCGCGCCTTCCTGCGAGCGCAGGTCCATCAGGTCCATGCGCGAGGACTCGACCTGGCGCCGCAACTCGCCGATGCGGGCATTGACGTCGACATCGGTGCCCGGACGGGCGTCGGGGTTCTGCGTCCGGTAGCGCTCCAGGTTGGCTTCCGCTTCGGTCAGTTTCGCGTGGTACAGGCCGACCTGCGATTCGATGAACTCGAACGCGTCCCGGCTTTCGCGGCTCTTCGCCGCCAGGCTCTCGCTGATGATGAGGTCACCGAAACGCTTGGTGACGCGATAGGCGCGCTGCGGGTCGGAATCCGAATAGGTGATCTGGATCAGATTCTCGCCCGGGTTGGTGATCTGGGTGCGTCCGGTGACCTGCTCGGCCAGGCGCTCGCGTGCCAGCGGGGTGGGGTTGGCCTCCAGCCAGCCCCCAGCCTCCAGCACGTCATTCACCACCCGCCGGCTGAAGGCGACTTCCTTGGCGATGGAGGCCCGGTTGGCGACGCCGGTGGGGACCGCGCGCCCCTCCATCAGCGGCGCGATGATGTTGCCCTGTTCCACCAGGATGGTGGTGCTGGCGACGTACTTGCGCGGCAGCACAAAGCCGGCCGTCAAAGCCAGCAGTGCGATGGCAGCGAACAGACCGAACAGGCGCACCGGATGGCGCTTGATCTCCTCCAGCGCAACCGGCACCAGGCTGAGTGCGGACGGGCGATCGTCGCCCGCCCATTCGGCCGGCAGGGTGCTCACAGCACGCGCTCCGGCACGGTGATCACGTCGCCGGGGGCCACGTTGAAATTGGTCGAGAGGTCACCGCGATTGAGGATCCGTTCCAGGCGCACCGGATAGGTACGCGTGGTCTCCCCGTCCTTGCGATAGAGGTCGGCTCGGTCGGCCGAGGCGAACTCGGTCACCCCGCCTGCGGCCAGCACGGCATCCATTACGGTCATGCCCGGCCGGTAGGGGATCGACACCGGCTGGCGCACCGCGCCGGTGACGCGCACGCGCGAGAGGTACTCGTGGCTGCGCAGGTCGGTGAGGATCACCGCCACCTGCGGGTCGCGGACGTACACCGCCAGCTTTTCCTGCAGGTCGGCAGCCACCTCATCGGGCGTGCGGCCGGCGGCCATCACATCCCCCACCAGCGGCACCGAGATCCGTCCGTCCGGCCGCACCGGGACGGTGACCTCCAGCTCCGGGTTGCGCCACACGGTCACCCGGACCAGGTCGTCCACGCCGATGTGGTAGGCGTCCACGCTGGTCTGCGCGACATTCGCCGGTGGCGGATGCGACATCGTGTCCCCGGTCGAGGAACAGCCGGCAGTGAGCATCGCCGCGGCGATGAGCGCGAGGAGCAGGGCCAGCGATCGGTGGTGATGCGCAGTCATGGAATTCCCCTTGGTGTTGCCGGTTTAACGCGTTCAACGCGGTGCCGGACCCGCGCCGGCCACGCGGATGGCCCCGCCCGAAAGGCGCGCGCCAGCCACGGCGGTTGTGGCGGCGCAGGCGTGAACACGGTCATGTCAGGTAGAACGCGGAAACGTCGCGTTACCGGCAAACGCGGCATTTCGCGTTGTGCTGGGTATCTGCACGCGTGGGGACGGATCGATGCGCATCCTGGTAACGGGCGGTGCCGGCTATATTGGAAGCCACGCATGCGCGGTTCTGGCTGCGCGCGGCCACGAGGCGGTGATCGCCGACAGCTTTGTCAACAGCTCGCCGCTGGTGCTGGACCGGCTCGGCGGGATCCTGGGTGCAGCACCGATCTGCCACCGGGTGGACCTGCGCGATCGCCGGGCCGTCGCCAGCCTCTTTGCCTGCACCCGTTTTGATGCCGTGGTCCACTTCGCCGCGCTCAAGGCCGTGGGCGAGTCGTGCGCGCGCCCGCTGGCCTATTTCGACAACAACATCTGCGGAACCATCCACCTGCTGCAGGCGATGCGCGAGGCCGGCGTCGGCCGCATGGTGTTCAGCTCATCGGCCACCGTCTACGGCGATCCAGACTCGGTGCCCGTGCGCGAAGACGCGCCGCTGCGGGTCACCAACCCGTACGGCCGCAGCAAACTGGTGATGGAGCAGTTGATCGAGGACCTGTGCGAGCGCGATCCGGACTTCCGCGCGGTCAACCTGCGCTACTTCAACCCGGTCGGCGCGCATCCCTGCGGACGCATCGGCGAGGACCCCGGCGGGGAGCCGAACAACCTGATGCCCTATATTTCCCAGGTGGCCGTGGGCCGGCGCGATTGCCTGGCCGTGTATGGCGGCGACTGGCCCACCGTCGATGGCACCGGCGTGCGCGATTACATCCACGTCATGGACCTGGCCCGCGCCCACGCTGACGCGCTGGAGTTCCTGCTGCGCGAGGACCGCAGCGCCACGGTCAACCTGGGTACCGGACGCGGCGTCAGCGTGCTGCAGCTGGTAACTGCCTTTGAGCGCGCGTCCGGTTGCCGCATTCCCTACCGGATCGTTGAGCGGCGTGCCGGGGACGTGGCCGAGGTCTACGCCGATCCCGGACTCGCCGAGGCGTTGCTGGGCTGGCGCGCCGAACTCGACGTCGACGCCATGTGCCGGGACGCGTGGCGTTGGCAACGGATGAACCCGCACGGCTACGGCTTTCCGGAGGTCGACGCGGATCGCGCGGAAACTCCTGCACCCGACCGTGTCCCGCCGCAGATCCGGCCGCCCGTGCCAGAGACGACCTCGGTGCGCTGAGGCACGCGCCAGTTCGTGGAATCGCCGACGGGCGCCCGCGCGCGCGCGATACGTCAATCCAGCAAGGCAGCGGCCACCGCGTCGGGTCGTTGCATCCATTGGAAATGGTCGGCGTCGATGCCCAGGGCAGCGTCATCCAGCGTGGTTACCGAAATGCTCGCGTGCGGCATCTTGCCGAGCAGAAAGTTCAACGAGCTTTCTGGCGCGTACCAGTCATCGGCCAGAACGACGCCGCGGATCGCCGGGCTGGCGTTGGCGAGTGCCTGTTCCAGGTCCGCGTCCAGCCCTGCAGCCGCGTAGCGTCCGCTCACCGCGGTACGCGCCCAATCGGCAATCAGCCCGCGTGCCTCGCGGCCGCCGAAACCGAGCCGTCGCCCGGGCAGGTTGCCATTGACCGAGGCAAGCCAGGGCAGCACGCGATAGGCGGCCAGCAGCGCCCAGCGCATCGGCGCCGGAAACGCCCGCCACCACGGCGCGCCACTGGCGACCAGCCAGAGCTGCGCCGCGGCGGCGGGATCCAGCGCCGCCCTGCAGCAGGCGAGCTGTCCGCCCAGGCTGTGGCCACCGAGGATCCGCGGCAATCCCGGCGCTGTCTGCCCGGCCAGGACGGACTCGCTGCCGGGCAGGTCGAGTTCCAGCAGTTCGCGGTAACCCCAGTTACAGTCGCGTCCCGCGCGCAGGCTGCTGCTGCCGTGCCCGCGCCACTCGTGCAGGAACACCGCCACCCCGCGCGAAGCCAGGACCTGCGCCAGCGGCAGGTAGTGTCGCGCGGCAATGCCCAGCGCCGGCAGCCACAACAGGCGCGCGGTCGCCTCGGCGGGAATGACGGCCTGCAATTCCCAGCGATGGCCGTCCGCCGCGACCGCCTGCAATCGCAGGACTTCAGGCGCAGGGGTGTGGTTCATAGGGACATGCCGGCGGAAGCGGCCCGCGACCATACCACCGGTAAAAACCCGTGGCGTAGAATCCATCGGGGGTTCCATGCGCGGGATGTCACGGTCTTGATGCGAAACGATTTGTCCTGGATGCCGTCTGCATGATTGCGCTGATCGAGAGTTATCGCGCCGGACTGTTCAAGCGCGCCCATTGGCTGCCCAACATCGTCGCCGGGATCATCGTCGGCATCGTTGCCCTGCCGCTGGCGATGGCCTTCGCGATCGCATCGGGCGTCAAGCCCGAGCAGGGGCTGTACACGGCGATCATCGCCGGCCTGCTGGTGTCGATCTTCGGTGGCACCCGGATCCAGATCGCCGGCCCGACCGGCGCCTTCATCGTCATCCTCGCCGGCGTGGTCGCCCAGTTCGGCGTGGAAGGGCTGCTGGTGGCGACGCTGATGGCCGGCGTGATCCTGGTGCTGATGGGGCTGGCCCGGCTGGGCGCGGTGATCCGCTACATCTCCGATCCGGTGATCGTGGGCTTCACCGCCGGCATTGCGGTGATCATCTGGGTCGGCCAGTGGCAGTACTTCTTCGGCCTTCCGACGCCGTCCGGCGATGCGTTCTACCAGAAGACCTACGGCCTGTTGCAGTCGTTTGCGCAGTTGCATTGGCCGACCACGCTGATCGGGCTCGGCAGCCTGGCCCTGGTGCTGCTCGGGCCGCGGATACCCGGGCTGACCAAGGTGCCCGGGCCTTTGCTGGCGATGATCGTAGCGACGGTGCTGACGACCGCGTTCGCCATGCCCGGCGTGGCCACCATCGAGTCGGCCTACGGGTCCATCCCCCGCACGCTGCCAAGCTTCCACTGGCCGGACATGAGCTTCGACCAGATCACCATGCTTCTGCCGGCCGCCTTCACCATTGCCATGCTGGGGGCGATCGAGTCGCTGCTGTCGGCGGTGGTCGCCGACGGCATGGCGGGCACGCGCCACAACTCCAACCAGGAACTGATCGGGCAGGGCGTTGCCAACATCGTCTCGCCCCTGTTCGGCGGCATCGCCGCGACCGGGGCGCTGGCCCGTACCGCTACCAATTTCCGTAATGGCGCCACCAGCCCGCTGGCCGGCATCGTCCACTCCGTCACGCTGGTACTGGTGCTGCTGGTGATCGCGCCCTACGCCGGCAAGGTGCCGCTGGCGGCGCTGGCGGCGATCCTGTTCGTCGTTGCCTGGAACATGAGCGAGGCGGGGCGCTTTGTACGCATGGTGCGCCGTGCGCCACGCGCGGACATGGTCATCCTGCTGATCACCTTCACTTTGACGATCTTCACCGACCTGGTGGTGGCGGTGAACATCGGCGTGATCCTGGCCATGTTCCAGTTCGTGCGCCGCATGTCGTCCTCCGTCGAGGTGCTGGAGGAGGACCCGCACTCGCTGCGCGCGGAACTGGCGCGGCTTGGGGGCGAGCAACTGCCGCCCGGGGTGATGGTCTATTCGATCAACGGGCCGTTCTTCTTCGGTTCGGTGGAGTCGCTGGATCGCGCCTTGTCCTGGAGCCGCGGCGGCCCGGAGTTCCTCGTCCTGCGGCTGGACCGGGTGCCCTTGCTGGATGCGACCGGGCTGAAGCGGCTCGATACGACCATCCAGGCGCAGGCGAAAAAGGGCGTGCGCATCCTGCTCTGCGGCGCCAGCCTGCGCGTGCTGCGCAAGCTGGTGCGTGCCGGGATCGTCAGTCGCTCCGATCCGGCCAGCTACTTTGCAGACCTGGGTGAAGCGCTCGCCTACGTGGAGCGCGAGCGCGCCGAAAAGGGAGCACTGCCGCCTCAGAGCACCTCGGAGGCGTAGTCGGCCAGGCGCGAGCGCTCGCCGCGGCGCAGGGTCACGTGCGCGCTGTGCGGCCAGTCCTTGAACCGATCGACCGCGTAGGTCAGCCCGGACGTGGTCTCGGTGAGGTAGGGCGTGTCGATCTGCTCGACGTTGCCCAAGCAGACGATCTTGGTGCCGGGGCCGGCACGGGTGATCAGCGTCTTCATCTGCTTGGGTGTGAGGTTCTGCGCCTCGTCCAGGATCAGCCAGCGCGTTAGGAACGTGCGGCCACGCATGAAGTTCAGCGCGCGGATCTTGATCCGGCTCGCCAACAGGTCGTTGGTGGCCGCGCGCCCCCAGCTGCCACCGGACTGGTTGTGGGTCAGCACTTCCAGGTTGTCGGTGAGCGCGCCCATCCACGGCGTCATCTTCTCCTCCTCGGTGCCGGGCAGGAAGCCGATGTCCTCGCCGACGCTGACCGTGGCGCGGGTCATGATGATCTCGCGGTAGCGCTGCTGGTCCATGGTCTGGGCCAGGCCCGCGGCCAGCGCGAGCAGCGTCTTGCCGGTACCAGCAGTGCCCAGCAGCGTCACGAAGTCGATCTCCGGGTCCATCAGCGCGTTGAGGGCGAAGTTCTGCTCGCGGTTGCGCGCGGTGATGCCCCAGACGGCGTGCTGGACATGGCGGTAGTCATCGACGATCTGCAGGATGACGCTGTCGGCGCCGACCGATGTCACCCTCAGCTCGGTATCGTCATCGCCGGGCAGGTACAGGAACTGGTTGGGATACCAGCTGTCGCCCTCGATCCGGTTGATCTCGTAGTAGGTGTGTCCGCGATCCGTCCATGAGCGCAGGTCCTTGCCATGGCGCCGCCAGAAATCCGCGGGCAGCTCGGTGGCGCCGGTGTACAGCAGGCTGAAATCGTCCAGCGCGCGGTCGTTCTCGTAGTCTTCCGACACGATGCCGGCAATCGCCGACTTGATCCGCAGGTTGATGTCCTTGGACACGAACACCACGTGGGCGGTCGGCTCGGCTTCCTGCAGGGCGAGGATCGCGCCCAGGATGGCGTTGTCAGGGACCACGGCGCCAAAACGCTTGCCGGCATCGAAGTTGTCGGTCTGGAAGCGCAGGCACCCGCCGTTGGTCTGGCCGCGCAGTTTCAGGCCACCCGGCGGGGTGAGCGGAATGCCGTCGGCGATCCTGTCGCTGCCGGCGGCCTCGACCAGTTCGTTGAGGAAACGGCTGACCTGGCGGGCGTTGCGGCTGGCGTCGGTGGTGCCCTTCTTGCCTGCGTCCAGCTCCTCGATCACCTGCATCGGCAGGTAGACATCGTGCTCCTGGAACTTGTACAGCGCGGTCGGGTCGTGCATCAGCACGTTGGTGTCCAGGACGTAGATCCGCTTGCTTCCGGTCATCGAAAACTCCGCAGCGCGTTAAAGGGGTTCGCGTGGCGCGCCGTCAGGATCAGGTGCCGGCATGCGCTAGCAGTACATCCAGCACGGCCTGTGCGTGGCCGGGCACCTTCACTGGTTGCCAGACGTGGGCGATGGTGCCGTCGGGATCGATCAGGTAGGTGCTGCGCACGATACCCATCACCTTGCGGCCGTACATGGTCTTCTCGCGGATGACGCCGAAGGCGTTGCACAGGGCCTCGTCGGCATCACTGACCAGCTCGAAGCCGAGGTCCTGCTTGGCGATGAAGTTCTGGTGGGTCTTCACCGAGTCGCGTGAGACGCCCAGGATGCGCGCGCCGGCCGCCTCGAACTGCGGCAGCAGCGCGGTGAAGTCACGACTCTCGGTGGTGCAGCCCGGCGTGTGGTCCTTGGGGTAGAAGTACAGCGCCAGCCACTGGCCACGGTAGTCGGCGAGGGTGGTGGTGGCGCCGCTGGACAGGGCCAGCGGGAGATCGGCGGGAACAGCGTCACCGGTGTCGAGCATCAACGGGTCTCCTCAGAACTTCATCGGGTCCAGGATCGCGTCCAGGTTGAGGTGGTCGCAGAACTCCAGGAAGTCATCGCGCAGCGCGGCGATATGCATGCTGGCCGGGACGCCGATGGTGATCTGCGCGGAGAACATGTCCGCGCCGGTCTGCATCGCCCGGTAGCGGGTGCAGTGCAGGCTTTCGATGCTGATGCCCTGGCGGTCGAAGAAATCGGCCAGCTGGAACGTGATGCCCGGCTTGTCGGCCGCCACCACCTCGACGATGTAGGGCAGCAGGTCGGACTGGGCCTCTTTCTCGCCGGTGCGGTACCAGATCAGCTTGATGCTGTCCTCGCGCTCCAGCCGGGTCAGCATGGCCTCCAGCTTGGCGATCGCGTCCCAGGAGCCCATCGCCAGCGCCGTGACCGAGACATCGCGGCCGACGGTGGACAGGCGGGCGTCGACGAGGTTGCAGCCGCTTTCAGTGATCCGCCGCGAGACTGGCAACAAGGGAGAGTCCGGATGCGTCGAATAGGCGTTGATCAGGAGGTGGTTTTCATTCGGCGACGGCCGCGGAGTTGGATCGGTCAAGGCTTCGCCTGCAAAAGTGGGGGCTGGCTCCGATCCGGTGCGCGACCGCGCATCGCCCGGAGCTGAACCGCGTTCCGCGAGCGGAGCGGGGCTGCAGGCAGCATACTTGCCCGTGCTTTCGCGCCGCAAGTAACATCGGCAGCTCGGCAACGCCCCTGCGCGCGCCCCAGCATCCCTTCGATCAAGGCCCCCGACTTGCGACTTTCCGGCAGCATCACCGCACTGGCAACCCCTTTCGACGTCGACGGCGAGCTGGACCTGGATGCGTGGGCACGCCTCATCGACCTCCAGCTGGAAGGCGGCACGCAGGCGGTGGTCGTCGCCGGCTCGACCGGCGAGGCGGCGGCGCTCCTGGATTCCGAATTCGACGTGCTGCTGCGTCTGGCGGTCGAGCGCATTGGCGGGCGGGTGCCGGTGGTCGCCGGTACCGGAAAGTCGGCCACCGCCGGGACCATCGAGCAGACCCGCCGCGCCGCGGCGCTGGGCGCCGATGCCGCGCTGGTCGTGACCCCGCCGTACGTGCGTCCCACCCATCCCGGCCTGGTCGCGCACTACCGCGCCGTTGCCGACGACGGCGCGCTGCCGATCCTGCTCTACAACGTGCCGGGCCGGACCGGCGTGGACATGCTGCCCGCTACGGTCGCCCAGCTTGCCGGGCACCCGCGCATCGTCGGGATAAAGGAGGCGAGCATCGAGCCGCAGCGGATGCATTCACTGCTGGCATTGCGCGCCGACGATTTTGTCGTCCTTACCGGCGATGACATGACCGCATGCCGGGCGATGCTGGCCGGCGCCGACGGTGTGATCTCGGTCGCGTCCAACGTCCTGCCGCGCTCGATGCGCCGCCTGTGCGAGCTCGCCCGCAACGGCAAGGGCGCTGCTGCCACGGGCTGGAGCGGCCGCATGGCAGAGATCCATGCCTTCCTTGGCGTCGAGTCCAATCCGATTCCGGTCAAGGCGCTGCTCGCGCGCCAGCAGATCGGCACCGGACTGCGCCTGCCCTTGCTGCCGCTGTCCGCAGCCCACCATGATGCGGCCGTTGCGGTTGCCGCCGCGGTCCGTGACCTTGAACTTGCCTGCGACGCTGAAGTCGATGGCTGACCTGGAGATTCCCATGCGTTCCACCGTCCCGATGTCCCGCGCCGCGGTTGCCGGCGTTCTCCTTGTTGGCCTGGTGGCGATGTCGGGCTGCAGCTGGCTGCGCAAGGACAATTCGCTCTATACCGCGCAGACACGCCCGCTCGAGGTGCCACCGGACCTGGTCCTGGCAGGCGGGAGCGCGACCGGCGAGGCGCCGGCGGGCCCGGTTACCGCCTCGGAGACGGTGAGCAGCGCCAAGTCCGCGTCCAGTGCCGGCTTCAGCATGAGCGAGGACCGCGACACGGCGTTTGATCGGATCGACAAGGCCCTGGCCGCGGTTGGCGGTGTCACCATCGAAAACCGCGCCAAGACCCTGGGTGTGTTCGACCTGAGCTACCAGGGCGCGAACTTCCTGGTTCGGGTCAACAGCGCCGCCGCCGGTTCGACGGTGTCCACGCTCAATCCGCGCGCCACGCCGGCCAGCGAGGCATCGGCCGCACAGCTCCTGGCGGCCTTGAAGTCGGCGGTCGGCGGGCAGTAAGCACCGCCCGACCGCGAGGTCAGCGGGGCTCCACCCGCGCCCGCAGCCTGCCATCGCCGAGCTGCAGCTGGAGCCCATCACCGGGCGCGGCGTCCAGGACGCTGCGCACCACCCGGCCGTCCTCATGGCGGACGATCGCGTAGCCGCGTGCGACCGTCGCCAGCGGGCTGACCGCCTCCAGCGACCGGGCCAGTCCGCGCAGGGCGAGTGCGTCGTTGGCCATGCGCCGCGCCACCGCCGCTTGCGGGCGGGTGGCGAGCGCCGCCAGTCGCTCGCGCAGGCGCTGGATGCGCCCTTGCGGATGGTGCAGGCGCAGCACCGCGTCGGCATGTCGCAGGCGCACACGCGCATCGCCCAGCCTGCGCCGCAGGACATCGTCCAGTCGCCGCATTGCCTCGAGCTGGCGCCGGTGCAGCAGGTCCAGGCGGGCCCGCGGACGCATGGCGTTCAAGCGCAGCGCGGCGCGGTCGGCCCGTTGCATCGCGTGACGCAGGTGCAGTGACTGCAGGCTGGCCAGCCGCGCTTCCAATGCCCGCAGGTGCCGGGTGACGTCCTCGCGCGCGGGCACCAGCAACTCGGCTGCGACCGACGGCGTCGGCGCGCGCACGTCGGCGACAAAATCGCACAGGCTGAAGTCGGTTTCATGGCCGATTGCAGCGACCACCGGCACCGGGCAGGACACGATCGCACGCGCCAGCTGCTCGTCATTGAACGCCCACAGGTCCTCCAGCGAGCCACCGCCGCGGGCGAGTACCAGGATGTCGTAGCGACCCGACGCGGCCGCGCGCTGCAGCATCGCGGTGATCTGCCCGGCGGCGGCATTGCCCTGCACCTGGACCGGCAGCACGTCGGCCTGGACCAGCGGGAAGCGGCGTGCCAGCACGCTCACCACGTCGCGGACGGCCGCGCCGCTGGGCGAGGTGATGATGCCGATCCGCGCGGGATAGGGCGGCAGCGGACGCTTGCGCGCCTGCTCGAACAGGCCTTCGGCCTGCAGGCGCGCCTTGAGTTCCTCGAACGCCCGTCGCAGCGCGCCTTCGCCGGCCTCCTCCATGTGGTCCAGAACCATCTGGTACTCGCCGCGCGCCTCGTACAGCGTCAGCCGTCCGCGCGCGAGCACCTTCATGCCCTCGCGGGGGATGAACTTCAGCCAGGTGCTCTTGGGCTTGAACATCGCGCAACGCACCTGCGCGCGCGAGTCCTTCAGCGTGAAGTACAGGTGCCCCGACGACGGGCGGGCCACATTACCCAGTTCCGCCTCGATCCAGACCAGCGGAAATGCCCCTTCCAGCAGGTCGCGCGCCAGGGTGTTGAGCTGGCTGGGCGTGAGGACGTGGTCGGGTGCTGGGGAATTCATGGCGGCAGGGCAGGACGGCGGACTACGGTAACAACAAAAGGCCCGGAATCGATCCGGGCCTTTTGGCGGCCATCAGTTGGCCGGTGATGCACCAACGCGCGGGGCGATTACCAGATCACCACCTGCTGGTTTTTGGCGCGGACCATGGGCTGGCCGGGCTTGCACTCGAACGCCGCCGCGAACTGCGGCATGTTCGACGGCGCACCGATGGCGCGGAAGTTCGCCGGCGCGTGCGGGTCGGTGGCCAGGCGGACCTTGAGCTCGTCGTCGGTGAAATTGCGGCGCCACACGGTTGCCCAGTTGGCAAAAAAGCGCTGGTCGCGCGTCATGCCGTCGGTCATCGGGTCGTCCTTGCCCGCGGTGGCCTTCTTCATCGCGTCGTAGGCGACCGCCAGGCCGCCCAGGTCGGCGATGTTCTCGCCCAGGGTCAACTTGCCGTTGACGTGCTTGCCCGGCATCGCCTCGTACCCGTTGAACTGCGCGATCAGCTTGTCGGTGCGCGCCTCGAAGCCCTTGCTGTCGGCGGGCGTCCACCAGTTTTCCATGTTGCCGGTCGGTCCAAAGCGGCTGCCCTGGTCGTCGTAGCCGTGGATCATCTCGTGGCCGATCACCGCACCGATGCCGCCGTAGTTCATCTCGTCGGTGGCGTTGGGATCAAAGAAGGGCGGCTGCAGGATCGCGGCCGGGAACACGATCTCATTGGCCAGCGGGTTGTAGTAGGCGTTGACCGTCTGCGGGCTCATGCCCCATTCGGTCTTGTCCACGGGCTTGCCGATCTTGGACAGGTTCCACTTGTAGTTGAACTCGTTGGCGGCGATCACGTTGTCGATGTAGCTGTCGCGGCTGGTGTCCAGGCCGCTCCAGTCACGCCACTTGTCCGGGAAGCCGATCTTGGGAGTGAAGCTGGCCCACTTTTCCATGGCCTTGGCCTTGGTCTCATCGCTCATCCAGTCCAGCCCTTCCAGGTGGACCTTCAGCGCGTCGCTGAGGTTGCCCACCAGGCGCTCCATCTGCGCCTTGGACTCCGCCGGGAAAGCGACCTTCACGTACAGCTGGCCCAGTGCTTCACCGGTCGCGCCCTCAATGGTGTCGAGCACGCGCTTGCCGCGCTCCTTCATCTCCGCCTGGCCGCGCATGGCCTTGCTGTAGAAGTTGAAGTTCTCCTGCACGAACGGATCGGACAGGTAGGGCGACGCGCCGTCGACGGTGTGGAAGCGCAGGTAGGCCTGCCACTGCTCGGCCGGCACGTCGGCCAGCATCTTGCTGACTTCCTCGTGGAAGGCGGGGATGGCCAGGGAGAACATCTTCGGCGTCGCCACGCCCTGGGACTCGAAGAACGTCGTCCACGGGAAATTGGGCGTCAGCTTGTCCGCTTCGGCCGGCGATATGGGGTTGTAGAACAGGGAGACGTCGCGGGACATCTCCTCGCTCGATTTGGACACCTTCGCAAGACGGGTCTCGAAGGCGACCACCTGCTTGGCCTGCTCGGCGGCCTGGGCGGCGTCGATGCCCGACAGTTCAAGCACCTTGGCGACGTGGGCCTGGTAGGCGGCGAGTTTGTCGGCCTTGTCGGCGTCCACGTAATAGGTCTTGTCCGGCAGGCCAAGGCCGCCTTGGGCGGCGTAGGCGATGTTCATGTCGGAGGCCTTGAAGTCGGCCTCGGCACCGAAGCCGAACAGGAAGTTCTCGCCCTCGGCCGCGCTGGTGCGCAGGTAGTCGGTGATCTTCTGCTGGTCATCCAGGGCGGCGATGGCGTCCAGGCGCGACTGGATCGGCTTGATGCCCTGGGCGTTGATCTTCTCCTCGTCCATGCCGGTGGCCCAGAAGTTGCCGACGATGGCTTCCACGCCGGTTGCGTTCGTGTCGGCCGCGGCCTGCTCGGCGAGCTGGCGCTGGGCGGCGGTGGAGCGCTCCGACAGCATCTCGAAGGCGCCCCAGCTGGTGCGGTCGCCGGGAATCGGGTTGGCCGCCAGCCAGGTGCCGTTGACGTAGCTGCCAAAATCGGTGCACGCGTCGCCGGACTTGTCGAGGTCGGAAACCTGGAAGCGGTTGACCGGCGGAAGCGTGCTCTCGTCAAGGGTCAGGGTAGCGACGGCGGGCTCGCCCTTGGTGGTGGTCGCGGCGCGGTCCGCGTCCTGCGCGGCATCCTTGGAGGAGCACGCGGCAACCGCGGTCGCGATGGCCAGGCTCAGCAACAGCACCCGGGGTTTGATGGGGTTTGATTTGGTGTGGCTCACGTGAGGCTCCGGCATTGGCGTTGGAAAGGGCAGCCCCGAGAACAGTGCGTCGAAGCCGATCAGTGTGGACAGTAGACCCAACGCGCATCACGGAGGCGTGTCAGAGGTCATGGGACGCGATATCTGAACGAGGACCTGCGCACAGTGGCGCGATCGGGATGCATCACGTAAGATTCGCCTGTTCAGCGCACGGCTGCCTGCCCGCAAGGGTCACGTTTCCCAGGTATGCCCTCGCACGGGTTGGCCAGTCGGCCAAGACCCCCCGCCCAAAGGCGTGGTCCGGTGCGAATATCCCGCACGTCTTTCGTCGCGCCGACACGGCCCGGAGCATCCGGTGCCGTCACCACCAATACTCGCAGCGCGGTTACAGGGAACGCTCCGGGTCTTTACCGCACCTCTGTGCGGTTCTCTATATTCGGAGCTACAACATGTCTTTTGAAAACCTCGGCCTTGCGCCTGCCTTGCTGCGCGCGCTTGCCGAACAGGGCTACACCAGCCCGACCCCGATCCAGGTCCAGGCCATTCCGTTGATCATGGCCGGCAACGACCTGCTCGGCGGCGCCCAGACCGGCACCGGCAAGACCGCCGCGTTCGGCCTGCCGCTGCTCAACCGCCTGTCCAAGCAGACCGGCCCCAACGGTTCGCGCAAGCCGCGCGCCCTGATCCTGGTGCCGACCCGCGAGCTGGCCGTGCAGGTCAACGACAGCCTGCGCAGCTACGCCAAGCATCTGCGGATGAACTTCTGCACGATCTTCGGTGGCGCCGGCATGGGCCCGCAGGTCGAGAACCTGCGCCGCGGCGTCGACGTGATCGTCGCCACGCCCGGCCGCCTGATCGACCACATCGAGCGCGGTACCGTGAAGCTCGACGAGATCGAGGTGCTGGTGCTGGATGAGGCCGACCGCATGCTCGACATGGGCTTCCTGCCGGCGATCAAGCGCATCCTCGGCCGCGTGCCAGCGGAGCGCCAGACGCTGCTGTTCTCGGCGACGTTCGAGTCCCAGCTCAAACAGCTCGCGCTGCAGTTCATGCGCGACCCCAAGCAGGTCCAGGTCGCCACCAACAACGCGATCGCCAACACGATCACCCACCGTGCCCACCCGGTGGACAGCGGCCGCAAGCGCGACCTGCTGATCGACATCATCGCCAAGCGTCCGGGCGACCAGGTGCTGGTGTTCGGTCGCACCAAGCACGGCTGCAACCGTCTGGCCGAACAGCTCGAGGCCGCCGGCCTGCGCTCGGTGGCCATCCATGGCAACAAGAGCCAGGCGCAGCGCCAGAAAGCCCTGCGCGACTTCAAGGGCAACCGTGCCCGCGTGCTGGTGGCGACCGACGTGGCCGCCCGCGGCCTGGACATCCCTGACCTGCCGCTGGTGATCAACTTCGACCTGCCGATGGTGGCCGAGGACTACGTGCACCGGATCGGTCGTACCGGCCGCAACGGCTCCACCGGTGAGGCGCTGTCGCTGGTCTCCCACGATGAGGGTGGCCTATTGCGCCAGATCCAGCACGTGCTGAAGAAGGACGTGGAGATGGTGGTCGTGCCGGGTTACGAGCCCAGCCGCCCGATCCGCCTGGACGTGGCCATCCCGAACCCGCGCAACAACGCCGGTGCCGGCCGTCCGCCGCGCAACAACAGCCCGCGCGCGGCCGCACGTCCGCACGCGGCAGCGCCGCGGCATGCCCATGCAGGCGCGCCGCGCCAGCGCTCGGCCGGTCCCGGCGCGCGCGGTGGCCGTGGCTCGTTCCGCGACGGCTCCAGTGCCTGATCAGTAGCACTCCCGCAGAGCTCCTTCCGCGGGACAGGCATAACGCAGAACGGCCCGGAAAATTCCGGGCCGTTCGCTTTTGCACGGCTGGCTATTGGCTGGCCGCGATCCAGCGGTCGATCTTGTCCTCCAGCACGTCCAGCGGGACCGACCCGTCCTTGAGCACCTCGGCGTGGAACTGGCGGATGTCGAATTTGTCGCCCAGTGCCTGTTCAGCGCGCCTGCGCAGTTCCCGGATCTTCAGCTCGCCGATCTTGTAGGCCAGTGCCTGGCCGGGGATCGCCATGTAACGCTCCGCTTCGGCGACGGCCTGGGTGCGGCTTTCCGCGGAGTTCTCGAGCATGTAGTCGATCACCTGATCGCGAGTCCAGCCCTTGCTGTGTAGGCCGGTATCCACCACCAGCCGGATCGCCCGCCACAGCTCGTTCTGCAGGTAGCCGAAATAGTCGTAGGGGTCCTCATACACCCCCAGCTCGCGGCCCAGGGACTCGGCGTACAGGCCCCAGCCCTCGATGTAGGCGGTCTGTCCGCCAAAGCGGCGGAACGCCGGCAGGCCGGTCAGCTCCTGCTGCAGGGCCAGCTGGAAATGGTGGCCGGGGATCGCCTCGTGCAGGAACAGGTCCTCCGCGTCCCAGGTCTTCCGGGTCGGCAGGTCGTAGGTGTTGACGTAGAAGATGCCGGGCCGGCTGCCGTCCTCGCTGGGAGTCATGTAGGAACCGCCGGCCGCCGACTGCGCGCGGAACGCCTCCACCGGGCGGATCTCGAACGGCGACCTGGGCACCAGCGAGAACAGCTCGGGCACTTTCGCGTTGACCTTGGCTTCCAGGCCCCGATAGAACGCGAGCAGCTCGTCCTCGCTGGCGAACTCGAAGCGCGGGTCGGTCTGCATGAAGACGAAGAATTCCTGCAGCGTGCCCTTGAATCCCACCTGGTGCATGACCTCGTGCATGCGTTCGTGGATGCGCGCGACCTCGTCCAGGCCGATCTGGTGGATCCGCCCCGGCGAAAGATCGGTGGTCGTCGACTGGTGCACGCGGAAGGCGTACCAGTCCTGACCGTTGGGCAGGTCGGCCATGCCGGCCGAGGCGCGCGTGTGGGGCAGGTAGTCGTTGGCGATGTAGTCGCGCAGGTGCTGGTAGGCAGGCATCAGGACGGTCGCGATCAGCGTTGCGTACTCGTCCTCGATGCGCTTGCGGTGGGCGTCGGAAAAACTTTCCGGCATGTCCGCCACCGGCTTCCAGAACAGCGTTTGCCGCGGGTCCTGCTTGATCAGCGCATCCAGCTGCGGCAGCACCTTTTCCATCAGCGCGCGCGGCTGCACGACCCCGGCCTCGATGCCTTCGCCCATGTTGGCGATCGCCTGGTTGAACAGCACCGGCACGTTGCTGGCCCGCTCGCGCCAGTTGTCGTAGTCCTGCACCGTCTTGAATGGCTGCGCGCCGGTGCCCGACCCGAGCTGCACGAAGGTGGAGGCGATGTTGTAGAACTGGTTGATCGGCTGCATCCACGCGGGGAACCGCTGGCTCGCCAGCTCGTCGCGCGCGTCGCGGACGAAGATCTGCCAACTCAGCAGGTCCTGGCCTTCCAGGCCGTCGGGGCCGAGGGATTCGATCTTTTCCAGCCACCCGGTGGTGAATACGCGGCTGGTGTCGCGGTACTCGCGCGACAGGAAGTTCGGCAGCTGGTCGTTGTAGCGGTTGTCGCCCTGGTAGGTCGCGGCCAGCGGATTGCGCTTGAGTGTTTCCTCCCAATACAGCGCATACAGACGGTCCAGGTGCTCCGGCTTGTCGCTGACCGACTGGATGCCGGCGATGGAACCCGTCTCGGCGCTGCCGGTGGCCGTGTTGGGGGAGCAGCCGGCCATCGCCGTGGCGAGCGCGAGGGCGAGCAGGGTGGCGGGCGTGGACGGGCGCATGGTCGGGTCTCCAGGAAGTCAGGCGCGGCCGGGCGAGGGCTCCGCGGTCGGTGACGGTGCCGGGGCGGGTGCCGGCGCCGGCGCGGGCGCGACGGTACGCGGTGCGGAGAAGGGGATGTTGTCCGGCGAGATCGCGCCTCCGGAGATGATGAAGCCCATCGCCTGGTCGACGCTCCAGTCGGTCGGCGTCAGCTTCTCGATCGGCACGATTTCCAGATAACCCGAGGTCGGGTTGGGCGTCGTCGGCACATACACGGCGGCCAGCTCCCGACCGGTCCCTTCCTCGCGCAGCACCCGGGTCACGAAGCCGACTGATTTCATCTGGTCATGCGGAAAATCGATCAGCACCACCCGCTGCGTGCCACCGGGCTTGGTCTGCAGGATGTTCAGCAACTGCCGCGCACTGCCGTAGATGGTGCTGGCGAACGGCACGCGGCCGATCAGCGTCTCGATCCAGCGCAGCAACTGTTGCCCGAACACCCGGCGCGACATCGCCCCGGTGAACAGGATCAGCAGCAAGGTGGCCACCAGCGCGAGCAGGGTCTGCACCCAGGAGTCGGTCAGCCAGCCCAGGGCCTGCGGGTCCACGCTGGCGATGCGCTGCAGGATCGGCCCCGTGATCGGTCGGCTGATATCCGACAACAGGGCAAAAACGAACTTGACCACGATCAGGGTCAGCCACAAGGGCAGCAGGGTCAGCAGCCCGGTAAGAAACAGTCGTTGCAGGGTAGGTGTGCGCATGCGGCGATTGTAGACGGCGCGCCGGGCCCCGACGTGCCGGAAATCGGCCGCGCGATTCAGGGATCGCGCAGCAACCGGAAGCCCACGTCGTCGTAGCCGCGTCCTGCATCCAGCATTCGCCTGGCCTCCTGCTTGCGCCAAGAACCGCCCAGCACGGCGCGCTCGCGGCAGCCCTCGCCGCAGTCGAGTTGCCACAGGGCGACCTCGCGTCCGCTGATCTGCGGCGCGATGGATCGCGATTCGACCGCCGTGGGGAGGCGGTAACTGCGGCCGGTCTGCTGGCTCAGCCATTCCGCGTAGGCCTGCGCGTCGGCGAGCGATACGCACAGCACCGGATCGGATCCGTCCTGGTCGAAGCCGGGTCCGCGCCAGTCACGCGGCGCCAGCATCCGCAGCAGGGACGAGCGCTCGCGGCACAAGGCCGGCTTGCGCGCGGTGGCATCGGCGAAGGCGGCGTACTCGTCGCGGCTGACCGGCTTGGTCGCCAGCGCCACCATGGCACCGGCGGTGCTTCGCGGCGTGGATCCGGTGGGAACCGCGGCGGCGCGGGCCTGCAGCCTGCGAACGGTCTCCGGCGCCAAGCCGAACGGTTCTGCCAGTGCCGCCGCCGCGATCGCCGCGCTGTTGTCGGTGCGCCCGGCCGCCTTGGCAATGCGCGCTTCCAGGATCTTCTCGATGGCGGAGCCCAGCCGTCGCTGGGCCGGCGATTCCAGGCTCGAGGTTTCCGTCCCCAGCAGGCGGATGCGTTCGATCTGCCCTCCTGCCTGCTCGTCCCGCCCGGCGCGCAGGTTGGCGACTGCCGACTCTCCCAGCGCGGTGGTCAGGGTATCGATCAGTTCCAGCACCGCCGGATCGTCCGGGTTGCTGGCCCAGGCGTTCATGAGGCTGGAAAACGCGTTGTCTTCGGCCGGCGTGGTGAGGCGGTTCTGCGCGATCTGCTGGCGCGCTTTGTCCAGGGCGATCTGCAGCGGCGCTTCGGGCAACGGCTGCAGCATGGCCGGGATGGGGTCCTCGCGGCGCGCTTCCTCCGCCAGGATCTCTGCGGCGTGCTCGGCATCCTCGGCCGCCTTGTCTTTCCCCGCCAGCGGCAGGCCGATCGCCAGTGCGGCCACCACGGCAGCCACCAGCCAGACACGCCCGGGAACCCGCGCGGCCGTACGCAGGACACGGTCGCGCCCCGTCGTGATCCGGGGCCAGCGACCGCGGCGTTCAACCTGGGCGAGCATCGCCAGCATCTGCGCGGTGTCCTGGAAACGCTGGGCCGGCTGCTTGGCCAGCGCGCGGTTCATGAAGCGCTGCCAATGGCGCAAGTGCGCCGGAAGCCTGGGGATCGGGTTCTGTGCGTGCATCACCGCCATCGCCAGCGCGTCGCCCGCTTCGTAGGGCAGGTGGCCGGTCAGCATCTCCCAGGCCAGCACGCCCAGGCTGTAGAGGTCGGCGCGTCCGTCCACGTCCTCGCCGCGGGCCTGCTCGGGGGCCATGTAAGCGGTGCTGCCAACGGCCAGTCCGGTCGCGGTCACCCGCGGGCCGAAGCCGCGCCGCAGGGCAATGCCGAAGTCGGCCAGCAGGGGCTGCTCGGTATCGCCAAACAGCACGTTTTCCGCCTTGACGTCGCGGTGCACGACCCCGCGACCGTGGGCGTATTCCAGTGCCGACAGCAGCGTCCGTACCGTGTCGATGATGCGCGGCTCGTCGGCCCGGCCGTCTTCGCGCCGGAAGTCGCGCTGGCCCAGGTGACCGCGCGCCAGGTAGGGCATCGTGTAGTAGGGCAGCCCGTCGGCGGTCCGGCCCAGTTCGTGGATGCGCACCACGTGCGGATGTTCGAGCCGCGCGATGGTGCGCACCTCGTTTTCGAACCGGCGCCGGCTGACTTCGTCCGACAACGCGGTGCCCGCCATCACCTTGATCGCGACTTCGCGCGATGGCGCGATCTGCTCGGCCAGGTAGACGGTCGACATCCCGCCACGGTTCAACACCCGGAGCAGGCGATAGCCCCGGATGACCGGCAGTGCATGATCGTTGTCGATGTAGTTCGCGCCTGTCATCGCGGCCCCCTGTCGCGAATCTGGGAGCATACCCCCGTCATTCGTTATCCGCGCGTGTCCGCCGCGTTGCTGCGATCGCGGTCACGCTTGCGCCTGACGTACAACTGCTTGCGGACCCGCGCAACCACATCACCGGACGCATCGGTCACCTCCGTGTCGAACCAGCGCAGCACCTTGTCGCCGCCAGCGGTGGCGTGGCGCAATTCGTCCAGAACCGTGTCCTCCAGATCAAAACGCGCATGCACCGTGCCGCGACCGGGTTTGACGAATTCGATTTCGCCCGCCTTGTCCCAGACGATGAAATCGCGACCCAGTGACTGCATCACCAGCAGCATCCAGAACGGGTCGGTCATCGCGAACAGGCTGCCGCCGAAATGGGTGCGCACGTAGTTGCGGTTCCAGGGGCGCATGCGCAGCTCCACCTGCGCGTGGCGGTAGTCCGCGTCCAGACGGGTGACATGGACGCCGCTGAACAGGAACGGGGGCCAGAGGTTGAGGATGTGGCGAAGCAGGCCGGCTTTCATGGCGGGGCAGTTCTACGAGGGACGGCCAGCCTGCCATACGCGAGCGTATATTCAAGCGCCGCAGCACACGCCGACGCGCCTCAGCGCTCCAGCAGCGGCAGCTTGCCGGTCCTGTCGTCCCACTCGGCCGCGTCCGGCGGGGGGTCCTTGCGCGTGGCGATGACCGGCCACATCGCCGCCAGCTCGGCATTGAGCGCGACATACAGTTCCTGCCCGCGCGGCACGTCGTCCTCGGGGTAGATCGCGTTGACCGGGCATTCGGGCTCGCACAGTGTGCAGTCGATGCACTCCTCGGGATTGATCACCAGGAAGTTGGGGCCTTCATGGAAGCAGTCGACCGGACACACCTCGACGCAATCGGTGTATTTGCACTTGATGCAGCTCTCGGTGACGACGAAGGTCATGACTCGTATTCCCGGATGTCAGCGCACGAAAAAGAAAGCCCGCGCAGCGATGCGCGGGCTTTCGGTAGATGGTGCTCCCTACGAGATTCGAACTCGTGTTTTAGCCGTGAGAGGGCCACGTCCTAGGCCTCTAGACGAAGGGAGCAGATCCACGCCGGACTCTCACCGTTGCGTGGCCGCACAGTATAGGGACGGCCGAAGCTCCCGGCAACTGGTATCCTGCGAAATTCCCAAAGCGGCGACGCCCGCCTGATGCCTGAACAAAACCCATCTTCCAAGCCCGAACTGCGGATCATCCCGCGCGACCAGCACAACGTCTCCCGCAAGGACATCAGTCCCAATGCGCTGCGGGTGCTGTACCGGTTGCGCGACGGCGGCTTCTCCGCGTATCTGGTAGGCGGCGCCGTGCGCGACCTCCTGGCCGGTCGCCAGCCCAAGGATTTCGACGTGGCCACCAGCGCGACGCCCGAGGAGGTCAAGCAGTTGTTCCGCAACTGCCGCCTGATCGGCCGCCGGTTCCGCCTGGCCCATGTGGTGTTCGGCCGCGAGATCATCGAGGTGGCGACGTTCCGCGCCAACACCGACGACGGCAGCGGCGACCGCGAGCAGCACGAGGGCGGCAGGCTGTTGCGTGACAACGTCTACGGCACCATCGAGGACGACGCGGTCCGGCGCGACTTCACCGCCAACGCGCTGTACTACACGATCGAAGACTTCTCCGTGCGCGACTACACCGGCGGTTTCGAGGACGTGCAAAAGCGGCTGATGCGGCTGATCGGCGACCCGGAGACGCGCTACCGCGAGGATCCGGTGCGCATGCTGCGCGCGGTGCGGCTGGCGGCCAAGCTGGGTTTCGAGATCGAGCCGGCAACCGCCGAGCCGATCCCGCGACTGGCATCGCTGCTCTCGGAAGCGGCCTCGGCGCGCCTGTTCGAGGAATGCCTGAAGCTGTTCCTCTCAGGTCACGCGGTAAGGAGCTTTGAAGGTCTCGAGGCACGCGGCCTGCTGCCGGCGCTGTTCCCGGATACCGCGGCGGCGTTGAAGGCCAACCGCAGCGGCGCGCTGCGCAGCGTGGTCATCGATGGCTTGCGCGGCACCGATGAGCGTGTCGCCAACGAGGAGCCGGTATCCCCGGCGTTCCTGTTCGCCCTGCTGTTGTGGCCGGCGTATTGCCGCGCGCTGATCGCGTTGCAGGCGCAGGGCGTGCAACCGGTCGACGCGCAGCGCCGGGCCGCCGACCGCGTCACGGTGCGCCAACTGTCCACCGTCGCACTGCCGCGCCGGTTCTCCATTCCGATGCAGGAAATCTGGCTGCTGCAGTCGCGTTTCTCGCTGCGGCAGGGCAAACGCGTGTCGCGGATGCTGGGCCATCCCCGGTTCCGTGCCGCGTTCGACTTCCTCAGCCTGCGCCTAGCCGCCTCCGATGAGCACGCCGAGGACGTCGAGTTCTGGCGCGAGCAGCAGGAGCGGGTCGGCATGGGCCCGGGCCAGCCGAGTCCGCGGCCGCGCGATGATGTGGACTTCCAGGACGATGCACCTGCGCGGCCGCGGCGGCGCAGCCGCAGGTCCACCGCAGCCGCCGGCGAATGACCGCAAGCGTTGTGTTCGTGGGCCTGGGCAGCAACCTGGGCGACAGCGCGGCGATCATGCACACGGCCTTCGCGGCCTTCGGTGGCCTGAAGGACACCAGCGTCCTGGCGACCTCCGCGTTGTATCGCACACCGGCGTGGGGCGTGACGGATCAGCCGGACTTCCTCAACGCCGTCGCCATGCTGCGCACCGATCTGGCCCCGCAGGCGCTGCTCGGCGCCCTGCTGGAGATCGAACGCGACGCAGGTCGGGTGCGCCGGGACGATGGCAGCGACCGCTGGGGTCCGCGAACGCTGGATCTTGACCTGTTGCTGTACGGCGATCGCATCATCGACGAGCCCGGCCTGAGGGTGCCGCATCCGCATCTGCACGAGCGCGCCTTCGCCTTGCTGCCCCTGTTGGAAATCGCGCCCGACGCCACCATTCCGGGCATTGGGCCGGCGGCCGACGCGCTGACCGGGTTGGCCTGCGCGGACATCGAAGCGCTACCGTGTACAACCGCCGCACCCCCACGCGGCTGATAGCGAGCACTGAGCCATGTATACCTCCCCGTCATCTCCCGTTGAGCGCAAGCCCTGGACCGTGCCGATGCTGCGCGCGGCCAAGGCGGACGGCCGGAAGATGGCCATGTTGACCTGCTACGACGCGGGATTCGCCCATGCGGTCGAGGCGGCCGGGATCGACCTGGTGCTGATCGGCGACTCGCTGGGCATGGTGGTGCAGGGCCACGGCAGCACATTGCCGGTCACGGTGGACGACATCGCTTACCACACCGCCTGCGTCGCCCGTGGCCTGCAGACCGCGCTGCTGGTGGCCGACATGCCGTTCCAGTCCGATGCCTCGCCGACCCGCGCCCTGGATGCGGCGACCCGCTTCCTGCAGGCTGGCGCGGGGATGGTCAAGATCGAGGGCGCCGGGCCGAAGCTCGAGGTCATCCGCTATCTGGTCGAGCGCGAGATTCCGGTCTGCGCGCACCTGGGCCTGACCCCGCAGTCGGTCCTGCGCCTGGGCGGCTACCGCGTGCAGGGCCGCGACGAGGCGGCCGCCGCCAAGCTGCTGGACGATGCCCGCGCCGTCGCGGACGCAGGCGCGGAGTTGCTGGTGCTGGAGTGCGTGCCCACCACGGTCGCCAGCAACATCAGTGCCGCTCTGGACATTCCGACGATCGGCATCGGCGCCGGTCCGCAGTGCGATGGCCAGGTGCTGGTCCTGCACGACATGCTCGGCCTGGCGGGCGGGCAGCGCCGACCGAAGTTCGTCAAGGACTTCCTCGCCGAGGGGGGCTCGGTGGTCGGCGCCATGCAGGCCTTTGCGGCCGCGGTGCGGGAAGGCTCCTTCCCCGGCCCGGAACACTCCTACGCCTAAACCATCCATGCCGTCCTGTTTGCGGTCGAGAATCCGATGATCCAGACCATCACCGAGCTTGCGTCATTGCGTGAGCGTGTCCGTGGGTGGAAGCAGGCGGGCCTGCGCGTGGGCTTCGTGCCGACGATGGGCAACCTGCATGCCGGCCACCAGTCCCTGGTCAGGCTCGCCCGCGAACACGCCGACCGCGTGGTCGCCAGCGTGTTCGTCAATCCGACCCAGTTCGGACCGGGCGAGGACTACGAGCGCTACCCGCGCACGGTCGACGCCGACGTGTCCGCGCTGGAGGAAGCGGGCGCCGACGCGATGTGGCTGCCTTCGGTGGAGACGATGTATCCGTACGGCATGAACGGCGTCGTGGAAATCCGGGTGCCGGGCGTGACCGGTGTCCTCGAAGGCGCCCACCGTCCCGGCCATTTCGACGGCGTCACCACGGTCGTGGCCCGGCTCTTCAACCAGGTGCAAGCCGATGTCGCGGTATTCGGGCGCAAGGATTACCAGCAACTGGCGGTGATCCGTTACATGGTCCGCGACCTGGCATTCGCCGTCGAACTGGTGGCCGCGCCGATCGTCCGCGAAGCCGACGGCCTGGCGATGAGCTCACGCAACCAGTACCTGTCGCCGACGGAGCGCCAGACCGCGACCGCGATCCATCGCGCTTTGCAGGCCTCGCGTGAGGCGGCAGGCGCCGGTATGCCATTGCGCACGGTTGAGCACGATGCGGCAGCGCAACTCACCGCGGCGGGCTTTGCGGTGGACTACGTCGCCATCCGGCATCCGGACCTGAGCGCGGCTGATTCCGATGCTGCCGGTCCGCTGGTGGCGCTGGCTGCGGCGCGGCTGGGAAGCACTCGGCTGATCGACAACATCGAGTTCGATCACTAGACACACCGTTTTATCGCCGCTCATGCTGCAGTGCGCCATCCCCTGATAAACTCACACTTCCACACGCCGCTGCCGTTCGGTCGGAGTTTTTGAACCATGCAATTGAACCTGCTCAAGGCCAAGATCCACCGCGCCACCGTCACCCACGCCGAGCTGCATTACGAAGGCTCGTGTGCGATCGACGGCCGGCTGCTGGACATCTCCGGCATCCGCGAATACGAACAGATCCACATCTACAACATCGACAGTGGCCACCGCTTCGTGACCTACGCGATCCGGGCCGAGGAAGGCAGCGGGATCATCTCGGTCAACGGCGCCGCGGCGCACTGCGCCAAGCCGGGCGACCTGGTGATCATCTGCGCGTATGCGCAGTTCGACGAAGCCCAGGCGGCGCAGTTCAAGCCCACCCTGGTGTACGTCGATGCCGACAACGCGATGACCCACACCAACGACTCGATCCCCGCGCAAGCGGCGTGATCCCGCTGGCCCGGTTGCGTTATGCGCCGGGCTGATGTGGCACCGGGAGCGAACGCCGCTGGCACCGGGAGCGAATGCCGTTGGTGCGAATGTCCCCCGGCACCGATGAAGCCGGTGCCTCCTCCTTTATTTCGCTCCAACGGCATTCGCTCCCGTCGCTGAAGCACGTGAGCGCAAGCCCGGCCACGTGAGCGCAAGCCCCGCTGTGCGTTGTCCGCCCACCGCGGCCACCCGATAGAGGTAGCTGCAGGCGTTCCGGGCGAAATAAAGGAGGAGGCCTCCGCCGCAGGCGGAGGCCGGGGGACATTCGCCCGGAACGTCTGCAGCTATCACGCTCGCGCACCTCAGTCGCCGCGCTCGCGCACCTCAGTCGCCGCGCTCGCTCACCTCAATTGCCGCGCTCGCGATGGCGCCGCAATGCCCACGTCACATGTTCGCGCACAAGGTCGTCATCGATGTTCTGGCGTGACTCCAGCGCCGACAGGACTTCTGCGGTTGTCGGGGCGTTGCCCAAGGCGACGGCGATGTTGCGCAGCCAGCGGCGGTAGCCGCTGCGGCGGATCGCCGAGCCCTCGGTGCGCTCCAGGAACTCCGCCTCCGTCCACGCAAACAGGTCCGCCAGGCTGGCCTCGTCCAGGTTGTTGCGGGCGCGGAAGTCCGGCTCGTCGCTGCGCTTGGCGAACTTGTTCCATGGGCACACCAGCTGGCAGTCGTCGCAGCCGAAGATCCGGTTGCCGATCGGCTCGCGGAACTCCAGCGGGATCGGTCCGTCGTTCTCGATGGTGAGGTAGGAGATGCACCGCCGCGCGTCAAGCCGGTAGGGGGCGGTGATCGCCTGCGTGGGGCACACATCGATGCAGCGCGAGCAGGTGCCGCAGTGGGAGGTGGCCGGCTCGTCGACGGGCAGCGGCAGGTCCAGGTAGATCTCGCCGAGGAAGAACCACGAGCCGCCATCGCGGTCGATCAGGCAGGTGTGCTTGCCGATCCAGCCCAGCCCGGCATTGCGGGCCAGCGCGCGCTCCAGCACGGGAGCGGAATCGACGAAGACGCGGTGGCCGAACGGCCCGACCAGTTCGGCGACGCGGTCGGCCAGCCGCTGCAGTCGCTGGCGCATCAGCTTGTGGTAATCGCGCCCCAGGGCGTAGCGGGCGACATAGGCGCGCTCCCCGTCGCCCAAGGTCTGCCACGCCTCGGCGTCATCGCGGCGCCCGTAATCCAGGCCCACCGAGACCACGCGCAAGGTCCCCGGCACCAGCTCGGCCGGGCGCGAGCGCTTCTCGCCGTGGCGGGCCATCCATTCCATCGATCCGTACAGGCCCTTTTCCAGCCAGTCGCGGAGATGCCCCTCGTCCTCGCCCAACTCGATGCCGCTGATGCCGCAGCGCTGGAAGCCGAACTCCGCCGCCAGTTCACGGATACGCAGCGCGAGCACGGCCGGGTCGGCGTCAGCGCGATCGGGCAACTGCGTCACGCTGATGGCATCGGGGGAGGGGCGGGGGGGATGGGTCACGGCACTGCAAGTATAGAATCGCCGCATGTCGCCTGCCGTCCTCCATACCAGCGCTGCCTTGCGGGAAATCGAGCAGCGCGCTGCCGTCCGGTTCGGTGATCCGTTCGAGCTGATGCGCCGTGCCGGTCGCGCCGCCCGGCAGGCGGTCACGCAGCAGTGGCCGCACGCGCAGTCGCTGCTGGTTATCTGCGGTCCGGGCAACAACGGTGGCGACGGTTACGTGCTGGCGACGCTGGCGCGGGCTTCGGGTCGCCGGGTGCAGGTTTACTGCCTCCCCGACCATGAGCCGCGAACCGACGAGTGCCGCCGGGCCAGACAGGAATACGTCGATGCGGGCGGCGAACTGGTCGCTGGGGACGGACCACTGCCGGCTGCCGACATGCTGGTGGATGCGCTGTTCGGCATCGGGCTGACGCGCGCACTGGAGGGGCCTGTCGCGGCGCTGGTCGAGCGGATCAACGCGCTTTCCGCCCCGGTCCTGGCGCTTGATGTGCCCAGCGGCGTGGTCGCAGACACAGGATCGGTGGGATCAGTGGCGGTGGTGGCCGAGCTCACCCTGGAGTTCATCGCGGCCAAGGCCGGTCTGCGCACCGGCGCGGCGCGGGATTTCACCGGTCGGCTGCAAGTGGCCGACCTGGGCCTGGAGCCGAGGGACCTGCGCTCGACACAGGCGGTCGTGGCCTGGCTGAGGGCGCCGGACCTGGCGCAGTGGCTGCAGCCGCGTCGGCGTGACAGCCACAAGGGTCGCAACGGACGACTGCTATGCATCGGCGGCGACCACGGGCATGGCGGCGCCATCATGCTCGCGGCCGAGGCGGCCCTGCGCGCGGGCTCCGGCCTCGTCGATGTCGTCACCCGGGAGGCCCACGTCGGGCCGCTGCTGACCCGGCTGCCGGAGGCGATGGTGCACGGCGACGGCGACGGCGGCGAGGCCAGCAACGGCGACAGCGATGGCACGGCGTCGTCAGCGCTGGACGCGCTGATCAGCGATGCGTCCGCCATCGTGATCGGGCCGGGCCTGGGTCAGGGCGCGTGGGGCAGGGAACGGCTGCGCGCGATCTGCGCGTCCGGCCTGCCGGTGGTGCTGGATGCGGACGCCTTGAACCTGATCGCCGCTGGTGTCGTCGCGGCACCTGCCAGTGCCGTACTCACGCCGCATCCGGGCGAGGCGGCGCGGCTGTTGCAGACCGGGATCCATGATGTGCAGCGCGATCGCTTCGCCGCGGCGCGCGCTATCGCTTCGCGCTACCAGAGGGTGGTGGTGCTGAAGGGTGCCGGCACGATCGTCTCCGACCCGTCCGGGGCCTTCAGCCTCATCGACGCCGGCAATCCCGGAATGGCCGTCGGCGGCATGGGCGATGTGCTGAGCGGGGTCATCGGTGCGCTGCTGGCGCAGGGACTCCCGCTGCGGGACGCCGCGGTATGTGGCGCCCTCCTGCACTCGGTCGCCGCGGACTCGGCGGCTGCAGATGGCGGCGAGCGCGGCCTGCTGCCGAGCGACCTCATGCGCTGGCTGCGATGCCGTGCCAACCCCGGAGCCCGTTGATGAAGGTGTTCACGCTCGCCGACAGCAGCCGCACGGACCGGTTGGGGCAGGCGCTTGCGCGGGCCCGGCCGCAGCACGCCGTGGTTCACCTGGAGGGTGACCTGGGGGCGGGCAAATCGACGCTGGCCCGTGCGCTGTTGCGCGAGCTGGGCGTGCGCGGCGCCATCCGCAGCCCGACCTATACGCTGGTCGAGCGCTATCCGCTGGCCGGCGGTGGAGAGGCGTGGCATCTGGATCTGTACCGGATCGGCGATCCGGCCGAGCTGGAATACCTCGGTCTGGACAGCGCGGATGTGACCCTGTGGCTGGTGGAATGGGCGGATCGCGGTCGTGGCGGTCTGCCACCGGCGGATATCCAAGTCCAGCTGGAGACCGAAGGTGACGGCCGTCGCGCCCAATTGTCGGCGCACAGCGATGCCGGGAGGGTGTGGCTGCAGCGTCTTGCCGGGGACGACGCTATCGCCGACGTCTCCTGAACCTTTTGGGAGGAAGATGCGGCAGGTATCGGATTAATAAGGGAAAAAGCGCTTGCAATACGTGGGTTGCGATGGTTGACTACCCGGCATGCGAGTCCAATCCCCCAGTCTGTGCCGCCTGCTGCTCGGCTCCACGTTGATCGTCGCCTGCGTGGGCGCGGTGGCGCACTCCAGTGAAATCAAGGGCTTGCAGCTCAATGCGGGCGCCACTGGCACCCGCGCCGAGATTGCGCTGGACGCGCCGGGCGAGTTCAAGGTCATCAGCCTGGCGGGTCCGGACCGTCTGGTGATCGACATGCCGGCGTCTTCCGTGTCGCCAACCCTGTCGGTTCCGGCCGGTGCCGGCGTGGTGAAGTCGGTACGCACCGGCAAGCCGGTGCCGGGGACGGCGCGGATCGTGTTTGACCTCTCGCAAACCATCACCGCGCTCAAGCCACGCATCGAACAAAGCGGCAAGGGACCGGTGCTGGTGGTCGAGTGGCCGGGCGACGGTGCTCCGGCGTCCGTGCCCGCAGCCGCGGTCGCGACGTCGGTCACTCCGGCACAATTACCGAGCGCAGACTCGACCGCTGCCGCGGCGCAGATGATGGCGCCGGTTACCGCCCCGACACAGATCCGCACCCCGACCCCGGTGGACACCGCGGCCTCGGCGGAAGCCACCAGCCGGCTCATCTCCCAGATTGCCGCGGCCAATGCCGCCGCCTCGGCCAAGGAACTCGCCAGCCGCCCTTCAGCACAGGACGCCATGCCAAGCATGGTTGCGGTGGCTCCCGCACCCGTGCGTGCGACACCGCCGCCCGCGTCGGCGCCGCCTGCTGCGACTGCGCCAGTCAAGACCATCCAGCAGGTCATGCAGGGTCAGGGCATGCGCCCGCTGGTGATCGCGATCGACCCCGGCCATGGCGGCCAGGATCCCGGCGCGATCGGCAAGGGCGGCACGCGCGAGAAGGACGTGGTGCTGGCGATCAGCAAGGAGCTGGCGCGCCAGATTAATGCGACTCCCGGCCTGAAGGCCTACATGACCCGCGAGCACGATGTCTTCATCCCATTGAACAAGCGCGCCGCGCTGGCGCGGGCCGCCAAGGCCGACATGTTCATCTCCATCCATGCCGACGCGGCCGAGAACCGCGGCGCGGACGGCTCCTCGGTCTACGTGTTGTCGCTGCGCGGCGCGTCCTCGCAGCGGGCCCGCTGGCTGGCGGACAAGGAAAACTCCGCCGACCTGATCGGTGGCGCACGCATGTCCGCCAACACGACGCTGGCCTCCGTGCTGCTCGACCTGACCCAGAGCGGGCACATGAAGGCGTCCGAGGACGCGGCCGGGCAGATCCTTGACGGCCTCAAGCGCGTGGGCAATGTCCACAAGCCGAGCATCGAGCGCGCCAACTTCGCGGTGCTGCGGACCTCGGACATGCCGGCGATGCTGGTCGAGACGGCCTTCATTTCCAACGCGACCGAAGAGATCCGGCTCAAGGATCCCGCGTTCCAGCGCAAGGTTGCCGGCGCTGTGCTGGACGGGGTCAACACCTTCTTCACCCGTCAACCGCCTCCGGGCACGATGTTTGCTGCCCGCGCCGCGGCACTGGAAACCGCCTCCGCATCGGTCACCGCCGGCGGCAGTCCCTGAACGAGTGATGTTGCGTCGGGTGTCGGCGATCCCCCGACTCGGTCGTACAGGCCGCGTTCGCTATGATGGCCGGTCAGCCTTGCCAGGACCCGCCGCTCCGTGTCGATCCGCCCGCTCCCGGATACCCTGATCAACCAGATTGCCGCCGGCGAGGTCGTCGAACGACCGGCGTCGGTGGTCAAGGAACTGGTCGAGAATGCGCTCGATTCGGGCGCCCGTCGGGTCGACATCGATCTGGAGGAGGGCGGGGCGCGGCTGATCCGGGTGCGCGACGATGGCTCCGGCATTGGTCCCGAAGAGCTGCCGCTGGCGGTGTCCCGCCATGCCACGAGCAAGATCGCTTCCCTGGACGATCTCGAGGGCGTGCTGACCCTGGGTTTCCGTGGCGAGGCACTGCCGTCGATAGCGTCGGTCAGCCGCTTCGTGATGACCTCGCGGCCAGCCGATGCGGAGCACGGCTCCTCGCTGGAAGTCGGCGGTGGCCAGGTCGGAAGCGTCGCGCCAAAGGCGCATCCGATCGGAACCACGGTCGAGGTTCGCGACCTGTTCTTCAACGTGCCCGCGCGGCGCAAGTTCCTGCGCGCCGAGCGCACCGAGTTGTCGCATATTGAGGAGTGGCTGCGGCAACTGGCGCTGGCCCGTCCGGACGTCGAGTTGCGGGTGTCGCACAACGGCAAGCCCTCGCGGCGCTGGAAGGGCGACGCCGACATGCTCGACCAGGCCGGCCTGTCGGATCTGCGTCTGCACGAGACCCTGGGCGAGGAGTTCGCCAACAACGCCATCCCCGTCGATCACAGCGGCGCCGGCTTGCGCCTGCACGGCTGGATTGCCGAGCCCTCCTACAACCGGGCCTCCACCGATCAGCAGTACCTGTACTGCAATGGCCGTGCGATCCGCGATCGCAGCGTCGCCCATGCGGTCAAGCAGGCGTATTCGGACGTGCTGTTCCACGGCAGGCAACCGGCCTACGTGCTCTTTCTCGAGCTGGATCCCCGGCGGGTCGATGTCAACGTGCATCCGGCCAAGCACGAGGTGCGGTTCCGCGATTCCCGGCTCATCCATGACTTCGTCTATCGGACGCTGCAGTCGGTGCTGGCGCGCACGCGTGCGGGCCAGCCGGCCGCGCTGCACGGTGGGCAGCCGGCGGAGCATGCGGGCGCACCGGGCACCATCGATGGGGCATCGCAACCGGGGAACCCGTACCCCTGGCACCGCCCGCAGTCGCCGCTGGGGCTGCGGGTCGCCGACCAGCGCGCGGGGCTGGCGCAACTCTATGGTGCCCCGGCTTCGGCAGAACGATCCGATGGCGCTTCACCTGACGGGCCCGCTACTGCCGCACACGCGCCGCTGCCGGCGAGCAGCGAAGCCACGCTGCCCCCGCTGGGCTATGCCATCGCCCAGTTGCACGGCATCTACATCCTTGCCGAGAGCAGCGCCGGCCTGATCGTGGTCGACATGCACGCCGCCCACGAGCGCATCGGCTACGAGAAGCTCAAGCGGGCGCACGACGGCGAGGGCTTGCGGACCCAGCCGCTGCTGGTCCCGGCCACGCTGGCGGTGTCCGAACGCGAGGCGGAAGTCGCCGAGCGCGAAGCGGAGGTGCTCGCGAACCTGGGCTTCGAGGTCACCCGTTCGGGCCCGCAGTCGGTGACGATGCGCTCGGTACCCGCGCTGCTGGCGCACGGCGACGTGGAGGCGCTGCTGCGCGACGTATTGGTCGATCTGCGCGAGCATGGCGGTGCGTCGCCACTGGGGGGCATCCGGGTGTCGGCAGCGCGCGACGAACTGCTTTCCACGATGGCGTGCCATGGTGCAGTGCGCGCGAATCGGCGGCTCACGGTGCCTGAAATGAATGCGTTGCTGCGCGAGATGGAAATCACCGAGCGCTCCGGCCAGTGCAACCACGGCCGACCGACCTGGGCGCATTTCAGCCTGCCCGAGATCGACCGCTGGTTCCTGCGAGGCCGTTGAGATGAACTGCGCACCGGGTCGTTGCTCTTCGGTCGCCGCGCTCGCGCTGGCCGCAGGTTTTCTTGTCGCCGTGGCTGGCTGCGATGGCAACCGGCTTTTCAACGCCAAACAGGAGTCCGATGTGGCTGCGCAGGAAATCGATTTTGATGCCGACCAGCAATCCTGGCGCGAGCAGCGCCGCGCCGCGCTCGTGGCGCCGGACGGCTGGGCGAGCCTGGTGGGGCTGCACTGGATCACGCCCGGCGCGCACTACGTGGGCAGCAATCCCGGTAACGGCATCCAGCTGTCGATGGGACCGTCGCATCTGGGCATGCTGGACCTGCGCGACGGCAAGGTCCGCTTTGTGCCCGAGACCGGCGGAGACCAGAGCGTGGACGGTGCGCCGGTCAAGCGCCCCGTCGTCCTGCGCAGTGACGACGACCCCGCGGGCCCGAGCGTGCTCGGCTTTGATGGCGGCCGCGGACAGGCGACGGTGATCCTCCGCGACAAGCGCCACGCGCTGCGCGTTCGCCACGCGGATGCCCCGACCCGGACGGGTTTTGGCACGCTGGAGTACTGGCCTGCCGACCGTAACTGGATGATCCCCGGGCGATTCATTCCGCATCCGCCCGGGCAGACGATCGAGATTGCCAACATCCTGGGCTCGTTCGACGCGATGCCGAACCCGGGGTTGGTGGAGTTCGAGCGCGGCGGCGAGAGGTACCGGCTGGACGCGATCGATGACGGCAGCGGTGGGCTGTTCCTGGTGTTCGCCGACCGCACCAACGGTCACGGGAGCTATGGGGCAGGCCGTTTCCTCGACGCGCCGATGCCCGATGCCGACGATGGAGTCCTGTTGGACTTCAACCGCGCCTACAGCCCGCCGTGCGCCTTCTCCGACTTTGCGACCTGTCCGTTGCCCCCGCCGCAGAACAGGCTCGAGCTGGCCGTCACCGCGGGCGAAAAACTCTACGTGCCGCCGACATCGACCCGATAACCCGCCGCCTGATGCAAGACAAGACCATGCGCAAGACAAGAGTCCTGATTGCCAGCCTCGTGCTGCTGTGCGGCACCGCACTGGCGGTGGTCGCGCCCGACCGCTGGACGGCCAGCGACCACGCCGACACCACGCAAGCTGCGCTGGCACAGGCCGAGAGCCCACCCCACGTGCCCCCGGTGCCGCTGCTGTGGAAGGTCTCGGACCGGAACAATGCGGTGTACCTGCTTGGCTCGATCCATCTGCTGAAGGAAGACGATTACCCGCTGTCGGCCGATGTGGATGCCGCTTTCGATGACGCCGCCCAGGTCGTATTCGAGGTGTCTCCGGAAGAGCTCGGCAGCCCCGAGGCCAGCCTGCGCTTCAGGCAGGCGGCCAAACTGCCCGACGGCCGCACGCTGTCGGACCTCATCTCGCCGAGGTTGCGGGAGAAACTGCATCGTCTGCTGGCGCGTCAGGGCGGCTCCCTGGACCAGGTCAACCGCTACAGCCCGTGGTTTGTGAACCTGTCCCTGATGCTTGGGCTGTCGCACTCGCTAGGCTTCAGCCCCGAACTGGGCGTGGATCAGCACCTCATGCAGCGCGCCCTGGAGGCGGGCAAACCGACCGCGGGCCTGGAGACGATCGACGACCAGTTGCGCGCCCTGGCCGACTCACCGATGGCCGAACAGATCATCGGGCTGGAGGACTTCCTCGACCGCCCGCAGGAGATGCCCGGCGAACTGGCCGATCTGCACCAGGCGTGGCGCGCCGGCGACGTGCCGGGACTGGAGGCGATCGCGCTCAGCGAGATGATGGTGAGGACACCGCGCACCTACCAGATGGTGAACGTGGACCGCAACCGGGCGTGGCTTCCGCTGCTGAGGGAAATGCTCGACGGAAGCGGCCGGGACAACGTGTTGGTCGTGGTGGGAGCGATGCATCTGCTCGGCAACGACGGTCTTGTGGCCTTGCTGGAGCACGCCGGCTACACGGTGGAGCGCATCTGCAGCGCCTGCGGACCTGGGGATCAGGCGTTTCCAGAGCGTGCCGCGCCTGAGAGTGCCGCCGAGCCGGTCAGCCTTCCGATCGGACGCTGAGCGCCACCGGCGGGTCGCCGCTGATCATGTCGATGCAGTCCACCGGGCACGCTGGAACGCACAGCTCGCACCCGGTGCACAGTGACGCCAGCACCGTGTGCATGTGTTTGGCACCGCCGATGATCGCGTCGACGGGACAGGCCTGGATGCACTTGGTGCAGCCGATGCAGTCCTCCTCGATCACCAGCGCGACCAGGCCGGGATTGTAGGCGCCGCGACTGCGGTCAAAGGGAACCGCGCGGGTCCCCAGTGCCAGCGCCAGCGCCAGCGCGCCGGCATCGCCACCGGGCGGGCAGCGGTCGACGTCAGCCTCTCCGCGCGCCATCGCCTCCGCGTACGGAAGGCAGCCGTCGTAGCCGCACTGGCCGCACTGCGTCTGCGGCAGCAGGCGGTCCAGGCGCCCGGTCAGGCTTTCGGCGTCGTCCGCGGGCTGCATCGCATCACCGTACCGGCATCCCCGCACTCGCGCCGCTGTCGGTACCCAGCAGGGCGAGGGCGCCGGCATCGAAGCCGGCCGACAGGATCATTCCCTCGCTCATGCCGAAGCGCATCTTGCGCGGCACCAGGTTGGCAATGAATACCACGTTGCGGCCGACCAGCGCGTCCGGGTCGGCGTAGCTGGCGCGAATGCCGGAGAAGATCTGCCGCTGGCCGAGCTCGCCTGCATCCAGGAGGAAGCGCAGCAACTTGTCGGAGCCCTCGACAAACCCGCACTCCAGTACCTTGCCGACCCGCAGATCCAATTTTGCGAAATCGTCGATGCCGATGGTCGGGGTCGACGATTCGGCGGGGCTGGACCCCGCTGGCGATGCCGTGGCGGCGACAGGCGCGGCCGCCGCGGGCTTGGGCGCGGCGGGAGCCGCCGTGGGTTGCAGGGATTCCTTGCTGGCTTCGGTCATGGCGTCGATGAGTTTCGGGTCGATCCGGGTGAACAGAGGGGTGTAGGGCTGGATCCGGTGCGCGGTCAGCGGCGTCGCCAGATCGTCCAAGTGGACGACGGGCGCGTCCAGGAAGCTTTCGGCCTGGTCGGTGACCCGCGGCAGCACCGGCTTGAGCGCGGTGTTGAGCACGCGGAACAGGTTCAGCCCCTGGCTGCAGACGGCCTGCAGCTGGGCGTCGGCACCTTCCTGCTTGGCGATCACCCACGGCTTGTGGTCATCGATGTAGCGGTTGGCCTCGTCGGCCAGAGCCATCGTCAGGCGCAGCGCCGTGGCCGCCTCGTTGCGCTGGTACGCCGCTGCAATGGGTGCGAGCTGCGCGACGAAGCGCTCGTACATCGCCGGATCCGGCAGGGCATCGGCGAGCAAGCCGTCAAAACGCTTGCTGATGAAGCCCGCGCAGCGGCTGGCCAGATTGACGAACTTGCCGACGATATCGGCGTTCACCCGCGCGGTGAAGTCGCCCAGGTTTAGGTCCACGTCGTCCACGCCGCCCGAGGTCTTGGCAGCGAAGTAATAACGCAGCGCCTCCGGATCGAGGCCGGCTTCCAGGTAGGTCCGCGCCATCACGAAGGTGCCGCGCGACTTGGACATCTTCGCGCCGTCAACGGTCAGGTAGCCGTTGACGTGCAGCCGGGTCGGGGCCCGGAATCCGGCGCCATGCAGCACCGCCGGCCAGAACAGGCCGTGGAAGTTGACGATGTCCTTGCCGATGAAGTGATGCAGCTCGGCGGCGCTGTCGGGTGCCAGGTAGCTGTCGAAATCCAGCCCTTCGCGCTCGCACAGGGCCTGGAAGCTGGCCAGGTAGCCGATCGGCGCGTCCAGCCAGACGTAGAAGTACTTGCCGGGATGGCCGGGGATCTGGAAGCCGAAATACGGTGCGTCGCGGGAAATGTCCCACGCGCGCAGTCCGCCCTCGGCGTCCAGCCATTCCTTCAGCTTGGCCTTGACGCCGGGGATGGCGACATCACCGCTCAGCCACTGGCGCAGGAAATCGGTGAAATCACCGACCTCGAAAAAGAAGTGCTCCGACTCGCGCAGCTCCGGCTCCGCGCCGCTGACGACCGAGCGCGGCTCCTTCAGCTCGGTCGGCGAATACGTCGCGCCGCAGCTCTCGCAGTTGTCGCCGTACTGGTCGGGCGTGCCGCAGTTGGGACAGATGCCCTTGACGAAGCGGTCGGGCAGGAACATGCCGCGCACCGGGTCGTACAGCTGGGCGACGGATCGGCGCTGGATGTGCCCATTGGCATCGAGCGCGCCGTAGATCGCCTCGGTCAGCGCCTTGTTGCGCGGCGAGTGGGTCGAGTCGTAGTGGTCGAAGTCCACGCCGAAGTCGGCGAAATCCCGCTCATGGCTGGCCTGGATCCCGGCGATGTAGGCCTCGGGCGTGGTTCCGGCCTTTTCTGCCGCCAGCATGATCGGCGTTCCGTGGGTGTCGTCGGCACAGACGAAATGGGCGGTGTTTCCGGCCAGGCGCTGGGCGCGGGAAAACACGTCGCCCTGGATGTAACCCACCAGATGACCGAGGTGCAGCGGGCCGTTGGCATAGGGAAGGGCGCAGGTGACGACAAGCTCGCGGGACATGGATATGGCAGTAGCGACGGAGCCGGTGAGTATCGCATGCGTCGCCCGCATCCATGAGCCGGGCGGCGTGGCCCGCCATAAACGGCGACGGCCCACTGATGCGGGCCGTCGGGGTGGCGCGTGCGAACCTTTCGGTCCGCAAGGAGCGCTTAGCGGCGCTGCCAGGTCTGGGTCTTGCCCAGCAGCGAGAAGCCCATGAAGCCGCGAACCTCCAGCTTCTGGCCGTTGTCGGCCAGGCTCATCTTCACCGAGTAGACCTTGCCGGTGGCCGGATCGAGGATCTTGCCACCCTTCCACTCGTTGCCGGTGCGCGCCACGTCCCAGAGGATGACCATGCCCTTGATCGGCTGGTCCTTGCGATCTCCCTCGCAGTCGCTGCACACGGGGTTCGGACCCTTGTCCGACTGCAGCACTTCCAGGACCTTGCCGGCGAGGCTGCCGTCCTGGGTCTCGTAGATCTCCACGACCGACTTTGGCTGGTTGGTCTTGTCGTCGATCGTGGTCCAGGTACCGACCGGGGTCTGTTGGGCAAGCGCGGCCAGCGGCGCGGCCATCAGTGCCACCGCCAGTACCAGCAAGATGGAGATTTTCCTGTGCATGTTTCCCTCCGGAAGACAGTGTGGATACCAGGCCACGAGGCGCTGGGACTGGTTCGTTATACCGTATCCATCGACATTGGGGCGAATCCGGCAAGAAGGCTGCCGGTCAGGCCCCTTACCGGTGCGCTGCAGCGATAAAAGCCATCCCGGCCGCCGCATTGATCCAGGTCACCCCCATTGCATGGCTCCGCTGCGACAATGGCGGCCCCGCATTGTCCGCAAGAGGAACGCCGTGACCGATTCATTGCAAGCCCTGATCGGTAGCGTACTGCTGCCCGGCACCGATACGTCCCTGGCAGCGACGCAGGCGCGGATCCGGGTGGCACGCGACGGGTCCAACGTCGCCCTGTCAGTGGACGTCGGCGTACCGGTGGAAGGCATGCGCGCGGAACTTGAGGCTGCGATCCGTGCGGCGGTCCAGGCCGAAGGCTCGCAACTGGCGCGTCTGGAGCTCGGCCAACGCGTCACCAGCCATGCGGTGCAGCCCAAACTCTCCCCGCTGCCGACGGTGCGCAACGTGATCGCGGTCGGTTCGGGCAAGGGCGGTGTGGGCAAGTCGACCACGGCGGTGAACCTTGCGCTGGCGCTCGTCGCTGAAGGCGCGCGCGTCGGGGTGCTGGATGCGGACATCTACGGCCCCAGCATTCCGATGATGCTGGGCCTGTCGGGCAAACCGGACAGCCCGGACGGCAAGTCGATCGAACCCATGCGCGCCCATGGCGTGGAGACCATGTCGATCGGCTTCCTGGTAGAGCAGGACACGCCGATGATCTGGCGCGGTCCGATGGCCACCTCGGCGCTGACCCAACTGCTCAACGACACCCGCTGGGGTGATCTGGATTACCTGATCGTCGACCTGCCGCCGGGCACGGGTGACATCCAGCTGACCCTGGCGCAGAAGATCCCGGTCGCCGGCGCGGTCATCGTCACCACGCCGCAGGACATCGCCACCCTGGACGCGAAGAAGGCCTTGAAGATGTTCGAGAAGGTCGAGGTGCCGGTGCTGGGTCTGGTCGAGAACATGGCGGTGCATGTATGCAGCAACTGCGGCCACGCCGAGCACATCTTCGGCGAAGGGGGCGGGCAGCGCATGGCCAGCCAGTACGACGTGCCCCTGCTGGGCAGCCTGCCGCTGCAGCGCGAGATCCGCGAACAGGGCGATGCCGGCGTCCCGATCGTGCTCGCCCAGCCGGATTCGGCGGCCGCGGCGGCCTACCGCGACGCGGCCCGGCGGATCGCGGTGGCGTTGGCCGGGCGGCCGCGGGTGACTCCATCGATATCGGCGTCGCTGCTCTCGTAAGCGCGGCGTGGCCCACCGTGGCCGCGTCCCGCACCGCCGCGGTCTACAATCGGGGGCTTTCCGCCGGGACTTCCGCCCGGCCGGAACCGATCGCATCCGGGAACCCAACGCATGAGCATCAAGTCCGACCGCTGGATCCGCCGCATGTCCGAAAAAGACGGAGGCATGATCGAGCCGTTCGAGCCGGGCCAGGTGAAGCACGTCAATGGCGAGCGCATCGTCAGCTACGGCACGTCCAGTTACGGCTATGACGTGCGCTGCTCGCGCGAGTTCAAGATCTTCACCAATATCAATTCCACGATCGTGGATCCCAAGAACTTCGATCCCGGCAGCTTTGTCGACGTGGAGGCGGACGAGTGCATCATCCCGCCCAACTCGTTCGCGCTGGCGCGCACGGTGGAATACTTCCGCATTCCGCGCGACACGCTGGTGATCTGCCTGGGCAAGAGCACCTACGCGCGCTGCGGCATCATCGTCAACGTGACGCCGCTGGAGCCGGAGTGGGAGGGCCACGTGACCCTGGAATTTTCCAACACCACTCCGCTGCCGGCCCGGATCTATGCCAACGAAGGGGTGGCGCAGATGCTGTTCTTCCAGGCTGCGGCCGATGACATCTGCGAGACCTCCTACGCCGATCGTGGCGGGAAGTACCAGGGCCAGCGCGGCGTTACCCTGCCGCGTACGTGATCAGGCGCGGGCTCCGAAAAGCAGGCGTGCTCAGTCGGCTAGAGCGGCGTGGAGGAGTTCGATCCGCCTGATCAGCAGTTCCGGCTTGTAGCGCAGGGCGGTCGCGCTGCCCCAGACCGGCCGCGGCCAGGCGATGTCCTCGCGGTAGCGGGCGATCACGTGGATGTGCAGTTGCTCGACCTGGTTGCCCAGCGCGGCGACGTTGAGCTTGTGCGGCTGGAACGCGGTGCGCAGGGCGCGGCTGCAGCGATCGATCTCGCGGGTCAATGCGGCTTGCTGCTCCGCGTCCAGGTCGATCCATTCCACCGCGTGCTCGATGCGCGGCACCAGGATCAGCCACGGGTGGTTGGCATCATCCATCAAGCGCAGCTCGCTGAGTTCCAGGTTGGTGACCGGGTGGGTGTCGTCGGCGAGGCGTGGATCCAGCCGCCAGCCGAGGTCGCGCGGCGGTCTCATCGCAGGTTCTCCTCGAAGAAGTCGATGCTGCGCTGCCAGGCCAGGGCCGCACTGGCGGCATCGTAATCGGCGCGCGGTTCGCAGTTGAAGCCGTGCCCAGCGGGGTAGACGTGCACGCTGGCGGTCGGGTATGCCTCCCGGTGCCGCTCGACGTCAGCGGCGGGGATGCTGCGGTCCTTGCTGCCGAAGTGGAACATCATCGGTGCGCGCAGCGGCTCGTCCAGGAACTGCACGTTGCGGCCGCCGTAATAGCTCACCGACGGCAGTCCCAGGCGGGTGTTGGCGAGCAGGGCGATGCTGCCGCCCCAGCAGAAGCCCACGGCGCCGGTTCGCTGCCCCTCGGCCTGGAGGTCCATCGCGGCGGCATTCGCAAGGTCGACGGCGCGATCGATGCCCAGCGCACGCGTCAGCGCGAGTCCACGGGCGATGCCGGAAGCGTCGTATTCCAGCTCCACCTCGCGCTCGACCGGGTCGAACAGTGCCGGCGCCAGCGCCACGAAGCCGGCGTGGGCGAAGCGGTTGGTGACATCGCGGATATGCGCATTGACTCCGAAGATCTCCTGGAGCACCACGACGGCGCCGCGCGACGGCCCGTTGGGCTCGCTGCGCCAGGCGCGGATGGAGCCGTGCGGGGTTTCCAGATCGGTCCAGCGGTTCATGCGGCGCTCCGTTCAGCTGTCCGGCAGCTTGGCCAACGAGTTGATTCTAGCGCCAAGGCTATAATTGCGGTTCCCGAATACCGCGATCGCTCCCGGCACCCTTTGCCAGGAGCGTTGCGCTTTTTCCGCTGACTGGTCACGCCATGCCCGTGCAAGACACTTTGTCCAAAAATCCGAAAGTCGGTTTCGTCAGCCTTGGTTGTCCCAAGGCGCTGGTCGACTCCGAGCGCATCCTCACCCAGCTGCGGGTGGAGGGCTACGACCTCGTGCCGCGCTACGACGATGCCGACGTGGTGGTGGTCAATACTTGCGGCTTCATCGATTCGGCGGTGGCCGAGTCGCTGGACGCGATTGGCGAGGCGATGGCCGAGAACGGCAAGGTGATCGTGACCGGCTGCCTGGGCAAGCGCGCGGAAGTCATCCGCGAGGCGCACCCAGGCGTGCTCTCGATCAGCGGTCCGCAGGACTACGACAGCGTCCTCAGCGCGGTGCATCTGGCCGTGCCGCCCCGGCACGACCCGTTCATCAGCCTGTTGCCGGACATGCAGATCGAGGGTGTCGGCATCAAGCTGACGCCGAAGCATTACGCGTATTTGAAGATCTCCGAGGGCTGCAACCACCGTTGCAGCTTCTGCATCATTCCCTCGATGCGCGGCAACCTGGTGTCGCGGCCGATCGACCAGGTCCTGCGCGAGGCGGAGAAGCTCGCCATGGGCGGGGTCAAGGAGCTGCTGGTCATCTCCCAGGACACGTCCGCCTATGGCGTGGATGTGCGCTACGCCGAGCACGAGTGGCGCGGCAAGACCTACCAGACCCGGATGAAAGCGCTGTGCGAGGGTCTGGGCGAACTGGGCCTGTGGACCCGCCTGCACTACGTGTATCCGTATCCGCACGTGGACGAGATCATTCCGCTGATGGCGGAAGGGACGATCCTGCCGTACCTGGACATTCCCTTCCAGCACGCCAGCCCGCGCATCCTCAAGTTGATGAAGCGGCCCGGTGCGATCGACAAGACGCTGGCACGGATCCAGCGCTGGCGTGAGGTGTGTCCGGAGCTGACGATCCGCTCCACCTTCATCGTCGGCTTCCCCGGCGAGACCGAGGCCGAGTTCCAGGAATTGCTCGACTTCCTCGACGAAGCGCAGCTAGACCGCGTCGGCGCATTCGCCTACTCGCCGGTGACCGGTGCCAAGGCCAACGAACTGCCCGATCCGGTCGACGAAGCAGTCAAGCAGGAGCGTCTGGGCCGCTTCATGGAGCGCCAGGCGGAGATTTCCGCGCAGAAGCTCGAGGCCAAGGTCGGCAGCGTGCAGCGCTGCATCATCGACGCGGTCGACGGCGAGCTGGCCATTGGCCGCTCCATGGCCGACGCCCCGGAGATCGACGGCGTCGTGCAGATCCAGAACGGCTACTTTGCCGGCCTCAAGCCCGGCGACTTCGCCGATGTCCAGATCATGGGCAGCGACGAGCACGACCTCTACGGCGAGGTGTCGTTCGAAGATTGAGGTCGAAAGCCTCAGTCCTCGTAGGACACATCGACGATTGCGAAGCGGTTGCTGCCGCCTGGCAGCTCCGCGTCGAACTCGTCGTCCACGCGCTTCTTGAGCATCGCCCGCGCCAGCGGTGAGTCGATGCTGATCCAGCCGCGGCCGGCGTCGGTCTCATCGGGGCCGACGATGCGGTGGGTGCGGATCTCGCCATTGGCGATGTCCTCCACCTCCACCGTTGCCCCGAAAAACACCGCGCCGTGATCCTCAGGCGTGGAGTCCACCACCCGCAGCGCCGGGATGCGCTTGCTCAGGTAGCGCACGCGGCGGTCGATCTCACCGAGCTGCTTCTTGCGGTAGGTGTACTCGGCATTCTCCGATCGATCGCCCTCGGCAGCGGCGGCCGCCAGTGCGCGGACCACCTCGGGACGCTTCACCCGCCACAGCTCATCCAGCTCGGCCTTGAGCGTCTCGTGGCCGGCGCGGGTGATCAGCGCGGTGCTGGCGGCGACCGGCGGGCGCCAACGGCTCATGGTCGACTGCGCAAGCTTATGGCGCGCCCTGGCGCGTCAGGCCGTAGTCCAGCCCCGAGTCCGGTTTCTTGCCGTCCGCGTCGAGCATGACGATGCGCTCCCTGGACTCGATCCCGTACAGCTGGTCCTCTTCGGTCTTGCTGTTGGGGTCCAGGCGGATCACGGAGTCGTTGGACTCGACCGACCAGTGGCCGTGGATGGACCAGGTCCCGTCGGGGCGCTCCTGATAGACGTGGGTGGTGCGGTAGGTACCGTCGGGCTCGAGCACCAGGGTGACGTCCATGCCGGGGCAATCCGCGCACGGCAGCGTGCCGGTGAACGAGCCGGCAAACTCGCGCTGGTCGAAGGTGGAAGCGGGGCCTTCACCGGTGGGAATGACATCCACGGCGGGTGGCTGGGTGGCCTCCGCTGGAGTGCCGTTCACCGCTGCGTCGGTCGCCGGTCCGGCGGGCTGACGGGAGCAGGCGGCCAGCGCCAGCGTTGCGATGCAGGCGAGGGCGATCAGGTTCCGGTTCATTGAATGGGCTCCTTGGGTTGCCGGTAAGTCATTTCGGATGATTCATTTCTTGCCGCCGAACAGGCCGCCCATGACGCCGCGCAGGATCTGTCGGCCGACCTGGTTGCCCACGGTCCGGGCGCTCTGTTTGGCCATGGTCTCGACCATCCCCTGGCGGCGCTTGGTACCGAAGACAATGTCGCGGATGGACTGGCCGAACCCGCCGGCCTCCCCGGTGATGGGCTTCGCATCGGGAGCGTTGGCCTCGCTCGCGGCTGCGTCGGCCTTGCGCGCCAGCAGCTCCATGGCCGATTCGCGGTCAATGCGCTTGTCGTATTTGGCACCGATCGGGCTGCCTGCGCGCACCTGGTCGCGCTCGGCATCGGTGATCGAACCCATGCGGCAGCGGGGCGGCGCCACCAGCGTCCGCTCCACCGGCATTGGTACGCCCTTGTCCTGCAGCGTGGATACCAGCGCCTCGCCGGTACCCAGGCCGCCGATCGCCTTGGCCACGTCCAGGTCCGGGTTGGCGACAAATGTCTCCGCCGCCGTCCGTACCGCCTTCTGGTCGCGCGGGGTGAAGGCGCGCAGTGCGTGCTGCACGCGGTTGCCGAGTTGGCCGAGAATGTTGTCGGGCACGTCGTCGGGAAACTGCGAGCAGAAATACACGCCCACACCCTTGGAGCGGATCAGCCGCACGACCTGCTCGACCCGCTGGCGCAGCGCGGGCGGTGCGTCGTTGAAGAGGAGGTGCGCCTCGTCGAACACGAACACCAGCTTGGGCTTGTCCAGGTCGCCGACCTCGGGCAACTGCTCGAACAGTTGCGACAGCAGCCACAGCAGGAAACTGGAATACAGCCCCGGCTTCAGGATCAGGCTGTCGGAGGCCAGGATACTGATCATCCCGCGGCCATCGATGTTGGTGCGCATGATGTCGGAAAGCTCCAGCGCAGGCTCGCCGAAGAAGTGGTCGCCGCCGTCGGACTGGAGGCGCAGCAGGGCGCGCTGGATCGCGCCGATCGATGGGCTGCTGACCAGGCCGTACTCGGTGGAGATCGTCTTGCGCTCGGCCGCCAGCAGGTTGAGCATCGCGCGCAGGTCGGGCAGGTCGAGCAGCAGCAGGCCGCGGTCGTCCGCGACCTTGAACAGGATGTCCATCACCCCCGACTGGGTGTCGTTGAGCTCGAGCATCCGCGACAGCAGGGTCGGGCCGATCTCGGTGACCGTGGCGCGCACCGGATGGCCAAGCTTGCCGAACAGGTCCCAGAACAGGGTCGGGCTGCCCTCGCTGGTGTAGTCGTCGACGCCGATCTCGTCGATCCGCGCCTGCAGCTTGTCGTTCATCGAGCCGGGCACCGCCAAGCCGGCGACGTCGCCCTTCACGTCGGCCAGGAACACCGGCACGCCGATCCGCGAGAACCCTTCCGCCAGGGTCATCAGGGTGACGGTCTTGCCGGTGCCGGTCGCTCCGGCAACCAGGCCGTGGCGGTTCCCCAGCCGTGGCAGCAGGAAGACCTTGCCGTCGGTTTCTGGCAATGACTGCGGCGTGGTGACGGCCTTGCCGACGAGCACTGGCGGAAGAGTGGGCATGCGGGTTTCCAGGGCGGGACTGCGGCTGATTCTATGGCCTGACGGGCGGCGGTGCAGGCGGTCGATTGCGGTGCCTGCTCGGCACAGACTACCCTGCATGCCGCTTCCCCTTGCCTGATCCCATGCCCGCACAACACTGTTTTCCCCGCCTGCTCGCCGCTGTTCTCGGCGCCGCCCTGCTGACGATGTCCGTGGATGCGTCCGCCCTGTCGCGCCGCGACCAGGCCGCGGTTGATGCCATCACCGCCCGCATGGAGGCCGCCGAAACCGCCTACAAGCAGGCGCTGGTGAAGATGGGCAACGCCGATCCGGCCGGCAGCGGCGAGGCCGACAAGGCGCTGGAGGACATGGAGGACGTCGTCGCCGCCTGCTCGGGCCAGCGCGGTTGCTCGGTGCCATCGCTGCTGAGCACCTACAAACGGCTGCTCAAGCTGACCGCCGACATCGAGGGCAGCGACCTGCTGTTCGACGAACTGCCACCGGGAACCGCCGGCCACCACATCACCTCGTTCGCCGAGGACGTGCCAGAGGCCGCGCGGGCCGCAGCGCTGCTGGATGACGACGGCCATCGCTTCGACCGCATGGTCCAGTACAACCCGGCGGTGCAGGAAGGCATCCGCCGCTGGCTGACGGACATGCGCGGCGCGCTGCTGACCAGCTACGAGAACTACCAGTACATGCGACACCTGATGTGGCCGCAGTACGAGCGCGCCGGGCTGCCGGAGGCCTTGCTGTTCGGCATCCTGGCCAAGGAGTCCAACGGCCGCGTGCACTCGACCTCGCGCGCAGGCGCTGCCGGGCCGCTGCAGTTCATGTACGCCACCGGCAAGCGCTTCGGCCTGGGCGATGACGGCACCGGGTTTGATACCCGTTACGACGCCTACGCCGCCTCCGAGGCCAGCGTCTCCTATCTCAACGAGCGGATGCGCGAGCTCAACGGCAACATCGAACTGGCCCTGGCCGCCTACAACGGCGGCGAAGGGCGCGCACTGCGGGTCTACCAGGGGGCGGGTGGCAAGGGCTTCTGGGATGCGGACGTGTACGCGCAGTTCCCGCCGGAAACCCGCGACTACGTGCCGATGGTGATCGCGGCGGCATGGCTGTTCCTGCACCCGGACGAGTACGGCCTGACGCTGCCCAAGGTCGATCCCAAGCCGGTGCAGCTGCGTCTTGAGCAGCCGGCGTCGATCTACCAGTTGACGATCTGCCTGGGCAACCGTGGCGTGCGCGAGGGCTACATGCGCGCGCTGCGCAATTACAACCCGCGCTACCAGGCCGACGATCGTCTGCCTGCCGGCACGATCCTGCAGGCGACCACGCGGATTGCCGGCCTTTACAAGCGCCAGTGCATTCGCGGGCCGCGCGCGGACATGGCGCGCGAGCTGGTCGCCAGCGAGCCGGGAAGGGCGATCAGGTAAGGCCGCGCAGGCCCGGTTCGCCGGGCCGCACAGTCAGCGTCGCAGGGTGGCCAGGGCCTGACCCAGCTTGACCGGCGCCTCCGGGCCCAGGCTGGGCGCGAGGTCGGCCACGCCCGCGGGCAGCAGCACGATCACGGTCGAGCCGTAGTTGAAGCGGGCCATCTCCTCGAAGCGCTCCACCGTGATGTCATCGCCCCGGTAGTCCTTGACCGTGGTGGTCGTGCCGTAGGCCGGGATTTCCTCGCCGCTCCAGACGGTCTCCACGCCCGAGACCAGCAGCGCGCCGACCATCACCACCGCCATCGGGCCGAAATCGGTATCGAAGTGGCACACCAGGCGCTCGTTGCGGGCAAACAGCCGTGGCACGTGCTGCACGGCCGCCGGGCCGACGCTGAAGAGACGGCCCGGCACATGCACCGTCTCGCGCAGGCGCCCCGTCCAGGGCATGTGCACGCGGTGGTAGTCGCGTGGCGACAGATACACCGTGGCGAAGATTCCTTGGTCGAATGCGCGCGCCGCGTGGGCATCGCCCAGCAGTTCGGCGGTGGTGAACGACTGGCCCTTCGCCTGGAAGATCCGGCCGCTGCCATCGGCATCGGCGGTGATCGCGCCGCATTGGCTGACGCGTCCGTCCGCCGGCATCACCAGCACGCGCGGGTCCGGGTCGGCAACGCGCGCGCCGGGTTTCAGCGCCCGGGTAAAGAAGGCATTGAAGGTCGGGTAGTCGGCCGGATCGGACTTCGCCGCCTCCGACAGGTCAACGCCGAAACGCTGCGTGACCGTGTCGATCAGCCAGGCGCGCAGGCGCGGGTTGTCGGAGTAGGCGAGGCGGCGCGCCATCGACGAGAGCAGCCGGTGCGGCAGCACATAGGTGAGTCGGGTGGTGAGGCTCATGGGACTCTCAGGGCGCGCTGGCGGCGGTCAATGCGGCAAGGTCGGCGGCAAGCGCGGCCGGGTCGAAGGGCTGCTGGACCACGCCGGACATGCGGCCCTGCGGATCCAGCACGGCCATCGTCGCGCTGTGGTCGACCGAATACTGGTCCGCCGGTGCGCCGTCTTCCGGCGGCGCCTTGGCGAACACCAGGCTCAGCGAACGGGCGAACCGCTCCAGCGAGGGAATGTCCGCCGTCGCCGCCAGGGTGTCCTTGTGGAAGGCGTGGGCATACTCCCCGATGCGGTCAGGCGTGTCGCGCTCCGGGTCTACCGAGACGAACAGCACGCGCGGACGCACCGCGTCGGGAATCGATTCCCACTGCTGCTGCGCCTGGGCCATCTGCGAGAGCGTCAGCGGGCAGATGTCGGGGCAGTGGGTGAACCCCAGGAACACCAGCGTCCAGTGCCCGTTGAGCTCGCCCGGGACCAGCTGGGTGCCGTCGGACTGGCGCAGGCTGAAGTCCGGCAACGGCCGCGGCGGGTCGAACAGCTTGACCGCGCTCGTCTGCGGCCACGCCGATGGCGCCGACTGGCCGAAAAAATGCTTCGACGCGAGCAGTCCGAGCCCAGCGGCCAGGGCGATGAACAGGATGACGAGGGTGCTGCGGTTGAACATGGACAGCCTGGTGGTGGAGCGGATCAGCGGCCATGATAGCCGCCCGCTGCCGCTATAATCGCCGGTCTTCCGCAGAGCCTGCCGCCATGACCGTCGACCGCGCCGATTTAGGCTCCGCCCAGTTCGAGCAGATCTCGATCATCGACCTGATCCGTTTCGGCGGCAGCCGCCTGGCCGAGTCCGGCCTGGCCTTCGGCCACAGCTACGACAACGCGCTGGACGAGGCGACCCAGCTGGTCCTGCACGCCCTGTCGATGCCGCATGACCTCAGTCCGGTCTATGGCGCCTCGCGCGTCACCGCCGATGAGAAGCAGCGCGTGATGGGCTTGCTGGAGCGCCGCATCAACGAGCGCATCCCGGCCGCCTACCTGACCGGTGAGGCCTGGTTCGCCGGGCTGAGCTTCAAGTCCGATCCGCGTGCGCTGGTGCCGCGTTCGCCGATCGCCGAGCTGATCGAAGCCGGTTTCGAGCCGTGGCTGGGCGGGCGCGAGGTCAGCCGCGTCCTCGATCTGTGCACCGGCTCGGGCTGCATCGCCATCGCCACAGCCCACTACCACCCGCACTGGCAGGTCGACGGCGTGGACATCGACGACGACGCGCTGGCGCTGGCGGCGGAGAACCAGCAGCGCCTGCTGGCCGACAACGTGCGCCTGCGCAAATCCGACCTGTTCAACGATCTGCAGGGCGAGGTCTACGACCTGATCGTGACCAATCCGCCTTACGTCACCCACGACGAGACCGATGCGCTGCCGGCCGAATACGCCCACGAGCCCGAGCTCGGCCTGCGCGCCGGCGAGGATGGCCTGGACCTGGCCCTGAAGATCCTGCGCGACGCGCCGGAGCACCTGTCGACCGATGGCCTGCTGATCTGCGAGGTTGGCGAGGCGGAACGCGCGCTGGTCGAGCTGCTGCCCGAGCTGCCACTGGCGTGGGTGGAGTTCAAGGTGGGCCAGATGGGGATCTTCGTCGCCGAGCGCGCCGATCTGGTCGCCCATCATGCGAGGATCAAAGACCTGGCCGACGCTCGCGGCTGAATCAGTACCGGGTGCGGCCCCGGCCCGGCCGTCGCCCCGTGGAGGCACCAATTTGGCCAGCAACACGTACGGAAAGCTGTTTGCGGTAACCACCTTCGGCGAGAGCCACGGGCCGGCGATCGGCTGCGTGGTGGATGGCTGTCCTCCGGGCCTGCAGATCGATGCGGCGGACTTCCGCCACGACCTTGAGCGCCGCGCGACCGGCAAGTCGCGGCACACCTCGGCGCGCCACGAGAGCGACGAGGTCGAGATCCTTTCCGGCGTTTACGAGGGCCGCACCACCGGCACTCCGATCGCCCTGCTGATCCGCAATACCGACGCGCGCAGCCGCGACTACGTGAAGATTGCCGAGCAGTTCCGGCCGGGGCACGCCGACTACACCTACTGGCACAAGTACGGCATCCGCGACCCGCGTGGCGGCGGGCGCTCGAGCGCGCGCGAAACCACGATGCGCGTCGCCGCCGGGGTGATCGCCAGGAAGTGGCTGGCGCAGCGCCATGGTATCCGCATCCAGGGCTTCCTCTCCCAGCTCGGCGATATCCGCCCGGCCTCGATCGACCTGTCGGTGGTCGAGGACAACCCGTTCTTCTGGCCCGACGCGGCCCAGGTCCCGCAGCTGGAGGCGTACATGGACGCGCTGCGCAAGTCCGGCGACTCGGTGGGCGCACGCGTGGATGTCTGGGCCGACGGCGTTCCGCCCGGCTGGGGCGAGCCGGTCTACGGCAAGCTGGACGGCGAACTCGCCGGTGCGCTGATGAGCATCAACGCGGTCAAGGGCGTGGAGGTTGGTGCCGGTTTCGGCGCCGTCACCCAGAAGGGCAGCGAGCATCGCGACGGGCTGGGTCCGGATGGTTTCGCGTCCAACCATGCCGGCGGCATCCTGGGCGGCATCAGCAGTGGCCAGCGGGTCACCTGCTCGGTCGCCTTCAAGCCGACCTCCAGCCTGCGCCTGCCGGTCGACAGCCTGGACATCCATGGCAACACCGTTGAAGTGGTCACCACCGGTCGCCACGATCCCTGCGTCGGCATCCGCGCGACGCCGATCTGCGAGGCGATGGTGGCCGCGGTCCTGATGGATCAGGCGCTGCGGCACCGCGCCCAATGCGGTGATGTCGAGGCGCCAGCCCTCCCCACCCCCACAGCAATTCCCGGATAGCCCTGTCATGAGCAAGCCCGTCAACGTCGCGATCGTCGGTGCCACCGGCGCGGTCGGCGAAACCCTTCTGGCGATCCTCGCCGAACGCCAGTTCCCCATCGGAGAACTGCACCTGCTGGCCAGCGAGCGCTCGGCGGGTGAAAAGCTCGAGTACGGCGCGCGCAAGCTCGTGGTGCGCGATATCGCCGGGTTCGATCCCGGCGGCGTGGACATCGCCCTGTTTGCGGCCGGCAGCAGCGTGTCGCGCGAGTACGCTGCAAAATTCGCCGCGGCCGGAGCCGTCGTTATCGACAACTCCTCCGAATTCCGTGGCGATGCGGACGTGCCGCTGGTCGTCGCCGAGGTCAATCCCGAAGCGTTGCGCCAGCGCCCGCGCGGCATCATCGCCAACCCGAACTGCTCCACGATGCAGCTGATGGTGGCGCTGGCGCCGATCCACCGCCGCGCGACCATCGAGCGGATCAACATCGCCACCTACCAGTCCGTATCGGGCACCGGCCGCGCCGCGATGGACGAGCTCGGCAAGCAGACTGCCGACATGCTCAATTTCCGCAGCGTCGAGTCCAACGTCTATCCGGTCCAGATTGCGTTCAACGTGATCCCCCACGGCGGCGACTTCACCGACAACGGCTACACCACCGAGGAGATGAAGCTGGTCTGGGAGACGCGCCGGATCCTTGGCGATGACCGCATCGGGGTGAACGCCACGGTGGTCCGCGTGCCGGTCTTCTACGGCCACTCCGAGGCCGTGCACATCGAGACCAGGGACAAGCTCACCGCCGAAGAAGCACGCGAACTGTTGCGGGCGCAGCCGGGGCTGGAAGTGGTCGATGAGCACATCGATGGCGGCTATCCGACCGCGGTGACCCATGCCTCGGGCAATGACCCGGTCTATGTTGGCCGCATCCGCGAGGACATTTCTCATCCGCGTGGCCTGTCGCTGTGGGTGGTGGCTGACAACATCCGCAAGGGCGCGGCCCTGAACGCGGTACAGCTGGCCGAACTGGTCGTGGCGGAGCTTCAATGACGTTCCCGCGCGCGCATTGCTGCGCGCTGCCTGCGCCGTTAGAGTCCCCGGCAGGGGAATCGAGGGGGTGCCTGTGAATCCATTGATGCGCGCCGCGCTGGCGCTGGTCCTGATGCTTGCCAGTGGGGCCGCGGCGGCGCTGGGACTGGGCCAGATCCAGTTGAAGTCGAAGCTGGGCGAGCCGCTGCTGGCCGAGATCATGATCGTGTCCAGCGATCCCTCCGAGCTGGAAGGCCTGCGCGCCGGCCTCGCTTCGCCGGAGACGTTCGCCCGCATCGGTCTGGATCTTCCGCAGGGCGCGGTTGCGGACCTGCAGTTCACGCCGGCGCTCAACGATGCGGGTCGACCGGTGATACGGGTGACCAGCGTGGCGCCGATTGAACAGCCACTGCTGAGCTTCCTGGTCGAGGTCGACTGGGGCCAGGGCCGGCTGGTTCGCGAATACTCCACGCTGATGGACGCGCCGCGCACGCTGGCTGCGTCGGCGCAGCCGTCCATCCAGGCGCCGACCCAGGCGCCGAGCAATGCGATTGTCCGCGACGCGGTGGTGGAGCAAACCCGGCCGTCCGCGACCGCCGATGTCGATGCCGGCGACGAGCGCCCGGTGGCGGCGAACGATCCGGCGCCCGCCATCCCGACCCCTGCGCAATCGGCGTCACCACCGACCCGCTACGGCGCGGTGCAGAGCGGTGAACACCTGTCGAAGATCGCCGCCGGTCTGGAAATGGACGGCAACCTGCAGCAGCGGATGATCGCCCTGCTGCAGGCGAATCCGGAAGCGTTCATCGGCGGCAACATCCATATGCTCAAGCAGGGCGCGGTCTTGCGGATTCCCGCCGCCGATGAGGTCGCCGCGATCACTGCCGCGCAGGCAGCGGCGCAGGTGCGCGAGCAGACCAGCGCGTGGCGGGTCGCATCGCAGCCGGTTCCGCAGCCGCAGGTGGCGGACGCGGCTGGAGACGCCTCCCAGGATCCGGGCGATACCGTGGCCGCCGCGCCTGCGGTCGCGCCCGCCGACGGTGCGCGACTGGAAATTGTTCCGCCCGGCGCCAGTGATGCGACGCGCGCGGGTACCCAATCAGGCCTCAGTGCCGGAGGCGAGGGCGACATGGTGCGACAGGAATTGCAGACGACCACGGAAACCCTCGCGGCCCGGGATGCGGAGTTGGCCGACCTCAAGAGTCGCATCGATACCCTCGAGCAACTCCAGTCCGACCAGCAGAAGCTGCTCGCGATGAAGGACGCCGAGCTTGCATCCGCGCAGGAGCAATTGGCCCAGGCGCAGTCCGCCCAGTCGACCGTCCAGGCGAACGAGGCAGGTGGCTCCGCGGTGCCATGGCTGGTGGGCGGGACGCTCCTGGTGCTGGCACTCGTGGCTGTCTGGTGGTGGCGCCGACGCGTGGACTCGGTGCCGCGCTTCCGGGCGCCGGTGGCGCCCGCGTCCTCGACCCCGGCGCCGGGTTTTGCTGCCGGTTCCGCTGTCGGCGCTGCTGCGACTGCGGATCCGGAAGCCAATGTGCTGACTCCGAACGTGGCGCATCCGGCGGCGCCGATGGGCAAGCCAGCGGCCGCTGATCTCCCCGACGCAAATCCGGCCGTGGCATCGGGCCGGGAAGCAGCATCCCCATCCTTTGCTGAATCGCCCGTGCCGACGTCGGAGGACGCGGATTTGACCGCGGCCGCTGCTGCTACGGCCCCCGCGTGGCACGGGGCCGCCGCGACTGCGGCCGGCGACGAGCCCCCGCGTTCGGCCTCCGCGGCGATTGCCGATGCATCGCATGACGAGCCTCGCCCGCCGGCAGTCCGGCCGTCAGCGCCCCTCGGTGGCGACGATGCGCCGGGCATGGAACGCCTCGAACTGGCGCGTGCCTACCTCGACCTGGGCGATGAAGACAGCGCCCGGCAGTTGCTGGGCGAGCTGGAGGTCAGCGGCAGTCTGGAGGCGCGACAGCAGGCCACGCGCCTGTTGCGGGAGCTGGGATAAGCGGTGCCAACAGACAACGGCACGTTGCCGAACCCGGTCCCGCACGACCCGCGGGCTGACGCGGACGCGCAGACCCCGCCGGCAGAGCGTCGCTGGGTGCTCGGCGTGGAGTACGACGGCGGCAATTTCTCGGGCTGGCAGCGGCTGAACAGGCGCGACGAGCCGGGGCGACGCAGCGAACCCACCGTGCAGGCAGCGGTGGAGCATGCCGTCAGCATCGTCGCGGGCCGAAGCATTGGCGTGGTGTGCGCCGGTCGCACCGACGCCGGTGTGCATGCCGCGACCCAGGTGGTGCATTTTGATGGCCCGGCGCAGCGTGACCCGCGTGGCTGGGTACTGGGCACCACCAGCAACCTGCCGCCTTCGGTGTGCGTGAAATGGTGCGTGCCCACGACCGACGAGTTCCACGCCCGGTTTTCCGCCCGTGCGCGGCGTTACCGCTACACCATCCTCAATCGCGCGATCCGGCCTGCCCTGCAGCACCAGTACCTGAGCTGGGTGCGCAAACCGCTGGATGCCGACGCGATGCACCAGGCCGCGCAGGATCTGCTCGGCGAACATGATTTTTCCGCGTTCCGGACCGTGCACTGCCAGGCGCCGCACGCGCGCCGGGACTTGCACCACATCGCCGTATCGCGCGAGGGCGACCTGGTCACGGTGGAGGTCCAGGCGAACGCCTTCCTCCACCACATGGTGCGCAATATCGTCGGCAGCCTGCTGCTGGTGGGGCAGGGTGAGCGTACGGCCGGCTGGCTGCGCGAGGTGCTGGACGGGCGCGATCGCAGCCGGGCCGGGCCGACGGCGCCCTCGGCAGGACTGGTGTTCATCGGCCCGCGCTACCCCGCCCACTGGCAGCTGCCCGCTGAAGTCACCCTGTGAGCGGCGCGACGCGCGCATGCTTCCGGACTATATTCATGGGCCCGCCAAGCGCGGAGCGGCCGGAACGTCCGGCCATCAGGAGCAAGTGTTGAGGACGTTGTCTTGAAGCGGACCCTGTTTCGCACCCGGATCAAGTTCTGCGGTTTCACCCGGCCGGGCGACGTGCGGCTTGCCTGCGAGCTGGGCGCCGACGCGATCGGTTTCGTGTTCGCCCACGGCAGCAGCCGCCGGATCGCCCCGGCGGAGGCGCGCGCCATGCGCCAGGCGCTGTCGCCGATGGTGGATTCGGTCGCCCTGTTCAGCGACAACCCCGCCGAGGAAGTCCGCGAAGTGGTGCGCCAGATCCGTCCCAGTCTGCTCCAGTTCCACGGCAGCGAAGATGACGGGTTCTGCCGTGCATTCGGCGTGCCCTACCTCAAGGCGATCGCGATGGGCAGTCCCATTGCCCAGCAGCACCCCGCCGCCCTGCAGCAGCAGTACCCGGGCGCGGCCGGCTTCCTGTTCGACAGCCACGGCGACGGCGCCAGCGGCGGCAGCGGCAAGGTGTTTGACTGGTCGCGCATTCCGGCCGGCGTCCAGAAACCCTTCGTGCTCGCCGGCGGTCTGACCGCGGACAACGTGTTCGATGCGATCATCGCCACGATGCCTTGGGCGGTGGATGTCTCCAGCGGCATTGAAAGTGCGCCGGGGCTGAAGGACGGCGACCGGATGCGCCGTTTCGTCGAACAGGTGCGCCGCGCCGACTGCCACGTCCTGGACTGATACGTCCAACCCACCGCTCTGCCGATACGGCCCCGACACCGCGCGCGGCAACTGCCGCGGTCGCCAAACCTCCCCCGGTGAAACCGAGTCATGACTTCCCCATTGCCATCCGATACCCTCATCGATTACCACGCGTACCCCGATGAAAACGGGCACTTCGGGCGCTTCGGCGGCCGATTTGTTGCCGAGACCCTGGTCGGTCCGTTGCAGGAGCTGGCCGACGCCTATGACGCCGCGCGCGTCGATCCGGCGTTCATCGCCACCTTCGAGGACGACCTGGCCCATTACGTCGGCCGGCCGAGTCCGATCTACCACGCCCGCCGCCTGAGCGAGGAAGTGGGCGGCGCGCGCATCCTGCTCAAGCGCGAGGACCTCAACCACACCGGCGCGCACAAGATCAACAACACCATCGGTCAGGCTTTGCTGGCCAGCCGCATGGGCAAGACCCGGATCATCGCCGAGACCGGCGCCGGCCAGCACGGCGTCGCCAGCGCCACGGTTGCCGCGCGCCTGGGCCTGGAGTGCGTGGTGTACATGGGCGCGACCGACATAGAGCGCCAGAAGATCAACGTCTACCGCATGCAGTTGCTGGGCGCCCGCGTGGTGCCGGTGACCAGCGGCTCGGCCACCCTGAAGGATGCCCTGAACGAGGCGATGCGCGACTGGGTGACGAACATCGCCGACACCTTCTACATCATCGGCACCGTGGCCGGCCCGGACCCGTACCCGCGCATGGTGCGCGACTTCAACGCGGTGGTCGGCCGCGAGGCGCGCGCGCAGATGCTCGCTGAATACGGACGCCTGCCCGATGCGGTGACCGCCTGCGTCGGCGGCGGCAGCAACGCGATCGGCATCTTCCATGCCTTCCTCAATGATCCGGCGGTCCGCATCGTCGGCGCCGAAGCGGCGGGCGAGGGCATGGACAGCGGGCGCCACGCCGCCTCGCTGGCCGCGGGTCGGCCCGGGGTCCTGCACGGCAACCGCACCTACCTGCTGTGCGATGACGATGGCCAGGTCATCGAGACCCATTCGATATCCGCCGGTCTGGACTACCCGGGCGTCGGCCCGGAGCACGCGTTCCTGAAGGACACCGGGCGCGCCGAGTACGCGGGTATCACCGACGAGGAAGCGCTGGCGGCGTTCCACCAGTTGATCCGCACCGAAGGCATCCTGCCGGCGCTGGAGTCCAGCCACGCGGTGGCGCAGGCGGTGAAGCTTGCACGAGGGTTGCCGGCCGATGCGATCGTCCTGTGCAACCTCTCCGGTCGCGGCGACAAGGACGTGCACACGATCGCCCAACGCGAGGGGATGGTGCTGTGAGCCGCATCGCCGCCCGCTTCGCCGCACTGAAAGCACAAGGCCGCAAGGCGCTGGTGCCCTTCATCACCGCCGGTGATCCATCGCTGGAGGCAACGATGCCGGTGATGCACGCCCTGGTCGCCGCCGGCGCGGACGTGATCGAGATTGGCGTGCCGTTCTCGGATCCGATGGCCGATGGCGCCACCATCCAGCACAGCTCCGAGCGCGCGCTCGCCCGCGGCGCCGACATGGACTACGTGTTCGAGACCGTGCGCCAGTTCCGCGAGGACAACCAGGACACCCCGGTGGTGCTGATGGGCTACCTCAATCCGGTCGAGATCCGCGGTCCGGAAGCCTATGCGCAGCAGGCGGTTGCCGCCGGTATCGACGGTGCGCTGCTGGTCGACCTGCCGCCGGAGGAAGCGGTCGAGTACCGCGAGGCCTTCGACCGCCACGGCCTGGCGCTGATCCTGCTCGCCGCGCCGACCACCTCGACCGAGCGCATGCAGCGCCTGCTCGCGCTGGCCAGCGGCTACCTGTACTACGTGACCTACGCCGGGGTGACCGGCGGCGACCATCTGGACACCGGCGCCGCCGGCGAGCGCCTGCGCGCGATCCGCGCGCTCGACAAGGTGCCCGTCGTCGCGGGCTTCGGGATCAAGGACGCCGCCAGCGCCGCGGCCATGGCCGTGCACGCCGACGGGGTGGTGGTCGGCAGCGCGCTGGTCGCTGCCATGGCCGACGCGCTGGATCCCGCCGATGCCGCGCGCAACGCCGCGGCGTTTCTGTTGCCCCTGCGCGAAGCCCTCGACCGCCTGCCCCAGGCCTGAGGCACGGACCGGCGAACGCCTGCGGTAAACTGCCGCGTTCGCCGGCGCTACCGGCGCGGTCCGTTGCCATTGCATGGCCGCGGGCGGACACAGACACTTCCGGATCATTGCACCGGACCAATTACAGGGAATCCGCAACGCATGTCCTGGCTCAAGAAACTCATGCCTTCCGGCATCCGGACCGAGACGCCCGTCGCCAAGCGCCGCAGCGTGCCCGAAGGGCTCTGGGAAAAGTGCGACCGCTGCGGCGCGGTGCTCTACCGTCCCGAGCTCGAGGAAAACCTGGAGGTCTGCCCCAAGTGCAGCCACCACCGCGCCATCCGCGCGCGGGCCCGCCTTACCGCGTTGCTGGACGCCGGCAGCACGACGGAAATCGGCGCCGAGCTCGGTCCCACCGACGTGCTCAAGTTCCGCGACCAGAAGCGCTACTCGGACCGCATCAAGGCCGCGCAGAAAGCCACCGGCGAGCGCGACGCGCTGATCGCCATGAAGGGCGAGTTGAAGCAGCGCCCGCTGGTGGCGTGCGCGTTCGACTTCGCGTTCATGGGCGGATCGATGGGCTCGGTGGTCGGCGAGCGGTTTGCCCTGGCCGCCGAGGCGGCGCTCGAGGCAGGCTGCCCAATGGTGTGCTTCACCGCCACCGGCGGCGCGCGCATGCAGGAAAGCCTGTTCTCGCTGATGCAGATGGCCAAGACCTCCGCCGCGCTGGGCCGCCTGCGCGCCGCGGGCCTGCCCTACATCGCGGTGCTGACCCACCCCACGACCGGCGGCGTATCCGCGTCGCTGGCGATGCTGGGCGACATCAACATCGCCGAGCCCGAGGCGCTTATCGGCTTCGCCGGCCCGCGCGTGATCGAGCAGACCGTGCGCGAGACCTTGCCCGAAGGTTTCCAGCGCAGCGAGTTCCTGTTGGAGCACGGCGCCATCGACCAGATCTGCGACCGCCGCGAGATGCGTGACCGGCTGGCCGACCTGCTCGCCATGATGATGCGCCAGCCGCAACCAGCGGACGACGCCGGGGAGAACGGGTAATGGGACGTCGTTATTTCGGCACTGACGGCATCCGCGGGCGGGTAGGCGAGGGCGCCATTTCCGCGGACTTCCTGCTGCGGCTGGGCAATGCCTACGGCCACGCGCTCACGCGCTCGGTCGAGTCCGGGCGGGCGTGGCGCAAGCCTGTCGTGATCATCGGCAAGGACACGCGGATCTCAAACTACATGTTCGAGGCCGCGCTGGAAGCCGGCCTGGTCGCGGCCGGCGTGGACGTGCAACTGATGGGTCCGATGCCGACTCCGGCGGTCGCCCACCTGACCCGGTCCATGCGCGCCGACGGCGGCATCGTGATCTCCGCCTCGCACAATCCGCACTACGACAACGGCATCAAGTTCTTCTCCGCCGAAGGCGAGAAGCTCGACGACGCCACCGAGCTGGCGATCGAGGCCGCGCTGGACGAACCCTTCAGCACCGTGCCGTCCGCCGAGCTGGGCAAGACCGCGCGCACCCGCGACGCCATCGGCCGCTATGTCGAGGCCTGCAAGACCTCGGTACCCAAGGGCTTTGACCTGGGCGGCATGCACATCGTGCTCGACTGCGCGCACGGCGCGACCTACCAGCTCGGCCCGCTGGTGCTGCGCGAGCTGGGCGCCAGGCTGGACACGATTGGCGTGGATCCCAACGGCCTCAACATCAACGACGGCGTGGGCACGACCCATCCGGAGGCATTGGCCGAGCGCGTGCGCAGCACCGGCGCCGACCTGGGCATCGCCTTTGACGGCGACGGCGACCGGGTGATGTTCGTCGACGCCGACGGAACCGTCCACGACGGCGACGACCTGATCTACGTGCTCGCCAACGACTGGCGCGCGAGCGGTCGGCTGCAGGGCCCGGTGGTCGGCACCCTGATGACCAACTACGGCCTGGAGCGCGCCTTCGAGCAAAGTGGAATCGAATTCCTGCGCGCCAGGGTCGGCGACCGGCACGTGCACCAGAAGCTGGTCGAGCATGGCGGCGTGTTGGGCGGCGAGGCATCCGGCCATCTGCTGTGCGTGGACCGCACCAGCACCGGCGACGGCATCGTCAGTGCGCTGCAGGTGCTGGAAGTGCTGCGCCGCCGCGGCATCAGCCTGAAGCAGGCGCTGGCCGGCCTGGACCGCGTGCCGCAGAAAACCGTGAACGTGCGCTGCAGCGACGGCGTCAAGCCTGCCGAGATGCCCTCCGTGCAGGCCGCCCTGGCTGAAGCCCAGCAGGCCGTCCATGGACGCGGCCGCGCGTTCCTGCGCGCGTCGGGCACCGAGCCGGTGGTCCGCGTCACGGTGGAGGCCGATGACGATGCCCTGATGCAGTCGACCCTGGATCGCCTGGCAGGCGCGGTGCGCGAGACCGCCCAATAGGCCGAAGCCGGCCACGACCGGATCCCGCTACTTTTGATGAGGTTGCAGACGCCATGAGCACGACCCGTATCCCGATCTTCGACATCAGCCGCTTCGACGATCCCGCCCAGCGCGACGCGTTCGTGGCCGAACTGGGCGCCGCCTATCGGCAGTGGGGTTTCGCCGGCGTGCGCGGCCACGGCATCGGGCAGGCCCAGGTCGACCGCAGCTACGACGTCTTCCAGCGCCTGTTCGCCTTGCCCGAGGACGTCAAGCGGAAGTACCACGTCGCCGGCGGCGGCGGCGCCCGCGGTTACACCCCCTTTGGCATCGAGACCGCCAAGGGCGCGCAGCACTTCGATCTGAAGGAATTCTGGCACGTCGGCCGCGAGATCCCGCGCGACTCGCGCTACGCCGACTCCATGCCCCCCAACGTATGGCCCGAGGAACTGCCGGAGTTCCGCGAGGTCGCCTACGGCCTGTATCAGTCGCTGGACCGGCTCGGCGCCAAGGTGCTCAGCGCGCTGGCCCTGCACATCGGCCTGGACGAGCACTGGTTCGACGACAAGATCGACAGCGGCAACTCGATCCTGCGTCCCTTGCACTATCCGCCCATCACCAGCCTTGAAGTGCCCAACGAGCGCGCCGGCGCGCACGAGGACATCAACCTGATCACCCTGCTGGTCGGCGCCAGCGCGGAGGGCCTGGAGGTGCTTTCGCGCTCGGGCGAGTGGGTGCCTTTCACCGCCGACGCCGACACCATCGTGGTCAATATCGGCGACATGCTGCAGCGGCTGACCAACCACGTGTATCCGTCCACGACCCACCGCGTGGTCAATCCGAAGGGTGAGAAGGCGCGCCAGCCGCGTTACTCCACGCCGTTCTTCCTGCATCCAAACCCCGACTTCCTGATCGACGTGCTGCCGGGCACGGTGACCGCCGACAACCCGAGCCGGTACCCCGATCCGATCACCGCGCAGGGATACCTGGAAGAGCGGCTGCGCGAGATCAAGCTCAAATAGCCGTCCGGACCCCTCCCGGGCGCCGTGCGGTAGAATCCCGGCTTTCACACGCGGGGGTAGGCATGGCACGTCGCAGGATTGTCGCTGGTAACTGGAAGTTGCACGGGGATCGCCGATTCTCCGCCGAGCTGCTGGATGCGGTCGCCGCCGAAGCTGCCCCCGGCGTCCAGCGCATCATCATCCCGCCGGCGGTGTACCTGGCCGAGTTGATTGCCCGTTTCGCCGACAAGGGTCTGGAGTTTGGTGCCCAGGACGTCAGCGAGCATGCGAGCGGCGCCTACACCGGCGAGATCTCCGCGCAGATGCTCGCCGATGTTGGCGCTGGCTACTGCCTGGTCGGCCATTCCGAGCGCCGCCAGTACCATCACGAGACCAGCGAACTGGTTGCCGCCAAGTTCCGCGCCGCCAAGGCGGCAGGCATCGTTCCCATCCTGTGCGTGGGCGAAAGCCTGCAGGAGCGCGAGGACGGCCAGACCGAGGCGCGCCTGCAGGAGCAACTGGCGCCATTGCTGGTCGACGGCGCCAAGGCGCTGGACGGGGCCATCGTCGCCTACGAGCCGGTATGGGCGATCGGTACCGGCAAGACCGCCAGCCCCGAGCAGGTGCAGTCGGTGCACGCATTCATCCGTAGCGGAGTCGCTTCGCAGGATGATAGAATCGCTGGCTCGCTTCCGATCCTGTACGGCGGCAGCGTAAAGGCCGACAATGCCGCCGCCCTGTTCTCACAAGCGGATGTCGACGGCGGCCTGGTAGGCGGCGCGTCCCTGGTGGCCGCCGACTTCAACGCCATCGCAGCCGCGCTGGCATCCTGACCTGTTCCGGGCCTGGCCCGGGCAACTGACCAAAGAGTCTTCCGATGCTGTTGTTCCTCAACGTCATCTATGTGCTGATCGCCGCGTCCATGATCGTGCTGATCCTGATGCAGCGCGGTTCCGGCGCGCAAGCCGGCGCGGGCTTTGGCGGCGGCGCCTCCGCGACGGTGTTCGGCGCGCGCGGCGCTTCGAGTTTTCTGTCAAAGGCCACCAAGTGGCTTGCGATCTCCTTCTTCGTGATCGCCATGTTCATGGCCTGGCAGGCGACCCATCTGGCCGTTGGTCCGACGACTGCCGGTCAGGGTCTGGGTGTGATGTCGCAGGTGCCGGTCGATCCGGCGTCCAGCGCGCCGGCCGTCCCCGAAGCGGCTCCGGCGCAGCCAACCGCTCCGGCGGTGGCGCCCGAGGTCCCGGCGGCCCCGGCAGCGCCCGAGGCGACGGATTCGGCACCGTCCGATCCGGTCAAAAACTAGGTCGGTCGCGATAAGATAGTCAGTCACATCCTGCAGGGATGCGCGGGTGTCCGGTCGTCATGACCGGAAGCCGGGTCCACCGCACGCGGTTGGGTCCGGAGCAGGAGGCGTAGCGCTGGAGAATGTGCCCAGGTGGCGGAATTGGTAGACGCACTACCTTGAGGTGGTAGCGGCTTAGGTCGTGGGGGTTCGAGTCCCCCCTTGGGCACCACTCCACAGTTTTACCGACAACGGCATCGGCCGCTGCCCACGGCAGCGATGGTGCCGCCGAGCCAAGGCCACGCGAGAGCGTGGTGTAGCCGAGAGAACAGAAGTGCTGGGCGAATATCTGCCGACCTTGTTGTTTCTTATCGTCGCCAGCGGCATTGGCGTCGCCCTTCTGGTGGTGGGACACCTGCTGGGGCCCAAGCGCCCGAGCCTGGCAAAATTGTCCCCGTACGAATGCGGCTTCGAGGCTTTCGAAGACGCGCGCATGCAGTTCGACGTGCGCTATTACCTCGTGGCCATCCAGTTCATCATCTTTGATCTGGAAATCATCTTCCTCGTGCCCTGGGCAACGGTATTCCGCGACCTGGGCGTGGTCGGGCTGGTCGAGATGGGAATTTTCGTGAGCATGCTGCTGCTCGGCTTCATCTACGTGTGGAAGAAGGGAGCGCTGGAATGGGAGTGAGTGAGACCATCTCGGGCCTGATGCACAACCCGGTGCCGGAAGGGCGCCTGGATGACATCCTGCTTCCCGGCGATGACAACCCGCTGCTGCAGCAGGGCTTTGTGACCACCAGCCTGGACGCGCTGTGGAACTGGGCGCGCACCGGTTCGATGTGGCCGGTCTCGTTCGGCCTGGCCTGTTGCGCGGTGGAAATGATGCACGCCGGCGCGGCACGGCTCGACCTTGACCGCTACGGGGTCATATTCCGCCCCTCGCCGCGCCAGTCCGACGTGATGATCGTGGCCGGAACGCTGGTCAACAAGATGGCGCCCGCGCTGCGCAAGATCTACGACCAGATGCCCGAGCCCAAGTGGGTCATCTCGATGGGCAGCTGCGCCAATGGCGGCGGCTATTACCACTACTCGTATTCCGTGGTGCGCGGCTGCGATCGCATCGTGCCGGTCGACATCTACGTGCCCGGCTGTCCGCCCACGGCCGAGGCGCTGGTGTACGGCATCCTGCAGCTGCAGAAGAAGATCCGCCGCGGCACCAACTTTGGCGACAACAAGACCGGTGTCCGCGATGAGTGAGTCGATCACCGCGTACGCCGATCGCCTGCGCGCGCGCTTCACCGACTGCACGATCACCGTCGCCGAGCCGCGCGGCGAGGTCGGCATCGAGGTCGAGCCCGCGCAGTGGCTCGCCACCGCACGCGCCCTGCGCGACGAGTTCGGCTACGAGCAGTTGACCGACGTCAGCGGCGTCGACTACCTGACCTGGGGCAGCGACGAATGGAACACCGAGCCGTCCTCGGAGGGCTTCTCGCGTGGCGTGGAAGGCGCCGGTCCGGGCCGCTTCGCCTGGGGCCAGCTGCCCAGTGGAGTCGCCGATGCGCCCAGGCGCCGCTTCGCCGCGGTGGCCCACCTGTTGTCCTTCCAGCACAACCAGCGCCTGCGCGTACGCACCTTCGCCGCCGATGACGAGATGCCGATCGTGGACTCGCTCACCTCCGTGTGGGCCGGCGCCAACTGGTTCGAGCGCGAGGCGTTCGACCTGTTCGGCATCGTGTTCGAGGGCCACCCGGACCTGCGCCGCATCCTCACCGACTATGGTTTCATCGGCCACCCGTTCCGCAAGGATTTCCCGTTGATCGGCAACGTCGAAGTGCGATACGACGCCGAGCGCAAGCGCGTGATCTACGAGCCGGTCTCCATCGAGCCGCGGGTGCTGGTCCCGCGCGTGATCCGCGATGACTCGCGTTACCTGACCGCCGCCGATGAAACGGCCACGCGTCTGGGGTTGAAGCCATGAGCACGCCTGCCACCACCATGCCGCTGATCAACGAGACCACCGACAATCCGCACGGCGGCGTCACCGGTTCGGCGGAAATCCGCAACTACACCATGAACTTCGGCCCGCAGCATCCGGCCGCCCATGGCGTGCTGCGCCTGATCATGGAGATGGACGGCGAGGTCGTGCAGCGCGTCGACCCGCATGTCGGCCTGTTGCACCGCGGCACCGAGAAGCTCGCCGAATCCAAGCCGTTCAACCAGTCCATCGGTTACATGGACCGCCTCGATTACGTCTCGATGATGTGCAACGAGCACGCCTACGTGCGCGCCATCGAGAACCTGATGGGGCTGGAGGTGCCGGAGCGTGCGCAGTACATCCGCACCATGTTCGACGAGATCACCCGGCTGCTGAACCACCTGATGTGGCTGGGCTCCAACGCCCTCGATCTGGGCGCGATGGCGGTGATGCTGTACGCGTTCCGCGAGCGCGAAGAGTTGATGGACGTCTACGAGGCGGTGTCGGGCGCGCGCATGCACGCGACCTACTACCGTCCCGGCGGCGTCTACCGCGACCTGCCCGACGTCATGCCGCGTTACAAGGAGTCGCCGTGGCGCAAGGGCGGCAAGCTCAAGCGCTTCAACGCCTGGCGCGAAGGCTCGATGCTGGACTACCTGGACTCCTTCTGCGACGACTTCCCGCACCGCGTCGACGAGTACGAGACCCTGCTCACCGACAACCGGATCTGGAAGCAGCGCACCGTCGGCATCGGCGTGGTCAGCCCGGAACTGGCCAAGGCCTGGGGCATGTCCGGCGTGATGCTGCGCGGTTCGGGCATCGAATGGGACCTGCGCAAGAAGCAGCCCTACGCCAAGTATGCGGAGATGGATTTCGATATCCCGCTGGGCACCGAGGGCGACTGCTATGACCGCTACCTGGTCCGCATCGCCGAGATGCGCCAGTCGACCCGGATCATCAAGCAGTGCGTGGCCTGGCTGCGGGTCAATCCCGGCCCGGTGATGGTCGACAACTACAAGGTCCGGCCACCGGCGCGCGAGGAGATGAAGGAGTCGATGGAAGCGTTGATCCATCACTTCAAGTTCTTCACCGAAAGCTACTGCGTGCCGGCCGGCGAGACCTACTGCGCGGTCGAGGCGCCCAAGGGCGAGTTCGGTTGCTACCTGGTGTCCGACGGCGCGAACAAGCCGTTCCGGGTCAAGCTGCGCGCGCCGGGCTTTGCCCACCTGTCCTCGATGGACGCCGTGATCCGCGGGCACATGCTGGCCGACGCGGTGGCGATGATCGGTACCTATGACCTCGTGTTTGGCGAGGTGGATCGCTGAGAAGGCGATCGCTGAGGATCTGAACGAATGAAAGCGACTGGAAATTTCGAGGCGTGCCGCAACGTCGACCCGATGGTCGTGCTGTCCGATGCGACGCGCGCGTTCATTGACCACTGGGTGGCCAAGTTCCCGGCCGACCGCAAGCGCTCGGCGGTGATCCAGGGGCTGTTTGCGACCCAGGAGCAGAACGGCGGCTGGCTGAGCGACGAACTGATCGCCGCGGTCGCCCGCTACCTGGGCCTGCCGCCGGTGCTGGCCTACGAGGTGGCGACGTTCTACTCGATGTTCGTGCTCGAGCCGGTCGGCCGCAACAACGTCGCCTTCTGCACCAACATCAGCTGCTGGCTCAACGGCGCCGAAGAGCTGGTCGCCCATGCGGAGAAGACGCTGGGCTGCAAGCTGGGCGAGTCCAGCCCCGATGGACGGGTGTTCCTCAAGCGCGAGGAGGAGTGCGTCGCCGCCTGCTGCGGTGCCCCGGTGATGCTGGTCAACGGTCATTACCACGAGAAGCTCGACGCCGCTGCCGTCGACGCGATCTTCGCTGGTCTGGAGTGAGGCAGAACATGTCCCACCACGATTATTCCAAGAGCGCCGGCCCGGTGGGTCCGGCTCCGCAGGAGCACAACGTGGTCTACACCACGTTGCACTTCGACACGCCCTGGTCCTACGACAACTATGTCGAGATCGGCGGCTATGAGGCCTGGCGCAGGATCCTCGCCGAGAAGATCCCGCGCGCGGACATCATCGAGATGGTCAAGCAGTCGGGCCTGCGCGGCCGCGGCGGTGCGGGCTTCCCGACCGGCCTGAAGTGGAGCTTCATGCCCAAGGACGACGGGGTGCAGAAGTACATCCTGTGCAACTCCGACGAGTCCGAGCCGGGCACCTGCAAGGACCGCGACATCCTGCGCTACAACCCGCACGCGGTGCTCGAGGGCATCCTGATCGCCTGCTACGCGACGGGCTCCACGGTGGCCTACAACTACATGCGCGGCGAGTTCCACCACGAGCCTTTCGAGCGCATCGAGCAGGCGCTCAAGGACGCCTACGCCAACGGCCTGGTCGGCAGGAACGTGCTCGGCTCAGGCATCGACGTCGACATCTACAACGCGCTGGGCGCGGGCGCCTATATCTGCGGTGAGGAAACCGCGCTGATGGAGTCGCTGGAAGGCAAGAAGGGCCAGCCGCGCTACAAGCCGCCGTTCCCGGCCAACTTCGGCCTGTTCGGCAAGCCGACCACGATCAACAACACCGAGACCTATGCCTCGGTGCCGGCGATCATCCGCAACGGCGCGGAGTGGTTCCTCAACCTGGGCAAGCCCAACAACGGCGGCGCGAAGGCGTTCTCGGTGTCCGGCCACGTCAACAAGCCGGGCAATTACGAAGTCCGCCTGGGCACGCCGTTCGCCGAGCTGCTTGAAATCGCCGGTGGCGTGCGCAACGGCAACAGGATCAAGGGCGTGATCCCCGGCGGTTCCTCGATGCCGGTGTTGCCGGGCGAGACCATGATGGGCCTGACCATGGATTACGACGCGCTGCAGAAGGCCGGCTCCGGCCTGGGCTCCGGCGCGGTGATCGTGATGGACGAGACCACCTGCATGGTCCGCGCCTGCCAGCGCATCTCCCGGTTCTACTACCAGGAAAGCTGCGGCCAGTGCACCCCGTGCCGCGAGGGCACCGGCTGGATGTACCGCATGATCAGCCGAGTGGTCGACATGCGCGCCACGGTCGAGGACCTGCATGTGCTGCGCGAGTCGGCCGGGCAGATCGAAGGACACACCATCTGTGCCTTCGGCGAGGCTGCCGCGTGGCCGGTGCAGGGATTCCTGCGCCATTACTGGAACGAATTCGAGTACGCGATCGTGAACAAGCGCTTCCTGGTCGATGACCTGCGCGACGGCCGGGTAGTGGGGGCAGCGGCATGAGCACGACTCCGGACAAGCCGACCGAAGACGCGCCCGTCGTGCCCGAAGGCCACGTGTCGATCGAAATCGACGGCGTGGCCACCTTTGCGCCCAAGGGCTCGATGATCATCCAGGCCGCCGACAAGATCGGTATTCCGATCCCGCGTTTCTGCTACCACGACAAGCTGTCGATCGCGGCCAACTGCCGGATGTGCCTGGTCGATGTCGACAAGATGGGCAAGCCCGCACCGGCCTGCGCCACGCCGGTCATGGACAACATGAAGGTCCACACGCGCAGCGAAAAGGCGCTCAAGTCGCAGCGCAACGTGATGGAATTCCTGCTGATCAACCATCCGCTCGACTGCCCGGTCTGCGACCAGGGCGGCGAGTGCGAGTTGCAGGACCTGTCGCTGGGTTACGGGCGCTCGGTCAGCCGCTTCAACGAGCGCAAGCGGGTGGTGGCCGACGAGGACATCGGGCCGCTGGTCGCCACCGAGATGACCCGCTGCATCCACTGCACCCGCTGCGTCCGCTTTACCGCGGAGATTGCCGGCACCTATGAGCTGGGCGGCATGTACCGCGGCGAGGACCTGCAGATCGGCACCTACGACGGCAAACCGCTGACTACCGAGCTGTCAGGCAACGTGATCGATGTCTGCCCGGTGGGCGCGCTGACCAACAAGCCGTTCCAGTTCCGTGCCCGCGCGTGGGAGATGGTTGCCCGCGAGTCGCTGGGCTACCACGACGCGCTGGGCAGCAACCTGTTCCTGCACGTGCGCCGGGGCGAGGTCATGCGCACCGTGCCGCGCGACAACGAGATGGTCAACGAATGCTGGCTGTCGGATCGCGACCGCTACTCGCACCAGGGCCTGTACGCCGCCGATCGGGCGATTGCGCCGATGCTGAAGGAAGGCGGCCAGTGGCGCGAGGCGACCTGGGAGGAGGCACTTGCCGAGGCCATCCGCGTGCTTCGCGACAATGCCGGTGACAACCTCGGCGTGCTGGTCCATCCCGCCACCTCGAATGAAGAGGGCGCGTTGCTCGCGCGCCTGGCGGATGCGCTGGGCACCGGCAACCTCGACCACCGCCTCAGCCAGTCCGACCTGTCGGATGCGGCCGTGGCGCAGGTCTTCGCCGCCCGCGTTGCCGACATCGGGCAAGCGGACGCGATCGTGATCGTTGGTTGCAACCTGCGCCACGAGCTGCCGCTGGTGAATGCGCGCGTGCGCAAGGCGTGGCAGAACGGTGCGAAGGTCCATGTCGTCAATCCGGTCGATTTCGAGCAGACCTTTGACCTGACCAGCAAGCACATCGTCGCACCGTCGCAAATGGCTGCCGCCCTGGCGGACGCCGGCTTGCGCGAGGCCCTCAACGGCACGAAGAGCGCGCTTGTGTTTGTGGGCGCGCTGGCCGAGAACGGTCCGCATGCCGCCGCCATCCGCGCCGCGGTCGGCGACTTCGCTGCCGCAACCGGCGCGAGCGTGTGCCGCATCCCGCAGGGGGCCAATGCGGTCGGCCTGTCCGATCATGGCGTGCTCCCCACCTCGCGCGACGCGATGGGCATGCTCGCCGAGGCGCGCGCCGCGTACGTCCTGTACGGCGTCGAGCCCGGCCTCGATTTTGCCGACACCGCAACCGCGATGAAGGCGCTCTCCGGTGCGCAGGTCGTGGCGTTCAGCCATTTCGCCTGCGAATCCACGCTGGCGGTGGCGGACGTCATCCTGCCGATCGGCTTGCTGCCGGAGATCGACGCCACCCTGACCAATCTGGAAGGGCGCGAGCAGGTTGCCGTGGCCGGCGGCAAACTGCCGGGCCAGGCGCAGCCGGGCTGGCGGGTGCTGCGGGCACTGGCAGGCGATCTGGGGCTGGCGGACTTCGACTTCATTGATCTGGCCGGTTTGCGTGCCAGCATGGTCAAGCGTGAGGTCACGCCGGTCGCCGGAAAGTCGCCTGCGCCGGGTAGCGACGGGCTGGAGCTGGCAGTGGGAACGGCCATCTACCGCTGCGACGCGGTCGTGCGTCGCGCCGCCGCGCTGCAGGCCCATCCACTGAATGTCGGCCCGCATGTGCGCCTGCACCCGGAGGATGCTCGCGAGCTCGGCCTCCAGAATGGCGCGACGGGCAGCTTCGGTAGCGCAGCGGGTAACGCATCGCTGCCCGTGCTGGTCACCGACATGGTGGCGCGCGGCACGGCGTGGATCGAGAACGGCCACGGCGCGACCGCGCCGCTGGGTTCGGGCCGGGTCACGGTCGGGAGGGCGTCGGCATGATGAACAGCGTTATCGACCCGTTCCACGGCTGGCTGGTCTCGTTCGGCGCGGTGGGGACGATTGCGTGGCTGGTGCTGATGATCGTGGCGATCTGCGTGCCGCTGATCCTCGCGGTCGCGTTCTACGTGCTCTGGGAGCGCAAGCTGATCGGCTGGATGCACGTGCGCGTTGGGCCGAAATATGTCGGTTTCGGCGGCTTCCTGCAGACCTTTGCCGACGTCTTCAAGCTGCTGTTCAAGGAGATGCTGCAGCCGTCCGCCGCATCGCCGTTCCTGTACCGGCTCGCGCCGATGCTGGCACTGGTGCCGGCGCTGGCGACCTGGGCGGTCATCCCCTTCGATGCCAAGGTGGTGCTGTCCAACGCTAACGCCGGTCTGCTCTACATCCTGGCGATGACCTCGCTGGGCGTGTACGGCGTGATCCTGGCCGGTTGGGCGACCAACTCCAAGTACGCCCTGCTGGGCGCGATGCGCGGTGCAGCGCAGATGGTCGCCTACGAGATCGCGATGGGCTTCTCCCTGGTGGGCGTGATGCTCGCTGCCGGCAGCCTGAACCTGACCGAGATCGTGATGGCGCAGTCCGGCAACGCCGGTCTGTTCGAGTGGTTCTGGCTGCCGCTGCTGCCGCTGTTCGTGATCTATTTCGTGTCCGGTGTCGCCGAGACCAACCGCCTGCCCTTCGACATGGTCGAGGGCGAGTCGGAGATCACCGGTGGCCACCTGGTCGAGTACTCCGGCGCCGGGTTCGCGCTGTTCTTCCTGGCCGAATACGCCAACATGATCCTGATCAGCTTCTTGGTCTCGATCTTCTTCCTTGGCGGCTGGCTCAGCCCGTTGCAGGGCCTGGGCATCCCACTGCTGTCGGTGGACGGCTGGTGGTGGCTGATGGCCAAGGTGTTCTTCTTCGCCAGTTGCTTCATCTGGTTCCGCGCCTCTTTCCCGCGCTACCGCTATGACCAGATCATGCGGTTGGGCTGGAAGGTCTTCGTTCCGCTGGCGATCGCCTGGATCGCGGTGGTGGCGGTCATGGCGTATTTCGGCGTGTTCGAGCCGGGGCAATAGGGTAGAGGCATGAATCGCATCGTTTCCTTTTTCAAAAGCCTGCTGCTCATCGAGCTGGTGCGTGGCATGGGCCTGACGCTGAAATACGCGTTCAAGCCCAAGTACACGCTGATGTATCCGATGGAGAAGACGCCGCAGTCGGTGCGCTTTCGCGGTATCCACGCGCTGCGCCGCTACCCCAACGGCGAAGAGCGCTGCATCGCGTGCAAGCTGTGCGAGGCGGTGTGCCCGGCGCTGGCGATCACGATCGACTCGGAGCGCCGCGAGGACGGCACCCGCCGCACCACGCGCTACGACATCGACCTGTTCAAGTGCATCTATTGCGGCTTCTGCGAGGAGTCGTGCCCGGTGGACTCGATCGTCGAGACCCACATCCACGAGTACCACTTCGACCAGCGCGGACAGAACATCGTCACCAAGCCGCAGCTGCTGGCAATTGGCGACCGGCTCGAGGCCGAGATTGCCGAACGTCGCGCCTCCGACGCGCCCTACCGCTGAGTGCACCCCATGGATTTCGTCTTCATCGCGTTCATCACTTTTTCCATCGCCGCCGTCGCGGCGGCGGTCGCCGTCATCAGCGTGCGCAACCCGGTGCACTCGGCGCTGTCGCTGGTGCTCACCTTCTTCTCGGTCGCCTGTGTGTGGATCGTGGGGGGCGCGGAGTTCCTTGGCGTGGCCCTAGTCGTCATCTACGTCGGCGCGGTGATGGTGCTGTTCCTGTTCGTGGTCATGATGCTGGACATCGATATCGTCGGCATGCGCGAGGGCTACGTGCGCTACCTGCCGGTCGGTCTGGTGGTGGCGGTGGTGATGCTGGTCGAGATGCTGATGCTGATCGGCGCGCGCGCCAAGATGGCCCATCCGTTCCCGGCCGACCCCGCCCTGGCCGCCGGCGTGGGCAATACCGAGTGGGTCGCGACCGAGCTGTTCACGCGGTTCCTGCTGCCATTTGAAACCGCGGCGGTGATCCTTACCGTGGCGGTGATCGCGGCGGTGACCCTCACCCTGCGGCCGATCCGCGAGGGCGGCAAGAAGCAGAACCCCAGCCACCAGGTCAAGGTGCGCGTCGCCGACCGCCTGCGCGTCGTGCAGATGGGTTCGTCCACGCCCGCCAAGCTGCATGACCCTGTGGCACCCGACGTCAATCCGGAGGAGGGCGCGTAATGGAAATGGTCGCTTCCAGCCTGGCCCTGGGCCACTACCTCGCATTGGGTGCGGTGCTGTTCTGCATCTCCGTTGCGGGCATCTTCCTCAACCGCAAGAACGTCATCGTGCTGATCATGTCGATCGAGCTGATGCTGCTCGCGGTCAATATCAATTTCGTGGGTTTCTCGCGTCAGTTCGGCGACCCTTCCGGCCAGGTGTTCGTGTTCTTCATCCTGACCGTGGCTGCGGCTGAAGCCGCCATTGGCCTGGCGATCCTCGTCACGCTGTTCCGTAACAGGCGCACGATCAACGTCGCCGAAATCGATTTGATGAAGGGCTGATCCGATGTCGGGTATGGAATTCGTCGTTTCCAAGTCGGCGCTGCTGGCCATCGTCCTCGCGCCACTGGTGGGCACGATCATCGCGGGCTTCTTCGGTCGCCGGATCGGCCGCGCCGGGGCGCACCGCGTCACCATCCTGGGCGTGGCGATCAGCTGCGCGCTGTCGGGCTGGGTGCTGTGGCAGCTGGTGGGGCAGGGTGCTGCACCGTTCAACGAGAACCTCTACACCTGGTTCAAGGTCGGCGGCTTCGAGGCCCACATCGGCTTCATGGTGGACAAGCTCACCGCGATGATGATGGTGGTGGTGACCTTCGTCTCGCTGCTGGTGCACATCTACAGCATCGGTTACATGGCCGGCGACGACGGCTACCAGCGCTTCTTCAGCTACATCAGCCTGTTCACCTTCTCCATGCTGGCGCTGGTGATGAGCAACAACTTCCTGCAGCTGTTCTTTGGCTGGGAAGCGGTGGGTCTCGTCTCGTACCTGCTGATCGGGTTCTGGTTCAAGCGTCCGACCGCGGTGTTCGCCAACTTCAAGGCGTTCATGGTCAACCGCGTCGGGGATTTCGGCTTCATCCTGGGCATCGCCGCGGTGGCGTGGCACTTTGGCTCGCTGGACTACGCGACCGTGTTCGCCAATTCGACCAGCCTGGTCGGCCAGACGATGTCGGTGATCGACGGGCACGAGTGGTCGATCGCGACGGTGATCGGCATCTGCCTTTTCATCGGCGCGATGGGCAAGTCCGCGCAGGTGCCGCTTCACGTGTGGTTGCCCGATTCCATGGAAGGCCCGACGCCGATCTCCGCGTTGATCCATGCCGCGACCATGGTCACCGCCGGCATCTTCATGGTGGCGCGGATGTCGCCGCTGTTCGAGCTGTCGGATACCGCGCTGCAGTTCATCCTCTTCATCGGTGCGACCACTGCGTTCTTTACCGGCCTGATCGGCATCGTGCAGAACGACATCAAGCGGGTGATCGCGTATTCCACGCTGTCCCAGCTGGGCTACATGACCGTCGCGCTGGGCGTATCGGCGTACAGCGCGGGCGTCTTCCACCTGATGACCCACGCCTTCTTCAAGGCGCTGCTGTTCCTGGGCGCCGGCTCGGTGATCATCGGCATGCACCACGAGCAGGACATGCGCCGCATGGGCGGCCTGCGCAGGTACATGCCGGTCACCTACTGGACGATGCTGATCGGCACCCTGGCCCTGGTCGGCACGCCGTTCCTCAGCGGTTTCTATTCCAAGGACACCATCATCGAGGCGGCGCACCACGCCAGCGCCGGTGGCAGCTGGGTCCACCAGTACGCGTACTGGGCGGTGCTGCTGGGCGCGTTCGTGACCGCGTTCTACAGCTTCCGCCTGCTGTACCTGACCTTCCATGGCAAGGAGCGCTTCCGCGACGCGTCGGCCGCCGGCCACGCTGACGCCCTCCCGCACGCGCACCACGACGTCCACGAGCCACACGAGTCGCCGCTGTCGGTGACCGTGCCGCTGGTCCTGCTGGCGATCCCCTCGGTGCTGATCGGCTTCTTCACCGCCGGCCCGATGCTGTTTGGCACCAACTGGAGCGGCAATATCGAACAGGCGCCGTTCTTCCTCGGCTCCATCGATGTCAGCGCCGCGCGTGACGTGGTTGCCGCGCTCGCGGCCGAGGTCTGGCATGGCCCGGTCCAGTTCGCACTGCATGGCCTGACCGCACCGACGTTCTGGCTCGCCCTGGGCGGGTTCGCACTGGCCACGGTGATGTACGTCTGGAAGCCGGACTTGCCCGCCAAGGCGCGCGCGACACTGTCCGTGCCGGTTCGCATCCTCGAGGAGAAGTACGGTTTCGACACCCTGTGGATCAAGGGCCTGGCCGGTGGCAGCCTCAAGGTCGGCCAGGCATCCAGCGCGGTGGACAGCAAGTTGATCGACGGCCTGTTCGTCAACGGCAGCGTCCGGGTGGTCGAGCTGGTTGCCAACCTGAGCCGCCGGATCCAGTCCGGCTACCTGTACCACTACGCCTTTGTGATGATTGTCGGCCTGATCGTGATGCTGGCCGCGCTCATCCGTAACCTGATCTGACAAGGACCGCGACGTGACCCCCGAGCCCTTCCAGAGCGCGCTTCCTTTGCTGAGCCTGCTTGTTTGGCTGCCGATCATCGGCGGCCTGATCACCCTCGCCCTCGGCAACGAGCGCGCGGTTCCCGCCCGCTGGTTTGCCACCGGCGTGGCCGCCGTTACCTTCGTGCTCAGCCTGCTGCTGTTCACCGGATTCGACTACAGCACCGCGGCGATGCAGTTCGTCGAGAACAAGCCGTGGATCCCGGCCTTCGACATCCGCTATCACTTTGGCGTGGACGGATTCTCGGTGCCGCTGATCGGCCTGACCGCGCTGACCTCGGTGCTGGTGCTGATCGGCGCGTGGGGCGTGGACAAGCGCGTCAGCCAGTACTACGCGTCCTTCCTGATCCTGGAAGGGCTGATGATCGGCATCTTCTGTGCGCTCGACTCGATGCTGTTCTATGTGTTCTTCGAGTGCATGCTGATCCCGATGTTCATCATCATCGGCGTCTGGGGCGGTCCGCGTCGGGTCTACGCCGCGCTGAAGTTCTTCATCTACACCTTCCTCGGGTCGGTGTTCATGCTGGTGGCGCTGATCTACCTGTACATGAAGGGCGGCAGCTGGCAGATCGCCGACATGGTGCAGCTGTCGCTGTCGGCCACCGAGCAGACGTGGATATTCTTCGGCTTCCTGCTGGGCTTCGCGATCAAGATCCCGATGTTCCCGGTGCACACCTGGTTGCCGGACGCCCACGTCGAGGCGCCGACCGCCGGCTCGGTGATCCTGGCCGCGATCATGCTGAAGATCGGTGGCTACGGGTTCCTGCGTTTCGCGCTGCCGATCGTGCCTGACGCCGGCGCCGAATGGGCGTGGCTGCTGATCGCGCTGAGCCTGATCGCGGTGGTCTACGTGGGTCTGGTGGCGCTGGCGCAGTCGGACATGAAGCGGCTGATTGCCTACTCCTCGGTCGCGCATATGGGTTTTGTGACCCTGGGCACCTTCATCGCCTTCAGCCTGGTGCGCGACTTCGGCAACGTCGATGCGGCACGTCTCGGCCTGCAGGGTGCGATGGTGCAGATGGTCAGCCACGGCTTCATTTCCGCGGCGCTGTTCACCAGCATCGGCGTGCTCTATGACCGCCTGCACACGCGCCGGATCAGCGATTACGGCGGCGTGGCGAACCTGATGCCGGCGTTCGCCGTGTTCTACGTGTTGTTCGCGATGGCCAACTCCGGTCTGCCGGGCACGTCCGGCTTCGTGGGCGAGTTCATGGTCATCGTCGCCAGCTTCCAGAAGCATCCGCTGATCGCCTTGGTGGCGGCGCTGACCCTGATCATCAGCGCAGGTTACAGCCTGTGGCTGGTCAAGCGCGTGCTCTGGGGTCCGGTCGCCAATGACAAGGTCGCGGCGATGAAGGACCTCAACGGCCGCGAGATGTTCGTGCTGGGCGTGTTTGCCGTCTTTACCCTGGCGCTGGGCGTATGGCCCAAGCCGCTGACCGACATGATGGAACCCACCATCGCCAATCTGGCGATGCAGATCGCCGCATCCAAGTTCTAAGCAGGTTGCAACCCGTCCAGTCGGCCAATCGCGCGACCTGCGCCTGACCAATCAGAGATAGCCAATGATCCACGTACGTTCCGCCGCCGAATTGCTGCCGCTGTTGCCAGAGCTGGTCCTGGTCGGCGGCGCCTTCGCGCTGCTGATGCTCGACCTGTTCCTGGACGAGACCCGCCGCGCCGTCACCCATGTGCTGTCGATGGTCCTGTTGCTGGGCGTGGCGGCGATGATCGCCGCGGGCGCTGGAGGACACGGGGTCGTCTTCGACGGCATGTTCGTGCGCGACACGCTGGCCGACGTGCTGAAGATCGGCATCGCGCTGGCGTCGGCGTTGTCGATGGTCTACCTGTGGCCGTTCATGCGCGAGCGGGGCATCTACAAGGGCGAGATGTCCGTGCTGATGCTGTTCGCGACCCTGGGCATGATGCTGCTGGTATCGGCCGGCAACCTGGTGATGATCTACATCGGCCTGGAGATGCTCGCGCTGTGCTCGTACGCGCTTGTGGCCATCGATCGCGACAATTCCATGGCGTCCGAGGCCGGCATCAAGTACTTCGTGCTGGGCTCGCTCGCATCCGGCCTGCTGCTCTACGGCCTGTCGCTGATCTACGGCGCGACCGGCGCCCTGGACATCCAGGCGGTCGCACTGGCTGCGCAGGTCACCGAATCACCGACGCTGCTGGCCACGGGTCTGGTGTTCGTGGTCGCCGGCATCGCCTTCAAGTTCGGCGCCGCGCCTTTCCACATGTGGCTGCCCGACGTGTACCACGGCGCGCCCACCCCGATCACGCTGTTCATCGGTTCGGCGCCCAAGCTGGCGGCGTTCGGCCTGACCTACCGCCTGCTGGAGCAGGGGATGGGGCCGCTGGATGACCATTGGCGGCTGATGCTGGGCGTGCTGGTGGTGCTGTCGCTGGCGATCGGCAACCTCGGCGCGCTCATGCAGGTCAACCTGAAGCGGATGCTGGCGTACTCGACCATTTCCCACGTCGGCTTCCTGCTGATCGGTTTCGCCGCCGCCACGCCCGGCGGTTACGCGGCGGCGATGTTCTACGCGATCAGCTACGCGCTCATGGCGGCGGCCGCCTTCGGCGCCATCGTGGTGATGTCGCGCCGCGGCTTCGAGGCCGACGAGATCATCGACTACCGCGGCCTGAATTCGCGCAATCCGTGGATGGCCTTGATGATCCTGCTGGTGATGTTCTCGCTCGCCGGCGTGCCTCCCTTCATCGGCTTCTGGGCCAAGCTTGCGGTGCTGCAGGCCGCGGTGCAGGGCGACATGCTCTGGCTGGCGATCGTCGGTATCGTTTTCGCGGTGATCGGCGCGTTCTACTACCTGCGCGTGGTCAAGGTGATGTACTTCGATGAGCCGGTGGGCGCGGTGCATCCGCCGTCCAGCAACCGGCCGCTGCGGATCGTGTTCGGCGTGAACGCAATGATCCTGCTTGCCCTGGGCCTGGCCTGGAGCCCCGTGATGGAGTGGTGCCAGCGTTCCTTCGGCATCTGAGTCGGCGCGCCGGACGTCGCGCGCGACGTTCGATGCTCCGCGTGGCGACGCAAACCGATTGTTGTTCCCATTTGGACGGCGAGCGGTTATGATGCTCGGCCCGAGAGGGTGCGAAGGCCGGTAAAACGGGCTTCGGGCAACACCGGCGGACATCGTCCGTCGGGCAGGAAATCCCCCAGAGGTCTTGCCGGGCTCTTGCGAAGTTTCAAGTCCGCCGATACAATGGGCGGCCTGATGCGGGGTGGAGCAGTCTGGCAGCTCGTCGGGCTCATAACCCGAAGGTCGCAGGTTCAAATCCTGCCCCCGCTACCAGCTTCAGATCAGGATCGCCAGAGCAACGGCGTTCCGCGGACCAGCCTCCATGAGTCTCGTCCGTGATGATCGAAGCCTGGGCTTGGTGACACGCTCTGCTCGCGTGTCGCGCCGACATCCAGGTGTTTGGACAAGGGGCCCATCGGGTCCTTTGTTGTTTTTGCTGGAATGGTTTGCAGATACCCACGAGCCACTCGCCACCGCAGGAGTCAGCCACGCGTGACGGACAAAGCCGCCGAAATCAGCCGCCTTCTCGCCCCCACCGTGGCTTCGCTGGGAGTCGAGTTGCTTGGCATCGAGTACCTCCCTTCGCCAGGCGGTGCGGTCGTGCGGTTGTACATCGACGTGCCGGCCGACGAGGCTGCGCCCGCGGAGACCGGCAACGGTGACGAACTGCCGCGGTCGGTGTCGATCGAGGACTGCGAGGCGGTGAGCCGCGAGGTATCCGCCCAGCTCGACGTGGAAGACCCGATCTCCGGCAATTACACCCTCGAGGTGTCCTCCCCCGGGCTCGATCGACCGCTGTTCACGCAGGCGCAGTTCGCCCGCTTCATCGGCGAGACCGCCAAGGTCACCCTGCGCCTGCCGATGGATGGCCGGCGGCGGCTGACCGGCGTCATTACGCGGGTCGACGGGGAAGGCGTATCGTTCCTCGTGGACGGTGCCGACCTGCGGGTGGAGGCGGACAATATCGACAAGGCGCGCCTGGTCCCCGACTGGGCCGCGCTGGGTCTGGCGCCAAGCAAGCCCGGTGCCAAGCCGGGTGCTCGAAAGAATCCAACCGGAAAATCAACCAACAAGCCGACGGCGGACGAACCGCCCGCGGCGGAGTGACGAGATGAGCAAGGAACTGTTGCTGGTCGTGGACGCGGTCGCCCATGAGAAGGGCGTGCCGGAGTCGGTGATCCTCGATGCGATCGAGGCGGCGCTGGCCTCCGCGGCGAAGAAGCGCTACCTCGACGAAGACGTGCTGGTCCGGGTCAAAATCAATCCCGAGGACGGCAGCTACGAGACCTTCCGGCGCATGGAAGTCGTCGCCGATGACGTGGTCATGGAGTCGCCAGACCGCCAGATCCGCCTGATGGATGCCGTCGACGAGGTCGAGGGCGTCGAGGTCGGCGACTACATCGACGAGCAGATCGACAACCCGGAGTTCGGACGCATCGCCGCGCAGGCCGCCAAGCAGGTGATCGTGCAGCGCGTGCGCGAGGCCGAGCGCGCGCAGGTCATCGATGCCTGGAAGGACCGCGTCGGCGAGCTGGTCACCGGCATCGTCAAGCGTGTCGAACGCGGCAACATCTACGTCGACCTGGGCGGCAACGCCGAGGCGATCATCACCAAGGACAAGGGCATTCCCCGTGACGTCCTGCGTGCCGGCGACCGCGTGCGTGGGTACCTCTACGACGTGCGCAGCGAGCCGCGTGGGCCGCAGCTGTTCATCAGCCGCGCTGCCCCCGAGTTCATGATGGAATTGTTCAAGCTCGAGGTGCCCGAGGTCGGCCAGGGCCTGGTTTCGATCATGGGCTGCGCGCGCGATCCGGGCGACCGCGCCAAGATCGCGGTGCTGGCGCACGACAACCGGACCGATCCGATCGGTGCGTGCATCGGCATGCGCGGTTCGCGCGTGCAGGCGGTCACCAACGAGCTCAATGGCGAACGCGTGGATATCGTGCTGTGGTCCGACAATCCGGCCCAGTTCGTGATCAACGCGATGGCGCCCGCCGAGGTCCAGTCGATCATCGTCGACGAGGACAAGCACTCGATGGACCTGGCGGTGGCCGAAGACCGCCTCGCCCAGGCGATCGGCAAGGGCGGCCAGAACGTGCGCCTCGCCAGCCGTCTGTCGGGCTGGCAGCTCAACGTGATGACCCAGGACCAGGTCACCGAGAAGTCGGAGGCCGAGCAGTCCGCCGCGCGCCAGCTGTTCCAGGAGAAGCTGGAGGTCGACGAGGAAATCGCGTCGATCCTCGTCGCCGAAGGTTTCAACACGATCGAGGAGATCGCCTACGTTCCCGTGGGCGAGCTGCTGGCCGTGGAGGGCTTCGACGAGGACATCGTCGAGGAGCTGCGCACCCGCGCCCGCGACGCGCTGCTCGACGACGCGCTGGCCGCGGAAGAGGCGGTGGAGGACGAGGGCGCGCCCTCGCAGGACCTGCTCACCCTCGAGGGCATGGACGAGGATCTCGCCCTGGCGCTGGCGGCGCGGGGCATCGTCACCCGGGATGACCTGGCCGACCTTGCCACCGACGAGCTCGCCGACGTGGAAGGTCTGGACGAGGCACGCGCCTCGGCCCTGATCATGGAAGCGCGCAAGCACTGGTTCGAGTAACGCGGCGGGGTTTTTGACCGGGTTCAGGTAACCCAGCCGCTACAATGCATCATCACGCACGGGCACTGGTCCCGTGCCACAGGACACGGAAACCGAATGTCGCAGCAAACCACCATCCGCAAGTTGGCCCAACTGGTGAATACGCCGGTCGAGAAGTTGCTGGAGCAGTTGGCCGAGGCCGGCATGCCGTTCAGTGGCCCGGACCAGGCCGTCACCAGCACCGAGAAGGTCAAATTGCTCGGGTTCCTGCGTCGCACCCATGGCAAGCCGGAAACCGCGGACGCCAAGGGCGAGGCCCCGAAAAAGATCACCCTCAACCGCAGTCGTCGGCAGGAACTCACCGTCGGCGGTGGCAAGAGCCGGTCGACGGTGGATGTCGTCGTGCGCAAGAAGGTCACCGTGGTCCGGCCCGATGCCGGCGTGGTGGATCCGACCGATGAGCGCGCCGAGATCCTGCGCAAGCTGGAGGAGTCCCGTCAGCGCAACCTGGCCGAGCAGAAGGCACTGGCCGAGGCGGACAAGCGCCGCGCTGAAGAGGCCGAGCAGGCCAAGCGCGACGCCGAGGACGCCGCGCGCCGCAAGATCGAGGAAGCCAAGGCTGCCGAAGCCGCGCCCGTCGTGGATTCGCCTGACGAGGTGCCCGAGCCGGCGCCGACCCACGGCCACGGCCATCCCAAGCCACCCGCGCGCGGCGACGACCGTCCCGCCGCGCCGCGCAAGGGTCGCGGTGCTGCCGCCCCGGCGGGCCGCGACGAGGATCGCGGCGGCAAGCGATTCGCCGGCCAGATGCACCTGAGTGCATCCGACCGGGCGCGCCGCTCGACCAACACCCGTGGCCGCGCCAAGCCGCGCCGCCAGAGCGACCAGAGCCGTACCGGTACGGGCTTCACCCGGCCCACGGCGCCGATCGTGCGTGACGTGGCCATTGGCGAGACCATCACGGTTGCCGATCTGGCCCAGAAGATGTCGCTGAAGGGCGGCGAAGTGGTCAAGGCGCTGTTCAAGATGGGCGTCATGGCGACCATCACCCAGAGCATCGACCACGACACCGCCGCGCTGGTGACCGAGGAGCTGGGCCACAACGTGGTCCGCGCCGACGCCGCCGACGTGGAAAACGTCCTGCTCGCCCACGTCGAGAATCTCGACGCCGAGCAGAGCAGCCGTCCGCCGGTGGTGACCATCATGGGTCACGTCGACCACGGCAAGACCTCGTTGCTGGATTACATCCGCCGCACCAAGATCGCCACCGGCGAGGCGGGCGGCATCACCCAGCACATCGGCGCATATCACGTCGAAACCGACAAGGGCATCATCAGCTTCCTGGATACCCCGGGCCACGCGGCGTTCTCCTCGATGCGCTCGCGCGGTGCCAAGCTGACCGACATCATCGTGCTCGTGGTTGCCGCCGACGATGGCGTGAAGCCGCAGACGGTGGAAGCGGTGCAGCATGCCAAGGCCGCCGGCGTCCCGCTGATCGTGGCGATCAACAAGATCGACAAGTCCGAAGCCGACCCGCTGCGGGTCAAGAACGAGTTACTCGAGCACGAGGTCGTCGCCGAGGAGTTCGGTGGTGACACCCAGTTCGTCGAGCTCTCGGCCAAGACCGGCCAGAACATCGACGGCCTGCTGGATGCCATCACGCTGCAGGCCGAGTTCCTCGAGCTGTCGGCGGTGGCCGACGGCCGCGCCAGCGGCGTGGTGATCGAATCCGCGCTCGACAAGGGCCGCGGTGCCGTGGCCACCGTGCTGGTGCAGCAGGGCGAGCTGAAGAAGGGCGATTACCTGGTCTGTGGCGTGCAGTACGGCCGCGTCCGTGCCCTGTTCAACGAGGCCGGCGAGCAGGTCGAGTCGGCCGGGCCGTCCATTCCGGTCCAGGTGCTGGGCCTGTCGGGTGTACCTGATGCCGGCGACGATTTCGTCGTCGTCGAGGACGAGCGCCTGGCCAAGGACGTCGCCGAGCAGCGCGACGCCCAGCGCCGCGAGTCGCGCCTGGTCGCCCAGAGCGGCAACCGGATGGAAGACATCATGGCGCAGATCGGGCAGGGCGATCAGCTCAGCCTGCCCTTGATCGTCAAGGCCGACGTGCAGGGCTCGGTGCAGGCACTGCGCGAGGCCCTGACCGCGCTGTCGACCGACGATATCCGCATCAACGTCATCGGTTCCGGCGTGGGTGGCATCAACGAGTCCGACGCCCAGCTGGCGTCGACCTCCAAGGCCACCATCATCGGCTTCAACGTCCGTGCGGACGCATCGGCGCGCAAGGTCATCGAGACCAACGGCGTCGACCTGCGTTACTTCTCGATCATCTATGACGTGATCGACCAGGTGAAGCAGGTGGCGTCGGGCATCCTGGGCGTGGAGATCCGCGAGGAGATCATCGGCAACGCCGAGGTCCGCGACGTCTTCCGCAGCTCCAAGTTCGGCGCCGTGGCCGGCTGCATGGTCACCGAGGGCGTGGTCAAGCGCACCAAGCCGATCCGCGTCCTGCGCGACAGCGTGGTGATCTTCGAGGGCGAGCTGGAATCCCTGCGTCGCTTCAAGGACAACGTGGACGAAGTGCGCAGCGGCACCGAGTGCGGTATCGGCGTGAAGCAGTACAACGACGTGCAGCCGGGCGACGTCATCGAATGCTTCGAGCGCATCGAAGTCCAGCGCACGCTGTGATCGCATGAAGACCTTCCACCGATCCGACCGCGTTTCCGCCCAGCTCCGCCGTGAGCTGGGCACGCTCGTGCACGCCGCCGTGCGCGAGCATGGCCTGCCGTCGGTCAGCGTGTCCGATGTGGAGGTCACCCGCGACCTCGCCCACGCCAAGGTGTTCGTGACCGCGTTGCAGGCCGAGCGTTCCCAGGAGGCGATGGCCGGCCTGAAGGAACTCGTCAAGCCGTTGCGTTACGAGTTGGGCCGGGCGATGAAGCTGCGCCACGTACCCGAACTGCATTTCCACTACGACGACTCGGTCGACCGCGGCGAGCGTATCGACAACCTGCTGCGTGACAATCCGCCGCTGCCCGTGGACGACGGCGAAGACCAGCAGGAATGACCCACGCGGGTAAACGTCCGCGCACGCGGTTTCGTTCTCTCGACGGCCTGCTGCTGCTGGACAAGCCCTCCGGCCTGAGCTCCAACCAGGCGATGCAGCGTGCGCGTCATCTCTTTCGTGCCCGCAAGGCGGGCCACACCGGCAGCCTGGACCCGCTGGCGACCGGCCTGCTGCCCATCTGCTTTGGCGAGGCGACCAAGATCGCCGGCCTGCTGCTGGGGGCCGACAAGGCCTATCTGGCCACGGCGGTGCTTGGCGTCACCACCGATACCGACGATGCCGACGGCGCGGTACTTCGCGAGCGCCCCGTCCCTGCGCTGACCGATGCCGATATCGAGGCCGCACTGTCGCCGCTGCGCGGTGGGATCGAGCAGCGCGCACCGATCTATTCCGCGCTCAAGCAGGGCGGCGAACCGCTGTATGCCAAGGCCCGGCGCGGCGAGGCGATCGAGGCGCCGGTACGCGAGGTAACCGTGCACTCCCTGGACTTGCTCGGGCGCAGCACGCAGCGCCTCCAGCTCGGCGTGGAATGCGGTTCAGGTACGTACATCCGCAGCCTCGTGCGAGACCTGGGCGAGACGCTGGGGTGCGGGGCGCATGTGGAGCAGCTCCGGCGCACGTGGGTCGATCCCTTCCGGCAACCGCGGATGTTCACCCTCGAGGCGCTCGAAGCACTGGCCGCGCAGGGCGACGCGTTTCTGGACGCCGCGCTCCTGCCCATCGAGGCCGGGCTGGCGGACTTTGCGCGGGTCGATGTCGATGAGGCGCAGGCACGCGCCATGAGCTACGGGCAACCTGCCGTACCGATGACACCCTGCGTCGCGGAGGGCACGGTAGCGGTCCACGACCAGTGCGGGCGCGTGCTGGGCATCGGTCGCCTGGATGACGCCGGTCGGGTCCATCCGCAGCGGCTGTTTGCATGGGCGACAGCGCCACACGGCTGAGATGGCTCCCCGGCGCCTTGTTGTCATCTGGGCAGGGGGCTACAATTCCCCTTGCCTTACACAGGCTTCCTTCGTTCCAACAATTCCTACCATCCAGCGGCGGACCATTGTGGTGCGCCGGCGCTTTTTTCCAGTGCCGGCAGCGTTCTGCGGGTCGCGCGTCTACGAGGCAACACATGTCCATCGATACCCAGAAAGTCATTGAAGAGAACAAGCGCGGCGAAAACGACACCGGCTCCCCGGAAGTCCAGGTTGCCCTGCTTACCGCACGCATCGAGATGCTCCAGGGGCACTTCAAGGAGCACAAACAGGACCACCACAGCCGTCGCGGCCTGCTGATGATGGTCAACCGCCGTCGCAGCCTGCTGGATTATCTGCACCGCAAGGACGTGGCGCGTTACAAGGCGTTGATCGCGAAGCTCGGACTTCGCCGCTAAACCTTTTCCCATCGCGGCGCTCACGAGCGCCGCGATGCGTTTCCGCGGTCGGAAGATCGTGGTAGAACCAGCAACAGGTCGCCAGCCGGTGACCGACCGGGCCCGCCCGGCCGATCCCGCATCGCACCCGCACCGATAGGAATCAAACGTGTCAAAAATTACCAAGACCTTCCAGTACGGCAAGCACCAGGTCACCCTGGAAACCGGTGAGATCGCCCGCCAGGCCGGCGGCGCAGTAATCGTCCGCGTTGAAGACACCGTGCTGCTGGTCAGCGCGGTTGCCAACAAGACCGCGCGCGAGGGCCAGGATTTCTTCCCCCTGACCGTCGACTATCAGGAAAAGTTCTACGCCGGCGGCCGCATCCCCGGCGGCTTCTTCAAGCGCGAAGGGCGCCAGACCGAGAAGGAGACCCTGATCTCCCGCCTGATCGACCGTCCGATCCGCCCGCTGTTCCCCGATGGCTTCCGCAATGAAGTCCAGATCATCGCCACGGTGATGTCGCTGAACCCGGAGATCGACGGTGACATCCCCGCCCTGATCGGCGCCTCCGCCGCGCTCGCCCTATCGGGTGCGCCGTTTGATGGCCCGATCGCCGCCGCCAAGGTCGGCTACAAGGACGGTGAGTACATCCTCAACCCGACGGTCTCGGAGCTGGAGGATTCCAAGCTTGAGCTCGTCGTGGCCGGTACCGCCGATGCGGTGCTGATGGTCGAGTCCGAAGCCGATGTGCTGTCCGAGGACGTCATGCTGGGCGCGGTGATGTTCGGCCACCAGCAGATGCAGGTCGCGATCAACGCGATCAACGAGCTGGTTGCCGAAGCCGGCAGGCCCAAGTGGACCTGGTCCGCGCCGGCGGCCGACGAGTCGCTGGTCGCCGCGCTGAAGTCCGCGCTGGGCGATCGCCTGACCCAGGCGTTTGCGGTGAGTGACAAGCTCGAGCGCAAGGACGCCATCTCGGCGCTGAAGAAGGACGTGCTGGCCTCGATGGCCGAGCAAATGGAAGCCAACGGCTGGACCACCAGCGACGTATCCAAGCAGTTCTCGCAGCTGGAATACAGCACCCTGCGCGGCACTGTGCTCAGCACCAAGGTCCGCATCGACGGTCGTGCCCCCGATGCGGTGCGCGGGATCAGCTCCAAGGTGAGCATCCTGCCGCGCGTGCACGGCTCGGCGCTGTTCACCCGTGGCGAGACCCAGGCGATCGTTGCGGTCACCCTGGGTACCGCGCGCGATGGCCAGGTCATCGACGCGGTCGGTGGCGAGTACAAGGACCACTTCCTGTTCCACTACAACTTCCCTCCCTACTCGGTGGGCGAAGCCGGCCGCATGATGGGCCCGAAGCGCCGCGAGATTGGCCACGGCCGTCTGGCCAAGCGCGGCGTGCTCGCCGTGATGCCGACCATGGAAGCCTTCCCGTACACCATCCGCGTCGTCTCGGAGATCACCGAATCCAACGGTTCCTCCTCGATGGCGTCGGTCTGCGGCAGCTCGCTGGCGCTGATGGATGCCGGCGTGCCGATCAAGGCACCGGTGGCCGGTATCGCGATGGGCCTGGTCAAGGAGGGCAATGACTACGTCGTGCTGTCCGACATCCTCGGTGACGAGGATCACCTGGGCGACATGGACTTCAAGGTGGCCGGTACCAGCGAGGGCATTTCGGCCCTGCAGATGGACATCAAGATCCAGGGTATCACCGAGGAGATCATGAAGGCCGCGCTGCAGCAGGCCAAGGCCGGTCGCCTGCACATCCTGGGCGAGATGGCCAATGCGATGACCAGCCCGCGTGGCGAGCTGAGCGAGTTCGCGCCGCGCCTGATCACCATCAAGATCCATCCCGACAAGATCCGCGAAGTGATCGGCAAGGGTGGCTCCGTCATCCAGGCCATCACCAAGGAAACCGGCACCCAGATCGACATCCAGGACGACGGCACGATCACCATCGCCTCGGTCAACGCGATCGCCGGCCAGGCTGCCAAGGACCGGATCGAGCAGATCACCTCGGACGTCGAGCCGGGCCGCATCTACGAAGGCAAGGTCGCCAAGATCATGGACTTCGGTGCGTTCGTGACGATCTCCCCCGGGAAGGACGGTCTGGTCCACGTGTCGCAGATCTCCAACGACCGCGTCGAGAAGGTCAGCGACGTGCTCAAGGAAGGCGACATGGTCAAGGTCAAGGTGCTGGAAGTCGACAAGCAGGGCCGTATCCGCCTGTCGATGAAGGCCGTCGAGGAAGGCGAGGGCGCCGCGGCGGAGTAATCCGTCCGGGCACCCGCGCTTGATGGCAGAAAAGCGGGCTTCGGCCCGCTTTTTTCATGCGCCGGGTTTGGGTCCGCGTCCGGTGAAATGGTCCATCGAGGAGTAGACGCGGAACACCCTGTCGGCCAGCACGTCCCACAAGGGCAGCGGCAGCACGCCGCGCAGCGCGCCGCTGAGCCAGACCGACCACGGCATCATCAGGCGTGGCTTGCCGCGTTTCATCGCCCGCCAGGCGCGGTCGACGACATCCTCCGGCGCCATCAGCGGGGTCAGCAGCGGCGGCCGCGCGCCGGCGAACATGCCGGTGGTGATGTAACTGGGGATCAGGGTCGTGACGCGCACGTGGCCGTGGCCTGCGCGCAGCAGCTCCAGTCGCAGCGAATCGCTCCAGCCGATCACCGCCCATTTGGACGCGGCGTAGACGCTCATCCGCGGCACCGACAGCATCCCGGAGGCGGAGGCCACGTTGAGCAGCCGCGCGGGCCCGGGGTTGGCGATCATCGCCGGCAGGAACTCACGGGCGATGTGCATCAGCGCCAGCACGTTGATGTCCATCACCGCCGCGATGTCGTGGCTGTGGTCGTGCTCCCAGAACAGCTTGCTGCGCACGATGCCGGCGTTGTTGATGACCACATCCGGATCGCCGACCTCGCTGCGGACCCGCTCCGCGGCGGTGGTGATGTCGGACAGGGAGGCGACGTCGACAACATGGGCGTGCACCTGCGTGCCCGCCCGGCCGATCTCGTCCCGGGTGGCCGCCAGAGCCGGTCCGTCCAGGTCCCAGAGCACCACCGACCTGGCCCCCTCGGCGATGGCACGCTCGGCGTAGAGCCGGCCCATGCCCATCGCCGCGCCGGTGACCAGGACAATTTTTCCCGCTACTGACTGCATGCCCGCTCCCCTTGCATCGGCCGATTGTGCACGAGCGGCGGGCTGGTCGCGCCTCAGCCCGGTTGCAGGGACGACGGCAGGCCGAACAGTCGCTCGGCGTTGGCCGAGGTGGCGGCCGCCAGTTCCTGCGGGGCGATTTCGCGCAAACCGGCGATCGTGTCCAGCACGTGGGTGAGGCGCGCAGGTTCGTTGCGCTTGCCCCGATGGGCGGCATCGGGCTGGTCGGGGGCGTCGGTCTCCAGCAGCAGCCATTCCAGCGGCATGGTCGCGACGATCCGGCGCAGTCGCCTGGCTCGATTGTAGGTGACCGGCCCGCCGATTCCGAGCATGAAGCCGTGCTCCCAGAGGATCTCCGCCTGCTGCTGGCTGCCGGGAAAGCTGTGGACGACACCGCGAAGATTGCCGATCCGGCGGATCGCGGCGATGACCTGATCCACCGCGCGGCGCGCGTGCACGATCACGGGCAGGTCGAAGTCGCGGGCCAGTTTGAGCTGGGCATCGAAGTACCACTCCTGCTCATCCCGGTCCGGATCGGGGATGTAGAAGTCCAGCCCGCATTCGCCCACGGCTGCCGGCTTCTCACGCTCGATCCACTGCTCCAGCTGAGCCATGTGCTCGCGCCGGTGTGCGTCCAGGAACATCGGGTGCAGACCGTAGGCGGGGTGCAGCCCCTCACGGGAGGCACAGACATCGCGCAAGCCCGGCCAGCCGGCGGCAATCGTCGCCGGCACCACCTGCCGGGTCACGCCGGCGGCGAGGGCGCGCTCGATCACCGCAGTGCGGTCCTGGTCGAACTCGGGAGCGTCCAGGTGGCAATGGGTGTCTACCAGCACGGGGTGTCTACCAACACGGCGCGGCTACCGGGCGGGCCGGGTCAACGCCGCACCTTTGGCGGCGCGTCGATCACCTGCCCGCGCTGCTTCCATTGCGCAAACATCAGGGTGCCCAGCCCCAGCAGGATCTCGTCCACGAACGGCACGGGGTCGGGAATCAGTACCGATAGCAGGAACAGCGCTGCGGTGATCTTGAACAGGGTGGGGAAGCGCAGCTTCCGCGCCCAGCCCATGAAAGGTGAAACAAGGGGGTTGGCCATGGGTGTCCTCGTAGTGCGGGTGCGACCGTCATCAGTATCGCAACTGCCATGTTGCCGCTGTGCAGACGCATTTTGACAACTTGTGACGCAAAGTGCGGTTCCGTTCAGCCGGGTGATGGTGGAATGGGCCCAGTCGAAATCGCGGGCGGGTCCCGCACGGATGAGGTGGAGAGATGAACAAGAACATGCTTGCCGTTGCCGTTGCTGCCCTGATGGTCGGTGGCGTCGCGGTTGCCGCCTACAATTCGTTCGACAGATCGCCGGCCGATGCCCATGCCGCGGATCTTTCGCCTGTCTCAGGGAACTCGCTGATCGGGTTCTCCGGCGATTCGCGGGCCGACGGCTCGATCGCCGCGTTGGACCCCGCACCGGCGGGACAGCTTGCGTACGCGCAGGTGGTCGACGTGGAGGAAGTGACGGAAAAGGAACCCATGTACGCGGTCGTCACCGGGGTGGATCCGGTCCGTGAAACCAGCACGGTGTCCAATCCGCGCCAGGTGTGCAACGACGTGGTGGTGCAGGAGCGCCTGCCCGAACGCGATGGCAACGTCGGCGGGACGGTTGCCGGTGCGGTGATCGGCGGCGTCCTGGGCAACCAGATCGGCAAGGGCAACGGGCGCAAGGCAGCGACCGCGGCCGGCGCCGTCGCCGGTGGTTTTGTAGGCAACCGCGTCGACCGCAATCACGTCGGTGGTCGGGTCGTGGAGCGGGTGGACCGGCAGTGCCGCACCGTTGCCGACACCTCCCAGTCCAGCCGGGTGGTCGGCTACGACGTCTCGTTCCGCAATCCGGATGGCACGACGGGCAGCAAGCGCATGGGCAGCAAGCCCGGCGAGCGCATTTCGCTGGGCAGCCGGGATGAGGTGGTGGGCTACGACGTCACCTACCGCTTCGACGGCCAGGAGCGCACCGTGCGCATGAACGATCGCCCTGGTGACCGCCTGCCAGTGATCGATGGCGAGGTGGTGGTGCAGACGGCGTCCGTGGCTGGTACTCCACGCGGCTGATCGCGATCACAGCTGCCGGTAATACGCCCAAGGGGCCGGATATTCCGGCCCCTTCCCGTTTGGGCCGAGGCGAGCAGGGTGTGCTCCATCCGGCGTGCTGCTTACAATGGTCCTTTTCGCGCACGAGTCCGCCATGTCCCTCAATCCCTACGACCTGTACGACACCCGCTCCCTGCTGACCGAGGAGGAGCGCGCCGTGCAGGACACGGTGGCGCGGTTCACCGACGAGCGCGTGATCCCCATCATCGGCGACGCGTTCGATGAAGGCCGCTTTCCACGCGAGCTGATTCCCGAGATTGCCGAGCTGGGCCTGCTGGGCTCATCGCTGCCGGAGGAGTACGGCGGTGGCGGCCTGAACTCGGTCTCCTACGGCCTGATCTGCCAGGAGCTGGAGCGCGGCGACAGCGGCATCCGCAGCTTCGTCTCGGTGCAGTCCTCGCTGTGCATGTACCCGATCTTCGCCTATGGGACCGAGGAGCAGAAGCAGCGCTGGCTGCCCTCGATGGGGCGCGGCGAGACCATCGGCTGCTTCGGCCTGACCGAACCGCACGGCGGCTCCGACCCGGCCAACATGAAGACCAGCGCGAAAAAGGACGGCGGCGACTGGGTCCTCAACGGCAGCAAGATGTGGATCACCAACGGCAACCTGGCCGACATCGCGATCGTCTGGGCGCAGACGGATGACGGCATCCAGGGCTTCGTGGTCGAGAAGGGCATGAAGGGCTTCGCCGCCCAGGAGATCAAGCACAAGATGAGCCTGCGCGCCTCGGTCACCAGTGGCCTGTTTTTTGACAACGTGCGCGTGCCCGAAGCCAACCGCCTGCCCAACGTGAAAGGCCTGAAGGGCCCGCTGGGCTGCCTGACCCAGGCCCGCTACGGCATCACCTGGGGCCCGATCGGCGCGGCGATCGCCTGCCTGGACGAAGTGCTGGGCTACACCAAGGAGCGGATCCTGTTCGGCCGCCCGGTGGCGGCGACCCAGTCGGCGCAATTGAAGATGGCCGACATGGCGCGTCGCATCACCATGGCGCAGTTGCTGGTGGTCCAACTGGGCCGGATGAAGGACGCCGGCACCATGGCGCCGACCCAGGTCAGCCTGGCCAAGTGGAACAACTGCCGGATGGCGATCGACATCGCCCGCCAGTGCCGCGACCTGCTGGGCGGCGCCGGTATCACCACCGAGCACTGCGCGATCCGCCACGCGATGAACCTGGAGTCGGTGATCACCTACGAGGGCACCGAGACCATCCACCAGCTGGTGGTGGGCCGCGAGCTGACGGGGATCAACGCGTTCTGATCGCGCACCGCACGCCCGAGTTGCCCGCCTGACGAAACTCCAGACCTTCCTATTGCAGCCTCGCGCCGACCGGCCGAGGCGGAGCCCCGATGATGTCGAGCCTTCCCAGCCCCATTCCCGCGCGCATGCGGGGCCTCAACCGCGCCGAGATCTGCGATGTGAATTTCACCGAGTTCGTCCGGTCCTGGAACGGGCGGGCCGGTGCGGCTCCGGACGCCGATGCGCCGGTGCTGGAGGGCAGTGCACTGGATGCAAAGGGCTTTCTTGACCTGTTTGAATCGCAACTGGTCAGCCGGCACCTTGATCTCATGGCGCGGGTGCTGCGGGTGCAGAACAAGGTCTTCTATACGATCGGTTCGTCCGGGCACGAGGGCAACGCGATGGTCGCGCGCGCCACCCGGCATACCGATCCGGCCTTCCTGCATTACCGCAGCGGCGGCTTCATGGCCGAGCGTTTCCGCAAACTGCCCGGGATGGATCCGGCGATGGACTCCGCGCTGAGCTTTGCCGCCGGCAAGGACGACCCCGCCAGCGGCGGTCGCCACAAGGTCTGGGGCAGCAAGCCCTTGTGGGTGCTCCCGCAGACATCGACCATCGCCTCGCACCTGCCCAAGGCACTCGGCACGGCGATCGCGATCGAGGCCGGCCGGCGCCTTGGGCACCAGCTGCCGATTCCCGACGACAGCATCACCATCTGCTCCTTCGGTGATGCGTCCAGCAACCATGCGACCGCGCAGACCGCTTTCAACGCGGCCGCGTGGACGGCCTACCAGAAGCTGCCGGCGCCGGCGCTTTTCGTGTGCGAGGACAACGGCATCGGCATCTCGGTGAAGACGCCGTCAGGCTGGATCGCGCGCAATTTTTCCCAGCGCGCCGACCTGGACTACTTCGCCGCCGACGGCCTGGACCTGGCCAACGGCTATGCCGATGTCCAGCGCGCCGTCGAGCACTGTCGGACAACCCGCCGGCCGACCTTCCTGCACCTGCGCACGACGCGGATCATGGGTCACGCCGGGACCGACTTCGAGATCGAGTGGCGGTCGCTCGAGGAACTGTGCGCCGTCGAGGCGACCGATCCGCTGCTGCGGTCGGCATCAATCGCACTGGAATCCGGGCTCATGTCCAGGGATGAGGTGCTGGAGCTTTACGAACGCACGCGCAAGCGCTGTTTCGCCGCCGCCGAGGAAGCCGATCGCCGACCCAAACTTGAAACGCTGGCCGACGTCATCGCGCCGTTGGCTCCGTACTCTCCCGACAAGGTCATGGCCGAGGCCGGGCGCGCCGACTTCGATGCGCGTCGCCTGGAGGTCTTCGGCGGCGAGGCGAAGCTGCCGGAAAACCTGCCGCCGCGCCACATGGCCATCCAGATCAACCAGGCGCTGCACGAGACCTTCGCCAAGTACCCCGAGGCGCTGCTGTTCGGCGAGGACGTGGCCCAGAAGGGCGGCGTCTACACCGTCACCAAGGGGCTGCAGAAAGCTTTCGGGCCGCGCCGCGTGTTCAATACGCTGCTGGACGAGACCATGATCCTTGGCATGGCCCAGGGCTTTGCCAACGTCGGGATGCTGCCGATCCCGGAAATCCAGTACCTCGCCTATTTCCACAACGCCTGCGACCAGATCCGCGGCGAGGCGGCGAGCCTGCAGTTCTTCAGCAACAACCAGTACGCCAATCCGATGGTGGTGCGCATTGCCGGGCTGGGCTACCAGCGCGGTTTCGGGGGGCACTTCCACAACGACAATTCAATCACCGCGTTGCGCGACATCCCGGGCCTGGTGGTCGGGTGTCCGTCGCGCGGCGACGATGCGGTGACGATGCTGCGGACGCTGACCGCGCTGGCAAAGGTGGACGGGCGGGTCAGTGTGTTCCTGGAGCCCATCGCGCTGTACATGACCAAGGACCTGCACGAACCCGGCGACGGCGGCTGGCTTACCGGATACCCCGCGCCCGGGGAGGCCATGGTGATCGGCGAAGGCCGGGTCTACCCGCCTGAAAGCGACGCGGGCGCAGATGCCGATGTCGGCGACGGCGATGGGCGCGATGACCTTGTGGTGTTCACCTACGGCAACGGCGTGCCGATGAGCCTGCGCGCCGCCCGCAGCATCCGCGAGGCACACGGCTGGCGGACGCGGGTGGTGGATCTGCGCTGGCTGGTGCCGCTCAATGACGCCTGGATCGTCGAGCAGGCCCGCGCTGCGCGCCGGATCCTCATTGTCGACGAAGGCCGCCACAGCGCCGGCGTGGGCGAGGGCGTCATCACCGCGATAGCGGAGGGCGGGCTGGGCGGTATTCCGTTTGAACGGGTGGTGGGCGTGGACACCTACACGCCGCTGGCCGGCGCGGCGTTCCTGGTCATTCCCGGCGAAGAGGACATCGTCGAAGCGGCCGCGCGTCTGGCAGCAGGCGACTGAGCCCAGTCAGTCCGGCCAAAACCGGGCCGCAGCGGAGCGAGGCGACGCGCCAGCAAGGGACCGCGCGCAGTTACAACATGGTCGCTCAGCGCGCAAGACCATCCCGTAGCGGCGCCTCGACCACATTGGCGCCGTCCACCATCAGCTGGGACGGCGCCACGTCGGCCTGCGCTCGCTCCAGCGGCACCACGGCCAGCGCCACGTGCGCGTCGGACGTGCTGGCGGTCGACATCACCCGGCCCAGCGATTTCCCGTCGGACATGACATCGCTGCCGACGGCGATCGGCGAACCCGACTCCAACAGCGCCAGGCCGCGCTTGGCCTTGCCCAGGAAATGCGTGCGCGCAACAATTTCCTGGCCGGGATAGCAGCCTTTCTTCACGCTGAAGGCCTGCAGTCGCTCCAGCGACAACTGCTGCGGCGTCCACTGCTCGCGCTCTGTGTCCACCAGCCGCGGCAGGCCGTCCTTCAGGTCAGCCATGCGCCAGCGCGCGATGGCGCCGTCGTCGGGCAAGACGTCCAGATCGGTACTGATCACCAGGCTGCGCGCATGAGCACCCGTGCCGAGGCCCAGCTCCACGCTGCCGCCATCATCGGCAAAGGCGTTGCCCCGCGCTTGCGACGCCTCGGCGAAGCGGCCGCCCACTTTCAGCTCATCTTCGATGCCGATGGTGACCTTGCTGCGGAAGAGGTAGCCGCGCAGTCGCTGCGCGATCGCCTCCGCGACGCCATCGGGCAGCACCAGCCAAAGGGTTTCCGGATCCCGCCGCAGCAGCGCAAACAGCGCGATCACCCGTCCCTTGGGCGTCAACCAGCCACTCCAGTGCCACTGGCCGTCGGCGAGGGCGGCGACGTCGTTCATGAACTGGGCCTGCGAAAATGCGATCGCGTCGCGGCCCTGGAAGGTGATTACGGAGTGCCCGGGCAACGCAATCAGCGGGCCGGGGGCGGAGGATGACTTGTCAGACATGGGGGCGGCAACTAAGCTAGGACGCAGTGATGATAGGCCAAACCACCTCCGAGACCGATCCTGCCGCGCCTGCCGAGGCACCCGCGGACACGATTGTGAATCCGCCGGAGCAGACCTCCCAGATTCCCGAGCACGGTGGCCGTGATGGCCTGGACCCGACCCGGTACGGCGATTGGGAGAAGAACGGCCGCTGCATCGATTTCTGACGTCGCCTGACGTCCGGTCCCCAGCATGTTTCGCCACGCGGCCCCGCCGCCCAGCCCAGAGAGCGCCGTTGCCATGGCCAGTCGCCAACGTCCCATATCCCCGCATATCCAGGTCTACCGCTGGCAGGTCCAGATGGTCACCTCGATCCTCCACCGTGCGACCGGCATCGTCCTGGTCGCCGGCAGCCTGCTGTTCGTGTGGGGCCTGTGGGCGCTCGCGGCGGGTCCTTCGCAGTGGGCCGATTTCAGCCGGTGCGCGCGCTCGATTCCCGGCTTCCTGGTGCTGTTCGGCTGGAGCTGGGCGTTCGCGTACCACCTCGCCAACGGCATCCGCCACGTGCTCCAGGATGCGGGCTGGGGTTTCCGCATTCCCGACTTCGTCCGCAACAGCTGGACCACCATCATCGTGAGCCTGGTGATCACTGCGCTGGTCTGGCTCGCGGCAATGCAGCAGTGGGGTGCCGCATGAATAGCAACAACCTGCAGGGCGACCTGCGCAATCCGCTCAAGCGTGCTCGCGGGCTGGGTTCGGCGAAGGAAGGCACCGGGCACTTCATCGTCCAGCGCGTCACCGCGATCGCGCTGGTGTTCCTGTCTCTCTACGTGCTCTATCTGCTGCTGTCCGTGGTGGGTGGCGACTATGCCAGCGTCCGCGCGACGGTTGCCGCGCCGGTCAATGCCCTCCTGCTGATCGCGTTCCTGATTGCGTCCTTCTGGCACGCCAAGCTGGGCATGCAGGTCGTCATCGAGGATTACGTGCACACCGCCTGGTTGTCGGTCACGGCCCAGATGGCGGTCGTCTTCATCTGCGTACTCGCGGCACTTGCCAGCGTGTTCGCGGTCATTCGCATCGCGTTCGGGGGCTGATCGTGCCGGCTTACAAGATCCAGGAACACAAATTCGACATGGTCGTGGTCGGTGCCGGTGGCGCCGGACTGCGCGCGACCTTCGGTCTGGCCCAGAAGGGCCTCAAGACCGCATGCATCACCAAGGTCTTCCCGACCCGCTCGCACACCGTGGCCGCCCAGGGTGGCGTCGCCGCGGCGCTGGGCAACATGGGTGAGGACGACTGGCGCTACCATTTCTACGACACCGTGAAGGGCTCGGATTGGCTGGGCGACCAGGACGCGATCGAGTACATGTGCCGCGAGGCCATCCCGGCGATCATCGAGCTGGAGCACCAGGGTGTGCCGTTCTCGCGCACCCCCGAGGGCAAGATCTACCAGCGTCCCTTCGGTGGCATGACCACCAAATACGGCGAGGGCCCGCCGGCCCAGCGCACCTGCGCGGCCGCCGACCGCACCGGTCACGCGATCCTGCACACGCTGTACCAGCAGTCGCTGGCGCACCACGCTGAGTTCTTCATCGAGTACTTCGCGCTCGACCTGATCATGGACGCCGACGGCGTGTGTCGTGGCGTGCTCGCGCTGGACATGGCCGAGGGCACGCTGCACCTGTTCCGTTCGCAGGGCACGGTGCTGGCGACCGGCGGTTACGGGCGCGCGTACTTCTCGGCGACCTCCGCGCACACCTGTACCGGCGACGGCAACGGCATGGCGCTGCGGGCCGGACTGGCACTGCAGGACATGGAGTTCGTGCAGTTCCACCCGACCGGTATCTACGGCGCGGGCTGCCTGATCACCGAGGGCGTCCGCGGTGAAGGCGGCATCCTGCGCAACGCCGCCGGCGAGCGCTTCATGGAGCGCTACGCGCCATCGGCGAAGGACCTGGCCTCGCGTGACGTGGTCAGCCGCGCGATGACCATGGAAATCCGCGAAGGCCGCGGTGTCGGCGAGCACAAGGATCACATGCTGCTCGACCTGACCCACCTGGGCCCGGAAGTGATCCACGACAAGCTGCCCGGCATTGCCGAGTCGGCGCGCATCTTTGCCAACGTGGATGTGGAAAAGCAGCCGATCCCGGTCATCCCCACCGTGCACTACAACATGGGCGGCGTGCCGACCAACTACCACGGCGAAGTCGTGCAGCTGAAGAACGGTGATCCTGATGCCGTGGTTCCGGGCCTGTACGCGATCGGCGAGGCGGCCTGCGTATCCGTGCATGGCGCCAACCGGCTGGGTTCCAACTCGCTGCTCGACCTGGTGGTGTTCGGTCGCGCGGTGGCCAATCGCTGCGCCGAGACGCTCACCCCGGGCGCGAGCCATCCCGACCTTCCCGCCGATGCCTGCGATGCGTCGCTGGCGCACCTGGACAAGCTGCGCAACGCCAACGGCAGCACGCCGACCGCCGTGATCCGCGACCAGATGCAGCGCGCGATGCAGGCCGACGCAGCCGTGTTCCGCACCGAGGAAACCCTGGCCGAGGGCGTGAGCCGCATCCGCGAGATCCGCGCCTCCTTCGAGGACGTCAAGGTCACCGACCGCTCGCTGATCTGGAACTCCGACCTGGTTGAAACCTTCGAGCTGTCCAACCTGCTGGGCCAGGCGCTGTCGACGATCGTCTGCGCGGAGAACCGCACCGAATCCCGCGGCGCCCACGCTCGCGACGACTACCCCGAGCGCGATGACACGAACTGGCACAAGCACTCGCTGTGCTGGGTCGACGATGCGGGCAATACGAAGATCGACTACCGGCCGGTCCACATGTACACGCTGACTGACGACGTGGCCGTGGTCCCGCCTGCAAAGCGGGTCTACTGATCGTTTTCACCAATCACCCCGCGGGCCGCACACCGGTCCGCGGTGCCGGCTGAGACCGGCTTCCAGGGCGGAACCACCGATGGCCGATTTCAACCTTCCCAAAAACTCGACGATCCAGAAAGGCAAGCACTACGAGACGCCCGGGGCCAAGGAGCCGCGTACGTTCCGCGTCTACCGCTGGAATCCCGACGACGACCAGAACCCGCGCGTGGACACCTACGAGGTGGACATGGCGAGCTGCGGCCCGATGGTTCTGGACGCGCTGATCAAGATCAAGAACGAGATCGACCCGACGCTGACCTTCCGCCGCTCCTGCCGCGAGGGCATCTGCGGGTCGTGCGCGATGAACATCGACGGCACCAACACGCTTGCCTGCACCAAGGCGATCGAGGATTGCAGCGGTGGCGACGTGCCGATCTACCCGCTGCCGGCGATGGAAGTGGTCAAGGACCTGGTGCCGGACCTGACCCATTTCTACGCGCAGTACGCGTCGATCAAGCCCTGGATCCGCACCGCGAGCCCGGCCCCCAGCGACCGCGAGCGCCTGCAGTCGCCGGCGGACCGCAAGAAGCTCGACGGCCTGTACGAGTGCATCCTGTGCGCCTGCTGCACCGCCGGTTGCCCCAGTCACTGGTGGAACGGCGACCGCTATCTCGGCCCGGCCGTCCTGCTCCAGGCGTATCGCTGGATTTCTGACAGCCGCGACGAGGACACCGGCGCGCGCCTGGATGACCTGGAAGATCCGTTCAAGCTGTACCGCTGCCACACCATCCTCAACTGCACGCGCACCTGCCCCAAGGGCCTGAACCCCGCGCGTGCGATTGCCGAGATCAAGAAGCTGATGGTGGCGCGCCGGACCTGATCCGGGCCGCAGCCATGCAACTGAGCCCCGAGGATGAGGTCGAGCTGCGCCGTCTGCGCTGGAAGTGCCGGCGCGGCATGCGCGAGCTGGACCAGCTGTTTGGCCGTTATCTGGAGCGCGAATGGCGGCAGGCATCCGTAGCCGATCGGGCGGTTTTCCTACGCCTGCTGGGCTGCGAGGACGATAAGCTCTGGCACTGGTTCATGGGTCACGAGGTCGCCCCGGATGCCGAACTCGCAACGCTCGTCAGCGCCATCCGCCAGCTGCCGCCTTGAGTGGCGGCCATCGGCCTGGTTGATGGCCGCGCTGCCGGTCATGGCCGTGCTGGCAGCCCTCTCGCTGCTGGTCTCCGGTTTTCCCCGGGTAGTGACGTGGCCCGGCGCCGTCCTTGCTGTGGCATGGGGCATACGCGAGTGGCGCCGCGAAATGGCGACTCCGGTCGTCGAAATCGAGATTGACGGGCCCATCGTGCAGGTCGACGACGAACCGGTCACCGACTTCCAGGTGTTCTGGCGCGGGCCTCTGAGCTTCGCGCGCTGGCGCGATGCGGAGCGGCGCGTGCATCGTCTGGCATGGTGGCCCGACACGCTGGACGCAGCCGGCCGGCGCGAACTGCGGCTCGCATTGCCGGCACAAACTCCTGCTCGCGGGCGCCGTTCGGTGGCACCATAGCGGGCTATGTTCAAACCCATCCCAGTAGCCATCGGCCTGCGCTACCTGCGCGCCAAACGCCGCAATGGTTTCATCTCCTTTATTTCCCTGGCCTCCATCCTTGGCATCGCCCTGGGCGTGGCGGCCTTGATCACCACCCTGGCGGTGATGAGCGGCTTCCAGCAGGAAATCCGCGACCGCATGCTGCAGATGGCCGCGCACGCGACGGTCAGTGCCTTCGGCGAACCGCTGGACAACTGGCAGCAGGCGGTCGACCTTGCGCTGACCGATCCGCGGGTCGCCGGAGCGGCACCGTATGTGGAAAAAGAAGCCCTGCTCAACGGACCGCGCCAGCAACCGGCGATGGTCCGTGGCGTGGTCCCCGCGGACGAGCGCACCGTCTCGGTTCTGGGCGACAAGATGGTGTCGGGCACGCTGGAGTCGCTGGTGCCGGGTGAGTTCAACATCGTGCTGGGGCGCGAATTGGCCGCATGGCTGGGAGTTGGCGTCGGCGACAAGGTGGTCATGACGATCGCCGAGTTCAACAGCACGCCGGTCGGTGCGATGCCGCGGGTCAAGCGGTTCACCGTCAGCGGCATCTTCGAGGTCGGGTACAACGAATACGACCGCAGCATGGCGTTCACCAGCATGTCCGACATGCAGCGGTTGATGCGCCTGCAGGACGGGGTGACCGGCGTTCGCCTGCGCCTGGTCGACATGAATCAGGCCTGGGATGTCGCCCGCGACCTGGCGTCCAAGCTGGGCGGCCTGCAGGTCAGCGACTGGACCACCGACAACGCCAACATGTTCCGCGCGCTGAAGATGGAGAAGACGCTGATGGCGATCCTGCTGTCGCTGATCATCGCCATGGGCGCCTTCAACCTGGTCTCCTCCCAGGTGATGCTGGTCACCGACAAGCAGGCCGATATCGCGATCATGCGTACCTTCGGCCTGTCGCCCAAGGGAGTGATGCAGGTGTTCATGGTGCAGGGCAGCCTGATTGGCGTGATTGGCACCGTCCTGGGCGTGGTCGGCGGCATCGTGCTGACCCTGAACCTGGAGAACATCCTGTTTGCGATCGAGCGGGTGTTTGGCGTCAGCCTGCTGCCGGAGGATGTCTACTACATCACCGGGCTGCCGACCGACCTCAAGCCGGAGGATGTGCTCGCGATCACCGCGGTGGCGCTGGTGATGGCGTTCCTGGCCACCATCTATCCAGCCTGGCGTGCCGCGCGCACCCCTCCGGCAGAGGCGCTTCGCTATGAATGAGCCTGTCTGGCAGCCCGGCGATGACGTGGTCCTCGGATGCACCGGCCTGGGCATGGTCTATGCCGAAGGCAAGATGCGCACGCCGGTATTCGACGGCCTCGGGCTGGAGGTCCGCAGGGGCGAGACCGTCGCCATCGTCGGCGCGTCCGGGGCAGGCAAGAGCACCCTGTTGCATCTGCTTGGCGGGCTGGATACGCCGACCGCCGGCGACGTCTACGTCGACGGGCACTGGATGAGTGCACTGTCGGATACGGCGCGCGGGCAACTGCGCAACCGGGCACTGGGGTTCGTCTACCAGTTCCATCATCTGTTGCCGGAGTTCACCGCGCTGGAGAACGTGATGTTGCCGGTGCTGTTGGGTGGCGAGAAAGTGCCCACCGCGCGCGATCGTGCGCGAGGCCTGCTGGAGTCGGTTGGGTTGGGGCACCGCCTTGAGCACAAGCCAGGTGAACTCTCCGGTGGTGAGCGCCAGCGCGCGGCGGTGGCGCGCGCACTGGTCAATCGCCCCGCCTGCGTGCTGGGCGACGAGCCGACGGGCAACCTGGACGAGAAGACCGCAGCGCACGTTTTCGACCAGATGCTGGAACTCAACCGCGAGCACCGCACCAGCCTCGTCCTGGTGACCCACGACCGGCGTCTGGCCAGCCGGCTGGACCGGGTGCTGGAACTGCACCAGGGCCGCCTGCGCGAACTGGTGGCAAGCGACATGTAGGCACTCCGGCGCACCGTGTTGGTGCGCCGGCCCAGCGACAATCTTCACAACATGGAAGTACGCCATGAGCAATGCGGCAAGGACGCCGCCGTCGACTCCCACGATTGACGCCGACGCTGGGATAACCGCCGGCGCCGGGGCGATTGGCGGTGATCGCGTGGCGACGCAGCAAGCACATTCACGTCCACTTGGCGTGGCCGTGGCTGGCGGGTTGCTCGCGGGTGTTTCGCTGGCCTTGTGGCTGCCCTGGCTGGCGCCTCTCTGGCTCTTGCTGCTTGCCCTGAGCATTGGCATGCCAGCGTGGTGGCGATCCTGGCGAGGGCGTTGGCTGGGTGCGTGCCTCGTCGGTTTCGCCCTCGCAGGCCTACACGCCACCCATGCGTTGTCTGTCCAGCTTCCCGCGGATTGGGAGAAGCGCGACGTGGTGGTCTCCGGACGGATCATCGAGCTGCCGCAGCATCAGCCGCGGCGCACCGCATTCGCGCTCCGGGTGGATCGTGCGAGCGACCAGTCCGAGCCTTTGCGCGGCAGGCTGCTGCGACTGTCGTGGTTCGACGAACGCGACGGCACGGGCACCGGACGGGAGCGGGTCCAGGCGGGTCAGCGCTGGCAGATGACCGTGCGGCTACGCGCGCCGCGCGGCCTGCGCAATCCGGGCGGGTTCGACAGCGAGAAGCACGCCTTTGCCGGCCGGGTGACTGCCACCGGATATGTCCGCGACCCCGGGCAGGCGCACCTTCAGCAGGCAGGGAGAGGGATCAACGCCTGGCGTGGGGCCATGTCGCAGCGCATCGCGGCGTCCGTCGCCCCCGAGTCGGCGCGCTTCCTGTCCGCCTTTGCGCTCGGCGATACCCGCGGTCTGGACGATGGGGACTGGCACATCCTGCGTGCCAATGGCCTGAGCCATCTGGTGGCGATTTCCGGCATGCACGTCGGAATCGTCGCCGGATTCTTCGCGCTGGCGATGGCCGGGGTGTGGTGGCTGTTCCCTGGTCTGGGCCGACGCGTTCCGCGCCCAATGGCGGCCGCCATTGGCGGCCTTGTCGGAGCGGTTCTGTATGCAGCGGTGGCAGGGTTTGCGCTGCCGACAGTGCGGACCGTCCTGATGGTGGCCGTGGTCGCCGGCATGCGCATCCAGCGGCGACGCTCCACGACGCTGGAGGTGCTGGCTTTGGCGATGATCGCGGTGCTGATCGTCGACCCGTTGTCGGCGCTGACCGCGGGGTTCTGGCTGAGCTTTTTCGGTGTCGCCTGGCTGGTCTGGTGCCTGCCGGAGGCCGGTCGCCGTCCGCTGCACGACCTTGTATCGGCGCAGGGCGTGGCCACCATCGGCCTGCTACCCCTCACGGCCGTGCTTTTCGACCAGGCCTCGCTCGCAGGACCGCTGTCAAACCTCGTGGCGGTGCCGTGGTGGACCCTCGTGGTCGTGCCGCTGTCGCTGGTGGGTACATCGCTGGAATTGCTGCACGCCGGATGGGGGCTGTGGGCCTGGGACGCAGCCGCATGGTGCTTCCAGCTCAGCTGGCCGCTTTTCGACACGATGGCCGCGAGCGATAAAGCCCTGTGGTGGCTGCGCGAGTCGCGCTGGTATGCCCTGCCACTGGCCCTGGTCGGTGCGTTCTGGCTGCTGCTGCCCCGCGGCCTGCCCGGGCGTCCGCTGGCGTTGCTGCTGTGGCTGCCCCTGTTGTGGCCCGCGCGCGACCTGCCCGAGCCCGGGGAGGTGGACATCCAGGTGCTCGACGTGGGGCAGGGGTCCTCCGTGCTGGTCCGCACGAGCGCACACACGCTGCTGTACGACATGGGCCCGTCGACTCCGGACGGTTTCGACAGCGGCGAGCGCGTGGTCATTCCGGCCATGCGCGCGCTCGGGGTCGCGCGACTGGCCCGCGCGGTGGTCAGCCATGCCGACAACGATCACAGCGGCGGGTTCGAGGCGGTCCGCAGCCGTACCGGCATCGATATCGCCAACGCGCCGGAAGACTCCGGCATCGCCGATACGCTGCCGTGCGTCGCTTGCGAGCAGTGGGAGTGGGACGGGGTGTCGTTCCGTTTCATGCACCCGCCGCCGTACTTCCCCTACCTTGGCAACGACGCCAGTTGCGTGCTCCGGGTCACCGGAAAATACGGCACCGCGCTCCTGTTGGGCGACGTGGGAAAGGTCATCGAGCGCGATCTGGTCCGCCGCAGCCGGCTGGATGAGGCGTCGTCGATCAAGGCCGAAGTGGTACTCGTGTCCCACCACGGCGCCGCCAACGCGTCCGATCCGGCGCTGGTGGAGGCGAGCGGGGCAAAACTGGCGATCATGTCCAGCGGGCATGGCAACCGCTACGGCCACCCGCGCGCCGAGGTGACCCGACGCTGGCAGGACGCAGGCGCTGCCACGCCGGACACGGCGCAGGACGGGGCGATCCGCATTCGCATGGGAAAAGCCGGCATCGCCGTGGAAACGCGACGGGCCGCACGTCCACGGCTGTGGGATGCGGCCCGGCGCGAGAATAAGACCTTGGTGGAGGCTGCGGCTGGGCTATCCTATCGACCGGATTGAATCGGCCCCAGGCCGGAGGTTGGCGCGTGCTGGAACTGGTCAAGGCGGGTGGATGGCCGATGATTCCTATCCTGATGCTGTCGGCGCTGGCCGTGGCGCTGATCGTGGAGCGCGCCTGGACGCTGCGACGCGCGCATGTCCTGCCACCCGGTCTGGGCAACGAAGTCCGAACCTGGGCCAGTGGCGGCGCGCTCGACCCCGCCCACATCGAATCGCTGCGGGCGACGTCGCCCCTGGGCGAATTGCTGGCCGCCGCGCTGGACGTGCGTGAGCGCCCGCGCGAGCAGATCCGCGAGCGCATCGAGGATGTCGGCCGCCATCTGGTGCACAAGATGGAGCGCTACCTCAACACGCTCGGCTCGGTGGCATCCGCCGGCCCTCTGCTTGGTCTGTTCGGCACCGTGGTGGGCATGATCCAGCTGTTCCTGGGCATCCTTGATCACGGCATCGGCGACGTGAACCAGCTGGCCGGCGGCATCGGCAAGGCACTGGTCTGCACGGCCGCCGGCATGGTGGTCGCCATTCCGGCACTGATGGCGCATCGCTGGTACCGCGGCCGCATCGCCGGTTACATCGTCGAGATGGAGCACGAGGCGATCCAGTTGCTGGATACCCTGGAAAACGCGCGCCCCGCCGCGCCGGCGGTGAAAGCGCAGCTGCGCACGCCCGCCTTGGTGGACTGACCGTCCATGCGCATCCGCGACCATCGGGCCGATGACGAGCCAGAGATCAGCCTTGTTCCGCTGATCGACGTGATCCTGGTGATGATCATCTTCTTCGTGGTCACCGCCACGTTCGACGCGCGCTCGGTCATCCAGCTGGAGCTGCCGCGCGCGGCCGGCGAGCAGATCGAGGCGACCCAGCCGCTGGTGGTGCTGGTCAATGCGGACGGGCGCTACTTCGTCGATGACCGCGAGGTGCTGCGCAACGACGTTGATTCGTTGAAAGCCATAATCTCGGAAGTCGCCGGCGCGGAGCGCGAGCGCCCGGTGATGCTGCGGGCCGATGCGCGCACGCCCTACCAGGCCGTGGTGACGGTGTATGACGCGCTGGGCCAGCTGGGCTTCCGCCGGATCATGACCGCCACCGCCTCGCCGGAAGCGGATGCTGCGGCCCAGGATCCGATCCAGTGACCGAAGCCACCTCGCCCTGGCAGATCTACCGCCGGTTGCTGACCCTGTCCAGGCCCTATCGCGCCCTGCTCGGGGTCGGCCTGGTGGGCATGGTGATCGAGGCGCTGGCCGGCGGCGGTTTTACCTGGCTGATGCGTCCCATCATCAACCAGACCTTTATCGCACGGGACGCCGCGGCCAGTCTGGTGCTGCCGCTCGCCATCGTCGGCCTGTTCGTGGCCCGCGGCATTGCCGGCTACCTGACCGACGTCAGCATGGCGCGGGCGGGCCGCAGCATCGCCCGCGACCTGCGCGTGCAGGTGCTCGGCAAGTACCTGCGCTTGCCCGGCCAGCGCTTCGATGCCGAGCCGGTCCCCTCGATGCTGGTCAAGCTCAGTTCCGACAGTGACCAGGTCGCGCAGGCGGCCATCGATGCGATGAAGGTCATGCTGCAGCAGTCCCTCCAGGCCATCGTGATGGTCGGGGTGATGCTGTGGACGAGCTGGCAGGTCACGATCCTGATCCTGATCCTCGCGCCGCCGCTGGGGTGGGTGATGGACAAGGTCGGCCGGCGCTATCGGCGGGTCAGCCACCGCATCCAGGAAAGCGGCGCGCAGCTGCTGCAGTCGGCCGACCAGGCGCTGGCGAACCAGCAGGAGGTCAAGGTCTACGGCGCGCAGGGCGTCGAGCTGGAGCGCTACACCGAACAGGCCAACCACCATCTGAAGCTGAGCATGAAGGTGGAGTCGACCCGCAGCATCTCCTCGGCGCTGGTGCAGCTGATGGGCGCGGTGGGCCTGGCGATGCTGCTGTTCTTTGCCGGCCGCGAAGCGCAGGCGGGCCGGATGGACGCGGGCAGCTTCGTGGTCCTGATGACCTCGATGATGGCCATCATCCCGGCGCTGAAGCAGCTCACCAACGTGCAGGGCATGCTCCAGCGCGGGGTGGCATCCGCGCAGCGCCTGTTTGACGTCATCGACGCCGACGACGAGCCCGACGCGGGCACCCAGCCCCTGCAGCGCGCCCGCGGCAAGATCGAATTCCGCGACGTGTCTGCGCGCTATCCCGGCCAGGCCCGCAACGCACTCAGCGATGTCAGTTTCATCGCCAGGCCGGGCACGGTCACGGCGATCGTCGGCCGCTCCGGAAGCGGCAAGTCGACCCTGATCAAGCTGATCCCTCGCTTCTATGAGGTGGAGTCCGGCCAGATCCTGGTGGACGACCAGCCGCTGGACGCCTACCGGCTGGCGGACCTCCGCCGGCAGATCGCGCTGGTCGGCCAGCACGTGATGCTGTTCGACGGCACCATCGCCGCCAACGTGGCCTACGGCGAGCTCGAGCAGCCGCCGGCGGACCGCCTGGAGGCAGCCATCCGCGGTGCCAACGCGACCGAGTTCGTCGAGCGGCTGCCGGGCGGCGTCAACAGCCCGATCGGTGCCAAGGGCAGCAGCCTTTCGGGCGGCCAGCGGCAGCGCCTGGCGATTGCCAGGGCGATGCTGAAGGACGCGCCGATCCTGATCCTTGACGAGGCAACCGCGGCCCTGGATACCGAGTCGGAACGACTGGTGCAGGACGCTTTGGAGCGACTGATGCCCGACCGCACCACGCTGGTGATCGCCCACCGCCTGTCGACCATCGAACACGCCGACCAGGTGCTGGTGCTGGACGAGGGCCGGATCGTCGAGCGCGGCACCCACCACGAACTGCTGGCGCGCGATGGTCTGTACGCCCACTTGCACCGCATGCAGTTCCGGGAGCCGCAATGAGTACCGGCCCCGCGCGGCGGCGCGAGCATCAGCCGGCGTACTGGTACAGCGACCTGCCGGTGCCGCTGTTCGCGCGCGCCCTGGCGTGGCTGTACGGCATCCTGACCGGGCTGCGGCGCTGGTTCTATCGCGTCGGCCTGTTGCGGCGTCGCCATCCGGGCGTTCCGGTGCTGGTGGTGGGCAACATCACCGCCGGCGGGGCCGGCAAGACCCCGTTGACCATCGCGCTGGCAAACCGGCTGCAGCAGGAGGGCTGGACACCGGGCATCGCCAGCCGCGGCTACGGCCGCACCGACGCGGGATCGCCGGTGTGGGTGGAGGCGAGCACCGCGCCGACCGTCGGCGGCGACGAGCCGGTGCTGATGGCGCGCCGCACCGGCGTCAAGCTGCGCGCCGACCGGGACCGCGCGGCAGCGGCGGCGGCGCTGGCAAAGGCCGGCTGCGACATCATCCTGTGCGACGACGGCCTGCAGCACTACCGGCTCAAACGCGACATCGAGATCGAGGTGGTCGATGGCGCACGCCGTTACGGCAACGGCCGCCTGCTTCCGGCCGGGCCGCTGCGCGAGTTGCCGCCGCGTGGCGATGCCTGCGACTTCCGCGTTATCAACGTCGCCAATGCGCCGGTCAGCGACGTCAACGGCACCGGGTTCGGCGAGTGGCCGATGCGGCTGGCCAGCCACGATGCCGTCCCCGTGCTGGGGGGCAGGCCGCGTCCGCTGGCCGCTTTTGCCGGCCACCGCGTGCACGCCGTCGCGGGAATCGGCAATCCCGAGCGTTTCTTCGCGATGCTGCGGGCGCTGGACATCGCGGTCGTGCCGCATGCCTTCGCCGACCACCACCGCTATCGCGCCGAGGACTTCCAGTTCGGCAGTCCCCTGCCCGTCCTGATGACCGAGAAGGACGCGGTCAAGTGCGCGGGCTTCGCGACCGACGCGTTCTTCAGCGTGCCGGTCAGCGCGGAGCTGCCGGAAGGGTTCTGGGTGTCGCTGCTGGACCGGATCGGGCAGGTCGGCAAGGCATGAATCAAGCGACCGGTACGCGAGCGGATAGCGCTCTCGACTTTGTTGTCGCGATCCCGGCACGGCATGACGCGACCCGGCTGCCCGGCAAACCACTGCGCCTCATCGCCGGCGAGCCGATGGTGCTGCATGTCGCCCGTCGCGCGCTGGCGGCGGGAGCACGCGACGTCTGGGTCGCGGCCGATGACCTGCGCATTGCCGAGGCGCTGGAGGGTGCCGGCGTGCAGGTGGCGATGACTTCCGCCGCGCACGCTTCCGGCACCGACCGCCTCGCAGAGTGCGCGCGCATCGCCCGCTGGAGCGAGGACACCATCGTGGTGAACCTGCAGGGCGACGAGCCGTTCGCACCCGCGGCGGGGATTCGCGCGGTGGCTGCATTGCTTGCCAGCAGCGGCGCGGAAATGGCGACCCTGGCGGCGCCGATTGATGAGGTCGGGACGCTGCTGGACCCGAACGCGGTCAAGCTGGTGCGTGCCACCAACGGCGACGCGCTCTACTTCAGCCGCGCGCCGGTGCCGTGGCCGCGCCAGGCCTTTGCCGCTGATCGCACGCGGATGCCTGAAGGCGGTCCGTGGCTGCGACACATCGGAATCTACGCGTACCGGGCCGGATTCCTGCAGCGTTTCGCGGCGATGCGACCGGGTCGCCTGGAGCAGATCGAGCTGCTGGAGCAGTTGCGCGTGCTGGAGGCCGGGCACCGCATCGCGGTGGCGCTGACGCCCGAGCCCTTCCCGCCCGGCGTGGATACGGCCGAGGACCTTGCCCGGGCCGAAACCCTGATGCGGTCCGCGAGTGGAACGCGCTAGAAGCCCGCAGCTTCGTCCTTGCGCTGGAACACGTGCTTCATCACGAAATCCGGGGTCACTTCCTCGCCGCTGAGCAGCATCGCGGTCAGTTCACCGCCCAGCACCTGCGGTGAGATCACCACGTCGGGCTGGGCCAGCTTGACCCGGCTCAGATGCTTCGCATCGTTGACGGCGGCCACGGTGCGCGCCGTGCCGCCCAGCTCTTTCACCGCAAGGATCACGAAGGCGTTCTCCGAGTCGTCCACCAGCATCGCCAGCACCGCCTCGGCGCGGTCTGCGCCGGCCTCGCGCAACACGTCGGTACTGCTCGGATCGCCGATGACGATATCCATCTCGCGGCTGTCGCTGTCCTCGGGCGGCGCGCGCAGCAGGCGGGTCACCTTGTTGCCGCGGCGCGCCAGTTCGCGCGCGGTGTTGATCGCCAGCGAGCCGCTGCCGATGACGACGAAATGGTCTTCGCGTTTCATGCGTGTCCCCTTTTGCGTAACGATGCGTTTCAGGCTGTTGCTGACCATCGGCGCGATGACGGCGGTCAGGGAGGTCGCGAACACAGCGACGCCCAGCACGATCACCGAGATCGTGAACAGTTTGGTTTCCGACGTCTGAGGCGTGATGTCGCCGAAGCCGACGGTGCTCATCGTGACCATGGCGTAGTAGAGCGCGCTGACCAGATCGGTGATCGGCGGGTCGAAATCGCCGCCCAGGTAGTAGGCGCCGAACGTCGCGTACATCAGCAGCATGACCACGGAGGTCACGGCGAACAGGGTGCTGGCGGCAACGCTGCTGCGGTCGAACTGCCGCCAGGCGATGAACAGTGCCAGCAGCATCACCACGAAGTAGGCCAGCAGCATGTGCGAACGGGCCTGTCCCAGCAGCAGGCTGGTGACGCCGGTGAGGGCAAACAACAACGCCATGCTCCAGGCCAACCGGGAGCGCGACAGCAGGCCTCCGGCCATGATCAGCATGCCACCGCCGATCAACAGTCCCGGCAGCCGCTGGGGGCGGACGGCGAAGTGGCCGTCCAGCATTCCGTACAGGTAGGTCCGCCAGTCCGCGCCGAAGTCCAGGCGCAGCAGCAGCACTCCGCCGATGGCCAAGGCAAGGGCGAGTGGAACGTGCGGAAACCAGCGCTCGCCGTGCAGCACCGAGTACCAGCGGCGCATGAGTGCCCGCATACGTGCGACCGGTCGCACCGCGATCCTGCCGGCGGGGTCACCGGCGATCATGCGAGCCACTCGATCAGGCGCACCGTCGCGTACAGCAGTCCGCCAATCAGCGCGCCGATCGCGGTGCCGTTGTAGCGGATGTACTGCAGGTCGCTGCCGACGCTCAATTCCAGTTCGCGCACCAGCTCGCGGGTGTCCCAGCGCTCCACGCGTTCGACGATGAAGTCGCGGATATTGCCGCGATACTTTTCGATCAGCGGGCCGAGGGTGTCCAGCACCCACTGGTTCAGCCAGGCCTGCACGGCTGGATCGCTGGCCAGCTTGTCGCCGACCGCACGCGACGCGTCAGCGACCTTGCCCGCGATCGCCGAGTCGTGGCGCTGCAGGTCATCGCGCACCCAGTCCAGCACCTGGGTCCAGGACTCGCGCAGATAGCGCGCCAGCGCCGGATCATCCAGTACCCGGTCGCGCAGCGCCGAAACCTTGTCCTGCAGCGACGGATCCGTGCGCAGGCGATCGATGAATGCGTCCACGTAGTTGTCAAAGCGCTGGCGCAGCTCGTGTTCCTGGTCCTCGGCCATGTCGGTGATCAGGTCGCTGACACCGGCGATGATTTTAGCCGCAAGCTTTTCCGCGACGGCGTCATCGAGGCGAGTCAGCCGCAGCACCGACCACAAGCGCGGCGAGATCTTGCCGGCGATCAGGTGCTGGGTGTCTTCGTTGGCGAGCAGGTCGCCGACATCGCGCAGGACGCTGTCCAGCAGCGCCTGGTGGCGGCGGTCCTGGGTCATCACCTCAAGAAGCTGGCTGCCCAGCTCGGCGACATCGGCGCGCTGCAACTGCTCGCGGACCAGTCCCAGCAGGAACCGATGCAGGCGCTCGCTGTCCATCAGCTGCAGCAGGTGGGGCGCGACGCTGACCACGAACGCGCCGATCCGGTCCGCGTGCACCGGATTGGCCAGCGCGATTGCCAAGCGTTGGCCCGGGTTGAACTCCTCCACCCGCCGCAGCACCTCGCCGCTTTCCAGGAAGTGGTCGCTGATGAAGTTCGCCAGCGAGCGGCCCAGCGCCACCTTCTTGTTGGGAATGATGGCGGTGTGCGGAATCCAGCGCTGTCCCAGCGGGTGCCGGAACAGCGCCACCACCGCGAACCAGTCCGCCAGGCCGCCGACCATCGCCGCCTCGGCCATGGCCACCAGCAGGTCGAAACCCCAATGCGGGTGGGTGATCCGCAGCCAGGTGCCGATGCCGAACACCGCCGCAGCGACGGCAAGCATGCTGACCGCGATGCGTTTGCGCCGTGCCAGCGCCGCTGCGCGGGGGTCGCCGGCAAGCCTGGCCGGCGGCGGAGGCGGGGGGTCTGGTGCGGGCGGTGGCGGATCGGGTTCGGCTGTCATCGTCGGGCGGGTTGTCCTGGTTTTGAGTGCTGACGGGCCTGCCGGGGCTTGCCCTGACGCATAATCTGCCCCATCCATGGAGTGCATGCTTACCCCTTCATCCTTTGCCCTTTGCAATGACCCGCGCGAGCTCGTGGACAGCATCCACACGTGTGTCGGGACTGGATTGCCCTCCAGCACGAGGGGCCCGGTGGCATGAAACTGGCAACTCCCGCGTTCGATGGCAAGGCGTTCGCCAGGACATTGAGCACTGCGCCGGGTGTGTACCGGATGATCAGTGCCGATGACAAGGCGCTGTACGTGGGCAAGGCGAGCGCATTGCGAAGCCGTGTCTCGAGCTACTTCAACGCGACGCCGAAGTCGGCGCGGATCATGTCCATGCTCGCCCAGACCGCGCGCATGGAAGTCACCGTCACCCGCACCGAGACGGAGGCGCTGATCCTCGAGAACGAGCTGATCAAGTCGTTGAAACCGCGTTACAACGTGCTGCTGCGCGACGACAAAAGCTACCCCTATGTGCTGCTGACCAACGAGGAATGGCCGCGCATCGCGATGCATCGCGGGCCGCGCTCGGTGCCGGGTCGGTATTTCGGTCCCTACGCCAGCGTCGGCGCCGTCCGCGACACGCTCAACCTGGTGCACAAGCTGTTCAAGCTGCGCAGCTGCGAGGACAGCGTGTTCGCCAACCGCACCCGACCGTGCCTGCAGTACCAGATCGGGCGCTGCAGCGGCCCCTGCGTCGGCCTGGTCGACGCGGACGCCTACGCCGAAAGCGTGCGCCGCGCCGTGCTGATGCTGGAAGGCCGCAGCGACGAGCTGACCGACGAGGTGGGCCGCGCCATGGAGGCCGCCAGCGCTCGCCTGGCCTTCGAGGAGGCGGCGCGCCTGCGTGACCTGCTCGGCTCCATCCGCACGCTGCAGGCACGCCAGTACGTCGACGGGCGTGCGGCCGACCTGGACGTGCTGGCCGTGGCGATGCAGGGCAGCGCGGCCTGCGTGATGCTGCTGGCCTTCCGCGATGGTCGCAATCTGGGCACCCGCTCGTTCTTCCCGCGGACCAACGGCAGCGAGAGCGCGGAGGAAGTGCTGGCGGCATTCGTCTCCCAGTACTACGGCGAGCATCTGCCGCCGGGGGAGATCGTGCTGGACCGCGATATCCCCGATCGCGAGTTGATCGAGGCCGCGCTGTCGCACGCCGGGGATCGGCGCGTGCAGCTGCGCTGGAACGTGCGCGGCGACCGCGCCGGCTACCTGGGCCTGGCACGTCGCAACGCCCAGATCACCCTCGCCAGCGAGCGTACCAGCCACGCCGCCCAGCTCGCGCGTGCACAGGATCTGCAGAAGATGCTCGGCATGGACGAACTCCCCGGGCGCATCGAGTGTTTCGATATCAGCCACACCATGGGCGAGGCGGCGGTCGCCTCGTGCGTGGTGTTCGACGCCGAAGGGCCGGTACGTGGCCAGTACCGGCGCTTCAACATCGCCGGCATCGAGCCGGGCGATGACTACGCCGCCATGCACCAGGCGCTGAGCCGGCGCTTCAAGCGCGCGGTGGCCGCGCAGGGCAAGCCGGCCGGCGTGCTGCCCGACATCCTGTTGATCGACGGCGGGGCCGGGCAGGTCGCGCAGGCGCGGGCAGTGCTGGACGAGTTGGACATCCACAGCGTCGTGCTGGTGGGCGTGGCCAAGGGTCCGGCCCGGCGTCCGGGCGATGAGGACCTGCTGCTGCCCGACGGGCGCACGCTGCACCCGGGCGCCGACTCGCCGGCATTGCAGCTGGTCCAGCAGGTGCGCGACGAGGCGCACCGCTTCGCGATCACCGGTCACCGCGGCCGCCGCCAGAAAGCACGCAGTTCGAGCCGGCTGGAGGACATTCCCGGTATTGGCCCGCGCCGACGCGGTAACCTGTTGCGGCACTTCGGCGGCCTGGGTGGACTCAAGGCGGCGGGGGTGGAGGAAATTTCGCGGGTCGACGGCATCAACGCCGCGTTGGCCGAGCGTATCTACGCAAGCTTGCACGGGCTTGAAGAGGCGGGCGGCGCGCCGGATGACGGCACACGGAGCAACGGATGAAGTTGACGGTACCCACCATGCTGACCCTGCTGCGGATCGCGCTGATCCCGGTGCTGGTGGTCGTTTTCTACCTGCCGTTCAAGTGGACGAGCCTGGCGGCGGCGGCGATCTTCGCGTTTGCCTCGTTCACCGATTGGGCGGATGGCTGGATCGCGCGGCGCTACAACCAGTTCTCCGCGTTTGGCGCCTTCCTCGATCCCGTAGCCGACAAGTTGATGGTCGCGGTGGCCCTGATGCTGACGGTGCAGAAGCACCCCACCGTCTGGATGACCCTGTGGGCAGCGGTGATCATCGGGCGCGAGATCGCGGTCTCCGCGCTGCGCGAGTGGATGGCCGAGCTCGGGCAGCGGGCGAAGGTGAAGGTCGCCACGCTGGGCAAGATCAAGACGGTCGTGCAGATGCTGGCGTTGGTGTTCCTGCTCTACCAGAAGCCCCTGTTCGGTCTGCCCATTTTCACCATCGGAGAGTGGTTGCTCGCGGCCGCGGCATTGCTTACGCTCTGGTCCGGTTTTGCGTATCTGCGAGCCGCGTGGCCGTCGATGAAAGAAGATTCACGAGGCAGTTGACAGTTCTGTCTGCATGCCTACAATAGTCGGCTCAGTCAGCGGGAATAGCTCAGTTGGTAGAGCACGACCTTGCCAAGGTCGGGGTCGCGAGTTCGAGTCTCGTTTCCCGCTCCAAACATGGCACCACGGTTCGCCGGGGTGGCACCGAACAAGGCCCCGGTTTCGGGGTTTTGTTTTTTCAGGGGATTGTCCAGTGCAACTCCCGCCGCAGGGGTTATCCTTGTGGCACACGTCATCCGGCCGGGTGGCAGAGTGGTCATGCAGCGGACTGCAAATCCGCGTACGCCGGTTCGATTCCGACCTCGGCCTCCATTTGAAACCCCTGACTCGTCAGGGGTTTTTTATTGGCCGCATGAAGCGGTCGATCAGGCCTTCTTCGCGCCCAGACGCAGCGCGTTGGCCACCACCGACACCGAGCTCAGGCTCATCGCCAGCGCGGCGATCATCGGGCTCAGCAGCAGTCCGGTGAACGGGTACAGCACGCCCGCGGCGATCGGCACACCCATCGCGTTGTACAGAAACGCAAAGCCCAGGTTCTGCTTCATGTTGGCGACGGTGTGCCTGGAGATCGCCAGCGCCCGCGTGATGCCGCGCAGGTCGCCTTTCACCAGTGTCACTTGCGCGCTGGACATCGCCACGTCGGTTCCGGTGCCCATCGCGATGCCGACGTCGGCGCCGGCGAGGGCAGGGGCGTCGTTGATGCCATCACCGGCCATCGCGACCTTGCGGCCTTCGGCTTGCAGCTTCTGCACCAGTTCAATCTTGTCCTGCGGGCGGACCTCCCCGTGTACCTCGTCGATGCCGAGTGTTTCCGCGACTGCCTTGGCGGTGGTGACGCCGTCGCCAGTGGCCATCACGATCTTCAGGCCCGCCTCGTGCAGCGACTTGATGGCATCGCCGGTGGTCGCCTTGATCGGGTCGGAAACCGCCAGCAGGCCAGCCAGGGCACCGTCGACCGCCAGGTACATGACGCTGGCGCCCTCACGGCGTAGCGCTTCGGCCGGTTTAGCGAGTACCGACGCATCCACGCCGACCTCGTCCATCAGCGCGGTGTTGCCGATCGCCAGGGTGGCGCCGCCGACCTTGCCGCGTACGCCGATGCCGGTGGAGGACTCGAACGCCTCCGGGGTTTCCAGCGTCATCTCGCGCCGCCGCGCCTCGGCGACGATGGCATCCGCCAAAGGATGCTCGCTACCCTGGTCGAGACTGGCGGCCAGACGCAGCACTTCGTCCCCGCTGAAGCCTTCGGCCGCCAGGGTGGAGTGGAACGCGGGGCGTCCCTCGGTGAGGGTCCCGGTCTTGTCGACAATGAGGACGTCGATCTTGCGCAGGTTCTCGATGGCTTCCGCGTCGCGGAACAGCACGCCTTCGCCGGCGGCGCGGCCCGTCGCCACCATGATCGACATCGGCGTCGCCAGCCCGAGCGCGCAGGGGCAGGCGATGATCAACACCGAGATCGAGTTGACGATGGCAAAGGTCCACGACGGCTCGGGGCCGAAAAGTCCCCAGACGACGAAGGTCGCAATGGCGATCGCAATGACCGCCAGAACGAACCAGAACGAGACCTTGTCGGCCATGCGCTGCATCGGCGCCCGCGAGCGTTGCGCCTGAGAGACCAGCTGCACGATCTGCGAAAGGACCGTCTCCGAGCCCACTTTTTCCGCGCGGATCACCAGCGCACCACTTTCGTTGAGGGTGGCGCCGATGACCTTGGAACCGGGGCTCTTCTCGATCGGGATGGGCTCGCCGGTGAGCATCGACTCGTCGACGTTGGAGCTGCCCTCGATCACCTCGCCATCCACCGGCACCTTTTCGCCCGGACGGACACGCAGGCGATCGCCGACGTGGACGTGGCTGAGCTCGACATCCTCTTCCGTGCCGTCATCGTTCAGCCGGCGCGCGGTCTTCGGGGCGAGTCCCAGCAGTGCCTTCAGCGCCGTGGAGGTCTTGGACCGGGCGCGCAGCTCGAGCATCTGGCCAAGCAGGGTCAGCGAGATGATCATCGAGGCGGCTTCGAAGTAAACCCCGACCCGGCCGTGCTCATGGAACGATTCCGGGAACAGGTCGGGTGCGAGCGTCGCCACCACGCTGTAGCCGAACGCGGCGCCCACGCCCATGCTGATCAGCGTCCACATGTTGGGGCTGCGGTTGCGGACCGACTGCACGCCGCGCACGAAGAACGGCGCGCCCGCCCACAGCACCACCGGCAGGGTGAGTGCGAATTCCATCCAGGTGCGCGCCGCCACCGCAAGCGCCGGGAAGCGGTGGCCGAACATCGCCAGCACCATCACGACGACCGAAAGCGGCAGGGTCCACCAGAAGCGGCGGCTGAAATCACGCAGCTCCGGATTTTCCTCATCGTCCAGGCCCGGCATTTCCGGTTCCAGCGCCATGCCGCAGATCGGGCACGTGCCCGGGCCTTCCTGCCGGATCTCGGGATGCATGGGGCAGGTGTAGATCGCCGCTTCCACAGCCGGCGGAGCCGCGTCTGCGGCTTGCGGGTCAAGGTAGCGTGCCGGATCAGCGACGAAGCGCTCCTGGCAGCGGGCCGAGCAGAAGTGGTGGGTCGTGCCTTCGTGCTCGGCGTGGTGTGCGGTCGTCTCAGGATCCACCTGCATGCCACAGACCGGATCGGTGACCGCGCTCCCTTCAGCGGAGTCCTTGTGGTGATGGGGGTTGTTCATGGGTCCCTCCCGGGGGCGGCGATGGCGATGGCAGGATCTGCGGCGGCTGGGTGTGTGCGGGGCGGCTCAATTCCCGTGGCGGGCGAACTCCGATGTGGTGCCGTCGTTGGCGACCAGCTCGACGACATACGGCTGCACGCGTCCGTCGGGGAGCTCCATGCCCGGCGAGCCGGCCGGCATGCCGGGCACAACCAGGCCCTTGGCATCGGGACGCTCGGCGAGCAGGCGCTTGATGTCGTCGGCGGGTAAATGGCCCTCGACGAAATAGCCGCCGACTTCCGCGGTGTGGCACGAGCCCTTGCCGTAGGGCACGCCAACGCGCTCCTTGATGGGATTGAGGTCTTCGGTATTCACAACCTCCACCGTGAAGCCGGCCTTTTCCATGTGCTCCACCCACAGGTGGCAGCAGCCGCAGCTCGCGCTCTTGCTGACGACCATCATCGGCAGCGCCGATTCGTTCGGGACCGGAGTGTGGACGGCGGTTTGCGATGGGCTTGCGGGTGTCGCTGCAGTAGCCATCGCGGGATTGTGGTCCGGCGCTGCGGCACACGCGGTGAGCGCATGTGCGGAGGCGAGGGCGAGGGTCAGGAAGACGAGACGATTGCGTTGCATGGTTGGTGCTCCGTTAGAACCAGATGCGCACGCCCGCCACCAGGCGGGTGTCACGGGTGTTTTCGCCATCGGCGCGGCGGAAGTCGGCGGTGTTGCCAAAAACACGTTCGTGGGACACGCCCACATAGGGGGCGAAACGGCGGTTGATCTCGTAGCGCAGGCGCGCTCCGGCTTCCATCGAGCTCAATCCGGAACCGACGCCGCGCTGTGGATCGTCCTTGCCGAACGCGGTGATCTCGAGCAGCGGCTGCAGGATCAACCGGTTGGTCAGCAGCAGTTCGTATTCCGCCTCCAGGTTGGCTGCGGTCTGGCCGGAATCGCCGACGTAGGCGGTGGCCGAGACGTCGAATTTCATCGGGGCCAGACCCTGCACGCCGAAGGCGGCCCAGGTCTGTGATTCGCCCGGATTGAAGTCGTGCTTGATGCCCGCCAGGACATCCCACCACGTCGAAACGCTGCGACCGTAGAAGACCTCCAGTTCCGCCGCATCGGTCCTGCCGCCGATCCGCTCGCCGTCGGTGCGCAGCCAGAGGCGATTGATGTCGCTGCCAATCCAGGCTTCTCCCTCCCAGGCCTGGCCGGTTCCCGGGTCAGCGTCCCACGCCTCGAGCCGGTTGAAAACGACGTAGCTGTTGATCTCCGGGGCGTGTTGCATGGGGCGGTGCAGGACCGGGAATGCGGCCGTGCGATCAGCGTCGGTCACTGTGGGAATCGGCGTGATCGGCTCGCTGGGTGGCGTGCCTTGTCCCACTGAGTGATCCATCGCGCCGTGGTTTGTCGCGTCGTGTCCCTCATGGCCGGAGGGGTCCTGTGCGACAGGTGCCGGCGTCGAGGCGGCGTGGCCGTGATGGTGCTGCGCAACGGCGGTGCCATGCAGTGCCAGACCCAGCGCGAGTGCCAACGCGGCGGGAATATTTACGCGGCTCATTCCTCGACCCTCACTTCGCGCATCATTCCGGCTTCCATGTGGTAAAGCAGGTGGCAGTGGAAGGCCCAGCGGCCCAGTGCGTCGGCGCGGACGCGATAGCTGCGCTTGGTGCCCGGCGGGATATCCACGGTGTGCTTGCGCAGGTGGAAATTGCCGTTCTCGTCCTCCAGATCGCTCCACATGCCGTGCAGGTGGATGGGGTGGCCCATCATCGTGTCGTTGACCAGCACGATGCGCAGACGCTCGCCGTAGTTGAGCCGCAGGGGTTCAACATCGGCGAACTTGAGGCCGTCGAACGACCAGGCGAACTTCTCCATATGCCCGGTCAGGTGCAGCTCGACCTCGCGGCTGGGCTCGCGGCCGTCGGGATCGTCGAACAGGCTCTTCATGACGCCGTAGGTCAGCACCTTGCGGCCGTTGTCACGCAGGCCCATGCCCGGATCGTCCAGCTTCGGAGCCAGGGACATCGCCTGCATGTCGACCAGCGGGTTGCCGGTCTCGCTGGCAGGATGCTGCTGCATGCCGTCGGCCGAGTGGTCCATGCCGGCCATTGCACTCATGTTGTGGCCGGAGTGGTCCATGCCGGCGTGTCCTGCCGCACTCCCTCCTGCACTCTGGGCGCCACTGCGGGGGTCCATGCCGCCGTGATCCATCCCGCCATGCCCCATGTCGTCCATGGTCAACAGCGGCCGGGGATCCAGCGGTGGCACCGGCGGCTGCAGGCCCTGGCGCACGGCCAGCGTGCCGCGCGCGTAGCCGGTACGGCCCATGTCCTGGGCGAAGATCGCAAACGCGTCCGCTCCCGCCGGCTCGACCAGCACGTCGAACGTCTCAGCCACGGCAATGCGGAACTCGTCGACGGAAACCGGGTGGATGTACTGCCCGTCGGCGGCGACCACGGTCATTTTCAGGCCGGGAATGCGCACGTCGAAATAGGTCATCGCCGAGCCGTTGATGAAGCGTAGCAGGACTTTTTCGCCGGGCTTGAACAGGCCGGTCCAGTTGCCCGACGGCGCCGTGCCATTCATCAGGAAGGTGTAGGTGTGGCCGTTGATGTCGGAGATGTCGGACGGCGTCATGCGCATCTGCCCCCACATCTTCCGGTCCTGCAACGTCGCCGACAGGCCGTCCTCGCGTGTGTCGCGAACAAAATCGCCGACGGTGCGCTGGTAGTAGTTGTCGAAGCTGGAGTCCTTTTTCATGCGCCGGAACAGCGCGGTGGGATCCATGTCGGTCCAGTCCGACAGCAGCACCACATGCTCGCGGTCGTAGTGGTAGGGCGCCGGAGCACGCGGTTCAACGATGATCGGGCCGTACAGGCCCGCCTGCTCCTGGAACATCGAGTGGCTGTGGTACCAGTAGGTGCCGGACTGCTGCAGCTGGAATTTGTAGGTGTAGGTCTCGCCGGGAGCGATGCCGTCGAAGCTCAGGCCCGGGACACCGTCCATGTTGGCCGGCAGCAGGATGCCGTGCCAGTGGATGGACGAATACGCATCGCGCAGCCGGTTGGCCACGCGCACCGTCACCGTGTCGCCTTCGCGCCAGCGCAGAAGCGGTGCGGGCAGCGAGCCATTGACCGTGATCGCCGGCCGCGCGCGGCCGGTGAAATCGACCATCGAGCCGCCGATGGACAGGTCGAAATCGGTGCCGCTGAGGATCTGCAGCGCCGGGGTCTGGCCCGCGGCGGCGAACGCCGGCAGCCGCCAGAGGCCCATGCCCGCAGCGAGGCCGCCAGCGGCCAGGCCCGTGACGAAACGTCGTCGGGAAGGCGCCGCCGGAGGGCGGTCGGAAGAGTCGGTAGACATGGATCACTCCGTGAATTCGGATAAGTCGTCGTCCGCGCAAAGGCGGAATCGCTCGACACTTGCCGCCACCGCGTCGAGCACGCGCGTATGGAAGGCAAATGGAAACGGCCGCCCGTGGCGGGCGACCGGACTTAACCGATCGGAGGTCGGTATCGACCCTGCAGCACCGGCGCCGCGTGGTCGGAGATCGTTTGGTGGTCGACCAGCACCTGCGGCGGGAGCGTCCAGGCCTGCGCCGGCACGGTGACGGTCCACAGCATCCCTGCCGGGCAGGCCGCGTCACACGACGAGCCCTCACAGCAATCCGCGGCCAGGGAATGGCTGTCGCAGGATGCACCGGAGCTGTCATGCACTGCCCGCTGCGCGTGACCAGCGCAGTCCTCGTGGTCATCCGTGGCGGACACCGCATCGGCCATGCCGACGTGCTGCACATGCATCTGCGTGGCAGCCACGGCGAGACCCGATCCATTGAGGATCAGCGCCAGGCAAAGCAGGACACGCAGTAGCAGGTGTGGGATTGGCATCGCTGTCTACTTTAAAGCAAAGAAATGACGCCGGCGCCGCCGCTATTCAGGCTGAACCGGCGGCAGGTCCGGCGCACCCTTGGGCACCGGGTTGGCCTCCAGGTCCTTGATGAGCGTCTTCATCTCGTCGATCTCGCGGACCTGCGCCTCGATGATGCCGTCGGCAAGTTCGCGCACACGCGGATCGCGGATGTGGGCGCGGCCGCTGGTGAGGATGGCGATCGAGTGATGCGGAATCATCGCCCGCATGTAGGAGACGTCGTCCACGGTCTCCTGGCTGCGGACCAGCCACAAGGCAAGCGCGAAAACGGCCACGCTGCCGACCAGAATGGCGACGTTGGTTGCGGCGCTCTCATACATCTTGAGCATGAAAAGAAGCATCACGATGGCCATGGATGCGCCCATGACGATCGCCATGTAAACGCGGGTCTCGCTGAAGAAGATGTGGTCGGTCGCGTAGGTGTTGAGGTACATCAGGATGAACATCACCACCGTGGACGTGGCGATCATGGCGCCGAACTTGATGTATTTGGACATGGATGATTCCCTCCGGGTGTGGGCGGGTTTGGTGCTGGCGGGCGTCAACCCATGCGGCAGGTTGAAATGCCCGTATCACGGACAGTGTCTCGCCCCAATCGGTTCGCATCCCGTGAAACCCCGCTGTAGCGAAACCGGCAAACCGCCGCATGAGTGGCCGAAAGTTCTCTGAGCCGGGCCGCGTCCGTACAATGGCCGTGCTGCAGCGCGCCTCCTCAGCCCGGATGGCGGAACTGGTAGACGCAACGGACTTAAAATCCGTCAGCCGCAAGGCTATCCGGGTTCGATTCCCGGTCCGGGCACCAACAAAATCAATGGCTTAGCGTTTTAGAGTTGCAATCCTGATTGTCCCGTGGGACAAATGCGGGACACAACCACCAACAGAAGCCAATGGCGACCATTGAAAAGCGCACTACCGGAACGGGCGGGACAAGCTACCGCGTCAAGGTGCGACTGAAGGGCGAGAAGCCCAGGACGCGAACGTTCAAGCGGCTGACCGACGCCAGGGCGTGGGCCGCGAAGGTGGAGTCTGACCTAGGCCACGGCGTGTTCGTGCCGACCACCGCAGATCGGCGGATCACCTTTGCCGACCTGATAGACAGGTTCATCGCAGAATACCTGCCGACGAAGAAGAACAACCGCGACAAAGCCGGGACGGTCGCGCTGCTGGCATGGTGGCGTGAGCAGTACGGCCACACGACGCTAGACCGGCTGAAGGCGCGCGTATTTTCAGAAGCTAAGGTGGAGCTGGCGAAGCGAACGAACCGTTACGGGGATCCCATCAGCGGGGCGACCATCAACCGCTACCTAGCCGCCGCCAGCGCCGTCTGCAAATGGGCGTGGAAGGTGGAAGGGCTGTTGCCGGCCAATCCCGTCCTGAGTGCTCCCAAAGCTGCCGAGAGTAACGGCGTGATCCGCTTCCTTTCCGATGATGAGCGTAAGGCGCTGTTCAAGGCGTGCCGGGAGTCTGCTGACCCGAACGTGCACCTGCTGGTCACGCTGGCGCTGGCGACCGGCGCGCGCTACTCCAACCTGCGATTCCTGCGCTGGGAAGATGTTGATCTAGTCGAGTGGGAGTTGGTGATTGAGCGGACCAAGAATGGCGAACCGCGACGCATCCCGGTAGTCGGCGGGGCGCAGGCGGCGCTACAGGCGCAACTGGAGCGCGACCCCACGGGAGATGGATGGGTGTTCAAGGGCCGCACCGACGCCGCCCCTGCGAACATGGACAAGCCATGGCGATTTGTTCGCGATGCTGCCGGACTGGAGGACTTCCGCTTTCACGATCTACGGCACACGACGGCCACCTATCTGACCGACTGTGGTGCGACTCTGGCGCAAGTCGCGGCTGCGCTTGGGCAGAGCACGCTGGTCATGGCGTTGCGTTACAGCCACCAGAACACCGATCACGTCCGGGCGACGCTTGCCGGCATCGCGGACAAGCTGGGGGATGAGGCATGAGCACCAAAGACGCAGGGCTTGAGTTTCCGATGCCAGACGACGAATACCGAGAGGTCGCTGCAAGCCAGAGGCAGTGGGTGCGGGAAATGGCGGACACGCTTGAGCGCGGAGAAACGCTGAGCAAGTTGGATCTGAAAGTTGCAACTGCAATCCTGCGCGGATGGGCGGATAACTTGCCCGACAAGCAAAGGCGCAAGGCCGGGCAGGCTCCGAGGATCAACCCGAGCGATATCGCACTGGAGTTTGAGGCGATGACGAGAAACCCGAATATCCCCACAAGTGCGAACGCAGCAAAAGAGCATTTGGCGGAGAAATATGGAGTAAGCGTAGAGGCAATCCGCGCCGCGCTGGCGAAGAAGGGTAAAGCCGCGACCGAGTTCATGGAGTTCTTTGAAGCCCACGGCGCCGTGAGTTACAAGCAAAAAAAATAATAGGTTCCTAGAGGCGTTTCCCGTAAACGCCCAACCTGACCACACCGCCCAATAGTGGGCATAAGTGAGGCAGGTAGAAATGAAGCGCAATCTGAAATCCGTTACAGACTTCGCGGCTGCATCGCCGTTCTCCGAGAACCAACTGCGCTGGTATATCTTCAATGAGCGCGAAAATGGTCTAGCTGACCACGGCGCGATTGTGCGAGTTTGCCGGCGCGTCTATATCGACACCGAGGCATTCGAGCGCTGGATTGACTCGCAGCAGGCGGTGGCGGCATGAGCTGGCTGTCACTTGCCGAGTATCGCGCTCTGCTGCGCGAGGTTCCAGATGCCGGCCTGGACATTGTGTTGCAGAGCCATCTGGATAGTGCCGAGGCTGAGGTCGCGGGCTTTATCGGGTTCGACCCCGAGACCGAGTTCGGCAGCGCACTGGAGATCCCCGCAGACCTGCGGACGGCGGCCTATCTGATCGCCCAATGCCACTCCGACCAACTGCCGGTTCCCGAGGCTGAATACCGCCGGGGCGCGGCTGATCGGATCCTGCGCCGGCACCGCCGGGAGGTGGGCATCGCATGAATCCACAAAAGCAAAATCCGCCGATCATGGCGGACTTCGCGGGCGTCGTTTCTGGCGAGAGCCGACACCCAGATCATGCCAGCCCCTACAACCAACTGCAATGGCGTCTTTCCGCCTTCGCGCTCGCGCTGGACGCGGTACTGCCCGACCTGACGTATCTGCAACACGTAGTCGAGTTGGCCGCGCGCGGTGGGCCGATGCCGGGCGATTGCCCGCAGCGACTGTATCGGCTCGCGTTGAAGATGTTCGACCTGCGGCAGGTGCTGGAAACCCCGTTGCCGGAGGTGATGAGTGGACGGTGACCGCCTGAGCTTGGAGGAACGCGCCCGGAAGGAATCTGGCGCTATCAGTGGAGCGGACCTGTTGCGCGACGTGTTCGATTACATCGGGCGTTTCGTCGCGTACCCGGACAACGAGGCGCAAGTCGCGCACACGCTGTGGATCGCGCACACGCATCTAATGGACGCATGGGATTCAACGCCCCGTCTGGCGGTGCTGTCGCCCGAGCCTGGCAGCGGTAAAAGTCGCGTGTTGGAAGTGACTGAGCTGCTCGTCCCGCGCGCCGTGGAATCCGTCAACGTCACGCCCGCCTATCTGTTCCGCAAAGTGGGAGATGAAGATGGTCGCCCGACCATTCTGTATGACGAGATCGACACCGTGTTCGGACCCAAGGCGAAGGACAACGAAGAAATCCGGGGACTTCTGAACTCCGGCCATCGGAAGCATTCGACCGCTGGGCGCTGTGTCGTGCGAGGCAAGGAGGTGTTCACGGAGGAAATCCCCGCGTACTGCGCCGTCGCGCTGGCGGGCTTGGGCGGACTGCCTGACACGATCATGACCCGCAGTGTTGTCATTCGAATGAGGCGACGCGCACCACACGAGGTTGTCGAGCCGTACCGGCGAAGGATCAACGGGCCGGAAGCCGAGCGCATCGGCGCAAAGCTGGCGAAGTGGTCACGGCAGATCGAGGGCGACGTGACAGACGTGTTTCCCGAGATGCCGCCCGAAGTCCAGGACCGGGACGCGGACGTGTGGGAGCCATTGATTGCCGTGGCCGATGCGGCCGGAGAGGAGTGGCCGGAGCTGGCGCGTGTAACGGCTGTAACGGCTGTAACGGCAAAATCCGAAGGCGGAGGGAGCTTGGGAATCCAGCTACTCCGAGACCTGCAAAGGATATTCGGAAGCGCGGAAGCCATGTCGAGTCACGATATCGTCAACCGATTGAACAGCTTGGACGAATCGCCGTGGGGAGATCTACGTGGGAAGCCGCTTGATACCCGGAGCCTGTCCTATCGTCTAAAGCAGTATCAAATCAGCCCGACAACTGTACGGATAGGGGGAGAGCCGATGAAGGGATACAAGCGCGAGAGCTTGCACGATGCGTGGAGTCGCTACCTGTCTCCGTCCCCGGATTCTGCCGTTACATCCGTTACAAGCGTTACACCGTTGGACGAATACCGGAAGGTATCGGGCGGATTCTGAAATGGATAGCGGTGGAACAAGAGGTTCCATCGCTATTTCCGCGCAAATCGGCGCAATCCAGCAACAGCATCAATAGTCGCCAAGTGTCGCCATATATCGCCAGTAATGTTGTTTGCCAGCACGTGTTTACAGTTGTAATTGATACGACGGGAATCCCAAATTCAACCCGGAGTTTCAATGCAAATCCAGACCATCCGCGAGCAGAAGTCTGCCGCCGTATCCGAAGCCCGCGCCATCGTGGCCGGTGCTGAGAAAGAGAACCGCGCGCTCACTGCTGACGAGTCCGCCAAGTTCGACACCATCAAGACCCGCATCACCGAGCTGGAGGCCGCAGAGAGCCGCGCCAGCTTCCTGAGCGAGCAGGAACGCAACATGACGGGCGAGCCGGTACACGGCGACAACCGGGGCGGCCTGGAGTCGCGCGTATCGCTGCTGAACGTCCTGCGCGCCGGGATGGAGGGCCGCGCGATTGCCGGTGCCGAGGCTGAGATGCACGCCGAGCTGGAGCGCCGTCACGGGCCTGCCAAGCATGGCGGCATCCTTGTGCCGCTGTCTGCACTGGAGAGCCGCGCAACCACAACCACGTCTGCCGGTGACCTGGTGGGCACCGATCACCGCGATGACCTGTTTATCGGGCCGCTTCGTAATTCACTGCTGGTCAAAAACCTGGGCGTTCGCACTCTGAGCGGGCTGGTCGGCAATGTCTCGATTCCGAAAGCCGGGGCCGGTCTGTCGGTTGGCTGGGTGACTGAGGGGCAGGCGCTGCCGGAATCCGACCTGGACTTCGACGCCGTGACCCTTACGCCGCACTTCGTCGGCGGCATCACGGAAATGAGCCGCGCTTTGATCTTGCAATCTAGTCCTGCGATCGAGCGGCTGGTACGTGATGACCTGAGCTTCGCGATTGCCCAAGCCGTGGACAAGGCGATCATTGCCGGAACCGGAACCGGCGGCGAGCCGCTGGGCGTGATGAACCACCCCGGGGTCCAGACTGCCGACCTTCCGACGAGTTGGGCGGACATTCTGGACATGGAACAGATGCTCGCGGCGGTCAATATCGATCCTTCCGGCTGGTACACGTCACCGGGCGTGCTGACTGAGCTGCGCAAGGTCCTGAAGGCGACCACCGCCGGCAGTGACTACATCGCCACCGCGCGCACCATCGGTGAGCTGCCGGTTGCATCCAGCAACGCGGCACCGGCTGCAACGGCCATCCTGGGCGACTGGAGCCAAGTCCTGCTGGGCCAGTGGGGAAGTGTCGAGATTTTGGTCAACGCTTTCGCCGAGGGTCCATACCGCCGAGGCGGCGTACTGGTCCGGGCATTCAACGCCGTGGACGTGGCAGTACGTCACGAAGAAGCGTTCGTGGTCGCACCTGACCCGACCCCGTGAAGAAGGAAGTCCGAGCCGCCGCTGGTGTGACCGCCAGCGGTCGGCGTCTAGTCGGATACGTTGCGCGCTGGGATTCCCCGGCGCGTATCGGCACGTTCACCGAGACGATCAAGCGGGGCGCATTCGCGTCAACGCTGGCATCCGGTGATGACGTGCTGGCGCTGGCTGACCACGACGCCGCCGCCGTGCTGGGCCGCACGAAGTCCGGGACGCTGACGCTGCGAGAGGACGAACAAGGTCTGGCGTTCGACTTGGCAATTCCCGACACCCAGAAGGGCCGCGACCTGCTGGCACTGGCAGAGCGGGGCGACCTGGGCGGCTGTTCCTTTGGCTTCACCGTGAACGAAGGCGGGGACCACTGGAGCGGCGACACGCGCGAGCTGCGCAGCGTTCGATTGCACGAGGTGAGCATTGTCCAGAGCTGGCCGGCCTACGGACAGACGAGCGTGGAAGCCCGCAGCCTGCGACCCGATGACCAACTGGCGCTGTTGCGCTACTGGCTGGAGACCGTCCAATGAAGTGGCCGTTCCGCAAGGCTGAGACCCGAGCCGATAACGACCCGGCGGACCCGAGCTGGCAGGCGCTCATCAACCCCGGCAGTCTGAGCGGGTCCGGGCAGTTCGTGGATGCGCGGTCTGCCGAGGGCATCAGCACCGTATTCGCTGCCGTGAACCTGATTGCTGGGACTGTGGCGAGTCTGCCGGTGCACGTGTTCCAACGCCTGGACAACGGCGACCGGGAACGCGCAACGGACCATCCACTGACCCGGCTGTTGGCATCGATGCCCAACGGCACCCAGACCGCGTTCGAGATGCGAGAGCAGATGACCGCGCAATGCCTGCTGTCGGGCAACGCCTATGCCGAGATCCGATGGAACCGGGCCGGCGAGGTCACGGAGCTGCTGCCGATCGCACCGGCAGACGTGACCGTGGTGAAGCTGCCCAATAACCGGCACCGCTATGACGTGAACACCGATGGCCGGATGCGCTCGCTGCTGGCTGAGGAAGTGCTGCACCTGCGCGACCGCACCGAAGACGGACTGGTGGGCCGCAGCCGCGTCCAGGTAGCCCGCGAGATGCTGGGCGGGGCACTGGCGCAGCAAGCCTACGGCAACCGTTCCTGGGCCAATGGAGCGCGCCTGTCTGGCGTGTTGCAGACCCCGCATCAGATGACTGACGAGGGCATCAAGCGGCTGGGTCTGTCATGGCGTGAGCAGTTCAGCGGAAGCGACAACGCGGGCAAGACCGCCATTCTCGAAAACGGTCTGGAGTTCACGCCGCTGAGCATGAGCAATGAGGATGCCCAGTTCCTGCAATCACGGCAGTTCACCGTCGAGGAAGTCGCGCGGCTGTTCAACATTCCGCCCGTACTGCTGGCCGACCTGCGCCACGCCAACTTCAGCAACAGCGTGGAGATGATGCGGCACTTCGTGACCGTGACCCTGCGCCCGTGGCTGACCCGATGGGAGCAGGCATGGCATCGCTCGCTGCTGGGTCCGGTGGGGCGTGGCCGGTACTACATCGAGCATTCCGCCGAAGGGCTGTTGCGTGGCGACTCCAAGCACCGCGCTGAGTTCTACAAGTCCGGCATCGAGGCGGGATGGATGCTGCCGAGTGAGGCACGACGCCTGGAGAACCTGCCAGCTATCGAGGGGATCGACGATGCGCCCGACGTATGACCGACAGAGCACCCGCTACCTGCACACGGGCAGCAAGCAATGGCGAGCTATCCGCCGCGCACAACTGGAACGCTTCCCGCTGTGTGAGGACTGCAACGAGCCGGCCAACGAGGTCGACCACAACACCGACGACACGAGCCGCAACGAGATAGGCGTCGACCTGTCGAGCATGTGCAAGCCCTGTCACTCGCGACGCACCGCAGCAAGGGAGCGTGGCTATGTGCCGCGCATCGTGGGCTGTGACGTGGACGGCTGGCCGTTGGACCCGAATCACCCGTGGAACAACGAATAAAAATCGCCAGAGGGATGAGCCTGTTGGCACGCCGCCCAAGAGTCACGTAATCGCTATGGCCGAGGATGAAATGAGACAACTCCGAAGTGACAGCGCATCAGTAGCGGTCCAAGCCGCCCAGAACGCCGCACAAGGCACGCTGAGCCCGCCTGACCACGTGACCCTGCCCGTTGACGCGCTGCCCTTCTGGGAGGCGCTGATACGCAACCGTCCACGGCACAAGTGGAACGATGCTGACCTCGCAACCGCTGCACTTCTGGCGGTCTCGCAGATGCAGGCGGTCGCCATGATGACGGACCTGGAGCAGTTGGCCGTGGTGGACAAGCTGGGCCGGCGCATTGCGATGCTGTCCCGGCTGCTACACGTTCACCCCGAGGCCACCCAAGGCCGCGCCCGTGAGCAGGGGAACGGGCTGGAAGTCGAGCGAGAGGCAGAGACCGCACACGACCCGCTGATACCGACCTTGCGCGCCGTATCGTGAGCCGTGCTGCCCGCATCATCGAGTTCGTGGAGCGTTACTGCCTTGTGCCATCCGGCGCCGGCGTAGGTTCCCCGATGGTGCTGGCTGAGTTCCAGCAAGAGTTCATCCGCGACGTTTACAACAATCCGCATGGCACGCGCCGCGCATACCTGTCGGTCGGTCGCAAGAATGGAAAGACCGGGCTGATTGCCGCGCTACTGCTGGCGCATCTGGTCGGTCCCGAGGCAAAGCAGAACAGCCAGATCGTCTCCGGTGCGATGAGCAGGGAGCAAGCCGCGCTGGTGTTCGACCTTGCCAGCAAGATGGTGCAGCTATCCCCGCGCTTGTCCCAGATCATCCGCATCGTGCCGAGCGGCAAGCGCCTGCTGGGTCTGCCGCTGAATACCGAGTTCCGGGCACTGGCTGCTGAGGGTCGCACCGCGCACGGTCTGTCCCCGGTGCTGGCGATCCTGGACGAAGTAGGGCAGGTACGCGGTCCCCGGTCGGACTTCGTGGACGCGATCACGACGAGCCAAGGCGCACACGCCGAACCGCTGCTGCTGGTCATCAGCACCCAAGCCGCCAGCGACGCCGACCTGCTGAGCGTCTGGCTGGATGACGCCATCGCCAGTGACGACCCGCGCATCGTCTGCCATTTGCACGCCGCCCCGGAAGATTGCGAGCTGACCGACGAGGCCGCATGGCAGGCCGCCAATCCGGCGCTGGGGATCTTCCGCAGCCGTGACGACCTGGCCGAACAGATGAGGCAGGCGCAGCGGATGCCGAGTGCTGAGAACGCCGCCCGCAACCTGCTATTGAATCAGCGTGTATCGACCGATAGCCCGTTCGTCTCGCCCGAGGTCTGGAAGTCATGCGGAGCCGAGCCGCTGCCCTTCACGGGGCCGGTGTATGGCGGTCTGGACTTGTCGGCGCGCACCGACCTGACCGCCCTGGTACTGGTGGGCAAGGTCAACGGCGTCTGGCAGGTCCGCAGCTACTTCTGGACGCCCGAACAAGGGCTGGTGGAACGCGCCCGCAAGGATCGCGCGCCCTATGACCAATGGGTGAGCGAGGGCTATCTGAGGACGACCCCCGGCGCGTCTGTGGACTACGGCCACGTAGCCGCCCAGATAGCCGAGATCGTGGAAGGTCTGGACCTGCACGCCATTGCGTATGACCGCTGGCGCATCGACCTGCTGAACAAGGAGTTCGACAAGATCGGTATCGAGCTGCCGATGCTGCCGTGGGGTCAAGGGTTCAAGGATATGGGGCCGGCGCTGGACGTACTGGAAGCGGAGCTGTTGAACGCTCGCATCGCACACGGGATGCACCCGGTCCTGACCCTAAACGCCGCCAACGCCACGGTCACGAAAGACCCGGCAGGCAGTCGCAAGTTGGACAAGAGCCGCACCACGGGCCGCATAGACGGGATGGTGAGCCTTGCCATGGCGATGGGTGTCGCCCAGACCGCAGACGCGCCCGCTGTGGACCCCTACGCCGAACGCGGCCTGATTTTCATCTGAGGAACGAACATGGCATTCACCGCGCAACAGTTGAACCACAAAATCACGTTCGAACGGCTGGAAACGGTCATCGACCCGGTGACGGGCTACCGCACCGAGGATTGGGTCGAGGTCGCCAGCGCGTTTGCCCGAGTCGATCCAATGCTGGGACGCGAGCGGCTGGCATCCCAGCAGATCACCGCGCAAGAGGTGACAAAGTTCACGACCCGCTACCTGTCCAGCGTCACCCCGGCAGACCGCCTGATCTACAACGGCGAGGAATGGAACATGCAGTCGATTGTCAACGTAGGCGGTCGCAACCGCGAGACGCTGATCTACGCAACAAAGAATTAGCGGGTATAGGCCGGATGGGGTCCCGCGTGATCGTCTTAGCCCCCCGGTGACGGATTAGCTGCGAGTGCCGTCTCATGCAAAACCGCAGCAGCAAGGGCGCTGTGACATCCGCGTTGCGGACCGGGGCAGTTCGACCGGAATCCACACGGCGTGACCTTGCAACCGGACTCCTCTGCTGGAGACCACAACGCCCCGGCACGGGTGATCCTGCCGGGGCGTTTCTTTGCTTAGCCGCCCACCGGGTACTTGGGCGCGCCGGTCGACTGATAGTCGTCGTGAGCTGTTAAAACCTCGTCCGCCCAAGCAAACGCATTTTCTACAATGCGTCGGCGATTTTCGTCGCCGATCATCGGGCTGGTCTGGTCTTTGATCAATGCGGGCAAAATTGCCACAGCTATCTGTAAGCGATCCATGCGATCTTCCGATTTGAACGAAGTCTCGAGCGTATCGCATCCGGTTCCAGGCAGTGAGGAGAGGCAGATCGTCATCCCTGACGACCCCGCGTGCGTGGATTACCGAGGGGAACGGCGTCACGCGTTGCCTTGGATGACAGCATCGCATCGGGCGCGGGGCAGGGGAGTAGGCCGGTTCCTCGTGACGCTGTAGGAAGTCTCTGAATCGAGTGTGGGACAAATTTGGGACACTGCCGCCAATATCCGGCCACAATCCAGCACAACCACCAACACCTAAACCATTGCTATCAATAGGTTCCCACACTTGGCAATGATGCCCGTTTGGGACTTAAAATCCGTCAGCCGCAAGGCTATCCGGGTTCGATTCCCGGTCCGGGCACCACGTGGCAGCGTCGGATGCGGCTTGCTGAACCGATGCCGGTGCCCAGGCAGCTGGACGATGCGAACATGGGCGCCATCCCCGACTCTCGCGATGCTGCCCATGTCCCGTTCCCGGTCTGTTTCCTGTGTGCTGGCTGCGCTCGGCGCGCTCGCGCTTCCGTTGCAGGCGTCTGCCTCACCTGCCGATGAGTCCTATGACGGCGCTGCTTTCGATCGCTGCGTCGCCGGGGTGCGGACGCAGGCGCTCGGGGCCGGCATAAGCGCGGCGGTGTTCGACCAGCACGTTGCTACCGTGACCCCAGACGTATCGGTGCTGCCGCTGCTGGACAGCCAGCCCGAGTTCAAGACGCCGATCTGGGACTATCTGGCGGGTCTTGTCGATGTGGAGCGCGTCCAGGACGGGCAGGCGATGCTGCGCGAGCACGCCGCCACGCTGAAAGGGGTCGAGAGCCAGTACGGCGTGGATCCGGCGACGGTGGTGGCGGTCTGGGGCGTGGAAAGCAACTTCGGCAAGACCTTCGGCAAGCGGCCATTGCTGACGTCACTGACTACGCTCTCGTGCATGGGCCGCCGGCAGCCGTTCTTCCGCGGCGAGCTGATTGCGACGCTGCAGATCGTCCAGGCCGGCGACGTGGCGGCGGACAAATTGGTTGGCTCCTGGGCGGGCGCCTTCGGCCACACCCAGTTCATGCCGTCCACCTACCGGCGCATCGCGGTGGACTTTGACGGCGACGGCCGCCGCGACCTGGTCGGCAGCGTTCCCGATGCGCTGGCGTCCACGGCCAACTACCTGAAGCGCTCGGGCTGGCGCACCGGTGAGCCCTGGGGCCACGAGGTGCGGTTGCCGGCCAATTTTGACGCGTCGGTTGCCGGGCGCACCTCGCGCAAGCCGCTCTCGTTCTGGACCGGGCGTGGCGTCACCCGCGTGGATGGAGCGCCGTTGATCGCATCGGACAAGGCGACGGCGCTCATGTTGCCGGCGGGCAAGTCGGGGCCGGCGTTCCTGGTGTTCAAGAACTTCGACGCGATCTACTCCTACAACGCGGCGGAGAGCTACGCGTTCGCGATCGCGCTGCTGAGTGACCGCCTGCGCGGGCAGGGTGGACTGGTCACTGCATGGCCGACCGATGATCCGGGGCTGTCGCGCCTCGAGCGCCGCGAGTTGCAGGCCTTGCTGCTGCAACGCGGCCACGATATCGGCGAGGTCGACGGCATGATCGGCAGCGCCAGTCGCGCCGCGATCAAGCTTGAGCAGGAGCGCCTGGGCATGAGCGCCGACGGACGCGCGGGGCAGAAGATCCTCCGCGCGCTGCAACGGGCGACCGGCGGCCCTGAGGTCGGCGCGCAGGGTTAAGCGCACCAAGGCATCAACCGGGTCTCCACCGCTGCCGGTTATCCTCGTGGCCTGACCTGAACCATCCGACCTGACCGGACCACCCGCATGCTGCGTTACCTGCCGTATTTCCTGAGCATCCTGTTGACCGTGCTGACCGGCCTGCTCGCCGTGCTGGTGGCACCGGGATGGGGCTGGGCGGCGCTGGTGTTTGGTTGCATCGCTGCATTGGGTACCGCTGACGTCCTGCAGCGGACCAGCGCGTTGCGGCAGAACTATCCGGTGATCGCGCACTTCCGCTACGGCCTGGAATCCATCGGTCCGGAGATGCGCCAGTACTTCATCCAGGCCGATACCGCCGAGGTGCCGTTCTCGCGCCTGCAGCGTGCACTGGTCTACCAGCGGGCGAAGTCGGTCAACGACACCCGCCCGTTTGGCACCATGCAGGACGTCTACGCCAACGACTACGAGTGGATCAACCACTCGATGGCGCCCGTGCCCCATGGCGATCCGAACTTCCGCGTGCTGATCGGCCCCAATACCGCGCAACCGTACCTGGCCAGCGTGTTCAACATCTCGGCGATGAGCTTCGGCTCGCTGTCGGCCAATGCCATCCGCGCCCTCAACAAGGGAGCGATGATGGGCGGCTTCTACCACGACACCGGCGAGGGCTCGATCTCGCCATACCACCGCGAACACGGCGGCGACCTGGTCTGGGAAATCGGGTCGGGCTACTTCGGCTGCCGCAATCCGGATGGCACGTTCAATGCCGAGCGCTTTGCTGCCAACGCGACCGAGCCGCAGGTCAAGATGATCGAGATCAAGCTGTCGCAAGGCGCCAAGCCCGGCCACGGCGGGGTGCTGCCGGCGGCGAAGGTCACGCCCGAGATTGCCGTCACCCGCGGTGTCGAGGCGGGGGTTGAGTGCGTGTCACCCGCGCGCCACAGCGCGTTCTCGACCCCGGTGGAACTGCTGCAGTTCGTGGCGAGGCTGCGCGAGTTGTCCGGCGGCAAGCCGACCGGATTCAAGCTCGCCATCGGCCATCCGTGGGAGTGGTTCGCGATCGCCAAGGCGATGCACGAAACCGGGTTGCTGCCAGACTTCATCGTCGTGGATGGCGCGGAGGGCGGCACCGGCGCGGCGCCCGCGGAGTTCATGAACCACGTCGGCGTGCCGATGCACGAGGCGCTGATGCTGGTCCACAACACCCTGGTCGGGCTGAACTTGCGCGACGACATCCGCCTGGGTGGGGCGGGGCGGATCATCAGTGCGTTCGACATCGTGCGCACGCTGGCGATGGGCGCGGACTGGTGCAACTCGGGGCGCGGCTTCATGTTCGCGGTGGGCTGCATCCAGGCCCAGAGTTGCCATACCGATCGCTGCCCGACCGGCGTGGCCACCCAGGATCCGGCGCGCTGGAAGGGCCTGGACGTGACCGACAAATCGATCCGCGTGCAGGGATTCCACCGCAACACGCTCAATGCCCTGCGTGACCTGCTGTGCGCGGCCGGCCTGAGCGATCCCAGCGAGGTCGGCCCCGAACACATCCTGCGGCGGGTTTCGCCCACCGAGGTGCGATCGCTGGCGGCGCTGTACAACTTCCTCGAGCCCGGCCAATTGCTGTCCGGCATCCCCGACCACGCCGTGTTCCAGTCCTACTGGGCGAGCGCGCGCAGCGACTCTTTCGACGCGCCGCAGCAGGTGATGTCGATGCGCGAAAGCAAGGCGCGCTGAGCGCCGTCAGAGGATCTGCAGCACGTTCTCCGGCGGCCGGCCAATCACGGCGCGCCCGTTGTGGACGAAGATCGGGCGCTCGATCAGGCGCGGGTGGGTTGTCATCGCCTCGATGATCTCGTCATCGGACTTGCCCGGATCGGCCAGGCCAAGCTCGGCGTACTCGATCTCCCCGGTGCGCAGCAACGCGCGCGGCGGCATGTCGAGCATCTCCAGCAGCGAGCGCAGCGCCCCGGCATCGGGCGGGTTGTCCAGATAGAGGACGACTTCTGGCTGGATGCCTTTTTCCTGCAGCAGCTCGAGGGTGCCGCGCGACTTTGAGCAGCGCGGGTTGTGGTAGAGGCGGGTGTTTTTCATGACATGGCTCTTTGAGACGATCGGAGGATCATCCTAGCGTCGCAGTCGTTGCGCCGACACCGGCTTACGTTCAATCCGTCCTTGCCCCCAACACCCGACGCCAGCGGAGGATCGGGCACAAAAAAGGCCACCCGGCAGGTGGCCTCTTGTACAAAATCTGGTGGGCGGTGCAGGGATCGAACCTGCGACCCTTGCCGTGTGAAGGCAATGCTCTACCGCTGAGCTAACCGCCCGAAATCCGTTGTCCGGATCATCCGGCCGATTATACGGCAGCCCTGAATCCGCGCAACCGTTGTGTTGCGCCGGGGATGCAGGCCGCGCTCCGCCGCGGTTTTCACATACCTCAGCGGGCAGGTGCGGCCATGACGCGCTCTTGCAGGCAACCCGCCGAACATGGGCCCTGCAGACCGGAGTGGCCGATGAGTGATGCCCCTGCGCCGAAGCCCACCTCGTCCGTCCGCATCGGCTGCGCGGGCTGGTCGATCCCAACGCGTGCGGCGCACCTGTTCGGTGCCGGGGACAGTCATCTTGAGCGCTACGCGACCCGCTTCGACGTGGTCGAGATCAACTCCTCGTTCTACCGGCCACATCAGGCGAAAACCTGGTCCCGCTGGGCGGACACGGTGCCATCGGGGTTCCGGTTTTCAGTGAAGCTGCCGCGGCAGATCACCCACGGGGCGCGGTTGGTTGGTGCGAACGCGTTGCTGGCGGCCTTTCTGGATCAGGTCTCGGGGCTGGGCACGAAGCTCGGCGGGTTCCTCGTGCAGCTGCCGCCGAGCCTTGTCCTCGACATGGGAGTGGCGGAGGCATTCTTCGGCTTGATGCGACAACGCGTAGAGGTGCCCATTGCGTGCGAGCCACGCCACCCGAGCTGGTTTGACGCCGAGGCCACGGACCTGTGGGAGGGTTTTTCGCTCACCCGCGTGGGCGCAGACCCGGCACGCGTGTCCGGAGCGGAGTCGCCCGCCGGCCCAAAGTCCGCGCGCTGGAGCTACTGGCGCCTGCACGGCTCGCCGCGCATGTATTACAGCAGATACGAAGACCCGGTGCTCGAGCGACTGGCGCCGCAGCTTCTGCAGCGCGGCAAGGCGACAGCGCCGACATGGTGCATTTTTGACAACACTGCTGGCGGCCACGCGGTGGAGGACGCGGCAAGGCTGCAAGAGCTGGTTTCCGGTGACTCCACCCGCTGACAGGAGAGGCCCATGCGTTACGAACTCTATTACTGGCCGCAGATACAGGGACGGGGCGAGTTCGTGCGCCTGTCCCTCGAGGAAGGCGGCGCGGACTACGTGGATGTCGGCAATGACGAGTCCGCGGGCGGCGTGGAAGCGGTGCAAGGCTGGCTGGAAGACGCTGCCGCGGTGCATCCACCGTTCGCGCCTCCCTTCCTCAAGGTCGGCGCCACCGTGGTCGCCCAGGTCGCCAACATCCTGCAATTCCTCGGCCCGCGTCTTGGGCTGGTCGGGGATAGCCCGGAGGATGCGTTGTGGACGCATCAACTGGAGCTGACGATTACCGACATCGTCGTCGAGGCGCATGATGCGCACCATCCGCTGGGCGCCGGCAGGTACTACGAGGACCAGAAGGCCGAAGCGGCGAAGCGGGCGCGTGAATTCCGCGAGCAGCGCATTCCCAGGTACCTGGGCTACTTCGAGCGCGTGCTCGCCAACAATCCGCAAGGCCCGGGGCACCTGGTCGGCGCGCAGCGGTCCTACGTTGACCTGTCACTGTTCCAGCTGGTCGCCGGCCTGCGCTACGCGTTTCCACGGGCGATGAAGCGGATCCAGAAAGACGTGCCGAAGGTGGTTGCGCTTGCCGACGCAGTCGCCGCGCGGCCCCGGATAGCTGTCTACCTGGAATCCGAACGGCGATTGCCCTTCAGCGAGGACGGCATTTTCCGCCACTACCCTGAGCTGGACGGCTGACGGGAACGCACGTGCGGCGACGGATCTAGTCCGTGGCCGCACCTTCACCCCCGAGGGGCGTAGGCGATCAGTGCGATGGCCACAATCGCCAGCGCAATCGCCAGGCGGTTCCAGCGGCTGGTCGGCTCGCGGAACACCGCGACACCCACCAGCGTTCCCAGCACCACCACGCCGATGTTCATCGCCGCGAACACCACCGCCGGGCTCTCGGGCAACGCCTGGTGCGCGCGCACGTAGAAGACGATGTTGCCGAAGTTGAGCAGTCCCAGCAGCAGGCCGGCGGCGAAGCTGGACCGGTCCAACCGCGCGGTTCCACGCGCATGGCGGGTTACCTGCCAGCCGGCCATCACCACGAAGGCCAGCACGAAGGCGACCTGCAGCGAGGCCATCGACGGCGTGCCCGACTGGGCGACAAGTTTTAGCAGCACGTCCACGCAGGCGAACCCCACCCACACGGTAAGAAGCGGCATCCACACCATCCGCCCGTTGCCGGCTGACGCGGGCCGCGCAAGGATGCCGGCCACGGCGACCAGTCCCAGCGCGAGCCCCACCAGTTTGACGACGCTGGCGGTTTCCCCGAACACGGTGAACGCGGCAACCAGCGAGAGCAGCAGGGAAAGGCGCTGGGCGACGTCGGTCCGCACGATGCCGGCCTGGCGCACGGCGCTGGCAAGCACCAAGAACAGCGACGGCAGCAAAACCCCCAGTCCCAGCAACACCCACCAGTGGCCGCCGGCGCTGCGCAGGCTGCCCAGGTCCGGGCGCAGCAGCAGCGCGCACAGCACCGCGGCAACCAGGTAGTTCCAGGTCACCATCTGGGCGACATCCAGACGCTTGCGCGGAGCAATTTTCAGCAGGACCGAGACGAGGACGCTGCACAGGACGCTGAGGCCGATCAGGTGCATGCGTGCGTCCGGTCCGAGCAGGAGACAGGGGATTTCATCGGCGACATTGTCGGTTCGGGCCGCCATTTCCGCCAGCACGCGCGTGCGCGGGTGGCGCTGGTGGTCCTGGCCGCCGCGCCTTCCGAACGCGCGTCGTGCCACCGGCTGCTATTCGCGCCAACCTGCGCGACAATAGGCGCTCGAGGCGACGCGCGTCTGCGCCCCGATCTCGCCATGCATCCCACGTGCCGCGCTGCGGCCGTCAAACCCCTTCCTCCACAGGAGCTGGACATGTTCAGCCATTTGCCGCTTTACGCGGGCGACCCGATCCTTTCGCTGCAGCAGGCGTACCTGGCCGAGACGCGCGCAGACAAGGTCAACCTCGGCATTGGCGCCTACCAGGACGCGAACGGTGCGATTCCCACGCTGCGCTCCGTGGCGGCGGTTCGTCCGCAGATCGCGGCCGATCTGGGCGCAACCCCGTACCTCCCGATTGCCGGATCAAAGACCTATCGCGACGCGGTGACCGAGCTGGTGCTGGGCAGTGATCGCTACGAAAAAGTGGCCGAGCGCGCGGTGGCCATCCAGTCGCTGGGTGGCTCGGGTGCGCTGAAGGTTGGCTGCGACATGCTCAAGCGCCACTTTCCCGATTCCGAGGTTTTCATCAGCGCGCCGTCGTGGCCGAATCACCAGGCCATCTTCGAGACGGCGGGGTTCAAGGTCGGCAGCTACCGCTATTTCGACGCGGCGACCAACGGCGTGGATTTCGACGGCATGCTGGCCGACCTGGAGCAGATGCCGGCTCGCAGCATCGTCATCCTGCATCCGGCCTGCCACAACCCGACCGGCGCGGACCTGACCCGCGCGCAGTGGGATGCGGTGGTCACGGTGGTCGCCGAGCGCGGCCTGCTGCCGTTCCTCGACATGGCCTACCAGGGCTTCGCCGAAGGCATCGACGCCGACGCCTACGCCGTGCACGCGATGGTCGATGCCGGCATCGCGCTGCTGCTGAGCGTGTCCTTCTCCAAGACCTTTTCGCTGTACGGCGAGCGGGTCGGTGCGCTGGTGGCGGTGTGCGATGACGCCGATGTGGCGCGCCGCGTGCTGAGCCAGATGGAGATGTCCATCCGCGCCAACTACTCCAGTCCGCCGACGTTCGGTGGCCGCATTGTCACCAGCGTCCTCACCGATGCCGGGCTGCGCAAGGACTGGAAGAACGAGGTCGAGGAGATGCGCTCCCGAATGCTGCAGATGCGCGAGCGGCTGCATGCCGGCATGAAGGCGCGCGTGCCGTCGCTCGATGTCGACTACCTGCTGACCCAGCGCGGCATGTTCAGCTACACCGGCCTCAATCCGGCCCAGGTCGAGCGCCTGCGCGCCGAGCACGCCATCTATGCGGTCGGGTCCGGGCGCATCTGCGTCGCCGGCCTGCGCGATGAGAACGTGGACCGGGTCGCCGATGCGTTCGCGCAGGTGATGGACGACCCGGGGGCGGGCTGATGGGCAAGCCGCGCGGACAACTCAAACTCGACGGGTTCAACCACCTCACCAAGTCGCTGAGCTTCAACATCTACGACATCTCCTACGCGGTGTCGGAGACCCAGCGCCAGCGCTACATCGAGTACATCGACGAGGAGTACGACGCCGACCGGCTGACCGAGATCCTGCTCAAGGTCGCCGACATCATCGGTGGCACCGTGCTGGACGTCGCGCGCCAGGATTACGATCCGCAGGGCGCATCGGTGACGATCCTGATGTCGGACCGTCCCGCCGCCGTGCCTCCGCCGGGGCGCGGCAGCACCGTGGGCCACATGGACAAGAGCCATATCACCGTCCACACCTATCCGGAGATGCACCCCGACAACGGCATCGCGACGTTCCGGGTCGACATCGACGTGGCCACCTGCGGGCTGACCTCGCCGCTGGAAGCGCTGGACTACCTGATCAAGCAGTTCGACTCGGACGTGGTGATCTGCGACTACCGGGTGCGTGGGTTCACCCGCAACGCCAAGGGCAAGAAGCACTTCATCGACCACAAGATCAACTCGATCCAGGAGTCGATCCACAAGCGCCTGCTGGACAAGTACGAGTGCCGCGACGTCAACGTGTACCAGGAGAACATCTTCCACACCAAGATGCACCTGAAGAATTTCAACCTGGACGACTACCTTTTCAGCGAGATGGCCCAGCAATTGTCGTTCCGTGAGCGCATGCGCATCGAGCATCTGCTGCGCAAGGAGATCATCGAGCTCTACCAGAGCTCGCCGGTCGAGTAGGGGTGCATACGCAGGCGTAACCGGGCAGGCGGCATCCTGAGCGGGAAATTCCTGCAGAGTGCCGTTGACCATGGACCTTGATGCGCTGCTGCTGTCGCGGATCCAGTTCGCCTTCACCATCTCGTTCCACATCATCTTCCCGGCCATCACCATCGGCCTGGCGAGTTACCTGACGGTCCTGGAAGGCGCCTGGCTGTACACCAAGCGCCGCGTCTACCTGGACCTGTACCAGTTCTGGATCAAGATATTCGCCGTCGCTTTCGGCATGGGCGTGGTGTCCGGGGTGGTGATGGCCTACCAGTTCGGCACCAACTGGAGCGAGTTCTCGCGCTTTGCCGGTGGCATCACCGGCCCGCTGCTGGCCTACGAGGTGTTGACAGCGTTCTTCCTGGAGGCCGGCTTCCTGGGCGTGATGCTGTTCGGGATGAAGCGCGTCGGCCCCGGCCTGCACATGTTCTCCACCGCCGCCGTGGCGGTGGGCACGTTGATCTCCTCGACCTGGATCATCGCCTCCAACAGCTGGATGCACACGCCGCAGGGCCACGAAATCATCGACGGCATCGTGGTGCCGGTGGACTGGGTGGCGGTGATCCTCAATCCGTCGTTCCCCTACCGGCTGACCCACATGGTGATCGCCGCCTTCCTGGCCACCGCGCTGCTGGTCGGTGCCAGCGCGGCCTGGCAGATGCTGCGCAGGCACGACAACCCGGCGGTGCGGACGATGTGGTCGATGGCCCTGTGGATGGTGCTGGCGACGGCGCCGCTGCAGGCGATCGTAGGCGACTTCCACGGCTTGAACACGCTTGAGCACCAGCCGGCAAAAATTGCCGCAATGGAGGGCCATTGGGAGAACACGCCGGGCGAAGGCGTGCCGCTGACCCTGTTCGCCATCCCGGACATGGAGCAGGAGCGCAACCGCTACGCGGTGAACATCCCGAACCTGGGCAGCCTGATCCTCACCCACAGCTGGGACGGGCAGTTCGCGGGGCTCAAGGAGTTCGTGCCCGAGGACCGGCCCAATTCGACGATCGTGTTCTGGACCTTCCGCGTCATGGTGGGATTGGGCCTGCTGATGATCGCGCTGGGCCTGTGGGGCGCGTGGAGCCGGCTTCGCGGCAAGCTGCACAGCTCGCGCGGCTTGATGCGTTTCGCACTCCTGATGGGTCCGGCCGGACTGGTCGCCATCCTCGCCGGCTGGTTCACCACCGAGATCGGCCGCCAGCCCTGGATCGTGCAGGGCCTGATGCGCACCTCCGAGGCGGTGTCGGAGCACGCCGCCGGGCAGGTGGGCCTCTCGCTGGCGATCTTCGTAGTGGTGTACTTCCTGCTGTTCGGAGCGGGTACCGTCTACATCCTGCGCATTATTGACAGGGGCCCGGAGCCCGGTGACGGCGACGCGCCGCCGGAAGGCGGTCCGGGCCTGCACAACCAACCGGGACGGCCGATGTCCGCCGCCAGCGGGCGCAGCGCAGACGGCGGTGACGCTGGCACCGGCGGGCGAACGCCCGAGCTGCAGCCGGTCGCCGCCAACCGTGGAGGGATGGCGTGATGGGTATCGACCTGCCGCTGATCTGGGGCGTGATCATCATCTTCTCGATCATGATGTACGTGGTCATGGACGGCTTCGACCTCGGCATCGGGATGCTGTTTCCGTTTTTTCCGCACAAGCATGACCGCGACGTCATGATGAACACCGTCGCGCCGATCTGGGACGGCAACGAGACCTGGCTGGTGATGGGCGGCGCCGGCCTGCTCGCCGCGTTCCCCTTGGCCTACGCGGTGGTTCTCAGCGCGCTCTACCTGCCGCTGATCTTCATGCTGGTGGCGCTGATTTTCCGCGGCGTGGCCTTCGAGTTCCGCTTCAAGGCAGAGGCCGGCAAGGAGCGCGCGTGGGACTGGGCGTTCATCGCCGGATCCTACGGCGCGACGTTCTTCCAAGGGGTCGTGCTGGGCGCGTTCATCAACGGGTTCGCGATGGATGGTGACCGCTTCGTCGGCGGGGCGTTCGACTGGTTCACCCCGTTCGCGATGTTCACCGGCGTGGGCCTGGTGGTCGCCTACATGCTGCTGGGCAGCACCTGGTTGCTGATCAAGACCGAAGGCGAGTTGCACGACGACCTGCGCCTGCGTACGCGGCACTGGGTCTGGGCACTGCTGGGCGCGATCGTCGTGGTGAGCATCTGGACCGCAATGTCGCAGCCGGCCATTGCCGAGCGCTGGTTCAGCATGCCCAATCTCCTGTTCTTCGCGCCGGTGCCGCTGCTGGTCGCGGCCGTGATGTTCTGGCTGATGCGGTCGCTGAGCGGCGAGTCGCATACCTCGCCGTTCCTGCTGACGCTTGCGCTGGTGTTCCTGGGCTACAGCGGGCTGGGCATCAGCATCTGGCCGAACATCCTGCCGCCCGACATCAGCTTCTGGGAGGCCGCCGGCCCGCCGCAGAGCCTGGGCTTCACCCTCGTGGGGGCCCTGCTGATCATTCCGATCATCCTGGGCTACACCGGGCTGGCGTACTGGGTATTCCGCGGCAAGGTGCGCGCCGGAGAGGGTTACCACTGATGATCGGCGGCGGCGACGATGCGTCGCGACGCCGCCAATGGGGCAAGCGGCTCGCGTGGCTGGTGCTGATCTGGTCGGCGAGCGTCGCGGCCCTGGCGCTGGTGGCGCTGCTGATCAAGCTGGTCATGCGCGCGGTCGGCATGACGACCTGAGGCAATCAGGCGCGGCGTTTGCCGGTCAGTTCCAGGTGCACTGCAGGAACCGCACCGGCGGCTCACTGCCCGGCGGTGGTTGCAGTTGCACGCGCGAATAGCGCAGGTCGCCATACGGCGACAGGACCTTGCAGATGCCATCGATCTGGCGGTCACTGGCACCGGCATCCAGCAGGGCGACCAGCGTGGACCGCGTCGCCCAGGATGCGCGCGCAATCCCCGGCAACCGCGCGACGGAGGCAGCGATGTCGCGGCGCTGCTCGTCCTCGGTGCCGGCGATCGCAGGCACTTCCGCCGGTGCGGGCGCGGGGGTGTTGCTCTCACTGTCGCCTGGCGCGAGCACTTCGGTCGGAATGGCGGCGCTGTCGCGCGCCGGGTCAACCACCGCCTCGGGGATCAGCTGCGACGCCAGTAACCCCACCAGCAGGGCGAGGATCCACGCCACGCCGGTGGCGCGAACCGTGCGGCGCCGCGAGCGCGCCAGGATGTCCTCGTGCAGGCTGGGTGGCAGCAGCGGACTGATCAACGGCCACAGGGTGGCCCCATCGATCAGCTCGATCCCTTGCGGGTGCTTGCGCACCTCGGGGTTGATCGTGCCCAGCGTGGCGACGATGCCGCCGCTGGCATTGCTGTCGCGCACCGCCGCTGCGAGCTGGCTGACGATGCCCGGTTCGACGCGGTAATCCACGCCCTGCTTGAAACTGAGCAGCCAGGTCTGTTCGCCGCGGTTGAGCAGGAGGTCGGCGTTCTGGCCGCGGTCGGCGTCGGGGGCCAGGCGGCTCGCGCTGAAGCCCTGGCTTTCCAGCGCCTCGATGACGAAGCGGGACGATTCGCGCCAGCGCATCGCGGCCAGCGCCTTCAGGCCCAGCGCGATGACCGTCGCCCGGTTGTGGACCAGCCAGAGCCACGCGCTGCCGGCCGTGCCCAGAATCAGCGCAATCAACAATGCGGTGGTCATCGGTGAAGCAGTCAGCATGGCGGATCTTCGGGCGCGAGCCGGAGCAGGTCGACCGGTCAATATACCCGGGGCAGACTTTGTCTCAGCTGAATCGCTTGTCCAGCACGCGGCGCAGTTCGGACTCGATCGGGGCCTTCATCGCGGCGAACAGGAACCCCAGAGCGGCGGTGACATGCAGCGCGGTGGGCAGTAGCTGGATTTTGCCCTCGATGCCCGAGCGGTCGAAATGCAGCGAGTCGCTGTCCCAGCGGCAGGTCACTCCGAAACGCTCGGTCAACTTGTCGGCGATCTCCTGCACGGCCGCGCGCGCCTGTTGCGGCTCCATGGTGTGCGGGTGACGGATATCGATATCGGGCATGCGGATCTCCATTGGCAGGTCCCAGTGTTGGGGACGGAAACGCCAGCCTCAAGTCGATGGCGTCCAGTGCCCAAGCGCGGGGCGCGCATGCTAGATTCCGCCGCAGTGAATATCCTACGACTGCGATTCGCCAAGGGTGAGCGGGACGACCTGGTGCTCGGCGCCGGCGTGCATGCTGTGGGCCAGGACGAGGAAGGGCGCCCCTGCCTGGTGGAGGACGCCCACGACGCCCGGTTGCAGGTATCGGTGGATCGCCGCGGGATCTGGTTGCAGTTGCGCGAGCACGCGCAAAGCATGCATGTAAACGGCCGTCCGGTGCGACGGATGGCGATGCTGCGCCCCGGCGACACGCTGCACATGGACGGGGTGGACCTGGTGCTGGTCGGCTCGCGGCCGGGCGCGGTGCCGTCCCGGCATGAGCCCAACCCGCCCAAGGCACGCGCGGTCCTGCGCGCACTCGGCGGCACCCATCATGGCCGGTGCTTCGACGTCGACCGCCCGTGCTCCGTGGGCAGCCAGGCCGACGCAGGAGTGCATATCGCCGAGCCGGGCATGCCGGCCGAGCATTCCGTGCTCGAACCGCACGCCGACGGCGTCAGCATCCGGACCGTGGATCCGGCGGCAACCATCGAGGTCAACGGGCACCGGCTTACCGAGGGGCTTCTCCTGGCCGGGGACCAGGTGGTGTTCAACGCCAGCCACCGCTTCGCGCTGGAGGCGCCGCGTGTGCCAACCGGCCCGGCACAGCCGCTGCCGGAAGTGCTGGTTGCGCCGCCAGTGGCACACACACCGCGTCGATCACCGCTGGTGCATTCGCTGCGGCGGATCCCGTGGCTGCTGCTCGCGGCGCTGCTGATGGCCGGCGCGCTGGCGTTGCTGCTGCTTTACGGGGCGCGCTGAGCAACCGCCAGCCGGCGGTCTTTACATCGTGCTGCAGTGCGGCATACCGTGGGGGTCACGCCCCACTGGATCGCCCCCATGTCCCGTCCGTACAACTTCAGCGCCGGCCCTGCAGCCCTTCCCGAAGCCGTCCTCGAGCAAGCCCGCGAGGAGTTGCTGGACTGGAACGGCGCCGGCGCATCGGTGCTGGAGCTGAGCCATCGGGGTCCGGAATTCATGCGTGCCGCGGAGAAGGCCGAGGCGGACCTGCGCACATTGCTGTCGGTGCCCGATGACTACGCGGTCCTGTTCCTGCAGGGCGGGGCAACCACCCAGCAGGCGCTGATACCGCTCAATTTCGCCGCAGCCGGGCAGCCCGCCGACTACGTGCTGACCGGCCACTGGGGCGCGACCGCCATCAAGCAGGCCCAAGCCTGTGTCGACGCCCGCGTGGCGGCCGATACCGCCGATGGCGGCTATCGGGGTTTGCCCGCGCGCGCGGACTGGTCGCTGTCGAAAGATGCGGCGTACGTGCACTACACCGCCAACGAGACGATCCACGGCGTCGAGTTCGACCACATTCCCGAGGTCGGCGAGGTGCCGCTGATCGGTGATTTCAGTTCCAGCATCGCGTCCGGCCCGCTGGATGTCTCCCGCTTCGGGGTCATCTACGCCGGCGCGCAGAAAAACCTCGGGCCGGTCGGCCTGACGGTGGTGATCATCCGCCGCGACCTGCTGACGCGCGCCGGCCAGGCGCGCGCGCCGATCCTGGATTACGCGGCGCACGAGCGCGCCGGCTCCATGCTCAACACGCCGCCCACCTTCAATTGGTACCTGGCCGGACTGATGTTCCAGTGGATGCTGGAAGAGGGCGGGGTGCAGGAATTTGCCCGGCGCAGCGCGGTCAAGTCGCAATTGCTGTACGCGGCGATCGACGGGTCCGGCGGGTTCTATCGCAACACCGTCGAGCGCAGTGCGCGTTCGCGGATGAACGTCGTGTTCTCCTTGCACGACGACAACCTGGATGCGCGTTTTCTCGAACAGGCCCGCGCGGCGGGGCTGATCTCGCTGAAGGGCCACCGCGTGCTGGGCGGCATGCGCGCATCGATCTACAACGCGATGCCGGTCTCCGGTGCGCAGGCATTGGCCGAGTTCATGGCTGACTTCCAGCAGAGGAACGGCTGATGGCCGCGAAGGGCAAGCCGCCTGCGAAGAACGCGGGCCGGGACGTGGTGCCCAAAAAGCCGCCCGCCCCGAAACTTGCCGAACTGCGCGAGCGCGTCGACGGCATCGATCGCAGCATCCAGGACCTGATCGCCGAGCGCGCGCGCTTCGCCAGCCAGATCGGCAAGGCCAAGGGCCCGCTGGCGGCGGCCATCGACTACTACCGCCCCGAGCGTGAGGCCCAGGTGCTGCGGCGGGTGGTCGACCGCAACGAGGGCCCGCTGGAGGGCGAGGTGCTGGTGCGCGTGTTCCGCGAGATCATGTCGGCCTGCCTGGCCCAGCAGGAGCCGCTGAAGATCGGCTTCCTCGGTCCGGCCGGCACCCATTCGGAGCAGGCGGCGTACAAGCACTTCGGTCACTCCGTCCTCGGCTTGCCACTGGGCAGCATCGAGGAGGTGTTCGGCGAGGTGGAATCCGGCGCAGCCGACTTCGGCGTGGTGCCGGTGGAGAACTCCACCCAGGGCACGATCCAGTCCACCCTGGACACCTTCCTGGGCACCGACGTCAAGATCTGTGGCGAGGTGGAGCTGCGCGTACACCAGCACCTGCTCTCGCGCAGCGGCCGCTTCGAGGACATCGAGCGTGTGTACTCGCATCCGCAGTCCTTCGCCCAGTGCAAAGCCTGGTTGCGCCAGCACCTGCCCGACGCCGAGAAGATTCCCTTGGCGAGCAATGCCGAGGCGGCCCGTCGCGCCCGCAACGCCGACGACGCCGCGGCGATCGCCGGACTCAGCGCGGCGAATGTCTATGGCCTGAAATCGGTGGCCGGCCCGATCGAGGACCGGCCCGACAACACCACCCGCTTCCTGGTGCTCGGGCGCGAGCTGTTCCCGGCCTCGGGCAATGACCGCACCTCGCTGCTGATCTTCATCAAGGACCAGCCGGGCGCACTTTTCCAGGTGCTGGCGCCGTTCGCGCGCCACGGCTTGAGCATGAACCGGATCGAATCGCGGCCCGGCCACGGCGGACGCTGGCAGTACGCGTTCTTCGTCGATGTCGGCGGGCACATCGAGCAGGAAGCGATGCGCCTGGCGCTGGCGGAGGTCGATGAGTTCGCCGAACAGGTGCGCGTGCTGGGTTCCTACCCGGTCGCGATCGTATGAGTGAGGCGGTGCGGCAGGACTGGCTCGCGGGCAAGGGGACAGCGCTGCATGGCAACCTGCGCGTGCCCGGCGACAAGTCCATTTCCCATCGCGCGGTGATGCTGGGGGCGCTGGCGGAAGGCATCACGCAGATCCACGGTTTTCTCGAGGGCGAGGACACCCGGGCCACGGCGCGGATATTCACCCAACTCGGCGTCCGCATCGATACCCCGGCGCCGACGGTCTGCGTGGTCCACGGCGTCGGCCTGCATGGCCTGCGCGGCACCGATGAAATGCTTGATTGCGGCAACGCCGGCACCGGCATGCGGCTCTTGGCGGGCGTGCTGGCCGGGCAGGCGTTCGACAGCGTCCTCGTGGGCGATGCGTCGCTGACAAAGCGTCCGATGCGCCGTGTCACCGATCCGCTCACGGCAATGGGCGCGCGGATCGACACCGGCGAGGGCGGCACGCCGCCGCTGCGTGTGCACGCCAGTACAGGTCTGCAGGGCATCGACTATGCGTTGCCCGTTGCCAGCGCGCAGGTGAAATCCGCCGTGCTGCTGGCGGGCCTGTACGCCGAGGGCGAGACCGTCGTGCGCGAGCCGCACCCGACGCGTGACTACACCGAGCGGATGCTGGCCACCTTCGGCTGGCCGGTGGAGACCGCACCTGGCGTCGTCCGCCTAAGCGGCGGGCACCGCCTGCGCGCGGCCCGCGTCGACGTACCCGCCGATTTTTCCTCGGCAGCCTTCTTCATTGTTGCCGCAACGATCATTCCGGGGTCCGAGCTGCGACTGGAGGCGGTCGGCATCAATCCGCGCCGTACCGGCCTGCTGCAGGTCCTGCGCCTGATGGGCGCCGACATCCGCGAAGCGAACCGCCGCGACGACGGCGGCGAGCCGGTTGCTGACCTGCTGGTCCGCCACGCGCCGCTGCACGGCATCGAAGTGCCGTCTGCGCTGGTGGCGGACATGATCGACGAGTTCCCGATCCTGTTCGTCGCCGCCGCCTGCGCCAGCGGGCGCACGGTGGTCCGCGACGCCGCCGAGCTGCGGGTCAAGGAGTCCGACCGCATTGCGACCATGGCGACCGGCCTGCGCACGCTCGGCATCAGCGTTCAGGAGACGCCCGACGGCGCCGTCATTGAAGGCGGGCGACTGGGCGGCGGCAGCATCGACACCCACGATGACCACCGCATCGCGATGAGCTTTGCGGTCGCCGCGCAGCGCGCTTCGGGGGAGGTCCGCATTAACGACATCGCGACCGTCGCGACGTCATTCCCGGGATTTGTCGAACTGGCGCGGGGCGCGGGAATGACCATCGACGCGATTGCCGGGCCGCCCGCGCTGTAGTGCCCACACCGTCCTGCCGGATCGACCGACACCCGCATCGCTGTCTTTGAGCAGGACGGCAAAACCCTTGCCTCGCGCTATGCTCCGGCGATGCTGAGCTTCACTCCCGTCGCCCTCGCGAGCCTTGCCTGGCTTGGACTGATGTTCGGCGCCGCGCTGTATGCCGAGCGGCGTCCGGCGCTGTTTGCCGGTCACTGGCGACACGTCTATGCACTGTCTCTGGCGGTGCACTGCACCTCGTGGACCTTCTACGGCACGGTCACCCAGGCGGCGCGCTACGGCTGGCCGCTGCCGCCGACCTTCCTCGGCGCGATCCTGCTCTACGTGCTGGCCGTGGGCTTCATGATCAAGCTGGTGCGGCTCGCCCGCGAGACCAACGCGACCTCCATCGCCGACCTGATCGCCACGCGCCTGGGCAAGGACGCGTGGCTGGCCGCCACCGTCACGCTGGTCGCTGCGCTCGGACTGATCCCCTATATCGCGCTGCAGCTGAAAGCGGTGGCGATGAGTTTCGCGATGCTGACCGCGCGCGATGCGGGGCTGGCGACGCCGCCGTGGCAGGACAGCGCCCTGTACGTCGCACTGGCGATGGCGGTGTTTGCGATGCTGTTCGGCACCCGGCGTGCGAGCGCGACCGAGCACAACCGCGGCCTGGTGCTCGCGATGGCATTCGAGTCGGTATTCAAGCTGGGCGCGATGCTCGCCATCGGCGCGTTTGTCTGGCTGGGTCTGGACACGAACGCGGGCGTCTCGCTGCAGGCCCCGTTGCAGTCGATACCGACCTTGCCTGCGGCGCCGTCCGCCGGATTCCTCCCGCTGGTCCTGCTGGGCGCGCTGGCGATGTTCATCATGCCGCACCAGTTCCATATCGGAGTGGTCGAGTGCCGCGACGAGCGCGACGTGCGCACCGCGCGCTGGCAGTTTCCGCTGTACCTGGTCCTGATCGCGTTGCCGGTCCTGCCACTGGCCACCGCCGGTGCGGCCTTGCTCGGCGACTCGGTGCCCTCCGACATGTATGTGTTGGCGCTGCCCTTGTCGCAGGGCCACGAGGGCCTGGCGCTGTTCGCGTTCCTCGGCGGCTTGAGCGCCGCCACCGGCATGGTCGTGGTCAGCACCCTGACGCTGGGACTGATGATCGGCAACCACTGGTTCGCGCCAGGGCTGCTGCGTGGCGCCTGGTCGCGCAACGACGGCAGCGACCTGCGCGGCAGCGTGTTGATGCTGAGGCGGTTCGGCATCGTCGCCATCATGCTGCTGGCCTGGGCATACAGCCGCTTGGTCGGCGGCAATGAGGCGCTGGCTGACGTCGGCGCGGTGTCGTTCTCGGCGCTGGCGACGCTTGCGCCCGCGCTGGGTTTCGCGGTGTGGCGGCCGCAGACGCCGCCGCGGGCAGCCGTGATCGGCGTGGTCGTCGGGTTTGCGGCGTGGGCTTGGGTGCTGTTGCTGCCGATGGTGTTCGAGGTGGTCGGGCATGGCCCCGCATGGCTGGAGTCGGGGCCGCTGGGCCTGCGCATGCTGTCGCCGGACGGCCTGTTAGGCCTGACCGGCTGGAGCCGGCTGGGACGCGCGGTCGGTGTCAGTCTTTTCCTTGGCACGCTGGCCACGGTGCTCGGCTGGACCTGGAGCTGGCGTCGCGACACGCCAAGGCGCAGTTACCGCGGCATGGATGCGCAAAGCCTGCGCGACGCGGGCATGCGGTTCCTGCCGCGCAACCGTGTCCAGCAACTGCTGCAGAAGGCCGCTGCCACGGGCCCGGTGCCAGCGGCGGTGGAGGCGGGCATCGAGCGCGAGTTGGCGGCGGTACTCGGCTCCGCATCGGCGCGCGTGCTGCTGGATGCCGCGCGCAGCGAGAGCGGGCGCGGGCTGGACACCGTGGCGGCGATCGTGGGCGAGGCGTCGGCGGACCTGCGCTTCAACCAGCGTGTCTTGGAAGCCGCGCTGCACAACATGAGCCAGGGCATCAGCGTGGTGGATGCGCAGCTTCGGCTGGTGGCCTGGAACCGGCGCTACGCCGAGTTGTTCCAGTATCCCGCCGAGTTGCTGCAGGTGGGCCGACCGATCGCGGACCTGTCGCGCTGGGCGATGATGCAGGGCGCACCTCCTGCAGGCGGGCTGGAGCGCGCGCTGGAGCGGCGGCTCGCGTTCATGCGCGCCGGTTCACCGCACCTCACCGAACGCATCCTCGCCGACGGCAGCATCCTGGAGATCCGTGGCAACCCCATGCCCGGTGGCGGCTTCGTGGCGACCTTCACCGACGTCACTGATTTCCGCCGGGCGGAGGCCGCGTTGCTGCAGGCCAACGAGACCCTGGAGCAGCGCGTCATCGAGCGCACCGCCGACCTGCAGATCGCCACGCGGGAGGCCGAGCGCGCGAATGACGCGAAGAGCCGGTTCCTTGCCGCGATCGGCCACGACCTGATGCAACCGCTGCACGCCGCGCAGCTGTTCACCGATGCGATGTCGGTGCAGGCCGCCGACGATGCACAGCGCGCGATGCTCGCCCAGATCGGCGGCGCCCTGGACTCGACCGGCGACCTGCTCACCGGCCTGCTGGAGATGTCGCGCCTGGAGGCGGGCGGCCTGGTGCCGGAGCCGCGGGCCTTTGCACTGGCCGAAGTGCTCGAGCCGCTGGCTTCGGAATTCAGTGCCATCGCCGCTGCGCGCGGACTTGGATTCCGTTTCGTGCCGACCCGGGCGTGGGTGCACAGCGACCCACAACTGCTGCGGCGCGCACTGCAGAACTTCCTTGCCAACGCGGTGCGTTACACCACCAGCGGTCGAGTGTTGTTGGGCGTACGCCGCCGCGGCGACCGCCTGCGTATCGAGGTCCATGACACCGGCCCCGGCATCGAAGCAGGCATGCAGCAGGCCATTTTCGAGGAATTCCGGCGCGGCATCGACGCACCCGGGCAGGGCCTCGGGCTGGGGCTGTCGATCGCCGATCGCATTGCCCACCTGCTCGAGGCTCCGCTGACCCTGCGCAGCCGCCCGGGGCAGGGCACGATGTTCGCGATGCAGGTTGAGCGCGTTGAGGCGCGGCTGCCGGCCGTCGCCAGCGCGCCGCGCGGTCTTGCCGGCCTGCGCGTGCTGCTGGTCGACAACGATGCGCAGGCGCTCGCGGCACTGGCCGCTATCCTGCGCGGATGGGGTTGCGAGGTGTTGACGGCGGCGAACCGCGAGGGTGCGCGCCGACACCTCGCGCGCGAACCGGCCGCACTGTGGCTGTTCGATTACCACCTCGACGACGGCGACACAGGGGTGGCGCTGGCCGAAGCGCTGGCCGTCGAACACGGCGCCCGGCCGACCCTGATCCTCAGTGCCGATACCGGCCACGTGGTCCGACGCGCCGTGCTCGACGCGGGGCAGTCGTTGCTGTCCAAGCCGCTCAAGCCACTCGCGCTGAAGTCCGTGCTGGACCGGATGCTGGCCGCGAGTGCGCTGCGCGGGGAGGTGGTGGCTGTCGAGGACGACTGAGCGCGATCCGCTCAGTCTGCGACTACCCGGGCCGGATCGACGAGTTCCAGGCTCCTCAGGATCACCCCCGCCTGGGTGCGGTTGCGCACGCCCAGACGCTCGAAGATGGCCGACAGGTGCGCCTTGACCGTGCGTTCCTGGACCGCGAGGCGGTCGGCGATCTGCTTGTTCAACAGACCTTCGGCAACGAAGCTGAGCACGCGGAACTGCTGTGGCGACAGGCTGGCAAGCCGCGCCGCCAACTCGGCATCGCTCGGCGAGCTGCGGGTGTGGGAGACCGAGGCGCGCAGCGCCGGCGGCAACCACTGCTCGCACGCCAGCACGGCGCGGATGGCGTCGCGAAGCTCGTCCAGTCCCGAGCTCTTGGGCAGATAACCGGCCGCGCCGTGGTCCAGCGCCCGCCGGATCACGCGCGGGTCATCGTTGGCCGACACGACCACCACCGCGACACCCGGGTACTGCGCGCGGATCGCCGCCAGGCCGGCGAGGCCGTGATTGCCGGGCATGTGCAGGTCCAGCAGGATCAGGTCGATGTCCGGCTCCGTCTCCAGCAGCGCCAGCACGGTCGGCAGCGAGTCGGCTTCGTGCACGGTCAGGTCGGCCACCGCATCCGCCGCGGCGCCGCGCAATGCGGCCCGGAACAGCGGGTGGTCGTCGGCGATCAGGAGGGAAGGCATCCGCGCCAGATTAGCAACTGCGCGGGCCGGGGGCGTGGTACGAAAGTACGATGAGCGGGCTGCTCCGGTCTTGCTACTGTCGGTGCATGAAAACTTCCCTGCTTGCCGTCGCCCTGTCTGCCGTCCTGTCCGTCGCCGCCGGCTGCGCGACCACGCCCAATCCAGGAGACACCGCCATGGCAGCGACCGCTTTCGGCCCGGTGCGTGTCACCGAGCACCGCGGCAACGATGACCTGCTCACCGCCGGCCTGGGTCTGGACGGCTTGCGCGCCATGACCGCACCGGCGTTCGCCGACCCGGAAAGCCCCACGGCCGCGGAAGTGCGCCGGCGCGCCGTCTGGAGCAACTGGCGCGGCATCGCGGATCTCGCGCCGGGAGGCGGCTATGCGGAGCTTTACGGCAGCGTCGCGCCATCGCCCGGCCGGGAGTTCCAGACGCTTGCGCGGCTGCCGGGCGCGAAGCAACCACACCGCGTGCTGGTGCAGGTGCCCGACAACTTTGACCAGCAGGCGCGCTGCGTCGTGCTGGCGCCCGCCTCCGGGTCGCGCGGTGTCCTCGGCGCGATTGCCGTCGCCGGTCCGTGGGCGCTGCCCAGGGGCTGCGCGATCGCGTACACCGACAAGGGCGCCGGTAGCGATTACTACGACCTTGACGCCGGGCTCGGGCTGCAACTGGACGGCACCATCGGTGGGCCGGACGCCGCTCTGGCATTCCAGCCGGAGCAGGCGCCGGCCACGGGCGTCGCCTTCAAACATGCGCATTCCGGCGACAACCCGGAGGCGCACTGGGGCGAGCACGTGCGCCAGTCAGCTGAATTCGCGTTGCAGGTGCTTACCGAAGCGTTCCCGGACGCCGCCCCCTACCGCTTCGACAACACCCGCGTTATAGCGGTCGGCATCTCCAATGGCGGCGGCGCCGTGTTGCAGGCGGCCCAGTCGGCGTCCGCGGGCGACTGGCTGGATGCGGTCGTCGCGGCGGAACCGAATGTGACGGTCGCCGGCGCGCGCCCCATCTACGACTACACCACCGAGGCGGCGCTGCTGATGCCGTGTGCACTACCCGCGCTGGGAATCCCGGCGATGCCGACCGCCGACGCGCAGTGTGCGGCGATGGCAACGGCGGGGGTGATCCAGGGCGACACCCTGGGCGAGCAGCAGCAGTCCGCCTATCAGGCCCTGCGTGCCAACGGCTGGACCGACGAGGCGCTTCGCGCGGGCTCGATCAGCGTTGCCTTCGACCTGTGGCGTTCGGTCGCGGTGACCTACGCCTCGGCCTACGGCCGCTTCCCGGCCGGAGCACATCCGTGCGGCTACTCCTTCTCGGCGGTGACCAAAGACGGAGCGCCCCGTCCGGCGACCGCGACCGAGCGCGCCGCGTGGTCATCGGAGGCGGCAGGGATACCGCCGGGCGCGGGTGTTGGCATCGTCGCACCAGCGATCGACCCGGCCAATCCGACGGCAGGCCTGCAGTGTCTGCGTGCGCTGTGGGACGGGCAGGGTGCGGATGCCGATCGCGTGCGCCATGGCATCAGTGAATTGCAGGTTGCCCCGCCTGCCGCCGGACTGCCGGTGATGGTGATCCACGGCCTCGACGATGGACTGATTCCGCCCGCGTTTACCAGCACGCCGTATGTCGCGGCCGCCCGAAGCGCCGGCGCGGACGTGCACCACTGGCAGGTGCGGAACGTGCAGCACTTCGACGCCTTCCTTGGCGTGCCCGTGTACGCCGGGATCTACCTGCCGCTGTTGCCCTATGTGTACGAGGCGCTGGACCTCACGTGGGCGCACCTGGAGAACGGTGCGCCGATGCCGGCCGATGCGGTCATCGCGACCACGCCGCGCGGTGCGGACAAGCCCCTGCAGGCCGGGCACCTGGCGATCCCGCGCTGAGCGACGGGATCGACGACCATCAGTTCAACACCTGCAGGCCAACAATGGTCGCCAGTACCGCAGCGATGATCGCGACGCTGCCGTCGCTGCGGCGGTAGCCGTAGTCGTAGCGGTTGCCATAGCCGCCCTGGTATCCGCGCTGGAGAAGGTTCGACACGCGATCTCTGCGCGCGAGCCTGGGATTCCGCCCGCGCGCTCTGCCGCGGGCGGGATGTTTCGGAGACGTCCTCCGGGACGTGTCCGGTTCGACACCAGGACGTCGTATCAGGGAGAGCGCATCAGCCCGATGCCGGCGCACGCCTGCGTCGCCGATGGCCGCATGCGGCAGCGGGACCCAGTGATTACCCGGGCGGGACGCCCGACAGGGGAGTGCAATGAAAGCAACACGTTTACTGTTTATCGCCTTGCTAGCGCTGCTTCACAGCGGTTGCGCAACCGTGAGCCAGGGCGACTGCCTGAGCGGCAACTGGTCGCGTATCGGCTATGACGACGGTGTCGCCGGTTATCCGTCATCCCGCCTGGGCAACCACGAGCAGGCGTGCGCGGCGTACGGGGTGGGCGTGGATGCCCGCACCTACCTGGAGGCGCGCGAGCGTGGGCTGGAGGTCTACTGCACGCCTTATCGCGGCTTCACTGCGGCGGCCAACGGCCGCAACTACGCCGGCGTATGCCCGGGCCACCTGGAACCCGGCTTCCTGGCCGGGTTTGGCGACGGCCGCTTCGTCCACGACGCCAAGCAGCGCCTCGATGATGTGAGTTCGGACGTGGGCTCGATCGAATACCGCATCCGCAAGGCCGACAAGGACATCGGCAAAGCGCAGAAGCGACTCGACCGCGCCGAAAGCGATGATGAGCGGAAACGCCTGCGCAGGGAAATCAGCGATCTGCGCGCCGACATCCGGCGTGCCGACGAGGATTTGAGGCACGCCCGTCGCCGCGAGGATATGGCCCGGCGCGACCTGGACCATGTCAGCCGTCGCTTCGCCCCGATCTACGGGCACTGGTAAGACGCCGGACGGACTGATAGCGCCGCGCCCGCGCAGGAAAAAAGGTCGCGACGCAAAAGAAAAAGGCACCCGTCAGGGTGCCTTTTTCTGTCAACGTTCCGGCAACTCAGCTGCCGCTGCGCGACCCACCCCGGCCACTGCCGGGACGGCCGCCGCCGCGCGGCCCACCGGGTCGCGGGCCACCTGGACCGGCGCGGCGGCCGGCCGGTTTGCCGGCGCCGGGCTTGCCGGCCGGCCGGTTGCCGCCGGGTCCGCGCGGCTTGTCGCCGTAGGGGTTGAAGCCGCCCGGGTTGGCGTGGTCGGACGGAAAGCTGGGTGCGCCGTCGGGGTGCCCGTACGGCGGGCGCGGTCCACGCGCCTGGCCGCCCGCAGGCGCCCGGCCCTTGTAGCCCCCGGCCGGCTTGTTGCCGTAGGGCTTTTTCGGGCCACGGCTGTCGGCGTTGCGATGCCCGCTGGGGCCGGTATTGACGCCATCGGGCACGTACCAGGTGCGGAACGCCGCGGGATTGCCGTCGGGCAGCGGCTGCTGTCCCTTGGGTGCGCGCTGCTTGTAGGGCCGCTGCGACTGCTTGGCGGCGGCCTCGCCGCTCACGGTCAGTCCGCCGTGGCGCTTGGGCGCGCCGCGGCCGCGGCCGCGATCCTCGCGCACGTTGTCGAAGCGACGCAGTTCGCGCCCCTCATCAGCGCTGGTGACGTGGCCACCGACATAGCCCGGGCTCTGCGCCCGACCGGTCAGGTTGATGGTGGAACGGGCCGCCTTGCGCTGGCCGATCACCGGCAGCAGGGTCAGCGCGGACGGCGTGCCGTCCTCCAGACCCAACTCCTTGCGCAGGGCGTCCACCCGCTCGGTCGGCATTTCGATGGACTGGCCGCGGAGCAGTTCGCGCGGCAGGTCGACCGAGCCGTACTTGATCCGCTTCAGGCGGCTGACCTGGCAGCCCTGGGACTCCCACAAGCGGCGTACTTCGCGGTTGCGGCCTTCCTTGACCACCACCCGGAACCAGTCGTGCGAGTCCGCACCGCCGATCCGCTCGACATCGTCAAATCTGGCCGGGCCGTCCTCCAGCGACACCCCGCGCTTGAGCCGCGAGACGACCGCATCCTCCACCCGCTCCTCGCCTTCGGGCGCCCGCACCCGGCACACGTACTCGCGCGACACTTCGTGCGAGGGGTGCATCAGGGTGTTGGCCAACTCACCGTCGGTGGTCAGCATCAGCAGGCCGGTGGTGTTGATGTCCAGCCGGCCCACGGCAATCCAGCGCGAGCCTTTCAGGGCGGGCAGGGCGTCGAAAATGGTCGGGCGACCCTCGGGATCCTCCCGCGTGGTGACCTCGCCTTCGGGCTTGTTGTACAACAGCACGCGCGACGGCTCGGTCAGGGCGCTGGCAACAAATTGCCGGCCATCCAGTTCCACCTTGTCGCCGCTGCCGATGGAGACGCCGACCTGGGCCACCTCGCCGTTGACCTTGACCAGGCCGTCGGCGATGCGCTGCTCCAGCGCCCGGCGCGAGCCCAGCCCGGCCTGGGCCAGGACCTTGTGCAGGCGCTCCTGCAGGCGCGGGGTCGCGGTGCCGGCGTCGTCCTTGCCGTGCTTGAGGGAAAGCTTGCTGCGTGTTTCTTCAGTCATTTGGGTAACTCCGACGAGGCCTCTTCGGCATCGTCATCTTCGAGTGATCCGCGGCGTTCCATCGTCTCGATGGCGTCGTCCGCGGTGTTGGAATCGTCGGCCGGCTGTTCCCGTGCGGGAACGTCGACGGCGTCGGCATCGTTCTGGTCCAGCGCCGGGTCGGTGGCAATGCCACCGGCAGCGATGGATCCGGGTGCTTCAGGGGTATCGCGAGGTTCGAACTGCAGTTGCGGTTCCAGCTCGCCGATTTCCCCCAGTTCCGCCAATGGCGGCAGTTCATCCAGGCGTTTCAGGCCGAAATAGTCGAGGAACGTGCGGGTCGTGCCCAGCAGCGCGGGCTTGCCCGGCACATCGCGGTGCCCGACCACGCGGATCCACTCGCGCTCCTCCAGCGAACGGATGATATTGCTGCTGACCGACACGCCGCGGACCTGCTCGATCTCCCCCCGGGTGATCGGCTGGCGGTAGGCGATCAGCGCCAGCGTTTCCAGGGTGGCGCGGGTGTAGCGCGTCTGGCGTTCGGTCCACAGGCGGGCGACCCAGGGATGCACGTCGGCGCGGACCTGGTAGCGGTATCCCGATGCCAGCTCCACCAGTTCGACGCCGCGTCCTTCGCAGTCATCCTGCAGGGCCTGCAGCGCCCGCGCAACGTCGCCGGCGGGCATCGGCTGCTCGTCGTCGCCGGCGAGCAAATCGCCCAGTTGGGCAGCGCTCACCGGCTGGTGGGCGGCCAGCAGGATGGCTTCGATGATGCGTTTGGTCAGGGTCTGGTCCATGCAGCGTGTCGTTGTGTGGTTGGTGCCGTGCGCTCAGGGCGCGTCGTCGTTGGCGGCGTCGTCGAATTCGCTGCTGAGCTGGATCTCTTCGGGCGCGGTGCCAATGGCCAGTGATCTGATGTAGATCGGTGCCAGCGGCGCCTCCTGCACGATGTCCACCAGTTGTTCCTTGGCCAGGGTGAGGATGCCCAGGAAGCTCACCACCACCCCGATCCGCCCCTCGCTGGCCTCGAACAGCGACTCGAAGGGGTGGAACTCGCCGTCATCGAGCCGGGCCAGCAGTTCGCCCATGCGCTGGCGGACACTGAGGGCATCGCGCTTGATCGCGTGCTGGGTATACAGCTCGGCGCGCTTGAACACGTCGTGCAGCGCCAACAGCATCTCGCGCAGATCGACCTCGGGCGGAAGCCTCACCGCGGCGCGATCCGGGACGAAGGCCTGCGCCGGAACCGTGTCGCGATCCTGCCGGGGCAGCGCATCGATGTCCTGCGCGGCTTTCTTGAAGCGTTCGTACTCCTGCAATCGACGGACCAGCTCCGCGCGTGGATCCTCCTCGTCGTCCTCTTCCGACACCGACCGCGGCAGCAGCATCCGCGACTTGATCTCGGCCAGGATCGCGGCCATCACCAGGTATTCGGCTGCCAGTTCGAAGCGCAGGTGATGCATGGCCTGGATGTAATCGACGTACTGGCGGGTGATCTCCGCGACCGGGATGTCGAGGATCTCCAGGTTCTGCCGGCGGATCAGGTAGAGCAGCAGGTCCAGCGGGCCTTCGAATGCATCCAGGATGACTTCCAGCGCATCGGGCGGAATGTAGAGGTCCTGCGGAATCTGCAGCACCGGTTGCCCGTGCACCATCGCCAGTGGCATTTCCTGCTGTCGCGGCGACAGCCGTGCCGGGATCTCCCCGTGCAGTGGCGGAGTGGCCTGGCCTGGATCGGACACGTTGTCATCGGACGCGTTGTCATCGGTCGCGACGGGCGCGTAAACGTTTGTCATGCGGTGCCGGCCCCTCCGGGCCGTGGCGCTGCGTTGTTGCGGTTGCGTCGGAACATCACGACTCGATCAGGGGCGCGCTGGACACGGAAGGCGTCAGAGGCCCGGCACCGGACCGGACTACTGCCTGGCGGCGGCAGGAATACGGCCCAGCCATCGTCGGGTTGCGACGATGATCACGCGATGTTGGACATGCAGCAGTAAAACCCGATCTGCTGACAGTTGAATCGATCTGGGATGAACACCGCTGTGGCAGACGCGGCCATGGCATCGCGAAGATCGTTACGGCGGCAGGGCCGTAAGAGACGCGACGTCTTTATCCAACTCAGGTTCCGAACAGGTTACGGGCTGCACCGGGCGCTGTCCAGCGTTGCGCCGCGAGGACGTGCGGAGCGTGGGGCGCGTGTAGGGGTTGGCCTACAATCGTTGATTGGCTTGTCGGCTGGAAATGAAACCATGCTCTACGTGATCGAGGGATACGACGGCGAGGACGTGCTGGCATTGCGCGGCAAGGCGCGGCCGGCGCACCTGGCCAGGCTGGAGGCATTGCGCGACGCCGGCCGGTTGCTGCTGGCTGGCCCATGCCCTGCGATTGACGCCGAGGACCCGGGCCCGGCCGGCTTCAGTGGCAGCCTGGTGGTGGCCGAATTCGAGTCCCTCGAAGCCGCGCGCGAGTGGGCCGATGCCGACCCCTACGTGGACGCGGGCGTGTACGAGCGCACCGAGGTCCGGCCATTCCGCCGGGTCCTGCCGTGACCGGCGGCCTGCCGCGCGAGCAGCGCGTGCCGGCGATCCGCGCGGCCATCGAAGCTGCGTTGGCGCCGGTCTCCGTGTCCGTCGAGGATGACAGCGCCCGCCATGCCGGCCATGCCGGCGCCCGCGACGGACGCGGCCACTTCAATGTCGAGGTCGTCAGCGACGCGTTCCGCGGGCTCGCTCCGCTGGCGCGGCACCGGCTGGTGTACGAGGCCGTCGGCGCGATGATGGAAACCGACATCCACGCGCTGTCGATTGTCGCCCGCACGCCGGACGAAGCGGGCTAGCCCGGCCGGCCCTGCGGGCACCGTCCAGCGACCGCTATACTCGCGGGCGGCTGCTGGTTTGCCGGCTTCCTGACATCCACCGCAGCGCCGCATGCGGCGCGCAATGAGGCTCCCGCGACGCATGCGTCTGTCAACGATCAAGCTGTCGGGCTTCAAGTCCTTCGTCGATCCCACCACCCTGCATCTGCCGACCAACATGACCGCGGTCGTGGGGCCGAACGGCTGTGGCAAGTCGAACATCATCGACGCGGTGCGCTGGGTGATGGGCGAGAGTTCGGCCAGCCGCCTGCGCGGTGACTCGCTGACCGACGTGATCTTCGCCGGATCGTCGACCCGAAAGCCGGTCTCCCAGGCCACCGTCGAGCTGGTGTTCGACAACTCCGACCACACCATCACCGGCGAGTACGGCGCATTCGACGAGATCTCGGTCAAGCGGCTGGTCAGTCGCGACGGAGCCAGCCAGTATTACCTCAATGGCGCCAAATGCCGTCGCCGGGACATCACCGACCTGTTCCTGGGGACCGGCCTGGGACCGCGCAGCTACTCGATCATCGAGCAGGGGATGATCAGCCAGATCATCGAGGCGCGGCCGGAGGACCTGCGGGTCTATCTGGAAGAGGCGGCCGGCATCTCCAAGTACAAGGAGCGCCGCAGGGAGACGGAGACCCGCATCCGCCATACCCGCGAGAACCTCGACCGGCTCAGCGACCTGCGTGACGAAGTCGGCAAGCAGCTCGGCCACCTGAACCGCCAGGCGCGGCAGGCCGAGCAGTACCAGGCCATCCAGGAGGATCGCCGGATCCGCGACGCGGAATGGAAGGCGCTGGAGCACCGTGCGCTGGATCGCAAGCTGACCGGCCAGCGCGAAAAGCTGGCGCAGCAGGAGACCCGCCTGCAGCAATTGATCGCCGAGCAGCGCGAGGCCGAGCGCGAGATCGAGACCGGCCGCGTACGCCGCGAGGAAGCTGCCGAGGCGCTGAACAAGGCGCAGGCCGACAGTTACGAGGTCGGCGGCGCGCTCGCGCGCATCGAGCAGCAGATCCAGCACCAGCGCGAGATGGCCGAGCGCCTGCTGAAGGCCCGCGACGAGGCCCGCCACCAGCTGGCCGAGGTCGCCGAGCACATCGGCAACGACCAGTCACGGCTGGAGGTGCTGAGCGCGGCGCTGGAAGTGGACGAGCCCCGCCTGGAGGAATTGCGCGAGCAGGATCTGGATCGTCAGGAAGCGCTGCGCGCGGCCGAGGCGGCGCTGTCATCGTGGCAGCAGCGCTGGGACGACCACAGTCGCGCGCAATCCGAGGCGACCCGCTCGGCGGAGGTCGAGCGCACCCGGATCGAGCATCTGGAGCGGCAGGCGATGGACGCCGAGCGTCGCCGGCAGGCCCTGCAGTCCGAGCGCGAGGGACTGGACCTGACCACGCTAGCCGAGGCCTTCGCCGAGCTGGAAGAACAGCACGAGACCCACAAGGTCTCGCTGGACAGCCTTGGCGACGTGCTGGAGCTGCGAAAAAGCGGTGTCGATACGCTGCAAGAGCAACAGCGCGAAGCGCAGTCGGCATTGGCGGACGTGCGCAAGCAGGCGCAGGGTGCGCGCGGCCGCTTGTCCTCGCTGGAGACGCTGCAGAACGCCGCATTGGGGCAGGAGGACGGCGCCGCGCTGGGATGGCTGAAGGCGCGTGGCCTGGACTCCGCGGTCCGCGTCGGCGAGGCGCTGGTGGTGGAGGAGGGCTGGGAAGACGCCGTCGAGACCGCGCTGGGCCAGATCATCGAAGGCGCCCTGGTGGACTCGCCAGAAGCGCTGGTGGATGCGATCGGCGAGCTGGACCACGGCCGCCTGGCGCTGGTGGCCTCGGTCGAGGCGCCGGTCGACTGCGCGCCCACCTCGCTGGCCAGCAAGGTACGGGGTCCGGCCGCCGTGCGACGCCTGCTGGTGCCGCTGCACGCGGCCGACGACCTGTCCGCCGCGCGCGCCCTGCTGCCGGCGCTGGCCGATGGCGAGTCGGTGATCACCCGCAATGGCGAGCGCCTGGGCAGCGGCTGGGTGCGCGTGCTGCGCTCGGGCGCGGTCAAGCAGGGCGCGCTGCTGCGCGAGAAGGAGATCCATGCGCTGCGCAGCCAGATCGAGACGCTGCAGGAGCGCGAGCACGAACTCGAAGCCAGCCTGACCCGGCTGCGCGAACAGAATCTGGCCGCCGAGCAGCAGCGCGAGGAAGCGCAGCGCGCCCTCCACGTCGCCCATCGCAGCGTCGCGGAGCTGGCCGGCCGGCTGCACAGCCAGCAGGGGCGGCTGGACTCGGCCCGCAGCCGGATCGAGCGCATCGATGCCGAGATCGCCCAACTGACCGAATCCGCGCAACTGCTCACCGGGCAGGCGCGCGAGGCCCGCACCCGCCAGGAAGAGGCGGTCATGCGCATGACCGAGCTGGAAGACGCCCGCCTGGCGCTGGACAGCGACCGCCGCCGCCTCGGCGAGGCGCGCGACCAGGCCCGCAACATGGCCCGCGAATCCCGCGACGCCGCGCATGCACTGGCCCTGACCCTGGAATCGCACCGCGCCCAGATCGCCTCGCTGACCCAGGCCCTGCAGCGAATGAGCGGCCAGCGCGGCCAGCTGGACACGCGCCTGGTGGAGATTTCCAGCCAGCTCACCGACGGCTCCAGCCCGGTGGATGAGCTGGAGCAGCAGCGCCAGGCCGCGCTGGAGCGGCGGGTGCAGGCGGGTGAGGTCCTCAGCGCGGCCCGCAGCGCGCTGGACGGAATCGACCAGGAGCTTCGCCGCTTCGAGCAGGTCCGCCAGCAACGCGACGAGCAGGCGCTCGCCCAGCGCGAAGGCATCGGTCAGCGCCGGCTCGAGCAGCAGGCCCTGGTGTTGAAGGCCGAATCGCTGGTGGAGGCGATCAGCGAGGCGGGTTTCGTGCTCGACGACGTGGTCAACACCCTGACCGACGAGATGGAGCCGGCGGCGTGGGAACGCACCGTGCAGGAGCTGGACGCCAAATTGCGCCGGCTCGAACCGGTCAACCTGGCCGCCATCGCCGAACACGCGGAAGCCAGCCAGCGCAAGGAGTACCTCGACGCGCAGGACGCCGACCTGTGCACCGCGCTGGAAACCCTGGAAGACGCGATCCGCAAGATCGACCGCGAAACCCGCGGCCGCTTCAAGGAGACGTTCGACCGCGTCAATGCCGGCGTGCAGGCCCTGTATCCGCGCCTGTTCGGCGGCGGCCACGCGTATCTGGAGCTCACCGGCGACGATCTGCTCGACACCGGCGTGGCGATCATGGCCCGCCCGCCGGGCAAGCGCGTATCCAACATCTCGCTGCTGTCGGGCGGCGAGAAGGCGATGACCGCGGTCGCGCTGGTGTTCGCGATCTTCCAGCTCAATCCGGCGCCGTTCTGCCTGCTCGACGAGGTCGACGCGCCGCTGGACGAAGCCAATGTCGGCCGGCTCGCGGCGATGGTCAGCGAGATGAGTGAACAGGTACAGTTCCTGTTCGTGAGCCATAACAAGGCGACGATGGAAGCCGCACAGCAACTGGCCGGCGTGACGATGCGCGAGCCCGGTGTCAGCCGCCTGGTGAGCGTAGACCTCACCGAGGCGACGCGCCTGGTGGGCGCCGCCTGAATCGCGGGCGTCGGATCGTCGTGTCACCACGGCGTTCCCGGCGTCCACCCATGCAATAAACGGAGTACCAAAGCTGATGTCGGACGAAACCCTGTTGCGGATCGGAATCCTGATCGCCGGGCTGTTTGTGGTCGGCGCGATCCTGTTTTTTGGCCGGCCACGCAAGCCGGGACAGGGCCGCCGCGTTGCGCGCGCCGCCGACGGCAGCGGGTCCAGGCGTGAGCCGACCCTGGGCGAGCAGCTTGAGGACGAGGCAGCCGCAGACACGGGTGCTTCCGGCGAGGATCCGACCGCGCAGGCGGAGCTGGACCTGTTTGAACGCAGTCTCGACGGCAGCGCGAGCACCGAGCTCGGCAAGCGCGTCAGCGACGAATTCGACAAGATCGTGACGGTCTACCTGGCCGCCCGCGCCGGCGAGAAGCTGCACGGCCCGGACATCGTCGTGGCGGCGGAAAAGGCCGGTCTGGTCTACGGGCACATGGGCGTCTACCACCGCCTGATCGAGCAGCAGCCCGAGCGCGGGCCGGTGTTCAGCGTGGCCAACATCGTCAAGCCGGGCAACTTCGACATGGCCACCATCCAGGAACTGGAAACCCCGGCGATCGCCTTCTTCCTGACCCTGCCGGCGCCGGTCGCCGCGTTGGATGCGTGGGAGGCCATGCTGCCGACCGCGGAGCGGATGGCCGAACTGCTCGGCGGCCTGTTGCTGGACGAGCAGCGCAACAACCTGGGTCGCCAGCGCATCGGCCACATCCGCGACGAACTGCGGGCCTATGACCGCGAGCGCGAAGCGCCGCCGTTGAGCAAGCCCAGCCGCTGGTAGCAGGTCCCGATGTCCGCGCCCGATCCCGCCGCCCGCGTGGCCGAGCTGTGCCGCCAGCTCGACGACGCCAGCTACCGCTATTACGTCCTCGACGATGCGGCGATTCCGGACGCCGAGTACGACCGCCTGCTGCGTGAGCTGGAGGGCCTGGAGGCGGCCCATCCCGAACTGGCCAGCGCGGATTCCCCGACCCAGCGCGTCGGCGCGCCGCCGTCGGGTGCCTTCGCCAGCGTCACTCACGCCATTCCCATGCTCTCGCTGGGCAACGCCTTCAGCGACGACGAGGTGGCCGATTTCGTCCAGCGCATCGAGCAGCGGCTGGAGCGCAGCGACCCGGTGTTTTCGGTGGAGCCCAAGCTGGACGGCCTGGCCATCAGCCTGCGCTATGAGGATGGCCGCTTCGTGCAGGGCGCGACCCGCGGCGACGGCGCCACCGGCGAGGACGTCACTGCCAACCTGCGCACGGTCAAGGCGATCCCGCTGACACTGCGGGGGACGGATTGGCCGGCGGTGCTGGAGGTCCGCGGCGAGGTGTACATGCCGCTGGCGGGCTTCCATCGCTACAACGAGCGCATGCGCGCCGAGGGTGGCAAGCCGCTGGCCAACCCGCGCAACGGCGCCGCCGGGTCGCTGCGCCAGCTGGACCCGCGCATCACCGCGCGCCGGCCGCTGGCGTTCTACGCCTACGCGGTCGGGCTGGTGGAAGGCGCCGAGCTGCCGCCGACGCACTCGGCGACGCTGCGGCAACTGCGCGACTGGGGATTCCCGGTCAGCGCGGAAAGCCGCGTCGCCACCGGCCTGGACGGGCTTCTGGCGTACTACCGCGATATTGGCGAACGTCGCGACCGCTTGGCCTTCGACATCGACGGCGTGGTCTACAAGCTGGACGACTACGCCGGGCAGCTGGAACTGGGTTTTGTCTCGCGCGCCCCGCGCTGGGCGCTGGCGCACAAGTTCCCGGCCCAGGAGCAGTCCACGGTACTGGAGGCCATCGAGGTCAACATCGGTCGCACCGGTGCGGCGACGCCGCTGGCCCGGCTCACGCCAGTGCAGGTCGGCGGCGTCGAGGTCAGCCGGGCGACCCTGCACAATGCCGACCAGGTGGCCCGGCTGGACGTCCGCGTCGGCGACACGGTGATCGTGCGTCGCGCCGGCGACGTGATTCCCGAGATCGTGCGCGTGGTGCCCGGCATGCGCGCGCCGGATGCGCAGCCCTGGCAGATGCCAACCGTGTGCCCGGTGTGCGGCTCCGATCTCGCGCGCGAGGAGGGCGGGGTGGTCTGGCGCTGCTCGGGCGAACTGGTCTGCCCGGCCCAGCGCAAGGAAGCCATCGAGCATTTCGCCTCACGCCGGGCCATGGACATTGACGGGCTGGGCGAGCGCTACGTCGAGGACCTGGTGGATTTCGGCTACGTCACTTCCGTGGCCGACCTGTACACGCTGAGCCTGGACGACCTGCTGGAGATGAAGCGCCGCGGCGACGAGCGCGATGGCACGACGCCGGACACCGTCAGGGCGGGCAAGGTCGCGACCCGCTGGGCGGAGAACCTGATCGCGGCCATCCAGGGCAGCCGCAGGACGACCCTGGCGCGCTACCTGTTCGGCCTTGGCATCCAGCACGTCGGCGAGAGCACCGCCAAGGCGCTGGCGGAGTGGTTCGGCGATCTGGCGGTGATCCGGAGGCTGCCGTGGCCGCTGTTCAAGCGGGTGCCCGACATCGGCTCGGAGGTGGCCCATTCGATCGGCCAGTTCTTCGACCAGCCGGGAAACCAGAAGGTCATCGACGAGCTGCTGGCTGGCGGCGTCGAAATTGCTGACGCCCGGCCGCCGTCCGCGCAATTGCGGGGCGCACTCGGGCTGGCCGACCTGCTGGTGGACCTGGAGATCCCGAAGCTCACCCGCCTGCGCGCCGAGCAACTGGCGGGCGTCTTTGCCGACGCGTCCGCGCTGCTGGACGCGCCCGTGCACCGCTTCATCGCCGCCGGCCTGCCCAATGACACCGCCTCGGCGCTGGAGACCTGGCTGGAGGATGCGGAAAACGCCAGCCTGCTGGCGCGGTGCGGGAAAGCGATCGCTGCGCTGGAGAAGCTGATCCCGGAGGTGGATGAAAGCACCGCCGGCCCGCTGGAAGGTCGCACCGTCGTGCTCACCGGGACCTTGACCGCGATGACGCGCGACGAGGCGAAATCGCGCCTGGAAGCGCTGGGCGCGAGGGCGGCCGGCAGCGTGTCGAAGAAGACCGGGTTCGTGGTCGCCGGCGAGGCGGCCGGGTCCAAGCTGGCCAAGGCCGAGGAGCTCGGCATCGAGATCTGGGACGAGGCGAAGCTGCTGGCCTTCCTCGGCAAGCACGAGTGAACGCCCCGCACCCCGCTGGCGATCCGGCCGCAGACTGGGCGCCGCAAGCGTCGTTCCCGGCATTGAAGCTGCGGGCGACCCTCAACGCGCGGATCCGCGGATTCTTCGCCGACCGTGACGTGGTCGAGGTGGAAACCCCGGTGATGTCAGTGGCCGGAAACACCGAGCCGAACATCGACTCCTTTACCACCGATTTCAGCGGCCGCAGCGACGGCGGGCCCCGCACCCGCTGGCTGCGCACCTCGCCCGAATACCCGCTCAAGCGCCTGCTCGCGGCGGGCTTTGGCGATTGCTACGAGTTGGGGCGGGTGTTCCGCAACGGCGAGGCCGGCGCGCGCCACAATCCCGAATTCACGATGCTGGAGTGGTACCGCGTGGGCTGGGATCATCGCCAGCTGGCGCAGGAAACCGCTGAGGTCATCAACCTCGGCCTGGCTCTGGTCGGCCGCCAGGTGCCGCTGGTCCAGGTGCGCTACCGCGACCTCTACCACGACCGGCTGGGCCTTGACCCGCTGACCGCCAGCGAGGAAACCCTGCGCAACGCCCTGGGCGATGTGGTCCTCGACCCGACCGGTCTGGTCCGTGATGACTGGCTGGACCTGCTGATGACCCACCGGCTGCAGCCCGGCTTCAACGACGAGACCATGCTGGCCGTGCACGACTATCCGGCCACCCAGTGCGCGCTGGCGCGGCTGCGCGATGATGGCGACGGCTCACCGCCCGTGGCGGAGCGCTTCGAGCTCTATCTGGGCCCGCTGGAGCTGGCCAACGGCTACCACGAGCTGACCGATGCAGCCGAGCAGAGCGCGCGCTTCCAGCGCGACGGCCGCATCCGCCAGACGCGTGCCGACCGGATCCCGCCGACCGACCAGCGATTGCTCGCCGCATTGGAAGCCGGATTGCCCGACTGCGCCGGCGTCGCCCTCGGCGTGGATCGGCTCATGATGGCGATGCTGCGCACCGACCGCATCGCCGATGTGATCGCCTTTGACTTTTTCCGCGCCTGATCCCGTTTCGCGCGACCTGTGGACCCTGCCGCCATGAACGACACCTTCGACTTTGACCGCTACGACCGTGTCCGCCCGATCCGCTGGGCCGGCGACGCCCTTGAATTGCTCGACCAGCGACGCTTGCCTTTCCACGTCGAGTACGTCCGCTGCGAGACCAGCGAAGACGTGTTCGACGCGATCCGCGCGCTGACCGTGCGCGGCGCGCCGGCGATCGGCATCGCCGCTGCATGGGGACTCGTCCTGGCTGCGCGTGACGTCAAGGCGGAGGACGGTGCGGCCGCGGTGCTCGCGCTGGACCCGGCCATCACCCATCTGAACGATGCCCGCCCGACGGCCGTGAACCTGGCCTGGGCGCTGGCACGCATGCGACGTGTGCTCGCGTCCGCCGGCAGTGACTGGCGCGAGGTGCTGGAGCGCGAAGCAGGCGCCATTGCCGATGAGGACCTGGCCGCCAACCGTCATATGGGGTCGCTGGGCGCGGCATTGATCGCCCCGGGCAGCGGCGTGCTGACCCACTGCAACACCGGCTCGCTCGCGACCGCGGGCTTCGGCACCGCGCTGGGCGTGATCCGTGCCGGCGTCGCCCAGCAACGCATAGCGCAGGTGTTTGCCGGTGAAACGCGGCCCTGGCTGCAGGGCGCCCGCCTGACCGCCTGGGAACTGCAGCAGGACGGCATCGCGCCGGTGCTGGTGGCCGATTCGGCAGCCGCGCACCTGATGACAACGGGCCAGGTGCAGTGGGTCATCGTCGGCGCCGACCGCATCTGCGCCAACGGCGACACCGCCAACAAGATCGGCACCTACCAGCTGGCCATCGCCGCCCGCCACCACGGCGTGAAGTTCATGGTCGCCGCACCTTCTTCGACCGTGGACATGGCGATGCCGGATGGTGCCGGGATCGATATCGAAGAGCGCGATGCCGCCGAACTGTTCCATCTGGGCGGCGTCGCCACCGCAGCGGGCGGGATCACCGCCTGGAATCCGGTGTTCGACATCACCCCGCACGGATTGATCGATGCCATCGTGACCGAGCGGGGCGTGATCATGCAGCCGGATGCGACCGCCATGCAGGCCGCTTTTGGCGCGTAAGTCCTTGTTTCTCTGGAAAAACAGCGGGGCATGAGGATGCCTTTCGTGCTATAATTCGCTGTCTTTTTCCCCGGTATTGCCGCGGATCGGATTCTCCCTTGTGCCGGCCTGTTTCCAGTGGGCCCGTCGGCGCATGTTCGCCCGCACCGCGGTAACCACCTCAGCTCAAATACGGAAACCTGATGGCCGATCTTGCCAAGGAAATCATCCCGGTAAACCTCGAAGACGAGATGCGTCGCAGCTACCTCGATTACGCCATGAGCGTGATCGTCGGCCGCGCGCTTCCCGACGTCCGCGACGGGCTCAAGCCCGTGCACCGGCGCGTGCTGTACGCGATGAGCGTGTTGGGGGCGCATTCCAACAAGCCGTACTTCAAGTCGGCGCGAATCGTCGGTGACGTGATCGGTAAATACCATCCGCATGGCGACCAGTCGGTGTACGACACGCTGGTGCGCATGGCGCAGCCGTTCTCGCTGCGATACATGCTGGTGGACGGGCAGGGCAACTTCGGCTCGGTCGATGGCGATTCCGCGGCGGCGATGCGTTACACCGAAGCGCGCATGGCCAAGATCACCCACGAGTTGATGGCGGACATCGAGAAGGAAACCGTCGACTTCCAGCCCAACTACGATGAGAAGGAGTTCGAGCCCACGGTGATGCCCACGCGCATCCCGAACCTCCTGATCAACGGCTCGGCCGGTATCGCGGTCGGCATGGCAACCAACATCCCGCCGCACAACCTCAGCGAGATCATCGACGCGACGATCGCGTTGATCGACGATCCGGACATCGACGTCGATGGCCTGATGGTGCACGTGCCCGGGCCGGACTTCCCGACCGCCGGCATCATCAACGGCACCTCGGGCATCATCAACGCCTACCACACCGGTCGCGGCCGGGTGCGCATGCGCGCGCGGGCCGAGATCGAGGTGGCCGACAACGGCCGCGAGGCGATCGCGGTCAGCGAGATCCCCTACCAGGTCAACAAGGCGCGCCTGATCGAGAAGATCGCCGAGCTGGTCAAGGAAAAGAAACTCGAAGGCATCAGCGAACTGCGCGACGAGTCCGACAAGGACGGCATGCGTATCTACATCGAGGTCAAGCGCGGCGATTCGGCCGACGTGGTGCTGAACAACCTGTACCAGCAGACCCAGATGGAGTCGTCCTTCAGCTTCAACATGGTCGCGCTGGTTGATGGCCGCCCGCAGCTGCTGAACCTCAAGCAGATCCTGCAGGCCTTCGTGCGCCATCGCCGCGAGGTGGTCACCCGCCGGACGATCTTCGACCTGCGCAAGGCGCGTGCGCGCGCCCACGTGCTGGAAGGGCTGACCGTCGCGCTGGCTAACATCGACGAGATGATCGAGCTGATCAAGACCTCGGCCAATCCCAACGAGGCGCGCGAGCGCATGCTGGCCAAGACCTGGGAGCCCGGGCTGGTCGGTGCGCTGCTGTCGGCGGCCGGCGCGGAGGCCTCGCAGCCCGAGGACCTGCCGCGCGGCGTGGGCCTGGTCACCGGCGCCAACGACAGCAGGTTCTACCAGCTGACCGAGATCCAGGCCCAGCAGATCCTGGAGATGCGCCTGCACCGCCTGACCGGGTTGGAGCAGGAGAAGCTGACCGAGGAATACAAGCTGTTGCTGGACACCATCCGCGGCCTGATCGAGATCCTCGAGGATCCGAACGTGCTGCTGCGGGTGATCCGCGAGGAGCTGGAGAACGTCAAGGCGGAGTTCGGCGACGAGCGCCGCAGCGAGATCCGCGAGAGCGAGGAAGACCTCGACATCCTCGACCTGATCGCGCCCGAAGACGTGGTGGTGACGCTGTCCCATTCCGGTTACGCCAAGCGCCAGCCGGTCAGCAGCTACCGGGCGCAGAAGCGCGGCGGTCGCGGGCGCAACGCGGCGACCACCAAGGACGAGGACTTCATCGACAGCCTGTGGCTGGTCAATACCCACGACACCCTGCTGACCTTCACCAGCGCAGGCCGGGTGTTCTGGCTGCCGGTGTACCAGTTGCCCGATGCCGGCCCGAACGCGCGTGGACGTCCGATCATCAACTGGATTCCGCTGGAAGCCGGCGAGCAGGTGCAGGCCGTGGTGCCGGTGCGTGACTACGACGGTGACCGCCACGTCTTCTTCGCGACCCGCAACGGCGTGGTCAAGAAGACGCCGTTGAGCGAGTACGCCTACCGCCTGCAGCGCGGCAAGATCGCGATCAACCTGGATGAGGGCGATGCGCTGATCGGCGTCGAGCTCTCCGACGGGCATTCGGACATCATGCTGTTCTCCAGCGAGGGCAAGGCAGTACGGTTCTCCGGCGAGACCGTGCGCTCGATGGGCCGTACCGCCCGCGGCGTGCGCGGCATGCGCCTGGGCGCGGACGGCAAGGTGGTCAGCCTGATCGTGGTGCAGGGCGACGGCGATATCCTTACCGCCAGCGAGCGCGGCTATGGCAAGCGCACGCCGGTCGACGAGTACCCGTGCAAGGGCCGTGGCACGCAGGGCGTGATCGCGCTGAAGACCAGCGACCGCAACGGCCTGCTGGTCGGCGCGATCCAGCTCAGCGACAACCACGAGGTGCTGTTGATCTCCGACGGTGGCACGCTGGTGCGTACACGCGCCTCGGAGATCTCCCAGGTCAGCCGCAACACCCAGGGCGTTACCCTGATGCGCTTGGCGGCCGATGAGACGCTGCAGGCGGTGGAGCGCCTGGATGCATCGCTGGACGACGAGCTCCTGGACGACGACATCGACCCGGAGATCGACACCACCGCGGGCACCGTGGCCGGGCTCACGCACGACGGCGGGACGGCCAGCGACGCGCCCACAGGCGAATCACCGGCCTGATGCGCGGCCTGAGCCATCGACGCCGTCCAGAGCTCTGGGTCGGCAAGCGGATGGCCTGAAGCAGGAACGCCGCCTTATCGGGGCGGCGTTCCTGTATGCGGCTGATGAGGACGGGTCAGCGACCGGTCCAGCCGTCCAGCATGTCCGACAACTCGTCGGCATGCTCCTCTTCCTGCGCGAGGATGGACTCGAGGATGCGCTTGGTGGTCGTGTCCTTGTCGCCGATGTAGTTGATCATCTGGCGGTAGCTGTCGATCGCGATGCGCTCGGCGACCAGGTCTTCCTTGACCATGTCACGCAGGTCGGTGCCCTCCACGTACTCCGCGTGCGCACGCTTGCTGAGGATATCCGGGTTGAAGTCGGGCTCACCGCCCAGTTGCACGATGCGCTCGGCGAGCATGTCGCCATGCGCTTCCTCTTCGCGTGCATGCTCGAGGAATTCGGCCTTGATGGAATCCGCCATCAGGCCGCTGGCCATGAAGTAATGACGTTTGTAGCGCAGTACGCACACCAGTTCGGTGGCCAGCGCCTCGTTGAGCAGGCGGATCACGACTTCGCGGTCGGCGGTGTAGCTGTCAGTGATGGCGCCTTTTTCGATGTGCTGGCGCGCGCGTTCGCGGATGGTCGCAAGATCGGTGGCAAACGGCGAGGCACTGGCGTCCGGGCCGGCGCTGGAGTCAGGGGGCGTGTTCATGGGGTTCTCCGGGCAAGTGTTGGAGCGGGCAGGGTGGAGGGTCAGGAAATCTGCGACAGCATGTGTTCGGCCGACGACACGCGGAACTCGCCGGGCGCCTCGACATTGAGCTGTTTCACCACGCCCTGCTCGGCATAGATCGCGAAACGCTTGGCGCGCACGCCCATGCCATAGGCGCTTGCGTCCAGTTCCAGCCCCAGCGCGCGGGCAAAGTCGGCGTTGCCGTCCGAGAGCATCATCAAGCCGTCCGGCACGTTCTGGCTCTGGCCCCACGCCTGCATCACGAACGGATCGTTGACCGCGACGCACGCGACCTCGATCCCCTTGTCGTGGAACTGCTGGTAGTGCTCGATGAACCCGGGCAGGTGCTTTTCCGAGCAGGTCGGGGTAAAGGCGCCGGGCACGGCGAAAATCACCACCTTGGTATCTCCGAACAAGGTCTTGGTGTCCACGCTCTCGACACCGTCGCCGATGCGCTGCAGTACCACTTCGGGAAGGCGATCGCCTACCTGGATGCTCATGCGTTTCTCCTGAATGAGGCGCCAGTCTAGGCGCGCTGTTCTAAAAACCACGTCAACGGTGTCGGCGTGACAGGTTGCCGGGCCGGTGGAGAAAGCGGACGGCGGAGCTTGAACCGGCGCGATGTGGCAACCATATCGACCGCGAGGCGTGATCCGGCGCCGCGCAACGAATATCCTGTGTGGCGCCGTCATGCCGCGTCATGGTCGGCACCGCCACCATCCCTGCGCTGCACCGCAACGGTGCAGGCACTGGAGTTACGAATGCATTTCAAGGATTACTACGACACCCTCGGCGTGGAACCCAGCGCCGGCGAAGCGGAGATCAAGACCGCGTACCGCCGCCTGGCACGCAAATACCATCCGGACGTCAGCAAGGAATCCAACGCCGAGGAGAAGTTCAAGGCGGTCAACGAGGCCTACGAAGCGCTGCGGGATCCGCAGAAGCGGGCGGCGTATGATCAGCTGCGCTCGCGCGGCTATCGGCCGGGCGATGAGGTCCGGGCACCTCCGGGCGGCTTCGATTTTGGCGGCGGCCAGGGCGGTCCCGACTTCGAGGAAGTGTTTGCCGGCGGCGGCGCGGGCGGCGGCTTCAGCGACTTCTTCGAGACCCTGTTCCGGCGCGGCCAGGCCGGCCACGGCGACCCGTTCGGGGCGCAGCGTGGTCGACCGGGCGCCGGTCCGCACCGCACGCCCGACACGCGGGCGAAACTGTCCGTGTCGCTGGAGACCGTATACGCCGGTGACACCGTGCGCGTCAGCGTGCATGGCAAGACCCTGGACGTGAAGATTCCCAAGGGCATTGGTCCAGGACAGGTCATCCGGCTCGCCGGCCAGGGCGCGAACGGCGGTGCCCTGCTGTTGGAGATCGAGTACTCCGCCCATCCGCAGTTCGAGGTTGACGGACGCAACATCATCCACGTGCTGCCGATTGCGCCCTGGGAAGCGGCGCTGGGAGCGACGGTCAGCGTGCCGACGCTGGGCGGGGCGGTGGAGTTGAAGATCCCGGCGAAGTCAGAGGCGGGCGCAAAATTGCGTCTTCGCGGTCGGGGCTTGCCGGCGGCAGCCGGCGCCGGCGATCAGATCGTCGAGCTGGAGGTGCTGGCTCCGGCGGCGAAGACGAAGCAGCAGGAAGCGGCCTACGTGGCGATGCGCGAGGCTTTCGGCAACGACTGGCGCCGGGCCTGACCGGCGCGGCTGCACTCAGGCCGGCAGCAACTGCTCCAGCACCTCGCCAAGCTGCGCTTCGTTGAAGGGCTTGGTGATGTAGGCGCGGGCGCCCTGGCGCATGCCCCAGACCCGGTCGGTTTCCTGGTCCTTGGTAGTCACCAGGACCACCGGGATATGCCTGGTGGTGGCGTCGCGGCAGATCGAGCGGGTGGCCTGGAAGCCATTGAGGTTGGGCATCACCACATCCATCAGCACCAGGTCGGGCAGCTCCCGGCGCGCCACCTCCACGCCCGCGGCGCCGTCCTCCGCGACCAGGGTGTCGTGCCCGAGCTTCTCGACGATGCGCTGGATACCCATCAACTGCGACGGTGAGTCGTCGACGATCAGAATGCGAGCCATGACTTTCCCCAAAGTGACTGCCGGATTGTAGCGGCGTCCGGTCGGAGCGCCAAACAATTCGGATCCGGACCAGTGTGTCAGATCCGGACCAGCGTGCGGCCCAGCGACCCGCCGGCCAGCATGATGTCAAACACCTCGGGAAGTTCGGCAAGGGTCGCTTCGCGGGTGCAGATGATGTCCAGGTGCGCCGGCTTCCAGTCGCTGGCCAGGTGCTGCCAGACCGCTTCGCGCACATCGCGGGCGGTGCCTGCCGAGGCGACCCCCAAAAGCGAGACACCGCGGATGATGAACGGCATGACGGTGGCGTCCAGCTCGGCGGACGCGGCCAGGCCGGCGCTGGCGACGTTGCCGTAGGGCGCGCACTGGGCGAGCAGGCTGGTGAGCATCGGTCCGCCGACGTTGTCGAGGCCGCCGCCAAAGCGCGCCGATTCCATCGCCCGGCCGGGTGCCAGGGCGTCGCGGCCGAGCACTTCGGTGGCGCCAAGCCCCTTGAGGTAGGCGTGCTGGTCCTGCTTGCCGCTGATGGCGTGCACCTCGAAGCCGGCGCGGGTGAAGATGTCGATCGCGAGCGAGCCCACGCCGCCGCTGGCGCCGGTGACGGCAAGCGGGCCCATGTCGGGCTTCTGGCGGTTTTCCACCATCCGGAACAGCGCCAGCGCGGCGGTGAAGCCGGCGGTGCCGATGATCATGCTTTCGCGCAGCTCAAGTCCGGCAGGCAGCGCAATCGCCCACTTCGACTCCAGGCGGGCGAACTCGGAGTACCCACCATCGCGGGTCTCGCTCAGCCCGCTGCCGGTGGCAAGCACGCGGTCGCCTTCCTTGAACGCCGGATCGGTCGAGGCCACCACATGGCCGGCCACGTCGATGCCGCCGACCAGTGGGAACCGGCGCAGGATCTTGCCCTTGCCGGTCCCGGCCAGGGCGTCCTTGTAGTTGACCGAGGAGTACGCAGCCTTGATCACCACCTCGCCGGGCGCGAGATCGTCCAACGACAGGGCTTCGATACCGCTGCGGTAGCCGTGCTCGTCGTTGTGGATGCGGAAGGCGTTGAAGCGGTCGGGAATGGCGTTGGACATGATTTCCTCTCGAAACGGTTGGAGTGCTTCTGTGGAGCCGGAGCCCGCCTCAGCGCACGATGCTGCGACGCTTCTCCTCCAGCCACTTGTCGGCATTGGCCGGGCGGTAGGCATGCATCCAGGCCAGCATCGTATCGATGTCCTCGCCGTGCCACAGGTCCAGCCGCTGCTCGGTGTTGACGAAGTGCTCGGCGACCATCCGGTCCATCATGCCGATCAACGGCTCGTAGAAGCCTTCCACGTCGAGGAATGCGCACGGCTTGTCGCCGATGCCCAGCTGGCGCCAGGTCAGCATCTCGAACATCTCGTCCAGGGTGCCGAAGCCGCCGGGCAGGGCGATGAAGCCATCCGAGAGCTCGAACATGCGCGCCTTGCGCAGGTGCATGCTCGGCACGACTTCCAGGCGCGTCAGCCCGGGATGGGCGACTTCCCAGTTGACCAGCTGCTCGGGTATCACGCCGATCACCTCGCCACCTGCCTCGAGCACCGCGTCGGCCATCACGCCCATCAGGCCGACGTTGCCGCCGCCGTAGATGACGCTGATGCCGCTTTCCGCCAGTTGCCGGCCAAGGCGGCGGGCGCGCTCGGCGTAGATCGGCCGGGAGCCGGAATGGGAGCCGCAGTAGACGCAGACCGAGTGCATGGGCATGGGCATTGCCTTGAGTTGGGATGGAGGAAACCAGAACGGCGCACCGTGGGTGCGCCGTCTGTGGAGATGCGATGTCCGGCGGCGGTGCCGCCGGTCGCCGCGGCTCAGTTCGCCTTGTGGATGGCCCGCTTGTCGACGGCCAGCGCCGCTTCGTGGACTACTTCCGACAGGGCCGGGTGGGCGAAGCAGATGCGCGCCAGATCGTCCGCGGCACCCTGGAACTCCATGGTGATCACGCCGCTGTGGACCAGCTCGGACACGTTGGGGCCGCACAGGTGGACGCCCAGCACGCGGTCGGTCTCGGCGTGCGCAATCACCTTGACCAGGCCGGCCGGCTCGTTCATCGCCACGGCGCGGCCGTTGGCGGCAAACGGGAAGCTGCCGGTCTTCACCGGAATACCCTCATCCTTGCACTGGGCTTCGGTCTTGCCGACCCAGGCAATTTCCGGCTCGGTGTAAATCGCCCACGGCACGGTATCCAGGTTGACGTGGCCGGGCAGGCCCGCAATCAGTTCCGCCACGGCAACGCCTTCCTCGGACGCCTTGTGCGCGAGCATCGGGCCGCGCACGCAGTCGCCGATCGCCCAGACGCCGTCCACGCCGGTGTGGCAATGCTCGTCCACCTCGACCTGGCCGCGCTCGTTGAGCTTGACGGCCACGCCTTCGCCGAGCAGCTTGGCGGTCGCGGCGCGGCGGCCCACGGCCACCAGCAGCTTGTCCACGACCAGGGTCTGCTCGCCCTTGGCGTCGTCATAGCTCAGGTGCACGCCGTCCTTCTTGACCTCGGCCTTGCTGACCTTAGCGCCCAGCTTGATGTCCAGGCCCTGCTTCTTGAACTCGCGCGCGGCCACCTTGCTGATGTCGGCATCGGCGGCGGCGAGGAACGTGGGAAGCGCCTCCAGGATGGTGACTTCGGCGCCCAGCCGGTTCCACACGCTGCCCAGCTCCAGGCCGATCACGCCGGCACCGATGACGCCGAGGCGCTTGGGCACCGCGTCGAAATCCAGGCCACCGACGTTGTCGACGATGCGGTCACCGTCGAATTTGGCGAACGGCAGCTCGATGGAATCCGAGCCCGTCGCGATGATGACGTTGGCCGCCTTCAGCTCGACCTCGCTGCCGTCGTGCTGCCTGACCTTGACCAGGTTGTCCTTGTGCAGGGTGCCGAACCCGTAGAACGGGGTGACCTTGTTGGCCTTGAACAGCATCGTGATGCCGCCGGTGAACTGGCTGACGATCTTGTCCTTGCGGCCGACCATCACGCCCACGTCCATCTTCGGCTTCTCCGCCGAGATGCCGTGGTCGGCGAAGCCGTGCAGCAGGTTGTGGAACTGGCGCGAGCTGTCCAGCAGCGCCTTGGACGGGATGCAGCCCACGCGCAGGCAGGTGCCGCCCAGCGCCGGCTTGTCGTCCTTGCCCAGTCCCGCGTCGACGCAGGCGACCTTCAGGCCCAACTGTGCGGCGCGGATGGCGGCGACGTAACCGCCGGGACCGCCACCGATCACGACGACATCGAAGTTCTGTTGTTCGCTCATCTCAAAAAGATCCTTGGCTTGGTGCGGAAGGCCCCGGCGCGGCGGCGCGGGGCTCCGGGTGGGAGTGGTCCCGTGGGATCACATGCCCAGCAGCATGCGGTGCGGGTTCTCGAGCTGGTTCTTGATGTCGACCAGGAACAGCACCGCGTCCTTGCCGTCGATGATGCGGTGGTCGTAGCTCAGCGCGATGTACATCATCGGCGCGGCCACCACCTTGCCGTCCTCGACGATCGCCCGCTCCTTGATGGCGTGCATGCCCAGGATGGCGCTCTGCGGCGGGTTGATGATCGGGGTGGAGAACAGCGAGCCGAAGGTGCCGCCGTTGGTGATGGTGAACGTGCCGCCCTGCAGGTCCTCCAGCTTCAGGCCACCCTCGCGCGCGGCGACGGCGTAGTCGTTGATGGCCTGCTCCACTTCGGCAAAGCCCATCGATTCGGCGTTGCGCAGGACCGGCGTGACCAGGCCCTTGTCGGTCGACACGGCAATGGAGATGTCCGAGTAGCCGTGGTAGATGATCTCCTTGTCGTCGATCGAGGCATTCACCAGCGGGTAGCGCTGCAGCGCGTTGGCGGCGGCCTTCACGAAGAAGCTCATGAAGCCCAGCTTGATGCCGTACGCCTTCTGGAATGCCTCGCCCTGCGACTTGCGCATGGCCATGACGGCCGACATGTTGACCTCGTTGGAAGAGGTGAGCATCGCGGTGGTGTTCTTGGACTCCATCAGGCGCTCGGCGATGCGCTGGCGCATGCGGGTCATCGGCACGCGCTCTTCCGGGCGGTTGCCGCCGGCCCGGCCGACGCCGGCATTGCGGGCGTAGTTGACCAGGTCTTCCTTGGTCACCGCGCCGCGGCGGCCGGTGCCTTCCACGTTGGCCGGGTCGATGCCTTCCTTGCGGGCGGTGAAGCGCGCGCCCGGCGGCAGCTCGGCCGATCCGCCCTTGGACGGGGCAGGGATGCCCGCGGCAGCCTTCGCCTGCACCGGCTGGGCCACATCGCTGGCGGCTGCGTCGTTCTTGGCGTCGATGGCCTTGTCGGATTTCTCCGGCTTGGCTTCGGTGGCAGCCGCGCCTTCTTCGACGATTGCCAGCAGCTGCTCGCTGGTGACGGTGTCGCCGCTTTCGAACTTGATTTCCTTGAGCACGCCATCCACCGGCGAGGGAACTTCCAGGACGACCTTGTCGGTTTCGAGGTCGACCAGGTTCTCGTCACGCTTGACGGCATCGCCGGGCTTCTTGTGCCAGGTGGCGATGGTGGCGTCGGAGACGGATTCGGGCAGAACCGGAACTTTGATCTCGGTGCTCATGGGGAAAATATCCTGGGTAACTGTGGAGTGGGTCGAATGGGGTGGACTATCGGTTGTGCAATCGGAAGCGGGTGGCACGGCATGTGATGCGGTTCCGGCCCGGGTGTTCCGGGCCGGATGGGCAGCGATCACTCGTCGGCGGGCTCGCCCTGCAGCGGATTCACCAGCGCATCGGCGACCAGCTTGGCCTGCTCGATCACGTGATCGGACATGTGGCCGACCGCAGGGGACGGCGAGCTGGGGCGACCGGCGTAGTGCAGCGCATGGCGCGAGGCGACGCAGAAGTTCAGGTGGTGGCGGATCTGGTACCACGCGCCTTGGTTCTGCGGCTCTTCCTGGCACCACACCACGTCCTCGACGGAGGCGTAGCGCTCCAGTTCGGTGCGCAGCGCCTCGCGCGGGAATGGATACAGCTGCTCCACGCGGATCAGGGCGACGTCGTCGGCTTCGCGCTTGATCATGTCCTCGAGCAGGTCGTAGTAGACCTTGCCGCCGCAGACCACGACGCGCTTGACCTTCTTCGGGTCGGCCTTGGCGTCGGGGATCAGGGTCTGGAAGCTGCCGTTGGCAAGCTCGTCCAGGGTGGATACGGCGAGCTTGTGGCGCAGCAGGGACTTGGGCGTCATCACCACCAGCGGCTTGCGGGTCTGGATCAGCATCTGGCGACGGATCATGTGGTACGCCTGCGCCGGGGTGGTCGGCGTGCACACCATCATGTTGTCGAGCGCGCACAGCTGCAGGAAACGCTCCAGCCGCGCCGAGCTGTGCTCGGGACCCTGGCCCTCGTAACCGTGCGGCAGGAACAGCGCCAGACCGCACAGGCGGCCCCACTTGGCCTCACCCGAGGACAGGAACTGGTCGATCACCACCTGCGCGCCGTTGGCGAAGTCGCCGAACTGCGCTTCCCAGATCGCCAGGGTGTCCGGATCGGCCGTGGCGTGGCCGTACTCGAACGCCATCACCGCTTCCTCGCTCAGCAGCGAGTCGATGATCTCCACGTCCATCGGATCCTTGCCCAGCTCCTGCAGGGGCAGGTAGTAATCGTCGCTGGTCTGCTCGTGCAGGATCGCGTGGCGGTGGAAGAAGGTGCCGCGGCCGGAGTCCTGGCCGACCAGGCGCAGCCTGTAGCCTTCGGTGAGCAGCGTCGCGTAGGCGAGGTTTTCAGCAAAACCCCAGTCGCCGCTCTGCTCGCCGGCCGCCATCTTGCGGCGGTCCTCGTAGATCTTCTGCACGCGCGCGTGCAGCTTGACCTCGTCGGGAATCGCGTTGATGCGCTCGGCGAGGGCCTTCAGATCGGCCGCGTCGAAGCGGGTATCGACCTCGTCGGAGAGCTTGCCCTTGAGGAACTTGTTCCAGTCCACCGTGAACTCGTCGGGCTTGACCGCCACCATCTCGGTGGTGACCTCGCCCGCGTCGAGCTTGTCGCGGTAGGTATCGACGATCGCCTTGGCCTCATCGGCGCTCAGCGTGCCCTCGGCGATCAGGCGGTCCGCGTACAGCTCGCGCGGGGTCTTGTGCTTGCGGATGGTCTGGTACATCAGCGGCTGGGTCGCCGCCGGCTCGTCGGCCTCGTTGTGGCCGTGGCGGCGGTAGCAGACCAGGTCGATGACCACGTCCTTGGCGAAGGTGTTGCGGAAGTCCAGGGCCAGCTCGGCGCAGAACGCCACCGCTTCGGGATCATCGCCGTTGACGTGCAGGATCGGCGCACCGACCATCTTCGCCACGTCGGTGCAGTACAGGGTGGAACGGGCGTCCTCGCGGGCGCTGGTGGTGAAGCCGACCTGATTGTTGACCACGATGTGGACGGTGCCGCCGACGCGGAAACCGCGCGCCTGCGACATCTGGAACAGCTCCATCACCACGCCCTGGCCGGCAAACGCGGCATCGCCGTGGATCAGGATCGGCAACACCTGCTTGCGCGTGTCCTTGCCGCCGCGGCGGGTCTGGCGCGAGCGCACCGATCCTGCCACGACCGGGTTGACGATCTCCAGGTGCGACGGGTTGAACGCCAGCGCCAGGTGCACGGGGCCGCCCGGGGTGGCCACGTCGGCGCTGAAGCCCATGTGGTATTTGACGTCGCCGGCCAGGGCCAGCTCGTTGTGCTCGAACTTGCCCTCGAACTCGTCAAACAATGTGCGCGGCGACTTGCCCAAGGTGTTGACCAGCACGTTGAGGCGGCCGCGGTGGGCCATGCCGATGACCACGTCCTTGGCACCCTGCTCACCGGCGCGACGCACGGTGGTGTCCATCAGCGGGATCAGCGCATCGCCGCCTTCCAGCGAGAAGCGCTTCTGGCCGACGTAGCGCGTGTGCAGGTAGCGCTCAAGGCCTTCGGCGGCCGTCAGGCGCTCCAGGATCCGGCGCTTCTGCTCGGCGTTGCGGCCGTACTTGCCGCCGGCCTTTTCCAGGCGCTCGTAGAGCCAGCGACGCTGCGGCGCGTCGGCGATGTGCATGAACTCGGCGCCGATGGAACCGGTGTAGGTGGCCTTCAGCAGGTCGAAAAGCTTGCCCAGGTTCATCCGGTCCATGCCGGCCACGCCGCCGGTGCTGAATTCATCGCCCAGGTCGGCCTTGGACAGGCCGTGAAACTCCAGCTCCAGGTCCGGCGCCGGCGGGGCTTCCAGGAAGCCCAGCGGGTCGATGTCCGCGCCCAGGTGGCCGCGCGAGCGGTAGGCGGTGATCAGCTTGCCGACGAAGCGCTCGCGCTCATCGGCGGCGCCGTGCGCGGATTTGCCCGCATGGCGCGCCGCTTCAATGATGGTGTCGATGACAGCCGAGTGCGGCACATCGCCCGCCTCCCGGCCGTGGAAACCGTCGAAATAGGTTTTCCATTCGACCCCGACACTTTCGGGGGAGACCAGGTACTGCTCGTACAGGTCTTCGATGTAGGCGCCGCTGGAACCCAGCTGCGATGACTGCGAGAACTGCTTCAGGAGATTGGCCACGGTGGCGTCGCTAAACTCGAATAGGGGGAGTGGGTGTGCCGGTGGGGCGGAAAATGCCGGTTCAGGCACGCGAGTGTTTGAATTATAGCCTCTCGGGGACTCACGGGCGGGCACCAGGCGGGCGCGGACGGCGATATCGCGACAGCCCCGGGGGCCGGGGTTCATCCCTGTTCAGTTTCGCCGGACGACTCAGATGCTCAGTGCGCGGTACTCGCTGCAGGGCCGGGCGCGTTCCCAGACGGGGCTGAACAGGTTGAGCAGATGTCGCGCGCGGGAGCGATCGTCCAGCCGCGTGTCGCCTTCCATGCGCGATGCGATGGGACGAAAGTAGTAGCCGCCGCCGTCGTTGCAGGTGTAGGCGGATGCGTAGGAACGGTCGAAGGGCTCCTCCACCGCGCGAAACGCGATCGTGCTGGGCAGCCGCTGGTGCAGGGCGATGAGCGGGCTCTGATGACGCTGGGGCGCCGCCGCATCGTGCAGCAGGATCCGGATCTCGCCCTTGTCGATCGCAAACCCCCGCAGGGCGGTGATGATCTCCGGGGCGTCCAGCACGCCGGGGTCCAGCTCCGGGCTGTAGATGAGTAGGAGTCGTCTCGCACTGGCGATGACACCCAGGGTGGCGGCGATCGCGCCCGAGCGGTCGCCCACCGGATTGGTGGCGCCTGGATGCAGCACCATCATCTGGTGGTCGATGCCGGCCTCGTCGAAGCGTGGGCCGACCGGCAGGAAGCCGTGGCGCGCATAGAAGGGGATGGCATGCACCTGTGCGTGCAGCGAGAGCTTGTCCCAGCCCAGCTCGACGGCGCGCGCAAGCAGCGTGCGCAGCATCGCGTCACCCACGCCGCGGCCGCGCCACGGGGAGAGCACCGCCATCCGGCCGATGTGCCGCTCGGGTGTCAGACGTGCCGTACCGATCGGGGTGCCATCGGGATCACGCGCGATCACGTGGTGCGAGGCGGGATCCAGCTCATCCCACTCGAGCTCGAGCGGTACGCCTTGCTCCTGCACGAACACCGCTTCGCGCACGGCACGCAGATCGCTCAGGCCGGACTCGTATCCGATCGCCTCGACCTTGAAATCGGACGCGGTCCTGCTCATTCGTCATCTTCCTCCGTGACCAGGTGGTAGTGGCCGGCGTCCATCAGTTCGATCAGGCAATCCCGGCCTTGCTCGCCCAGCGAGGCGTAATCGCTGCCGTTGATGACGTCGGCGTTCGCCAGCAGTGTCGCGTCCTGGATCGGCAGCGGGTGGCTCTCGCCGTTGGCGTGCAGCACCGCCGCCGGGCCGGCGCGTCGCCAGGCCATCCGCGCGTAGGGATGGCGCTGCAGACGACCGCCGTGCTGCAGGTCCCACTCGATCTCGATGCGCGAGCGCGGCTGTTCGCCTTCTTCCAGCTGCGGCGGGATCACCTCGACCGCGTTGCGGTAGCGGGTGATGAAATTGCCGAACCACTCGGCGAGTCGTTCGGGACGGTCACCGCGCAGCGCATCCAGGGCGCGGACGACGCGCGCCATCGCCGCCGCGTCGATCTCGCCGGGATCGGCGGCAGGCGCCAGGTCGGGATCGTGGTAGCGCAGCGCGTCGTCCGCCTCCGCGGTCAGCGTGTCGATCAGGTCGCCCAGCAATTCGGCCGAGGAGGGCGCGCGCATGCCGAAGGAGAACGTCAGGCAGGCATCCTCGGCGACGCCGTGATGGGGCACGCCGGGCGGCAGGTAGAGCATATCCCCCGGTCCCAGCACCCAGTCGTGGCTGGGATCGAACTCACGCAGCAGGCGCAACTCGACATCATCGCGGTAGGCCAGCGGAGGATTGTCGCGCGCGTCGATCTGCCAGCGCCGATGGCCGACCGCCTGCAGCAGGAACACGTCGTACTGGTCGACGTGGGCCCCGACCGAGCCGCCGGGCGCGGCGAAGGACACCATCACGTCGTCGATCCGCCAGCGCGGCAGGAACGCGAAATGGCGGATGAGCGCGGCGACATCGACATCCCACTTGTCGACGTCCTGCACCAGCAAGGTCCAGTCCGCGCCGGGCAGCGAGGAGAACATCTCCTCGGGGAACGGGCCGTGGCTGACGCTCCAGCTGTCGTCGTTGCGATCGTGGCGTATCAACCGCGACAGCGCTCCCTCCTCGCAGGCCAGGCCGGCCAGGTCGTCCGGATCCATCGGCGATTGCAGGTCGGGGAAGGCGTTGCGGATCAGCAGCGGTTTTTTCTGCCAGTAGTCGCGCAGGAAATCCGCCGGTGACATGCCCAGTGGCGGCTTCGTACTCGCGTCGACTTCGATCGGCGGCTGCGCGAGCCGTTCGTTGATGGGGTGGTGCTCTTCCATCAAAGCAGCCTGTTTCCCCGGCCGGTGTCATCCAATGCCGGATCGTTGTCGGTATTGACGGTGTTGTCGTTGCCGCTGAATCCGAGTGTCTGGATGTCCTTGGCAAGCACGAGGTTGCGGTCGCCATCCACCTTCACCGGCCCGGCAATCGTGAGGTTCAGGGTTGTGTCGTCACCGGTGACGACCACCTCGCCGACCTGTTCGTTGAGCACCGTGACGTTGTTGCCCTCCACCCGCAGCGACCGGGCCCCGTCAAGGTTGAGTACTCCGTTGGATCCACTGATGACCACGTTTCCGCACTCTCCCTGGATCACCATTGAGAAGTCATCGCGGGATATGCGCAGGTCGTTGCCGGCGCAGTTCCCACCGCTTGCCGGATCGGTCAGTACGCCGGATGGCAGGGCTGCGGTCGTCGCGGACGAATCCGCATCGTGGCCGCCCCCGCAGGAAACGAGGAGTGCCATGCACGCGCCGATGCCCAAGCCCTGAAGCATACGCGCTGATGTGAGAGGGGCCTTCGTCATTGTCCATTCCCTCATTGAAGTGGTCAGATTCGCGAGGCGAGCATTTGCGCCATTCCGGTATAGCGTCCGGGCGTCAGAGCAAGCAACTGCTGCCTGTCACCGTCGGGTAAATCCAGAGATGCGATGAACTCGCGCATCGAGGTCTCGTTGATGCCGTGGCCACGCGTCAGCGCCTTCAGCTGCTCGTACGGATTGGGCAGGCCATGGCGACGCATCACGGTTTGCACCGCCTCGGCGAGCACTTCCCAGGACGCGTCCAGGTCGGCGGCCAGGCGCTCTTCGTTGGCGGAGAGCTTGCCCAGTCCGCGCATCAAGGCATCCAGGCCGATCAGCGCATGACCGAACGCGGTACCCAGCGCGCGCAGCACAGTGGAGTCCGTCAGGTCGCGCTGCCAGCGGCTGATCGGAAGCTTGATGGCGAAGTGTTCAAACAGCGCGTTGGCGATGCCGAAATTGCCCTCGGCGTTCTCGAAGTCGATCGGGTTGACCTTGTGCGGCATGGTCGAGCTGCCGACTTCGCCGGCCTTGACCGACTGCTTGAAGTAGCCCAGCGAGATGTAGCCCCAGATGTCGCGGCACAGGTCAATGGCAATGGTGTCGATGCGCTTCTGCGCGTCGCACAGCTCGGCGATGCCGTCGTGCGGCTCGATCTGGGTGGTGTAGGGCTGCCAGGCCAGGCCGAGCGAGGTGACGAACTTCTCCGAGAACGCCGGCCAGTCGATATCCGGGTAGGCGGCGAGGTGAGCGTTGTAGTTGCCCACCGCCCCATTGATCTTGCCCGGCGTGGGCGCATCCACCAGGGTTTGGCGCTGGCGCTGCAGGCGGGCGACCACGTTGGCGATTTCCTTGCCGACCGTGGTCGGCGAGGCGGTCTGCCCGTGGGTGCGCGAGAGCATCGGCAGCGCGGCGTACCGGTGCGCCATGGCTCGCAGTTGCTCGATCAGCTCGTCCAGCCGCGGCACCATCACGGTGTTGCGCGCCTCGTTGAGCATCAGCGAGTAGCTCAGGTTGTTGATGTCCTCGGAGGTGCAGGCGAAGTGCACGAATTCCAGCGCCGGGCCGAGCTCGGCGTCGTCGGTGAGGCGCTCCTTGATCAGGTATTCCACCGCCTTGACGTCGTGGTTGGTGGTGCGCTCGATCTCCTTGACCCGCGCTGCATCCGCCACCGACAGGCCGTCGGCCAGTTGGCGCAGGCGCGCGGTGGCGGCGGCCGAGAACGGCGCCAGTTCCTCGATCGCCGGCTCGTTGGCCAGCGCCAGCAGCCACTCGACCTCGACCCTGACCCGGGCCTTGATCAGCCCGAACTCGGAGAATATCAGTCGCAGCGCGTCGACCTTGCCGGCGTAGCGGCCATCGAGCGGAGACAGGGCGAGCAACCGGGATTCGTCGTTGGCGGGCATGGCAGGCGAGGTTGGCAGGGGGCTGGGCATTCTAGCGCGAGCCCGCCGCGCCGGCGGCGGCCGCGGCGTATCCTCAGGCGATTGCCACCATTACGCAGGAGCACGCCATGGCCAAGCAGGATTTCCGCACCGAGCACGACAGCATGGGCGAGTTGCAGGTGCCCGCCGACGCGCTGTGGGGCGCGCAGACCCAGCGCGCGGTCGACAACTTTCCGGTGTCCGGTCGGCCGATGCCGCGCGGGTTCATCCGCGCGCTGGGACTGGCCAAGGCCGCGGCCGCAACCGTCAATGCCGACCTTGGGCTGCTGCCCAAAGGCCGTGCCGCAGCGATCCGGAAGGCCGCGATGGCGGTGGCCGATGGCACCCACGACGCGCAGTTTCCGGTCGACATCTTCCAGACCGGCTCCGGCACCTCCAGCAACATGAATGCCAACGAGGTGATCGCCACGCTGGCCTCGCGCGCGGCCCGCAGCAAGCCCGTGCATCCCAATGACGATGTCAACCTGGGCCAGAGCTCCAACGACGTGGTGCCGACCGCCCTGCGCGTGTCCGCCCAGCTGGCGACGGTGGACACCCTGCTGCCGGCGATCAAGCACCTGCGCCGGGTCATCGACCGCCGGGCCAAGTCGCTGGACAAGGTGACCAAGACCGGCCGCACGCACCTGATGGACGCGATGCCGCTGACCTTCGGCCAGGAATTCGGTGCGTGGTCGGCCCAGCTTGCCTCGGCGCAAGCGCGTATCGAGGACTGCCTGAAGCGGCTGCGCCGGCTGCCCATCGGCGGCACGGCCATCGGCACCGGCATCAATGCCGACCCGCGCTTCGACAAGGCGATGGCCAAAGCGCTGTCGTCACTGGCCGGCTCGAAGTTCGAGGCCGCTGAAAACAAGTTCGAAGGGCTGGCCTCGCAGGACGACGCGGTGGAGCTGTCGGGCCAGTTGAACGTGCTCGCGGTGGCCCTGATGAAGATCGCCAACGACCTGCGCTGGATGAACTCCGGGCCGCTGGCCGGCCTGGGCGAGGTGGAGCTGCCCGAGTTGCAGCCTGGCAGCTCGATCATGCCGGGCAAGGTCAACCCGGTGCTGCCCGAGGCGGTGGCGATGGTGTGCGCCCAGGTCATGGGCCACAACGCGGCGATTACCGTTGCCGGCCAGAGCGGCAATTTCCAACTCAACGTGATGCTGCCGCTGATCGCGTCCAACCTGCTGGATTCGATCAACCTGCTGGCCAATTCGATGCGCCTGCTCGCCGACAAGGTCATCGCCGGCCTCAAGGTCCGCCAGGACGTGGTCGCCGGGGCGTTGCAGCGCAATCCGATCCTGGTGACCGCGCTGAACCCGGTGATCGGCTACGAGAAGGCCGCGGCGATCGCCAAGCAGGCCTACGCGCAACAGCGCCCGGTCCTGGAAGTCGCTGTCGAGCTCACCGGCATGGCGGAAGATGAGCTCGCCCGCCTGCTGGATCCGGTCGCGCTGACGCGTGGTGGCGTGCCGCGCGGCTCGGCTACGGGTCCGAGGTAACGCTCGCCCCCGTGGTGTCGGAACGGCAGTCGGCGACGTCATCCGCGTCGGCGTTGGCGTAGGGCGCGAACTCGGGCAATGCGGCCGCCAGCCTGTCCTGGGTGGCGATGAACGCCGGCAGGCGGTCGCACAGCTTGCCGGCGTCCTCCTTGAGTCCGCTGGCCTGGGCTTCGATGGAACGCTCGATTTCGGCCTCGCTGGCCCCGCTGAACGCACCCTTGAGTGCCTCGCCGACCGCCGTCATCGCCACGCCCGCGCCCTTGAGCCCGATGTCGGCGCCGGCCTGGGCGATCTCCTCGAGCTGCCGGCGATAGTCCCGCAACAGCGCCTGCTGGGCCGGATTGGTCGCGACCTTCCTGCCGTCGATGAGCAGCTCGCCCTGCGGCGTGATCACGGCCTTGGGCGCCGTCTTGTCATCGCTGGAGAGATCGATATCGCCGGTGCGGATTTCCTCGCGCACCTTGTCGGAGGCATTGGCGATCTTGCCTGCGACGGCGTTCAGGCCGGTGGCCAGCGTGCCGTCCGACGACTGGGTCGGGCCGGAGCATGCAGCGAGCGGGAGGAGGCACAAGGCCAGCAGCAGAGCGCGGGAGAGAGGTCGGACGGTCATGGTCTGCTCCAGGAAAAGGAAGGTGGTTCAGGGGACAGGCAACGCGCCGGGCGGTTGTGCGGCCCTGCGCCCGGTATCAGCCTTCGTCGCGCCAGCGGCGCAGGCGGATCGCGACAAGGATCATTGCCGCGCCGGCCAGCGCGCCAATCCACAGCGACGGCAGTGCCAGGCTGGCCAGAATGTTGCTGGTCGACAGGTGGGCCAGCACGTCCTGCAGGCCTTCGCTGCCACCCTGGGCTTGCCCCGGTGCATGCAGCAGCTGGGTTCCCGACACCGTACCGAGCAGCATGCGGCCAACGATGTTCGACCAGAACCATCCAGCATCGAGGTCGAACAGCTCCATCACCTTGAACCAGCTGACCGCGATGCCGGCCAGCAGCGGCACCATCAGGGCCCACAGGAAGGGTTTGGTCCGTGCCCATGCCGAGCACAGCATCAGCCAGCCGAAGGTCGGCAGTCCCCACAGGGCAAACACGGGGATAGAGGCTACCAGGCCGGCCGCAAGCCTCATCGGACTGGCCGGACCCCACAGCAGCTCGACCGGGTTGCCGCCGTGGATCATCACCATGCCGCTGAGCAGCAGCATGTAGCTGCCCATGGTCAGCAGGGCGATCACCACCGCGACGGCGGGTGCGACCAGGGCGGCACTGGCCAGCTTGGACAGCACGGTCTGCGCGTCCGACACCGGCAGCGACTTCCAGAACATCACGCTGCGGTCCTTGCGGTCGTCGTACAGCGAACCCAGGCAGTAGAAGAACACCACGAAGGCAAGCACCACGAACGGCCAGAACGCGGCCATCACCAACGACAGGTCGATGCCGTGCGCCAGCTGCTGCATCTTGTCCGCATCCAGCGTGCGAGTCAGGGCGCCCAGGTCGAGGCCGTTGACGATCACCTCGCCGTCGATCCTGAGCTGGCCGCTGCTGATCGCGCGGCGCGCGGCGACCTCGGCGAAGATGAATGCCACCGCCGTCAGCACCAGGGAGATCGCGCCGGCGATCAGCGGCGCCCACAAAAAGCCGCCCCGGTGCTCCCAATACTCGCGCTTGAGCAGCATCTTGAAGGTGTGGGTGGAATGGACCGGCGCAAAGCTGCGCGCGGTGGTCGGCAGGGAGGAGTCGGCGGCGTTCATTCGTAGGTCCCTTGCATGGTGGCGACAAACAGGTCGGCCAGGCCCGGCGTGCGGATCTCGCCGAAGGCGGCGAGCTGCTCGCGCGGCGTGCCGTCAAACAGCATCACGGTCTTGCCGAACGGCATCGAGCGCAGGTGGACGGGTTCCAGCGCGCGGGCCGCTTCGGCCCGGTCCGGGTTGACCAGCACTTCGGTGAAGCGCTCGCCCACGTCGTCCATCGCGCTTTCCATCACGATCCGCCCGTCGTTGATGAACATGACATCGGTGAGGATGTGCTCGATCTCCTCCACCTGGTGCGTGGTGATGAGGATGGTCTTCTCCTCGTCGAAGTAATCCTCCAGCAACCGCTGGTAGAACTGCTTGCGGTAGAGGATGTCCAGGCCCAGGGTGGGCTCGTCCAGCACCAGCAGCTTGGCGTCGATGGCCATGACCAGGGCGAGGTGGAGCTGCACGATCATGCCCTTGGACAGTTCGCGCACGCGCATCTTCGGCGTCAGCTTGGTGCCCTTGAGGAAGCGGTCGCAGCGCGCGCGGTCAAAGCGCGGGTGCACGCCGGCGACGAACTCGATCGCTTCCTGCACCCGGATCCAGCGCGGCAGCACCGCGACGTCGGCGATGAAGCACACGTCGCGCATCAGCTCGTCGCGGGCGCTGCGCGGATCGCGGCCGAGGACGGTCATCTCGCCCTCAAACGGGATCAGGCCGAGCATGGCCTTCAGCGCGGTGGTCTTGCCGGCGCCGTTGGGACCGATCAGACCGACGATCCGGCCCGCCGGAATCTGGAAGCTGGCGCCGTCCAGAGCCGGCCTGCCTTTTTTGTAGACCTTGCGCAGGTTGCGCGCGTTGACCACGGTTACCGGGGTGGTGGCGAGGGGGGCGTTCATCAGGCACCTGCCTTGGTCGGATCGGGAGTTACCAGCTGTTCCAGGTTCAGGCCCAGGCGGGTGATGCGTTCCAGCACCAACGGCCATTCCTCGGTCAGGAACCGGTCGCGCTCGCTTGCCAGGAGTTTTTCGGCTGCTCCTTCAGTCATGTACATACCAAGACCCCTGCGTTTTTCGACAAGTGACTCGTCCACCAGTTCCTGGTAGGCGCGAGAGACGGTGATCGGATTGAGCTGATAGTCGGCGGCGACCTGGCGGACCGAAGGCAGCGCGTCGCCGGGCTTGAGCTCGCCATCGAGCATCAGTGCCACGACACGCTCCTTCAGTTGCCGATAGATCGGAGCGCCATCACTCCATTGGACTGCGGTCATTGGGTTATCCCCGTGGAACAAATGAGAAGTAGGGCATCAGGAGTGCCTGCCGGAAGTGGGCGTTTCCGTCGGTCGAACCGGAGCTGCGTGCGTCCGGTGATTCGCCGGTGCGGGCACTGGCCGGGCCGGCTGTGGCCGTCGAAGCGAGGCGATCCGTGGCAGGCTGGACTCCCAGTGGGCTCAAGCCGAACACCACGGTGCTCACCAGTACCGCACCGGTGATGGCCAGGGCAGACAACGAATTGTTGAGCTTCCGGTTCATGGCGTCGTCCCCGCAATGGGTCAGTCGGTGTTGTATGCGACTATAACACCGAAACACGTGCAGTCAACAGTTTTGTGCCGTGATTGCCCCACGGCGCCGCGACCGCGACAATAGGCGTTTTCGCCGCCACCCCGGCGACCCAATGGAGCAATCCGGATGAAGGCTTTCGTGCGCGGCAGTGCCGTGTTGTTCACCACCGTCTCGCTGCTGGGTGCCACGGTGGCGCTTCCCGTTGCTGCCGCCGCGCAGAACGCTCCAGCCCAGGAGAAGAATTTGCTCACCACCGATCGCGCCAAGGTCAGCTACATGGTTGGCCATGACATCGCCCGTTCCATCACCCCCGCCGCGCCGGACATGGACCTGGCCGCTTTCGAGCGGGCCATCAGCAATGCCTTCAACGGTCAGCCGCCGTTGATCGCCGAGGGCGAAGTGCAGCAGGTCGGCCAGGCCCTGATGATGCGCATCGCGTCACGGGCCGGAAAGGCGCCCGCCGACGCCAGGATTCCCGAGGTCGACAAGCAGAAGGTCGCCTACCTGGTGGGCGCCGATGTCGGCCGCAACCTGGCGCCCATCAAGGGCGAGCTGGACCTGCCGGAACTGCTGCAGGGCGTGCGCGCCACGTTTGCCGGCGACAAGCTGGCCCTGAGCGATGACCAGCTCAACGCCGTCCGCGACAGCTTCTCGCAGAAGATGCAGGGCCAGGCGGAGAAGCAGCAGGGCGAGATGGCAGCCCAGGCCAAGGTGCAGGGCGAGGCCAACCGCAGCGAAGGCGAGAAGTTCCTGGCCGAGAACAAGCAGAAGAAGGGCGTGTTCTCCACCGCTTCGGGCCTGCAGTACATGGTGTTGCGCCAGGGCTCGGGCGAGCGGCCGCTGCCGTCGGACCGGGTGCGCGTCCACTACGAGGGCAAGCTGCTGGACGGCACGGTGTTCGACAGTTCCTACAAGCGCGGCGAGCCGACCGAGTTCGGCCTCAACCAGGTCATTGCAGGCTGGACGGAAGGGCTGGGCCTGATGCCGGTCGGCGCCAAGTACCGGTTCTGGATTCCGGGCAGCCTGGCCTACGGCAGCAAGGGCACCCCGGGCGGCCCGATCGGGCCGAACGCGACGCTGGAGTTCGATGTCGAGCTGCAGGCGATCATCAAGTAAGGCGGCGGCTGCGCCTGCGGGCCCAAGCCCGGGTGCGGCCGCGTATCCTTCCTTCCACTGCCAACGCCCCGGTCCCGTACCGGGGCGTCTTGCCCCAAGGAGTCCAGATTCCATGATCCATTTCCCCCGTACCGCGCTGCTTGCCGCGTCCATGGCGCTCGCGCTGGTGGCCTGCCAGTCCGATGACAAGACCGCGCCAAAAACCGACGCCGCCGACGCCACCGCTGCGCAGGGCCAGCCGCTGAAGATCAAGGGCCTGGCCACCGAGAAGGAACAGGTCAGCTACATGATCGGCCTGGACCTGGCCAAGGCGCTGGAGCAGGTCAAGGACGAGGTCGACGTGGACACGCTGGCCAAGGCGATCAAGATCGAACTGGACGGCGGCGAGTCGCTGATGACCGACGAGCAGGCCGCGCAGGTGGCCGAGGCGTTCGGCCAGAAGCTGCAGGCCAAGCGCGCCGCCGAGGCCGCCGCCATCGGTAATGCGAACAAGGCCGAAGGCGAGGCATTCCTGGCGGAGAACGCGAAAAAGCCGGGCGTCGTGGTGACCGATTCGGGCCTGCAGTACCAGGTGCTGGAGGAGGGCAAGGGCCTCAAGCCGACCGTGGATGACATGGTCCGCGTCCACTACAAGGGCACGTTGCTGGACGGCGAGACCTTCGACAGCTCCTATGACCGCGGTGAGCCGACCGACCTTCCGCTGCAGCAGGTGGTTCCCGGTTGGCAGGAAGGCATCGTGCTGATGCCGGTGGGCAGCAAGTACCGCTTCTGGATCCCGTCCGAGCTGGGTTACGGCGAAGTCGGCCCGCCCGGCAGCGCGATCGGTCCGAACGCGGTCCTCGTTTTCGAAGTCGAGCTGCTCGACATCGTCAAGGACAGCGCGGGCGAATAACCGCTCCGCACCCCGTCGTCGGGTCGGTCTTCCCGCGGGCGGGACAGGAGAAACACCATGCGCGTCAGTATTTTCGGTACCGGCTATGTCGGACTGGTCACCGGCACCTGCCTGGCGGAAGTCGGCCATGAGGTGATCTGCGTGGACATCGACCAGGCCAAGGTCGATGGGCTGAAGCGGGGCGAGGTGTCGATCTTCGAGCCGGGTCTGGCGCCGATGGTGCGCGCCAACCACGACGCCGGGCGCCTGCACTTCACCAGCGATCCGGTACACGCCATTGCCCACGCCGAGGTGGTCTTCATCGCCGTCGGCACGCCGCCCGACGAGGACGGCAGCGCCGACCTGCAGTACGTGCTCGCGGTGGCCAGGACGATCGGTCAGCACCTGGAGGAGCCGACGCTGGTGGTCGACAAGTCGACGGTGCCCGTGGGTACGGCCGACAAGGTGCGCGCGACCATCGCCGATGAGCTCGCGCGGCGTGGCGCCGGGATCGACTTTACCGTCGTATCCAACCCCGAGTTCCTCAAGGAAGGCGATGCGGTCAACGACTTCATGCGTCCGGACCGCATCGTCATCGGGACCGACAACGCCGAGGCGTCCGAGAAGATGCGTCGCCTCTACGCGCCCTTCGTGCGCAGCCGCGAGCGCTTCGTGGTGATGGACGTGCGTTCGGCCGAGCTGACCAAGTACGCTGCCAACGCGATGCTGGCGACCAAGATCAGTTTCATGAACGAGATCGCGACCATTGCCGAACGTGTCGGCGCGGACGTGGAAATGGTCCGCCAGGGCATCGGTTCGGATCCGCGCATCGGCTGGCAGTTCATCTACCCCGGCGCCGGCTATGGCGGCTCGTGTTTTCCCAAGGACGTCCAGGCACTTGCCCGCACCGCGCACCAGCACGGCCTGCAGCCGCGACTGCTGGATGCGGTGGAGGCGGTCAACGAGCGCCAGAAGGAGCACCTGTTTGAACTGGTCCAGCGCCATTACGGCGACACCCTCGCCGGCAAGACGTTCGCCCTGTGGGGACTGGCGTTCAAGCCCAATACCGACGACATGCGCGCCGCCCCCAGCCGGCGCCTGCTGGAGCAGCTGTGGGCCGCCGGCGCGCAGGTGCGCGCGTTTGATCCGGAGGCGTCCAGCGAGGCGCAGCGCATCTTTGGCGAGCGCAGCGATCTGGTGCTGTGCGATTCGGAGTACGACGCGCTGGAAGGCGCCGACGCGTTGATCCTGATCACCGAGTGGAAACAGTTCCGCAGCCCCGATTTCGGGCGCATAAGGAGTGCGTTGGCCGATGCGGTGATCTTCGACGGGCGCAATCTCTACGATCCCGACGAACTCGAAGAAGCCGGCATCGCCTACTACGGCATCGGTCGCGGTCGCTCGTTGACGCGTTCCGGGCCGCCTGGAGTGATCGCATGAGCGGTTCCGATCCCAGCCTCGAGCAGCGCCTGATCGACCTGGAAACCCGGCTCTCGTTCCAGGAGCATCATCTGGGCGAGCTCAGTGATGCGCTGGCCGCCGCCCGCGACGAGGAAGCGCGCAACGCGTTGCTGCTGCACCGCGCCCTGGAAGACCTGCGCCAGCTGCGCCTGTCGGTCGCGGCAAGTCCGCATTCCGCCGATCCGGCGGGTGAGCCCCCACCGCCGCATTATTGAGCGCGCGACCCATCTGCCGTCCCCTGTCTGCTGAAGAACACCATGAATGACACCCTGCGCAACCAGTTGATGGGCCTTGGCTTCAAGCCTGCGCCGGAGCCCGAGCGCCGTCCCGCGAAGAAGCGCGATGGCAGCCCGGAGCGCAAAGGCGGCAATGCCGGGGCAGGGCGCGGCGCAGAGAAGCGGGGAAATCCGGCGGCGCAAGGCCGGGCCGCCAAACCATCCGACAAGCGGCAGCGCCCCGGTGCACCAGCACAGGCGCGTCCGCCCCGCAACCCGGCGCGCTCGCGCGAGGACATCGACCTGGCGAAGGCCTACGCGATCCGCGCCCAGCGCGAGAAGGACGAGCGCATCGCGGCGGAAAAGGCCAAGCAGGATGCCGCCCGCGAGCGGCGCGAAGCGCGCGCAAAACTGACCCAGCTCGTGCAGGGCAAGGCGCTGAATTCCCCCGACGCGGACATCGCCCGGCATTTCGAGTACGGCGGCAAGATCAAGCGCATCCACGTCACCGCCGAGCAGCTCAAAGCGCTCAATGCCGGCGAGTTGGGCGTGCTGCAGACCGACGGCCGTTACCTGCTGGTCGATGCGGCGTTGCTGGCCGAGGCCGAGCGGGTGTTCGCCCCGGCAGTCGCGCTGAGGGTCGACCCGGACGCCCCGGCGGCCGACGACCCTTACGCGGACCCGCAGTACCAGGTGCCTGACGATCTGGTCTGGTGATCTTTGCGCCGGAGCGCCGGAGCGCCGCGAGCGCCGGGAGCGCCGGGAGCAGAGGCCTTGGGGTGTGAATGTCCCCCGGCACCGATGAAGCCGGTGCCTCCTCCTTTATTTCACACCCCAAGGCCTCCGCTCCCGTTCTTCCAGCATCGGGTGATTGGTCGAAGCGCAGGCTCGGCGATCCGGACGCACCGAAGCGACCTGCAGGCTTTCGCGGCGAAATAAAGGAGGAGGCGCCCGCCGCAGAAGGGTGCCGGGGGACATTCGCCGCGAAGGCCTGCAGGTCGCGAAGAAAGCCCTATTCCGGGTCGTAGTCGAGGTTGGACGCCAGCAGTCGCTCGCCCTGGGCCAAGGTCAACCCCTTGCGCGCGGCATAATCCATGACCTGCTCGCGCGTCACGCGGCCGACCACGAAATACTGGCTGCGCGGATGGCTCAAGTAGTAGCCCGACACCGCCGCGGCGGGCGTCATGGCGAAGTTTTCGGTCAGCTGCATGCCGGCGTTTTTGGCCGGATCGAGCAGGCGGAAGATCGTCGCCTTCTCGCTGTGTTCCGGGCATGCCGGATAGCCGGGCGCAGGCCGGATGCCGCGGTACTTCTCGTCGATGAGCGCGTCCGTATCGAACGACTCATCAGCCGCGTAACCCCAGAATTCGGTGCGCACCCGCTGGTGCACGCGCTCGGCCAGGGTCTCGGCCAGGCGGTCGGCCAGGGCTTTCAGCAGGATGGCGTTGTAGTCGTCGTGGTCGGCCTCGTAGCGCTGCACGTGGGGCTCGATGCCCAGCCCGGCGGTCACGGCGAATGCACCGATCCAGTCCTGGCGTCCGCTGTCACGGGGCGCGACGAAATCGGCCAGGCACAGGTTGGGCCGCTCCGGCGGTTTGTCCGCCTGCTGGCGCAGGAAGTGGATCCGCTCGGCGCGGCCATCGACCTGGGCGATGACATCGTCGCCATCGCTGTTGGCCGGCCACAGCGCGAACACGCCCTTGGCGGTCAGCCACTTCTCGTCGACGATACGCTTGAGCATCGCCTGGGCGTCCCGGAACAGGTCGCTGGCCGAGGCACCGACGACCTCGTCGGTCAGGATCGCCGGGTAGCGTCCGGCCAGCTCCCAGGCCTGGAAGAACGGCGTCCAGTCGATCAGCTCCACCAGTTCGTCCAGCGGATAGTCGTCGAACACGTGCAGGCCCGGCTGCAGCGGCGCCGGCGGTTCGTACTCGTCCCAGCCGCCCTCGAAGCGGTTGCCGCGCGCGTGTTCCAGCGACACCAGCCGCTTGCCGCTGCCGCGGGTGCGGTGGCGCTCGCGGATCTGCGCGTAGTCGGACGCGTTGGCGGCCACGAAGGCATCGCGCAGCTCGACGCTGAGCAGGTTCTGGGCGACGCCGACCGCGCGCGAGGCGTCCTTCACCCATACCGTTGCCGGCTTGTAGAACGGATCGATCTTCAGCGCCGTGTGCGCGCGCGACGTGGTCGCGCCGCCGATCAGCAAGGGCATGGTGAAGCCCTGGCGCTGCATCTCGCGGGCAACGTGGCCCATCTCCTCCAGTGACGGCGTGATCAGCCCTGACAGCCCGATCATGTCGGCGTTCTCGGCGATCGCGCGGTCCAGGATCACCTGCGAGGGCACCATCACGCCCAGGTCGATCACCTCGAAGTTGTTGCAGGCCAGCACCACGCCGACGATGTTCTTGCCGATGTCGTGGACGTCGCCCTTGACCGTGGCCATGACGATCTTGCCGTTGGTCTTGCCGGTATCGCCGGTGCGCAGCTTCTCCGCCTCGATGAAGGGCAGCAGGTGGGCCACGGCCTTCTTCATCACCCGCGCCGACTTGACCACCTGCGGCAGGAACATCTTGCCGGCGCCGAACAGGTCACCGACGACGTTCATGCCGTCCATCAGCGCGCCCTCGATCACGTCCAGGGGCCGGGCTGCATCCAGCCGGGCCTGCTCGGTGTCCTCGACGATCCACTGGTCGATCCCCTGCACCAGCGAATGGCTCAGGCGGGCACTGACCGGCTGCTCGCGCCAGGTCAGGTCCTCGAGCTTCTTCTCGCCCTTGCGCCCGCGGTAGCTTTCAGCCAGTTCCAGCAGCGTCTCGGTGGCCTCGGGGTTGCGGTTGAGCACCACGTCCTCGACCGCCTCGCGCAGCTTCGGGTCCAGGGTGTCGTACAGCGGCAGCGCACCGGCGTTGACGATGCCCATGTCCATGCCGGCCTTGATCGCGTGGTACAGGAACACGACGTGGATCGCCTGGCGGACCAGCTCGTTGCCGCGGAACGCGAAGCTGACGTTGGAGACCCCGCCGGAGATGTGGCAATGCGGGAACCGCCGGCGGATTTCAGCCGTCGCCTTGATGAAGGCCACCGCGTAATCGTTGTGCTCCTCGATGCCGGTCGCGATGGCGAACACGTTGGGATCGAAGATGATGTCCTCGGGCGGGAAGCCGATCTCCTCGGTCAGCAGTTTGTAGGCGCGCGCGCAGATCTCGACCTTGCGCTCGACGGTGTCGGCCTGGCCGATCTCGTCGAACGCCATGACCACCACGGCGGCGCCATAGCGGCGGACCAGCCGCGCCTGGCGCAGGAATTCCTCCTCGCCTTCCTTCATCGAGATCGAGTTGACGATGCCCTTGCCCTGCAGGCATTTCAGGCCGGCTTCGATCACGCTCCACCTGGAGCTGTCGACCATCACCGGGATCCGCGCGATGTCCGGCTCGGCGGCGATCAGGTTCAGGTATTTCACCATCGCCTGCTCGGAGTCGAGCAGGCCCTCGTCCATGTTGACGTCGAGCACCTGCGCGCCGTTCTCGACCTGTTGCCGGGCGACGGCAACCGCCTCGTCGTAACGGTCGTCCTTGATGAGCTTCTTGAACTGCGCGCTGCCGGTGACGTTGGTCCGCTCGCCGACGTTGACGAAGTTGCTTTCCGGGCTGATGACCAGCGGCTCAAGGCCGCTGAGGCGGGTGTAGCGGGGGAGGGCGCTCATCGTTTGAACCTCAGGCCACGTCGGCGATGCGCGGTGGCTGCCGCGGCGGCAGGCCGCGCACGGCCTCGGCGATCGCCGCGATGTGTTCGGGGGTGGTGCCGCAGCAGCCACCGACGAAATTCACCAGGCCCGATTGGGCGAACTCGCGCAGCATGCCGGCGGTGTCCTCGGGGGTCTCGTCGTAGTCGCCAAAGGCATTCGGCAGGCCGGCGTTCGGGTGCGCGCTGACCGCCACCTCGGCGATCCGCGACAGCGTGTCCACGTGCGGCCGCAGCTCCTTCGCGCCCAGCGCGCAGTTGAGGCCGATCGACAGCGGCCGCGCGTGCCGCAGCGAGTACCAGAACGCTTCGGCGGTCTGGCCCGACAGGGTGCGCCCCGAGGCATCGGTGATCGTGCCCGAGACCATCACCGGCAGCCGCGCGCCGCGCCCTTCGAAGACCTCGGCAATGGCAAACAATGCCGCCTTGGCGTTGAGGGTGTCGAACACGGTTTCCACCATCAGCACGTCCGCGCCCCCGTCGATCAGGCCCTCGGCCGCCTCGCGATAGGCCAGGCGCAGGTCGTCGAAACTGGTCGCGCGGAAGCCGGGACGGTTGACGTCCGGACTCAGGGACGCGGTACGGCTGGTTGGGCCGATCACGCCGATGGCGAAGCACTGCCGGCCCGGCGTCTGCTGTTCGGCTGCGTCGCAGGCGGCGCGTGCGAGTCGCGCTCCGGCCGCATTCAATTCGCGCGCCAGATGCTGCAGCCCGTAATCGGCCAGCGAGGTCCGGGTGGAGTTGAAGGTGTTGCTTTCCACCATGTCGGCGCCGGCTGCCAGGTAGGCGGTGTGGATATCCAGGATCAGGTCCGGACGGCTCAGGCTGAGCAGGTCGTTGTTGCCGCGCTGGTCGCGGGCGCAGCCGCAGTCGTCGCCGTGCGCGTGGTCGGCGATGTCGTGCTTGCGGTCGTAGCCGTCGACGAACCGCTCGCCGCGGTAGTCGGCTTCCTCCAGCCCGTGGCGCTGGATCATCGTGCCCATCGCGCCGTCGATCACCAGGATGCGCTCACGCAGTTGCGCCTGAAGCGCCTCGGCGCGCGCCGGGTTCAGCCAGGGCAGTTCGTTGTTCATGATTCCGGCTCGCTCTTGCGGCGCGTCTTGGGTGCTTTCGATCGCGCACCTTCCGCGGGTTTGCGCGCGAGCAGGGCGATCACCTCGAAATGCGGCGGGCGTCGCTCGCGGGTCACGACCTCACAACTCTCCACGCCCAGCCCGGCCTTGCCGACCATGTTGCGCAGCTCGGCCGGCGCAAAGCCGAGATTGACGTGGCCGTACGCTTCCACCACCGAGCGGTGGCCGTGCCCGGCCAGGCTGGTCAGCAGCATGCGACCGCCCGGCCGCAGCACGCGCGCCGCCTCCGCCACGGCCTCGGCGGGGTGGTCGGCGTAGGACAGCGCGTGCATGAGCACGACCAGGTCAAAGCTGGCATCCGCGAAGGGCAGCTCGTGCATGTCGCCTTCCTGGACCTCGACATTTTCCAGCCGGCGCAGACGCTCGGAGGCGGCGAGCACCATCTTGGTGCTGGAATCCAGGCACACATAGCGGTGCGAATGCGGCGCCAGCAGTTCGGCCAGCACGCCATCGCCGGAGGCCACATCGAGCACGTCGCCGGTCTCCAGCAGCGGCAGCGCCGACCGCGCCATCGCTTCCCAGGTGCGACCGGGCGAGTAGTGACGCTCCATGTCGCCGGCGACCGAGTCAGCCCAGTTCTGGTCGGCGGCGCGCATTGCCAGCACCTGGCGGACCTGCTCGGCGTCCTGGCGCAGCAGCGGATCGTCGCTGCCCTCGCGCAGGGTATTCCACAGGGCGCGTTGGGCCGCGTCCAGCGCCGCCTCGTCGAACCGGTAGTACGCCGAGACGCCGGCGCGCCGGTCACGCACCAGCCCGGCATCCTTGAGCCGCGCCAGATGGGTGGAAACCCGCGGCTGGGCGAGCCGGGTGATCGCCGAAAGCTCCGCAACGGTGAGCTCTTCACGTTCCAGCAATGTGAGCAGCCGCACCCGTGTGGCGTCGGCAAACACCTTGAGCCGTGACGACCAGCCTTCCAGATCCATATTCATCTACCTATCGCGATGCAGCGATAAGTGTGCGGACGGGCGCTGCACAGGTCAAGCGCGCCGGGGCGCAGCGGTTCGGTTTAATGGGCGGGCAGGGCTACAATTGCCGGATTGTTTACCAGCCAGAGGTGCGGACGTGGATTTCGGATTCAGCGATGAGCAGTTGATGATCCAGGACGTGGCGCGTCGTATCGCGCAGGAAAAAATTGCTCCCAGCGCGGAGCACCACGACCGCACCGGCGAGTTCCCGCTGGAGAACATCCGCACCCTGGGCGAGAACGGCCTGATGGGCATCGAGGTGCCGGCCGAGTACGGCGGTGCCGGCATGGACCCGATCGCCTACGTGCTGGCGATGGTCGAGATCGCCGCCGCCGATGCCGCCCATTCCACCATCGTCTCGGTCAACAACTCGCTGTTCTGCAACGGCATCCTGACCTTCGGCAACGAGGAGCAGAAGCAGCTCTACGTGCGCGCCATCGCCGAAGGCCGCGAGATCGGCGCCTTCGCGCTGACCGAGCCGCAGTCGGGCTCCGATGCCACCGCGATGCGCTGCAAGGCCACCCTGCAGGACGATGGCACCTACCTGGTCAACGGCAAGAAGAGCTGGATCACTTCCGGCCCGGTCGCCAAATACATCGTGCTGTTTGCCATGACCGACATGGACAAGGGCGCGCGCGGCATCACCGCGTTCATGGTCGACACCGAGCGCGAGGGTTTCCACCGCGGCAAGACCGAGCCGAAGATGGGCATCCGCGCCTCGGCCACCTGCGAGATCGAATTCACCGACTACGTGATCAAGCCCGAGGAAGTCCTGGGCGCGGAAGGCGAGGGCTTCAAGATCGCCATGAGCGTGCTCGACGCCGGCCGCATCGGCATCGCCAGCCAGGCCATCGGCATCGCCCGCGCCGCGTATGAAGCCACCCTGGAGTACGTCCGCGACCGCAAGGCCTTCGGCCAGCCGATCGGTGCGTTCCAGATGACCCAGGCCAAGATCGCCGACATGAAGTGCAAGCTCGACGCCTCCCTGTTGCTGACCCTGCGCGCGGCCTGGAAGAAGGGCGAGACCGAGAAGCACGGCGGACGTTTCAGCACCGAAGCGGCGGTGGCCAAGCTGACCGCGTCCGAGGCGGCGATGTGGATCACCCACCAGGCGCTGCAGATCCACGGCGGCATGGGTTATTCCAAGGAACTGCCGATCGAGCGTTACTTCCGCGACGCCAAGATCACCGAAATCTACGAGGGCACCAGCGAGATCCAGCGCCTCGTGATCGCCCGCAACGAGACCGGCCTGCGCTGAAAATGCACCCCCACACCCATCTGGTGTACTGACTCCTGAGCCTTGGCCCGTGTGTAACAACGCGGGCCTCACTGCATTGGAAACCACATTCGCATGAGCACTGAACGCAAAACCCCCGCCCGCCGCACCGGCAAGACATCCGCTGCCCCCGCCAAGGGCGCGACCAGCACCGCTGTCGCCACTCTCGCAGGCGGGTCGTCCGCGACAGGCGACGTGTCGCTGGACACCATCCTGGCCGCGATCCGCAAGCAGGCGCCCAAGAAGGAGCAGGTCCAGACCGAGGCCTTCGCCAAGGCGTTCTACGAGCGCATGGGCCAGGACGAATGGTCCCAGCACTCCGCGCAGGGCTGGGCCGCGCTTGCGGTCGACATGCTGGATTTTGTCCGGCAGCGCAAGCCGGGCACGGCCAGCATCCGCCTGTTCAACCCGACCCTGGACAGCCACGGCTGGGAGTCGCCGCACACGGTGCTGCAGATCGTCAACGACGACATGCCGTTTCTGGTTGACTCGGTGTCGATGGCATTGGCCGAGGCCGACATCGGCGTGCACGTGCTGGGCCACCCGGTCATGCCGGTCACCCGCGACAAGGCGGGCAAGCTGACGGCCATCGGCGAGGGTGAGGCCGAGTCGATCATGCACCTGGAGATCGACCGCCAGTCCAAGGCGTCGATGGCGGGGATCGAGAAGAAGCTGGCGACCGTGCTGGACGACGTGCGCGCGATCGTCGCGGACTGGCGCGAGATGCGCGACAAGATGCTGGAGGTCGCCGACGACCTGGCCACCCGCACGCTGCCGGTGGACGATGCCGGCCGCAACGAGGGTCGCGAGTTCCTGCACTGGGTCGCCGATGACCATTTCACCTTCCTGGGCTACCGCGAGTACGACGTGGTCGAGCAGGGCGGCGAAGACGTGCTGCGCGCGGTCAAGGGCAGCGGCCTGGGCCTGCTGCGCGGCAAGGACAACCACAAGCCGCGTTCGCTTTCTTCCCTGGCGGCAACGCGCATGCCCAACTCGGGCTCGGTCGACGCGCTGATCCTGACCAAGACCAACGCGCGCGCCACCGTGCACCGCCGCGGCTACATGGACTACATCGGTGTGCTGAGCTTCGACGACAACGGCAAGCCGGTGCGCGAGGAGCGCTTTCTGGGCCTGTACACCTCCAGTGCCTACACCCGCCGCCCGTGGGACATCCCGCTGGTGCGCGAGCGCCACGACTACGTCATGCAGCACTCGGGCTTCGCCGACGACAGCCACAGCGGCAAGGCGCTGCGCCACATCCTGGAGACGCTGCCGCGCGACGAGTTGTTCCAGTCCAGCGGCGAGGAGCTGCTGAAGACCGCCACCGGCATCCTGGGCCTGCAGGAGCGCGTGCGCAGCAAGCTGTTCCTGCGCCGCGACCGTTTCGGCCGGTTCTTCTCCGGCCTGGTCTACATCCCGCGCGAGCGCTTCAACACCGACGTGCGCCTGCGCATCGAGGCCATGCTCAAGCGCGAGCTGCATGGCGAGCACATCGACACCACCGTGATGCTGAGCGACTCGCCGCTGGCCCAGTTGCACGTGCTGGTTCGCCCCAAGCCGGGCGCGCTGGGCGTGGAAGGCATGCCGCAGGTGGACAACGCCCTCATCGAGGCGGAGCTGGCGGAAATCGTGCGTGACTGGCGCGACGACCTGGCCGGCGTGCTCGCCGAACGCCATGGTGAGGAGCGCGGTCTGGAGATGGCGGCCACTTTCGGAAACGCGCTGCCGACGGGCTACATCGAGAACGTGTCGCTGCCCGTGGCCGCGGCCGACGTGGAGCACCTGGCCGCGCTGACGGGCCCCGAGGACCTGCGCCTGAGCCTGTACCGCAGCCGCCCGGGCACCGGCGGCCTGCGCTTCAAGTTCTACCGCCAGCACGACGACATCTCGCTGTCGGACGCGTTGCCGATGATGGAGAACATGGGCCTGCGCGTGATCGCCGAGCATCCCTACCGCCTGCACGCCGGCGGCGAAGTGGTCTACATCCAGGACTTCGAGGTCGAGACCGGCACGCCGGATGTCGACGTCGAGGGCATCGGTGACAACTTCGAGGACGCGTTTTCCCGCACCTGGCGCGGCGAGGCCGAGAATGACGGCTTCAACCGCCTGATCCTCGCCGCCGGACTGACCTGGCGCCAGGTCGCGATGCTGCGCGCCTACGCCAAGTTCCTGCTGCAGGTGGGCGTGCCGTTCTCGCAGAGCTACGTCGAGGAGACGTTCGCGCGTTACCCGGTCCTGGCCCGACTGCTGGTTGAGCTGTTCGAAGCCCGCTTCGATCCCAGCACCGGCAACGAGGACAAGGCCGACATCAAGGCCGGCCAGGCGTCGCTGCAGCAGCAGCTCGAGCGCCTGAGCGGCGGTGACGAGACCGTCGCGGCCGCGCTGGCACCGGTGGTCGCGGCCCGCGGCGGCAAGCGCGAGGCGCAGACCGAAGCCGCGTCGACCGCGTTGAAGACGCTGCTGGATCGCGTCTCCAGCCTCGACGAGGACCGCATCCTGCGCAGCTTCATGGACGTGATCGAGGCGACCCTGCGCACGAGCTACTACCAGTGCGGCGTGGGCGGGGCCGATTGCGGCTACGTGGCCTTCAAGTTCGATTCCGCGCTGGTGCCCGACCTGCCCAAGCCGCGCCCGTACCGCGAGATCTTCGTCTACGGGCCGCGCGTGGAAGGCATCCACCTGCGCTTCGGCCCGGTGGCCCGCGGCGGCCTGCGCTGGTCGGACCGGCGCGAGGACTTCCGCACCGAGGTGCTCGGCCTGGTCAAGGCGCAGATGGTCAAGAACACCATCATCGTGCCGGTCGGCGCCAAGGGCGGCTTCATCGTCAAGCGCCCGCCGTCCGATCGCGCCGCGCTGCAGGCCGAGGGCGTGGCCTGCTACCAGATGTTCATCAACGGCCTCCTCGACATCAGCGACAACCTGGTCGATGGCAAGGTCGTGCATCCCGACAACGTGGTCCGCCACGACGGCGATGACGCCTACATGGTGGTCGCGGCCGACAAGGGCACAGCGCGTTTCTCCGACATCGCCAACGCGATCTCCGCCGACCACAACTTCTGGATGGGCGATGCGTTCGCCTCTGGCGGCTCGGTCGGCTACGACCACAAGGGCATGGGCATCACCGCGCGCGGCGCGTGGGAGTCGGTCAAGCGCCACTTCCGCGCACTGGGCGTGAACACCCAGAAGGAGGACTTCACCGCGGTCGGCATCGGCGACATGTCAGGCGACGTGTTCGGCAACGGCATGCTGCTGTCCAAGCACATCCGCCTGGTCGCCGCGTTCGATCACCGCCACATCTTCCTGGATCCCGATCCGGTGGCGGCCACGTCCTTCAAGGAACGCCAGCGCCTGTTCAAGCTGGCCGGTTCCAGCTGGGACGATTACAAGCGCGAGCTGATCAGCGCCGGCGGCGGCGTGTTCGCGCGCAGCGCCAAGTCGATCGACCTGACCCCGCAGGTCAAGGCCGTGCTCGGCATCGATGAGTCGATCCAGTCGATGAGCCCCAACGAGCTGATGAGCGCGATCCTCAAGGCGCCGGTTGACCTGCTGTGGAACGGCGGCATCGGCACCTACATCAAGGCCAGCACCGAGAGTCACGCCGACGTGGGCGACCGCGGCAACAACGGCCTGCGCATCGACGGCCGTGACGTGCGCTGCAAGGTGATCGGCGAGGGCGGCAACCTGGGCATGACCCAGCTGGGCCGCATCGAGGCCGCCCAGGCGGGCGCGCTGCTGAACGCCGACTTCATCGACAACTCCGCCGGCGTGGGTACCTCCGACCGCGAGGTCAACATCAAGATCCTGCTCAACGAGCAGGTCAAGCTGAAGAAGCTCACCCTGCCGGCGCGCAACAAGCTGCTGGCGGAGATGACCGACGAGCTGGCCGGGCTGGTGCTGGTGGACAACTACCGCCAGAACCAGGCCATCAGCCTGATGGAGCGCATGAGCGCGCCGCGCCTGGGTTCCAAGCAGCACTTCATCCAGACCCTGGAATCGCAGGGCCTGCTGGACCGCCAGATCGAGTACCTGCCATCGGATGCCGAATTCGCCGACCGCAAGGCGCGGGGACTGGGCCTGACCCGGCCGGAGCTGGCGGTGCTGCTGTCCTACAGCAAGCTGGTGCTCTTCCAGCAGCTGGTGGATTCGGACGTTCCCGAGGATCCCTACCTGTCCAAGGAGCTGGTGCGTTACTTCCCCAAACCGCTGCAGGCCAAGTATGCCAAGGCGATGGAAGGCCACCGCCTGAAGCGCGAGATCATCGCCACCGCCGTGACCAACTCGATGGTCAACCGCATGGGCGCCACGTTCACCCTGCGCATGCAGGAGGACACCGGCCGCAGCCCGGGCGAGATCGCCGAGGCCTACACCATTGCCCGCGAGGCGCTGGATGCCCGCGCGCTGTGGGCGCAGATCGACGCGCTCGACGGCAAGGTGCTGGAGTCGGTGCAGATCGACGCCCTGCAGACGATCTGGACCCTGCTGCGTACGGTCACCCGCTGGCTGCTGTCGCGTCCGGGCCCGATGCCGGAGATCACCAAGGGCATGGCGCGCTTCGGCGACGGCTTCAAGGCCGTGCATGCGGCGCTGCCGGAGACGATGTCGCCCGTGCGCCGCGAGAAGTTCAACGCCCAGCTGGCCGAGTGGAAGGCCAAGGGCGTGCCGTCGGCGCTGGCGGAGCATCTGGCAGCGTTGCCGGTGCTGGAGTTCGCCTGCGACATCATCGAGATCGCCAACGCCCGCAAGGTGTCGGCGCTGGAAGCGTCGCGTGCCTACTTCGAACTGGGCGCTGCGTTCCAGCTGCCGTGGCTGCACGAGCAGATCAACGCGCTGCCGGTGGAGGGACGCTGGCAGGCGCTCGCTCGCGGCGCGATGCGTGACGAACTGGCGGCGCAGCAGCGGGCGCTGGTCGGTCAGATCCTCGCCGGCGGCGGCAAGAAGCCGGCGGCAGCGAAGGTCGAGGCCTGGCTGGCGCGCGATGACCAGGGCCTGCGTTTCACCCTGTCGATGCTCGCCGAGCTGGTGAACCAGAAGAACCTGGATTACCCGACCGTGTCGGTCGCGGTGCGTCGCCTGGCGCAGCTGGCAGAAGCGGCGGCCTGATCGCGGTGGTCTGAAAAGCCGGCGGTGGCCCTCGGGCTCCCGCCGGTTTTTTTTTGCGCGCCGCAGCCACGCTATCCTGCGGGCACTGATTCCGGAGCGGCCAATGACTTCATCCCCGCGTTTTGCCTTCCTTGCCAGCATTGCCGAAGAGGCGCAGGCGGCGCGCAGCGAGCTGGTGGACCTGCACGGCGATCACGCACCGGACGAGGCCGACGTGCTCGTCCCGCTCGGCGGCGACGGCTTCATGCTGCAGACGCTGCACCGCTACGGCGAACTGGGCAAACCGGTGTACGGCATGCGCCAAGGCACGGTCGGCTTCCTGATGAACCACTACAGCGCCGCTCAACTGATCGAGCGCGTGCACGCGGCCAAGCCATCGGTCCTGCGACCGCTGGAGATGATGGCCGAGACCGATTCGGGCGCACGGGTGCGGTCACTGGCCTACAACGAGGTCTCGCTGCTGCGCCAGACCCGCCAGGCCGCGCACCTCTCGATTGACCTGCACGGCCAGCGCCGGCTGGACGAGCTGATCTGCGATGGCGTCCTGGTGGCCACCCCGGCCGGCAGCACGGCCTACAACTTCTCCGCCGGCGGGCCGATCCTGCCGCTGGACACCCAGGTGGTGGCGCTGACGCCGATCGCCGCATTCCGGCCCCGACGCTGGCGCGGCGCCGTGCTCAAGGCCGACACCGAAGTGCGACTGCGCGTGCTCGACCCCTACAAGCGCCCCGTGAGCGCGACGGCCGACTCGCACGAGGTCCGCGACGTAGTCCAGGTGACCGTGCGCGAGTCCAGCGAACACACCGTCACCCTGTTGTTCGACCCCGAGCACAGCCTGGAAGAGCGGATGCTGACCGAGCAGTTTGTGGGTGGCTAGCCTTGCGGGGATGCGCAGCCACTCACGCTTGCGCGCGCCCAGGCCACCATCGCAGCCCCTGCGACGCCGATCGCGCACACTATCGGCATGCCCGATAAACAAGCCGACCCCCTGATCGTCGCGATCTCCTCGCGCACCCTGTTCGACCTGGAAGACAGCCATTCGCTGTTTGCCAGCGAAGGGCTGGACGCCTACGCGGCCTACCAGCTCAGCCGCGAGGACGAACTGCTCGAGCCCGGCGTTGCGTTTCCGCTGGTGCGCAAGCTGCTCGCGCTCAACGAGGACTCGCCGCCGGAAGCGCCGCGCGTCGAGGTCATCCTGATCTCGCGCAACTCCGCCGACACCGGCCTGCGGATATTCAACTCGATTGCCCACCACGGCCTGGCGATCCGCCGCGCCGCTTTCAGCAACGGGGCGCCGCCGTTTCCCTACATTCGCCCGTTCGGCGCCGACCTATTCCTCTCCACACACGCGCAGGACGTGCGCAACGCGCTGGCCGCCGGCATCGCCGCAGCAACGCTGCTGCCCGCCAAGGCGCTGCCGGAGCGCCAGCACCAGCTCCGGATCGCCTTTGATGGGGATGCCGTGATCTTTGGCGACGAGAGCGAGCGCGTCTCGCGCGAGGGCGGGCTGGAGGCGTTTTCCCAGCACGAGCTCGACCGTGCCGGCGAGCCGCTGTCGGGCGGCCCGTTCCGCGGCTTCCTGGACGCGCTGCACCGACTCCAGGACGCGTTTCCGATGGGCCAGGAAGCGCCGATCCGCACCGCCCTGGTCACCGCACGTTCGGTCCCGGCGCATGAGCGGGTGATCCGCACGCTGCGCGATTGGGACATCCGCCTGGACGAGGCGCTGTTCCTCGGCGGCCGTCCCAAGGGCCCGTTCCTGGAGGCGTTTGGCGCCGATATCTTCTTTGACGATTCCGAGCACAACATCGAGTCGGCGCGTGGCCTGGTCACCGCCGGCCACGTGCCCCATGGGGTCGCCAACCCGGATTGATCCGGACGGGCAGTAGATCGGCGGCTTGACCGCTTAGCACGGGCAGCGTCATGGGTGAGCGTGATGGCTGCAAAAATGGCACGGCCGTTGCATTTGTGTTAACATTACCCGTTGATGTAAAGCCCCCATTCAAGCCGCATTTCATGCGGTTCGGCGGTGTACTCGCCGCAACGACGGGAGGGGAATCCCGTCTTTTTTTCGCCTCGCGGGCGATCCGGGTCAACGGCACGGACTGCGGACGCGGCGCACCTGCGCTGGCGGTTTCGGGCTGAGCGTCCGGGTCACTGATTGGTGACCGGAGAGGGCCACTACGGACTTTCGTTCCGTCTTCCGACGGATTCATGTGTTCGTGTGCGCTGCCGCCCGATTCACGCGCCCCGTCGCGGTTGTTTCCCGCCGCCAGACAACAGGAGTTTCCATTGAGTAACCAACGTATTGCGATCCTTGGCGCCGGCCCCAGCGGCCTTGCCCAGTTGCGCGCCTTCGAGGCTGCCGCGAATGCAGGCGCCGAGATTCCCGAAATCGTCTGCTATGAAAAGCAGAACGACGTGGGCGGCATGTGGAACTACACGTGGCGCACCGGCGTCGGCGCCTACGGCGAGCCCGTGCACGGCAGCATGTACCGCTACCTGTGGTCCAACGGCCCCAAGGAGTGCCTGGAGTTCGCCGACTACAGTTTCGAGGAGCACTTCGGCAAGCCGATCGCTTCCTACCCGCCGCGCGCCGTACTTCGCGACTACATCATGGGCCGGGTGCAGAAGATCGACCTGCGCCGCAGCATCCGCTTCCATACCGAAGTGCAGTGGGTCGATTATTCGGAGGAGACCGGCAAGTTCTCCGTCACCGTGCGTGACCTGAAGGCCGATGAGCTCTCGACCGAGGAGTTCGATTACGTGATCGTGGCGACCGGCCACTTCTCGACCCCCAACGCACCGTATTTCGAGGGTCTGGAGCAGTTTCCGGGCCGCGTCCTGCACGCGCATGATTTCCGCGACGCCTGCGAGTTCACCGACAAGGACCTGCTGCTGGTCGGCAGCAGCTATTCCGCCGAAGACATCGGTACCCAGTGCCACAAGTACGGTGCCAAGTCGGTGTCCTTCAGCTACCGCACCTCGCCGATGGGTTACGACTGGCCGCCCGAGTTCCGCGAATACCCGCTGCTGACCCGCGTGGAGGGTTCCACCGCGCACTTCGTCGATGGCAGCACGCGCGACGTCGACGCGATCATCCTGTGCACGGGCTACCAGCATTACTTCCCGTTCCTGCCGGATGACCTGACCCTTCGCACCTACAACCGGCTGTACCCGGAGGACCTCTACAAGGGCATCTTCTGGATCGACAACCCCAAGCTGATCTACCTGGGCATGCAGGACCAGTACTACACCTTCAACATGTTCGACGCCCAGGCCTGGTATGCCCGCGACGTGATCCTGGGCAAGCTGGTGTTGCCGTCCAGGGACGAGATGGTCGCCGACTCGCGCAAGTGGGTGGAGAAGGAAGAGCAGGCGGACGATGCGTTTTCCCACATCGACTTCCAGGCCGAATACATCCGCGACCTGGTCGGCCCGACCGACTACCCCGATTTCGACATCGAGGGCATGGGCGAACTGTTCAAGGAATGGATCCGCGACAAGCAGAAGGACATCCTGGGCTACCGCAACAAGAGCTATCGCTCGACGATGACCGGTACCGTCGCGCCGCCCCACCACACGCCGTGGATGGAGGCGATGGACGACTCGCTGGAAGCCTTCCTGGCCGAGGACGGCGAAACCGCCGCCGAGGTGCGCAAGGCGAACCTGGCACGCGCCGATGTGGCCGGCGTCGCCGACGCAGAGCCGGCGGTCAAGGAGCGCAAGAGCGCCTGACGCCGACTGGTATCGGGTAGGGCGCGCAGATGCGTCCGACCCGGTAACACTGCAGGCGCGACAGCGGAATCAGGGGCGCCGCATCAGCGCGTCCCTGGCCGGCTCCGACAGGCGGATATCGCTGAGTTTCCAGCGCAGCCCCTGGCGGGTCAGCACCAGAGTGATGTCCTCGCCGTCTTCACCGGGAACCGTCGCACTGAAGCGCGACAGCGATTCAAACCGGTAGCTGGGATCGCGCAGCGGATTGGTCGGCCGGGCAGGGCGATAGGGGTCCGGTCCGGTATCTCCGGCGACACGATGCACCACCGCGCGGCCTTCCAGGATCGCCGCCAGTCCTGCCGGGGTAATCATCGTGTCCACCGCCGCGCCGGCCACGCCGCTGGCCACGCGCACGGCGAACACGCCAAACAGGCTGGACTGCATGTCCGGTCCCGCGCGACGGACCATGTAGTCGTCCAGCTGCAGCTTCAGGTTGGTCCGCAGCTGCGGGAAATCGACTTGGCGCGACAGTTTGGCGGTGTCCTTGGATTCCACCGCGTCGCGGATCGCGGTGTAGGTGATGTACGGGCCGGCGGCGACGTAGCCAACCAGAGCCAGCACGATCAGGATTACCGCCAGCAGCCATTTCTTCATCGTCGATCCTCGTCGGTCATGGACGAAGCCTGCCGTAAAAGCGCTGCCGCAGGGTGAACCACAACCGCGCGCGGCGCCCTTGTCGTCGCAACCGGTGCGATCCATTGCGGATTGAATGGCCCGGAACAGGGCCGGCAGGCACACTGGCCGGTCTTTGACACTTCCGGCGCGCCTTGGCGCCCACGCTTTTCCGGGGACCCGCACCGCATGCGTCTGCTGCACACCTCCGATCTCCATCTTGGCCAGAACTTTCTCGGCCAATCGCGCGAAGCCGAGCATGCGGCGTTCCTGGACTGGCTGGTCGTGCAGGTGCAGGAGCACCGGGTGGATGCAGTGCTGGTGGCCGGCGACGTGTTCGATACCGGCACCCCGCCCAGCTACGCGCGCGAGCAGTACAACCGCTTCATTGTCGGCATCCGCGACGCGGGTGCGCGCCTGATCGTTCTGGGCGGCAACCACGACTCACCGGCCATGCTGGCGGAATCGCGCGGGCTGCTGGCGCGGCTGGACACGCTGGTGGTGCCCACGCTGATGCAGTCGCCGGAGGAGCACGTCTACCGGATCCCCGGCCGCGACGGCGCGCCGGGGATGATCCTGTGCGCGGTGCCGTTTATCCGCTCGCGCGACGTATCGCGAAGCGAGGCCGGGCAGAGCGCCGAGGACAAGCGGGGCGCGATGATGGCGGGCATCGCCTCCCACTACGCGCGCATCCACGAGGCCGCCGTCGCGATGCGCGAGGCCGCCGGCGAGCCTCTGCCGATCGTCGCCAGCGGCCACCTGACCACCGTGGGCGCCAGCACCAGCGACTCGGTGCGCGAGATCTATGTCGGCTCGCTCAACGCCTTTCCCACCAGTGCGTTTCCGCCGGCTGCCTACATCGCGCTGGGGCATATCCACCAGCCGCAGAAGGTCGGCGGGCTCGACCATATCCGCTACAGCGGCTCGCCGATTCCGCTCAGCTTTGACGAGATCGGCCAGGCCAAGCAGGTGCTGTTGGTCGAGCTGCGGGGCGAGCAGTTGCATGAGGTCACACCGTTGCCCGTGCCGCGCTTCCGCGTGCTGGGGCGGGTGGCGGGCACGCTCGCCAACCTACCGCCGCAACTGGCCGCTATCGCCGGCGAGGTGCCGGACGGCGGGCTCGGCTGGGTCGAGGTCATGGTCGAGGTGGATGACTACCTGCCGGACCTGCAGAACCGGGTCGCCGAGTTGGTCGAAGCGCTCCCGCTGGAGGTGCTGCGCATCCGCCGCAAGCGCAGCCTCGCCGGCGCAGTGATCGAGGCCGCCGACGGCCAGCACCTGGACGAGCTGCAGCCGCGTGAGGTGTTCGCCCAGCGCCTGGCCCAGGAGGAGAACCTGACCGACGCGCGCGTTGAACGGCTGCACGCGTGTTTCGATCAGGTGCTGGCCGACATCAAAGGCGGGGAGCCGGCATGAAGATCCTTTCGCTGCGTCTGAAAAACCTCAACTCGCTCAAGGGCGAGACCTCGATCGACTTCACTGCCCCCGCGTTTGCAGACGGGCTGTTCGCGATCACCGGGCCTACCGGCGCCGGCAAGACCACGTTGCTGGACGCGATCTGTCTGGCGCTGTTCCACCGCACCCCGCGCATGGCCACGATCTCGGCCTCGCAGAATCCGCTGATGACCGAGCACACCGCCGACTGCTTGGCCGAGGTGGAGTTCGAGAGCCGTGGCCAGCGCTACCGGGCGTTCTGGTCGCAGCGGCGCGCGCATGGCAAGGCGGGCGGCAAGCTGCAGGCGCCGCAGGTCGAGCTGGCGCTGGCCGACGGCAGCATCATCACCACATCGATCAAGGAGAAGCTGGACGAAACCGAGGCCCGCACCGGACTGGATTTCGACCGCTTCACCCGCTCGGTGCTGCTCGCGCAGGGCGAGTTCGCGAGCTTCCTGCACAGCAAGGACAATGAGCGCGCCGAGCTGTTGGAACAATTGACTGGCACGGATATCTACAGCGAAATCTCGCAGCGGGTGTACGCGCAGACCGATCGGATCAAGCGCGAGGTCGAGCAGTTGCAGGCGACGGCCGGCGGCGTGCAACTGCTGCCAGAGGACGCGCTCGCCGCAATGCAGGAACAGCTGCAGGCCGTGACCGAAGAGGTGGAGTGTCTGGTGGTCGCGCGGCAGCACAGCCGCGAAGCGCTGGCGTGGCGGCAGGACTTGGACAAGGTGCAGGCGCAGCTGCGCGCCGTTGGCGATCAGGAGCGCGCCGCGCAGGAAGCACTGAGCGCCGCCGCCCCGGCGCGAGAGCGCCTGCAGCGGTCCCAGCCTGCGGAGGCGGCGTGGCCGTCCTACACCCAATGGCAGAACGCGACCCAGGGCGTTGCCGACGCAAAGACACACCGCGAGCAGGCGCAGCAACAGCACGCCGAGCAGCTCGGGTTGGAGCGCAATGGCCTGTGGCAATGCCTGCAACTGGCCCGACAGTGCGCGCAGGCCAGCGCGTCGGCGCTGCAAACCGACCAGCAGTGCTTTGACGAATTGCAGGCCACCCAGACGGATTTGAGCGCACACGCGCAGCTGGGCGAGAAGCTGCCCGGCTGGCGCGCCGGATTCGCCCAACTGCATACCGCCAGCCGACAGCGAGCCGAGGCCGCGCAGGCGCTGGCCGACGCGGCCGCCAGGCACGAGCAATCCCAAGCGTTGCTCAGGTCCGCCGAAGAGGAGCGGGCAGGGCTGGCGACGGCCTTGGCTGAGGCCACCGCGCAGGTGGACGCGGACACCGCGCAGTTCGCGACCGCCAGCGCCGGCACCAGCCTGGACGCACTGCGCGAGGCGCGCGACGGCCTGCGCGAGCGATACGCCGCCTTGCGCGACCTGTCGCCGCTGGTCGAACAGCGGCAAACGCTGCGCACGCAGGTCAGTGACGAACAGGCGCGATTGGAAGCGTTGAAGGCCATGCTCGTCAGCGACGCCGAGCAACTGGCAAAGGCGCAGTCGGAACTGGACGGCGCCAAGACCACCCTGCAGGACCGCCAGCGCATCGTCGCGCTGGAGCGCCAGATCATGGACCTGGCCGGTCATCGCGCGGCCGTGGAAGACGGGCAGGCGTGCCCGCTGTGCGGCGCCACCGAGCACCCGGCCATCGACGAGTACCGGCAGCTGGACCCCAGCCAGTCGCAGGCCGATGCCAGCGAGGCCGAGCTGCAGCTGCAGCAGGCCAGCGAGCGTCACCGGCGCAGTGAGGTCCAGTACGCGTCCAGGCAAGCCGACTTGGCCCGTACCGAACACCACCTGCAGGCATTGGGCGCGCAAAACGCCACGCTCGCCGAGGACTGGGCCTCACGCTGCGCCGCCCTGCGGCTGACCCTTGCCGAGGGCGACGAGCAGTCGGCATTGGACGCCGAACTGGCCGCCATCGGTATGCAGGGCAAACAGGCGAGCGAGCAGGTTGCCAAACTGGAGCAATGGCACGCCGCCGTGCTGGCCGCGCAGAAGCAACGGGACGAACAGCAACTGGCGTTGGAGCGTCACGACACCCGGCTCCAGGGCCTGCGCGAATCGTTGGCGCTGGCCGCCGGCCGTGAGCAGGAGCAGCGTGAGCGCCACGATGCCGCCGTCAGCGAAGGCGAGCGCCTGCGCCAGCAGCTGTCCGCCGATCTGCCGGACCGCGAACTGCCCACCGATGCGGAAGCATGGCTGAGCGAGCGCGAGCAGGAGTGGTCGCAATGGCGCCAGCGCGACGCCGAACTGCAGCGTCTGCAACACGCGCTGGTCGAGCACCGCAGCAAAGCAAAACAGGCGGGCGAGCAGGGCGAGCATTGGCAGCAGCGCTGGGATCAAAGCGGCCACGCAGCAACACCTGGTGAGGCGCTCGCACCGGCAGCCGAGCCCACCGCCGCGCTACGCCACGCCGTCGCGGAACTGGAGCAGGTGCAGCAGCAGGTGCAGCGCGCCGCGTCCGCGTTGCATGCGGCCGAGGTGTTGTTGGAGAGCCGTTCGCAGGATCTCGTCCACACCACGAGCCAGCTCGAAGCGGCGCTCCAGCACCACGGATTCGCCAACCACGACGCGCTGTTGGCCGCGCGGCTGCCGCCGGAAGAACGCGAACGGCTGCAGACCCAGCAGGACGCGCTGACCCAGACACTCGCCGACATCCGCAGCCGTGCCACGCAACTGCGCGAGCGCTGCGCCGAACTGCAGGCCACGCCCCGCAGCGAGGCGGATCTGGAGCAACTCATCGCGGACGCGCAGACCAGCGAAGCCGCCGTCGAGCAGGCTCGCGATCAGGCCACGCAGATCCGTACCCAGCTGGCGCTGGATCAGGCCCAGCGCAGCGGCCTGCAGGCGCTGCACACGCAAATCGCCGAGGCCGGCGAGAGGCTGGAGGAATGGCAGCACCTTAACGGCCTGATCGGCTCGGCGCAGGGCGACAGGTTCCGCACCTTCGCCCAGGGGCTGACCTTGGACCAGCTGGTTCGCCTGGCCAACCAGCACCTGCAGCGGCTCGACGGCGGCCGCTACCAGCTGGCCCGCGACGGCAAAGGACTTGCCCTGAGCGTGCTCGACACCTGGCAGGCCGACGCCCAGCGCGACACCCGCACCCTGTCCGGCGGCGAGAGTTTCCTGGTCAGCCTCGCGCTGGCACTGGGCCTGTCGGACCTGGTCAGCCACAAGACCCGGATCGACTCGTTCTTCCTCGACGAAGGCTTCGGCAGCCTCGACCCAGATTCACTCGACGTTGCCCTCGACGCGCTCGACAGCCTCAATGCCCAGGGCAAGCTGATCGGCGTGATCAGCCATGTGGATGCGGTGAAAGAGCGCATCCCGGTGCAGATCCAGGTGCGCAAGACGCGCGGAATGGGGCATAGCGCGGTGGTGTGCCCCTGACATTGAGGCGACCGAACGGGCATGCCCGCGCTGCTACGCTACGGACGCAGATCCATTCCCAAAAGCCGACCTGAATGACACCAGACGAATCCGGCTCCGTGCACAACGAGCAAGCCCCCTCGGCGCTGTCGCCATTGCGTTACCCGGTGTTCCGTGGGGTCTGGGCGGCCAGCACGGTCAGCAACCTTGGCGTGCTCATCCAGTCGGTCGGCGCTTCCTGGCTGATGATCGCGATCGCCCCGTCCGCCGATATGGTCGCGCTGGTGCTGGCGTCGGTCTATTTGCCGATCACGTTGTTCTCATTGGTCGCCGGGGCGGTCGCCGACAATCTCGATCGACGCAAGGTGATGCTTGCCGCGCAGGGCTTCATGCTGATCGTGTCGGCCACGCTGGCAGGGTTCGCATGGAGCGGATGGATCACGCCGTGGCTGCTGCTGATTTTCACTTTTCTGATGGGCTGCGGCAGCGCCTTCAACGGGCCGGCGTGGCAGGCGTCGGTCGGCGACATGGTGCCGCGGGCAGAGTTGCCGGGCGCGGTGGCGCTCAACAGCATGGGTTTCAACATCGCCCGCAGCGCGGGGCCTGCCATCGGCGGGGCCATCGTTGCGGCCGCCGGTGCCGCTGCGGCGTTCGCGGTGAGCGCGGTCAGCAACATCGGGCTGATTGTCGTGCTGCTGCGCTGGCGTCCACCCGCGAACCCGCGGACGCTGCCGCGGGAAACGCTCGGCATCGCCATGGGCGCGGGCGTTCGTTTCGTCGGCGGGTCGCCCGCCATTCGCACGGTTCTGGTGCGCAGCGCGGTGTTCTGCATCGCGGCAAGCGGACTCATGGCGCTGATGCCGCTGCTCGCCAAGGACAGGCTCGGCGGCGGACCGCTCACGTATGGCCTGCTGCTCGGTGCGTTTGGCGTGGGCGCGGTCGCCGGCGCCGTCGGAAACGCGAAGCTGCGCCAGCGGATGTCGACCGGGGCCATCGTGGGCTGGACCAGCGTCGCGTTTGCCGTCGCCGGAGCGATCGCCGCTGTCAGCACGCAACTGCTGGTGACGATGGCCGCGTTGCTTGTGGCCGGAGCCGGGTGGCTGTTGGCGCTCGCCACGTTCAACGTCGCCGTGCAGATGTCGGCGCCACGCTGGGTGGTTGCGCGCGCGCTGTCGATCTACCAGATGGCTGCCTTCGGCGGCCTGGCGAGCGGCAGCTGGCTGTGGGGTGAAGTCGCGGCAGGCACGAGCGTCACCCTGGCACTGCTGGCGGCATCCGTCGTCATGCTCGGCGGCGCGGCGCTCGGACGCTGGTGGCCCGTGGCGCAGACGAAGGAACTCAATCTCGACCTGCTGCACCTGTGGAAAGAGCCGAGCACGGCCGTCCCCGTCGACGGGCGAACGGGTCCGGTCGTGATCACCATCGAATACGCGATTCGTGAGAAGGATCTCGGGGAGTTCATGGGAGCGATGGTCGAACGTCGTCGGGTCCGGCGCCGCGACGGGGCGCGCAACTGGACGCTGCTGCGCGATCTCGCCGACCCCGAGGTATGGATCGAGCGTTACGAGACGCCTACGTGGCTCGACTACGTGCGCCACAACAGTCGCATGACCCACCACGACGCGGCCATATCCGAGCGTATCCGAGCCCTCCACTGCGGTGGCGACGGGCCTGTCGTGCGACGCATGATCGAACGGCAGTGTGCCCCGATTGCCCCCAGACCAGCGCGCGAGCGGCTGATTGATCCCACACGGGTGCCATAGGCCACAAGACCCGCCGCGAGTCGTTCTTCCTTGACGAGGGCTTCGGCAACCTCGACCCGGATTCACTCGACGTCGCCCTGTGGTGTCCGGTTTCTTCCGGCGAACGCCGGAACACCCGCGTTAATCATACTTAATCGGCTAAGATCCACTCTACTATGGGGGAGCGGCAGAATGACGGATCGCTGGCTGAGCGTAGAAGACATCGCTGAACACCTTGGCGTTAGCAAAGACACTGTGTACGCGTGGATCGCCCGCCGGCAAATGCCCGCTCACAAGGTCGGTCGGCTGTGGAAATTCCAGCGTGCCGAGGTGGACGCTTGGGTTAAAGCAGGCGGTGCCAATGATGAAGCGGGCTCTCATGAGTCCTGAGCGCTACCGCCTCTCCTTTACGACCGGCGGTCTGTTCCTGCGCGAGGCACCATTGGTCGCGTCGCGGTACCTCAAGCTCAACGACTGGGTGCAAACCCGGGCACAGGTACGGGCTGAGAACTTGTTGCAGGTCCGCACGGCGGCTGCCGCGCTGCGGATTAGCAAGGAGCTGGTCTCGCGCCTCGAATGTCTCGATAGCGCCGAGCTGGAGCTCCTCATTGAGGGAAGCCAGCACGAGCATATGCAAATCCTTTGGTCGGCGGTATGCCGCCGATATGCCTTCATACGGGACTTCGCAATACAGGTGCTACGCGAGTATTACTTGATCCGGCGCCGCCAGCTCAGCTTCAGCGACTACGACGCTTTTTACAACGCCAAAGCGCTGTGGCACACCGAGCTGGAGGCGCTGGCGCCTTCCACCCAGAGCAAGCTTCGACAGAACCTGTTCCGCATGCTGCACGAAGCAGAATTGTTGTCGGAATGCGGGCAAATACAACCCGCCCGCCTCACTCCGAGAACGGCGCAGCTACTAGCTCGGCACGGACGCGATGACTTGCTGGTTTTTCCAGCCATGGAAAGTGAACTTCAGAGGTGGCTTGGATGACCGCGAAAATAAATCACCAACCCTTGGCTGTACGCTTCGAGCATCTGCTCAGCGTTATCAGCAGTCAGCGCTTTTTACAGATGAAAGGGCTGAACAACGACCTGCCGTTTTACATCTGCGAGTTCAGGGCAAACGAGGCCTTCGAAATGCAGCGCGTGCAGCGTCAATTGGCCAATCAACTGGCTGGCATGCGCATCGATTGTCTCCAAGGGCGTGGCGTACGAGCGCTGGAGGTCAACCTCTACGACCTCACCATCGAGCTGCTGAAGAATCGCGAAGGTAGCGACGAAAGCCGCACCCTTTGGGAGGAAATTCTCGAAAATGAGACAGACATGGAAAAGGACGCGCTGTTGGAGCTGTTGCAGAACGTGTTGGACATCAAGACACACCTGATACCAGCCATTGCCGAGCGGCTTGATCAAGCTGACTACGACGTGCTCTTCCTGACCGGTATCGGCGAGGTATTTCCATACATCCGTTCGCACAACGTGCTCAACAACTTGCAGAGCACCGCCAAGTCCAAGCCGACTGTGATGTTCTTCCCGGGGGAATATCGGCATTCGCTGGAACAGGGAGCTTCGTTGGAGCTATTTGGCGTGCTCCACGACGACAAGTACTACCGCGCATTCAACATCTTCGAAGTACAGGGGTAAGTGAGTATGGAACTCAAGGGGATTTTCGCGAGCCCGATCGGTCGCCCGATCGAGGGAGTGATCAAGGCGGACGACGAAACGAGCCTGTACAACGAGCTGAACGAATATGTTTTGACCAACGAGGTCGCCAAGCGTCTGGAGCACTTCCTCGACGCCTACAACAACTACCACAGCGCTAACGGGGCATGGATATCCGGCTTCTTCGGATCCGGTAAATCGCACCTGTTGAAGATGCTCGCTCTGCTGCTGGAGAACCGCCAGGTCGACGGTCAGAACGCACTGGATATCTTTCTGCCAAAGATTCGCGAAGATGACGAGATTCTGCGTGCACAGTTGAAGATGGCCGTGGCCATTCCTTCGCGCAGCATCCTGTTCAATATCGACCAGAAGGCCGACATCATCAGCAAGAGTGAGGTCGATGCGCTCCTCTCGGTCTTCGTCAAGGTCTTCAACGAGATGTGCGGGTACTACGGCAAGCAGGGCTATATTGCGCAGTTCGAACGTGATCTTGATTCGCGTGACCAACTCGCGACATTCAAGTCCGCCTATGAAAAACAGGCCAATAAGCCGTGGGAACGCGGACGCGAACAGGCGGTGCTGGAGTCGGGCAACATCGCCCGCGCCTACGCTGAGATCACTGGCGAAGAGCCAGCGCTGACGAAGGGCATCCTGGACAAATACCGCAGCCAGTACAGCGTGTCCATCGAGGACTTTGGCAATCAGGTCAAGGCGTGGCTGGACAAGCATCCGGCCAACTTCCGCTTGAACTTCTTCGTGGACGAGGTCGGACAGTACATCGCCGACAATCCCAAGCTCATGACCAATCTGCAAACCGTGGCGGAGAGTCTGGCCACCAAATGCGAGGGACGCGCCTGGATCATTGTCACCGCCCAGGAGGACATGAACTCGGTACTCGGTGACCTGAGCAAGCAGCAAAGTAACGACTTCAGCAAGATCCAGGACCGCTTTGCGAACCGGCTCAAGCTGACCAGCGCCGACGTGGCCGAGGTCATCCAGAAGCGCTTGCTGACCAAGAACGAGGGGGGCGCGGATCTGCTCAAGGTCGTCTACGACCAGCAGTTCAACAACTTCAAGACGCTATTCGAATTCGCCGACGGTGCGCAGCACTACCAGAACTTCCGCGACTTGGAACATTTCACCTACTGCTACCCATTTGTGCCCTACCAGTTTCCGCTGTTCCAGGCAGCCATTCGCGGCATCTCGCTGCACAACGGATTCGAGGGTAAGGCCAATTCGGTCGGTGAGCGCTCGATGCTGGGCGTCTTCCGCGACGTCGCCATCGCCATCCAGGCCCATCCAGTTGGCCAGCTAGCGACCTTCGACCGCATGTTCGAAGGCATCCGCGGCGCGCTGAAGTCGGCCATCCAGGGCGCCATCAACAACGCCGAACGGCACCTGGGCGACGACTACGCCGTGCGCGTGCTTAAGTCCCTGTTTCTCGTCAAGTACGTCAAGGAGTTCAAGGCCACGCCGCGCAATCTCGGCGTCCTGATGCTGGAGCGCTTCGGTGAAGACCTGCCCGCCCAGCACAAGCGGCTGCAGGCAGCGTTGGACAAACTGGAGCAGCAAACCTACATCCAGCGCACTGGCGATCTCTACGAATACCTGACCGACGAGGAAAAGGACATCGAGGAGGAGATCAAGAACACCGAGGTCGAATCCGGCGACATCATCAAGGAGCTGGAAACCCTGCTGTTCGACGGTGTTATCAAGCAGCGCAAGATCCGTTATGACAACGGTCAGGACTACGCCTACACCCGCAAAATGGATGACCGTGCATACAGCCGCGAAGCGGAGCTGGCCATCCACATAGTCACGCCGCTAAGCGACAACTTCGACAACCTGCAGGTGCAGCGCATGCAGAGCATGGGCCGCGACGAGTTGCGCGTGGTGCTGCCGGCCGACGCCCGCTTCATGCAGGACCTGACCCTGCACCGGCGCACCGAAAAATACATCCGCCTCAACAGCAGCACCCAGCAAGAGGCGGTCAAACGCATTCTCGATGCCAAGGGCTTTCAGAACACCGAGCGCCTGGCCGAGCTGCAGGATCGCGCGCGCGAACTGCTCGGCCGCGCACAGCTGATCATCAACGCCGCCGACGTGGACGTATCCAGCGCGGATGGCCAGACCCGGGTGATCAAGGGCTTCCACCAACTGATAGAGATCACCTACCCGAATTTGCGAATGCTGCGCGAGCACTCCTATAGCGAGGCCGATATTGGGAAATATCTGCGACAGTCTGGCGACGGTCTTCTGGGCAATAACGCCACCAGCCTGAGCGAACCGGAGCAGGAGCTGCTGGCGATGATCAGCAGCAATGCCCGCGCTGGCGTCCGCACCACCGTAAAGGGGCTGCTGGAGCGCTTCGAGAAGAAGAACTATGGCTGGTACTACGCAGCCATCCTGTGCAACCTGGCCCTGCTTTGCGCGCGCGGTAAAGTCGAGATACGGCAGGACAGCAACGCACTTGAAGGTGACCCGCTTGAACGTGCCCTGCGCAACACCAGCACCCACGCCAGTCTGGTACTGGAGCCGCAGGTGGAATTCACTGCGTCGCAGGTGCGCCACCTCAAGGAGTTCTTTACCGATTTCTTCGATCGCCCGGCCAGCAGCAATGAGCCGCGAGCACTGGCGCGTGAAACGATTGACGCGATCAAGGGCCTGACGGTCGAGCTCGCCGAGCTGCACGGCCAAAAGGCGAACTATCCGTTTCTTGGTGTACTGGGCGGCGTACTGGCCACGCTCAAGGAAATCGCCGCCAAGGACCCCAACTGGTTTCTTACCGATCTGTCCCGCGCTGAAGAGGCGCTGCTCGACACCCGCGAAGAGGTGATCGAACCGCTACGCCGGTTCATGGGCGGTCCGCAAAAGGCCATCTATGACCAGGCCCGGCAACTGCTTCAGGATCAAGAGGACAATCTGGAGTACGTCGGCGCCGGTGAAGTCTATGCGATCCGGGCTGTACTGCAGAACGACAAGCCTTGGCAAGGTAACGGTTTGCAGCAAATCCGACCGCAACTGGACACGCTGCAGCAAGAGATCAATCGGCTTCTCGAACAGGAAAAAGACACCGCTGCGGCGCGGCTGGAAGATCTTCAGCACCGGCTGCAGGCCGCCGACGAGTTCACCAAAGTGGAAGCCGCACAAAAGGATTCGCTGATCCAGGCGTTCACCGAAGCGCGTCAATCACTGCAAGGTCAAAAGCGTATCGCCATGATCCGCGACCAGCTGCGCCGGTTCGAGGACGACCGCTATCCGGCACTCCTGATGCAAATGAATGCGGCCGCGCAGCGCCAACCGATTGCACCCCCGGCGCCCGCTGGGGATGGGGGCGAACGTCCACCTGTCGCGTCAAACAGCACGACGACATCGACTGACACAAGCCATCCGCCAGTTGCAGGCGACGCCGTATCAGCCAATGTCATCGCGGCACGTGCCATTCCGGTGGGGTATGCGAAACCGTGGCTATCCACCGAAACCGAGCTGGACGAGTACCTGCAACAGCAGCGTGCCGCGTGGCTAAAGGAAATCCTTGCTGGCAATCGCGTACAGATCTGAAGGAGCTCACGATGACCACGGATAGTGTTCAGAAGATATTGGCAGCCAGTAGCGTCGCCGAATGTTTCGCATCAACTGGTTACAGCCCGGATGATCATTTTCCCGGCGTCACAAAAATGGTCGCGAACGTCAAGCGGCCCGACAACGAGAACGATTGATGGATACCAGCAAACTCAAGAAATTCGCCCAGCACGCGCGTCGCCAACTGCGCGAGCAAGTCGGCGCACGCATGAATCTGGTGCTGGACGTCGGCAGCGCAGCACGGCGCGAGAATCTCCCAGCGGTCAAGGAACTGGAAAAGCAGCTCAAGGCCAGCAGCCACGATCAAGTGCTGGAAAAGGTCGCCTACACCTGGTTCAACCGTTTCTGCGCACTGCGCTTCATGGACCTCAATGGCTATACCCGTATTCGCGTGGTGTCGCCCGCCGATGAGGGCCAGTTTCAGCCAGAGATTTTGGCCGAGGCCAAGGCCGGGCACATCGACCCCGAGCGCGTGCCCGAAGCCATCCGCCAGCGCGTGCAGGCCTTGCTTGGCGGCCAGGCCACCAGCCACGACCCGCAGCAAGAGGCCTACCGCCTGCTGGTCGTGGCTGAGTGCAACCGCTTCCACCACGCCATGCCCTATCTGTTCGAGCGCATCGCCGACTACACCGAGCTGTTGATGCCGGACGACCTGCTGTCCGGCAACGCGATTCTGGCTTACACCCGGGAGGCGATGACGCCCGATGCGTGTAAGGACGTGGAAGTCATCGGCTGGCTGTACCAGTTTTACATCTCCGAGAAGAAGGACCAGGTCTTCGACGGTCTGAAGAAGAACCAGAAGATCACCCCGGAGAACATCCCCGCCGCCACCCAGCTGTTCACCCCGCACTGGATCGTGCGCTACCTGGTCGACAACTCGCTGGGCCGGCTGTGGATGCTCAACCATCCCGACTCGAAGCTGATCGAGAAGATGGCGTACTACATCAAGCCGGAGCAGCCGGAGACCGACTATCTAAGAATCGCAAAGCCCGAAGACATCAAGATCTGCGACCCGGCCTGCGGCTCCGGCCACATGCTTACCTATGCCTTCGACCTGCTCCACGCAATCTACGAAGAATCCGGCGCTGATGCCAGCGAGATCCCCGAGAAGATTCTCACCCACAACTTGTACGGTATCGAACTCGATGAACGCGCCGGCGAACTGGCAGCCTTTGCGCTGACCATGAAAGCACGCGCCAAACAGCGCCGCTTCTTCAGCAAGGCGATCAAGCCGAACATCTGCGTGCTGGAAAACGTCAGCTTCGAGACGCAGGAGCTTAACGATTACATCGCCGAAGTCGGTCGCGATCTTTTTACCCTCAGCCTGCGTGAAACTCTGATTCAGTTCGTGGAGGCCGACAACTTCGGTTCGCTGATCCGGCCTGCGCTTATCAACACGCAGGATGTGCTGCCGCTGCTGGAAGCGAAGAAGATCGACGGCAATCTTTTCCTTGCCAACACGCACGACAAGGTGTTGACGGTGTTGCGCATGGCTGACTACCTGAGCCCGCGTTATCAGGTGGTGGTGGCCAATCCGCCGTATATGGGCAGCAAAGGCATGAACGGGCGACTGGCGGCATGGGCGAAGGAAAACTACCCCAACAGCAAGTCCGATCTGTTTGCCATGTTCATCGAGCGCAATCTTGATCTAACGGTACCGGCGGGCGCGGTCGCAATGATCACAATGCAGAGCTGGATGTTCCTCTCATCATTCGAGGCGCTGCGCAACCGCATTCTTGGGCAGCACACCATCATCTCCATGGCCCATCTGGGTGCACGCGCGTTCGACAGCATCGGCGGCGAGGTGGTCTCAACCACTGCCTTTGTGCTGGAGAACCGGCATCGACCGGACTATCGGGGTGCATACGTGCGACTGGTGGACGGCAACTCCGAGGCGGAGAAGGCGGCGATGCTAGAGGAGGCCATTTCGTGATCACCCGCCTGAAGCTCACCAACTTCACCAGCTTTGGCGAATTCGAGATCGACTTTTCGCCCAAGATCAACGTGATCATCGGTGAAAATGGATCCGGCAAGACGCAACTGCTCAAGGCTGCCTATGGTCTTTGTGCCGGCGCGCTGACATACAAGCGCTTGCCCGACGCTACGAGAAAAGAGTTAGCGGTCGAGCTGACCGAAAAATTAGTCCGCTTGTTCATGCCGTTGGATGAAGGTCTGGGCAGGTTGCGTCGTAATAGCGCTTCAAGCCCCGCCGAACTACATGCCCACTTCGCATCCGGTGCCGAAATTTCGTGTTCATTCGGCGTGAGATCAAAGATTATGAAGGTCAAGGAGGACGCCCTGTATAGGAAGGAACATGGCGGAGCCGTCTTCGTCCCGACTAAGGAAGTCCTTTCACTGGTGAAGGGGATAATGGACCCAACCCATGACCAGCGCACGGTCGAGCTGATCTTCGACGCGGGTTACGTGGATCTTGCGCAAGCACTCATGCGGGAGGGCACGGATGATCCGACAGCTAGGCTCAACCAAGATCCGCGCTTTGCAACCATTGTCCCCAGGCTGATTAACTTGATCGGCGGCAGATATCGACTGGAAAACGGTGGGTTCTGCTTTCAAGCGGGTGAGTACATCGATAAAGCTCCGCCAGAGGGTACATCCAGCCAGGCCGGGCAAGCCTACAAGGACACCACCTTGCAGTTTCTGCCCGCTAAGGCTCAGTCTCTGTCGAGCGGCATGACCGCTGAAGGATTCAGGAAAATCGGTATCTTACATCGCCTATTGAGCAATGGAACACTGGACCCTGGCCACAGCGGTCCACTGCTGTGGGACGAGCCAGAGTCTAACCTCAACCCACTACTGATGAAGCAAGTGGTGGAGATCTTATTCGAGCTCTCGCGGAACGGTCAGCAGGTAATCTTGGCTACGCATGATTACGTGCTGCTTAAATGGTTCGACCTCCTAATGGACAAAGGTCAGGGTGACCATGTGCGCTTCCATGGACTCTATCGAGATTCTGGTCATGACGGAATCATGGTGCGCAGTGTGGATGATTACAACCTAGTCGGACGGTCTGCCATTTCGGACGTCTTTGCCGAGCTGTATGACGAAGATGTAAAGCGTGCTTTGGGAGGAGTGGAGTGATGCATTACAGGGCTGAGGAGAACGCCGAGCTGATTTTCTCATTTCCGGATGATCTAAAATGGGACGAACTCGATAAGCAGGGCGTCCGTCTGCCGATGAAGATGAAGTTTGTAGACCTTGTGATTGAGCGGGAGGAGGACGTCCTCTTGATTGAGATTAAAGATCCATCCTGTTCCAGAAGCCCAGAAAAAGAACGTAATAGCTACTTGAAACGACTGTCTGACAACTCTGTCTTGACGCAAGAACTGACGCCTAAGGTACGAGATTCGTACCTTTTTATGCATCTCATGGAGCGAGATGGAAAACCTTTCAAGTACATTGTTCTAATAGGGCTCGATGCATTCGACTCAGAAATGCAGAAGGCGATCCTCTTTGGATTTAAAGATCGTTTGATGGCGGATATTCGCTGTGAAACAGTAGACCCCTGGAAACGTAGGCATATTGATGATTGTGCTGTGCTCTCGGTGGAGAGTTGGAATGAAACGTTTCCGGACTGGCAGATCCAACGCTTAGCGCATTCTGAAACGGTAGCGCGATGAAGGGCGTCAACGTTGAGTCCGCCGCGCTGGATGTCCAGGCCTACATCATCCAGTGCAATGATTGTCAATACGGCGACAGCCGTAGTCGTGCACCCAGCAAGGAGAGTTGGCGGCGGGACTTGCCCCGTGTGAACGGCGGCATCAACGTTCAGGCCTCTCGACGGTTCCAGTCAAGCCATCGGTCGCCGGATGGACCGTTCAAGCCGCTGCCGGATGGGTTTGTGATCCATCACGACAGGAAGGTGTTACCTGTGGGGAACGGGCATGAGCATTAATCACTGCTCCAGGACAGAACACGAGCAGCAGGTCCTGTCCAAGCTGGTGTCGGAGATCTTGGTCAGCCCGCGGCATAGGAGTGGCAGCGATGAGTTGTGAAAGCGAGCGAGCAAACAAAGGCGCGACAGACATGAAGCTTTTTTCTCGCACCTCAGCATTAGACATTTTGAAAATCCCGGGGGCTCCCATTGCCTATTGGGTTTCGACCGCATTTATAAAGCTTTTCTCGGAGGGCGAGAAGATCACCTCCTTTGTAAATTCGCGTGACGGCCTAACAACTGGAGACAATGAGAAATTTATTAGGTATCACTGGGAAATATCGAGATCATCTATAAATTTTACCGCATCAAATCCAAGGGAATTTTGGGATAGCAAGAGAAGGTTCGCGCCATTAATAAAGGGGGGCGGCTACCGCAAATGGTACGGAAATCTGACGAACGTAATCACTTATGATGAGTCGGCATATCGGATGCTATCTGAGTCCGGGAACAAGCTTCCGTCCCGTGATTACTATTTCAGAGAGTGTTTAAACTGGACCCGAATTTCATCGCCAGCAGGATCGTTTCGATATACTCCGCATGGCTGCATCTTTGAAAGTGCAAGTCTGTGCGCATATTCATCGGGCAGGGCGAATTTGAATTTCGCGCTCGCTGCCGCAAATAGCTGTATTGCGATACCGCAGCTGAATTTCATCAATCCGACAACCAATTTACTTTCTGGATATTTCGATAGATTAAGGGTTCCTAGCAATTCGCTAGAAAATAAAGCCTTGGTAAGCGACAATGCGGACACTTTGATCAGGTATTCGACTAGTGATTGGAATGAGTCGGAGCTATCTTGGCATTTTGAAGAAATGCCTCTGTTAAAGACTGAACATTGCGGAGAGGCGGCGAAGGCCTCATATAACCATCTTCTGGAATATTGGCGTGAAATAATAGTTGAGACTCAGCGCCTCGAAGAAGAAAACAACCGGGTCTTCATTGATGCCTACGGTCTGCAAGACGAACTCACCCCCGACGTCCCGCTCAAGGAAATTACCCTCACCTGCAACCCGCACTACCGCTACGGCGGCGACAAGACCGACGAGGAGCTGGAAGCGCTGCTGTTGGCCGACACCATGCGCGAGTTCCTGTCGTACGCCGTCGGCTGCATGTTCGGTCGCTACAGCTTGGATAGGCCGGGGCTGGTGCTGGCAAACCAGGGCGAGACGCTGGCCGACTACCTGCGCAAGGTTCCCGAGCCGCGCTTCATGCCGGACGAGGACAACGTGATCCCGTTGCTGGACGGCGAGTGGTTCCACGATGACGTGACCGAGCGTTTCCGCCAATTTCTGAGGGTGACCTTTGGTGACGATCACTACACGGAGAATCTGGCATTTATCCAGGACGCGCTGGGCAAGGACGTGCGCAAGTATTTCCTCAAGGATTTCTACACCGACCATTTGAAGCGCTACAAGAAGCGACCGATCTACTGGCTGTTCACCAGCCCCAAGAGCACGTTCAGCGCGTTGATCTACCTGCACCGCTATCGCCCGGACACTGTTAGCGTGGTGCTGCAGTACCTGCGTGATTTCCGCAAGAAGCTTGCCGCCCGTCTGGAACACCTGCAGCAGGTGCAGGTAAGTGCTTCCGCCAGTCAAGGCGAGAAGACCAAGGCTGTCAGGGAGGCCGACACCATCCGCAGGCAGCAACTGGAGCTCGACGACTATGAGCGCGACACGCTCTACCCGCTGGCCACCGAACAGGTGGAACTCGATCTGGATGACGGCGTGAAGGTGAACTACCTGAAGCTGGGTGATGCGTTGAAGAAAATCCCCGGCCTCGCGCCCAAGGGCGACGATTGAGATGAGCCAAGACCGCATTGCTCACGCGCTGGCCCACCTGTTCGACAAACAGCGCATTGTGTTCTGGTACGACACGCGATGCGAGTTTCGCGCCACGTTCGAGGCGCTGGACTTGCCCGGCGTAGAAAAAATCGAGCTGGCCAACAACCAGTTCGGCGTAAAACATCGCCTGCTGCGAGAGGAGCCAACGCAGAATTTTCTGCTCTATCGCGAAGGTGCCGAACCCGCACATCTGAAGAACTGGCTGCTGGATGTGCAACTGGCCAGCGGTCACACGTTTCGTACGGATCAGGTGGCGCTGTGGCTGGCTGAGCTGGGACTGGGGCCCGACTTCTACGCGCTGCTGGAAAGTCATGTGGCATTCTTTGAATCCGCCAAGCGTCGCGACGCGTTGCTCAAGCTGCTCGATTCGACGGACTCGCAGACGCAATTGCGGCGCAAGATGCTGGCCGTGTGTGCGGGCGTGGAGCCACGGCTCGATGTGGTGCTGGAGGTGTTGCTGGGCGACCTGGCCGCGGGTGACGACGCGCGGTTCAAGTTAATCGAGCGCAGCGGTCTGGCCGACTTTCTGTGGGAACAGATGAAGCGCGCTTATGGCTACGAGTCCAGCCAGCCGGGCTTGCGCGACTTCGTGATCGAGCTGTTCAAGTCGTGCTTCCTGATGGAGACTGACCCGGAGTACAAGGCGCGGCTGTCGGCCGAAGGGCTGGTGTTTCTGAACCGCTGGAAAGACAGCCGTTCGCATGAGCGCGGCTTCGAGATGTTGTCAGCCGATTGCGCTCAGGTGTTGCAGATCGACGACAAGCTGCAGTCGTTCGATTACCGCAAGCTGATGGGTTTGGACTATTTCGAGCTGATCGACCGGAAGATCCTCAGCGAACTGGTACGTGCCGTGAGGGCGCGTACCGTGACGGCCGCCGACATGGAGCAATGGATCCGTCAGCGTCGCCACGGGCACTGGTATGCGCGCTTCAAGGATGTGTACCTGGCGCTGGAGCAGGCTGCTCGCTTTAACCAGTTACTGGATGCTACCCAACTGGAGATGGGATCACTGGCCGAGGGTGTGCAGAAGTACTCGCAGCAGTGGTACCGGCTGGATCAGCACTACCGGAAGTTTGTGTACCACCTGCGCGAGTGTGGTCAAGCGTCCTTGTTGGGCGAGCTGGCGGCGCAGATGGACAACCTTTACAGCAACAATTATCTGACACGCCTCAACGACCGCTGGCAACAACACGTGGATGCCGCCACGCAATGGCAGGCCGACGGCGTGCTGCTGCAACGTGACTTTTTCCGCAGCCGCATCCAGCCGTTTCTGGAGCGCAGGACCAAAGTCTGCGTGCTGATTTCCGATGCCTTCCGCTTTGAGGTGGGCGAAGAGCTGCAGAGCCTGATCCGCCAGGAAGATAAGTTCGAAGCCGAGTTGGACCCGATGCTTTCGATGCTTCCCAGCTACACTCAACTGGGGATGGCTGCACTGCTGCCAAACCAGAGCCTGCAGCTAGTCGAAAATGACAGCGGCGACGTGTTGGTGGACGAGCGCAGTGCTCAGGGCTCGGCCAATCGCGGCAAGATTCTCGCCGCGACCGTTGTCGACTCAGCCGTGGTTCTGGCAAAAGATTTGCTCGGCATGGGTCGAGAAGACACTCGTGCGCTGCTGCGCGACCACGAGGTGGTGTACGTCTATCACAACCTCATCGACAAGACTGGCGATACTCGCGATACCGAGGAGCGTGTCTTTGCTGCGGCGCAGGAGACGTTGGAAGAATTGACGCGACTGGTCAAGAAGCTGATCAATGCCAACGCCAGCAACGTGCTGATCACGGCCGACCACGGCTTCATTTACCAGAACCATGCGCTGCATGAGAGCGACTTTCTCAGCAATGAGCCCCAGGGCGCGGCGATCCTCTATCGCGATCGTCGCTTTGTGCTGGGGCATGGCTTGCAGGAGGGCACCAGCTTCAAGACCTTCAACCCGGCGCAGCTGGGCCTGACGGGCACGGTGCAGGTGCAGATCCCCAAGTCGATCAACCGGCTGCGTCTGAAGGGATCGGGCAGCCGCTTTGTGCATGGCGGCGCGACCCTGCAGGAGGTGGTGATTCCGCTGTTGCACATCACCAAAAAGCGCCAGAGCGACGTGCGGCGGGTGGAGGTGGAAATGATTGGTGCCGGCAGCCGCACCATCACTACCGGACAATTGGCGGTGCTGCTGTATCAGACCGAAGCGGTTACCGAGAAGCTGCAACCGCGCCGCCTGCGTGCGGGCCTGTATACCCAGGGTGGCGAGTTGATCTCGGATCAGCATGAACTGGTGTTCGACTTCCGCTCCGAGAGCTCGCGCGAACGCGAATTGCCGGCGCGCCTCATCCTCAGCCGCAAGGCCGATGAGGTGAACAATGAGCAGGTCGAGCTGAAGTTGGAGGAGCCCGTGGAAGGCACCTCGCATTTCACCACGTACAAGTCGGTGCGCTATACGATCCGCCGCTCTTTCACCAGCGAATTTGATTTCTAGGTAAAGCCGCATGAGCCAGCTCGACGACAAGATCAACGAACACTTTGCCGGTCTGGTGGTGCGCAAGGACTTGGTAAAGGCGGTGAAAGGCAACGCCATCGTGCCGTCGTACGTGCTGGAGTACCTGCTTGGCCAGTACTGCGCCACCAACGACGAAGCGACCATCGAAACCGGCATCGAGACGGTGCGCGAGATTCTGCGCAAGCACTATGTGCACCGCAACGAAGCGGGCCTGGTCCGCTCGACCATCAAGGAAAAGGGACGGCACAAGGTCATCGACCGCATCAGCGTGTCGTTGAACGACAAGGACGACGTGTACGAAGCCGAGTTCGCCAACCTCGGGGTCAAGAAGGTGCTGATCGATTCGGCCACGGTGAAGGCGCACCAGAAGCTGCTGGTGGGCGGCGTGTGGTGCATCGCCGATCTGGAATACGAGTACACCGAAGACAAGGCTGCGTCACCGTGGGTGCTGGCGTCGCTGAAGCCGATCCAGATTTCCCGCTTTGACATGGATGGCTACCTCGCGGCGCGCAAGCAGTTCAGCACCGACGAATGGATCGACCTGCTGATCCAGAGTGTCGGCTTCAACCCGCAGATGTTCGGCAAGCGCAACAAACTGCTGCAACTGGTGCGCCTGATTCCGTTCTGTGAGCGCAACTACAACCTGATCGAGCTGGGGCCCAAGGGCACCGGCAAGTCGCATGTGTATTCGGAATTCTCACCGCACGGAATTCTGATTTCCGGCGGTGAAGTGACCGTGCCCAAGCTGTTCGTGCACAACGGCACCGGCAAGCTGGGTCTCGTGGGCTACTGGGACACCGTGGCCTTCGACGAGTTTGCCGGCAGGCAGAAGCGCGTGGACAAGGCGCTGGTCGACATCATGAAGAACTACATGGCCAACAAGTCGTTCTCGCGCGGCGTGGAGACACTGGGAGCCGAGGCCAGCATGGTGTTTGTCGGCAATACCGAGCACACCGTTCCGTACATGCTCAAACACGCGGACCTGTTCGATCCGCTGCCGGAGAAATTCCACGACTCGGCATTCCTGGACCGCCTCCACAGTTACATCCCGGGCTGGGAGATCGACGTGATCCGCGGCGAGATGTTCTCCAGCGGCTACGGCTTCGTGGTGGACTACCTAGCCGAAATCCTGCGCTCGCTGCGCAGCCACGACTTCTCGGACCGCTACAAAGGCTTGTTCAGCCTGTCCGAGGATATCTCCACCCGCGATCGCGACGGCATCAACAAGACCTTCTCGGGCCTGATGAAGATCCTCTTCCCGCACGGCGAAGCCACCGACGCCGAGATCGAGGATGTACTGCGCTTCGCCATTGAGGGGCGCAAGCGGGTCAAGGACCAACTGCTGCGCATCGACTCCACCTATCCCGACGTGCGCTTTACCTACCGCGCAGCGGATGGTCAGGAGCGCGCGGTTCACACGCTTGAGGAAGACGAGTACCCGAACCAGTACCACCGCAAGCTGGCTATGGAGTCGACCACGCACGAAGCTGCTGAGGGGACCGATGAGCCTCTAGATGCGTTGGATGCCACGGAAGTCCCTAAGCCACCCGCCGCGGCCTTGGCCAGCTCCGAACCCGTCCTGAAAGAGCACCACATTGCGTTCCAGGAGAATCAGCGTGGCGTGACGTTCGACGCGTTGTTTGGTCCTTATCTGGCCGGTGCCACCCGAATTACGGTCACCGACCCCTACCTGCGCGTATTCCATCAGCTACGTAATCTGATGGAGCTGCTGGAGACTATCAGCAAGCAGAAAGGACCAGAGGATGAGGTGCGCGTGCATGTCGTCACGGTGGAAGACGAGTTCCACGGCGACCGCCAAACCGAAAACCTGCAGAAGATCGCCGACGCCTGCAGCGGGATCGGCATCCAGTTCAGCTGGGAATACGACACCACCGGCACCCGGCACGATCGCGACATCAGCACCGACCACGGCTGGAAGATCGTGCTGAGCCGCGGCCTGGACGTATTCCAACGCTTTGAGCTCAACGAAGCTTTCAACTTTGCCAACCGGTTGCAGAAGCACCGCCAGTGCAAGGAATTCAATGTGACTTACGTGCGTATCTGATCCGGTTGGAGTATTCGGACGAAGCTCACTCCTCCAAAGGCGGCCGTTCGCAATAATTACTAAAATCTAGGCTTTGGGATAGACACACGTGATCGATAACTGAGATCAAAACTCCAAATCCAACCCCGCACACAAATAATCCACAAACGGCCCCAGCATCACCAGATCGCCCGCAATCGTCTCGCGCAGCTTCGCCCCCGTCATCGTCGCGTCGTCCAGCGGCCGCACGAATACCCAGTTGCGGTGCTTCAAGTCGTCGATGAATTCAAAATCCGCGGGGAATCCACGCGGTGGGCGCACCAGCTTGTTCTCCTGCCCGAAGTCGAAGCGTTTGCGCAGCTTTGGCGAGTGCGCGGTGGCTTTCCAGCTGGCGGGGTTGTCGAGGATGAAGTGGCGGATGCGGAGCTGGGTTTTGGGTTCGGGATGCCACAGGCCGGCGCCGACGAAGCTCGCGCCGGGCTGCAGGTGGATGTAGAACGACGGGGCGGCCACTTCGCGACGGCGCTCGTGGAACAGGCGCGCGCCCTGCCAGCTTTTGTACGGTGATTTGTCGTGCGAGAAGCGGGCGTCGCGGTAGATGCGGAACATCGAGCCGCCGACGGTGCGCGGGTCGGCGCGGAAGTGCTGGCTGATCGCGGCCAGATCCGGTTGTAAGTCGGTGATCAGGCGCAGGAACGGCTGGCGCACGTGCGCCTCATACTGCGGCTTGTGCTCGTTGAACCAGGGCTTGTTGTTGTGCAGCGCCAGTCCGCGCAGGAACTTCAGGCTGGCATCGCTGAAGTAGGCGGTCATAGCGATTGCTGCAGCTGTTGGCCCCATTGCTGCAGGTGGTCCAGCAGCGCGAGGCGCTCGGGTTGGTCGTGGTGTTCGGCGCGCAGGGCGTCGATCTGGGCGAAATACTGCGGCAGGGTCTGTTCGCCCAGCCGCGCGGCGTCATCGAACAGGCGCCGGCGTCGGTAGTCATCCCACCGCACGCGCTCCGGGTCTGACAGGTGATCGGGGAAATTGCGTGCCCGGTAGCGGAACAGCAACTCGGGCAGGCGCGTATCGCGGAAGCCGAAGTCGCGCTCGCCCAGTGCCTGCGGGTCGCTGGTCCGGATCTCCGCAAACACGCGCTTGTCGGCGCCGTCCAGGAAGCCGTCGTAGAGGCTGGCATCGACGTCGGAGGGCGGATGTTCGCGATCGTTGCTGAAGACCGCGCGAATCTTTTCCGCCAGCGCCGGCCCGGCGTCGCGCAGGCGCGCGGCCCGTGACTCGGCCAGCTCGCGGTCAATCCGGAGCCGTTCAAAGTCCGCCGGCCGCAGGTGATCCCAGGCCGACAGCGCCGGGCTGCGGTTGAGGTGGATCTCCTTCAGTGCGACGCGCTCGACGCCCTCGGGCAGGTCGGCGGCACGCACGTACAGGCGCGCCGCGATCTGTTCCGGGTCCAGCGTCAGCAGGCTGTCGGGGTCCTGGCCGAGGTCGAACACGATGACCCGGCTGTCAATAAACGGATGGCGGGCGAGCGGGATGACCGGGGCGGCGCAAAGCCGGCTGGCCGGGAAGCGCTGCGACACGTTGAGCACCGGCGTCATCGCGACCACGTCCAGCAGGCTGGCGGCGTAGCGCTTGTCGCGCAGGCGCAGGGCGTAATCCCACAGGCGCGGCTGCGCAGTTTTGAGTTTGCGTGCCAGGCCGATCAGCGCGCGGACATCGGACAGTGCCTCGTGCGCATCGCCCTCGCGCACGCCATTGGCCTCGGCCAGGTGCTCGAGCTTGAAGGAGGTCGCGCCGTCCTCGCGCTTGGGCCAGACGATACCGTCCGGTCGCAGGGCGTGGGCGAAGCGCATCACGTCCAACAGGTCCCAGCGCGAGTTGCCGCCGCGCCATTCGCGCTCGTAGGGATCAAAGAAGTTGCGGAACAGGCCGTGGCGGACGAACTCGTCGTCGAAACGCAGCGAGTTGTAGCCCAGCGTGCAGGTTTCCGGCCGCGCCATCTCATCAAAGATCAGCGCCAGCGCGTCGCGCTCGACCATGCCTTCGCGCAGCGCGTGCTGCGGGGTGATCCCGGTGATCAGGGTGGCGATGGGCGAGGGCAGCAGGTCGTCGGCGGGTTTGACGTAGATGCTGATCGGCTCGTCGGTCGGGTTGAGGTCGGCATCGGTGCGGATCGCGGCGAACTGCGCGATGCGCGTGCGACGGGGATCGGAGCCGAAGGTTTCCAGGTCGTAGAACAGGAAGCTGGCCGCCACGTCTCAGTAATCCTCGGGCAGTTGTGGCAGGCGGGCTTCGACCAGCGCGTCGGCGGCGTCCCAGTCGAAGCCGTCCAACGACGTGCGGTTGCGGGTGAGCTCCACCAGCATCTCGTGCTGGGTCTCGCCACGCGCCAGCGCGACGGCGTAGGGCAGGTGGGTGAAGGTCACCATGGCGTAGCGCGGCAGGAAGCGCTGCGGATGGCGCTCGGCCAGCCGGTTGCCCAGCTCGCGCTGCAGCAGGTAGTCGTCGTCATCGACGTGGTCGCGCATCTCCAGGTAGTTCTCCAGCGCCATCTGCTGGATCGCGCGGGCGTTGGGCAGGCGCTCGGCCTGGAAGCCGGCGAACGCCTCGCCGCGGTCGGTGGTCCGCAGCAGGTGGTTGGCCAGCGCGACGCAATCCTCGAACGCGCAGTTCATGCCCTGGCCGTGGAAGGGCACCATCGCGTGCGCCGCATCGCCGATCAGCACCGCGCGGTTGTCCAGGTGCCAGCGGTCCAGGTACAGCGTGCCGAGGACGCCGGTGGGGTTGTGGTCGAAGTCGTGCTCGAGCGCCGGGATCAGTCGGGATGCGTCAGGGAAGTCGCGATCGAAGAACGCCCGTGCCTGCGCGCCGGTCGTGATGGTGTCGAAGCCGGGTGCTGGGTGCGTGCCGGGTTTGGTGACATTGGTCGTGTCGCCGTGATCCCCGTCGCCGCCGTTGAGTGTGCCAGCGTCGGGGGCGCCATGGTTCGGCAAAAACAGGGTGACGGTAAAAGTGCCCTCGTCATTGGGCAGCGCGATGCACATGTAGCGCCCGCGCGGCCAGATATGCAGCGCGTGCGGCTCGATCTGGAAGCCGCCGTCCGGGCCAGGCGGAATTTCCAGTTCCTTGTAGGAGTGGCCGAGGAATTCGCTGCGCCCGCCCAGCTCGCACACGCCGGCCATCGCCTGACGCAGCGCGGATCCGGCGCCGTCGGCACCGACCAGGGTGTCGAAGTGGATCTCGCGCACGCTGTCGCCGCGGTCATCGCCAAACTTTGCGATCCGGGCGGCGAAGTCGACGCTGTCGAGGCGATGGTGGAAGTGGATGCGCGCGCCGGCTTGCTCGGCGATGTCGAGCAGCGCCTCGTTGAGATCGCCGCGGTGCACCGACCAGATCACCTCGGTGTCGTCGCGGCCGTAGCGCTGCAGGTCCAGGTGCCCGTCGGCAAAATGCACCATGCGGCCGCGCATCATCACGGTCTTGGCCATTACCGCATCGTCGGCATCGGCTTGGCGTAGCGCATGCCGGCCGCGTTCTGCGAGCGCCAAGTTGATTGAGCGGCCGCGCTCGTAGCCGAGCTCGCGCAGGTCGCCGCGCTTCTCGTAGACATCGATGCTCCAGCCCCGCTGGGCGAGCAGGATGGCCAACAGCGCGCCGGCCAGACCGGCACCGACGATGGTCAGGTGCGGCGCGTCGGCGCCATCGCCGGACACCGGTCGCGCTTCGGTCGATGCCGAAGGGCCGGCGGGGATGGGTCCGGCCATGGTCAGCGGGTCTTCCGCCACGCGTCGACGCCGTCGGCGAAACGCAGGACGTCGTGATGGGTGTTGTAGAGCGGGGCGGGGGAGATGCGGATCACGTCGGGCTCGCGCCAGTCACCGAGCACGCCGTTGGCCGCCAGGTGGTCGAACAGAGAGCGTCCCTCGTCGCGTCCACCGCGCACGCGGAGCGATAACTGGCAGCCACGCTCGGCCGGGTCGGCGGGGCTCAGCACCTCCAGGGTGTCTGACAGGCGCTGCTGGATCAGTGACTCCAAATAACCGGTCAGGCGCAGCGATTTTTCCCGCAGCGCCGGCATGCCGACCTGGTCGAACAGGTCCAGCGACGCGCGCAGCGGCGCCAGCCCGAGGATCGGCGGATTGCTCAGCTGCCAGCCTTCCGCACCCGGCGTGGGCTGGAAGTCGGGGCGCATCTGGAAACGCGTAGCGGCGTCGTGGCCCCACCAGCCGGCAAAACGTGGCGCATTGGTGCGCGCATGACGCTCGTGGACGAAACAGCCGGCGACCGCGCCCGGCCCGCTGTTGAGGTACTTGTAGTGGCACCACACCGCGAAATCGACCTTGCTGTCGTGCAGTTCCAACGGGATGTTGCCGACCGCGTGGGCGAGGTCGACCCCGCACAGGGCGCCCTGCGCATGGGCGATGCGGGTGATCTCTTTGACGTCGAAGGCCTGGCCGGTGCGGTACTGCACACCCGGCCACAGCACCAGCGCCAGCCGATGGCCGTGCTCAGTGATTGCCTGCTCGATCGCCGCCATCGAGAACAGCCCACCGGGCAGGTCGGCGGCGACCTCGATCAGATCGGTGGCCGGATCGAAGCCGTGGAAGGCAATCTGCGATTCGACCGCGTAGCGATCGCTGGGAAACGAGCCGGCCTCGATCAGGATCGCCGGGCGCTCGGCGGTCGGCCGGTAGAAGCTGACCATCATCAGGTGCAGGTTCGCGGTCAGCGAGTTCATCGCGACCACCTCCTCGGGCTGCGCGCCGACGATCCGTGCCAGCGGCTCGCGCATCAACTGGTGGTAGCGCATCCACTGCGAGTTGCCGCGGAAATGGCCCTCGACGGCTTCCATCGACCACTTGTCCAGCACGTCCTCGACCTGGGCACGCACGCCGCGCGGCTGCAGGCCCAGCGAGTTGCCAACGAAGTAGGCCTGGTCGCCGTCCGCGTGCTGCGGGATGTGGAACTGCGCGCGCAGCGTCGGGAGCGGGTCGGCCGCGTCAAGGGCCAACGCGTGCTCGGAGGAGTGGAGTTCGGTCATCAGGTCGTGGATCCCAGCAGGTGAGGGCGCGCGCTCAGCGCGGGTCATTCGAAACGCGACTTCGGCAGGCCCAGCCATTCCAGCGCGGTGCCGTGGTACAGGCGCTCCTGCTCCTGTTCCGCCAAGCCGAGGGCATCGATGCCGGCGCCGGGCGACTGCTCACCCAGCGGGAAGGGATAGTCGGTGCCCAGCATCACCCGGTTGACGCCGCAGGTATCGAGGAGGTAGCGCAGCGCGGCATCGTCGGCGACCCAGGAGTCGAAATACAGCCGCCGCAGGTACTCGCGCGGGTTGCGCGGGTTGTCGGTGGCGACCAGATCGGGGCGCATGTTGAAGCCGTGCTCGATGCGGCCGATGGTGTACGGGAAACTGCCGCCGCCGTGGGCCAGGCAGACCTTCAGCTTCGGCAGCCGCTCCAGCACGCCGCCGAACACGAGGCAGCAGGCGGCGCGCGACTGCTCGGCGGGCATGCCCACCAGCCACGGCAACCAGTATTTGGGCATGCTCGCGGTGCCCATCATGTCCCACGGATGCACCAGGATCGCGGCGCCCAGCTCGCTGGCGGCCTGGAAGAACTCGAACAGCTCCGGCGCGTCCAGGTTCCAGTGTTCGTCAGGCGACCTGCCCACATGGCTGCCGATCTGCACGCCCTGCAGGCCGAGCTGGTCCATGCAGCGTTCCAGCTCCTGCACCGCCAGCCGCGGCGACTGCAGCGGCACGGTGCCGATGCCGGCGTAGTGGCGCGGGTAGTCGCGACACGTCGCCGCCATGTGGTCGTTGAGGGCCTGGTGCAGCTCCAGCGCGTGATGCGGCCGTGCCCAGTAGGAGAACATCACCGGCACCGTGCTCAGCACCTGCACCTGCACGCCGAAGCTGGCGTAGTCGTCGATGCGCTCCTGCGGGTCCCAGGTCTTGGACCAGATTTCGCGGAAGAACTTGCCGTCCTTGTAGATCCGGTGACGCCCGTCCTCGGTGTGGTGGATCACCGGAAACCGCAGGTCGCCGTACTTGCGCGCAAGGTCGGGCCAGTTCTGCGGCAGGTAGTGGGCGTGGGTGTCGATCTTGAGCATGGGAGCAGTCTATCCGCCCGGCTCAGGTGTCCGGCATCACGTACTTGTCGGGGGCCGGGTTGAGGTGGCCGCACTGCCCGCAGCTGCGATGTTCGGTGGACGCGTAGAAGCGGTCGAACACCGGCGGCAGGTCGATTTCGATGTCCTGCAGGTGGAAGAACTCCTCGTAGAGCTTGTGGTTGCAGCGCTCGCAGAACCACATCAGGCCGTCGTCCTCGTGCGCCAGCCGGCGGCGCTCGATCACCACCCCGATCGAGCCGGGCATGCGCTGCGGGGAGTGCGGGACACGCGGCGGCAACAGGAACATCTCGCCGGCCCGGATCGGGATGTCGCGCGGCGCCATCACCCCGTCCGCGTTGGCCTCCTGGATGCGCAGGACCATCTCGCCCTCGATCTGGAAGAACCACTCGGGCCCCTCGTCGAAGTGGTAGTCGGTGCGGACGTTCGGCCCGCCGACGACCATGACGATGAAGTCGCCGTCGTAGACCACCTTGTTGCCCACCGGCGGCTTCAGCAGGTGGCGGTGTTCCTCGATCCAGGCCTGCAGGTTCAGGGGATTGGGCAGCATGGTCAGTTCTCCACGACAGCGATGCACTTCAGTTCGATGGCTATCGGCGTGGGCAGGGCATCAACGCCCACCGTGGTCCGGCACGGCGCGCTGCCCGCGTCCGGAAAATGCTCGGCCCACATCGCGTTGAAGGTGGCGAAGTCCGAATCCATCCGGGTCAGGTAGACGGTGACGTCCACCAGGTCCTCCCAGCGCGCGCCGCTGGCGGCGAGTACGGCGCGCACGTTGGCAAAGGTCGCCAGCACCTGGGCGCGGATGTCGTGCGAGACCAGCCCGCCTTCGGCGTCCACCACGTTGCCCGGCACCGAGTTGTCGACCGGGTTGCGCGGGCCGATGCCGGACAGGAACAGCAGTTCGCCGACGCGCCGCGCATGCGGGTAATGGCCCACCGCACGCGGCGCGGCATCCGCCTGCACCCCGGTCGCCATCTCAGCGGTCCTCGCGGTCGGCGTAGATGCGCGCCAGCGCGGCCGAGTGGCGCGCTGGCATGGTGTCGAGGTTGTCCATGTCGATGCCCAGGTCGTGCACCCGGCCGTCGCGCAGGGTGTAGACCCACCCGTGCACCGCGAGCGGCTGGCCGCGCTCCCAGCAATCGCGCACGACCGTGGAATGGCAGACGTTGATGACCTGCTCCAGCACGTTCAGCTCGCACAGACGGTCATGCCGCAACTCCTCGCTGCACAGCTGGCTGAGGAAGGAGGCATGGGTTTCGGCCACGTTGGTGACGTGCCGGATCCAGTTGTCCGACAGGCCCACGCGCTGGTCGGTCAGCGCCGCGTGCACGCCGCCGCAGCCGTAATGGCCGACCACCAGGATGTGCTTGACCTTGAGCACGTCCACGGCGAACTGGATCACCGACAGGCAGTTGAGATCGCTCTGCACGACCACGTTGGCGATGTTGCGGTGGACGAAGACCTCGCCGGGGGCGACGTCGATGATCTGGTTGGCGGGCACGCGCGAGTCGGAGCAGCCGATCCACAGGTATTCCGGCGCCTGCTGGCGCGACAGGCGTTCAAAGAAGGTCGGGTCTTCGGCGCGGATGCGCTCGGCCCATTGGGTGTTCCTGCGCAGCAGTTCGGGGATCGAATTCATCGGGTCTCTAGTCCAGGTGGATGCCGACGTTGCGCACGTCGGTGAAGAATCGCATGGCCTCCAGGCCGCCTTCGCGACCGAGGCCGGATGCACCGCTGCCGCCAAACGGCGTGCGCAGGTCGCGCTGCATCCAAGTGTTGATCCAGACCACCCCGGCGCGCAGTTGCGCGGCCAGGCGGTGGGCGCGGTTGAGGTCGCGCGTCCACAGCGACGCGGCCAGGCCGTAATCGCCGGCGTTGGCCAGCGCCAGCGCGTGCGAATCGTCGTCGAAAGGCTGCAGGGTGACGACCGGGCCGAAGATCTCCTCGCGGTTGGTCGCGCAGTCCGGGCCCAGGCCTTCCAGCACGGTCGGGCCGATGAACCAGCCCGCGCGCTCCAGCGCCTGGCCGCCGCACAGCACCGTCGCGCCTTCGAGGCGCGCGCGGTCGATCGCAGCCGTGACCTTGTCGAAGTGGACCTGCGAGACCAGCGGTCCCAGATTGGTGTCGGCAAGCTGCGGGTCACCGACGCGCAGCGCGCTGGTCCGTTCGACCAGCGCGTCGCGGAATTCGGGGTAGATGCTGCGTTCGATCAGCATGCGCGAACCGCACAGGCAGATCTGGCCGGAGTTCTGGAAGGCGGAGCGCACCAGCAGGTCGAGATTGCTGCGCCAGTCGCTGTCGGCGAACACCAGGGTCGGATTCTTGCCGCCCAACTCGAGCGATGTCCGGCGCAGCAGCGGACCGGTCAATCCGGCGATGCGGCGGCCAACGGTGGTGCTGCCGGTGAAGGTCACCGCCTTGATCTGCGGGTGCGTCACCAGCGGCTCGCCGACCGCGGCTCCGGTGCCGTGGACGATGTTCACCACGCCGGCCGGAAACCCGATCGACGCCGCCAGTTCGGCCAGCATCGTCGCCGTCAGCGGGGTGACTTCCGAGGGCTTGGCGACGACCGTGTTGCCGGCCGCCAGCGCGGGTGCGATCTTCCAGGTCAGCAGGTACAGCGGCAGGTTCCACGGCGTGATCGCCGCGACCACGCCAAGCGGTGGGCGCAGCGTGTAGTTCAGTCCGGCCTGGCCGTGATGGGATTCGCTGGCGAACTGGGTCGCCGCATGGGCGAAGAACCGCAGGTTGCTGACCGCGCGCGGCACTTCGATCTCGCGCGCCAGGCGGATGGGCTTGCCACCGTCGCGGCATTCAGCCGCCGCAAAATCCTCCAGCCGGGCCTCCAGCGCTGTGGCCAGCTTCTCCAGCCACGCGGCGCGCTCCGTGCTGGGCAGGGCCGACCAGTGCGGAAACGCCTCGGACGCGGCCGCTACCGCGCGATCAACGGTTCCGCTGTCGCCGGCCGCGACGCCCGCAAACACCTCGCCTGTGGCGGGATTGGCGACATCGATCCGCGTCTCGGCGTGTTCGGCCTGGCCGTTGATCCAGTGGGGCAGCTGCATCCGGGAAGCTTACCGCTGCGCCGCGGTCACAACGAGCGCGTACGGCCGCCGTCCACCGGCAGGTTGACCCCGGTGATGTAGGCCGCCGCCGGCGAGCACAGGAACGCGATGGCCGCCGCGGTCTCCTCGGGGCGGGCGAACCGGCCCATCGGGATCTCCTCGACCATGTCGCTGTAGACATCGGCGCGGGAGCGGCCGCTGCGCTGCATCGTGGTCTCGATGATCTGGTCGATGCGCGGGGTCTGGGTCGAGCCCGGCAGGACGTTGTTGACGGTGATGCCCCGCGGGGCCAGCTCAGTGGCCAGGGTCTTGGCCCAGCTGGCGACGGCCCAGCGCGTGGTGTTGGACACGCCCAGGCCCTGGATGGGCTCCTTCACCGAGGTCGAGATGACGTTGACGATCCGGCCGTAGCTGTCGCTTTCCATGCCCGGGATCACCGTCTCGGTGACCACATGGTTGGCCAGCAGGTGCTGGCGCAACGCGACCTCGAAGGCGACCACGTCGGTGCCGTGCACGCTGCCCGGCGGCGGGCCGCCGCTGTTGTTGACCAGGATGTGTACTGGTTTACCGGCCACCAGCGCCTGCACCTGTGCCTGGAGCGCGTCGATGTCCTCGGAATCCGCCGCCAGCCAGCCGTGGGACTGTGTTGTCTGCGGTCGCGGCAGTTCCGCCGACAGCTCCAGCAGGAGCTGGCCGCGACGCGCCACCATGGTGACGTCCGCGCCCAGCGTCGCCAGCGCCCGCGCCGTGGCCAGGCCGATGCCCTGTGACGCGCCACGCACCAGGGCGTGGCGACCGGTGAGGTTGAGGTCCATGTCGCTCTCCTGTCAGTGGGCGCGCGGAAGGGTCTGGACCATCAGCGCGCGCAGGCGGTCGTCGTCTTCAGCGTACGGAACCACCAGTTCATCCAGCGCGAAACCGCGGTCGGCGGCGTCCTCGGCGTCCATCCCGTCGAGCGCGGCGAACTCCGCGTCCATCAGCGCCGCCTTGGCGGTGTCGGGGCTGTCGTAGGACAACATGTTGCCGTCACTGTCCAGCACTTCCGCCGTTCCGGCCTCCAGCTCGCGCAGCCGCGCCCAGACGATCGTGCGCCCCAGCGTCGCCAGCCACCACTGGTCATTGTTCATGGCATCACCGTCGCAATCGCGTACAGCACGCCCGAGCTCACCAGCCCGGCAAGGATGGTCAGCAGCGATATCCGCGCCGGCGCTGCCAGTCCGCTCAGGTTGCGGTCGCCGGCGGCGCGGTATCCGCCGCGCATCAGCCACGCCCACGCCGACGGGCTGATGAAGGCGCTGGGGCCGAACTCCGCCAGCAGCTCCGGCTGCCGGTCGCGCATGTGCACCAGTGTCAGCGGCCAGAAGATCACGAACGCCGTCGCGCCGGCGATCGCCGCCGCCAGGCAGAGCAGGGCGAAGAACAGGATCACCGGCGGTCACCTCGTGGCGTTGTCGGCATCAGAATTCCGCCTGGCCCGGCGCGCGCGGGAAGGCGATCGCGTCGCGGATGTTGGTCAGCCCGCAGACGTACACCACCAGCCGCTCGAAGCCCAGACCGAAGCCGGCATGCGGTACGGACCCGTAGCGGCGGAAGTCGCGGTACCACTGGTAGGTCTCCGCATCCAGGCCGAACTGGGCCATGCGCTTGTCCAGCACGTCCAGGCGTTCCTCACGCTGGCTGCCGCCGATGATCTCGCCGATGCCCGGTGCCAGCACGTCCATCGCCGCCACCGTTTTGCCATCGTCGTTCAGGCGCATATAGAACGCCTTGATCTGCTCGGGGTAGTTGGTGACCACCACCGGCCGGCCCACGTGCTGCTCGGTCAGCCAGCGCTCGTGCTCGGTCTGCAGGTCCAGGCCCCATTCGACCGGGAACTCGAACTTGTGCCCGGACTTCTGCAGCAGGCTCACCGCGTCGGTGTAGTCGATCTGCTCGAAGGGCGCGTTGATGAAGCCTTCCAGGCGGGTGATCGCATCCTTCTGCACGCGCTCGGCGATGAAGGCCATGTCGTCGCTCCGCTCGTCCAGCACCGCGCGGAACAGGTACTTCAGGAATTCCTCGGCCACGCGCGCGTCCTCGGCCAGGTCGGCGAAGGCGATTTCCGGCTCCACCATCCAGAACTCGGCCAGGTGGCGGGTGGTGTGGGAGTTCTCGGCGCGGAAGGTCGGCCCGAAGGTGTAGACCTTGCTCAGGGCGAGCGCGTAGGCCTCGGCGTTGAGCTGGCCGGACACGGTCAGGAAGGTCTCCTGGCCGAAGAAGTCGCGGCTGAAGTCCACGCCGCCGGCCTTGTTGCGCGGCGCGTTGGCCATGTCGAGCGTGGACACGCGGAACATCTGGCCGGCACCTTCGGCATCGGAGGTGGTGATGATCGGCGTGCTGATCCAGAAGTAGCCGTCTTCGTGGAAGTAGCGGTGCACCGCCTGGGCCAGGCAGTGGCGGATGCGGGTGACCGCACCGAACAGGTTGGTGCGCGGCCGCAGGTGGGCGACCTCGCGCAGGAACTCCAGCGAGTGCGCCTTGGGTTGGATCGGGTAGGTTTCCGGGTCATCCACCCAGCCCACCACTTCAACGCTCTCGGCGCGGATCTCGAAGCCCTGGCCCTTGCCTTGCGAGGCGACCAGCTCGCCGGTGACGATCACCGAGCAGCCGGCGGTGAGGTGCTTCACCTCGCTGTCGTAGTTGGCCAGCGTATTGGGCGCAACGACCTGGATCGGCGAGAAGCAGGAGCCATCGCTGACATTGACAAAGCTCAGGCCGGCTTTCGAGTCGCGCCGGGTGCGCACCCAGCCGCGGACCGTGATCTCGCCGCCCACCGGCAACTTGCCCGCCAGCGCGTGTTCGATGCTGATAATGGTCATGCTCGCACCGCCGTCATGCCTTGAATCCTTGCCTGTTGGGGCCAATATTGAAAGCGTTGGAGTTTACCGGAGAGCTTGCGTGAACGCCGATCCGGCCCGGTCGCCACTCCCCGGTATCATGGCCCCATCGCAGCAGGAGATTTCATGAGCATCACCCTGACACCCGCCGCGCTGGCACGCGTCCAGCGCTTCCTCGCCGAGAGCCCCGACGCCATCGGCCTTCGCTTCGGTGCCAAGAAAACCGGCTGTTCGGGCTGGCAGCACTTCGCGGACCTCGCCACCGACGAGCGCGCCGGCGACAGCGTGTACGAAGACGGCGGGGTGAAGATCTACGTCGACATGATGAGCCTGCCCCAGGTGGACGGCACCCAGATCGACGTGGTCAAGCATCGCCTCGGCGACCAGTTCATGTTCCGCAACCCCAATGCCAACGCCGAATGCGGCTGCGGCGAGAGCTTCACGACGTCCGCCGACCTGGCCTGATCGTCGCCCCGCTGGTTGCGGTGCCATAAAGCTGCGATAATTCGCGGCTTCCCTCGGCCTTGCCGACGGGAACCTTGCCCCACCGTGCCATATCGGTTCCGGGGGGCTGACCGGTCGCAAGACCGACATCCACAAGGACACCACACATGCGCCATTACGAAATCGTGTTCCTGGTCCATCCCGACCAGAGCGAGCAGGTGCCTGCCATGATCGAGCGCTACAAGGGCGTGATCGAGGCCGGCGAAGGCAAGGTCCACCGTCTGGAGGACTGGGGTCGCCGCCAGCTGGCGTACCCGATCGTCAACCTGGTCAAGGCCCATTACGTACTCATGAACATCGAGTGCAGCCAGACCGTCCTGAACGAGCTGGTCGACAGCTTCCGCTTCAACGACGCGATCCTGCGCCACCTGGTGATCAAGCGCGACGAGGCCGACACCGAGCAGTCGCTGATCATGAAGTTCAAGGACGAGAAGAGCGACAAGCCGGAGCGTTCCGACCGGGGCGAGCGCCGTCGTCGTGACGACGACGATACCGATGGCGACGACAAGTCCGATGACAAGTCCGACGCCGACAAGGACGACGCCGACTCGTCCGACGCCGCCTAATCCGCCTGATCACGCCCCTCCAGGAGCAGCATTCCCATGTCCAAATTTTTCCGCCGCCGCAAGTTCTGCAAGTTCACCGCTGAAGGCGTGAAGGAGATCGATTACAAGGATCTCAACACCCTGCGCCAGAACATCACCGAGACCGGCAAGATCGTTCCCAGCCGCGTCACCGGCACCAAGGCGCGCTACCAGCGCCAGCTGGCCACGGCGATCAAGCGCGCGCGCTACCTCGCCCTGATCCCGTACACCGACAACCACAACGCCTGATCCCGGCGCCTCCGCCAGCGGAGGCAGGGCAAGCGCCCGTTCGGACAGCCACAGTTGCGGGGCCTTTCGCCCCGCTAACGAATACGGAGCAACACCATGCAACTGATCCTCCTCCAAAGCGTGCAGAACCTGGGCCAGCTCGGCGACAAGGTCGACGTCAAGCCCGGCTACGGCCGCAACTACCTGGTGCCGCAGGGCAAGGCCACGCCGGCCACCGCCGCCAACCTGGCCGACTTCGAGGCGCGCCGCGCCGAGTACGAAGCCAGGGCCAAGGAGCAGCACGCCGACGCCGAGAGCCGCCAGGCCAAGCTGGAAGGTGCTGAAGTCACCATCCGCGCCAACGCATCCACCGAAGGCAAGCTGTACGGTTCGGTGACCACCCGCGACGTCGCCGAGGCGCTGACCAAGGCCGGCTACGCGGTCGAGAAGTCCGAGGTGATCATGGGCGAGGGCGCGATCCGCCACACCGGCACCTACGAGGTGGTCATCCACCTGCACGCCGATGTGGAGAGCACCGTTTCGGTGATCGTCGAAGGCGAGCTGGCCTGATCGAGTTCCTGGCCGGGCATGCAGCCCGGCGCTGCAGCTGATCCCCGCGAAGGGCACCGCAAGGTGCCTTTCGCGTATCTGCGATATGTGCCTGCGGTATGTGCCTGCCGTATGTGTCTGCCGTACCGGCTCAACGCATCGCCATCGCAGCTGCTGCGACCCCGCCAGGCCACGCTGCGGGCGTGTTGTCCCGCGCTGTCCACTGCTTATCCACAGACTTGTCTGCAACCCCCGCGCCCGTCCGGCACTAGGATGGGCGCTCGGCCCGCGTCGACCGCGACGCGCGGCCCCTGTCAGGAATTTCCCCTCGATGAGTGCACGTCCCGGCTACCGCGGTGAACACCGCGGCGATTCCCGCTTCGAGAGCCGCGCCGACCAGCGGCTCGACCAGCTGCGCGTGCCCCCCCAGTCGATCGAGGCCGAGCAGGCGGTGCTGGGCGGGCTGATGCTTGCGCCGGAGGCGTACGACATCGTCGGTGACAGCATCGGCGAGCACGACTTCTACCGCCGCGACCATCAGCTGATCTTCCGCGCCATCCGCGAGCTGGCCGAAAAGAGCAAGCCGTTCGACGCGGTCACGCTGGGCGAGTGGTTCGAGTCGATCGGCGAGGGCGAGCAGGTCGCCGGCGGCGCCTACCTGATCGAGCTGGCGAGCACGACGCCCTCGGCTGCCAACATCAAGGCCTACGCCGAGATCGTTCGCGACAAGGCGGTGCTGCGCAAATTGATCGAGGTTGGCACCACGATCGTCAACGACGGCTTCCAGCCCGAGGGGCGCGAGAGCAGCGAGATCCTGTCGGCCGCCGAGCAGCAGGTCTTCGCGATCGCCGAGGCTGGCGCACGCGGGCGCACCGATTTCACCGCGATCAACACCGCGCTGTCGGAAGCCTTCGACGTGCTGCAGACGCGCTACGCGGCGGGCGGTTCTGTCACCGGCCTGTCCACCGGCTACACCGAGCTGGACGAGATGACCGCCGGCCTGCAGCCGACCGACCTGCTGATCCTGGCCGCGCGCCCGGCGATGGGCAAGACCACGCTGGCGCTCAACATCGCCGAATACGCGGCGATCAAGAGCAAGAAGGCGGTCGCAGTGTTCTCGATGGAAATGTCGGCCAGCCAACTCGCCTTGCGCCTGATTTCCTCCAACGGCCGCGTCAACGCCCAGCGCCTGCGCACCGGCCAGCTGGAGGACGAGGACTGGAGCCGGGTCACCAGCGCGATCCGGATGCTGAAGGAATCCAAGATCTTCATCGACGACACGCCCGGCCTGTCGCCCGACTCGCTGCGGGCCAAGGCGCGCCGCCTCAAGCGCGAGCACGACCTGGGCCTGGTGGTGGTCGACTACCTGCAGCTGATGGCAGTGCCGGGCAACACCGAGAACCGTGCGACGGAGATCTCGGAGATTTCCCGCTCGCTGAAGCACCTCGCCAAGGAACTCAACGTCCCGGTGATCGCGCTGTCCCAGCTCAACCGATCGCTGGAGACGCGCACCGACAAGCGCCCGGTGATGGCCGACCTGCGCGAGTCCGGCGCCATCGAGCAGGACGCGGACGTGATCATGTTCATCTACCGCGACGACTACTACAACAAGGAAAACTCGCCCGACAAGGGCCTGGCCGAGATCATCATCGGCAAGCAGCGAAACGGCCCGACCGGATCGATCAAGCTGAAATTCTTCGGCGAGTACACGCGTTTCGATAACCTCTCGCACGACGCGGCGGGCAGCTTCGAATAAGGTCAGTCACCGGCCCGCTTGCGGGCGGTGCAGAGGAAATGCCGACCCCGCTGGATGTGGATGTCGGTGAATCCGGCCTTCCGCAGGCCGCGTCGCATGCCGCCCACGGTCTGGAATGACTCGCAACGCTGGTTGAACGGGAATCGCAGCTGCCTGCCGAGGCAATGGAAGAGCAGCCCGTTGGCCATCACATAGCCGCGAAACACGACATCGCGAAAATCGCCGCCGCGCAGCGATTGAACGAAGTGCGACCACGTCGTTGCAAACGGGTGCAGGGTCAGCCAGACCCGTCCGTCGGGAGCCAGGACCCGCGCGATCTCGTCCAGGGATCGGCCGAGGTCGGAATACGGCAACGCGACGCGCGAAACCGCCAGGTCGAACGCCCCGTGCTGGAAGGGCAGCCGTTCGGCGGTGCCGACGACGAAGTCGATGTGCGCGAACCGCCGGGCTCCGTAGTCCAGGCACTCACGGTCGACGTCCAGGCCCACCAGCCGCCGACCGGGCATGGTGCCGCACGCGGCCAGTGTCTGGCCGATGCCGCAGCCGATGTCCAGCACCGCACGGTCTGCGCCCCGCACGTCCGGCATCGCATGCAGCGGCGACTGGGGATCGAGCGCGATCGCCAGTTCGCGCAGGTGGTAGGCGAGGGCGGACGGATTGGCCATGCGGCGTGCGTTTCCCTTGGGTGGCCGCGGCGGTGAGCGCGCGGCGCCGCATTCCCTCTCTCACGGAGTTCGCGGCGCGGTCCGGACAAACACGCGGTTTCCGGACGGAAACTGAACGCGGTGAGGATCGTCACCCCGTTCATACTTGTGAGTCGGTACCGTTGCCCTGGTATCCATGTCAACCCGACTGAATAGGACGTGCTCATGAAAAATCCGACCAAATACATTCTTGCCGCTGCCGTCATGGGCGCGATGCTCGCCGGTTGTGCCACCACCGGTGGCGGTTACTACGGCGGCCAGGACCCGTACGGCCAGCAGCAGCCGCATGATCCCAACGCTAAGACCAAGCAGGGCGCGGCAATTGGCGCGGTTGCGGGCGTCGTCGCCGGCCTGCTGAGCGGCAGTGACGCCACCGAGCGTCGCCAGCGCGCGCTGGTCGGTGCGGGCGTGGGCGGTCTGGCCGGCGGCGCGATCGGCAACTACCAGGACCGCCAGGAACGCGCGTTGCGCGACCAGATGGCCGGTACCGGCGTGGACATCGTGCGCCAGGGCGACAACATCACCCTGAACATGCCCGACAACATCACCTTCGGTTTTGACAAGAGCGACCTGCAGCCGCAGTTCTACCCGGTGCTGGACAACCTGGCGCGTACCCTGAGCGAGTACAACCAGACCATCATCGAGGTCGCCGGCCACACCGACAGCGTGGGTTCGGATTCCTACAACCAGGCCCTGTCGGTGCGTCGCGCCGAGTCGGTGGGCAACTACCTGATGTCCCGCGGTGTGGTGCGTGACCGGTTCATCATCACTGGCGCGGGCAAGTCGCGCCCGATCGCGAGCAACGACACCGAGTCGGGCCGTGCGATGAACCGCCGCGTGGAGTTGACGCTGGTGCCGCTGCGTTCGTGATCGCATAGCGTTCGGCAGCGTAATGAAACGGGCCCTGCGGGGCCCGTTTCCTGTTGTATGTACGGACAAAGATTGACAGCCCGGCGTGTTGCGGTGCAGCATGAATTGAGCACATTCATGGAATGCCGATGGCCAACACGTTCCAGTCCGCAGGCGATTTCCTGGCCTACGTCGCCGAGCGAAACCCGGGCGAGACCGAGTTCCTGCAAGCGGTCACCGAGGTGGTGGCGAGCATCTGGCCGTTCATTGAAAGCCACCCGAAGTACGTCCGTTACGGGGTCCTGGAGCGGATGGTCGAGCCGGAGCGGACGATCATCTTCCGCGTGCCCTGGGTCGACGACCACGGGCAGGTGCGGGTCAATCGCGGCTATCGGGTCCAGCACAGTCTCGCGCTGGGACCCTACAAGGGCGGCCTGCGTTTCCATCCGTCGGTCAACCTTTCGGTGCTGAAGTTCCTGGCCTTCGAGCAGACCTTCAAGAACGCGCTGACCATGCTGCCGATGGGCGGCGCCAAGGGCGGCTCGGACTTTGATCCCAAGGGCAAGAGTCCCTTCGAGATCATGCGTTTCTGCCAGGCCTTCATTACCGAGCTGTACCGGCATATCGGCGCGAACACCGACATTCCCGCCGGCGACATCGGCGTGGGCAGCCGCGAGATCGGCTACATGGTCGGCATTATGAAAAAGCTCGGCAACCGGGCCGACTGCGTGTTCACCGGCAAGGGCCTCTCGCATGGCGGTTCCCTGATCCGACCGCAGGCCACCGGCTACGGCACCGTGTATTTCGTCGAGGAGATGCTGGCGCGCAAGGGCGCCTCGCTGGACGGCCTGCGCGTCTCGGTGTCGGGCTCGGGCAACGTCGCCCAGTACGCCATCGAGAAGGCGATGGAGCTCGGGGCGAAGGTGGTCACGGTGTCGGATTCCAGCGGCACGGTGATCGACGATGAGGGTTTCACGCCCGACAAGCTGGCCGAACTGATGGACATCAAGAACGAGCAGTACGGCCGCGTCAGCGAATACGCCGAGCGCATCGGTGCGCGCTTCGTGCCCGGCGTGCGCCCCTGGAGCGTGCCGGTGGATGTGGCCCTGCCGTGCGCGACCCAGAACGAGATCAACCACGATGACGCCCAATTGCTGATCCGCAACGGCGTGATCTGCGTGGCGGAAGGCGCGAACATGCCGTCTTCGCTGGAGGCTGCGCGGGCGTTTGAGGGAGCGGGCGTGCTGTATGCGCCGGGCAAGGCGAGCAACGCCGGCGGGGTCGCCACCTCGGGTCTGGAGATGAGCCAGAACGCCGCGCGCCTGTGCTGGTCCGCCGAGGAGGTGGACCTTCGCCTGCACCAGATCATGAAGGGCATCCACGCCGCCTGCGTGGAGCACGGCATGCACAAGGCCGGCAACTTGAGCTATCTGGACGGCGCCAACGTGGCCGGGTTTGTCCGCGTCGCCGATTCGATGCTGGCGCAGGGCGTGGTCTGAGGTCCGGCGAGAACGGCCCCGCCTAGCCGGCGTCGACGTGTTCCTTGCGGAACTTGCCTTCCATCCACTTCAGCACGGTCAACACCAGCAGCGTCAGCACCGTCGCCGAGATCGCCAACAGGTAGTACTGCAACCCGGTCGCAATGCCGATCACCGCCACCATCAGCAAGGAGGCGGCGGTGGTGATGCCGACGACGGCCTTGGACGCGCGGCTGGCGAAGATCGTGCCCGCGCCGATGAATGCCACGCCGGCGATAACCGATTCCACCAGGCGCAGCGGATCCATCCGCAGTTGCTCCGGCGGCAGGACCCCAACAACGTTCGGGTTGTGCAGGGTCATCAGTCCGATCCCGACAAGCAACGCCGCCGCGCCGGCCACCAACATGTGGGTGCGGAAGCCTGCGGGGCGGTTCTTGAGCTCGCGCTCGAAGCCGACCATCCCGCCCAGCACCATCGCGATGGCGGTGCCCATGATCACGTGCAACTGCGCGCTCCAATCCATTTCCGTCTCCAGAACCAAGCCGTCGTTTTTACCATTTGCCGCGCCTGTGCGTGTGTGAAGCCGATCTGTGAAAATATCGTCACTGGACGTGCGGTAGCGTCTCAAAAATTTGACAGGCGATCCTGCGCATCCTGACGCAGGCTCGGGGGGAAGGGAACATGGACGATAATGCCCGGCGCGCCGCATGCGCCGACGACGATGATGTGACCGACAACCACGTGGATCGCCGGCTTCTGCAGGCGTTGTGCGCAGTCCGCGACGGGGATTTCTCCGTCCAGCTTCCGGTCCACTGGGACGGCACGGCGGGCAAGATTGCCGAGTGCTTCAACGCGATCGTCATCCGCAACCGGCATCTGGCCGACGAGCTCGCCCGTGTCGGTACCGCGGTCGGCCGCGACGGCCAGACCGGCAAGCGCCTGGTGATGGGCAACCACGATGGCGCCTGGCAGGGCATGCAGCGCTCGGTGAACGGCCTGATCGACGACCTGGTGCGTCCGATCGAGACGATGACCGAGGCCATGACCGGCGTCGCCAAGGGCGACCTGACCCACACCGTGCCGCTGGAAGCCGACGGCCGCCCGCTGAAGGGCGAGTTCCTGCGCTCGGCGAAGATCGTCAACCGCATGATCGGGCAGATGAGCGAGTTCAGCGCCGAGGTGACCCGTGTCGCCCTGGAGGTGGGCACCGCCGGTCGCCTGGGCGGCCAGGCCAAGGTCAAGGGCGTCTCCGGGGTGTGGAAGGAGCTGACCGATTCGGTCAACCAGCTCGCCTCCAACCTGACCACCCAGGTGCGCAACATCTCCGAGGTCACCATCGCGGTGGCCGACGGCGATCTGTCGCGCAAGATCACCGCCGACGTGCGCGGCGAGATGGCGCAGTTGAAGGAAGCCATCAACGGCATGGTCGACCAGTTGCGCGGATTCGCCTCCGAGGTGACCCGCGTGGCGCGCGAGGTCGGCACCGAAGGCAAGCTGGGCGGCCAGGCCGTGGTGCCCGGCGTCGCCGGTACCTGGAAGGACCTGACCGACTCGGTCAACGCGATGGCGTCCAACCTGACCAGCCAGGTCCGCAACATCGCCGAGGTGACCACCGCGGTGGCCAAGGGCGACCTGTCGCGCAAGATCGGCGTGGACGCGCAGGGCGAGATCCTCGCGCTCAAGAACACTATCAACACCATGGTGGACCAGCTCAACGGCTTTGCCGCGGAAGTGACCCGCGTGGCGCGCGAGGTCGGTACGGAAGGCAAGCTGGGCGGCCAGGCGCAGGTGCCCGATGTCGCCGGTACCTGGAAGGACCTGACCGACCACGTCAACTCGATGGCCTCCAACCTGACCCTGCAGGTGCGCAACATCGCCGAGGTCACCACCGCGGTGGCCAAGGGCGACCTGTCGCGCAAGATCACGGTCGACGTGCGCGGCGAGATGCTGGAGCTGAAGAACACCCTCAACACGATGGTGGACCAGCTCAACAGCTTCGCCGCCGAGGTGACCCGCGTCGCGCGCGAGGTCGGCACCGAAGGCAAGCTGGGCGGCCAGGCCACCGTGCCGGGCGTCGACGGCACCTGGGCCGACCTGACCGACTCGGTCAACGCGATGGCCTCCAACCTGACCAGCCAGGTACGCAACATCGCCGAGGTCACCACCGCGGTGGCCAAGGGCGACCTGTCGCGCAAGATCGCGGTCGATGCCCAGGGCGAGATTTTGCAGCTGAAGGACACCATCAACACGATGGTCGACCAGCTCAACAGCTTCGCCGCCGAGGTTACGCGCGTGGCGCGCGAGGTCGGCACCGAAGGCAAGCTGGGCGGTCAGGCGACCGTGCCCGGCGTGGCGGGGACGTGGGCCGACCTGACCGACAACGTCAACGCGATGGCCTCCAACCTCACCAGCCAGGTGCGCAACATCGCCGAGGTGACCACCGCGGTGGCCAAGGGCGACCTGTCGCGCAAGATCGGCGTGGACGTCAAGGGCGAGATGCTCGAGCTCAAGGACACCATCAACACGATGGTCGACCAGCTCAACAGCTTCGCCGCCGAGGTGACCCGCGTGGCGCGCGAGGTCGGCACCGAAGGCAAGCTGGGCGGCCAGGCGGCCGTGCCCGGCGTGGCCGGCACCTGGAAGGATCTGACCGACAACGTCAACTCGATGGCGTCCAACCTGACCAGCCAGGTGCGCAACATCGCCGAAGTCGCCACCGCGGTCGCCAAGGGCGACCTGTCGCGCAAGATCGGCGTGGATGCGCAGGGCGAGATCCTGCAGCTCAAGGACACCCTCAACACGATGGTGGACCAGCTCAACAGCTTCGCCGCCGAGGTGACGCGCGTCGCGCGTGAGGTGGGTACCGAGGGCAAGCTGGGCGGGCAGGCGAGGGTGCCCGGCGTGGCCGGCACCTGGGCCAACCTGACCGACAACGTCAACTCGATGGCCACCAACCTCACCACCCAGGTGCGCGGCATCGCCCAGGTGGTGACCGCGGTCGCCACCGGCGACCTGAGCAAGAAGCTCACCGTGGAGGCGAAGGGCGAGATCGCCGAGCTGGCCGACACGATCAACTCGATGACCGACACGCTGGCGATCTTCGCCGACCAGGTGACCACGGTCGCGCGCGAGGTCGGCGTGGAAGGCCGGCTGGGCGGCCAGGCCAAGGTGCCCGGCACCGCGGGCATCTGGGAGAACCTCACCGGCAACGTCAACCAGCTGGCGGCCAACCTGACCACTCAGGTGCGCGCCATCGCCGAGGTGGCGACCGCGGTGACCCAGGGCGACCTGACCCGCTCGATCCAGGTCGATGTGAGCGGCGAGCTCGCCGACCTGAAGGACAACATCAACGCCATGATCGGCACCCTGCGCGCGACCACCGAGAGCGGTCGCGAGCAGGACTGGCTGAAGACCAACATGGCGACCTTCAGCGGCATGATGCAGGGCCAGCGCGACCTGATCACGCTGGGCAACATGCTGCTTTCCGAGCTTGCGCCGCTGATCAACGCCCACAAGGGGCTGATGTACGTCGTGGAGGACGACGAGGCCGGCGGCAAGCGCCGGTTGCGCCAGCTGGCCGGCTACGCCAGCCGCTCCTCCGCCGAGGCCAGGACGGTCATCGAGTTCGGCGAAGGCCTGGTCGGCCAGTGCGCCGCGCAGGGCCGGATGATCGTGATCGATTCGGTCGAGCCGGGCACCCTGCAGATCCGCACCGGGCTGCTCGACCTGGTGCCGCGCAGCGTGATCGTCCTGCCGGTGCTGTTCGAGGACCAGGTCAAGGCGGTCATCGAACTGGCCTCGCTGTCGGAATTCACCGTCTCCCACCGGGCTTTCCTCGACCAGCTCTCGCGCAGCATCGGCATCGTCCTCAACACCATCGAGGCGACCATGCGCACCGAGCGCCTGCTGGCGCAGTCGCAGCAGCTGGCCGGCGAACTGCAGGCCCAGCAGAAGACCCTGCGCCAGACCAACGAGGACATCGCGCTCAAGGCCGCGCTGCTGGCGGAGCAGAAGAACGAGGTCGAAGGCAAGAACCTGCAGATCGAGCACGCCCGCCGTGCCCTGGAGGAAAAAGCCGCCGAGCTCGCGCTGACCTCGCGTTACAAGTCCGAATTCCTGGCCAACATGTCGCACGAGCTGCGCACGCCGCTGAACTCGATCCTGATCCTGGGCCAGCAGTTGGCCGAGAACGTCGAGACCAACCTGACCCCGCGCCAGGTCGAGTTCGCCACCACGATCCACGCCGCCGGCACCGACCTGCTGAACCTGATCAGCGACATCCTGGACCTGTCCAAGATCGAATCGGGCACGGTGACGGTCGACAACGAAGAGATGAGCTTCCGCCACCTGCGCGAGAACATGGAGCGGACGTTCCGCCACGAGGCCGAGCGGCGCAAGCTGGAGTTCTCGGTCGAGTTCGAGCCCGCGCTGGGCCGAGCGCTGGACACCGATCCCAAGCGCCTGCAGCAGATCCTCAAGAATCTGCTGTCGAATGCGTTCAAGTTCACCGCCAACGGCAGCGTTCGCCTGATCGGGCGTGCGGCCGAGGACGGCTGGACCCCCGGGCACGCCGTGCTGGACGCGGCGCCGACAGTGGTCGCCTTTGACGTCACCGACACCGGCATCGGCATATCGGCTGACAAGCAGCGCATCGTGTTCGAGGCGTTCCAGCAGGCCGACGCCGGCACCTCGCGCCAGTACGGCGGCACCGGGCTGGGTCTGGCGATCAGCCGGGAGATCGCCGGCCTGCTGGGCGGTGAACTGCGTCTGCGAAGCGAGGCGGGCGCCGGCAGTACCTTCACCCTGTACCTGCCGCTGTCATACGCCGGCGCCGACGGCACCCAGGAAGCGCGCGCCGCGGCGGCCCACGACCGGGCCCGGCAGGCCTTCCCGCGCCTGCCGCAGGAGCTTGCGGAGACGGCGGTCGAGACGGTCGATGACGATCGCGATGTGTGCGTCGACGGCGAGCCGCTGTTGCTGCTGGTCGAAGACGACCCGCGCTACGCCACCGTGCTGCGCGACCTGGCCCGCTCGCGCGGGTTCCGGGTGATCGTCGCCAACCGCGGCAGCGAAGCCCTGCGGCTGGTGCGCGAATACCGGCCCACCGCGATCTCGCTCGACATCCTGCTGCCCGACATGCTCGGCTGGACCGTGCTGGCGCGCCTGAAGCAGGACTCGGCGACCCGGCACATCCCGGTGCAGATCGTCACCATCGAGGAGGAGCGCCACCAGAGCATCGAACGCGGCGCCTTCGCCTACCTTGCCAAGCCGGCGACCACCCAGACCATCGGCGCGGCCATGCAGCGCATCAAGGAATACAGCGAGCCGCGTGTGAAGCGGCTGCTGGTGGTGGAGGACAACGCCGCCGAGCGCATGAGCATCAAGGAGCTGATCAGCCACGACGACATCGACATCGATACCGTCGGTACCGGCGAGGAGGCGTTGCGGCTGATGAGGGAGGGGCGCTACGACTGCGTGGTGCTGGACCTGCGCCTGCCCGACATGACCGGCTTCGAGCTGCTCGACAGCATCCAGGCCGAGTCGGAGCTGCGCGACGTGCCGGTGGTCGTGTTCACCGGCAAGGATCTCACCGCCGACGACGACCGCCGCCTGCGCAAGGTCGCCAAGAGCGTGGTGATCAAGGACGTGGAATCGCCCGAGCGCCTGCTCGATGAGACCGCCCTGTTCCTGCACCGCGTCATCGCCGACCTTCCCGAGGCCAAGCAGCGCATGGTCGAGAGCCTCCACACGTCAAACGATTCCCTGCGCGACAAGCGCGTGCTGGTGGTCGACGACGACGTGCGCAACATCTTCGCGATGTCCAGCATGCTGGAGCGCCACGGAATGGACGTGGTGACTGCCGGCAACGGCGCCGAGGCGATCGAGAAGGTGCTTGCCGACGACACCATCGCCCTGGTGCTGATGGACATCATGATGCCGGGAATGGATGGCTACCAGACGATGCGGGCCATCCGCGAGCGCCCTGATCTGCGCGCGTTGCCGATCATCGCCGTGACCGCCAAAGCGATGAAGGGCGACCGCGAGAAATGCCTGGAGGTCGGCGCGTCCGACTACCTGGCCAAGCCGGTCGTGACCGACCAGTTGCTTGGCGTCCTGCGCCAATGGCTGCACCGGTGAGCGTCCCCTGCGAAGCCGCGGCCACCAGCGCGCCGGTCAAGATCCTGCTGGTCGATGACCAGCCCGGCAGGCTGCTGACCTACCGCGCGATCCTGGAGCCACTGGGCGAGGAACTGGTCGATGCCCGCTCCGGTGTCGAAGCTCTGGGCCGCCTGATGGAGGACGACTACGCGTTGATCCTGCTGGACGTCAACATGCCCGGGATGGACGGGTTTGAGACTGCCAGCATGATCCACCAGCACCCGCGTTTCGAGAAAACCCCGATTATTTTCGTCACCGCGGTGAATGTCACCGACATGGATCGGCTGCGCGGCTACAAGCTGGGCGCGGTGGACTACGTGATGGTGCCGGTGATCCCGGAGATCCTGCGCAGCAAGGTCGTGGTGCTGGCCGAATTGCATCGCAAGCGGCTGGAGCTGGAAGCCACCAACGCCCAGCTCGAATCGGCCAACCTGGCCCTGCAGACCGAGAAGGCGCGCGAGCTTGCGGTGCTGAACGAATCGCTGCGCAGTGCCAACGCGACCCTGGAGATCCAGAACAGCGTGCTGCAGGACGAGGTCGCCGAGCGCGGCCGCATCGAGCAGTTGCTCAGGGAAGTGGGGCGGCGCAAGGACGAGTTCCTGGCGACGCTGGCGCACGAGCTGCGCAACCCGCTGGCACCGCTGCAGAACGCGCTGGCCGTGCTGCGCATGTCCACCCCGGTGGACGGCGAGCTGTTGGCACTGATGGAGCGGCAGCTGGCGCTGATGGTGCGACTGATCGATGACCTGCTCGACATTGCCCGGATCAGCCAGGCTAAGCTCACCCTGCGCAAGGACGCGACATCGCTGCGCGAGATCGTGGAATGCGCCGTCGAGACCGCGCGTCCGTTGATCGAACAGGGCGGGCACGCGCTGGTGGTGGACCTGCCCGAGCAGGCCGTGCCGCTGGTCGCCGACCAGGCGCGGTTGTCGCAGGTGTTCGCCAACCTGCTCAACAACGCGGCCAAGTATTCCGAACCCGACGGCCGCATCGAGCTGCGCGCGCGCGTGCTCGGCGACCGCGCGCAGGTGGAGGTCCGTGACTCCGGGATTGGTCTGGAAGCCGGCGAGGTGGAACGCATCTTCGAGATGTTCTCGCAGGTGGAGACCGCGGTCGACCGGACCCACGGTGGACTCGGCATCGGCCTGACGCTGGTGCGCCGGCTGGCGGAGCTGCACGGCGGCGAGGTGTCTGTCTCCAGTGCGGGCATCGGCCGCGGCGCCACCTTCACGGTCACGCTCCCCCTGCTGGCGCCGGCGTCCGTCGAGGAGCCGGTGACCATGCCGCTGCCGGAGTCGGTCGGCAACGTGGCTCGGCGCGTGCTGGTGGTCGACGACAACCGCGACGCGGCCGACACGCTGGCGATGATGGTGCAGCTGCTCGGCCACGACGTGCGACGCCTGTACGACCCGCACGCGGTGGTCGCCGAAGTGCAGGCGTTCCGCCCGGAACTCGTCTTCCTGGATGTCGGCATGCCCGGCCTGAGCGGCTACGACCTGGCACCGCAGCTGCGCGGGTTGCCGGGCGTGCCCGAGCCGACGATCGTCGCGGTGACCGGTTGGGGCCAGCCCGAGGACCGGCGGCGCACGCATCACGCTGGCTTTGACGAGCACCTGGTCAAGCCCCCATTGCTGGAAGCCATCGAGCGGCTGTGCAGCGCGCCACCGCGCGCCTGCCGTGTCGGAGGACCCGCCAATGGCTGAGCCTTCCAAGTACGATCCCCCGCTGACCACGGAAGACGGGGACTTCAGCGCTTCCGACCTGCTGCTGGACCGCTTGGCGCACGACCTGCGCGGACCGCTCTCGCCGCTGCAGACCGCGACCTACCTGCTCCGTCGTCCCGAGCTGGAAGCGGCGCAACGCGATGAGCTGCTGTCCATCATCGACCGCCAGACCACGCGCCTGAGCACCATGGTGCAGGAGGTATCGGACTGGATGCGCGCGCGCCGCTCACGCCTGGTCGGGCGAACGGTGCCGGTCGCACCGGCGCTGGTCGTGGACCTGGCCGCCGCGTCCTCCGGCCCCGCCGTGGACATCACCGTGGACACCGCGCTGGAGGAGGTGGCCATCGACGGCGATGCCCAGCGGCTGGTGCAGATGCTCGCCACCCTGTTCGCCTTCATGCAGGCCCGCGACCCGAACGGCACGGTTTCGCTACGCGCGCATGCCCACGGGGATGAGGTGGTGCTGGAGATCGCAACGCCCGCTGCCCGCTGGGCCGCCGGTGAGCGCGTAGGGCTGTTCGCCATTGCCGAGGCCGCGCCGTTCGATGAAGGGCTGGGCATGCGCCTGTTGATCGCGCGCGAAATCGCGATCGCCCACGGCGGCGAGATCCAGGCGGCGGACACAGCCCAAGGCAACGCCCTGATCCGGGTGCGGCTGCCAACCGCGCCAGCGGAGGTCGAAGGCTAGCGCGCCGACGCGAGGACGCAAACGCAAACGGGCCGCTGTGGGGCGGCCCGTTTGCGTTGCAGATTGGTGGAGGTGGGGGGATTCGAACCCCCGTCCGAAGGCACTCCATCCCCGGCACTACATGCTTAGCTCACCGTTGGATCTCGTTCCCGAACAGCACAGTGCGCGAAGCGCATCCGGGAACCAGCCTGCTTTGGGTTAACCGGGTGCTGACAGGCAACCACTCCCGGCGATTCCGTGATAATTACCCTACGTCGCGAGCACGGACACAAGCGATTTCGGGGCTTAGGCCTTAAGCGGCCAGTGCGTAGTTGTCGTCGTTGGCAACTAGAAGTTTGCAGCTGGATTTACGAGGAAAGCTACCCCCTCGGCATGCGCCAAGCGATTTCGCGACCCCCGTCGAAGCCAATGCACCCCCGGGGACTACAAGATTGCTGACCTGCCCAGTATAGGGCCGCCGGTAGCGTTCACAAGCGTCGTTGAGGTTTGCACGCGGTGGCGTTCATCCGCGTCGCGGTGCCCATGCCCCTGTTGCGCTTGTATGCTTTGCGGATGCCGAAATCGACCCGAGAGAATCCAGCCGACGCCATCCGCCGTCGATTGCGTCCGTTGCGCGGGCAGGTGTGGGCGCTGGGCGTGCTGGTCGCTTCCCTGACCCTGGTGGTCGTGCTGTGGAAGATGGCCTACGACCGTGAGCTGCGCACGAGCGAGGAGACATTCATCTCGCAGACGCAGGACGCCGCCGACCTGTTGCGCCAGCGCATGGTGAACTTCGAGCTGGTCGCGGGCGGCGGGATTTCGCTGTTCGCTTCGGTGGCCCGGCCGACGCCGGACCAGTGGTTCGGCTACGTGGACGGCATGGAGCTGCACCGGCGCTTCCCCAGCGTGGCCGGGCTGGGTTTCACCGGCTACCTGCGTCAGTCGCGGCTGGATGAACTGCAGGAAGAGTGGCACCAGGCCGGTTGGGGCGATCTCAAGGTGCGGCCCAACCTGGGCGGCGACCGACTGGCGGTCGTGCTCTATCTGGAGCCAAGAACCCCCGAGAACCTGGCGGTGATCGGCTTCGACATGTTTTCCGACCCGGTCCGGCGGCAGGCGATGGAACAGGCCATGAGCTCGGGCGAGCCGACCTTGTCGGGACCGGTGCCGCTGGTCCAGGGCGACGGCCAGCACAGCTCCGACACCGGCCTGCTGCTGTATCGGCCGGTCTACCGCGGACCGGAGGCGCCGGCGACCCCGGAGGCGCGCCGCGAATCGATCCTGGGCTGGGTCTATGTGCCGTTCTGGGTCGAGGACTTCGTCAGCGAGGTGCTTCCCGAGCGCGACCTGAGCTTCACCATCGACGACATCACCGACGGTGCGCCCGAGCGGATTTTCAGCCGGCGCCCCGAGTCCGCCAAGCCACCGGCGTTTTCCAATGCGGTCGAGTTCGAGAACTACGGCCGCCGCTGGCGCGTGCAATTTGAATCCGCGCCGCTGGCCAAGGCCGCGCCGCGGCTGTCCAGCCTGCAGAGCATCCTGTCGCTCGGCCTGCTTGCCTCGCTGCTGATGTACGCCATCGCCTGGATGCTGGCGCGCACCGAAGCGCGCGCCCAATCCATCGCCCGGCGCCTGACCGAGGAATACCGCCACAGCGAGGAGCGCTTCCGCACGGCGATGGAGTACTCCGCCATCGGCAAGGCGCTGATGGACGCGCGCGGAACGATCGTCCAGGCCAATCCGGCGTTCGGCGCGATCGTCGGCGTGGAGCCCGACCAGTTGGAGGGGCGCCCCTTCGATGACCTGTTCGAGGACCCGCCGGGGTATCGCCAGACAAGCGACCCGGTCCGGACCGGCGATGGCGACGGCGTGCGCCGGGAGACCCGCCGCCTGCATCGTCAGGGCGGCGAGCCACGCCACGTCCAGCTGACCTACGCCCCCATACCGGGTGGGGAGGGTACGGCGGTCAGCGGACTGGTCCAGATCGAGGACGTGACCGATCGCCTGCGTGCCGAGGCGCGCGTTCGCGCACTCAACCGCACCCTGGAGGCGCGCGTGGCGCTGCGTACGCGCGAGCTGAGCCAGAGCAACGAGGAGCTGGAAGCGTTCGCCTACAGCGTCTCCCACGACCTGCGTGCGCCGCTGCGGGCGATCGACGGCTTCAGCCGCGTGCTGGTGGAGCGCTACGGCGATGCGATGGACGAGTCCGGGCGCGACTACCTGGGCCGCGTGCGTAGCGCGGCCGGCCGGATGGGCGAGCTCATCGACGCGTTGTTGAAGATGTCGCGTGTCGGCCGTGGCGCGCTGAAGACCGAAGCGGTGGATCTATCGCGCATGGCCAGGGAGATCATCGACGACCTGCGCGCCGGCGATCCGGAGCGGGCGGACCGGGTGGAGGTGGTCATCGAGCCCGGCCTGCAGGCGAGCGGTGATGCGGCCCTGCTGCGCAACCTGCTGGTCAACCTGCTGGGGAATGCGTGGAAGTTCACCCGCGACCGGGACTCGGCGCGCATCGAACTGGGCCGGGAAGGGGATGAATTCTTCGTCCGCGACAACGGCGCGGGATTCCCGCAGGACTACGTGGGCAAGCTGTTCCGGCCGTTCCAGCGCCTGCACGCGCAGTCGGAGTTCGACGGGCACGGCATCGGTCTGGCGTCGGCGAAGCGGGTCGTCCAGCGCCACGGCGGGGTGATCCGTGCCGAGGGAAGCGCAGGCGAGGGCGCCAGCTTCCACTTCACCCTGGCCACCGCCTCGGATGAGGCGGACTGAGCCGGTCAGCCCGGCCGGCGCGACGCCGGCCGGAGTCCACGCGCTTCGGCCGGCTCAGGCGTTCTTGTTGTGCTGGCGCAGGGTGCGCTGCTTTTCCCGCGCCCAGTCGCGGTCCTTGCTGGTCTGGCGCTTGTCGTGGCTCTGCTTGCCCTTGGCCAGCGCCAGTTCCAGCTTGACCTTGCCGGCCTTCCAGTACATCGAGGTCGGGATGACGGTGTAGCCGTCGCGCTCGATCTGGCCGATCAGCTTGTCGATTTCGCGCCGGTGCAGCAGCAGCTTGCGCGTGCGCATGGGATCGGCGACGACGTGGCTGGAGGTGGAGATCACCGGCGTCATCTGCGCGCCGAACAGGAACATCTCGCCGTTGCGGACCACGGCATAGCTCTCGCCGATGTTGGCGCGGCCGGCACGGATCGACTTCACTTCCCAGCCCTGCAGCGACAGCCCGGCTTCGAAACGCTCTTCAAGGTGGTAATCGAAGCGGGCGCGCTTGTTCAGTGCAATGGTGCCGCCGCCCGACTTTCCCTTATCCTTGTCGCTCTTGTTGGTTTTGTTCTTCGTCATTGCGCCTATTGTGTCCGATCCGGAGCGCGCCGTGATACCGGATGATGGCTGTTGCTCCCATGACCACGATCCACCGCACCGCCCTTGTTGCCCATTCGGCTGCACGCATGTTCGAGCTGGTCAACGACGTGGAGGCGTACCCGCGACGTTTTGACTGGTGCCACCAGGCGCAGGTGCTCGAGTCCGGCGACAACCACGTGGTCGCGCGCCTGGACCTGGGCCTGGGCGCGTTAAAGACGTGGTTCACCACCCGCAACACGTTCAGCGCGCCGGAGCGTATCGACCTGGCGCTGGTGGACGGGCCGTTCCGCAAGCTGTCGGGACGCTGGGAATTCACAGCGCTGGAAGAATCAGCCAGCCGGATCAGCCTGACCCTAAAGTTCGAGCCGGCCATCCGCCTGCTTGGGCCGGCGATGGCAATCGGTTTCCAGAAGCTGGCCGACCGCATGGTCGATGACTTCATCCGCGCCGCGGATCGCGATCCGTCGTGAAGGTCGAAGTGGTGCGGGCGTGGCCCGATCGCTTCGAGCGTGTCGAGCTCGAACTGCCGGCGGGGGCGGTGGTGGCCGATGCGCTGCGCGCGTCGGGCATGGTGCCGGAAGAGCAGGCCGATACGACTGCGGTGGCGGTGTTCGGCGTGGTCTGCGGCCTGCAGGACGCGCTGCGCGATGGCGACCGCGTGGAGTTGCTCAGGCCGCTGTTGATCGACCCCAAACAGGCCCGGCGCCGCCGCGCAAAGGCGGCCAGAACGCCGGGATGAGAAGGCGCCTCAGCGCTTCTTCTTTTCCTTGGCGAGGTTGCGGCCGAACTGCTTGACCGAGTTCTTGGCCAGTTCCGCGTCCTGGTTGGGAAAGTAGTCACCTTCCCATTTCACCAGTTCGTCGTTCGCGTCAAACCACAGGGTCAGGTTCTTGATGCGGGTGCGCGCCAGGCGATCGGTGCGCTCGCTGGCGGTGTAATCCCAGCGATCGGGATGGTAGGGGTCCTGGATGGACGGGGTCCCCAGCAGGCCGGCCACCTGTTGCTTGGCCATGCCCACCTGCAGCTGCTCCACCGCGTTCTCCTTCAGCAGGTTGCCCTGGTAGATGGGTTGGCGGTAGACGATGCCGCATCCGGCCGTGGTAGCGGCAACGGCAAGGACGAGCAGGATCGTGCGCAATGGGTGCTTGGTCATCGGTGTCTGCAGCAGGTGGATAACGGGGGCGATGATACACTGCCGCCGCCGCGCCGCGGCTGCACCCTGTCCACGTTCATCCAGTGTTGCAGGGCGCTCGTCGCCCGCCACGGATCCCGCAAGGAGCCCTTGATGGAATCCCAGAACCTTCGTAACGCGGGTCTCAAGGTGACCCATCCGCGCATGCGGATCCTGCAGTTCCTCGAGCAGAGCAAGCCCCGCCACGTCACTGCCGAGGACATCTACCGGCAGTTGCTCGACCAGGGCGAGGATATCGGCCTGGCCACCGTGTACCGCGTGCTGACCCAGTTCGAGGCGGTCGGGCTGGTGCTCAAGCACAATTTCGAGGCCGGCCAGTCGGTGTACGAGCTTGACCGCGGTGGCCACCACGACCACATGGTCGACGTGGACACCGGCAAGGTGATCGAGTTCGAGAACGAGGAGATCGAGCGCCTCCAGCACGTCATCGCCGCGCAGTACGGCTACGAGATCGAGGACCACACGCTGGTCCTGTACGTGCGCAAGAAAGGCTCGCGTTAGCGCGTCAGCGTCGCCGGAATCGGGCTGGGCGTGCCGCGTCAGGTGACGTCATCGAGCAGGCGCTGCGCGGCCGCGCGCGCCTCGCGCGTCAGTTCCACGCCGCCCAGCATCCGGGCCAATTCCTCCTGGCGCTGGTCGGCATCCAGTTGCTGCACCTGGCTCTGGGTGACGCCGTCGGCGGCCGCCTTGCTGACCCGGTAGTGCGCATGCCCCTGCGCTGCGACCTGCGGCAGGTGGGTGACGCACAGGACCTGGCGATTGGCACCCAGCGCGCGCAGTTTGCGACCGACGATGTCGGCCACCGCGCCGCCGATCCCGGAATCGACCTCGTCGAACACCATCGTGGGCACCGCATCCAACCCGAGCGCGGCGACCTCGATCGCCAGCGAGATCCGCGACAGCTCGCCACCGGACGCAACCTTGCGCAGCGGGCGCGGCGGCTGGCCGGGGTTGGCGGCGACCATGAACTCGATGCGCTCGCCGCCGTTGGGATCGGGCTTGTCGGCAGGCAGCGGCTCGACGTCGATATCGAAGTGGCCGCCGCCCATGCCCAACTCGCCGATCAACGCCGTGGTGGCCTCGGCGAGTTTGCCCGCCGCTTTGCGCCGCTTGGCGCCCAGCGCGTCCGCCACCGTCCGCCAGGCCTGGCGGGCTTTGGCAATGTCGCCATCGAGCCTTTCCAGCCGGCGATCGGCCCCGCGCAGCGCATCCAGCTCCGCTTCGATCGCATCGCGATGCGCGGCCAGCCCTTCCGGCGCCACACGGTGCTTGCGGGCCAGGTCATGCAGGCGGGCCAGGCGCTGCTCGATCGACTCGAACAGCGACGGATCGATGTCCAGGTCGTCGCGAATGCGGTCCAGCAGGCTGCCTGCCTCGTCGATCTGGATCGCGGCGGCGGCGAGCATGCCGTCAACTTCGGTCAGGCGGGGTTCGTGGGTGGCGACGCGCTGCAGTTCGTGGCGCACCTGCTGCAGCGCGCGCGATACGGAGGCATCGTCGCTGCCACCGAGTTGCGCGAACGCGCTCTCGCTGGCCGCAATCAAGTCGCTGGCGTGGGCCTGGCGACGGTGGTCCAGCAGTAACTGGGCGATGGAATCGGCATCCAGCGTTTCCCGCTCCAGCTCAAGGAACTGGTGTTCCAGCCATTCGATGCGGTCGCCGACGTCGCCCTTGGCGACCAGTTCGTCGCGCTCGCGCAGCAGCGCGCTCCACTGCATGGCGGCCTCGGCCACCCGCGCTCGCTCGGGCGCGGTGGCGGCGTAGGCGTCAAGCAGGGCGAGCTGGCTGCCGCGCGCCATCAGGGCCTGGTGCTCGTGCTGGCCGTGGATCTCCACCAGGTGCGCGGTGAATTCCGCCAGCTGCGTCATCGTCACCGGCCGCCCGTTGATCCAGGCGCGGGAACCGCCGTCGGCGCGGATCACCCGTCGTACGAGGCAGCCCGAACCTGACGGCACGTCGTCCTCGTCGAGCTCATGCTCTTGCAGCCACGCGACGGCAGCAGGCACGTCGTCCAGCCTGAACTCGCCCGCAAGCTCGGCGCGCTCGGCCCCGTGGCGCACCACGCCGCTGTCGGCGCGGATGCCCGACAGCAGGCCCAGGGCATCGACCAGCAGGGACTTGCCCGCGCCGGTTTCCCCGGAGATGACGGTAAGCCCCGGTCCGAAGACGAGTTCGGCCTGGCGGACGACGGCGAAATGCTTGAGTGAGAGATGGGTAAGCATGAGGCGCGAGTCTAATCGGGACCGCGTCCGCACGGAATTGTCTTGAATTGGTCCGCGCTGGCCCCATTGCTGAGTCAGTCAAGGACCACACGTCCCCGTATCGTCAGGACCAGAGCAGATATGACCACCGAACCCAACCAGGATCCGGCAGCACAGTCGGCCCCAGTCGAAAGCGACAACCACGATCCGGAAAGCCAGCTGGCGGCCCAGCTGGACGCGGCCAACCAGGAGCTCAACAACCTGCGCGAGAGCATGTTGCGCGAGCGCGCCGATCTGGAAAACCAGCGCAAGCGCCTGACCCGCGATGTGGAGATGGCGCGCAAGTTCGCCAACGAACGCCTGCTGTCGGCGTTGCTGCCGGTAATCGACAGCCTGGAGGCGGGCCTGCAGGCGTCCGGCGACGACGCCGATGCCCTGCGCCAGGGCGTCGAGCTGACCCTGAAGCAATTGCTCAAGGTCACCGGCGACAACGGTCTGGTCGAGGTCAATCCCGCCGGCCAGCCGTTCAATCCGGAACACCACGAGGCGATGAGTACCGTGGCCAGCGCCGAACACCCGCCCGGCCACGTGGTCCAGGTCTACCAGAAGGGCTGGCTGCTCAATGAACGTCTGTTGCGGCCGGCATTGGTTGTTGTCAGCGGCGACGCTTGAACCGGCGGGCCGCGACCCCCAGATAACTGACATGAGCGGCAGCAAGTGTGGCCGCCCCCGTCTATCGGCATCAAATCCAATATCAAAGGAATAAACAGCATGGGCAAGATCATCGGTATCGACCTGGGCACGACCAACTCGTGTGTCGCGGTGATGGAAGGCGGCAAGGCGAAGGTCATCGAGAACGCGGAGGGTGATCGCACCACTCCGTCCATCGTCGCCTACACCAAGGACGGCGAGATCCTCGTGGGCGCCTCGGCCAAGCGCCAGGCCGTCACCAACCCCAAGAACACCTTCTTCGCGGTGAAGCGCCTGATCGGCCGCAAATTCACCGACGCCGAAGTGCAGAAGGACCTGGACCACGTCTCGTACAGCGTCATCGCCCATGACAACGGCGATGCCTGGGTGGAGACCGGCGACAACAAGAAGATGGCGCCGCAGCAGATCTCCGCCGAGATCCTGTCCAAGATGAAGAAGACCGCCGAGGATTACCTGGGCGAGAAGGTCACCGAGGCGGTCATCACCGTGCCGGCGTACTTCAACGACAGCCAGCGCCAGGCGACCAAGGACGCCGGCAAGATCGCGGGCCTGGACGTCAAGCGCATCATCAACGAGCCGACCGCGGCCGCGCTGGCCTACGGCATGGACAAGAAGGGCGGCGACCGCAAGGTGGCCGTGTATGACCTGGGCGGCGGTACCTTCGACGTCTCGATCATCGAGATCGCCTCGGTCGATGGCGAGATGCAGGTCGAGGTGCTCGCCACCAACGGCGACACCTTCCTGGGTGGTGAGGACTTCGACAACCGTGTCATCGCCTACCTGGTCGAGGAGTTCAACAAGGACCAGGGCATCGACCTGCGCAAGGACCCGCTGGCCCTGCAGCGCCTGAAGGATTCCGCCGAGCGCGCCAAGATCGAGCTGTCCACCGCGCAGCAGACCGAGGTCAACCTGCCGTACGTGACCGCCGACGCATCGGGTCCGAAGCATCTGAACATCAAGCTGACCCGCGCCAAGCTGGAGTCGCTGGTGGAGGATCTGGTCAAGAAGTCGATCGAGCCATGCCGTACCGCGCTCAATGACGCCGGCGTGCGCGCCAGCGAGATCGACGAGGTGATCCTGGTCGGTGGCCAGACCCGCATGCCGAAGGTGCAGCAGGCCGTCACCGAGTTCTTCGGCAAGGAGCCGCGCAAGGACGTCAACCCCGACGAGGCCGTGGCCGTGGGTGCCGCGATCCAGGGCGGCGTGCTGGCCGGCGACGTCAAGGACGTGCTGCTGCTGGACGTGACCCCGCTGAGCCTGGGCATCGAGACTCTGGGCGGCGTGTTCACCAAGATCATCGAGAAGAACACCACGGTGCCGACCAAGGCCTCGCAGACGTTCTCGACCGCGGAGGACAACCAGTCCGCCGTGACCGTGCACGTGCTGCAGGGTGAGCGCGAGCAGGCCCGCTACAACAAGTCGCTGGCGCGCTTCGACCTCTCGGGCATCGAGCCTGCGCCGCGCGGGCTGCCGCAGGTGGAGGTGTCGTTTGACATCGACGCCAACGGCATCGTCCACGTGACTGCCAAGGACAAGAAGACCGGCAAGGAGCAGAAGGTCGAGATCAAGGCCGGCTCGGGCCTGTCCGAGGAAGAGATCCAGAAGATGGTCCAGGACGCCGAGGCCAACCGCGAGGAGGACCAGAAGTTCCACGAGCTGGTGCAGGCGCGCAACCAGGCCGATGGCCTGGTGCATTCGGCGCGCACCGCAATCAAGGAGAACGGCGACAAGCTGCCGGGCGAGTTGATCGGCGCGACGGAAGCGGCGATTGCCGACGTCGAGACCGCGATGAAGGGTGACGACAAGGGCCAGATCGAAGCCAAGAGCAAGGCGCTCGAGGAAGCGGCCCAGGCCCTGTTTGCGGCGGTCCAGTCGCAGCAGGCCGGCGCCGACGCGGCCGGTGGCGACGCCAGCGCCGACACGGCGGCCGACGATGTGGTCGACGCCGAGTTCACCGAAGTGAAGGACGACGACAAGAAGCAGTAAGCGATCCGCTCCCGCAGATGAGCGCGGGTTGGGCGCGAGGGTTCGGGATCGATGCGTGGTCCCGGACCCTCGTTGTTTGAGTGGCTCGTTCCGACAAATTTTTGAACCAGACCGCGCGGACGTTGGTCCGACGGGCAGGGGAAGTGGCAGTACATGAGCAAACGCGACTATTACGAGGTCCTGGGCGTATCCCGGACGGCAAGCAGCGACGAGCTGAAGAAGGCGTACCGGCGTTGTGCGATGAAATACCATCCGGACCGCAACCCGGACGACGCAACCGCCGAGGCCAGCTTCAAGGAGTGCAAGGAAGCCTACGAAGTGCTTTCCGATGACTCGCGCCGGCGCATGTACGACCAGCACGGCCACGCGGCGTTCGAGCACGGCATGGGCGGCGGTGGCGGCGGGTATTCCGACGACATGGGCGACATCTTCGGCGACATCTTCGGCAACATCTTCGGAGGTGGCGGCGGTGGACGCGGTCCGCGCCGCGGCGCCGATGTCGGCTATGTGATGGAGCTGTCGCTGGAAGATGCGGTGGCCGGCATCGAGAAGCGCATCGAGATCCCGACCCTGGACTCGTGCGCAAAGTGCAAGGGCAGCGGTTCCGCCGACGGCAAGCTGCATACGTGCAATACCTGCCACGGTCGGGGCCAGGTGCGCATCCAGCGCGGCATCTTCTCGATGCAGCAGGCCTGCCCGCATTGCGGCGGCCGCGGCCAGTCCATCGAAAACCCGTGTGGCGACTGCCACGGACAGGGACGCATCGAAGGCAGCAAGAGCCTGCAGGTCAAGATTCCGGCCGGCGTGGACAACGGTGACCGCATCCGCCTGTCCGGCGAGGGCGAGGCCGGCCCTGCCGGATCGCCGCCGGGCGACCTGTACGTCGAGGTCCGCGTGCGCGAGCACGAGTTCTTCCAGCGCGACGGCGACGACCTGCATTGCGACGTGCCGATCCGGCTGGGCCAGGCGGCGCTGGGTGCCTCCATCCGGGTGCCGACCCTGGGCGGTGACGTGGAACTGAAGGTTCCCGCCGAGACGCAGACTGGCAAGGTGTTCCGCCTGCGCGACAAGGGCGTGCAATCGGTCCGCAGCCGCCGGCCCGGCGACCTGTATTGCCGCGTGGTCATCGAGACGCCGGTCAACCTCACCAACGAGCAGCGCGAATTGCTGCAGAAGCTGGAAACCAGTTTCACCGGCGAGCACGCCAGCCGGCACTCGCCGCGCTCCTCGACGTTCATGGATGGCGTCAAAGGTTTCTGGGACCGGATGACCTCCTCCTGAGTCGCCGTTCCGGGTTGAAACACCGGCCGTGACCGGAACGTCGCGGCCTCGTTGTCCATCCGCCGTGAAAGAATGGCTGCGGCGATTGCAGGAGGCCTTGGATGATGACGGACGGCGGACGTATCAGAACCACTCGCGGCGGGCGCTTTTCGGGCGTCTGGCTGCTGGTTGCGGCGCTTTGTGTGGCCTTGGTCGCGTGTTCCACCGACAAAGCGCCGGTCGAGCCTGCCGACAGCCCGGGCACGCAGGAGAAGTTTTCCCGGGTCCAACCGTGGGCGCTGCCGGTCGCCAGCGAAGCGGCGCATCCCGACCTCGTTGCCACACCGCAGGGCGATTTGCTGCTCAGCTGGGTGCAGCCGGCGCAGGACGACCATCGTGAGCTGCGGATTGCCCGGTTGGCGTCACCCGCGCCCGGTGCGCCGGGTGCCTGGGCGGATCCACTCAGTGCAGGCACCGGCGGCAACTGGTTCCTCAACTGGGCGGACACGCCCCACGTCTACGCGCTGCCGGACGGTTCGCTCTGGGCGCACTGGCTGCGGCAGACCGGTGAGGGACATACGGATTACGGGATCGATCTGGTGCGTTCCGGCGACGGCGGCCGGACGTGGTCTCCGCCAACGCTGGTGAGCCTTCCCGATCTGCCAGGCGACAACGGATTCGTGACCTTCTGGCCCCAGGCATCCGATGAGCTGGGGATGGCCTGGCTGGACAGCCGGCAGAAGGCCACGGCATCCAGCTCGGCCGGCACGGAAACCGCGCCGACCGCCAGCGATCAGCACCCCGGCAACGCGCCGGCCGACGATGGCCACGGCCACGGCGACGGCGACGGCGCAATGATGCTGCGTGCCGCCATCTACGGCGCGCCCGCGTCAAACACGCCTGGCGCCGCCGCGTCGAAATTGATCGAGTGGCCTCTGGACGTCTCGACCTGTGACTGCTGCACCACGGCCTCGGCAATCACCTCGCGCGGTCCTGTCGTTGTCTACCGCGGGCGCAGCGCCGGCGAGATCCGCGACATCCGCCTGCTGCGCCTGGAAGGCGGAGCGTGGACCGCGCCGCGCGACGTGCACGCCGATGGCTGGTGGATGACGGGCTGTCCGGTCAACGGCCCGGTGGTCGTTGCCGAGGGCGATACCGTATGGGTGGCCTGGTACACCGAGGCCGATGGCCAACCCGAGCTGCGACTCGCCCGTTCCGACGATGCCGGCGACAGTTTCGGTCCGCCGCTCGCGGTCGCCAATGGGCCGCAGGTGCTGGGGCGGCTGGGGCTTGGGCTTGCGCAGGGGCATGTGCTGCTGTCCTGGCTGCAGGAGGGCGACGGTGGCGACGGCCAGCAATTGATGCTCTCGCGTATCGACCGCGGGCTCGGCGCTGCCCACAGCATTCCGGTCGCGGCCTTGTCCGCGCGCGGCCGTGCCAGTGGAATTCCCAGGCTGGCGGTGCTCGACGAGGCCGCATGGCTCGTCTGGGGAGAGGTGGTGGACGGAACACCCACCCTGAAGGGCGCTGTCGTCCAGTGAGCCGCTGCGGTCCGGGACGCTTGCGGGAGCGGTGGTACAACAGACCTCCGGCGCCGCTTGCCCGTGCGGCCGCGCAGCCTATAGCCTGCGGGCATGAAGCAATCGTCCGATGTCACCCGTGTTCTGATCCACGGCGCCTCCGGCCGGATGGGCCAGGCCTTGATCCGCCTTCTGACGGGGCGTGAGGATTTGCGCGCGGTCGCGGCTGTCTCGCGCAGCAAGCCGGCGCAGCGCGTGGTCGACGGCCTGCCGTACTTTGCCGTGACCGAACTGCATGGCGTGCCCGCGTTCGATGTCGCGATCGATTTCAGCCTGCCCGATGGTCTGGACGCGATCCTGGGCCTGTGCGTTGAGCGCGGCGTGCCGCTGGTCTCCGGGACCACAGGCCTGAGCGAATCCGGCGAGCGCGCACTGGACGCGGCGGCCACGACGTTGCCGGTGCTACTGGCCGCCAACTTCAGTCTCGGCGTGACCGTGCTGGGTGATCTGGTCGAACGCGCCGCGAGGCTGCTGCAAACCTGGGATTGCGACATCGTCGAATCCCATCACAAGCACAAGCTGGATGCGCCGTCCGGCACTGCACTCGCCCTGGGCGCGCGCGCGCAGCAAGGCGGTGCGCAGCCGAGTTACGCATCGCTGCGCGCCGGCGATATCGTCGGTGAGCATACGGTCCAGTTCGCCGGGCCGGGTGAGCGGATCGAACTGGTCCACCGCGCGACCAGTCGCGATGTCTTTGCCCGCGGCGCACTGCATGCCGCGGCGTGGCTTGCCGGGCAGGCGCCGGGCCGGTATCAGCTGCGCGACATGCTGCGGTAGCGCCGCCTTTTTTCGCCGGCGGCTGTGCTTACCGCCGGCGGTGGGATGCGCAGCACTGGCACTCGCAGCGCTTCATCGCTAGAATTCCCGTTCGCCTGAACCCCATTTGTCGGACCGGAACCCCCACCGCGTCCGCGCTTTGCTGCAGCCGGTATTTGGCCAGTGTTGCGCTCGATGGACTCAGCATCCCCTGGCAGACAAGGCGATTTTTCCGTGACCCAACCCGCAATCCTTGCGCTCGAAGACGGCACCATCTTCGAAGGCGTTTCCGTCGGCGCACCCGGCCTGTCCGTTGGTGAGGTGGTTTTCAACACCGCCATGACCGGCTACCAGGAGGTTCTCACCGACCCTTCGTACGCGCGCCAGCTGGTGACGCTGACCTACCCGCACATCGGCAATACCGGCATCAATGACCAGGACAACGAGTCCTCGCGGATCTGGGCCGCCGGCCTGATCGTGCGCAACGTGCCGCGCCGTCCCAGCAGCTGGCGCAGCCAGGTCGCGCTGCCGCAGTGGCTGCAGGACCAGGGCGTGGTCGCGATCGCCGATGTGGACACCCGCAAGCTGACCCGGATCCTCAGCAGCCACGGCTCGCAGAGCGGGGCGCTGATGGCCGGCGATGGCATCAACGCGGACCAGGCCGTCGAGGCGGCGCGCAAGTTCCCCGGCCTGCAGGGCATGGATCTGGCCCGCGAGGTCAGCACCCGCGAGCGCTACGAATGGAACGAGGGCCAGCTCGACCTGGACAGCAACGAATTCGCCCAGGGCGAAGGCCGCTTCCACGTGGTCGCCTACGACTTCGGCATCAAGCGCAACATCCTGCGCACGCTCGCCCAGCGCGGCTGCCGGGTCACCGTCGTGCCGGCACAGACACCCGCTGCCGATGTACTCGCCCTGCGGCCCGACGGCGTGTTCCTGTCCAATGGTCCTGGCGACCCGGAACCGTGTGACTACGCGATCGCCGCGATCCGCGAGTTGATCGCCCAGCGCATCCCCATGTTCGGCATCTGCCTGGGCCACCAGTTGCTCGGGCTGGCCAGTGGCGCGAAGACGATGAAGATGAAGTCCGGCCACCACGGCGCCAACCATCCCGTGCAGGCGCTCGACGACGGCGGCCGGGTCATGATCACCAGCCAGAACCACGGCTTTGCGATCGACGAAGCCACCCTGCCTGCCAGCCTGCGCACGACCCACCGCTCGCTGTTTGACGGCTCCAACCAGGGCATCGAGATCCCCGGCGCACCTGTTTTCGGCTTCCAGGGCCACCCCGAGGCCAGCCCGGGTCCGCAGGACGTCGCCCCCTTGTTCGACCGGTTTGTTGCGCTGATGGAGGCCAACTGACATGCCAAAGCGCACCGACATCAAGACCGTCCTGATCATCGGCGCCGGCCCAATCGTGATCGGCCAGGCCTGCGAGTTCGACTACTCCGGCGCGCAGGCCTGCAAGGCCCTGCGTGAGGAGGGCTACCGGGTCGTGCTGGTCAACAGCAATCCGGCCACGATCATGACCGACCCGGACATGGCCGACGCGGTCTACATCGAGCCGATCAACTGGCGCACGGTGGAGAAGATCATCGCCAAGGAGCGCCCCGACGCGCTGCTGCCGACCATGGGTGGCCAGACCGCGCTCAACTGCGCGCTCGACCTGGACGACCACGGCGTGCTGGCGAAGTACAACGTCGAGCTGATCGGCGCCCGGCGCGAGGCGATCATGATGGCCGAGGACCGCGAGCTGTTCCGCGTCGCCATGGCCGAGATCGGCCTGGAATGCCCGAAGGCGGCGATCGCCAAGACCTTCGAGCAGGCCGTCGAGATCCAGGCCACGGTCGGCTATCCGACCATCATCCGGCCGTCCTTCACCCTGGGTGGCAGCGGCGGCGGCATCGCCTACAACCGCGAGGAGTTCGAGGAGATCGTCAAGGGCGGTCTGGAGCTGTCGCCGACCAACGAGGTGCTGATCGAGGAATCGGTGCTGGGCTGGAAGGAATTCGAGATGGAGGTGGTCCGCGACACGGCGGACAACTGCATCATCGTCTGCTCGATCGAGAACTTCGACGCGATGGGCGTGCACACCGGCGACTCGATCACCGTCGCCCCGGCGCAGACCCTGACCGACAAGGAATACCAGCGCCTGCGCGATGCCTCCCTGGCGGTGCTGCGCAAGATCGGCGTGGACACCGGCGGCTCCAACGTGCAGTTCGGCATCAATGCCGAGACGGGCCGCGTGGTCGTGATCGAGATGAACCCGCGCGTGTCGCGTTCCTCGGCGCTGGCCTCCAAGGCGACCGGCTTCCCGATTGCCAAGATCGCCGCCAAGCTGGCGGTGGGCTACACGCTGGACGAGTTGCGCAACGACATCACCGGCGGCGCGACGCCGGCGTCGTTCGAGCCGACGATCGACTACGTGGTGACCAAGATTCCGCGGTTCGCCTTCGAGAAGTTCCCCCAGGCCGACTCGCGCCTGACCACCCAGATGAAGTCGGTGGGCGAGGTGATGGCGATGGGCCGCACCTTCCAGGAGTCGCTGCAGAAAGCCCTGCGCGGGCTGGAGACCGACAAGGTCGGCCTCGACCCGACCGGCATCGACCTGACCACCGATGAAGGCATGGCCACGATCCGCCGCGAGCTCAAGGAGCCGGGCCCGGAGCGGATCTTCCACATCGGCGATGCCTTCCGCGCCGGGATGAGCGTGGAGGACGTGCACGCGCTGTCCTTCGTCGATCCGTGGTTCCTCGACCAGATGGAGGAGATCATCGCCGCCGAGAAGGACGTCGCCGCGCACGGGCTGTCCGCGCTTAACGCGGGCCGCATGCGCGAGCTCAAGCGCATGGGGTTCTCCGATGCGCGCCTGGCCCAGCTGACCGGCACCGACGAGACGGCCGTGCGTTCACTGCGCCGCGCCTTCGGCGTGCGCCCGGTGTACAAGCGCGTGGATTCCTGCGCCGCCGAGTTCGCCACCACCACCGCCTACATGTACTCGACCTACGAGGACGAGTGCGAGTCCAACCCGACCGACCGCGACAAGATCATGGTGCTCGGAGGCGGTCCCAACCGGATCGGCCAGGGCATCGAGTTCGACTACTGCTGCGTGCACGCGGCAATGGCCCTGCGCGAGGACGGGTTCGAGACCATCATGGTCAACTGCAACCCGGAAACCGTGTCCACCGACTACGACACCTCCGACCGCCTGTACTTCGAGTCGCTGACGCTGGAAGACGTGCTGGAGATCTGCGAGCTGGAGAAGCCGAAGGGCGTGATCGTCCAGTACGGCGGCCAGACCCCGCTGAAGCTGGCCCAGGCCCTGGAGGCCGCCGGCGTGCCGATCATCGGCACCAGCCCCGACAGCATCGACCTGGCCGAGGACCGCGAGCGTTTCCAGCAACTGGTCGACAAGCTGGGCCTGAAGCAGCCGCCCAACCGCATCGCCCGCAACGCCGAGGAGTCCGTCGTGCTGGCGCGCGAGGTCGGCTATCCGCTGGTGGTGCGTCCGAGCTACGTGCTCGGCGGACGGGCGATGGAGGTCGTGCATTCCGATGCCGACCTGGAGCGCTACATCCGCGACGCGGTGCGCGTGTCGGAAAAATCGCCGGTGCTGCTGGACCGCTTCCTCGACAACGCGATCGAGGTGGACGTCGACATCATCGCCGACAAGGACGGCAACGTCCTGATCGGCGGGGTGATGGAGCACATCGAGGAGGCCGGCGTGCACTCCGGGGATTCCTCCTGCTCGCTGCCGCCGTACTCGCTGTCGGCGCAGACCCAGGCGCGCCTGCGCGAGCAGGTGACGGCGCTGGCCAAGGCGCTCAACGTGGTCGGACTGATGAACACCCAGTTCGCGATCCAGAACGACGGCAACGGCGAGGACACGATCTACCTGCTGGAAGTGAACCCGCGCGCCTCGCGCACTGTGCCGTTCGTGTCGAAGGCCACCGGCATGGCGCTGGCGAAGATCGCCGCGCGCTGCATGACCGGCAAAACCCTGGCCGAGCAGGGCGCAACGGGCGAGATCATTCCGGACTACTACTCGGTCAAGGAAGCGATCTTCCCGTTCGCCAAGTTCCAGGGCGTCGATCCCATCCTTGGCCCGGAAATGCGCTCCACCGGCGAGGTGATGGGCGTGGGCCGCAGCTTCGGCGCGGCCATGGCACGCGCGCAGGAGGCCGCCAGCATCAAGGCGCTGCCCGACGGCGGCAAGGTCTTCGTCTCCGTGCGTGATCCGGACAAACAGCGCGTGCTGCCGGTGGCCCAGGATCTGGTCGCCCGCGGCTACTCGCTGGTCGCCACCAGCGGCACGGCGAAGTTCCTGCGCGCGCAGGGCCTGGAATGCCAGGCGATCAACAAGGTCAATGAAGGCCGCCCGCACATCGTGGATTTGATCAAGAACGGCGAGATCGTCTACATCGTCAATACCACCGAGGGCAGCCAGGCCATTTCGGATTCGTTCTCGATCCGTCGCGAGGCCCTCCAGCAGCGCATTACCTATTCGACCACCATCGCCGGCGCACGCGCATTGCTGCAGTCGCTGGAGTTCCGTGATGCCGGGCCGGTGCTGTCGCTGCAGGAACTGCACGCGACGGTGAAGACCACCGCCTAGCTTTGCCCCGACGCTCCCGGGCACAATCGGGACGTCGCAGAAAAACCAGTGCCGGCCACGCGCCGGCCCGAGGACCATTCCATGCAAGCACCCCTTACCGCCAAGGGTGCGCAGCGTCTGCGCACCGAACTTGAGCAGCTGAAATCCGTCAAGCGGCCGGCCGTCATCGCCGCCATTGCCGACGCCCGTGAACACGGCGATCTCAAGGAGAACGCCGAATACCACGCCGCGCGTGAGCAGCAGAGTTTCATCGAAGGCCGCATCAAGCAGCTTGAGAGCGAGCTGTCGAACTCGCAGATCATCGACATCGCCGCGCTGAACGTGGGCGACAAGATCGTGTTCGGCGCAACCGTCGACCTGGTCGATACCGAGAGCGATGAGGAGCGGACCTACCAGATCGTTGGCGACCTGGAGGCCGACATCAAGCTGGGCCTGATCGCGATTTCCTCGCCGGTCGCGCGCGCGCTGATCGGTCGCCATGAGGGCGACAGCATCATCATCGATGCACCGGGCGGCACCCGCGAATACGACATCGTCGCCGTCCGTTACGTCGTCTGAGGATGACCCGGCGCGCGGTCACCCTGCTGATGCCGGCGCGCAGCCGCTTCGGCGGCCAGCGGCTGTCGGAAAGCGCGGGTCGCTGGTTCGCCCGCGCGGACCGTTCCGATCCCGGCGGCGAGATGGTGCAGCGCCAGTTTGACGTGCTGCCGCGCGGCTGGCCGGTCGCGGCCGTCACTCGTCAGCGCGACGCCGGCGACGCGGCGGGATCGGCCTGGATGCGCGCGGACCCGGTCTATATCCAGCCGGAGATCAACGGCGCACGCCTGATGGCGCATGGCGACGCGCTGTCGCTGAGCGAGGCTGACATCGCCGCGTTCCTGCCGGCGCTCAAGCCGTACTTCGGCGATGGCGGGACCTTGCTGGATGCGCCCGTGCCGTCACGCTGGTACCTGCAAATGCCCGCCGGCGCGAAGCTGCCGGCGATGGCGTCGCTGGACAACGCGCTGGGCGCGGATCTGTTCGAGCAACTGCCCGACGGCCCGGACGGGCGCCGCTGGCGGGCGCTGCTGAGCGAGGCGCAGGTGATCCTGCACAATCATCCGCGCAATGCCGAGCGGGCCGCGCTGGGCCTGGCGCCGGTGAATTCGCTGTGGTTCTGGGGCGCCGGCACGCTGCCGGACCACGTGCGCACCGGGCATGCGCGGATCGCCAGCGACGACGACACCCTGACCGCGTTCGCGACCGCCGCCGGCGTGCCGGCCGGTCCGCTTCCCGCGCGCTGGACGCAGGACGGCGAAGGGCTGTTCGACCTGCGTCATCTGCGGGATCTGGCGGTGTTCGATTGCGACTGGTGGCAGCCCTTGTCGGTGCAGCTGGGATTGGGCGGCATTGCGTCGGTGATAGTGGAATTCGCCGACGGCCACCGTCTGGACATCCTGCCGCGCCATCGCTGGCGGTTCTGGCGGCGGCCAATGCGGTCCTTCGTCAATCCGGCGCCGGAATCCGTGCAGTGAGCCGCGGCGGGATCGTACGTCGCCCGGCCGGTGTCGGGTCCGGATCGTGGCCGGACAGCATTCCGCCACTGCTCCGGCGCATCTACGGCGCCCGCGGCGCGCTCACCGAGGCACAGGCGCGTCCTCGCCTGGCCCATCTGCTGCCGCCCGACGGCCTGCTCGGGCTGGACGCCGCCACTGCGCTGCTGGCTGACGCGATCTCCGGTGACCGCCACATCCTGGTGGTCGGTGACTTCGACTGCGACGGGGCGACCGCGTGTGCGGTCGCGGTTCGGGGCTTGGGCATGCTGGGCGCCCGGCGCGTGTCCCATGCCGTCCCCAACCGCGCGGTTCATGGCTACGGGCTGTCGCCCGCGCTGGTGGCCGAGCTCGCACCGCTGCAGCCGGACCTTCTGGTCACCGTGGACCACGGCATTGCCTGCCACCCCGGCATCGCCGCGGCCAAGGCGCTGGGGTGGAAGGTGCTGGTGACCGACCACCATCTGCCCGGCGACACGCTGCCGCCCGCCGATGCGATCGTCGATCCGAGCCAGCCCGGTGACACCTTCCCCAGCAAGGTGCTCGCCGGCGTCGGAGTGATGTTCTACGTGCTGCTGGCCCTGCGTCGGCGGCTGCTCGCGGACGGCTCGCTGGACGGCGGCAGCAACGGGCGCGGCCCCGACCTCAGCCAGTTGCTCGATCTGGTCGCGGTCGGCACCGTCGCCGATCTGGTGCCGCTGGACGCCAACAACCGCGCCCTCGTCGCGGCCGGGCTGCGGCAGTTGCGGGCGGGTAAAGGATGCGCAGGCCTGCAGGCGCTGATCGAGGCCGCTCAGCGGGATCCGGCGCGGTTGAGCGCCAGCGATATCGGTTTCGCCATCGCCCCGCGCCTGAACGCGGCGGGCCGGTTGGAGGACATGGCCGTCGGCATCGAGTGCCTGCTCACCGACGACCTGACCCAGGCGCGGGAGATTGCCACCACGCTCAACCGCATCAACACCGAGCGCCGCGCGGTCCAGCAGCAGATGACCGAGGAGGCCGAGCAGGCGTTTGCCCGGGTGGCCCTGGACACCAGCGACGTGCCGCTGGCCGCATGCCTGTTCGATCCGGGGTGGCACCCGGGCGTGGTCGGGCTGGTCGCCTCCAAGATGAAGGAGCGGCTGCACCGCCCGGCCATCGCCTTTGCACCGGCCGAGCCGGGCGGCGACATGTTGCGCGGTTCGGCGCGCTCGATTCCCGGCTTCCACATCCGCGATGCACTGGCCACGGTCGATGCGCGCAACCCCGGCCTGATCGAGCGCTTTGGCGGGCATGCGATGGCCGCCGGGCTTTCCCTGCCGCTCGCTTCGCTGGACGCGTTCCAGCATGCGTTCCGCAAATGCGTCGAGCTGACCCTGTCGCCCGAGTTGCTGCACCTGCAGATTCCCAGTGACGGCGAATTGGCCGCCGACGAGTTCACCCGCCACAGCGCCGATGCACTGCGCCACGGCGGCCCGTGGGGACAGGGCTTCCCCGAGCCCCAGTTCGACGGCGAATTCGATGTGCTCGGCTGGCGCATCGTCGGCCAGAAGCACCTGAAGCTCGAGCTCGCGCTCGCTGGCCGGCGGGTCAACGCCATCCATTTCGGTGGTTGGGACGAGCAGGAACCGCCGCCCCGGGTGCGGATCGCGTACCGGCTGGAAGCGGACGACTACCGTGGCGGCGACGCGATCCAGCTGGTCGTGGTGCACCGCGAAGCGGCGTGACGGGACGCCTCAGTCGACCTGCAGCGGTGCTGCCTTTGGCCGTTCAAGCCGCGCGCCCCGCGGCACCAGTCCGAGTCCGAACAGTGGCCGCAGCACCGTGACGCGACGAATCACCAGTTCGTGCAGCAACGCGCAGCCCGCGATCGTCAGCACTGTCACCAGCACCGGTTCCAGCACGGGCCCGATCTGCAGAGGGATCAGCCAGTACGCGGCCAGCACGATCAGGCTCTGGTGCAGGATGTACCACGGATACACGGCTTCGGTGGCGTAGGGGAGCCAGCGCATCCGGCGGTTCAACAGCGCGTGGCCCCAGGCAAAGATCGCCAGCAGCGCCGACCACATGTACAGCGCACGCGCGGCTCGCTCGACCGTGCCCCAAGGCACATGTTGCGCCCAGAGCGGGACGTCGCCGGCGGGCAGGTGCTGGCCCGCTGCCTTGAGGCTCAGCTCCACCGAAATGCAGGCCACCGCGATGGCCAACAACGGCTTTCGCAGGCGGGTCAGGCCGGTCCAGAACGCGGCTTTGTCGGCGACAGCGAAACCGAGTACGAAGACCGGAAAGTATTCCGCATGCAGGTACCAGTCGCCGACCAGCGCGTGGGTTTCCGGGAAGCGCGGCTTCAGGAGCACCAGGAAAGCAAAGAACATCGTCGCGGGCATCAGCAGCCAGGCAAGCCCGCGCGGGCGGACCAGCGATTCGATGGCCCGCTGTGCGGGGGCGGAGCGGAGCAGCGGCGCCAGCGCCAGCAGCACCAACGTGTACACCCACAGATAGGCCAGGTACCACAGGTGGTTCCACGTGATCCCGTGGGTGGACCCCGCGAAAGTGCCTGCCGGCCACGGGCGCAGTTGCAGATACCGCCACATGAAGGCGCCATAGCCGGTTTCGATCGTTCCCTTGCTGACCCCTTCGCAGTACGCCTGCGCGGACACAATGAACAGCATGCCGAAAACGAGCGGGGCCAGCAGGCGCCAGGTGCGGGCAAGCATGAAGCTGCGCGGGTTCCGTCCCCGCAGCGCCAGCCCGAGGGCAATGCCGGAGATGGCGAAGATCAGCGGCATCCGCCAGCGGTTGAACACGATCCGGACATAATCCAGCCAGCCATTCTGGTAGCTGCTGACAATGTGGAAATCCGAGTCGCGCTGATACACCCCGCTGACGTGATAGAGGATCAGGATGGCGAAGGCGATGACGCGCAACGCATCGATGTCATTGCGGCGGGGCATGCGGCGGTCCCTGGTGATTTCGCCAACCGTACTGCAATCCTCAGGCACCGCGCATCTTGACGGACGTCAGCGGCGCGCGGTCATCCTCTGCTGATGCATCCAGCAGGCAATGCTCAACCGGTTGCGCGTGGCCGGCAGCACCTCATGTTCGAATTGCGCCGAGAGAAACAGCACCAGTCTGCCGGCCTGCGGAAGGATGTCGCGATGCGATCCGTCGTCGAGGTAGAGCCTCAGTGCGCCACCGTCTGACTCGCGCCACGCCTCATTGAGGTAGTACACCGCGGACACGACGCGTGCGTCATCGTCGTGAATGCGGTCTAGATGTCGCGCATAACCTGTCGCGGGACGGTAGACGGCGTAATGCGATTCGCAATCGACCAGGCCGAGCATCAATTCGTGATTCAGCGCGATCCGCAGGGCGTTCATGCGGTCGATGAAGGCCCGCTGGGCCGCGCTTTCCGTGCTGGTGGAGAACCAGTGGATACGGTCACCGCGCAGCGACGACACGGTGCGGGCCGCACCGATCCGTGCCGGTGAAAGCGCATCGGCATCGTGCATGGCGGCGCACTCATCCGCCAGCGCCCGCGTCTGTCCGGGGTGCATCAGGTTCGCCAGCACGTACCATCCGTCCGCGGCGAGCGTCCGGGCGGCCACATGGAACTCGTCGTGGGAGAGGTTCATCGAGTGCCTGTCGCAGGGGAAGGATTGGAACTGTCGTTACCAATGCCGGTGCGAGTATGGGCGCCCCGTACCCCCACGCACATGCGCAAGCGGATTCGCCTTCTCCGGTCACGGGCGCGGGACGCCCTCAGCCCTTGCGCCTGCTAGACTTGGCGGTCATTTTTCGCATGAAACCACGGACATGATCGAACTGAATCCCGTCCACGAGCGCATCGACGATCTCAAGGATCGTTTGCAGGCGCTCAGGGGGTATCTTTGACTTCGACACCAAGGTCGAACGTCTGGAAGAAGTCAGCCGCGAGCTGGAAAGCCCGGACGTCTGGGACGACGCCGAGCGCGCGCAGTCGCTGGGTCGCGAACGCGCTTCGCTGGACCGCGTCGTCAATGGCATCCGCAGCCTGACCGAGAGCGTCACCGGTGCCGAGGAGCTGCTTGAGCTGGCGGAGATGGAAGGCGACGACGACACCGCCCAGGCGGTGATCGAGGACGTTGAAACCTATGTGAAGGCCGTCGACGAGCTCGAGTTCCGGCGGATGTTCTCCGGCGAGATGGACAACGCGGCTGCATTCGTCGACATCCAGGCCGGAGCCGGCGGCACCGAGGCCCAGGACTGGGCCGAGATCCTGTTGCGGATGTACCTGCGCTGGGCCGAATCGCGCGGCTGGAAGGCCGAGCTGATGGAAGTCAGCGGCGGCGACGTGGCCGGCGTGAAGTCGGCGACCTTCCGCGTCGAGGGTGAGTTCGCCTACGGCTGGCTGAAGACCGAGACCGGCGTGCACCGGCTGGTGCGCAAGTCGCCGTTCGACTCCGACAACCGCCGCCACACCAGTTTCACCTCGGTGTTCGTCGCGCCGGAAGTGGACGACAACATCGAGATCGACATCAATCCGGCCGACCTGAAGACGGACGTGTACCGCTCGTCGGGCGCCGGCGGCCAGCACGTCAACAAGACCGAGTCGGCCGTGCGCATCACCCACGTGCCGACCGGCACGGTGGTGGCCTGCCAGACCGAGCGCAGCCAGCACGCCAACCGCGACCGGGCGATGAAAATGCTGGCCGGAAAGCTCTATGAGCTGGAGATCCAGAAGCGCAACGCCGAGCGCGACGCGGTGGAGGCGACCAAGTCCGACATCGGCTGGGGCAGCCAGATCCGCAACTACGTGCTCGACCAGAGCCGGATCAAGGACCTGCGCACCGGTATCGAGCGCAGCGATACCCAGAACGTCCTCGATGGCGACCTTGACGAGTTCGTCTCGGCCAGCCTCAAGGCGGGCCTGGCGGTGGGCGCGAAACGCTCCGACGCCACCTGATCCGGGTCCCGCGACCGTTGCACCCCCATGCATCACCTTTCAGACATGACCATGACCGATTCCGCTCCAGCCCCTGCCGACGCCACGACCGCCGACGCCCGTCCCGACGAGAACAAGCTGGTGGCCGAGCGCCGCGCCAAGCTCGCCGAGTTGCGGGAGCAGGGCATCGCGTTTCCCAACGACTTCCGCCGTCATGACTACGCCGGTGATCTGCAGGCCGAATACGCCGATGCGGAGCAGTGGAGCGCGGAAGCACTGGACGCGAAGCAGCACCGGGTCGCGGTCGCCGGACGCATCGTGCTGAAGCGGGTGATGGGCAAGGCGAGCTTCGTCCAGATCCAGGACGAGTCCGGCCGTCTGCAGCTCTTCCTGCAGGCGAACACGCTGGGCGAGACCTATGCCGCGTTCAAGGGCTGGGACGTGGGCGACATCGTCGGCGCGCAGGGCGTGCTCACGCGCACCCGCACCGGCGAGCTGTCGGTCCGGGTCGACCAGTTGCGCCTGCTGACCAAGTCCCTGCGGCCGTTGCCGGACAAGTTCCACGGCCTGTCGGACGTGGAGCAGCGCTACCGCCAGCGCTATGTCGACCTGATCGTGTCGCCGGAAGCGCGCGAGGTGTTCATCAAGCGCTCGCGGATCATCCGCGCGATGCGCGAGTGGCTCGACAGCCGGCGCTTCCTGGAAGTCGAGACGCCGATGATGCACCACATCCCCGGCGGCGCCACGGCCAAGCCGTTCAGGACCCACCACAACGCGCTCGACCTGGACCTGTACCTGCGCGTCGCGCCCGAGCTGTACCTCAAGCGCCTGGTGGTCGGCGGCCTGGAGCGCGTCTACGAGATCAACCGCAACTTCCGCAACGAGGGCGTGTCCACCCGGCACAATCCCGAGTTCACGATGCTCGAGTTGTACGAGGCCTACGCGACCTACAACGAGGTCATGGATCTGACCGAAGCGATGATCCGCGACATTGCGGTGTCGGTGCTGGGCACCACTCAGCTGGAATGGGACGGGGAATCGATCGACGTCGGCCCGGCCTTCCGGCGCTGGACGATGAGCGACGCGGTGCTGGAACACAATCCGGAAATCAGCGCCGCCGACCTGCGCGATGTGGATGCGATGCGCGCCCACTGCGAGCGTCTGAAGATCCCGCTGAAGCCTGGCTATGGCTGGGGCAAGATGCTGCTGGAGATCTTCGAGGAAACCGTCGAGCACACCCTGATCCAGCCGACCTTCATCACACGCCATCCGGTCGAGGTCAGCCCGCTTGCCCGCGAAAGCGACGACGATGCCGGCATGACCGACCGCTTCGAGCTGTTCATCGGCGGCAAGGAGCTGGCGAACGGCTTCTCCGAGCTCAACGACGCCGAGGACCAGGTCGCGCGCTTCAAGGCGCAGGTCGCGGCCAAGGACAGCGGCGACGACGAGGCCATGCATTTCGACGCCGACTACATCCGTGCGCTGGAGATCGGGCTGCCGCCGACTGGCGGGCTGGGTGTGGGCATCGACCGTCTCGTCATGCTGATGACGGGTTCGTCTTCGATCCGCGACGTGCTGCTGTTCCCGTACATGCGGCCGGAATCGGCGAGCTAGCCACGCCGGTTCGCTGTAACGCGCGTAGGCTCGCTTCGCACAGCCACTCGGGTCACAGCAGTACTGACACGCATCGGCAACACCCACGCACCCGCACGCGTTGCTGGATGGTTCCCCGTGCCTAGAACCGTTCGCTGGCGGGCATGTAACGCCACTGCCCGACGGGCATCTTGTTCAGGCCGATGCGGCCAATGCGCAGGCGCCGGATTGCCACCACCCGCAGTCCCACCTGCGCGCACATGTCGCGCAACTGGCCGGGGCGGACATCCTTGATCGCAAAGCGCAGGCGGATCTCGTTCTGCCAGCTGACCTTGCACGTCGGTAGCGTGCGACCTTCGTAGCTCAGTCCGCGCGCAAGACGGCTCAAGGTGTAGGGACCTGCCTGGCCGTCGATCTCGACCAGGTACTCCTGCTCCAGTTTCGCCCCGTCCTCTTTCAGGCGCCGGGCGGTGCGGGGGTCTTGGCTGACCACGACCAGCCCGCTGGCATCGTCATCCAGCGGCATCAGCGGTTGCAGGTGGGAAAAATGGCGCTGCAGCGTGCGGATGCCGCGACGCTCGTCGCCTTCGATGCGGTTCGCCTCGGTGATCAACGACGCCGAATCGGGAAAGGCCAGGGCGGCCGGCTTGTGCAGCAACATGGTCGCCGGTTCGCTGGCTCCCAGGCGCGCGTCCGGGTCGAGCTCCACGCACTGCGCATCGACCATGAATTGCGGCGACTCGACCACTTCGCCGTCGACCTTGACCCAGCCCCCTTCGATGTACTGTTCGGCCTGCGCGCGCGAGCACGCCGCCAGGTCGGATACCTTGCGGGAGAGTCGCTCAGGGGATGGGGCGGGGTGATCGGACATCGGCGGCACCTGGGTACGGCCGACCAGTGTAGATCGACCCGGCCATAAAGGCCGGGTCGCGTTCGTGCTGCCGCCCGTTGCAGGCGGCGCGGCTCGTGTCAGGAAGCGTCGGCGATGTCCTTGATGGCCTGGTCCAGCACCGGCGCATCCGCGCCGGGCGCGACGTGGTGCGGCTTGCGCTCATCGGCGGCCAGCTTGCCCAGCGAGCTCTCCAGCTTGCTCTTGAGCTTCTGCGCGGCGCCGTTGATCGACTCCTGCACGGTGGCGGCCTCGGCGGTGACGGCGACCGGGTCGCGCGACGCCAGGCGCGCTTCCATCAGGCAGCGCTTGTCATTCTGGCCGGACTTGTCCGCGTTCAGGTCGCTCAGGTGCACCTCGATCCGGGTGATCTGGCTGGCGAAGCGCGACAGCACGTTGTTCACGACCTTGTCGACGTGGGCCGCGACCGATTCGTCGCCCTGGATGTTTCTGTCGGTGTTGAGCTGGATCTTCATTCAGACGTATCTCCGTCGGTGGGGTCGGCGTTGTCGCCGGGTCACAGGCAACAATAGTCCATTGCATGTTGACCGGGTGACAACGGGGCCTTGGACGCCGGAGCGGCCGCCGAAGTTCCCTCCGCGCCGACTGTGGCGGCCGCCACACAGCCAGTGGCCCCGGTAAAATCGGCGGATGAAGGTCATCAATATCGCCGCCTACCACTTCACCCACATCGCCGACCCTGACGCGATCGCCGAGCGTCTGCACAGCCGTGCGGTCGAGGCTGGTCTGCTCGGTACCGTGCTAATGGCGCCGGAAGGTCTCAATATCTTCCTGGCCGGCGCGGCGGAAGGCATTGACGCCTTCCTGTCGCCTCTGCGGGACGACCCGCGCTTTGCGGGCATGCCGGTCAAGACCAGCCGCAGCCGCCACCAGCCGTTTGTCCGGCTGAAGGTGAAGGTCAAGCCGGAAATCATCGCCTGGCGGCGGGCCGATGGGGCGCCGCTTGCGCATCCGCGGGCGCCGACGGTGGCGCCGGTGGATCTGGCGCGCTGGATCGAGTGCGGCGTCGATGACGATGGTCGCCCGGTGGTGCTGCTGGACACCCGCAATCGCGAGGAGTTCGCCTACGGTAGCTTCCGCAACTCGCTGACCCTGCCGATCGACAACTTCACCGATCTGGTAGGGGCGCTGGCGCCGCACCGCGAGGCGCTTGCCGGTGCGACGGTGGTGAGTTTCTGCACCGGCGGCATCCGTTGCGAGAAAGCCGCGCTGACGCTGCGGGCGGAAGGCATGGACAACGTCCTCCAGCTGGACGGCGGCATCCTCGGCTATTTCGAGCAGGTCGGCGGCGCCGGTTATGAGGGCCGCTGTTTCGTCTTCGATGAGCGCGTGGCGCTGGATCCGTCGCTGCAGCCACTCGTGGACCGGGATCCGCTCCAGCCGGCCGCCTGAGCGCGACGTGGCAACCGACGCCATCGTCCCCATATCGGGTGCTGGGAGTCTGGCGAAAATGGCTCGCTCAAGCGGAGAAATCACGACTGTGTTGCGGCTGGGTGTGGAAGGAATGTCCTGCGCGTCCTGCGTGGGCCGGGTCGAGAAGGCCTTGTCGAAGGTCGCCGGGGTGCGCGCAGTCAGCGTGAACCTGGCCACCGAAATGGCCGAGGTGGACGCGGGCGACGATGTCTCGCTGTCGACCCTGGTCGATGCGGTGACAGCGGGCGGCTACGCGGTCCGCGACGAGTCGATCGACCTGGCGATTGAGGGCATGACCTGTGCGTCGTGTGCTGGGCGGGTCGAGAAGGCGCTGGCCGCGGTTGCCGGCGTGCTGGAGGTCAACGTCAACCTGGCGACCGAGCAGGCCCGCGTGCGCATGCTTGCGGGGTCTGACGCTTCGGCGCTGGTCGATGCGGTGAGGGCTGCCGGCTACGGAGCGCGCATCCCCGCGACCGGTGCGGCCACCGACGGCGACCCGGGTACCACCGGGCGCCCCCCACGCGCCAGCCGCCACTCGCGTGAATTGCGCCACCTGCTGATCGCCATCGCCTTGTCGGCGCCACTGATGCTGCCGATGCTGGCGATGCCGTTCGGCCGCGACTGGATGCTGCCGGACTGGGTGCAGTTCGCGCTGGCCACGCCGGTGCAGTTCTGGCTGGGTGCGCGTTTTTACCGCGCCGGCTGGGGCGCGCTGAAGGCCGGCGCCGGCAACATGGACCTGCTGGTGGCACTAGGCACCAGTGCGGGATATGGATTGAGCGTGTACCACCTGTTTGCGGATGCCGGGCCGGGCGGCGCGCACCTGTACTTCGAGGCCTCCGCGGTCGTGATCACCCTGGTGCTGCTGGGCAAGTGGCTGGAGGCGCGGGCCAAACGACAGACGAAGGAGGCGATCCGCGCGCTGCAGGCCTTGCGCCCCGACACGGCGCGCGTGGTGCGCGATGGCGTGGAGCGCGAGCTGCCGCTGGAAGAGGTGCGGGTCGATGACGAGGTGGTGGTGCTGCCGGGCGAGCGCATTCCGGTGGATGCGCAGATCATCGAGGGTCGCAGCCACGCCGATGAGTCGCTGATCACCGGTGAGTCGCTGCCGGTGGCCAAGGAGCCGGGTGATCGCGTCACCGGCGGTGCGGTCAACGGCGAAGGCCGCCTGCGCCTGCGCACGGTCGCGATCGGCGCTGAAACCGCGCTGGCGCGGATCATCCGTCTGGTCGAGGACGCGCAGGCGAAGAAGGCGCCGATCCAGCGCATGGTCGACAAGATCAGCGCGGTGTTCGTGCCCGTGGTGGTGGGGATCGGTGTGCTGACCCTGCTCGGGTGGGGGTTGATTGGCGGCGACTGGAACGTGGCGATCCTCAACGCGGTCGCGGTGCTCGTGATTGCCTGTCCCTGCGCGCTGGGACTGGCGACGCCGACGGCAATCATGGCCGGCACCGGCGTCGCGGCGCGCGCGGGCATCCTGATCAAGGACGCCGAGGTGCTGGAGACCGCCCGCTCGCTGAAGATCATCGCCTTCGACAAGACCGGCACCCTGACCGTGGGCCGGCCGACGCTGGCGCAGCACATCGGCGCGGACGGCGATGACGCGGCGGTGCTGCGCCTGGCGGCTGCGTTACAGGCCGGCAGCGAGCATCCGCTGGCCAGCGCGGTGCTCCAGGCCGCGAGCGATATCGACGTTCCACGCGCTGCGAACGTGCGCGCCCTGGCAGGCCGCGGACTGGAAGGCGAGGTCGAGGGCAGCGACCTGCTGCTGGGAAGCTCGCGTCTGATGCAGGAAAGCGGCGTTGATCTCAGGTCCTTGGAATCGCAGGGCCGGGATTTGGCCGCACACGGTCACAGCGTCTCGTGGCTGGCCGAGCGCCAGCCCGACGGGATGCGTTTGCTGGGCCTGCTCGCGTTCCGCGACGAGCCGCGGCCCGAGGCCCGCGACGCCATCCGGACCCTGCACGCTCAAGGCCTGCGCACGGCGATGATTTCCGGTGACAACCTCGGCGCGGCGCGGGCCGTGGCCGATGCGCTTGGAATCGATGACGTGCGCGCCGAGGTGCTGCCCGGTGACAAGGCCGACGCGGTGAATGACCTGAAAGCCGCGGGGCCGGTGGCGATGGTCGGCGACGGCATCAACGATGCGCCGGCGTTGACCGCGGCCGACGTCGGCATTGCGATGGGCGGTGGTAGTGACGTGGCGATGCACGCGGCGGGGATCACCCTGATGCGCTCCGACCCGCGTCTGGTGTCGGACGCGATCGCCATCTCGCGCCGCACCAGCGCCAAGATCCGGCAGAACCTGTTCTGGGCGTTCATCTACAACGTGATCGGCATTCCGCTGGCGGCCGCTGGATTGCTCGATCCGGTGGTCGCCGGTGCCGCCATGGCGTTCTCCAGCGTCAGCGTGGTCTCCAACACGCTGCTGCTGCGACGCTGGAAACCGCAGTCGGCGAGTCAGCCCGCGGCGGAGTGACGCATGCTGCGGACGCTCAGCCCGGGATGTCGGCGGAGCGCGCCAGCCAGTCCACCGCGCCCAACCCGGCGCGGCGGCCGCTGGCGAAGCTGGCGCTGAGCAGGTAGCCACCGGTCGGCGCCTCCCAGTCCAGCATCTCGCCGGCGCAGAACACGGCGGGCAGGGCATTGAGCATGAGCGCCTCGTTCATCGCCTCCAGCCGGACGCCGCCGGCGCTGCTGATTACCTCGTCGATCGGGCGCGGGCGCAGCAGTGTCAAGGGCAGGCGTTTGATCGTACGGGCGACCCGGTCCGCATCAGCCAGTCCGTTCTTGCCCAGCACCTCATAAAGCAGCGCGGTTTTGACGCCGTTGAGTCCGGCTTGCCGGCGGAGGTGGTCGCTCATGCTGCGCCCGTTTCGGGGTTTGCCGAGGTCGGCACGCAGTCGGTCCAGATCGCGGCCGGGTGCGAGATCCAGTGTCAGCACGGTGTGGCCGTCGCGCGCAATCCCGTCGCGCAGCGGGGCGGAAATCGCGTAGACCAGGCTGCCCTCGATGCCGTCGGCGGTGATCACGCACTCGCCCTGCAGCGCATGGTCCGCGCCGTCCTCGCGCCAGTGTGCGATGACCGGCTTCAGCGGTGCGCCGGCATGGCGCTGGACGAAGTGCGCGCTCCAGTCGATGTCGAAACCGCAGTTGGCGGGCACCAGAGGCACCGTGTCCACGCCGCGCGCAGCCAGCCAGGGTTGCCAAGCGCCGTCCGAGCCGAGCTGGGGCCAGCTGGCGCCGCCCAGCGCAAGCACGGTGGCGCCATGACCCGCCGCTACTTCGCCCGTAGGCGTCCAGAATCGGAACGCGCCGTCACTGTCCCAGCCCTCCCAACGGTGCTGCACATGGAAACGGACGCCCTGATCGCGCAGTCGCCGCACCCAGCCGCGCAGCAGCGGCGCCGCCTTGCGATCCAGCGGGAAGACCCGGCCGGAACTGCCGACGTAGGTCTCCACTCCCAAGCCGCGCGCCCACTCCCTCAACGCAGCGGCATCGAAGTCGTCCAGCCACGCGCCGACCGCCTCGCTGCGCTCCCGGTATCGCCTGTCGAACGCCGGGCGGTCTTCGCCGTGGGTGAGGTTCAAGCCGCCCTTGCCGGCAATCAGGAACTTGCGCCCGACCGAGCCCTTGGCCTCGTAGAGGTCGACCTCGATGCCGGCCGCGCGGGCGGTTTCGGCGGCCATCAGACCGGCCGGCCCACCGCCGATAACGGCCAAGCCGGGCAGGGCGGTGGGGTCTGACATGAAACAGCTCCGGGGGGCGCAGCGGGGCGCTGCATTATGCCGTGCTGGGGTATCTTCAGCCCTTCGGATTTCAGGGGACACGGACACAGATGCCTATCACCAACCTCAGCCGGCTTGGTGCCGGAAAATGCCTCGCCTTTGCCATCGCGCTGGCCGGTGCCCTTGCGCTGGTCCCCGCCGCGCACGCGCAGGATGCCGCGACGGAGACGACGGCACCCGAAGCAAAGGCGCCCCCCGACCTCGCTGTTTTCGTCGACACGCCCGCCGGATTGCCGGCCCAGCTCGCCGACTTCGACGCCTACATCGATGACATCCGCGAGCGCTTCGAGGTGCCGGCGATGGCGGTGGCGATCGTCAAGGACGGGCGCGTCGTAATGGAGCGCGGCTATGGCACGCGCGACCTCGACAGCAAGGTCCCGGTCGACGAGCACACCCTGTTCGCCATCGCCTCCAACACCAAGGCATTCACCGCCGCCTCGCTGTCGATGCTGGCCGACGAGGGCAAGCTGAAAATGGACGACCGCGTGGTCGATCATCTGCCGTGGTTCCGCATGTCGGATGCCTACGTGACCGGCGAGATGCGCATCCGCGACTTGCTCGCCCACCGCAGCGGGCTCGGCCTGGGCGCCGGGGACCTGCTGTACTGGCCGGGCTCGAAATACACCACGGAAGAAGTCGCGCGCCGCTTGAAGGATGTCCCGCTCAAGGGCGGCTTCCGCGACCGCTACGCCTACGACAACATCCTGTTCGGCGTCGCCCAGCTGGTGGTCGAGTCGGCCAGCGGCCAGCCATTCCGGGAGTTCCTGCAGAGCCGGATCTTCCGTCCGCTGGGCATGGACGACACCCGCTTCAACAGCGACGACCTGCAGCCAAGCGACAACGTCGCGACGGGCTATGCGCAGGCCGATTTCACGAGGCTGGTGGCGGCGCCGCGCGTGAGCTGGGGCAATGTCTCCGGCGCCGGCGGCATCTATTCAAGCGTCCACGACCTGACCAACTGGGTACGCGTGCAGCTCGATGGCGGGGTGATTTCCGGCGAAGGCGACAGTGCCCGGCGCCTGTTCAGCGAGAAGCGCCAGCGCGAGATGTGGTCGATGATCACCCCGATCCCGGTACCAAAGCCGTCGGTGCCGGCGCTGGCCGCCGCCATGCCCAACTACGCCGGCTACGGCGAAGGCTGGTCGCTGTCGGACTACCGCGGCAGCAAGCTGGTCTGGCACACCGGCGGCTGGCCGGGTTTCTTCTCCCGCATCACCCTCGTGCCCGAACACGATCTGGGCGTCATCGTGCTGACCAGCGCCGAGCAGGGCGGGGCGTTCCAGGCGGCGACGATGCGCGTGCTGGATGCGTACCTGGGCGGGCCGCGTATCGACTGGACCGGCGCCTACCTGTCGGCGCGCGGCAATGCGCAGGAAAAGGCCGACAAGTCCTGGCAGGAGCACATCGCCAAGCGTGACCTGCGCTCCAGGCCGTCTCTGCCGCTGAGTGGCTACGCCGCGACCTACCGCGACCCCTGGTACGGCGACATCATCGTCGAGCGAAGCGGCGAGAAGCTGCGGATCCGTTTCGACAAGACGCCCGATCTGGTCGGCACCCTAAGCCATTGGCAGCACGACACCTTCGTGGTGCGCTGGGACGAGCGCTGGCTCAACGCCGACGCCTTCCTGACGTTCGCGCTTGAGCCCGACGGGGCGGTGCGCGAGGCGCGCATGCAGGCGATCTCGCCGCTGACCGACTTCAGCTTCGACTTCCACGACCTGCGGCTGGTGCCGATCAAGCCGGACGCGGAGTAGCGCGCCGATCCGCTAGGCGGTGCCGGTGGGGGCGTCCGGTTCGAACACAACCACGTGCTCCAGGTCGAGGCGGATGCCGATGTCCTGCCCGACCGCGTGGTCGTGGTGGGATGGCACCAGCGCCTGCACCTGCTCGCCGTCATCCACCTGCAGGGTGTAGAGGAAATCGGCGCCGCGGAAATGGCGCCGCACGATCCGCGCCTGCATCGGGGCGTCGTCGTCGTGGATAACGTCATCCGGACGCAGGAGCATCCGCACCTGTGAGCCCGGCGCGCTGAGCAGCCGGTGGTCGGACGTGAGCACGCCAAACCCGGTTCCCACGTGCATGTCGTCCACCACGCGCGCCGGCAACAGCACGCCTTCGCCGACAAAGCCGGCCACGAACGGGTTGGCCGGGCGGTGATAAAGATCGTAGGCGGTGGTCCACTGCTGCAGGCGGCCTTCGCCGATCACGCCGACCAGGTCGGCCATGGCAAAGGCCTCCGCCTGCGAGTGGGTGACCATCAGGGCGCCGATCCCGGTCGCCTTCAGCGCGGCGCGGACCTGGATCGCCAGGCGTTCGCGCAGGTCGGGATCAAGGCTGGAAAACGGCTCGTCCAGCAGCACCATGCGTGGCTCCGGCGCCAGCGCCCGGGCCAGGGCGACGCGTTGCTGCTGGCCCCCGGAGAGCTGGTGCGGCGGGCGTCTGGCGTAATCGGCCAGGCCGACCAGGTCGAGCATCGCTTCCGCGCGCGACTTCGCCTTCGCACGCGGCCAGCGGAAGAGGCCGAAGCGGACGTTGTCGATGACGCTGAGGTGGGGCAACAGGGCGTGATCCTGGAACACCATGCCCATCTGGCGTTTTTCCGGCGCCAGGTGCACGCCGTTGCCGACCAGCACTTCGCCGTCGGCGCGGATGCAGCCGGCGGCAAGCGGCTCGAACCCGGCGACCGCACGCAGCAACGTGGTCTTGCCCGCGCCCGAGGGCCCGATCAGGCAACCGATCTGGCCGTCGGCCAGCTCCAGGCTGGCTCCGGAAAGCACCACGCGGCCGTCGTAGCCGACCGCGGCATTGTCGATCTCAAGCCGCATCGCGTCCTCGACGGGTCAGGGCAATCACGGGAATCAGCCCCGCCAGCGCGATGGCCAGCGAGGGCAGGGCGGCGCGGGCGTACTCGCCTTCATTGGTCAGCTCGAAAACGCGGGTGGCCAGGGTGTCCCAGCCGAACGGACGCATCATGAGGGTGATCGGCATTTCCTTCATCGTGTCGACCAGCACCAGCAGGCCGGCGGTGGCGAAACTGCCGCGCAACAGCGGCCAGTGCACAACGCGCAACTGGCGGGCGCCGGTGACGCCCATGCTGCGGCTGGCCTCCAGCAACTGGGGCCGGACCCGCAACAGCCCGCCAGCGACCGGCGCATGCGCCACCGCGAGGAAGCGGATGCCGTAGGCCACCAGCAACAGCACGAGCCCCCCTTCCAGCGGGACGTCCCAGCCGCGGGTCTCGGCGAGCCATGTGGAGAACCGTGCCACCGGCACGTACAAGCCGATGGCCAGCAGCGCGCCCGGAAGCCCGTAGCCCAGGGTGGAGATGCGGGTGGCGGTGGTGGTGAGCATGCCGGGTTGCTCGCGCGCTGCCAGGGCGATGACGAAGGCCGCGGCGGTGGTGAGCGCCGCGGCCATGGCCGACAACGACAGCGCATTGCGCAGGCTCGCGAAATAGCGCGGATCCAGGTCGTCCAGATGCGCCAGCGCCTGCCAGCCCAACTGCGAGAGCGGCAAGCCGAGCGCGACGACCAACACCAACGCGCACAGGGCGGTTGCCCACCAGCCGCTGCGTCCCGTCTGCAGGCGTGGCGCCTTGGCGTGGCCGACGGAGACGAACGACTGGCGTCGCCGCGACGCGGTTTCCAGGCCGACCAGCACCAGCACCGCGACGAGCAGCACCGCGGCGATCTGCAAGGCCGTGTCGGTCGAGAACAGCGCAAACCACGCCTTGTAGATCGCGGTGGTGAACGTGTCGTAATTGAACGCCGACACCGCGCCAAAGTCGGCCAGGGTCTCCATCATCACCAGCAGCGTGCCGCCGGCGATCCACGGCCGTGCCATGGGCAGGCTGGCGCGGAAAAAAGCGCGCCACGGACCCATTCCCAGCGCGCGCGCCGCCTCCAGTGCGCGTGCGCCCTGGCTGGCAAACGCCTCGCGGGCGACCAGGTACACGTACGGGTACAGCGCCAGCGTCATGACCGCGATCAGGCCGGCGCGCGAGCGGATGTCCGGCAGTTGCCATGCGGCGTGTTCACGCAGCCAGGCGGTGAAGGGCGCGCCGTAGTCGAACAAACCGATGAAGGCGACCGCGAGCACGTAGCCGGGCATCGCCAACGGCAACACCAGCAGCCAGGCAAACCAGCGCCGGCCGGGGAATTCGCACAGCGCCACCAGCGCCGCCAGCGCAGTACCCAGGATCGCGCTTCCCGCGCCCACCCCCAGTAGCAGCCACGCGGTATTGCCGGCCACCTGCGGCAGTACGTACTGCCACAGGTGCTGCAGCGTCTCGCTCTCAGGTCGCGCCAGCGCCGCCAGGGTCGCCCCCAGCGGTATCAGGCTCGGGAGCGTCAGCGCGACCGCCAACCACGTCCATCCGCGCGGAACCGGTAGCGCACGCGCGTGGCGCCCGCCGCCGGCCACTTCCGGCACCGGTGAAACGGGAAACGGCTCAGCGATAGCCGGCACGGTCCATGAGCTTGACGGCGTCGGCCTGCATCGCGCCGGCCTGGGAGACGTTAATCAGGTCCTGGCGGTAGTCGCCCCAGGCCTTGATCAGCGGATCGGTGGAGATCTTGGGGTTGGCCGGGTATTCCAGGTTCTCGCCGGCGAACAGCTCCTGCGCGTCACCGTCGGAAAGCCACTCGATGAACTCGCGTGCCGCCTGCGGATGCGGTGCATGGCGGGTCACGCCTGCGCCCGATACGTTGACGTGCACGCCGCGCTCTCCCTCGGCCTGGTTGGGCCAGAAAACGGTGACCGGCAGCGCCTCGTCCTTGCGCAACGCGCGACCCAGGTAATAGGTGTTGCTGATACCCACGGCGCAGCGGCCGGCAGCGATCGCCTCGATCACCTCATTGTCGCTGGCCATCGGCGGCGCCGCCAGATTGGCCACCCAGCCGCGCACGACCTCTTCGGTCTTCTCCGCGCCCAGGCTGGCCATCATCGTGGCGATCAGGCTCTGGTTGTAGACCGAGTTGCTGGTGCGCAGGCACAGCTTGCCCTTCCATTTCGGGTCGGCCAGGTCTTCATACGTCGACAGGGTGTCCGCGGGGGCCTTGGCCGGGTCGTGGATGATCGTGCGTGCGCGCACCGAGAGGCCGAACCAGCGGTTCTCCGGGTCGCGCAGGTTTTCCGGGATGTTGTCGCGCAGGCGCTGGGAGTCCACCGGCTGCAGCAGGTCCATGTTGGTGGCCTGCCACAGGTTGCCGGCGTCAACGGTGATGAACACGTCCGCCTTGCTGCGGCTGCCTTCGGCCTTGAGCCGCTCCATCAGCGGGGGCGCCTTGTCGGTCAGGTAGGTGATCTTGACTCCGGTCTCCTCGGTGTAACGGTCGAACAGGGGCTTGAGCAGCTGCTCGTTGCGCGAGGTATAGACCACCAGTTCGGTCGCGGCATCGCTGGCCGGGGCGTCGGTGTCGGCATCGCTGGAAGGCGGCTTGTCGGCGGAGCAGGCGGCAAGCGCGGCCAGGATGACAGCGGTCAGGGGGAGCAGTCGCACGGAGGCACCTCGGCTGGGTACAAATGAGAATCGCTATTATCTACGAACCGGCGGCGGAAGTATCGGCAGGCAGGTTGGCAAAACCGTCGCGGCGGCCCCATGTAAAGGGCACTGGACCATCCCCCGCGAGTGTTCCCCATGATTCCCTATTCCCTGCTCGACCTTGCCCCCGTTACCGAGGGCAGCGATATCCGCCAGGCCTTCGTCAACACGCTGGACCTGGCGCGCAACGCCGAGCGCCTGGGCTACCAGCGCTTCTGGCTGGCCGAACACCACAACATGCCCGGCATCGCGAGCGCGGCGACCGCGGTCCTGATCGGCTATGTCGCCGGCGGCACCTCGACCATCCGCGTCGGCGCCGGCGGCATCATGCTGCCCAACCACTCACCGCTGCAGGTCGCCGAGCAGTTCGGCACCCTGGCGTCGCTCTACCCGGATCGCATCGACCTTGGATTGGGCCGAGCGCCGGGCACGGACCAGGCGACCGTGCGCGCGCTGCGGCGCTACCACGAGGGCGCCGACGCGTTCCCGCACGACGTCGCCGAACTGCTCGGCTTCTTCCGTCCGGCCAAGCCGGGCCAACCGGTGCGCGCCGTGCCCGGTGCCGGGATCCAGGTCCCGGTCTGGCTGCTGGGCTCCAGCCTGTTCAGTGCGCGGCTGTCGGCGGCGATGGGCCTGCCGTTCGCATTCGCATCGCATTTTGCGCCCGACGCGATGGACGACGCGCTGGCCCTGTACCACGGCGAGTTCACGCCGTCGGCGCGCCTGGACAAGCCGCACGCGATGCTGTCGCTGAACGTGGTCGCTGCCGAGACCGACGCCGAGGCGCGACGCCTGTTCACCACCCAGCAGCAGGCGTTCGCCAAGCTGCGCCGGGGCGACATCGGCCTGGTGCCGCCGCCGATCGACGACATCGACGCGTGGTGGACACCGCAGGAGAAGGAAGGCGTTGGCCGCGCGCTGGCCTGCGCGGTGGTCGGTGATATCGACACCGTGCGCAAAGGCATCGCCGCCTTCATCGAACGCCACCGGCCTGATGAGCTGCTGCTCACCGCGAACATCTTCGACCACGCGGCGCGGGTGCGCTCGTTCGAGATTGCCGCCGAAGCGATGTCGAAGAACTGACGCTCGATCCGCGGACGGGCCCCGGCTCAGTGCTTCTTGCTGACGTCCATCAGTTCGACCTCGAACACCAGCGAGGCGTCCGGCGGAATCACGCCGCCGGCGCCCCGGCTGCCGTAGCCCTGTGCGGCGGGTATCAGCAGCACGCGCTTGCCGCCGACCCGCATGCCGGCGACGCCGTCATCCCAGCCGCGGATCACCCGGCCGGCGCCCAGCACGAACTCGATCGGCGTGCCGCGCTCGCGCGAGCTGTCGAATTGCGCGCCTCGGTTTTCCGGCGCGTCCTGGTCGTACACCCAGCCGGTGTAGTGGACGCTGACCTCATCGCCCGCGGCCGCCACCGCTCCGGTGCCGTCGACCAGATCGATGCGCCGCAGTTCGGCCACGCTGCCGTTGGGTGGCGCAGGCGGAGTGGATGGCGAGCATCCGGCCAGCAAGGTGCCGGCGAGGGCGAAAACCAGCAGAAAAGTGGATGCGGCGCGCGCGGGTTTGCGGGTCGGGAAGGGCTTCAAGGTAACGGCTTCGCTGGCGGCTTCGGGAGGCCAACGATACCGCCCATCGGGAACCGGTTCAGCGCGATCCGGGCCAGAGCGCGGCCAATCGACCATACTGGCCGGCCGTCCAAGGCCGAACGTCAAACATGAAGACCCCCGCCGGCTTGCAGCCGTTGATAGATGAAGGCGTGATCGACGAAGTGCTGCGCCCGCTCAAGAGCGGCAAGGAAGCAGACGTTTACGTGGTCCGTTCCGGTGACGAGATCCTGTGCGCCAAGGTCTACAAGGACATGGCCCAGCGCAGCTTCCAGCAGCGCGTGCAGTACCAGGAAGGGCGCAAGGTCCGCGGCAGCCGCGAGCAGCGCGCGATCACCAAGGCGAGCAAGTTCGGCCGCAAGGAGCAGGAGGCCGCCTGGAAGAACACCGAGGTCGACGCGCTGTATCGCCTGGCCGATGCCGGGGTGCGCGTGCCTGCACCGCGCGGCTATTACAACGGCGTGCTGGTGATGGAGCTGGTGACCGACGCCGAGGGCCATTCCGCCGCGCGCCTGGGCGAGGTCGAGCTGACTGCCGCGCAGGCCCGCGAATACCACGCCTTCTTGGTGCGCCAGGTCGTGCTGATGCTGTGCATCGACCTGATCCACGGCGATCTGTCCGAGTACAACGTGCTGGTCGGGCCGGACGGTCCGGTGGTGATCGATTTCCCGCAGGTGGTCAGCGCATCGGGCAACAACGCCGCGCGCAAGATGCTCCAGCGTGACGTCAACAACCTCACCCTCAGCCTGGGCGGGGTCGCCCCCGAGTTGCTGTCCACCCACTACGCCGAGGAGATGTGGGCGCTGTACGAGAAGGGCGAGCTGCGGCCCGACAGCGAGCTGACCGGCCAGTTTGCATTCGATGAGTCCAGCGCCGACCTGGACAGCGTCCAGCTGGCCATCCGCGATGCCCGCGAGGAAGCGCTGATCCGCCAGCAGGGACGCGAGGCGGCGGCCGAGGAGTACTGACTTCGGCTTGACTGGTCGCGCGGGGCGGTTGCCGGGCACTACCATTCACCGGGTCTTTTCGCCACATGCGATTGGATGGCTGCCTTGCCGCCGATTGGGCGGCCTCCGGAGTCTTCCATGAGCACACCCAGCAGTGACCGCGCCGCCCACATCAAGCACCTGGCCGAACTGATCCACGACGTGGACGTGGCGATGATGACCACCATCGCCCGCGACGGGCGCCTGGTGAGTCGACCGCTGGGCACGCAGGAGGTCGAGTTCGATGGCGACCTCTGGTTCGCCACAGGGCGTTCCAGCGACAAGGTCGCCGAGATCAGAGCCAATCCGCAGGTCAACGTCTCCTACGCGTCCACCAGCAAGAACAGCTACCTGTCCGTGGCGGGACGCGCCTCCATCGTCAATGACCGGGCGAAGATCGACGAACTGTGGTCGCCGGCGATGAAGCTGTTTTTCCCGGGCGGCAAGGACGATCCCGACCTGTGCCTGATCCGGGTCGAAGTGGACAGCGCCGAATACTGGGACGGGCCGGGCAGCATTTTTGGCAAGGCGCTCTACATCGCCCTGACCGCAGTCACCAACGATCCCGCCAGCTTGTCGGAGAACGAGCGCTTCGAGCTCTAGACCGCGCTGCCGGCGGCGTGCCCCGACGCCCACGCCCACTGGAAGTTGTAGCCGCCCAGCCAGCCGGTGACGTCCAGCACCTCGCCGATGAAATACAGCCCCGGCACGTGGCGGGACTCCATCGTCGTTGATGACACGCCATGGGTATCGACGCCGCCCAGGGTGACCTCGGCGGTGCGGTAGCCCTCCGTGCCGCTGGCCACCAGCGGCAAACGGTGCAGCACCGCGGCGACTTCCTGCAGCTCCGGCAGGTTGAACTGGCGGATGGGCCGGGCGGGCTGCAGATGGCCCAGCCACGCCTCGCACAGGCGCTGGGCAAAGCGCTTGGGGAAGAGCTCGGCCAGCAACGTTTTCAACTCGGCCGCGGGCCGCGCGCGCTGCATGTGCTGCAGGGTGGTCAGCGCATCGGTATCGGGCAGCAGGTTCAGCTGCAGGTCCTCGCCGGGCTGCCAATAGGACGAGACCTGCAGGATCGCCGGGCCACTGATGCCACGGTGCGTGACTAGCAGGAAATTGCTGAAGGACTGACCGCCGGCGGTGGCGGTAACAGGCAGCGAGACGCCGCTCAGATCGACCAGGCGTTCCTGGTGATTGCCGCTGAGGGTCAGCGGAACGAGACCGGCGCGCAGCGGAAGGACGGCGTGGCCGAACTGCTTGGCCACTTCGTAGCCGAAACCGCTGGCGCCCATGCTGGGGATGGACAGGCCGCCACTGGCGACCACCAGCGCCGGCGCGCGGAACTCGGCCAGGCTCGTGTCGACCGCGAACCCGTCCTGCCCGCTCCCCGGGATGTCGCCGGGTGCGACGAGCCGCTCGATTTTGCGGACGCTGCAGCCCGTTTCCACCCGCACGCCCGCCGCGCTGCACTCGTCCAGCAGCATCTTCACGATCAGCTTGGAGGACTCGTCGCAGAACAGCTGGCCGAGCTCCTTCTCGTGCCAGGCGACGCGATGGCCGTCGACCATGTCGAGGAAGTGCCACGGCGCGTAGCGGGCCAGGGCGGACTTGCAGAAATGCGGGTTGGCCGACAGGAAGTTGGCCGGACTGGTGCCGGTATTGGTGAAATTGCAGCGACCGCCGCCGGACATCAGGATCTTCTTGCCGACCCGGTTGGCATGCTCGACCACCACGACCCGTTTGCCACGCCGGCCGGCGGTGATCGCGCACATCAGGCCGGCCGCGCCGCCGCCGACCACGATCACGTCTACTTCGCGGACGCCCGCAGGTCCACTGGAGTCAGGCGTCGCCACCGGTTCAGTCGGTGCTGGGCGCCATGCGCACGGTGGGGCGCAGCGATGTGCTGCCGCGATCGCCCATCAGCTGCAGTTCGCCGTCCTGGATCAGCACGTTCAGGCGCATGCCGCGCTCGCCGATCGCCGGCAACGCATCGACCACGTGGCTGGGGATGTCGAGGACGGTGAGGTTCTTCAGGCGCGACACGGAGCTGGCGATCTTGTCCCACCAGATATCCGAGGCGTTGCCGCCGTAGTTCACCACCACGACCTGCTCGGCCTTGGCGCAGGACTTCTTGATCCGCGACTCGTCGGGATGGCCCAGGTCGATCCACAGGCCGATGTCGCCCACGTAATCGCGCTGCCACAGGTCCGGCTCATCCTCGTTGCTGATCCCGCGGCCGAACTCCAGCCGCTCGTCGGCATACAGCGCGAAGGCGAGCAGGCGCACCATCAGGCGCGCATCGGTTTCGGAAGGATGCTGGGCCAGCGTCAGCGTATGGGTGGCGTAGTAATGCCGGTCCATGTCGCTGATCTGCAGCTCGGCTTTGACGACGGTGGAATTGGCTGCCATGACGGACTCGCGGAAGGTAGCCCGCCATTCTATGCGGTGCGGCCTCGCGGTGCCGGTTTAAACCTGTCCGGTGGCGAACTGGACCGCCAGGCTGGAAACCGCCACCGCGATCCACACGCCCAGTCCCAGCGCGATCGGCTTGAAGCCGGTGCTCGCCATCCGCCGCAGGTCGGCCGACAGGCCGATGGCGGTCAGCGCCATGATGATCAGGAAATTGGCGGCGACATGGATGGCAGGCTGCACTGCCTCGGGGATCAGCCCGAGCGTGCGCGCGGCAGAGGCGACCACGAACCAAAGGATGAACCACGGCACGATGGCCGACAGCCGGAAATCGCTGGCGCCGCTTTTCTTGTGTTTCCACGCCTCGATCGCGGCCAGGATCAGGCACATCGGGATGATCAGGGTCGCCCGGGTGAGCTTGACGATGGTCGCGTGGTCGCCGGCCTCCTTGCCATAGCTGTAGCCGGCGGCCACGACCGATGAAGTGTCGTTGATCGCGGTGCCAGCCCACAGGCCAAATCCCTGCTGGCTGAGGTCCATCAGGTGGCCCAGTGCCGGAAACACCAGCACCGCCACCAGGTTGAAAAGAAAGATCGTGGAGATCGCAAACGCGGTGTCGTGCTCGTCGGCCTTGATGATCGGCGTGACGGCAGCAATGGCGGAGCCGCCGCAGATCGCGGTTCCCGCGCCGATCAGCAGCTTCAGTTTCGACGGGATGTTGAGCAGCTTGCCCAGCACGAGGGCCGACGTGAACGCCGCAATGATCGTCACGGCGGTGATGGTGAGCGACTCCATCCCGGTCCGGGCCACCTGGGTCAGGCTGAGGCCGAACCCGAGCGCCATGATCGACCATTGCAGGATCTTCTTGCCGGCGAAGCGGATCCCCGGCTCGCATGCGCGCGGCGGCGACACCGTGTTGCGGATCAGCACCCCGAGCAGAATGCCGAAAACCGGACCGCCGACCAGCGGCAGCCAGCGCCCGAGCACCAGCGCGACCATCGCCACCACCGTGGCCAGCAGCAGGCCGGGCCAGAGCGGGGAGGGTGGGGCGGGAGTGGGGACTGGGGAGGTGGCTGGGGAGTGCGTGGGAGTGGCCGACATCAATCGCGTGGTCCAGGAACCGGACGCACAGGATAGACGCCGGCCCGGCAAGGGGCGAGCCCGGGCGGAGGCTCACCCGCCCGATCGATGCGGCGCCCGTCTCAGTTGTCGCGCAACGCCATCGCTGCCTTCATGTGGTCCTCGTAGTTGCCACGGGTGCGTTCCAGGTGCGCGCGGATGACGTCACGGTCCGACCCCTGCAGATGCTTGTCGATCAACGCCAGAGCCTGCTCGTGGGTCTCGACCACCGCGTCCAGATAGCCGCGCTGATAGGCGTCCGCATCCAGCTCGGCCAATGCCTTGAGCCGCTTCTCCTCCTCGCTGCGCTGGTTCCTGACGGCGGGAGTGTCGGTCACGTCCAGAGCCTCGGCATCCCCCAGCGCGCGGGTCTGGGTCAGATTGCGCCGGTGGTGCATGGAGATCTGCTCGGCCAGTTCGGCCACCGCGGGGTCCAACTGCTCGTGCTGGCGGGCCTGCTCGGCCATCGCAATCGCCTGCTGATCCAGCGCGATCAACTGGGCAAGCGTTTCGCCGGGCGCGATGGCACTCTCACTGGCTGCGGCTGTGGTCGTTTGATCCGGCGGCATCGGCGCACGGGTGCAAGCCGCCAACGCAAAAACTGTCAAAGCGACGAAGACAAGAGATACCTTTCTGGACATGTCATTCCTCCCGGGTTCGTGGCGCGCCGCATGAGTCGCAAGGCCCGCGGCCCGTCCATGGATGAATGGACCCGCAACAACCAAGCTAGGCCAAGCGCGGCAATACCGCGTGAAGGCGAGGTGATGGTGGGACGTTCTCACGGCTTGGCCTGTGCCGCCGCCCGGCCTCCCGTACGCTTGGGGGATGAAACCGAGACCCACCCCGGTCGATGGCGTACCCGCCAGCCGCGTGCAATTGCCGGGCGGAACCTGGCCGTCCGCCTTTGATGCGATGTGCGCCCGGTTTCCGCGGATCGATAAGGCGACGTGGCGGAGCCGGTTCGCCCGGGGCCGGGTGCTGGATGACGCGGGGCTCCCGCTGGCCGCGGACGCAAGCGTCACCGCAGGGATGACGCTCTATTACTACCGCGAGGTGGTGGAAGAGCCGGCCATCCCGTTCACCGGACAGGTCCTGCATGCCGACGCGGACCTGCTGGTGGTCGACAAGCCGCACTTCCTGCCGGTGATGCCAGCGGGCGCGTACGTGCGCGAGAGCCTGCTGTTTCGGCTGCAGCAAACCCTGAAAAACGCGGATATCGTCCCGTTGCACCGCATCGATCGGGGCACCGCCGGGCTGGTGATGTTCTCAGTCAATCCGGCGACCCGGGACGCCTATCAGGCGCTGTTTCGCGACCGGGCAATCGGCAAACACTACGAGGCGCTGGCGCCGGCGCTGCCCGCCACCCGGTTTCCCCTGGTCCACCGCAGCCATTTGCAGCGCGGCGAGCCGTTCTTCCGCATGCGCGAAGTACCCGGCGACGCCAACAGCGAAAGCCGGATCGACGTGCTCGACCGCGATGGCGACGTCTGGCGCTACGCGCTTGAACCGGTCACCGGCAAAAAGCACCAGTTACGGGTACACATGACGGCGCTGGGCGCGCCGATCATCAACGACCCGTTCTATCCCGACCTGCTGGAGCAGTCAGCCGACAAGCACGCGTTGCCGCTCAAGCTGCTGGCGCGGTCGCTGGCGTTCATCGACCCGCTGACCGGGGATGCGCGGGAGTTCCGGAGCGCGCTGGCCCTGGAACTCCCGGAGCCGATCAGCGCGGCTTGAAGGGTTTACGCGGAGCGAAATTGCCCGGCTTGCCACCGGCTGGCTTGCCGGCATGCGGTCCACGCGGGCCGGACGGTCGGGCCTGCGGCGGGCGCGGCGAGTTCGGACGCGCAGCGCGCCCTCCGGTGTTGTCGCGCTCGTCCGCGTGGCGGATGCGCAGGGCCTGGCCGGCCACATAGACCCGCTTCAGGTGCTCCATCAATTCGTGCGGCATGCCTTCGGGCAGGTCGACCAGGCTGTAGTCGTCGCGGATGTCGATCCGGCCGATGTAGCGGCTTTCCAGGTCGGCTTCGTTGGCAATCGCGCCGACGATGTTGCCAGGCTGCACGCCGTGCTCATGCCCGACTTCGATGCGGAATGTCTCCATGCCGATCTCGTCGGTGCGCGGTGCGTTGCGCTGCGGCGGCGCCGAAGGCGCGCTGCGTGGCGGCTGCGACGACGCTGCCGGTGCGGCGTCGTCGAACATGGCTTCAGCCGCGTTGGCGCCACTCGGGCGTGCGGGTGGCTGCGGCGCGGCGCGGGGCGGCGTCGGGCGGTCCTCGTCGAAGCGCCGCGGCTCCGCTGACGCCGGCGCCGGCGCGGAGTGGCGCTGGTCGAAGCTTCGCGGTGCGACATCGCGCTCGGTCCGTTGCTGGCGGGGCGGCCGCGGCGGCTGGCCGCGGTGACCGACGTCGCGCGGGCTGGCCCCACGCGGGTCCGGGCGCGGCTCGTATTTGGCCCGCGGCGGTGGCGGCGCCAACAGCAGCGGGTGATCGCCCTGGAACAGCTTGGCCAGTGCGGCGGCGATTTCCACCGCAGGCACGTTCTGCTCGCGCTCGTAGCGCTCGATCAGCTCGCGGAACAGGCCCAGGTCGTTGTCGGCCAGGGTGTCGGTGATGCGGTCAAGGAACTTGGAGACACGCTGCTCGTTCACCGTCTCGATCGAGGGCAGTTCCATCTGCTGGATCGGCTGGCGCGTGGCGCGCTCGATGGCGCGCAGCATGCCGCGCTCGCGCGGGGCGACGAACAGGATCGCCTCGCCCTTGCGCCCGGCGCGCCCTGTGCGGCCGATGCGGTGGACGTAGCTCTCGGTGTCGTACGGGATGTCGTAGTTGAGCACGTGGCTGATGCGGTCCACGTCCAGCCCGCGGGCGGCGACGTCGGTCGCGACCAGCACGTCGATCTTGCCGTCCTTGAGGTTCTGGATGGTCTTCTCGCGCTGCGCCTGCTGCACGTCGCCGTTGATGGCCGCAGCGGCGATGCCCCGGGCGGCGAGTTTGGAGGCGAGCTCATCGGTGCCCAGCTTGGTGCGCGCGAACACGATCATCGCGTCGAACGGCTCGGCCTCCAGGATACGGGTCAGCGCGTCGAGCTTCTGAACGCCGCTGACGGCCCAGTAACGCTGACGGATGTTGTCGGCGGTGCTGGTCCTGTTCTTGATCGCGATCTCGACCGGGTCTTTCAGGTAGGTCTGGGCGATGCGCCGGATCTGTACCGGCATGGTGGCCGAGAACAGCGCGACCTGGCGGGTTTCCGGGGTCTTCTTGAGGACCTTCTCGACATCGTCGATGAAGCCCATGCGCAGCATCTCGTCGGCCTCGTCCAGCACCAGGAATCGCAGCGCGGAGATGTCCAGCGAGCCGCGGTCCAGGTGGTCGATGACGCGACCCGGCGTGCCGACGATGACCTGTACGCCGCGCTTGAGCGCCTGCAGCTGCGGGTAATAGCTCTGGCCCCCGTAGATCGGCAGCACCTGGAAGCCCTTCATGTGCGAGGCGTAGCTCTGGAACGCCTCGGCGACCTGGATCGCCAGTTCGCGCGTCGGCGCCAACACCAACGCCTGCGGGGTCTTCTGCGCAGGATCGATGCGCGCCAGGATCGGCAGCGCGAATGCCGCGGTCTTGCCGGTGCCGGTCTGCGCCTGGCCGATGACGTCGCGGCCCTGCATCAGCGGCGGAATGGTGGCGGCCTGGATAGGCGAGGGCGACTCGTAGCCCAGCGCGCTGATGGCCTGCCGCAGTGTCTCGGGCAGGGCCAGGCCGTCGAAGTTCAACGGAGTGTCGGGGAGGGAGTCGGGGGTAGCGGGCGTTTCGGCGCTCATCGCGGTTCTCGGCAGCGCCGGCTGGGCCGGTCGGGTAGACCGCACAGTTTAACGCCCGCGCGCCGTTGACGCGATGCCAATCGTGATCGGGTGCGGTCCGGGTCAGCTGCCGCTAAGCAGATGACGCCAATGCAGCGCGCGCACACCCCCGTCCCGGGCTTCAGCCCTGTTCGGTGGTCGGCGCACCATCGCCGGCATGCGCGCCTGGCTCATCGCCGTCGTTGTCCGGCTTGTCGGCCTGCTTGCGCGAGAGCTTTTCTTCCTTCTTCTTCTTCTTGGCGATTTCTCGCTGACGCTTTTCAAACGAATAATTCGGCTTCGCCATCGGCATTTCCTTGGGGGTGTCTGGATCGGTGGATGGATCGGTGTGTCCGGACCAGTCTAGGTCATGCGTCCCCGGCGCACCGCTCCTGCGGCGGGAACGGCGCCCGCAAACGTTAGGATGGACGGTGCCCGCGCAACCAGGCGGCTCTTGAGCGGTGATAAGCAATGCTTGATCTGACGTTCGACAATGCCTTCGTGCGCGACCTTCCCGGTGATCCGGATACCTCGGCCGGCGTACGCCAGGTCGAGGGCGCGGTGTGGTCGGCAGCGGCTCCTACGCCCGTGCCTGCGCCGCGCGTTTTGGCCTGCTCCGCGGAAATGCTGGCCCATCTGGGGCTGACCGAAGCCGACGCCGCGACCCCTCAGTTCGCGGACGTGTTCAGCGGCAATGCGCTGCTCGCGGGCATGCAGCCGTACGCGGCCAATTACGGCGGCCACCAGTTCGGTGTGTGGGCCGGGCAGCTGGGCGACGGCCGCGCCATCAGCCTGGGCGAAGTCGTGACGGAAGCGGGCGAGCGCTGGGAGCTGCAGCTCAAGGGCGCCGGACCGACGCCGTACTCGCGCAGCGCGGACGGGCGGGCGGTGCTGCGTTCCTCGATCCGCGAGTTCCTGTGCAGCGAGGCGATGCACCATCTGGGCGTGCCGACCACCCGTGCGTTGTGCCTGATCGGTACCGGCGAGCAGGTCGTCCGCGATATGTTCTACGACGGCCGCGCCGCACCGGAGCCCGGCGCGATTGTCTGCCGCGTGGCGCCGTCCTTCCTGCGCTTTGGCAGTTTCGAGCTGCCCGCATCGCGTGGCGACACCGGCCTGCTGCGGCAGCTGGTCGATTTCTGTATCCGCCGTGACTTCCCCGAGCTTGACGGCGAGGGGGATGCCCTCCACGCAGCGTGGTTCAGCGAGATCTGCCGACGTAGCGCGGTCATGGTGGCGCACTGGATGCGTGTGGGTTTCGTGCACGGCGTATTGAACACCGACAACATGTCGATCCTTGGCCTGACCATCGATTACGGCCCCTACGGATGGATCGACAACTTCGATCCGGGCTGGACGCCCAACACCACCGACGCGCGGCGCAAGCGCTACCGCTTTGGCCAGCAGCCCGCCGTGGCCTACTGGAACCTGGGGCGACTTGCCGGCGCGCTTTCGCCCTTGTTCGGCGAGCCGGCACCGTTGCAGGCGGGCCTGCAGATCTACGTGGATGCCTACAACGCCGCTGATCGCGACAACACGGTGCGCAAGCTCGGTCTGGCCGCGTACCGCGAAGGCGACAGCGCGTTGATGCAGTCCTTGCAGCAATTGCTGACCGAGGCCGAGGTCGACATGACGCTGTTCTTCCGCGCGCTGTCGGATTGCGACCCGGATGCACTCGACGGGGCGATGGACAGCCCAGCATTTATCGAAGCGTTCTACGACGCGGACAAGCGCGTCGCGTCAGTCGCCGCATTCCGGGACTGGATGAAGCTCTATCAGGAGCGCCTGGCGGCCGACAGACTGGATCCGGAGCAGCGCCGACGGATCATGCGTGCCGCCAATCCGCGCTACGTGCTGCGCAACTACCTGGCCCAGCAGGCGATCGATCGGGCCACCCGTGGCGACATGGACGGAATCACCGAGCTGCTGGAAGTAATGCGCCGGCCGTACGAGGATCAACCCGGCCGGGAGCCATTCGCCGCCCGCAGGCCGGATTGGGCCCGCGACAAGGCGGGCTGCTCGATGCTCTCGTGCAGTTCCTGAGGCGCCGGTCCCGCGGCATCAACCGGACAGCGACGATCAGGCCGGAGTGAAGGCTTTCCCGGCTTTCTTGTCGCGCTTCTCCGCCTTCTTCTCTTTCATCGTCTTGGACGGCTTTTTCTTCTCGTCCTTCTTCTGGTCCATGCCCTTTGCCATGTCAATCTCCGGTAGCGCCGCTGAGTGGGCAGACGGACGTTTGCGGTCCGCACCGCCCAGTATGCGCGATTCCCTGCTACCGGGTTCGCGGGCCGCGTAGAATAGGGACATGTCATTGATCACCCTGAACAGCGTCGACTACAGCGTCGGCGGCCCGCTCCTGCTCGAGAACGTCGAGCTGTCCATTGAACCCGGCGAGCGCATCGCCCTGATCGGCCGCAACGGCGCCGGCAAGTCCACCCTCATGCGCCTGATGGCGGGCGATATCCAGCCCGACGACGGCGAGATCCGCCGTGCCAGCGGTCGCCGTATCGCGCGCCTGGAACAGGAGGTCCCGCCCGACGCCGGCGGCACGGTGTTCAACGTGGTCGCCAGCGGGATGGGCGAGCTGGGTTCCTGGCTGGCCGAATACCACCGGATCAGCCACGCCGACGTGTTCGACGGCGATGCGCTGTCCGACGTGCAGGCCAAGATCGAAGCGGCCGACGGCTGGGGCGCGGACCAGAAGGTGGTGGAGACCCTGGACCGCCTGGGCCTGGACGGCGACGCCGAGTTTTCCGGCCTGTCCGGGGGCATGAAGCGCCGCGTGTTGCTGGCCCGCTCGCTGGTCTCGGCGCCCGACCTGCTGCTGCTGGACGAGCCGACCAACCATCTGGACATCGAGGCGATCGACTGGCTCGAGGACTTCCTCAAGAATTCCTGGAAGGGCGCGCTGCTGTTCGTGACCCATGACCGGCGGTTCCTGCGCGCGCTGGCGACCCGGATCGTCGAGATCGACCGCGGCCAGGTCACCAGCTGGCCCGGCGACTGGGCCAACTACGAGCGTCGCCGCGAGGAGCGGCTCAACGCCGAAGCGCAGGAGAATGCGCGCTTCGACAAGATGCTGGTGCAGGAAGAGATCTGGATCCGGCAGGGCATCAAGGCGCGGCGCACGCGCGATGAAGGCCGCGTGCGGCGGCTCGAGGCCATGCGGTCCGAGCGCGCCAAGCGCCGCGATGCGGTCGGCAACGTGCGCATGGACCTGGCCCAGGCCGAGTCCTCGGGCAAGAAGGTCATCGAAGCCAAGTCGGTGTTCTTCGATTTCGGCGGCAAACCGCTGTTGAAGGACGTCTCCACGACGATCTTCCGCGGCGACCGCATCGGCCTGATCGGTCCCAACGGCAGCGGCAAGACCACGCTGCTGAAGGTCTTGCTGGGCGAACTGCAGCCGCTTTCTGGCGAGGTCCGCTCCGGCAGCAACCTGCAGATCGCCTACTTCGACCAGTACCGGGCGACGCTGCGCGAAGACTGGAACGCACTGGAGAACGTCTCCGAAGGCCGCGAGTTCGTCGAGGTCGGCGGCAAGCAGAAGCACGTGATCGGCTACCTGCAGGATTTCCTGTTCACACCGGAGCGCGCGCGTGCGCCGATCACGCGCCTGTCGGGCGGCGAGCGCAACCGCCTGTTGCTGGCCAAGCTGTTCGCCCAGCCGTCCAACCTGCTGGTGATGGACGAGCCCACCAACGACCTGGACGTGGAGACACTGGAGCTGCTGGAGGAGATCCTCGGCGACTACCCCGGCACGCTGCTGCTGGTCAGCCATGACCGTGACTTCATCGACAACGTCGTGACCTCCACCCTGGTGATGGAAGGCGATGGCAAGGTCGGCGAGTACGTCGGCGGCTACAGCGACTGGGTTCGCCAGCGTCCGGCAGAGCGGGTGGAGACGGCGGCGAAATCCGCCTCGATGCCGGTCTCCCCGATCGCCGCCGCCGCAACGACGCCGAGCAAGCCCAAGCGCAAGCTCGCCTACAAGGAAGCCCGCGAGCTGGACGCCTTGCCGGGCGTGATCGAGGGCCTGGACGCGCGCATCGCGGAGATGACGACGCAGATGAACGACCCTGCGTTCTACCAGCGCGACGCCGATGCGATCGCTGCCCACAACGTGGCGATGGCGCAGCTGCACGTGCAGTTGGAGCAGGCATTCGCGCGCTGGGCGGAACTGGAAGGCGAGGACTGAGCGACCCGCTGCGGCGGCTGCAGGCAAGTCCGCAGCGGCGGAGGTTCACGACGCGGTCAACCGGCCTTCGCCATCCTCGCCAGTCGATCCGAATCGGGCCACGCGATGTCGAGTCACCCTGTCAGCGCGAACCGTACGCGCAAGGCGCCGTCCTTGGGCACGCCCACGTCCGGCGGGGACGACGGTTTCGTCCGGGTGCGCGGCGCCCGCGAGCACAACCTGCAGGACATCGATGTCGACATTCCGCGCGACGCGCTGGTGGTGTTCACCGGCGTGTCGGGCTCGGGCAAGTCCTCGCTGGCGTTCGGCACCCTCTACGCCGAGGCCCAGAGGCGTTATCTGGACTCGGTTGCGCCCTATGCGCGCAGGCTGATCGACCAGGCCGGCGTGCCGGACGTGGACTCCATCGATGGCTTGCCACCGGCGGTCGCGTTGCAGCAGCAGCGTGGCTCGCCGAGCACGCGTTCCTCGGTGGGCAGCGTCACCACGGTGTCCAACTCGCTGCGCATGCTCTATTCCCGCGCCGGCGACTATCCGCCCGGGCAGCCGATCATCTATGCCGACGGGTTTTCGCCCAACACGCCGCAGGGTGCATGTCCGCGCTGCCACGGTCTGGGCAGCGTGCATGAGGTCAGCGAACGCTCGATGGTGCCTGACGACACCCTAAGCATCCGCGAGCGCGCGATCGCCGCCTGGCCGCCGGCGTGGCACGGCCAGAACCAGCGCGACATCCTGGTCACGCTGGGCTACGACATCGACATTCCCTGGCGGGAACTGCCGCAGGAGCAGCGCGACTGGATCCTCTTCACCGATGAGCAGCCGGTGGTGCCGGTGTACCGCGACCTGAGCCCTGCGCAGACCCGCGAGGCGATCGAGCGCGGCGACAACCCCAGCTACAACGGCACGTTTACCAGCGCGCAGCGCTACGTGCTGCACACGTTCGCGACCACCCAGAGCGCGATGATCAAGAAGCGTGTCGCGCGCTACATGGTCAGTGCGATGTGCCCGCTGTGTGAGGGCAAGCGTCTGCGTCGCGAGGCGCTGTCGGTCACGTTTGCCGGGCTGGATATCGGCGAGTTGTCGCGGCTGCCGCTGAAGGAACTCGCTGTGCTGCTGGAGCCGGTCGCGCACGGCGCGGCAGCAGATTCGCCGCAAGCGCATGAACATCCGGAGCAGGCGATCGTCGCGCAGCGCATTGCCGCCGACCTGCTGGCGCGGATCGAGGTCATCGTCGCGCTGGGCCTGGGCTACCTGACCCTTGAGCGCACCACGCCCACGCTGTCGCCGGGCGAGCTGCAGCGGTTGCGGCTGGCCACCCAGATCCGCTCCAACTTGTTTGGGGTGGTGTATGTGCTCGACGAGCCGTCGGCCGGGCTGCATCCGGCCGATACGCGGGCGCTGCTGGCGGCGCTGGATCAGCTCAAAGGCGCCGGCAACTCACTGTTCGTGGTCGAGCACGAAACCGACGTGATCCGCCGCGCCGACTGGGTGGTCGATATCGGCCCGGCGGCGGGCGAGCAGGGCGGTCGCGTGGTCTACAGCGGTCCGCTGGATGGGCTGGCCAGGGTGAGCGAGTCGCAGACCGCGCGCTACCTGTTCCCGTCGCCTGGCGCGAGGGTTGACGCCGCGTGCAGCGACAAACCCGGCGGGCCGATCGCTGAGGCGGGGCGTACGCCGCGCATTCCCACCGACTGGCTGCGACTGGAGGGCATCAGCCGCAACAACCTTGACCAGCTCGCCGTTGCCTTCCCGCTGGGGGTCTTCACCACCGTCACCGGGGTATCCGGTTCGGGCAAGTCCAGCCTGGTCAGCCAGGCGCTGGTCGAGTTGCTGTCCGAGCACCTTGGTAAACCGGCCGACAGCGACAGTGATGAGGACGACCCGCTGGAGTCCGCTCCGGTGACCCGCGGCGGCCGGATCGTTGCCGGACTCGACGCAGTCAGGCGGCTGGTGGTGGTTGACCAGAAGCCGATCGGCCGCACGCCGCGCTCCAACCTCGCGACCTACACCGGACTGTTCGACCAGGTCCGCAAGCTGTTCGCCGCCACGCCGGAAGCGCGCGCCAGGGGTTACGACGCGGGGCGGTTCTCGTTCAACGTCGCCAAGGGCCGCTGCCCGACCTGCGAGGGCGAGGGCTTCGTCAGCGTGGAATTGCTGTTCATGCCCAGCGTCTATGCGCCGTGCCCGCAGTGCCACGGCGCCCGCTACAACGCCGAGACCCTGGAGATCACCTGGCGCGACCTCACCATCGCCGGAGTGTTGGCGCTCACGGTGGATGCGGCGGCCGACTTCTTTGCCGACGCCCCGGCAGTGTTGCGCCCGCTGGAGGTGCTGCGCGAGATCGGGCTGGGCTATCTGCGGCTGGGCCAGCTGGCCACGGAACTGTCAGGCGGCGAGGCCCAGCGCATCAAGCTGGCCAGCGAGCTGCAGCGCGCGCAGCGGCGAGGAACGGTGTACCTGCTCGACGAGCCGACCACCGGCCTGCATCCGGCCGACGTGGACGTGCTGATGCGCCAGCTGGACGGGCTGGTGGAAGCGGGCAACACCGTCATCGTGGTCGAGCACGACATGCGGGTAGCGGCAGCCAGCGACTGGATCATCGATATCGGGCCCGGTGCCGGCGACGAGGGTGGGCGAGTGGTGGTGCAGGGGACGCCGTCGGACGTCGCAAAATCACCGGCCAGCAGGACCGCAGCTTTCCTGGGTGCGCAACTGCGCGGCGCGCACGTCCCCGAACTCTAGTCCGTGCCAGACTGGCCGCGTTCCCAAGCGGAGTCTGCATATGTCCGACGCCAAGCGCGCTCCTGACAAAACTGCAGCGCCCGGCGTCGATCGCATCCGTGTCGGCATCGGCGGATGGACATACGCGCCTTGGCGCGCGGGAATGTTCTATCCCGCCGGGTTGGCGCAGCGTCGCGAGCTGGAGTACGCCAGCCGGCATCTGACCGCCATCGAGATCAACGGCACCTATTACCGCGCGCAGAAGCCGGCGATCTACGCGAAGTGGCGGGATGAAACGTCTGAGGGATTCGTGTTTTCGGCGAAAGCGCCCAGACGCATCGTGGAATCCCGCATCTTGGCGAACACGGGCCCGCAGATTGACGACTTCATCAACGGCATTGTCGAACTGGGCGATCGCCTTGGGCCGCTGGTCTGGCAGTTCACCGCCAGGCACAAGCTCGACGCGGAGGATTTCGCGAAATTCCTCGACCTGCTGCCGAAAAAAGCGAACGGCCGGCGATTGCGCCACGCGCTGGATGTGCGCGATCCGGCATTCGTTGACTCCGCCTATCTGGATCTCGTGCGCAGCCACGGTATGGCGACGGTGTTCACCGACTCGAACGAGGAGCCCTCGTTTGCCGATATCACCGGCGATTTTGTCTACGCGCGACTGATGCGCTCACACGCTGACAGCATCACCGGCTATGAGCGCGGCGCCATCAAGGACTGGGCGCGCCGGGCAAGACTCTGGGCCAGCGGCCGGGAACCCGGCGACCTGCCGCGAATCGGTCCGCGACCCGCCAAGCCGGATCCAAAGCAGCGGGACGTGTTCGTTTTCTTCATCAGTGGGGCGAAAGAGCGAAACCCGTGTGCAGCGATGACGCTGATCGACGAGCTTTCGAGTCATTCCGCCTGACGTCCATCGGCCGGTGAAAATCATGGCCCGCTGCCAGCGCCCGAAGTACGCGCCGGCGGCGACCGTGGATCATCATTTCAAGACGGTTTGAGCAGCTGCGGCACGAATTCGCGCAGCGCCGCCTCAAGCAGGGTGCGGTCCAGGTCCGGTTCGCGGGTCTGGCGCACCTTCAGGCCTTCAAACAGCAGCTGCATCAACAGGGCGCGTTGTTGGGCCAGCGCGTGCGGCAGGCCGGGGCGGCCGTCCTCGTCGTCCTCGGCCAGCCAACCGGCCAACGCGCCCCGCATCGCCCGGTCAAAACCGTCCAGGGAGGCGGCGATGCTGGGATCGCGGGTCGCCTCGGCGGACATTTCCAGCAGCAGCGCCGGGTTCATGCCGCGGGTTTCATCGTCGCCGCACCGGTCGAAGCTGGCGATCAGTTCGGCGGTGATGTCGACCTTGCGCTTGAGGTTCATGTCCTTGAGCAGCATCGCCAGCTGGTGCTCGACGATGGCCAGGATGATCTCGTTCTTGCCGGCGAAATACCGGTAGATCAGGCCCGCGCTCATTCCGGCTGTGTCGGCGATGTTGGCCATGCTGGCGCCGTGGAAGCCGCGCTCGACGAAGCATTTCTGCGCGGCGACAAGGATCCGCTCGCGCTGCGCCTCCACGCGCGCTTCGGCCTTGTTGGCTCCAGGAAGGTCCGGCGTGGCGTTCATTGGCCTTCGACCCAGCCTCCGCCCAGCACCTTGTACAGCGTGACGCGGTTGGCCTGTTCGGCAAGCAGCGTGGCCACCAGCGACTGCTGGGCGTCGTACAGCGTGCGCTGGGTGATCAGCAGCGTGAGGTAGCTGTCCAGGCCGGCGTCGTAGCGGGCCTGGCTCAGCTCGTTGGTACGCGTGGCCGCCTGCAGCAGGGCTTCCTGCGCGATGCGCTGCTGGGCCAGCGTCTTGCTGAGCGCGAGCGCGTCGGCGACTTCGCGGAAGCCGCTCTGGATCGACTTCTCGTACTCGGCCAGGGCGATGTCGCGATCCGCCGTTGCCATGCCCAGGTTGGCGCGCAGGCGGCCGCCCTGGAAAATCGGCAGGTTGATCTGCGGCATGAACGACCACACGCCGTTGCCGGACTTGAACAACCCCGACAGCTCATCGCTCGCCGAGCCGATCGACCCCGTCAGGCTGATGGAGGGGAAGAAGGCGGCGCGCGCGGCGCCGATGTTGGCGTTCGCGGCCAGCAGGCGGTGCTCCGCGGACATCACGTCGGGCCGGCGCAGCAACACGCTGGAGGGCAGGCCGGCAGGCAGCCCGGCCAGGCCGCTCACGGCCGGTTCGAACCGGGTCGGCAGCAACGCAGGATCGAGCGTGTCGCCCACCAGCAAGGTCAGTGCGTTGATGTCCTGGGCCACCTGGCCGGCGAACCGGGCCACGTCGGAGCGCGCGGTTTCTACCGTGGTGCGGGCCTGGTTGACATCCAGCGCCGACAGCGCGCCCAGCTCGAAGCGTTTCTCAGTCAGGTCAAAGGCGGCTTGCTGGTTCGCCAGCCGCGCTTCGGTGACGCGCAGCAGTTCCTGGTCGGCAGCCAATGTCAGGTAGGTGTTGGCCACTTCGGCCACCAGCGCGAGCTGCGCGGCACGGCGCGACTCCTCGCTGGCGAAGTAGCTCTGCAGCGCTGCGTGGCTGAGGCTGCGCACGCGGCCGAACAGGTCCAGCTCGAACTGCGCGATGCCCACCCCGGCGGTATAAAGGTCGGTGACCGGCGCGTCACCGCCGGTGCGTTGCAGCTCCGCGCTGGCGCCCACGGAAGGCACCCGGTCGGCGCGCTGGATGCGGTACTGCGAACGCGCGCGCTCGACATTGAGCACCGCCACGCGCAGGTCGCGGTTGTTTTCCAGGGCCTGGCCGATCAGCTGCTCCAGTCGCGGATCGACGAAGAAGTCGCGCCAGCCCACATCGGCAACCGGTGTTGCGCCCAGGTCCATCTGCGGCTGGGCGGCGGCCGTGGACGGCCGATTGGCATCGGCCGAGGTGGTCGGCGGAAGCGGCCACTCGGCGGGGATCGCGGGGGCCACTTCCGGCACCCGCGGCTCGAGCATCGCGCAGCCGGACACGAACAGGCTGGTCGCCAGCGCGAGCGCGGTCACAAGTGGCTTATGCATTGCGGTCGTCTCCTGCTGCGAGGGCTTCGGCAGCGGGTTTGCGCAGGTCACGGTCAAACAGCAACTCGATGACCACGAAGAAGAGCGGGACGAAGAACAGGCCCAGCAGGGCGCCGACGATCATTCCGCCGAGCACGCCGGTACCGATCGCGCGCTGTGCACCCGAGCCCGCGCCGGTGGCGATGGCCAGGGGTAGCACGCCCATGCCGAAGGCCAGCGAAGTCATCAGGATCGGGCGCAGGCGCTCGTGCACGGCCTTCATGGTCGCGCGGATCAGGTCCATGCCTTCCTTCTCCATGTAGTCCCTGGCGAAGGTGATGATCATGATCGCGTTCTTGCTGGTCAGCCCGACGGTGGTCAGCATGGCGACCTGGAAATACACGTCACGCTCCATGCCGCGCATGGATGCGGCGAGCGCCGTGCCCAGGATGCCCAGCGGGGCGACCATCAACACGGCCGTCGGGATGGTCCAGCTCTCATACAGCGCGGCCAGGCAGAGGAACACGATCAGCAGCGAGAGGGTGTACAGCAGCGGGGTCTGCGCACCGGCGGCGCGTTCCTGGAAGGACAGGCCGGTCCACTCGATCTCGAAGCCCGGCGGCAACTGCGACGCCAGCTCCTCGACGCGGTCCATCGCCGCACCCGAGCTTTCGCCTGGGGCCGCCTCGCCGTTGATCTCCATTGCCGGCACGCCGTTGTATCGCTCCAGGCGCGGCGAGCCGTATTCCCAGCGCGAGGTACCGAAGGCCGAGAAGGGCACCATCTCGCCCTCGTTGTTGCGCACCGACCAGCGGTTGAAATCCTCGGGCACCATCCGGAACGGCGCATCGGCCTGCAACATCACCCGCTTGACCCGGCCGCGATCGATGAAATCATCGATGTACTGGCCGCCCCAGGCAGCCGCCAGCGTCGCGTTGATCTGCGCCGCCGACAGGCCCAGCGCTGCCGCCTTTTGCTGGTCGATGTCCAGACGCAACTGTGGCGCGTCTTCCTTGCCGTTGGGGCGCACGTTGACCAGCATCGGATCCTGCGAGGCAGCCCCGAGCAACTGGTTGCGCGCATTGACCAGCGCGTCGTGGCCGAGGCCGGCGTTGTCCTTGAGGTAGAAGGCGAAACCGGCCGACGTGCCGAGCTCGGGAATCGCCGGCGGCGAGAACGCGAACGCGAATGCGTCCTTGATTCCCGACAGGCCCATCATCGCGCGACCGGCCACGGCCGTGGCCGCCAGGTCCTCGTCCTTGCGCTCGCTCCAGTCCTTGAGCTTGATGAAGGCCATGCCGCTGTTCTGGCCAGTGCCGCTGAAGCTGAAGCCCTGGATGGAGAAGACCGACTCCACGGCTTCCTTCTCGTTCTCCAGGAAGTAGGACTCGACCTTCTTGATCGACTCCATGGTCCTTTGCTGGGTCGCACCGACGGGCGCGACGATCTCGGAGAACAGGATGCCCTGGTCCTCCGGCGGCAGGAACGAGCTGGGCAGGCGCAGGAACAGGAAGCCCATCAGCAGCACCATCAGCGCGAAGATGCCCATGTAGCGCTTGCGGCGACCGATCATCGAGCGCACGCCGCGCTGGTACTTGGCGCTGCCGCTGTCGAAGTGGCGGTTGAACCAGCCGAAGAAGCCGGTCGTCTTGCCGTGTTCACCGGGCTTGATCGGCTTGAGCATCGTCGCGCACAGCGCCGGCGTCAGCACGATGGCGACCAGCACCGACAGGCCCATCGCCGACACGATCGTGGCGGAGAACTGCCGGTAGATCACGCCGGTCGATCCGCCCAAGAACGCCATCGGCACGAACACCGCCGACAGCACCAGGCCGATGCCGACCAGGGCGCCGGTGATCTGGTCCATGGACTTGCGCGAGGCCTCCAGTGGCGACAGGCCTTCCTCGCTCATCAGTCGCTCGACGTTCTCCACCACCACGATCGCGTCATCCACCAGCAGGCCGATCGCGAGCACCATCGCGAACATGGTCAGCATGTTCACCGAGAAGCCCAGCGCCGCGAGGATGCCGAACGTGCCCAGCAGCACCACCGGCACGGCGATGGTCGGGATCAGGGTCGCGCGGAAGTTCTGCAGGAACAGGTACATGACCAGGAACACGAGCACGATCGCCTCGATCAGGGTCATGATCACGCCCTTGATCGCCACCCGGACGAACGGGGTGGAGTCGAACGGAGTGACCGCCACCAGGCCCGGCGGGAAGAACGGCTTCAGCTCCTCGAGGGTCTTCTTCACGCCATCGGCCGTGTCCAGCGCGTTCGCGCCGGTGGCCAGCGAGATCGCCACACCGGTCGCGGTCTGGCCGTTGTAGCGGGTGATGAACTCGTAGTTCTCCGCGCCCAGCTCGACCCGGGCCACGTCGCCCAGCCGCAGCACCGAGCCGTCCTTGTTGTTGCGCAGCATGATGTTGCGGAACTGTTCCGGGGTCTGCAGGCGGTCCTGCGCGGTGATGGTCGCGTTGATCTGCTGGCCATCGATCGCGGGTGCACCGCCCAGCGTGCCCACGGCGACCTGCGCGTTCTGCGCCTGCAGCGCGGCGGTGATGTCGGCCGGGGTCAAGGCGTAGGTGTCGAGCTTGTCGGGGTCGAGCCAGATGCGCATGGCGTACTTGGCGCCGAACACCTGGATGTTGCCGACGCCGGGGACGCGGCTGAGCGGATCGGCGATGTTTGCCCCCACGTAGTCGGCGATGTCGTCCTTCTCCAGGCTGCCGTCCTCGGACACGAAGCCGATGACCTGCAGGAATCCGCTGGAGGACTTGCTGACGTTCACGCCCTGGCGCTGGACTTCCTGCGGCATCAGCGGCATGGCGGACTGGAGCTTGTTCTGCACCTGCACCTGGGCGGTGTCCGGGTCGGTGCCTTCCTCGAAGGTCAGGGTGACCGACGCGCTGCCGTTGGCCTCGCTGGTGGAGGAGAAGTACATCAGGCCGTCCAGGCCTTTCAGGTTCTGCTCGATGATCTGGGTCACCGAGTCCTCGACCACCCGCGCGGACGCGCCCGGATAGTTGGCGCTGATCGACACCGTGGGCGGCGCGATCGTCGGGTACTGGGAGATGGGCAGGGTGAAGATCGCCAGCGAGCCGGCGAGCATCACGATGATCGCGATCACCCAGGCGAAAATCGGGCGGTCAATGAAGAAGTGGGCCATGGGGGATTCTCTGCTTACTGCTTCGAGGCCGGCGCGTCGTCAGCGGGCGTGGCTGCATCGGCGGGCGGCGCCGGGTCGGCGGCATCGGGATTGGGTGTGCCGGGCGACGCGGCCGCCGGTTGGGCTGGCGCGGGCGCGGCAGCGCCGGGGGCGGCCGGGGCCTGGGCCTCAGCTCCGGCTTCGGTCGGCTGCACCGGCGCGTCGGGCTGCACCTTCTGCAGGCCCTCGACGATCACCCGGTCGCCTGCCACCAGGCCGTCATCCACCAGCCACTTGTCGCCGATGGTGCGGCTGACCTTGACCTGGCGCACTTCAACCTTGTTCTCGGCGTTGACCACCATCGCCGTCGCGTGCCCCTTGGGGTCGCGGGTGATGCCCTGCTGCGGCACCAGGATCGCGTTCTGGCGGACGCCGCCGCCGATCACCGCGCGCACGTACATGCCAGGCAGCAGCAGGTCGTCGGGGTTGGCGACCTTGACCCGCAGCGCGTAGCTGCCGGTGGTGGGATCGACGCTGACCTCGGAGAACTCCAGCTCGCCTTTCTGGCCGAACTCGGTGCCGTCCTCCAGCAGGATCGTGACAGGCATGCTGCGGCCGTCCTCCAGCTTTCCCGACGCGAGTCCCTTGCGCAGTTCAAGCAGTTCGCTGGCCGACTGGGTGAGGTCGACGTAGATCGGATCCAGCTGCTGCACCGTGGCCAGCGCCTCGGGCTGGTTGGCGGTCACCAGCGCGCCCTGGGTGACGGAGGATTTGCCGATCCGGCCGCTGATCGGAGCGGTGATGTGGGCAAAGCCCAGGGTCACCTGGGCGCTCTGCACGGCCGCCTGGCCGGCAGCGACCTCGGCCTCGGCCTGGCGCAGCGCGGCAATCGCGTTCTCATTGTCCTGCTTGCTCACCGCATCGATCTTTGCCAGGTCGCTGGAGCGCGCGGCGGTGAGCCGCGCTGCCACCAACGTCGCCCTGGCGCGGGCCAGCTGCGCCTGCGCGGTCGCGGCCGAGGCCTTGTAGGCCGCGTTGTCCAACTGGTACAGCGGCTGCCCCGCCCTGACCATGCTGCCTTCCTGGAACAGCCGCTTGGCGACGATGCCGCTGACCTGCGGCCGCACCTCGGCAATCTGGAAGGCGGTGGTCCGGCCCGGCAGCTCGCGGGTCAGGGTCGTGGTTTCCGGAGCGAGCGTTACTACCGTGACCGGTGTCGGGGGCCGCTGCTGTGCTTCCGGCTCACCGCCACAGGCGGCGAGGGTGATGGCGAGCGCCAACGGCAGGAAAACCAAGCGGCGGGGGGACCTGGACATGGGAATGGACTCGGGAATTGGAAGAAAAAAGAGCGGAAGGCCGCTCAGACCGGGGGAGAATGAACGATCATTCTTTTGTTGTCAATACTGGCGGCGTGAAATATGAACAGGGGTCGCGAGGGATCCGGCAGAGCCCGTCTCATTGCCGCCGGCCAAAACGCAGCGCAGCAAAGCGGAAATAGTCGCGTTCCGGACTTTAAGTCGCGGTGATTGCGCGCCTGCGAGCGGTCGCACGTGAGTGTCGCGTTCAGGCCGTTCGCGTGTTGCACGGTAGGCTGCGCATCCATTGACCGCGGCGCTGTGACCGCGACGACGAGGTTTTGCACCATGCGACTACCCGCCCGCAACGCGGAGCCGCGCGCTTCGCTCCTGCACGGCTGCCTGCTGATTGCCCTGGGCCTGCCCGCGGGCGTGAGCGCGCAGGCGTCCGGCCAGCCGCAAGGCGACCAGTCCGGGCAGCCAGCTGCCGCGGTGCAGCTGCCTTCGGTCGTGGCCTCGGCGACCCGGATCCCGGCCGACGCCCTCGTGGTGCCGGCCGCCATCGACGTGGTGGAAGCCGACGCCATCCATCGGGCGCGTCCGGCCATCGACCTGTCCGAGTCCCTGGACCGGATACCTGGCGTGGTGGCGCGCAATCGCCAGAACGACGCCCAGGACCTGCAGATCTCGATCCGTGGCTTCGGCGCGCGGGCAACCTTTGGCGTACGAGGCGTGCGGCTCTACACCGACGGAATCCCCGCCACGATGCCGGACGGGCAGGGGCAGGTGTCGCATTTTCCGATCGCATCGGCGGAGCGCATCGAAGTGCTGCGCGGCCCGTTCTCGGCGCTGTACGGCAACGCCTCGGGCGGCGTGATTTCGCTGTTTACCGCATCGGCACCCGCCGAACCGACGCTCTCCGCCGGCCTTGTGCTGGGCGGCTACGGTTTGCAACAGTCCTCGCTGTCGTTCCAGACCCCGTGGGGTGACGGGAACGACGGCAGCTTCGTCGGCGATTTCGCCGATGTGCGCAGCGACGGCTATCGACGCCACAGCCGCTCGCATCGGCGCAGCGGCCAGGCGGTACTCAAAGGCGTCGCCGGCACGGGGACGCGCTACACCGTGCTGGTCAATGGCCTGGACCTGGAGGCCGACGACCCGCAGGGGCTGACCGCGGGCCAGTTGCGTGGTGACCGTCGGGCTGCCAGCGATGGCGCGCTCGCGTTCGACACCCGCAAGACGGTCCGCCAGGGCCAGGCCGGCGCCCGGATCGAGCAGGCGCTCGGCGAATCGCAGACGCTGCGACTGACGGCCCACGCCGGCAGTCGCAAGACCACCCAGATGCTGTCCGTGCCCGTCATCGTCCAGCGGAAGAACCCCATGCACGGCGGCGGGGCGATCGACCTGGATCGCGACTACAGCGGCGCCGACCTGCGCTGGCAATGGGCCTCGAGTCTCCTGGAGCGGCCGTTCTCGCTGACCACCGGGCTGGAACACCAGGTGTCGGAGGAGCGCCGGCGCGGTTTCGAGAATTTCATCGGCGACCGCATCGGCGTGGTGGGCAAGCTCCGCCGCGATCAGGACGACCGCGTCACTGCCCGCGATGTCTACGCGCAGGCCGAGTGGGCTCCGGCCGATCGCTGGCGGATCAACCTGGGCGCACGCCGCAGCCAGGTGCGTTTCAACTCGCGCGACCATTACATCACCGCCGACAACCCCGATGACAGCGGTTCGCTGGAGTACGCGCGCACCTCGCCGGTCGCCGGAGTGCTGTTCCGCGCGACCCCGTGGCTGAGCGTGTACGCCAACGCGGGCGCCGGATTCGAAACGCCCACCCTGTCGGAGCTGGCCTACCGCGATGACGATCGTAGCGGCCTCAACGATGGCCTTGAGCCGGCGCGCAGCCGCAACATCGAAGCCGGCGTCCGCGCACGGCGCGACGGCTGGGAGTGGTCCGGGGCGGTGTTCCAGAGCCGGACCCGCGACGAGCTGGTGGTGGTCGCCAACCAGGGCGGGCGCAGCGTGTACGGCAACGCCGGCGTGTCGCGGCGGCGAGGTGTCGAACTGGCCGGCACCGTCGAGTTTGCGCCGCAGTGGCACCTGTCGGGCGCCTACACCTTCCTGGACGCCGAATACCTGACCGATTTCGCCGCCTGCGGGACGCCGCCCTGCGGTGACGACAGCCTGATTATCCAGGCCGGGCGACGGATCCCGGGGCTGGCGCGCAATACCGCCTGGTCGGAGCTGCGCTGGAGCCCGCTCGCCTCGACCGACGTGATGCTGGAAGGCCAGTTCACCGACCGCATCGCCGTGGACGATGCCAACTCCGAATACGCACCGGCGGCCGCGCGCTTCGACCTGGCCGCCGAGCACCGCATCCAGCGCGACGGGCTGGAGTGGCGCGGTTTCGCACGGCTCAACAACGTCTTTGACCGCGACATCATCGGCTCGGTCATCGTCAACGACGGCAACGGCCGCTACTACGAGCCGGCGCCGGGGCGCCACTGGCAGGTGGGCGTGTCCGCGAGCCGCAGCTTCTGATTGAGCGCAAGAGCGCCAGCGGCAGGGGCGTTGGCGACCGGCTTCGCGTAGGCTCCGGGTTTCGATTTTTCCGGACCATCCAACGATGACGACCAACGCCGCCGCGGCGACCGGCAAGGCCCGGTTCCCGCGCCAGATCCGCTACATCATCGGCAACGAGGGATGCGAGCGCTTCAGCTTCTATGGCATGCGCAACATCCTGGTGCAGTTCCTGATCACCTCGACGTTGCTGCAGCACATCCTGGAAGGCACCGAGCGCGAGCTGGCGGCGAAGGACCTGATGCACACCTTCATGATCGGTGTGTACTTCTTCCCGTTGCTGGGCGGCTACCTGTCGGACCGGTTTTTCGGCAAGTACAACACCATCCTGTGGTTCAGCCTGATCTACTGCGCCGGCCACGCCTGCCTGGCGATGTTCGAGGACAGCCGCACCGGGTTCTTCACCGGCCTGGGCCTGATCGCGCTGGGCGCGGGCGGCATCAAGCCGCTGGTGGCGTCCTTTGTCGGCGACCAGTTCGACCGCACCAACAAGCACCTGGCGAAGCTCGTCTTTGACGGCTTCTACTGGATCATCAACTTCGGCTCGCTGTTCGCCTCGCTGATGATGCCGTTGTTTCTCAAGCACTTTGGTGCCAGCGTGGCCTTCGGTATCCCGGGCGCGCTGATGTTCATCGCCACCCTGGTGTTCTGGCTGGGCCGCAAGCACTACGTGGTCGTCCCGCCGGCCACGGTGGCGGATCCGGACTCCTTCTCGCGGGTCATCCGCACCGCGTTGCTGGCCGAGAAGCCGGGGCAGGGGAGGATGGGCCTGTGGATGGCGATGGCGGGCGTGGTCGTGGCCGCCGCCTCGTTCGCACTGATTCCGACCCTGGGATTCGTGATCGCGTTCTGCATCGCGCTGGTGGTGTTGCTGGTCGGCGTGGGCGGCGGCGCCTATATGCAGCTGGATAGGGCCCGCGGCGTGCATCCGGACATGGCGGTCGACGGCGTGCGCAGCGTCCTGCGCGTGCTGGTGATCTTCGCGCTGACCACTCCGTTCTTCTCGCTGTTCGACCAGAAGGCCTCGACCTGGGTCATCCAGGGCAACGCGATGACCAAGCCCGAATGGTTCGTCTCATCGCAGATGCAGGCGCTGAACCCGGCCCTGGTGATGATTCTGATCCCGTTCAACAACATGGTGCTGTACCCCGCGCTGCGTCGCTTCGGCTGGGAACCCACCGCTCTGCGCCGGATGACCGCGGGCATCGCCTTCAGCGGCCTGGCGTGGATCGTCATCGGCGGCATCCAGGTGGCCATGGACAACGGCGATCCGATGTCCATCGTCTGGCAGGTGCTGCCGTACGCGCTGCTGACCTTCGGCGAGGTACTGGTCTCGGCGACGGGGCTCGAGTTCGCCTACAGCCAGGCGCCGCTGGCCATGAAGGGCGTGGTGATGAGCTTCTGGAACCTGACCACCACCATCGGCAACCTGTGGGTGCTGCTGGCCAACGCCGCGGTCCGCAACGATGCGGTGACCGGCAACATCGCCGCCACCGGGCTCAGCACCGCCTCATTCCAGATGTTCTTCTTCGCCGCCTTCGCCCTGGTGGCCGCGCTGGTATTCGGCTTGTATGCCCGCCGCTACCGCGTCGTCGACCACTACCGGAAAGTCTGATTCATGATCACCCTGGCCATCATCGCCGTCACCGTCCTGGTCTCCTGGCAGGCGTTCGGAAATCCGCGCCTGCTCGAACGCCTGATCCTGTGGCCGCCGGCCATCAGCGGCGCGAAGCAGTACGACCGCCTGATCACCCACGGCTTCATCCACGCCGACTGGCAGCACCTGCTGTTCAACATGATCACGCTGTTTTTCTTCGGCCGCTTCGCCGAGCAGCTGATCACCCAGATGATCGGGCCAGTGGGCTTCGCGCTGTTCTACCTGTCGGCGATCGTGGTGGCGATCATGCCCACCTACGTGCGCCACAAGGGCGACCGCAACTACCGCAGCCTGGGCGCGTCCGGGGCGGTATCGGCGGTGTTGTTCGCCTTCATCCTGGTCAAGCCGTGGTCGCTGATCTTCGTGTTCTTCCTGCCGGTGCCGGCGATCCTGTACGGCGTGTTCTTCGTGGGCTATTCGTTCTGGATGGACCGCAGCGGCGGCGGCCGGACCAACCACAGCGCGCACCTGTCGGGCGCGATCTACGGTGTGCTGTTCGTGCTGATGCTCAATCCCGCCATCGGCAGCCACTTCCTGCGCGAGTTGCTGACTCCGTCGTTCGGGTAGGGCCGCCCGCAGGACGGGTCGCCCGCTGCGTCAGCCTCGCTTTCGACCCGCTTGCCTGTTGCCCGGTGCTCATCCGCGGTGAATGCCTGCGGTAGTAGATTGACTGCGATCCCACACAGTCAGGAGCTACCCATGGCCGGCCAATCCCCGGAGAACACCCCAGCGCAAACCCCGGCGCCGCGCCACGACGCCGATGCCGGCCGTTTCATCCTCACCGTGGATGGCACCGACGCGGTGCTCGACTATCACCGCGATGGGAACGTCATGGTCATCACCCACACCGGCGTGCCGTCGGAAATTGGCGGCCGCGGCATCGCCGGACAGCTGGTGGAAGCGGCCTTCCAGCACGCCAGCCAGCACAAGTGGAAGGTGCGTCCGGAATGCAGCTACGCCGCTGGATGGACCAAGCGCCACCCGGCCTACCTGTCGCTCGTCGAGTAAGCCCGGCAAACCTTACCCGGGCGCCGCGCATCGGTGGATCTTCCACCGGTGTTCGCCATTGAGGGACACTTGTGCCAGCCTACGCGGCCCCCACCGGTCCCCATCCCGTCATGCGCCTCAACAAACACATCAGCGAAAGCGGGTTCTGCTCCCGCCGCGAAGCCGATCGCCTGATCTCCGAAGGCCGGGTGACCGTGAACGGCATCCGCGCGCGGGTCGGCTCGGAAGTCGGTGAGGATGACGAGGTCAAGGTGGATGGTCAGGCGTTGCGGGTGAAGACCGTCGCCAAGGGCAAGCGCAAGCACGTCTACATCATGCTCAACAAGCCGGTCGGGATCACCTGCACGACCGAGTCAGCGGTGGACGGGAACATCATCGACTTCATCGGCCACGAGCAGCGGATCTTTCCGATCGGCCGGCTCGACAAGGATTCGGAAGGGCTGATCCTGCTGACCAGCAACGGGGACATCGTCAACGAGATCCTGCGCGCGGAGAACAAGCTGGAGAAGGAGTACCTGGTGGCGGTCAACCACGACGTGACACCCGAATTCCTGCGCGCGATGGCCAAGGGCGTGCCCATCCACGGTCAGACCACGCTGCCCTGCAAGACCACCAAGCTGGGCCGCTTCGGCTTCCGCATTGTTCTGGTGCAGGGACTCAATCGCCAGATTCGCCTGATGGCGGCGTATTTCAAGTTCCGGGTCAAGACGCTGGTGCGCGTGCGCATCGGCAACGTCAAGCTGGGCCGCCTGAAGATCGGCCAGTGGCGCAACCTGACCGACGAGGAGCTGCAGGGCCTGATCCCGCACCGCACCGAGTGGTGATACGCAGCGCGGCCTGAGCGGTCCGCGAGTGGAGTCCAGCCGCGCGCATGGCTGCGCCGGGCTCCCGTGCATTTGGGCGTCACGTCAGCGCGGCTAGGCTGCACGTAATTCGTCCAGGGGGATCACTGCATGCGTCACACGCCACTTATCGCCGCGCTCATGGCCGGCTTGCTGGTCACTGCAGTCGGCTGCGATCGCTCGCCGCCCGACACCGCGGGTCCCACCGGCACCGGCGCAACCCAGCCGGCGCCTGGATTGCCCGACCCGGTGACCGACGACCAGCCGGTGGTGCTGGAAGATATCGTGGAAGGCACCAGCGACTACCTCGTCGGCATCAGCTACCAGGGTGACGCGTCGGCCTATCCGGGCCTGGCCAGGCGCATGAAAGCCTATGCCGACAGCGCCCGCGGGGAAATGATCCAGGCCGCGCAGTCGCGTCCACCTGCGGAAGACGGCGGCAGCAACGCGCCCTACGACCTCTCGCTGAGCTTTGTCGAATTGCTGCGCACGCCGCAGCTCGTTTCCTGGGCCGCCGATGGCAGCAGCTACACCGGTGGCGCCCATGGCATGCCGCTGCTTGCGCGCTTCAACTGGCTGCCGGCCCGCAACAGGATGCTGACCCCCGAAGAGCTCGTAACCGATCCCGCCGGCTGGAAAGCGGTCTCCGAGTACGCCCGCGAGCAGTTGCACACACGTCTCTCGCAGCGCATCGATGGCGACGCCTCAGATCCTGCGGAACGCAACCGGATGATGCGCAGTGCAGGACGCATGATCGACGAGGGCACCGCACCCGAGCCCGCGCAGTTCGGCCAGTTCGAGCCCTTGCCCGGAGCGGCGGGAAAGCTGCGCGGCCTGCGCTTTGTTTTCTCGCCCTACCAGGTGGGTCCGTACTCCGATGGCGTGCAGACGGTGGACGTTCCGGCGGACGTCCTGAAGCCGTACATCGCGCCGGAATACCGTGACCTCTTCGAGGGTGGCAGCTAGCGCCACTCGATGCGTGGTCTGCTTCACACGGCCCGCTTCAGGCCATAAAAAAACGCCGCCGGGATCAAACCCGGCGGCGTTTTTGATCCAGGCCTCGTGGCTGGGCTACTCCTTGATGACTGGCACCTTGGCGTCGTCGGCGACCGGGCCGTCCAGTCCTCGGCGCACCAGCAACGGGTTGATCTCCGCCTCGTGGCCGGCAAAGTCACGGAACAGCTGCAGGGCGTCCTTGCTGCCGCCGCGCGAGAGCAGGGTGTCGCGGAAGCGATCGCCGTTCTCGCGGGTCAGGCCGCCGTTCTTCTTGATGTACTCCACCGTGTTGGCGTCCAGCACTTCCGACCAGATGTAGGCGTAGTAGCCGGCTGCGTAGCCGCCCATGATGTGGCTGAAGTAGGGCGTGCGGTAGCGCGGTGGCACGGCGGCGTAGTCGGTGCCGTTGGCTTTCAGCGCAGCGGCTTCGAAGTCCATCACGCCGGCGGCGTCGGGGATGGCGTCGGCCTTGGCCTGGTGCCAGCTCTGGTCAAGCATCGCCGAACCCAGGTACTCGGTGGTGGCAAAGCCCTGGTTGAACTTGGAGGCTGCCGCCACCTTGTCCAGCAGCGCCTGCGGCATCGCCTCGCCGGTCTTGTAGTGCTTGGCGTAGTTGGCCAGCACGCTGGGCCAGTCGGCCCACATCTCGTTGACCTGGGACGGGAACTCGACGAAGTCCCGCGGCACGCTGGTGCCGCTGAAGTAGGGGTACTTCACGTTGGAGAACATGCCGTGCAGCGCATGGCCGAACTCGTGGAACATCGTGGTGGTCTCGTCCCACGTCATCAGCGCCGGGCCGTTGGTCGGCTTGGTGATGTTGAGGTGGTTGGCCACGATCGGCAGGTTGCCGGTGAGTTCGGACTGGGACACGTAGGAGTTCATCCACGCCCCGCCGCGCTTGGACGGACGGGCAAACGGGTCGAACACGAAGATCGCCAGCTGGCTGCCGTCCTTGTCGAACACGTCATACGTGGTCACGTCGGGGTGATAGACCGGCAGGTCGGTGCGCTGCTTGAAGCTCAGGCCGTACAGCTGGCCGGCGGCGTAGAACACGCCGTTCTCGAGCACGTTCTTCATTTCCAGGTACGGCTTGAGCTGTGACTCGTCGAAGTCGTACTTGTCGGCGCGGACTTTCTCGGTGTAGTACGCCCAGTCCCACGGCTCCAGCTTGAAGGTCGGCTCGCCCTTGGCGGCCTGCTCCTTGTCGATCATCGCCTGCAGCGCGGCGCCTTCGCGGCGGGCGTTGGCGACGGCCGGCGGGGCGAGCTTGCCGAGCATTTCGTTGACCGCCTCGGGGGTCTTGGCGGTTTCATCGGCCAGCACGTAGGCCGCGTACGTCGGATAGCCCAGCATCCCGGCCTTCTCGGCGCGCAGCTTCAGGATCGTCGACACCAGCCTGGTGTTGTCGAACTCGTTGCCACGGCTGCCACGGTTGATCGAGGCCTTGTACAGGCGCTCGCGCAGGGCGCGGTTCTCCAGCTGCGACTGCAGCGGCTGGCCGGTGGTGTTGAGCAGGGCGATGACGTACTTGCCGTCCTTGCCGGCCGCCTTGGCGGCGTCGGCCGCGGCGGCGATCTGGTCGTCGGTCATGCCGGCCAGTTCGTCCTTGCTGTCAACCGTGATGGCGGAGGCGTTGACCTCGGCCAGAACGTTCTGGTTGAAGCTGGTACCCAGGTTGGCCAGCTCGCCGTTGATCTCCTTCAGACGCACCTTGTCGGCCTCGGGAAGCTTGGCGCCCGAACGGACCAGGTCGGTGTGGTAGCGCTCGACCAGGCGCACGCCCTCGGCGTCCAGGCCCAGCGAGTCGCGGGTGTCGTACAGCTTCTGGATGCGCTCGAACAGCTTCGGGTTCAGCGCGATGGCGTCGCGGTGCGCGGCCAGCTTGGGCGCGTACTCGGCCTGGATCGCCTTGCGGGTGTCGTTGGTGTCCGCACCGACCAGGGAGAAGAACACGGTCGAGGTGCGGTCGAGGATCTCGCCGGATTTCTCCAGCGCGATGATGGTGTTCTCGAAAGTCGGCGCTGCGCTGTTGTTGGCGATCGCCTCGACTTCCTTCAGGTGCTCGGCCATGCCGCGATCAAAACCGGGGCCGAAATCGGCGTCGGTGATCTTGTCGAAGGCGGGGTAGTGCAGCGGCAGGCTGCTCTCGGTGAAGAAGGGGTTGTTGCTGGATTCGTTCACGGTGTTGCCGTCCTGGGATGCGGACTGGCTGGGCTCAGCCGGATTGGCTTCGGACTGGCTGCATGCGGCCAGGCTGGTGGTCAGCGCCACAGCCAGGGCCAGCGCGAGAGGGTGCTTCATTGGACAGGAACCTCGTCGTTGGGATATTGCAGCCTAACCGATGCACGATTCGCGCACCCATGACAAAAGCCACCCCCCGCAAACAACCCTGGCGGACGGTATCCTTGCCGGTTTGGCGGATCCTGCGCCGCTTCCTGCCGCAATGCCTGAGCGCGCCATCATCATGAAAGACCAGTTTCCCGCGTGGACCCAGCAGTGGCTGGACGTGTTGTTGCCGGCCGGGCAGATCGTGCTGATCCTGATCGCGGCATGGGCGTTGCGGGCAATGGGCCGGCACCTGATCAAGCGGGTCAGTCAGCGCTACAACCTGCTGCCCCAGGTGGCCGTCGGCGGCCGGCGCCTGCTCGGGTTCCTGGTCTCGTTCGGCGCGCTGCTGCTGATACTGGAGCGTTTTGGCGTGTCCGGGACGATCCTGTGGACCGCGTTCACCGGCTTCGCCGCCGTCGGCGCGGTGGCGTTCTTTGCGGCGTGGAGCGTGCTGTCCAACATCTTCTGCACCGCGCTGATCCTCACCACGCGCCCGTTCCGGCTGAACGACCACATCGAATTGCTGGAAAACGGCGAAAAGCCCGGGCTGAAAGGCCAGGTCGTGGACATCAACCTGATCTACACGACGCTGCAGGAGTGCATCGACGGCAAATCCTCGTCGGTCCTGCAGGTGCCCAACAACCTGTTCTTCCAGCGTACGGTGCGGCGCCATCTGCCTGCACGTGGGGGCGCCAACCCCACCGCAATCCACACGCAGCCGCAAACAATTGCCCCCTATCCGGGTGTCCTGGCCGGTCCGGCTGAACAGAATTCCAACCGGCGCTACGGTCTGCCCGACGCTTGACCCGGATCACGGCCGCTCCGCCGCCCTCCGCGCACGATGGTTGGCAACACGAAATCAGGCAGGAGGACCGGCATGAGCGAGTTCCACATCGACATGGGCGAAAAGGCGGGCGCAATGGCGCTCGACCCGCAGGCGCTGGGTCGGATCGAAGATGCGATCCACGACGTCGATCCTGCGGCAGTGATCGATTTCGCTCCCTCCAGCCATCGCCTGCGGGTGGCGGCGGCGCTGGATGCCAACCATCTGGCCGTCGTGCTGGGCTTCGCCGGCTATCCGGTCGGGCCGGACGCGATCGAGCAACTGCCTTCGATCTGTTGCGGGGGTTGCAGCGGCTGAGGCGGTGATTCGGAGCATCGCGCCGTACCCGACGCTACTGCCGGACTGAGTTCCGCTTGGCCAGATCCAGCTGCGTCAGGTACAGCCGCATATCGAATTCCAACTGGTGGTAGTCCGGCTCCATGTGGTTGCACAGCTGGTAGAACGCGCGGTTGTGGTCGGACTGGCGCAGGTGGGCCAGTTCGTGGACGACGATCATGCGCAGGAACGGCTCTGGCGCATCGCGGAAAACCCCGGCGATCCGGATCTCGCGGCTGGCCTTGAGCCGGCCACCCTGCACGCGCGAGACCGCTGTGTGGGTTCCCAGCGCGTGCCGCACCGCCTGCAGGCGGTTGTCGAATACCACCTTGTCCAGCGGCGCCGCCTTGCGCATGTGGCGATCCTTGAGCCCGACCACGTACTGGTAAAGGGCGCCGTCGGTGCGCACCTCGTGGGCCTGGTCGTAGCGCTCCTGCAGCCAGGATCCCAGCCGGTCGCGACGGATCAACTCGCGCACCTGTTGGCGAAGTCCAGGATCGTAACCGGCAAGGTAGGGCAACTCGGGCATGTCGCCACGATACGGCATCGCGCCCTTCCTCCCGCCGGCGCGAGTCAGCGCGCAGGGTGGGTCGCGACATTGCCTTCAGGCGGGGAGGGTAGACTGGATTCAGGTCGCAGAACCCGGGTTTTGCCGCCCCCAAATTCACGTTCACAGAGGTGCCACGATGCATTCACTTATCGACGACTTCACCGGAAACCTGTTCCAGGATCCGGTCGGCCCGTGCATTTCGCTCTATCAGCCGACCCACCGCAGCCACCCGGACAACGGCCAGGACCCTATCCGTTTCGGCAACCTGGTCAAGAAGGCGGAGGCGTCGTGGAAGGAGCGCTACCCGGACAAGGATCCCGCGCCGCTGCTGGCCAACCTGCGCAAGCTGGGCGAGGAGCGCAACTTCTGGAACCACACCCTGGACGGACTGGCGGTGCTGGTCTCGCCGGACATGTTCCGCGTCTATCGCCTGCAGCGCGCCGTGCCCGAGCTGGTCAATGTCGGCGACAGCTTCCACATCAAGCCGCTGCTGCGGATGGTGCAGTCCGCCGATCGCTACCAGGTGCTGGCGATCAACCGTCACAGCGCCAAGATGTTTGTCGGCAACCGCGATGCGCTGGATCCGTTCGAAGCCGGCGACGACTTTCCCGACACGCTTGAGGCCGTGCTTGGCGATGACCCGCTGCGCCAGCGCCCGGCGTCGTGGGCGCGCGGAGCGGCGGCAACCATCGCCGGCGTCAACGACGGCCAGATCGAGCGCAGCAAGCTGGTCGATGCCGACACCGAGCAGTTCTTCCGTGCGGTTGATCGCGCGGTCGCCGAGCAGTTCTCGCGTCCGGCGCGACTGCCGCTGATGCTGGCCGCGCTGCCGGAGCATCAGGCGATGTTCCGCAAGCTGAGCCACAACGCCTATCTGCTGCCGCAGGGGATCGACACGCATCCCGACGCCATCAGCCTGGACGAGCTGCGCGAGCGCGCCTGGCGCGTCATGGAGCCCAAGTACCTGGAGCGTCTGGCGGGGCTGGTGGACATGTACCACGCCGCGCGTGCGCGCTGGCTGGCCAACGACGATATCGCCCAGGTGGCGCGCAGCGCCGTGTCCGCACGCGTATCCACTTTGCTGGTGGAAGCCGATCGGCAGGTCAACGGCCGCATGGACCTGCAGAGCGGTGCGGTCGACTTCGCCGCGGAAGGCGGCATCGGCGAGGACCTGCTGGACGATATCGCCGAGAAGGTGATCGCCAACGGTGGCCAGGTCGTAGTCGTGCCCAAGGGCCGCATGCCCAGCGAGACCGGGCTGGCTGCCATCTACCGCTTCTAAGGGCGCAATCGATCCTAGAATGGGGCTCCACAGCCAAGGAGCCCCATCGCATGCCGCACCTTCACACGCTTGCCGTCCACGCCGGGCGCGAGGATTTCGGCCAGTTGGGCGTTCACGCCCCGCCGATCGACCTCTCCGCGACCTACCCGGTGCCCGATCTGGCGGCAGGTACGGCCAGCTTCGACGCGCTGGTGGCCGGGGAGGCAAGCGCGGCCAACCCGATCTACGCACGGCTCCACAATCCCACGGTGGCACGGGTGGAGGACGCGCTGGCCCAGTTGGAAGCCAGCGAGGCCTGCGTCGCTTTTGGCTCCGGGATGGCGGCGCTGGCGGCATTGCTGATGGCGGTGAGGAAGGACGGCGGACACGTGCTGGTCGTGCGTCCGTTGTACGGGACCTCAGATCACCTGCTCGCCAGCGGCATGGCCGGACTGGAGGCCGAGTTCGTGGACGCGGCCGATATTGCCTCGCGTATCCGCCCCACGACTGCGCTGGTGATGATCGAGACGCCGGCCAACCCGACCCTGGACCTGGTCGACATCCGCGCCGTGGTCGCAGCGGCGGGCAAGGTCCCGGTAGCGGTGGACTCCACGTTTGCCACGCCCGTGCTGCAGAACCCCATCGCCCTGGGCGCGACGTATGTACTCCACAGCGCAACCAAGTTCCTCGGCGGCCACGGCGATGTGATTGCCGGGGTGGTGTGCTGCAGCGAGGAAAACGCCAAGCCGCTGCGACAGGTCCGTGCCGTTACCGGCGCGTTGCTGCACCCGCTGGGAGCGTATCTCCTGCATCGGGGGTTGCCGACGCTGGCGCTGCGCGTCGAGCGCGCCCAGCACAACGCCCGGGTCTTGGCACAGCGGCTGGCCGAACACCCTGCGGTGGCAACGGTGTTCTATCCCGGAATGGGGACCGTCGCCAACGATCACCTCGCGGCCACGCAGATGCGCGGGCCGGGCGCCCTGCTCGCCTTTGATTTGCACGGCGGGCACGCCGCGGCCTCGACCGTGATGAAGGCCGTGCGCCTGCTGACCCCGGCCGTCAGCCTGGGCTCGGTGGACAGTCTGATCCAGCACCCGGCCGGGCTGACCCACCGCGTACTTGATGAGGCGACCCGTCAGGCGACCGGCATCACCGCCGGCCTGCTGCGGGTGTCGGCCGGCATCGAGCATGTCGATGACCTGTGGGCAGACCTCTCAGCAGCGCTGGAGAACGCCCGCGGCTGATCACTTCGGGGACGGCTTACTCCGCCGGCGGCGCGGCTTCGTCGTAGAGACGCGAGTAGGCATCGCGAACGCTGCGGCAATCCGGGCTGCCCATCCGGAACGCGCGGCAGATTCCCGGCCGCTGGTCGTAGATCGTGCAGTTCATGCGCGTCGGGTCCACGGCCACGCACCAGCCGTCCTCGTCGTGGGCCATGACGTGCAGGCCGTGCGGCGTACGCGCGATCATGTGGCGGGGGACGGCAGTGTCCTCCGGCATGACCAGGACGGTTTGTCGGCAACACACCGCGTCGCATCGCTGGCAGCTTATCGAGCGGTCGATGTCCGGCAAATCCGTGCCCTCCGACATCATTGCGGACCGTCTGCCGCGCGGCGCCGGTAGTGCAGCAGTCGACCGCGCAAGGTCTCGGGCTCATCCTCGTCCAGGGCGCCGCGCGATTCGCTGACCTCAAAGCCCTGCAATGCCAGTGCGCGGGTGAACGCGCCGCTGTGGCCCCGGCCGGGGTCGCAGAACAACAACTCGGCCTCGGACAGCGCGTGCCTCTCGACCAGCGCGGCAATCAGTTCCGCGTGCGGCCGTTCGTAGAGGACATCCGCTCCTATGAGCAGGTCGAAGCGTCCCAGCGTGGGCAGTGGCACGCCCCACTGGAGCTTGCGGTAGGGCACGCTGGGCAGGTCGTTGAGTGCGCTGTTGTAGGCCAGGAAGGGCTCAGCCAGAGGGTGCATGTCGCTGGCGATCACGTCCGCACCGCGCCGCTGCAGCACCAGGCTTGCCAGCGCCAGGCCACAGCCGACCTCCAGGATGCGCTTGCCCTCGATATCGAAGGTCGCCATCGCATTGGCCAGCAGCTGTCCGGCGGGCCAGACCTGCCCGAACAGCGACCACTGGGCCGAGGAGATGCCCAGCCGTTTGGCGCGCCCGTCGGGGTCGGAAAACTGCTGTTTATCGCTGAGCGAGCGGATCGTGTAATCCAGATCGCCCAGGCGGATGCGCTGCTGGCGCGTGAGATAACCGGGCATGAAGACCCCCTGTTAGAACGCCGCCGATTGAGGGCAGGGCGCATGGCGGGAGCAGGCTTGGACCATGGAAAGCGGTCGGCAAGGAGAGGACCGTGCAGCAGGCCCCGCTCCATGCTACTCCGAAAGCGCCGCCAGCGCTGCGTGCCCGGGCACGCGATGCACGCGCGCTTCATAAGCAGATTCAATGAGTTGCGGCCACGTCCTGAGGCGCTGGCTTATACTGTCCGGCCCCCCCGACTCTTCGATGGATGGTGCGTTGATGCCTGATATTCCGGCCTGTTCCAAGTGCGGCAAGGAGAACACCTACCCCGACGGTGATCACTACGTCTGCGCCGACTGCGGCCACGAATGGCCGACCGATCCGAACGCGAAGCCCGCGGACGCGATGGTGGTGCGCGACGTCAACGGCAACATCCTCAACGAGGGCGACACCGTTACCGTCATCAAGGACCTCAAGGTCAAGGGCTCCTCGATCCCGCTCAAGCAGGGCACGGTGATCCGCAACATCCGCCTGGTGGAGGACGACCCGGAAAACATCGAAGGCAGCTCGGACAAGATCAAGGGTCTCGTGCTGAAGACGTGCTTCCTCAAGAAGGCCTGATGCCGCCGATCACCCGAGCCGCGGCGCCCACCGGTTGCCGGTAAACGGCGCTAGCATGGCCGGCATGCCTACCCTCTCATCGTCGCGGTCATCGCCGACGCCCGCGCCGGCGCCGGCTTCGGAGGAGCTCGCCAACGCCCTCACCCACGGACTGGGCGCGACGGCCGCGCTCGCCGGCGGCGCCGTCCTCATCACCCTGGCCGCGATGTGGGGCGATGCGTGGCAACTTACTAGCGCGATCGTCTTCGGCGTGTGCCTGTTGCTGCTTTACGTCGCATCAACGCTGTACCACGCGGTGCGCCACCCGGTTGCCAAGGCGAGGCTGAAGGTCTTCGACCACTGCGCGATCTACCTGTTGATCGCGGGGACCTACACGCCGTTCACGCTCATCGGCCTGCGTGGTCCGTGGGGCTGGTGGCTGTTCGGCGTGATCTGGACGCTGGCCGCAGCCGGGGTGGTGTTCAAGCTGTTCCTCACCGGCCGCTACAGGCGCCTGTCGACGATGATCTACATCGCGATGGGCTGGCTGGTGCTGGTCGCGATCAAGCCGATGTGGCGTGCGCTGGACGGCTGGACCCTGGGCTGGCTGCTGGCGGGCGGCATTTTCTACACCGCAGGGACGATTTTCTATCACCGGCCGGCACTGAAGTACTCGCATGCGATATGGCACATGTTTGTTCTGGGCGGCAGCCTGTGCCACTACATCGCAGTGATGGCGCACATTGTCTGAGCGCCGCGCCGACTCGCGGTCAACCGGAGCTACACGCATGCTGTGGGATGGGCTGAGCGCAACCCGGGATCTGGGGCGGGTCTACGACATCGCCTCGATACTGATCCGCTACGGCTTCGGCGACATGGTCGGCCGCCTCGGACTGGCGCCGGTGCTCGCCCGCGCAGGGCGCGTGCTGCCCCTGGGCCACATGGAGGAGCTGGTGGCGCTGCCCACGCCGGTGCGGGTGCGCCACGCGCTGGAGGAAATGGGCCCCAGTTTCGTCAAGCTGGGGCAGGTGCTGGCGACGCGCGTGGACCTGTTCCCGCCGGAGTGGATCGCCGAGTTCGGTAAGCTGCAAAACCAGGCGCCGGAAGTGCCCTACGAGCTCATCCGCCAGCAGATGCTGGAGGACCTGGGCGCGTCGCCCGAAGCCGTGTTCGCCTGGCTGGATCGGACGCCGCTGGCGGCCGCATCGATCGCCCAGGTCCACCGTGCGCGCCTGCACGACGGCACCGAGGTGGTCGTCAAGGTGCGCCGGCCAGGCATCAAGCCTGTGGTGGAAGCCGACATGCGCCTGCTTCACCGCGCGGCCCAGGCGATGGAGGCGCGCTTCGAGGAACTGCGCCAGTTCCAGCCCAGCGCGATGGTCCGCCAGTTCAAAATATCGCTGGGCCGCGAGCTCGACCTGGCGGCCGAGTGCCGTCACGCCGAGCGCATTGCTGCCAGCTTCGCCGGCTCGGGGGAGATCGTGGTTCCCGCGGTGCATTGGCAGTACACCGGCGCGCGGATGAACGTGCAGGATTTTGTCGACGGTGTGTCGCTGTCCAACCTGGCGGCGGTCGATGCCGCCGGGCTGGACCGCAAGCTGATCGCTCGGCGCGGCGCGAACGCAGTGCTGAAGATGATGTTCGAGGACGGGTTTTTCCACGCCGATCCGCACCCCGGCAATGTCTTCGTGCTGCCCGACAACGTTATCGCCCTGATCGACTACGGCATGGTCGGGCGACTGTCGGATGCCCGCCGCAACCAGGTGATCGGCCTGTTGGATGCGCTGGTGATGCGCGACGCGGCCCGGGTCACCGACGTGATGCTCGAGTGGGCCACGCAGGCCCACGCCGACGAGGCCCAGATGGCGCTGGACGTGGACGCGCTGGTCGACCAGTACCACGGGATTTCGCTGGGCCAGTTGAACCTGACCACGATGCTGGGCGACGTGACGGCCCTGCTGCGGGCCAACCGGCTGGCCCTGCCGGCCGACCTGGCCTTGATGATCAAGGTGTTCGTCACCCTGGAAGGCCTGGGTCGCAGCCTGGATCCGGATTTCGACATGGCCAGCGAGGCGGCGCCCTTCCTGCGCCGCGCGATGTTGCAGCGCTATCGACCGGCGACGCTGTTGCGCCAGGGCGCGCGCACGCTGGCGGAAACGACGGAATTACTGGCAGGCTTGCCGCGGGACATTCGCCGGCTGATGCGCTCGGTGCGGCGCGGCAACGTCAAACTGCATGTCGACATCGACCGCCTGGACGAATTCGGTACCCAGCTCAACCACGCAGCGAACCGCCTGACGGTCGGCGTGGTCCTGGCCGCACTCATCATCGGATCCTCGATCACCCTGACCGTGCGTGGCGGGCCCACACTGCTGGGTCTGCCGGCTTTCGGCCTGCTGGGTTTCGTCGGCGCCGCCATTGCCGGTGCCTGGCTGGTGGTGTCGATCTGGCGCAGCGGTGGCGGCACCTAGAGCGGGGCCTCCACACAGAACGCGGACAGCCGGCTCGCTGCGAGACGCTACGCTGCAGGACGCTTCCTGCAGCACCCTTTGCCACGGAACCGGCGGGCTAGCTAGCGCTTGTCAGGGCGCAGCGCGATACGGAAATTTGGCGAAGATCGCGCTTATCGCCTGGTCGGCCGCCGCGACGCGCTGCTGCGGGGTTTTCTGGTTGACCCGGCCGATGGCATCGCCGCTCCAGACGAGCCGGTTGCGCGCGGCGTCGACCAGGTCGACGGTCAGCGTGCCTTCGGTGTACTGGCTCACCCGGGTCTCGTCGTACCACACCGGGAACGCGTAATACGCGCGTGCTCGGTAGCTGTAGAAGTACTGGACGTCCGAGCGCGGAATCTCGTAGACGTCCGTCTTCTCGCGGATCACGCCCTGGAAGTTGACCAGCAGGTCGGCCTTGTCGGCGCTGTAGCGGTAGCCACGTGCTTCCATCTCCCGGCGCACCGCCATCTTGATGTTGTCGGAGAGGTAGGAGGTGTAACCCGATTGCTCCATCGCCAGCGGCTGGTAGAAGCCGTAGGACCGGTACTGCGAGAAGTCGGCCGTGGGATCCGCGTCGGTACGGATCCGGGGACCGGTGGCACACGCCGCCAGCATCGACACAAGCGCCAGCCCGATCAGGGCGCGCCACCAGAACGAAGACAAGGATGCGGTTTTCATGGTCGGTCCCACCGGTTTGGCCTGTGCCGAAAATAGCAGCGGCAACCCGTGCGACGCGTGAAAACCCGGCCTTTCACGACACCACGGCAGTCCATTCCGCCGTCTCGAATTTGGCCTCTGCCAGTCGCATCGCCTGACCCAGCTCATCCGGGGTGAGATGGTCATCGCGCAGCCCGTGGTTGCGGCGGAAGGTCGCGATCATGCGCTCGATGACGGCCGCGCGTGGCAAGCCGGTCTGGCGGCGCAGGGGATCGACCCGTTTGGCCGCACTGGTGGTGCCCTTGTCGGAGAGTTTCTCGCGTCCGATGCGCAGCACGTCGAGCATTTTGCCGGTGTCGATGTCGTAGGCCATGGTGACGTGGTGCAGCACGGCGTTGCCCTTGCGCGCCTGCGCGGCCCCGGCGATCTTGCCGGCGGGGGAGGTGATGTCGTTGAGCGGCTGGTAGCTCGCTGCCACGCCCAGTTCGGCCAGCGCCTCGATCACCCAGCGATCCATCAGCTCGTAGGACTGCTGGAACGACAGGCCCTCGACCAGCGAGAGCGGGCCGCAGATCGAATAGGTGATCGTGTTGCCCGGTTCGATGAACATCGCGCCGCCGCCGCTGATGCGTCGGACCACCTGGATGCCATGACCCGCGGCTGCATCTCCGTCGACCTCGTTGCGCAGCGACTGGAAGCGACCGATGACGACCGCCGGATCCGCCCATTCCCAGACCCGCAGCGTGGGGCGACGGCGGCCGGCGGACACCTCGTTGGTCAGCACCTCGTCCAGCGCCATGTGCATCGCCGGCGATTGGGCGTCGGTGTGGATCAGTTGCCAGTCGTGCTCGTGCCACCCGGTCCGGCTCATGGCGCGGCCTCGCCGTTGACCGCGCGGTCCACCGCGATGGCGACACCCTCGGCGCTGATGCCGTACAGCGACGCCCCATCGCCCAACGCGGTGCGTACGCCGGTGGCCCAGGCGTCGACGCCGGCGTCGGCGCGGGTGCCGACCAAGGCGCGGTTGATAAGGTCAAGCGCAGAATCGGGCTCCAGGAAGAAATCTCCGCTCACGCGAACGTCGCTCAACCGTCCGCCGGACACGACCAGATCGACCACCACCAGCTTGCCGCCGGGCTCCTTGTATTCGCCGTGCATGGACATCGACTCCTCGCCGTAAGCGCCGCAAGCGCGGCTGAGGCAGCCATCCTCGTCTGTGGGGGCGTGCGGATCAATGACATGGGTCACTCGACCGGCGCCGGCGGTGCTAACGCGCCGTGGCGTGTCTCGCGATCACGATTTCCCCGCAAGCGGCCAAATCATCGGCGCGGTCGGCGACAATCGACGCTTCGTGCGCGGCCCGGACAGCGGCCGACGCGGATGCCTCCCGACCCGGACCTGACTTCATGACCGATCCCCGCCTTCCCGAGAACAAACCCACGCCGTCGCTGCCCGGCAAGCAGTCGCAAGGCCTGCTGGCACGCTGGACCGGGACGAGCCTGGTCCTGCGGATCGTGATCGGGCTGATCGCCGGCACGCTGCTGGCGCTTGTTGCCCCCTCGGCGGCGTTGGCGGTCGGGCTGCTTGGCACGGTGTTCGTCTCGGCCCTGAAGGCGGTCGCGCCCATCCTGGTGCTGGTGCTGGTGGCCGCGTCCATCGCCAACCACCGGCAGGGTCAGAAGACCCACATCCGCCCGATCCTCGTGTTGTACCTGGTCGGCACGCTTGCGGCGGCCATGGTGGCCGTGGCGGCCAGTTTCCTGTTTCCGGTCACGCTGCACCTGGGGGTCGCCGGCGCAGGCGATCTGAGCCCGCCGGGCGGAATCGGCGAGGTGTTGCGCAACCTTCTGCTGCAGGTCGTGGACAACCCGATCCACGCGCTGCAGGCCGGCAACTACATCGGCATCCTCGCCTGGGCGGTCGGGCTCGGGATTGCCCTGCGTTACTCGGCCGACACCACCCGCACCGCGGTTGCGGACCTGTCGGATGCGGTGACCCGGCTGGTCCGCGCGGTGATCCAGCTGGCCCCGATCGGAATCTTCGGTCTGGTGGCCGAGACGATTGCAGCGACCGGACTGTCGACCCTGCTGGACTACGCCCAGCTGCTGGCGGTCCTGCTCGGGTGCATGCTGTTCGTGGCGCTGCTGGCCAATCCACTGATCGTGGCCCTCGTGACCCGCAGCAATCCGTATCCGCTGGTGCTGCGCTGCCTGCGCGAGAGCGGCATCACCGCGTTCTTCACCCGCAGCTCGGCGGCCAATATCCCGATCAACATGGAGCTGTGCCGCAAGATGGGCCTGCATCGCGAGACCTACGCGGTGTCGATCCCGATCGGCGCGACCATCAACATGGCCGGCGCGGCCATCACCATCACGGTACTGACGCTGGCGGCGGTGCACACGCTGGGGATTCCGGTGGACCTGCCGACCGCGCTCCTGCTCAGCGTGGTCGCCGCGGTCGCGGCCTGCGGCGCCTCCGGGGTGCCGGGCGGGTCGCTGCTGCTGATCCCCCTCGCGGCCGGCCTGTTCGGCATATCCGACGACCTGGCGATGCGCGTGGTCGCGATCGGCTTCATCGTCGGTGTGGTGCAGGACTCGGCCGAGACCGCGCTGAACTCCTCCACCGATGTGTTGTTCACCGCCGCGGCCTGCCAGCGCGCCGAATCCCGCGCAGCGCGCTGAAAGCGCGGGACGCGGTCAGGGCAGCATGCTGCCCGTGTCGATGAAGCGCTGGTGCCACGACAGGGCCTCCGGCAACAGGTGCGGGGTGTGCTTGGCGTAGCTGTCGCGGCAGGCGCGGTCGAAGTAGTCCTGCAGCATCGGCTTGAACTCGGGGTGCGCGCAGTGTTCGATGATGGCCCGGGCGCGCTGCTTGGGCGCCAGACCGCGCAGGTCGGCCAGCCCCTGGTCAGTGACCACGACCATGGTGTCGTGTTCGGTGTGGTCCACGTGGCTGACCATCGGCACGATGCCGGAGATCTTGCCGCCCTTGGCCGTGCTGGGCGCCATGAAGACCGACAGGTAACTGTTGCGCGCGAAGTCGCCCGAGCCACCGATGCCGTTCATGATCCGGCTGCCGGCGATGTGGGTCGAGTTGACGTTGCCGTAGATGTCCGCCTCGATCATGCCGTTCATGGCGATGCACCCGAGCCGGCGGATGACCTCGGGGTGGTTGGAGATCTCCTGCGGACGCAGCAGGATGCGCCTGGAGTAGAAGTCGACGTTGGCGTTGAATTCCTCGATCCCGGCCGGGCTGAGCGAGAACGAGGTGGCCGATGCCATCCGCAGCACCCCCTCCTTGATCAGCTGCAGCATGCCGTCCTGGATCACCTCGGTGTAGGCCGAGAGTCCGCTGTAACCGCCGGTCGCCAGCCCCGCCAGCACCGCGTTGGCGATGTTGCCCACGCCCGACTGCAGCGGCAGCAGCTTGTCGGTCAGCCGGCCGCGCTTGACCTCGCGGCCGAGGAAATCCAGCAGGTGCCCGGCGATCCGCTGTGACGCCTCGTCGGGCGGGTTGAATGGCGAGTTGCGGTCGGGGTCGTTGGTCTTCACGACGGCGATGACCTTGTCCTGGTCCAGGCGGAACCAGGGCTGGCCGATGCGGTCATCGGGATGCAGCAGCGGGATCGGCTTGCGGTCCGGGGGCAGGGCGGTGCCGTAATAGATGTCGTGCATGCCGGCCAGCGCCTCGGGCTGCCAGCGGTTGACCTCCAGGATGATCTTGTCGGCCTGTTCCAGCCAGGTCATGTTGTTGCCAACCGAGGAGGACGGAATCAGGCTGCCGTCCTCGCGGATGCCGGAGACCTCCACCACCGCCACATCGATCTTGCCGAAGAACCCGAACCACGTGTGCTGGGCAACGTGGCTCAGGTGGATGTCGATGTATTCCAGGTTGCCGGCGTTGATGCGCTCGCGCACGGCCGGGTCGGACTGGTAGGGCAGGCGCAACTCCATGCCTTCCACGCGGGCCAGCGCGCCGTCCAGCTCGGGCGCGGTGGATGCGCCGGTCAGGACCTTGATCTTGAACGGATGGCCGGCGGCGGACGCGGTCTCCATGCGCGCGGCGAGCGCCTGCGGAACCGCCTTGGGGTAGCCGGCGCCGGTGAATCCGCTCATGGCGACGGTCATGCCGGGCTGGATCAACTCGGCGGCCTGCGCCGCACCCATGATCTTGCCGGCCAGGCCGGGGTGGAGAATGCGTTCGGTCACGGTTGCCCTCGCTGCTGGGTAGTGGGGATCTTAACGGCCCGCTGCGCGCGCCGCAGTCCACGACCGTCAACATTCGCACCCGTATGTCCAGGCTTGACCCAGGTCATGGAGACTCCGCGGGCGGATGCCTATCGTGCCGGCCAACGAAGCACTTTTGCTGACTGGAAGGAAGATGGGAATGAAAGAGCTGGTTTTGCTGTTCGCCCTGGCCGGAGCGGCCGGGTTTGTGCCGCAGGCCATTGCGGCGCGTTCGGCGGACGTCACCCCGGTGGCGGACGTCACCTTTACCTTGCGCACCGCGATCGAGAACGGACAGCTGGTGTTCGTCGGCAACGCGGGCGCCATCAAGGGCCAGGTGAACCCCGAGCTGAAGGTCGCTGAAGGCGCGGTGGTTGCCATCACCGTGGTCAACGGCGACGGTGCGATGCACGACATCGCGGTGCCTGCGTTCAACGCGCAGTCCGACCAGCTTGTCGGCGAGGGGTCGTCGACCACCATCGTGTTCCGTGCGGGCAAGGCCGGCGTGTTCGAGTACGTCTGCACGATCCCCGGCCACAAGGCCGCGGGCATGTTCGGCAAGCTGGTCGTCGGTGACGTCGCCGACGTCGTCAGCACCGCCGTGGACGTTGCCAAGGACCCGTACCAGGTCGGCAAGCCGGTCGGCGACCGTGCCGCCCAGCACATCACCTACGACCTTCTGACCACCGAGGTGGAGGGCCAGCTGTCGGATGGCAGCACCTACCGCTACTGGACCTTTGACAACACGGTGCCCGGCCCGCTGCTGCGGATCCGCCAGAACGACACGGTCACCATCAACCTGAAGAACGCCGAGGACAGCATCAACATCCACTCGGTCGACTTCCATGCGGTCACCGGACCAGGTGGTGGCGCGGCGGTGACCCAGGTCGCGCCGGGGCAGACCAAGAGCTTCACCTTCAAGGCGCTGCATCCGGGACTGTTCGTCTACCACTGCGCCACCCCGATGATCGCCCAGCACATCTCCAACGGCATGTACGGGATGATCCTGGTCGAGCCCGAGGGCGGATTGCCCAGCGTGGACCGCGAGTTCTACGTCATGCAGGGCGAGCTCTACACCGCGCAGAAGCACGGCTCCAGCGGCCTGCAGGAGTTCTCGGTCGAGAAACTGCTCGATGAGCGGCCCGAGCACCTGATGTTCAACGGCAGCATGAACGCGCTGACCAAGACCTTTGACATGCAGGCAAACGTCGGCGAAACCGTGCGCATGTTCTTCGGCGTCGGTGGTCCGAACCTGACCTCCAGTTTCCACCTGATCGGTGAGGTGTTCGACCGCGTCTACAACCTGGCGTCCTTCACCAGTCCGCCGCTGCTCGACGTGCAGACCACGCTCGTGCCGCCGGGCGGGGCCACCATGGTGGAGTTCAAGGTCGACTACCCCGGCCGCTACCTGCTGGTCGACCACGCGCTGTCGCGCGCGGAGAAGGGCCTGATCGGGTTCCTCCACGTCAAGGGCGAAGCGGACGCCTCGATCTTTGACAGCAGCGAGAAGAGCGACCCGGCATCGGGCCACTGAGCCACGGGAGCAAGGAAGAAGGCGGGCCATCGCGGCCCGCCTTTTTTTTGCGCGACATTTCGCGCGCGTGCCTGACCAACGGCACGCTCGCCCGGCGCCCAGGCCGCTACGATGTCCGATTCGCCGCGACCCTTCCGGTTGCGGCAGGCCGATGCGGAGCAGCTGTATGCGCAAGACCACCCTTTCCCTGTTGATTGCTGCCAGCCTGCTTGGCGCCGGCGCGCTGTCCGGATGCCAGACCGCACCGGTCGCAGCGGACAGCAAGGCCGCCGCGGTGGACGCGGACTTCGCGAGCGTGGCCGAGTCGCTGCTGATGCGGGGGCTGGAGCGCAGTCCGGAGTCCTCGATCTATGCCGGTCGCTACGACAACGCGGCGACGCTCACGATTCCGGACGCCCGGCAGCGCGCCGCCGACCTGGCATTCGCCAGGGCAGGGCTGCAGGAGCTGGCCGCATTCGACCCGGCGCAACTGTCGCCCGCCGAGCGCATCGACCACATGCTGCTGAAGAACCGGTACGAGGCGAGCATCTGGTACCAGGAGACCTTTCGCGACTGGCAGTGGAATCCTTCGCGCTACAACATTGCCGGTCCCATTGGCCTGCTTCTCAACACGCCGTATGCCGACGAGGACGAGCGCCTGCGCACCGTCATGGCACGGCTGGAGCACGTCCCGCAGTACTACGCGGCCGCACGTGCCAACATCGCCGACCCGACCGCCGAGCACGTCGAACTCGCGATCGTGCAGGGTCGTGGGTCGCTCAGCGTGCTCGGTGATCCGCTGCGCAAGCAGATCGCCGATTCGGGTCTTGATGCCGCCGACAAGGCCACGTTCAACGCGCGCATCGACGCGGCCCGCTCCGCGATCGGCGAATGGACCGGCTGGCTGGAAGGCTTGCAGGCCCAACAGGTCGCCGCCGGCAAGGCCCGCTCCTTCCGCATCGGCGCCGAGCAGTACGAGCGCAAGTTCGCCTACGACATCCAGTCGCACTTCACCGCCGCCCAATTGCACCAGCGCGCGGTGGACGAGAAGAACCGCCTGCACGGGCAGATGGACAAAATCACCGTGGAGCTCTGGCCGAAGTACTTCGCCGGAACCGCGATGCCGGATGACCGCCTGCAGCGGATCGGCATGATGATCGACAAGCTTTCGGACCGGCACGTGGCGCCTGATGAGTTCTTCGACGAGATCAAGCGCCAGATCCCGCTGCTGGCCGAGTTCGTCCGCAAGCACGACCTGCTCGACCAGGACACCAGCCGCCCGCTGGTGGTCCGCGAGACGCCCGAGTACATGCGTGGCGGTGGTGCCGGCGCCTCGGTCAGTGCGCCGGGCCCGTTCAACCCGACCGCCAACACCTACTACAACGTCAGCCCGCTGGATGACTACAGCGACGAGCAGGCCGAGAGCTTCCTGCGCGAGTACAACCATTGGGTCCTGCAGATCCTCAACATCCACGAGGCGATCCCGGGCCACTACACCCAGCTGCTGCATGCCAACAAGAGCCCGAGCCTGGTCAAAAGCCTGGTGGGCAACGGCGCGATGATCGAAGGCTGGGCGGTCTACGCCGAGCGGATGATGCTGGAAGCCGGCTGGGGCGAGCAGGCGCCGGAGATGTGGCTGATGTACGGGAAGTGGAACCTGCGCGTGGTCACCAATGCGATCCTGGACTACGAGGTCCACGTGGAGGGCTTGAGCGAAGCCAAAGCACTCGATCTGCTGCGCCGCGAGGCCTTCCAGGAAGAGACCGAGGCGGTCAACAAGTGGCGCCGCGTCCGCCTGTCGCAGGTCCAGCTGACCTCGTACTTCACTGGCTACGCGGAGATCTACGACTTCCGTGAGCAGCAGAAGCAGCGCCTGGGCGAGGACTTCGACCTGAAGACCTTCCACAACCGTTTCCTGAGCTACGGCAACGCGCCGGTGCCGGCGATCATGCAGCTGATGGCCGAGTAGTCCGCAGACGTTTCCAGGGCGACGTGGCCCCTACAATAGGGGCTCATGATTGGAAAAAAACACGTGTTCCGCTGGCCCACGGTGGTCGCCACGCTGGCGCTGCTGATGGTGGCGCTGGCGATCAGCGCAAGGCTTCCGTCGCTGGACGGGCGGTCGCAGTCCACGCGCCTGGCCGACACCGCCGACACGCTGCTGGGTCGCGGCATCCAGCAGTTTGCCCGGGCGCATCCGGGGCTTTCCGGCGTGTTGCCGCTGGCGCGCGGCGATGACGCGTTCGCGGCCCGCGTCGCCCTCGCTGAAGGCGCGCAGCGCTCACTGGACGTGCAGTACTACATCTGGCGTGGCGACATGTCCGGGACCCTGCTGCTGGAAGCGCTGCACCGGGCCGCGGACCGCGGCGTGCGGGTGCGGCTCTTGCTGGATGACAACAACACCGCCGGGCTGGATCCGCTGCTGGCGACGCTGGATACGCATCCGCTGATCGAGGTCCGCCTGTTCAATCCGTTCCCGCACCGGAACTGGCGCTGGCTGGATTACCTGACCGATTTCGCGCGCCTGAACCGGCGGATGCACAACAAGTCCTTCACCGCCGACAACCAGGCGACGATCATGGGCGGGCGAAACGTCGGCGACGAGTACTTCGACGCCGGTGACGGCGTGCTCTTCGTCGACCTTGATCTCCTCGCGGTCGGGCCGATCGTGGACGAAGTGTCGCTCGACTTCGATCTCTACTGGGCCAGCGGCTCGTCCTATCCGTTGCACGGCATTGTCCCCGCCGCGCCGCCCGGTGCGCTGGAGGCGTTGGCCACGGCGGCGTCGGTGGTGGAGCGCGACCCGGCCGCGCGCGCGTACCTGCGTGCGCTGGATGACTCGCCGTACCTGCAGGCGCTGGCGAGCGGCGACCTGGGCCTGGAGTGGGTTCCGGTGGAGCTGCTCAGCGACGATCCGGCCAAGGGGCTCGGGCTGGCGGCGCGCGAGAGCCTGCTGTCGGAACGGCTGCAGCAGGTGATCGGCGTACCCGACGCCGAGCTGCAGATCGTCTCCCCGTACTTTGTCCCCACGGCGTTCGGGGTCGACTACCTGGCCGGACTGGCCAGAGAGGGCGTGAAAGTAACGGTGCTGACCAACTCGCTGGCGGCCACCGACGTCACGGCGGTCCACGCCGGCTACGCCAAGCGGCGCAAGCCCTTGCTGGACGCCGGGATCACCCTTTACGAAATGAAGCCGGAGACAGCGGACGTCCCGGCGGTGCGACGCAAGCTCACCGGCAGCTCGGCGTCGAGCCTGCACGCCAAAGTGTTCGCCGCCGACCGCCGCCGCGCCTTCATCGGTTCGTTCAACTTCGATCCGCGCTCGGCCAACCTCAATACCGAAATGGGGCTTGTGGTCGAAAGCACGGCGATCGCATCGGGCATCGCCAACCGCTTCGAGGAACTCGTTCCCGAGAGCGCCTGGCTGGTTCGGCGCGGGTCGGACGGCAAGCTGGAGTGGGTGGAGCGCGGCGAGCTGCCCGGTGAGGAGCATGCCCTGAAACAGGAGCCCGGCAACGGCTTCTGGCTGAACACCGCGGTCAGGGTGATGGAGGCGCTGCCGATAGAATGGCTGTTGTGAGCAACCCGACGACCCGATCCGACCTGACGCTGGAGCTGCTGCCACTGCCGCAGCCCGCCGCAGTCAACGACCCGCCTCCCGTGGAGCCCGAACGCCCGCTGCCGATGGATTGCTGCGACAGCGGTTGCGAGAGCTGCGTCCACGATGTCTACGCCGACGAAGTAGACCACTACCGGTCGCTTCTGGCCGCCTGGCAGGCCCGCAACCCGGGTCGATCAGCGGACTGAGTCAGTCCCCGATGACGTCGCCCTGGGTCAGCTCGCCCAGCGTGGCTTCGCGGACGTCCACCACCCGCAGGTCGAAGTGCAGCGTCTTTCCCGACAGCTCGTGGTTCCCGTCGACCTTGATCCGGTCACCATCGACCGTCAATACCGTCGCCAGCACCGGGCCCTGCGCGGTTTCCGTCAGGAACTTCGCGCCCGGCTTGACCATGTCCACATCCTCGAATGCCGACAGCGGAACCGTCTGGACCAGCTGTTCGTGACGCGGACCGTAGCCTTCCTCGGGGGGAACCACGGCCTTCAGTCGATCACCGACTTTCTTGCCTGCCAGCGCCTTCTCCAAGCCAGGCATCAACTTTCCCGCGCCGTGCAGGTACACCAGCGGTTGCGCGGAGTAGGACGAATGCACCTGCGTTCCGTCGTCGAGCTGGAGCGTGTAGTGCACCGTTGCAACGCGGCGGTCGGCAATTTCCATCGGGATTCCTGGGCTTCGTGTGCCGGATTGGCGGACGGGGCAGGCTAGGGGAAAGGGGACGACGGCCGCAAGTGGACACGCCCATCACGACGGCCCCCGCACGGCCTCGGCAGCACGACCGCGGCAGCACGACCGCCGCCGCGCGATGTCCACGACCTCATGGCATCCTGTGCTCCCGTTTTCCGGCGACCGCGCATTGGCCCTCAATACCATCATCACCACGGTCGACCTGATCGGGACCTTCGCCTTTGCCATCAGTGGTGCCACCGTCGGCGTGCGCAACCGGCTGGACATCTTCGGCGTGCTGGTGCTTTCTTTCGCCGCCGCGACGGCCGGTGGCATCACGCGCGACCTGATGATCGGTGCGATCCCGCCCGTCGCGCTGGCTAACTGGCATTACCTGGCGGTCAGCTGCCTGGCCGGGATCATCACGTTCTACCGCTACGCCGACATCGAGCGATTGCGCAACCCGGTTCGACTGTTCGACGCGGCGGGTCTGGCGCTGTTTGCGGTCATCGGTACGCTGAAGGCGCTCGACCACGGCCTGGGGCCGGTGGGTGCCGTGCTGCTGGGAATGCTCAGCGGGATCGGTGGCGGCATTGTCCGCGACGTGCTGGTGGCGCGCACGCCGGTGGTGTTCCAGTCCGACCTGTATGCGATCGCGGCGATGCTGGGAGCGATCGTGGTGGTGATCGGGGTTGCGCTGGAGCTACCCGCGGTGCTGGTGATGGCCACCTCGGCGGCGGTGTGCTTCGGCTTGCGCTACATGGCGATCCGCTACGACTGGCATCTTCCCGTCGCGCCGCCGTCGTGATTCTCCGGCGGAACTGATATCTTCGCGGCGGGGCTGCTGTGGCCAGGTTCGAGGATATGTCGATGAAGCAAGCCACCGACACGCGCGGCCGGAGCTGGGTTCTGGGTGTCGCTTTGCTGGCCACGGCCGGTTCCGGTTGCGCCACGCTCGCCGCCGGCGCCGCGCCGGGCTATGCCGACAGCATGACCGCGGCTGAAACGGCGATGCGCGGCGATGATGCCGCAGCAGCGATCCAGGCCTACCGGCGTGCGGCGGATGCCGCGCCGGGCCAGACCTTGCCGTGGCTCCACATCGCCGAGATCCATGCCGGACTGGGCGACTGGTCGCAGGCCGTGACGGCCGCGCGCGAAGTGCTCGATCGCGACCCCCAGGTCGAGGAAGCCCGCGACCTGTACCTGCGCGGCAGCGTCCAACTGGTCGAAGACGCGTTGCAGTACCTGCCCGAAGAAGACAGCAGCGGGATCCGCGACATGGCCGGCGCACTGCTGGCCAGGTTGATCAGGGACCTCGGCGACGAAGCCATCCCAGCCGATGTGCGTGCGCGACTGGAAAGCGGCGTGCAGGCGCGTCCGCGCCGGTCCGGCGCGCGTCCCGGAACTCCCCGGCAAGCCCCGCGTGGCCCGGAGAAGACCACCGCGGACCCGCTTGAGGTGTTGGGCGGCGGTTGAGCCGCAGCCGTCCGTCGGGCGGTATCATCGGCGGATGTCAAAGCTTCTGCTCAACCTGCGCCTGGTCCTGGACGATGAGATCGAGGACGTGCGCGCGATGCTCGATGAAAACCGCATCGAGTATTACGAGACCAAGCCCAGCCGCTGGGGCATCTCCCACGGCGCGATCTGGTTGTCCAACGACGGCGATCTGCCCGAGGCCAAGCGGCTCATGGCGATCTACCAGGGCAACCGGCAGGCCAGGGCCCGCGCCGAGTACGAGGCCGGGCAGCGGGACGGTACCGGCGAGACTTTCGCCGACGTGTGGCGCCGCGAACCGCTCAAGGTCCTCCTGGCCGCCGCTGCGGTCATCGTGTTGCTTGGTCTGGTGGCGCTGCCGGCGATCCTGCTGCGGGGATGACCGCCGGACCCGGCGCTGGTCGTTTGCGCTGGAACCACGGCAGCATCAGCTGGATCAGCGGGCCGATCAGCAGCATGTACAGCACCGTGCCCACGCCCAGCGTGCCGCCCAGCAGGTAACCGGTCGCCAGCACGCTGCCCTCGATGAGCGTGCGCACCAGCCGGACCGAGCGACCGCTGCGCCGGACCAGGCCGGTCATCAGTCCATCGCGCGGGCCGGCACCAAAATCCGCTCCCAGGTACGCCGCGGTTGCCGCGCCGTTGAGCACGATGCCGCCGCCCAGCAAGGCCATGCGCATCGCCGGGCCGGCGTTCTCGACCAGTTGCCCCACCGGGCCCACCACCGCATCGAAGGTCAACCCGATCAGGATGGCGTTGCAGACCGTGCCGAATCCCGGTTTCTGGCGGATCGGGATCCAGGCCAGCAGGACCACGAAGCTCACCGCCACGGTGACGCGACCCATCGGCCAGCCGCCCTGCAGCGAAAGGCCCTGGTGCAGCACATCCCACGGCATCAGGCCGTAACGGGACTGCAGCATCATCGCCATCGACAGCCCGTAGGCGGCCAGGGCGATGAACAACTTCAGCAGGCGGTAGGGCATGGACACGGCGGCAGGGCAGGGCGTGCAATTCTAGGGCTTTGCCGGCTGCTGCGCCCGGCGCCGGCGCGGGCGCACGCGCGGACCGGCTAACATGGTCGCTTCCCCAAAACGAGGTCCTGCCATGTCGATTTCCATGTACGCCGCGTCCGTTCCGGTCTTCCGGCAGATGCTGGGAAGCTTGGTGGCCATCATCGGCAAGGCCGAGGCCTACGCGGCGGAGCGCAAGATCGAGCCGACGGTGCTGCTGCAGTCGCGGCTTTTCCCGGACATGCTGCCGCTGGTCCGCCAGGTGCAGATCGCGTGCGATTTCGCGACCGGCGTGACCGCCCGTCTCGCGGGACAGGACGTGCCTGCCTACGACGACCAGGAGCAGGGTTTCGAGCAGCTGCGCGACCGGTTGCAGCGCACTCTGGCATTCCTCAACAGCGTCGATGCGGCGCGATTCGATGGCAGCGAGGACCGCGAGATCCTGACCCGCCCGGGTACCCCGAAGGAGCGTCGCTTCAGCGGCCAGGACTATCTGCTGACCTACGGCCTGCCGCAGTTCTTTTTCCATGTGACGACGGCCTACGCACTGCTGCGCCACAACGGCGTGGAAATCGGCAAGCGCGATTACATGGGCGCCTACTGAGCGCGGGTCGGCGATAATGCCCGGCCACGTCACTCCAGGTCCCGCTTTTGAATACTGACGCCAGCCCGCCCACCGCCCGAATCCTGGATGGCAAGCGCATTGCCGAGGACCTGCTGGACAACCTCAAGGCGCGTGTCGACGTGCGCCTGGCGGCGGGCAGGTCCGCGCCCGGGCTCGCCGTCGTGCTGGTCGGCGGTGATCCGGCGTCGGCGGTGTACGTGCGCAACAAGCGGCGGGCGGCACGCAAGGTGGGAATCCGCGCGGTGGACTTCGATCTGCCGTCCGGCACTACCGATGACGAGCTGCTGGAACTGATCGACCGTCTCAACGCGGATCCCAACATCCACGGCATCCTGGTCCAGTTGCCTTTGCCGGACCGCCGCGATGCCAGCGCCCTGATCCACCGCATCTCGCCGAGCAAGGACGTGGACGGGTTCCATCCCGAGAACGTCGGCCACTTGGCCCTGCGCCAGTTCGGCCTGCGCCCGTGCACGCCACGCGGCATCACCACCTTGCTAGCCTACACCGACCGGCCCGTACGCGGCGCCAGCGCGACCATCGTCGGCGTCTCCAACCACGTCGGCCGGCCGATGGCGCTGGAGCTTCTGATCGCCGGCTGCACGACCACCTGCTGCCACAAGTTCACTCCGCAGGACGTGCTGGAGGCGTCCGTTCGCGGCGCCGACATCCTGGTGGTGGCCGTGGGACGCCCGCAGCTGATCCCGGGCGAGTGGGTGAAGCCCGGCGCGGTGGTGATCGACGTGGGCATCAACCGCCTTGATGACGGGCGGCTGGTGGGCGATGTCGGCTTCGAGGCGGCCGCGCAACGTGCCAGCTGGATCACCCCGGTCCCGGGCGGCGTGGGTCCCATGACCGTGGCGACCCTGATGCAGAACACCCTGGAAGCCGCCGAGGCGGCCCACGGCTGAGCGCGATGGGAGCGCTGCGAAAGCGGTACAATGGCGCGCTTCACCTATTCCGGTTCCGACCATGTTGCGCATCCAGGCTGAAGCTCTCACCTACGACGATGTTTCGCTGATTCCGGCCCATTCGACGGTCCTGCCCAAGGACGTCAACCTGGGCGCCCGATTGACCCGCGAGCTTGGCCTGCGCCTGCCGATCCTGTCGGCGGCCATGGATACCGTCAGCGAGGCGCGGCTTGCGGTCGCCCTGGCCCAGCTGGGCGGGATGAGCATCATCCACAAGAGCATGACGGTCGCCCAGCAGGCCGCCCACGTCGCCCAGGTCAAGGGCTTCGAGGCCGGCGTGATCCGCGCGCCGTTCACCGTCAGTCCCGACACCACCATCGCCGATGTGCTCAACCTCACGCGCGAGCGCAACATCTCCGGCGTGCCCGTGGTCGACAGCGGCCAGCTGGTCGGCATCGTCACCAGCCGCGACATGCGCTTCGAGACCAAACTGGACGATCCGGTGCGCCACATCATGACGCGCAAGGACCGGCTGATCACCGTCAAGGAAGGCGCCAGCGACGAGGAAGTCATGGGCCTGCTGCACAAGCACCGGATCGAGAAGGTGCTGGTGGTCAACGATGCTTTCGAGCTCAAGGGCCTGATCACCGTCAAGGACATCCAGAAGAAGACCGACAACCCCAACGCCGCCTATGACAGCAGCGAACGCCTGCTGGTCGGAGCCGCGGTCGGTGTGGGCGGAGACACCGATGCGCGGGTCGAAGCGCTGGTCGCCGCCGGCGTCGACGTGGTGGTGGTGGACACCGCCCACGGCCATTCGCAGGGCGTGCTGAACCGGGTGAAGTGGGTCAAGAAGCATTTCCCGCAGCTGCAGGTGATCGGCGGCAACATCGTTACCGGCGACGCCGCCCTGGCGCTGATGGATCACGGCGCGGACGCGGTGAAGGTCGGCGTGGGTCCGGGCTCGATCTGTACCACCCGCATCGTCGCCGGCGTCGGCGTGCCGCAGATCTCGGCCATCGACATGGTCGCCGAGGCGCTGCAGGACCGGATTCCGCTGATCGCCGACGGCGGCATCCGCTACTCGGGTGATATCGGCAAGGCATTGGCGGCCGGCGCCTCCACGGTGATGATCGGCAGCCTGTTTGCCGGCACCGATGAGTCGCCCGGCGACAGCGAGCTGTTCCAAGGCCGTCATTACAAGAGCTACCGCGGCATGGGCAGCCTGGCGGCGATGGAAACCGGCTCCAAGGACCGCTATTTCCAGGACTCCTCCGATGCCGACAAGCTGGTGCCTGAAGGCATCGAGGGCCGGGTGCCGTACCGCGGTCCGTTGCGCAATATCGTCCACCAACTGGTGGGCGGCCTGCGCGCGACCATGGGCTACGTCGGCTGCGCGACCATCGAGGAGATGCGCAGCAAACCGGAGTTCGTGCGGGTGACGTCCGCCGGGTCGCGCGAGAGCCACGTCCACGACGTGCAGATCACCAAAGAGCCACCGAATTACCGGGTGGGCTGAAGACGATGACCGACATCCATAGAGACAAGATCCTGATCCTCGACTTCGGGGCCCAGTACACCCAGCTGATCGCGCGGCGCATCCGCGAGCTCGGCGTGTATTGCGAAATCTGGGCCTGGGACCACGACCCGGCCGAGATCGAGGGCTTTCGTGCCAAGGGCATCATCCTGTCCGGCGGCCCCGAATCGACGACCCTGGACGGCAGCCCGCAGGCGCCGCAGGAGGTCTTCGATTCCGGTTTGCCGCTGCTTGGCATCTGCTACGGCATGCAGACGATGGCCAAGCAGCTGGGCGGCGAAACCGAGGCCGCCGACCAGCGTGAGTACGGCCATGCCGAGGTGGCGCTGGTCGCGCAGGACCGTTTGCTGGACGGGCTCAAGGACCATCCCGGCTCGCCGCCACGGCTGGACGTGTGGATGAGCCACGGCGACCACGTCTCCAGGGCGCCGGACAGTTTTGTCGTTACCGCGCGCACCGATCGCGTGCCGGTGGCGGCGATGGCCAATGACGAACGCCGCTGGTACGGCGTCCAGTTCCATCCGGAAGTCACCCACACCAAGCAGGGCGGGGCGCTGCTGGAGCGCTTCGTCACCGACATCTGCGAATGCCAGACGCTGTGGACGCCGCAGCAGATCATCGAGGACCAGATCGCCCGCGTTCGCGAGCAGGTCGGCGAGGACGAGGTCATCCTCGGCCTGTCCGGCGGCGTGGACTCGTCGGTGGTCGCGGCGCTGCTGCACAAGGCGATCGGCGACCAGCTCACCTGCGTTTTTGTCGATACCGGCCTGCTGCGCTGGCAGGAAGGTGACCAGGTGATGGCGACGTTTGCCGAGCACCTGGGCGTCAAGGTCATCCGCGTCGATGCGGCGGACCGCTATTTCACCGCGCTGGCAGGCGTCACCGATCCGGAGGCCAAGCGCAAGATCATCGGCAACCTGTTTGTCGAGATCTTCGACGAGCAGTCCGGCAAGCTGGCCAACGCCAAATGGCTGGCCCAGGGCACGATCTACCCCGACGTGATCGAGTCGGCCGGCAGCAAGAACGGCAAGGCCCACATGATCAAGAGCCACCACAACGTGGGTGGCCTGCCCGAGCACATGAAACTGGGTCTGGTCGAGCCGCTGCGGGAGCTGTTCAAGGACGAGGTCCGCCGCATGGGGGTCGAGCTCGGCCTTCCCGCCTCGATGGTCTACCGCCATCCGTTCCCCGGCCCCGGCCTGGGCGTGCGGATCCTGGGCGAGGTCAAGCGCGAGTACGCCGAACTGCTGGCCCGCGCGGACCACATCTTCATCGACGAACTGCGCAAGGCCGACCTGTACGACAGGACCAGCCAGGCGTTCGCGGTGTTCCTGCCGGTCAAGTCGGTCGGCGTGGTGGGTGATGCGCGGGCCTATGAGTGGGTCATCGCGCTGCGTGCGGTGGAGACGATCGACTTCATGACGGCGCACTGGGCGCACCTGCCGTATGATTTTCTTGGGCGTGTTTCCAACAGGATAATCAACGAGTTGCGTGGTGTTTCTCGCGTGGTTTATGACATCAGTGGAAAGCCGCCCGCGACCATCGAGTGGGAATGAGCGACGACCAGCGCTGGATGCGCCACGCGCTGGCGCTGGCGGACCGCGCTGAGCGTGAGGACGACGAGATCCCGGTGGGCGCTGTGGTGGTCGCCGCGGACGGCTCGCTTCTGGGCGAGGGCTGGAACCGCAACATCACCGAGCATGATCCCACCGCACACGCGGAAATCGTGGCGATGCGCCAGGCCGGGTTCCGCCTGGCCAACCACCGCCTGCTCGGATGCACGGTCTACGTGACCCTGGAGCCATGCGCGATGTGCGCGATGGCCATGGTGCATGCGCGGGTTGCGCGGGTGGTCTATGGCGCCGCCGACCCGAAGACGGGCGCCGCCGGTGGCGTCTTCGACCTGCTGACCGACCCGCGCCACAACCACCGGGTGGAGGTGGAGGGCGGCTTGCTGGGAGAGGAGGCGGGTGCGCGACTAACCGCCTACTTCCGCCGCAAGCGTATGAAGTCGTCGTAAGGCGGCATTGCGCCTGACTCAGAACGGCTGCGGGATGGTCGAATCCTTGTCCAGCTCCGCGCGCAACTCGCGCTCCAGTACCCGCAGGCTGATCCGCGCCTCCTGCCCCAGGCACAGCGAGGCGGCCAGCATCAGCAGCACGCCGAGTACCGCCAGCAGCGTTGGCAGGTAGCCCAGCTGATAATGGAAGAACGCATCGGCGGCGATCCCGATGCTGGTGCCTACGAACGCGCTGAGCGCGGCGTACAGGATCCGCAGCGCGCCCAGCACCAGATACGAGCGACGGCGGTGGTAGCCGATCCGGATCTCCAGCTCGGTGCGCATCGGGCCCGGCACGGTTTCGCGCAGGTGCTCGATCTCCTTGCGCATGCGGTCGACCACGCGCGCCAGGCGGTTGTTGGAGGAGATCAACAGCGAACCGGTGGCGGTCAGGAAAAATGCGGGGGTGATCATCGCCGAAATCACTGCGTAGTGGTTGGGATCGGCGAAGGGCGTGGCAGACATGCAGGCTTCCGTTGCAGGGTGACGGTATGATGCCTGCCCCCTCCAAGCGACGCGAGCCCCCGATGGCCAACGGCCCTGTCAATGCCGACAACCTGGTCTGGATCGACCTGGAAATGACCGGTCTGGACACCGACAACGACGCGATCCTCGAGATCGCCACGGTGGTCACAGACAAACAACTGAACGTGCTCGCCGAAGGTCCGGAACTGGCCATCGCCCACCCGCTGGCGACGCTGGAGGCGATGGACGACTGGAACCGCAACCAGCACGGCGGCTCCGGGCTGTGGGCGCGCGTGCTGGAGCAGGGCGTGTCGCTGCAGGAAGCCGAGCAGCAGACCCTCGCATTCCTTGCCCACTGGGTGCCGGCGAACGCCTCGCCGATGTGCGGCAACTCCATCTGCCAGGACCGACGCTTCCTGCATCGCCAGATGCCGAAGCTGCAGCGCTATTTCCACTACCGCAACCTGGATGTCAGCACGGTCAAGGAGCTGGCGAAGCGCTGGGCGCCGTCAATCAGCGCCGGCCTCAACAAGCAGGCCAGCCACACCGCGTTGAGCGATGTTCACGACTCCATCAACGAGCTGCGCTATTACCGCCGCTTCATGGGCTCGCTGGGCGGTCTGGAATCCGCGGACCGGTTACCGGCGCAGGCTTGAGCAACAAGCAACGCCCCGCGGTCAGGCGGGGCGTTGGATGTGGTACCGGCGTGCGCGAGCGCCGTCTTCTGCGGCGCCTGATGGATCAGCCGGCGGCCTTGGCCTTGGCCAGGCGCAACCAGGTGTCGACCACGGTATCGGGGTTCAACGACACCGAATCGATGCCTTCTTCCATCAGCCACTGCGCCAGGTCGGGATGGTCGCTCGGCCCCTGGCCGCAGATACCGACGTACTTGCCCTTCGCCTTCGCGGTCTTGATCGCCATCGACAGCAGCTTCTTCACCGCCGGGTCGCGTTCGTCGAACAGGTGCGCGATCAGCCCCGAGTCCCGGTCCAGGCCGAGAGTGAGCTGGGTCATGTCGTTGGAGCCGATCGAAAAACCGTCGAAGATCTCCAGGAACTCCTCGGCCATCAGCGCATTCGATGGCAGCTCGCACATCATGATGATCTTCAGGCCGTCCTTGCCCTGTTCCAGGCCGTTGGCGCGCAGCACCTCGACCACCTTGCGACCCTCGTCCAGGGTGCGCACGAACGGGATCATGACCCACAGGTTGGTCAGGCCCATCTCGTCGCGCACCTTCAGCACCGCGCGGCACTCCAGCGCAAACGCATCACTGAAGCTCGGATCCACGTAGCGCGAGGCGCCACGGAAGCCGAGCATCGGGTTTTCCTCGTCCGGCTCGTAGGCCGCGCCGCCGATCAGATTGGCGTACTCGTTGGTCTTGAAGTCCGACAGGCGCACGATCACGGCCTTGGGTGCCACCGAGGCGGTGATGGTCGCGATTCCCTCGGCGAGGCGGTCGACGTAGAACTGGACCGGGTCGTTCCCGTAGCCGGCGATCTTTGCATCGATCTGCTTCTTTGTCCCCGCATCCTGGCGGTCGTATTCCAGCAGGGCCTTTGGGTGGATGCCGATGTGGCTGGCGATGATCATCTCCAGCCGGGCCAGGCCGATCCCGGCGTTGGGCAGCATCGCGAAATCGAAGGCGCGGTCGGGGTTGCCGACGTTCATCATCACCTTCAGCGGTGCCTCGGGCATCTTGTCCAGATCGGCGACGTGGCGCTCGAAGGGCAGGGCGCCGTCATAGATGAAACCGGTGTCGCCTTCCGCGCAGCTCACCGTCACCGTCTGGCCTTCCTTGATGGCCTCCAGCGCGTTGCCGGTGCCGACCACTGCGGGAACGCCGAGCTCGCGGGCGATGATCGCCGCGTGGCAGGTGCGTCCGCCGCGGTTGGTGACGATCGCCGCGGCGCGCTTCATCACCGGCTCCCAATCCGGGTCGGTCATGTCGGCGACCAACACGTCGCCGGCCTGCACGCGGGCCATGTCGTCCAGTGAACGGATCACGCGGGCGACGCCGCTGCCGATCTTGTTGCCGATCGAGCGCCCCTCGCACACGACCGGACCGCGCTCGCCCAGCTGGTAGCGCTCGATCTGGGTGGCGTGGCCGCGCGATTTCACGGTCTCCGGGCGCGCCTGGACGATGAACAGCTTGCCGCTGACGCCGTCCTTGGCCCACTCGATGTCCATCGGGCGGCCGTAGTGCTTCTCGATGATCAGCGCTTGGCGGGCCAGCTCGTGCACGTCCTCGTCGTTGATGGAGAAGGTGCCGCGCATGTCCGCCGGGGTGTCCTCGGTACGCACGCGCTCGCCGGGCTGGTCGGAGTAGACCATCCGCAGCTGCTTGGCACCGATCGAACGCCGCAGGATCGCCTGCTTGCCCTGCGCCAGGGTGGGCTTGTAGACGTAGAACTCGTCCGGATTGACCGCGCCCTGGACGACCATCTCGCCCAGGCCGAAGCTGGAGGTGATGAAGACCACTTCGCGGAAGCCCGACTCGGTGTCCAGGGTGAACAGCACCCCGGACGCACCCACGTCGGAGCGCACCATCAACTGCACGCCGGCCGACAGGAACACGTCCTCGTGCTTGAAGCCGTGGTGCACGCGGTAGGCGATCGCGCGGTCGTTGTAGAGGCTGGCGAAGACCTCCTTCACCTTGACCACCACGTCGTCCTCGCGGGTCACGTTGAGGAAGGTTTCCTGCTGGCCGGCGAAGCTGGCGTCGGGCAGGTCCTCGGCGGTCGCCGATGAACGCACCGCCACGGCCACGTCGCCTCCGCCGTTCTCGTCGCACAGCTGGCGATAGGCGATGCGGATGTCGCGGTCCAGCCCGGGCTGCAGCGGGGCGCTGATCACCCAGTCGCGGATGTCCTTGCCGGCTTCCGTCAGGGCCGCGACATCGTCGACGTCCAACGGCGCCAGACGGTCGAAAATGCGCTGGTGCAGGTCGTTGTGGGCGATGAAGTCCTTGAACGCCTCTGACGTGGTCGCATACCCGCCGGGAACGGAGACCCCGAGGGAGGACAGATTGCCGATCATTTCGCCCAGCGACGAGTTCTTGCCGCCGACGCGGGCCAGGTCGTCAAGGCGCAGCGCGTGCAGCCAGAGGATATTGTCGTTCAAAACAGGGTATCTCCGTGGGGGGACACGCCGCTGAACGCGGCGAAGCCGCTATGATCGCCGCTGCGCCGGGTGCTTACAAGGTTGATCTGGCGGGCTTTTTCCCTGCCGATTCCGAGACGCCAGACCCCATGAACGAAGCACGGCCCGTTTTCTACATATCCGATGGCACGGGCATCACCGCCGAGACGATCGGCCACAGTCTGCTGACCCAGTTCAACGGCACCGACTTCATCGCCGAGCGCATCTCCTTCGTCGACAGCGTGGAGCGCGCAGAAGACGCGGTGGAGCGCATCAAGGCCGCGGCCGAGCTGCATTCGGTGCGTCCGGTGGTGATCAACTCCTGCATGGACAGCGAGGTCGGCGAGGCGCTGGCCAAGAGTGGCGCGCTGATGCTGGATGTGTTCGCGCCCTTTATCGAGCCGCTGGAGCGGGAGCTGGGCCGGTCGCGCATGCGCCAGGTCGGTCGCGCCCACGCGATCGTCGATTTCGACACCTACCACCGGCGTATCAACGCCATGAACTACGCGCTCACCCACGACGACGGGATTGCCATCGATTACAACGACGCCGATGTGATCCTGGTGGCCGTGTCGCGCGCCGGCAAGACGCCCAGTTGCGTCTACCTGGCCCTGCAGTACGGCGTGCGGGCAGCCAACTACCCGCTGACCGAAGAGGATCTGGAGCACGACCGGCTGCCCGAGCGCCTGCGCAAATTCCGCGACAAGCTGTTCGGCCTGACCATTGATCCGCACCGGCTGCAGCAGATCCGCCAAGAGCGTCGTCCCGATTCCCACTACGCCAAGCTGGAGACCTGCAAGCGCGAGGTCGCCGCGGCCGAAGCGCTGTTCCGTGCCGAGCGGATCCCCACCCTGAGCACCACCAACACGTCGATCGAGGAGATCGCGAGCAAGGTCATGACGACGCTGCGGATCAATCGCGAGATGTTCTGAACCGCAGCGTTCCAGCGCCCCGGCGCTGCGCGGTCCGGCGCGACGGCGGACGTGTAGGATCAGTGCATGACCAGTTCTGTTGCCACCCGCCGCCTGCCTTCACTCGACCGCTTCGGCTGGTTGATGGCGTTGTATGCGGAGAACCACGTCCGCCTGCGCCGCCTGTTCAACACCTCCGATCTCGCGCCCGGGACGCACATCTCCAGCGTGGGTGATGGCCTGGACCTGCGGGTGGAAGTGCTGCTGCAGCATCGCTACACGACCGAGTTGCGCGTGAGTTACACGATGGTGGACCCGGTGACCGGGATGCCGGACCCCTCGGCCTACCTGCGCCATTACCACGACGCCAACCAACTGGAAGCCACGCACTGCTACATCGGTCGTCGCTGGCAGGATGTGCTGGGCATGTATCCACTGCCGGCGGCCCTGATAAGCCATCGTCTGCGGATGAACACCTTCCTCGGTAAATGGCTGGAGTACCTTGCCGAACGCGGGCACGGCCGGGGCACTTTGCGGCTGGAAAGCGAAAGTTCCGCGGAAATCCTGACTGGGGCTTGACGGGTGCCGGATAGCGCTCTAATCTTACGGACTTTCCAGCCCCGTGGGGCCATAGCTCAGCTGGGAGAGCGCCTGCATGGCATGCAGGAGGTCGGCGGTTCGATCCCGCCTGGCTCCACCATTTCAAAATGGTTTTTGTACCTGGTTGTGTGAAAGACAGCCGAAAAACAGGGTACAGGGACTACCGCGTCCCCATCGTCTAGAGGCCTAGGACACTGCCCTTTCACGGCGGCGACAGGGGTTCGAATCCCCTTGGGGACGCCACTTCAAACCATTGATTACCTTAGGGTTTTCAAGCAGTCAAGGCTCCTTAAACGGAGCCTTTTTTGTGTCTGCAAACCGTGCGGTGTCGCCGCCGCTCAGCCCCTCGGTCCGCCCATCACCGGCAGCACGATCCCGCTGATGTAGGAGGCGGTAACCGGGGAGGCGAGGAACACGTAGGCAGGCGAGATCTCCTCGGGCTGGGCGGCGCGCTTCATGTCGCTGTCGCGTCCAAACTCGCCGACCTCGTCGGCCGGCTTGTCGGCCGGATTGAGCGGGGTCCAGACCGGACCCGGTGCGACCGCGTTGACCCGGATGCCGCGCTCCAGCAGGTTGCTGGCCAGGGACTGGGTGAAGGCGTGGATGGCGCCCTTGGTCGCGGAGTAGTCGAGCAGCGACTTGTGCCCGAAGATGCCGGTTTCCGAGCCGGTATTGATGATGCTCGAGCCTTCCTTCAGGTGCGGCAGCGCCGCCTTCGCCATACGGAAGTAGCCGCCGATATTGGTCTGCAGGGTTTCCTGCAGGTGCTCCTCGCTCAGGTCCTCCAGTTTCTCGGCATGCAGCTGGAACGCGGCGTTGTTGACCAGCACGTCCAATCCGCCGAGCGCCTTGACCGAACGGGCGACTGCGCGCTTGCAGAATGCAGGATCCTTGACGTCGCCACTGATCAGCACGCAGCTGCGCCCCTCGGCCTCCACAGCCGCCTTGGTGGCCTTGGCGTCCTTGTGCTCGTTGAGATAGACCACCGCAACGTCGGCGCCCTCGCGCGCGAACAACACCGATACGGCGCGCCCGATGCCCGAATCACCGCCCGTGACAATGGCCTTCATGCCGGCGAGCTTGCCGCTGCCTTTGTAGTCGGGCGCCTGGTAACGCGGAGCGAGGCGCAGTTCATGCTCATTGCCCGGCTTGGGCAGATGCTGGGCAGGCATGTCGACCGGTTGCTCGCGGGTGCCAGCCTGGACGGCATCGGTCTTTTTCCGGGATTTAGTGGTCGATTTCGGTTTGGAAGACTTCGCGTCGATGGGCTCCTGCAGGTCCTGCTGGTGTTCCGCGGTGCTCGCCGCCTTCTTCGCCTCGGCCGAGGATTTTTTCCCTGTGCCGGGTTTGGATGAGCTGGCCATGAAACCTCCGTGTGGGTGTGTGGGCGCGGATCCGCGCGGTTTTCCAACGCTACGAAGGGTCGATTCAATGGCGGGTGAAACCCGCACGGGCGGTTCACATTCCCGTGAGCCACCGGCGCACAGATTTCCCCGCATGGACCACCGGAAAACACCGATGAAGGTTTCAGCACACACGGCACTGCTGGTGATCGACATGATCAACCCGTTCGACTTCGAGGACGGCGCAGCCCACGCCAAGGCGGCACTTTCGATCGCGCCGGCCATCGGCCGCGTGAAGGCTCGGGTGCGCGATGCGGGCGGGCAGTGCATCTATGTCAACGACAACTTCGGTCGCTGGAAGTCGAATTTCCTGCAGATCATCGAACGCGCGGACAAGGGACTGGCGCCGAAGATCCTCGACCACCTGATGCCGGACGAGGAAGACCTGTTCGTGCTCAAGCCCAGGCACTCCGCGTTCTTCCAGACCCCACTCCCGCTGCTGCTCGAATCGCTGGAAAGCACTGGCGTGGTGATCACCGGAATCGCTGCCGATGCCTGTGTTCTGGTGACGGCCCTGGATGCGCACATGCGCGGGTTCGACGTCCATGCGCCTACCGACTGCGTGGCGGCGCTGTCACAGCCGCGCAAGCAGGCCGCGTTGCAGGTGATGCGCAACGCGGACGTGCTGACCACGGCGGCGGGGTAGGGCCGGGGCCCGGAGAGAGTTACGCCGTTGCGGCGCGTGCGTGGCGGGCGCGCAGCGTCCTGCGCAGTTCCAGCAGCCCGGGCGCAACGATGATGAGCAAGGAGGCTGCGATCACCGCGGCGATAACCCACGGCGCAAAACCCGGCGTTCGTAACTGCAGCGACCAGTTCGCGCTGCCCGGCGAGAGCAGCGACACCGTCTGCGGCCAGTGGAGCACGCAGATGATTGCCAGCCCCACCAGCGGGAGCACGATCAGGAATGCGTGCAGAAACTGCTCCACGGGCGGGATGGGTCGCAGCGGTGCCGTGTAGCTCAGGTCCCAGTAAGCCGTGGCGGTGTGCGTCGCCGAGGCCACGAACGCCAGCACCAGCACGCTCGCGTCGACCTCGAGAAACAGGATGGCGATGATCGGCAGGCCCATCTGCGCGGTCTGCAGCAGATGCAGGACGGATTCGCCAACCCCGGACGTGTGCGCGATATCGGTTCGCGCGTGACAGATGAAGTCAGCGGCGCCCGCGGCAAGCCACAACGGGAATATCACGAAGCCGAGCAGGCCCCAAAGCAGCGCGCTGGAAACTCCGTCCACGGTGCAAATCTCCATCAGGTGAAAGCAGGAACGCCCGCAATTGCGGGCGTTCCTGGCTGCGCTTCAGGTTCAACGGCTCTTGGAGTCGTCGCTTTTCTTGGTGCTCTTGGATGTGCTGCCTGACGAGGACTTGCCGCTCTTCTGATCCGAGCCGCTGGCCTGCTTCTTGTCAGATTTGTCCGTCGATTGTTTCTTGTCGGTTGGCATGGTCATCTCCTGTGAGCCCTGCGAGGGCACGTAAAAAGCTATGCCCGGATTTGTGATGACGGCGTGGTCTGGAAAGGCTTCTGAAGGTGCTCCAGCGCTCACGTCATGAATGATTCATGTTCTGCGCTTGTCCCCGCCGGGCTTGGCTCTTGGCGCTCGTCGTATGCGACCGGGTTCGTGATCCGCCAGCGCCGGCCCTGGGTGGCTCAGCGCGGATTTGGCGGCAGGGCTCTGTGCACTGCCGTGGCCGCGATCGCTGCCTGTCCGACTGCCACGCTGATCTGGTTGAGCGCGCTGACCACGTCGCCTATCGCGTAGACCGCGCTTACGCTGGTCTGCATGTGGGCGTCGACGATCAACGCTCCGGCATCGTCGGTCGCTGCGCCAAGCGGCGACAACAGGGAAGACTGGACGTGTGAGCCCAGGACCGGATAAAGGGTGTCGAAGCGATGACGGGACCCGTCCGGGAGCTGCGCCTCGCAGCCGCCGTCGACCAGGCGCCACCGCTCCGGCGCCGCAAGCAGTGTCACGCCGCTGGCGGCGGCCCGGTCTCTCAGCGCCGGGTCCCCGTCAAGGCCGTCGGTCGCGATGGCGGTGACGCTGCGCGAGAACGTCCGCAGGAACTCGGCGTGGCCGATCGCCTCCTTGCGGCGACCGAGCACGGCTATCGCATCGTCCCGGGCCTCGTACCCGTCGCAGACCGCGCACAAGCGGATTGCGCCCGTGGCGATGGCATCTTCGGCGCCTTCAATCTCGGGCAGCAGGTCGACCACGCCGGTGGCCAGGATGATGCTGCGGGCGCGCCATTGGCGTGTCGCGGAGCGGGCGATGAAGATATCCCCGGCGCGTTCGAGCGCGTCCACCCGGTCCTCGACCACGGGCACGTAGTACTGGGTGGCGTGCTCGCGGAATCGGCCCAGCAGTTCATTGCCTGCCACGCCAAACGGAAAACCCGGGCAGTTGTGGCTTGCCGGGATCCAGCGCGCGCGGCTCTGACCCGCGTCGACCAGCACCAGTTTGCGACGGAAGCGCGCCAGGTAGGTCGCCGCCGTCAAACCACCCGGACCGCCGCCGATGACCAGGCAGTCCAGAACCGTATCGTCGGCATCAGGTGCAGTCATTGCGCGCTCCGGTAGGAAGCGGTGGATGTTAGCCGACGTCGATCTCCTGGAAGCCGTCGCCATCGTGCAGGGTGAACAATGCCTCCATTCCGCGTTCACGCGCCAGCCTGACCCCTTCCGTCTCGCCCAGAGCCAGCAAGGCGGTCGCCCACGCGTCGGCAAGCATGCACGTGGATTCCACGACACTGACCGCTGCCAAGCGGTTGCTGGCGGGCTGCTGGCCGGTGGCGTCCATCGTGTGCGGGTAGCTGCGGCCGTCATGCTCAACCCAGTGCCGGTAGTCGCCGGACGTGGCAATTGCCGCGTCAGCCAACTCCATCACCCCGGTGACCTCGCGCACACCGCGGACAGGCTTCTCGATCGCGACGGCCCAGGGACGGCCGTCTGGCTTGCTGCCGCGGGCGCGCATCTCACCGTCTATCCCGACGAGGTAGCGGGTAATGCCGAAACCGTCGAGACAGCGGGCCAGTTGGTCCACCCCAAAGCCCTTGGCGATCCCCGCGAGATCCAGGGTGATCGCCGCCCGCTTGCGGACGCGGCTCTGCGGGGCTTCCAGTTCGAGGATCTCGGATGCGGCGCGGCGGACACCCGCTTTACGAGCGGCGATCGCCGTAAGGTCGATCGCGCCTCCGGCGGGGCCGAAACCCCAGGACTGGACCAGATCGCCGACGCCGATATCGAACGCGCCCCAGGACTGTCGACCGACCTGAAGGGCGGTTTCCAGCACCGTGAACAGTTCGGCCGGAACCGGAACCCATTCATTGACCGGCGCCGCATTCAGCCGGTTCAGGTCGGACTCGGCCTTCCAGCTCGACATCTGTCGATCGACTGCATCGACCGCGGCGAACAGCCGCTGCCCGATGGCCGCTTCATCGACGCCGGGGGCGGCAAAGAACAGCGCGCTGTAACGGGTGCCCATCGTCTCGCCGTGCAGGCTGTACCGCTGCATCACCGCGACGGATGGATCAGCGGATTCAGAAGACGTCTTCACGGTAGCGCCCCTGCAGTTTGAGGGTGGCAACATCCAGGCCGATCGGAGCCACGATGGCGTCGATGGTCTGCCGGATGCTGTCGGCCATCGCGCGGCCGCCACAGACCAGGATCTGAGCGCCGTCTTCAATCAGTCGCCGCATCTGCGAGGAGTGGTCCAGCAGCCGGTCCTGCACGTAACCGCCATTGGCGGTGCGGGAGAAAATCGCGTTTAACCCGGTCAGCCGGTGATCGGCCAGGTAGCCGTCCAGCTCCGGCTCGTAGAGGAAGTCCGACGCCGGATCGCGGCCGCCCCAGTACAGATACATCGGGTGTTTACCGGTGTTGTTGCGGATGAATCCGGCCAGCGGCCCGATTCCTGTTCCGGCGCCGATGAGAACAACCGGCGACTTGCCCGAGGCCGGCCGGAAGTCGGGGTTGGGTTGGATAAACGCATCGATCCGGGCGCCGGGTTGCAGGTCGTGAAGCATCCCCGAACACAGGCCGCCGGGGTGCTTGCGCACACAGATTTCAAGGAAGCCGTCGCTGGATCCGCTGGCAAGGGAATAGAACCGCGGGACCGGGCTTCCCGGCGCCACGATTCCCACCAGATCACCTGCGTCGAAGTGGGGCAGTTCACTGGTACCGAGCATCCGACGCAACCTCCCGCCAGCGCTCGGTGAGGCGACCGGCCCGAAGCGCAGGATGCTGGTCGGCGCATTGACCTGGGCACCGTAGTCCATCCGGCTGATCAGCTCGAGTGGGCAGGTTTGGGGGTGGGACGGTACGTGGGTCAGCCCCAGCTTGAGGGACAGTGCACGTTCAACAGCCTCTCCCCAGCGCGCGAACTCCTGCGAGGACTGCCTGTCGACGGTGTCCAGCTCGAGAAATTCGGTCCAGCCGCGGCCAAGCAGGGCCTCGCGGGCGTCCCTGGCGAACTGGCAGAACCGCGGAAACTGGCGATCCCCGAATCCCAGGACCGCGAACGCCGGGTTGTTGTCACCGCTGAACCTTCCCAGGCGCGCAAGGAACTGCCTGGCCGATGTGGGCGCGTCTCCGTCACCGTAGGTGGCGGTGAGTACGAACAGGCGGCGTGCCTGGCGATATTCCCCCGCCAGCAGGTTCATCGGGGCGGTGTGCACCCGCTTGCCGGCCTTGTGCAACGCGTCGTGCAACGCGTTCGCAAAGCCCCAGGTGCTGTTGCCTTCGCTGCCCACAAGGATGACGGTGTCTGCCGCCTGCGCGCCGCTGTTGTTGGCGATGCGCGGCATCAGGCGGCGGCGCTGCCACCACATCACCACGCCGGTGGCGCTCATCACCGGAACGCTGAGTGCACAGACGCCCAGCAGGAGACCCAGCCACCACAGTCCCTCGCCGGTGTGCAGGCGGTAGATCAGTTCATGGATGTTCTGGACCCGGTCATGTGGCCGGAAGACCAGCAGGACGCCCGTGGCCTGGTCGATGTAGCCGTCGCCCTGCGCGGTGGCGAGCGAGTAGAAGTCCGAGGGAGTGTCCGGCATCGGATAGACGAGTTCGCGCAGGTCCTGGAGATCGATCTCCAGCAGAGCGGGCAGGGTGCCCACCGGTACCGGCGCGGCTGGCGTCTCCACCGCAGTCGGGAACGCAGGCTCGGTGTCCGCCCCCTCCGGTATCAGGCCGAAGGTGGTCGCCGACATGAGGATGCCCGTCAGCGCGGACAGCAGCAGCCCCAACAGGGCGATTCTCCCGAGCTCCGAGTGCCAACGCTGGCTCAAACTGCCTCGCAGTGGGCGCAACAGGTGCCGCCATCCCCCGACGCGCTTGAGCAGCAGTGCCATGCCTGACACGCACAGGACCAGCATCGTCAGCGCCGAGATCCCGGCCGCGGCCCTGCCCGGCGTGTCCGCAAGAAACGAGCGATGCAGGTTCTTGATCCAGCGCGTGGCGGGCGAGGGCGCATACGGGCCGATCGCCTTTCCGCTGAGCGGGTCGACACGCATCGCCTCGGCCCGGTCATCCTGGCTGTAGTAGACGATGATCGAGCCGGACGGGCTGCGCTGGATCTGCTCCACGCCGACGAAGTTCTCGGCTATCCGCTCCGCAAGCAGAGCGACGCTGACCTGCCCACGCTCCGGCACCGTCGTTCCCAGCCGGTCAATGGTTGGATTGACCGACAGGATCGCGCCGCTGATCGCCAATACGGCGATCAGCAGCCCAAGGACAAGAGCGGGCAGTGAGTGAATCCGACGCAACATGATGCGGACCTCCTTCAGGCCGATCGATTACATGTCGTAAGTGAATGACTGCACGTAACCGCGCCCCGCAGTCGCTTTGCCGCTGCCGGCCTTGGTCAGGGGCGCCCGCACGTCGGCGGGATTGTCGCGACCGTCTTCCACCGCAGTGTCGATCCGTATTTCATAGCCGGCATCGATCAACGAGTCCGCAAGTTCGGCGGTGACCTTGAGCGTGCGGCCGCTGCCGACGCTCGCGCCGCTCACGCCGTCGAATTCGCTCGCCCGCATGCCGCTGCCGCTGGCCCAGTCGCGCAGGTTCTTGTAGTACTTCGACTTCTTGCCCGAGACCCAGAGCGTCTTGTGGTACTTGCCCGAGGCATCGGTGACATAGATGGCCAGGTAGGCGCCGTCGCCGCCGTAGGCTTTCATCTGGGTGGTCAGGGTGAAGGGCCTGGCGTCAGCCAGTCCGGGCAGGGCCATGGCGCCGGCCAGACAGAGGGATAGGACGAGCTTGTTCATGTTGTTGCTCCTGCAATCGGGTGGGTGGCGGACTTGACTTCGCCCTCTGGTCCGGTTTTTGGTCCAGGTAGTCGCGGGCGCCGCCTTTGCCGTCGAACTTGATCTTCAGCTCGCGGATCTGCAGCGATGCCGGGGAGTACTCGGCCTTGAAGCGGTTTCCCAGCTTGTCGGTCCCGCGGACTTCGTAGCAGCCGTCGTCGACCTTGATGCGCTGGACTTCCCAGCCCTGTTGTTCCAGCTGCTGGCGCAGGACTTCCCGCGGCTGCCAGTCGGCTACGGGATCGGTACAGTCGTCACTGGCCAGTGCGCCGCCGCTGAAGGCGAGGCCGACGAGGACGACGCCGGTCAGAGTGAGCAGTTTCATGAGCGCGATCTCCTTTGAGTGGGTGCAACGTGGACTCTGGCGGAGCATCCTGATGCCAGCCTTAAGGCGGGGGTTTTTTGCAATGCGGGTACTGTTGATCGAGGACAACGCCGACCTGGGCCAGGCCGTGCGCGAGCAGATCGGCGATGACGGACACGCGGTGGATTGGGTGCAGACCCTGGCTCACGCGCAACTGGCGATCGGCTCGACTCCGTACGACCTTCTCCTGCTCGACCTGATGCTGCCCGACGGCCGCGGCATCGATTTCCTGCGCCGCCTGCGCTCGGCCGCCGACCGCACGCCGGTCATCATCCTGACGGCCATGGACCAGCTGTCCGACCGCATTGCCGGCCTCAACGCCGGAGCAGATGACTACCTGGTCAAGCCGTTCGACCTGTCGGAACTGTCCGCCCGCGTGGCTGCCGTGGCGCGTCGTTACAGCGGCAATCCGAACCCGAGGTTGCAACTGGGAGAGCTGTCCATCGACTTGACGGATCGAAGCATCCAGCGCGAAGGCGAAACCATCGCCTTGACGGCGCGGGAATGGGCGCTGCTGGAAGCCTTCCTCCAGCGCCCCGGCGCGTTGTTGTCGAAGTCCCAGTTGGAGGAACGCCTGTACGAGTTCGGGGCCGAGATAGAAAGCAATGCGGTGGAGGTCCATGTCAGCCACCTGCGTAAAAAGCTCGGCTTCAACGTGGTCGATACCGTCCGCGGCATGGGCTACCGATTGGGCCGGCTCGAGCACTCATGAAGGCGGCGGGCAGCCTGCAGAAGCAGCTCGTATACGGCCTCACGCTGGGGATCGTCGTGTTGTGGGTGGTCGCGACCGCCCTGTCCGGGCTGATCGTGCAGAACAGGCTCGACGATGCGTTTGACGATGCGATGCAGGGCGCTGCGCAGCGGATCCTGCCGCTCGCGGTCATGGACATCCTCAATCGCGAAGAGCCACTTACCCAGCAGAGGGTGGCGCCACTGAATGCGCTTCCCGGCCAGGTCGCGTATCTGGTGCGCGACCGCGAGGGCACCATCCTGCTGCAATCGCGCGACGCCGACCTGACGGTCTTTGGCCGACCGACGATGCAGGGCTTCAGCACGACGTCGACCCACCGCCTGTACGGCGCCAGTGCACTGCGCGACACGCTGTTCCTGCAGGTCGCCGAACCCCTGTCATATCGCCGCAAGGCCGCGCGGGATGCCACCTTTGCCCTGCTGCTGCCACTGCTGTTGCTGGTGCCGGCCAGCCTGCTCGGCGTCTGGCTGTTCGTGCGTTTCAGCCTGCGCAGCGTGCGCTCCTATCGACGCGCGGTCGAAGCCCGAGGCGTAGGTGACCTCTCGCCGATCCAGACCGCGCCCTTGCCGCTGGAAATCCGTCCGAGCGCGGATGCGGTCAACAACCTGATTGATCGCCTGCGGCGTGCGCTTGAGACTGAGCGCAGGTTCACCGCCAACAGTGCGCACGAGCTGCGCACCCCGCTGGCGGCCGCGCTTGCCCAGGTGCAGCGTCTCCGCCATGAGGCGGCCGACGGACCGGTCAAGGAGCGCGCAGCGCAGATCGAGGCATCGCTGAGGGAGCTGGCGCGCCTCGCCGAGAAGTTGATGCAACTGGCAAAGGCGGAGGGCGGGAGCGTGCTTGCGGAGGTTCCCCAGGACCTGGCGATGCTGCTGAACCACGTTGTGGGGGACCTGCAACGCGTGGCCACGGTTCCCATCCAGCTGACGCTGCCGCCGGATGGGCCGGTCCTCTCGCCGATCGATGCAGACGCATTCGCGATCCTGGCGCGAAATTTGATCGAGAACGCGTTGAAACACGGCGCGCCGGGACGTCCCATCCATGTCGAACTGACCACAGACGCGTGGCTTACCGTCGTCAATGCCGGCGACGTCCTGGACCCCGCCGAGCTGGCACAGCTGACCGAGCGTTTCGTCCGCGGTAGCGGCCGGGCGCCCGGCTATGGGCTGGGATTGGCGATCGTCTCGACCGTTGCGACGGCGGCACGCGCCGAGCTCAAATTGGCCTCGCCCGCCACTGACCGGGCAGACGGATTCCAGGCCTCAGTGCAGTTTCCGGTTGCCGGGATGTGATTCGGGGGGCTCAGTGCAGCCCGCTGCGGTCGGCCGCGCTGCTCGCGGATGAGGACGGGTTGGTCTTCATCTTCTCGTCGAGCTGGGCTTCGAACTGCGGGAACTCCAGTCCGAGCTGACGCGCTTCGGTGTGGGCGGCATCGCGCAGCGCATCGGAGAACTTGAGCGTTGCGGTGGCGCCGGTGCGCTCGTGCATCGAGGCGGCACGGCGGATGAGGGCCAGCATGGTGGCGGCGCTGTCGGAGCTGCCGACCATCTTGCCGTCCATGCCGAGCACCCATTCGCCATCGCGGCGGACGATTCCACCCAGCAGCTTGCCGGCCGCATCGCGCAGGTCGGCGTGGGGCTCGATGCCCGTATCCGGGGTGTCGTCATTGTCGTTGCGGCTGCCATTGAACTTGCTGGACATCAGGATTCCCTACTGTTGCGGGGCGCATCAAGCGGTGGTGCGTGGACGCCACAGGATACGGCAGGGCGATGTCCTATCCCTGAGCGAGTCGTATATCGACGATGCCTGAGGCGGCGTTGGCGTCGTCGATCTCCCAGCCGATGCGGTGGGCAAGCCGGCCGACCAGGGTCAGGCCAAGGCGACGGTCGCTGGTGGACGGGTGCGGCCTCGACGTGGTGGGTCGCCGGGTGTCATCGGCGTCGAAGACGAACGAGATACTGCTGTCGCAAATCGAGACACGCACCACTCCCGGCACGCCCGGAGGGAGCAGCCGGCGCAATACGCCGTGGACGATCAGGGTCGCGTCGCTCGCCGGCAGTTGCACGTGGATCTCGGGGCCTTCCAGCGCGACGCTCACCGCTCCGTCGGCGATGGACGCAACGCCTGCCAGGCAGGATGCCAGCCAAGCGTGCAGCGCCACCGGCTCAGCCGAATCGACGCGGTGACGGGCCAGGCGCATCAGCGCATCGATGAGTTCCGACAGTTCACGGATGCCGCGGTCCAGGCGCTGCAGACGCGGCTGCAGCGCCGGTATGTCGGCGCTGTCCTCCAGCAGCAACTCGGTCGCGCCGCGCACCACGGAAATCGGTGTGCGCAGTTCGTGGCTGGCATCGCCCAGGAAAGCCTGCTCGGCTTCGGCGGCAGCGGCCAGTCGGGCCTGGTAGTCATCAATTGCCGTGGCCAGCTGTCCCAGCTCGTCGGGTGGCAGTTGGGCTGCGAGCGCCGTGCGCTCGGGCTGGGTCGGCAACGCGGCGACGGACTCGGCCAGTTGCTGGACCGGGCGCACGACCCGACCCGACAGGAGCCATCCCAGCCACGCGCTGAAAGCGGTTCCCGCTAGCACCACCACGGCGAGGACGAAGGCGAGGTAGCGCTCCAGCGCTTCAATGTCGTGCAGGTCCATCACGAAGAACAGGCGTCCGGCCGCGGTATCGAACACGCCCAGGAACACCTCGTCGCCATCCGGGTCGCGTACCTCACGGATCCCCGGCGCCTGGGCCAGGAATACGCCCGGGACTTCGCCGCGGTTGCCCGGCAGGAGCTGATAGCCGCTGACCCGGTCGCTGCGTGGAAGGTCGATATCTGACTCGCGTTGCAAGCGCTCGGCGTAGTCATGCGCCTGGCCGGTGAGGATCGACTCCACGAGCACGCGCTCGTACTCCTCGGCGATGAACACCACGCCCAGCGCAAACACCACGCTCAGGACGGCGCCCATGGCCGTGTACAGGAAGGTCACGCGCGTGCGCAGCGGCAACGGGAACCTCATTCGGGTGGCACCAGGCGGTAGCCGATGGCGTGCACGGTGCGGATCAGTGGCGTGTCGAACGGCTTGTCCACCAGGTTCCGAAGGTCATACATATGCGTGTGCAGGGAGGCTGCATCGCCGCCGCGGGAGCCCGCAACGGCCCGGATCAGCAGTTCATGGGTGACCACGCCGGGCGATCGCTTCATCAGCAACTCCAGGATGCTGCTCTGGCTGCGCGTGAGCGCGATGCGGGTACCGCCGCGACTGGCGACCATCGACCCGGCGTCCAGCTGCAGCGGACCGGTGACCAGCGGCACCAGTGGCGAGGGCGCACCGCGACGGTGCAATGCCCGTATGCGCGCTTCCAGTTCCTTGAGTTCAAACGGCTTGACCATGTAGTCATCCGCGCCCTCATGGAACCCGCGGATCTTGTCGTCGAGCGTGTCGCGGGCGGTCAACATCAACACCGGTGTTCCACGGCCGGCCTCACGCAGCTGCCGGCACAGGTCCAGGCCGTCCAGGCGGGGCAGGCCAAGGTCCAGCACGATCACGTCGAATGCGACGCGAAGGGCGTGCATCAGCCCGGTCTCGCCGTCGGCTGCGTGGTCGACTTCGTGGCCGCGGCGCTCCAGGAAGTCCCAGATGTTGGCGGCGATATCGTGCTGGTCTTCCACGATCAGGATTTTCAGGGAGTCGGACATTGGCTCTGCTGGGGGCACGGATCAATGCAAGTCTAAGCGGGGCGGTTGCCGGTCAATAACGAACGGCTGAGAAATGCTTGAGAGCTCGCTACAGCGCGGCGCCCATGCTTCTTGCCTGCTCCCACTGCGATAGACCCGACGTGCCCGCCAGACCCGCAATGCCTTCCTCCTTGCCCCGCCGACACGGGTACCTGCATGTACCGACCGGCACCCTCAGGAATGTCCTGCGTAACCACCTCGTTCTTCCGCTGCTGGCCACCAGTCTGGCGAGCGCGATCCTGATCGGCGCCCGCGGCGATTTTTTACTTGCGGACCTGCTGTACGCGGCCCAAGGCCACACGTGGGCCCTTCGCGAGAGTTGGATCACCACAACGGTGGTGCACGAGGCCGGTAAGACCGTCTCCGCCGCCGCGTGGCTGGGCGTCTTGCTCGCATGGCTGTGGAGTCTTTTCGACAAGAGGCTGACCCGTTGGCGTCGCCCGCTGGGATATCTGGCGTGGGCAACGCTTGCAGGAGCGGTCACCGTATCGCTGCTCAAGGCAGGTAGCGGGATGGATTGTCCGTGGGACCTGCAGCGCTACGGTGGCTTGCAGCCGTTCGTCGGCTTGTTTGATGCGCGGCCGCCGAGCATGGGTCGTGCGGCGTGCTTTCCGGCCGGCCACGCAAGCGCCGGTTACGCGTGGGTGACGCTCTACTTCTTCTTTTGCGCCGTGCGACCGCGCTGGCGGTGGGCGGGACTTGCGGTTGCGCTGGGGGTGGGCGCGTTGTTCGGGATCAGCCAGCAGTTGCGCGGAGCCCACTTCCTGTCCCACGACCTGTGGACCTTGATCATCTGTTGGCTGGTGGCACTGGGCGGATCGACGTGGCTCCTTCGCCCGAACGGGAAGGGGGCGTCGGGATGAGCGCCGTCGTCCAAACCAGCGACGCGCGTCGTCGCGTATCGGTGTGGCGCCCCTCGGTTAGTCAGGAGGGCATGGCCCTGGCAGCGAGTATTTTCTTTTCCGTCGCCTGCAACGCCGCGTTCTGGCGTGCCTACGCCGGGACCGGTGCGCTGGACAGCGCAAGCGGCTGGGTGACCGCCGCGTCGCTGGCAACGGCGATGACCGGTCTGCACTTCCTGCTCCTGTGCGTGGTCATGAACCGCTGGACCGCCAAGCCGGTGCTGTCGGTGCTGCTGGTGGTCACCGCGGTGGCCGGCTATTACTCCCACCATTACGGCGTCTATCTGGATCCGGACATGATCCGCAACGTCCTGCATACCGACAGCCGCGAGGCCCGCGAATTGTTGACGCCCGGGCTGGCGCTGCCCGTGCTGGCCGCACTCATCCCCGTGGCGATGGTCTGGTGGACGCGGATTCCTGTGCAAGCGCCCGCGCCCGCGCTGTTGCGGCGTGTGGTCCTCATGGTGGCCGTCGCGGCCGTGACCACCGGCGCACTATTGGTGTCGTTCCAGGATATCTCGGCGCTCATGCGCAACCGGACTGAGTTGCGCCACCTGATCGCCCCGGGCAACTACCTCGTCTCCCTGATACGGGTTGCGACGGAGGATCCCGCGGCGGCCGTCCGCGCACGCCAACCGGTCGGCAGCGACGCCTTCGTTGTGGGACGCAGCGACGGCAAACCGCGGGTGCTGGTGATCGTCGTGGGCGAAACCGTGCGGGCACAGAACTGGGGCCTCAACGGCTACGCGCGCCAGACCACGCCCGAGCTGGCCAATCTGGATGTCCTCAACTTCACCGACGTGAGCGCGTGCGGTTCGAGCACCGATGTCTCCCTGCCGTGCATGTTCTCCGCGCAGGGGCGACGTGGCTACGACAAGCGGGCGATCAGGGAGTCGGAGTCGCTGCTCAACGTGCTCGACCACGCGGGCATCGCGACCCTGTGGCGCGACAACCAGGGCGGCTGCAAGGGCGTATGCGCCGGCTTGCCGTTTGAATCGCTCGTGGACGCCCGGGTTGCGGAGCTGTGCAACACGGAGCGCTGCCTGGACGAGGTTCTGTTGCATGACCTGCGGGCGAAGATCGACGCCCAGGATCGCGATCAGGTGATCGTGCTGCACCAGCTGGGCAATCACGGGCCGAGCTATTACCAGCGCTACCCGGATCAGTTCCGCCGGTTCGTCCCGGTGTGTGAATCGGCGGACCTGGGCAAGTGCCGCCAGGCGGAGATCGTCAACGCCTACGACAACGCGATCCTCTATACCGACCATTTCCTCGCCCGTTTGATCGAAACCCTGGGCGCGGACGACACCCGTGACAGTGCGGTGATCTATGTCTCCGACCACGGCGAATCGCTGGGCGAGGGCAATCTCTATCTGCACGGGATGCCCTACACGATCGCGCCGGCCACCCAGCTGAAGGTGCCCATGGTGATGTGGCTGTCACCAGCGCTGGCGGCGGACCGGCATATCGACATCGGCTGCATGCGCCAGCGCCTCGACGCACCTGCCACGCACGACAATCTTTTCAGTTCGGTGCTGGGGCTGATGCAGGTGGACACGACCGTCTACGACCCGAGCCAGGACCTGTTCGTACCGTGCATGGGTCGCGGGCACGGGTGATCGGGCGCTCCCCTCGCCATTCGCCTGCCGTCACGTTCGGGTTGGCAAAATCGACGGGTCGACTTACCGGAGCAGCGGCATGGCCACACCCGTCTCAGACGCATTCGTTTTCTTCGGCGCCACGGGGGACCTGGCGTACAAGAAGATCTTCCCTGCGCTGCAGGCGATGATCCGCAGCGGCGAGCTGGAGATGCCCCTGATCGGTGTCTCGCGTGGCGGCTGGTCGCTGGAGCGCCTGCGTCAGCGGGCGCGCGCCAGCCTTGAAGCCAATGGCGGCGTGGACGAGGACGCCTTTGCCCGCCTGTGCGAACAACTGCGTTACATCGACGGCGATTACAGCGACCCCGAGACATTCCGCGGTCTGAAACAGGCGCTGGGTTCGGCCTCGCGACCAATCCACTACCTGGCCATCCCTCCCAGCATGTTCGGCACGGTGGTGCAGGGCCTGGCCGCTTCGGGGTGCAACGCCAATGCTCGGGTGATTGTCGAGAAGCCGTTCGGGCGGGATTTGGCCTCGGCGCGGGAGCTCAACCGGGAACTGCACGCGGTGTTTCCCGAATCCTCGATCTTCCGCATCGACCACTACCTGGGCAAGGAGGCCGTGCGCAACCTGCTGTATTTCCGTTTTGCCAATACCTTCCTGGAGCCGGTCTGGAACCGCACCTATGTGGACAGTGTGCAGATCACGATGGCCGAGGACTTTGGCGTGCAGGGGCGTGGCGCGTTCTACGAGGAGGTCGGCACGATCCGCGACGTGGTCCAGAACCACCTGCTCCAGGTCATGTCCCTGCTGGCCATGGATGCCCCGGCGGGCCGCGATCCTGAGTCGCTGCGCGCCGAGAAGCTGCGCCTGTTCCGCGCCACCAGGTCGCTGCGCCCGCAGGACGTCGTGCGCGGGCAGTTCCGCGGCTATCGCGACGAGGCCGGGGTTGCCGCGGACTCGCAGGTTGAGACCTTCGTCGCGCTGCGCCTGTACATCGACACCTGGCGCTGGGCGGGAGTGCCGTTCTACATCCGCGCCGGCAAGAAGCTGCCCATCACCAGCACCCAGGTGATGGTCGACCTGAAGCCGCCGCCGCTGGAAATTTTCGACGGGATCTCACTGGCCGATACCAACTATTTCCGCTTCCGGCTGAGCCCCGAAGTGGTGATCTCCACCGGCGCACGGGTCAAGAAGGCCGGCGAGGGCATGGAAGGGCGCCCGGTCGAGCTGGTCGCGCGCAGTTCCCGCGACCTTGGAAAATCACCCTACGAGCAGCTGCTTGGCGACGCGATCGAAGGCGACACCAGCCTGTTTACCCGCGACGATTCGGTGGAGGAAGCCTGGCGCATCGTCGAGCCGGTGCTGCCCGATTCGCATGGCAATCACAACACGCCGCTCACCATCTACGAACCCGGAAGCTGGGGTCCGGAATCGGCCAGCGAGCTTGTCACCGACGGTCGCCACTGGCAGGACCCGCAGCCCGAGCAGAGCCACCCCTGCTAACCGGGCGCCGGCCCGGTTGCGCCGCGCCGACCACGCAATGGCATTGCTCCTTCGTACGCCCGGGGCACTACCATGTTGGTTGTTGCTGCATACCGGAGGACGCATGAAAACCACCCGAAAGCTCCACGACATGGGCCAGAGCCTGTGGCTGGACAACATTTCCCGAACCATCCTGGATGACGGCACCCTGGCGCGGTATATCGCCGATTTCTCCGTGACCGGGCTGACGTCCAACCCGAGCATCTTCAACGAGGCCGTTGGCGGCAGCGACGCCTACGACGAAGGGATGCGCACGAAGGCGGGCGAGGGCAAGTCCGGCGAAGCGCTGTTCATGGAGCTTGCGCTGGAGGACCTGCGCCGGGCGGCGGACCTGTTCAGGCCGGTCCACGACGCGACCGACGGCGTGGATGGCTGGGTATCGATGGAAGTCTCCCCGCTGCTGGCTGCCGATACCGCCGGCAGCATTGCCGCCGCCCAGGCAATCCACGAGCAGGGCGATCGTCCCAATCTCTTCGTCAAGATCCCGGGGACGCCTGAAGGGGTGCCGGCGATCGAGGAGTCGATCTTCGCCGGCGTGCCGGTCAACGTGACGCTGCTGTTCTCGACGGCGCAATACCTGGCCGTGGCCGAGGCGTACATGCGCGGGCTGGAGCGACGGCTGGAAGCCGGGCTGGATGCCCGAGTGGCCTCGGTGGCGTCGCTGTTCGTCAGCCGTTGGGACCGTGCGGTTGCCGACAAGGTGCCCGAGGAGATGCACAACATGCTGGGCATCGCGGTCGCCCGGCAGACCTACAAGGCCTACCGCGAACTGCTTGAGTCGCCGCGTTGGCAGAAACTCGCGTCGCGCGGCGCGCAGCCGCAGCGGATGTTGTGGGCGAGTACCGGCACCAAGGATCCCAAGGCGCCGGACACGCTGTACATCGAAGCACTCGCCGCGCCGGACACCATCAACACCGTTCCGGAGAAGACCCTGCACGCGTTTGCCGACCACGGCCAGCTGTCGGGCGCCATGGCGCTGGACGGCGGCGATTCGGAGGCGGTGCTGCAGCGGTTCTCCGCGGCTGGCGTGAATATTCCCGCGCTGGCGGACCGCTTGCAGGTGGAGGGCGCCGAGGCCTTCGTGAAGTCATGGAAGGAGTTGCTGCACACCATCGAATCGCATAGCCGCGCGCTTGCGGGAGAGGAAAGCGTCTGATGAAGGAGGGGTCGCTCACCGGAAAACCGCAATGGAAGGCGCTGGAGGAGCACCTGGCGTGGATGGCGCCGCGCCATCTGCGTGAACTGTTTGCCGACGATCCGGAGCGGGGCGCGCGCATGGCGGCGCAGGGAGCCGGGCTGTACCTCGATTACTCGAAGAACCGGGTCAATGGGGAAACCCTTGACCTCCTGTTCGCCCTGGCGCGTGCCCGCGGCCTCGAGGAGCGTCGCGAGGCGATGTTCGCCGGCGCCCGCATCAATGTCACCGAAGACCGTCCGGCGTTGCACGTCGCCCTGCGCATGCCCGCTGGCAGCAAGCTCGTGGTGGACGGCGAGGACGTGGTGGCCGATGTACACGCCGTGCTGGACCGGATGGCGGCGTTCTGCAATCGCGTGCGCAGCGGCCAATGGACGGGCCACACCGGCAAGCCGATCCGCAACATCATCAACATCGGCATCGGCGGCTCGGATCTGGGGCCGGTCATGGCCTACGAGGCGCTGCGTTTCTACAGCCAGCGCGAGCTCGCGTTCCATTTCGTGTCCAACGTGGACGGCACGGATTTCACCGAGGCCACCCGCGGTCTGGATCCGGCCGAGACCTTGTTCATCGTCTGCTCCAAGACGTTCACCACGCTGGAGACGCTGACCAACGCGCATGCCGCCCGAGCCTGGTGCATGCAGTCCCTGGGCGATGAGGCGGCGGTCGCGAAGCACTTCGTCGCGGTATCCACCAACGCCGAAGGGGTGGAGGCGTTCGGCATCGACACCGCCAACATGTTCGGGTTCTGGGACTGGGTGGGCGGACGCTATTCGATGGATTCCGCGATCGGCCTGTCGACGATGCTGGCCATCGGCCCGGAGCGCTTCCACGAGATGCTGGCGGGCTTCCACGCCATGGACGAGCATTTCCGGAGCGCCCCGATGGAGCGCAACCTGCCGGTGCTGATGGGCCTGCTGGGGATCTGGAACAACAATTTCCTCGGCGCCAATACGGTCGCGGTGCTGCCTTATTCGCAGTACCTGAGCCGGTTTCCCGCCTACCTGCAGCAGCTCACCATGGAGAGCAACGGCAAGCACGTGACCGCCGATGGCAGCCGGGTCGACTACCAGACCGCGCCGGTTTACTGGGGCGAGCCGGGCACCAACGGGCAGCACTCGTTCTATCAGCTGATCCATCAGGGCACGCGTCTGGTGCCGTGCGACTTCATCGGCTTCTGCCATCCGCTGAACCCGCTGCCGCTGCAAGCTGAGGCCGGTGCGGATACGGTTGCCGGCGACCAGCACGATCTCCTGATCGCGAACCTGCTGGCCCAGGGCGAGTCGCTGGCATTCGGCAAGACGCCCGCCCAGGTCGAGGCGGAGGGCACCGCCGAAGCGCTGCAACCGCACCGCGTGTTTGACGGCAACCGTCCCAGCAACACCATTCTTGCCGACCGGCTGACCCCGCACGCGCTGGGCAGCCTGGTGGCGCTCTACGAGCACAGCGTGTTCGTGCAGGGAGCCCTGTGGAACATCGATTCCTTCGACCAGTGGGGTGTCGAGCTCGGTAAACAGCTGGCGACGCCTCTTGCGGAGGAGCTCAAGGCCACGGACGCGCCCGCGCTGACCCACGACAGCTCGACCAATACCCTGATCCAGCGCTACCGCGCAGCGCGGGGACGAAGCTGATGGGCACGCGGATCGACAAACGCGCCGGGTCGCCCGCCGAAGCCCGGGACCTCATCGACGTAGGCCATCTGGTCAACGCCTACTTCCAGACCCGCCCGGACGCGTCGAACCCGGCCGAGCGGGTGTCGTTCGGGACCTCCGGCCATCGCGGCTCCTCGCTGGAAGGCAGTTTCAACGAGGACCACATCCTCGCCGTTACCCAGGCCATCTGTGCGTACCGGGAGGGGCAGGGCATCGACGGCCCGATCTTCATCGGCGCCGACACGCACGCGCTCTCCGCGCCGGCGCTGGAGACCGCGCTGGAGGTGCTGGCCGCCAACGGCGTCGAGGTGCGCGTCTCCGCGGGCGGGGAGCCGGTGCCGACGCCGGCGATTTCCCACGCGATCCTCGTCCACAACGCGAACCGCGAGCGCGGTCGTGCCGACGGCATCGTGATCACGCCGTCGCACAATCCGCCGGCGGACGGTGGCTTCAAGTACAACCCGCCCGACGGCGGCCCCGCCGATACGGACGTCACCGGCTGGATCCAGAAGCATGCCAACGCGAGCCTCGCCAACGGCCTGGCCGACGTGCGGCGCTGGACCGGCGGGCGCGCCCGCGCCGCGGACACCACGCGCGAGCACGACTTCCTGTCGGCCTATGTCGCCGATCTGGGCAATGTGATCGACTTTGACCTGATCCGCAGCGCGGACCTGCGGCTGGGCGTGGACCCGCTGGGCGGCGCTGGCGTCCACTACTGGGCCCGCATCGCCGAGCACTACCGGATCGCGCTGGACGTGGTCAGCGAGCAGGTGGATCCGCAGTTCGGCTTCATGAGCCTGGACTGGGACGGGCGCATCCGCATGGATCCGTCATCGCCGTACGCGATGAGCCGGCTGATCGGCATGAAGGCCCGCTACGACGTGGCGTTCGCCTGCGATACCGACCACGACCGCCACGGCATCGTGACCGCCAGCGCCGGGCTGATGCCATCCAATCACTACCTCTGCGTCGCCATCGACTACCTGTTCCGCAACAGGCCGCAGTGGGGCGCGCATGCCGGCATCGGCAAGACGGTGGTCAGCAGCGCCATGATCGACCGCATTGCCGCCGGGCTGGGCCGGCAGCTGTACGAGGTGCCCGTGGGGTTCAAGTGGTTCGTCGACGGGCTGTTTTCCGGCGCGCTCGGATTCGGCGGCGAGGAAAGCGCCGGGGCCTCCTTCCTGCGGCGCGACGGTTCTGTCTGGACGACCGACAAGGACGGCATCGCCCCGGCGCTGCTGGCCGCGGAAATCACCGCCCTGAGCGGCGATGATCCGGGCGTGGTCTACCGCCAGCTGTGCGAGCGCTATGGCGAGCCGTTCACCGATCGGGTGGAAGCGCCGGCGACCAAGGCCCAAAAGCGCGCGCTCGCTGCGCTGACCCCCGACGCCATCAGCGGCACCGAGCTTGCCGGCGAGCCGATCCGGCGCGTGCTGGACAAGGCGCCGGGCAACGGTGCGCCCATTGGTGGCATCAAGGTGGTCTCTGACAGTGGCTGGTTTGCCGCCCGCCCGTCCGGGACGGAGGACATCTACAAGATCTACGCCGAGAGTTTTCGCGACGCCGACCATCTGAAGCAATTGCTCAAGGATGCACAGCAAACCGTTGACGCCGCACTGGAGGAAGCATCCACCCAGGAGTGAGGTAACAGCATGTCCGCGCGAATCGACCAGCTCTGTATCGACACCCTTCGTTTCCTGTCCGTGGACATGGTGCAAAAGGCCGACAGCGGACACCCCGGTCTTCCGCTCGACGCCGCGCCGATGGCCTACGTGCTGTGGTCGCGCTGGCTGAAGGTCAATCCGCGCAACCCCGACTGGGCCGACCGCGACCGGTTCGTCCTCTCCGCCGGGCACGGTTCGGCCTTGCTCTACAGCCTGCTGTACCTGAGCGGCTTCGACCTCTCGGTGGAGGACATCAAGCAGTTCCGCCAATGGGGCAGCCGGGCGCCGGGCCATCCCGAGCGCGGGCACACGCCTGGCGTCGAGCTCACCACCGGACCGCTTGGGCAGGGCTTCGCCAACGCGGTCGGCATGGCGATGGCCGAGGCGCAGCTCGCGGCCCGCTACAACCGGCCCGGGCACAAGCTCGTCGACCATCGAACCTGGGTGCTGGCCAGTGATGGCGACCTGATGGAAGGCGTCGCCTCCGAGGCCGCCTCGCTCGCCGGCCACCTGCAGCTGGGCAAGCTGACCTGCCTGTACGACGCCAACTTCGTGACCCTGTCGGCGGCCACGGACATCGCCTTCACCGAGGATTGCGAAGCGCGCTTCCGCGCGTACGGCTGGCATACGCAATGGGTGGAGGATGGCAATGACCTGTCGGCCATTGACGCGGCAATCCGCGCGGCCGCCGATGAATCCGCGCGGCCGTCACTGATCCTGGTCCGCACCCACATCGGTTACGGCTCGCCCAAGCAGGACAGCTTCGAGGCCCACGGCTCGCCGCTCGGCGAGGAGGAGGTGCGCCTGACCAAGCAGAACCTGGGCTGGCCGGTGGAGCCGGCGTTCCGTGTTCCCGACGAGGCGCTCTCCACCATGCAGACCGCAGTGGGGAAGGGCGCCGACCAGGAAGAGGCCTGGAACCATCGGATGCAGGCCTACGCCGACGCCCATCCCGAACTGGCGTCGGAACTCCGCCGGCGCCTGGAGGGCGTGCTCCCGATCGGCTGGGATGCCGACATCCCGGTTTTTCCGGCCAATGCAAAGGGGATGGCGACCCGCGTTGCCAGCGGCAAGGTAATGAACGCGCTCGCGCCCAAGTTGCCGGAACTGTCGGGCGGTTCCGCCGACCTGGACCCCTCCACCAAGACCGCCCTGAAGGGAATGGGCGACTTCAATCCGCCGCTGGAAGCGGGCGAAGACCCGCAGGGCTCCGACGGAGGTGGCTGGAGCCTGGCCGGCCGCAACCTGCATTTCGGCGTGCGTGAGCACGCGATGGGCGCGATCGTCAACGGCATGGCGGTCCACGGCGGCTTCATCCCGTATGGGGCGACCTTTCTCGTCTTCTCCGACTACATGCGCCCGCCGATACGCCTCGCCGCACTGATGGGCCTGCATCTGATCCACGTGTTCACCCACGACAGCATCATGCTCGGCGAGGACGGCCCGACCCACCAGCCCGTCGAGCAGCTCGCCAGCCTGCGGGCAATCCCGCGGCTCAGCGTGATTCGGCCCGCTGATGCGAACGAGACCGCCGTGGCCTGGCGCGTTGCGGTGGAGACGCGCGACCGGCCGGTGATGCTCATCCTGACCCGGCAGGATCTGCCCACGCTGGACCGGGAGGTCTACGCCGCCGCCGAGGGCCTGAGGCAGGGCGCCTACGTGCTCGATGCCGACGCCGACGACTCGCCGCAGATCATCCTGATCGCCAGCGGATCGGAGGTCAGCCTGATCGTGGAGGCCGCGGGACGGCTTCGGCGCGACGGCGTCAGCGTCCGGTGCGTGTCGATGCCGAGCTGGGACCTGTTTGAGGCGAAGCCGCGCGACTACCGCGACTCGGTGCTGCCGCCTGCGGCCACTGCGCGGCTGGCGGTCGAGGCCGGAAGCGCGCAGGGCTGGCATCGCTGGGTCGGCGACGGCGGCGACGTGCTGTCGGTCGACCGCTTTGGCGCGTCCGCGCCGATGCAGGCACTGGCTGACGCCTACGAATTTACGGTCGACAACGTGGTCAAGCGGGCGAGGGCGCTGCTGGGCTGAGCGGCGCCGGAGTGATTACCAGACCAGGTCGTCGGGCACCTTGAACTGGCTGTAGAAATCATCGTCCTCGCCGGAATCGCCGGAATCGCCGGAGGCATCATCGCTGCGGCCGTGGTCAAGCACGATTGCCTCCGGATCACGCTCGCGGATCTTTTCCGCGGCGGCACGGGGCACCAGTTCATGGCTGTCGCCGTGGCGCACGATCACCAGTGCGCCCTTGGCGAGCTGGGCGCGCAAGGCCTCGTTGACCAGCACGCTGCGGATGGCCTTGCCGTCGTTGAAGCGGTAGTCGATCTCGCCCTCGCGCTTGACCCGGTGCATCTCCACGATCTGGCGCACCTGCGCCTTCAGCTCGTTGGCCCGCGCCTGCGCATTGCGTTCGGCCGACAGCGCGCGGTCGCGCTCGGCGCGCTCGGCGCGCAGTTGCTGGGCATCGACCGCGTCGGGCTCGGGCGATGCGTTGGGCGAGCCCTTGCCGTGCCGCTTCCTGTTCTGCTCGCGGACGACCTGGGTGACCTTGTTTTTCTTGACCAGGCCGGCTTTCAGCAACTGGTCCTGCAGGGGATTACGCATGGCTCTTCGGGCGCATCGAGCGACGGCGGTGTGGGGTGTCAGTGTAACGCCGGCGTCACTCCTTCTTGATCGCGTGCCCGCCGAACTGATTGCGCATCGCCGCCAGCAGCTTGTCGGAGTAGGAATCCTTGTCACGCGAGCGCAGCCGCTCCAGCAAGGCGAGGGTGATCACCGGGGCCGAGACGTCCAGATCGATCGCCTCCGCCACGGTCCAGCGGCCTTCGCCCGAGTCGTCCACCCACGGGGCGATCCCGTCCATCGCCGGGTTTTCGTCGAGGGCGCGGGCGGTAAGGTCCAGCAGCCACGAGCGCACCACGCTGCCGTTGCGCCAGATCTCGGCCACCTGATGCAGGTCCAGGGAGAATTCCTGCTTGTGCTGCAGGATCGCGAAGCCTTCCGCGTAGGCCTGCATCATTCCGTATTCGATCCCGTTGTGGACCATCTTGGTGAAGTGGCCGGCGCCGGGCGGGCCGACGTGGCCCCAGCCCTGGTCCGTCGCCGGAGCGAGGGTCTCGAACACCGGGCGCAGCGCCTTCACCGGGGCCGGTTCCCCGCCGATCATCAGGCTGTAGCCTTCCGCCAGGCCCCAGACACCGCCGCTGGTGCCGCAGTCCACGTAATGCATGTCGTGTTCGGCCAGCGATTTCGCCCGCCGCACGGTGTCCTTGTAGTTGGAGTTGCCACCATCGATCAGGGTGTCGCCGGCATCCAGCAGCGCCAGCAGGTCGCCTACCGTGCTTTCGGTGATGTCGCCGGCGGGGACCATCATCCAGACGTTGCGCGGGCCGGGCAGGGACTCGACCAGCGCCTTGAGGCTGTCGGCGGTCTGCGCGCCGTCGCTTTCCAGCGCCTTGCGGGCATCCGGGTCCGGATCGAATCCAACGATCGAGTGGCCGCCCTGGATCAGGCGGCGGGCCATGTTGGCGCCCATGCGTCCCAGGCCGATCATGCCGAGTTTCATCTCGCGCCTCCTTCTTCAAATAATGGGTCTTCGATCAGTGCGTGACTCCGTAGTCACCTCAGTCTCGCAATTTCCCCGTGACGGCATGGCCACGCTGGCTGTGCACAAACGCATCAGCCGCCATGCGGATGGCTTCAGACTGGGTGGGGTAGGGGTGGATCACCCGTGACAGCGTGTCCAGGCCCAGCTTGGCGACCATCGCCAGGGTGATCTCGTTGATCATTTCGCCGGCGTGGCGGGCGACGATCGTGGCCCCGAGGATCTCGGCGGTGCCATCGCGCACGTGGATCTTGACGAAGCCGCGGTCCTCGCCGTCGATGATCGCCCGGTCGACAGTGTGCATCGGGACGGTGAACGTGCGGACACCGATCTCGCGGGCCCTGGCCTGGCGCACGTACATGCCGACGTGGGCGATTTCCGGATCGGTGTAGGTGCACCAGGGAATCACCAGCTCGCTGAGACGTTGTGCAGCGCCGTCCAGGGCGTTGCAGACCGCCAGCCGGGCCGATGCGCGCGCAGCGTCGTTGAAGCGGTGCTCCAGACACACGTCGCCGGCGGCGAAAACGTTCGGGTTGGTGGTGCGCAGGAAGTCATCGACGTGGATGCCCCGGCTGCCGTCGTAGTGGATCCCCGCAAGCTCCAGATCCATGCCCTCCACGCGGGGAGAACGGCCCGTGCCGGTGAGGATGGCATCGAACTCGAGGGTGCTGCGGTCGTCGTCGCTCAGCAGCTCGGCGATCCGGTGCTCGCCGTCCATGCGGATATCCACCACGCGGGTGTTGAGGCGCACTTCCAGGCCGTCGCTCGCGAAGGCGCCCGACAGGATCTGCGCGGCGTCGCGCTCTTCGCGCGGCAGGAACAGCGGCCAGTCCTGCACGATGGTGGTGCGGGCGCCGAAGCGGCACAGCGCCTGGGCCATCTCGCAGCCCAGCGGCCCGCCGCCGATGACCAGGACGCGCGGCGGCAGGGCGGTCAGCTCGAACACGGTGTCACTGGTCAGGAACCCGCACTCGGCCAGCCCCGGAATCGCCGGAATCAGCGGCTGCGCGCCGGTCGCCACCAGTGCCTTGGAAAACTGCAATGGGATTCCCTCCACCTCGAGCGTGTCGTTGGCCGTAAACCGGGCCTGCCCGAAGAAGACATCCGTGCCCTGGGCCGACAGACGCGCCGCCGCGTCGCCGCGGCTGATCCGCGCTCGGGTGGCGCGCATGCGCTCCATCACGCTGGCAAAATCCACGCGCTCGGTCGCTGCAGGACCGTTGCCGTGTATGGCGGCGTCGCGCCACGCATGCACGGTCCTGGCGCTGTGGACCAGGGACTTGGACGGGACGCAGCCCGTGTTGAGGCAGGTGCCGCCGAGCAGCCCGGATTCGATCAGCGCGACCCGCGCCCCGCGCGAGCGTGCCTCGGCCGCAGCAGTCAGCCCGGCGGTCCCGCCTCCCAGGATCGCCAGGTCGTAACGCCCGGTCGGTCGCGGATTGCACCAGCCCGGCGGCCGCACGTTGCCCAGACGTTCTTCCTCATGCCGATCCAGCTCTGCAGGGATCAGCGCGTCGCCATGGTCGGGATCGTTCATTGCAGCCAACCTTCGCCGAAACCGGCGTTCTTCAATCCGCTGCCCAGATAGGGGCATCCGCGCATCAGTTCCCAGATCAGGCCGGTGCGGTGGTTCTCCACCATCATCACCACCAGGCCCTGGTCCAGCCCGAAGGTACCCGCCGACACCCAGGGCTCACCGTCGCTCCCCGCCAGCGACGGGTTGAAGGCACTGGCGAAACGGCCGTCGTGCAGGGTTTGCGGGTAGCGTTGCAGCACGGCGTGGGTGGCAGCGAGTCCCGCTTCCGGATCAAACGGCAGGCAGGACAGACCGAGCCAGGCACTCAAGGTGCCGTCATCGGGGCCATAGGGAACTCCGCGGGCCGCGTAGCCGTACAACCGCCCCAGGTGGCTCGCCAGCTCGGGCGTCCCCTCGTCGGGACCGTCGCACGCGGTGAGACCCCAGCAATCGCGGGTGTAGCCGGCAAATCCCCGGGGATTGCGCCATGCATATTCGCGCTGGACGGCGATGGCGCGACGGGTGTTTTCGAAATAGTCGCTGCGCTTGCGGCGCATGAAGGCGTCGCGTATCCCGCGAAAATCGATCCACGCATGCGAGAACAGGTGCACGAACAGCGGGCCGGCGTAGAGGAACTCCTCGCCGTACAGGTTTTCCCACTGGTAGGTGGCCGTCCAGGCCGTGTACTTCGCGGTCTCGATGGGGTGGGTCGGCGAGCCGGCAGCCAGCACATACAGCAGGATGCCTTCGTCGTAGCCGTCCCATCCGTAATGCAGGAATCCGCACTCCGGTTTCCAGCCCTGGCGGATGGTCGCGCGCCCCGCGCACGCCCAGTCCCAGTCCACCCGCAGGTACAGGGCCTCGGCCAGAAAGCGCAGTTCGCGCTCATCGCGGTGGGCGCGGTTGAAATACTGCGCTGCGAGCAGGACGCCGGCGATGAGCAGGGCCGTGTCGATCGTCGACAGCTCGCAGCGCCACGTCCGCCTGCCCGCTTCCATGTCCAGGAAGTGGTAATAGAAGCCCTTGTGGCCGGTGGCGTCGGCCGCGCCACTTTGGTCGCTGCCGTGAAAGAAGCGAAGCGTGGCCAGCGCACGCTGCAGCGCTTCGGTCCGGCCGATCCAGCCGCGTTCCACGGCGACGGGGTAGGTGGAGAGGGCGAAGCCGACCACCGCGATGCTGCAGGGCGCGCCCGGGCGGGTGGTGTCGGCGACCAGTCCGTTCGCTGGATTGAACGCACCGGGAAAGTAGTCGAATGCGGCGTGCTGCAGCCGGTCGATCAATTGCTCGTCGGTCACGGTGGCACCCGTCCGCCTCGGTAAGCGCAAGGTATCGAAAAGGCCTTCAAGGCGGCGTAACGGGCCGGGAGTAGGATCAGGTTTCCATGCTGTCTGATGGAACGGGCATGTCCGTGTCGAACGTCGCGACGATTGCCGTGCAGCGCGCGCACCTGCTGTCGAACGGCCGCTACACCACCCTGCTGACCGATGCCGGCTCGGGGTGGAGTCGTTGGTGCGGCCGGGCCTTGACCCGTTGGCGCGAGGACCCGACCCGCGACGTCTGGGGCAGTTACCTGTTGCTGCGCGACGTGGACGGTGGAGCGCTCTGGTCACCCACCAGGCAGCCGATGCCCCATGTTCCGGGCGACATCGATATCGACGCCGGCTGTGGGGTGTTCTCCAGCAGGCGGATTGCGCAGTTGCTGGAAACCCACCTGATTGTCGTCGTCGCTGCCGATCGCGATGCCGAGCTGCGCCACCTCACCATCACCAACCGGGACCTGCGTCCGCGCGTGCTCGAGGTGACCTCCTACAGCGAGCCGGTGTTGGGCTCGCTGACTGCCGACGCGGCGCACCCGGCCTTTTCCAAGCTGTTCGTGCGTACCGAATGGGTGGCCGAGGGCGGCGTCCTGCTGGCCACCCGGCGGCGCCAGTCGCCCGAGGAGCATGAAACGTGGGTCGCGCAGGTGGCCCGCGTGGAGGGCCAGCCTTCGGACACCTGCGAATACGAGACCGATCGCCGCCGGTTCCTCGGGCGTGGCCGGCCGCTGCAGGGCGCCTGCCAGTTGCGCAACGGCGAGGTGCTGGGCGAAAACGCCGGTGACGTGCTGGACGCGGTCATCAGCCTGCGTCGTCGCGTCCGCGTGGCGCCCGGCGCCACCGTAAGGATCGCGTTCTGGAATTGCGTGGCCGACTCGCGTGAAAACGTCCTCGCACTGGCGAGGTCGCTGGCGTCCGCGGAGCACTGCGGCGCGGTCATCGAGCAGGCGCGCGCCGCCGCGGCCGCCCGACGGACGCAGTTCGAGCTGGACGAGACGTGCGCGGCTCGTTATTCGCAATTGCTCGCCGCCCTGATGGTTTCCAACCCCGCGTGGCGCGCCTCGCGGGACGCGATCGCCAGCGCCGTCGGCGGCGCGCCGCAGCTCTGGGCCGGTGGGATTTCCGGCGACCGCCCCATCGTGCTGGTGATCGCGGACGAGCACCCGACCGCAACTGCCACGAGTGAACTGCTGCGGGTCCAGCGCTACTGGCAATCGATGGGTCTGGGCGTGGATGTGGTGGTGCTGGGGCACCGGAATGCCGTTGGCGGAGCCGCGCCAGGCCAGTCGCTCGCCCGGCTGGTGGAAGCGCAGAAGCGCGCACTCGGCGCCGATCCGGAAGCGGCGAAGGCGGAGGCGTTCTTTGTCGACGTGGACCAGATCGACCCGGGCCTGCGCGACGGCCTGATCGGCGCGGCGCGCGTGATACTGCCGGCCGGGGAGTGGCCCCCGTCGACCGAGGTGGGCGGCGATTTCCCGGGCAGCACGACAAGGGCAGGGCGGGTCGAGACGGCAGCCCAGGATGCGCCAGCGCGGACCGTGTCTGCTGCCGCCTCGCCACACGCGGGTCCCGGCGACGATCTGGCGCTGCAGTTCGACAATGGATACGGCGGTTTCTCACCCGGCGGTGACGAATATGTCATCCGTACCGATGGCTACCGGTGCACGCCGGCGCCGTGGAGCAACGTCGTTGCCAATCCGGTCGCCGGCTTCATCGCCACCGGCGAGGGCGGCGGGCACACATTCTCCTGCAACAGCCAGCAGAATCCGCTCACCCCGTGGCCCAACGATCCCGTCACCGATGAGCCCTGCGAGGTCGTCTATCTGAGTGACCGCGACAGTGGGGCGCTGTGGAGCGCGACCCCGTTGCCACTGCCCGGGCCCGGTACGAAGCGCATCACTCGCCATGGGCGCGGCTGGTCCAGTTGGTCGCACCAGTGCGACGGGCTGGAAATCGAACTGCTGCAGCTGCTCTCGCCCGACGATGGGGTGAAGGTCTCCCGCCTGCGGATCCGCAACCGCTCCGGTCGAGCCCGCGCCATTGTCGTGACCGCCTACCTGCAATGGGCGCTTGGACGCAACGGCAGTGTTCCCGGTCCGCAGGTGGTCACCTCGCAGGATCCACAGACCTCGGCCGTGTTTGCGGTGAACCGCTGGCGCGCGGACTTCGCCGGGCGGGTGGCCTTTGCCGACATCGGCGAGGGCATGCGGTGTTTCACCTGCGACCGGGGCGAGTTCCTGGGCATGCATGGCTCGCTCGAACGACCGGCCTCGCTGCACGGGGCCCTGCCGCTGTCGAACTGGTGCGGCGCGGGTCGCGATCCCTGCGCCGCTTTGCAATCGCTACTGGAAATCGAGCCGGACGCGACCGGCGAGCTGCGTTTCCTGATCGGCGATGCGGAGTCCACGGATGCGGCCAGCGCGCTGGTGCAGCACGCCCGCGGCCTGGATCTGGACGCTGTCATGGACGCGATCCGCAACCGCTGGGACGATGTCACCGCAACGCTCCAGGTCGACACGCCGGATCCGGCGATGAACCTGCTGCTCAACCAGTGGCTGCTCTACCAGGTCCTCTCGTGCCGGATGTGGGCGCGCACGGCGTACTACCAGGCCAGCGGCGCATACGGGTTCCGCGACCAGTTGCAGGACGTCATGGCGCTTTGCATCGCCTGTCCCGAGGTCGCCCGCGAGCATCTCCTGCGCGCCGCCTCGCGCCAGTTCCTCGAAGGCGACGTGCAGCACTGGTGGTTGCCGCCGAGCGGGAAGGGCATCCGCACCCGGATGAGCGACGACCGGCTTTGGCTGCCGTATTCGGCGCTGCACTATGTGACGGTGACCGGGGATGCACAGCTGCTCGATGCGCACGCCGCCTTCCTTGAGGGCCCTACGCTGGAAGAAGGCCAGACCGACGATTTTTTCACGCCGACCGTTTCGGCCACAACGGCGAGCATCTACGAACATTGCGCCCGCGCCGTCGATGCCTCGCTGGCACTGGGCCCACATCGCCTGCCGTTGATGGGCACCGGCGACTGGAACGACGGAATGAACCGGGTCGGGGCGCAGGGCAGCGGCGAGAGCGTCTGGCTCGGCTGGTTTCTGCTGGACGTCATCGCGCGGCTGGGGCCGATCGCCCGGTCGCGTGGCGATCACCAGCGCGCCGATTGCTGGGATCGAACCGCCGCCACGGTGAAGTCGGCGATGGAAGGAGCCGGTTGGGACGGCGCCTGGTACCGCCGCGGCTATTACGATGACGGCACCCCGCTGGGCAGCGCGCAGCAGCCTGAATGCCGCATCGACAGCATTGCCCAGTCCTGGGCGGTCATGTCGGCGGCCGGAGATCCCGACCGCCGGCGCCAGGCCATGGAGTCCACCGAGCGCGAACTGGTCGATCACCAACACCGCCTGGCGCGGCTGCTGACCCCGCCTTTTGAGAACGGTCCGCACGACCCGGGCTACATCAAGGCGTACCCGCCCGGCGTGCGCGAGAACGGCGGGCAGTACACGCACGGCTGCATCTGGTCGATCTTCGCCTGGGCGGGCCTGGGCGAGGGCGGCAGGGCCTGGGAACTCTTCGACTACTTCAACCCGATCACGCACTCAAATTCGCCACCCGCAGCGGAACACTTCGTCGTGGAGCCCTACGTGTCCTGCGCCGATGTCTATTCGGTGGGCGCGCTGGCGGGGCGGGGTGGCTGGACCTGGTACACCGGCTCGGCCGCCTGGCTCTACCGCGCAGGCGTCGAGGCGCTGCTGGGTTTCCACCTGCGCGGCGACCATCTACTGCTGGACCCCTGCATTCCCGCCAACTGGCCCGGCTTCAGCATCCTCTACCGCCACGGCGCTTCCCGCTACCGCATCCAGGTGGACAACCCCGAGGGAGCGACGCGCGGAATTCGCGACGCCACCTTGGACGGCGCCCCGATCCGCTGGACCGGTCCGGCCGCGCGCATCCCGTTGCGCGACGACGGGCAGGAGCACCGTTTGCACCTGACGATGGGCGTCCATGCCGCGGACGGCTGAGCCTTTCACCGTCATTCCCCGCATCACGTTGCGTATGCGCGGGCCGAACCATCTTTGAAGTCCCGCACCGTGGACAGGACCATGAGCCAGCACAACAGCCGTGACCGCAAAGACCCGCCGCCGCCGGATGAGCCGCCGGCAAGGGACGAGACGCCGGAGGAGCGGCAGCGCCGCAAACAGATCGAGAGCGAGAACCAGGACGAGGCGCTGGAGGAAACCTTCCCCGCCAGCGACCCCGTGTCGCCCTTCGTGCCGGCAAAACGGCCGGAATAGGCCGCCGCGGATCGATGAGTCTCACCGAGTACCGCAGGAAGCGGCAGTTCAACAGGACCCGCGAGCCCGAGCCGGGTAAACCGTTGACGCCGGGTGACCGGGCGATTTTCGTCGTCCAGCTCCATCACGCCTCGCGCCGCCATTACGACTTCCGCCTGCAGGTGGGCGATGCGCTGAAATCCTGGGCCGTGCCCAAGGGCCCCAGCTACGACCCCAAGGTCAAGCGCATGGCGGTCGAGGTGGAGGACCACCCGGTCGACTACGCCAGCTTTGAGGGCGAAATTCCCAAGGGCGAGTACGGCGGCGGCCACGTCGCGCAGTTCGACCATGGCGTCTGGAGCACGCAGTACGACGCCAAAGCCCAGCTCGCCAAGGGTCACCTGCGCTTCCAGCTGTTCGGCGAAAAGCTCAAGGGCGGGTGGCATCTGGTGCGCTCGGGCAAGGCGGCCCGGCAGCCGCAGTGGCTTCTGTTCAAGGACGATGACGCCTACGCCTCCGATCTGGAGGCCGACGACCTTCTGGGCGATGTCACGCCCGCGCCGGCGGCCGACGTCAAACGAGCCGGTCGAGGCAAGACGGGCAAGAAGGGCCTGCTGGCGCCACCGGAACCGCGCGCGACGTCAACACGTGCGGCGAAAAAGAAATGGGCGACGGCGGCGGCCAAACTGCCAGGCGCGAAAAAGGCCACGCTCGACGGTGGCGCGTTCGAGCCGCAATTGGCCAAGTTGGGCGATGCACCTCCCAGTGGTGAGCGCTGGCTGCACGAAGTGAAATGGGACGGCTACCGGCTGGTGGCGACCATCGTGGCCGGGCGGGTGCGGCTGTGGTCCCGCAACGCACTGGAGTGGACGGGGAAGGTCCCCGAGGTGGCACAAGCGCTGGAGCAACTGGGGCTGCGGAGTGCGGCGCTGGACGGTGAACTGATCGCCGGCACCGGCACCCAGCAGGACTTCAATGTCCTCCAGGCGACGCTGTCGGGAGAGCAGCAGGGCGCCCTGAGCTACGTCCTGTTCGACCTGTTGCACCTGGACGGGATCGCCATTGACCAAGCGCCGCTGCTGGAGCGCAAGCGATTGCTGGAAGCCGTGCTGGCCGACGCTCCGCCGTCGCTGGCGTACAGCTCGCACATCCCGGTCGATGGTGCCGCCGCATTCGCCCTGGCCGGCGAACAGCACTTCGAAGGCATCATTTCCAAACGCGCCGACGGCGTCTATCACCCCGGTCGCGGCGACGACTGGCGCAAGACCAAATCGATCCAGAGTGACGAGTTCGCCGTGGTTGGGACGCTGCCCCCCAAGGGCTCGCGCAAGGGCTTTGGCGCGCTTTTGCTGGCCCGCCCCGACGGGGCAGGGGGCTGGTCCTACGCCGGTCGCGTGGGCAGCGGTTTCAGCGACCGCCAGCTCGACGAGATCAGCGCCCATATCGGCAACGCCGGCAGTGCGACGCCCACCGTGGAGGTGCCGGCCAGCCAGAAGGGGCCGCTGCGCGCGGCGACCTGGTTCGACCCGCTGTTTGTCGCCGAGGTCTACCTGCGGGGCATCAGCGGCCAGGGCCTGCTCCGGCAGCCTTCGTTGAAGACCATTCGACTGGACAAGGATCCCGGTGACCTGATGAGCAGCGACAAGTCCGCCCCCAAGCCGTCCGCCGAGCCGATCAAGATCAGCAGCCCTACCAAGCTGATCTATCCCGACGCGCGCATCACCAAGGCCGACGTTGCGGCGTACTACGAGCAGGTCATGGACTACCTGCTGCCGGAGGTCATCAATCGGCCGCTGTCGGTGATCCGGTGCCCGTCCGGGACCGCCAAGGCGTGCTTCTTCCAGAAACACCACACCGCGGGCATGGAGCGCGTGGACCTGGTCCGCCTGAAGGAGGAAGCGGGCACCAACGCCAACTACCTGGTGGTCCGCGATGCCGCCGGGTTGATGGAACTGGTCCAGTTCAACGCCCTGGAATTCCACCCCTGGGGCTCGTTCGCCGACAACCCGGACGTGGCCAACCGGGTGGTTTTCGATCTGGATCCGGGCCCGGACGTCCCGTTTGCCGAGGTCAAGCAGGCCGCCCGCGACGTTCGGAAGCTGCTGCAGCAAGCCGGGCTGGTGAGCTTCCTGCGCACCACCGGCGGCAAGGGGCTGCACGTGGTGGTACCGCTGAACCCGGGGTGTGAATGGGAACTGGTCAAGCACTTCGCGCACGGGTTTGCTGACGCCCTGGCCGAGTCCGAGCCCGAGCGCTTCATCGCGGTCTCAACCTTGAAGCTGCGTCCGGGCAAGATCTTCATCGATTACCTGCGCAACAGTCGCGGCGCGACGGCGATCGCCAGTTACTCGCTGCGGGCACGGGAGGGCGCGCCGGTCGCCTTGCCACTGACATGGGCGCAACTGGGATCGCTCAAGGCCGGCAACGAGTTCGATCTGCGCAGCGTACCGCCGCGTCTGCGGCGCAGGCGCAAGGACCCGTGGGAGGGCATCAACTCCGTCCAGCAGGACCTGTCGCGCTGGTCGGCAGGCTGACGCGTATTTGATGCGGGTTTCACCTTCGCGGCCGTACGTTTCCCGTTCCAGACCACGCCGCGAGAGCACCATGCCGACTTCCAAACGCCCACCGTCCAATGGCAGCAAGAAGAGCGGTGCGGCTGCCAAGGCCGCCGCACGCGCGTCCGACAGCGGGCCCGCAGCGCCGCCTCCCGGTGACATCGACGATGCGCCGGCGCAGCAGGCCGCCGACATCAACGCCACCGTCGCGGCCATGCCTTACAACCCGACCAAGCCCGCCGAATACGGCCACGACAACGCCCGCGCGCCCAGCGAAGGGGCCCACAATCCTCCCGCGTCCGCGCTGGTCGGTGCCAGCACACTGGCGGAGACCAACCACTCCGACAAGACGGGGCGTGCGGCCACGGCAGGCAGGAACCCCACCGTCGATCCGCTCGACCGCGTCCGCGTGGATGCGACTGGCCAACCGCTGACGACCAACCAGGGAGTAGGGGTCGCCGACAACCAGAATTCCCTGAAGGCCGGGCTGCGGGGACCGGCCCTGCTGAAGGACTTCATCCTCCGCGAAAAGCTCACCCACTTCGACCACGAACGCATCCCGGAACGCGTCGTGCATGCGCGCGGATCCGGTGCCCACGGCATTTTCGAGTGCTACGAGCCGCTGACCAAGCTCACTCGGGCGGCGCCGTTCCAGGAGGCCGGCAAGATCACGCCGGTATTCGTCCGTTTTTCCACGGTGGCGGGCGAGCGCGGCTCCAAAGACACCCCACGTGACGTGCGCGGCTTCGCGGTCAAGTTCTACACCGACGAGGGCAACTGGGATCTGGTCGGCAACAACATGCCGGTGTTTTTCATCCAGGACGCGATGAAGTTCCCGGACCTGGTCCACGCGGTCAAGCCCGAGCCGCACCACGCGATGCCGCAGGCGGCGTCCGCCCACAACACGTTCTGGGACTTCATCGGCCTGATGCCCGAGTCGATCCACACGATCATGTGGCTGATGTCGGACCGGGCGATTCCGCGCAGCTTCCGCATGATGCAGGGCTTTGGCGTGCACACCTTCCGGTTCGTCAACGCGGAAGGCGCGTCGGTGTTCGTCAAGTTCCACTGGAACCCGATCCTGGGCACGCATTCGCTGGTCTGGGACGAGGCAGTCAAGATCGGCGGCGCAGACCCGGACTTCAACCGGCGCGACCTGTGGGATGCGATCGAAGCGGGGGAGTACCCGTCATGGGAACTGGGCGTGCAGATCTTCAGCGAGGAGGATGCGGAGAAGTACAGCTTCGACGTGCTCGACTCGACCAAGATCGTGCCCGAGGAACTGGTGCCGGTGAGACCGATCGGACGCATGACCCTCAACCGCAATCCGGACAATTTCTTCGCCGAAACCGAACAGGTCGCGTTCTGCAGCGCGCACGTGGTGCCGGGCATCGACTTCACCAATGACCCGTTGCTGGCCGGGCGCATCCATTCCTACGTGGATACCCAGCTCAGCCGGCTGGGCGGACCGAACTTCCACGAGATCCCGATCAATGCCCCGATCGCGCCGGTGCAGAACAACCAGCGGGACGGCATGCATCGCCAGGCGATCCACCGGGGTTCGGTCTCCTATGAGCCCAACAGTCTGGCGGGCGGGTGTCCGTTCCAGACCGGCGTGGCCGGTTACGTGCCATTTCCCGAGCCGGTGCATCAGGACGAAGTGCGCGGCAAGCCGGAGAAATTTGCCGAGCATTTCAACCAGGCAACCCTGTTTTACGAGAGCCAATCCGCCCCCGAGCAGGCGCACATCGTTGCCGCGTTCCGCTTTGAGCTGAGCAAATGCACCGTGCCGGCGATCCGCGAACGGATGGTGTCGATGCTGCGCAATGTTTCCGAGTCGCTGGCCGCACAGGTCGCCCAAGGGCTTGGCATGGCGCTTCCGGAGCCGATGCCCCGTGCACTGGCCAATCCGCCGGCCCCGGAAATCACCCGTTCACCCGCATTGTCGCTGTTGGCAAGGCCCGGCGATGGCGGCATCCGGACGCGAAAGATCGCAATGCTGGTCGCCGATGGCGTTGACGGGGAGGCCGTTGCCAGCACCCAGGCGGCGCTGCTTGCGGCCGGTGCGGTGCCGCGACTCGTGGGCAGCCGGATCGGTCCGGTCAAGCCGGCGGCGGGCGACACGTTGGATGCGGATGCGTCGATGGAGAACGAACCTTCGGTCCTGTTCGACGCCCTGGTGTTGCCGGCGGGCGAGGCAGGCATCGCCGCGCTCGCCCGCGATGGCCACACGGCCGAGTTCATCAAGGACCAGTACCGTCACGGCAAGACGATCCTTGCACTGGGCGGTTCGCGCTCCTTGCTCGATGACGCTGGCATTCCGGTCACGCTCGTCGACGGAAGTCCGGATCCGGGAATTCTGGTCGGCGCGGAGGAATCGCTCACGTCCAGCGTCAAGGCGTTTATCGAAGCGGTTGCCCGCCATCGTCATCCCGAGCGTGAGACCGATCCGCCGCGGGTCTGAGTGACAGGTCAGGCGCACCCAGCCATCCGGCATAGCGCCGGGTGGCTTTTTTGTGCCGGCCGCTTCAATGGGGTGGTCGCTCTGGGGATGGACGAGAAAGCCGTGCGACGGCGGCGCTGGTTCGTAGGTCAGATGTCCTGGTACATAATCTGCATTATGCGAAGTGTGGGGCGCAGGCTTTCCAGCCCAAACCTTCCCGCACCTTCGCCCACAGACCTTCCCGGAGCGCCGCCCGCAAAGCTGGCTGAACTGACCACCGCCGTTCAGCCCTCGGCGTACGCCGTGCTACGGTAGTTGGCATAGCTCGAGGAGACACCCGATCACCCATCCCGTTGATGCGCCCTCAATGGAAACGCTCTACAAGGCACTGAAGAAGTACGTGCCGCGGGTGAGAAAAGACAAACGCCTGCCCGCGCCGCCTGCCCGCACCGTTGACGTATACAGCGAGCTCTGCGGCAGCAAATTGACCCTCGATGCGGAAATAGTCGACGGTCGTGTGGCCGACGTCGGTTACCGCGTCCGCGCCTGCTCGCTGGGACAGGCCGCCACCGCCATCGCCGCGCAGCGCGCCATCGGCATGGACGCCGCCGGCCTGGCTCGCGTCCAGACCCAGCTTGAGAATCTACTTTCGGGTTCATCCGAACCCGATGCCCCACTCGACTGGCCTGAAGTCGAGATTTTCGCCGCCGCCAGGCAGCACAGTGCGCGACACGGAGCAATTTTGCTGCCGTTTGTCGCGTTCCAGAAACTGTTCGCCAATGACCACGCCCCTGGCAAAGGCGCAACTGAAGGAGAGTCCGTGTGAAAAAGGATATTTTCGTGATCGGCGGAGGGATCGGCGGCACCATGACCGCCAACAGCCTCGTCGCCAAACTCTATCCGGAGATCCGTCGCGGCGAGGTTCGCGTCTCGCTGATTTCCAACAGCCCGTGGCACTACTACAAGCCGGCCTTCATGTACGTGGCCTTTGGCATGTTCTACAAGAACGAACTGCGCCGCCGGCAGACATCGCTGCTGCGCCCGGAGGTGAATTTCATCCTTGACGAGGTCAGCGCGTTCGACTTCAAGGACAGCCGCCTGCGCACCAAATCGGGCGCCGACCACAGCTACGACTACCTGGTGGTGTCGACCGGCTGCATCCCCTCCCCCGAGCGCATCGAAGGCCTCGCCGAGGGCGGCGACCACTTCTACCAGCACGATCCCGCGCTGAAGCTTTACAACAAGCTGCGAACGATCGAGAAGGGCCGCATCTTCATCGGCGTGACCTTCCCGCAGACGCCCAACGTGCCCCATCAGTGCGGTATCGCGCCGATGGAGACCACCCTGATGCTGGACGACCTGCTGCGCAAGCGCGGCGTTCGCGACCAGGTTGAGATCGTCTACACCTACCCCACGATCTCGCAGCTATTGCGCAACTGCCTGTTCCTGCAAAAGGACGTCGGCGAGGTGCTGCCGGGCGTCTTCGAATCCAAGGGGATCGAGTACAAGCGCGGCTTCACGCTCAACCGCGTCGACCCGGACGCCAAGGTCGCCTACTCCGAGGAAGGTGGCGAGGAGCCCTTCGACATCCTGATGCAGACTCCGCCGATCCGCGCGGTCGATGCGGTGCTCAATTCCGGCATCTCGCAGGCGCCCAACAACGAAGGCTGGCTGCCGACCGATCGCCTGACGCTGCAGATGGACGGGTTCCCCAACGTGTTTCCGATGGGCGACACGGTGGACCTGCCGATCAGCAAGGCCGGCGGCAGCTGCCACAACCAAGCGCCGGTGATCTGCGACAACATCGCGGGACTCATCCGACTGGGGCACACGGTGGCCGAATACGACGGCAAGGTGCAGGCAATCGCGCAGATGGGACTGGAGGCGGGCATGCCGCTCTGGTACGACTACGACAAAGACGTGCAACCCACCCCGGCCACCAAGATCGGCGGGCTGATGCGCAAGGGATTCAACCGCGGCGTGTACTGGTCCGTCGCCCGTGGCCTGGTCTGAGGAGAACACCATGAACAAGGAAATTGAAACGACGCCCCAGCCGATGCAGTCACTCGCGGATCTGGCGCGCCAATCGCCGGAGCTGAACGATCGGGCTACGCTGGAAGGCATTTCCGACATCGTCGCCAAGCTGGCTCCGCTGCTGCAGGGCAAGCGGCTGCACAACGTTGTCGACCTGTTGTCGGCGGTGTCGGACGTGGTCGACATGGCCGATGACGCGATGGTCCAGAAGCTCATGAAGGGCTACGAAGACGTCGTCGCCGGCGCCTGGAACCTCAACAACATCACCCGCCATTCGGCGGCCTTGGCTGGCGCGGTGGAGACCCCGCCCACCCTGTGGCAGGGGATCCGGGCGTTCAACCGTGACGAGGATGCCCGCCGCGGACTGCTGGTGGCAATGAACCTGTTGAGCAGCGTGGGCCGCCAGGCGAGACTGGCCAGCGAGCCCATCGCCGAGGACTGAACCTGGAGGACACCGGAGGACAGCAGCTGGACGCGATCGCAGCCATCGGAAACGCCCTCGCCCGGGACGCCAGTGTCCTGCCCCTGGACTTCTACCAGCGACCGGCGACCGAACTGGCGCCGGCGCTGCTGAACAAGTTGCTGGTGACCACGGAAGGTCGCGCCGGCCGGATCGTCGAAGTCGAGGCCTACACCGATTCCGGCGATCCGGCGTCGCATTCCCACCGCGGACCAACGCCGCGCAACGCGACAATGTTCGGCCCGCCTGGCCACCTGTACGTCTATCTCAGCTACGGCATCCACTGGTGCGCGAACGTGGTCTGCGGCCAGGAGGGACAGGGCACTGCGGTGCTGATCCGCGCTCTGCAGCCGGTTGCCGGGTTGGAGCGGATGCGGGAGGCGCGTGGCAAGGCGCGCAGCGACCTGGACCTGTGCCGCGGCCCTGCGCGGCTCGCCCAGGCATTGGGCATCAGTGGCGAGGATGACGGCACCGACCTGCTCCGCGGCCCGATCCGGCTGCTTGGGGACGGCTGCCCTCCCCCGCCGCACCCCGTGTCCAGCCCACGGATAGGCATTACCCGCGCGACCGAACTGCCGTGGCGCTGGTACGTGCCCGACAATCCGCACGTATCCCGGCTGTCGGGGACCTCACGCTCGCGCTAGCCGCGCAGCTCAGAAGGTCATGGGAACCCGCGCCGTCAGGGTGACATCAGGCGTGTCGCGGGTGACGCCGACCCCTAGCGAGACATTGAGCGTGTAGCGCTCGCTGTAGCGGTAGGACGCGCCGAGCAGCAGCGTGCCCAGGGTGACGCGCACCGCGCCCGGCGCGTCTTCCCCGTTCTGCTGTGTCTTGCCGACCAGGCTGGTGTCGTAGCCGATGCTGATCGACGCCTTCTCGTTCAGCGCCAGCCCCATCCCGACGTTGAAGCCCCAGATATCGCCGGCGTCGACGTCGCCGATCGGATCGGTGGCCGTCTGGGGATAGCCCTCGGGCGCGCCGGTCAGCACGGTTCGCGACACTTCGTGACGGGCGAAATTGTGCAGGTAGCTGAAGCTGCCGAAAAACACGACCGGGTCCGACGGGTACAACCACGTGAGCCCGGGCTGGATGGACTGGAAACCGCTGCCCGTCGGCAGATGCAGCGGCAATCCGGTTCCGGTCGCGTTGGCGACGCAGCGGGTCACGCAGTCTGTGACCACTTCGAACGGGTCCTTGCCGGTATTGGATTTGTAGCGCAGCCAGCCAACATAGAACGCTTTGTCCGGCCCGCCCCGGTTCAACTGGTAGCGGACGGTCGCCTCCACATCACCGATCCCTTCGCCATGGGCGTTGAACACCTTGTCGAGCGCGCTGCCGGTAAAGATCTCCCGGCTCACCGTATCGGCGCTGGTGTAGACGTAGGGGACCCGCGCTTCGAGCTCCAAGCGGTTACTCAGCCCGTAACGCGCGGTCATGGTGGCCGTGCCGGTGGTGGTCTTGACCTGGCGCACGTCGATCAATCCGATCAGGATCGCCGGAATGACCGTATAGCCGACCAGGGCGACGCGGTTGCTGGAGGAATAGCCGTACTGCAGCGACGGTTCCAGGACGAACTTGCCCGGTGGCGTAAGCACGCCGGGCTGTTCGAATATCTGCGCGACTTCAGGCGGCCGCAGGTCCTGTTCCGGCGCTCGGCCGACCGGCTGCGGCCGGCGCTCCGGGTCCTGGCTGGATCGGGCGCCCTCGGCCGACGCGAGGGACGCCGCCGTCGCGTCTATCGGCCGTTCGGCGTCCTGCGTCGTATCGACCACACCGCGCGCGCGAGCTCCGGCCAGCCGCTCATCGGCGAGCGCCTGGCGAAGCTCGGCAACGCTGTGTTCCTGGGCCTGCAGTTGCGACCGTAGATCCTCCAGCTGGACCGTTTGCTGGTCCAGGCGCAGCTGCAGCGAGTCCAGACGGTCGCCCTGGCCCGTATCCGCCCCGCCGTCCTGCGCCCTCGCCCTGCCGGTGTCCAGCAGCGTCAGGCAGGGCGCCAGCACCGCAAGGGCCACCATGTGCTGCATCCGTTTGCTCATGGGCCTTCCTGTTCGATCACTTCGGGAGGTGACGTCGCGATGCCTTCAAGGCGCACCCGGTGCCCGCTGCAGGGCCGTTTGCAGCGCCTCGTTGGCCATGGCGCTGCGCATGGCGCCCAGCGAACCGATGCCGACATCGATCGTGGTAAGGGCGCTGATGTCCTGGCCGCTGGATGCGTTCTGGATTACCAGCACCGCGCCCTGGCTGACCAATCCGGCGCCACCTGATGAAGCGAACGTGTTCCCGTCACCGATCTGGACAACCATCCCCTCGCGGACGCGGGCGAGATCGCGCGCCTGTTCCGCAGTGATCCTGCTCAGATCAGGAATGACCACGCGGCTTGACGCAACCTGGGTGCCGTTGACCAGCACCACCCGCTCGATGCCAAAGGACAGTTGCAGTCCCGACGGCAGCTGGAATCCGCCGCGCATCGTTTCCAGGCGTGAAACAGGCAGCGCCTTCCACTCCGGCCCCAACGCCGGCAGTGAGGCTGGCGGCGGATCGGCCGCGGCAACCCTGGCAGGCGCCGCGAGGGCGGCAACCATCGTCAGCGCCAACAGTGGGTGGGCATGCATCGGATAGGCGCGCATCACGAATCCCCCGGGCCGAACTTGGGCCGCACAATGTCGTCCAGGCCGCGGCGGCCGAGGCCGGCGTCCAGCGGGGCCGGCGGGGCGGTACGCCAGTCACGTGCCAGGTTGAAGCGGGCGTCGTCTCGCTGGTTGTGGACGACGAAAAGCACGCCGTTATCCCATAGCGCATTGAACCGCCGCAGTGACATCGCCCGGGTTCCGCGTGCCGGGTCGCCCAGCAGCACGCGGCCGTTGCGCAGGCCCTTGACCACGACAAAGTGCCGGTAGCCGCGGTCGTTGAGCAGGACGATGGCCGGCAGTCCCTCCTCCAGCAGCTTGTCCAGCGGCAACTCGAAGCCGTCCGCAATGAACCCCAGGGACGCCAGGTAGCGCCGCATGTCGAGCAGCGAAAATCCCTCCGCGCGGATCTTTGGCTGATCGCCATGCCGGTACATCTGCACAAACACGTCCTGTTCCGTGACCGGATGGCCGTACTGGTAGGTCAACAGGGTTGCAGTGGCCGCGGAGCCACAACTGAAGTCGAAACGCTGCGCGATCGTGGTCTTGAATCGTGCCTCCTTCAGGCTGGTGATCGGCAGCGAGTAGCTGCCTCCGTGCGGTGCCTGGACCGTCAGGGCCGAGGCACCGGCCGCGATCGGGTTCGTGAGCACGAGCGCCGCGAGCAGCAGCGCCGCGGGGATCGCGCCGCCCCTCTCAAGCGGCAAGCCAGCGCTCCCGGATCCCATCGCTCTGAAGCTCATGGGCCTGAGCCGGAAAACTGCACGTTCACGATCATCGCGTTCTGGATCAGCACATTGGCGCCGCTGTTCTGGATCACCGTGCTGATGCCGTTCGCGTTGGAAAAAGCACCGCCGGTAAGTGAATTGGTCCCGGTGACCACGTTCTCGGCGTGGTTGTCGCTGACGATGCCGTTGTTGCGGAGCTCACTTTTCGCTTCGCCGCCGCGCAGTTCCTGCAGCACGCTGGCATTGACGGGCGCGCCGAAGCCGGTGACCGGCGCGGACGACTGCCCTTCGGCCCAGGCGCTTCCGCACGCCGCGGATACCGCGAAGGCGACGAGAAGCGACCATCCAGACCATTGCGCACGGCTGCGTGGACTCGCAGTTGACGGGTAGTGGTACATGCATGTTCTCCCTGGCCGATGGGGCCGTGTCCCCGGCGGTCGATGCCAGACCGCCAGGGCATATGCCGGGTTGGCCCGTGCCAGCTCCGGCGTTGGCAGCTGCTACGGGCCGACGGCCAGGTTCGCCTGGACAGTCACGCCCTGCTGGATCAACGATGCCGCGCCGCTGTTCTGCGCCACGACCATGATCCCGGCAGCCGCATTGGCCGAGCCGTTCATGTAGTTCGACATGTCGAAGCTTCCCGCATCGGCCATGGTGGAGCCGCCATCGCCCGCGCGGCCTCCGTTGCCACCCGTGCCGTCGCCGCCACGGCCGTTGCCGCCCATGCCGTCACCGCCGTTGCCGCCGTCACCCGACGTCGCCATGGCATCGCCGCTGTAACCCGAATCCGCGCTGTCGGCCGCGCCCGAATCGGCACTCGCGGTCGCGTCGGCTGTCGCCGCGCCCGAAGTCGATGTGTTGGCGCTGTCGGTGGTCGCATCTGCGCTTGCATCCGCCGTGGCATCCGCGGTCGAGTCACCCGCACGACGCTCACGGGCACGTGCGTCGGCATCCGAATAGCCATCCGCCCAAGTCTCCGCCAAGCCAAGGGCCGCAGAGTCGGAGCTTGAACCGGAGCCCGCCCAGGAGCCGGCATCGCCACTGTCACTGGACGCGTTGCCCAGGCGCATGCTGGCGGCCGTCGCGTCGCCGGTATCGCCACCGTCAGCGCCGTAGCCCTCGCCGCCGTTGCCGCTGCCGCCGCGCCCATCGCCCGCATAGCCGCCGTCGCCACCGCGCGCGTTGCCGTTGTTGCGCGCCACGTTGCCGATGTCATACACGCTGACACCGCTGACGTAGCCGTTCAGTTCGGTCCGGGCGACAGCCCTGCTGGTGTTGAACGAGCTGGACCAGTTGGCCGTGGCCGTGCTGTTGTTGTTGGCCGCCGCACTGCCCTGCCCCGAGGCGTCCGCGCGGCCGCGATTGTTGCGGTTGTTGCCGCTGTAGTCCTCGTCGTTGCTATCGGTGTTCGTGGTGGTCTGGTCGATCGTCTGGGTGTTGTCACCCGGTCCGCGTTCGTCGGCCGACTGCGCCAGGGCCTGGCCGGAGACACCCAGCGCCAGCAAAATCGTGGATGAGATGAGGGTTCTGCGTAGTTGCATCGTCGTTCTCCTGGGTCAATGCGCCGACCGTGGAAAACAGGGGGGAGGGGCCGACGCTGTAAGGAGAAAACGCATCAGTCATGCCAAGGTGTGCCCGGTCGAGTGCAAGCCAGAAACGGTGCGGGGCGTTCTGCCCATGCGCATGCCGCGAACCCAATCTCGGCTGTTGCACGCCCTGAACAGCTGGAGAGTCGACGCTTTTCCGTGCGGACGTTCTTGGCGTTGGGGAAGCGCGGCCCGGCGTTGCCGGACGCGGCATCGGGATCCGGACCCGCTGATGCAGCGATCCCACAGGGGTGTAACGGTGTAGTTACACCTTGTTACACCAGGGTTACATCGGCACCAGGTGGCGGCCAAGGCACGCCGATCAGCGTGCTTTTTTCTGCGCCACTATCCGCGCCGCGCGGATCCGGTCGATCTTTTCCTTCAACTTGATTTCCATACCCCGCTCCACCGGTCGGTAGTAGACCTGCTCGCCCATCGCATCGGGAAATCCGGTCTGCTCCAATGCGATGCCGTCGGCCGCATCATGGTCGTACTGATAGCCCTTGGCGTAGCCCAGTTCCTTCATCAGCTTGGTGGGCGCGTTGCGCAAATGCATCGGCACCTCCTGCGTGCCGTGCTCTCGCACGTCGCGTCGGGCGGCGTTCCAGGCCGTATAGGCGGCATTGGATTTGGCGGTGCTGGCCAGGTAGATCACCAGTTGGGCCAGCGCCAGGTCGCCCTCCGGACTGCCCAGGCGGTCGTAGGTATCCCAGGCGTCGATCGCCATCTGCTGGGCGCGCGGATCGGCCAGGCCGATGTCCTCGGTCGCCATCCGCGTCAGCCGGCGGGCCAGGTAGGCCGGATCGCAGCCGCCGTCCATCATCCGCGCGAACCAGTACAGCGCGGCGTCGGGGTTGGAGCTGCGCACCGACTTGTGCAGGGCCGATATCTGGTCGTAGAACTGCTCGCCACCCTTGTCGAAGCGGCGGGTCCTGTCGGCGAGGACCTGCACCAGCGTCGCCGGGGTGATCTCGCCCTCTTCGCCCAGAGCCAGCTCGGCGGCGATCTCCAGCAGCGTCAATCCGCGGCGTACATCGCCATCCGCCGCGCCGGCAATCTGCAGCAGTGCCTCGTCGGTGACTTTCAGGTGCTGCCCGCCGAGTCCGCGGTCGGCGTCGTCCAGCGCGCGGCGCAGTGCGATTGCGATGTCGTCGGCGGAAACCGCGTCCATGACGTGCACGCGGCAGCGTGACAGCAGCGCGGAATTGAGCTCGAAGGACGGATTTTCGGTGGTCGCGCCAACGAACAGGATCGTGCCGCGCTCGATGTGCGGCAGGAACGCGTCCTGCTGGGTCTTGTTGAAGCGGTGCACCTCGTCGACGAAGAGCACCGTACGCCGGCCTTCGGCGAATCGCTGAGCCGCCTCTGCCAGCACCTTGCGAACTTCCGGCAAGCCGGACAGCACCGCCGATATCGCCCGGAACTCGGCATCCGTGTACTGGGCCAGCAGCAACGCGAAGGTGGTCTTTCCGCAGCCCGGCGGTCCCCAAAGGATCATCGAGTGGGCGTGGCCGGATTCCACCGCGCGCCGCAGTGCCGACTCGGGTGCCAGCAGGCGTCGCTGGCCGACCATCTCGTCCAGCGACGCCGGCCGCATGCGCTCGGCGAGCGGGCGCAGCGCGCTGTTGTCCACGCTCAGCAGATCAGGCGTCAGGGACGCATCGGTACCGGCGGCGCGCGATCTGGGCAAGCGGGGAGCGTGATCAGCCTTCGCCGATCACGTCCACGCCCTTGGGCGGCGTGTATTTGAAGGTGGACGCGGCGAAGTCGGGATTGCGCTTCCACGCGCCGAACTCGATGCGGGTGCGCTGGCCTACAGCGTCCTCCACCTCCATGCGGACCAGCTTGGCGTCGGCAAAGCCCAGGCGTGCGGTGCGGAAGCTGGCCTCCTCGTCGCTCCTGGGGGCCAGGCTGAGCCAGTCCAAGCCGTCCGCCTTGCCGGTTTCCTTGACCACGAATCGCTGGTCCAGCTTGGCCGGCTCAAACAATGCGGAAAGCGGGCTGCTCTGCTCCTCGCCGCCCTGGGAACGCACGGTCACCTGCTCCAGGTCAGGATCGAAGATCCACACCTTCTTGCCGTCGGCGACGATCAGCTGCGGATGCGGTTTGACGTACTCCCAGCGGAACAGGTGCGGAACCGACAGCTGGACCTTGCCGGTGGAGGTCTCCTTCAGCTTGCCGCCAGCGTCGTACACCTGCTGGGTGAAAGAGCCATCCAGCCCGGTCAGCCCCTTGGTGAATTGCGAGAGATCATCACGTGCGCCCGCAAGCGCGCTGCCGGCGACAAACGCTCCCAGCAGCAATCCGGTACCCCAGCGAATCATCGGGTTCATAGGTCGATCTCCGGTTGCGTCAACGTTGCTGTCCAACGAACGTCAAGTGTGTGGGCACCAAGCTGAACAGGTACGCGACATCGTGCGCGACGGTTCAGTCCCGCGGTGGCGGCGGCGCCAGTACGCTGCGGTCGCCGTTGTGTTCCTGCGGGCTGACGATGCCGGCGGCCTCCATCGCCTCGACCAGCCGCGCGGCGCGGTTGTAGCCGATCTTGAGACGCCGCTGCACGCCCGAGATCGACGCCCTCCTCGTCTCGGTGACCACGCGGACCGCCTCGTCGTACAGCGGGTCGGATTCGTCGCCGCTGCTGACGGTTTCCGGCAGGCCACCGGCACCCACCACCACGCCGTCGCCCATGGTCTGGACGTCTTCCAGCACGCCGGTGATGTAATCGGGACCACCGCCGGTCTGCTTGAGGAACTCGACCACGCGATGCACCTCGTCGTCGGACACGAACGCACCGTGCACGCGCTCGGGCATCGCGGTGCCCGGCGGGAGGTAGAGCATGTCGCCATTGCCAAGCAGCGTTTCCGCGCCGGACTGGTCAAGGATGGTGCGGGAGTCGATCTTGCTCGACACCTGGAAGGCGATCCGGGTCGGGATGTTGGCCTTGATGAGCCCGGTGATGACGTCCACCGACGGCCGCTGCGTGGCCAGGATCAGGTGGATGCCGGCAGCGCGGGACTTCTGCGCCAGACGGGCGATCAGCTCCTCCACTTTCTTGCCGACGATCATCATCATGTCGGCGAATTCGTCGATGAAGATCACGATGAACGGCAGCGGTTCCAGCAGCGGCGCCACTTCATCGATTTCCGGATTCGGCTTGAACAGCGGGTCGCTCATCGGCTGGCCGGCGTCGATTGCGTCGCGCACCTTCTTGTTGAAGCCCGCCAGGTTGCGCACGCCGACCGCGCTCATCAGCTTGTAGCGCCGCTCCATCTCGGCCACGCACCAGCGCAGCGCGTTGGCGGCTTCCTTCATGTCGGTGACCACCGGCGCCAGCAGGTGCGGAATGCCCTCGTAGACCGAGAGTTCCAGCATCTTCGGGTCGATCATCAGCATCCGTACGTCTTTCGCCGATGCCTTGTAGAGCAGGCTCAACACCATCGCATTGACGCCGACCGACTTGCCCGAGCCGGTGGTGCCGGCGACCAGCAGGTGCGGCATGCGAGCCAGGTCCGCCACCGTCGGACGTCCACCGATGTCCTTGCCCAGTGCGATGGTCAGCGGACTGGAGGATTTGTCATATTCCTTGGAACGCAGCAGCTCGGAGAGGTAGATCATCTCGCGCTTGTCGTTCGGGGTTTCCAGGCCGATCACCGCCTTGCCCGGAATCACGTCGACCACGCGGACGGCCTTCACCGACAGCCCGCGCGCGATGTCCTTGTCCAGCGAGCTGATCTGGCTGACCTTGATCCCGGGCGCCGGCTCGATCTCGAAGCGCGTGATCACCGGCCCCGGATAGGCGCCGACCACGGTCGCATCGATGCGGAAATCCTTGAGCTTGAACTCGATCTGCCGCGACAGGGTCTCCAGCGTCTCGGAGTTGTAGCCCTTGGGCTGCGGCTTGGGGTCGTCCAGCAGCGACAAAGGCGGTATCCCGCTGCCATCGCTGACGTTGAGCAACGGGATCTGCTGCTCGCGGTGGGCGCGGTCGCTGCGCTCCACTGCCGCCGGTGCGGGCGGCTCGATCCTGACCGGCGCACGTTTTGCCCGCAGCTCGGTATCGACCTTGCGGACCTCCTCGCGCTCCTCGCGCAGCGCCCGGGTGTGCTGCCACTCGCTGGCTTGCTTCGTGCCACGCCGGAACAAACCGCCCAGCACCGGCCCCAGGCGCATCACGCCCTGCCCGATTCGATCCATCACAGCCAGCCAGGAGATGCCGGTGGCCAGGGTTACCGAGACCAGCAGCAAGGCCAGCAGGAACAGGTTGCCGCCGACCGGCCCGAAGCCCTTGTACAGCGAGTCCCCCACGAGCTTGCCCAGGATGCCGCCGGCGCCGGCCGAAAAGTCCGCCACCGGGCCGATGCGCAACTGCAGCAATCCGGTCGCCGAGACGAGGAAACCGACGATGCCGACCAGGCGAAGCGCGGGACCGAGGTCGGCCTCGCCGTCGCCGTCGGTATCCATTCCGAACAGCGCGATCCAGGCGACCAGGCCCAACATCACCGGCAACAGGAACGCCACATAACCGCACAGGGCGAGCAACACACTCGCCGTCCACGCGCCGAAATAGCCGCCCACGTTGCTGGTCGGCGCGGTCACGCTGACCGACTGCGACCAGCCCGGGTCGCTGGGCGAATAGGTGAACAGGCTGGCGACCAGATACAGCAGGACCGGCGCGATCACGATCATCGCGATATCCCGCATCAGCCGCTGGCGGCCCGGCGAAGGCGTTTTCGCAGCGCCGGGACTCAATGGGGCTTTCTTTTTCCGGGATGCAGCAGACGCTTGCGCCACCGTGATGTTCCGCCTTAGCTAAGTTGCGTTAGCTATTGAATATACGTGAAATAATGGAATCCGGCCGCATCAAGCGACTGCGATGCAACGATCCGTTCCCGCCCCTTCGCCTTGTGTTGCCGGGAACCGGACTCCAAGCTAGGTAGCATCCTGGCAGCTGCATTAACGCTGCCGCCGCATCTCCGACAACCGTTGCGATTATAGACATGACCCCAAACAAACACGCCCGCCTCATCATCCTGGGCTCCGGCCCTGCGGGCTGGACTTCCGCGGTGTACGCTGCCCGCGCCAACCTCAAACCGCTGCTGATCACCGGCATGCAGATGGGCGGTCAGCTGATGACCACCACTGACGTGGACAACTGGCCCGGCGATGCGCACGGCCTGCAGGGCCCCGACCTGATGTCGCGCATGCAGGCGCACGCCGAGCGCTTCGACACCGAGGTGGTGTTCGACCACATCCACTCGGCGGACCTGTCGCGTCGCCCGTTCCGCCTGATCGGCGACAGCGGCGAGTACACCTGCGACGCGTTGGTCATCGCCACCGGCGCCAGCGCCAAATACCTGGGGCTGGAGTCGGAGACCAAGTACATGGGCAAGGGCGTGTCCGCCTGCGCGACGTGCGACGGCTTCTTCTACAAGGAACAGGAAGTGGCGGTCATCGGCGGTGGCAACACGGCCGTCGAGGAGGCCCTGTACCTGTCCAACATCGCCCGCAAGGTCTATCTGGTGCATCGCCGCGACACCCTGCGCGCGGAGAAGATCCTGCAGGACAAGCTGTTCGCCAAGGCCCAGGCGGGCAAGATCGAACTGGTCTGGGACCATGCGGTGGAGGAAGTGCTCGGCGACGACTCCGGTGTGACCGGCATGCGCCTTCGCTCCACCAAGGGTGACCAGAGCGTCCGCGAGATCCAGGTCAACGGCTTCTTCGTGGCGATTGGCCACACCCCCAACACCTCGTTGTTCGAAGGCCAGCTGGAAATGAACAGCGGCTACCTGCAGATCGAGTCGGGCCTGGCCGGCAACGCGACCCAGACCTCGGTGCCCGGCGTGTTCGCCGCCGGCGATGTGGCCGACCAGGTCTACCGCCAGGCGATCACCTCGGCCGGCTTCGGCTGCATGGCCGCGCTGGACGCCGAGCGTTTCCTCGACCTGGAAAGCTGACCACCGGCACCCGCCGATGAGCGCCCTGCTCGCTCGCACGGTCGCCCGGCTGGATGAGATAGAGCCTGCAGCGTGGGACCGGCTGCACGACGGCGGCAATCCGTTCGTGCGCCATGCGTTCCTTGCCGGCCTGGAACGGCACGGCTGCATCCAGGCCGAATGGGGCTGGACGCCCCGGCACCTGACCCTGTGGCGCGACGGCACGCTGGTGGCCGCCGCGCCGGGCTATCTGAAAGAGAACTCGCACGGCGAGTTCGTGTTCGACCACGCCTGGGCCCGCGCTTACGCTTCGCAGGGCCTGGCGTACTTCCCCAAGCATCTTTACGCGGTGCCCTACTCCCCGGTCACCGGCCCGCGCCTGCTGGCGGCTGGCGATGCCGGGCTTGAGCGGGCACTGGTTGATGCGATGGCCGACGATGCGGCGCGTATGGGTAACTCCTCGGCGCACGTCAATTTCCACCCGGCGGGCCAGCAGGGAGCATTCGAGGACGCCGAAACCAGCAGCCAATGGCTGGCCCGCATCGACGTCCAGTACCACTGGACTAACCACGGCGACTGGGAGGACTTTGCTGCCTTTCTGGGCGCGCTCAGCCACAAGCGTCGCAAGAACATCCGCCAGGAACGCGCCCGCGTTGCCGCCGCAGGGGTGAGCTTGCGCATCGTCGATGGCACGAGCGCGACGGCGGAAGACCTGCGCCAGATCCACGGTTTCTACCTGCAGACATTCGCCGAATACGGTAACCACCCGGCGCTGACGCTGCCCTTCCTGCACCATCTCGCCGCGACGATGCCCGAGTCGATCGTCCTGTTCTTCGCCGAGCGCGAGGGCCGGCCCATCGCAGGCGCGCTGTGCCTGCGTGGCGGCGACACGCTGTACGGGCGCTACTGGGGCTCGATCGAAGACGTGCCTGGCCTGCACTTCGAGACCTGCTACTACCAGGGCATCGAATACTGCCTGCGCGAAGGCCTGTCGCGCTTTGAGCCCGGCGCGCAGGGCGAGCACAAACTGGCGCGCGGCTTCCTGCCTGTCTTCGTGCACAGCCGTCACTGGATTGCCGAGCCGGTGCTTCGTGACGCCCTGCGGCCCTGGTGCGCCCACGAGGCCGAATCGGTGCGCAGCTACGCGCGCACGCTGTCTGCGCATTCGCCGTTCAAGCAGGCCGAGCCCGGGCAGGCAGCAGATGCCGATCTATCTTCCTGAACTGCCGGAAGATCCGGCCGCGCCGTTCCCGGATTCGCGCACCGCACTGCGCGACCCGGACGGCTTGCTGGCGATGGGCGGCGACCTGTCACCAGCGCGTCTCTTGACCGCGTATGCCAGCGGGATCTTCCCCTGGTATTCCGAAGGCCAGCCGTTGCTCTGGTGGTCACCGGATCCGCGCACCGTTTTCCGCACCAACGCGGTGCACCTTTCCAGACGTTTCCTTCGTGATCTTCGGCGCTCCACATGGACGGTCACCGCCGACACCGCGTTCCGGCAGGTCATCGACGCCTGCGCGCAGACGCCCCGCGCCGGCCAGCCGGGCACCTGGATCACTCCCGCCATGTGTCAGGCCTACCACGCGTTGCACGCGCTGGGGTTCGCGCATTCCATCGAGGTCTGGGACGGCGCCACATTGGTCGGCGGACTGTACGGCGTGGCGATTGGCAGGATGTTTTTCGGCGAGAGCATGTTCAGCGCCGCGCCCGGAGGATCCAAGACCGCATTGGCCGCCCTCGCCCATCAGCTGGACCTGCGCGGCTGGCCGTTGATCGACGCGCAGATCGAGAATGCACACCTGGTGTCGCTGGGTGCCGAGTCGTGGCCGCGCGACCGGTTTCTGGATGTTGCTGGGGCGCTGGCCGCCGAACCGGGTGAGCCCGGTCACTGGCGTGATCGCTTCGGTCGCCTCCCGGCCAGGAGCCTGGCGGGCGCGGGCGGCAAGGCGACGGCGACCCCGACCCCGATGGGGCGCGCCACGTGAACAGGAAACCCGCGCTGGTTTTGCGCGGCGGGCCTGATCGTGTCAGAATGCCGGGCTTCGCGGCCGCATTGTTGCGCCGCCATTCGAGTGATACAGGAAACACATGGCAAAAGACGACGTGATCGAATTCGAGGGCACGGTGGCGGAAACCCTTCCGAACACCCTGTTCCGCGTGCGCCTCGAAAACGGGCACGAGATCATCGCCCACATTTCAGGCCGGATGCGCAAGAACTACATCCGCATCCTGACCGGCGACAAGGTAAAAGTGGAGATGACCCCGTACGACCTCACCAAGGGGCGCATCACCTACCGCAACAAGTAATCGCGGCGGGTACGACGCAAAAAAAGGCGGCCAGTGGCCGCCTTTTTTGTGACTCCAAATCGGGATGCCGGGTCGGCCATGACGGCGCGACCCGGACGGTAGTCCCTTACTCCACCGAAGCCGGCAGCAATTTCTCCGGCTCCGAGCGCGAGTCGATCACCAGCTCGTCGTCCTTGACCTCCACGCTGACGCGACCGCCGTTCATCAGCTTGCCAAACAGCAGCTCGTCGGCCAGCGGGCGCTTGATCCTGTCCTGGATCACCCGTGCCATCGGCCGCGCGCCCATCTGCGGGTCGAAGCCGTGCTGGGCCAGCCACTCGCGCGCTTCCGGCGTGGTCGACAGCGTCACGCCCTTCTCCTGCAGCTGGGCTTCCAGCTCGATCAGGAACTTGTCCACCACGCGCAGGATGTGCTCGAAGCCCAGTGCGTCGAATTGCACCACCGCGTCCAGGCGGTTGCGGAACTCCGGCGTGAAGGCCTTGCGGATGGCTTCCATGGCGTCGGAGCTGTGGTCCTGGCGGGTGAAGCCGATGGTCCGTCGCGATGCCAGGGCGGCACCGGCGTTGGTGGTCATCACCAGGATCACGTTGCGGAAGTTGGCCTCGCGGCCGTTGGTGTCGGTCAGCGCACCGCGGTCCATGACCTGCAGCAGGATGTTGAAGATGTCCGGATGGGCCTTCTCCACCTCGTCCAGCAACAGCACGCAGTGCGGGGTCTTGACGATCTTCTCGGTCAGCAGGCCGCCCTGGTCGAAACCCACGTAACCCGGGGGCGCACCGATCAGGCGCGACACCGAATGCGGCTCCATGTACTCGGACATGTCGAAGCGCACCAGTTCGATGCCGAGCTGCAGCGCCAGCTGACGGGTCACCTCGGTCTTGCCCACGCCGGTCGGGCCGGCGAACAGGAAGTTGCCGATCGGCTTGTCGGGATTGCCGAGGCCCGAACGCGACAGCTTGATCGCCGAGGTGAGCGAGTCGATGGCCGGGTCCTGCCCGAAGATCACCATCTTCAGGTTGCGCTCCAGGTTGCGCAGCACGTCCTTGTCGGTGGCCGATACCTGCCGCGCCGGAATGCGCGCCATCTTGGCCACGATCGTCTCGATCTCGTCGACATCGATCTGCGACTTGCGCTGCCCCTCCGGGAGCAGGCGCTGGCGCGCGCCGGCCTCGTCGATCACGTCGATCGCCTTGTCCGGCAGCAAGCGGTCACCGATGTGCTTGACCGACAGGTCCACCGCCGCCTGCAGGGCGTCGTCGTTGTAGGTGACGCCGTGGTGGGTCTCGTAGCGCGGCTTGAGCCCGTGCAGGATCTCGACGGTCTCGCCCGGGGTCGGCTCGACGATATCGATCTTCTGGAAGCGACGCGCAAGGGCGCGATCCTTCTCGAAGATGCCGCGGTATTCCTGGAACGTGGTTGAGCCGATGCAACGCAGGTCGCCCGACGACAGCGCCGGCTTGATCAGGTTGCTGGCATCCATGGTGCCGCCGGATGCGGAGCCCGCACCGATGATGGTGTGGATCTCATCGATGAAGAGGATCGCCTCGGGGATCTTCTTCATCTGCGCCAGGACGGCCTTCAGGCGCTTCTCGAAGTCGCCGCGGTACTTGGTGCCGGCCACCAGCGCGCCCAGGTCGAGCGCGTAGATGGTCGCGTCGGCGAGCACTTCGGGAACATCGCCGTCGACGATGCGCTTGGCCAGGCCTTCGGCGATGGCGGTCTTGCCCACGCCGGCCTCACCCACGTAAAGCGGGTTGTTCTTGCGGCGTCGGCACAGCACCTGGATCGTCCGCTCGACTTCCTCGCGGCGGCCGACCAGCGGATCGATCTTGCCGTCGCGGGCCAGCTGGTTGAGGTCCACGGCAAACTCCGACAACGCGTCGGCCTTGCCCTCGCCTTCGGCCTCCGCGGGGCGGGCTTCGCCATCGGCCGGCTGGCTGTCCTCGCCGTCGCCGTGGCGGGCGATGCCGTGGGACAGGTAATTGACCACGTCCAGCCGGGCAATGTCCTGCTGGTTGAGGAAATAGACGGCGTGCGAATCCTTCTCGCCGAAGATCGCCACCAGCACGTTGGCACCGGTCACTTCCTTCTTGCCGGAGGACTGCACGTGGTAGACGGCGCGTTGCAGCACGCGCTGGAAGCCCAAAGTGGGCTGGGTGTCGCGGTCGAGGTCGTCGGGGAGTACCGAGACCGAGGTGGCAATGGCTTCCTCCAGGTCGCTGCGCAGACGGTGGTCGTCCGCGTCGCAGGCCTTGAGGACCGATTCGGCCGAGGGGTTGTCGAGCAGGGCCAACAGCAGGTGTTCGACCGTCATGTACTCGTGGCGGGCCTCACGGGCGCGCTTGTAGCACTGGCCGATGCTGTACTCGAGATCTTTGCTGAACATGGGGCATGTGCCTCCGGTAACTACTGCATCCCAAGATGGGGGTGCCGGAACCATTTTCCACGCCGCCGGCAGTTCAGGCCCGTTCCATCGTACATAGCAACGGGTGTTGGTTCAGCCTGGCGAACTCGTTGACCTGCGCTACCTTGGATTCGGCCACGTCGCGTGTGAAAACGCCGCAAACCCCGCGCCCGCGGGTATGCACGTGAAGCATGATCTGGGTAGCGTTCTCGGCGGTCATCGGGAAAAAGCGCATCAGCACCTCGACCACGAAATCCATCGGCGTGTAGTCATCATTGAGCAGGAGCACCGAGTACAGCGGCGGCGGGGCCAGTTCCGGCCGGCCCACCTCCGCAACGGTTCCGTGGTGATGTTCGGTTTCAGTGTGTCTTGGCATGGCCGCATTATAGATCGCCGGGTCCCGCCATTTTCCTCCGCGATTGGACGCGCTTCAGGCTCTGCCTCAGAATTGCCGGTTTGATCAGGGCCACTTTGATGAAACTGAATAGACAGGTCGCCGGTCTGCTGGGGGCCGCCGTGCTGGTCAGCGGCGGTGCGGCGGCGCAGTACGCGACCGTCGGATCCAACAGTGCCGCGGCTGCTGAAGCGCCCGCGGTCGAGGTCTCGATCGGCAAGCAGCTGGATGAGCTCGGCTACGAGCACGACGTTGACGACGACGGCGATTACAAGCTGGTCCTGGAAATGGAAGACGATCGTACCCAGCTGGCCTACGTGCGCAGCCCCGTGCACGAGTTCGGCACGCACCGGGTCCGGGAGATCTGGTCGCCGGCCTACCGTGTCGATGGCGGTCGCTTCCCTGCTCCCGTGTCGGTTCGCCTGCTGGAAGACTCCCATGACTCGGTCCTGGGCGGCTGGGTGAAACAGGGCGACATCGCGATGTTCGTGGTGAAGCTCGCCGCCGATGCAAGTGCCACCGAGCTGAAGGATGCGATCGCCGCTGCCGTCACCACCGCGGACGCAATGGAAACCGAGTTGAGCCCCGGCTCCGATGAGTTCTGAATGAGCTACCGCGAAGGCCGTTTCTGGCAGCCCGACGTGACCGTGGCGACCGTCGTCGAGCGCGACGGCCGACTTCTGATCGTCGAAGAGGCCTCCAAGGGCCGGCTGGTGCTGAACCAGCCCGCCGGCCACCTGGAGCCCGACGAGAGCCTGCAGGAGGCCGCCGTGCGGGAAGCCCGCGAGGAAACCCGCTGGGACATCCGCCTGACCGCCTTCATCGGTGCCTACCAATGGAACGCGCCGGCGCTGGAACCCGGCGGGAAGGCGCGCTATTACCTGCGCTTTGCGTTTGTCGGTGAGGCGCTCGGCGAAGATCCATCGCGGACCCTCGACGACGGCATCGCCCGCGCGCTTTGGATGACCCCCGACGAGTTGGAACAGGCCTCGGATCGTCATCGCAGTCCGCTGGTATGGCGCACCGTCGCCGACTACCTCGCCGGGCAGCGGCATCCCCTCTCGCTGTTGCAGCAGGCGTGAATACAAGCGGCCCGTCGACCGGCGGCGCAGCGACCGGCAGCGCAGCCGGGCCGCGGACGATTGTCGGCATGTCCGGCGGTGTCGACTCATCGGTCGCCGCGCTGCTGCTGCGCGACGCGGGCGAGCCCATCGCCGGGCTCTTCATGCAGAACTGGGCGGACGACGGCAGCGGTGATTGTCGCGCCGACGACGACCGGCGCGATGCGGTGGCGGTCTGCGGCCGGCTCGGTATCCCGATCCATTTCCGCGACTTTTCCGGCGAGTACTGGGATGGCGTGTTCGCGCACTTCCTGGCCGAATACGCGGCCGGCCGCACGCCCAATCCGGACGTGTTGTGCAACCGCGAGATCAAGTTCAAGCACTTCCTTGACGCAGCCCGCGAGCTGGGCGCGGACTTCATTGCCACCGGCCATTACGCCCGCGTTGATCGCCAGCGCGGCAGGCATCGCCTGTTGCGTGGCGTGGACCGCGACAAGGACCAGAGCTACTTCCTGCACCAGCTGGGGCAGGAACAGCTCGCGGCAACAAGGTTTCCGCTGGGCGATTTGCGCAAGCCGGCCATCCGCCAGATGGCCCGCGATGCCGGACTGCCCACCGCGGCCAAGAAGGACTCCACCGGAATCTGCTTCATCGGTGAGCGCGATTTCCGCAGCTTCCTCGGCCAGTACCTCCCCGCCCGCAGCGGCGAGATGCGCACGCCGGACGGCCAGCGGATCGGCACCCATCCGGGCGTCTTCTATTTCACCCTTGGCCAGCGCGAGGGGCTGAACATCGGCGGTGTGCGCGGCTTTCGCGCGGAGCCGTGGTACGTCGTCGGCAAGGACGTGGCGGGCAACGTGCTGTATGTGGACCAAGGCAGTGACACCAAATGGCTGAAATCGCGCCTGCTATGGTCCGAGGGAGCCCACTGGGTCGCGGGCGAGCCGCCGGCGAATCGCTTCCACTGCACCGCGCAGACGCGCTATCGGCAGGCCGACGAGCCCTGTGAGGTGCTGGTGGGCGATGATGGCTGCCTTGAAGTGCGCTTCGCCAACCCCCAGCGTGCAGTCACTTCCGGACAATCGCTGGTCCTGTACGACGGACCGGTCTGCCTGGGTGGCGCGGTGATCGCGCGCACCGACGCTCCCCTCGAACAACGTCTGAGAACCGCCTCCGAATGACCGACATTGGATCCACCGCCATTCCATCGCCCAGCACCCGCTTCAACCCCATGTCCGACCGGGTGTTGGCCCTTGCCGGGCTCGCCCAGGCGCTGGCGCAGGTGCGGCGCATTGCGGACACCGGGCAGGCGGAGGCATCGGTGCTGGAAACGATGCTCAGCTCGGTGTTCCAGATCGACGCGGCGTCCGTGGCCGACGTGTATGGCGGGGCGGCCGCGTTGAGGCCGGGGCTGCTGTTGCTGCGCGACTACTTCGCCGGCACGACCAAGGACGCGCAGCTGCCGCGACTGGCGCTGTCGGTGACCCAGCTGGAGCGCCGTTTTGTCGCCGACATGGCCATGGTCAGCGAAGTGCAGGCCGGGATCCTGTCGCAGAAGGACGAGGCCGATGAGCTGGGCGTCGCCCATCCCGAGGTCCTCGCCGCGCTCGGTGGGCTGTACGCCAAAACGCTGAGCAACCTGCGGCCGCGCGTGCTCGTGCAGGGCAACCCGCACTACCTCGGCCAGCCGGCCGTCGTCGCAGAAGTCCGAGCCGTCCTGCTCTCAGCAGTCCGCTCGGCCGTGCTGTGGCGCCAGTCCGGCGGCGGGTTGCTGGACTTCCTGCTGCGTAGGCGCGATCTGACGGCGGCGGTGAACGCGCATCTGGGTGGCTGACGCGCGATCTGCAGACGCCAGCGATCGCGGTTTCGTCCGTGATCAGGCCCGGGGGACGATCAGTTTCAGACCCTTGAAGTAATCGCGGTAGAACGCGTCGTTCCAGGTGATGAGGCCATCGCACTGGAGCAGTGCGTGGGCGCCGACCAGGAAGTGGTCCAGGCGACCGGGTGCACCACTGCGTTGTCGGTGGCGTCGTTGCATTTCGCCGGCGCGCAACGCGGCTTTGGCCTCCAGCGGACTGAAATGGAGGCCCATCTCTTCCAGGGCTTCCTGCACCTGCGACCCGCCACGCAGCGACGCGCAGATTTCCGCCAGCGTTACGCTGCAGATCACGACCCGGCCAGCGACAAGCGCCTGGCGCAGACAGGACTCGACCGCATCGGCTTGTGGTCCGTTGCTGAGCAGTTCGATGACGACAGGCGCGTCTACCGCGATCAACGCGTGGATCCGCCGTCGGTCGATCCGCCGTCACGGGACGGGTGAACGTTATCGGCCCCCGGCGTAACCCTGTCCAGCTCGAACTTGCCACGCACCCGTGAAAGGGCGTCGTCGACACTCTTGCTCAGAATGATGCGGCTGCCGTCGAGTTCGACCTTCAGCAGGGTGCCCTTGCTCAGCCCCAGCGCGTCACGCACGGCTTTGGGCAAAGTGATCTGGCCGCGCTCTGCAACGGTAACGTCCATAAGGTGCGTCAATTCGAGTATGTCCTCATAATACATACTTTTTCAGGCATACTATGTCGGCCAACTTGGCGTTGCACGACAGTACATCCGGAGGCACTGTGTTCATCAACGTGATGACGCAATCAACACGCCTGCCCTTGTAAGCTGCTTCCGATATCGACGGACTCAGCGCCTGCCGCGGCTCGCCACTGTCGACGCACGCAAACCGCCAGGAACATCGCAAGGAGACGGGCTCCCCTGCCCTGTCCCGCACGCCATCCGCAACAAGGAGCTCCCACATGACGACCGATTCGTTCTCCACGCTTGACCGCCTGGACGCCAACGGCAAGCAGTACAACTTCTTCAGCCTGCGCAAGCTGGGCGAGAAGTTCGACATCGCCCGCCTCCCCTACTCCATGAAGATCCTGCTGGAGAACCTGCTGCGCCACGAGGACGGCGGCATGACCGTCGGCACCGAGCACATCGAGGCGGTGGCGAACTGGGATCCAAAGGCGGAATCGTCGCGCGAGATCGCCTTCATGCCGGCGCGGGTCGTGTTGCAGGACTTCACCGGCGTGCCCTGCGTGGTCGATTTCGCCGCGATGCGTGACGCCGTCACGCGCCTGGGCGGTAGGCCGAACCAGATCAACCCGCAGATCCCGTCGGAACTGGTCATCGACCACTCGGTGCAGGTGGACGTGTACGGCCGATCGGACGCGCTGGACATCAACGGCCGGATCGAGTTCGAGCGCAACAAGGAGCGCTACGGCTTCCTGCGCTGGGGCCAGAAGGCGCTGGAAAACTTCAAGGTCGTGCCGCCCAACACCGGCATCGTCCACCAGGTGAACCTGGAAAAGCTCGCCCGGGTGGTCATGGAGCGCGAGATCGACGGCAAGCTGTTCGCCTATCCCGACACCGTGTTCGGCACCGACAGCCACACCACGATGATCAACGGCATCGGCGTGCTGGGCTGGGGCGTGGGCGGTATCGAGGCCGAGGCCGCCATGCTTGGCCAGCCCTCCTCCATGCTCATCCCGCAGGTGGTCGGCATGAAGCTGACCGGCAAGCTGCCCGAGGGCGCGACGGCAACCGACCTGGTGCTTACCGTTACCCAGATGCTGCGCAAGTTCGGCGTGGTCGGCAAATTCGTCGAGTTCTTCGGCGAGGGCCTGCAGCATCTGCCGCTCGCCGATCGGGCCACCATCGGCAACATGTCGCCCGAGTACGGCGCGACCTGCGGCATCTTTCCGGTGGACGCCGAAGCGGTGAAGTACCTGCGCCTGTCGGGTCGCAGCGAGGAGCAGATCGCATTGGTCGAGGCCTACGCAAAGGCGCAGGGCATGTGGCACGAGCCCGGCCAGCCGGATGCACATTACTCGGCGACGCTGACCCTCGACATGAGCCAGGTGCAGCCCTCGCTGGCCGGTCCCAAGCGCCCGCAGGACCGCGTCCTGCTCAGCGACATGCAGGAAAACTTCCGCACCAACGTCAAGGGTTTCACCAGCAACCGCGGCGTGGGTTGCGCGGTGCAGGAGCTGAAGGAAGAAGGCGGCGGGCAGCCGCAGGCGAAGACACTGGCGGCGAAGCCCGTGTCGACCATCAACCTGGCGGACGTGGACCACGAGCTGACCGACGGATCGCTGGTGATTGCCGCCATCACCTCGTGCACCAACACCTCCAACCCGGCCGTGATGATCGGTGCCGGCCTGGTGGCACGCAAGGCCGCCGCCAAGGGGCTGACCGCCGCGCCGTGGGTGAAGACCTCGATTGGTCCCGGCTCGCGGGTCGTCACCGATTACCTGGAAAAGGCCGGGCTGCTGAGCGACCTGGAAAAACTCAATTTCTACATCGTCGGCTACGGCTGCACGACCTGCATCGGCAACTCCGGGCCACTGGCCCAGGAGGTTTCGCGCGGTATCGCGGAGAACGACCTGGCGGTCGCGGCGGTGCTCTCGGGCAACCGCAACTTCGAAGGCCGCATCCACGCGGAAGTGAAGATGAACTACCTGGCGTCGCCGCCGCTGGTCGTGGCCTACGCCATCGCCGGCACCGTGGACATCGACCTGGCCAATGATCCGCTGGGCAAGGACCAGGACGGCAACGACGTGTACCTGCGCGACATCTGGCCCTCCAACAAGGAAATCAGCGACACGATCGCCGCGACGGTCGGGCCGGAACTGTTCGCCCAGAACTACGCCGACGTCTTCAAGGGCGACGCGCGCTGGAACGAGATCGAGTCTCCCGATGGCGAATCCTTTGCCTGGGACGAGGGGTCCACCTACATCAAGAACCCGCCCTACTTCGACGACATGACCATGGAGGTTGCCGCCATTGACGACCTGCACGGCGCGCGCGTGATGGGTTTGTTTGGCGACTCGATCACCACCGACCACATCTCCCCGGCCGGCGCGATCAAGGCCGACTCCCCGGCGGGCCGCTTCCTGGAGTCGCGCGGGGTGCAGCCGGCGGACTTCAACAGCTACGGCTCGCGCCGCGGCAACGACGATGTGATGGTGCGCGGCACCTTCGCCAACATCCGCATCCGCAACCAGATGCTCGACAACGTGGAAGGTGGCTTTACCAAGCACTTTGACGCCGAAGGCAACGGCGAGCAGATGGACATCTACGACGCCGCCATGCGCTACAAACAGGAAGGCGTTCCGCTGGTGGTGTTCGCCGGCAAGGAATACGGCACCGGCTCGTCGCGCGACTGGGCGGCCAAGGGCACCATCCTGCTCGGCGTCAAGGCCGTGATCGCCGAAAGCTTCGAGCGTATCCACCGTTCCAACCTGGTCGGGATGGGCGTCCTCCCGCTGCAGTTCAAGGCGGGCGAGAACGCGCTGGCGCACGGACTGGATGGCTCGGAAATGATCGACATCATCGGCCTGAACGATGGTGCCTCCACGACGGCCACGGTCGTCGCGACCAAGGCGGACGGCAGCCAGAAGCGCTTCGAGGTCGATGTGCTGCTGCTCACGCCCAAGGAAGTGGAGTACTACCGCAACGGCGGCATCCTGCACTATGTGTTGCGCGACCTGGCCAAGAAGGCGGCCTGAGTCACGGCACAGGCCCGGCGTTGATCGCCGGGCCGAATAGTGAAGAAAGCGGCTCAGGCCGCTTTTTTCATGCCTGCAGGTACTGCAATGCTGCGCGTAGTGTCGCGGACGCGCCTGGACCGCGATCGCCTATTGCTGAAACAGCGCAGCGATCGCCAGCGTCGTTTCCATCGGTTCCGGATCGTTGCGGTTGCTCAGGATCACCACCGCCAGACCCTGCTTCGGGTATCGCACGAGTACGTTGCGGAAGCCGATCGTCTCGCCCGAGTGCCATACACGGTCCTTGCCGACGTACCAGCCCAGACCGTAATGAACCGCCGGATCATGGGTCGATACCGCCGGCGCGAACGCCAGCGCCCGCGATTGATCGGATAGCAGGCGATCGTCACTGAGGGCGGCGTTCCACTTCTCCAGATCCTCGATCGAGGAGTAGATCCCTCCGTCACCCAGCACCGCGCTGGTCGAACTCTGGTCGGTTCGCACCCACGCGCCGTCCATCAGGCCGTAGCCGTAAGCGCGATGGCTGATCGCCGGCCCACCTTCGACATAGGCCAGCGTGCCGGTCATACCCAGTGGCCGGAAGATGCGCTCCTGCAGGAATGCCGGATACGACTGACCCGACACCCGTTCCACGATCAGCGCGAGCAAGGCATAGCCGCTGTTGCTGTACTGGAAATCACCACCGGGCGGGAAATAGGTCGAGTCCTGTCGGGAAAGGATCGCCAGTACGTCCGCATCGTGCACCTGATGGGCAAGATCGTCGGGCAATTCGTCCTCGTAATCGATCAGCCCCGAACCGTGGGTCAGCAGGTGGCGAATGGTGACGCCCGCATTCGCGGTCGGAAGTTCCGGCAGCCAATTCCGTGCCGGGTCGTCCAGGCTCAAGCGGCCGTCCTGCGCGAGCAGCAGTGTTGACGCGGCGGTGAACTGTTTGCTGACCGAGGCCAGGCGGAAATTCGTGGCCGCGGTGACCGGCATCGCGTTCTCGACGTCGGCCATTCCATAGGCTCGACGGATCGGTGGCTCGCCGGCGCGAACGACCAGCAGCGAAGCGCCTGGCCCATTGCCGGCATAGCGCGCCATCAATTGGTCGATCTTGTTTTCCACGGCCTCGGGCCCGGCCTGATCCAACGGTTCGGCTGAAGGCGCGTTGGCAACGGCGGTCATCGTGCAGGCTCCCAGCGTGACGGTGATAAGCACGCCGGCGGCAAAACGCCGTGCGAGCAAGGCCACTGGCAGAAACCTGCTGGCCGAAGTGATTCGGAGCATGCCGCTCTCCTGGTCGCGCGCGTCGTGTCCGCCTGCTTGAGTGGCGAGCCGATGAAGTTCATCGACCCGCACAATCGCCGATGCGCTGAAAATGAAGGTCTTCGTAGTCGTAGCTGAAGTCCGCGTCCGGGTCGACCTTGGCCATGGTGAGTTGCGGGCTGGCGGGATGCGGTCCGCCGGCAGCGGATGGCTGGGCAAAATCCAGCCACGCATCGGCGTCCGACTCCAGTGTGTCGAAGTCGACCAGCAGGCGCCCGTCGGCGTCGAGCACCGGCCCCGACAGCCGCGGTGATTTGACCGACTGGAAACGCACGCCAGACTCGGACGCACAGATCGATACGTCGCCAAACCACGGGTCGCGGTACTCGCCGAGCCAGGAAGCAAGTTCGCCCGGCGCGACGGCCGAGCGCGACGCTGACGCTCGCGCATCCGCTGCGATGACGGGCGGGTCCTCGGCGGGAGTCGAGTGACGAGCCGACCGCTCACGGGCCAGTTCGTCGGCGTAGTAGGCGACCGTCCGCTTCTCGCCGGGTGCGGTGAAGTGCTTGCTCAGCACCTGCTCCAGCACCGTCCGCGCTTCCCCTGCTTCAGCGTTGATCAGGATCACGAACCCGGTGTCCAGCTCGGGCAGCAGGGTCACCGCGGAATACATCCCTGAAAGCGTGCCGGTATGAGCCACTTTTGAGGTGCCATCCACGTCGCTCAGCCGCCATCCGTAGCCATACGCGTAGAAGTGGCTGCCATTCCAGTCGCGCATTCGGGGCGAAAGGGGCATCGGCATGTGCGGTGTCCACACGGCCTTGCGCTGCTGCGTTGAAAGCCAGTCGGTCCCGGACCCGTTGCCGTCTTTACCGAGCCATGCCTGCGTCCAACGAAGCATGCTGTCCAGGTTGCAGCGCACCCCGCCGGCGGCCGCCATCGGCATGTCGGTGACGACTTCCCCGTCCAACCTCGCTGCCCACTTTCCCTCACGCGTCACATGGGGCGCGGCTACGCTGCCCGCGTCGGCCACACGCCATTCGCCGATCCGGCAGCCGTCCATTCCCAGCGGCTCGAAGACTTCGCGCCGCAGCAGCACGTCGTACGGGGCTCCGCCAACGGCAGCGGCGACTTCGCCGGCCACGATGTACAGGGTGTTGTCGTAGGCGTAACGCGAGCGGAAGCTCCAGCGCGGCTTGAGATGCTTCAGTCCGGCAATCACGTCCTCGCGGGTGAAATGGTTGGGTTCGGGCCACAGCATCAAATCGCCGGCGCCGGGCCCCAAACCACTGTTGTGGATCAACAGGTCGCGCACCTGCATTTCGCGGGTGACCCAGTCCTCGTGCATACGAAACCCGGGCAGATGCTTCACGACCGGGTCGTCCCAGGACAGGAGGCCGGCGTCGACCTGGCGAGCCAGCAAAGCCGCCGTCATCGCCTTGGTATTGGACGCGACCTTGAACAGTGTGTCGCGACGCACCCGCTCGCCGCTGCCTGTGGTCGTCTCGCCGCGTACTTCCCACTGCCGGACCTTGCCGTCAACGACCACGCCTACGGCGATGCCCGGCAACTCGTACCGGGCGACCACGTCGTCGACCGCAGTAGTGACCTCAGCGGATGGCAGCGCGGCCTGCGGCGATGCCTGGGCGTTCGCCGGGGCCAGAAAGAGTGCGGCCGCTAATGCGGCCGCGGTGTAAACGTGACTAGCCACCAACTTTGCAACTCCTTGTCGGACCCCGGGGCGCCCCGGATGATCTCCGGGACGCCCTGGCCAATATCAAGACAGCCAAGCGTGCATCAGAAGGCGTAGGTAACCACCAGCTGTGCATAACGCGGCGACTGCCAGTTCGTGGCTTCCCCGAAGTACGGCATCTTGTTGCCGGGGGTGCTTTCGTAACGGGAATGCACGTTGACCATGGTCTGGCTGTTGAGCAGGTTGTAGATGGACAGGCGAGCCTTCAGGTCGATGTGCTCGACCGGGAGCGTCCAGGTCACGCTGAGGCCCACATCCTTCACCCACGGCATCCGACCGAAAGCGCCACGCGGCGAGTAGGTCATGTCCCGCGTCGTGTAGTCGTCGCAGCCGGAGTTGCACAGCCACCCGGATCCGCCACCGCTGTACTCGCTCGGACCGCCGGCGCTGCGGTTGTCATTGGGCCAACGCACGCCAAACGCCGTGATCGGACCGCCCGAGCGCGCAGACACCGTGGCACCAACGCTCCACATGTCGTTGAACTTGAAACTGCCGCGCGCCTTGATCTGGTGGCGGTGGTCGTTGAACGTGGGACCGAAACGTTCGTTCACGGCCGGATGGTCGTAGTGCTGCACCAAACTTGTGTCGTTGTAGCCGGTATCCGAGTTCACCGGGCCTTCGATATTGCCGTCGGACTTGGACCAGAGGTAGCTGACGTTCAGTGCCCACTTGTCATCCCATGCGCGGTCCAACTGGAATTCGACAGCCTTGTAGGTGCGCTTGGGCCTTTTGTAGCCCATCACGATGTTGCTGCCGGACGTGATGTAGCCGTCTTTGGAGCTATCGAACGACACCCAATCCTGAGTGTCCGGGCACCACAGCGTATTGCTTTCACCCGGGTTGAGGATGGGCCAGTCGCCGGAGTACCAGGGGCAACCTTCCACATGGCGGATGCTTACGTCTTCCACCGCACGGGTCATCTCGCGATAGGTGGCGTTGACGCCATACGACCAGGTGTTGTTCAGCGCCTGCTGAAAGCCGAGGATGAACTCATCCTGGTAGACCTGCTTCAGATCGCGAGCCACAGCGGTGCGGACATCATCAGGTGCGGGGGCGTTGCCTTCCGTGTTAACCGGACCAAGTTGCTGGCCAATGATCGGATACAAGTAGGCGGTACCGAGAATTGGATCGATCCGCTCTTCCCAGCCGTCCAACACGTAATACGTGTGCTCGTCGGTGGTGCCTCCGCCGAAGTAGTCGGTGAGCTTGTTGGTCAGCGGAATGTAGTAACGACCCGCGTTGCCGAACACCTTGGTTCTGCCATCGCCCTTCATGTCCCAACTGAAACCCAAGCGCGGCGAGATCATGTCGCCGAAGTCAGCCTTGGCGAAGGTCACGCCCGAAGCGAGTGTGTTTTCGAATTTATCGGCGCGCAGACCGAGGTTCAGCAGCAGGTTCGGGGTAACACTCCAGTTATCCTCGATGTAGATCGCCTGCGCCTTGGTGCTGACTGGGGCGCCGGTGACCTTGTAACGCCCGTCGAGGTAGGCATGCACGTCCAGCGGGATTGGTGTGCCGTTGGGAAGAACCCCGTTGTTGGGGGGATTGGGAATATCCGGGTCAGGTGCGGCCCCCATCAGCCTGTAGCGCATTCCGTCACCGGGGAAAACGGATGAACTCGTGGAGTCCATGATTTCCTGGTCGGCGCCGAAGCGCACCAGATGGTCGCCCAGCGTCCATTCGAAGTCGAGGCGCGCGGCCTCGCGCTTGTCGTCCCGGTTGCTGACGCTGTTCTTACTCGGGGCACAGCCTTCGCGCCTGGTTGCCGGGCCGAAAATCGAGTTGTAGGTGCCGTCGCGATCCAGAATGCTGCAGTAGGGGTCCCACTGACTATAAGAGGAAGAGCTTCGCTCGTTCACGCCGTACATCGCCTTGGCGACGAAGTTCTGGGTGAAGCTGCCGGTATACGTCAGCGACCAGTTGTCACCGCCTGAGCCGACCGAGCTTCCACCCTGGGCAGCGCCGCGCGTGGCGGTATCCCAGTCATACTTGTAGCTGAGAGTGTCTGACTCGGATTTGTCCGAAAAAGCGAGCAGTTCCAGCAGGTGATTGTCATTGATCTGCCAGTCGAGCTTGGCACCCCAGAAGTCGTTGTTGCTCTCCGTGTACCAAGCCTCGATCGTATCGATATCCCGGGGGTTGCTGTCGCGCTTTTCGTAAATGCCGAAGAAAAACAGCTTGTCCTGCACGATTGCGCCGGATGCCCACACGTTGGCCTTCGAAAACGAACTGTCGTCGCGGCTCATGCGGTCCTGCTCGACGATCGTCCCGTCCCGGTGATAGCGGTCCTTTCTCGAGGACGTCCAGGCAGCAGGCTCCATGGTGACCTCCGCGCCGGCATGGAACTCGTTTCCACCCGAGCGCGTCACCGCGTTGATGACGCCGCCGGTACTGCGGCCGAACTCCGCCGAATAGCCGCCGGTCTTGACCTGGAACTCCTCGTAGAATGCGAACGGCACAGAGGAGAAGCCCTGCCGCCGATACGGGTCGGTGACGTTGAGACCATTGATGTAGGCCACGTTCTCTGCGACCGACGAGCCGCCGAAGGAAAGCCCCCCGAAACTGGCCCCCGAGTCGACCACGCCCGGGGCCAACAACGCAACCGACGCAAGGCTCTGGTCGACCGGCAACTTGGCAAGCTCGGTGCGGGTGATATTCGTGGAGGATTCCGTGGTATGGACATCGACGCGGTTGACCACGCGCGAACCCACCACCTGGATGGCCGCCAGGTTGACCGCGCCTTCATTGGTCAGGTTCACGGTGGTGGTGCCGCCCAGCGACACCGTGAAGGAGACCGGTTCGCCCGAACCCGACCTAAGGATGTAGTCCCCCGGCGGCAGTTGACCGATGCGGTAACTGCCGTCCCTGCCCGCCGTGCCGGTGCGCGATGCGCCGGTGGAGGTGTTGGTGATGGTGACCTGCGTGCCGGCTTCGGCGCGTCCGGCCACGGCACCCGTAACGCTTTGTGCCATGGCCAGGCTTGGCACCATGGACGCCAGACAGACGCCCATTGCCAGGCTCAGTACGCTCTTGCGCAATCGTTTGTGCTGCATGTCCCCTCTCCCGAAAGGTAATTGAAAATCCAGGCCCTGCAGTCGCCCCCTAAGGCCGCAGGACCTCCGCATTGAAGTCGTAGGTCCATTGATCGAAATACAGGTTTCCTCCGCTCCACTCCACTTCGCCGCGCTGCGAGTCGACGTTGTCGGAACGGAAATGCCGCTTCGCCGGTTGAAACTGTGTGCCGAAGTCGTCATTGAATGCGATCCGGTACGCATCCAGCCCACCCAGATAGAACCACTCAAGACTTCTGCCCTGCCCGTCCATCGCACCAGGCAGCCGGCCTGTTGTCACGTCCATCGGAACCCACCCGTAGGGCGCCAGATACACCTGGCCCCAATCGTGGAGGTTCCAGTAATCGGCACGATCCGCGCCACCGACCTGCGAGTCGGAGTAGACCATTCCCGATTGCCACCGCGCGGGGATCCCATTGAGCCGGAGCAACGTGATCAGCAGCAGGGTCTGCTGGCCGCAGTCGGCGTGGCCTGTGCGCAGCGCGTGCTCGCTGATGTTGGAAATCGTGGAATATTCGCGCGCGCCTGCCCAGGGGATGCGGTCGACAGCGGCGAACAGCTTCTGCGTGATGCGATAGGGGTTCGTTTCGTCGCCCACCACGTTCCTGGAAAATGCACGCAAGGCCGGGGTGAAAACGATGTGCGGAGGACGCTCGGCCAGGCTTTCGGCCAGGTCGGGGTCATCCGCTGTCGACTGAACGCGATCGCCGTCGATCTGGTGGTATCGACCGTAAACGGTCATTTCGTATTGGATGCTGAACTCGGTCGGCGTTCCGGCGCGCGCCGGCTTTTCCATATGGACGGTACGTTGGGCCGCGGAAACCGGCGCGACCTGGGCCTTGTCGGGCTCGGTTTGCAGAAGGCGGATGTCCTCCTGCTGGCCGGGAATCTGACGCGGGAACGGAATCCACGCACGCACTTGCTCACCCGCGGGAACCGCGTCGGCGTTCACGGTCAGGGACTGGGTGACGCGGATCCGCTGCGGCAGCACGCTGCTTTGGGCGCTGGACAGCGCCGTTTCGGCGATCGCGACGTGGTGGGCATTGGCCGACTCCATTGGGCCGTCGCGGAATGGCGTTTGCACCGCCCGGCGTGCGGCAGCTTCCGGACTGATGCGGAACAGGTTGGACACTGCGCGCTTGAAATACTGGGTGCGGCCATCAATCAGCCGATGCTCGAGCAGTCCGGACTGGCTCCAGGCATCAACCTCTGCCGCCCGCAGGTCGGGGATCTGGCGCCGCAGCTGCTGCTCCACGTCCGCCGGCTCGAGAGTGAAGTCCATCAGGATGCGACGCATGCGCTCGCGTTCAAACAGCACAGGCTGCTGCGCATCCACGCTGTTTCCGCGCGCGGACAAAGCCAGATCGATCGCGGATTCCGCCTGCCTGAAGTGGCCGGCATCAACCAGTGCCACGATGGCTGCGACGGTCGCGTCGGGATCGTGCTGGCCTGCGTGGCTGTCCGGTTCCGCCGTGCCGCCGAGCGGTACCGCATCGACAGCGGCACCCATCCCTACGCACAGGGCAAGCGCTGCCAGCATCAGACGGCGTGGGGAGCTCACCGCCGAACCCCTATGCGTTCGACGCGAGGCCTGCCCGGTGGCCGATACCCGGCAACATCCCAAATGACTATCGTTGGTGTAACCCCATGCACCACTGCCTGCCCCGAGCCGGTGTCCCAAAGCGATGTTTAGCACGGCCTGCGAGCGGAAGCAATAATATATTCTGGAATTGCGTGATATAAGAATCACGTATTCCGTGTGCTGAAATCGTGCGCAACGGCGACGCCTTCACCCGTTCAGATCGAGGAAATCCATGCGTATCACCGTACTTGCCGCGAGCCTTGTGCTGGCCAGCGCGCTTTGCCTCCCGCTGCACGCGCAGGCCCCGCTGCCCGGCGTGGCACCTGTTGCCGCGCAGGTTCCCGCCCACGGCGTGGTCGGGATCACCGATGAGGCGATGCTGTCGCCGGACTATTGGACAGCGCCCATGGCCGCGCCCAATCAGGTTCTGCTGGATACCTCGGCCATCCGGGCCCAGAACCGGCGCCTGTTTGAGCTGGACCCTTCGATGCACGACCTCGGCAAGCTCCCTGCCCGCCTGGACGGCAGGCAGGTCCGCAAATGGCTGGACGGCGCATCGTCGCGCCCCACCACGCCGCGCTGGGATGTGGAGGGACATGAAGTAGCGGTAGCCTCGATCGACGCGATGTTCGCCAACACCGCCGTGGACGCCGTCCCGGCCGATCAGCCCACTCGCTACGGACTGGTCGTGCACCGCACCGACATGCGCGGCCTGCCGACCACGATGCGCATCTTCAGCAGTCGCGGTGATACCGACATCGACCGTTTGCAGGAGAGCGCGCTGTTCCCCGGAACGCCGGTGGTGATTGCGCACGAAAGCGCTGATGGCGAGTGGTTGTTCGTGATCAGTCCGCGCTACGCCGCGTGGGTGGACAAGCACCACATCGCCGAAGGCAGCCGCGCGCAGGTGCTGGGTTACACCACCGAACCGCCTTACCGGATCATCACCGGCGGCGTCGAGCACACCGTGTTCACCCGTGAGGAGCCGCGCGTGTCACAGCTGCAGCTCGACATGGGCATCCGCCTGCCACTGGCGGACGTTGCCCCCGACAAGCCGGTCAACGGCCAGCACCCCTACGCCGCCTACGTGCTGGAGATGCCGGTGCGCAACGAGGACGGGAGCCTGGCGATGTCGCCGGCGCTGCTGCCGCGTCGCGCTGACAGCGCCGCGGATTACCTGCCGTTGACTCCGGCAAACCTCGTCGACCAGGGGTTCAAGTTCCTCGGCGAACGCTATGGCTGGGGACACGCCTACGGCACCCGCGACTGCAGCGGTTTCGTCTCGGAGATCTACCGCAGCATGGGCGTCGAGCTGCCGCGCAACACCAGCGCGCAGGCGGTGAGCCCCGCGCTGGAGCACATCACCTTCGAGCGCAGCGATGACGCCGCCAAGCGCAAGGCCGCGGTCGCCGCGTTGCAGGTCGGCGACCTGGTCTATATCCCCGGCCACGTGATGATGGTGATCGGCCACCACGGGGGCATGACCTACCTCATCCACGACACCCACGGCGGCCGCTACAAGGGCGCGGACGGCGAGCTGGTCTCAATGGCGCTGAACGGGGTGGTGGTGACCCCGCTGGAACCGATGATGTTCAACGAGACCGAGAGCTACATCGATCGCATGACCAGCATCGTGCGCCCGCACGGCGCGCTGCGCCTGCCGAGCCACTGACCCTACGACGCACACTGCAACCGGACCTGCGACAAATGAAGATCACCCGAATTGAATTCGGCATGCTCCGCGTGCCGCTGAAAACCCCGTTCAAGACCGCGCTGCGGACGGTCCAGCAGGTCGAGGACATCGTTGTGATGGTCCACACCGACAGTGGCAACATCGGCTACGGCGAGGCGCCAGCGACCGCGGTGATTACCGGCGACACCCACGGCTCCATCGTCGACGCGATCCGCCACTACATCTCCCCGCGGCTGATCGGTGAGGAGATCGCCGACCTCAACCGCATCACCCGCTTGATCCAGACCGCGATGGAGAAGAATTCCAGCGCCAAGGCCGCCGTCGAGATCGCCATCTATGACCTGTTCGGGCAGCTCTATGGTGCGCCGCTGTACAAGATGCTCGGCGGCGGCGACCCGCTGGTCACCACCGACATCACCATCAGCGTGGACACCATCGACAAGATGGTCGCCGACTCGATCAGCGCCGTCGACCGCGGCTTTGACTCGCTGAAGATCAAGGTCGGCAAGGACATCGGCGTCGACATCGAGCGGGTCAAGGCGATCTACGCGGCGGTGGAGAACCGCGCCCTGCTGCGCCTGGATGCCAACCAGGGCTGGAGTGCCAAGGAGGCGGTGTACGCCATCCGCGGCCTGGAGGATGCCGGCGTCCGGCTGGAGCTGGTGGAGCAGCCGGTCCGCGCGCGCGACCTCGAAGGCATGCGCTACGTGACCGAGCGCGTGCATACCCCGATCATGGCCGACGAGAGCGTGTTCGGCCCGATGGAGGTGATCAAGCTCATCCACATGCGCGCCGCCGACATCATCAACATCAAGCTGATGAAGACCGGCGGCATCTCCAACGCGGTGCGTATCGCCGACATCGCGGCGATGCACCAGGTCGAGTGCATGATCGGCTGCATGCTCGAAACCAGCATCAGCGTCGCCGCCGCCGTCCACCTGGCGGTGGCCAAGTCCGACGTCATTACCAAGGTCGACCTGGACGGGCCCTCGCTGTGCGCCTACAACCCGGTCGAAGGCGGGGTGATCTTCAACGAGTCGGAGATCTCGATCACCGATGCGCCAGGGCTCGGCATCCGCGAGATCCGCGGCCTGGAGCCGATCAGCAACTGCAACGCCGCCGCGTGAAATGTCGGCCCTGTTGACCATCCGCTCGCGGCGCGACCAGATGTCGGCGATCGAGCGGCGCATCGCCGACTTCGTGCTCGACAACGCCAACCTGCTGCGCGACTACTCCTCGCAGCAGCTGGCCAACGCGTTGGGCGTCAGCCAGTCCAGCGTGGTGAAGTTCTGCCAGAAGCTCGGCTTCAAGGGCTACCCGGACCTCAAGTACTCGGTGGGAGAGGACATCGCGCGCGCCGACAACGGCGACGAGCCGCCGGCCACCAGTGCCCCCGAGCATCCGGCCGATGCCATGGCGGCGGAGCTGTGGCGACGCAAATCCGCGGCCGAGGAGGAAACGCGGTCGATCAATCCGCCCGGCACCATCGCCGCCGTCGCGGCCGCGATCACCCTCTCCGGCGAAGGTGGCAAGGTCTTCCTGATCGGCCTGGGCGATGACGATATCCGAGCCCGTGCGCTCGCCCTGCGGCTGTCGTTGCTGGGCATTCTGACCGTGCACAACTTCGATCCCGCGCACATGGCGGCCAGCGTCAGCGCTGCCTGCACGGGCGACGTGCTGATGGTGTTCTCCGAGCACGGAAAGCCGCCGCCGCTGTGCTACATCGCGCGCTGCTTCCGCGAGCGGGGTGGCACTGTGGTATCCGTTACCCGCCACACTTCCAACCCGCTGCGTGCGTATGCCGACATTGCCCTGCTGGTATCGGCCCACGACGAGGAGGTGCATATCCAGCCGCTGCTTTACCAGGCGGCCGCGCAGCACCTGATGGATCGGGTGTTCGTCCGCCTTTGCGAAGGCGGGCGCGATCAGCAACTGCGTGAGAACCTTGAACGCCTTCAACCGATGCTCGAACCTTGAGCGCAGCCGCAGATCCTGTTCTCTTCCCATACCACGCCGGCCGCGCTGCGCGGTCGCCGGCGCCTGTCGCGAGCCCGTCCATGCAACGACCAGCCGTGTTTCACCACCGTTCCTGCGCATCTGCCACTGAGGTGGGCACCCTCGCCACGCGGAGCTCGGGGCTGTGAGCGGCACCTCACGTGTTCTGCTTGCGCTGGCACTTGGCGCGCTGATCGGCCTGGGCCTGGCGTGGATGGACCCGACCGTCGCGACACGCGTCGCCGACGTCGTCCACCCGTTTGGCCGGTTGTGGTTGAACGCGCTGCAGATGACCGTGGTGCCGCTGGTGCTGGCCCTGGTCGTGGTCGGCGTCAGTACCGCCGCCGATGCGGCCTCTTCGGGTCGGATCGCCCGCAACGCCATCCTGGTATTCATCGCGCTGCTCGCCCTGGCGGCGGTGTTCACCGCGATCGCCGCACCGGCGCTGCTGTCGCTGCTGCCGCACGATCCGGGCCTTGCCGTTGCACTGGGCGGAGGCGCGAGCGAGACCGCCGCCCTGCCCGCTCCGGCGGGCTGGTCGCAATGGGTGACCGGCATCGTCCCCAGCAACGCCGTGGAGGCCGCAGCGAGCGGCGCCATGCTGCCGCTGGTCGTCTTCGCGCTGTTCTTCGGATTCGCGCTGACGCGGATCGAAGCGCCGCGGCGCGCGCTGATGGTCGAGTTTTTCCAGGCACTGGCCGACGCCATGATCATGATCGTGCGTTGGGTGCTGTGGGCGGCCCCGGTGGGCGTGTTCGCGCTCATCCTGGCCGTTACCGCCCGCGCCGGACTGAGCATGCTCAGCGCGCTGGGCATCTATATCGCGCTGCAATGCCTGCTCTACCTGACCGTCACGGTCGCGATGGTGCTGGTGGCGGTCGTGTGGGGCGGCGAGTCGATCCGGCGCTTCGCCGCGGCGATTGCCCCCGCCCAGGTGGTCGCGGCCAGCACCCAGTCGTCCCTGGCGTCGCTGCCGGCGATGCTTGAGGTCGCCAATGACCGACTGCGCTACCCGCGGCAGATTTCCGGACTGGTCCTGCCCATGGCGGTGACGTTGTTCAGGATCACCAGCCCGGTGCAATACCTCAGCGCGGCCGCCTTCATCGCCTGGGCTTATGGAATCGACCTCGGCGTTGCCCAACTGGCAGCCGGATGCGCGCTCGCGGTGGTGATCAGTCTGGGTTCCGTCGGACTGCCGGGCCAGGTCAGCTACATGGCCACCAACCTGCCCGTCGCCCAGGCGATGGGGCTTCCCGTCGCGCCGCTGGGATTGCTGTTGGCAGTGGACACGATTCCCGACGTTTTCGCGACGCTCGGCAACGTCACGGCCGACCTTGCAGCCACCAGCATCGTCGCCAGGACCGCGCGGGATGATGCGGTGCCGCCCGGCGCAAGGAATGAGGGCTGACCGCAAACCGCCGTCCGTCGTCTTGCCACCCTTCGGGCCCTATGCTCCAATCTTTGCGACCATGCGCCGTCGCGGATCCGAACCACCGGTCGCGCACGCACCACAGTTATCAAGGGGATCGCGATGAGTGTTGAACGTCCATGGCTCGACCATTACCCGGCGGGCGTGCCTGCCCAGATCGATCCGGACGAGTACAGCTCGATCGTCGCGGTCATGGAGACTGCGATCGTCAGTTTCCGCGACCGTCCAGCGTTTGCGAACTTCGGCAAGACCCTGACCTACGCCGAGATCGACACCCTCAGCGCGCAGTTCGCGGCCTACCTGCTGGGCGTGCTCAAGCTACGCAAGGGTGATCGCGTGGCGATCATGATGCCCAACTGCCTGCAGTACCCGGTGGCCACGTTCGGCGTGCTGCGCGCCGGCCTCACGGTGGTCAACACCAATCCGATGTACACCGCCCGCGAGCTGCGGCACCAGCTGGTCGATTCCGGGGCCAAGGTGCTGCTGGTGCTGGACAACTTCGGCGACACCGCCGCGGAGGTGCTGCCCGATACCAGCGTGCAGCACGTCATCACCACCGGCCTGGGCGACATGCTCGGGGTCAAGGGCTCGGTGATGAACTTCGTGCTCAAGTACATCAAGAAAATGGTGCCGGAATACCGCATCCACGGCGCGGTGCGTTTCAATGAAACCCTCAAGCTCGGGTCCAGGCACTCGCTGCCGGATATCGATGTGGGGCCGGAGGACATCGCCTTCCTGCAGTACACCGGCGGCACCACCGGCGTGGCCAAGGGCGCGATGCTCACCCACCGCAACATGGTCGCCAACATGCAGCAGGCCTCGGCCTGGGTGGGCACCAACGTCACGCTGGGTCAGGAAATCATCATCACCGCGCTGCCGCTTTACCATATCTTTGCTTTGACGGCGAACGGCCTGGTCTTCATGAAGTTCGGCGGCTTGAACCACATGATCACCAATCCGCGCGACATGCCCGGCTTCGTAAAGGAGCTCAAGAAGGTCCCGTTCACCGCCATCACCGGCGTCAACACGTTGTTCAACGGCCTGCTGAATACGCCCGGTTTCGATGAGGTCGATTTCTCCAAGCTGCGCCTCACGCTGGGCGGCGGCATGGCGGTCCAGCGGTCTGTCGCCGAGCGCTGGAAGAAGACCACCGGCTGTACCTTGATCGAGGCGTACGGCCTGACCGAAACCGCACCGGCCGCGTGCATCAACCCGATGGACCTCGCCGAGTACAACGGCGCCATCGGCCTGCCCATCCCGTCCACGGATGCTTGCATCAAGGATGAGGACGGCAACATGCTTCCCGTCGGCGAGGTCGGCGAGCTGTGCCTGAAGGGCCCGCAGGTAATGAAGGGTTACTGGCAGCTGCCCAAGGAAACCGCCGACGTGATGGATGCCGACGGCTGGCTGCACACCGGCGACATCGCCCGGATGGACGCGAACGGGTTCTTCTACGTCGTGGACCGGAAGAAGGACATGATCCTGGTCTCGGGCTTCAACGTGTACCCCAACGAGGTCGAGGACGTCATCGCCATGATGCCCGGCGTGCTGGAGGTTGCCGCCATCGGCATGGACGATGAGCACTCCGGCGAAGTGGTCAAGGTGGTCGTGGTGAAAAAGGACCCGTCATTGACCGCCGAGCAGGTGAGCGCGTTCGCGCGGGAGAACCTGACGGGCTACAAGCGACCCAAGGTCGTCGAGTTCCGCAGCGAGCTGCCCAAGTCGAACGTCGGCAAGATCCTGCGCCGCGAGCTCCGGGACGAGCAGCCCAGCTGAAACCGGATCCGATATTCGCATCAATCCAATCCCCTCCTTGCGAGGGGATTTTTTTGCGTGGCTCAGCCGCGCTTTACGTGGCGGATCAGACGGCGCCGCTTGGCCACCTGCTTCTCGCTGAGCACGTTCTTCTTGCCTTCGTACGGATTGACGCTGTCCTTGAAGACGAAGCGCACCGGCGTTCCGACCAGCTTGAAACGCTTGCGGAAGAAATTCTCCAGATATCGCTTGTAGCTGTCGGACAGTGTCTTCAGGCGCGTACCGTGGATCACGAAGGTCGGCGGATTGCTGGCCGCAGGGTGCGCGTAGCGCAGCTTGGCGACATGGTTGCGGATCACCGGCGGCGGGTTGGCCTCATACGCCGCTTCCATGGCCTGGGTCACCTCACTGGTGCTGAACTCGCGGGTCGCCGAGGCGTGCGCGCGATGCACCGCCGCGAACAACTCGCGCAGCCCGGAGCCGTGGGTCGCGCTGATGCGCACCCGCTCGGCCCAGTCAACGAAGGTCAGCTTGCGCGCCAACAGCGATTCGTTCTGCTGGCGCTGGTATTCGCTGAGCCCGTCCCACTTGTTGACCGCGATCACCAGCGCGCGCCCCGCGTCCAGCGCATAGCCCAGCACGCTGGCGTCCTGGTCGGTCACGCCTTCATTGGCATCCAGCATCACCACCGCCACCTGGCACTGCTCGATCGCATGCAGTGTCTTGATGATGGAGAACTTCTCCACGACCTCGTCCACGCGGGATTTGCGCCGCAGGCCAGCCGTGTCCACCAGGCGGTACAGGCGCCCGTCGCGCTCCATGTCCACGGCGACCGCGTCGCGTGTGGTGCCGGCAACTTCGGAGGCGATCATCCGCTCCTCGCCCAGCAGGCGGTTGACCAGGGTCGACTTGCCGACGTTGGGACGGCCGATAAAGGCCACCTTGATCCGCGAAGGATCGTTGTCCAGCTGCGCGGAATCGCCCAGCTCGGGCAAGCGCTCCAGGATCACGTCAATCAGGTCATCGATGCCCTGGCGATGGGCCGAGGAGATGCCGATGACATCGGTGAAGCCGTAGTGGGCGAATTCGCTCAGCGCGGCGTGCGTGTCCAGCCCGTCGGTCTTGTTGACCACCAGATAGGTCGGACGCGCGGTTTTGCGCAGCCAGGCGAGGATGTCGTCGTCCAGGCGCGACGCGCCCTGCCGCCCATCCACGATGAACAGCACCAGATCGGCTTCGGCAGCCGCGGCTCGCGCCTGGCGCGTGGTCGCGCCGGCGATGCCCTCGTCCTCACCGCCAATGCCGCCGGTGTCGACGACCGCGAATTCCCGCTGGCCTTCCGGCCGGCACAGGCCGTAATTGCGGTCCCGGGTAACGCCGGGCTGGTCATGGACGAGGGCGTCGCGGGTGCGGGTGAGCGCATTGAACAGGGTCGACTTGCCGACGTTGGGGCGGCCCACAAGGGCGACTAGCGGCAGCATTGGCGGATCCGGTCGGGATGGAAAAACGTGATGATCACTGTCCCAGCCGGTACGCGCTCAGCTTGCCGCCAACGTCCTGCACCACCAGGATGCCGTCCGCCACGCGCGGCGCCGAGAGCAAGCGGTCACGCCCGACGCGCGTGCGCGCCGCGAAGTCACCGGTATCCAGCGAAAGCCAGTGCAGGTAGCCGTCCAGGTCGCCAACGACCGCGTAGTCGCCGTGGATGGCCGGAGCCGTCAGGTTGCGGCGCGTCATCGCGGGCTGCGTCCACATCGCACTGCCGCCGGACTTGTACAGTCCGACCACGTTGTCGGCCGCTTCGGACACGACCAGCACGTTCGGCCCAACGCCGATCCGGCCCGGACCGCCGTGATCGGAGATCCACATCGGCTGGCCACTGGGCGCGTCGATGGCGATGGTCTTGCCCTTGTAGCTGGTGGCGTACAGGGTGGTGCCGTCGAGCACCGGCGCGCCATCCACGTCGGCCATGCGGGAGAGTTCGGTGCGCCCTTCCTGCTGGGCGACGCTCTCTTCCCACAGCGGACGGCCGTCGTTGGCCGACAGCGCGACCACGGTGCCATCATCGTTGCCGACGAAAAGATAGCCCGGACCCAGAACCGGCGTGTCGTTGCCGCGTACCGACAGCATCGGCACGTCCTGGTTCCAGAACCAGCGACGCTCGCCACTGGCCGCGTCGAACGCCGTGACGCGTCCGTCGTTGGAGCGCACGAAGACCATGCCCATGCCGACCGCCGGTGCGGCGATGATTTCATTGCCCAGTTTGGCCGTCCATTTCTCGCTGCCGGTGTCCGCGTCCAGCGCGACCACATCACCGTCCAGGCTGCCCACTGCCACCACGCCCTCGCCCACGCCGGGGCCGCCGATCAGGAGCAACTTGCTGGGGTAGTTCCACAGCTTCGCGCCAGTCTGCAGGTCGTAGGCGTGCACGCCACCCTTCACGGCTGCGGCATACACCCTGCCGTCGGCAATGGCCGGCCCCTGGCGTGCGCCGATCTTGCCCTCACCCTTGCCCACGTTGGCGGACCAGATACGCGATGGCTGGGCGGACGGCTGGAAGTCGACCAGTGCCGCCGGCGCTGCGGCCTTCTTCTTGTCGCTGCTGAACCAGCCCTTCATGGTGCTGCAGCCGACCAGGGCAGTGGCGCACAGCATCACGACGGAAATACGCAGCGCCAGTTGGCGTGCAGGAAGACGGGCGTTCGAAAGGTTCGATACGGCATTCATCAGGAGCGCACCTCGGAGTCGTCGGGCTTGCCGCCGACTTCCATCAATTTGAGTTCCAGCAGCTTGCGACGAGGCGAGGCGACATCCATCCGGGTCAGCGCCTGCATATAGGCTGCGCGCGCGTCGTCGGTCTTGCCCAGCGCATATTCCGCATCCCCGCGCACTTCCAGGGCCATGGCGGTATCGGCGCCTTCAAGCAGTCCGATCGCCTCCTCGCCCTTGCCGGCGTCCACCAGCAAACGGGCCAGGCGCTGATGCACGATCGTCGCCATGCGCTCATCGGCGGGCTTGATTGCCCGCAGGGTCGCAATGGCTTTCTCGTTCTCGCCCGCGCGAACCTGCCGGGAAGCCAGCTCCAGGCCCGCCAGCTCGGCGTAGACGCCATTGTCCAATGTCGTGATGCGTGAAGCGGCCTCGGGATCGCCGGCCTCGATGGCGCTGATCACCTGCTGATAGCGATCGGCGTCCGCCAGCGCTTCGGTGTACTGGTGGTGTCCCCACCACTTCCAGCCGCCGATCGCGGCGAGTCCGAGCACGATCCCACCGACCAGGGCGATACCGTTCTGCCGCAGCCACGCCAATACGCGCTCGCTCTGCTCGTGTTCGTCTAGCGGATCGTCAATTGCCATCTGGGGTCGCCATGTTGTCCGGATCCGCCTGGATAAACGGATCGTTGATTACGAACGGCCCGCACTGCGGGCCGAAGGGGAAGTGCCGGATTGGGGCGACGATGCCGTCGAGGCTGATCAGTCGCTGCTCGGCACAAGTGAACCGTCAGAGGATAGCGTAAAGCGGGCGACGTTCGCGCGGCTGAATGCTTCCAAGTCCACCGGTTTGCCGTTTTGCCGGGCTTCGATCGCAGCGGTGTTGCCGATCACGATCCGCAGGTCTTCCTTTGCGTCCCACTGGCGCTTCTCGCCGCTGCCGACGACGGCCTGCTCCAGCACCTCGCCACTGCGGGTGGTTACCTGCAGCCAGCTGTCACCGCTGAACGCCAACGAAAGCCCCGGGGGCTCGGCGACACCGACCGGCGCGCGGATCGCGGCCATCGACGCGATCACCGGCGTGCGCTCCTGAACGGCCGCGTCAGCCTGCCGAGGGGAATCAACCATGCCGGTGGCAAAGGACGGTATATCCAGCGATTGCACTTCCGGCGCGCTGGACAGGTGCGGCTTGGTCGCCAACCACACCGGCACGACGATAAAGGCGGTGATGGCGATATAGATGCCGCGCCGCGCCGCCTGCTCGAACATGTAGCGGTATTTCGGCGTATGGGTGTGGCTGATCAGTTCGGCCGGGCGGACTTCGTTGACGCCGGACCTCACAAGATCCTGCTCGATGTCCACCCCGAGCATCCTGGCGTAGCTGCGCAGGTGGCCGCGGACGAACACGGTCGGTTCGGATTGCCACTCGTCGTTTTCCAGCGCGCGGACCACGCGAACGGGCATTTTCAGGCGTGCGGAAGCCTGCTCAAGCGTCAGCCCGGCAATTTCACGGGCACGAGCGAGCCGCGCACCACAACGCCCGGCATCGTCCGCCCGCCTTTCGTTGGACTGTCCCATCACTTTCCGATTTCCCCGTTTCCGGAACCCGGTACGGCCGGGAACTCCGCCCCCAACCGTTGAACATATCTATTGGCGGCTTCCCTGTCGCCCAGCTTTTCTTCAATCTGTGATGCAAGCACGAGCGACCGCCAGTCCGCCGGTGCTGCCGCCAGCCGTCGCTGCGAAAACGCACGGGCGCGAAACGCGTCGCCGGCCTTGAACATGCGCTCGGCCATCGCGCCCAGCGCGACGGGATTCTCCGGATCCAGCTCCAACGCGCCCGTCAGGTAGCGTTTCGCGTGCGCCTCCTGCCCCGCATCCGCGGCGCAGGCGCCGGAGTTCGCCATCGCGATCGCCGGGGTACGGTAGCCCGGATCCGCCAGCGCGCGATCGAACCACTCCAGCGACTCCTGCGCGCGACCGTTGCTGCACAACCACGTGCCGTAGTTGTTGGCCACGCCACCCTGGCGCGGCTCCAGGTCCACGGCGCGCCGGTGGTGTTTACCCGCCGCAGCCGAGTCGCCCTTCCGCTCCGCCACCAAGGCCGCCAGGGTGTGGGCCGAGGCGTTGTCGGAGGCCATGCGCAGCGCCTGGTCCGCGGCTTTCGCAGCAGCCGTGAGGTCGCCCTGGGACAATGCCGCCTGCCCCTGCTGGATGAGCACGCGGGATTTGGCGGCCGGAGAATCGTAGCTGTCCGGCGTCATGCGCACCTCGGGCGCCTTGCGATCCATGCCGCTGCGGGCGAGCTTGGGCTTGACGAAGCTCAAGCGGCTGCAGGCCGTGGACGCAAGGACCACGGCAACCAGCACAACCACCAATGCCCTTCCCCCCGAACGACGACTGGACATAAGCCCCTCAGGCACTGGCATCTCCTGCTTCCTGCTCGGCCAGCATCTTCCGGAAGGTTGCCTGACGGCGCGTGCGGTCCATGACCTGCCCCTTGAGCTGGCCGCATGCGGCATCGATGTCGTCGCCGCGGGTGCGACGCACGGTGGTGAGGACGCGGGCCTGCTGCAACAGCTGCTGGAACGCGCGGATGTCGTCCTCGTCGGAACGCTCGTACCGCGTCCCCGGGAACGGGTTGAACGGAATCAGGTTGACCTTGGCCGCATCCTTCATCTGGGTCGCATTGTCGAACTGCTTCATCAGGCGCGCGAGCTGGCGCGCATGCTCGGGCTGGTCGTTGACGCCGCGCATCAGGGTGTACTCAAACGTGATGGACGAGCGTGGCTTGCGCATGACATAGCGCTCGCAGGCGGCCATCAGCTGGGCGATCGGGTACTTCTTGTTCAGCGGCACCAGCTCGGTGCGCAGCTCATCGTTGGCCGCGTGCAGCGACACCGCCAGCGAGACATCACTGAGCTCGCCCAGCTTGTCGATCATCGGGACCATGCCGGCGGTGGAAAGCGTCACGCGCTTGTTGGCGAGCCCGTAACCCAGGTCGTCGCGCATGATGCTCATCGCACGGACCACGTTGTCGAAATTCATCAGCGGCTCGCCCATGCCCATCATCACCACGTTGGTGAGGCGGCGGCGCTGGTGGGGCATGTTGCCAAGGTGGCGGGCGACCACCCACACCTGGCCGATGATCTCGGCGGTGGTGAGGTTGCGGTTGAAGCCCTGGGTGCCGGTGGAGCAGAAGGAGCAGTTCAGCGCGCAGCCCACCTGGCTGGACACGCAGAGCGTGCCGCGCCCCTTCTCGGGGATGAAGACCGCCTCGATGGCGTTCTTCGGGTCCATCCCGATAAGCCATTTGTGGGTGCCGTCAACGGACGGCTTCTCGGTCAGCACGATCGGCGCGCGGACCTCAGCGTGCTCGTGCAGCTTGGCCCGCAACGCCTTGCCGAGGTCCGTCATCTCGTCGAAATCGGTGACGTAGCGATGATGGATCCACTTCATGACCTGGTGGGCACGGTAACGCTTTTCGCCCAGCACGCCTTCGAAGAAGTCCTCCAGCTGCGTGCGGTCCAGGTCGAAGATGTTCTTCCGCGGAGCAGCGCTTGCTGCCCCGGGAAGTGCCTGTGATGTCTTATCCGCGGCGGCACCGGTCACAGCCTGGCCTTCCGCCACAGGCGAAGCGGTCAGCTGGATGTCGATGGTGTTGTCGCGGTTGGCGGTCATGGCATGGGTACTGCGATTGCGTGTTGCGTTCCCGGCGGCCGGGAGTGGATGGTCAGCGCGAGTAGACGTCGGTGGCCGGGAAGAAATAGGCGATCTCGATCGCGGCGTTCTCCAGGCTGTCCGATCCGTGTACCGCGTTGGCGTCGATGCTGTCGGCGAAGTCGGCGCGGATGGTGCCCGGTGCGGCGTCCTTCGGGTTGGTGGCGCCCATCAGGTCGCGGTGCTTGAGGACAGCGCCCTCGCCTTCCAGCGCCTGGATCATCACCGGCCCGGAGCTCATGAACTCGACCAGCGCGGCAAAAAACGGACGTTCGCGATGGACTGCGTAGAAGCCTTCGGCTTCGTCCTTCGAAAGATGCTTCATCTTCGAGGCGACGACCTTCAGGCCCGCCTTTTCGAAACGGCTGTAGATCTCGCCGATCACATTCTTGGCAACTGCGTCGGGCTTGATGATGGAAAGGGTACGCTCCAGCGCCATGGAAAATCTCCGGTTGGGCGGGCGGCACCCCGTATGTCAGGGATACGCGCCAAAGGATAACAGGAAAACCCGCGTACTGACGCGGGTTTGGCCGTAATGGCTGCCACGGATTCTACCGGAAATCCGCGTGCGCAATGCACGCATCGGGGTTGAATTTGACGGCAGCGGCCCTGGCGCCTAGCATCCAAACAAGCGTTTGATTCATCTTTGCGCAACCTTGCTGGTCGCGCTGGTTCAGGATGCCGCCATGTCTACCAACACCCAGTTCTCCACCAAGGACCGCATCCTGACTGCGGCGGAGGAGCTGTTCGCCCAGCACGGCTTTTCGGGCACATCGCTGCGCCAGGTCACCGGGCGCGCCGACGTCAACATCGCGGCGGTGAACTACCACTTCGGCAGCAAGGAAAACCTCGTCAACGAGGTGTTCCGCCGACGCATGGACGAGATGAGCGCTCAGCGCCTCGAGGCGCTGAAAGCCGCGCTGGACCAGCATCCTGGCGATCTGGAGCCGATCCTTGCCGCCTTTATCGAGCCGGCACTGGCGGTCGCGCTGCATCGCCAGGGCGGCGCCGCTTTCGTGCGCGTCATCGCCCGCGCCTACGCGGAAAAGAACGATGGCCTGCGGACGTTCCTTTCCGAGCGCTACGGGCACGTGCTGCGCGATTTTGCGCGTGCCATCGGTGGCTGCCTGCCGGGCCTGAGCAAGGAGGAGCTGTACTGGCGTCTGGACTTCCTCGCCGGCGCATTGACCTACGCGATGGCCGATTTCGGCCTGATCAAGCGCCCCGGCGGAGTGCAGGAGAAGGCCCATGCGGAACGGGCGGCGCGCGAACTCATCCGCTTTGCCGCGGCCGGATTCAAGAACTGATGGTTGACATAAGACAATCCAATCAAGGAGTTACAAGTAATGTCTAATAAACTACTTGTCCGGCGTGCGGCCGTTCTGGGCGCAGGCGTCATGGGCGCTCAGATTGCTGCGCACCTGACCAATGCCGGCGTCGACACGGTGCTATTCGACTTGCCGGCCAAGGAAGGAAATCCCAACGGCATCGTCGACAAGGCGATCGCCAACCTCGCCAAGCTCAGCCCCGCTCCGCTGGCGGACAAGCGTCTCGCCGGCCGTATCACTGCGGCCAATTATGAGACCGGCCTGGAGCAGCTCGCCGACTGCGACCTGATCATCGAAGCGATCGCCGAGCGCATGGACTGGAAGCAGGACCTGTATCGCAAGATCGCACCCCACGTCGCAGGTCACGCCGTACTGGCCAGCAACACGTCCGGCCTGGGCATCAACAAGCTGGCAGAAGTATTGCCCGAGCAGTTGCGTCACCGCTTCTGCGGCGTGCATTTCTTCAATCCGCCGCGCTACATGCACCTGGCGGAACTGATTCCGGCCCGCACGACCGACGCAGGCGCGCTCGGGTCGCTGGAAACCTTCCTGACCACCACCCTGGGCAAGGGCGTGGTGATCGCCAAGGACACGCCGAACTTCATCGGCAACCGCGTCGGCGTGTTCTCGATGCTGACGGCGATGCATCACACCGAGCAGCTCGGACTGGGCTTCGACACGGTGGATGCGCTGACTGGTCCCGCCATCGGACGCCCCAAATCGGCGACCTACCGCACGGCCGATGTGGTCGGGCTCGACACCATGATGCACGTCATCAAGACGATGGCTGACACCCTGCCCGATGACCCGTGGCACAAGTACTTCAAGGCGCCAAAATGGCTCGCGGCGCTGGTTGAGAAGGGCGCCCTGGGTGCCAAGACCGGCACCGGGTTTTACACCCGCAAGGGCAAGGACATCCTGGTGCTCGATCTGGAAGCACAGGACTACCGTCCCTCCGCTCCGGACTTGGATCCTGAGGTCGCCGCACTGCTCAAGGAACGCGATCCGGCGAAGAAGTTCGCCGCCCTGCGCGCGAGCGAGCACCCTCAGGCGAAGTTCCTCTGGGCGTGCTTCCGCGACACCTTCCACTACAGCGCCTTCCACCTCAAGGACATCGCGCAGACCGCGCGTGACGTGGATCTCGCGATGCGCTGGGGTTATGGCTGGTCGGTCGGTCCGTTCGAGAGCTGGCAGGCAGCGGGCTGGAAGCAGGTGGCCGACTGGATCGCCGAGGACATCGTGGCCGGCACTGCGATGAGCACGGCGACCCTGCCCGACTGGGTCTTTGACGGCCGCGATGGGGTCCACGTCGCCGATGGCAGCTATAGCCCGGGCCGCGACGCGATCGTGCCGCGCTCGTCCAACCCGGTGTATGCGCGGCAGCGGTTCCCGGACGCGCTGCTGGGCGAGAAGCCCTCGCAGGGGCGCACCGTGTTCGAGAACGACGGCGTGCGCATGTGGGCCGATGAAGGCGACGACATCGCCGTGGTCGGCTTCAAGACCAAGATGAACACCGTCTCCGACCAGGTGCTCGATGGCCTGCAGGAAGCGATTTCCCGCGCCGAGAAGGAGTTCTCCGGGCTGGTCATCTGGCAGGCCAGGGAGCCCTTCTCCGCCGGCGCGGACCTCTCAGAAGCGCTGGGATTGCTGCAGGCCAACGACATCAAGGGTTTCGAGGCGATGGTCGCCAACTTCCAGCGCACCAGCCAGCGGATCAAGTACTCACTGGTGCCGGTGGTTGCCGCCGTGCGCGGCCTGGCATTGGGCGGCGGTTGCGAGTTCCAGATGCATGCGGCGCGCACGGTGTTCGGGCTGGAGAGTTACGTCGGGCTGGTGGAAGCCGGCGTCGGCCTGCTGCCCGCCGGCGGCGGCCTGAAGGAGCTCGCCGTGCGCGCATCCGATGCGGCCGGGCCCAACGGTGATGTCTTCGCCGAGCTCAAGAACGTGTTCGAGACCATCGCAATGGCCAAGGTCGCGACCTCGGCCATGGAGGCCAAATCACTGCAGCTGGCGCGGGAAGACGACGTGGTCGTTTTCAATGCCTTCGAACTGCTCCACGTCGCCAAGGCCCAGGCCCGCGCCCTGGCGGAATCCGGCTACCGCCCGCCCCTGCCCGCGCGCCGGATCCAGGTGGCAGGGGACGTCGGCATAGCGACCTTCAAGATGCTGCTGGTGAACATGCTCGAAGGCCGCTTCATCTCTGAACACGATTACGAGATCGCCAGCCGCATCGCGACCGTCATGTGCGGCGGCGAAGTGGACCGCGGATCGCTGGTGGATGAGGAGTGGCTGCTGAAGCTGGAACGCGAACATTTTGTCGAGCTGGCGCAGATGCCCAAGACCCAGGCCCGCGTGGCCCACATGCTCAAGACCGGCAAACCCCTGCGCAACTGAGTGACGACGAGGACAACACCATGACCAAGCAAGTACAAGACGCCTACATCGTCGCCGCCACCCGCACGCCGGTTGCCAAGGCCCGCGGCGCGTTCCGCAATACCCGACCCGACGACATGCTCGCCCATGTGCTCAAGGCCGTCATTGCCCAGGCACCGGGGATCGACGTGAACCGCATCGATGACGCGATCATCGGCTGCGCGATGCCCGAGGGCGAGCAGGGAATGAACGTGGCACGCATCGGCGTGCTGCTGGCAGGCCTGCCCGAGACCGTTGCCGCCCAGACCATCAACCGCTTCTGCTCCTCCGGGCTGCAGGCGGTGGCGCTGGCGGCCGACCAGATCCGTCTGGGCAACGCCGACCTGATGCTCGCCGGCGGCACCGAGTCGATGACGATGGTGCCGATGATGGGCAACAAGGTCGCGCTCTCGCCCAACGTGTTCAAGGACGACCACATCAACATCGCGTACGGGATGGGCATCACCGCCGAGAAGGTCGCCGAAGAGTGGAAGGTCAGCCGCGAGGACCAGGACGCGTTCGCGCTGGAGTCCCATCTGAAGGCGCTGGCGGCGATCGAAGCCGGTGAGTTCCGCGACGAGATCAGCCCGCTGGAGGTCATCTCGCAGCTGCCCGACCTAGAGCGCGACAGCATTCGCGAGAAGCGCACGCTGGTCGACACCGACGAGGGCCCGCGCGCCGGGTCCACGATTGAAGGCCTGGCCAAGTTGCGGCCCGTTTTCCGCAACGGACAGTTCGGCGGCACGGTAACCGCGGGCAACAGCTCGCAGATGTCCGACGGCGCCGGCGCAATCCTGCTCGCCTCGGCCCAGGCCATCAAGGATTACGGCCTGACGCCGCTGGCGCGCTTCGTCAGCTTCTCCGTTGCCGGAGTGCGGCCGGAGGTGATGGGCATCGGCCCGATCGCCGCGATTCCCAAGGCGCTCAAGCAGGCCGGCCTGACCAAGGATCAGATCGACTGGATCGAATTGAACGAGGCGTTTGCGGCGCAGGCGCTGGCAGTGATCCGCGACAGCGAGCTGGATCCGGCCAAGGTCAACCCTCTGGGGGGAGCGATCGCACTGGGCCATCCGCTGGGCGCGACCGGAGCGGTGCGCACCGCGACGATCCTGCACGGGATGCGCCGCCGCCAGCAGAAGTACGGACTGGTGACGATGTGCATCGGGACCGGCATGGGTGCTGCGGGCATCTTCGAAGCGCTGTAAGCAGAAGCGCCGCAAAAAAACCTGTGCACTGAAACAAGCGAAGGGAGCCGGGCAAACGCTCGGCTCCCTTTCGTTCCTATTCGCTCAAGCCTAGGCTGGAGCGGGTCGTCCAGCGCACGACGCCGGCGCTCTATGCCGAGTCCGGACGCCCTACTCCAGTTCGCGCACACCCATTTCATTCAGTGCGTCGCGCATCATTCCCTGCGCGGCCTCGCTGAGCTTCTCGTGGTCGAGCGCGTAGCGGATGGTGGCGCCGATCAGGCCCAGATGCGTCCCGCAGTCGAAACGCGTTCCCTGAAACCGGTAGGCGTCAACCGCCTCCTCCACCAGCAGCGCGGCGATGGCGTCGGTGAGCTGTATCTCGCCGCCCGACCCCGGAGTGGTGCCTTCCAGCAAGTCGAAAATGCGTGGACTGAGCACGTAGCGTCCGACCACGGCCAGGGTGCTGGGAGCATCGGCGGGACTGGGCTTTTCGACGATGGCGCGGATGCGCCCCTGCCGGCCACTGAATTCGTCCGTGGCGACGATGCCGTAACTGCCGGTGTTCTCCCGCTCCACATCCTGCACCGCGATGACGCTGGCGCCACTCGCTTCAGCGGCGTCGGCCATCTGCTTCAAGGCACCTGCGCCCCGGTTCCAGATCAGGTCGTCGGGGAGGATGACCGCGAACGGTTCATTGCCGATCACCGGCTTGGCGCAGAGCACCGCGTGACCAAGGCCGAGCGCCTCGGTCTGGGTCACGAACACGGCCCGCACGCCGGGGGGAAGCGGGTTGCGCACCAGCTCCAGTTGCTCGAGTTTCCCCGCCGCTTGCAACTTGTCTTCCAGCTCGTAGGCCTTGTCGAAGTAATCGGCGACGGCGTGCTTGTAGCGGTTGGTCACGAACACCAGCGTGTCGCAACCGGCCTCGATCGCCTCATCGACGGCGTACTGGATGAGCGGCCGGTCGATGATCGGCAACATCTCCTTGGGCACGGTCTTGGTGGCGGGAAGGAAACGGGTGCCCAGTCCTGCGACCGGGAATACCGCCTTGCGTATACGTTGCGACATCAATTCTTCCTTGAAGCGTGGGAGGGGAACGCCACCACCGTGGTGGCAGCTGCGGTCGGCGCGGCATGCGATCCGATCGGCTGGAATTCGGGCACGGCACGTCGCAGTACGAGGTCCAGGGTGGCCAGGTCATAGCGGCCTGCGGCCTCACGCAGACGCTCGAGCGCCTGGTGGATCTCACTGACGACCACGGCGCGCGGCTCTGCCTGGAGAATCTTCGGGTGAGCCGTCGCGCGGTAGCGCTCGTCGGCGTGGAACAGGGTCTCGTGCAACTTCTCGCCCGCTCGCAGGCCGGTGTAGACAATCGATACATCCCGCCCAGGCTGCTTGCCGGCAAGGCGGATCATCTGTTCGGCCAGCAGGCGGATCGGAACCGGCTCGCCCATGTCGAGCGTGTAAATCGCCTCCTGGCTGCCGATCGCCGATGCCTGCAGGATCAGCTGGCAGGCTTCCGGAATGGTCATGAAGTAGCGCGTCACTTCCGGGTCGGTGACGGTCACTGGCCCGCCCTGGCGGATCTGCTCACGAAACAGCGGTACCACACTGCCGGCCGAATCCAGCACGTTGCCAAAGCGCACCGTCACGAACCGGGTGCTGCGGGGGTCCACCAGCGACTGGCAGACCATCTCGCCCAAGCGCTTGGTGGCGCCCAGGATGTTGCCCGGATCCACGGCCTTGTCAGTCGAGATCAACACAAAGGTGCCAACATCCGCATCGCGGCAGGCGCGGGCAACGGTCTCCGTCGCCAACACGTTGTTGCGTACGGCCTCGCGAAGCTGGGTTTCCAGCAGCGGCACCTGCTTGTAGGCAGCCGCATGGAAAACCGCCTCGGGCTGCGATGCATCGAGCGCGTGGCGGATCACCGCGGTATCCCCGCAATCTCCCAGCACCGGGATGTATTCGAGGTCCGGGAAGTCGCGGCGCAGACTGGCCAGAACCGTGATCAGCGCAAACTCGTCCTGCTCCACCATCGCGATGCGACGCGCCCCGTGGCGCGCGCATTGCCTGCACAGCTCTGAACCGACCGAGCCGCCGGCGCCGGTAACCAGCACCGAGCGCGCACCCAGCCAACTGCGGATCGCTTTCCAGTCGGGCAGTACCTGCTGGCGTCCGAGTAGATCCTCGATGGCCACTTCCTTGAGTTGGCCCGAAAGGGAGCGACCCTCCAGTGCATCACGTAACCGCGGGACCATCCGGAACGGCAAGCCGGAGCGTTCACAAGCGGCCACAATGCGCTGCATCTGGGTCGCGCTGGCAGACGGAACCGCGATTACCAGCAGCCGTGCCGCGGTCTCCCGCGCAATCTCGGCCACATCGTCAATGCCTCCGAGAACCGGTATACCCTGAACCTTGCTTCCGCGCAGGCTTCGCGCATCGTCCAGAAATCCAACCGGCTGATAGGAGCCGAGGCGACGAAGGTCGCGCACGAGGGCATCACCAGCACGTCCGGCACCAAGGATCAGGATCCGCACCGAAGCGGCGTCGGTCTGATCACTGTTGCTGTCCTTCCACGCGCGATACAGCAAGCGCGGCGCCCCCAACATGCCCATCAGCACGAACGGGTACATCAGCAGGACGGTGCGGGAAACGAGCTCGAGCCGGTTGTAGAGAAAGAGGCCAAGGACGATCGCAAACAGGCCCAGCGCACAGGCCTTGAAGATGTTCCACAGATCGGGAACGCTGGCGAAGCGCCACAGACCGCGATACAGACCCACCTGCCAGAAGACCAGTCCCTGCGCGGCCAGCACCATCGCGATCTCGGTGGACCACAACGGCAGTTCAGGCGGCGACACCATTACGCCGTAGCGAACCCGGTGCAAAACCACCCACACGATCCAGACCATCGCAAGGTCGTGAACCACCACTGCCGAACGTGGCACCGCGCCGGACCAACGCTCCCGCCATCTAGTCATTTGTCACCTGTTGTTTTCAAATGCGATTCCATTCGCTCCAGCCTCCACCAGACCACGGATGCGGCCAGATACGTCACAACGCACAGCGCCACTGCCAGGGAAACCGGCGTTGTGCGGAGCACGATCATCACGGCGACAGTCGTCGCCGTCCATGATGCGTAGAGCAATGTGACACTCATGTGTCCTTTTGAGCGCGCCCAGACTTGGTAGGCGTGCCGGGTATGCGCTTCCCACCAGCGCTCCCCCTCAAGCGTACGCATCGACAGCGTCAGCCCCGCGTCCACCAGGAACGCCGACAGGGGCAAGAGGAGCCAGAGCGCGGCGCGGCTGTCGTGCATGACGGCAACGGTTCCCAGCCCCGCGATTGAGAACCCGATACCGCCACTGCCGCCGTCGCCGAGGAAGATGCGCGCGCGCGGAAAATTGAACGGCAGGAAGCCTGCACACGCCGCGGCAAGGGCCCCAGCGAGCAGCGCCCAGGAGCCGCCCAACACCCAGGCCAAGGCCATTGCGACCAGCAACGCCTGGCTTGCGGCCAGGCCGTTGATACCGTCCATGAAATTCCAGACGTTGGTCAGGATTATCGCTGAGACAAACGCGAGCATCGCCAGCCAGTGGTTGCCCGACGCCATCTGCAGGCTGATCGCGAGCACCGCCGCGGCGAGCGCGTGGACGGCCAGTCGCAGGCTTGCCGGCAGCGGCCGATGGTCGTCCGCCATGCCGATCGCCGCGACCAGGACAAGTCCGATACCAAACCCTCCCAGCAGCCAGCGCTGCGAGGGGTCCCGCGTCGCCAGCGCCACAATCGCGACGAGCAGCGCGGCAACGATGGCGATGCCGCCCCCGCGCGGCGTGACCACCTGGTGGCTGCGACGCTCCCCCGGGTGGTCAAGCAGGTCGCGCTGCAGCGCATAGCGGCGCGCCAACAGCGTTCCGACCGACGCAATCAGGAAATGCAGGAGCAACCAGGAAAGCAAAAGGTCACACTACCGCGTAGTTCAGGAGGGGCTTGACGGTGCCCCACTCCTTGCAGCTCGGGCATTGCCAATGATGGCTTCGGGCGCCGAAGCCACAATGATTGCAGCGGTAGCTCGGATTGCGGACCAGCAGCTGCTCGGTGATGTGCTTCAGGTCATGCAGGGTCGCCAGCGGATCCGCGCCCTCGGCGATGCTCAACTCCATGAGCGCCGCCTCGCCACGCACCGACGGGCGGTCCTTGAGCTCGTTGGCCAGATAGGCGCGCGCCGCTGCGACGCCGTCCTGGCTCTCGACCATTTTCGTCAGCGCCAGCACGGGCGCTATACCGCGATAGTGCTCGCACATCTCGGACAGAAACGCCCGCGCGCCTGAACCATCGCCAGTCCGTTCGTAGCACGACAGCAATGCCGGCATCACCTCGGGGAGGTAGTCCGGATCGGTCCGCGCGACGCGCTCGAAGGCGCGGATCGCCCCGGCATCGTTTCCCGACTCCACCTCCAGCCGCCCTTCCAGCATCCCGGCACGCACTGAATTGGCATCCGCCTGGTAGGCGCGCGCGACCGCGGCGCGTGCCGCCGGGACGTCGCCCGCAGCACGGTGGCGATCGGCCAGCTCGCATTCGAACTGGCCGATCAACTTGCCCATCGACTCGCCGGTCGCCGCTTCGTAGCGTTGGGCGTTTTCAATGGCCTTGTCCCATTCACGCTCGGACTGGTAGATGTGGATCAGGTGCCGCAGCGCCAGCGGCGCGCGCATGTCCAGGTCAACCAGATCGCTGAACACGGTTTCCGCGCGATCCAGCAAGCCCGACTTCATGTAATCCTCGCCCAGCGCCAGCAGCGCCTGCACCTTCTGCTGGTCGCTCAGGCCGGGACGTTGCACCAGCGCCTGGTGCAGGCGGATGGCGCGGTCCACTTCGCCACGGCGGCGGAACAGGTGCCCGAGCGCCACCTGGGTCTCGAAGGTGTCCTTGTCGAGCTCCGCGATATGCAGGAAAAGCTCGATCGCCTTGTCGGGCTGCTCATTGAGCAGGTAGTTGAGGCCCCGAAAATAGGTGGTGGAAAGCCGGCTGACCTGGGTCGTGCTGTGTCTTTCACCACCTCGACGGCCGACCACCCAGCCGCCAAGCGCAGCAACAGGCACCAGCACAAAGAACCAGAACCACTCGCTGATGAAGTCCATTTACGGGATTTCCTTCGCCGAGGATGGCTCGGAGGAGCCCTGCTTCTGCGCATTGGCCAGGCGACGACGCAGCGGCCAGACCACGCTCGCGCTGATCGCCATGCCGCCCACGATCACGCCAACAAGCAGGCACGCGAGCATCACGATGCCGAGGTTGGATGCGACGTGGCCGAAACCGACATCGATCGATACCGCCTGCCGGTTGAGTGCGCCCAGGACGGCACCAAACGCCAGGCAGACAATGGCCGCCAGAAATCGGATCACTCGCATGACAATCTCCGGGTTGGCCTGTGGGCGAAACACAGGTCGGCCCAGCGCCTCGGCGCCGTTCTACAACCCGACACAGGGCTGGCCGGGGCCGGGTTCAATCCGCCTCATCCACGGGCATCGCGTCACTGACGCGTTCGCGCAGTTCCTTGCCCGGCTTGAAATGGGGCACGTGCTTTCCAGCCAGTGCGACCGACTCGCCCGTTCGCGGGTTGCGACCCATGCGCGGCGGACGGTAGTGCAGCGAGAAACTGCCAAAGCCTCGCACTTCAATGCGCTCGCCGTCGGCGAGCGAGCTGCCCATCATCTCCAGCAAGGCTTTCACTGCCAGATCCACGTCTTCGCCTTTGAGGTGCGGCTGGCGCTGGGACAGGATCTCGATCAGTTCGGACTTGGTCATGGATGTCTGGGGTGGCTGCTTGTGGCCAATTCAAATAGGGGGTGTTGATTCAAACGAAGTACGGCCCGGCCAAAGCCGGGCCGTACTCATGTTGCGACAACAAGGTACCGGCAACAACGCGCCATCCAGCAGACAGCGCGCCGATGCGGATTACTCGGACTTGTTGCTGTTCAACTGCTCACGCAGCAACGCGCCCAGCTTGGTCGTGCCGCTGGCAGCGTCCGCGCTGGCGCGGCTGTAGTCGGAGACGGCTTCCTGCATTTCCGCCTCGTCCTTGGCCTTGATCGAGAGCTGCATGGTGCGGCCCTTGCGGTCCATACCGATGAAGCGCGCTTCGATCTCGTCGCCCACCTTGAGCACCTTGCTGGCGTCGTCAACGCGATCCTTGGAGATGTCGCGTGCCGCCACGTAGCCTTCGATGCCGTCCGCCAACTCGATGGTGGCGCCCTTCTCGTCGACTTCGGTGACCTTGCCGGTGACGATCGAGCCACGGGTGTTGGAGGCCATGAACTGGCCGAACGGGTCCTGCTCCATCTGCTTCACGCCCAGGCTGATGCGCTCGCGCTCCGGATCCACGGCCAGCACGACAGCTTCCAGGGTGTCGCCCTTCTTGTAGTTGCGCACGACGTCTTCGCCGGTGGTGTTCCAGCTGATGTCGGACAGGTGGACCAGGCCATCGATGCCGCCGTCCAGGCCGATGAAGATGCCGAAGTCGGTAATCGACTTGATCTGACCTTCGACCTTGTCGCCCTTCTTGTGCAGCACCGAGAAAGTCTCCCACGGGTTGGAAGAGACCTGCTTCATGCCCAGCGAGATGCGGCGACGCTCCTCGTCCACGTCCAGCACCATGACCTGGACCTCGTCACCGACCTGCACGATCTTGGACGGGTTGACGTTCTTGTTGGTCCAATCCATCTCCGACACGTGCACCAGGCCTTCCACGCCCGGCTCGATCTCGACGAACGCACCGTAATCGGTGACGTTGGAGACCTTGCCGAACACGCGGGTATCGGCCGGGTAGCGGCGCGCGATGTTGTCCCATGGATCCTCGCCCAGCTGCTTCAGGCCGAGGCTGACGCGGTTGCGCTCGCGGTCGTACTTGAGCACGCGGACGTCCAGCTCCTGGCCGACTTCCACAACTTCCGACGGATGGCGCACGCGCTTCCAGGCCATGTCGGTGATGTGCAGCAGGCCGTCGATGCCACCCAGGTCCACGAACGCGCCGTAGTCGGTGAGGTTCTTGACCACACCCTTCAGGATCGCGCCTTCGACCAGCTTCTCCATCAGCTGCTCGCGCTCTTCCGAGTGCTCGCTCTCAACCACCGCACGGCGGGAGACGACGATGTTGTTGCGCTTGCGGTCCAGCTTGATCAGCTTGAACTCGAGTTCCTTGCCTTCCAGGTAGGTCGAGTCGCGCACCGGGCGGACGTCAACCAGCGAACCGGGCAGGAAGCCGCGGACATCCTTGATGTCGACGGTGAAACCACCCTTGACCTTGCCGCTGATGCGGCCGGTGATGGTCTCGTTGTTCTCGAGCGCTTCCTCCAGCTCGTCCCACACCATCGCGCGCTTGGCCTTCTCGCGCGACAGGACGGTCTCGCCGAAGCCATTCTCGATGGCGTCCAGCGCGACCTTGATCTTGTCACCGACAGCGATGTCGATCTCGCCGTCGTCGTTACGGAACTGCTCGATTGGCACGATGCCTTCGGACTTCAGGCCGGCGTTGATCACCACGACGTCGCTGCGGACCTCGACGACGGTGCCAACAACGATGGAGCCAGGCTTCAGGTTCGAGAGGTACTGCTCGCTTTGCTCGAACAGTTCTGCAAATGATTCGGTCATTGGAAAAATATCCGTGTGAACACACGGGTCGCACCGGCTGGCATCGTTTCCCACAGGGGATAACGCAAGCAGCACGTGGTCGACCCACCCGTTGATGTGGTGCGGTGGAGCTGCACCATGTGTCGGTTGGTTGATCCGCCGCGGAATTGCGACGGGGTTGTTACAGCGGTATTGCGGTACAGCTCACTGCGCCTGCGCCATTACGGCAAGGACCCGGTCCACCACATCGTCGATCGCCATGCCCGTGGTATCAATGGCCACGGCGTCGGCCGCCGGTCGCAAAGGGGCCACGGCACGGTTGGCGTCGCGGGCGTCACGGGCAAGAATCTCCCGCAGCAGCCCTGCAAATGTAACGGAAACCCCCTTGTCCTTCAACTGCTTATACCGCCTTTGTGCGCGCTCGTCCGCGCTCGCAGTCAGAAACACCTTGTAGGCGGCGTCGGGGAAGATCACCGTCCCCATGTCGCGGCCGTCGGCGACAAGCCCCGGTGGACGGCGGAACGCGCGCTGCCGCTCCTTCAGCACCTCGCGCACCTCGCCGATCGCGGCGATCGCCGACGCGGCGGCACCGGCGGTTTCCATCCGCAGCTCGTGGGTGGCATCGGAACCGTTGACCATCACCCGCAAACCGTCCTCCGCCTCGCGGAAGTCGACCCGGGTATCAAAGGCGCACCGCACCAGCGCCGCCGGATCGCCCAGGTCGATGTCTTTCCAGCCGGCGGCCACGCCGACGGCGCGGTAGAGCGCGCCGGAATCCAGGTAGTGCCAGCCGAGCCGGCTGGTGACCAGGCGGCTGATCGTGCCTTTGCCGGAGCCGGACGGGCCGTCGATGGTCAAAACGGGAGCTGGATCGGATGGGTTTGCGCTTGGGGTGCTGGTCATCGGGCTATTATGCCGTCACCGGATCGGCGCGCGCGGTGCGAAGCACTCTGACCACCGTGCGTGGTTTGGCGCCGACCACCTTTCGCTGCATGGATGCGCGCATGCGCTTGATCGGGATGTAAATAGCCGCTACCATTGCGGGCTTGCTTATTCCCATCTGTTGCCGAGGTCTCTCATGAAGGTCCTGTCCTCCCTGAAGTCGGCGAAGGCCCGTCACCGCGACTGCAAGGTCGTTCGCCGTCGCGGCAAGGTCTTCGTGATTTGCAAGTCGAACCCGCGTTTTAAGGCGCGCCAGCGCTGATCCACGGGCGCTTCCTGCGCTTCGCCAGAAAGCCGCCTCCGGGCGGTTTTCTGCGTTTGGTGCCCGGCGTGCGGCCTCGCCCTTGCGCACCTCCCAAAGCGACACGGTCGTGTCGCCCATGTGCTTACAATCCAGATTCAGAATCCGTCCAGGGAAATCAGGAAATGACCATCAAGACCGCTGTCACCAGTCTCTCGCTGCTTGCCCTGATCGCGGTCGCTGCCCCCGCGGCTGCCGACACGCTGCTGATCGAGCGCACTGCGTTCCTCAACCAGGCTGCCGTTCCTGCCCGCGGAGCGAGCATGTCCGAGGTCGAAGCGCGCTATGGAGCGCCGTCGCAGCGGCTGGACCCGCGCGGTGGCCAGAAGCGCCAGTGGCCGACCATCAATCGCTGGTCGTACCCGCAGTTCACGGTGTACTTTGAGAAGGATCGCGTGATCGACGTGGTCGCCAATCATCAGGCTGTCAGCACCGAGATCGGCCCAGCGCCGGCGATCCGCTGAGCCGGGTTTGCAAGCCAATATCATGACCGAGGCGATGCGCTTTCCCGCCGAGTGGGAACCCCAGTCCGCAATCCTGATCGCCTGGCCGACCGCCGGTACCGACTGGGCGGACCGTCTGGGCGAGGTCGAGGAAACCTACATCCTTCTGGTCGCCGCGATCACCCGCTTCCAGCGCGTGCTGATCTGCGTCGCCGACGAAGACGTCGAGGCCTACGCGCGGGCGCGGCTGGCCTCGGCCCGCGTGGACATGCAGCGGGTCGGATTCATCGAGGTGCCCTACGACGACACCTGGCTGCGCGACACCGGCCCTGTCACGCTGCAGGCCATGCACGAAGATGCGGCAAGCGACTTCCGTCTGCTGGATTTCCGCTTCACCGGTTGGGGTGGCAAGTTCGAGGCCAGCCGCGACGATCGACTGGTCGAAGAACTGTTCGCGCGCGGGATATTCCAGCGCAGTGCCCGCCAGGACATCGACTTTGCGCTGGAAGGCGGCGCAATTGAAACCGACGGCGAAGGCACCCTGCTGACGACCTGGACCTGTTTGCACGAGCGCCACCCCGAGGCGACGCGCGCGGAGCTGGATGTCAAGCTGTCGCGGCATCTTGCCCAGCAGCGGGTGCTGTGGCTGGACCACGGGTATCTTGAAGGCGACGACACCGACGCCCACATTGATACGCTGGCCCGGTTCGCGGCGCGCGACGCCATCGTCTATCAGGCGTGTGACGACCAAAACGACTCCCACTACGCTCCGCTGCAGGCGATGGCGGCCGAGCTGGCGGCGCTGCGCACTGTCGAGGGCCAGCCCTACCGGCTTTTCCCGCTGCCCTGGCCGGCACCTGTCATCGACGGCGACCGTCGGCTGGCTGCGAGTTACGCCAACTTCCTCATCATCAACGGTGCGGTTTTGATGCCGGCCTACGACGCCAGCACCGATGATGAGGCCGCTGCCGTGCTCGCCGCCGCGTTTCCCGGCCGGGAAATCATCCAGGTGCCGTGCCGACCCTTGATCTGGCAGAACGGCAGCCTTCACTGCATCACCATGCAATTGCCGCAGGGCGTCGTCTGATCGCTGTCTCCCTCCAAACATCGGAACCGTCATGAAAACCAGGACCCTCCCCGTTGCGCTGATCCAGGATCGCGCCGTCATTGACCGCGGCGCCGGCAACGCCGAGGCCAATCTGGCGCAGATCGAAGAGCGCGTCGCCCAGGCCGCCACCGATGGCGCGCGCCTGGTCCTGCTGCAGGAGATCCACAACGGCCCGTACTTCTGCCAGCACGAGTCGGTGGACGAGTTCGATCTCGCCGAGCCCATCCCCGGGCCCAGCACCGACCGTCTCGGGCGCCTGGCCGCCAAGCACAAGGTCGTGATCGTCAGCTCGCTGTTCGAGCGCCGCGCGGCCGGGCTGTACCACAACACCGCCGTGGTGCTGGAGGCCGACGGCAGCATTGCGGGCAAGTACCGCAAGATGCACATTCCCGACGACCCGGGTTTCTACGAGAAGTTCTACTTCACCCCCGGCGATCTGGGTTTCGAGCCGATCGACACGTCCGTCGGCCGCCTCGGCGTGCTCGTGTGCTGGGACCAGTGGTACCCGGAGGCTGCCCGCCTGATGGCGCTGGCGGGCGCCGAACTGCTGCTCTACCCCACCGCAATCGGCTACGACCCCGATGACGACCAGGCCGAGAAAGATCGCCAGCGCGAGTCCTGGATCGTGAGCCACCGCGGACACGCGGTCGCCAACGGCCTGCCCGTGTTGAGCTGCAACCGCGTGGGCCATGAGCCTTCCCCGCTGGGCACTGCCGGGGTCGACTTCTGGGGTCATAGCCACGTGCTCGGCCCGCAGGGCGAGTTCCTGGCAATGGCAGGCGACGGTCCGGAAATCCTCATGGCGGAGGTCGACCTGCAGCGCAGCGAGGACGTGCGGCGGATCTGGCCGTTCCTTCGCGACCGGCGCATCGACGCCTACGACGATCTGCTCAAGCGCTATCGCGATTGACCCGCTGCGCTCGCGCGCCACCCCCAACACGGTTGTACCTAGATGAGCGATACCCCACTGGCGGCCACCGCCGATTTCCTGCATGGCCAGCCGCACGAGGTCGTCGAGCGCGACGGCGTCCGCTACACGCTGCTGGGCACGGCGCATGTATCGCAGGCGAGCGTGGACGCGGTGCGCGATGCGATCGGCAGCGGCCGATTCGACGCCGTCGCCGTGGAACTCGACGACGCGCGGCTGCAGGCGCTGTCAGATACCGATTCGATGGCCAAGCTGGACCTGGTGAAGGTGATCCGCACCGGCAAGACCGCGATGTTCGCCGCCAACCTGGCGCTCGCGGCCTACCAGCGCCGGCTCGCCGAGCAACTGGGCGTGGAGCCGGGGGCGGAGCTCAAACGAGCGGTGCTGGAGGCGCGTGCGCGCGACATGCCGGTGCACCTGATTGACCGCGACGTCGGCCTGACCTTCAAGCGCGCATCCGCCCGGCTCGGCTTCTGGGGCCGGGCCAAACTCGGTGGCGGCCTGCTGGCGGGACTGCTGGCCGATGACGAGGTCGGCGCAGAGGAAATCGAGAAGCTGAAACAGGGCGACATGCTGGAGGCCAGCTTCAACGAGTTCGCCAGCGAAAGCCCGGCGGTGTACGAGACTGTCATCGCCGAGCGCGACCGCTACATGGCCGCGCGCCTGCGCGAAATCCGCGAGGACACCAACAACGACGGTTCCCGCGAGGTGCTGGCCGTGGTCGGCGCGGGCCACCTGCAAGGGCTGGCCAGTCACCTGCGCGAGGAAACCGCGCCTGCCGGCGCAATCCGCGAGGAGCTCGAGTCCATCGCGCCCAAGAGCACCATCCCGTGGTTCACCATCATCCTGTCGACGGTGGTGATCGGCGGATTCGCCTGGGGCTTCTGGCAGGGCGGGATCGATGTGGGTTCCGACCTGCTGCTGCAATGGATCCTGGCCACCGGCCTGCTCGGCGCGCTGGGTTGCGCGATAGCCGGCGGCCATCCGCTGAGCATCCTGGTGGCGTTCGTCGCCTCGCCGATCACCCCGCTCCACCCTGCCCTGGCGTCCGGCACCCTGAGCGCGCTGACCGAGGCGTGGATCCGCAAGCCGACCTATGCCGACTTCATGGCTCTTCGCGCCGATGTGCAGACGGTGCGCGGCTGGTGGCGAAACCGCGTGTCGCGGGTGCTGCTGAACTTCTTCCTCACCAGCCTCGGTACCGCAATCGGCGTGTGGACCGGCGGCTTGAAGATGCTGGGCACGCTGTTTGGCTGAGTGACACGCCGGGCGGCAGGCGCGTCCTTGCGCCAGTGCCCGCCTCGGCGTAGCCGGTTGTCAGTGTGCAGCCTGGTGGGACGACGCCAGCTGCGGCGGAACCCCGCGCGCACGCCGGGTCAGGCGCGCCGTGGCGTTGCGCATGTCGTCCAGGATCGCGTAGATCGTCGGCAGGAACAGCAGGCTGACCACGGTGGAGAACGCCAGGCCGCCAGCCACCGCGCGTGCCATCGGCGAATAGGTCAGTCCGCCCAGCACCACCGTGTCGCTCAGCGAGATCGGGATCATCGCCAGGATCGCCGTGCCCATGGTCATCATGATCGGACGCAGGCGCTCCCGACTGCCCTCCACCAGCGCATCGGTGCGCGACAGCCCGCGCCGGCGCAGGTTATTGATGTGCTCGACCATCACGATGCCGTTGTTCACCACCACGCCCATCAACACCAGGATGCCGATGAAGGCCATCACCGAGAACGACGTGCCGGTCAGCCAGAACAGCCAGAACACGCCGAAGATCGAAAACACCACGCAACTCATGATCGCCGACGGAAACACCAGCGACTCGAACACCGCGGCCATCACGACATAGATCATGACCAGCGCGATGACCAGGTTGAACATCATCTGGTTCACCGCCTCGGCATCGTTCTGGAAGGAACTGCCCTCGAAGGTGAAGCCGTAGCCGGCCGGAAACGCCACGCCGGCAAGGGTCTGCTCGATGGCCTTGCGGGCTTCGGGCGTGGTCGACTTGTCGGCCAGGTTGGCCTTGATCACCAGCGCCGTCTGCCGGTTGGTGCGCCGGATCTGGGTCGCCGCGGCGCTGGTGTCCAGATCGACCATGCTCAGCAGGGGGACATCCCGCCCGTCCGGCGAGCGCACGGTAAAGGCGGCGATATCGGCGATGTCGAACTCATCCGCGCCGGCAAACCGGACCCACACCGGCAACTCGGTCTGGCCCCGGCTGAAGTCGCGCAGTTGCGCACCGCGCAGTGCCAGTCCGACGAACTGCGCCACTTCCTGTGCGCTGAAGCCGAAGGCGGCCGCGCGTTCGCGGTCCACGCGCACGTTGAGCTCGTTGTTGGTATCGCCCGCATCCACCCGCACATCGCGCAACGACGGCTGGCGGGCGAGCAGCGGCACGACGTCGTTGGCCAGGTCGGTCAGCACCTGGGTGGAATCACCGACCAGCTGGAACTGCAGGCCCTCACCGCCCCCGCCACCCTGGTTGCCCTGGTCGCCGATGGCGAGCTCGGCGCGGGCGGACTTGGGCAGGCCCTTGCGGATCGCCTCCACCAGCGCGCCCGCATCGGCGACGTCATCCTTGAAGGTGATCATCGTGCCCGCGTCGCTGCCGGTGCTGAACCACGAATAGACCTGGGCGATCCGGAACTCCTCGCGGTTGCGCTCCAGGTACGCCTCGACCCGGGCCACTTCGTCGGACACCTGGTCCTTGCTGTAGCTGCCGCTGAAGCGGTAATTGACCGATGTCTCATTGCGCTGGTTGCCGCCGCCGAACATGTCGAACTTGGTCTGCGTCATCGGCACGATGCTGAGGGCGCTGATCAGCACGATGCCGGCGATGCTCCAGCCTCGGTGTTCCAGCGTCCAGCGCAGCAGGCGTGCGTAGCGGGCCTGCAGGCGACGGATGATGCCGCGCTGGTCCTGCACGGCCGCGGGCGTCTTCATCCGCGATGACAGCATCGGGATCAGGCTTACCGCGACCAGCCACGATGCCAGCAGCGACACCGAGATGGTGATCGCGATCTGCGACATGAAGATGCTGATGTTGTTCTTCTCGCCCAGCAGGTTGGGCACGAAAACGATGCAATGGCACAGCGTGCCGGCCGACAGCGCGATGGCGACGTTGCGGGTACCGACAATGGAGGCTCGAACGGGTTGATCGGGCATCCGCTCGCGCTCCTGGTAGATGCTCTCCACCACCACCACCGCGTTGTCGACCAGCATGCCGACCGCCAGCAGCAGGCCCATCAGGCTGAGCACATTGAGGCTGACACCGACGAAGAACATGAATCCCAGCGTCATCACGAAGCAGATCGGGATGGCCAGCGTCACCATCAGCGTGGACGGCCAATGACGCAGGAAGAAGAACAGCACCGCGATCGACAGCAGCAGGCCGATGCCGCCGGCCTCGCCCAACTCCAGCAGCGAGCTGGTGACGTCCTTGCCCTGGTTATCGATCACCTTGAAGTCGACGCCGCGCAGGCTGGGTTTGGTGCGGATCCGGTCCAGTTCGGCCAGCACCATCCGGGAGACTTCCACCAGGTTCGCATCGCGCTCCTTGAACACCTCCAGCGCCACCGCCGGGCGACCGTCCAGGCGCCGGCCGACCTCAAGCCGCGCCGGTCCCAACTCGACGTTGGCCACGTCGCCCAGCCGGAGACCGCTGGCGTTGAGCGGAAGCTCGCGCAATTGCTGGATCTGGTTGATCTCGCCAATGGGTTGCACGCGCAGGCGACGACCGTCGTGCTCGATCTCACCGGCCGACACGGAGAAGTTGGCGGCCTGCAGACGCGAGGTCAGCTCATTGAGGTTGAGCCCGTGCGCGACCAGACGGTCCGGGTCGATCGCGACCTCGACCTCATTGGCCGCCGCCCCGCCGATGTCGACCTTGGCCACGCCGGGGATCCGCTCCAGCGGCGTCTTGAACTCGCGCTCGATCAGGTCGTATTCGCCACTCATGTCAACTTCGCCGGCAAGGCGAAGCCTCATGATCGGCTGATCGTTGGTGGAGAACTTGAAGACGAAATACCGGCGCAGGTCGTCGGGAAGCTCGCCGCGGATGGCGTCGATCCGCTCGCGCGCCTCCGAGGCGGCGATTTCCACGTCGCGGCTCCAGTCCGAGAACATCATGAATACCGATGCTCCGTCGGCCGACGCGCGGCCCTGGATGCCCTTGATGTCGCTCATCGTGGCGAGCGCTTCCTCGGCCGGACGCAGGATGTTGCGCTCGACCTCTTCCGGCGTGGATCCGGTGTAGGGCAGCTGGACGAAAACAAACGGCGCAGACACGTCCGGCAGCGCCTCCAGCGGGAGGCGCACGGCGGCGATCAGCCCGATCGCGACCATCGACACGAACAGCATGATGGTCGTCACCGGCCGGCGCAGGCTGATCTCGGCGATGCTCATGCGACCGGCTCCGGGTAGGCCTCGCCCGCCGGAGGGATGTCCTCACCGCGCCGGGCGCGGTGGCGGTAGTACTCGTCCGGCCGGCGGTCGAGCAGGTCGTAGACCACCGGGATCACGATCAGGGTCAGCAGGGTCGATACCAGCAGCCCACCGATGACGGTGATCGCCATCGGCGAGCGGACTTCGGCGCCCTCGCCAAAGGCCAACGCCAGCGGCAGGAAGCCGAACAGCGTGCTCAGCGTGGTCATCACGATAGGCCGCAGGCGCGACTGGGCACCCTGCAGCAAGGCCTCGCGCTTGGCCACGCCGGCCTCGCGCAGCTGGTTGACCTTGTCGATCAGGATGATCGCGTTTTTGGTCACCAGCCCGACCAGCAGGATCAGCCCGATGAAGACCACCACCGAGACCGGCGATCGCGTCAGCAAAAGCGCCAGCACGGCGCCGACCATCGCCAGGGGGATGGTGAACAGGATCACGAACGGGTGCAGCAGCGATTCGAACTGCGAGGCCATCACCAGGTAGACGAGGAAAATGGCCAGCCCGAAGGCGAACAGCAGCGAGCGCAGGGAATCGCCGAGTTCCTCGCCCTGACCGCCAATATGCATCTGCACCTCGGCGCCCAGCGGGTTGTCGGCGACCAGCTTCTGCACCTCCAGCACCGCACTGCCCAGATCGATGCCCTGCAGGTTGGAGGACACGACCGCGACCCGGACCTGATCGGCGCGATGGATCTCGCTCGGGCCCGTGGTGGAGACCACCTCGGCCACCGAGCCCAGCCGCACCGTCTTGCCGCCGGCGTTGATGATCAGGTTGCGGATGTCATCCACCGAGCCGCGCTCTTCCTCCTTGAGCCGCACCAGCACGTCGATCTTGCGATCGCGGAAGCTGTAGCGCGTCGCCACGTCGCCGCGCACCTTGGACACCACCGCATCCGCGATCTGGCGGGTGGTGAGGCCGAACGCGGCCGCCCGCTGCTGGTCGAACAGGATCTGGATCTCCGGAAAGCCCTGCTCGACGGTCGAGCTGACGTCGGTGTAGTGCGGGTTGGCCCGCAAAAGGGCGGCCATCTTCTGCCCTGCCTTGCGGATGGTCTCCGGGTCCGGTCCCGCCAGCTCGATCTCCAGCGGCATGGAGAAACTGAACAACTCGGGACGGCTGAAATCGACCTGCGCCGACGGGTGGTCGCGCATGCTCTGGCGCAACGCGTCCGACATCGACGCCTCTAGCCGGTCGCTGCCTCCGTTGCTCATCACGATGCTGAGCTTGCCGACGTTGTCGCCGCTGTCGGTCGGGCTGGCATCCAACCGCGTGCCGCTGCCACTGACTCCGTAGATTGCATGGATGCCTTCCGTGCCCGCGTGTTTCTTCTGCAGGCTCTGCACCAGCGCGTCGGTTTCCCGCAAGGGCGTGCCCGGCGGCAGCTTGACCGTCATGTCGAAGCGGTCCTGGGCCAACTGCGGTATCAGGTCCGCGCCAAGCATCGGCACCAGCAGCAAGGCCAGCGCGAAAGCGGCCGCGGCCGACCCCAGCACGAACACCGGGCGGCCCATCGCCGCGGGGAGCAGCTTCCGGTAACCGCGCTCGGCACGTGCGTACGGCGCCATGGCCAGATCGCTGGCCTTGCGCATGACCGGCCCCACCACGGCGGACACGCCGCGCCACATGCGCACGAACACCCACGCAATCCCGAACAGCGCGCCACCCACGCCGGCGCCCACACCGCGTCGGGTAGCCGCCACCGGCTTCTGCCAGGTGCGGCTGGGTTGCCACTGCGGATGGGGCGGCTCCTCGGGCAGCGATTCCGAGGGCCGGCCACGCAGCGCGCTCAGCATCGGAATCAGGGTCATCGCCACCGCAAGCGAGATGCCGATGGCAATGGCAACGGTGAGGGCCTGGTCGCGGAACAGCTGCCCGGCGATGCCTTCCACGAACACCAGCGGCAGGAACACCGCCACCGTCGTCAGGGTCGAGGCCACCACCGCCATGCTGACCTCGGCGGTGCCGGTAATGGCTGCCTGCAGGATCCCCAGGCCGCGTTCGCGCGCCTTTGCGATCGACTCGAGCACCACGATAGAGTCATCCACCACGAGCCCCGTCGCCAGCGCCAGCCCGCCCAGCGACATCACGTTGAGGCTCAGGCCCAGCTGGCCCATGAAGAAGAAGGTCGTGATGATCGAGATCGGCAACGACAGGGCGATGACGAACGTGCTCCAGCCATCGCGCAGGAACAGGAAGATCACCAGAATCGCCAGCATCCCGCCGATCACCGCGTCCATCTTGACGTCGCTGATGGCGTTGCGGATGAAGGTGGACTGGTCGTCAATGACGGTCAGGTCGATGTCGGCCGGCACCTGCTTGCGGATGGATTTGAGCCGCTCGTGGATCGCGTCGGCGGTCGCTACGGTGTTGGCATCGCCCTCCTTGTAGATCGCCAGCTCGACGGCTTCGCGGCCATCCAGGCGGATGATCGCTTCGCGCTCCTTGTGGCCCTGGACGATCTCGGCGATGTCCTTCAAGCGCACCGGCTTTCCGCCGGCAACCGTGCTGGCATTTCCCGAGGACGCGCTTTGCACCGACGCCGCCGCGGCCATCGCATCGGCCGAGCCCGACGCCGCGGCCACGCGCGCCATCTGCATCGCGGCTTCGGCGGCCGCGTCGCTGCCGCCTGTACTGGTGGTCACCAGCAAATCGCGGATCTGGTCGACGCTGGAGAACTGGTTGACCGTCCGCACCAGGTAGCGCTGTGAACCTTCCTCCAGCCGCCCGCCGGAGATGTTGATGTTCTCCTGGCCCAGGCGCTGGGTCACGGTGGAGATCGGCAGATTGAGCTGCGCCAGTTTCTGCTGGTCCACCAGCACCTGGATCTCGTCCTCCAGCCCGCCGCCCACCTTCACCGCCGCCACGCCGAGTACCGGCTCGAGCTTCTTTTTCAGGTCATCGTCGGCGTACTGGCGCAGCAGGGCCAGTTGGCGCAACTCATCGCCTTCGGCCTTGGACGACAGCGCGACGCGGATGATCGGCTCGGTGGACGGATTGAAGCGCAGCAGCACCGGCGGCTTGGCCTCCAGCGGCAGCTGCAGCGACTCCATCTTGTCGCGCACCTCCAGCCCGGCCTTGTCCATGTCGGTGCCCCAGGCGAACTCGAGCACGACGTCGCTCTGCCCGGTCCGCGAGACCGACTTGAGCTTGCGCAGTCCTTTCACCACGCCCACGGCCTCTTCGACCGGCTCGGTGATCAGCGTCTCGATCTCGGTCGGCGCCGCACCGGTGTATTCGGTACGTACCGTCAGCGTCGGGTAGCTCAGGTCCGGCAACAGGTTGACCTTCAGGTTGCCCAGCGCGATCAAGCCGAACAGCACGAAAGTGAGGGTCACCATCGCCACCGTGACCCGGCGCCGGGTCGAGAATTCGACCAGGTTGAAGTTCCGCTGCGGGTGCGCCCCGGGCACGGCCGGCGCGGTCTGCTTGAGGTCGCTCATCGGGAGGGCGCCTTACTGTTCGGTGGCGGAGGCGGCCGGGACTGCCGGGGCCGGCGGCGGTGCAGCCGTATCGATGACGGTTACCGCGCTGCCATCGCGCAGCGTCGTCTTGCCCGCCACCACCACTCGGTCGTTGGCGGAGAGCCCGTCCAGGACCTCGACCCAGCTGCCGTCGCTGTAGCCGGTCTGGATGGCGGCACGGCGTACCTTGTCGCCCTCCAAGACGAACACCGCTGGATCGCCCTCCCCTTCCAGCAGCGCGTTGCGCGGAACGACCATGGCGTCGGCGCGCTGGCCGTAGTTGATGCTGATGCGTCCGAACATGCCCGCCTGCAGGGCGCCCTCGCTGTCGAACCGGGCGATGACGCGGAAGGTGCCGCTGCCCGAATCCACCACCGGCGATATGCGCTCCACGACGCCGGTGAACGTCTTGCCCGGCAGCGCATCCACCGCGAGTGAGACCGGCAGGCCCGCGCTCATCGTCGCCAGTTCACGCTCGGGCACGTTCAGGGTCGCTTCCAGGGTCGAAATGTCCACGATCCGCACGATCGGCGTATTGATCTGGATGAAGTTGCCCGCCTTGGGTGGAACCGAGGCCACCACGCCGTTGATCGGTGCTTTCACGTCCGCGTAGGACAGCTCCAGGTTCGCCATGCGGTTGGCCGCCTGTGCGTTGGCCAGGTCGTAGCGGATCTGGTCGTAGTCGGCGGCGGCGATCAACTGCTCGGCGGCCAGCTTCTGGGCGCGCTCGAACTGGTTGCGCAGCTTGCCGACCTGCGAGGCGGTCTGCGCCACCTGCAGCCGCGCGCGATCGGAATCGAGCCGCACCAAGGTCTGACCGGCGCGCACCGTGTCGCCCTCCGACACCAGCACTTTCAGCGCCACCCCGGACGTCTTGGCCACCACCTGGGCCTCCACCGACGCCTCCAGCGGCGCGGTGCCGGTGTAGCTTGCGGCCATCAAGCGCTCCTGCACGGGCGCGACCTCGACGGTGACGGCCTCGGTCTCCTCCGCATCGCCTTCCTTGCCCGCCCCGCCGGCGCCGCCCTTGCAGGCCGAAAGCAGCAGGACACACACAAGCAGGTAAGCGCAGCTGCGAAACCAGGCAGTGCCGCTGGAATTGGCGCGATGTTGCATTGGAGACCCCGATGGTGTGATTTTTGATGGACACAGCCCGGTCGCAATGCCGGTGTTGTAGATAAGTATGTCACCAACACTTCACCACCGGAATGCGCCGAAGGTCATGCCGATGCGACCCGCAATTATCACCCGCAACCAAGGCGTCTTCGCGACCTGCCCTCTTCGTTGATCGATGAACGCAAGCTATACTCCAAAAATTGAGCGGCGCCCGCGGCATTTCGACGCGGCCCAGCCGTCCCGAATTTCGCCAGCCACACGAGATTGCCGATACCTATGATGCGACTGCTGACCATTGCCGCTGCCCTGGCGCTGAGCCTCGCCACGGCCCCTGCCGTCGCGCAGGAGTCCGCCGACGCGGCTGCGCGCACCCAGAACGGCTACGAGCTGACCTACACCTGCCAAGGCTGCCACGGCATCGACGGCTACAAGAACGCGTACCCGAACTACCACGTGCCAAAGCTGGGCGGGCAGTCCGTGGATTATCTGGTCAACGCGCTCACCGCTTACCAGACCGGCACCCGGACGCATCCGACCATGCGCGCGCAGGCCCAGGGCTTTTCCGACCAGGACATCGCCGACATCGCCGCTTTTCTGTCCAACGTCAAGTAGGAACGCCGCCCCATGACGATCCGCAAAACCCTCGCCATCGCCCCTGCGGTCCTTTCCTGCATTGCCGTGATTGCGCTGTCCGCGTGCTCGCAGTCGCCTGCCGACCCGTCGCGATCCTCGTCGGCTGGCCTGCCGCAGGGCTTCGTCGCGGCCGGCGAGCAACTGGCCAACGCCAAGGGCGCGGCAACCGGCCAGTCGTGCATCGACTGCCACGGCGCGGACGGCAACGCACCCATCGATTCGACCTACCCGGTGATTGGCGGGCAGTATCCGGATTACTTGGCGCACGCACTGCAGACCTACCGCGACGGCAGCCGCGACCACGTGATGATGTCGATGCAGGCCAAGGCGCTTACCGACCAGCAGATCGCCGACCTGTCGGCCTATTTCGGTTCCCGTCCCAGCAAACTGGTCAACCTGACCGGCTCGCACAAGAAGTAGCAGACACCTCCGCGGCGCAGCGAGCGGTCCTGCTTCCCCGCTGCGTCGAACCAGAAAAAGCCCGCATCGCGGGCTTTTTGTTGCCTGGACATCGCCTATGCGGCTACTGCTCGATCGGCGCCGGCAGGCTGCCGTTGTCTTCCTGCAGGCCGGGCTTGAAGGGGATGTCGGGTGCGGGACGCGCGGTGGCGGGAACGTCGAGCAGGTTCGGATCGCTGATGTCGCAGCCGCCGCCAACCACCAGCAGGACGGTCTGGCAGACCACGTGCTTGTTGGTGCCCGGGATCGGGATCCGGATGGTGGTGACGCTCTTGCGCACCCACTCTTCCAGCAGCGTCTCACTGGGTCGCCAGTAGCGGTCGAAGGACGTCGGCTCATAGTCCGTGGGCTTGCGCTTGAGCCATGTGCCGGCACGATCCAGGTTGACGATTTCGTCCGTCAGCGCTCCCGGGGGTTGCGCTGGAGAGGCGGAGCCCGGTGTCTCGGCCAAGCGCACGCTGCCGTCGCTGTTGTACAGGCCGGCGGGCGTGCCCTTCTGGCCACCCTCCACGTTGCGGGTGGATTCGCCCCAGTCGTCGGCGCGCTTGCGCGTATCCCAGCCGCCTGGCGCGGTCGCGGTCTTCGGACCGGCATTGGACGGCATTGCCGCAGCGTCCGCGGCGGCGACCGAGGCAGCGCGCTTCCGCTCGCTTGCCACGGCGCTTTCCGAGCTCGCAGTCGACGCGGGAGCCGATGCCGGTGGTGACGCGGGAGTGGGTGGCGCTGGCGAAGGGATTTCCCGCTCCCGTACTGGGGCGGGTGTCAGGGCTTGCTCGCGCAACGCCACTTCGCGCTTCGGCACCGTCACCGTCGGCGCGGTCGGCAGTGGCGCGGCAATCTCACGTACCACGACCTCCGACGGCGTCGGCTGCAGCGTGACGTCCGCGATCGGTCGAGGCGTGATCGCGGGGACCTCCGGAACCGGGCGCGAAGGAACCTCCACCACGGCTATCTCCGGCACGACCGGGCTGCGCTCGGGAACGGTCACCTGCGGAACCGGCAGCGCGGCCATCGGCGGCGGCAACTGGTAGTCCGACACATCCGGCGCAGGTTCGCTGACCTCGACGTTTTGCTGCACCTGCGGGGGTGCGGCTTTCGACACGGGCTGTACGGGCACAACGGCGGGCATCGGCGGCGCCGGCTCCGAAGCCGCGACCACTGGACTGGGCTCGACCAGCGTAGGCGGCGCCTGCGCGCCACTTGCGGCGGTGCTCGCGCTGGCCTCTGCGGCAGATGCTGCAGGCTGCGCGGCCGCTGCTTCTGCCTCCGGGCCACCGCCGACTTCCCCGGTGGCACCGTCGCCGATGAACTCGACCTGGACGACATCCTCCTGCCCCTTTTGTGGCGGATGGGCGGGTGCCAAGTACTGCTGATACATCAACCAGACCAGCGCCACCGCGACGAAGACGTGCCAGCCAACGGCCACCAGCCAGGCGACGCGCCGCATCGGGCGATCTTCGGCGTCGGGCGGATCCCACTGCTCGCGGCACAGCGCCTTGAACGAGTCCCAGCGACCGAGTTCGGGAGCGCGTGGTAGAGGCGGCGCAACGCCCCGTGCGGCAATGGCCAGCGCCAGGGCTTCGGGAGGCGCGGCCGCCGGGCGGGCGCCTGCACCGCGATCCACCCACTCCTTCCACCCCGGTGGAAATTCCCCGGCGCCGCGTCGGCGGTGCGGCGCCACCAGCTTCATCCGAAGCTGGAGCGCATGCAGCCACTCGTCAACCGGGAGGGTCAAAGGCGACCGGTCGGTCAGCTGGCGCCGCGCGCGATGTACGGTGCGGCGCCGGTATCGTGATCGGTCGCATCACGCACGCCGGTTACACCCGGCACCTTCTCGCGCAACGTCTTCTCAATACCATTCTTCAGCGTCACATCGGCCATCCCGCACCCGTGGCAGCCACCGCCAAAGCGCAGCACCACGATCCCATCCGCCGTGACCTCCTGCAGCGCGACGTTGCCGCGGTGCGTCGCCAGTTGCGGGTTGATTTCGTGCTCGATGAGGTAGCGCACACGCTCCACCAGCGATGCCGCCTCGCCGGGAACCGCGCCCTTGATCTTCGGAGCGCGGATCTGCAACTGGCCTCCGGTTGCCATGGCTTCGTAATCGATCTCGGCGCCGTCCAGTGCGCTGACGCTGTCCGCCTCCAGCCACAGCGTGAAGCCCTTGCAATCAATCGCCCATTCATCGCCGTCGAGCTCGGCCGGTTCGGTGAATTCCAGGCGGACGTCGGCGCGCGGCGTTCCTGGATTCACTGCCGACAGGCGGACACCCAGGCCGGGGATCGCCTCGCGTTCGATGAGTTTGCGGAAATGGGTCTGTGCGGATTCGGATATCTGGATCATGCCGCTATTCTAACGGGCTTGGCGCTATACAACCGTATGCCACCGTTAAGCCCCGGCAAGGCTGCGAACAGTGTTCAGCCTGCCCATCAAGGAGTTGCCATGAACGACAGGATTCCGCTCGCCCAGGCCCATTGCGTCCCGCGCAAGGGCGCCAGCCACCGACTTGATGAAGCCCAGGTCCGCGAGCTTCACGGCCAACTCAACGGCTGGACGCTGGCCGAGGACGGTCGCGCCCTGACCCGCACGTTCAAATTCGACAACTATTACCGGACGATCGCCTTCGTCAACGCGCTGGCCTTCATCGCCCATCGCGAGGACCACCACCCCGACCTGGGCGTGCACTACGATCGTTGCGAGGTGCGCTTCTCGACCCACGACGTGGGCGGCCTGAGCGAGAACGATTTCATCTGTGCCGCAAAAACCGACGCCCTGCAGGAGTGAACAAGATGCCCGGCATACGCCCGCAACCCCTTTCCATCCGCCGCTGGATGCTGTTCCCGGCCGTTTCCGCGCTCGCCATTGGCCTGATGCTGGCCGGTTGCAGCGCCGAGCAGGCCGACCAGCCCACTCAGGTCGCACCGACACAGCCGATGGCCGTGGAGACGCCGCCCCCGGAGTACCCGGAGGAGCTCGCCTGCGCCGGGATTGAAGGCGAGGTGGGGGTGCTGCTCACCATTGGCGTCGACGGGATTCCCAAGAACGTGAAGGTGGAAGACAGCAGCGGGCACCCACAACTCGATGCGGCGGCAGTGGACGCGGTGAAGGGCTGGAAGTTCCAGGCCGGCACCAGTCGTGGCCAGCCGGCGGAGAGTCCGCTGCGGGTGCCGGTAAAGTTCACCGCCCCGGGCATGGATTCGGAACGCTGCCGGGACGTGTCCGGCGGGCTGCCGCAGTAGCGGGATGAACGGTCGTCGCCGGCGCTGAATGGGCGTGCAGCCGGCGAAGCCTACTTCAGGCGGTCGAGGACATCCAGCAACTCGGGCGCCAGTGGCGCGGTGAGGCTGTAGGGCGTTTTGCCACCGTCCAGGGCGAATTCCAGCGTGGCTGCATGCAGGAACAGGCGTTTCAGCCCGGCCTGATCCCGCAGGCGGCGGTTGACCTCCGGATCCCCGTACTTGTCATCGCCGGCGACGGTGTGACCGATGTGCTGCGCGTGCGCGCGGATCTGGTGGGTACGCCCGGTTTCGATGCGCACCTCGCAGTACGAATGCCCACCGCGCCGCTCCAGCACCTTGAAATGGCTCAGCGCCGACTTGCCTGACGGATTCACCTGCACGTGCCGCTCGCCGCCCTGTCGCAAGCCGACGTGTAGCGGCGCGTCCACGCTCATCGTTCCATCGGGCATCCGCCCGGCCAGCAACGCCAGATAGCGCTTGCGCATGCCGCCCCCGCCGCTGGTGCTTTCGCGCATCAGCGCCTGGATCTCGGTCAGCGTGGAGCGCTTCTTGGACACCACCAGGACGCCGGAGGTGTCGCGGTCCAGCCGATGCACCAGCTCCAGGCCCTGCCCCGGCCGCAGCGCACGAAGCGTCTCGATGGCGCCAAAGCTGATGCCGCTGCCGCCATGGCTGGCGACGCCCGAGGGCTTGTTGAGCACCAGCAACCGGGCATCCTCATGGACGATTGCCGCTTCCAGCGCATCCATGAATCCGCGCGGCGGTACGGGTCGCTCGCCCTCGGGCTCCACCCGAACGGGGGGAATGCGGACCTTGTCGCCACTTTCCAGCTTGCGATCCGCCTTCGCCCGGCCCCCGTTCACGCGCACCTGGCCGGACCGCACCAGCTTGTAGACCAGCGACCTGGGAGCACCCTTCAGCAGGCCGAGCAGGAAGTTGTCCAGCCGCTGGCCTTCGCGGTCGTCGGGAACCACCGCAACGCGCGCTCCGGCATGGCTTTGCTGGCTATCTGAATGGGTCATTCTGGGGAAGTTATCTGATACACTCGCGACGCGAGATAAGATTTTGATTTCGCAGGAAAGTCGTTCCGGCCACCACACTACGTCGGTAGCCGGAACACGGGCCAAAAGCCCAACCTGCGATTCCGGTCTGCGTCTGACCCCCGCCCTCGGGGCGGCCATGTTAGCAGCGCCAGCACGGTGGAACCTCGGCTCGTCCGGTTTTGTCGAATACCCCGTCAACCACCGGTCGATGAACACGACCCGAGCGGCGTCACGGCATCTGCCCGAAACGCCTCCGGCCCCAAAATTTGGTAAGCAACAAAAACAAGCGCTCCCGCGGTGTGCCGTGGTGTAGAAGCGCTGGAAATTGTCAGGTCACGTCAGCGCGCGCACGCCGGTTCACCGGCCTGCAGGTTCCATTCCGCGGCGACGGGACGCAGTGTCCAGAGGCGAAACGCCAGGGCGTTCCGCGCGGTAGAGCGCGCGAGGAATGCAACAATGAAACGCATGCTGATCAACGCGACGCAGGCCGAAGAGCTGCGCGTCGCGATTGTCGACGGGCAGAACCTGTACGACATCGATATCGAGCAACCGTCGCAGGAACAGAAAAAGTCCAACATCTACAAGGGCAAGATCACCCGCCTGGAGCCCTCGCTGGAGGCGGCGTTCGTCGAATACGGCGGTGATCGACACGGCTTCCTGCCGATGAAGGAGATCTCGCGCGACTATTTCGCCGCGGGCGTGGACCACAACAAGGCCGGTCTGAAGGAACTGCTGCGCGAAGGCCAGGAAGTCGTGGTCCAGGTGGACAAGGAAGAGCGCGGCAACAAGGGCGCGGCGCTGACCACCTACATCTCGCTGGCCGGGCGCTACATGGTGCTGATGCCCAACTCCCCCACCGCGGGCGGCGTGTCGCGCCGTATCGAGGGCGAGGACCGCGCCGAACTCAAGCGCGCGATGGATGCGCTGAACATCCCCGACGACATGGGCGTGATCATCCGCACCGCCGGTGTCGGCCGTGATGCCGAGGAACTGCAGTGGGACCTGGATTACCTGTTGCAGGTCTGGAAGTCGGTGGCAGATGCGGCGCTGACCAAACCCGCGCCGTTCCTGATCTACCAGGAAAGCCGCCTGATCATCCGCGCCCTGCGTGACTACATGCGCCCGGACATCGGCGAGGTGCTCGTTGACACCGAGGAAATGTACGCCGAGGCGCGCGAGTTCGTCGAGCAGGTGATGCCGCACAACCTGCGCAAGCTCAAGCACTACACCGACGACGTGCCCCTGTTCAACCGCTTCCAGATCGAGTCGCAGATCGAAAACGCCTACGAGCGTGATGTGCGCCTGCCCTCGGGCGGCGCGCTGGTCATCGACCAGACCGAGGCGCTGACCGCGGTGGACGTCAACTCGGCACGCGCCACGCGTGGCAGCGACATCGAGGAAACTGCGTTCAACACCAACCTGGAGGCGGCCGAGGAAGTCGCCCGCCAGATGCGCCTGCGCGACCTGGCCGGGCTGGTGGTGATCGATTTCATCGACATGTCCTCCAGCAAGCACCAGCGCGAGGTCGAAAACCGCCTGCAGAACGCGCTCAAGCAGGATCGCGCCCGCGTCCAGGTCGGCCGCATTTCCCGCTTCGGCCTGCTCGAGATGAGCCGGCAGCGGCTGCGTCCGAGCTTGGGCGAGTCCAGCCAGCTGGTCTGCCCGCGCTGCGAAGGCCATGGCCGCATGCGCAGTGTCGAGTCCCTGTCGCTTTCTATCCTGCGCGTGAGCGAAGAGCACGCGATGAAGGAGAACACCGGACAGATCCTGGTCCAGGCGCCGGTCGAGATTGCCAACTACCTGCTCAACGAGAAGCGTCGCGCGATCAGCGAGATCGAGCGGCGCCACGGCACGCCGATCGTCATCGTGGCCGACGAGCACCTGCAGACACCGCATTACGAAGTCAGCCGGCTGCGCGACAACGAGCTGGGCGAAGACAGCAACCGCCCCAGCTACCACCGCGGAAGCCAGCGCAAGCTGCCGACCCACGCGCTGACCAAGGCGAACCTCAATGTTCCGGTCATCGCCGCGGTGACCAATGTCAGGCCGGCCCAGCCGGCGCCGTTGCGTGAGCCGCGCCAGGCTGACGTGCCCGCGCCCGTCGCGCCGACGCCGGTGGTGGTTGCAGCTGCTGCACCCACCCACTCGGTCGGCATGGTCGACCGCATCATGCGGTTCTTCCGCGGCACCCCTGCGCCGGCTGCCGATACGGCGACCGAGCGCCCGGGCGGTGCTCGTGGCCGTTCCAACGGCACTGGCCAGGCCGAGCGCGGCGAACGGGGCGATCGTCAGGATCGCGGCGGGCAGCGCCGTGGTGGCGGCAAGCAGCAGGGTCGCGACGGCGGACGCCGTGACGACGCCCGGCGCGGCAACGGTCAGTCCCAAGACGATCGCGCCGCGTCGAGCAATGGCCGCGGACCGCGACAGCAGCGCGAAAAGCAGCCGCGTCGCCAGGACGAGACAAACGTGGCGGCAATGGATGCCGCCGAGAAGTCGACGCAGCGCCAGCCCCGCCAGCCCCGCGGTGATCGATCCGGTCGCGATGTCAGCGCTCCGCAGGTCGACAACGCCGATCAGCCGGTGGTGGCGGCAGCGGTTGCCACGGCCGCCGCGGCCTCAACGGGAACCGAGCGCGCCGCGGAAAAGGACCACGCACGCGTGGCCCAGAACCCGCAGCCGGTGGAGAGCACGGCTCCGGGCCACGGCCCGGCCGAGGACGACAACAATCCGGACGGCACGAGTCGCCGTCGCCGCGGCCGTCGCGGTGGACGTCGCCGTCGCCGTGGTGGGGCCGACGCGGGTTCGGCCACGGATCACGCGTCCGACAACGTCCTGACCGATGAAGCTTCCGCCGATGAGGAAGGCTCAGGCGAGGCGCAGACCAGTGGCGCTTCGACGGCAGTCAGCCGGGCGCAGCCGGAGTTTGATTTTGATGACGTGCCGGAGTCCGACAACACACAGGACGAAACGCCGAAGGCCGAGTCGAAGTCGGGCACGCAGCTACCGGGCGTAGAGCCCGAGGCGAAGGCTGCCTCCGCGGAAAACGGGACCGCGGCCGCCGACGCCACCTCGCGGGAACCGGCAGCGCCGAAGGGTCTGGAGGCCGACGACGGTGGTGAAACCGGCGAAAGTGCCGACAGCGCGGACAGCGCGGACAGCGCAGAAAGTGCCGACGCCGGGGACGCTGCCGCATCAAGGGCGCGAAAGCCACGCGCGCCGAGGACGCCGCGTCAGCCGAGGGCCCGCAAGCAGACGGTTGCCGCGGACGAAGGCAGCGAGACCGGCGGCAGCGACGCGCCGGCGGCGCAGGACAGTCCGGATTCGAACAAGGCTGACTCGCCTGATTCCGCGACCCCGGCTTCGGAAGAAGCGACGCCAGCGCCCGCCCGGGCGGATGCAGACGCGGCCACGGCTGACAGGATGCCATCTGCGAAGGTCCCGGCTGCCAAGGTGCAGGCCCCTCAGGTCCGCGCCAATCCCGGCTACATCACCGGCGAGAACGCCGACAATGACTCCGGCGACGCACCGTCGGCGCTGCCGGCGGTCGTAGTCGCTCCGCCAACCGTTGTGCGAACGGAGACGGTGTCGGTGGAGCCTGCAGCGGAAGCGGTGAATGCCCGCAAGGACGAGGAACCGCGGCCGGCCCACCTCTTCGACAGCGACGGTCCCGGCAGCAACAACGCGGCAGGCCAGAGCGCCGAAGAGAAGCAGAAGGATCCGGAAGCGAAGGACGCGGCGGACGAAAAGCACAACGCCTGACGTTTGCGAAGGCGGCGGTTCAAAGCCACCAATGAAACGGGCCGCGTACGCGGCCCGTTTCATTTTGTACTGATCCTTCGCGGCTCTGGCCCCCCTGCCCTGAACAGCCCGGCCGGCTAGAGCACCCGGCTGGGCTCAAGTAGGCCGTGCTGGCCGAGCAGCCTGGCAAGCGCGATGTTGTCGCTGATGCCCAGCTTCTCGAACATCCGGCTCTTGTGCGTGTTGACCGTCTTCGCGCTCAGGCACAACCGCCGGGCGATCTCCTCCTGGCGCAGCCCCTGGGCCAACAGCAACGCCACTTCGAGCTCGCGCGGTGAGAGCTCATCGAACGGGGAATCGTCCCCCTCCAGCCCGGACAGCGCCAGGTTCTGGGCGATGTTGCTGGCCAGATAGCGTCGACCGCGGGCCACCGCGCGTACCGCACGCACCAGCTCGGTGGCATCGCCGCCCTTGCCGACGTATCCGAACGCGCCTGCCTCCAGCAGTCGTCGGGGCATCGGGCCGTCCTCCAGCACCGAGACAATGATCACCCGCGTGCCATGCCCGCCCTTCACCACCCGCTCGGTGACCTCCAGCCCACTCACACCCGGCAGGTGCAGGTCGCACAGCACCACATCGGGTTGCAGTTGGCGTATCAGCGGCAAGGCCAGCTCGCCGCTCTCCACGTCGCCCACGACCTGGATGCCGTCCTCGGCCGACAGGATCATGCGCATGCCGGTACGCACCAGCGCGTGGTCGTCCACGATGAAAACCGTAATTCCCATTGACCCCTCCTTGTCTACGATCCATGTAGTCCCCTCCACGCGAGGCTACCGCCGCGCTTGACCCCGCGCAACATAGGGCGTGGCATCGGGCCGCAGCGAAAGGATTTGAACCGGGGAAATGGCGGAAGAGGTGGGATTCGAACCCACGGAAGGTTTAACCCTTCGCCGGTTTTCAAGACCGGTGCCTTCAACCGCTCGGCCACTCTTCCTGGAACTGGTGTTGCCGCTGTTGGGCGGCGGGGTGGTGCAAACCGCGTGACTGCACGCGGACGGACCGGCATTGCACCTGGACCGCCGCGCCGGATTATCGCACGAGCATCGCCGACGCGTCAGCGCCGGAACGCCTTCAGCTCCGCCTCGCTGCAGGGCTTGCGGTTGATGTCGCCGCAGCCCAGGCGCGCATCGGCGACCAGCGCGGGAACGGTCTCGGCGAGGTAATCGATGAACACCCGCACGGCAGGCAGCATGCCGCGGCGGGAGGCGAACACGGCGTGGAAGATGCCCTGCGGCAAACGCCACGCCGGCAGCACCACGTGCAGGTCGCCGCGGCGCACCGCATCGGCGCACACGCTCTCGGGCAACAGGGTGATGCCTACGCCCTGTATCGCCAGCGAGAGCAGCATGGGCAGGTCGAAGCCCATCACCCGCGGCTTGATCTCGACCGGCTGGACGTCCCCCTCGGGGCCGTGCAGTTCCCAGCGTTGCCGGGCGTCGTCCTCGCTCATGCTCATGGTGACGTGCTCGGAGAGTTCCTGCGGGGTCGAGGGACGACCCATCTTGCGCAGGTAATCGGGACTGGCGACCAGCAACTCCTGGATCTGGCCGAAGCTGCGCATCACCAGGCTGCCGTCGTCGTCCAGCTTGCTGCGCACGCGCAGGGCCACGTCGATGCCCTCATTGATCACATCCACCCGGCGATTGCTGACATGCAGTTGCACGCGCACTTCCGGGTAGCGGCCGAGGAACCCCGGCAGCAGCTTGGGCATCTGTTGCTGGGCGACACCCACCGGGACGCTGACCCGGATCACGCCGCGCGGCTCGGCACTCAGCCGATCGACGACTTCGCGGGCCGCCTGCGCCTCGGCGAGCATGGACTGGACGTGGCGGTAGACCGAATTGCCGACCTCGGTTACCGCAAAACGGCGCGTGGACCGTTGCAGCAGGCGAACGCCCATCTCCGCTTCAAGCTGGCTGATGCGTCGGCTCAGGCGCGACTTGGGGACGCCGGTCGCCCGCTCCGCCGCAGCGAAGCCGGCGTGTTCCACGACCATCGCGAAGTAGTGGAGATCGTTGAGATCCTGCATGCCTGACAATTCCAATAGCGGAACATTGGGCAGCATTTGATCAGCACAGACCGCAAATCGCAACGATCAATTTTCAAAAACTTCCCGGCCAGCTGGCTCGTCTGGTTCGGTCAGGCGGTGAACGGGCCGCGGTCGAGCGCGCGGGCGCCCGGGCGATCACGCAATCAGGTCGATCCCGCCCATGTACGGACGCAGCACTTCGGGCACCACGATCGAGCCGTCCGCCTGCTGGTAGTTTTCCATCACCGCCACCAATGCACGGCCGATCGCCACGCCCGAGCCGTTGAGGGTATGCACCAGTTCCGGCTTGCCCGACGCCGGGTTGCGCCAGCGCGCCTGCATCCGCCGGGCCTGGAACGCATCGCAGTTGGAGACCGAGGAAATCTCGCGGTAGGTGTCCTGCGATGGCAGCCACACCTCCAGGTCGAAGGTCTTGCTGGCCGCGAAGCCCATGTCCCCCGAGCACAGCAGCATGCGCCGGTAAGGAAGCCCGAGCTTCTCCAGCACCACCTCGGCGCAACGGGTCATGCGCTCGTGCTCGGCGTCGGAGTCTTCGGGGCGGACGATGCTGACCAGTTCGACCTTTTCGAACTGGTGCTGGCGGATCATGCCTCGGGTATCGCGGCCGTAGGCGCCGGCCTCGGCACGGAAGCACATCGAGTGCGCGGTCATCCGCATCGGCAGTTCGGATTCGGCCAGGATCTCGTCGCGGACAATGTTGGTCAGCGGCACCTCGGAGGTCGGGATCAGGTAGCGCTTGCTCTCGCCCACCGCGGTGGCAAACAGGTCGTCCTCGAACTTCGGCAACTGGCCGGTGCCGACCAGGCTTTCAGCGTTCACCAAAACCGGAACGCTGGTTTCCTCGAACCCGTGCTCGCCGGTGTGCAGGTCCAGCATGAACTGGGCGAGCGCACGGTGCAGCCGCGCGATCGGGCCGCGCAGGACGGTGAAGCGCGCACCGCTCAGCTTGGCCGCGGTGTCACCGTCCAGCCAGCCGTGGCGGGCGCCCAGTTCGACATGGTCCTTGGCCGGGAAGGCGAAGACGCCCGGCGTCCCCCAGCGGTGCTGCTCGACGTTGTCGCTCTCGTCGGCGCCGCCGGGCACGGAAGCATCGGGCAGGTTCGGCAGGCCCAGGGCGATGGCATCCAGCTCAGCACGGATCGCGTCCAGGCGGGTCTCACTGGTCTTAAGCTCCTCGCTGAAGCCGGCGACCTCGGCCAGCAGCGCACTCGCGTCCTCGCCCTTGCCCTTGGCTTGGCCGATGGCCTTGGACCGCGTATTGCGCAGGTTCTGCAACTCCTGGGTGCGCACCTGGATCCGCTTGCGTTCGGTTTCCAGGACGCGCAACGCGGCGACATCCAGGTCGTGACCGCGCGTCTGCTGCAGGCGCTCGGCAAGTTCGTCGGGCTGCTGGCGCAGCAGGGTTGGATCAAGCATGACGGGACCGCAAGGTGGTATCGGACCGCGCATTATTGCGTGGATCGGCCGCGGAGGGCAGCCGATTGCCGCCTCGTTAACCGCGCGTGTGCACAATGCGCTTACCCAGACTCCCGGATTGGCCATGCCTGCAGCGTCCCGCCCCCGCTTTGATCCCGCCCGATGGCTCCCTACCCAGCGGATGTGGTGGGTGGTGATTTTCGCGGCGGCGGCGGGCTTGCTGCTGTTCGTGATCATCTGGGCACGCAGCCGCAGCGAGCCGGACTTCTACCGTCCCGGCGAGGCACCGGCGGACACAGTCGCCGCCGACTACACGCCGCTGCCGGTGCCGACCGGCGATGGCACCGGCGAGCGTATCGAGGTTCCCGCCGAAAGCGCCGCGGCGCAGACCCAGTCGCCGGCATTCATCGAGCCGGAACCGGCGCAGGTGGTGGAAAGCACTCCATCGTTCGACCCCGGCCCTGCGCCCGTGTATGCCCCCGCGTCGAATTCGCCGATTGTCCCACCGGTACCACTGGCCGGGCAGACGCCGTCACCGCGCTACCCCGCCCGCGCGAATCGCCGTGGCGAAAGCGGCACGGTGATGGTGGAGGCCATGATCGGTGCGGACGGCGTGCCTACGGCGGTCCGGGTGGCGCGTCGCAGCGGGTCCAATGATCTGGACCGTGCCGCGGTAGAGGCGGTCCGCCGGTGGCGCTTCCAGCCCGCTACCCAGGACGGCCGACCTACCACGGGCGTGGTCAACGTGCCGGTCAGCTTCCAGCCCGACGGGTAGCTCGGGACGGCTGGAAAGATACGGACGGGACAGTGAAATAAAAACGGCGGCAGGCCATGGGCCGCCGCCGTCTTACCCAACCGGAACCGCGTCCGGTCAGAAGTTGTAGCGCACCGACAGGTAGTAGTTGCGCGGCATGCCGTAGTACGCGGTCTGGATGTTGGCGACGCTGGAGAATTCCTGGCCGTCGGTCTTGTAGACCTTGTCGCCCAGGTTGCGCACGCCGGCGCGGATCTGCCAGGCGTAGTCCGACGAATCCCACACACCGAAGGCGCCGTAGGTCGCGTAGGCCTCCTGCATCAGGTTGCTGCGGTTGTCGACCGACAGCCAGGTGTCATCCCGGTAGGACACATCGCCGCCGATGGTGAAGCCGGCCCCGCCGTCCAGCATGAAGGTGTGCTGCAGGGCGACTCGCGCGGTGAAGTCAGGCGAGAACGGCACATGGTCGTGCAGGTTGGCCAGGGCCGGATTCAGCTGCACGCGCGGGTCGACGAACTTGTCGTAGCGCGCATCCATGTAGGACAGCTGGCCCGACAGGCGGGTGCCTTCGCCCAGCAGCGCACTGCCCTCGAACTCGATGCCGTCGATCTTCAGCGACGCGGCGTTGAGCACCGGGAAGGAGAAGCTCGGGGTCGGCGAACCCGGGTTTACGATCTCCGACACGCGGGCCTGGAAATCCTTGTACTCGCTGTGGAAGGCGGTGACGTTGCCCTGCAGGCGACCGTCGTTCGAACGCATCTTCAGGCCCGCCTCGTAGGTCCAGACGAACTCCGGATCAAACACCGCCTGGGTGGTTTCCAGAACGGTGTTGGCGCGACCGTTGAAGCCGCCGGATTTGAAGCCGCGGTTGGCGGAGAGGTAACCCATGACGTTGCTGCTGAACGCCTTCTGCAGGCTGATCGACGGCGTCCAGGCGTCCCAGCTCTGGCGACCGTCGAATGCAACGGTCTCGTCAAGATTAAGACCGGTTGCTGCGAACAGCAGCGGATCCCAGAAGGTGCTCGTGGTGCGGTCGTATTCCTTTTCGTCCTTGGAATAACGCAGTCCCGCAGCCAGCGTCCACGTCGGCATGAACTCCCAGCTCATATGGGCAAATGCCGCCTTGGAGGTCGTATCCAGATCGTCTTCGATGGTCCGCAGGAATGACAGCGGCGTTCCCGCAAGCGCGAAGAAGTCCCCCGCATACGCCTCCTGATAGGAAGGCACCTTCTCGTTCATGTAATACAGACCGAAGATCGCCTGCAGGTTGCTGCCGTTGTCGTACTGGAACTGGAATTCCTGGCTCTTCTGGTTCTGGTCGATCGCCACCAGCACGTCGCCCAGCTCGAACTCCGAGGCATCGATGTCGATGAAGGATTCGGTTTTCAGCTTGCGCCAGGCGCTGATGCTCTTGAAGCGCCACTGCGCGCTCATGTCCCAATCAACGGCAAGGCTGGCGCCGGTATGGGTCATCTCCTGCCCCTGGTTCGGGCCGAACGAGGTGCGGGTGCGGAAATCGTACTCTCCGGTCGGCGCAGGCTTCAGGATCACGGGACCGAACGCCAGGTCGGTCTGGATGAGCGGCGCGGTCGGCTGGCCCAGGGTCAGCGGCGCGTACTGCTTGTTGCGGTCCAGCGACAGGGTGGCGTTGACGGTGTCGCTGACCTTGAAGGCGATCTTGCCGCGCAGGGCGTTGTTTTCGTCGCCGTTGTACTTGCGGCCGGTCGACGGGTCGGTCACGTAACCGTCGCTCTCGCTCATCGCGCCGGCCAGGCTCATGGCGACCGAGTCGTTCAGCACGCCGCCGAAGTAGAACTTACCTTCGCGCTGGCCGAAGTTGCCCACGGTGGCCTCGACCGCGCCGCCGGTGTTCTCGAACGGGTTCTTGGTGGTGACCTTGATCGCGCCGCCGGTGGAGTTCTTGCCGTACAGCGTGCCCTGCGGGCCGCGCAGCACTTCCACCTGCTGCACGTCGAACAGGGAGAACATCGCGCCGTTGATGCGCGAGTAGTAGACGTCATCGACGTACATGCCGACGCCGGGATCGAAGGTCTGCAGCGCGTCGGGCTGGCCGATGCCGCGGATGAAGACGTTGATCGAGTTGGCCGAGCCGCGGCCCTGCACGATGTTCATGTTGGGCACGACGCCCTGCAGGCCCTCGACGGTATCGGCCTGCAGGTCCTTCAGGGCCTCCTCGCCGAATGCGCTGATCGCGACCGGCACGTCCTGGATGGACTCGGTGCGCCGACGGGCCGTCACCGTCACGGTGTCGAGCGTCCTGGCCTGGCTGTCCTGCGCGGTGACGTCCGGCGCTGCGCTTGACGCCTGCTGCGCCCAGGCGCCCGGCGCGAGCAATGCGCAGACGATGGCGACACTCAACTGCTTACGGTACATACGGTCTCTCCCCTTGAATTCGATTGGCTTGCCGGTTGTCGTGTCGAGGTTTCGGATCCACGGCAAACCCGGACCCGCTCCACCCTGGCCGCCAGACTAGGTGGGGCGGGTAACCATCACAGCTGTACCTTCGGACAATGCCCGGCGCCCGGCTCTGCGCGGACACTCCTCGGTCACTGATACACGGGGAGTGGCGGATGGCGGGGTTGACATGGATTTCCTGATTGTCCTGGGCGCGCTGGCGTTCCTGATGTTCGTCGCCTACCGCGGCTACAGCGTCATCCTGTTCGCGCCGGTGGCCGCGCTCGGCGCGGTGCTGCTGAGCGACCCGAGCCTGGTCGCGCCAATGTTCACCGGCCTGTTCATGGACAAGATGGTCGGCTTCCTGAAGCTCTACTTTCCCGTGTTTTTGCTGGGGGCGATCTTCGGCAAGGTGATCGAGCTGTCGGGCTTCTCCAAGGCCATCGTCGCCGCCACCATCAAGCTGTTCGGCGCCAGCCGGGCGATGCTGTCCATCGTGATGGTCTGCGCCTTGCTCACCTACGGGGGCGTTTCGCTGTTCGTGGTGGTGTTTGCGGTGTATCCGTTTGCCGCCGAACTGTTCCGCCAGAGCGACATCCCCAAACGCCTGATTCCCGGCACCATCGCGCTGGGCGCGTTCACCTTCACGATGGATGCCCTGCCGGGCACGCCGCAGATCCAGAACATCATCCCGACCCCGTTTTTCGGTACCGACACCTGGGCGGCGCCGTGGCTGGGAACGATCGGCGGCGTGTTCATCCTGATCGTCGGCATGAGCTACCTGGAGTGGCGCCGTCGCGTCGCGCTGAAAGCCGGCGAAGGCTACGGCGATCCGGCAAAGCTGCTCAACGAGCCGGCCGAGTTCACCGGCGGCAAGCTGGCCAATCCGATGCTCGCGATCCTGCCGCTGATCCTGGTGGGCGTTTCCAACAAGCTGTTCACCAACTGGATCCCGCGCTACTACGGCGAGAGCCATTCTTTCGATCCGGCCGTGATCGGGACGAACGCGCCGGTGGTGCAGCAGATCTCGTCCGTGGTCGCCATCTGGGCGGTCGAGGGAGCGCTGCTGGTGGGGATCCTGTCAGTCATTGCGTTTGCCTGGAAGCCGGTCATCACCAGCTTTGCGGTCGGTACCAAGGACGCGATCGCCGGCGCGCTTCTGGCGGCCATGAACACCGCATCCGAATACGGCTTTGGCGCCGTGATCGCCGCGCTGCCGGGCTTCTTGATCGTGGCCGACGCGCTGGGCGCCATCCCCAATCCGCTGGTGAACGAGGCGATCACCGTCACCGCGCTGGCCGGCATCACCGGCTCGGCATCGGGCGGCATGAGCATCGCCCTGGCGGCGATGTCGGAGACCTTCATCGCCAACGCGAATGCGGCGGGCATACCGATGGAAGTGCTGCATCGCGTGGCGTCGATGGCGTCCGGCGGCATGGACACCCTGCCCCACAACGGCGCGGTGATCACGCTGCTGGCCGTGACCGGCCTGACCCACCGCCAGGCCTACAAGGACATCTTCGCGATCACGATCATCAAGACCCTGGCGGTGATGGTGATCATCGGCGTGTTCTACAGCACGGGCATCGTCTAGACGGCGGCAGGAAACATCGCAGCGCGTCGGATCGCCGATGCGCTGGGTGGCCGTCGTGAATTTGCGTCGCTAAGTGAACATCAGCGAGGCCCGAGCACGACGTTGAGATCGTTGCCCTGTGGCATGCCCGAGCGACGCTGCACGTTGCCCTGCTCGTCCTGGAACAGGATGCCGGGAGTGCCCTGGAAGCCCAGCTCCAGCATCAGGCGCTCGTTGCTGTCCAGCTGGGGGCGCACGTCCGCCGGAATGGCCGCCATCGGCTTGATGCCGCCGCTGGACTGGTTGCGCTCGTTGTCCGCCAGCGCGTTTCCAGGCGAAGGCGCCTTGAGGATCGCGGCAGCCTTGTTGGCGCTGTCCTGGCGGATCACCCCGACCATGACATGCCGCAACTGGACCTTGCCCGAGTCCACCCAGGGCCGCGCGGCTTCCCAGAAGCTGTGGCAGTAAGGGCAATTGGCGTCGGTGAAGGTGTAGATGACCCGCGGCGCACCGGTCTTCCCGTCCTGCACCCAGGTCGCGTTCTCGAGCTTCTTCCAGATGCGTTCCGACATCGGCTTGACGACCAGATCGCGCATCGCGTCCGCTCCGGCATCATTGCCTTGCGCGTCGACGAGCGTGCCGATCAGGGCATGCGACCCGTCGCCGGTCAGGTAGATCGACACCGGATTGCCGCCTGCGATCCCGGCATAGCCGGTCAGGCCCGACGGCGCTTTGAAGGTTCCCATCACCTCCAGGCCCTGCGCTTCCAGCGCCTGGATGGGCGCGGGATAGTCGCCGGCTTTCTTGCCAGCGGCGGAAGATGCGGCGTTCGCGCCCGGCTGGGCCGGCGCTGGCTGGGCGCCTGATTCCACGGCGTCGCTGCAGGCACTGGCCAACAGCAGGATCGGGGCCAGCAACAGCCAGGACTGGGTGGTCTTGCGTGCCATCACGGCACCTCCGGGGGAGTGGGGGGAAGTAGTACGGGCGAGCCGGCGATGGCCTGCAGCTTGCTGGCGAGACCGGCCTCGGTCAGCTCGCCCATGTGGAAGTCCACCAGCCGCCCGTCGGCGCCAAAGAAGAGCGTGGTCGGCAGGCCGCGCGCGCCCATCTCGTTCATGAGGCTGGAAAACGGGTCGAGCAGCACGTTGTCGAGCGACAGGCCCTCGGCGTCGAGGTAGTCGCGGATCTGCTCGGGGCCCTCGCCCTGGTTCACGAACACGAATCCGACATCGGGCGTGGACTGCTGGCCCTTGGCCAGCACCGGCATCTCGCGGCGGCACGGCGGGCACCAGGTGGCCCACAGATTGACCACCAGCGGCTGGCCGGACATCGCCGAGAGGCTTACGCGCTCATCGTCGAGCGTGGTCATCTGCGTGCTTGGCAACTCGACTCTGGACTGGTGCATCAGCCACACCGATCCCAGCAAGGCTCCCCAAGCGAACAGTCCAGACACGCTTCCTGCGATCAGCGGGACCCGCAGCCCGGGGCGTTGGCGCAGCTTCCACGCACCCCAGCCGAGGGCGGCCAGCACGCCGGCCCACCAGGTGAAGCCGCCGTCGCCAATGCGCAGGACCGACCAGGGCTCCGCCACGTATGCCGGCCACCAGCGCAACACGAAGGCCAGCCGCGCCGCCAGGACGCCGACAAAGAACATGTCGAAGAGGACCGAGGACGCGCTGGGCGCGGAGGAAACCCCGTCGGTGCCAGACGCCTCAACGCCGCCGCGCGGGCGCCGGCCAAACCAGCGTGAGACCAGGATTGCAACGATCAGCGCGACCGCCAGCATCGCCGCGGGCAAGGGGAAAGAACCAAGGCTTAGCATCCCGCCACTGTAGCGGGTCGCTCTTAAGCCGACCTAAAGGATGCCGCGCGGGGGATGCTGCAGTCGGTCGCCGATCAGATTCTCATTCGTCCGGCGCGGGGTCGTCCGGTGCTGCCTTGTCCGGCACTGGTGTCTCCAGCTTGCCGACCGGTTCGCCAAGCGCACTGCCCTGCGGCGTCAACAGGTACCACTGGCCCCATTCGTCATGCCGCTGGTGGCCAAGCGTGTCGCCCGGCCGGCTGTCGCCGACGAAGTGGTAAAGCGGATGGCCGTTGTAGGTGATCTGCCGGCTGCCGTCCGGGCGCTCCACGGTGCCGATCAGGACGGGACTCAAGCCCCCGCTGACTGTCGGCTCGCCCGTCGGCGGAAAAAGCGGCGCCCATTGGGTCAGGCAGGACGCGGCGCAGGCGCTGCCGTCCTCGTCGCCTTCCAGCATGTAGACGGCTCGGCGGTCGTTGTCGGCAAGAAAGTCGCCGGGGCCGCCCACGGACATCACGGTCAGGCTTCCCGATGCGTCCGCCGCCGCCGTTACCAGCGTGCCGCCCGGGCCGGTCGGGGACGGCATCTCGCCATCCGCGGTGGCCGGCGCGTCCATGTGCGTGCCGTCCTCGGCAGCGCGGTTGCAGCCGCCTGCGGCGAGCGCGATAGAGAGCGCACACAGCGCCGGCAGCAGGCCTCGGCCGGGAACGATGCGGAAAGCGTGCAATGGATGGGGCATAGGTCCTCGTCGTACGCGCAGCGGCGCGAATGGCAACCGGCCAGATGCGGTCGCCTCCATTGATAGGTGCGACGGCGTTAACGCCGGGTCGACGGCTCGGGCGTGGGCCGTCGTGCGCGGCCGGCCTGGATCAGCCCAGTCCCGCGGCTGCAAGCGCGTCTGACAGGGCCATCCCGTCGGTGGGTCGGACCACGCGCGCCACTTCCTCGCCATCACGCAGGAAAACCAGCGTGGGCCACAGTTTGACCCGGAACGACCGCCCCAGGCGCCGGCCCGGGCCGTCCTCCACCTTGATGTGCTTCAGCTCGGAATGGGGCGCAAAGGCGGCGGCAATGGACACCTGCGCACGCTGGCAGTGGCCGCACCACGAGGTGCCGAACTCGATGACGCAGATGCCTGGCATCGCGTCCACTTCGTCCCGCGTCGGCGCGGCGGTGGCGTAATCCTGACTCATGCGTCTGCGTCTCCTGCATCGGTGATCGTGCCCGGCCCGGCGGGACCGCGTGGGGCCTGCGCATCGCGCGCGGCGCCGGCGGGTTCCTTCAGCCGCGCCAGCATCGGTTCCACGAGATCCATCGGCAGCGGGAACACGATCGTGGACGTGCGGTCCCCGGCGATCTCGGTCAGCGTCTGCAGGTAGCGCAGCTGGATCGCGCGCGGGTCGGCCCCCATGATCCGGGCCGCCTCGACCAGCTTCTCCGCGGCCTGCTGCTCGCCCTCGGCGTGGATGATCTTGGCCCGCCGCACGCGCTCGGCCTCGGCCTGGCGGGCGATGGCGCGCACCATCGTCTCGTTGATGTCGACGTGCTTGATCTCGACGTTGGCCACCTTGATGCCCCAGGCGTCGGTCTGGTTGTCGAGGATGGAACGGATGTCGTTGTTGAGCTTGTCGCGCTCGGCCAGCAGCTGGTCCAGCTCGTGCTGCCCAAGCACCGAGCGCAACGTGGTCTGTGCCAGCTGGCTGGTTGCCTCGTAGAAATGCTCGACCGCGATGATCGCCTTCTCGGCATCCACGACCCGGAAGTACACCACGGCGTTCACCTGGACCGACACGTTGTCGCGGGTGATCAGGTCCTGCGAGGGCACGTCCATGACGATGGTGCGCATGTCGACGCGGACCATCTGCTGCACCACCGGTATAAGCAGGATCAGGCCGGGACCCTTGACCTTCCAGAACCGGCCGAGCTGGAACACCACCCCGCGTTCGTACTCGCGCAGGATCTTGATGGCGCTGAAGAAGAACAGCGCGATGATCACCAGTATCGGGAAGTACATGACCAGGTTCATGGTGGAACTCCTTTTTTGCCGGCCCGCGCGGCGTCGACCGGACCAATTGGGATGACGTGCAGCAACAGGCCGTCGAGGGCCTGCACCTGCAGGGCCTGGCCGCGGGTCACCGGCAGGTCGCAATCGGCCTGCCAGACCTCGCCGCGGATGCGCACGTGGCCGCGGCCGACGAAATCTTCCATCGCGATGGCATGCTGGCCGATCATCGTACCGGCCGATGCAGAGACGGGACGCGAGCGCGATCGCGCCATCAGCCACACCAGCCCCATGAATGACAGGGCGCTGGCAACGCCAATCCCGAGAATCAGTTGCCCCGGCACGCCAAAGCCGGGCACGTCGGTGTCAAACAGGATCAAGGAGCCCGCCACCAGCGCAAGCACCCCGCCGATCCCTACCGCACCGAAGCTGGGCGCGGAGAACTCCAGCCCCATCAGCAGGACGCCCAGGGCAATCAGGCCCACCCCCGCGTAGTTGACCGGCAGCACCTGCAGTGCGTACAGCGCCAGCAGCAGGCAGATGGCGCCGGTGACGCCAGGCAGCACGGCGCCGGGGCTGTAACCCTCCAGCAGCAACCCGTACATTCCGGCCAGCAGGAGGATGTAGGCGACCGACGGGTTGGTCAGCACTGCCAGCAGGCTGGAGCGCCAATCGGGCGTCATCTCTTTGACCGTCGCGCCTCGGGTGGCAAGCACCACGCTGCCGCTTGCCAGCTGGACTTCGCGGCCATCGGCCTGGGCCAGCAGGCTGTCCAGGCTGTTGGCGATGATCTCCACCACGTGCCTTTGCAGCGCCTGATCAGCCGACAGCGTGGCGGCATCGCGCACCGCTGCTTCGGCGAAGCCGGTGTCACGGCCGCGCAATTCCGCCAGGCTGCGCAGGTAGGCGACCGCGTCATTGACCACCTTGTGCGACATCGGGTCCGCGGACTGACTGGCGGGTGCCTCGTCGGCTTTGTCATCGGATCCGGCAGGCGCGGCAGGATCAGGGCCCCTGTCGCGGCCCGGTGCAGCCCCGCCCATCTGCACGGGCGTCGCCGCGCCCAGGGCGGTCGCCGGGGCCATCGCTGCCAGATGACAGGCATAGAGGATATACGTCCCTGCACTGGCGGCCCGGGCGCCCTGCGGCGCCACCCAGCCGATCACCGGCACCGCGGACGCAAGGATGGCCTGGTTGATGTCGCGCGTCGCGGCGTCCAGACCGCCGGGTGTATCGATGCGCAGGACCACCGCGGCTGCGGAATCCTCGGCCGCGCGCTGGAGGCCGCGCACCATGTAGTCGCGGTTGGCCGGGCCGATTCCGCCCTTGATGTCGAGCACGACCACCCCGCCCGGCTCTGCGGATGCCGCAGGCCGCTGCGCGACCGCGGCAGCCGGCCGCACCAGGATCAGCAGGCAGGCAAGCACCCCCAGTACAGACAGCCACTTTGTCAGCGACGTCATCTCCACCCTCGACGACGGGCGGCGCAAGGCCAGTGAGCTCAAATATTCACCGCGGGCTGTTAAAGGCACGGGAAAGCCCGGAGCCCCGGTGCACAGGCCGGCGTGCACAAAGCGCTCTGCACAGTCGCGACACGCCGCTCGCCTATGCTGGCCCCGAACTATGCTGCCCCCGACGGATCGTCGTCATGACGATCGCCAACCGCCACGCATCAGAGGGAAATCAAATGAGCAACCTTGATGGACAGGTCATCATCGTTACCGGCGGAGCCGCCGGGATCGGAGGCGCGATCACGTCGGTACTGGTTCGCCGCGGCGCGCGGGTGGTGGCGGTGGACATCGACGCCACCGCCGGCGAGGAAGCGGAGAATCGCGACCCCGCCAATATCGCTTTCCTGCAGGCCGATGTGTCCAGCAAAGCCGCCGCGCTGGATGCGGTCGACCTGGCGATTTCGCGGTTTGGCAAGCTGACCGGACTAGCCAACAACGCCCACGCGTCAAGGCAGAAGCCCTTGATGGAGCTGACCGAGGAGGATTGGGCGCTGTCGTTTGGAACCGGGTTCAATGCGACCCTGTTTTTCATGCGCGCCGCCTATCCACAACTGCTCAAGAGCGGTGGATCCATCGTCAACTTCGGCTCAGGCGCCGGGCTGACCGGCCTGGAAACACAGGCGAGCTACGCCGCGGCCAAGGAAGCCATCCGGGGCCTGAGCCGGGTCGCGGCCAATGAGTGGGCGAAGGACCGGATCCGGGTCAATGTCGTCTGTCCCAAGGCGGAGACCGAGGGCGTGCGCAAATGGAAGGCCAGCCATCCGGAGCACTACCAGGAAGCGGCCTCCCGCATCCCGCTCGGGTATTTCGGTGATCCCGAGAAGGACGTCGCTCCGGTGGTGGCTTTCTTGCTGAGCGACGACAGCCGCTACATGACCGGACAGACGCTGATGGCTGACGGCGGGTCGATCCAGCTGCGTTGATTCGTGTGGGTCACGCCAGCTCGAAGCGGTCCGCATCCAGCATGGCCGGAAAGTGCTCACGGTGGGCGCGCAACCCGGCCGCGAGCAGGGTCGTGGTGGTGACCAGCTCGCGGTCGGTGCATTCACTCAGCGCATCGCCGACGTAATCGATGACCGCACTGTCGCCGGAATAGGTCAGGTTGTTGCCATCCATGCCGACCCGGTTGACGCCCGCCACGAAGCACAGGTTCTCGATCGCCCGCGCCCGCAGCAGGGTCTTCCAGGCATGCGCGCGCGACGCGGGCCAGTTGGCGACATACAGGGCGAGGTCGTAATCGGGCGCATCCTTGCGCTCCACGTCGAAGCGGTTGCGGGAAAACACCGGGAATCGCAGGTCGTAGCAGACCATCGGGCAGACCCGCCAGCCTTTCCACTCCACCGTCAGCCGGTCACGGCCGGGCGCGTAGCGCTTGTGTTCGCCGGCGTAGCGGAACAGGTGGCGCTTGTCGTAGCTGTGCAGGCCGCCATCGGGCGTAGCGAACAGCATCCGGTTGAAGACCTTGTCGCCGTCGCGGATCTGCACGCTTCCCGTAACCGCCGCGTCAAGCGCCCTGGCCTGCTCGCGCATCCACGCCACCGATTCGCCGTCCATGGTTTCGGCGTCTTCGATGGCATCGTTGGAGAAACCGCTGGTGAAGGTCTCCGGCAACACCACCAGATCGGTCAGGCCACGCAGGGACGCGATCAGGCCACCGTAGTACTCGCGGTTGCCGGCGGGGTCGTGCCAGAGCGTTTCGCCCTGGACGAGGGAAACACGAAGGTTGTCCATCACAGCTTCTCCAATCGTTTGATCGCCGCATCGCGGGTGGCTTCGCTCTTGGCAAAGCACAGCCGAACCAGCCGCTGCCCGTCCGGCGGCGTGCCATAGAACGGGGACAGCGGAATCGCGACGACGCCGTGCTCGATCGCCAACCAGCGGCAGAATTCGGCATCGTCCAGATCACTCACCGCCGAGTAATCGACCAGCTGGAAGTAGCCGCCCGGCACCGGCAAGGGCTTGAAGCGGGTGGTCAGCAGCTGCTCGCGGAAACGGTCGCGCATGGGCTGGTAGAACGCGCCCAGCTCCAGGTAGTGCTCCGGCTCTTCCCGGATCATCTGCGCGAAGGCGAACTGCGCCGGGGCGAACGTGCAGAAGGTGTTGTACTGGTGGACCTTGCGGAATTCGGCGCTCAACGCCGGCGGCGCCACGCAATAGCCGACCTTCCATCCGGTGCAGTGGTAGGTCTTGCCGAAACTGGAGATCACGAACGCGCGCTCGCGCAGTTCCCGATCGCGCAGCACCGACTCGTGGCGCGCCCCGTCAAAGACGATGTGCTCGTAGACCTCGTCCGACAGCAGGTAGATGTCGGTATCGCGCAACAGCGCGGTCAGTTGCTTGATGTCGTTCGCATCCAGCGTCGCGCCGGACGGATTGTGCGGGCTGTTGATCATCAGCATCCGGGTCTGCGGTGTGACCGCAGCGCGGATCAGGTTCCAGTCGGGGGCAAACGTGTGCGGATCCAGCGGCACGTGGACGGGAATGCCACCGGCCATCTCGATGGCGGGCTCGTAACAGTCGTAACAGGGGTCCAGGACGATCACCTCCTCGCCAGGCCGGACCACGGCGTGGATGGCGTCCAGGATCGCCTCGCTGCCGCCGGAGGTGACGGTGATCTCGGCATCCACATCGGGCCGGTAGCCGTAGCAGCGCTCGGTCTTCTCCGCGATCGCCTCGCGCAGCGCCGGGATGCCGCTCATCGGCGCGTACTGGTTGTGTCCGTCGCGCATCGCCGTGGCCAGGGCCTCCACCAGCCGTTCGGGCGGATCGAAGTCGGGAAACCCCTGACCCAGGTTGACCGCGTTGTGGTCAGCGGCCAGCTGCGACATCACGGTGAAGATCGTCGTGCCCACCTTGGGCAACTTGGTTTCCGGGGTGGGCACGGGGCGGGCGGAAGCGTTGGTCGACATCGGCGGGACCTTTGATTCGCAAAGGCAGCCAGTCTACGAAATCGCGGGGCAGCGGGGATGCCGCCTGTGCCGCCGGCTCGCCCAGCGCGGCGGCGTTTGCTTCCGCTGGAGCAACCACCGCCGGGATGCTGCAGCGAACGGCTAACATGGGCGCCCGCAGTTCCACCGGCCATGACGCCTCCAGATGACCGCCGCCGATCGATCCGCACCGCCCCTGCTTGCCGCCCGCGGCCTGCATTTCGCCCGCAATGACGACCCCGTGTTCGGCCCGCTGGATTTCTCGGTGGACGCGGGCGAAGCGCTGCTCGTCCAAGGCGGCAATGGCTCCGGCAAGACCACCCTGCTGCGCGTGCTGGCCGGCCTGCTTCGCGCCGACGGCGGCGAGGTGGATATCGACGGGCAGCGGGCGCGGGCGTCGCGCCGGGCGCGGGCCATTGCCTACATGGGGCATCTGCCCGGCTTCAAGGCCGACCTGAGCGCGATGGAAAACCTCTCGTTCCTGTGCGGCCTGCAGGGGCGGCGGCGCAACCAGCTGCCGATCAATGCCCTGGCCATCGTCGGGCTGGGCGGCTACGAGGACGCGCTCGCGCGCCAGCTGTCCGCCGGCCAGAAGAAGCGGCTGTCACTGGCGCGCCTGTGGTTGTCGCCCGCACCGCTGTGGCTGCTGGATGAGCCCTACGCCAACCTGGACCTGGAAGGCATCGAGCTGGTCAACCGGATGATCCAGGCACACCTGCGCAGCGGCGGGGCGGCCCTGGTGACGACCCACGGTGCCTACGCGGCGCCGCCGGTGCGCACGCGCATGCTCGAGATGGTCCGACCGTCGAGCGCGGCAATCGCATGAGCAACGCCCTGCCCGGTCTTGCCGGCTCCGCAAAGGCGCTGATGAAGCGCGACCTGCGCCTGCTGTGGCGCCGCCGCGGCGATGCGTTCCAGCCCGCGTTGTTCGCGCTGCTGGTGGTGGTGCTGTTCGCGCTGGCCCTCGGCGGCGAGCCCGACACCCTTGCCGCGGTCGCGGGGGCGGTGCTCTGGGTCGCGATCCTGCTGGCCGGCCTGCTCTCGCTGGACACACTGTTTCGCGGCGATGCCGAGGACGGGTCCCTGGAGCAATGGATGCTCGCGCCGGTGCCGCTGGGCTGGCTGGTGGGCGTGCGCACCCTCATGCACTGGGCGACCACGGCCCTGCCGCTGCTGCTCGCCGCGCCGTTCCTGGCCGAACTGATGCATCTGCCGCGGGCCCAATTGCCCGTGCTGATGGCCGCCCTGGCACTGGGTACTCCCCTGCTGAGCCTGCTGGGCGCCGTGGTTGCCGCATTGACCGTTGGAATGAGGCGCTCCGGTATACTTGTCGCCTTGCTGGCCCTGCCCCTTTACGTGCCTGTGCTGGTCTTCGGCGCCGGCAGCGTCGCTGCAGCGGCGCAGGGGCTGGATCCGGTCGGCCCGCTGCTCCTGCTGGGCGCCGGACTGGCGGTAGCGCTGGTGCTGGCGCCACTGGTGGCAGCAGCGGCGATCCGGATTGCTCTGAATTGAGGCATATGAATCCCATCGTTCTGTGGTTCCACAAACTCGGTTCGCCTCCCACCTTCGACCGTTTCGCCGCCCGTTGGGCGCCTTGGGCGTACGGGCTGGGCCTGCTGGTGATGGCGTGGGGTATTTATGGCGCCCTGTTCACCGTGCCGGCCGACTACCAGCAGGGCGACAGCTTCCGCATCCTGTACATCCACGTGCCGGCGGCATGGATGAGCCTGGCGGTGTTCGGCCTGATGGCGATCTACGCCGCGATCGCGCTGGTCTGGCGGATCAAGCTGTGCGAGATCCTGGCGATGGCCTGTGCACCGATCGGCGCCGGGTTCACCCTGATTACCCTGGCCACCGGCTCGATCTGGGGCAAGCCGATGTGGGGCACCTGGTGGGACTGGGACCCGCGCCTGACCACCCAGCTGATCCTGCTGTTCCTGTATCTGGGCGTGATCGGCCTGTACAACGCGATTGATGACCGCCGCAGTGCCGCGCGCGCCGCAGGACTGCTGGCGATTGTCGGCGTGGTGTTGCTGCCAATCATCCGCTACTCGGTGGTGTGGTGGAACTCGCTGCACCAAGGGCAGACGATCCGGCTGCTGGGCGAGTCGACGATGGACCCCAGCATGCTGCAGCCGCTGATCTGGATGCTGGTCGGTACCAAGCTGTGGTTCATCGGCGCGCTGCTGGTGCGCGCGCGCGCCGACAACCTGCGCCGCGAATCGGGCAAGGCCTGGGTCGCCGCGCTGGCGTCCGCGCCGACCGGTGACAGGCCCCAGACGAGCCCGGGTATCTCGCCATGAGTTACCTGGGCTATGTGATTGCCGCCTACGCGGTGTTTGCGGTCGTGCTGGGCGGGGAGTTCCTCGCCAGCTGGCTGCAGGTGCGCAGGGAGTTGCGCACCGCACGTCGCCGTGTCGCGCGGCAGGCCGCCGCCCGCGCGCACCAGGCGCCGACCTCCGTCTCCAACGAGTTGACCCGATGAATCCGATTCGCCGCCGCCGCCTGATCTGGGTGCTTGCCCTTGTCGTCGCCGCCGCCATCGCCGCCTCGCTGGTGGCCATGGCGCTGCAGCGCAACGTCGCCTATCTCTACACGCCCAACGAGGTGATCACCGGCGAGGCCGGCGCGGACGTCTCATCGGGCCAGGCGCGGTTCCGCCTCGGCGGCATGGTTGCCGAAGGTTCGCTGAAACGCACCGACGGATCGCTGGACTCGCACTTCAGCGTGACCGACGGCGACGCCGAGATGCCCGTCGTCTACACCGGCATCCTCCCGGACCTGTTCCGTGAAAACCAGGCGGTGATCGCCACCGGCAGGATGGAGGGCGACCGCTTCGTCGCCGAGCAGGTCCTGGCCAAGCACGATGAGACCTACATGCCCAAGGAAGTGGCCGACAAGATGGGCATCGCGCACCAGAAACACGACGTCGATACGCCGGCGGGGCCGTAGGCATGCTGCCGGAGCTGGGCCAACTCGCCCTGATTCTTGCCCTGCTGGTGGCGGCGCTGCAGGCCGCGCTGCCACTCATTGGTGCCCACCGCGGCATCCACACTTGGATGGCGGTCGCCCGGCCGGCGGCCTACGCGCAGATGGTGCTGGTGGGTTTCGCGTTCGTGGTGCTGACGATCGGTTTTGTCACCCAGGATTTCTCGCTGCGGTACGTGGCGGAGAACTCCAACTCCCTGCTGCCACTGGGCTATCGCTACACCGCCGTCTGGGGCGCGCACGAGGGCTCGCTGCTGATGTGGGCGACGGTGCTCACGCTGTGGACGGGCGCGGTGGCGAAGTTCTCCCAGCGCCTGCCGGCGGAGGTGGTCGCCCGCGTGCTCGGAGTGATGGGCATTGTCAGCCTGGGCTTCCTCGCCTTCCTGATCTTCACCAGCAACCCGTTCGAGCGGCTGCTGCCTGCCGCGATGGAAGGCCGCGACCTCAACCCGCTGCTGCAGGACCCGGGGATGATCATCCATCCGCCGATGCTGTACATCGGCTACGTGGGTTTCGCCGTGCCGTTCTCCTTCGCCATCGCCGCGCTGCTGGACGGCAGGGTGGACACGCGCTGGGTGCGCTGGACGCGGCCGTGGACCAACGTCGCCTGGTCATTCCTTACCTTGGGCATCGCGCTGGGCAGCTGGTGGGCGTATTACGAGCTCGGCTGGGGCGGCTGGTGGTTCTGGGATCCGGTCGAGAACGCGAGCTTCATGCCATGGCTGGCCGGTGCCGCGCTGTTGCACTCCCAGGCCGTTACCGAGAAGCGCGGCAGCTTCCGCGGCTGGACCCTGCTGCTGGCGATTGCCAGTTTCTCGCTCTCGCTGCTGGGCACCTTCCTGGTGCGCTCCGGCGTGCTGACCAGCGTGCACGCTTTCGCGGCTGATCCCGCGCGCGGCCTGTTCATCCTGATCTTCCTGGGCATCGTGATCGGCGGCTCGCTGGTTCTCTACGCCATCCGTGCGCCGGGAATTCATCACGACAAGCCGTTTGCGGTCTATTCGCGGGAAACCCTGCTGCTGGCCAACAACCTGCTGCTGGCGACGGCCTGCGCGATGGTGCTGCTGGGCACGCTGTACCCGCTGCTGGCCGACGCGCTGGAGCTGGGCAAGATCTCCGTCGGGCCGCCCTACTTCGCCTTGTTGTTCATCCTGTTGATGGCGCCGATCGTGTTGCTGCTGCCCTTCGGGCCGCTGACGCGCTGGCAGCGTGACCAGCCATCGCGGGTGATCGCAATGCTGGCGCCGTGGCTGCTCGTTGCTCTGGTGGCCGGCGTGGCCGCGTTCTTCCTTGCACCGCAGGGTCGCTGGAAGGTGGCCGCGGGCATCTTCGGCGCCGCCTGGGTGGGGCTGGGAACGCTGCGTTTCGTGTGGTCCCGCTACAAGGGCACCAAGACGCGCATGACCGCCGAAATGCTGGGCATGACCCTGGCCCATCTGGGCGTGGCGGTGTTCCTGGTCGGCGCACTGCTGGTTGAAGGCCTGGAGCAGCAGAAGGAAGTGGCGGTCAAGGCCGGCGAGACCGTGGAGTTGGGCCACTACGCGTTCCGCTTCGACGGCGTGGACATGCGCCAGGGCCCGAACTACACCGCCAGCTACGCCACCGTGCACGCGTTCAAGGACGGCAAGCCGCTTGCCGAGCTGCACCCCGAGAAGCGCACCTACGCCAGCGGCGGCGAAGTCATGACCGAGGCGGCGATCGTCAGCGGCGTCACCCGCGACCTCTACGTCGCAATCGGCGAGTCGCTGGGCAACGACGCCTGGGCGCTGCGGATGCAGGTCAAGCCGTTCGTGCGCTGGATCTGGGCCGGCGCGCTGCTGATGATGCTTGGCGGGCTGGTATCGGCTTCCGACAAACGATTCCGCCGGCCGGCGCCGCCTGCTGTCCGACCCGAGGCCACGCCATGACTCCCATCGAAAAATCGACCTTCTCGCGCTGGGTGCCGCTGCTGGCCGCTGCGGCCATTGGCGCCCTGCTGCTGGCGGGCGTGATCCTGAGCCGCAACCAGGATCGCGAAGCCCTGCCCTCGCCGTTGATCGGCAAGCCGGCGCCGGCGTTGGACCTGCCGGTGCTGCATGACGCGTCCTACCGCATCTCGTCCAGGGACCTGCTGGGCGAGCCGTACCTGATGAACGTCTGGGGCAGCTGGTGCCCGGAGTGCCGGGTCGAGCATCCGGTGCTCACCAGATTTGCCGAGACCAAGCGCGTGCGCGTGGTCGGCTACAACCTCAAGGACGAACGCGAAGACGCCCTGCGCTGGCTGGAGCAGTTCGGCAACCTCTACTTCGTGGTGCTGGCCGACTACAGCGGCGAGACCGCGCTGGACTGGGGTATCTACGGCGCACCGGAGACCTTCCTGGTCGACGCCAAGGGTGTGGTTCGCTGGAAGCACGTTGGCACCGTGACCCAGCAGATCCTCGACGACGAGCTCATCCCCCTGCTCGATCGCATGGACGCTGAATCATGAGGCGATCCTGGCCGCTGATATTGCTGCTCGCCCTGCTGTTGCCGGCGTTGGCCGTCGCGCAGGCGGTCAGGGACCCCTCGCCGATGCAGTTCACCGACCAGGCCGAAGCCGACCGCTTCCACGACCTTGCCGGCGAGTTGCGCTGCGTCAAATGCCAGAACCAGTCACTGGCCGACTCCAATGCGGCCATCGCCCAGGACCTGCGCCACGAGGTGCTGACGCTGATGCGCCAGGGCAAGTCGAACGCGGAGGTCAAGGAGTACCTGGTGGCGCGCTACGGCGAGTTCGTGCTGTACCGGCCGCGGATGGACACCAAGACCTGGCTGCTCTGGTTCGGCCCGGCCCTGGTGCTGCTGGCCGGCGCGGTGGTCGTGATCAACGTGGTCCGGCGGCATGCGCGGATGGGTGCGGCCGGAACCGCTGACAACGCAAAAGCCACCGCCGCCATTGATGAAGACCAGGAGTGGTGATGACTGTTTTCGTGATCGCCGGACTTGGCATGGCCCTGGCCTCGATGCTGTGGGTGCTGCGGCCGCTGTGGCGCAGCCGTCCCTTGCCGGGCATCGCGCTGGCGGTGCTGCTGGCGACCAGCGCCGGGCTGATTTATTCGGTTGTGGGCACACCTCGCGCGCTGGATCCGCTGCAGCGCACCGCGCCGGAGACGCTGGCTGACGCGGTCGGTCAACTGGAGGCCGAGCTGGCCCGCGACCCGAACCAGGTGGAAGGCTGGCGCTTGCTCGCCCGCGCGCATCTTGCGCAAGGTGATATCGAGCAGTCGATGCATGCCTATGACCGGGCGTTGAAGCTGGCACCCGATGATCCCGATATCCTCGCCGAAGCCGCCGAGGTCCGCGCCCGCTCGCACGCCGACCGCAGTTTCGACGCCATCTCGGTCAGCATGCTGGAGCGCGCGCTCGCCCAGCAACCCGACCACCAGCGCGCCCGCTGGTTCCTCGGTATCGCCCAGCGCCAGGCCGGCGACGCCGCAGCCGCGGTCGCGACCTGGGAACCGCTGCTCGACCAGGTGGATGCTGCAACGGCCGCCAGCCTGCGTCCGCAGATCGACGCCGCGCGACTGGATGCCGGGATGGAACCGCTGCCTGAGGCCGCACCGGTCGCCGCGTCGCCGGTGAACATCACCGTCAGCGTATCGCTCGACCCGCGTCTGGCGATGCAGTATCCGCAGGGCGCTAGCGTCTTCGTCATCGCCCGCCAGACCAATGGGTCCCCCGTGCCGGTCGCGGTCAAGAAGCTGCAGGCCGGTGCGTTCCCGCTCACGGTGACCCTGACCGACAGCGACAGCCTGATGCCGACCATGAAGCTGTCCGAGCTGGAGCAGGTGCGCCTGAGCGCGCGCATTTCCGCCAGCGGTGAGGCCAGCGCACGCCCCGGCGATTTCGAGTCGGCGCCGGTCGAGGTCGAGGCCGGGCCCGAAGTCGCCGCGGCGCTGCTGATCGACCAGGTGGTCAAATAATGGCCGCGCAATGACCGAATTCATTCCGCCAGGCACGCGCTGGATCGACCTGCCCTCGCCCTTTCCGATGAAACGCGGCGGCCGCCTGCACGGTGCGCGGATTGCCTACGAGACCTGGGGCGAACTCAACGCCGCCGCCGACAACGCGGTGCTGGTCGCGCCCGGCCTCTCGCCCAACGCCCACATGGCCTCGTCCGAGGCCAATCCGGCGGATGGCTGGTGGGAGCCGATGGTCGGCCCGGGTAAGCCGATCGATACCGATCGCTGGTTCGTCATCTGCGCCAATCCGCTCGGCAGCTGCAAGGGATCCACCGGGCCCGCCTCCAGCAACCCCGACACGGGGCTGCCGTACCGCTTCCGTTTTCCCGAGCTCTCCATCGAGGACGGCGCCGACGCCCTCGCCCATGTGGTCCGCGCGCTGGGCATCGACCGCCTGGCCTGCGTGGTCGGCAATTCGATGGGCGGGATGGTCGCGCTGTCGCTGCTGATCCGCCACCCGGGCATCGCCGCCGCGCATCTGAACGTCGCCGGCGCCGCCCGCGCACTGCCATGGTCGATCGCCATCCGCTCCTTGCAGCGCGAGGCGATTCGGCTCGACCCGAACTTCAACGGTGGCGATTACAGCGACGCAGCCTACCCGGAGTCCGGCATGCGCATGGCGCGCAAGCTGGGCGTCATCACCTATCGCTCGGCGCTGGAATGGGATGGCCGCTTCGGTCGGGTCAGGCTCGACCCGGAGCAGACCGACGACGAGCCCTTTGGCCTCGAGTTCCAGGTGGAAAGCTACCTGGAAGCCCACGCGCGCCGCTTTGTCCGCCATTTCGATCCCAACTGCTACCTGTACCTGAGTCGCTCCATGGACTGGTTCGATCTGGGCGACCACTGCGCCGACCGCGAGGTGGGCGACCGCGCGGCCAGCCAGGCCCACACGCGCGCCGGACTCGCAGCGATCCGCATCGATCGTGCGCTGACCATTGGTGCGCAGACCGATGTCCTGTTCCCGCTGCAGCAGCAGATGGAGATTGCGGACGGATTGCGCGAGGGCGGCGCAGCGGCGGAGTGCCTGCCGATGCCGTCCCCGCAAGGCCATGACGCATTCCTGGTGGACTACGACCGCTACTGCCCGGCAATCCGGACGTTTTTCGACAGCCTGTGATTCGCGCGACCTGCGCTGATCGGCGGATTGCGTGCCCAGGCGCTCGCGAGCCCATCCAGTAGAATCAATCACATGAACGCAAACGCCTTGCCCGACCTCACCCCGCCCGACATCAGCTTCCCCGGCCGAGCCAAGCTCGTCGCCCTGCTCGATGCCGCCGTCAGCCGCGGCGACGAGCACCAGGTCACCGCAGCGTTGCGCAATGCGCTGTCCAGCATCATCCCCGACAGCGAGATCCAGCTGCCCGATTGCGTCTCCGAGCCCATCGAAGGTCATTACGCACGCCGCGAGATCTATCGCAGCGCCGAGCACGGCTACAGCGTTGTGGCGATGACCTGGGGGCCCGGCCAGGGCACCCCCGTGCACGACCACTGCGGCCTGTGGTGCGTGGAAGGCGTCTGGCAGGGCGGTCTGGACATCACCCAGTACGAGTTGCTTGAGCGCGACGGCGAGCGCTTCCGCTTCCGCGGCACCGGCGGCATGATCGCCGGGCCGGGCAGCGCCGGCAGCCTGATCCCGCCGCACGAATACCACGCGATCCGCAACAGCAGCAGCGACCAGATCGCGATCTCGGTCCACATCTACAAGGGACCGATGGAGACCTGCGCGATGTTTGTGCCCGTCGACGGCGAGTGGTTCGCGCGCGTCGAGAAGGCGCTGCCGGTCGACCTGTAAGGATCCGGCAGGCACCACCTCGCGACGGATTGCCTGCCCAGAGGTGAGGCGTCGACCGTCGCGCGCTGACGCGCAGCGTGCTTGCACACGCGCACTGGACACCCGATGGCGTAGAACAGGCACCGGCGCTCCCGCAGCCGGGCTTCCACAGCCAAATCGTCGCAGCCCTGTTCTTTGAGCCGCCTGCTTCTGCTGCATGCGACAGCGCCGGCCTCACTCATTCAGGAAAACTCCCATGCGCGTCCTCATCGTCGGTGCAAACGGCAATATCGGCCGTCGGCTGATCCAGCAGATGGCCTCCGGCCCGCATCAAAGCCAGGCAATGATCCGCGACGCGAAGCAGGCGGCGGAGCTGCGAGAGCGTGGCGCCGATGCCACCGTGGTGGCGGATCTGGAGCACGACATCCAGACCGCATTGGACGGCTGCGATGCGGTCATTTTCACCGCGGGCTCGGGCGGCAAGGGCGGCGCGGAGAAGACCGATGCGGTCGACCGGGACGGCGCAATCGCGGTCATCGATGCAGCGCAGAAGGCAGGTATCGAGCGCTTCGTGATGGTCTCCTCCATGGGCGCCGACGCGCCGGGACAAGGACCCGAGGGCCTGCAGCATTACCTCGCCGCCAAGCAGGCCGCCGACGAGCACCTGCGCGAGAGCGATCTGCACTACACGATCGTTCGCCCCGGTTCGCTCACCGACGAAGCCGGCACCGGCAAGGTGGAGATCGGCAAAGACCTCGGCCGCCACGGTACCGTCCCGCGCGATGACGTGGCCACGGTGCTGCTGCAGGTGCTGGACGCCAACAACACCTGGGGCAAGCAGTTCGAGCTGCTCTCGAGTACATCGTCAGTGTCTGCAGCGGTGGCCGCCATTTGATGGACCAGGCAGAGGGCGCGAGCCGCTGGCGCATCCTGGCGGTGCTGCTGGGCGTGATCTTCATGTCGTTGATCGGCGTGAGCATCGTCAACGTCGCCCTGCCCTCCATCCAGGTCGGTCTGGATGCCGACCAGTCGGACCTGCAGTGGGTATTGTCGGGCTATGCGCTGACCTTCGGGATCATCCTGGTGGCCGCCGGGCGCGCGGGCGACATCGTCGGGCGCGGCGGGATCTTCCTCGTCGGTGTGGGCATCTTCACCGTGTCCTCCATCGCGGCCGGATTCGCCTCGGATGCGATGTGGCTCAACGCGGCGCGCTTCGTCCAGGGGATCGGCTCCGGCCTGCTTAGCCCGCAGGTGATCGGGATGATCCAGCATTACTTCCGCGGCGATGATCGCGGCAAGGCCTTCGGCTACCTGGGAACGGCGGTGGGCGTTTCAGTGGCGATCGGCCCGGTGCTCGGCGGTTTCCTGATCGGCGCCGGCGGGCCGGAACTCGGCTGGCGCCTGACCTTCCTGGTCAATGTGCCTATCGGCATCATCGCGATCATCCTGGGGATGAGGTGGTTCCCGAAGCCGCTTTTCCGCAAGCCGCCGCAGGCGACGACCGGCGGCAGGGAGAAACCGGCAAGCTGGCTCTGGTCGCTGGACCCGGTCGGCTCGATCCTGTTGGGGTTGGCGCTGCTGGCGATCCTCTACCCGTTCATGGAATCCGGTGGCTCGCCGCTGTGGTGGGGCTTGCTGCCGGTCGGAGGCGTCCTGGTCTGGCTATGGGTGCGGTGGGAGCAGCGCTGCCCGCGGCTGGGCCACACGCCGATGGTGGACCTGGACATCTTCCGTACCAGCAGCTTTACCAACGGCACGGCCATCATGACGCTGTACTTCACCGGCATGACCAGCATCTGGGTGCTGGTGGCGCTGTACGTGCAGGATGGGCAGGGAAAGACCGCGTTTGAGTCTGGCCTGTTCGGGATTCCGAGTGCCTTGCTCTCGGCCTATGCGGCGCACTGGTCCGGGCGGCGGGTGAACCAGTACGGTCGCAGGATCGTGATTGCCGGACTCTTCCTCGCCCTGTTCGGCCTCGCCGCCAGCATCGCGGTCGTTTTCCTGCATGAGCAATATGGCCTGAGCGTGTGGTGGCTCATGCTGTCGTTGTCGTTCATCGGCCTGGCGCAGGGCGCCGTGATCAGTCCCAACCAGACCCTGACGCTGGCCGAGGTGCCGCTGGAGTATGCGGGCAGCTCGGGGGCGATCATGCAGACCGGCCAGCGCATTGGTACATCAGTGGGAATCGCCGTCATCACCGCGGCGGTCTTCGCATCGCTGGCGCGGTGGTCCTGGTCGGTGGCCGTGGTCATTGGCTTCGGCATGATTTCGCTGGTGGTGGTGGTCGCGCTGGCGATGGCGTTCAAGGATCAGCGTGACCGTCGCACGCTCATTGCCGACAAGGTGGCCAACGCGGCGGCGGACCAGGACCTGCAGACGCCGCCGACGTTCGTCGGCGACAACCACTTCTGAGCTGCCCTTCTCCTTGGCCTTCCGCGGCTGGCAGAGTCTTCAGCGGAGCGAGCGGCGCCTGCGTCGGGTCAGCAACCAGAACACCAAGGCGAGGATGACGATCACACCGATGATCAGCCCCGGCATGGCGAGCTTTGCCACCAGCGGTTGCTCACCGGCGTTCCTGCGCAGCTCATCGACCATTGCCGCATCGACCGTTGCGCCGGCCGGATTGCCGTAGGTTTTCAGCACGTAGTTGCTGACCGCGGCCACCTCGGCGCTGGTCAGCTTGTGCTCGAAGGCCTCCATGCTGACGGTCTCGCCATCCACGGTGCGATGGACGCCTTCAAGGATGGCCATGACCAGGTTGTTCGCATGCCTGGCACCGACCACGGTGTTGCCGAACAGCGGCGGGAATTCTCCGTCGTCGGTGCCGGCGCCCGCCATGCCATGGCACGAGGAACACGCACCGTAGAAGATCGCCCGACCATCGGGGCTGTCACCGGTCTCGTCGCCGCGGAACGCGCTGACGTCCTCGCTCGGCGCGCCCCAGCCGTGGCGCGGCTTTTCGTCGGCCGGATCGCGGACCGGCTTCTGCGCGCGCAGGTAGGTGACGATGTCACGCAGGTCCTGCTCGGGCAGTTTGCTCAGCGAATGCTCGACCGCCTCGCCCATCCCGCCGGCGGCGCCGCCCTTGCCGGCGACCAGGCCGGTGCGCATGTATTCCACCAGCTCATCGTCGCTCCAGTCACCAATACCGCTGACCGGATCAGGCGTGATGTTGTAGGCCTGCCAGCTGCCGACCGCGCCGCCGCCGAACTTCCGGCTCTCGTCGCTGCCCATGCTGAAGTCGCGCGGCGTGTGGCAGGTGCCGCAGTGCGCGAGCGCCTCGACCAGATACGCGCCACGGTTCCATGCATCATCCTGCGCCGGGTCGGGCTTCAGCTCGCCCTTGCGCAGGTTCAGCAGCTTCCAGCCCGACAGGATCCAGCGCTGGTTGAACGGAAAGTCCAGTTCGCTGACCGGATTGTCCCGGCTCGTCGCCGGCAGGCTGAACAGATAGGCCTTGATGGCCAGCACGTCCTCGCGCGAGAGCTTGGTGAAGGCGTCGTAGGGGAACGCCGGGTACAGGTTCTCGCCATTCCTGCCCACCCCCTCGTGCATCGCCCGATAGAACTCCTCGTCGGTCCATTTGCCGATGCCGGTGTCGGGATCGGGCGTGATGTTGGGCGCGACGATCTGGCCGAACGGCGTGGGGATCGACACGCCTCCGGCGAACGGCTTGGCCGGGTCGGTTGTGTGGCAGGCGACGCAGTCCGCTGCGGTGGCCAGGTAGCGGCCCCGCTCCACGAGGCTCGTGTCCTGTCCCGTCTGCGCCATCGCGCCGCCGCTGACGCACAGCACCACCAGCAGCACTATCCGCCGGGCCAGATCAGACGACGCCATGGGCATGGGGGCTCCTCGCATGGTCATATTTCCCGGCGGATGACGTCGGCGGCGCGCAAGGCCAGTGCCGCGCCGGTCAGGGTCGGATTGATCACCCCCGAGGCCGGGATCACACCGGTGGTAGCCAGAAACAGGTTGGGGTGGTCGTGCGTGCGGCAATCGCCATCCACGACCGAATCGGCCGGGTCGCTGCCCATGATGTGGTCGCGGTTCTGCGGACCGCTGTCGTCATCGAGCAGCTTGGCTTCGAACAGCTTCACAAAACGCTGGTAGTCCTGCTTGGCCACGTCGACGGCGGTACGGAAGTAATCGTCCACGTCGTAATAGATCTGCGGCTTGGGCAGGCCGATCGCGTCCTTCTTCGGGCTCAGCGTGATGCGGTTCTGCGGCAGCGGCAGGATCTCGAAGGTGGTGGAAATCTCGACAAAGCGCGCGGCGTCATGGCGGATGCACCGGTCCAGCTCGCTGCCCATCAAGCCCTCCTCCAGCAGCGGTTCGGTGACGAGCTGGTTGGCGATGCCGTTGCGCGGTGAGTGCTTGATCGCGGCGTACTGCCTGCGGTGTTCGCCATCGCGGCGATCGAAGATGCCGCTCTGTTGCACCGGGCCCTGGCCCGGCCACAACGCTTCCTTGGTGAGCATGTTCAACGCGATGCCGGTGTGGTCCATCAGGTTGCGTCCGACCTGGTCGGAGGAGTTGGCGACCTCCGACATCAACAGCAGTTTGGGTGTTTCCACGCCGTGGGCCGCGACGATGAAGTACTTGGCGGTGATGCGGGTCGACTTGCCCTCCGGCGACTTGTAGTGCACCGCCACGATCTTGCCGCCTGCGCCCTTCTCCAGCTTCCAGGCGACCGAGTTCTCCAGCAGTTTTGCGCCGGCGCGCTCGGCCTTGTAGGCGTGCACCTCGCCCGAATACAGCGCACCGATCGGGCAGATCGGCATGCAGTTGTTGTTGCCACTGCACGCCGGGCGACCGTCGTAGGGCTGGGAATTGGTGGAGTTGGGCTCATCGATGAAGTGATGGCCCGCAGCGGTGAAGGTCTCCGACAGGCGCTTGGTGTAATGCGTCCATGGCCGCATCGGCATCGGATACGGCTTGGAGCGCGGCGGAAAAGGCGCGCCGCCCTGGCCGCTCTGGTCGTCGGTTTCGCTGCCCGAGACACCCATCGCCTCCTCGGCCAGCTGGTACCACGGCTCGAGGTCGTCGTAGTCGATCGGCCAGTCGCGGCCGACGCCGTACAGCGTCCTGATCTTGAAATCGTTGGGAATGTAGCGCCACGCCGCACCGGCGTAATGCCAGGTCGTGCCACCAACCAGCCGCAACATGCCCGGCTTGAGCGTGAACGGGCCGACATTCTGCAGGTAGTCATCGGCGTAGGGACCGCCGGAGGATTTGGGCGCCCAGGGCTGGTCCGGGTACGGCGCGTTGTAGTCCAGCTTGTTGGGGCGGTTGCGGTAGTTCTCGACGATCTTCCAGCGCGGCACGCGGGGTCCGGCTTCCAGGATGATCACCGACTTGCGCAACGGCCGGGATCTGGGCGCCGATGCGCAGATCGGCAACAACCAGCTGCTGCAGGAAGTCTACGGCCGCGGCCAGACCCTGCACATGACCGTCCTCGCGCTGGGCCAGAGCTTCCTGGACGGCAGGCTGGACTGGCGCATCGGACGGCTGCCGGTGGGGGAGGATTTCCACCAGTTCTCCTGCAATTTCCAGAACCTCACCTTTTGCGGCGCCCAGCCCGGCAACATCGTCGGCGACTACTGGGTGAACTGGCCCACGAGCCAGTGGGCGACGCGCTTGAAGCTCAACACCACTGAAAGCACCTATGTGCAGATCGGCGCGTATCAGGTCAATCCCAAATACGTGGATGACGGCTACGCTCGCCGCAACGGCTGGAAGCCGGATTTCCCCGACGGCACGACAGGCGTGCTGATCCCGCTGGAGTTCGTCTGGAAGCCGCAGTTCAACGGGCGGGCCGGCAACTACAAGGTCGGCGCGTGGTACAGCAGCGCGGAAGGTTCCGATCTGTACTGGGACCGCCATCGGCAGCCGATCGCGCTCAGTGACGGCGAACCGCTGCAACACAGTCATCGCGACGGCGCCTACCTGAGCTTCCAGCAGAAGATCAGCGGGACCGGGGATTCAGGCGCCACGGTTTTCCTCAATGTCACGCAAGCCGATCGGGACACCTCCGCCACCGACCGCCAGATCGCGCTGGGCGTGGAATACCAGGGACTGTTCGGACGCGCGAAGGACTCGGCGGGCTTCGCGGTTGGCGCCACCCACGCGAACGGCCGCGCGGCCGACCATCAGCGCCTGTACAACCAGTTGCATCCCGCGGATGCGGGGCCGGTGATGGATGGCAACGAATACGTCGCCGAAGTTTTCTACGGCTGGAGTCCGCTAACGTCCGTCACCCTGCGACCGAACCTGCAGTACGTCCGCCACCCGGGCGGGAACCGCGGGAACGACAACGCCCTGGTGTTCGGGCTGAAGAGCAGCATCGCGTTCTGACGCGCATCATCCGGTCTCATCACTCGCCGTCATCGGTGGTGTTGGCCGCCGTGCGGGAGACTTCGGGCAAGCGCCACGACCACGCTGTGCCGAGCAGGCCCATGGCCCCGAGCAGGAGCAAGGCCCAGGAAGTGCCCAGCATGGCCACGGCCGCGCTGAGGCCACCGGTCACCAGCAGCAGCACCCCGATCACGGTGTTGCTGACCGCCGTGTAGTCGGTGCGCCGGTTGCCCTCGGCCATGTCCACCAGGTAGGTCTTGCGGCCGATGCGTACACCGGAATGGGCGATCGCAAACACAAAAAACGCCCCGGGATAGAACCATCCGCCGACGCGCCACGAGGGACTCAGCAGCGTCAGTCCGGCGACGAACAGGCACACCGCAGCGGCCAGACCGCCGCCCAGGATCATCACCTGACGGCTGGACGCATCCGCCATGAAGCCCCACACGCTTGCGCTGACCGCGCTGGCCAGCCCGGATGCGACGACGAAGCCGCCCAGCAGCACGGCGCTTTCATCCCTCTGCTGCGCGAGTACCACCACGAACGGCGAACCCAGGGCGGACGCCAGCAGGAACGCCCGGGCGATCACGAAGTTGCGGAAGGGCGCATCGCGCCCCAGCAGGCTGAGGCTGCTGACGGCCTCCCGCAGGGCGTTGCCACCACCGGCCGTCTCGCCGTCGAACTCATCCAATCCGGCAAACACCGCAGCCGCCACAAACCAGCACAGCCCGGCCGCCAGCAGGAGGAATGAGTAAAAACGCATGCTGGGATCACTGCCGCCCTCAAACAGCAGCAGCCCGACGATCAGCGCGACCACGCCCGACAGAGTGGAAGCCAACCCGGCCAGGCGTCCCCGCCGGGACCTCGGCACGGTCTTGCCCTGCACGTCCTTCATGGCCACCGAGCAGAACCCGCGGCTGACGCTGAACACCACCAGCAGACCCACCACCGTCAGTGCCGCCGGCACACCCTCCAGAAGCCAAACGGCCAGGGCCATGCCGAGCACGGCCAGCCCCTGCAGGATCGCGCCCATCACCCAGAACCACTTGCGGACCGGGTGCCGTCGGACCCAGGCGCCGATCACCAGCTGCGGAATCAGCGAGCCGGACTCGCGGATCGGCACCAGCACCCCGACCAGTGCCTGGGGCGCACCGACCGCCACGATCAGCCAGGCCAGCACGGTCTTGGGGTTGATCAGCAGGTCACCGATCTTGGTGAACATGCTGGCGACGATGATGCGGAAGAAGTTGCCGGGCACTTCCCTGCACGCATCCTCGCTGATGTCGGTGCAGACGCGCGCGTCCTCTTCATTGGCGACCAGCGCGTAGAGACGCTCGGTGGAGCTAAGGTGTTTCATCGATCCGTTACTGCCCCGGCCGTATAAGGGTCCCAGATACTACGGGAGGTCCCTCCCGTCGGGCACAAGGAGCTGAGCGATGAAGACGTACAAAGTTGGGTACCTGATTGGCAGCATGGCCACCGAATCGATCAACCGGAAGCTGGCCAATGCGATGTTCAAGCTCGCACCGGAAGCGTTGCAGTTCGAGGAGATCTCCTACCGCGACCTGCCGATCTACAGCTACGACTACGACCCGGACTACCCCGAGGTCGGACGCAAATTCAAGAAGGACATCGAGAGCTGCGATGCGATCCTGATCGTGACCCCGGAGTACAACCGGTCCGTTCCCGGCGGGCTGAAGAACGCGTTCGACTGGGCCAGCCGCCCGTGGGGGACCAACTCGTTTGCCGGGATTCCCAGCGCCGTGGTCGGTGCATCGATCGGTGCGATCGGGACCGCCGTATGCCAGCAGCACCTGCGCAGCATCCTGGGCTTCCTCGACTCCCCGCAGATGAATTCACCCGAGGCCTACATCCACTTCAAGGACGGGATGATCAATGACGCCGGCGAGATCGCGAACGAGTCCACCGCGAAGTTCCTTGGCAACTACCTCAAGTCCTTCCACGAGCACATCGAGCACATGCTGAGCAAGGTGCCCAGTGACAGCTGACTCAGAAGGAGTACCTGCGTGATCGAACTTGTCATCCAGCAGCGCACCCGTGACCTCGGCAGTTTCGAGGTCGGACGCGTCCTTCCGTTCGCGCAGCGCCGCATGGTGGGCCCGTACATCTTCTTTGACCGCATGGGCCCCAAGGACATGGCGCCCGGCCTGCCGCGCGAGGCGGACGTGCGCCCGCATCCGCACATCGGTCTGTCCACCCTGACCTATCTGTTCGATGGCGAGATCATGCATCGCGACAGTGTCGGATCGGAGCAGGCGGTGGGTCCCGGCGAGGTCAACCTGATGACATCGGGCAGCGGAATCACGCACTCGGAGCGCTTTGAACGCCTGCGCCGGGAAGGCGGGCTGCTGGACGGCATCCAGGCCTGGGTCGCACTGCCCGACGAGCGTGAGGAAATGGACCCCGGGTTCTGGCACTACACCAGCGCGGCGCTGCCGGTCTTTGACGCCGACGGCGTGGTCGGGCGACTCATTGCCGGGCGCCTGTCGGGGGTGGTCTCGCCGGTGCGGACCGAATCTCCGCAGTTTTATGTCCACTGGGACATGCGTGATGGCGCACGGGTCTCGCTGCCTGCCGAATACCCGGAACGTGCGGTCTACGTGGCACGAGGCGCGGTGGAGCTGGCCGGCCAGCGCATCGAGCAAGGAGTCATGGCCGTCCTCGCGCCCGGCAAGCCGGCAACCATCGCCGCCGACGGCGACGCGGTGGTCATGGCGCTGGGCGGCGATCCGGTCGGACCGCGCTACATCGACTGGAACTTCGTGTCCTCCTCCAGGGAGCGCATCGACCAGGCGCGCGAGGACTGGTCCGCCGGGCGCATGAAACTGCCGGACCTCGACAACGAGGAATTCATCCCGCTGCCGCCGAAGATCGGCGAGATGCGCGAACCCGAACCGATGTCCTGACGCTCCGGACGTTCACCTGCAGGTAACGTGCCTCCGCCGAGCTTGGCTCGGCGGGTCGTCCAGATTCCACCCATTACCAGACGCCTGGAGCCGGGATACTCGCCTACAAGGAGAGTACTTTGTCCGCCACTGCCCCCTCCTCCGACAAGCCCACCTTTTCCTGGTTTGTTCTTGGCCTCATGGCCAGCGTCACGTTCGTGGGAATCCTGTCCGAGCTCGTCCCCTCGGGCATCCTCCCCCAGATGACCGACGGGCTCGGGATTGAGGAAAGTGACGTCGGCTTTCTGGTGGGCGTCTATGCGCTGGCCTCCGCCGTCGCCGCCATTCCCTTGATCAGCGCGACCCTCGCCTTCAACCGCAAGGCGTTGCTGATGGCCCTGCTGATCGGCTTCGCGTTGTCCAACGTGGTGGTTGGCGTGTCCTCTTCCTATCCCATCATCATCGGGGCGCGGATTGTCGGCGGCGTCTGCGCGGGCGTGATGTGGCCGATGATCGCCGCCTACGGTACCCGCCTGGTACCCGAGCACATGCACGGCAAGGCCATCACGGTGATCATGTCCGGCAACACGCTGGGCATCAGCATCGGCCTGCCGGCGATGACAGCCCTCGGTCTCGCGCTCGGTTGGCGCAGCGTGTTCCTGGGGCTGGGTGCCATCGTCGCAGTGATCGCCGTGCTGTCATATTTCTTCCTGCCCTCCATCGGCGGCGAGAAGCTCGACAGGACCAACTCGCCGCTGGCGATGTTGAAGATGCCGTCGATCCTGATCGTCCTTCTGCTGACCTTTTTGTCTGTCGCAGCGCATTACGGTGTCTATACCTACATCGCCCTGCTGGTGGAGATGATCGGTTTCGCCGGCGGCATCGGAATCGCCCTGCTGATATTCGGGATCGGCTCGGTGATTTCGGTGGTCGTTTCGGCGCGTTACATCGATGCGTACCTGCGGCCCCTGATCGTGGCCATGCTCGGCGTCGGCGGCCTCTCCATGGCGATGTTCCTCGCATTCAAGGGCACGGTGGGGGTCTCGCACGTGGCGTTCTTCCTGTGGGGACTGGCCTTCGGCCCGCTGGTGACCATGTACCAGACCGCTGTCAGCAAGCAGGTCGAGAGCGCCAAGGATGTGGCCACGTCGGTGCAATCAAGCGTGTTCAACCTCTCGATCATGATCGCGACCTGGGTCGGCGGCATGCTCTTGAACCGCTCCCCTTCCGAGGGAGTCAGGCACATCGTCTACGTGTCCCTCGCCTGCTTTATCGCGGCCATCGTCATTGCGTTCCTGGCCAGACGCACGCTGCGGTCTTCCCCCGGTCCGTCGCCGTAAACGAAAGGGAGCATCATGAAAAAGTTCACCCATGCACGAATCTATCGACAGCACGACGAGGTCAGCGAAATCCTCGTCGACAAGGGCGCCATCAAGCAGATCGGCAGGAACCTGCCCGCCGCCGAAGAGGAAATCGACCTGAAGGGTCGCCTCGTAGTTCCGCCCTATGTGGATTCCCACCTGCATCTTGACTACGTCTATACCGCCCAGAGCGAGGGCGCGGCGAACACCAGCGGCACGCTGTTCGAAGGCATCGCCCGCTGGCACGACGTCAAGAAAACCCAGACGCTGGAAGATGCAAAAGAACGGGCGCTGAAGGGCATCGAGGAAGAAGTCTCCAAGGGCGTCCAGTTCATCCGCACCCACATCGACGTCTGCGATCCGAAGCTGACTGGCCTGAAGGCGATGCTGGAGATCCGCGCTCAGCTCAAGGAGAAGGTCACCATCCAGATCGTCGCGTTTCCGCAGGAAGGCATGTACGCCTACAAGGGCGGCGACGAGATGATGGAGGAGGCGCTGAAGATGGGCGCGGACTGCGTCGGTGGGATTCCGCACTTCGAATGGGCCCGCGAGATCGGTGAGAAGTCCGTCCGCCGCACCGTGGAGCTGGCCGAGAAGTACGGCAAGCTGATAGACGTGCACTGCGACGAAACCGACGACGTGATGAGCCGTCACGTGGAATTGCTCAACGCGTTGGTGATGATCGAAAACATCGGCACCCGCTCGACCGCCAGCCACACATGCTCGTTCGGGTCGGCCGACAACGTCTGGGCGTTCCGCATGATGGGCCTGTTCAAGCAGTCGGGGATGAACTTCATCGCCAACCCGACCGAGAACGCCTATCTGCAGGGCCGCCAGGACACCTATCCCAAACGCCGCGGCCTTACCCGGGTCAAGGAGATGTGGGAGAGCGGCATCAACGTCTGTTTTGGCCAGGACTCGATCAACGACCCGTGGTATCCGCTCGGCAACGGCAACATGATGAACATCCTCGACAACGGCATCCACCTGGCGCAGACGATGTCGTTTGACGAGATCGATCGTTGTCTGGACCTGATCACCTACAACGGCGCCAGGACGCTCAACGTCGAAGATCAGTACGGCATCGAAGAGGGCAAGCCGGCCAACTTCCTCGTGCTGGATGCCCGCTCGCCTTTCGAAGCGGTTCGCCAGCGCGCGGACGTACTGGCCTCGATCCGCAACGGTGAATACCTGTTCAAGCGCCCGGAACCCGGTTACGAGATCGCCCTCGATCTCCTCGGGTAGTTGCCGGTCGTTGACAGGTACGTCTCGCGGCTGCTGCTAGCTTGGAAGCCCGATGTCCGGTGAAGCCAGATCCTACCGACCAACATCATTTCCGGAACAAGGAGAAATACCGCATGACTTCCCAGGTTTTCCGTCCGGTGGCCATGGCCTCTGTGCTTGCGCTCTGCGCGTTCATGTTCGTCGGCTGCACCACGACATCGCCATCGGGCCGCACAGATGTACTTTCGTCAACAGGCGACATCGATGCACAGACCGACGCCGCGCTGGCCCGGCTGTACAGCGAGGTGCCCGGCGCGCGCGAACTCGGTTCTGCAGCGAAGGGCATACTGGTTTTCCCTTCGGTGGTTGGCGGCAGCTTCGTCGTTGGCGCCGAGTACGGACGCGGCTCCCTGCGAACCACCGACAGCCCGAGGCGCTACTACAGCATCGCCGTCGGCTCGGTAGGCTGGCAGGTCGGTGCCCAGTCGAAGTCGGTCATCTACATGTTCACGACGACCGAATCGCTCAACAAGTTCCGCAACAGCAAGGGCTGGACCGCGGGTGTCGATGCGACGGTTGCCGTCGCCAATATCGGTGCCAACGGCAGCGTCGATACGTCCTCGATGGAAGCACCCGTGGTGGCGTTCGTTCTCGCCAATACCGGCCTGGAAGTCGGCGCGTCGGTGCAGGGCATGAAGGTCACCGAGCTGTCGCGCAAGTAAGCTGAGACTCGGCCAAAACAAAGGGCCTGCGATCGTTCGCAGGCCCTTTGTTTTTATCTGGTGCCGAAGGGGGGACTCGAACCCCCACAATGTCTCCATCGGCGGATTTTGAATCCGCTGCGTCTACCGATTCCGCCACTTCGGCGCGGACCGGGAGTATAGCGGAGCGCGCGAGTCGTGCTCCAGCTTTTTTGCCGTCACCACGGCCACCAGCCCCGGCCGCTCAGGGCATAGCGATCGGCCGCGCGCTCGAAACGGTTGCGCGCACTGACGCCGCCGCACAGCAGGTACAGCGGCAGGAACAGCGGCCCAAGCACCATGTACTGGAAGACGTGGGCGCGCTCATGGTCCGCCAGGCAAACCGGTTGCTCGTTGCCCCATCCGGCCCGGTGCGCGTAGGTCAGGCAAGAGGCATCCAGATCATCGCCGGTATGGATGATCACATTGCCCAGCGTGAGCGCCCCGCCCGGTCCCCAGCGCCAGTGATGGAACACCAGGGCCAGATCGGCCGCACGCCAACGGGCGCGCGCGCCAAACGGCATCCCGGCGATTCCCAAGGCGAGCCCCAGTAGCGTGTTCGGCAATGTCCAGGTCATGCCGGCGAGCACCGCCAACGTCGCCCCTGGCGGACGCACGCGACTTGTCAGGAACCTTCTTCCGGCATCAGCAGCCACAGGATCAGGTAGACGATGATGCCGGGGAACGCAGCCGACGCGATTGAGAAGATCACGTACAGCAGTCGCAACAGATTGGCGTTCCAGCCGAAGCGTCGGGCGACGCCGCCAATGACGCCGGCCAGCATGCGATCGCTACGCGAGCGGGTGAAGGGAGCGGATGCAGAGTTCATGGGGAAACCTCCGGGGTCAACGCGCGTGTCAGCGCGACCGCTGCGCCAGCCAGTCGTGCACGGCCTGTGGAACCTCCCGCTGGGCGCGGCTGGAGACGTAGATACCGATATGGCCGCCGCGGAAGGAGAGTTCGCTGTAGTCCTCCGTGCCCACCAAGCCACCCAGCGCCTGCGATGAGGACGGCGGCACCAGATGGTCGTGCTGGGCGAACACGTTCAGCACCGGCATGTCAACCCGGGACAGGTCGACGCTGCGGTCGCCAATGCGGATGCTGCCCTTGATGAAGCCGTTGGCCTGGTAGAACTGTTTGGTGAACTGGCGAAATGCCTCCCCGGCCTGGTCGGGCGAGTCGAAGATCCAGTTCTCCATGCGCAGGAAGTCCTTCAGCGCCTCCTTGTCATCCATGATGTCGATCAGGCCCACGTACTTCTGCACGAACAGCCGCCAAGGCTTCAAGGTCAGGTAGGTGAAGTTCATCATGTCGGCCGGGATGTTACCCAGCGTGTCGACCATCAGGTCCACGTCGACTTCGCGGATCCAGTTCGACAGCATGTTGTCTTCGGTGTGGAAGTCCACCGGAGTGACCATGGTGACGAGGTTCTTGATCTTCGTGGGGTTCAGCGCCGCGTAGCACAGCGAGAACGCGCCGCCTTGGCAGATGCCCAGCAGGTTGATGGCGTCCAGGTGATGGGCCGCGCGGATGTGGTCGATCGCACCGCCCAGGTAGCGCTGGATGTAATCCTCCAGCTCAAGGTAACGGTCGGAGCGATCGGGGTAGCCCCAATCCAGTATGTAGACGTCCTCGCCGCGGGCCAGCAGCCCACGCACAATCGACTTGTCTGCCTGCAGGTCCACCATGTACGGCCGGTTGACCAGCGCGTAGGCGATCAGCAGGGGCACCTTGGCGGTAGGCGCGCGACCGTCTTCCAGTTGCGCGCCACGGTAGCGGTACAGGGTGACCTTGCCGTCGCTCCAGACCTCCTCCTTCGGCGTCGCGCCGTAGCTGATGTCGCCGACCTGGTGAAGCGTCTTCAGTCCGGCGCGCATCTTCTCCTGCACGGCGCCCGCTTCCCGGGCCAGCGCATCGGCGCTGAAATCAAAGGGGCCGACCGAGAATGGTGAGGAAGTGTCCATGTCAGCCGGCCTTTGTGGTGGTCTTCTTTACTGCCGCGGCGGAAGCGGTCGCAGCCGTCTTTTTTGCCGGCGTCTTGCGGGTCGCGGTCTTGCTGGCGGCAGATGGTTTGGCACTCTTCTTTGCGACGGTCTTGGCCGGCCGCTTGCTGCTGGCAGTTTTGGCGACGGTCTTGGCTGCTTTACTGGCCGGTTTGCGGGTCACCCGCTTTGCCACTTTCTTGGTCGCCCTGCCACTGACGTCGTCGGTCCCACCGATATCCCGCTCCCTGCTGGCGGGCCGGGCGGCAGCCGCCGGTTGCGCGCCGGGCGCGGTCGTGGACTCTGGCGCTCCGGACCCGGTCGAATTGGCAGTTGTGGCCCGCGACGACATGCCGGATCCGGCAGCATCGATCCGGTCGCGCAACTGGCGCAATTCGCGCTCCAGCTGGGTGATCTTGCGGTGCGCGGCATCCACTTCAGTCCGCGAGGGCATGCCCATCGAATCGCCCAGGTGCTCGATTTCCTTCTGCACCGCTGCGCGCAACGCCATCTGTGCGTTGCCCAACGCGCCATAGGCATCGCGGAACCGGGGCGAGATGGCGATGTCGGCATACGCATCTTCGGCCGCATCGATCCACAGGTCGAACAGCGCGCCCATGGACTCCAGCCTGTTGCCTGGCTGGCTGCACTCGTCGAGTTTCTTCTCGAAGCGCTTGAAGGCATCCTGCAGCGCTTCGCTCATCAGCGCCTGGTAGCCCTTGTTGTGGCGCTGGTATGCCTGCTGCGCCTGGATGAGCTCCTTCCAGCGCTGCTCATGCTCGCGGTTGAGGCCGAACGTCGGGGTTTCCAGCCAGGCGTTGCTGCCCTCGCGCAGCTTCTCCAGCCACGGTGACACCTGCGCCATCCACTGTTCGAAACCCTGCTGGCCCTGCCCCTGCATGCCCTTGAGCGCATCGGCGAAGGGGTTGGCCGCGTGGCCACCGAACATCTCCTTCCATGCCTGGCTGACATCGCGCGCGCTGGCATCCTGCCCGGCAAAGCGCGCAGCCAACTCCTGGATCTGTGCGTACCAGCCCTGCGCCTGGGTATTGAAGCGCTGCACGGTCGCGTCGGCCTGCGGCATCCCGCCGCTGGCCAGTTGGGACCACCAGTTCACCGCCTCGTTCCAGCCGGGCAGGCCCGGGGTCGCGGTCGGGCCGTTGCCACCGGGGAAACCCATGCCCGGGAAACCAGCAGTGCCGACGAAGCCCGACGCCGGCGCACCCTGGCCGCCTGCGCGCAGCATCTCGCCCCACTGGCTCCAGTACTGACGGGCCAGTTCGCCCAGTTCCCCGGCGTCGGCGACGTTGCCGAAACCACCGGGAGGAAACCCGCCCGAACCAAATCCCTGATTGCTCATTGAACCTCTCCCAAGCTGGCGTTGATCATAGCAACGCCGTCGTTGCGTACCCGTGCACCACGCGCTTCATCAGGGTTTGGGAATCCGCACCGTTTTGCTGACCATCAGCACGCCGGACAGCGCGAACATCAGTACCAGCGGATGGAATTGCCACGGACCGATCTTCAGCACGCCCAGCCACAGCTGCGATCCGATCGCGCCCTGCGCCGCGGCGATCCACAGCACGATCACCAGCACCAGACTGGTCGGGATCGGCGTGCCTTCGAAGTACTTGACCTTGCCCTCGTCGCCGGACAACTGCTCGGCGGTAACGTTGTAGCGCGCCAGTCGGCTCACCCCGCAGCCCACGAAGAAACTCAGGATCACCCAGTCCCAGCCGCCCTGCATGCCGCACGCATAGGCAAGCGCCGCCGGCGCCACGCCGAAGGAGATCACGTCGGCCAGCGAGTCCAATTCGCGGCCCAGGGTGGACGCGGATTTACGCCAGCGCGCGACCCGGCCGTCCAGCGCATCGAAGATGAAGGCCAGAGGGATCAGCGCCATGCCGATCATCAGGTCGAACACCACGCCCTCCTGCAGGAAGCGCATTGCGGCGAAGATCGCCCCGGTGCCGCAGAACGCGTTGCCAAGGGTGAACCAGTCCGCAAGCTGGAATTCGCGGAGCATCGAGAAATGACGGGGTTGCTGCATGGGTGGCTCCGGAGCGGTCGGCGGGCATTGCGCGAACCAGGATCCCCAGCGTGCCAAAGAGCGCGTGACGACGGCAACCGGGGCGGCAACTTGTCGCACAATGGATGCAGTCGGCGGCCTGCCCGACCGTTGTTCCTTTCAAAAGACTCCGCTTTCCCCGATGCCCACCCCGCTTCGCAAGATCCTCCACGTCGACATGGACGCCTTCTATGCGTCCGTCGAGCAGCGCGACGAGCCGTCACTGCGCGGCAAGCCGGTGGTGGTGGCGTGGCGCGGTGCGCGCTCGGTCGTCGTGGCGGCGAGTTACGAAGCTCGTGTGTTCGGCGTGCGCTCGGCGATGCCGGCGATGCGGGCCGAGCGCCTGTGTCCGGATGCGATCTTCATTCCGCCGGACTTCACGCGCTACAAGGAGGCCTCGCGATTGGTGCGCGAGATCTTCCTGCGCCACACCGATCTGGTGGAGCCGCTGTCCCTGGACGAGGCGTACCTGGATGTCACCGAGAACCGCAGCGGCCTCCCTTCTGCCACCGCTACCGCCGAGGCGATCCGCGCCGCAATCAGGGCGGAAACCGGGCTGACGGCCTCGGCCGGCGTCGCGGGCAACAAGTTCCTGGCCAAGATCGCCTCGGACTGGAACAAGCCCGATGGCACCTTCGTGATCCGGCCCCGCCACGTGCAGACGTTCCTCACTCCCCTGCCGGTCGGCCGCCTCCCCGGGGTGGGCAAGGTGATGCAGGGCAAGTTGGCCGAGCTGGGCATCGCTACCGTAGGCCAGTTGCGCGAGGTCGCCGGCGAGGAGCTGGAGTTGCGCTTCGGTCGCTGGGGCCGCCGCCTGCATCAGCTGTCGCGGGGCATCGACCACAGCCCCGTGCGCTCGGAACGGTTGAGTGTGCAGATTTCCTCCGAGGACACCTTCGAGCGCGACCTCCCCTTGGCCGAACTGGAGCCGCACATCCGGCGTCTGGCAGAGAAGACCTGGGACGGCTACCAGCGCCAGCGGCAGCGCCATCCCGATCGCACGCCGCGCACGGTGGTGCTGAAGCTCAAGACCGCTGATTTCCGCATCCTGACCCGCAGCCTGACGCCGCCTACGCGGCCGGCCACGCTGGACGCCTTGGCCGACATCGCCTGCGACCTGCGCGACCGCGTCGCCTTGCCCGGGGACACGCTGTATCGGCTGGCCGGAGTCGGGCTTTCGGGATTCATCAAGGAGGATCCAGGCAGCGTGCAGACGGAATTGTTCGACCTCGCCTGAGTGGCGACGTATCTCAATGCGTGAGACGGACAGGTACTATTATTAGTACATGGACCTCTCCGACACCCAGCACCGCCTGCTCGCCTATCTGCGCGAGCACATCGCCCGTCACGGCTACCCCCCGTCGCAGATGGAGATCGCCCGTGCCTTCGGTTTCCGCCAGAACCGCTCGGCGCGGCACCACCTGGAAGTGCTCGCACAGGCGGGCCTGATCGAACTGGCCACCGGACGTGCGCGCGGTATCCGGCTGACCGGCCCGGGCACTGCCGGCACCCCGGGCGATGGCCTGCTGCAGGTGCCTTTGCTGGGCCGGGTCGCGGCCGGCCAGCCGATCGGTTCGGACCCGGAGGTGCGGCGCGAACTCACCCTGGACCCGTCCCTGTTCCGCCTGCGTCCGGACTACCTGCTGGAGGTCGAGGGCGACTCGATGATCCTGGACGCCATCCTGCCCGGCGATCTGATTGGCGTGCATCGCACGCCGCAGGCCCGCCACGGCCAGACGGTGGTGGCCCGGATCGAAGGCGAGCTGACGGTGAAGCGACTGGACACCGGCGGCGCGGAAGGCAATGGCGGCCACCTGCGCCTGCTGCCGCGAAACCCGGCCTACGCCCCGATCGAGATCGACGCCCGCATCGTTGACTTCGCCATCGAAGGGCTGTTTGCTGGACTGGTGAGGCCGGGCTGATGGCGGTGGTCAGCTCCCTGGAGTCCCTGCTGGAGTCGCGCCAGGTCTGGCGTGGCCGGCCTGCCCCGCGCGCGCCATCCAGCCAGCCGACCGGTTTTCCCGATCTGGACGATGCTCTGCCCGAGGGCGGCTGGCCGGAAACCGGCCTGACCGAGTTGCTGTTGCCGGCCGACGGCGTGGGCGAACTGCGCCTGCTGTGGCCGACCCTGGCCCGGTTGTCGCAGGCCGACGGCATGATCGCGCTGATCGCGCCGCCGTACCTGCCCTATGCGCCTGCCTGGATGAATGCCGGGATCCGACTGCAGCGTTTGCAGATCGTCCGCGCCGATCCGCGTGACGCGCTGTGGGCCACCGAGCAGTGCCTGCGTTCCGCGGCCTGCTCGGCGGTGCTGTGCTGGCCCCGTCAGGTGGACGACCGCGCCCTGCGCCGCCTGCAGGTGGCCGCCGAGGCCGGGCAGTGCCTGGGGTTTGCGCTGCGCCCGATGAAGGCGGCAGCCAATCCCTCGCCGGCGGCACTGCGGATCGCGGTCGACGCCGATCCTGCCCGGTTGCGGGTACTCAAGTGCCGCGGAGGCAATCCGCCCCCGCAGGCGATCCCGTTTGCCGCGGACGGCAGCCGGCCGCCTTCCCGGCAGGGCGGCGTGGTCCGGGCCTTCCCACCCTCACGCGTGCACAAGTTGCATGCGCTGCCGGCGCGGACCCATTGAGATCCGCCAATGCTCTGGGCCTGCATCCTCCTGCCGCAACTGGCGCTCGACGGCGTCCTGCGCCGCCACCCTGACCCCGCCGCCCCACTGGCGCTGGTGACCGGGCCGGCGCAGCGCCGCGTGCTGCGCGCCGTCAACGCCTCCGCCAAAGCCGCCGGATTGCGGGCCGGCCAATCCCTGGGCGCGGCGCAGGCCCTGTGCAGCCGCTTCACCGCCGTCGCCCACGATCCGGCCGACGACGTGCGCTGGCACAGCTTCCTGGCCGCATGGGCCTACCGCTACAGCTCGCTGGTCAGCCACGAGATGCCCTCGGCCCTGCTGCTCGAGGTCGAGGCCAGCTTCAAGCTGTTCGGTCCCTGGCCGCGGTTCGAGGCGCAGCTGCGCGAGGACCTCAAGGCGCTGGGATTCCGCCACCGCATCACCCTGGCACCCAACCCGTATGCCGCCCGCGCGTTGGCCAACCAGCATGACGGGCTGGCCATCCTGACCGATGGTCCCTTGCACAACGCGCTGGCCCAGTTGCCGGTGGAGCGCAGCGGCCTGCCCGCCGAGGTGGCCAGCAGCCTGCGCCGGATGGGGCTGCGCAAGCTGGGCCAGGTCGTCGCGCTGCCGCGCGTGGCGCTGGGCCGGCGGGTGGGCAAGGACGCCCTCGCCCACCTGGACCGCCTCACCGGCGCATTGCCGACGCCACTGCGTTATTACCAGCCGCCCGACAGCTTCAGCTCGCGGATCGACCTCAACTACGACGTCGAGTCCAGCCAGGCGCTGCTGTTTCCGCTGCGCCGCCTGACCGCCGACCTGGCCGCCTACCTGGCCGGACGCGACGGCGGCGTGGAACGCTTCATCCTGGTGCTGGAGCACGAGCGCTGCGCCGATACCGAGGTGGTGGTCGGCCTGCTGGCGCCCGAGCGCGACCCGGCCATGCTGTTCGAACTGGCGCGGGGCCGGCTGGAGCAGGCGCGGGTTCCCGCCCCGGTGCGCGGCGTGCAGCTGCTGGCCCGTGAACTGCCCCCGTTCGTGCCGGCAGGTCGCGACCTGTTCGATGCGCGCCCACAACAGGCGGTGCCGTGGGAGCAACTGCGCGAGCGCCTGCGGGCCCGGCTCGGCGATGAATCCGTGCAGGGTCTGGGCGTGCGCGCCGACCATCGCCCCGAACGGGCCTGGCAAGCCGAGCACTCGCGGGTCGCTCCGCCGGCCGACCTGCCCCGTCCGGGCTGGCTGCTGCCGCATCCGGTGCCGCTGCGCGATCACCAGCTGCGCATCCTCGCCGGACCCGAACGCATCGAGACCGGCTGGTGGGACGGCGACCTGCGCCGTGATTACTACCTGCTGCAGACCAGCCAGGGTCAACGCGCCTGGGCCTACCGCGCCGCCGGCGATCCCCCGCGCCTCACCGGCCACCACCCCGCCAGCAGCGCGGCGGATGGCTTCATGTTGCACGGCTGGTTCTCATGAGCGCGCCCCTGCCCGCCTACGCCGAGCTGCACTGCCTGTCCGCCTTCAGCTTCCAGCGCGGGGCATCGACTGCGGCCGAGCTGTTCGAGCGCGCCCGGCAACAGGGCTACAGTGCCCTGGCGATCACCGACGAGGGCTCGCTGGCCGGCATCGTGCGCGCGCTGGAGGCGTCGGAAAAATCCGGCGTGCCGCTGATCGTCGGCAGCGAGATCCAGCTGGAGGACGGACCGAAGCTGGTCCTGCTGGTGGAGAACCTGGCCGGCTATTCGCGCCTGTGCCAATGCCTGACCCGCGCCCGCCGGCGTGCCCCCAAGGGCGAGTACCGGATGCTGCGCGAGGACTTCGCCTCCGACGCCGCATCGCGCGACAGCCATCCGGGTACCGACGGCCTGCTCGCGCTCTGGCTGCCACGGGGCGACACCCGCGATGACGCCCTCGACAGCGAACAGGCCCGCTGGCTGCACGCCAGCTTCCCGGACCGCGCCTGGCTGGCGGTGGAGCTACATCGCGGCCCGGACGACGACGCCCGCCTGGCCCGCCTGCGCCGCCTGGGAGAGCGCATCGGCCTGCCGCTGGTCGCCACCGGCGACGTGCATATGCACGTGCGCGGCCGGCGCGCCCTGCAGGACACCCTGACCGCGGTCCGCCACCACACCACCCTGGCCGATGCCGGGCACCGCCTGTTCTCCAACGGCGAGCGCCACCTCCGCAGCCGCCGCGCGCTGGCGGCGATCTACCCCGAGGAGCTGCTCGCCGAGAGCATCCGCATCGCCGAACGCTGCCGTTTCAGCCTGCGCGAACTGCGCTACGAATACCCCCACGAACTGGTGCCGACCGGCCACACCGCCGCCTCCTGGCTGCGGCAACTGGTCGAGGAAGGCGCGGCGTGGCGCTGGCCCGGCGGCGTCCAGCCCAAGGCGCGCGCGCTGATCGAGCACGAGCTGGAACTGGTCCACTACAAGCGCTACGAGTCCTACTTCCTCACCGTGCACGACATCGTGCGCTACGCCCGCTCCTGCAACATCCTCTGCCAGGGCCGCGGCTCGGCCGCCAACTCGGTCATCTGCTACGTGCTGGGCGTCACCGAGATCGATCCGGTGCTGATGGACCTGCTGTTCGAGCGCTTCATCTCCCGCGAGCGTGACGAGCCGCCCGACATCGACATCGACTTCGAGCACGAGCGCCGCGAGGAAGTCCTCCAGTACGTCTTCAAACGCTACGGTCGCGAGCGCGCCGCGCTGACCGCCATAGCGACCCAATACCGCGGCCGGGGCGCGGTACGCGACGTCGGTCGCGCACTGGGTCTGCCGCAGGACCTGCTGGGCGAGCTGGCCTCCACACTGGACCGCTGGAGCGGCCAGGCGCCGCTCGACACACACCTGCGCGAGCGCGGCTTCGACCCCGAATCCCCGGTGATGCGCCAACTGGTGGCGCTGACCGAGCAGCTGATCGGCATGCCGCGCCACCTCTCCCAGCACCCGGGCGGCTTCGTGATCTCCGAGCATCCGCTGCACACCCTGGTGCCGGTGGAAAACGCGGCGATGGACGACCGCACCGTGATCCAGTGGGACAAGGACGATCTGGACGCGATGGGCCTGCTGAAGGTCGACTGCCTCGCGCTGGGCATGCTGACCGCCGTCCACAAGACCCTGGACCTGCTGCGCGCCAGCGGTCGCCGCGACATCACCGTCGCCGATATCCCCGTCGATGACCGCGACACCTTCGAGATGATCAGCCGCGCCGATACCGTGGGCGTGTTCCAGATCGAGTCGCGCGCGCAGATGGCGATGCTGCCGCAACTGCGCCCGCGCGAGTTCTATGACCTGGTGATCCAGGTGGCGATCGTCCGTCCCGGTCCGATCCAGGGCGACATGGTCCATCCCTACCTGCGCCGTCGCCGCGGCGAGGAGGCGATCACCTATCCCTCGCCCCAGCTGGAGACCGTGCTCAAGCGCACCCTGGGCGTGCCGCTGTTCCAGGAGCAGGTGATGAAGATCGCCATGGTCGCCGCCGACTTCAGCGCCGACGAGGCCGACCGGCTGCGCCGCTCGATGGCGGCATGGAAGCGTCGCGGCGGGCTGGAGCCGTACCGCGAGCGGCTGATGGCCGGCATGCTGCGCAATGGCTACAGCGTCGAATATGCCGAGCGCCTGTTCGAGCAGATCAAGGGCTTCGGCAGCTACGGCTTTCCCGAGTCGCACGCGGCCAGCTTTGCCCTGATCGCCTACACCAGCAGCTGGCTGAAATGCCATGAGCCGGCCGCCTTCGCCTGCGCGCTGATCAATTCCTGGCCGATGGGCTTCTACTCGCCCGACCAGTTGCTGCAGGACGCACGCCGCCGCGGCATCCGCACTTTGCCGGTGGACGTGCGCTACAGCGACTGGGACTGCAGCCTGGAAGCGAATGCAAATGCGAATGCGAATGCCGCGCCCGCGCTACGCGGCTCCACGTCGATGCAACGGCGCTCCGCCCGATCCGGCGAATCCCCCCAACCCGCCATCCGCCTCGGCCTGCGCATGGTGCGCGGTTTCAGCATGGAGGCCGCGCTGCGCATCGAACAGGCACGCGCGCAATCGCTCTTCCACGATGTCGCCGACCTGTGCGCCCGCGCGGCACTGGATCGTCGCGCCCAATCCCTGCTGGCCGATGCCGGGGCCCTGCGCGGACTGGCCGGACACCGACACCGCGCGCGCTGGGCGATCACCGGTATCGAACCCCAACTGCCCCTGTTCGCCGACCCGGCCACCAGCCGCGAGCCCGAACGCATCGTGCTGCCCCTGCCCTCGCCCGATGAGGACATGCGCGCGGACTACGCCATGACCGGCACCACCCTGGGCCGCCACCCGCTGGCGATGCTGCGCCGGATCCTGGATGCGCGGCGCTGGCGACGCTCGGGCGAGATCGCCAAGCTTCCACACGGACGCCACGTTCGCGCGGCCGGACTGGTGACTCTGCGCCAGCGTCCGCAGACCGCCAGCGGCGTGGTTTTCCTCACCCTGGAGGACGAGGACGGCATGACCAACGTGGTGGTCTGGAACGAATTGGCCGTGCGCCAGCGACGTGAACTGCTGGAATCGCAATTGCTGGCAGTGGAAGGCCGGCTGGAATCACGCGGCGGCGTGCAGCACCTGATCGCCAAGCGACTGGAAAACCTGACCCCATTGCTGGGAACGCTGGACACCCGCTCGCGCGACTTCCACTGAGCGGCCGTCGCAATCAGGCCGTAGCCCGCCCCTTCAACAGCAGCTCCAGCGCCCGGCCCACCATCGCGAAGGCAAACGCCCCGGTGACGTGCGTCGCCGCACCCAGACCCGCGCCGCAATCAAGTTTCAGCGACGCTTCGCCCGCCACTTTCGGACGCACACCGCAGACCGTGCCATCGACCTGCGGGTACTTCACGTTTTCCAGCGAGTACACCGCCGGCACGCTGAAGTAGCGCTGCGGGCTGCGCGGAAAATTGAACTCGGCGCGCAGCTTCTTGCGGATCAGCGCCAGCATCGCGTCATGCTCGGTACGCGACAGGTCACGCACGCGGATCTGGGTCGGATCCAGCCGCCCGCCGGCCGAACCGCAGACCACCAGCGGCAGCTTCCCGCGCCGGCACCAGGCAATCAGCTCCACCTTGCTGCGGAAGCTGTCGCAGGCGTCCAGCACAAGGTCGAAATCACGGTCCAGCAACTCGCCCACGTTCGCGGCGGTCAGGAAGCTCTCGACCGCCTCCACCTCGATCAACGGGTTGATGGTCCGGCACCGCTCCGCCATCGCCACCACCTTGGGCCGCCCAAACTGGCCCTCGTGCGCAGGCAGCTGCCGGTTGGAGTTGGACACGCAGATGTCATCGGCATCGATCAACACCAACCGGCCGACGCCGCTGCGCACCAGCGCCTCGACGACCCAGGAGCCCACGCCGCCCATGCCGACGACAGCCACGCGCGACTGGCTGAAACGGGCAAGCGCGCCGGTGCCATACAGCCGATCAATACCGCCGAATCGCTCCAGCAGGACAGGGTCCAGGGGGTGGTTTTCCATCGCGACATTGTAGAGCCCGCGGCCGGCTGGAGTCCGCGCGGTGCGTGCTATCGTTCGGCCAAACATCAGGAAGCGAGCCCCATGGACAACCCCCAGCGCGAGACCCCGTACGGCGACCACAAGCCCCATGGCAACGGCGCCAAGTACATCATCCTGCTGCTGGTCGGCCTGGCCATCGGCGTGCTGGCCACGGTGATGCTGCTGCGCGCGCTGGAAGGCCGCAAGACCTGGCAGGACCACTTCCCGGGCGCCGCCATGCACCTGATGGAGGCCCATGCCGCGCAGTTGGGCGGGAAGATCAAGGCCAACCGTTGCAGCGCGTCCGACTCCCAGCCGCACATCAAGGCGCTGCGCACCGTCAGCGACGACCTTGAGCCCGCCTTCCCGGGCCTTGCCGATGACGCGCGCTTCGCGGGCCACGCCGGCGACCTGCGCGCCACCCTGGATGCCGCGCTCGCCAGTCCGGCCGAAGGATGCGAGAGCCTGGCCGCGACCACAAAAAAGATCGGCGAAAACTGCAAGGCATGCCACCAGGACTTCCGCTGATTCCCGGCAGGTATCGCGCGGATTGACCCTGCGTTCATCGGCACCGCCCTAAGTTGGCTGCGTGGCTTGTTGCCCACCCCAAATCCAAGGTCGGAGAACCCCATGAACATCACCAAACAGCGCTCCATCACCACCGCGTTCGTCGCCGCCGCCGCGCTTGCCATGGCCGGCTGTGCGACCAGCCCGGGCTACAGCTCCGGCGGCTACAACACGCAGCCCGCCTACGGCAGCCAGACCAGCTGCCAGGACTGCGGCACCATCGTGCGCATCGAGCACATGGGTTCGACCGGCTCCAATGTTCCCAACGCGACCGGCGCGGTACTCGGCGGCGTGGTCGGCGCGGTAGCCGGGCGTGAGCTCGGCAGCAGCAAGAGCAAGGGCAAGCGCAACACGGCGACAGTCGCCGGCGCAGCTGCCGGTGCCCTTGCCGGCAACGCGATCCAGAACAACGTGCAAGGTGACGTCTACCGCGTCCACGTGCGCATGGACAACGGCCGCACCGTGTCGGTTGACCAGAAGAACGTCAACGGCATGCGCGAAGGTTCCTACGTGCGCGTTTACGGCGGTGCTGCCCACCTGCGCTGAGCCAGCATGATCTGATCGCCTGCGGCAGTCATTGCGCAGGCAACAAAAAACCCCGGACTGGCCGGGGTTTTTTGTTGCCGCAGTTCCGTCCCTTACTCGGGGCGGACCTGGTCGGCCTGCAAGCCCTTCTGGCCCTGCGTGACCACGAAGGAGACCGCCTGGCCTTCCTGCAGGCTCTTGAAGCCGTCGGACTCGATGGCCCGGAAATGGACGAACACGTCTTCGCCATTCTCACGGCTGATGAAGCCAAAACCCTTGGCATCGTTGAACCATTTTACGGTTCCGTTTTCACGGTTGGACATCTTGAAGCTCCCTGGAACAGTCTGAGTTGAACCGGCGCGGCTGCGCCAGGCTGGTTGCAAGGAAGAAACAAGGTGCAACGATGAGCGATCCGGGAACCAGCACATCGGGCCGTGATTCACGATGACCCTGACAAACAGCGGCCCGAAACTACCCCGGGAACAGTGATAATGCAATCACTTGTGCTGACGGATTCACGATTTGGACCTGCAATCGCTTTACTACGCGCTCGCCGTGGTGCTGGTGGTGCTGGGCGTGGCCGGGACGGTCCTGCCCGCCATTCCGGGCATCCCGCTGATATTCGCCGGCATGTTGCTGGCCGCGTGGGCCAACGGCTTTGAGCAGGTCGGACCGTGGATCCTGCTGGTTCTGGGTGTGCTGACCGTGTTGTCGGTTGCCATCGATCTGCTTGCGACGGCCGTAGGCGCCAAGCGGGTCGGCGCGAGTCGACTGGCGCTTGCCGGGGCCGTCGCAGGCACCGTGGCGGGCCTGTTTTTTGGCCTGCTCGGGCTGTTGGCCGGACCGTTCGTGGGCGCGCTGGCGGGCCAGCTGTTGCACGACCGCCACCTGGGGCGCGCGACACGTGTCGGCCTTGGCACGTGGCTTGGCATGCTGGTGGGGACGGTGCTCAAGATCGGGGTGGTCTTCGCCATGCTGGGGATCTTTGCCGCGGCGTGGTTTTTTTGACCGGCGCCGCCGGCGCGCCGCGCATTCTTCACGTTATGCGCCGCCCCGGACATTCACAGTAGCCGCGGAGACAAGGGGAATTCCATGCTGTCCTGGAGCCGCAAACATATGACATGGGTCATCGTGCTGACTGTGCTCGTCACTGCCATCGTGGTCGTGATCGGACTGAACTTCTCGACCTCGGAAAAGCACATCGAGCGTCGCATCAACCACCACTATGCAACCGGAGACGAGCAGTACGAGCGCGAGATGGCGGTCATGCTCGGGCCAGGGATACTGCCGGGCAACAAGGTGCAGGCGTTCAACAACGGGCGCGAGATCTTTCCGGCGATGCTGGACGCCATCCGCGCCGCGCGAACCTCGATCACCTTCGAGACCTACATCTACTGGTCCGGTGAGATCGGCCGCGAATTCAGCGATGCGCTGTCGGAACGCGCCAGGGCCGGGCTGCCGGTGCACGTGACCGTCGATTGGGTCGGCAGCCTGAAGATGGACCAGGCGCTGCTGCAGTCGATGGAGGATGCGGGCGTGGAGGTGCAGCGCTACCGGCCGTTGCACTGGTACAGCCTGACCCGGATGAACAACCGCACCCACCGCAAGCTGCTGGTCGTCGACGGCCGCGTCGGCTTCACCGGCGGTGTCGGGATCGCCGACCAGTGGGAAGGCAAGGCCGAGGATCCGGATCACTGGCGCGACATGCATTTCCGGATCGACGGGCCGGCCGTCGCGCAGATCCAGGCCGCGTTCAACGACAACTGGATCAAGACCACCGGCGTCGTGCTCAGCGGTCCGACCTACTTTCCACCGCTCGAGCACGCGGGCGACATGGACGCGCACATGATCATCGCCTCGCCCGCCGGCGGCAGCGAGAGCATGCACCTGATGTACCTGATGTCGATCGCCGCCGCGGAGGAATCCATCGATCTCGCGGCTGCGTACTTCGTCCCTGACGAGCTGATCGTCGAGGCCCTGCTGGCCGCGCGCGAACGTGGCGTGCGCATCCGCGTCCTCCTGCCCGGACCGCACATCGACTCGGCCACGGTGCGGATCTCGTCGCGCTCGACCTGGGGCGCGCTGTTGCGCAACGGGATCGAGATCCACGAATACCAGCCGACGATGATGCACACCAAGTTGCTGGTGGTGGACCGCCAGATGACCTCGGTCGGCTCGACCAACTTCGATATCCGCTCGTTCAGGCTAAATGACGAGGCCAGCCTGAACATCTACGACCGTGCGTTTGCCGAGGCGATGACGGCGGTGTTCGAGCACGATCTGAAGTCCGCCAAGCGCTACACCCACGAGATGTGGCTCAACCGCCCGTGGCGCGAGAAGATGGCCGAGCGTGTGTCGCTGCCCTTCAAGTCCCAGTTGTGATCCCACGGTGCGGAATGTGTTGATGCCCAGATCGTCGCTCCTGCCCCTGGCGTTGCTCGCAGCGCTGTTGGTGTTGTTGCTGCCCGGCGTGGCGCCGGCCTCGCAGGATCCGGGCCTTGCTCAGCTCGAACGCCCCGCCGCCGCTGAGGACAGCGGCGCCGCCGAACGGCCCGGAACCGATCCTGATGCGATTCCGGACGCCGAGGCGGCCGCGCCGGACGATGACGCGCTCACCCTGCAGGTCGCGCGCCGCCTGCAGAAGGCCGACGGCATGCAGGACGTCAACGTGACGGTGACCGCCGGGGTCGCCCGCCTGGAAGGCAGCGTGCTGGAGGTCGAGGACCGCACGCTGGCCGAGCAGATCGCAAGCCAGCACCCCGGCATCAGCGCGGTGGAGAACCACCTGACCCTCAGCACGCACCTGATCGACCGGCTGGACGCGGCAAGCGCCATCGCGATGGACAAGGTGTTCCGCCTGCTGGCGGCGCTGCCCTTGCTGATCGTCGCGGTGGCGATGGTGGTCGCGTCGTGGTGGCTGGGACGCTGGCTGGGCGTGCGCATCGGCAAGCACAAGCTGCGCACCGCCAATCCGTACATCAACGGGCTGGCCCGCAACCTCGTCCAGTGGCTGGTGCTGATCGTCGGTGTCCTGTCCGCGCTCAACCTGCTGGGTGCGACGTCACTGCTCGGCGCGGTGCTGGGCTCGGCCGGGGTGATCGGCCTGGTGGTCGGCTTTGCCTTCAAGGACATCGCCGAGAATTACGTCGCCGGCGTGCTGCTGGGCCTGCGCCGGCCGTTTTCGCCGGGCGACACCCTGCGCATCGACACCTACGAGGGCAAGGTGGTCGCCCTTACCTCGCGCGCAACGATTCTGATGACGCTGGACGGCAACCGTCTCAGCCTGCCCAATGCGCTGGTGTTCAAATCGGTCGTGCTCAATTTCAGCAGCAACCCGAAGCGCCGCTTCGACTTCGTGATACCGGTCGACGCCGCCTCATCCATGGGCACCGCCCAGGAAACCGGGCTGGAGCGGATCGCCAGCATCGATGGCGTGCTCGCCGATCCGCGGCCGTCCTCGATCATCAACAGCTACGACGGCAACGAGCTGCGGATCCACTTCTTTGGCTGGATCGACCAGCGCAAGAACGATCTGGGCGGTGTGCGTAGCGCAGCGATCCGCGCGGTGCGCAACGGCTTCTTCCTGGCCGGCATCCAGCCGCCGCGCTCCATCCAGCACGTCGTGGCAATGCCCGCCCCCGATCAGGCCACCGCCATTGCCGAGCCTTCCCCGGCCGAAGCGGTGGCGATGGACGAAAGTCCCGACACCGCGCCGCAGGACACGTCCATCAACCGTGATATTGATGAACAGCTCGCGGATGAGCAACGTGCCCACTCCCCCGACGACCTGATGTCGCCCGACCCCTGAACCCCCATGAGCGAACCCGTGAAACAACCGCCTGCGCTCCGCCCCGCAACCCTGCCCCTGTTCGTCCTGGCGTCGCTGGCCATGGCCGCGCCCGTCGCGGCGCAGGACCTGATGTCGCCCGAGTCCCCGAGCACTGCCGAGGCATGTGTACCGCTCAGCCTCGATGTCGAGCGCCTGGCCTGCTACGACAACGTGTTTGCCCGACGCGCGGCCGATACCGCGCGTGCGGACGAGGACGCCGATGTCGCCCGCGAGCAGCGCGCGCAGCGGGCCGAGCAGGACATCCAGCAAGGTCAGGCCAGCCCGGCGGCGGCGCGCGCGCGTCTGGTGGCCGGCAATCTCTTCAGTACCGACACCGGGGATGACGCGCTGGTCGATCGCATCGCCAATGCCGGCAAGGGCGGCCTGCTGGACAGCCGCTGGGAGTTGGCCCGCGACTCCAAGCTGGGCATCTTCAACCTGCGCGCCTACAAGCCCGTCTACCTGCTGCCGACGGTCTGGAACAGCAGTCCCAACAAGGAGCCGAGCAGCTCGGACCCGGACATTCCGGCGCAGCCGGTTTCGCTGAAAAGCGTGGAGGCGAAGTTCCAGGTCAGCTTCAAGACCAAGGCGCTGGAAAACCTGATCGGCAACAACGGCGACCTGTGGATGGCCTACACCCAGACCTCGCACTGGCAGGTGTTCCAGGGCGATGATTCGCGCCCGTTCCGCGAGTCCAACTACGAGCCGGAAGTGCTGCTGGTGTTCCGCAACAACTACGGGCTCCCCGGGGGCTGGCGCGGGCGCATGCTCGGCGTGGGCGTCAACCACCAGTCCAACGGGCGCGCCGATCCCCTCTCGCGCAGCTGGAACCGGGTGATGGCGAACATCGGCATGGATCGCGAGGACTGGGCACTGATGGTGCGGCCATGGTGGCGGCTGTCGGACGGCAGCGATGACGACAACCCCGGCATCGAGAACTACATGGGACGCGCCGATGCGACGCTGGTGCATGTACGCGACGGCCACGAGTTCGCGCTGATGGCGCGGCACTCGCTGCGTAGCGGCAGCGATTCGCGCGGCGCGGTGCAGTTCGATTGGGGATTCCCGCTGACCCGAACCCTGCGCGGCCACGTGCAGGTGTTCGACGGCTACGGCGAGAGCCTGATCGACTACAACCATCGCTCGACCCAGGTCGGCCTGGGCATCTCGCTGCTGGAGTGGTTCTGACGCCCGCCTGAGATTGGCCGGCGGTCTCATCCGGTGCGCCGGCATCGGGTTAACTTGGGTCGACTCCACCGGAGGCAGTGACCATGAAGGCCCGGCGAATCCTCTCCATCGATGGCGGCGGCATCCGCGGCCTGGTCAGTTGCGCGTGGCTGCAGGGGGTCCAGGACGCCCTGACGGACGCCGGCAGGCCGGGCCTGCTCGAGAGCTTCGATCTGGTGGCCGGCAGCTCCACCGGGGCGGTCATCGCATGCGGGCTCGGTCTGGGACTGCCACCGGCGCAGATGGCGCGCCTGTACCGGGAGCATGGGCAGCGTATTTTCCCGGGCATGGCCAGCCGCCTGTGGTCGCGTGCCGGGCGGCTTTTCCGCGACGGTCCGTCAGCACCCCGCTATGACGGCCGTGGCCTGGAAAACGTACTGCGCGAGGTGTTTGGCACCGCGACCCTCGGCGAGCTGCGCATGCCGGTGGTCATCACCAGCTACGACACCCTCTCGCGGCAACCGGTAATGTTCAAGAGCTTCCGTCCCGAGCATCAGTCGCTGCGCGTCTGGGACGTGTGCCGCGCCTCGACCGCGGCGCCCACCTATTTCCCGGCGCATCCGCTGGTGGTGGAAGGTCAGGCGTGCTCGCTGATCGACGGCGGCGTGGTCGCCAACAACCCCACCGCCTGCGCCATCGCCGAGGCGATCCGCCATGACGAGCGGGTCCAGCACTGCCAGCAACTGACGGTGCTTTCGGTCGGCAGCGGCCAGCGGAACCGGCCGATCCTGCTCAAGCAGGCGCGCGAATGGGGCGCGCTGGAGTGGGCGATCCCGATCATCGACGTGCTCTTTGATGGCAACACGGATTCGGTGGACTACATCGCCCGCCAAATTGTCGGGAGCAGCTATTACCGCATGCAGGCCGAGCTGGTGGTAGGGCTGGACGATCTGGATGACGTCAGCGCGACCAATCTGGCCGCGCTGGACGCGATGGCCGACGCGTATCTGGCGCAGCCGGCAACCAGGAGGATGCTGCGCGCGCTGATCGCCGACCTCTGAGCGATCAGACCTCGGCCAGCAGCAGCGGGATCGTGCCGATCCGTGCCTGCCACTCGCGCGGACCGGTCACGTGCACCGACTCGCCGGCGGAGTCCACGGCGACGGTCACCGGCATGTCCTGCACGGTGAACTCGTAGATCGCTTCCATCCCAAGATCCTCGAACGCGACCACGCGGGCAGCCTTGATCGCCTTCGAGACCAGGTACGCGGCGCCGCCCACGGCCATGAGGTACACGGACTTGTGGCGGCGGATCGACTCAATCGCCTCGCTGCCCCGCTCGGCCTTGCCGACCATGCCCAGCAGGCCGGTCTGGCTGAGCACCTGCTCGGTGAACTTGTCCATGCGCGTCGCGGTGGTCGGACCGGCCGGCCCGACGACCTCGTCGCGGACCGGGTCGACTGGACCAACGTAATAGATGAAGCGACCGGTGAAGTCGACCGGCAACGGCTCGCCGGCGTCGAGCATGCCGACAATGCGCTTGTGCGCGGCGTCCCGGCCGGTCAGCAGCTTGCCGTTGAGCAGGATGGTCTCGCCGGGTTGCCAGCTGGCGACGTCCTCGGCGGTGACCGTGTCCAGATCCACCCGGCGGCCCTTGGATGCGTCGTAGGTGAGCTGCGGCCAGTCTTCCAGTGACGGGGGGTCCAGCATCACCGGACCGCTGCCGTCGAGCGTGAAGTGCGCGTGGCGGGTTGCGGCGCAGTTGGGGATCAGCGCGACCGGCAGGTTGGCCGCGTGCGTCGGGAAATCCTTGACCTTGACGTCCAGCACCGTGGTCAGGCCGCCGAGGCCCTGGGCGCCGATGCCCAGGCCGTTGACCTTGTCGAACAGCTCGATGCGCAGCTCTTCGACGCGGTTGGACGCGCCGCGGGCTTTCAGCTCGGTGATGTCGATCGGCTCCATCAGCGATTCCTTCGCCAGCAGCATCGCCTTCTCCGCGGTACCGCCGATGCCGATGCCCAGCATGCCCGGCGGGCACCAGCCTGCACCCATGGTGGGAACGGTCTTCATCACCCAGTCCACCACGGAGTCGGAGGGATTGAGCATGGCGAACTTGGCTTTGGCCTCCGAGCCGCCGCCCTTGGCTGCGACGATCACATCGACCGTGTTGCCGGGCACGACCTTGACGTTGACCACGCCGGGCGTGTTGTCCCGGGTGTTGACGCGCTTGCCGGCCGGATCGGCCAGCACGCTGGCACGCAGCTTGTTGTCGGGATGCGCGTAGGCGCGGCGCACGCCCTCGTGGACCATGTCTTCAACGCCCATGGTGGCGTCATCCCAGCGCACGTCCATGCCGATTTCCAGGAACACCGTGACGATGCCGGTGTCCTGGCAGATCGGCCGGTGACCTTCGGCGCACATGCGCGAGTTGATGAGGATCTGCGCGATCGCGTCCTTGGCCGCGGCGCTTTCCTCGCGCTCGTAGGCCGCCGCGAGGCTCTTGATGTAGTCCACCGGGTGGTAGTACGAGATGTACTGCAACGCGTCGGCAACGGACTGGATGAAGTCCTCCTGCCGGATCGAGACGGGCTGGCGGACGGCAAACGGGTTGGCGGCATTGCTCACGGCGCGGTCTTCAGGCTGGCGAAGGGGTGGCCATTCTAACGGCCCGGGCTCCAACGGGCGCGCGCCGCCCTTACGGCACTAGCCCCAATGGCTGGCGGCCTCTCCCGCCGCCAGCCCTCCCCTTAAATCAGGAGCAGCCGCCGCAGCAGTCGCTGCCTTCGCCGCTGTGCGGCGCTGCGTTGCTGGCCGGGTAGCCCGCTGCGACCAGCGCGTCGATGGCCTGCTGCTGGGTGATCAAACCCTCGACGCGGACCTGCTGGTCGGCGACGTTGACGGTGACCTGCGCGGTGGGGTCCTGCGCGAGGATGGCTTTCTGGATCGCGTCACCGCACTTGTCGCAGGTGATCTTTTCAACTTCGAGCAGCATGTTTCAACTCCTGATGAGCGGATATCGGGGAGATGCAGCATCCGTCGAATTGATCGCCGGCGCCTTGACCCTGATCAGGCGAGCGGGAAAATGCGTGGACTGGCGCGATCAAGGCCCGCGCATCCGTCAGGCGTGATTCACGCGTTGCAGCGCCGCGAGTTGCCAGACTTGCGCCCTCATACCGTCGGTGCGATCACGCGCCTTTCGTCCGGGAAGAACCGCTTTTGGATTTCATTCTTTGTCATACACGTGCGCCCTCGCGAAATGACGGGCTGATTGCACCGCCCGTGTCGCGTATCCCCGGCGCAGCCCGGCATGGCTGAGACGAAGACGGGCGCCCACGGCCCGCTCCGCCGCCCCAGTGCCAAGCCTTCGTTGCGCGAGCGTTTCGATGCCCTGCGCAACCTGCCGCCTTTCCTGCGCATGATCTGGGCGACCAGCCGGTCGCTGACACTCGTGACCCTCGGCCTGCGCGTGGTCCGTGCACTGGTGCCGATCGCCACGCTCTACATCGGCAAGCTGATCATCGACGAGGCGATCCGCCTGGTCGCGATCGACACCACCTTTGAGACGCTGCAGGTCGCCTGGCAGAGCGGCCAGCTCAACCACCTGGCGGCATTGCTGGCGATGGAGCTGGGGCTGGCGATCGCCTCCGACCTGCTGGGACGGCTGACCAGTTACGGAGATGGCCTGCTGTCGGAGCTGTTCACCAACGCGACCAGCGTGCGCCTCATGGAACACGCCGCGACCCTGGACCTGCAGGACTTCGAGGATCCCGACCTGCAGGACAAGCTGGATCGCGCGCGTCGCCAGACGATGGGGCGGCAGAACCTGCTCAGCCAGCTGTTCGGCCAGCTGCAGGACGCGATCACGGTGGTCAGCTTCGCCATCGGGCTGCTGGTGTACGCGCCGTGGCTGATCGCCCTGCTCGCGGTGGCGTTGATTCCAGCCTTCCTCGGCGAGGCGCACTTCAATGCGCTGGGCTATTCGATCAACTTCGCCTGGACGCCCGAGCGCCGGCAGCTGGAGTACGTGCGCCAGATGGGCGCGAGCGTGGAGACGGCCAAAGAGGTCAAGATCTTCAACCTCCACCGCTTCCTGGTGGCCCGCTACACCGAGCTGGCCGACAAGTTCTACCTCGTCAACCGCGCGCTGGCCCGCCGACGCGCGCTATGGGGCTCCGCGCTCGCCGCGCTGGGAACGCTGGGCTACTACGCCGCCTACGCCTACATCGCCTGGCGCACCGTGCGCGGCGACTTTAGCATCGGCGACCTGACCTTCCTCGCCGGCAGCTTCCGCCGCCTGCGCCAATTGCTGGAGGGCCTGCTGGTCGGCTTCTCCCAGGTTGCCGGGCAGGCGCTGTACCTGGACGACCTGTTCTCGTTTTTCGCCACCCAGCCCCGGATCATCTCTCCCACCCACCCCGTTGCGTTCCCGCAGCCGATACGCAGCGGCTTCGTGTTCGAGAACGTCGGCTTCCGCTACCCCGACGCCAACAAGTGGGCACTGCGCGGTCTGGACTTCGAGCTGCGCGCCGGCGAGGTCCTGGCGCTGGTCGGCGAGAACGGTGCCGGCAAGACCACCCTGGTCAAGCTGCTGGCCCGCCTGTACGACCCTGTCGAAGGCCGCATCCTCCTGGACGGGCGCGACCTGCGCGAATACGACCTGGACGAGCTGCGCGCCAATGTCGGCGTGATCTTCCAGGACTTCGTGCGCTACCACCTCACCGTCGGCGAGAATATCGGCGTGGGCCAGATCAACGCGATGGACGACCAGGACCGCATCCGCGAGTCGGCGCGCCGCGCAATGGCCGAGGAGATGATCGAACGCCTGCCCGACCGCTACGGGCAACTGATCGGGCGCCGCTTCAAGACCGGCGTGGACCTGTCAGGCGGCGAGTGGCAGAAGATCGCGATCGCCCGCGCGTACATGCGCGATGCGCAGGTGATGATCCTCGATGAGCCGACCGCGGCGCTGGACGCGCGCGCCGAATTCGAGGTCTTCCAGCGCTTCAAGGAACTGTCTGCGGAGAAGACCGCGGTATTGATCTCCCACCGCTTCTCCAGCGTGCGCATGGCCGACCGGATCCTGGTGCTGGCCGACGGCGGCCTGGAGGCCAGCGGTACCCACGAGGAGCTGCTTGCCGCCGGCGGCCGCTATGCGGAACTGTTCGAGTTGCAGGCTGCGGGATATCGCTGAGCCACGCGCCTCAGAACAGGGAGGCCTGCGGCGGTTCGGGGGCGGAGTAGTCCAGCTTGCCGTCGACGATCCGAGCCGCCGACGTGTACGGATGCTCGTCGCTGCGCCCCGGCGCCATCAGGTGGATGACCTCCCAGCCACGCGCCTTGAAATCATCCGAGATGAGGCCGCGGTGGCACTGCCACCACACCGCCTCGGCGCACATGATCGCGACGCGCTCCTGCAGCGCCAGCTCCGCGAGGCGGTCCCGCGCCGCCTGGAATGCGGCGGTTTCCATGTAGTCGGCGTAACCGCGGAAGCTGTCGTTGCGCCACGCCGTGTTGCGCGTATTGGGATCGACCTTGCGGCGCCCGCCCAGGTCGACCATCGGGATGAAGCGGATGCCGGTGGCGGGCATCTCCCGCGCCATCGCCTCGGCACTGAACTGCGGGTTGCGCCGCGAGCCGGGAAACCGGCGTACATCCACCAGCGCGGTAATGCCGGCGTCCTTCAGCATGCCCACGAAGACGGGCCACTCGCGCGTGGAGTGGCCGATCGTCCAAAGCGTTCCTGTGGGACTGGGCATGCCTTTGAGCGTGCCAGCCAAGGCGTGAAGCCACGTTGACGTCCGTCCGGATACGGTATCGGCATCCATGGAGACCAACATGCCCGACACCGTACGCAGCAACAGCCCCCAGCCCGGGCAAACCGCCGCCACGCCTGCCGACGCCGAGCCGGCAGCGACGCCGCCTGCGCAAGGGTCCGGTGACGTCGAGCACGGGTTGGCGCGAACCGCGCGGATCATCGGATTCCTGCTCAAATACCGCAACTCGGGTGTGTTCGGCGGTCTGGACATCAGCGATGCACTCGACAACGCGGAGACCGTCCCCGCGGACGGCACGGCCGAGCAGTTCGTCGACGACCTGGAAGCGCTGGGGCCCACCTTCGTCAAGATCGGGCAGACCCTGTCCACCCGCCCGGACATGGTTCCGCAGGCGTATGTGGATGCGCTGGAGCGCATGCAGGACGACGTGTCGCCCCTGCCCTTCCCGGTGGTTCGTGCCGCGATCGAGGACGAGCTGGGATTCCGCCTGACCAAGGCCTACGCCAGCTTCGATGAGCAGCCACTGGGCTGCGCGTCATTGGCCCAGGTGCACCGGGCCACTTTGCGCGACGGCACTCCGGTCGCCGTCAAGGTGCAGCGGCCGCACGCGGTCGAGCAGATCCGCGCCGACCTGGACGCGCTGGCGTCGATCGCGGGCCGGGTCGACCAGTCGACCGACCTGGGCCGGCGCATCCACTTCGCCGACTGGGTCCATGAGTTCCGCAAGACTTTGCTGGCCGAACTGGACTACCGCGCCGAGGCGGAGAACCTGGAGCGCTTCGGGGATCACTTCGCCGACTATCCCGAGCTCACCGTGCCAAAGCCGGTCTGGGACCTGACCCGCACCCGGCTGCTGACGATGGAGCTCGTGGTCGGTACCAAGGTCACCGAGATCAGCGGCATGCGCCGGGCCGAGGAGCCCATGGGCCACCTGGCCACCGCACTGATGCGCGGCTATCTGGACCAGACCTTCATCCACGGCGAGATCCACGCCGATCCGCACCCGGGCAACCTGCTGGTCACCGACGACGGGCGCCTGGCGGTATTCGACCTAGGCATGGTGGCGCACGTCCCGCCCAAGCAGCGCGAGCGCCTGCTCAAGCTGCTGTTCGCCGCGGTGGACGGGCGCGGCGAGGACGTGGCCGCCGAAGGCATCGCCATGGGCACGCGCCTGGAGGACTTCGACGGCGAGACCTACCTGCGCGAGGTCAGCCAGCTGGTGTCCCGCTATGCCGCCCACTCCGGACGCAGCCACGGCACCCACATGTCCGAGGGCCGGCTGGTGCTGGACCTGGCCCGCATTGCGACCGCCTGCGGCCTGCGCACGCCGCCGGAGATGAGCCTGCTGGGCAAGACCCTGCTCAGCCTGGAGTCGGTCTGCGTCGCGCTGGACCCCAACATGGACGTCAAGAGCCTGGTGGAGGACCACCTGCAGCATGTGATGCGCGAACGCCTGCGCAAGACGCTCTCGCCGTCCAACCTGGCCGGGGAGATGATCGACGTGCACGAACTGCTGCGCGAAGCCCCGCGCAAGATCGGCGATGCGCTCTCGCTGCTGGCCGACAACCGCCTGCAGATGCGCATCACCGGCCTGGACAATTCGCAATTGCTGGAGGCGCTGCAGAAAATCGCCAACCGGATCGCCGCCGGCGCGGTCACCGCCGCCCTGATCCTGGCCGCTGCCTTCATGATGCGCTCCGGCGAGGGACCGACCCTGCTGGGCTATCCCGCCGTCGCGATGGTCCTGCTCGCGCTGGGCGCCGGGCTGGGTGTCGCGATCGTGCTCAGCGCGCTGCTGGGCGATCGTCGGGCGAAACCGCGCGAAGAGCGCGGCCCGCGCTGACGCTGCCGGCTTTGATTCCGATCAAGCGCCGCGCAGGCGAAGCGTCCATAGTTGACGCATCACGATTACCGGAGCCATGTGAATGAAGATCCTCCTTGCCGTTGACGGCAGCGAAAACAGCACCCGTGCCGCGAACTTCGTGGCCAAGCTCGCCAAGAGCCTGGCCACGCCGGCGCAGATCATCCTGCTGCACGCCGACGTGCCCCTGCTGGCGGGCGTGAAAGAAGCGCTCGGCACGCAGGGCACGCTGGATTACCACGCCGACAACAGCCGTTACGCGCTCAAGGACGCGCGCGCCGTGCTGGGCGATGCCGGCCTGGAATTCGAGGCCCGCGCGGTCGTGGAGGATGCCGACAAGGCCATCGTCGAAATCGCTGCCAATGACGCCGTCGACCTGGTGGTGATGGGCTCACGGGGCCGCTCGGCGCTGCGCGGCTTCCTGCTGGGTTCCACTGCCACCAAGGTGATCGCGCAGGCCGGGGTGCCGGTCACCGTGGTGCGCTGAGGCCTCCGCCCACGGTCGCGCCGGGCCCCACTGGCGCGATCGGATAAAATACGCCGTTCCCGCATCCACGCAGCGCCTTCCGTTATGTCATCTGCCTTCGGCACCGAAACCGTGCTGGACGTCCGTCATTGGACGGACGACTACTTCAGCTTCACCACCACCCGCGACGACGGCTTCCGCTTCGAGAACGGGCAGTTCGTGATGATCGGCCTGGATACTCCGCAGCCCGACGGCTCGACCAAGCCGCTGATGCGCGCCTATTCGATCGCCAGTGCGAACTGGGAGGAGCAGCTGGAATTCTTCTCCATCAAGGTCGCCAACGGCCCGTTGACGTCGCGCCTGCAGCACATCCAGCCCGGCGATGCGATCCGCATCGGGCGCAAGCCCACCGGCACGCTGCTGATCCACGACCTGCACCCCGGGCGGAACCTCTACCTGCTGGGCACCGGCACCGGCTTCGCGCCCTGGCTGTCGATCATCAAGGACCCGGAAGTCTACGAGCGCTTCGAGAAGATCATCCTGACCCACGGCGTGCGCCACGAAGCTGATCTTGCGTATCGGGATTACATCCTCAACGAGCTTCCCAGGCACGAGTTCCTCGGCGAGGAAATCACCGCCAAGCTGCGCTACTACCCGGCGGTCACCCGCGAGCCGTTCGTCTTTGACGGCCACGATCACCGGGGGCGCATGACCGACCTGATGGCGAGCGGCCAGATGATGGAGCACCTCGGCCTGCAGCCGCTGGATCCGGCCCACGACCGGGCGATGGTGTGTGGCAGCCCGCAGATGCTGGCCGACTTCCGCACCCTGCTGGACGGCCGTGGATTCACCGCTGCACCGCGCATCGGCGTGCCCGGCGACTACGTGTTCGAGCGCGCGTTCGTCGAGAAATAAGCGACGCACGCGGCCAGTCCGGCCCGGCGCTTCCTGTCAACGGCTTCCCCGCATTCCCGGGCGCGGCCACAATCGGGCTCCCCGCGCTGCGGGGTTCCGTTTTCCGCAAGGTCCCCACGCAATGCCCCAAGCCATCGATACGACCATTTCCACGCTGTCCGACACCGCCGCCGCAAGCGCGGCGACCGACACCCGCCACGCTGCGCGCGTGGCCACGCAGATCGCGGGCACGATCGCCGGTGAAATCGGTGCCCGCCCGGCCCAGGTGCTCGCGGCGATCGGTCTGCTGGACGAAGGCGCGACGGTGCCGTTCATCGCGCGCTACCGCAAGGAAGTCACCGAAGGCCTGGACGACACCCAGCTGCGCAATCTGGAGACGCGCCTGATCTATCTGCGCGAGCTGGAAGACCGCCGTGCGAGCGTGCTGGCCAGCATCGAGGAACAGGGCAAGCTCACCGCCGAGCTGCGCGCCGACATCGAGGCGGCCGACAGCAAATCCCGCCTGGAAGATCTCTACCTGCCCTACAAGCGCAAGCGTCGCACGCGCGCCCAGATCGCCCGCGAGGCGGGCCTGGAGCCGCTTGCCGACGGCCTGCTGGAGGATCCGTCGCAGGTCCCGGAAACCGCAGCCGCCGCCTTCGTTGATGCCGAAAAAGGCGTGCACGATGTCAAGGCCGCGCTGGAGGGCGCCCGCGCGATCCTGATGGAGCGCTGGGGCGAGGACGCCGCGCTGGTGGGCGAGCTTCGGGAATGGCTGAGCGAGGTGGGCGTGATCCGCGCGCGCGTCATCGAGGGCAAGGAGGCCGAGGGCGCCAAGTACCGCGACTATTTCGACCATTCCGAGCCGCTGTCGCGGATCCCGTCGCACCGCCTGCTCGCGCTGCTGCGCGCGCGTCGCGAGGACTTCATCCAGCTCGACCTGGACCCGGGCAAGGACGCGGACGCCGGCCATGCGCAGGCCGAGGCACGGGTGGCGCACCACGCCGGCGTCGCCAACCGCGACCGGCCCGCCGACGCCTGGCTGCTCAATGCGTGCCGGCTGACCTGGAAGGCCAAGCTGCACCTGCACCTGCTGCTGGACCTGTTCGGCCAGGCGCGCGAGAAGGCGGAGGCGGAAGCCATCGCCATCTTCGGCGACAACCTCAAGGACCTGCTGCTGGCCGCTCCCGCGGGGCCGAAAGCGGTGCTGGGGCTGGACCCCGGCCTGCGCACCGGGGTCAAGGTCGCGGTGGTGGACGCGACCGGCAAGCTGGTCGCCACCGACACCATCTTCCCGCACCAGCCGCGCAACCAGTGGGACGGCTCGCTGCACCTGCTGCGCGCGATGTGTGTGAAGCACGGCGTGCAGCTGATCGCGATCGGCAACGGCACCGCATCGCGCGAGACCGACAAGCTGGCCGGCGACCTGATCAGGATGGCGCCCGAGCTGAAGATGCAGAAAATCGTCGTCAGCGAAGCCGGCGCATCGGTGTACTCGGCCTCCGAGCTGGCGGCGAAGGAATTTCCGGATCTGGACGTCTCGATCCGCGGCGCGGTGTCGATCGCGCGCCGGCTGCAGGATCCACTGGCCGAGCTGGTGAAGATCGAACCCAAGGCGATCGGCGTCGGCCAGTACCAGCACGACGTGGACGCCTACCGGCTCGCCCGTGCGCTGGATGCGCGCGTCGAGGACTGCGTCAACGCGGTCGGCGTGGACGTCAACACCGCCTCGGCCGCCCTGCTCGCCCGGGTCTCGGGCCTGAGCACGACCGTGGCCGAGAACATCGTCGTGTACCGCGACGAGAACGGCGCGTTCAACAACCGCAGATCACTGCTCAAGGTGCCGCGCCTAGGCGACAAGACCTTCGAGCAGTGCGCGGGCTTCCTGCGCGTGGCCGATGGCGACCAGCCGCTGGACGCCTCCTCGGTGCATCCCGAGGCGTACCCGGTGGTGGAGCGTATCGTCCAGCACAGCGGTCGCGCGGTGAAGCAGCTGATCGGCGACAGCGCATTCCTGCGCAGCGTCGATGCGAAGACCTACACCGACGAGCGCTTCGGCCTGCCGACGGTGCGCGACATCCTCAAGGAGCTGGAAAAGCCCGGTCGCGACCCGCGTCCCGAGTTCAAGGCCGCGCGCTTCGCCGACGATGTCCAGGAGTTGAAGGACCTCAAGCCGGGCATGGTTCTGGAGGGCGTGGTCAGCAACGTGGCGGCCTTTGGCGCGTTCGTCGACATCGGTGTGCACCAGGACGGCCTGGTCCACATCTCGATGCTCGCCGACCGCTACGTCAAGGATCCGCGCGAGGTGGTCAAGGCCGGGGACGTCATCAAGGTGAAGGTGCTGGAGGTCGACATCCCGCGCAAGCGCATCGCGCTCACCTGTCGGCTGGAAGAAGCTCCGCCGCCCGCACAGCCGGAGCCTGCCGAGCGGCAAGCATCACGCGGCGCCAAGTCAACAGCCGGCAACGGGAACGCAGCGCGCCGCCCACCTGGCGACAACCGGCGGGCCGCGTCGCCAAAGCCGCCGGTCGCGCGGCCTGCGGCCCCTTCGATGAACAATGCGCTCGCCGCCGCGTTCTCGCGGGCCAGGGAAAAGAGCTGACCGGGGCTTTGCAGCGCCCTTACCGCTCGCCGTGGCGAAGCCAAAGCGAGGCTTCCGACTGGTGGTTGAAGGCGCGCGCGACCATGCCGCGCTCGCGGGCCAGGATTTCCGTGGTCTCATGCTGCGCGGAGCGGGCCAGATTGGCGCCAACGTAGGCCGTACGCACCTGTTCCAGGCCCAGTTGCGCCAGATGTCCGATGAACACCTCAAGCTCGTCGGGCGTCAACATCGCCCCGCTGGTGTGGTCCACCACGAGCAGCAGCGCGACGCCCGCTCGCACGGTTTCCGACGCGATCATCGACCAGTATTCCATCGTCGACTGCAGCGTGCCGGTGACGCCGGTGACGGACGCCCAGAGACGGTCGCCCTCGCGGCGGAACTCGATCTGGAAACTTGATCCGTCGATCCTCAGGCTATGGGGTTCGGGTTCGATCAGCATCGCGGTCCACCGCGGTTTCCGGACAGCGAGGCGCTCATCGTAACTGGCTGTCCTTGCTGCCGCGTCGGTTGTAGCCGCTGGCGGCAAGCTCGTCGTCTTCCAGCTCCTGACACGACACGCACAAGCGCACGCCCGGCACCGCGGCGCGCCGAGCCGCGGGAATCGGCTCCTCGCAGTGCTCGCAATGCAGAAGCCCCGGCCCGCTTGCCAGACGGCTGCGCGCACGCTTCACCGCATCCTCGACCGTCGCATCGATCTGGTCCTGGACCGCGCCGTCGCCCGCCCATCCCGTCGCCATGACCCATCTCCCTTGCACCGTTCTACTACCGCAAGAGTAGTACCCCCGGTTACAACACAGCGTTAGTGACCATTCGGCGGGGTATTATCCGGTCGGGGAGACGGGGGTCATGCCATGAAGAACAGTCGTCGCGGCCCGGGAGATCGCCTTTCGGCAAGCCGCATGATCTACCCGTTCCGGGTGGTCGGCATGGGCCTGGGTGGGCTGCCGGTAGCCACGGTGCTGCATGAGCTTCAGGCGTCCTGGCTGGCGTGGGCTTCCGTCGCGCTTGGCTGCCTGGTGTGGCCGCATGCGGCGTATCTGCTCGCGGCGGGCAGCGCCGATCCGATCCGGGCCGAGAAGCGCAACCTGCTGGTCGACTCGGCCATCGCCGGCGCGCTGGTGCCGATGGTCCACTTCAATGTATTGCCCTCCACGCTGCTCATCACCTTGACCACGGTGGACAAGCTCAGCACCGGCTTCCGGCGTCTTTGGCTGCACTCGCTGCCGGCGCTGATTCTCGGCGGTGCAGCCAGCGCGGCGCTGTTGGGAACCGGCTTCAGCCCCCTGACCTCGATGCCGGTGATGCTGGCATGCCTGCCGATGCTGTTGATCCACATGATCGCGGTCAGCATCGGCCGCTACCGGCTGATCCGCAAAGTGACCGAGCAGAACCGCGAGCTGGACCGGCTGCGCCGGATCGACACCCTGACCGGCCTGTCGCGACGCGGCGCCTGGGAAGAGCAGGCCCAGCAGGTGCTGGCCAGCCGCCGCGCGGGCCGGCAGGACTGCATGCTGCTGATCGACGTCGACCGGTTCAAGCTGATCAACGACCGCCACGGCCACGGCGCCGGCGACGCCACCCTGCGCGAGCTGGCCGAGCAGATGCGCCGGGTCATGCGCCCGCAAGACCACCTCGGTCGGCGCGGAGGCGACGAGTTCGCGATCCTGCTGCCAGATACGACCCGGGAGCAGGCCCTGGCGATCGCCGAGCGGCTGCGCTGCCAGGTCGAGCGGATCCGCCTTGCCGATTATCCGGACGTCTGCCCGACGGTGAGCATCGGCATGGCAGTGGTACCCGCCGCGCCTGCCCACCTTGGGCATTGGCTCGAGCGCGCCGACAGCGCCCTGTACCGGGCCAAGAACGCGGGCCGCAACGCCGTCATGGCATGACCCGCGGGTAGTCAGGTGCCATCCGACTCCACGTGCGCCGAATCACCGGTGATCCGGCCGTCGATCAGCGTAACGGTGCGGTCGCATTGCGCGGAAAGGCGCGGATCGTGGGTCACCAGCAGGACCGCGCAGCCGAACTCACTGTTGAACTTGCGGAACAGGGCGAAGACGTCCTCCGCGGTCCTGCTGTCCAGGTTCCCGGTCGGCTCGTCGGCCAGCAGCAGGGCCGGTCGGGTAACCAGCGCGCGCGCGACGGCGACGCGTTGCTGCTGGCCGCCGGAGAGCTGGTCGGGCCTGCGGTCCGCGAGACCCTTCAAGCCCACATCCTCCAGCAGTCCTGCAGCCATCGCCCGCTGCTCCGCGGTGGGCTTGCCCCCGGCGACCATCAGCGGCATCAGCACGTTCTCCAGCGCGGTGAACGCCTGGATCAGGTGGTGGAACTGGAAGACGAAGCCGATCGAGTGGCCACGGACCGCGGTGCGGCGAAGGTCGTCCATCGACGTCGTGGCTTCACCCAGCAGGCGGATCTCGCCCTGGGTCGGCGTGTCCAGCAAGCCGATAAGGTTGAGCAGCGTGCTCTTCCCCGATCCCGATGCGCCGACCAGCGCGGCGAAATCGCTGCGCTGCAGGCGCAGGTCCAGACCGTGCAGCACCTCCACCTCGGTGGGCAGGCCGACGTTGTAGCTCTTGCGAACGTGCTCCAGGCGCAGCACTTCCTGCTGGTGGTCGTGGGCGGTCGCGGCCGCGGGCGACGGGTTTTTCCCGGGCTCAGACATGGCGGATCGCCACGACCGGGTCCAGACGCGCCGCCCGGCGCGCCGGAATGGCAGCGGCGATGACTCCGGTAAGCGTCGCCAGCGCAGTGGCCGCCACGAGCAGCCATGGGTTCACCGGGATGTAGAACAGGCGCGGGCCGAAGTTGTTGAACGCCACCACCAGCCCGACTCCGCTGATGCCGCCCAGCAGCGAGCCCAAGAGCCCGAACAGCGCGCCCTGGATCAGGAACACGCGCAGCATCTGCGCCCGGGTAATGCCAATCGCCCGCAGGATGCCGATCTCGCGGGTGCGCTGGACCACGCTCACCGACAGCACGCTGGCGATGCCCAGCGCGACACTCAAGGCGACGAACACGCTGATCATGGTCGTCGACATGCTCTGGCTGCGCAGCGCGTTGAGCAGCTGCGCGTTGGTCTCCATCCAGCTCTCGACCTTCTGCCCGGTGAGCCGGCGGATCCGCGTGGCGATGGTGTCCGCCTTGAAGATATCGGCCACCGTCAGGTCGATCACCGTCGCCGCACCGGGCAGGTCCAGCAGCGACTGCGCCTGGCTCATGTCCAGGTACACGTAACGCGCATCCAGCTCGCGCACGCCCAGCTCGAAGATCCCGGCCACGTTGACCACGCTGTCGCCGCCCTGCCCCGTTTCCAGGCGCAGCTTGTCGCCAACGCTGGCGCCCAGGTCGATGGAAAGCTGCTTGCCGATGACGGCCTCGCCGGCGCCGATGCGGAACGCGCCGGCGACGATGTCCTCGCTGACCGGCAGGATCTGCTGGTACCGGCGCGGGTCGATGCCCACCAGCGCGACCGACTGCAGAGCCTCGCCGCGGCGTGCGAACGCCGGTCCGGAAATGATCGGCGACACCGCCGTGACCTGCGGAAAGTCATCCAGCACGTCGCGCAGTTGCTGCCAGTTGTTGATCGAGCGCAGGCGCTGGGCGCGACGGGTCTCCAGCAGCATGCGCGTCGCCGGGCCGTCCAGCGGGACGATCCGGTTGACCTCGTCCGGCGGGGATAGCCTGATGTGGGACTGGGTTCCAAGGGTGCGGTCGACGATGTTGTGCTGCAGGCCGGTGATCAGCGCGGTGATGAACACGATCACCGCGACGCCAACGCCAATGCCGACCAGGATCAACGTGCTCTGGGCGCGGCCCTCACGCAGGAAGCGGGTGGCGATGGTCCATTCGGTCCACACGGCCGTCAGTCGAACTTGACCGGCAGTTCGCGATCGGTCGCCGTATCCGCGCGTTCCGACGGGATCGCGCCGAGCTGCGGTCGGACCCGGTCACCGTCGGCCAGCGTTGCGCCGGGTGCGCTCAGGACCACATCGCCCTCAACCAGACCATCGGTGACCTCGGTGACGGTGATACCGCGCAGGCCCAGGCTTACCGGCACCCGCGCGATGCGCCCACCAGTCACCTTCCACACCTGCGCGCCGCCGCGGCCATCCCGCTCCAGGGCGTCATTGGGGATGACCAGTGCGCGATCGCGCCGCCCGGTTTCCACGTTGACTGAAACGGTCATGTCCTGACGCAGGAATTCGGGTACCGGATCCAGGCGCAGGCGGATATCCACGCTGCCGCGTTGCGGGTCCACCGCCGGCGCGATGAACGCGACCGTCGCGGGGAACGGGCGCTCGGGATACGCGTCGGCCACGCAGACGGCAGCTTGTTCCAGGGCGAGCACCGACAGGTTTTTCTCGTCGACCGGCACCAGCAACTCGGTCTCACCCTCGCGGGCGATCTCGAACAGCACCTGCCCTGGCTGGACCACATCGCCGGGCTCGGCATCGCGGGTGAGCACCGTGCCGCCGACCTGGGCCCGGACGCGGGTCTTCTCCAGCAAGGCCTCGGCTGCCGCCACCCGCTGGCGGGCTTCGGTCTCGCCCGGATTGCCGGGCGACAGCGACCTTGCGCTGAGCTCCGCCTGCTCTAGCGCCGCGCGGGCGACGGCCTCGGCCTGCACGGATTGCTCCATCATTTCGCGCGACACCAGGTGCCGGGCGAACAGTTCACGCCGACGCACCGCCTCGCGACTTGCCTGGGTGAAAGCGGAGCGGGCGCGGCGCAACAGAGCGTCGGCCTGCGGCTTCCCGGACTGCCTCAGATCGGCCAGCGCGGCCTGCGCCTCGCCCAGGCGCGCCCGGTAGTCATCGTCCTGCAGGATCGCCAGTACATCCCCGGCCGCGACCGTATCGCCCTCGCGAACCAGGCGCTGGGCGATGACGCCGGCGACCTGCGCGCCCACCTGCGCGCGCGACGCGGACGCAACCCGGCCCGTGGCGACGACCGTCTGCACCAGCGGCTGCGCCTGCAGCCGGTACGCCGGCACCGACGGCCCCTGGATCTTCAGCACGACGAGCCAGCCGGCAACGACCAGCAAGGCCGCGAGGACCACCAGCAATGCAGCGCGTGTGCGGGTGAGTTTCAGCTCGGCCTCCGGCGGCTTCAACGAGGAACAGGGAGTGGTGCGCAACGCCGCTCATCATACGGTCGGCGTCTGCGCGCGCGTACTTCCTCGCGCTAGACTGGCGCGGTCGAGCAAGACAAGGAGAACACCATGGCGAAAATGTGGATTGTGATCGGCGATCCCACCAGCGGCGGCGGCAAGGTCATTACCGGCTCGCCGTTTACCGATATCGATGGCAAGCCCGTGGCGCGGGTGACTGATCAGGCGACGTGCCCGACCCACAAGGGCAGCTTCCCGATCGTCGACGGAGACGCGACCACCACGATTGATGGCCAGCCGGTTGCGGTGCACGGCAGCGCGCTGGCGTGTGGATGCAAGGTGCTGGCAGCCAGGCAGATGCGCGTGTCCCTGTAGCAACCCGGCGTCGTAGCGACTCAGGCCCGAAGACATATCGTTTCAGCAGAATGCCGCCGCGCCGGGTGCGCGGCGGCCGTTCCGGCTACTCGTCGAGTTTCGCTTCCATGGTGATCCTGGCGCCCTTGAGCACCTTGGACACCGGGCAGCCTTCCTTTGCCGCCGTGGCGATGCGCTGGAACGTCGCGGCATCGGCGCCGGGGATCTTAGCCTTGACGTCCAGATGGATGGTGGTGATTTCCAGCGCGTCCGGATCCAGCGTGACCGAGGCCGTGGTTTCGATCTTGTCCGGGGTCAGGTTTTCCTTGCCCAGCATCATCGAAAGCGCCATGGAGAAGCAGCCGGCGTGGGCTGCACCGATCAGCTCCTCGGGGTTGGTGCCGGGGCCATCCTCGAATCGTGCTTTGAAGCCATAGGGCGCGTCGCGCAGCACGCCGGTCTCGGTCGAAATGCTGCCCTTGCCGGTCTTGACTTCGCCGGTCCATACAGCCGATGCGGTCTTCTTCATGGGGTTCTCCTGATGACGGGTGGGGTGCCGATACGGACAACAGCCGTAACCGGCGAACCCCCACTATGCCGTTTCGGATGCGATGAGCCTGTGTGCTCCGGGCGCGGACCTTGGAAGGGTGACCGTCGCAAAGCGCGCGCGTGCCTTACGCCGCCGACGCCCGCGGCGCTACGACGACTGGCTTGCGTCCAGCCTGGCGCGCAGACCGCTCGAGCGGCGAGCGGGGGTTGAGATCGCGCGACGGAGCACCGCGTCCGATGCCCATAGCTGCACCTTTTGCCGGGCGCGAGATATCCCGGTGTAGAGCAGTTGCCGGGAGAGGATCCGGTTGTCGGGATCCGGCGGCAGCAGCACGGCGACTTCGCGGTACTCCGATCCCTGGCTCTTGTGGATCGTGATGGCAAATCCGCCCTGGTGGTCCGGCAGGCTGCCCGGCGCGAAGCAGACCGCCCGGCGGCTGCGCTCGGTCGCTGGCGCCGCGGCATCATCGTCGATCGCGCTGCCTGCGGACGCGGCGCTGGCTGCGGACACGGCAACGGTGACCGCAAACCAGACCCCCAACACGCCGTCAGCATCCTCCAGGCAGATGCCGACATCGCCGTTGAACAGCCCGGCGGTGTAATCGTTGCGGGTGATCATCACCGCGCGACCGGGGTACCACTCGCCCCGGGTGAGGGAAAGCGCGTCGTCCGATGAAGCGGCGCAAACCAATGACTCCAGGTGGCGGTTGGCCGCCTCGGCGCCGAATTCGCCTTCACGCAAGGCGCACAACAGTTGCCGATCGCGCAGACCGTCCAGAGCCCCCAGGACGGCGACCTGGTCCGGTGCACCGTCCCCGCCACGCGGCAGCGGCGAGAACGCGCCCGCTGCGCGCAATCCATCGGCCAGGCTTCGGGCCCAGCTGGCCAACGCGGCGTCCAGCTCGTACGGGGCGCCGATCTGCACGCGCCGCACCTGATCACCGGCGTCGATGACAGCGCGCTCGAACGCGTCGATGTCACCAATGCGCACTGCTTCATTGAGTGGCAGCAGCGACTGGTCGGCGCGAAAGCTGTGCGAGAGCCGGACCAGACCGGGATCGGCCGCTGCCTCCATCGCGCCGACCAGATCCAGCAATACCGAACCGGTGCCTACCGAGGTCAACTGGTCGGCATCGCCGACGAGGATCAGGGCGGCATCCTCGCGCAATGCCTCCAACAGATGGCGGAGCATCGCCAGGTCGACCATGGAGGCCTCGTCGACGATGACGATGTCGGCAGGCACGGGATTTCCCGCGTGGTGCACGAACCCGCCGCCATGTCCGCGGCTTCCCAGCAGTCTGTGCAAGGTGCTGGCAGGCGCGTTGAGCGATGCGTCCAGCCACGGGTGCCAGTCTTCGGGCAGCGGAGTCTGGCCGTCACGCATCAGCTTGGCGCCGTCGCGCAGCGACTCCGATAGACGCTGCGCCGCCTTGCCGGTTGGCGCGCCGATACGGACGACCGCCGGAGCGGCGCCTGATCCCGCGCGGCGCTTGAGCAGCAGCATCAGCATGCGCAGGACGGTCGTGGTCTTGCCGGTGCCGGGTCCGCCGGTAAGCACAAACAGGCGTTTGCCCGGGACCTGCGCCACGGCGGCGCGCTGCGCGGCCACGCGCCCGCTTCCGTCCCCATGGAACAGCACGTCGATGTCGGCCGAACTACCCTCAGGCTCGGTCCCGGCGCCTGCGCGACGCGTATTGGCATGCCGCGCCACGACGCCCTCGTGCAGGTGGTTGCGCAGCAGGTAGAAATACCCGCTATCGACCACGAACGGCGTGGCTGCGACTGCCGGCGCGGCTTGCGTGGACCCGGTAGTCACCACCGTCACCATTGGGTCGGCCATGACCTGCTCCATGGCGTCATCCTCCAGCGGCGGCATTCCATGGCGGCCGGCGGCCTCGCCACGCAGCGGCAGCGCGCTGTCGCCGTGACCGTCGGCCAGGCTGGCCCAACCCGCCAACTCCGCCAGCGCCGCGCAGCCACCGTGCGCCCTCACCCAGCGCGCCACGGTGTGATCCAGCATCCGCCACGCCTCGGGCGGAGCCGGCTCGTTCGCCGGTCGGCGGAAGTGATAGGTGGCTGGAGCGTTCACGCGGCCACCTCGGTGCGGGTTTCGCCCAGAACGCTGCCGACCGCGTCCAGCAGTGGATCGGGAAACCGGTGTCGCCAGATCCCGGCATCCGGTGCCAGCCCTGCCGCGCGGACAAACAGGTACACGCATTCGCCCAGGTGTCGCGACCGGTCATAGCCGGCACCAAGGCGCTGGCGCAGGTAGCGGTCCACGGCGAGCGTGTACAGCAAAGCCTGGAAGCGATACCGGCTCCGGTCCATCTGCTCAAGCAATGCGCTGCCCATGTAGTTCCCCAAGGAGTCGCCCAGGTAGTTTCCTTTGTAATCAAGGACGTAAAACCTGCCGTTACAGTGAAATGTCAAGTCGATCTTGCCGTTCATCAGGCCGCTCAGAACACGCTGGCTGGTCGGCACCAGTTGCGGCTCTCCGTGGGCCGCGCACGCTTCGCGGAGGTCCGCCATGGAGACCGCGTCGAGGGCGAAATGAAATCCCATTTCCGCACGAAGGTCGGTTTCGGCCAGGTCCGCGAGCGACAGATCAGGATGTCCCTGAAGTCCCAGCGGTGCCTCCAAAGCACCCTGCAGTCGCCGGGCGAGCGTTTCGGTCAGCGGCGACTGCGCGGGGTCCTTGCGACGCACCCCGGAATCACCCAGATACCGCTCCACCAGCGGAAGCTGGGCGGTGATCGGCTCGCCAATTTTGCGGAACTCGAATACGGCGTGGACGGCGTTGCCGAAATCCGTGCCGCGGACGTCCGCCAGCGCGAGAAGTTCGGGATGTGGCGCGGCGGATAGCTGCTCGGGCACCGCCGCGCTCGAGCCCGCCGCGGTGGTGGCCTCGGTCTCGTCCCCGGCAGCGGCCTCCGGATTGATCGCTTCGCGCTGTTCGCCGTGGGTCAGCGTGGTGAAGCTGTGCTTTCCCGGCAGCGGGCCGATCGGCCATGCCGGCATGGGGCGCGCGGTGCGTTGCCGCGTCGTCCTGGTTGCGTCGGGCACATAATGCTGGCGTTCCTTCGGAAGCCAGCCCTGCCTCCACTCGATCCGCGTGGCCTGGGCTTCCAGTTCCGTGCTGCCCAGCGGTGACGACAGGCGCGTCAGCATCACATCCAGCGCGCTGCGTTTGGTGGCTAGCAGTGGCGACTTCGCCGTTGCACTCGCCGGTCGCTCCACGTCCAGGGCGAACACGTGGCACGCATAAATGGCGCGGGTCAGCGCCACGTACAGCACGCGGAACCGTTCGTCCTGCAGTTCCTGCAACCTGGTCGCAGCAGCCTCAGGCGAGCGCTCGACACGACTGGCCCCGGTGCGCGGATCGGTGAGGACATGCATCTCGCCACCGGTTTTTTCGCCGTGGTTCCACATCAGCGGCAGGAACACGATCGGAAATTCCAGGCCCTTGCTGGCATGCAGGGTCATCAGGCGAACCCGCGCGCTGTCGGACTCGATCCGCAGCTGCGCTGCTTCAACGGCGTCATCGCCGGAGTCGCCCTCGCCGTCCCGGCATTCGGCCAGCCAGCCCAGCAACTCCTCGAAACCCGGATCCTCCTCGGACCGCGCCTGCAGCAGCTCGCCCAGGTGGCGCATGTCGGTCAAAGCGCGCTCGCCGGCCAGGGTCTGCAGGTAGCGCGGTGCCATGTGCGTGATCAGCTGCTCGACTACATGCAGCACGCCGCGACGCTGCCAGTCCAGATGCCATTGGCGGAACTGCCCGGCCACCGCCTGCCAGCGCAGAACGTCGTCGCCCCATTCCTGAAGCTCGCTGAAGCTGGTGCCCCACAGCCGGGTTGCAGCCGCGGCGCGAAGCGCGCCGAGCTCGCCGGGATAGGCCACGGCGTACAGGACGGTCTGCAGGTCGCGGGCGATATCGGTGGCAAAAACGCTGCTGCGGGTGCTGGTGACGCAGGGGACGCCGCGCGCACGAAGCTCGTCGCGCAGTGCGGTGATGTCCCTGGCCGTCGGCAGCAGTACCGCGATATCCGAGGGCTCCACAGGGCGTCCGGCAATGCGGTGGGCTCGCGACTGCAACATCCCCGCGATCTGGTCCGCGCAGGCGCGCAGGGCTTGAGCGCGACGCTCCGGCTGGGATGGCGCCGCCGGGATTTGGTGGTGGATTACCAGCGGCTTGCCGCAAGGGTCCCCTTCAACGATGTAGGGCGTCGCGCTCCGGCGTTTGGAGGCTTTGACCGGGCTGCAGCGGATCTCAGTTGCATCCAGCGCGCTCAGCCGATTTCCGGCCACCGCGTAGAACTGGTTGATGGCATCCACCAGCGCCTCGCTGGAACGGTGGTTGGTGTCCAGGGTAAGCCGGTCGCTGGCGCCGGCGCTGGCCGCCGCGCGCTGGTAGGCGTGGATGTCCCCGCCGCGGAAGGAATAGATCGCCTGCTTGGGGTCGCCAATCATCACCAGTCGGCCACGCGGGGCGCCACCGGCATCGCGGTAAACCGCGTCGAGGATGCCGTACTGCAGCGCATCGGTGTCCTGGAATTCGTCCACCAGCGCCACCGGCCAGGCGTCGTGCAGCGCATCAGCCAGCGGGCGCTCGCTGCCGGCCGCCTCGCGTACCAGCGCGTCGCTGACGGTACTGATCAAGGCATCGAAGGTGAGCTGGTGGCGGGCAGCGAGCCGCGACCGGATCTCGCCGCGCGCCACCGCTGCCAGCTCGCGCCAGAAGCTCATCTGCAGACCCTGGATGGCGGGGACGCACGCCTCGGCAAACTGGCCCGCGGCCAGAAGCTCGGGATCCTTCTCGCATGCTCTTTTCAGCCCGGTCAGCTTCGAGGCCTCGGCCAGTCGCTTGCAGCTGTCTTCGGAAGGGAGCCGCGAATGGTCCTTCAGCAGTTCGAGCAGTTCGGCGAGCACGCGCGGCAACGCGGCGTTCTTGGCGAACGTATCGACGCTGCCCGCGACGATGTCCTCCAACTTACGTATCCAAGCGGGGTCAAGCGCCGCCTCGATTTCCGCGGACGGCATGCCGCCGACCGCTACGCCCTGCCCGAGGCAGATCTTGAGCTCCCTGCGCAGGCGCGCACGGTTCAGGTTGCCGGCGCGGCCGGCGAGCAGCACCAGCGGGTCGCTGTCGCCCCCCTGCTGCAAACGACGCCACAGGTCGCTTGCCACCTCGTCCAGCAGGGTGTCGCTGGCGATCATGTCGCCCATCACGAAGGCCACGCCACAGGCGAACGGGTGGTCGGCGAGGATCCTCCGGCACAGGCTGTGCAGGGTGCTGATCGGGGCGGCGTCCATCTCCGCCAGTGCGAGGCGCAAAGCCTGCAGGTCCCTGGATCGCGCGTCGGCGTCCTGCTGCCAGCGTTCGTGCAGCCACAACGCATCGGGGCCGGCATCGGCCGGGACAGGCTCGGCGGATTCGGCGAGCTGCACGGCCCAGCGCAGCTTGCCGCGCAAGCGTTCGCGCAGTTCCTGTGCGGCGGCTTCGGTGAACGTCGTCACCACCACCTGTCGCGGCGACCGGCCCTGTTCGAGCAACAGGCGCAGGTAGAGGACGGCAATGGTCCAGGTCTTGCCGGTGCCGGCACTGGCCTCGATCAGGCTGCGCCCGCCTGGTGCCAGGTCCAGGTCGCGCCAGTCACGAGCGGGGGCCTGAGCGTGCGCGCAAACCGTCTCGTTCATTGCTGCCTCTCCATGCAAGCAGATTCGTCGGCGGTCGCGTTGTGCCGCAGCGGCGATGCCATGTCGATGCATTCGTGAAGCGCCAAGGCAAAGCGGTGCAGTTCGGCCAGCTCGTTGCTGCCGCCGGCGAAATCCACGCCACCGGCCAGCAGCCCGCTGTAGCCGGGCGCGTAATCGCGCTCGCCGGTGCCGCCGTCGTGCGTCGCCACCCAGATACTCTCGACGTTTGCGGGCGCTGGCTCGCGATCATCCTGCCCGCCGGCACCGCTGCGCGGACTGACCGTGGGTTGGATCGCCTTCCAGGCGATTTTTGGAAAGTACCAGCGTGGCCTGCACTGCGCCTGCTGCCACCAGTGCAGCAAGCGCGAGAGCCGCCGCTGCAGATCGCTCAGCAGCTGCGATCGTTCATCCGTCGCTGCCTCCACAAAGGCCTCGTCCCAGGCGTTCAGCGCGCCGGACCAGCCTGGAATCTCGTCGTCGACCAGCATCGCCAAACGCACCGTCGGCATCCGCCCACCGCCGCCCGCCGTATGCACGCGCAGCAACGCCCAGTCCATGAACATCGGCACGCGGTCCTTGAAATCCAGATCCTTCTCCGCCTTCAAAGCGCCACCCTGGCCGGGAAATGCGCGCAGCATCTGCCAGTGTTCGCGGCCCTCATGGCTGAGCCGGTACACGTGACCAACCTGACCGACCAGTGCGACATCCCCGATGGGCTGATCAATCACCACGCTGACCGGCGCCGGCACGCCATGCTCGAACGCCGGCAGATCGCCCAGCCGTTCGAGCAGTTTTGCCACCGCCGCCGCGGAGTCTTCCCAGGCCTGCACGCCCGGCCTCCCCGGCGGCATGATGCCGCCCAGGCGCAGCCAGTCCGGCGCACGTTCGGGCGGCCACTGCGCATCCGGCCAGGCCGGCAGCGCATCGTTGAAGAACAGCTTCCGCGGCACCGAATCCAGCGCGCCAAACCGGGGATCGACCGGCTCCTCGCTGGGAAGGCGATCATCCACCAGCGCGTCCAAGCTGATCTGCATGCGCCGGCCCAGCACCTGCGCGGCGGGGTCGCGGTAGTAGGCCTGTACCTCCCGCAATGCAACCGGGCCCTCGAGAACCACCTCGCCGGTGCCGTCGAGACCGAGGAACGGGGCGACGTCGGGGTGTGCCCCCTGGGCATGCATCGCGGCGAAGTCCTGTTGATAGGAGAACAGGCGCGGGTCGCTGCCGTCGTAATAGCGGGCATCGAAGGGCTGCAGCGGGTGACGGATGATCCACGGCCGCGGCGTGTCGGTGTCGTCAGCGACCAGGCCGGCGGACGCATCCAGCACCGCCAGCAGCTCCGACAGCGGCTGCGCAGGGTTTCGCGGCTTGCCGTCCATCACCCCTTCGCCCAGGTAACTCAGGTGCAACCGCTCGCGGGCCGACATCAGGGTTTCCAGGAACAGGTAGCGGTCGTCGCTGCGCACGTCACGGTCGCCGAGCCGCCGATAGCGCGCCATCAGGTCCAGGCCGGCGTCGCTGCTGTTGCGCGGAAACTCGCCGTCGTTCAGGCCAAGCACGGCGACCACCTTGAAAGGGATCGCCCGCTGCGGAACCATCCCGCAGAAGGTGATGCCGCCCATCAGGAAGCGCTGCCGCTCCGGCGCAGCGGCGAGGCGTTCGACCAGCAGGTCGCGGACGACGCTGAAGTGCAGCTCGGGGTCGACCTCGGCTTTCGCGGTTTCCGTCGCCAGCGTGCGGATGAAACCCAGCAGCACGGCCCTTGCGTCGCGGGCGTCGGCGTCCATCAGGTCGATCCGGAACATCGCCTCGAATCGGCGCTCCAGTTCCTCCGCCCAGGCGCTCGCCGGACGGGATTCGTCGGCGAGATCACACAGCGCCTGGATCTCACGCAAGAGGTGATCCAGCGCGCCCAGATGGGCGGCGGCCGGCCCGTGGATGCCGGTCAGCGGCGCAATGGCGACGCCGCCCGGCAGGGCCACCGATGGCTGGTGCTCGATATCGGCGCGGTCCGCCATCAGATAGCCGGCCATCATCCGGTCCATCGACCAGCCGAAGGTGTGCTCGGCGATCGCCGGCACGCCGAAGCGGCTGCGGAATGCCGGGTCCAGCGCCCACGCCACGCGGCTCGTCTGCAACCAGCCGCTCAACTCGTCCACCGCCGCGGAGTCCAGGCCCAGGCGAGCGGCGACCTCGGGGATGGCCAGCAGATCCACCACCTCGGGTGCGGTGACGCGGGTGCCGGGCAGATCGAGCAGTCGCTGGAACGCACCAAACAACGAGTGGCTGCGCGCCACCGAAACATCGGCCAGGTGGTACGGCAGGCGCTCCCCGCCGTGCCCGGCGACACCGAACACGGCGGGAATCAGCGGCACATAGGAGCGGATGTCCGGCGCCATCACGACGATGTCCGCCGGACGGATCGGCTCGCCGTGCTGGTCGGTGCTTTCTATTGCGTCGAGCAGCTGGTCGCGGAGGATTTCGAGCTCACGCAGGCGGGTGTGGCTGGCATGAACCCGCAACGACGCGTCGGCGATCTCACACTCGATGACCGCTGGCTGCCGGAGCTCCACCGCCTCGGGCAACGGCGCCAACGCGCGGATGCTTTCCTGCACGCGCTGCAGTCGGTTGACCGGCGACGAGATCTCCTCGTCGGCGCGGTGGCGCACGTCGGCCAACACGTCGTCGCTGCCATCGGCCAGCGCCATGATGAAGTGCTGGCCCATCCGGCCCCAACTGGCCAGCAGCGGATTGTCCTGCTCGATCCAGTAATCGCCTGCGCCGGCGCTTTCCAGCCCGGCCAGTTCCTCTTCTCGGCGCTGCTGGATCTCCGCCACCGTGTTGCCCAGGCCACCCCAGTACTCACGGCAGGGATCGGGGACGTACATCGCCATCAGCCGGTGGCGGGCCGCGGCGCGGATCACCGCCAACTCGGACGGCGCCAGATGACTGACGCCAAAGACATGCAGCGCATCACCGCCACCGTCGTTGCGGTCCTGCAGTCGGTCGATGAGGCTGGCGACGACGTCGCCGCGGTGCGGCCCCAGCTGCGCGCGCAGATGCCGCCAAAGCGGCGCCAGCAGGCGCTGCTCGGTGGAACTCATGCGGGGATCGCCACCCTGACCGGTGACCGCGTCCAGGCGCCCGTGCTCCCAGGCGTTGAGCCAGTCCGGTCGGTAGACCAGGTACTGGGAATAGATCCGCGCCATGCGGTCGGCGAGCTGGAACCGGCGCCGCGCCACGTCAGCGCCGGCATGCCGCGCGTCGGCGTCCGCCGGCTGGAGGTAGGACGCGATGCGCGCATCGGTGACACCAATCGTATCCAGCCCGCTGCCGAGCAGTTCATGGATGTTCCAGCGCAGGTGCTCGCGCTGATAGCGCGGCAGCGACACCGCCTGCTGGCCCAGCTGCCGCTCCGCCAGGTTGCCGATCCACGTGCTCGGCAGCTGGATGTCGAGGTTGGCCACAATGCCTCCCGGTCCGTAGGCGCGGGCCAGCGCGCCGTTCAGCCACTGCTTCATGCCCGGATGCGCGGCGATGATGGTCTGCGGGGCCAGCACATTGGCCGGGCGGGTCACCGCCAGCAACTCGCGCAGCGGACCGAGCAGCATTTCCAGCCGGCTGGCACGGTAGATCACCAGACCGGTGGTCTGCGCCGCCCCCTCCACTTCCCGCAACTGTCCGCGCTTGTCGACTGACGTCACCGCACCGCCCCCCGGTCATGAGGCTCGAAGGATAGCGTCCGACGGTCGCAGCGGCTGAGACCTGGGTGGGCGGGCGTGACCTGTATACCTTCCCGGCGAATGTCCCCCGGCTTCCGCCTGCGGCGGATGCCTCCTCCTTTATTTCGCCCGGAAGATATACAGGCCCCGCCCGTGCTGGTCGGTTTGCGCTTTTACAAACTACCGCCACATCGGATCGGGGGTGAATGCCCTTGACGGCGAAATAAAGGAGGAGGCACCGGCTTCACCGGTGCCGGGGGACATTCGCAGGCAAGGGCATTCACCCCCGGCGCCCCGCTCACCCAATACCCCGCAGATGAGGCGGTCGGCACGCGAATCGCACAAGAAAAAACCCGGACCGACGTGGCAGCCCGGGTTTATGCAAGCGATGCGTCAGTAACCAACGCATCGCAATGCCAGGATCACCAGATGCGGACGCGATCCTCGGGCGCGATCCACAGCGCATCGCCCTGCTTGACGTCAAACGCGTCGTACCAGGCATCGATGTTGCGCAGCGGCGCGAACGCGCGGATGTGGCCCGGCGAGTGCGTGCCGTTGACCAGCTGCTGGCGCAGCGCATCGTCGCGCCACAGCGTCCGCCAGACCTGCGCCCAGCCCATGAAGAAGCGCTGCTCGCCGGTAAAGCCATCGATCACCGGTGCTTCCTTCCCATCCAGCGAGCGCCGGTAGGCTTCCAGCGCGATGGTCAGGCCACCCAGGTCACCGATGTTCTCGCCCATCGCGACCTTGCTGTTGATGTGCATGCCGGGCAATTGCGGGAACTCGTAGGACTCGTACTGCGCGCCGAGCTTGGCCGCCTGGGCCTCGAACTTCGCCGCATCCTCCGACGTCCACCAGTCGCGGAGCAGGCCGCTGCCGTCGGACTTGCGTCCCTGGTCGTCGAAGCCGTGGATGATCTCGTGGCCGATGACACCACCGATGCCGCCGTAGTTCACCGCCGGATCGGCGTCCGGATCAAAGAACGGTGGCTGCAGGATCGCGGCCGGGAACACGATCTCGTTCTTGACCGAGTTGTAGTAGGCGTTGACGGTGTGCGGGGTCATGCCCCACTCCGCCTTGTCGACCGGCTTGCCGATGCGCACGCGTCGGTAGTCCCACTCGAACTGCGCGGCGCGCACGGCATTACCCAGAACATCACCCTTGGCAACCTTGAGGTCGCTGTAGTCGCGCCATTCGTCGGGGTGGCCTATCTTCAGCCCGAAGCCCTTGAGCTTGGAGTGCGCTTCGGCCTTGGTGGCCGGGCTCATCCAGTCGAGCTGGTCCAGACGCGCACCCATGGCGGCCTTCACGTTGGCGACCAGCGCGTCCATCTTGGCCTTGGCGTCGGCGGGGAAATACAGCTTGACGTAGTCGCGCCCGATCGCCTCGCCCATCGCCGAGGACGTGTAGCTCACCGCCCGCTTCCAGCGCGCCGCCTGCTCGGGCTGGCCGGACAGGAACTTGCTGCGGAACTCGAACTCGGCGTCGGCAAACCGGCTCGACAGCATCGGTGCGGCGTTGTCGATGGTGTGGAACGCCTGCCAGGCCTTCAGCGTGTCCAGATCGCTGTCGGCAAAGATCTTCGCGATCTTCGGCAGCGCGGTGTCCTGGCGGATCACGCCGTCGGTCGCGTAGTCCAGGCCGGCGGCCGTCAGGTAGGTCTGCCAGGGGAAGCCGGCGGCGACGGTGTCGAGCTTGTCCAGTTCGACCGGGTTGTAGGTCTTGTCGCGGTCACGGCTTTCCGCGCGCGTCCAGTGGGCCTTGGCGATCTCGGTCTCCATCTTCATGATCGCGTCGGCATTCGCCTTGGGATCGGCCCAGCCGCCCAGCTCCAGCAGCTGTGCGATGTATTGGACATAGCGCTCGCGCTGCGGCGCGAACTTCTCGCCCAAGTACATTTCCCTGTCACCCAGGCCGAGGCCGGACTGGCTGAAGTACAGGGTGTAGACGTCGGGGTTGCGCTGGTCATCGGAGACGTAGCTGCCGAAGAAGCTGCGGCCCAGGCTGGCGCTGCTCTCGCCCATCAGGCGCGCAATCGCATCCTTGTCCCTGGCGTTGCGGACCGCGTCCAGATACGGCTGCAGCGGCTTGTCGTCGAGCGCCTCGACGGTCTTCTCGTCCAGGTAACCCTGATACAGCGCGGCCAGCTTGGCCGCGTCGCCGCCGGTGGCCGGATCGGCTTGGGGGTAGCTCTCCAGCAACTGGTGCACACGCTTCTCGGACAGGTCGCGCAGGCCCAGGAACGAGCCGTACATCGACTTGTCGGCCGGGATTTCGGTCTCTTCGGCCCACTTGCCACTGACGTAGCCGAAGAAGTCATCGCCCGGACGCAGATCGGTGTTCATGCCGTCGGTGTCGATGCCCCAGGTACCAAAACGACTCGCCGAGACGGCCGCCGTGTCGGCGCTGCCACCGGCGTTGGCGGGCGCGGCATACAGCGCGCGCAGGTCGCAGTTGGCGTCAAGGCAGCGGTCGGTGGCGTTGGCGGCCAGCGGCGCGCCCAGGGTCAGGGCGACAGCGGTCGCCGCAAAAAGCAGGGTCTTTTTCAAGGAGATCTCCGTAAATGAATTCAGATGACGCAAAAAGCCATGCCCCGTTCTAACCGACGAGGCCCGCAAACGTCAGTGCCAAAGGCTGGGGGCCGAGCCGTCCAGTGAGCCTGGAGGAGTGCCCGCTGGGCAGGAGCTCGCTCAGAACGCGTCTGCGGGTACCCTCACCCGGCCTTCCATCAACACGCGCGCGCTGCGGCTCATGATGGCCTTGGTGACCTGCCACTTGCCGTCCACCTGCACCGCTTCGGCGCCGACCCGGAGCGTTCCCGACGGATGGCCGAAGGTCACCGCCGTCCGATCGCCGCCGCCCGCCGCGAGGTTCACCAGGGTGCCCGGAACCGCTGCCGCGGTGCCAATGGCGACCGCCGCCGTGCCCATCATCGCGTGGTGCAGCTTGCCCATCGACATCGCGCGCACGTTGAGGTCGATGGCGTCGGCGGCGATGCCTTTGCCGCTGGACGCGGTATAGGCGGCCGGTGGTGCGACGATCGCGACCTTGGGCGTGTGCTGCCGGCCTGCAGCCTCGTCGATGCGCGCGATGAGGCCCATCCGCACCGCGCCGTAAGCACGGATGGTCTCGAACATGGCCAATGCCTTCGGGTCGCCATTGACCGCGTCCTGCAGCTCGGTGCCGGTGTAGCCGATCGAGTCGGCGTTGATGAAGATGGTCGGGATACCGGCGTTGATCAGTGTGGCCGGGAACGTGCCGACGCCGGGAACCTCCAGCTCATCGACGACGTTGCCGGTGGGGAACATCGCCCCGCCCTCTTCGCCGTCATCGGCCGGATCGAGGAACTCCACCGCGACCTCCGCCGCCGGGAAGGTCACCCCGTCCAGCTCGAAGTCGCCGGTCTCCTGCACCTCGCCCGCCGTCATCGGCACGTGGGCGATGATGGTTTTGCGGATGTTGGCCTGCCAGATGCGCACCGTGCAGATGCCGTCCGCCGGCACCCGGGCCGCATCCACGAGTCCGTTGCTGATCGCGAACGATCCGACCGCGGCGGTGAGGTTGCCGCAGTTGCCGCTCCAGTCGACAAACGGCTTGTCGATCGCGACCTGGCCAAAGAGGTAATCGACATCGTGATCCGGACGCGTGCTGGCGCTGACGATCACCGTCTTGCTGGTGCTAGAGGTCGCCCCGCCCATACCGTCGGTCTGCTTGCCGTAGGGATCGGGACTGCCGATCACCCGCAAAAGCAACGCGTCGCGGGCTGCGCCGGGCACACGTGCGACCTCCGGCAGGTCGTCAAGCCGGAAGAACACACCTTTGGAAGTGCCGCCACGCATGTAGGTGGCAGGAATGCGGATCTGGGATTCGTGGCTCATGGACGATTCCGGCTACTGGCGAGGAAGGAGGATGACCGGACCGGGGTCAGGCGTTTGCGGTGCTTACCGCTTCCGCGCTCTTGCCAGCGCTGCCGCCGGACGACGCCAGGAAGTCCTGGGCAAACCGCTGCAGCACCCCGCCCGCCTCGTAGATCAGCAACTCGTCATCGCTGTCCAGACGGCACATCACCGGCACTTCGATCCGGCCGCCGTTGGCGCGATGAATGACCAGCACCAACTCCGCGCCGGGCGCCGGCGCACCCATGACGTCAAACGTCTCGGTGCCATCGATCCCCAGCGTGTTGCGGTCGGTGCCGGGCTGGAACTGCAGCGGCAGCACGCCCATGCCGACCAGGTTGGTGCGGTGGATGCGCTCGAAGCCTTCGGCGACGATCACTTCCACGCCGGCCAGCCGCACGCCCTTGGCCGCCCAGTCGCGCGAGCTGCCCTGGCCGTAGTCGGCACCGGCGATGATGATCAGCGGCTGCTTGCGCTCCATATAGGTCTCGATGACGTCCCACATGCGCATCACCTTGCCTTCCGGCTCGAGCCGGGCCAGCGAGCCCTGGCGCACCGAGCCGTCCTCGTTGCGCACCATCTCGTTGAACAGCTTGGGGTTGGCGAACGTCGCGCGCTGCGCGGTCAGGTGGTCGCCGCGGTGGGTGGCGTACGAGTTGTAGTCCTCCTCGGGCACGCCCATCTTGGTCAGGTACTCGCCGGCCGCGCTGCTGGCCATGATCGCGTTGGATGGGGACAGGTGGTCGGTGGTGATGTTGTCGCCCAGCACCGCCAGCGGCCGCATTCCGGTCATGCTGCGCTCGCCGGCCAGCGCGCCTTCCCAGTACGGCGGACGACGGATGTAGGTGCTCATCGGGCGCCAGTCGTACAGCGGGTCGACCTGCAGCCCGGCTAGGCCGCTGCGCGCGAACATCGGGTCGTAGACCTGGCGGAACTGCTCGGGCTTGACGCTGGCAGCGACGATCGCATCGATCTCGGCATCGTCGGGCCACAGATCCTTGAGGGTGACCGCCACGCCGTCCTTGTCGATACCCAGCACATCCTTCTCGATGTCGAAACGAATGGTGCCGGCAATGGCGTAGGCGACCACCAGCGGCGGCGAGGCCAGGAACGCCTGCTTGGCATAGGGGTGGATGCGGCCGTCGAAGTTGCGGTTGCCCGACAGCACGGCGACCGAGTACAGGTCGCGCTCGATCAGTTCCTTCTGGATCACCGGGTCAAGCGCGCCGCTCATGCCGTTGCAGGTGGTGCATGCGAAGCCGACGATGCCGAACCCGAGCTGCTCCAGCTCCGGCAGAAGTTTGGAGTCCTCCAGATACAGCTGTACCGCCTTGGAACCCGGGGCCAGCGAGGATTTCACCCACGGTTTGCGGGTCAGCCCGCGGCGGTTCGCGTTGCGCGCTATGAGGCCGGCGGCGATGACGTTGCGCGGGTTTGAGGTGTTGGTGCAGCTGGTGATGGCGGCGATGATGACCGCGCCATCGGGCAGCAGGCCGTCGGCTTCCTGCGCCTGGGCCTTGTCCAGGTCCACCGCGATGCCGCGCGCGGCCAGATCCGACGTGGGCAGGCGCTTGTGCGGGTTGGACGGGCCGGCCATGGTCCGCACCACCACGGACAGGTCGAAAGTCAGCTTCCGCTCGTACTCGGCGGTCACCAGATCATCCGCCCACAGGCCCGTGTGGCGCGCGTAGGTTTCCACCAGCTTGACCTGCTCGTCGGCGCGGCCGGTCAGCTTCAGGTAGTCGATGGTCTGCTGGTCGATGTTGAACATCGCCGCGGTCGCCCCGAACTCCGGGGTCATGTTGGAGATCGTCGCGCGGTCGCCCAGCGTCAACGCCGTCGCGCCGTCGCCGAAGAACTCCAGATAGGCGCCGACCACGCGCTCGTTGCGCAGGAACTCGGTCAGCGCCAGCACGATATCGGTGGCGGTGATGCCCGGCTGCGGCTTGCCGGTCAGCTCGACGCCGATGATGTCCGGCAGGCGCATCCACGACGGCCGGCCCAGCATCACGCTCTCGGCTTCCAGACCGCCGACGCCGATCGCGATCACGCCCAGCGCGTTCACGTGCGGGGTGTGGCTGTCGGTGCCGACCAGCGTATCCGGCGAGGCCACGCCATCGACGGCCTGGATCACCGGCGACATCCGCTCCAGGTTGATCTGATGCATGATCCCGTTGCCCGGCGGGATCACATCGATGTTCTTGAACGCCTTCTTGGTCCAGTTGATGAAGTGGAACCGGTCAAAGTTGCGGCGGTCCTCGATCGCGCGGTTCTTGGCAAACGCGTCGCGGTCGAACCCGGCGTGCTCCACCGCCAGCGAGTGATCGACGATCAGCTGCGTCGGCACCACCGGATTGACCTGCGCGGGATCACCGCCCTGCTCTGCGATCGCATCGCGCAGGCCGGCCAGGTCCACTAGCGCGGTCTGGCCGAGGATGTCGTGGCAGACCACGCGCGAGGGAAACCACGGGAAATCCAGATCACTGCGTCGCTCGATCAGCTGCAGCAACGACGCGTCCAGGGTCTTCGGATCACAGCGCCGCACCAGGTTTTCCGCGAACACGCGCGAGCAGTACGGCAGCCGGGCGTAGGCACCGGGGCGCAGCGCATCCACGGCGGCGCGCGCATCGAAGTAGTCCAGATCGGTGCCCGGCAGGGGCTTGCGGTTGGCTGTGTTCATGGTCGGCGTTGGGGTCCTCGTTGGCGGATGGCGTATCGACGTCCGCGTGGCGCGCGGGACGGGTCGATGAACACCCGACAGTATAGTTGGCCTGCCCTGTATGGCCGGGGCCGGGACTTCCGGGCTCGGCTCCGCTTGGTCGTTCACGCCCTCTGGTGGTGGTCGATGACACCTTGGACCGCACCTTTCCTCATCGGGCAACCCTCATGCGCGCAATCGCCTACGCCATCGCTGCTGCCATGGTTCTGGCTCCGGGCGCCGGCAAGACCCAGACATCGACCTCCGCCGGAACAGGCGCACCATTGGAGAACGTCCCGGTCACGGCGTTGGAGCTGGATCGATACCTCGGCCAGTGGCACGAGATCGCCCACCTGCCAATGTTTTTCCAGCGCAAATGCGTGGCCGACACCACCGCCACCTACACGCTGAAGGAGAACGACCGGATCGAGGTCCGCAACGCGTGCCGAACCAGGGACGATTCCCGGACCGAATCGGTCGGTGAGGCAAGGACCGTCGACGGCAGCCCAGGCGCGCTCAAAGTGCGATTCGCGCCCGCGTGGCTGGGCTGGGTCCCCGGTATCTGGGCCGACTACTGGGTCCTGGATGTCGATCCGGAGTACCGCTGGGCGGTGGTCGGCGGTCCCAGCCGGAAGTACCTGTGGATCCTGTCGCGCGAACCGTCGATGGACGCGGCGCTGTTCAATCGGCTGAAAGCGGATGCGACGGCACGTGGCTACGAGCTCGATGACTTGGTAGTTGGCGCGCCGATCAAGTGACCCACCCGCATCACGATGCCGGCATGAGTGTTCCACGCACCGACGCCGCGGCGGATCTTTCTTCCTGGCTGGAAAATTACCGCTCGGTCTTCGTGCTCACCGGCGCCGGCGTCAGCACCAATTCGGGTATCCCCGACTATCGCGGAGCCGATGGCCAGTGGAAGGGCCGCTCTCCGATCACCTATCAGCAGTTCGTTGGCGATCCGGCCATGCGCGCGCGGTATTGGGCGCGCAGCTTTGTCGGTTGGCCTGCGGTTGCGCGGGCGCAGCCCAACGGTGCGCATACGGCGCTGGCGACCTTGGAATCGCGCGGCGTCCTCTCCTCCCTGGTCACCCAGAACGTGGACGGGCTGCACGCCCGCGCCGGTCACCGCACCGTGGTCGACCTGCACGGCCGGCTCGGCGTGGTCGCCTGCCTGCAGTGCGATCGACGAATGGACCGGGCGCTGGTCCAACAGGACCTGAAAGCCCGTTACCCGCACTGGAGCCGCCACACGGCGGCCACTGCACCGGACGGGGACGCAGATCTGGAAGGCGTGGACCTGAGCGGATTCGAGCCGTCTGCCTGCCCCCATTGCGGCGGCATGCTCAAGCCTGACGTCGTATTTTTCGGCGAGAACGTCCCCCGGCAGCGGCTTGCGCGCGCCGTGGAAGCCCTCGAGCAGTCCGACGCGGTGCTCGTGGTCGGATCATCACTGATGGTCTATTCCGGGTTCCGTTTTGCGCGCATGGCCCACGAACGCGCATTGCCGTTGGCAATCCTGACCCGCGGGGTCACCCGCGCCGACGAGCTGGCCACCCTGAAGCTGGATGCGGACACCGGGGCGACCTTGGTAAATGCCGTCGGTTGAGCCTGGGAGTCCTCTAGCCGACCCTGAAGCGCATATCCGATCTGCACGCTCCGGTTGTTTCTCCGGAATGTCCGGATACCCCGTGCAGCGGCGTGCATTGGGGCAGTGAAGGAATGCTTCCTTCCGGTTTTGCATGTGCTTTCAGTCAACCAACTACCTACCGGGAAGACCAACATGATTCATAACTCACGTCGCCGCTTCGCGTCCGCACGCCCTATTGCTGCTACCCGCACTCCGATCGCCCTGGCCTTGGCAGTGTTGCTGAGCGCGCCGTTTTCCGTCTGGGCAGCTGACCCTGTGTGCCTTAATCCCGACGGGTCGCAAAACCCAGGGCAAAGCACAGATCAGGGCGCTGAAAACAGCGGCCACGACAACTCCACCTGCTCTCCCGATTCCGTGGCGTTTGGCAAGAAAAATTACTCCAACGGCGGCAACGCAATTGGTTCGAACAACCGAGCTACCGAAAATTTCAGCACGGCAGTAGGCAATCAAAACCAAGCTACAGCCGCGTACAGCACCGCTGTTGGCGCATTCAATATCACTTCGGGCGCAGGCAGTAGCACCTTCGGCTACTTTAACCGCGCGTCTGGCTACCGATCTTCGGCCATGGGCTTCAACAGCGACGCGAGCGGAGATAGCAGCGTCGCCGTCGGCGTCTGGGGGGACATCAATGGCAATGGCGCAGTGGATCCCGGCGAAACTACCCGCGCCGATGGTTTTCAATCCAGTGCCTTCGGAGTTGCGTCCGAGGCTCTGGGCGACTTCAGCAGTGCCGCGGGCCACACGAACAGTGCACGGGGTGAGTCCAGCAGCGCTTATGGGTATGGAAATAGCGCGACTGGCGAGAGCAGCAGCGCTGTGGGCAGTAGCAACAGCTCCAGTGCGGTGCGCAGTAGCGCAATCGGGGTTGGCAACGACGCTGACGGCCGGGGGAGCAGCGCACTTGGCTACTACAACACCGCAACTGGCAACGTCAGCGTTGCAGTGGGGAACTCCAATACTGCAATCGGCAGCAGTGCCAATGCGTTGGGATATTTCAACGACGCGGCCGGTGACAATAGCGCTGCGATCGGCTATCGCAACACGGCAGTGGGTGCAGACAGCAGCGCGATCGGGGTTCATAACCAGACAATCGGGCAACACAGCGTCGCGTTTGGCATCGCGAACCGCGCTGAAGGCGACCAGTCAGCCGCACTCGGCGTTCTGAGCCTTGCAAGCGGTCCGGACAGCATCGCAATAGGCACCTGGCTTGATGACAACGGTGATGGCATCCCCGACGCCAACGAAATTACACTTGCAAGCGGCGCCAACGCCAACGCGTTCGGCAGCGGCGCGCAGGCGAAGGGTGACCACAGCAGCGCGATTGGCACGGGAACCCTGGCCACCGGCAATGCCAGTGCAGCGTTCGGCCCGCAAGCCATCGCAAGCGGCGGCCTCAGCGCCGCAATCGGCCCGGCTTCCATCGCCAGCGCTCTGCAAAGTTCCGCATTTGGCTCCGGCGCCCAGGCCAGCGCCGCTGGCAGCAGTGCGATCGGCAGCTCGGCGCGCGCGAGCGTCGCTGACAGCGTCGCGCTGGGTTCGAACTCCGTCGCCGACCGGGTGAACACGGTGTCCGTCGGCAGCCTCGGCAGCGAGCGCCAGATCGTCAACGTCGCCGACGCGACCGCCGATACCGATGCCGTCAACCTGCGCCAGATGCAGGCGGCGTTAGGCGGCGTGGGCGGGATCACCATGGCCCAGGTCCAGGCCGTCGCGGACGCAGGCGATGCGTTGACCCTGTCGGATGCGAACGCGTACACCGATGCGCAGATCATTGCCGCTGGGAGCATCACCCCGGCACAGGTGCAGGCGATCGCCGATGCCGGCGACGCGCAGACGCTGACTGACGCGAATGCCTACACCGACGCCAGTTCCACGCAAACGCTCTTGGATGCGAACGCCTATACCGATTCGCAGATCATCGCCGCGGGCAGCATCACGCCCGGGCACGTCCAGGCGATTGCAGATGCGGGGGATGCACAGACGCTTGCCGACGCAAACGCCTACTCGGATGCTGGCGACACGCAGACCCTTGCCAGTGCGAACGCCTACTCCAATGCCGGCGACGCCCGCACCCTGACCGACGCCCGGGCCTACACGACCAGCACCGCTACGCAGACACTGCAGACGGCCAACACCTACGCAGACACCGGCGATGCCGCCACGCTGCGGTCTGCGAACGCGTACACGGATCAGCAGGTGGCCCGCTTCAACTACGGGCTGGATGAGTTCCGCATGGAAATGGACGATCGCTTCCACACGCTGGACCGCCGTATCGATCGCATGGGCGCCACCAGCGCCGCCTACGCCGGGCTCGCGGCCAACACGGCAGGACTGGGCGGCGCCAACAACATCGGCGTGGGCATCGGGTCCCAGGGTGGCCAGCAGGCTTTGGCTATCGGCTATCGCCGCGCCATCGGCGCTCGCGCGAGCGTGTCGCTGGGCGGCGCCATTGCCGGCGGTGAGAGCAGCGTGTCCGCAGGTGCCGGCTTCAGCTGGTAAGCCTCGACCCAGGCACGCGCCAGGCGCCCCGCATCCAACCCAGGTTGGTGCGGGGCGCTTTTGCCTGTAGTCCGAGCAGGCGCGAGAGGCAGGGCTCGGCACCCGATCGAAGACGTTACCTGCACGTTAGGCGAACTTGTGCTATTATACGGGGCTCACCGCCCTAAAGCCTGCCACTGCATGGCTTGATCAACTTGAGCAACGTTGATCCGGGGACGGGGTTCACGGCATCGGCATCACCGCAGCCCGCGGTGGCGCGCCGCTATCTGCCGGCTGTGCCGTCCCGCGTCGGACGGCCCACTTCCAGGAGAAGCAATGTCAAGCACGTCGACCAAGCCCGCCAGCACCACCACCCGCACTCCCAGCCGCGCGGCAAGCGCGCCGCTGCGCCGCCGTTCCACCGGTAGCGCCAAGAACGCCAACAATGGCATCACCAGCGAGAGCATCGCCGCCGACCTCGCTGCGTTTCGCAAGCAAGGTGGCCGCGTCGAGGTCCTCGGCAACACGCCGATCCGGCCCCGTGTCAACGCGACAGCTTTCCGTTCGCGCGGCAACACGGCGCGCAAGGCGGCCACCAAGACCGCTGGCAGTGGCACCAAGGGCTGACATCGCCGACACCCTCTTCGTGATCGGACGGCGCAATCGCGTCGTCCGCTCCTAGAAGTTTTCGACCAACAGGCCTTTGGCGCACGCGATCCAGCGCTGGTCCAGATCCTCGACGCGCATGCCGCCGGTGAAGGCCGAAAAAGCGGGCAGCACCATCTGATCCAGCGCAAGCACGAACGCCGGATAGCGCCCTGGCAAACCGGGCAGGTTCACCACAGGATGCAGATGCCCGCACAGCACGTAGTCCTGGGCGTCACCCCCGGGGGTACGCGGATGGTGGCGGAACCGGAACGGACCATCGCAAACGTCCTCCTGAAGCAGTTCCACCCCCAGCGCGTCGGGAACCAGGGCGCGATCGTGGTTGCCACCGACCACGCTCACGCCAACAAGCGGATGCCCCGCCAGCAGCGCTCTCCACGCGCTCTCGACGGCCACACTCCGCCTGCCGTGCAGGAAGTCGCCAAGAACCCACAGCTCCGCGGCGCCAGTCGCGCGTAGCAGCGTGTCCAGCCGCGCCAGGTCATGCGCGGTGCCGCCGGTGGGCACCGGGATTCCCGCCGCCCGCATCACGTCGCCCTTGCCCAGGTGGAGGTCGGCGATCAGCAGGCGCTTGCGTGATGGCCAGAACACCGCGCGATCCGCGTGGAAGTGCAGCGCCTCACCCGCCACCTCGCGTTCAAGCATTCCGGGCATGCCGCTGCTCCAGCTGTTGCGCGACGCGCTTCACACGGGTGCGCCAGTCCTCGGTGCTGAGCTGGCCGCGGATGGCCTCGGCCCATAGCGGGAACCCGAGCGGCGTCAGGCTGCGCGGACGCCGAAATGCCAGCGGCCGTTCACCGCATCGGGTCAGGACGGCGCGCAGGTGCTGGACGTCGAGTTGCGCCTCCATCACCTCGCGCTCAGCCTGGGCCAGCAGCACGTGGCCCGGATCATGCTGGCGCAAGACGTCAAACAGCAGGCTGCTTGAGGCCTGCAGTTGCCGCAGCGACCGGGCCGCACGCCCCGGAAGGGAGGGCGGCAGCAGGCCCGCCACCCGGGCAATCTCGCGGAACTGCCGACGCGCCAGTTCGGCAATATTGAGGCTCGCCAGCAAATCATCCAGCAAGCCCTCCGGCGCCAGCAGGCGCTGCATGAGCGGCGCATCCGGCCACGCCTCGGACTGCGCCGTCAGTACCAGCCCATAGTCGTTTACCGCCCAGCTGAAGGTGTTCGGCCTTTCGCGCCCCCAGCGCAGCGCCAGCAATGCGGCCAATCCCTCGTGTACGCCGCGTCCGGCGAACGGATAGACGAACAGGTGCCAGCCCTGGCGTGTCTTGATCGACTCGACCAGCAGGCTGTCGGGCCCCGGCAGTTCCGAAAGCTTCGCCTGCAACTGCAGCAAGGGTTGCAGCGCGCGCATCTCCGGGCTTTCGGCCGGCTCGTGCAGGATGGCTTCGACCTCGGCACCCAACTCGCTGGACAGCGGCATGCGCCCACCCTGCCAGCGCGGCACCCTGCCCTCACCGGCCTTGGCGATGCGCACAAACGCGGTCATGTCGCGCAGCTGGACCAGCTCCAGTGTCTTGCCGGCGAACTGGAAGCGCTCGCGCGGGCGCAGCCGGCTGATGAACGCCTCCTCCACCGAGCCCAGCCAGCCGCCTTTCATGTAGCGCACCTGCACGCTGCCATCGCTGGTGATGGTGCCGATCGATAGCCGGTGCCGGAACGCTACGCGGCGGTCGTGGACGCGATAGCAGCCGTCATCGTCGCGGATCACGCGGCGGTAATCGGGGTAGCTTTCCAGCGCGCTGCCGCCGCGGACGATGAAGTCGAGCACCGCGGTCCAGGCTTGCTCACGCAATGCCGCGAATGCGTCGGTGCCGCGGACCTCCTCCAGCAATTGCGCAGGTTCGAAGCCGCCGCCCAGCGCGAGGGTGACGCAGTGCTGCGCGAGCACGTCCAGCGACAGCCGCAAAGGGGGCCGCGACTCGACCCGCCCGTGGGCGAGCGCCACGCGCGCGGCCGCGTACTCGGCCAGCTCCAGCGCATGCGTCGGCACGCAGATCACCTTCCCCGCCTCGCCGGGACGATGGCGCGCGCGCCCGCCGCGTTGCCACAACCTCGCCATCCCCTTCGGGCTGCCAACCTGCAGGACCTGATCGACCGCGGGGAAATCCACGCCCAGGTCAAGGCTTGAGGTCGCGACCACGCAGCGGACGGTGCCATCCCGCAGGCCGGCCTCGGCGGCCGCACGCAGCGATGCGTCCAGGGATCCGTGGTGCAACGCGAGGGTTTTCGGGTCGTCCAGCCAGACCGATTGCAGCGCCCGGTGCCACAGCTCCGCCTGCGAACGGGTGTTGGTGAACAACAGGCTGGACCGCGCCTTCTGCAGCACCGCGGCGACGCGCGCCAGCTGCGAGAGGCCAAGATGCCCGGCCCAGGGAAAGCGTTCGCCTTCGTTGGGCAGCAGGGTCTGCAAGGTCATCCGCCGGCGGCGCGCAGACTGCAGGATCGGCGCGTCGGGGCGATGCGGCAGCAGCACATCGCGCGCCTCCTCCAGATTGCCCAGGGTGGCCGACAGACCCCAGACGGGCGCAGCCGGCACGATGCCGCGCAGCCGCGCGAGACACAACTGCAACAGCACCCCGCGTTTGTTGCCCAACAGCTCATGCCATTCATCGACCACCGCCCCGCGTACGCCGGCGAGCAGTTGCGCGGCGTCGGGGTAGGACAGCATCAGTGCGAACGATTCCGGCGTTGTGACCAGCACGTCCGACAGGCCTTTGCGGGCGAGGCGCTTGTCGCGTGCGCTGGCGTCGCCGGTGCGCATCGCGACCGTCCAGGGCACGCCGAGGGCAGCGATCGGTTCCTGCATCGAGCGCACGGTGTCGGCGGCCAGCGCGCGCAACGGGGTGATCCACAGCAGGCGCAGGCGCGGCGCGACAGCGACACCGCGCCTCGCTTTCGCCGGCGCATCGCCCAGCGCCAGTGCCTGCAGCAGCGGGCCGCCCAGAGCGGCGAGCGTCTTGCCACTCCCGGTCGGCGTCACCAGCAGGCCGGACTCGCCGGCCAGGTAGCGTCGCCAGGCCTCGCGCTGGAAAGGTGCTGGACGCCATCCGCGCGCTGCAAACCAGTCGGTCAGCGCTGCGTCACTGGCTCGCCGCCGGGGGCGCGCGGGCGCGTCGCTCACCGGGCAAGTGCCCGCAAGGTATCGACCCGGTCCGCCTCGGCGGCAGGCTTGTCGGTGCGCCATCGCACGATCCGCGGGAAGCGCACGGCAATCCCTGACTTGTGCCGGGTGGACACATTCACGCCCTCGAAGGCGATCTCGAACACCTGCTCGGCCGGTACCGAGCGCACCGGGCCGAACCGCTGCAGCGTGTTGCCGCGGATCCACCGGTCCAACTGCAGGATTTCCTTGTCGGTGAGTCCGGAATACGCCTTGGCAACCGGAACCAACGTGTCGCCGTCCCACAGGGCGAAGGTGTAGTCGGTGTACAACGTGCTGCGCCGGCCGGAGCCCGACTGCGCGTAGATCAGCACCGCATCCACGGAGAGCGGATCGACCTTCCACTTCCACCAGTCGCCGCGCTTGCGGCCGTGGCGATAGGGCGAACTGCGGCGCTTCAGCATCAGCCCTTCGACACCGAGTTCGCGGGATTGCTCGCGCAGCGCGGCAGCGTGCTCCCAATCGGCAGCCTCAACCGCAGAGGAAAGCTGCAACACCGGGTGGTCGACCGCATCAATGAGCTCTTCAAGCAGGGCTCGCCGCTCGTCCAGCGGGCGCTCGCGCAGGTCTTCGCCGTCCAGCTCGAGCAGGTCGTAGGCCGTCACCCGGACCGGGGTCGTGGCAAGCACCTTCGGTCCCGGCTTGAGGCGCTGGATCCGGGTCTGCAGGGCGGAGAACGGCAACGGCATGTCCTCGCCCGGTCGCCAGGCCAGCAGCTCCGCATCGATGACCGCATCGCGCGGCAGTTCGGCTGCGGCGGCTTCGATTTCCGGGAAGCGGCCGTCCATGCGCTCCTCACCGCGCGACCACAGCGCGATGTCGGGGCCGCGGCGGATCAGCTGCAGGCGGATGCCGTCCCACTTCCATTCCAGAAGCCAGTCCTCGACCGGACCCATATCCTCGGGAGGTCCTTCCAGCGGCGAGGCCAGGAAGAACGGGTACGGCAGCGCCGCGTCCCCGGGCTGGACTTCGTCGGAGAGCAGCTTTTCGAGGAAGTCCGCCGATGGCGTCCACCGCCCGAGCATGCGCTGCGCTATCCGCGCCACATCCAGCCCGGACGACTCCGCCAGCGCCTTCTGCACCAAGCCGGCAGAGACGCCCACCCGCAACGCTCCGGTCAGCAGCTTGTTGAACGCCAGACGTTCGCGGAAACACAGGCTGCGCCACGCATCCACCACCACCTCGCGGCGCGTCTCCGGGTCGGCATTGGCCACCGGCACCAGCCGCTGCTCGATCCATTCGGCCAGCCCGATATCGCCATCGGGCTGCGCGGGGTCGTCGAGGAGCAGAGCCAGCGTTTCCGCCAGATCACCTACGGCGTGGTGGCTCGCCTCGACAAGCCAGTCGGGATTGCCGCTTTCCTCGGCGACCCACGCACGCAGCTCGCCGGTGGTGGCGATACGGGCGCGGGTACCGCCGATTTTGCCTCCAGCCAGCAGCCACAGCGCCCATGCGGCATCGTGCGGCGGCGCAGCGCGGAAGTAATCCGCCAGCGCCGCGCGCTTGTCGGTGGTGCCGGTGGTCCGGTCGAGGCGCTCATACAGCGCTGCAAAACGCCGCATCAGTCCTCCTCGCCGTAGGCAGTCTGGAAGCCGCCGGCGTCGATGCCGGACTCACGCAGCACGCGCACCAAGGCATCGGTATCACCGTGCGTCGCGATCACGCGCCGTGCGCCGGTCTCGCGCACGGTACGCAGCAGGGACGGCCAATCGGCGTGGTCGGACAGCACGAAGCCGCGGTCGTAGTTGCGTCGGCGGCGGTTGCCACGGATCCGCATCCAGCCCGACGCGAATCCCTGCTGCGCGCGGCGGAAGCGCCGCGTCCACGCACTTCCCGCGGCAGACGGCGGAGCGATGATCAGCTCACCGGCGAAGTCGGTCCCGCGCGCCTCGTCCGCGACTTTTCTGGTGTCCAGCATCGGCACGCCCGCCGCGCGGTAGACCTGCACGCCCGCATCGATGGCGCCGTGCAGCCATGCGGGCCGGTCGGTGTGGGCCATCAGCTCAGCCAACACCCGCTGCGCCTTGCCCAGCGCATAGCAGTAGAGGATCGCAACCTCGCCGTTGGCGGCGCACTCCTCGCGCCACGCGACAATGTCGCGCGCCACATCCGACGCTGGTGGCCAGCGGAACACCGGCAGCCCGAACGTGGATTCGGTGACGAAGACATCGCAGGGCACCACCTCGAACGGCAGGCAGGTCGGGTCCGGATCGCGCTTGAAATCGCCCGACAGCACCCAAGTCTGTCCATCCGCCTCGATACGGACCTGAGTCGAGCCGAGTACGTGCCCCGCCGGGTGGAAGGACAGCGTGGCGCCGCCCAGTTGGAAGCGCTCGCCATGCGCTTGGACCCGGTAATCCTGATCACCGAGCCGCCATTGCAGGATCGGCAAACCCGCGTCGACCACGTGGTAGCAGCCCATGCCCCCGCGCGCGTGGTCGCCATGGCCGTGCGTGATCACCGCTCGGTCGACGGGTCGCCAGGGGTCGATATGGAAATCGCCGGTTGGGCAGTACAGCCCGTCGGGCGTATTGACCACCAGTTCGGACGCGCTTGCCAGAAACCACCCCGCTCCACGATGCCCTCGGGCAGAGGACCCAGTGGAGCAGTGGGGGCGTCATCGCGATGTCATCGGATGCAGCAGAGCGCGGGGACCCGACGTCCCGCGTTGACCTCAGGCTTGCTGGGCCAGCGCGTAATCAATGGCAGCACGAACCGCGGCGACCTGGGCATCGTTGCACTGCTGCGGCGTCGCCCGCGGGCTGTCGGGATACACCTCGGTGGTGGTGCGATAGCGCGCGTTGCTGACACCCGCGCACAGGCCCAGCGACTTGACCGGATAGTTGATCACTCCTGGAGCCACCATCTTCGTGCCAATGATCTCGCCACTCGCATCGGCCGGGGCGATATGGGTGACCTCGGCCACCGCGTCGATGATGGCCTGCTGGAACCCGGGTTGGGGATCCTCGCTGTCGCCGACCAGGTAAAAGCCGTCGGGAATCTCGCCAGGCTCGGAGGACTTGCCGTCGCGCGCCGCCAACGCGGGCCGGAATTCCGACTCGTCGGTGTCCGTGGTTTCGTGCAGGTCGACGTGCACGAGCAGCTTGTCACGCAGGGGTGCGACAAGTTCCATCACCGCCGCCGACTCGCCCGACGCACTGTCTTTGACGAACGAGCGATTGGGATCCACCGCATCCACGTTCCAGCGCTGGATCCGCTCGTAGGCCCACGGACTCACGCAGGGTGCCACCAGCAGGTTTACGCGGCCCGCGTACTCAGCGGCATGGCGATCGAGAAACTGCAACGCGCCGTGGACCCCGCTGGTCTCGTAGCCATGCACGCCGCCGGTCACCAGCACGCTGGGGAGTTGATCGTCCCAGTTGCGGCTGCGGACCGCGTAGAGCGGAAACGGGTCGGTGCCGTAGTCCAGTTGGCCATACTGCTCAACCTCGAACCGCTCGCGCAGCCGTTCGATGTTGCTCACCACGTCCTCTGCATAACTGCGCTGGACCTGCTGCTGCGCGCGCCACTGGTCGACCTCGGCCGGTCCCCAGGGCGTTCCGGGCGTCCCGATCGGATAGAACGGTTCTGCGTTCATGGCTGAGTTTCTCCTGCCGTTTCGGCCCACGTCATGCGTGTCCGATCCGCCCGCCATCAGGCCCGGTCACGCGACCGGCCTTGTCGACGAACCACGCGCGCGCCAGCGGGTACTCGGACAGCAACGGGCTCCGGTTCGCCGGCGGCACGATCGACAGCGTCGTGGAAAGCCCGTCCGCCAGTGTCGCGCGCGGGGCGGTGACGGAAACGGATCGATAGTGGTTGGCGCTGCGGCCGCTGTGCGGATCCATCAGGTGATGTACCCGGGGATCGGTGCCGAAGCGCGTGCCGTAGCCGCCGGAGGTTGCCAGCGCCGGGCTCTGACCTTGATCACTGCCGAGCCGCAGCTCGAACAGGCTGCGGTCCGGGTTGGCCGGGTCGGCCACCGCAGCGCGCCATGGCTGTCCATCCGGACCCCGCCCCAGCGCACGCCCTTCCCCAAGGTCAATCAACACGTTGCCAAAGCCATTGGCCAGCAACAGGTCGGCCACCCGGTCGGTGACAAACCCCTGCGCCACGCCGTTGAGGGTGATGGCCGCTCCTGGCCTTCCCAGGCGGATCCGTCGCCGGCCCACTTCGACATCGGCGAAACCGATGCGTTGGCGTGCCTGTGCAATGGCGTCCGCGGACGGGCCGGACGGCGATGCACCCGGCTTGGCAAAATGCGCAAAGTACAGGCTCAGCAGCGGCTGGACGGTGGGGTCGAAGGCACCATGGCTCGTCTGCGCCAGGGAAAGGCTGAAGGACACGAGCTCGACCAGTTCGGACGGCGGCTCCGCGAGCACGCCCGTGGCGTTGAGGCGTGACAGGGCGGAATCGGGGCGATACAGGCTGAACACCGATTCAAGCCGGTCAATTTCGGCCACGCACTGCTCGATCATGGCCTGCGCCAGTGGGCGGTCAGGATGGACCAGCGTCATCGACGCCAGCGCTCCCATCGCCGAGCCCTTCCAGACGACGGGCGACGGCGACGGCGACGAGTTCCCGCCCGCCAGTGCCAGCCGAACCGGCATCGAACCCATCGCGGCACAGGTGGCGGCAATCGTGAGAAAACGTCGGCGATTCACCATGGGGATGTCCTCAATGCTCAGGATGCGTCGGGTGCGCGTGCGCTTCCGCCGCGTCGTGGCCGTCAGCGCCGTGCATCTCAACCTCGTGGCCGTCAACGGCGCGATCCTTGCCGGCCGGATCGGGTTCATGCCCATCCATGCCGGGCATGGGGGATGAGAGGTCCACGGGCCCGAGCACGTAGGCATCGGGAATGTCGCCGAGGCGGGCGATGCTGCCGCCGTGCTTGGCGCGGAACGCCTCCGCCGCGGCTTCGGTCGAGAATGGCACAGCTTCGTTCGCGCCCATTCCGCCGCGCATGGCGCTGTCGAGAACGAACCACGCCGCGTTCGCATCGATCCAGGTGCCTGCTTCAGGCTCATCCCAGTGTTGCGCCTTGCCCATGTCGTTGACGTAGACGGCGGCAACATCCTTGGCCTCCTCGGGCAGGCGCAGGAACGCGATCGTGTCGCGCACCGACGAGAACCACAGCGGATCCGTGCGGCTGGCAAGGTGGATCTGGCCCTTCGGTCCCTCGTGATCGGCCAGCAGCATGCCGCAGTAATGCCCGGTCGCCTCGTCGGAGACCTCGGCGGGCGCCGGCGGCGGCACGTCGGGCGCGGCCTTGTTGCACCCTGCCAACATCAGGATGGCCAGGCCGATCGCGGCCCACGTTGTCCGACCGAATGTCATACCGATTTCCTCCTGAAGGCCAGCACGGCCAGCGCCAGCGGCGCCACGACCCAGGCGGCCAGCACCGCAAACAGCACGCCCGGGGACAGGGTGGCCGCGTTGCCGGGACCGGCCAGACCACTATAGATGGCCACGCCGTCGTTCGCGGTCATGTTGAATATCCGGTAGACGTCCGCCGGATTGAGCAGCAGCACCAGGTCCAGCGCGCCTTGGGTTACGTGCTTGCCCTGGTCGGCGACCAGGATGCCCAGCAGCGCGGTGTCGTAAAGCAGCACGAAGAACAGCCAGATTCCGACGGCCAGGCCCGCGGCGGTGGCGCGCTCGCGCACGATGGCGCTCGCCAGCACCCCCATCGATACGAACGCGGCCCCGAGCATGATCGAGGTCAGCACCATCCCGACGAAGGCGCCCCACGCCGGTGCGCCGATTTCGCTCTTGAGCGACAACGCGCCGGCCGCGACCCCGTAGCCGAGCAGCGTGGCGATCCCCAAAATGCAGATCTGTCCCAGCGCCTTGCCGAGGATGACCTCCCATCGCGAAACGGGGTAGGACAACAGCAGCATCAGGGTCCCGCGCTCCTGCTCGCCCACGATTGCATCAAACGACAACAGCAGCGCGATCAGCGGCACCAGGAAGATCGTCAGGCTGGCCAGACTGACCACGACCACCGCCAGCGGGTCGGCCTTGACGACGCCGGTCGGCGCGCTGCCCAGCAACACCAGCGACAGCGCGAGTGCGGCCAGCAGGAGCGTGGTGGCCACCACCCAGCGGTTGCGGAATCCGGCGCGTATTTCCTGCATTGCGAGCTTGAAGACGTTCATGCCGCGCTCGCCTCCTGCTGGACCAGCCGCCGGTACAGGTCCTCCAGCCCGGCGGTCACGGTGCGGATGTCCTCCACCGACTCGCCCAGCGATGCCAGGGCGCGCAGCGCCGCCATCTTGTCCGCGGCCGGCACGCCGAGCATGAGGGTGTCTTCGGTGCGGTCGGTGCATCGGATCCCGGGCGGAAGTGCGGCCAGCAGACGTTCCGTTTCGCAGTTGCGCACGCGCACCCGCAGCCCGACGTCCGGCACCACGCCCTGGCGCAAGTCCTCCAGTGTGCCTGCCGCCAGGAGATTGCCGCGATGCATGACCGCGACCCGGTCCACGCGGTTCTCGACTTCAGCCAACGCATGGGTACTGACCAGCACCGTCGCACCGCTGCCGCGGAGCATGTCGATCGTGTTGAACACATCAATCCGCGACGCCGGGTCCAGGCCACTGGTCGGCTCGTCGAACAGCAACAGGCGGGGCTCGCCGATCAAGGCCTGGGCGATGCCCAGGCGCTGGCGCATCCCCTTGGAGTAGGTCGACACGCGGCGGCCGGCGGCATCGGCGATGCCGACCAGCGCCAGCAATTCGCGGTTGCGCTTTGTCGAATGGCCCTTCAGCCCCGCATAGAAGGTCATCAACTCGTTGCCGGTCATGGCGCCGTGGAAGGCGACATTTTCGGGCAGGAAGCCCAGCGCGCGCCGGGCTTCCGCGCCCTGCGCGCCAGCCGGATCGATGCCCGACACGCGCACGGCGCCTTCCTCGGGGCGGATCAGCCCAAGAAGCAGCTTGATCAGCGTGGTCTTGCCCGCGCCGTTGTGACCCACCAGCGCGGTGGCCTCGCCCGGGTGCAGCGCCAGGTTCACATCGCGCACCGCGACCACGTTGCCATAGCGTTTGGTCACGCCATCCCACTGGGCAATCGCGCTCATGACGCGTCCGCCCGGGTCATCTGTGGCGGCCGCATGAGTGGCGCGCTGTCCACGACCCCACCGGGATAAAGCGCGGGAAAACGCGCCTGTGCCCAGCGGATCATCTGCACCGCCGGGCTGCTGACCAGCACCTTGGCCTGGGGCAGCGTCCACAGGATCTCGTCCATCACGTCATTGGGCCGATACGGTCGATCGGCGATGCCGTCGCCATCCAGGTCGTAGGCCGGATTGTCGCTCCAGTAGTTGCCGCGACCTTCCGAAGCCCAGTCCACGTAGCGCGTTCCCACGTACTTGACCTGCATCCGGTTGGCGACGAACGCGTTGCCGGTCATGACGTTGCCCTCGGAGCCGGCAGTGAAGTGGATGCCGATGGGGCACCCTTCAAACCAGTTCTCGACGATCCGGTTGACGTTCGCATTGTAGACAAAGGCGCATTTCTCCCCGCCGCCGCGGACGGTATTGCCGACCACCTGCGAGGCGTTGGTTGAATTGAGCATGAGACCGTGGTCGCGGTCGTTTTCGGAGACGTTGTTGCGGATCTCCAGGCGTTCGGAATACATGATCGCCCAGCCCACGTGGTTGCCGCGGGAGCGGTTGCCAATGATCCGGCTGTCGTGGGTGTACATGTAATGGATCGCAAAGCGCAGGTCCGAAAACGTATTGTTTTCAAAGGTGTTGTGCTTGCTGACCTTGACGAAAATGCCGTCGCGGCCATGGCTGATGGTGTTGCGAATCACCTTGGCATCAGGGGCGTTCCAGATCGACACGCCGTTGCCGGCCTCCGCCAGGCGAAGGTCCTTGCGTCCGGTGATGACGTTGTCCTGCACGATCGAACCCGCGGCGCCGTGCAGATAGACGCCGAACAGGTTGTCAACCAGATGGTTGTCCCGGATGTCGGCGCGCGGAGCGGATTCCTTGACCAGGATCGCCGAATCCATGGCTGGCACGTCCAGCCCGGAGCCGGTGATCTCCATCCCGCGGATCTGCACCTCCGGCGCGGTCACGGTCACAACGCTGCCCAAACCGGGCCCCGTCAGGACGGCTCCGGGCTCACCGACCAGCGACAGCGTGCGGTCGATGAGCAGCGGGCCGGCATGGCGCCCCGCCGCCAGACGGATGGTGTCGCCGGACGCCGCAGCCTCGATAATCGGCTGCAGCGACGTTCCGGGCTGCACCCGCAGTTCAGCTGTGTAGCCGGCCGGCGCCCACACCAGGGCACCGGCCGCCACGGCAACGCACGCCAACGCGTGCGCGGCGGCGGCGGCCTTGACGGGAAAGCCGACCCAGCCCAACGGGCGCCATGGCCCGAACCGGCCCATTGGCCGCCTCTCCCTCGGCAACCGTCTAGGCCTCGACCAGCATCCGCCCCTTCATTTCCATATGCAGGGCATGGCAGAACCACTGGCAGTAGTACCAGTACACGCCGGGGCGATCAGCGGTGAAGGTGACCGACGCGGTTGCCTGCGGCGCGACTTCCATGGCCACGCCGTAGTTGACCACCGTGAAGCCGTGGGTCAGATCCTCGACCGTGTCCTTGTTGGTCACGTAAACCGTGACCTCATCGCCACGCTTGACCTTGAAATCGGTGAGGCTGAAGGTCGGCGCTACCGAGGTCATGTAGACGCGGACCTTGTTGCCGTCACGGATCACGTCGGCGGCTGCATCCAGGTCGACACCGTCGGCCTCAGCCTGCTTGCGCGCGTCTTCCCAGGTTACGTCGCCACGGTCCCAGACATTGACCGGGTTGATCTTGGAGCGGTGGATGATCTCCAGGTCGTGCGGTTCGGCGAACGACGGGCCATCGTGCACCAGGATCATCTCGTCACCGGAGATGTCGATCAGCTGGTCATTCTCGGGCTTCAGCGGCCCGACGTTGAGGAACCGGTCCTTGGAGAACTTGTTCAAGGACATCAGCCACTTGCCGTCGGCTTCCTTGCTCTCCCCCATCGAGGTGTGGTTGTGGCCCGGCTGGTAGTGCACGTCGAGCTTCTGGATGATCGGCTCGACATCCTCGCCATTGAACTTGGCAACGGCCTTGGCGATGTCCCACTTGACGATCTGGCTGTCGATGAACAGCGTGGTGTAGGCATTGCCACGGCCATCAAACGCCGTGTGCAGCGGCCCCAGGCCCAGTTCGGGCTCGGCCACGACGGCGTCGCGCGGCTTGATCGTGCCGGCAAAGACCTCAGGGAACTTGCGCACGTCGAACACGGTGCAGGTCGGCGAGAGCTTGCCGTTGACCACGACGTGGATGCCGTCGGGCGCGGTGTTGATGCCGTGCGGGCTGTTCGGTACCGGGATGTAGCGCGTGTACGGCGAATTGGCTTCCTTGCGGCCGTCCAGCACCGGTACGCCGCTGATCATCTCGGCCTTGCCGTCCTTGACCGCTGCCTCGATCGCCTTGAGGTCGAAAACCGTTACCCAGTCCTGCTCCGCTGCGGTCATCTCCGCCAGGGTCACGCCTTCCTCGGAGTTGTAGCAGGTGGAGAACGCGTACAGGCCCTGATAGTCGCAGTCCACGTTGTCCAGGTTGCCGCTGACGATGATCTGCCAGGCCACCTCCATCGTATCGCCGTCAACCGCGGTGAAGATGCAGCGGTACTCGGACGGATCGTCCAGGTTCATGCCGTTGTTGGGAATCGGCACCGCGTCCTCACCGTTGCAGAAGACGTATCCCGTCTTGGGATACTTCTGCAGGCGCAAGCCATGCACGGTGTGCTGGTTGGGCAGCTCGATGATCTTGTCGCACTTCATGACATCGCAGCGGATGCGCGCGACGCGGGTGTTGGCCTTGTCGTTCATGAACAGGTAACGGCCGTCGTGGGCGCCATCGGTGAACGACAGGTGCGGGTGATGCAGGTCGCCGTTGATGTAGGTGCCGCCGCGGCTTTCCAGGTACTTCTTCGTCTCCGGCGTGAGCCCTTCGGTCAGGATCTTGAGGCTTTCGTTGGTCTGTCCCCAGCCGGTTGCGCTGCAGCGGTTGAACACCGGGACCCGCATAAGCACGCGCATCGACGGGATGCCCAGGATGCGCATCTCCCCGCTCTGACCGCCAGACAGGAAGCCGTAGTACTCGTCCAGCTCGCCCGGAGCGATGTGCGTCTTGGCGAACGCATCCGACGTTGCGTTCTTGCCCGCAGGCGGCGAACCGGCCGGAACCGCGCCACCGGCGGCTGGAGTCGCGGTCCTGTCACCACAGCCGGACAGGAAGCCGGTTGCCGCAACGCCGGCGGTCAACGCCATGACGCCGCCCGTCAATACGGCTCGGCGGCCGGAATCGGGCATACCGGCCTTGTCGACTGGCTCGGTCTTGGGTTTGCTCTTGTCGTCAATCACGTTGGTCTTCTCCATTTGAAGCGGTAGCGGGATGGATGCAGGTGGCGAGGGGTCAGGACGCCGGATCGGGTTGTGGCTCGGGACCGTCCTTGTCCGGCAGGACGGCAATCGGAATGCGCTGGGCAAACGCCTCACGCTTCTCGCGCTTCAGTCTGCGCTGGATCTTGACCGGGCACTTCTGTTCGCTGTGGTAGAGCACCTGGCAGTGCAGGCACTGGATGCATTCATTCGGGTTGATGTGCCCTTCCGGATGGATCGCCTCCACCGGGCATTCCTTGAAACAGCGCATGCACGGGTTGCCGCACTCGCGGTAGCGCTTCAGCCAGTTGAACATCCGCATGCGGCCGGGAATCGCCAGCGCGGCGCCCAGCGGGCACATGTAACGGCAGAAGAAGCGCTCGACAAACAGCCCGGCAACGATCAGCGAGACCGCGAACAGCACGAACCACCACTCGCGCAGGAAGTGCAGGATGATCGCCGTCTTGAACGGTTCCACCTCGGCCAGTTGCTCGGCGAAGGCAAGCGACCCCAGCGACACCGCAAACAGCGCCAGGAAGATGATGTATTTGATCGGCCACAGACGTTCGTGGATGGCCCAGGGGATCTTGAGTTGCGGCACCTTCAGCGCCTTGGCGATGCGGTTGCTCAGCTCCTGCAACGCGCCGAAGGGACACAGCCACCCGCAGAACGCACCGCGTCCCCAGAACAGCAGCGATACTGCCACCGAGCACCACAGGATGAAGATCAGCGGATCAATCAGGAACGAGGACCAGTTGAAGCCGGACCGCAGTGAGCTGGCAAAGGTCAGCACGTTGACCACCGACAGCTGCGCCTGAGCCACCCAGCCCAGCCAGAACAGTGTGGTCGCCAGATAGGCCAGGCGCACGCGATCGAACAGCTTCTCGTGCTTGACCAGTGCATCCTGGAAGAAAAATATCAGGGTCAGCACGCCAAGCATGATCCCCAGCATTGCAATGGCAACGACCTTGCTCTGCCAGACCCGCTTCCACAGCGGGTCGTCATCACCCTCATCGACCATCCACTGGCTCGCATCCGCCGGGCCGGCCTGCCCAGGCTGCGCTCCGGGCGCGCTGGCGCCAGCGGCGACTGCGGCAGTCGCTGCGCCTTCGCCCGACGCGGGTGCCGCCGACTGTGTGTAGCGAGCCGGGATCGTATAGGGGAGGTCAAAGGACTCGAAGACCTTCGTCAGCGCACCGGTGGAGCGCTGCACCAGCAACTGCAGGCGCCAGGGTGCCGCCGGATCGAACTCGCTGCCCTCCGGGATGACAAAGATGCCGATTTCCTTGAGTGGCGGCGCGCCGTCCGCGGCGATGGCACCCACGCGCCGGTGAAACTGGTCGCGGAAGCGGATCGTCTCGGCGCCCTGGACGAGCTCGATACGGTCGAAGATGCCGCCGCGCACGTATCCCGAACCCTTGAACGAATAGATGCCGTCGCCGGCAACCAGGATCGCCTGCTGATCTGGGGATAACATCTGCTGCATGCTGGCGTATTCGCTCTCGCCCAGCAGGCTGCGACCGATCGCCGGCTGCGAAACCAGCGCCACGTACAGATCGATGAACGGGTCATCGTCCCCGCCCGCCTGCGGGAACCGCGCCGCGGCGGGATCACCGCCCTCCAGGAACTTGCGGTTGACGTCGCCCACCGTCAGATGAAGGTGCTTGACGCCGCCCTCCTCCAGCAGACCCTGCCAGCTGGTGATCTCGCCGGCGCCGGTGTCGATGGAACGCGCAGCCGCCTGATTCACCGCGCCGCCCTCGCCGCCCAAGCCGAGCAGCCGCGCCACCCGCACCGCCGACCGGGTGATGCTCTCGCCCATGACCAACGCCGTCACGGTGGCGCCACTGACCAGGTTGACCTTTGGCGGACCGCTGCCCTCGGCTGCCGCCTTGAGCGGGTTGTAGCCGATGAAGGCCGACATGTAATCGATGACGCGCTTTTCGGGAATGCCGATCAGCACGATCGGCTCGCTGTGCGCCACCATTTTTATGCCGACGATGGTTCCGGCGGTGTCCAGCCCGACCATGATGTGGATCGGCTTGCTGGAATACCCGTCCGCGTTGACGTACTGGGAGTTCAGGTAGGCGTAACCGACCAGCTGGTCGCCGCGGAACACCTGCGCTACGGGCGGAGACTGCTGGGTGGGACCGAACCGGTCGGCTCCGGGCACCACCTCGCCGGGCGAGACCTGGCTGGCGAATGTATCGAAGGTCGCGGGCTGGGCGCTGGCCGGAAACCAGGGAGCGGCGGCGAGCAGCACAAGGGCAAGGACGACCGACCAGGACCAGGACACGCTTCTGGGATCTCTCAAAATCCAACCCCGGGATGCTTGTGGGATGATTGAATCTGCGCTGTCGCAGCCACCCTTCCGCTACAGCGTCGTTCGCGGCGAGTATATCCGAGGCACCTCCAATGCGCACCGACAACAAGACCCGAGGGTCCCTGGCGTTCGGCCAGAACACGCTCAACCGGCGCCGCGTCGGCGCCGCCGAGCACGCCCGGCGGCGGTCGCTGCTGCGCGACGACCCCGACATCGACGTGGTCGACATGCCCACCCTGGTCGGGATCGCCAAGGCCATCGAGGACGAGGCGGTCCGGCGCTACGGCTTCCTGGCCGACCTGATGGAGAGCCGCGGCGAACTGTCGACCGCCGCAGCGTTCCGCGTGATGCAGGAGGAGGAGCAGAGCCACGTCAAAGCCGTTGATCGGTGGGCGACGTCGGTCGGCGAGCCGTCAGTGTCGGCCGAGGATTTTGCCTGGCAGTTGCCAGCCGACCTCTCCAGCTCCTGGGACGAGGTTGCCGGGAGCGCGTTGTTGACCCCGTATCGCGCGTTTGCGCTGGCGGTCGAGAACGAGGAACGCGCGTTCTCCTTCTACGCCTACCTCGCCGCGCATGCGGAAAATGAGCAGATCCGCGCCGAAGCCGAAAAGCTGGGCGGCGAGGAACTCCGGCATGCCGCGTTGCTGCGCAAGTGGCGCCGCCGCGCCTACCACCGCGAACGGCGCGCCGTTCGCCCCGAGCCGGTGGAAATCGATTCCTTGGACGCGTTCCATCGTGTCCTGGCCGACCACCAAGCGGCGATCGCATCGGTTCATCGCGCCCTGGCACCACGCCTGAGGCACGCCGGCGACGAAGCGGGTGCGGCGTTGCTGGAGCGCTGGATTCGCGCCGCCCCGGAAGCCGCAGCCACTGATGCGCCGACCAATGCAGCGATTGAGCTGCCGGTGACTACCGAGACTGACGCGCCCCAGGAGTCGTCATCACATCCGGACGATGGCGGCAGCACGGAGCGGGAAACGCCGCGCCATCTACTGGTGGACGCGCAAAAACCGCTGGAGGCCCTCGCCGACGTGCTTGAGGACGTCATGGCGAACGCCGAAGGCGACCTGTTCGACGAGGCCGCCGCCGCGATGGGCCGCGTGGTTGAGCGGATCTCGCAGATTTCCCTGCAGATGAGCCACTGCTGACGGTCACGCCGCGCGAAAATCAGTGCCCGTTGAGCCGGCCGTGCACCGGCGCGTAAGCTGTCGGGTGGCCGGCGCCTTCACACGACGCAACACCGTGCGCGCCAACCATGTACCCATCCACCCCCCACCGGAGATTCTCCATGAACGTCAAGATCACTCTGTTGACCGCCGCCTGCGCGCTGGCGCTGGCCGCCTGCGGCGACAAATCACCGCCGGCCGCGCCTGCAGCGCCTGCGACGACCGCGCCTGCGACCACCACGCCGTCCACAACTGCCCCGGCTGAGACCGCACCGGCCGAGACCACTCCTGCTTCGACCACGCCAACCGCCGCGCCCGCGGGCGGTGCTGCGGTGGTGACCGACTGCGCCACTGAGATCGAGGGCAACGACGCGATGCAGTTCAACGTCAAGTCCATCACCGTGCCGGCGTCCTGCAGCGAGTTCAAGATCACGTTGAAGCACACCGGCAAGATGCCGGTCGCGGCGATGGGTCACAACGTGGTCATCACCACGCTGGACGACATGAAGAAGGTCGCCGCTGACGGCATGGGCGCCGGCATCGAGAACGATTACGTGAAGCCGGGCGACGATCGCGTCATCGCCCACACCAAGCTGATCGGCGGCGGCGAGTCCACTTCGGTGAGCTTTGATGTGAGCAAGATCAAGGGCAACGGCCCGTACGAGTTCTTCTGCAGCTTCCCGGGCCATTCGGCGCTGATGAAGGGCACCATCGCGGTCGAGTAATACCTGCGCGGCAGTCAAGCTGCAGCAGCGCGGAAGGCAGGGGTCGCAAAGCCCCTGCCTTTTTTCATGGCGTTCTCAGGCGGGTGCACGTGCGTTCCGGTGCATCGCCGTCGTTCTCGCGGCGCTGACAGCCCGCCTGATTCAATGACGATCCCTCCCACAGGAATCTCCCATGGCTGACGCGAAAGAACTCGAACAGAAATTCTGGAAGGCGCTCAGGAGCGACCGGACGGTGATGCTCGCCACCGATACGGTTCCGCCCAGGCCGATGACGGGAATCGCGGAGGATGAACGCTCCCCGCTGTGGTTCTTCACCTCCAGCCAGACCGATTTCGGCATGGCGCTGGAAGGCCGCACGGCGCAGCACGCGACGGGCACCCTGACGGCCAAGAACCACGAGGTGTTCGCCTCGTTTTCCGGCAACGTGGTGATCGACAATGACCGCGCGGTGATCGAACGACTGTGGAATCCGTTTGTCGGCGCGTGGTTCGAGGGCAAGGACGATCCGAAGCTTCGCCTGGTCCGCATGGATCTGGACAGTGCCCACGTGTGGCTCAACGAGCACACCATGGTCGCTGGCGTGAAGCTGCTGCTGGGCATCGACCCCAAGGAAAGTTACAAGGCCAAGGCAGGCGACGTCGACCTAGGCTGACGGGCGGGCGAACCCCGCGGTGTGCCGTTCGGTTCTGCGCCCACTACCTCCGATGAAAACAAAAGGCCGGCAAATACCGGCCTTTTGTCCTTCGAATGCGGCGATCATCCGGGGCGGTAGTAACGCCCGATCTGCTCACTGAAGGTCGGGTCGCTGAAGTCCGGCCAGTCGCTCTTGTCGAAGCCCGGTGCATCCTTCAGCTTTTCCTTGGGCACATTCAGGATCAGGCATTTGTTCTCATGATCCACTCGCAGCGATTGCCACGGCACGGCAAAAAGCTTCTCGCCCAGCCCCATGATCCCGCCGAAGGCGACGACGGCGTAGCTGATGGAGCCGGACCCCAGGTCGATCATCAGCTCCTTCAGGTCGCCGAGTGACTCACCCTGCGGGTTCCTGATGTCGTCACCGATGAGGCTGGTTGCGGACAGGTGTCGATTGGTATTGACCATGTCGTTTCTCCTTCAATTGGTGGACGCGATGTAGCGACAACCACCCTGCCCGACCAGTCGTGACAGCCGCGGCCAGATGACCTCGCGCACGCAGCTTTCATTCATCTTGGGCGCCACGTCAGGCACCATGTACCCTCGCAAGCCGGATCCGGACGTCGGATCGACACCACTCCAGGACATGCCATGAACGAGACAACCACGCCACCTCCCCGCCAGGGGCACCTCGTTTCCACCACGGCCATGCTCATCACGGCCGGCGTTTTCATCGTGATTGCAGGCGTGCTGTATTACGTCGGCTTGAGCCAGGGCCGCAAGGAGCTGGCGACCCAGAAGGTGCACTACGAGCAGCAGATCGAACAGGGCAACCAGACCCTGGGCGCCGCCAGGGCCGACCTGGCGAAAGTGCAGAACCGCAACCACCTGATGCGCGCGCGGGTGGACCTTTACCGCACGGCCGTCGATCTGGACCAGCGCAATTTCGGCATCGCCAACACGCGCTTGCACGAAGCCGCGGATTCGCTGGGTCAGATCCAGAAGGATGCAGGCGGAATTGACCTGGCTCGGGTTGCCACGCTGAAGGATGCGATCGAATCCAACGACTTCACGGTGGCGGCGGACCTGGAGGGCCAGCGCGCGAATGTGCTTGATTTCGCGGCGCAACTGGACGCGATCGCCGCCGACGCGGAGCTCGACGTCAAGTAATCCCCGCGGAACTGAAGGCACGCGGCCGGAAAACCAGTTCTCTGGCAGGCTGCTGATGCCGAAGTCGATTGGGCACGCCCCCGCTTGGCAGGCGCGCGTTCCGATTACTTGCGGTAGTCCAGCGGGGGGCTTTCTCGCTGCAGCAAGGGCTCGTAGCGGAAGTCCCTGCCGCGTCGGCGTTCGAACTCGGCCCGCGCCTGCTGCAGCAGCTGCGGCTCGGAGAACAACCGCATCGCCGTCAGGGACAGCGCCTTGGCCGCCACGACGGCGCCCTTGTGGCCGATCCCCATGCCCGACGCGGCAACCGCCTGCCAGCTGTGCGCGGGCGTGCCCGGAACCCAGGTCGCTGCGCCCATGCCGACCGTGGGTACCGCCCAGCTGACATCGCCGACGTCGGTCGATCCAAAGCCGTCGCCGTCAACCGAATACGGTGCGATCTTTGCCGCTTCGCTGATGTCGACCTGCTGCTCGAGATGCGTCTGCAGCTCTTTGGCGAACGCGGCATCCGCCGCGCTGTATTTCACCCCGCCCACCTGCTGCAGTGAGGCATGCATGACCTTGCCCAGGGTGTCGTTGGGCAGAAGGCTGAACACTCCGCCGGTCTGCTCGAATTCAAAGCTCGTGCCGGTGCCCAGCGCCGCGCCCTCGGCGGCATCGGTGAGGCGCTTGAACACGCTGCGCACCACCACCGGATCGGGGTGGCGAACGTAGTAGTAGGCCTCCGCCGATGCCGGCACCACGTTGGGCGCCGACCCGCCGCCGTTGCTGATGATGTAGTGGATGCGGGTTTCCTGCGGCACGTGCTCACGAAGCATGTTGGCCATGTGGTTCAGCGCTTCCACGCCGTCCAGCGCGGAGCGTCCACGCTCCGGCGCCATGGCCGCGTGCGAGGCTTGGCCGCTGAAGCGGAACTTGCCGCTGATGTTGGCCAGGCTGATGCTCTGCGCTGCGGAATTCCGCGAGTTCGGGTGCCAGTGCAGCACCACGTCGACGTCCTTGAACAGTCCGTCGCGGACCATGTACACCTTGCCCGAGCCGCCCTCCTCGGCCGGCGTGCCGAATACCCGGATCTCACCCTCGGTGCCAGTGCTGTCGAGCCATTCCTTCAACGCCACCGCCGCGCCCACCGCGCCGGCGCCAAACAGGTTATGACCGCAGGCGTGCCCCGGATCCTGGCCAGCGATGGCCTGCCGCCGCGGCGCCGCGGCCTGTGACATTCCCGGCAGCGCGTCCATTTCCGCCAGCAATCCGATCACCGGTCCCTTGCCGCGCTTGCCGGCGGTCGCCACGAAGGCTGTCGGCATCCCGGCCACCCCGGCGTCGATCTGGAAACCGTGGGCGCGCAACTCCTCCTGCATCAATGCCGATGATGCGTTTTCCAGATAGCCCAGCTCGGGTTGCTGCCACATCTGGTCGGCCATGCGGATGATCTGCGGTGCATAGGCGTCCAGACGCTGCAACATCGGCTGGCCCTGTGCGGCCGTGGTGCCCACGGGGGCACGATCGGCATTGGCGGGGTCGAGCTGCCCGGCGACGGCCGCGCCCTGCAGTGCCAGTGCGGCGAGGATTGCCACGGCTGTCTCGCTAATCGACTTCACATGTCGCTCCTGGTAGTGCCCGCAGCAAAAATACGAGCGCAAGGCTCAGTAGAACCGCACATTGTCGAGTTCAAACCACGGCATCTTCGCGCCGTCCCCTTCAACGATGAACTGCAGATCCGTGGCATCGTCACCGCGCCATGGGCGGTCCTCGCCCTCGACCACCCGATAGGGCGCGTACTCCAGCTGGCTGAAATCGACGCTGACCTGCTGCCACTGCGGCTGTACGCTGATCGCAGTCTTCCATCGCCCGCCTTCCAGGCCTTTGAGCATCAGCGCATGGCTTCCGTCTTCGCCGCGGATATCGAAACGCACGCCGCGATAGCCGCGCAGGTCCACCGGCTTTACCGAACCTCGGCTCAATGGAAGCACCACCGCGGCGTAGGCGCGATCCTTGCTGGACATCTGTGCCATGGTCCGCAGCGCGTGCCCGCCGCCGTCCCGCACCACGACCCGGGTCAATTGCCAGGTGCGGTCGTTGCCGCCGTCATTGTCATCGGTGCGCAGTGTGTCCAGCGCCGTGCGCTCGTCCGCGCGCTCGAAATCATCCACCAGCGGTCCGACGACACCCGGCTGCGGATATGGGCGCAGTTTGCTGGCCGGCAGTTGCAGGCCCGGGCCGAGCACCAGTCGACCGTCCAGCCAGACGCGGCTGAGCTTCTTGATGTCCTGGATGTTTTCCCAGGGTTTGCCGTCCACCAGCAGCAGGTCGGCGCGCTGGCCCTTGGCGATGCGGCCGCGATCGTCCTGCAGGCCCATGGCTGCCGCGCTGGTGGCGGTGCCTGCCTGCAGCGCTTCGGCCGGGGTCAGTCCCGCCTGGACGAGCAGTTCCAGCTCGCGCAAGGTGGCCGCGCCGTGGGGCGTGCCCGGCATGCCGGCGTCGGTGCCCAGCGCGACCGGGATACCGGCCTCATGCAGCACGCGGACGTTTTCCATCGCGTTGCGGAAATTGCGCTGGCGACTCAAAAACGCGGGCGACTCGGGATCGACCGGCGGCGAGCTGCCCATCTTGACCGGCTCGTAGACCGCCAGTGTCGGCGCGTAGAACGTACCACCGGCCTTCAGCCGCGCGATGGTGTCTGCATCCACCACGCGGTCCTGGATGCTGTGGGCGATCAGGTCGACCTTCGCGTCGCCGGCCCATCCCGCCCGTTCCGCGGTGACGGTGTGGGTGGCGACCTTGAGTCCGTTGGCGTGCGCCTCCTCGACCAGCGCCGTCAACGTCCACGGATCCATGCTGGTGTTGTCGGGCATGTGGCCGTAGCGCCAGCCATCGGTGAAGACCTTGATCAGGTCCGGCTGGTACGGCGCCAGCTCGCGGACAGCATGTCGCGCCGCCTCCGGCGAATTCACCCATCGCGTGGTCGCCGTGTCGGCCCAGTCGGCCCCGTGACCCAGTGGCGTGCTCATGCGCGCGGCAAAATTGACATGCGGCGCGGCCATGCTGCCCAGCCACTCGCGGCGGGGCGCGTAGGATTCGGGCGCCTGGTGGAAATCGTTGACGGTGGTGACTCCCGCCGCCAGATAGACCCCCGACAGGACCGCGCTGGAGGACGGGCTGGAGTTCGGCGTCCAGTGCGTATGCAGGTCGAACAGCCCCGGCATCAGCGTCTTGCCGTCTGCATCGATCACCACCGCGCCTTTGGGCACCTTCAGATCCGGGCCGACGTCGACGATGCGCTGGTTGCGGATCAGCACTGTCGCCGGATAGGCCGGTCTCCCGGTGCCGTCAAAGATCAGCGCGTTGGTGATTGCGGTCGTCTGGCCGGTGTCGCGAGCCAGGGCGGCGCCCGACATTCCAACGGCCAGCAGGAGCGCGAGCGATGCCGCCCTCCACGCGTTCGAGTACTTCCCCATGCAACTCCCCTTCAACGACGAAGGCCCGCATCGGCGGGCCGTTTTTCTGGTGGATCGCCAACATGCGGATCAATCTAACAGCGAAACCGAGGTGCGTCCGTTGCCGGGCCCGGCCGTTCGAGCGGTCGGGATGCTACCGGGAGCTGCCCCTCGAGCGGGGGCGATATGCCGCGGACGTCCCGGCGCGGACGGGGTTCCGAGGTAGAGTCTGCGGACGATATCTGGCCTGATCATGCTCGCCAGTGCAGGCAGGCCGCGATTGTCGACAGGTGTCAGGCCGCGAACACCGGCTCCAGCATGCGGAAGGTGCCGGCATCGGCGTCCATCTCTACCAATCCGCCCACCGGCACGATGAACTGCTGGCGGATATGCCCGATCATCGCGCCCCGGTAGGCCGGGATCTTCAGCGGCTTGAGATGATCGTCGAGGATCTGCGCCAGCGTCAGCGAGCCGTATCCGTTGCCGGGCTCGCAATCGCTGCACTCGCCGAAGATCACCCCGGCGATACCGTCCAGCGCGCCCATCAGTTTCAGCGTGGTGAGCATGCGGTCGATGCGGTACGGCGCCTCGGAGACATCCTCGAGGAACAGGATCTTGCCGGTGAAATCCGGCAGGTACGGCGATCCCGCCAGGGCCACCAGCACCGACAGGTTGCCACCGACGAGCTCGCCGGAAGCCTTGCCGCCAGTGACGGTGACGGTGCGGTTGCGACGCTGTACCAGCTCATCGCCGGCGTCCTGCACATTGCGGTACTGCATGAGTTCGCGCTTGAAGAAGACGCGCTCGAACTGGTCGACGTTGAAACCGTTCCAGCTGCCGGAGCCATTGGGCCCGTGGAAGGTCACCAGGCCGGTCCGCGCGTGGATCGCGTTGTGCAGCGCGGTGATATCCGAATACCCCAGCAGTGCCTTGGGGTTGCGGCCGATCGCCTCGTAATCCAGCAGTGGCAGCAGCCGAGCGGCTCCCGAGCCGCCACGCGTGGCGATGACGGCCCTGACCTCGGGGTCGGAAAACATGGCGTTGATGTCACCGGCCCGCTCCTCGTCCGTCCCTGCCAGGTGACCCCGTCGCTGTGCGTAGTGCGCGCCGGTCTTGACCTTGAATCCCAGGGCTTCCATGACCTCCCGCGCCACCTGCAGGTCGAACTCGTCATTGAGTGCAGACGAGGGGCTGACCAGTCCGACCCAGTCGCCTTTTTTCAGCGGTACTGGCAGCAACTTGCCAGGCGCCGGCGCCCGGGCCGAAGCGCTGGCGGCCAGCACGTTTGCCGCCAGCGCGTTCGCAGAGCCCACGAATGGCAGAAGAAGTGCAGCGCCGGCTGCGTGCCCCAGAAACTGTCGCCTTTGCATGCTGCTGCCCGCCGATCAGAGTGCGGGCGAGCGTAGCAAACCGCCCCGGGAGCGACAATTCAACTCGCACGCGCGTCAGACCGCGAAGCGCGCAGCGCAGGTCAGGAAGCCGCGCCGGCGCGGCTGTCCCATCAAGGGATCAGCGCGGCGTCACCGTCAGAACTTGTGCGACACCCGTACGTAGAGATCGCGATCCACGCGCGCGCGCGTGCCGGCCGGATGCTCGAGCTCGCGGCGCTCGCGGACCCGTGCCTCCATCGAGGTTTTCGGCAGGAACTGCCACTGATACCTCACCTCCGCCGAGCTGTCGTTGGGTCGATAGTCCGGCGAGATCAGCCAGCCGGCATCTGCGCGGCCGATGGCCAGGCCGATGTTGTGCCTGGGCGCGAAGTCATACACGCTCGCCTGGACCTGCCATGCGAGCCCCCCGGTATCGCCGTTGCCGCCGGTGCCACTGACCGCGTCGAGCGGGGTTTCCAGGGCGTAGCCGACCTCGGCGCCGGTGACGAACTTCGCGCCTGTCGCGCCCATCGGCCACTCGGCGGCAATGCGCGCATCGACGGTCACGTAGTCCTGCCGCGACGGATCGCCCAGGCCGCGGTCGGCCAGACTCTCGGGCATCCAGGTCAGCGACAGCATGCGCTGGGTGATGGCACCCACGCGCTGCTTGTTTTCCATGCCCAGGAACAGCGTCGCGCGACTGCCACTATCGCTGAAATCCAGCGGCGCAGCGGTCACGCTGCTGCTTCCCTTGGCGTCCTGGTACTGGGCGATCACGTGGCCGCGCCATCCGCCGGCGACGGGCATGTCCAGGTGCACGCCGTCGGTCCAGTTCACTCCGATGTTGGGGCTGTCGTTGCGGTCCAGCCCCTTGGAGGCGACACCCGGAACCGCAAACGCGGTCTGCATGCGGCCTACCTTGAAGCGCAGCCCGTCATCGGGCGCCTGATAGCCGAAGTAGGCCTCGTCCAGGGTGATGTCGCCGAAATCCGCACCCCCACGGGTAGGTGCGTAGCTGTGCAGGTAGACGTCGAGATCGTCCTGTTCGCTGCTGAACCGGCCCGCGACGCGCGTGCGGAAGCGCCACGTCTCGTTGAGGCTGCGCTCGAAGGCGAGGCGCAGACGCGCGTTGAACGCATCCTCGTCGGATTCGGTTCCGTCACGCGCCGTCCGCTCGCTGGCGAAGTAACCGCCGCGGAAGTCGCCGCTGAATTGCCAGCCAGCGTCATCGGCTGGAGCGGGTGCGGCGCTGGCGGCGAAACTGCCCGCCAATGCGGATCCAGCGACCAGCAGCGCGACGCGGATCGCCGGACCCGGAGCTTTCTTGCGGGAGCGACAATCGGAAGTGCGGGGAGACATGACGTGATTACCTCGTGGGGAGAAGAGTCCAGGCACGCATCCAATCATCATTTGGGCGTCGCCGTACTGACGTGGATCAACATCCACCGTTCCAGCCCGCACACCAGATAGGAAAACAGCCGGTTGCCCGGCTGTCTCGATCGAAGAACCAGCCCTGGACTACTGCAGCGGAGGAACTCGCAGGACCTGGCCCGGGTAGATCTTGTCGGGGTCCGTCAGCATCGGCTTGTTGGCTTCGAAAATCTGCGGGTACTTGCTCGCGTCGCCGTACATCTCCTTGGCGATTTTGGACAGCGAGTCACCGGACTTCACCGTGTAGGTGCGCGATGCCCATCCCGTGGCCTCGGCATTCGTGCTTGCGGCCGAAGCGGGCTGCGTCGCGGTTGTGGCCGGCGCAGCGGCGACCGGCGCCGGGGTCGCATGCAACACCTGGATCCGGTCCTCGACGTTGCTGATGCCATCGATGTTGCCGGCGATGAGTACGGCTTTCTCGCGGGTCGCGGTATCGGCAGCGGTGCCTGTCAGCGTGGCCCTGTCGCCGTCCACCTCGACCTTGATGCCACTGATCCCGTACTTGGCGAGGTGCTTTTCAATGGCCGACTCGCGACGCGCCTCACCCGGCTTGAAGATCTTTTCGCCAGCGTTCTTTACAAAGTCAATAATATTCATGTGGGGCTCTTGCATTGCGGAAGCGACAATCTTGCAGAGCGCTCGTGAGCTTGGAATCAATATTGCCGCTGCGTCGCCGGTCTATTCAGCGACTGTGCGTCACCAGCGGCCAACCTAACGCTCCACCACGATCCGCTCCGCCAGCCACTGGTTGTTGCCGACGCGGCGCGCCTGGATGCGCACCTGGTCGCCGCGCTGCAGGTTCTCGGGGCGGTATCCGCGGCCCTGGTATTCCACCGTGGTGCGGGCGTCGTAGGAGACCTGTTGGCTGTTGCCGTAGCCGACGCCGTCGAGGCGGATCAGGCGCGCGCGCGTGTCGACGTAGTAGACCGAGCCGCGCAGGTCGTTGCCCTGGCCAACGCCGTAGGGGTCGTCGCCGTAGCCACCGCCATAGCCGCTGTCGCGGACATTGCTCACGACCTCGATCGATCGGGCCCAGAGCTCGCGCCCGGACGGGGCGGTTTCGACGCGGATCACATCGCCACGCTCCAGACCGTCGACCGGGTGCTGTCGGCCCTGGTAGAACAGACGGGTGTTCCGGTCGTAGCGCAGATCGGTCCGCTGCCTGCGTCCTGTGCGCGAATCATCGATGACCACCGATAGACGGCCGTAACGCGGATCCACGCTATCGACCGTACCCAGCAGCTGGCTGCCGTACTGGGAGGGGTATTGGGACGGGTACCCGGGGGCTGGGGACTCGTAGCCGCCGGGCACGCCGTAACCACCCTGGTTGCCGTAGCCGCCTTGCGACCCGTAGCCGCCAGGCGTCACGCAACCGGCCAGCAGCATCAACATGCCCGCGGCCGACAACATGGCGATGGTCCGGATTTGCTGCTTCATGGCGCACTCCCGATGACAGGTGACGTCATTTGGACGCATTGATGGTGAACGCGGCGTGGCTCATGACGGTCGACCGGGTTGCCGCGGGGGTCAACGTTTGCCGGCCTTGGTGTGCCGGAGGAAGAACCGCAGCATCTCGGCCGAGGCATCCGGGCCGCTGGCATCGGTGAAACTGCCCGCGGGATTTCCTCCGCTCCACGCGTGCCCTGCACCATGCAGGTCCCACAGCTCGACAATCGGCAGGCCCGAGTCGTCCGCGTGGATCTGCCGGGTGTAGGCCCGCCCGCCGGCCTGGGCTCGCACGGATTCGGAAGCAAGCCGGTCGGACGATTCGTGCGACGCGAGGATGTCGTCGACGATCGCCTGGCCATTGCTGGCGTTCACGGTGCGATCGGCGTCGCCGTGGAAGACGATGGTGGGAATGGGAACGGCCCGAGCTGACCGGCGGGCTGCAGCGGCGTTCGACTTCGCCCCTGCACCGGGGGTGGCTGCCCTGCCCTGCATCGCCGCAAAGGCGCCAGGCATGTCCGTCGCTGCTGCGAACGGCAGACCCGAGTGGGCGCCCACCGCGGCAAACACGTCCGGATACGTTCGCCCCAGGATCACCGCCATCGCAGCGCCCGCAGAGAGTCCGGCCACGTAGACGCGAGCCTGGTCGACCCGATGATCGGCCGCGATATCGGCAACGATCCCGGCGAGAATCGACGGCTCGCCGGCGCTGCGCGCCTGATCCTGGCCGCGGAACCAGTTCCAGCAGTTGGACCCGTTCGCGCGTGCGGTCTGCGCCGGGTACGCCACCAGCACGCCGAACTGGTCTGCCAGCGCATTCATGCCGGTCCCGGTGGCGAAGTCGTCGGGGTCTTGGGTGCAGCCGTGCAGCATCAACACCAGCGGCGCCGGGGTGGCCAGGTCGAGGCCGGGCGGAACGTAAAGCAGGTATGTGCGGGTGCCGGCGGCGTTCGTGTAGCTGCGTTCGAGCGTAATCCCGGCTGGCGCTTTGACCTGGCCCGCCGCGCCCTGCGTCTTCTTGGACGAACGCGAGGGCGGCGTCGGCGGAGTGCGGCGTGCGCTCGGTGTATCGGCGGGAGTGAAGCGCGCTGTCAAGTCAGGCATGGCAGGCACGGCACCGGCTAAAGCCGGGGCAGCATTCTTGTCGCGCTGCGGGAGCAGACCAGCAGACGTCAGTGCCTGGTTGATCGTCGCCGCGATCGAACGCAGGTTTCCGGCGGTCGCCGGATACGTCGGCCCGCGGTGTGGCACGGCGGACGCGCGCGAGGAATCTTTCAGGTGGTTTCAACACGAACTCCGGGATCAGGCGATATCAGGCGATGCACCTGCTGCAGTGCAGCATACGGCTTGGGCGTGAACGCCGGGTCGCTTCTCGTCGCGCCTCTGGCGGGTCCGCCGAACCGCTAATCGTCAGCGACCGCGTCCAGCGTGCCACCCAGCAGCGCGCCAAGGTCCTGATCCTTCTCCTGCCACAGGCCGTTGATCCACTGCTGGAAGCGGATGCGAAACGCGCGGTCGTTTTTGTAATCGCCACCCAACAGGTCTTCCGGGATGGCGCGTTGTCGCACCAGCACCTGCACCTCGGGCACGCGGTCGGCCACCAGATCCATCAAAGACGGTCGTCCGGCCGGATAGGCGATGGTGATGTCGAGGATCGCGTGCAGCCCCTGCCCCATTGCGTCGAGCACAAACGCCACGCCGCCGGACTTGGGTTTGAGCAGGTGACGGTAGGGTGAGCCCTGCTTGGCGTGCTTGGCCGGGGTGAAACGTGTCCCCTCGACGAAGTTCATGATCGACACCGGGATCTCGCGAAACTTCTCGCAGGCGCGGCGGGTGGCCTCGATATCGCGCCCCGCCAGCTCGGGGCGGCGCGCGATCTGCTTGGGCGTATGCCGCCCCATGAAGGGAAAATCCAGCGCCCACCACGCCAGTCCGAGCAGCGGCACCCAGAACAGCTGACGCTTCAGGAAGAACCGCAGCAACGGAATGCGCCGGTTGAACACCTTCTGCAGCACGATGATGTCGACCCAGCTCTGGTGGTTGGCGAGCACCAGGTAATGGCCGTCGCGCTGCAGGACCCCATCGTGCTGGACCTCGAAGCGCGTCTGGAAGAACCGCGCCACGATCCAGCTGTTGATGCCGATCCAGCTTTCCGCGATGCCGGTCAGCAAGGGGTTGCTGGCCTTGCGCAGGCGGTCGATCGGCAGCACGGCCTTGATCACGGCCACCGCCAGCAACGGCACCACATGCACGACGGTGCTGAGGGCTACCAGCAGGAAGATGAAGGCAATGCGCAACGGGACCATGCAGGGTCAGGTGTGTGGAGGGATCCCTATTGTGGCTGCAAACCGCCGCGCGCGACTCCGGCGTTTATCGGGGAATGTATAGTTCGGCAGATACGGCGGGCACGGTGCCCGCCCATGAATCGCGGAGAATCGGCATGGGTCTTGTGCAGGCAGTGGTGGGTGCGGTGGGCAGTGCGCTGGCGGACCAGTGGAAGGATTTCTACACGATTCCCGACGGCCTGCCGGCGACGGCGGCGTTGTTTGCCGCGGTACCCCGCGGCACCAACGCCGGTCGCGGCTCCAACACCCGCGGCTCGGAAAACATCATCACCAACGGCTCGAAGATCATCGTTCCCGAGGGTTACGGGCTGCTGCTTTTCCAGGACGGCGCGATCACCGGATTCGCCGCCGAGCCGGGCGGCTACGAGTGGCGCTCGGACCATCTGGATTCCCAGTCGATCTTCGCGGGTAACGGCATCGTCTCCCCGCTGATCAAGCAGAGCTGGGAGCGCTTCAAGTTTGGCGGCCAGCCCGGATCGCAGCAGGCCGCGTTCTTCGTCTCGCTGAAGGAACTGCCCGAGAACCGCTTTGGCACCCAGTCGGAAATCTACTGGGACGACGGCTTCCTGGGCACCCAGGTCGGCGCGGTGACGCGCGGTTCCTACACGCTGAAGATCATCGATCCGATCCTGTTCGTGAAGAATTTCGTCCCGGCGCGATACCTGCAGACGGGCGAGGTGTTCGATTTCACCGACATGGACAACGCCGCCGCCGGCCAGCTGTTCAATGAAGTGGTCGGCTCGCTCGCGCCGGCGTTCAGCCTGTACACCAACGATCCGGCCAAGGGCAATCGCATCACCAAGCTGCAGCAGGATTCGCTGGGATTCGCCCAGAGCCTGTCGGCCGCGGTCGAGAACGCGTACCAGTGGAAGTCCGATCGCGGCCTGGCGATCGTCAAGACCGCCATTGTCTCCATCGAGTACGACGAGAACACGCGGGAATTGCTCAAGACCGTGCAGCGTGCCGATGCGCTGGCCGGTTCACGCGGCAACTCCAACCTGCAGGCCAGCGTCGCCGCCGGCATGCAGTCGGCCGGCGAAAACAGCGGCGCAGCCGGGATCATGGGCCTGGGCATGGCATCGGGAATGATGGGCGGCATGGGCAGCCTGCAGCAGCCGGTGACGCCCGCCGCCCCGGCGGCACCCGCCGCTGCCGACGATCCCATCGCCAGGCTGACCAAGGCCAAGGAGATGCTCGATCTGGGCCTGATCACCCAGGCCGACTATGACGCGGCCAAGACCAAGGCGCTCGGTCTGTAAGCGGCGTTCCCGGAAGCGCCCATGCCCAGGCCTGATAACTCCTCCGCGCCGCAGACTGCGCCCACCGGTCCCGGCTCGCCGCGGGACGTGCCGCCGGCGCCGGGCAGCTTTCCGATCGATCCGGAGACGCTGCCCGACCCGATACGCGACGAGGTGCTGGCACCCGACCCCATCGCCATCGACACCTCGGCCGAGGAGCTCAAGGACGGCCTCAACCGCTGTCCGAAATGCGGCTCCACCGAGATCCGCCAGAAGCCCGGCAGCGACCTGCTCGTCTGCCTCTACTGCCGCAACGAATGGCACGGCCAGCGGGTGGAGGAGGAGTTCGGGCTCGGCACCGGGCTGGATGACCTGGAGGGCACGATCATCGCGTCGGGCGCGCAGAATATCGCCGCCGATGCCGCCAGCCTGATGAGCTTCAAGTGCAGCGGCTGCGGCGCCGAGGTCACGATCAATACCGACAACGCGATGACCGCGCGCTGCCACTGGTGCCGGCACGTTTTCGGCGTCAACGAGCAGGTGGCCAACGGCGCGGTGCCGGACGCGGTCCTGCCCTTCCACATCAAGAAGGACGACGCGGTCGCCCGCATCCGCCAGTTCGTGGACAAGCGGCGCATGTTCGCGCTGAAGGAATTCAAGGACGAGTTCACCCCGGAGAACGTCATCGGCGTGTACCTGCCGTACATGATCGTGGACGGCAAGGCGAGCGTGGATGTCGCCGGCCAGGGCGAGATCGAGACGCGACGCTATACGCGCCAGAACGGCAAGCAGAAGACGACCTACTACGATGCCGACGTCTACCAGGTCGAGCGGCATGTCGACTTCACGGTCGATGACCTGCCGCTGGAGTCTTCCACCGAGCGCGGCAACCTGGACACGGCCGCCAACACCAACAACATCATCAATACGATCCTGCCGTTCGACACCAAGAACGCGGTGAAGTGGAACGCGTCTTTCCTGTCCGGCTTCAGCTCGGAGAAGCGCGACCGCGACGTGGACCACCTGCACCCGCGCTTGGAGGACCAGCTGCTGTCGATCGCCCGCGCCCAGATCGAGAAATCTGTGGGCCGCTACGATCGCGGCGTGCGCTGGGACGAGGAGGACGTGCAGGTGCACGGCTCGCGATGGGTGTCGATGTACCTGCCGGTGTGGCTGTATTCCTACCAGCAGCCCGGCAGGAACGGCGGCATGCTGCACTACATCGCCGTGAACGGGCGCACCGGCGAGACGATGGGCAGCGTGCCGGTGCAGCAGTGGAAACTGTTGCTGGCCGCGCTCACCGTGGGCACCTTCATTGAAGGCTTCGTCATCACTTTCCTGGCATTCGCATCATGAGCGACGACAGCGGACTCTGGCTGCTCTCCCTCGGCCCCGCAGGCGCTGCGGGACTGTACTGGGCGCTCTACCGTTTCTACCGCAACACCGACAAGTCGCACGCGTTCGAGCACGAGACGGCGGTGGAGGCGAAGCCGGTGACCGGCTCGGACCACAAGATCAACGAGATCAAGGGCACGCAGCAGACCCGCATCAATGGCGACAACGTGCGTGCCTACCGCAAGCGCGTGCGCCGGCTGCGGCGTCGTGACCCCGGATAGCTGACCGATTAACGGACCACCCGCTACCCTGAGCCTCTTTGTGCAAACAGCGCGAGGCAATCATGGGACTTCTGGTCGACGGTCAGTGGCACGACAAGTGGTACGACACCGGGGACACCGGCGGGCGCTTCGAGCGCTCCAAAAGCCAGTTCCGCAACTGGATCACCGCTGACGGCTCTGCCGGCCCCGACGGCAGGGACGGCTTCAAGGCCGAGAGCGGCCGCTATCACCTGTACGTGTCCTACGCCTGCCCGTGGGCACACCGGACGCTGCTAATGCGGGCGTGGAAGGGACTGGAGCAGGACATCGGGGTGTCGGTGGTCCATCCGTTGATGCTCGAGAGCGGCTGGGAACTGCGCACGGATTTCGACGGCGCCACCGGCGACCCGCTGTACGGCTTCGACAAGACCTACCAGCTCTACCTCAAGGCCGACCCGCACTACAGCGGCCGGGTGACGGTGCCGACGCTGTGGGACAGGCAGCGCGAGACCATCGTCAGCAACGAGTCCGCCGACATCATCCGCATGTTGAACAGCGCGTTCGACGGGGTCGGCGCGCAGCCCGGAGACTACTACCCGGCCGACCTGCGCGCGGAGATCGATCGCATCAACGACACGGTCTACGAGCACGTCAACAACGGGGTCTACAAGGCAGGGTTCTGCACCACCCAGTCCGCCTATGACGAGGCGGTATCGGCGCTGTTCGCCACACTGGAGGATCTGGAGCAGCGGCTTGGCAACAGCCGCTACCTGGTGGGCAACACTCTGACCGAAGCGGATCTTCGGCTATGGACGACGCTGGTGCGGTTTGATGCGGTGTACGTGACCCACTTCAAATGCGACCGCAAGCGCATCGTCGATTATCCAAACCTCAATGGCCTGCTGCGCGATATCTATCAGATGCCCGGCGTGGCCGGCACGGTCCATATGGACCACATTCGCCACCATTATTTCCGCAGTCACCCGACCATCAATCCGCACGGCATCGTCTCGATCGGTCCGGAGCTGGATTTCACCGCGCCGCATGACCGCGAGCGTCTGGGCAAGCGAGAGGTCCGAGGCACCTGAGGAGAAACGCCATGCTGCAAGTACGCAAAGCTGCGGACCGTGGAGTCGCCGAGCACGGTTGGCTCAGTTCGCGCCACACCTTTTCGTTTGCCGGCTACCACGATCCCCACCAGATCGGCTTTTCCGACCTGCGAGTGATCAACGAGGATCGCGTGGCACCGGGCAGGGGTTTCGGCGCCCATCCGCACAGCGACATGGAGATCTTCTCGTACGTCCTGGCGGGCGCGCTCGCGCACAACGACAGCCTGGGTACCGGCTCGAAGATCCTGCCCGGCGACGTGCAGCTGATGAGCGCCGGCACCGGCGTCACCCACAGCGAGTTCAACGGGTCCAACGATGAGTCCGTGCATTTCCTGCAGATCTGGATCATGCCAGCCCACGCCGGTGGCAAGCCGGTGTACCAGCAGCAGCACTTCAGCGACGACGACAAGCGCGGACGCCTGTGCCTGATCATTTCCCCCGACGGGGAGGACGGATCGCTACGCATCCAGCAGGACACCCGCATCTATGCCGGCACGTTTGACGGCGAGCAAAGCGCCACGTTGACGCTGGACAAGGAGCGCCACGCCTACGTGCATGTCGCCCGCGGCAGCGTGGCCCTCAACGGCGAGAAGCTGGAAGCCGGCGACGGCGTGCGCATGCGCAAACCCGAAACGCTGACCCTGGGTGGCGGCCAGGATGCCGAGGTGCTGGTGTTCGACCTGCGCCCGCACGAACTGCCGCAAATGCCACCAGCACGATGAGGTAACCGGTCGGCGCACGCCTGGCGTCCGGAATCCTACGAGACGCGTGTCTCGTGACGCCCTTCCGCGAACTCCTCGACGATCTTCTTGCAGAACGCGGGAAGATCGTCCGGATTGCGGCTCGACACCAGACCCTTGTCGGTCACCACTTCCTCGTCGACCACGTCGGCGCCGGCATTGCGCAGATCGGTACGCACGCTCGGCCACGCCGTCATGCGGCGGCCGCGCACCACGTCGGCCTCGACCATCGTCCACGCACCGTGGCAGATCACGCCGATCGGCTTGCCACTGCGGGTGAAGTCGCGCACAAACGCCACCGCGGCCTCATCCAGGCGCAGGGTGTCGGGATTGGCCACCCCGCCGGGCAGGATCAGCGCGTCGAACTCGTCGATATTGGCGTCGGCCACGAGGCCGTCGACCTTGAACCGGTCACCCGGCTTGTCGTGGTGCATGCCCTGGATTTCGCCATCCTTGATGGACAGCAGGCGGGTCGTTGCACCGGCCTGCTCGACGGCCTTTTTCGGTTCTGTCAGTTCGACCTGTTCAAAGCCGTCGGTGGCAAGGATGGCGACGGTCTTGTTGCGCAAAGCGTTACTCATGGGGCCTCCTGCAATTCTGGCGACGCGGCGTACGCCACGTCCGGAGGCACTACTTTGGCGCCTGGAGCGTTCGCGATGGGTGACTAAAACCTAGCCGTAGCGCTCCCGATGCCGCTTGAGCGTGCCTGCGACCTTGTCCAGTGCCGCTTCCATTTCCCTGGTGAAACCGCCGGGAGGCAGGTCTCGAACGGCCGAATGCGCTGCGCAGACGGTGGGGGTATCGGCCCAACGGGCCGCAAGCCCTCGCGCCCAGGCAGCGTAGGCGTCCGCGGCGCCCGCGACAGGGGTGAGCGCCCGCGACAGCATCGGGTGCATGCGCAGCGATGACTGCGGCAACAGCGGCCGCAAAATCCCCGGCGCCGCCATCACGTTGAGCGTGTCATCGACGTGGACGATGCGGCTCTGACGATGGCGCACCAGCACCGAGGCCACATGCACGCGCTCATCCCTGGTCACGAATTGGACACCGTCAGGTACCGACAGATCGAACACGTCCGCCAGCGGGTGATCCTCGCCCCACTCCTCCACCGGCGCGCCCGACCACGGCATCGTCGGCGCTTTCTGGCGATGTCGCGCGGTGCCGAACAGCGTCGCGTCAGGAAACAACCGCTGCGTCGTCTCCACGTGCAGCGTGTGGAACGGGTGCACGTGCACGACAGCATCCACGAGCTCGCCGCCGCCGGTGAGCGCCAGCATGGCGTCGCGTTGCTCAGCGTCCGGATCACAGCCGTCCACCACCACGAAGCGGCCGTTGCCCCGCTTCACCAGCGACATGTGCGTGCCGATGTCCAGCACACCGGCGACCCGGTACACACCGCGGATATTCCAGAACATTTCGGCGAGCTTTTTCATCCGCACAGCATAGGCTCGCTGCGTGAAGACGCCCGATACTTTGGCCGAGTCTGTAACGTTTTGCCCTTGCACGCGTACCGTTGGATATGGACGCGCAACTGAACTTCTCGGACATCTACCGCCAGCACGCCGGGGCGGTGTTCCGTCTTGCGTGGGTCCTGACCGGAAACCGCAGTGACGCCGAGGACCTGTGCTCGGAGGCATTTGCCAGGGCGCTGGCGGGTGGAGGACAAATCGTGCAATCGACCGTCCGCAGCTATCTGTACGCGATCGTGCGCAACCTCGCTGCCTCGCGATATCGGCGCCCGACGGTGGAGCTGGCCGCCCAGGACGAGCTTGTAGACGCTACCCCCTCGCCAGATCCAGGTCCCGAGCAGCAGGCCGAGCTGCGCCAGCAGATCACCCAGGCGAGCTCCGCGCTGTCCACCTTGAACGAGGGCGAGCGCCACGCGCTGCTCCTGTGCGCGCAGTACGGATTGTCCACCAGCGAGATCGCGCGGGCGCTGGGGCTGGCGCCGGGTCACGTGCGCGTCCGCCTGCACCGCGCACGCCGCCACCTTCAGGCAATTCTTGACCAACAGGAGAGACGACATGCCAGTCCATGACAACGTGATCCTTGACCTGCTGCCGCTCGTACGTGGCGGTTACGCCAGCAGCGAGAGCCAGCAACTGGTGGAAGAGCACCTGCGCGCGCACCCCGAGCTGGCCCTGATGGTCGCGGGGATCCCTTCCATGACACCGGAACTGGAACTGCGGGCGTTGCAGCGGACAAGAAAAGTGCTGCGCCATTCGACCTGGGAGAAGGCGGCGGCAATGTTCTTCACGGTGCTGCCGATGACCTTTGTATTCGATGACCGCCACGTCCGTTTCCTGTTCGCGGATTATCCGGGGCTGATCGTGGGAATGGCGGTCACGGCCACCGTGTTCTGGTTCCGCGCCTATTGGAGCAAGCGCTGCAACGAGGCGCTGGGCCGGTGACCGCGCTCTGCAATCCTCAAAAACTCACCTTGACAGACTCCGCGCTGCGCTGCGCGGGCCCGTGGTAGACCGCCTCGATATTGTTGCCGTCGGGGTCCAGGACGAACGCCGCGTAGTAGCCGGGGTGGTAGGGACGCTTGCCCGGGGCCCCGTGCTCAGTGCCGCCGTGCGCCAGCGCGGCCGCATGAAACGCGTCGACCATCGCCTCATCGGCGGCCTGGAAGGCCACGTGCGCGCGGCCGGTCAGCTCGCCCTGCGCGGCCGCGCTTTCCGCCGTTGAGACGCAGAACTCGTCGGCCCAGAAAAAATCGTCCTCCACCCCGCCCATCGGCACCTGCAGGATGTCGAAGACCGCGCTGTAAAAGTCCCGGCTCGCGTCAAGATCACGCACCACCAACTGCACGTGATCGATGAGGCGACCGCGATGAAGCTCGTTGATGTCCATGGCTCATTCCCGGCCGTTGCCAGTATGGGTATTCACCATCCATGGCACGCCGAACCGGTCGATCAGCGAGCCGTAGCCCGGTGACCAGAACGTCTTGTCGAAGTCCATGACCACCTTGCCGCCTTCCTTCAGGCCATCAAACCAGCGCCGCGCCTGGTCGATGTCGTCGGTGTGGAGGGTCACGTCGAAGCCGTTCTTGGGCCTGTCGACGTTGGGCGCCCAGTCGGTGTCCATGTCGGCGCCCATCAGCGACTGGTCGCCAACGTCGAGCCAGCAGTGCATCAGCCAATCGCGATACTTGGGATTGTCCGCCCCCATCTCAGGTGGCGCGTCGCTGTAGGGCATGGCGGCGGTGATCTTGCCGCCCAGGACTTTCGCGTAGAACTCGAATGCCTCGCGGCACTGGCCGCGGAAGCTGAGGCTGGTCACGATCTTCACGACACGTCTCCTGCGCTGTGGTAAGCGCAGGATTTCACGGGATTGTTTAAGAGCGCATGACGGACTGGCGCCGCCGCACGGCCTTCAAACTCCGGGCAGCGCCCGGAACTCCTCCTGCCCCTGCGTGGCAAGGCTGACGAAGTAGATCGCGGCCCAGGCGGCGGCGAAGCCGGGGATGATTTCGTAGACGCCGGCTCCGCCCAGGAAGCTCACGTCCCAGCCCATCAGGATCCAGCCGATGACCGTGGCCGCACCGACCACCAGACCTGCGACAGCGCCCGTGCCAGTCATCCTGCGCCAGGTCAGCGAGAGCACGATCAGTGGGCCGAACGCGGCACCAAACCCGGCCCACGCGTGGCTGACCAGGTCCAGGATCTTGGAGTCGGGATCCCACGCCAGGAATGCGGCAACGACGCCCACCAGCATCACGCTGATGCGACCCACCAGCACCGTCTCCCGGTCGCCCGCGTCCTTGCGCAGGAACAGCCGGTAAAAATCCTCGGTCAACGAGGACGACGCGACCAGCAACTGGCTGGAAATCGTGCTCATCACCGCAGCCAGCAGCGCCGCAAACAGGAAGCCGGTCACCAGCGGGTGGAACAGCAGGTCAGCCAGCACGATGAATATCGTCTCCGGGTCATCCACAACAAGCCCGTTACGGAGTGCATACGCGCGCCCGAAAATGCCCAGGCTGATCGAGCCCAGCACTGAGATCGCCATCCACGACATGCCGATGTTACGCGCCCGCGGCACGTCCTTGACCGAGCGCAGCGCCATGAAGCGCACGATGATGTGTGGCTGGCCGAAGTAGCCGAGCCCCCAGGCGACCGCCGACAGGAAACCGATGACCGACAGCCCGGAGAACCACGACAGGTACTCCGGGCCCAGCACGGCCAGGGTCTCGCGCGCCTGCGACAGTCCGCCGCCGCCGGGCCCCAGCAGCACCACCACGGGCATGATGATCAGGGCCAGCATCATGATCACGCCCTGCACGAAATCGGTCAGGCTCACCGCCAGAAAACCGCCGATGACGGTATAGGCCAGCACCACGCCCAGGGTCAGCGACACGCCCACGGCGTAATCGCTCATCAGGTCGAACTGGATCACGGCGCTGAACGCGCTCTGGGCCAGCTTGCCGCCCGCCACCAGGCCAGAGGCGGTGTAGACGGAGAAGAAAACCACCACGATCAATGCCGAGACCACGCGCAAGGCCATGGCGCGGCTGGGGAATCGGTTGGATAGGAACTGCGGGATCGTCAGGCTGTTGTCGTAACGCTCGGTCTGCTCACGCAGCCGGGGCGCGACCACGATCCAGTTCACCAACGCGCCAAGCGTCAGGCCGATGCCGATCCAGGCCGACACCAGCCCGCTGAGATAGAGCGCGCCCGGCAGGCCGAGCAGCAACCAGCCGCTCATGTCGGACGCGCCCGCGGACAGCGCTGCAACGGCCGGCGAGAGCCTGCGCCCGCCCAGGGTGTACTCCTCGGAGGACGAGGTCGAATTGCGGTAGGCGTAGAAGCCGATCCCCAGCATCAACGCGAAATACAGCCCCAAACTGATCCAGACACCAATCGCCATAAAACCCCACTTTCCACTGCGGCGGGCAGGCGCCCGCAAACGCGTCAGTCAATCACATCGTCTGCGGCCGACGCAAACCCTCCCCTGCCCGAGCGATATCCATCCGCGTTCACCAGTGCCTAACCCTTGCCCGCCGACTCTGCCATTTCTTCCCTACAGGTGATTGGCCATGCCACAACCCATCGAACCGGGCTTCATGGTGTTCCTCGCCGACGGCCAGACGGCTGCCGGCGCCGTACGCGAAGTGCAGGACGCGGACCAGCTTCTGGTCAACATCGAGAACGGCGGCGACTTCGTCATCTCGGCTGATGCGGTGCGCGACGTCCACGAGGGCAAGGTGATCCTCCACCTCGATCGCCTGCCGGAGCAGATGCAGGAAGCGCTGCGGCATCTGCACGATGCGGAGTACCCGATCTACCGCGCCGAGGATCCCGCTCAGGGGACGCCCGAGGACCCCGCGGCAAAAGACGGCGACGACGAGTAAGCGCACGCCATCACGCAGTCCAGACCTCTTAGGTACGCAGGTTCCCATGCCCAGATCACGCTACGCCCTGCTCCCTGCACTGCTTGCCGGCCTGCTGACGCTGGTCGGCTGCGTGGCGGGCGGCGATGTCACCAGGCCCGTGCCCACCACCTTTGTCGCCGCGCCGCAGCCGGCGCATCGGCTGGTGGTGATGCTGCCCGGACGTGGTGACAGCCTGCAGGGGCTCACCGACGTCGGGATCGCCACAATCATCCAGCAAAGCTGGCCGGACGCCGATGTGCTGCTGACCGGGCTGCCAGGCGCAAGGGGTACGCACAGGTGTGGCTGGCCGGTGTATCGCTCGGTGGAATGGGCGCGCTGCTGTACGACAGTCAGTACCCCGGCCAGATCGATGGCCTCCTGCTGCTCTCGCCCTATCTGGGCGACGACGCGATCCACGAGCAGATCCGCCAGGCCGGCGGCCTCGCGGCGTGGCAGGCTGGCCCGCCGCAGGCAATCGGGGCCGATACCTTCCAGCGCGAGTTGTGGCGCGCCCTGCAAAGCTGGTCGCAGCGCCCCCAGCGCACCGGGTCGACGTGGATTGCCTACGGCGCCGACGAGCCCTTCCGCCAATCAATCGAACTGATGACGCCGCTGCTGCCAGCCGATCTCGTCGTCATGTTGCCCGGCAGGCACAACTGGACGCTCTGGAAGCCGGCGATGCGGGAACTGCTGGAGCGTGAGAAAGGGCTCAGGGAACTCTGATTCTCAATCGAACCTTTTGATTTCCGCCGAGGTCATGGATGCGGCCTTCTGCAGCATGCCCGCGTAAAGTTTCCGACCCGGCCCCGCGTCCCGGGCGGCCGCCTCCAGCCCGTCGACAAAGGCCGAGAGCAACTCACGCGCGTTGTACTGATGGCCAAGGTCTTCGACCGTGCTCGCCACTTGATTGCGCACATGCCAGTCGACATTGACGCCCGTCTCGGCCTGATTGGCGAGATCGATGAGCCTCAGAAAATGCGGGGTGATCAGCCCGACGACGGTGTTTTTCACTTGCTCAACCTGATGTGCGACCAGCGCAGAAGATAGCGCGACTTCAGCGAGGGGACTCAGAGCGTTCCGACGAGACGGCCAGCAGGTCCGCCACCAGCCCCCGGTAAGCGGATTCGCGCGCCGCTGGTGGCTGGCGAAGCACCCACGCCGGATGCACGGTGGCCATCGCGCGCACGCCGTCGCCCAGGGTGTGCCAACGGCCCCGCTCCTGCGTCAGCTTGAAGGCATTGCCGAACACCGCTGACGCAGCGGTCGCGCCGAGGCACACCACGGTGTCGGGACGCACGGTGGCCAGTTCCTGCTGGAGCCAGACGTGGCAGGCACGTACGTGGCCGGCGTCAGGCCGCTTGTGCAGCCGCACCTTGCCTCGCTGCTCGAAGCGGAAATGCTTGACCGCATTGGTCAGATACGCCGCCGCCCGGTCGATCCCGGCGTCGGTGAACGCCCGGTCCAGCAGCGCGCCGGCCGGGCCGACGAACGGTCGACCGGTCAGGTCCTCGGCGTCGCCGGGCTGCTCGCCAATGAACATCACGCGCGCGTCTTGCGGCCCCTCGCCCCACACCGTCTGAGTGGGCGGTTCCCACAGCGGGCAGCGACGGCACTCCGCTGCCTGTGCCCGCGCGGCCGCCAGGCTGCCCAGGTCGACCGAGGCCGGCGTCGGCGCCGCAGCCCGCGCGGGAATCTTGCGTCGCGGCTGCTGCGCCTCGCGCTCGGCCATGTCGCGCACCCGGCTGCCGGCCTCGCGCAGCAGCGATGGCAGCAGCGCCGCCTCGGGCAGACCCTTCCAGTATTTCTGCGGCATCTCCTGCCGCATCATCGTCGGGTTGAGCCGGGCCGGATTGAAGATGTTGGCGTAGTAGGTAAGCCACAGGTCTTCGCGCGCGTCCTCGGCGGGCGCGTCGGCACGTACCCCGCCCGGCCCGAAGTCCAGCGCCGCGCCGTCCCAGCGCACGCTGCGGTACGGGGTAAGAATCGCCCAGCGCATGCCGGCAAAGCGTTTGGCGAAAAACGGCGCGACCCGATCAAGGATCCAGTGGTCGGGCTCGAACCAGGCCACGTACGCCTCCTCGCCCTCGCGGATCTGGCGGAAGCGCACGAACGCCTTCATCTTGTGGGTGTCGCGCCGGACCTCGGCTGCCAGCGCCGAGGCCGCCACGACGTCGGGGTCGGTGGCGCGCTCCAACAGGCGGCGTTCGCCCTTGACGATGCGCCACAGCAACCGGTACAGCAGGCCGTGTCGATTGGGGTCGCGGTGGCACAGCACCGCACTCGCCAGCTCGATGAACCGGCCGGGCACGACCAGGCCCGTGCCGGCTTCCGGCGCATCCGGCAGCGGCGCACCCAACGCCAGCCCCTGCTGCGCGTCGCCGTCCCATTGCAGATCTTCGGGCGGTACGCCCGCGGCGAGCGCGGCCCGTGCCCGTCCCCGCCATGCGTCCAGACTCCAGCCCGGCTCCACCTGTGTGCGAACCATGCCCGCGCCGCTCAGCCGAACAGGCCGGCCTGCACAGGCGGAGGCGCGAGCCGTGCACGCAGCCGCACGGGGTCATCCAGTTGCCGGCCCGGATGGTGATCCAGCAACTGCACAAACGGCATCAATTTGGTGATGGGCGCACGCAGCCGCGCCAGATCGGCGACGCGCAGGCCGCCGCTGCGGCGCGACTGGACGATCCGGCCCACGTTGCGCGTGCCCAGCCCTGGCACGCGCAGCAGCATTTCGCGCGGCGCGTGGTTGATGTCCACCGGGAACTGCTCCGGGTGGCGCAGCGCCCATGCCAGCTTGGGGTCGATGTCCAGATCGAGCATGCCGTTGCCGGCCCCAGTCGTGCTGTCCGGCGGCGCGATCTCGTCGACGTCGAAGCCATAGAAGCGCAGCAGCCAGTCGGCCTGATACAGGCGGTGCTCGCGCGCCAGCGGCGGTGCCACCAGCGGCAGCCGCGACGACGCATCGGGGATCGGACTGAAGGCCGAGTAGTACACCCGCCGCAGCTGGTAGTTGCCGTACAGATTGGCACTGGACTGCAGCACGCTGCGGTCATTGGCGTCGTCGGCGCCGATGATCATCTGGGTGCTCTGACCGGCCGGGGCGAACCGCGGCGGCTTGGCCGAACCGCGCCGCACCGCCTTGCGCGCCGCCTTGCCCTCCTCGATCCGCCAACGCACCTCGCCCATCGCGCCGCGGATCTTGCCCAGGTTCTTCTCCGGTGCCAGCGCGTCCAGCCCGGCCTGGGTCGGCAACTCGACGTTGATGCTGAGCCGGTCCGCGTAGCGACCGGCCGCCGCGAGCAGCTCGGGCGCCGCGTCGGGGATGGTCTTGAGGTGGATGTAGCCGCCGAAACGGTGGTCCTCGCGCAGGCTGCGGGCGACCTCCACCAGTTGCTCCATGGTGTAGTCGCCGCTGCGGATGATGCCGCTGGAGAGGAACAGGCCTTCGATGTAATTGCGCTTGTAGAAATCCAGCGTCAGCCGCACCACCTCGTCGGTGGTGAAGCGTGCGCGCCGCACATTGCTGGACACGCGGTTGACGCAGTACACGCAGTCGAAGACGCAGAAGTTGGTCAGCAGGATCTTCAGCAGCGACACGCAGCGCCCGTCCGGCGTGTAGGAATGGCAGATTCCCATGCCACCGGTGCTGCCCACGCCGCCGGTCTTGGACGAATCCCGCTTGGCCGCCCCGCTGGACGCGCAGGACGCGTCGTATTTGGCCGCATCGGCCAGCACGGCAAGTTTCTCGGTGACGTTCATCGCGCCACGTTCGCCGGTACCGGTCTCAGCACGTGAGACGGGCCGTGAACAGTTCAGCCTGGATCCGCTGAAGCGTCCCCGTGCTCCAGCGCTTGCCGTTGCTCACGGCTGATCACCTCCGGCGCGCGCAGAGGCTGCCCGTCGCGATCGAAGAACGGCGACGCGCGTTCACCGCGCAGGCGGGCGCCGACTATGCCGGCCAGTATCCGCAGCCCGCCCCACGCAAACGCCAGTGGCGTGGCGCGCACCGGGGCCGTGGCGGATGCGGTGTTGATCAGGCACCGCCCGGCCGGACCCACCGCCGCATCAAGTTGCTGTGGAGCGGCATCGATGCAGCTCGTCACCAGTCCCAGATACGGCAGCCGCGCATTACGCGAGGTATTGCCCAACGGCGTGCGGCAGCACCCGGCGTACCAGCGCAGCGTGCCCTTGGGGCTGAGCGACATGCAGGCCACATGCTCGACGCCCGCTGTCAGCCGCACCGTGGCCGGTGCCGTGGCCACGACCTCGGTGCCGCCCGCCTCATCCAACACACCGGGCACCCCGAGAAACCGCGCGTACGCCCGGCAGTCCTTGCAGTAGCAGCTGGCCCGGACAAATGCGCGCCGGGGCTGCATTTCGCCACGGACTGCGCCGCAGCGGCATTTCAGTGGCAGTGTCATGGCGTCCTCACAGGTCCGGGTGGGATCGGTGTTGGCGAGCTAGCGGATTGGAACCAGCCGGTGCGCCGCGGCCTCGCACACCACCAGCACGCCGTCGCCGGACGGCGCGCCGACCGCCTGCACGCGCATCCCGACGATCAATGCCGCCACATCAACGGGCTCCGCCTTGCACAGGTTCCAGCGCGCCGGCAGCTCGACGGCCGTACGCCCGCGGCCGTCAGCATCCACCCGCACGACCGCATTTCCGTCGTAGGCCCAGGGGTCGGTGTCGATGGAAACAATCGGTCCGACGATCGTCATCGCACCGTCGGCCGGCGGTTCGGCGCCGGTGGCGTCAGCGTCCGCCGGCGTGGTGCTGCAGGCGGCCGCGAGTGCTACCGAGCAGGCAAGCAGGACTTGGATCGAAGTGGTTCGCATGGGCGGTCCTGATGATCGGGTGGGCGACGACCGAGTGTAATTCGCGGCCATGTGATTGCAGCACGACGAGCGCGCCCGTCCGCCATACACGCCTTGGCCACGCAGCCTCGGCCAAGGTGCGTCCATGGAAAAATTCGAACAGCCCACCCCGCCCTGGTGGATCGTCCAACGCGGCGACGATCCGATCATCGCCACCGCGATCCACGACGGCCACGGCCTCGGCGCGCAGGCCGCCGCAGCGATGGCGCTCGACGACGCTGGCCGCCTTCGCGAGGAAGACCCACACACCGGGCAGGCGATCCTCGACATCCCCACCCACGTCATTGCGATGCGGTCACGCTTCGAGGCCGACCTCAACCGCGGCCTCGACCAGGCCGTGTACCTGGACCCGAGCCAGTCGTGGGGGCTGAAGGTCTGGCAGACACCGCCGGAAGGTGAGCTGCTGCACGGGATGCAGGAGTATCACCGCAGCTTCTACCGGATGATGGGCGAGCTGCTGGACAGCGTGGTTGCCCGCCACGGGCGCTTCGTGCTGCTGGACGTGCACAGCTACAACCACCGCCGCGACGGCGCCGACGCTCCGCCGACGGCGCAGGAGGATGCGCCGGACGTGAACATCGGCACCTTCTCGATGCCGCGCGACCGCTGGGCGTTCCTGCTCGAGCCGCTGATGCAGTCCATGGGCGAGTTCGACTTCAACCAGCGCCGGCTGGACGTGCGCGAGAACATCGCCTTCCAGGGCAAGGGTGAACTTGCGCGCTTCGTGCACGAACGCTACCCGGAAACGGGCTGCGCGATCGCGCTGGAATTCAAGAAGTTCTACATGGACGAGTGGATCGGCCGCCCCTATCCGGACGAGCTCGCGGCGATGCGTGCGTTCATCAACCACACCGCCGCGCACGCGCGCGCCTTGCTGGCGGGTGCGGCTTGACCGACAACGAGCCGGTGCAGCAGCCGCCCTCACCGGACCTGGGTGGCGAGCACGCCCATCGCCGCAAGCTGGATGGCGGCGGCCGGGTGCACATCGACCGGCCCCTGCCCTTCCTGATCCTGGCCGGACATCCGGACGAGCCCTTCAGCCTGGCCCGACGCGTCGCCTCCATCAGCGCGGCCAGCGTGATCTGGCCCCAGGCCGGCGGCGAACTGGCGGCGTCCGGCGCAGCCGCGGAAGTGACCCTGCTGCTGGACCATCTCGCCGATGCGTATCCCAAATTCCTGGTGATCGTGCTGCACGACCTGCCGCGCGATCTGAGCCTGCACGAGGAAAGCCCGCGGCTGGAACCGTTCGAGTTCGTGCTGGCCGCCAGCGCGGATCCCGCCGCGCAGGACGTCGTCGACACGCTGCATTCCGCGCTGTCGGAGCTGGAAATCGACCTGCGCGTGCCCGAGTTCCGCACGCAGCACCTGCCGCCCTTGCCGCCCGCGCTGGCCGAGGCGCTGGACGGACGCGACGGGATTTCCGTGCTGTCGCTGGGCATCCCGCAGATCCACCGCATTCCCGGCGACCCGCGTCGCATCTATCCGCAGATCTACCACCAGGTCGAGAGCGCGATCCACGACGCCCTGCTGCAGGCGGCCGCCCACTTCATCGAGCTGGCCGAGCACGAGGACGACGCGGACAGACAACGCCCGCACCACCGCTCGCTCGGTCGCAGGCGCTTCGTCAAAGCGGCAAAGCGTGCCGACGAGGCGCTGGCCAACATCAGCGCATCGTTCGACTTCCTGCTCGGCATCTCGCCGATCAACACCGTGGAAGCGTTCGAGGCCTTCGAAGCAGGCAAGCGAAGCACGCCGCCGGATTTCCACTACCGTCCGCTGCCGATCAGTCCCGACATCGTCAAGCGTCGCCTCTACGACATCGAGCTGCGCGCGGTCGAGGACCCGGTGATCGAGGAGCTGTTCAACGAGAAGCGACTGGAGCTGGACCAGCAGCTGATGATGCTGCAACGGCGCAACACCCCCGCGTTCCGCCATGTGTCGCTGATCCAGTACGGCGGTGTGGAGCCGGAACTGCTGGAGGTCGCCAACAGGCTGCTGGAGGCGTTCGCGCCCGGCAGCGAGGGCAGCCGGGATTACGTCGATGCCGATGGCGTCCAGGCCGCCGCCGAGCAGATCCTCGCGCGCTACACCCGGCGCACCCCGGCGTTCGCCATCGCGGAGACCTGCCTACGCGCAGACACCGGTCCCGGACTGATGGTGTCCGGGCGTTCGCTGCTGATCTCCACCGCCACCCGCGTGCCGAGCGCGCGGGTGGACCCCCTGCTGCAGCACGAGATCAGCGTGCATGTGCTCACCTACATCAACGGCAGCCAGCAGGGGCTGGGCATTTTCGGCGCCGGGCTGGCCGGCTACGAAGGCCTGCAGGAGGGGCTGGGCGTGTTTGCCGAGTTCATCGTCGGTGGCCTGACCGTGGCGCGTCTGCGCCTGCTCGCCGCCCGCGTGCTGGTGGTCCACGCGATGCTAGAAGGCGCCGACTTCATTGCCTGCCATCGCCTGCTGCAGGCCGAGCACGGCTTCTCCAGCCGGGGCGCCTTCAACATCGTCGCGCGCATCTTCCGCTCCGGCGGCCTGACCAAGGACGCGATTTACCTGCGCGGTTTCCGACAGGTGTTGCGACGTGTCGCCGTTGGCCTGTCCCTGGACCCGCTGTGGTACGGGAAGATCGCCGAACACCACGTGCCGGTGGTGGAGGAACTGGAGGCGCGCGGCATGTTGCGCCCGCCCGTGGTCACCCCCGAATTCCTCGACCGTCCCGACGCGCAGGCCCGATTGGCGCGCCTGCGCGAAGGACACTCTTTCATTGACCTGCTAAAGGAACCATCCCCGTGCTGATTGCCTTCTACGTAAACTCGATCGAAGACGAATACCCGCGCTACACCACCACCGTGCTGGCGCATGAGGCATCGCGACGCGGCCACGAGGTCTGCTACATCACCCCCGGCGATTTCGTCCTCAGCCCGGAAGACACCCTGCAGGTGCACGCGCGCAGGATCCCCGCCGGCAAGGGCAAGACGCGCAGCCGCGAGGAGTTCTTCAAGGCGCTCAAGAGTGCCGGCAAGAAGAGCACCCTGATCAACATCGACGAGCTCGACGTGCTGATGATGCGCAGCGACCCGTCCAACGACGCGGTCGATCGCCCCTGGGCGGAAAAGATCGGCATCCAGTTCGGCCAGCGCGCCGCCCATGCCGGCGTGCTGGTGCTGAACGACCCGGACACGCTGACGCAGGCAATCAACAAGCTGTACTTCCAGTCGTTCCCGCGCGAGGTCCGCGCCAAGACCCTGATCTGCCGCAACACCAACGACATCAAAGCCTTCGCCAAGGCCAACGGCGGCAAGGTCGTGCTCAAGCCCCTGCAGGGCTCCGGCGGCCAGGGCGTGTTCGTGCTCGATGCCAAGTCAGCCGGCAACCTCAACCAGATGGTCGAGGCGATCGAGCGCGACGGCTACATCATTGCCCAGACCGTGGTGCCCGAAGCCGACAAGGGCGACATCCGCATGTTCATGATGAACGGCTACCCGCTGCAGATTGATGGCAAGTACGCGGCGATGCGGCGGGTCGGCGCCGAGGACGACGTGCGGAGCAACATCCACGCCGGCGGCACCGCCAAGGCGGTCAAGATCACCGACCGCGAACTGCGCCTGGCCGAGCTGATCCGCCCCAAGCTGCAGGCCGACGGCATGTTCCTGGTGGGCATCGACATCATCGGCGACACCATCCTGGAAGTGAACGTGTTCTCCCCCGGCAACCTGCTCAGTTGCAGCGACATGAGCGGCGTCAACTTCGCCGCGAAAATCATCGGCTCGATCGAACGCAAGCTGGAGATCCGCGACGAGTACCCGGGGCACTTCACCAATGCGGCGTTGGCGGTGATGTAGGCCCGTGGGCTGCACCGAAAGCCGATACTGCGGACCAGGATCGGGGGCTTACGTCGCGAGCCGCTTGATCGGTTGATGTTCTCCCGGCCGGGGCTCCTAGCGTCTGCGGCGGCCGATAAAAGCGAAACGCGCCGATAGGCGCGCTTCGTTAACCACTTGTTGCTCAGCGCAGGCCGGCAGGACCATCCTTGCCCATTAGAACCGGACTTCGGCACCGAGCATCAGCAGGTCCGCCCGGCTGGCGTCGTAGTAAAACTCGTTGTCGCTCCAATAGTGGTCGTTGAAGTACACGTGGTTGGTGTAGACCAAGCTCATGTTGAAATGCCGATTGAAGTCGACACCGACACCCAGGCCAAAATAGCCACCGTCAACGGTGTCATCAAACGCGCCGATATCGGCCGCCCAGTAGCCCGCGCGGACCAAGCCGTAGAGTGGATTGTCGCGGCCGAAGTTGAAGCGTGCGTTTACGCCGACGCTCGAGTAATCGACCTTGCCGTAGCGGAAACCGTCGTCCTCTGCGTCGTCCAGCCGCCCCGCGGCCAGTTCGATGCCTACCAACGACACCGCACCCGCCTGCCATCGGTAGCCTGCGTTCACCGCGCGCGCGGACTGGTCGACATCGTCGTACACCCATCCCTTGCCGCCCTGCACGCCCACGAAGAACCCACCGCGGTTTTCCTCATCCAGCATGGGTACCTGAGCAGCCGCAGCGTACGGCTGTTCAACCGCGCCGACGGACTGAGACTGCGTAACCGACTGCGGTGCAACTTCAGTCGCAGGCGCCGGTGTCGTCGCCACGCGCTTGGCGGGATCCTTTTCGCCATCCGGCGCAGGCTGCCAAACCGCGAGCGGCTTGGACTGTGCATTGGCTGCGGCAGATGCCAAGGCAACGCTCGCGAAGACGGCCGCCATGGCCGCGGTCACTATGGTGTTCTTCATGTTTTCCCCTGTTTGAAATCGATCGATCGCGCACATCAGCGCGGTCGTTTTGGTTGTTTGCCGCTACTGGTAGCGGCTGCATCCGAATTGGAGCATCGGCCGACCCTGTAAAAACTTGAGCCGTAAAGCTCAAATCGACGAGCGATTCTCCGGTTTTTCCTGGGCACTGATCAGTGACGAGATCGCAGCCAACCTCATCGGCGGCGATGTTGAAATCAGCGCTACCATCCCCCGACACAGGGAGGGGTTATGGGACGTCGGAGAAAAAGCGGCCTGGACGAGGTCGCGTCGTGGCCGTGGCAAATGGGGATTCTGGCCGGCATCGTCGCCTTCCTGCTCATCCGCTACGGAATCGGGGCATGGCTCTCGGCGGCCGGCGGTCCGTTGCTGGGACCCGTCGGGCAGCAGATCGGCAGCATCACCGCGCCCTTCGCATGGATCGTGATGTTCGCCTGCTGGCTGGCAGCGGCGGTGTCTTGGGCCAATGCGAGGAAGCGACGCAGCCTGCATGACACCCGCCGCGACCTCGACAGCCTGGCGGACATCTCCTGGCGCGAGTTCGAGATGCTGGTGGGCGAGTCGTTTCGCCGACAGGGCTACGACGTGCTTGAGACCGGCCTGGGTGGCAAGGACGGCGGCATCGACCTGATCGTGAGCAAAGGTGGACGTCGCGAACTGGTCCAGTGCAAACAGTGGAAGCGCCGCCAGGTCGGTGTCGCAACCGTCCGCGAAATGTGGGGCCTTGTCGACCACCATCGCGCAGATGCGGTGCACATCGTCAGCGTCGGGGATTTCACCGCCGATGCGGCGCGCTTTACCAGCGGCAAGCCTATCCATCTGATTACCGGACGCGAACTACTCGACCGGATCCGGGCCGCGCAGACGGGCGTTGGTCGGGCTCCGGCAGCCGCACCCCTGCAGCCACAGGGACCCGAACATGCGGGTCCCGCTGAAGCCCCTCCCCTCTGCCCTGTCTGCGCCGGAGCGATGCTCCAACGCCATAACCGACGCTCGGGTGAAACCTTCTGGGGCTGCGCGCGATATCCGCAGTGCAAAGGCACCAAACCAGCCGCCTTCTGACCCACCTATCGATTGCACACCGCACGGAGACTTACGTCGAAGTTAGCTCGTGGATTTAAAGCTCCCGATACCATGCGCCGGGATGACCGCGTTCCGGCAGATAGCGTATCTCAAACTGCCGAGCTTCGTGAATCACCTGGCGCCACCGAGTGCATCCATACTTCTTTGGCGTCTGCGCTGGCTCGTGTTCGGTGATCCAACTTGCCGCCTTATCGACACGGGTCCAGCCGTCAACGGCGAGATTGCGACAGGCGCGCCTGAGTGCATATACAACGCCTGCGGTGGGCCAATGCACTGTTCCATCAGGACCTACCCCATTCACGATCAACTCTAGAACGACCGGATCACTTAGTAGCGCAGCACTCGATTGACGCGTCTTCTCCATCTCCTCAGCCCAATCGCGCAACTCGTTAGCGCCCAAGTCAATTTGCTCGTATGCGGCAACCAGCGCGGCCACGGCTTCATCGCAGCCATGCACCGTCCAGAGATCGTGCTGCTCAAGAAAATGATGCACCAGCAGGTTGCGCAGCTCGACAAGCTCAGAAAATCGCCTCTGCGTCGCCTCGTATGACTCTGGGGGCAAGCTCCTGGTTACCCGGAAAGTGAACGAGTTCCCGTGGTCGCTTTTTGCGGGCTGGGGATCCAGATAATCGTCGCCGTCCCGAAGAACATAAGTACCGAACATCCGCCCCACCAACTGACCCAAGGTCTTGCCAGAAGTGGCGGCGACCTGCGCCTCGAGGCTTCCGTTGGGCGAACTAGCCGACACGGACAAGCAGTGGCTGGCCACAATGCCTTTCATCAACCGCTCGTATTGCTGTAGCCGAAGTAGGCACCGACCCAGCAGGCGCTGCACATCCAGCTGCAACGGACGGACGTCATCGGAAACAGGGCGTTGCATGCTCAATGTTCGACCACGGAAATAGCGTCATCGGAAAGGAATCTTAGACGAGAGCAAATCGCTCCGCCGGTGCTAGCCTGGCGCAATGACAAAACTCCAGCGCGGTCTCTACGAGCGACTCGTTACCAACGCATTGGAAGCGCAGCTTGAAGCGCTTGACGCGAAGCATCAGGCCGTACGGGCGCAGCTGCACGACGAAGAGGCGGCCGACCGCATTGCACTTCATCTAGGAACGCTCGTACGACGCGTGGTCGCGGGGCTGACCGGTAAACAGCGCACTGAGGTCGGCCTGGAACTGGCTCGGCAAATCGTCGGTCTGCTCAACAATGTCGGCAAGGGTGCAGACATGACTGATGCGCCCTCCCCCGCAGGCGACATGCTGCAGGCGATTGCCGCGCTACGCCTCGATGGGACACCGGAGCCCTTGCCACTGCCGGCCACCCCGCTGCTGGACACCACACTCCTGACGAACGCACCCGGCGAGCCGCGAATCGGATTCCAGCTTCAATCCGAGATCCCGTCAGCTGACCGCATTGACATCCTGATGGCTTTCGTACGGCGATCAGGCATCCAGCCGCTGCTTGAGCTGCTACGACGACACAAGGACGCCACTCGGCCTTTGCGACTTCTGACCACGACCTACACCAACTCGACTGAGCTGAGCGCTCTGCAAGCACTGCGTGACCTTGGCGCAGACATCCGCGTTTCGTATGACACGACCAGCACTCGGCTGCATGCCAAGGCGTGGCTATTCCACCGCGCTTCGGGCTACTCGACGGCTTATATCGGATCCTCCAACTTGACCTTTTCGGCACAGATCACGGGGCTGGAGTGGAACGTTCGCGTGTCAGGTGCTCGCAATCCGGACGTGATCGACAAATTCTCGGCCGTATTCGAGAGCTATTGGAATAATGAAGACTTCCGACCGTTCGATGAGGACGAGTATCGAGAGTTGACACAGGCAGCCACGAGCGGCCCGCGCATCTACCTCAGCCCGGTGGAGATACGCCCGGAGCCCTTCCAGTCTCGACTGCTTGAGCAAATTGAGCTGGCTCGGCTGCAAGGCCGCCATCGCAATCTATTGGTCTCAGCCACTGGAACCGGCAAGACCGTCATGGCCGCGCTCGACTACAAGCGGCTAAAGGATCGGTTACCGCGAGCACGCCTGCTTTTCATTGCCCATCGCAGGGAAATCCTCGAGCAGAGTCTGGCGACCTTTCGCCACGCGCTGAGAGATGCGGCGTTCGGCGAGCTGTGGGTAGGAGGCAACCGTCCGACCCACTTCGAGCACGTGTTCGCCTCGGTGCAAAGTCTTAGCGCCGTTGGGCTCAGCAATATCCAGCCCGATCACTTCGACGTGGTGATCATCGACGAATTCCATCATGCCGCGGCGCCCACGTACACGGCCCTCCTCGATCATCTCTGTCCTATCGAGCTATTGGGTCTCACCGCGACGCCAGAACGCGGCGATGAGGAGCCGATCCTGCATTGGTTCGACGACCGAATCGCCGCCGAACTGCGATTGTGGGATGCCATCGACCAACACCGACTATGCCCCTTCGCCTACTACGGGATCAGCGACGGCCTTGACTACCGAGGCGTGAGCTGGCGACGCGGTCGTGGCTACGACCCCCGAGAGCTAAGCAACTTGGTTACAGGCGATCACGTGCTCGCCCGGTTGATCATCGCCAACACGATAAAGACCGCGCCCAACCCCGATTCGATGCGCGCTCTCGGTTTTTGCGTTTCCGTCGCGCATGCGCAATTTATGGCCGAGCAGTTCAATACTGCCGGGGTCGCGGCCGTCGCAGTGTGGGCAGACACACCTGAAGAGCAACGCCGAAGCGCGCTACAATCGCTCGCCGCGGGTGTGCTGCGTATCGTATTTTCCGTCGATCTTTTCAACGAGGGAGTTGATGTTCCGTCGGTCGACACACTTTTGCTTTTAAGGCCGACCGACAGCCCGACCGTATTTCTGCAGCAGCTTGGCCGTGGACTGCGCCGGACCACGGGCAAATCGGTGTGCACTGTCCTCGACTTCGTTGGCCGGCATCGCAAGGAGTTCAAGTTTCACCGGCGGTTGGGCGCTTTGCTCGGCGGCACTCGCAAACAACTCGAGAAGCAGGTCGCGAGTGGCTTCCCGTTTCTTCCCAGCGGGTGTCACATGCAACTCGATGCGGTGGCCAAAGACGCCGTGTTGGAGAACATTCGGCAGAGCCTACCGTCAACATGGCCCGCCAAGGCGCGCGAGCTGACACGCGTGGCAGAGAATACCTCGGACCTCACGCTCCAACGCTTCCTGGAGGAGTCAGGGCTTGAGCTGGAGGAGGTCTATTCCGACTCTCATTGCTGGTCGGACTTGCTAGAGGCGGGCGGATTGCCGACGTTGCCAGAAGGGCCGCACGAGCGAGTGCTGCGGCGAGCGTTAGGGCGGCTGCTCCATCTCGACGACCAGGTACGCATCGCGCACTACAGCGGTTGGGCCCAAGCAGCTGACCCGCCGGCGCTAGACGAGATGGACCTATATACCCGTCGACTGTTTCACATGTTGGCAACGGTGCTCACCGAGACGGCGCCTGTTGAAGTCGATGAAACGCTGATCGGCGCAGCATCGTTGATCTGGGAACACCCCCAAGTGCTCGCCGAACTCGATCAGTTGATGGAGGTCATCTCGCAGCGCATTGACCACGTGCAAGCCATGCTTGAAAGCCATCCCGCTAGCCCATTGCTCGTCCATGCGCGTTATACCCGGCGAGAGATCCTCGCTGCGTTCGGTGATGGCGTGACGCTGAAGGTGCCGGTGTGGCGCGAAGGTGTGCGCGCATTGCCAGAGGCGAAGGTGGACTTGCTCGCGTTCACTCTCGACAAGACGAACGGTCACTTCTCACCTACCACCAGATATCGGGATTACGCGATCAGCCCTGATCTGATTCATTGGGAAAGTCAGTCCGGTACCCACCCCGAAAGTGATACCGGTCAGCGCTACCAACGTCACGGAGCGATGGGAAGCACAGTGCTTCAGTTTGCTCGCCTCACCACGGACGACCGCGCGTTCTGGCTGATTGGTCCGGCCACCTACGTCTCGCATGAGGGCGAAAGGCCAATGGCCATCACGTGGCGACTCTCACACCCGCTACCTGGCGACCTGCACGCGCGATTTGCCGCAGCGGTGGCGTAGGACGTCTAATGGCCGACTCCCTCCCCGCGTGTTTCAGGAGAACTAACTAGTGGCATGGTCGAAATTCCTCGGGTACGTCCCATTCTTTTTGTCGGCCTTCCTCGGCTTAAGCCTCGCAATTGGCTATCGCGTGCTCAAAAAGCGGCGGGAGCGAAGATCCCCGCTGGCCGCACGACAGATCGGCCACGTTCCGGGACAGCAACTGGTTGATCGCATATCCGCTCATGAAACAGAGATGATCACCTCGATCATGATCACCTACATGGCGCTGCCACTCATGTTCATGGGCTGGTCGGGCAGCCATATCCAATGGCACACCTTGCGGTGGGGATTCCTGGAATGGATGTATACGATCGCTGCCGCGGGAATGTTCGCCTACGGACTGTGGGGGTACGCCAAGCACCTACATAAGCGTGACCGGGCTCGCGACGGCCTTCTTGCAGAACGGCATGCAACTCAACCGACTAACCGGGAGGGGGTGCATTGTCATGCACGATCTTCCCGCTGAGAACTTCAACATCGATCACGTGGTCATTGCGCCACGCGGGATCTACGCGGTAGAGACCAAGTCGTTCCGCAAGCCGAGCAATCCGGCGTCCGAGCGTACGGACCACCAGGTTCACTATGACGGCGAATCGCTCCAATTTCCGGATTTCTCTACAAGCAAACCGCTAGGTCAGGCGCAACAGCAAGCAAAGTGGCTTCAGCGTTACCTTCGCGAAGCGCTTGGCAGGGAGGTAACGGTGACGCCCGCCGTCGCCCTGCCTGGGTGGTTTGTCACCAGTCACGACGACGTGTGGCGATCCGCGCCAGTGAAAGTTTTCAGCCCAATGGGTGACGGTGCCAATTTCATGGCCGTAGACCTGCCTCGCCTGGACGCCACCACACGCCAACTCATCGCCACAGCACTGGCGCAACGGTTTCCTCTATCGCTGGACTGAAATGAACCGCTTGAACGGCAGGTGAAGTCCGGCGCGGAAGCCCTACGCAACCTGGACAGATTGCCTTCAATCGACGATCGCCGCCAGAAGCTCCGTCGCCTTCGGGATCCACTCTGCAGCGGGAACCGTGAGCGTAACTTCTTTCTCGCTGTTGATAGCTTGCCGCCAGTTCAGCGACTCCAACCCCGGCTTGATCCGTTCTCTCCATTCGATTGCGGCGGGACTATCATTCAACCAAGACGACTTTATATCCAGCCGTCCGTCTGAGTAGACAGAGATGGGACCACGTGCAGATATCATCGGACGGCGCGGTGTGAAAGACCCTGTCTGAGCACCAGTCCCCCACGTAATGTCGAAATGTCTTTCACACTCAGACAGGAAGGCGGCGATCGCTCGGGCCACTTCCCAATCTGTCCGCTCTTCCAAGTCACGTAGAAAGCTTTCCCGATCCCAGGCACGACGTGCATTCGATCGTGCGGAACCTTCCTTCTGGGCGACTGCGGCGAGCGTACGTCCCAAGATCCTTGGGACATGGGTGCTGTAGCCACCGCCCGTGAAGTAGCGCAACTCGAGCGCGAGCACCTCGGTTGGTGCCATGCGCTCATTCAGGAACTCAACTATTCGCAACAACTCTGCGGGGATCTCGTCGGCCACGAAAAGCAGGCGCATACGTCCAGCCCGCAGGTTCGACTCCGCGCTCTGCCAAAAGGAGTCAGCACGACCATCCTCCTCCAGGAATTCTTCGAGTGACCGTGCCGGATCAGAACCCGCTTTTTCGCAGGTTGCCACAAATGCCTCTTGCAGAAATCCCGCGGTCCAGCGCAATGAGCCATTGGCTGCGTAATCCAGCATCTGACCGACCACCTCACGTCGGAGTCGGGTGTCTGACTTGCGTTTCACCTCCACCAAAGTGACGACAGCATCCTGATCAACGAAGAGGTGATCCAACGACCACCGGCTAGCCTCGGCATCCGGGACACTCGCCTCCTTGGCCACCAGCAACCAGCGCCGCGGATTCTCAGGGTTGACTTGTCGACCGTCGATCAAAGCCGGATGCATCGCGAGTAACTCCTGAAAGTCCGCCTCACACTCGTACCTGGAAGAGGCAAGCTCGATTGCCTGCCGACCGTCCGGCCCGATCAAATAGATACGACTCGATGCGTCTCCAGTCTGACTCATGGATCCTCACTCCTCCTGTACTAGCGCAGTCGTCATTTACATAGGACTCCGCTTAGTGAACGTGGTCCCGTCATCTCATCGGTCAACCGGACCCCGTTCCTGCCGAGCTAAATCAGGATGCCTGAAAGATCTTCCACGCCCTTTATCTGCAGCGTCTTGGGTGTCATCCGAAATATGTGACCGTTTACGTGACTACGAAACTGGGCCAGCAACCCTAGGGCACCGTGAGGGATCTTCGCCGCGTACCTGACGCTCCAGTCGGCGTTCATGACAACTGCAACCAAGAAGTCGAACTGCACAGCGTCAAGGTTCCGAATTACACCGAACTGAACCGGACCCTTGTCGATAGTAAGCCGACGACCCTTGATCTGGTACCTCTTTCGGTCAGGACAAGGTGCATCGAACCCCGGTTCGGAGTTGGCTTCAAGAGTCAGTCCCAGTCGAGTGGCAACCAGCCGTTCCACGTAGTCTGACCGCAGGGAGCGCCTTCGTCGGCCGATAGTGCACCGTGCGCCGCGCCAAGCCGAACCAGCGGCACAGCTTCACCATAGACACCTCGACACCGTCCTCCCGCAGTCCCTGCTGGATCACGACCATCAGGTCTCGTCCTTGCCCACCAGGGACTGGAATTATTTTCGGGCGCGCAACTCCAGCATCGCCTCGCCATAGGCTTTCTGCAGGTCCCTGAGCTGGCGCTCGTACTGCTCGCGCACGTCCTCGGGCTTGGCCCGCAGCGCGTTCTCCATCCCGCGCAGGCCCTCATCGAACCAGCTCTCGATCTCCGACGGCATGAGGTGGAATTGCCGGCTCGCCTCCGACACCGTGACTTTGCCCTAGATGATCTCCAGTACCAGCGCCGACTTCCACCGGGCCGTCCAACGCTTGATCTTGTCTTCCATTACTGCGCTCATTTGTGTCTTCTTGAAAAGGTTACACCTGAGCAGGAAATCACTGGGTCACTACACTTGCTACAATTCAGCGTCCTATCTCGAGGGCATATTTTGGACAGCCAACAGCAGCTCAAATTTGAAAGCGTACTTCTAGAAGCAGTAGATCAGGCGAAGAAATTCGACTATCACCCGAATCGCTTCATAGGGATGATCAAGTCGAAAGGCCCTTTCCAGACTGTCAAAGATATCGTCGCAAGTGGTTCACCTTCAGAAGGGTTCGACAAGCTTGCTCTGTTCAACCGAATTGACCTGACCTGCGAAGCAATCATCGTTGAAACATCCTGGCGTGCGTTTTTCGATGACGATCTTCTAGACATTGCCGAACGCCGGTTAGCAGCCTATGGCTACGCGTGGAAACGGCACTCCGACGGAACGCCGCCGATAGATGTGCCTGAGAGTGGCTCGAGCGCTGTGACCGATGTCGATAGTTTCTATCCGCCGAGCGATGACCATCGTGAGCGCGATCTAAGGACCACATATCACCGTCCTCACCAACCTGCGTTTCGTGAGGCACTGATCCGCGCTTACGGCCCACAATGCTGCATAACAGGATCTAGTGTTGTAGAGGCCCTCGAGGCTGCTCATATAAGCGCCTACCGAGGCGAACGGTCAAATCACCTGCAGAACGGCTTGCTCCTGCGAGCAGATCTCCACAACCTATTTGATCGATTCATGTTTAGCGTTCATCCCGAGTCGCTTCTGGTAAAACTATCTGCGCGCCTTCTTTACGAGCCGAGCTATCAAAAACTCGAAGGGAAAAAGCTCCTCACTGAGTCTTCGGCGATCAGACCTTCGCGCAGAGCGCTCGAAGCACATTGGGATGAGTTTGAACAGGGATAAAACGGACTAAATGCCCAAACAAAAAAAAGTTGCTTAAAACATTCTTCACTGGACTTGCTGTTACGCAACTGTCATCTTCGCAGGAATGTCGTGGCAGCTTAGTTCCCATCAACCTCTCCCAACCCGTAAACCAGAGGATACTAAGCATTCGTAGCCCTTCACTCTGCAACTCGGTCACCAAACCGTAACCATTATTCCTGACCGCGCTCATGCACCTTGAAAATTGAGTCCGCAAGGCGCGACCCAGTAGAAACAAGCTTAGAGAGGACTCGCAACTGCTCTAAGCTGGCAAAGTTCGTGGTCTTCACAGGATAGTTAATTGAGTGATCAATTTCACCCCAAGCCTCTTCGAAAAGCGTTCTAACCTGAACTTCACACACAATATCCGTTTCCTCATCGTTCGCGGGCGATAGCAGATAATGAACACTCGTGTAGTAGGAAGACTTAAGCTCTGTGCGGATACTAAACCTTTTGAAGTAATCCTTCGACTCGGGATCCCAGGTGTAGGCCACGGGCTTCTCAACAAGCTTCCAAACTCTTCTCCTAACTTTCCGCTTAATGAATTCATGTATTTTTTCAAACTGATCTTGATAAAGGTGCAGCACTCTAAGTCCTGCAAGGTCAGTTATTTCGGAGAAGAGGTTATCGTTATTCACAAGCCGGCCACCATCGATCTTCCTCTCAATCTTCTTCCGAAGATTCGCCTCATCCTTCAATCTCTTCTTCAACGAATGGACTATCGTTGGCACTCCAGTATTAAGAGCCACATCGGACGAGAACTCGGACTCTACACTACCAAGAAATAGCTCGAAGAGCCTTTTCTTCTGCCCATAGAGAGCGACTAAACTCTCGACATCCCATGTCGTCAAAGCCATGTCAACTCTCCAAAAGATCAATTCGCTGGATCAGTGATTGGGCAAAAATACTATAGCTCTCACGAGTCGCGAGTATGTCCTTTTTCTGACCATTCACTGTATTCCTATGCTCTGGATCTAACTTCTTAATGGTTGGTATGTTCCAAATAGGAACTCTGTAGTGTTGCGCGATAGCCGGGAATGTGTTGTGACTATGCATCACCGACTCGCCACCAATAGGCTCGGCCAATAGGTTGTCAGGAACGCTTCTACGTACGCTCTCACTTATTTCGCTCTGAATGATTACAGGAATCTGCAGCGCGTACTTTAGGTGAGCCTGAGCCAAATTCCATTTTGAGTCAGTTTTTGTGAACTTTTTCGCGTTGTATATCGTATAGCCGAGAAATTGAACGAAATGCTCAGGGAAAAGCTTTCTTTTTTCGGATGAAATTAGTTTATATATTATATCAAACTCTTCATGCCATTTTTTTAAGCTTGCCCCGATATTTCTTATGCCATAGAGCGAAAACATATCCGGTGCGGCCGGCACAAAAAAGCCATCTACAGTAGAGATTATGACCTTATTCAGTACACCGAGACTAGGCGAAGTATCCACGATAACGTAATCGTATTTATACTTCTTTGAATACTCCTCAGAAATTTTCCTTATCCGTGTAACAGTGCGTATTGCAAGTGAGTCGCCACGATATGCATCGCTCCAGCGTGACGAAACTTTTTCTTCAAATTCATGCAAGGAAAGTCGGCCCGGAATTATGTGTAGATTTGGGCTTATTTTATGCGGCGGTGATAGTTTTTCATGCTCACTAACACCATCGATAGTTGGTTGGAGGAGAAAGTGAAGGGACCTGACCGAGGACTGCAATCCGTCTACGCACACTCGCCCGCGCTTCCTTCCGTAATCTTCCAGCCCCATAGTGACGCACTCGTCTTCCTCCTCCCAAATAGCATGTATTTTTTCTACATCAACCGAGTAGATTGTCAGATTGCATTGTGGATCCGCATCAAGCAGTAGGACCTTATTACCCGCCTCCGCAAGAGCATGCGCCAGGTGGTAAGTTAACGTCGTCTTACCGACTCCTCCCTTATTGTTAAATACAGAAATAATTTTTACCTTCCCTTTCATGTCGCCTCCAAATCATTTATTTCCGTAAAAGCCAAGTCATATTCAGCAGGCACAGCGTAGATATAGCCTAGAATGGAACCAGAGAAGTCTCGTCCCGTCTTATTGTCGAATGAGCTCCAAATAGTTCGAACCACGTTTTGGAGAAACCATCCAGAAGATGGTTTGTGCGACGCAAATATGGCCGGCCAGTCCCCGCACCGAGAGCTTTCACCCGCCCCTAAGAATGGTATCCAGAATAGCGAGTCACATATTCCTTCGATATTCCCCACCCACGTCATACAACGCGTGCGAGATCTGCCCGAGCGAGTGCGTCTTCACCGCTTCAATCAGCGCCTCAAACACATTCTTCCGCTCGCGCGCGGTCTTCTGCAGGTACCCCAGTCCGTGTCCGTCGTGCGCTTCTTCCCCAGCGCCGTCGGTCCCCACTTCGTGACCGTGCGATGTTTCGCCGCGCGGCGCCAGCTGGTTGCGGTTTTGCTGCCAGTTGCGGACGTTCTCGATCTGCTGGCCCTTCTCTTCCGGGGTTGAGCGGATCAGCTCGATCTCGGTGGTGACTTCGCCGGCGTGCTCCTTGGGCAGGAAGGTGTTGACGCCGACCAGCGGCAGGCTGCCGTCGTGTTTCTTGCGCTCGTAATACATCGACTCTTCCTGGATCTTGCCGCGCTGGTACATGGTGTCCATCGCGCCGAGCACGCCGCCGCGCTCGCTGATCGCCTCGAACTCCTTGTAGACGGCTTCCTCGACCATGTCGGTGAGGTAGTCCACGGCAAAGCTGCCCTGCCAGGGGTTCTCGTTGAAATTGATCCCCAGCTCCTTGTTGATGATCATTTGGATCGCGACCGCGCGGCGCACGCTTTCCTCGGTTGGGGTGGTAATGGCTTCGTCGTAGGCGTTGGTGTGCAGGCTGTTGCAGTTGTCGAACAGGGCGTACATGGCCTGCAGCGTGGTGCGGATGTCGTTGAACTGGATCTCCTGCGCGTGCAGGGACCGGCCGCTGGTCTGGATGTGGTACTTCATCATCTGGCTGCGGCTGGACGCACCGTAGCGCTCGCGCATGGCACGCGCCCAGATGCGGCGGGCAACGCGGCCGATAACGGTGTACTCCGGGTCCATGCCGTTGCTGAAGAAGAACGACAGGTTGGGCGCGAAGTCGTCGATGTCCATGCCGCGCGCCAGGTAGTACTCGACGATGGTGAAACCGTTGCTCAGGGTGAAGGCGAGCTGGCTGATCGGGTTCGCCCCGGCCTCGGCGATGTGATAACCGCTGATCGAGACCGAGTAGAAATTGCGCACGCCGTGGTCGACAAAGTACTGCTGGATGTCGCCCATCATCCGCAGCGCGAACTCGGTGCTGAAGATGCAGGTGTTCTGGGCCTGGTCCTCCTTGAGGATGTCGGCCTGCACGGTGCCGCGCACGGTCTTGAGGGTGTACTCCTTGATGCGCTGGTAGGTCGCCGCGTCCACCACCTGGTCGCCGCTGACGCCCAGCAGGCCCAGGCCGAGGCCATCGTTGCTCTCGGGCAGCTCGCCGCTGTACTGCGGGCGCGGGGCGTCCTTGAACATCGCGTCGATCTTCGCGCTGGCCTCCGCCCAGCGGGCGTCGTCCTCGCGCAGGTACTTCTCCACCTGCTGGTCGATGGCGCAATTCATGAACATCGCAAGGATCATCGGCGCGGGGCCGTTGATGGTCATCGACACGCTGGTGGTCGGCGCGCACAGGTCGAAGCCGGAGTACAGCTTCTTCATGTCATCCAGCGAGGCGATGTTGACGCCGGAGTTGCCAATCTTGCCGAAGATGTCCGGGCGTGGCGCCGGGTCCTCGCCGTACAGGGTGACCGAGTCGAACGCGGTGGACAGGCGGGCGGCGGGCTGGCCGACGGACAGGTAATGGAAGCGCCGGTTGGTGCGCTCCGGCGTGCCCTCGCCGGCGAACATGCGGATCGGGTCCTCGCCGGTGCGGCGGTACGGGTACACGCCGCCGGTGTAGGGGTAATGGCCGGGCAGGTTCTCCTTCTGCAGGAAGGTCAGCAGCTCGCCCCACGATTTGTAGGTCGGCGCCGCGATCTTCGGCACCAGCTGGTGGCTGAGCGACTCGCGGTAGTTCTCGACCCGGATCTTCTTGCCGCGCACTTCGTATTCGGTGATCTCGTCGGTGATCGACTTCAGCCGCTCCGGCCACTGGCGCAGCAGCTTGACCGCGTCGGCGGTCAGCGACTGGATCGCGTCGTTGTAGCGCTGGCGCAGGGTCAGCAGGGTGCGGTCGGGGGCATGCGCGTCGTCGGCTACGGCCGGGACTTCGTTTTCCGGCGGCACGGGCACGGCGGGCGACGGGCTGGCGACTTCGACGCTGCCCTGCCCGGCCTGGCTGCCACCGGGCGCGATCGCCGCGGAGCCGTACAGGTCCAGCGCCTCGGGCAGGGCGTCATCGCCGAGCTCCTTCAGCGCGAGCCACATGGCCTGCGCGCGGTCGGCGATCTCGGCCTGGGTCTCGATCTGGCGGTTGATGCTGCGGCCCTGCTCGGCGATCTCGGCCAGGTAGCGCACGCGCGGGCCCGGGATCAACACCGTGGCGCGTGGCTCCTTCAGGCTGGTGTCGATGTCGGGCTTGAAGTCGCAGTGGGCGGGCGCGACCTCATGACTGGCCTCCGCCCCACCCTTCTCCAGCACGTGCTCGCGCATCAGCCGGCACAGGTTGGCGAACATCCAGCTGATGCCCGGATCATTGAACTGGCTGGCGATGGTCGGGTAGACCGGCACGTCCTCGTCCTTGGTCTGGAACGCGACGCGGTTGCGCTTCCACTGCTTGCGGATGTCGCGCAGCGCGTCCTCGGCGCCACGCTTGTCGTACTTGTTCAGCACGACGAGTTCGGCGAAGTCGAGCATGTCGATCTTCTCCAGCTGGCTGGGTGCACCGAAATCGCTGGTCATGACGTACATCGGGAAGTCGACCAGGTCGACGATCTCCGAATCGCTCTGGCCAATGCCGGCGGTCTCCACGATCACCAGGTCGTAGCCCAGCCCCTTCAGGAAGCCGATGCTGTCCTTGAGCACGAGGTTGGTCGCGGCGTGCTGGCGGCGGGTCGCCATCGAGCGCATGTACACGCGTTTGGAGCGCAGCGAGTTCATGCGGATTCGGTCGCCTAGCAGCGCGCCACCGGTGCGGCGGCGGGTCGGGTCGACCGAGATCACCGCCAGGCGCATCTCCGGGAAGTGGGACAGGAAGCGGTTCAGCAATTCATCGGTGACCGAGGACTTGCCCGCCCCGCCGGTGCCGGTGATGCCGATGACCGGCGTGCGGCTGCCGGCCAGCTGCCACTGCTTGCGCAGCGACTCCAGCGCGTGCTCGTCGAACTGGTCTTCCTCGATTGCGGTCAGCATCTTGCCGATGGCGATCTCGTCGGTGATCGACGGCGCGGATTCGGGCGCGTCGGCGCCCACGCGGGCGTCCTCGGCACGCTTCACCACGTCCTCGATCATCTCCACCAGGCCCATCTTCATGCCGTCGTTGGGGTGGTAGATGCGCTCCACGCCGTAGGCTTCCAGCTCGCGGATCTCCTCTGGCGTGATGGTGCCGCCGCCGCCGGCAAAGACCTTGATGTGCGCCGCGCCACGCTCCTTGAGCATGTCGACCATGTACTTGAGGTACTCCACGTGGCCGCCCTGGTAGGACGACAGCGCGATGGCGTCGGCATCCTCCTGCAGCGCCGCGCGCACCACGTCCTCCACCGAGCGGTTGTGGCCCAGGTGGATGACCTCCGCGCCCAGCGACTGGATCAGCCGGCGCATGATGTTGATCGCCGCGTCGTGGCCGTCAAACAGGCTGGCGGCGGTGACGAAACGCAACGGCGTGCGGGCGGTGGCCGAATTGGTGGCGGTGGCGGGCTGGGAAAGCTGGCTGGCAGGAGTACTCATGACGCTCGATCCGTGCGGGCAAAGGGGTTTGGCGTGATTGTAGCGTGCCGCCCCTGGGCCACCCCGCCGGGGTTTGGGCACGCCGGAGGACGCCAACTTCCTGAATGCGCGAATGCCGCAGCGCAGCAATAGACGCCGCCGCGATTCGATTAGACTAGCGCCCCTGCGACCGGGAAACACTCGGCCTGCATTGGCGAATCCACGCGGATTCAATGACTTACACGAATCTTGGCGCCAGCGCACCCGCGCAATCACCGCCGACCCGGAGCTCTTGATGATTTTTGAAACCCTCGACACCAGCGGCCACGAGCAGGTGGTGTTTTGCCACAACAAGGATGCCGGCCTGAAGGCGATCATCGCCATCCACAACACCACCCTGGGGCCCGCGCTCGGCGGTACCCGCATGTGGCCCTACAAGTCCGAGGCCGAGGCGCTCAATGACGTCCTGCGCCTGAGCCGCGGCATGACCTACAAGAACGCGGTCGCCGGCCTGAACCTGGGCGGCGGCAAGGCCGTGATCATCGGCAACCCGGCCACCGACAAGTCGGAAATGCTGTTCCGCGCGTTCGGCCACTTCGTGGAGACCCTGGGCGGCCGCTACATCACCGCAGAGGACGTCGGCATCGACGTCAACGACATGGAGTTCGTGTTCCGCGAGACCGAGTACGTCACCGGCGTGCACCAGGTCCACGGCGGTTCGGGCGACCCGTCGCCGTTTACCGCCTACGGCACCCTGCAGGGCCTGATGGCGTCGCTGAACAAGCGCTTCGGCGATGAGGAAGTCGGCAAGTACAGCTACGCCGTGCAGGGCCTGGGCCACGTCGGCATGGAGTTCGTGAAGCTGCTCAAGGAGCGCGGCGCGAAGATCTTCGTCACCGACATCAACCAGGGCCTGGTCGAGAAGGCCGTGACCGAATACGGCGCCGAGGCCGTGGGCCTGGACGAGATCTACGACGTCCCCGCCGACGTCTACTCGCCGTGCGCGCTGGGCGGCACCATCAACGAAGAGACCCTGCAGCGCCTGAAGGCCAAGGTCATCTGCGGCTCGGCCAACAACCAGCTGGCCAACGACGCGATGGGCGATGAGGTGCAGAAGCGCGGCATCCTCTACGCGCCGGACTACGCGGTCAACGCCGGCGGCGTGATGAACGTCTCGCTGGAGATCGACGGCTACAACCGCGAGCGCGCGATGCGCATGATGCGGACGATCTACCACAACCTGACCCGCATCTTCGAGATCGCCGACCGCGACGGCATCCCGACCTACAAGGCCGCCGACCGCCTGGGCGAGGAGCGCATCGCCTCGATCGGCAAGCTGAAGCTGCCGATGGGCCGCGGCACCCCGCGCTTCAAGGGTCGCGTCCGCAGCTGATCGGCCGCGGGCGGTAATGCAACAACGCGACGGGGCCGAGTGCCCCGTCGTGCTTTCAATTTCAGGAGATTTGGGATGCGTGCTTTTCCGCTGGGTGACGAGATCGACGCGCTGCGCGACGCCGTGCGCCGGTTTGCCGAAGCCGAGATCGCGCCGCGCGCGCAACAGATCGACGAAGACAATGCGTTCCCGCAGGACCTGTGGCCGAAACTCGGCGAGATGGGCCTGCTCGGCCTGACCGTCGACCCCGAATACGGCGGCAGCGGCATGGGCTACCTGGCCCACCTGGTCGCGATGGAGGAGATCTCCCGCGCGTCGGGTTCGGTCGGCCTGAGCTACGGCGCCCATTCCAATCTGTGCGTCAACAACCTCTACCTCAACGGCAACGAGGCCCAGCGCCGCAAGTACCTGCCCAAGCTGTGCAGCGGCGAGTGGAAGGGCGCGCTGGCGATGAGCGAGCCCGGCGCCGGTTCCGACGTGGTCGGTTCGATGAGCTGCCACGCCGAGCTTCGCTCCGTGGACGGCGGTGACGACGTCTGGGTCGCCAATGGCAACAAGATGTGGATCACCAACGGCCCCGAGGCCGACGTGCTGGTCGTCTACATGCGCACTGCGGGCAAGGAGGCCGGCAGCAAGTGCATGACCGCCTTCATCGTCGAGCGCGGCATGCCGGGTTTCAGCACCGCGCAGAAGCTCGACAAGCTGGGCATGCGCGGATCCAACACCTGCGAGCTGGTGTTCCAGAACTGCGAAATCCCGGCCGAGAACGTGCTCGGTGAGGTCAACCTGGGCGTCAAGGTGCTGATGAGCGGCCTGAACACCGAGCGGCTGGTGCTGACGGGCGGCCCGATCGGTCTGATGCAGGACGCGATGGACATCGCCCTGCCCTACGTCCGCGAGCGCCGCCAGTTCGATGCGGCGATCGGCACCTTCGGGATCATGCAGGCCAAGATGGCCGACATGTACACCGCGCTGCAGTCCAGCCGCGCGTTTGCCTATCAGGTGGCGCGCGATTACGACGCCGGCCATCGCAGCCGGGTGGATGCCGCGTCCTGCCTGCTGCACGCCAGCGAGGCGGCGGTGCAGGTCGGGCTGGAAGTCATCCAGACCCTGGGCGGCAACGGTTACATCAACGAGTACCCCGCCGGACGCATCCTGCGCGACGCCAAGCTGTACGCGATTGGCGCCGGCACCAACGAGATCCGGCGCATGCTGATCGGCCGCGAGCTGTTCGACGACCGCAGCTGATCGCCAGCAATAACGGGCAGCCCTGCTGCCCGTCGGAAAGGACCGCTCCGGCGCGCAGCCATGCAGGCCACGCGCCGGGTTGGTTAGGTCAGAACCCGACCGTCCAGTTGGCGTAGGCACCCGTCCAGATGCGCCCGTTTTCGTTGCGCGCATCCAGATCAAAGCCCAGCCGGCCCAGCGGCAGATCGCTACGCAGGCCGAAGCCGAGCACGGTGGCTTCCCTCGCGAGACCGCCGCCGGTGATCGGCGACCACGCATCCATGCCGGTAAACCGCGCATCGATGGCGGTGCCCGACTGCGACAGCAGGCGCTGCCACTCCAGCCGGCCCTGCACGGTCAGCTTCAGCCCACCCACCTGCCACGGCTGCTGCAGTCGCACACCCGCCAGCGCCCGCGTTGCATCCAGCTGCGAGTCGCCGGTGGTCAGGCCGAACCCCACCGCACCCTGCTCGCTGAAACCGTCGCGGTCCAGCTGCAGGGACTCGGTCCCCACGTACGGGGTCAGGGTGCCGGCGCCGAGCGCGAAGCGGTGGCCCGCCTGCACGCCGAAGCTGGAGTAGCGGCTGGCGTAATCCGCCGCGACGCCATGGCTCTGGCTGCCCAGCACGATCTGGCGCTGGGTGCTGCGGTCCATGCGGCCCGCGGCGAAGCGGCCCAGCAGGTAGCTGCCATCGAAGTCCCAGGCGGCGTAGAGCTGACTCTCGTACTGGCGGTTGTGCTCCCGGTCCTGGCGCAGCGAGTTATGCGCGTAGCCGTCGGTCTGGCCGAAGGCGAAGCCCACGGTCAGGTTGCGCCCGATCCGCTGGTCGTGGCCCAACAGCCAGGAGTTGGCGTCCAATCGCGACTGCGACCACATCGCGCGCTCGCCGCCCTGACGACTGGCCCAGCTGCCCAGGCCGACGACGTTGCCACTGGAGAGCCCGTCCAGGCGCGACTCGAGCGCGTGGCGGCCATCGTCCATCGCCATCGTGGCGAACGCGGTGTCGGCTGCGTGCATCTCGCCGGACAGGCTCGCCAGCGTGCGCTCCGCACCGGCAGCCGACACGGTCGACTGGATCGCCCCGGCGCCGGTGATGAAGCCGCCCATCGCGCCCGGGCCGGCCGATCCGGTCACGCCAGTGCCGTCGCGATCGAGGCCCTGGAATGCACCCTCGACGCGCGCCGCGCCGCTGACCGCGGTCGGGCTCAGGCGCAATGACTGCGCGGAGCTGAGGATATCCAGCCGCTGGATGTCCAGCCAGGCGCTTTCAAAGTCGTGCCCCAGCGTTGCCTGCAGGAACAGGTTGTTGCTGGAGGACGCCGCAGTGAACGCGCCCGACAGCCCGCCCTCGGCGGTCAGGAAGGTCTCCCGCGCCGAGCGCACGTAACCCTCGGTGACGCCGGTGACCAGCACCTCGCCATTGATCGTGGCGCGGCCCTTGACGTTCACCCTGGAGCCGAGGTCAAAGGCGAACACGCCGGTCGAGGTCTGGGTGAAGTCGCCGCCGATGGTATGCACCGTGCCCTTGGGGTCCTCGCCGTAGAACGCCGCGATGCCCTCGTTGCGCAGCGAGCCCTTCACGGAGACGCCATCGAGCAACAGCAGGCCGTCGTGGCCGATGTCGGTATCGCCCGGGATGTCGTACAGCGATGCCAGCGAACCTTCGTTGACGATGGTCTTGCCGCGGTAGCTGTTCCTGCCGGTGAGGTCGAGGTCGCCGTCGCCGGTCTTGGTGATGCCGCCCGCCCCGGTCAGGTCGTTGGACCAGATGGAACGGCCGCCATCGAACGCGGCGCTCATCTGGCCCCAGTCCAGCCGACCGGGACCCTTGGCCGCCTTGCCAACGTCCAGCAGGCCGTGGCCGAAGACCGGATCCACGCCGGGCGCACCCAGGTCGACCGCGGTGCCCAGCAGGGTCTGCCGGACCTCGTCGTTGGAGAAGTACGGGAACGCCTGCCAGACCACCGCAGCCGCGCCCGACACCTGCGGCGCGGCGTAGGACGTGCCCTTGCCGACCCAATAGGTCGGCTTGCCGACCGTGTCCAGCACGTCGGTGAACACCACGTAGCCCGGCGCGACCAGGCAATAGTTCTGGGCGATGCCACAGGCGTTGGAATAACTCGCCAGCTTGGTCGGCTCCAGCGTGTCCAGCGCGCCCACCGCCAGCCAGCCGCGCTCGAGGATGTTGGCGCCGGCGCCCATGCTGGGCAGTGCGGCGGTATCGCTGGGGTTGGCCTTGCCTTCGTTGCCGGTCGCGAACACGACCAGGCCGCCCCAATCCACCACGAAGGGCTTGAGCGCGTCGACGAAGGTGCGGGTGACCTTGTCACCACCCGTCCAGTACAGACCGCCCCAGGAGTTGTTGGAGATCCGCGCGCCGCCGGTGATCAGGTCCCTGTGGATGTCGCCCAGCCAGGACCCGTCGGTGACCTCGTTGCCGCGACCCGAGCCGTCATCGGACGGAGGCGCATCGGAGATGATCCGCGCGGAGACGAAGGTGGCGTCCGGGGCGATGCCGCCGGGCCAGTCGCCGAACCGGCGACCGCCGGCCAACTGCGCCACGACCGTGCCGTGGCCGAGCACGTCATCGACGTTGAGGTTGTTCCGGCGCGGATCCAGGTAGGTGAAGCTGCGGGTGACCCGGCCGTCCAGCGTCGGGTGGTCGCGGCGGATGCCGCTGTCCAGCACACCGATGGTGACGCCCGCACCGGTGAAACCGGCGGCGTGCGCGGCATCGGCGTTGGTGAGTACCAGATGGGCATCGAAGTCGGGCTGCGGGCCCGGTGCCGGCTCGTCGCCCGGTGGCGGAATCGGCGGCGGCGCCGGTGGCGGCTCGGGACGGATGATGGTTCCGCCGCCACCGCCACCGCAGGCGGCCACCGCCAGCACGCCCGCTCCGGCGATACCCAGTTTCCATGCGCGGGCGCGCTGGGATGCATGCGACTTCATAAGGTCTCCCCCTCAATGGTCGGCAATGGACGGCGCCAGGCGCCAAGTGACCCCAGTATCAGGTCAATCACGCTTCACCGACAATCAGCCATCAACGCAGGCCGGACATGCCCAATGCAGCGTGGCCGATACGCGAACCAGCGCACGTTTTTGCGCCCGGTTTGCCGCAGCGCAGCATGGCGCCGCATAATCGGAGCGTACCGGAAGCGTCTTCCGGCTCGTCCCAAATTGGAGTCCGCCATGAGCGACGTCGTCATCGTCGGTGCCAAGCGCACCGCCATCGGTTCCTTCCTCGGCCAGTTCACCGGCGTGCCGACGCCGGCCCTCGGCTCGGCCGTCATCACCGGCGCCCTCGAGCATGCCGGCGTGTCCGCCGACCAGGTCGACGAGGTGATCATGGGCTGCGTGCTGTCCGCCGGCCTGGGCCAGGCGCCCGCGCGCCAGGCCGCGCTCAACGCCGGCCTGCCCGCCTCCGCCGGCTGCACGACCATCAACAAGGTCTGCGGCTCGGGCATGAAGGCGATCATGTTCGGCCACGACCTGATCAAGGCCGGATCGGCCAAGGTTGTCGTTGCCGGCGGCATGGAGTCGATGACCAACGCCCCGCACCTGCTCAACGGTTCGCGCACCGGCGTCCGCTACGGCAGCGCCGAGTTCATCGACCACATGGCCTACGACGGCCTGACCAACCCCTACGACGGCAAGGCGATGGGCGTGTTTGGCGACATGGCCTGCAACGAGTACGGTTTCGACCGCGAGGCGCTGGACGCCTACTCCACCGAGAGCGTGGACCGCGCCAAGGCGGCCCAGGCCGATGGTTCGTTCAAGGACGAGATCGTCCCGGTCACCGTCAAGACCCGCAAGGGCGAAGTGGTGGTGGATACCGACGAGGAGCCCGGCAAGATCGACACCGCCCGGATTCCCGGCCTGCGTGCCGCCTTCGGCAAGGAAGGCGTGTTGACCGCAGCCTCCTCCTCGAAGATCTCCGACGGCGCGGCGGCGACCCTGCTGATGTCTGCCGAGGACGCCTCCGCCCGCGGCCTGACGCCGCTCGCACGCATCGTTGCGCACGCCACCCATTCGCAGGCGCCCGAGTGGTTCACCACTGCTCCGGTCACCGCGATCAAGAACGTGCTCGAGAAGGCCGGCTGGAGCGTGGCCGACGTCGACCTGTTTGAAATCAACGAGGCGTTCTCATGCGTGGCGATGGCCCCGATCAAGGATCTGGGCATTCCGCGCGAAAAGGTCAACGTGCACGGCGGCGCCGTTGCATTGGGCCATCCGATCGGCGCCAGCGGTGCGCGTCTAGTGGTCACGCTGATCAACGCATTGCGCGCGCGTGGCGCAAAACGCGGTGTGGCGTCGCTCTGCATCGGCGGCGGCGAAGCGACCGCGATTGCCATCGAGTTGCCGTGAATGGGAACGCACTTTTCACGCGCGCCTGTCAATACCGAACGGCAGCCCAACAGTTAACGATAAATTGACGAAAAAAGGAAGGCCTGCCGCTTGACACAGGCCGGCCTACCGTCATCATGTTAGCGGTACGCGATTGCGTGCTGCCGAATTTTTCTTAAGACGAGGAATACACCATGACTTTGAACAAGGCGCTGATCGCCCTCGCTATGGGCCTGGCCCTGGCTGCTTGCTCCAACACCCAGCAGGCTGACAGCTCTGCCCAGGAAGCGGCCACCGCCGCCAACGAGGCGCAGGAAGCTGCTGCCAACGCCGCCGCCACTGGCGACGCGATGGCCACCGACGCTGCTCAGGCTGCTGCCGACACCGCCGCTTCGGCTGCCGACGCCGCCGCGACTTCGGCCGACGCCGCTGCCTCTGCTGGTGACATGACCGGTGCCGACGACGCTGCCGACGCTGCCGAGAACATGGCTGACGCCGCCGAGCAGGCCAAGGACGCTGCTGAAGAAGCCGCTGCCAAGGCAGACGCCGAGACCAACAACGACGGCAAGTAATATCGCCCCGTTGCAAGTTTCAGCTTGAAGAAACCGCCGGGTAACTCCGGCGGTTTTTTTATGCGCGTCGTTTCAGCGGCGTTTAAATACGACCGCCTCCTTCACGTCGCTTTCCCTGTGCCCATCGGATAGTTTTCCCGCCGGCAGAACCGGCGCATGACGCAGTTTCCCTGCCGACTTTCCAGGAGCTTTCCGATGAGCCACAAGATCACCCTCATAGTTGCAGCCAGTATGTTTGCCTTGACCGCCTGCAATTCACCGCAGGCCGAACAGGACCGAAAGGAAGCGGCCGCCGAGGCTCGCGCCGCCGGTGATCACGCCGCCGCCGCCGCGGACTCCGCTTCCGACTCCGCGGCCCGCAGCCTCGACTCCGCCGCGGAATCGGCGCGTGACGCGGCCGACGCCACCGGTGCTGCTGCCCGCGATGCAGCCGACAACACCAGTGCCGCCGCGCGCGACGCAGCCGCTACGACCCGCGCCGCCACCGCGGATGCAGCCGATTCGACCCGCCGCGCCGCTGCCGACGCGTCCGAGTCCGCGAGCAAGGCCGGCGATTCGATCAAGGAGTCCTACGAGGAAGGCAAGGCCAGCGCCGCCGACACCATTGGCAGTGCTGCAGACAGCGTCGCCGAGCGCATGAAGCGCGAGAAGGCCGAGGCGGAAGCCGCAGCCGCACGTGCGGCCGCCGAGAAGGCCAAGAAGGACTGATTCCTTCTGCCGCAAAGCTGTCAGCGCGAGAGGCCCGCTATTGCGGGCCTCGTTGCGTTTGCGGAGCCGTCCGGGCGGAGCTCGGCTGGCCTCCGGTATCCTGTGCGGTCCATTCTCCCTCGGCCGGTTGCCATGCCCGTTCTGACCTCAGCCCTTGACCCCCGCTCGCAGGATTTCCAGGACAACGTTGCCTGGCATCGCAGCCTGGTGGATGAACTGGATGCACGGCTGATCCGCGCGGCCGAAGGCGGTGGTGAGAAGTCGCGCGAACGCCACACCGGCCGCGGAAAACTGCTGGTAAGGGAACGCATCACCGCCCTGCTCGACCCGGGCTCCCCGTTCCTGGAGATTGCCGCGCTGGCCGCCGAGGAGATGTACGACGGCGACGCACCGGCCGCCGGCATGGTCTGCGGCATCGGCCGGGTGATGGGACAGGAAGTGATCGTCGTCGCCAACGATGCGACGGTAAAAGGCGGCACGTATTTTCCGATGACGGTGAAGAAACACCTGCGTGCGCAGGAAATTGCCCGCGAGAATCATCTGCCGTGTATCTACCTGGTCGATTCGGGCGGCGCATTCCTGCCGCTGCAGGACGAGGTATTCCCGGACAAGGAACACTTCGGTCGGATCTTCTACAACCAGGCGCGGATGAGCGCGGAAAACATTCCGCAGATCGCGGTGGTGATGGGCAGTTGCACCGCGGGCGGCGCGTATGTGCCGGCGATGAGCGACGAGTCGATCATCGTCAAGGAACAGGGGACGATTTTCCTCGGCGGCCCGCCGCTGGTGAAGGCCGCCACCGGAGAGGTGGTCGATGCCGAGGCCTTGGGTGGCGCGGACGTGCATACGTCGATCTCGGGCGTGGCCGACCACTTCGCCGAGGACGATCGCCACGCCCTGCAGATCGCCCGCGACATCGTCGGCAGCCTCAACCGGAAGAAGACCCTGCCGGTGGCCGTGCAGCCGGTGCGCGAGCCCTTGTTTGCCGCGCACGAGCTGTACGGGGTCGTGCCGAAAGACACCCGTCGCCCGTTCGAGATCCGCGAGGTCATCGCCCGGATCGTGGACGGCAGCGAGTTCCAGGAGTTCAAGGCGCGCTACGGCAAGACCCTGGTCACCGGCTTCGCCCACATCCACGGTTACCCGGTCGGGATCGTCGCCAACAACGGCATCCTGTTTGCCGAGAGCGCGCTCAAGGGCGCGCACTTCATCGAGCTGTGCAACCAGCGCGGCATCCCGCTGGTGTTCCTGCAGAACATCACCGGTTTCATGGTCGGCCGCAAGTACGAGAACGCCGGCATCGCCAAGGACGGGGCGAAGATGGTCACCGCCGTGGCGTGCTCGCACGTGCCCAAGTTCACCGTCGTGATCGGTGGCAGCTTCGGTGCTGGCAACTACGCGATGTGCGGCCGCGCGTACGGCGGCCGTTTCCTCTGGATGTGGCCCAACGCGCGCATCAGCGTGATGGGCGGCGAGCAGGCGGCCAGCGTGCTGGCCACCGTGCGTCGGGACGGCATCGAGGCGCGGGGTGGTGACTGGAGCGCGGACGAGGAAGCGGCGTTCAAGGCGCCGATCCTCGACCAGTATGAAAGCCAGGGCAATCCGTACTACGCCACCGCCCGCCTGTGGGACGACGGGATCATCGATCCCGCCGATACCCGCCGTGTCCTCGGCCTGGGCCTGTCGGCGTCGCTGAATGCGCCGATTGCCTCGTCAACGCGGTTTGGCGTGTTCCGGATGTAGCGATGCCGCGGGCTTCCAGCCTGCCGAGTCGCGATATGTACGGGCGTGTGCCTTCCTTAGGCTACCGTCCCGGCACCGCTCACGCGGTGCTGGGCACCGCGGAGCGCCGGTTGAACCAGAACCCCGCCGCCAGCACCGCCAGCGTCACCAGTTGCGCCAGCACGCTCTGCAGGGTCGGGTAGATGCCCAGCAGCGCGACGCGCGGGATCGAGAGCGTGGATACCGACACCCAGCCCGCTTCCTGGAGGGCGGCGATACCCTTGCCGGCCAGGACCACGGCCACGACCGCGATCAGGATCGAGCTGATCGAGAAGAACTGGCCGATCGGCAAACGCTGGCTGAAGCGGAGCATGGCTACGGCGATCACCACCAGCACGGCCGCGCCGAGCCCACCGCCGGCAACGATCGCCATGCCGTTGCCCTGGCTCCACAGCGCGATGTAGAACAACACGGTCTCGAAGACCTCGCGGTAGACCACGACGAAGGAAAGCACAAACAGGAACCACGCCGAGCGTTTGGACAGCGCGTGCGAGAGCTTGTCGTTGATGTAGCGCTGCCACGCGCCCGCCTGGCTCTTGCCGTGCATCCAGATGCCGACAAACAACAGCACGACCGCGGCAAACAGCGCGGCGAAGCCTTCGGTCAGCTCACGACTGGCCCCGCTGATGCTGACCACATAGGTCGCCACGAACCAGGTCACGGCGCCGGCAACGAGAGCGCTGATCCAGCCGCCATGCACATAGGGCATGACCTCGGTCCTGTTGGCCTTGCGCAGGAACGCGACCATCGCAATCAGGATCAGCAGCGCCTCAAGGCCTTCGCGCACGAGAATGGTGAAAGCACCGACGAAGGCCGACGCGTTGTTGGCCATCCCGGGAGCGAGTGCGTGCTCGGCTTCGGCGAACAGGCTGTCGACGACCTGCACCTGCTCCTGGACCGCTTCCACGCTGGCGGAAGAACCGATGCGCGAGCGCAACTCGCCCATGGCCGCCTCGATGCGGGCCATCAGGGCACGGTCGCGCGCGGCCAGCAGCGGTTCGATCGGCTCAAAGCCGTCCAGGTATGCGGACAGGGCGAGGTCACGGGCCTTGGGCTGATCGCCGGCGGCATAGGCGGCAACGCTTTCGGCCAGACGGCTGCGGGCGAACGCGAGCTGGCCTTCGGCAACGACCGGTGCGTCCACTGCTTCAGGATGCCGGCGCAGGTAGGCGGTGATGGCCTGGGCGGTCTCCTCACCGACGTCGTTCGCGAGCGCCGCCGGGGTGACCTGGGTCAGCGCCGCCAGGTCCGGGATCGACGCGCGCAACGAAGCGTCCTCGTTCCACAGCTTTTCGCCGGCGGCGGCCTGCGATTCGGGATAGGCGAACTGGCCGATGTAGAACGACAGCGCCCAGCGCTCGTCGGCTGGCAGGTGGGCGTAACTGGCCATGCTGGTGCCTTCCAGCCCCTGCTCGATCACCTGGTAGAGCGCGAACACGCTGCGCTCGCGCGCACGCCCGCGGTCGGTGAAATCGATCGCCGGGGGATCAAGGCCGACGCTGGCCGGGCCGTCGCCGCCGCCGGTGTCGCCGTGGCAACTGGCGCATTGCTGCTGGTACAGGCCGGCGGCGACGGCCATGTCAGGCGGGGCGGTCGGTGCGAGCGGGACCGGGTAGGCGGCGATCAGGTCGCTGGCTAACCCGCGCGACAGCTTGGCGACGGCCTCAGGCGATTCGTGCGCCGCGATGGCCGCCTGCAGGCGTTCCGCCTCCTCCAGCAGCCGCGGCTGCCGGGCGGTGGCGTCAAGGGACTGGATCCGCTCACGAGCGGACGCGGAGAATTCCACCATCTCCTGGAACTCGGCGGGGTCGACGATCTCGCCATCCGCCACCGCCTCGGCATAGTCCACGGCGATGTAGTCCAGCAATCGCCAGGCCGTCTGTACATCCGCCGTGGATGCGCGGGCTTGAAGCGGCAGGCACAGCAACACGAAGATGAGCAGGCAACGCAGGACAGTGGGCATCGGGTGGCAACGCGTGGCGGGCAAACACCGATTCTACTGCAGAAATGAGAACCGGTCGCATCTGCGATCACGCCCGCTAGGCGCGGCAGCTATCATTGACGGCTTCCCGAACACGCGAATCCCGATGACCAATCCGCTGCTGAATGTTCGCCAGGGCCCGGTGGCCCGCCTGCGCATGAATCGCCCGGAGGTCCACAACGCGTTCGACGCCATGCTGATCGCCGCGCTCACCGGCGCGCTGGACGCGCTGGCCGCCGATGACAGCGTCCGGGTCGTGGTGCTGGAGGGCGCGGGCGCCTCGTTTTCCGCCGGCGCCGACCTCAACTGGATGCGTGGGATGGCGGCGGCGAGCGAGGCGGAGAACCGGGAGGATTCGCTGGCCCTGGCGCGCCTGATGCGGACCTTGAATGAGTTGCCCAAGCCGACCATCGCCCGGGTCCAGGGCGCGGCGTTCGGCGGCGGCGTCGGGCTGGTTGCGTGTTGCGACATCGCCATCGGCGCCGACGAGGCGAAGTTTGGCCTGACCGAAAGCAAGCTGGGCCTGTTGCCGGCGGTGATCTCGCCCTATGTGATCGAGGCCATCGGCGCCCGCCAGGCGCGGCGCTGGTTCGCCTCGGCCGAGATCTTCGGCGCCGAACAGGCGCGGCGCATGGGACTGCTGCACGAAACCGTCGCTGCCGATGAGCTCGACGCCGCGGTGGACCGCCAGGTCGGGTTGCTGTTGAAGGCCGGCCCGATCGCATCGGCCCAGGCCAAGGCGCTGGTGCGCCAGGTCGCCTCGCACACCGACGGCGCCGCCCACGACTCCGACAACGCCGACCTGATCGCGCGCCTGCGGGTATCGCCCGAGGGCCAGGAAGGGCTCACCGCCTTCCTCGACAAGCGCAAGCCGGCGTGGTGCCAGTGAGCACCTTGCCCCACCAGACAGCCGCCGCCACGAGGCCCGCCATGTTCACCAAGATCCTGATCGCCAACCGCGGCGAAATCGCCTGCCGGGTCATCCGCACCTGCCGTCAGCTGGGCATCCGCACGGTGGCGGTGTACTCGACGGCCGATGCCGACGCGCAGCACGTGCGCCAGGCCGATGAGGCCTATTGCATCGGCGGGCCGACACCGCCGGAGAGCTACCTTCGCGGCGAGGCGATCATCGAGATCGCGACCCGCACCGGCGCCCAGGCGATCCACCCGGGCTACGGATTCCTGTCGGAGAACGCCGACTTCGCCGACGCCGTCGAGTCCGCGGGCATCGCCTTCATCGGCCCCAAGGCGGCCTCGATGCGCAAGATGGGCAGCAAGGCCGGCGCCAAGGACCTCATGGCCGCAGCCGGCGTGCCGGTCGTTCCCGGCTACACCGGCGAGGGTCAGGACCCCGCCCACCTGCACGCCGAAGCGGACCGGATCGGCTACCCGCTGATGATCAAGGCGGCCCACGGCGGCGGCGGCAAGGGCATGCGCATCGTGCGCGAGTCAGGCGAGTTCGCGGCCAACCTGGCGTCCTGCCAGCGCGAGGCGAAGAACGCGTTCGGGCGCGACCGCGTGCTGCTGGAGCGCTACGTCGAGAAGCCGCGGCATATCGAGATCCAGGTGTTCGGCGACGACGCCGGCAATGCCATCCACCTCAACGAGCGCGAGTGCTCGGCCCAGCGCCGCTACCAGAAGGTGATGGAGGAATCGCCCTCCCCGTTCCTGACCCCGCAGCTGCGCCAGGAGATGGGCGCGGCCGCCGTGCTCGCGGCGAAGGCCATCAACTACGTCAGCGCCGGCACGGTCGAGTTCATCGTCGGCCAGGACGGCCACTTCTACTTCATGGAGATCAACACCCGCCTGCAGGTCGAGCATCCGGTCACCGAGATGATCTCCGGCCTGGACCTGGTCGCGTGGCAGCTGCAGGTGGCCGCGGGCATGCCCCTGCCGCTCGCCCAGGCCGACATCGGTCGCAACGGACACGCGATCGAGGTGCGTCTGTACGCGGAGGATCCGGAAGCCGGCTTCCTGCCCGGTTCGGGCCGCCTGGAGCGCCTGCGCCTGCCCTCGCCGAATGCGCACGTGCGGGTGGACTCGGGCGTGGTCGAGGGCGATACGGTGACGATCTTCTACGATCCCATGATCGCCAAGCTGATCGTCCATGACAGCGATCGCACCCGCGCCCTCGCCCGCATGCGCGACGCCCTGTCGCGCTGCGAGATCACCGGGCCGAAATCCAACATCGCGTTCCTGGAGCGGCTGGTCCGCCATCCGGTCGTGGTCGAGGGCACGATCGACACCGGGTATCTGGACCGGCATCTGGACGAATTCCTGTCGCCGACCGGACCCGTGGATACCGACCTGTTGCTGGCCGCCGCCACTGCCCGCCTGCTCGCCCAGGAGGCCGACAGCCGGCAGCGCGCTGCGCAGTCACCGGATCCGGGATCGCCGTGGGCGATTGCCGATGGCTGGCGGCTGGCCCACGGCAGCCAGCGCAGCCTGGCGTTCGGTCATGGCGAGCAACGCATCGAAGTCCACGCCAGCGGCAGCAACGGCGAGTACCGCATCGAGCACGACGGCCAGAGCCATCAGGTCAGTGGCGCGCGCCGCAGCTGCAGCGCGTTGAGCGTTCGCATTGGCGATCGCGCGCGCCGATTCGAGGTGCTGGACCAGGACGCCCACGTGGTGGTGCATGACGGCACCCGCCGCCTGCGCCTGCAGCCGATGGCGATGTACCAGCATGAGGCGAGCGGCGCCGGCGCGGCGGCCGACACTGTCGTCGCCCCCATGCCGGGCCGCGTGGTCGTCGTGCGCGCGGCGGCTGGGGACGCCGTGACCGAGGGCCAGGAAGTGATGGTGATCGAGGCGATGAAGATGGAGCTGAGCCTGAAGGCGCCGCGCGCCGGCACGGTGTCCGAGGTGCGCGCGGCGACCGGCGACTTTGTCGAAGCCGACGCGGTGCTGGTCGCACTGGAACCGTTGCCATGAAGCCGGCGGTGCGCATCGTCGAGGTCGGACCGCGCGACGGCCTGCAGAACGAGAAGGCGATCATCGCCACCGCCGACAAGATCGCGCTGGTCGACCGGCTCTCGGCAACCGGCCTGCGCAGCATCGAGGCGACCAGTTTCGTCAGTCCCAAGTGGGTGCCGCAACTGGCCGATGCCGCCGAGGTGTACACCGGCATCACCCGCAAACCGGGCGTCCGCTACCCGGTGCTGGTGCCCAACGAGCGCGGTTACGAGCGCGCACTGGCGGTCGGCGTGGAGGAGATCGCGGTGTTCACCGCCGCCTCGGAAGCCTTCAACCAGAAAAACATCAACGCCTCGATCGCCGAGTCGCTGACCCGGTTCGAGCCGGTGCTGGCGCGCGCGAAGGCCGACGGCATCAGGGTCCGCGGCTACGTGTCCACGGTGCTGGGTTGCCCCTACCAGGGCGAGGTGCCGGTCGCCGAGGTGGTCCGCGTCGCCCGCGAGCTGCACCAGATGGGCTGCTACGAGGTGTCCCTGGGCGACACCATCGGCATCGGCACGCCCGGCAAGGCGCGCGCGATGCTGCGTGCGGTCGCCAGCGAAGTGCCGATGGACGCGCTGGCAGTCCACTTCCACGACACCTACGGGCAGGCGCTGTCCAACATCCTTGCCTGCCTGGAGGAAGGCATCGGCGTGGTGGACTCGGCGGTGTCCGGGGTGGGCGGTTGCCCATACGCCAAGGGTGCCAGCGGCAACGTCGCCAGCGAGGACGTCGTCTACATGCTGGACGGGCTCGGCGTCGAGACCGGCGTCGACCTGGCGCTGCTGGCGGAAACGGGGCGGTGGCTGGCCGCGCTGCTGGGGCGCGAGACCGGCAGCAAGGTCGGCCGCGCGCTGGCCTGACGGCGACATCACCGATTGATTGCGGCCGCCGGAGCGCACGGCCAAGCGCGCCAGCGGAGACCACACCCGCCTGCGCCGAGGCAAATGTCGGTGGACGAATGTCCTAGAATCAGGGTCTTTCGTCCGCAGGATCCCGCATGAAGCTTTCCGATACCCGCGCCATCATCACCGGTGGCGTTTCCGGCCTCGGCCTGGCCGTCGCCCGCCACCTGGTTGGCCAGGGCGCGAAGGTCGCGCTGTTTGACGTCAACGCCGACAAGGGCGCGGAGGCCATCGCCGAACTGGGGGAGGCCAACGCCCGCTTCTTCGCCACCGATGTGTCCGACGAAGCGCTCGTGGTGGAGAACGTCGCTGGTGCGCGCGAATTCCTGGGCGGCCTCAACGTCGCCGTCAACTGCGCCGGCATCCTGGGCGCCGGCCGCGTACTCGGCCGCGACGGGCCGATGCCGCTGTCGCGCTTCCAGACCACGGTGATGGTCAACCTGGTCGGCAGCTTCAACGTCGCCAAGGCGGCCGCCGACCTGATGCAGGGCAACGAGCCGGGCGTCGATGGCGAGCGTGGCGTGATCGTCAATACCGCCTCGGTGGCGGCCTACGAGGGCCAGATCGGCCAGGCCGCCTACTCCGCCTCAAAGGGCGGCGTGGTGGCGATGACGCTGCCGATGGCGCGCGAGCTGTCGCGCTTCGGCATCCGCGTGATGACCATCGCCCCGGGCGTGTTCTGGACCCCGATGGTCGACGGCATGCCCGAAGCCGTGCAGCAATCGCTGGCCGCCACGATCCCGTTCCCGTCGCGGCTGGGCCAGCCGGAGGAGTTCGCCGACCTGGTCGCCTACATCCTGGGCAACACCTACCTCAACGGCGAGACCATCCGCCTGGATGGGGCGACCCGTCTGGCGCCCAAGTGATACCCGGCGGCCGGCGTACGTCCCGGCTGGCGCGGCGCTGGCCGGCCATCCGTGCACGCGGCATGCGCCGGTTCGTGGTGGTCCGCGGCCTGCTGGTCTGGGGCGGCGGCATGTTCGCGCTCATGGCCGTGCTGATGTGGTCGAAATTCGGCTTCGGCAACCCCCGCTTTGAACTCTTGATCGGCGTCGCCGCGGTGCTGTGCGCGTTTGGCGGCACGGCCTGGGCAGCGATCACCTGGATCCTCAACGAGCGCATCTACCGTGCGCTTCCACCTGCAGAAGAACAAGAATGAAAGCCTACGACGTCAAGAAAGGAAACGTGGTCGAGCACAACGGCACCGTCTACCAGGTGCGCGACATCGAGCGTAGCGCCGCGCAGGGCCGCGGCGGCAACGTCAAGTTCCGCTTCACCATGTACTCGGTGCCCGGCGGCAACAAGTTCGACCTGAGCCTGGGCGGCGACGACGAGCTCAGGGAAGTCGAGCTCAGCCGGCGCCAGGTCACCTACTCCTACAGGGACGGCGACGCGTTCGTGTTCCTGGACGACGAGGACTACACGTCCTACACGCTGGACGCGGCGACGGTCGGCGACGACGCCGGCTACATCGTCGACGACCTGTCGGGTTGCTACGTGCAGATCGTCGACGACCTGCCGGTCGGGCTGCAGTTGCCGGCGAGCGTGGCGATGGAAGTCATCGAGACGCCGCCGGAGCTCAAGGGCGGCACGGCGACCAAGCGGCCCAAGCCGGCGCGCCTGTCGACCGGCCTGGAGATCATGGTTCCCGAGTACATCGCCACCGGCGAGCGGGTTCTGGTCAGCACCAGCAGCGGCGAGTTTGCCGGCCGCGCGGACTGAGTGGACGCAACGGAATCCGGCATCTGTCGGCGGCTGCGGCTGGGGCTGGGGCTGCGGCAGCTGACGAGTCGAGTCGGTCGCGTGGCAACGATGCCACAAGCTGCGGCTTACCGCAGTTCCAGCCCGCCCGCCTCGCGGTTGAGCCGACCCATCTGTGTACGCAGCGACTGCAGGTTTTCTGCCGTCGCGGCGAGTTCGTCGCGCACGGCGGGATCCAGCAGCGCCTCCACCCCTGAGGTCAATTGGTTGCCCAATGCCGCCAGGCGCCGGGTTCGGGCGGCGGCGTCGGTTTGCAGCGCGTCGATTTCCGCTGGCTGCGGCAGACCGTAGCCCGGCTCGCCGGCGAAGAGCATGGCCGGTCGGCTGAGGAACCCGCTGTCAGCAAGGATCTGCTGAAGTGTGGCATCGACGTCCGCGAACGCGCTGGACTCCGGGTCACCGCGCGAACCCAGGAAACGGCGTTTCAACTCCTGCCGTGCCAACACCAGCTGCCGACGCCGCGCCGACTCTTCCAGCAACAGCAGCGCCGCCGTCGCGCGGGTGCCGGCTTGGTCAAAACGGGCGCGGCGGGCGGAAGCACCCAGCGCGAACCAATCTTCCACCCTCGTTTGCGGCAGCGCCAGTTCGCCGCGCGCGATCTCGAACATGGCCTGGTAGCGCTCACGTAACGAGTCGAACCGATAACCGAGTCGGCGCGCTTCCGCGGCGTCCTCAAGCACGCCCGCATCGGCGATATCGGCTCGTTCGAGCTTGCGCAACAGACCCGTCGGCGTGATCGCATCAATGCGCGTCTTCGCCAGTCGCGGGACGCCGTCGTGCAGCAGCTTGAACGTCTCGACCGCGCAGTTGTTGCTGATGAAGTAGTAGCGCCCGTCGTAGCTCCAGTGCAGCCGGGCTGCACGCTCCAGCAGCGCGGCGATCTCCTCGCGCTCCAGATGCAATGGAATGGACTGCAGCCCGCGCAGCTGGTCGCGCGTGTACTCGTCGACCACCTGTGCCAGCGGCAGCACGAACAGGCGCGAGGGATACGAACCCGTCAGGCCGCGCCAGCTGGACAGCTGCACGTCGTCGACAAAGGCACGGAACGACAGCACCAGATGGTGTTGCAGATCCAACCGGCAGTCCGGTCCCGGCGGCCGCCCAGGCGCGCACACGACCACGCGCAGCATGCTGTGTCCCCAGCGGCTCATCGGCTCGCTGTTGCCCTCGGCCAGCAGGTATTCGACCGAGGTCACCCGGGCCGGGTCCAGCGTCGCCAGCGCGGCGTCCTCGCCCGCGATATCGCCGTCGGCATCCACCGCAAGATAGGTGAAGCCAGGCGAGCAGTCCGCGTGCGGCGGCGCCCAGCCGAAGTGCATGCTGAAGTAGCGGTGCAGCGCCGGGCGGCGGCAGGCGTACTCCGGGTCCAGCAGGAAGTGTTCCAGGTTGACCGCGAGGAACTCGCGCGGGCTGGTCAGCTCGTACGAATCAGGGGTGCGGTCAACGAACGGGTTCTCCGACGCGCGGGCACGCGGCCGCTTGACCTTGACCTGCCAGCCGGCGAGATCGAGCAGACGGGGATCTGCGGAAAGCCCCGTGTGGCGGTCGTGGAAATGCGCCACCTCGTGCAGCAAGGTCGCCAGTGTTTCGGTGCGTGCGCTCCGGCCTGCGGCAGATGGATGCGGTGTTTGCTGCGCCGGATTGGCGCCGTGAGCGAAGCGGTTCTGCGACGCGTCCACCTCGTCGGACGAAGCGGCCAGTTCCGCCTCCAGCAGTGGCAGCAGTCGCCGGTTGAGCAGCAGCGCCCGGGACCGTGCGCGGCCGGTGGTCGCATGCGGCAACCGGTCGCTCCACCGCACGGCAAGGGTCTGGTCTGTCTGCGCGAGCAGAGAGGGCGGCAAGCGGCTGAGCGCGTCGTCCAGCAGAACTTGGGTGGCGGCCACCTGCTGTGCGCTGAGGCCGTCGGCATCGAGCTCCAGCCGCAACCCGGCGTGGGCGGCGCCCCACTGGCACCACAATCCCGCCGCCAGCACCAAGCCGCATACACGCGTGATCCGACGGGCAATCCGGTTCACGCCAAGCGCCTTATCCGCCGCAACGATGCACTGCCTTGCAGATACCCCGTAAAACGGCGAGGCGCACCGCAGCCGCAAACCACAGGCACCCCAGGGTGCCGATCAGAACGCGAGAATCGCCCGCGCCAGCGCGAGGTCGCTGGCACCGTCCGCCTGGGGCAGTTCGGCGCGCAGCAGCGCCAGTGCCGCCTCCAGCTGGACGCCGCGGATCGCGCCGTCGCTGGCGACGAAGCTCGCCGCATCATCACGGGCCGCCAGCACGATGCGGTCGTCGCTGAAGGACCCGCTGCTGGCCGACACGCCGTTGGACGTTCCCTTCACCGCGCCGCTGATCGCGTCGGAGGTCGTGGACGTGGCGGACGCAAACGCGCCGGCGGAGGCAGTGCAGAGCACCAGGACAGCGAGCAGGCGGAATCGGATCATTGGCGGAAGACTCGTGGCGGAAAAGAGCGTTGCGCGCAGAGGGTACCGCTGCAGCGCGCGATCCGCATGCCCGGCGCAGCGCAGAGCCACCTACGCCTCGGGCGGCTGTCGAACAACTTGCCCGGATTCATGATTCCCGACGGGTCGAGCACCTGGCGGATGCCGCGCATCACTGCGATTTCCTCCGCGCAGCGGGTGCTCTCCAGCCACGGCTTCTTGACCAGTCCGATGCCGTGCTCGGCCGAAATGCTGCCGCCATGGCGCTGGAGGATGTCGGCCAGCGTGTCGGTGACCTCGCTGCAGCGCGCGACGAACTCCGTCTCCCCCATGCCCTCGGGGGTGAGCACGTTGATGTGCAGGTTGCCATCGCCGATATGGCCGAACCAGACGACCTCGAAGTCGGGGTAGCCCGCCGTCAGCAGCGCTTGCGCCTCGGCCAGGAACGCCGGCATGGCCGAGACGCGCACCGAGACATCGTTCTTGTAGGGACGGAACGCGGCCAGGCTTTCGGTGATGCCTTCGCGCAGGCGCCACAGCTGCGCGGCCTGAGCGTCGCTGCTGCTCAGCACGGCGTCGCTGACCAGGCCCGCCTCCGCGCAGGCTTCGAACGCGGCCAGCGCGGCGGCTTCCTGGGCCTCGTCGGCCGCCTCGAATTCGGCCACGACGTAGTAAGGATGGACCTCGGCAAAGGGGGCCTGCGCGCCATGCGCCAGCACGTGCGCCAGCGCGCGGTCGGTAAAGAACTCGAACGCCTCCAGCGCGAGATGGCGGCGCAGGATCGCGAACACGTCCATCAGCGCCTCGAAGGACGGCAGGGCCAGCAACATCACGTTGGTGGGCGCGGGCGGCGCCGTCAGTCGCAGTGTGGCCTCCACCACGATCCCCAGCGTGCCTTCCGAGCCGATGAACAGATGCCGCAGGTCATAGCCACTGGAGTTCTTGATCAACGAGCGGTTGAGCTCGAGCAGGTCACCGGCGCCGGTCACCACCTTCAGGCCTGCGATCCACTCGCGCGTGTTGCCGTAGCGGATCACCCGGATGCCGCCGGCGTTGGTCGCGATGGTGCCGCCGATGGAGCACGAGCCGCGCGAGGCGAAGTCGACCGGGTACGCCAGGCCCTGCTCCCGCGCGGCGTTGTGCACCGCCTCCAGCGGGATGCCGGCCTGTACCGTCAGCGTGCGGTCCACCGCATCGAAGCCGAGCGCCTGCGCCATCCGCTCCAGGCTCACCACCAGCTCGCCATGCGCGGCCACGGCGCCGCCGGACAGCCCGGTGCGTCCGCCCGACGGCACGATCGCCACGCCTTCCCCACGCGCCCAGCGCACAATCGCCTGCACCTGCTGCGCGCTTTCGGGAAACGCGATCGCCAGCGGCGCCGGGGTCCAGCGCCGGGTCCAGTCGCGGCCGTAGTGCTCCAGATCGGCGGGATCGGTTTTGAGCATCAGGCCGGGCACGGCGGCAAGCAGGGACGCGATGACTGCAGAATTCATTGTGGCCAAGCCTTCAAGGACGACGCAGCCAGCGTGCCAGCAGGCCGTCGGCCGCGTCCAGTGCTGCGTCGCAGCAATCCGACGCCGTTTCTGCGATATTCGGGGTCCACGTTTCCGCCCCGCAGCCGCCGTGACCATGAAAACGTCCTACCCCAAAACCGACATCCGCGTCCTGCTGCTGGAGGGCGTCAGCCAGAGTGCCGTGGATCGATTCCGCGAGTCCGGATACTCGCAGATCGTGCTGCACGACAAGGCCTTGCCCGACGACCAGCTCAAGCGCGAGATCGCCGAGGCGCACATTGTCGGCATCCGCTCGCGCACCCACCTCACCGCCGACGTCCTCGCCCATGCCCAGCGCCTGATCGCGATCGGCTGCTTCTGCATCGGCACCAGCCAAGTCGACCTGCATGCGGCCGAGCTGGCGGGCATCCCGGTCTTCAACGCGCCCTACTCCAACACCCGCAGCGTCGCCGAGCTGGTGATCGCCGAGACCATCATGCTGCTGCGTGGGATCCCGCAGAAGAACGCCGCCTGCCATCGCGGCGGCTGGATCAAGAGCGCGGCCGGCAGCCACGAGGCGCGCGGCAAGACCATCGGCATCGTCGGCTACGGCCACATCGGCACCCAGGTCGGAGTGATCGCCGAGGCGCTGGGGATGCACGTGCTGTTCCACGACATCGAGGACAAGCTCACCCTGGGCAACGCGCATCCCACCGCCAACCTGGAGGACCTGCTGGAGCGCAGCGACGTGGTGACCCTGCACGTGCCCGAGACTCCGGCCACGCGCAACATGATCGGCGCCGCGCAGATCGCGCGGATGCGCCCGGGCGCGCACCTGATCAACGCCGCGCGCGGCACGGTGGTCGACGTGGACGCGCTCGCCGCCGCGCTCCGGGACGGTCGGCTTGGCGGCGCAGCGGTCGACGTATTCCCGGTCGAGCCGGGCAGCAACCAGGACCTCTTCAGCAGCCCGCTGGTGGGCATCGACAACGTGATCCTGACCCCGCACGTCGGTGGCAGCACGCTGGAGGCGCAGGACAACATCGGCCTGGAGGTAGCGGCAAAACTGGTCCGCTACAGCGACAACGGCACCACCCTGTCGGCGGTGAACTTCCCCGAAGTCACCCTGCCCGGGCATGAGGGCAGCCTGCGGTTGCTACATATCCACCGCAACGTGCCTGGCGTGCTGTCGCGGATCAACGAGATCTTCTCCCAGCTCGGCCTCAATATCGACGGCCAGTACCTGCGCACCAATCCGGAGGTCGGCTACGTGGTGATCGACGTGAGCGCGACCGGCGCGCAGGGCGACGAGCTGAAGAGTCTGCTGAAGGCGATCCCCGGCACGCTGCGCACGCGCATCCTCTACTGATCGTTTCCATGGCGTTGCAGCCATTTGCGCGCCATGCGCTGCAAGGCGGCGTCGTAGGTGCCGGCGCCGTCGCCACCACTCACGATCCGTTGGATCTCCCGCCACGCCAGATCCAGTGATTCGGCGCTGACCACGTACTGCTCATCGGCGCCGGCATGCACGACGTAGCGGGCGTCGTAATGCCAGTGGCCCGGCACGTCGCCGCGCGCGGGTATCCAGTGCCGGTCCAGATCGAACAGTTCGCGCTCCACGCGCAGGCCTGGCAGCCCCGACTCCTCCTGCGCTTCCAGCAGGGCCACCGCCGCGAGGTCCCGCTCGCCGTCGGCATGGCCGCCCAGTTGCAGCCAGCGCTGCAGCTTGCGGTGATGGGTCAGCAGCACGCGCGTGCCGCGGCGGTCCACCAGCCACGCCGATGCGGTGAAGTGACCCGTCAGGCGTGCGCGTGAAAACGGATCGTCGCGGTCCGCCAGCATGGCCTGGAAGTGCGCAACCACCTCGTCCTCTTCCGGCCATCGCCGACGGTACTCTTCCAGCGCCTGCAACAGGTGCCGGCATGGGTCACGAACTGGATTCGGCATGCGCAACGGCGCCTTCCCGCAGGATCAGAACGCTGATTATGACGGCTCCACAGGGCCCACAAAATCGGCTTGCCGGTGCTTTCTGGACTGCGGTAAGGTGACCGGTCGCTTGCCCGAACGCAGCCGCGCAAGGTGACGCAGCACCGCCCTCGCCGCGCGCCAGTCGTTGGGGTTCCCATGCTCAAGAATCTGTTGATGACCAAGCCGATCCAGCCGGCGGGTCACGTCGATGCCGGGGAGCCTGTGGAAGGCAACCTGGAGGGCGAATCGCACCTGCGCCGGACGCTGACGGCTACTCAGTTGTTGCTGCTGGGCGTGGGCGCGGTGGTCGGCGCCGGCATTTTCGTGCTCACCGGCCAGGCGGCAGCCGAACACGCCGGACCGGCGATCATGCTCAGCTTCGTGTTGGCCGGCATTGCCTGTGCATTCGCGGGTCTTTGCTACGCCGAGTTCGCCGCCATGCTGCCGGTGTCCGGCAGCGCGTACTCCTACTCCTACGCCACCCTTGGCGAAGGCGTGGCCTGGTTCATCGGCTGGTGCCTGGTGCTGGAATACCTGTTCGCGGCCTCGACGGTCGCGGTGGGCTGGTCGGGTTACCTGAATGCATTTCTGCGCACCTTCGACCTGGCGCTGCCCGCGCAACTGGCCAGTGCGCCTTTCACCGTGGTCAATGGCGGACTGGTGCGAAGTGGCGCGCTGCTCAACCTGCCCGCGGTGTTCATCATCGCGGCCATCAGCGGCGTGGGCTATGTCGGCATCACCCAGTCGGCGTTCGTCAATTCGGTCGTGGTGGCGATCAAGGTGACGGTCATCCTGCTGTTCATCGCGTTTGGCGCGCAGTACATCGACGTTGCCAACTGGCAGCCGTTCATCCCGGAAAACGAAGGCCCCGGCCGGTTCGGCGCCAGCGGGGTGGTGCGTGCGGCCGCCATCGTGTTTTTTGCCTACATCGGCTTCGACGCGGTCTCCACCGCGGCCGGCGAAGCCAGGAACCCGCAGCGCGACATGCCCATCGGCATCCTCGGCTCGCTGGTGGTGTGCACGATCCTCTACATCCTGGTGTGCGCGGTGCTGACGGGGATCATGCCCTACCCGCTGCTGGCCACGCCCGAGCCGGTCTCCACCGCCCTCGACAACTATCCCGCCCTGCACTGGCTGCAGGTGGCGGTGCAGGTAGCGGCGATAGCCGGCCTGTCCTCGGTGATCCTGGTGATGCTGATGGGCCAGCCGCGGATCTTCTACACCATGGCGCGCGACGGCCTGCTGCCGGCGTTCTTCGGCAAGGTGCACCCGAAATACCACACGCCCTACGTCGGGACGGTGCTGGTCGGCATCGTCGCTGCGGCGCTGGCCGGGTTCCTGCCGATCAACCTGCTCGGCGAGATGGTTTCGATGGGCACCCTGCTGGCGTTCGCGACCGTCTGCGCGGGCGTGCTGATCCTGCGCCGGACGCGGCCCGACCTGCCGCGACCGTTCAAGGTGCCGATGGCCGGCGTGATCTGCCCGCTGGGCGTGGTTTCCTGCCTGTACCTTTTCGTCCAGCCCTTTTCCGAACATTGGGACCTGTTGCTGAGCTGGATCGGTATCGGTCTGTTCATTTACCTCGCCTACGGCTACCGTCACAGCACGCTGCGCCACCCCAAGGTCTGAAGCATGACGAAAACCGCGGTTCGAACGCCTTCACTGTTCCAGGCAGTGCTGCCCCTGATTTTCCTGGTGGTTTCACTGGCGACCGGCGTCTACCTGTTTTCCGACAATGCCTCCTCGGGTGCCAACCAGGTCTCGCTGATGCTGGCCGGCGCGGTCGCGGCGATCATCGGCATCCGCAACGGACTGAAGTGGGACGACATCCAGGAAGGGATGGTCCACGGCATCTCGCTGGCGATCGGGCCGATCTTCATCCTGCTGGCGGTGGGCGCGCTGATCGGCACCTGGATCCTCAGCGGCACCGTTCCGACGATGATCGTCTACGGCCTCAAGCTGCTCCATCCGTCCTACTTCTATCCCGCCGCGTGCCTGATCTGCGCGATCGTCGGGCTGGTGATCGGCAGCTCGTGGACCGTCGCCGGCACCCTGGGCGTGGCGCTGATCGGTGTCGCGCAAGGCCTGGACATGTCACCGGCGGTGACCGCGGGCGCGGTGATCTCGGGCGGCTATTTCGGCGACAAGATCTCGCCGCTGTCGGACACGACCAATATCGCCCCGGCGGCGGCCGGCAGCGAGCTGTTCCCGCACATCCGCCACATGCTGTGGACCACGGTGCCGAGCATCGCCATCGCCCTGATCCTGTTCACCGTGATCGGTCTGGGCGAGGCGCGCGAGCTGGTGCCGGGGCAGGCCTTCGGCGACCTGCCGCAGGTGCTCGGTGAGCAATTCTCGCTGGGCCTGCACCTGTTGATCCCGATGGTGGTTGTGTTCGCGCTGGCCGTCACCGGTTTTCCGGCCTATCCCTCGATCCTGATCGGCGCTCTGCTGGGCGGCGTGTTCGCGGTTATCTTCCAGCCCGACGTGGTGCTGCAGCTGGCCGACAACGAGTCCCTGTCGCGGCCGATGGCGCTGCTCGCGGGCGCCTGGACGGCGATGTTCGACGGCTACCACGGCCAGACCGGCGTCGGTCCGGTGGATGATCTGCTCAGCCGCGGCGGCATGATCAGCATGCTCAACACGATCTGGCTGATCATCTGCGCGATGGGTTTTGGCGCGGTGATGGAACGCGCCGGTCTGCTGGAGCGGATGATCCGCAGCGTGCTCAAGGCCGCCCGGTCCGCCGGCTCGCTGATCGCCGCCACCCTGGCCACCGCCATCGGCGCGAATATCGTCGCCGCCGACCAGTACATGGCGATCGTGCTCACCGGCCGGCTGTTCGCGCCCGAGTACAAGCGCCGCGGCCTGGCGCCGGTCAACCTGTCGCGCGCGCTGGAGGACGGTGGCACGATCACCTCCCCGCTGGTGCCGTGGAACACCTGCGGCGCCTACATGGCCGCCACCCTGGGCGTGGCGACCATGGACTACCTGCCTTACGCCTTCTTCAACCTCGTCGGCCCGCTGGTGGCCGTCGTATCCGCCTACGCCGGCTTCAAGATCCTGATGTTGCCGCGTGCCGCAGGCGCAGCGCCCGCACCTGCGCCGGCCGCCTGAAAACCCCCAACCTAGGTATTGCTTGAATGGAAAAGACCTCGATCCACGGCATGTGGTCCTCGCGAACCGCGTTCATCCTCGCGGCTACCGGCTCCGCCGTCGGTCTGGGAAACATCTGGCGCTTCCCGTACCTGGCCTCCGACAACGGCGGCGGTGCGTTCGTGCTGGTGTATTTGATGTGCATCGCCCTGGTCGGCCTGCCGATCCTGATCGCGGAGATCCTGATCGGCCGCCACGGCCGGCGCAGCCCGATCACCACGCTGGTCGCGCTGACCCGGGAAACCGGCGCGGCCAAGGGCTGGATCAGCATCGGCTGGATCGGCATCGTCGCCGGCATCCTGATCCTGAGCTTCTACAGCGTGGTGGGCGGCTGGACGCTGCACTACAGCTGGCTGTACCTGAAACAGGCGTTCGGCGGGGCCCACATCACCGACCCGGCGGCGACCTTCGGCGACCTGTTGGCGCATCCGTGGGAGCTGGCCGGCTGGCATGCGGTGTTCATGGCCCTGACGGTCGGCGTGGTCGGCCTGGGCGTGGAGAAGGGCCTGGAGCGCGCGGTGCGCTTCCTGATGCCGGCGCTGCTGCTCACCCTGCTGGCGCTGGTCGCCTACGGCGCGACCACCGGCCACCTTGGCAAGGCGGCCAGCTTCCTGTTCCAGCCCGATTTCTCCAAGGTCAACGCCGGCATGATGATGGCGGCGATGGGCCAGGCCTTCTTCTCGCTGAGCCTGGGCATGTGCACGATGATGACCTACGGCGCCTACCTGCCCAAGGACATCTCGATCCCCAAGACAGGCGCCATCGTCGCCCTGGCCGACACTGCGATCGCCCTGCTCGCCGGCCTGGCGATCTTCCCGATCGTTATCGCCTTCGGCATCGACCCGCACGGCGGCGGCCCGGGGCTGATCTTCACCTCGTTGCCGCTGGCCTTTGACGTGATGACCGGCGGTGTCGTCTACGGACTGATGTTCTTCGGCCTGCTGTTCGTGGCTGCGTGGACTTCGTCCATCTCGCTGCTGGAGCCGGCAACGGCGTTCCTGGTCGAGCGCCGCGGGGTTGCACGCAAGCGCGGCTCGCTGATGGTCGCCGCGCTTTGCTGGGTGATCGGCCTGGTCACCGTGTTCTCCTTCAACATCTGGGCCCACGTGCGCCTGCTCGACCGCGACCTGATGGGCCTGATCGAGCTGGTGGCCAACGACATCATGCTGCCGCTGGGCGGCCTGCTGATCGCGCTGTTCACCGGCTGGGCGCTGAAGGAGACCGTGCTGCGCGAGCAGCTTGCCGGCATGTCGCCGGCCGTGTTCACCACGTGGCGCTGGGTGGTGCGTATCGTGGCGCCGCTGCTGGTGCTGATGGTGCTGCTCAACGTGGTGCTATAGGGAGCGGCGGGCACCGCGAGTGCCGGCATCCGATAAACTGGCGTCATGAATGCACTTCCCTATGACGCCCGGCTGCTGCATGCGCGCGCCGCCGAACTGGCCCGCAACGTGTGCGAGATCGCGGCGGCGGGCTGGACCCCGGCGACCAGCAGCAACTTCTCCCAGCGTCTGGATGACCGGCACGTTGCCATTACCGTGTCGGGCGGCGACAAGGGCCGGCTGACCGCCGACGGCACCATGGTGGTCGACCTGGAGGGCAACGCGGTCGCCACGGAGCGCCGCTCCTCTGCCGAGACCCTGCTGCATACCCGCCTGTACCGGCGCTTCGCCGAGGTCGGTTGCGTGCTGCATACGCACTCGCAGAACCAGACTGTCGCCTCACGCCTGTACGCGCCGGCCGGCAAGGTGAGGCTGGAAGGCTACGAGATGCTCAAGGCGTTCCACGGCAACACCACCCACGACACCGCGATCGAGCTGCCCGTGCTGCCCAACAGCCAGCACATGCCCACCCTGGCCGATCAGGTCGATGCGTTGCTGGACCGCCAGCCCATGTGGGGCTACCTGATCGACGGCCACGGCCTGTATGCCTGGGGGCGCGACATGGCCGAGGCGCGCCGCCACCTGGAGGCGTTTGATTTCCTGCTGGGATGCGAACTGGAACTGAGGAAGCTGCAACCATGAGCCGCCTGCGTATTTTCACCGACCGCGACCCTGCGAACGCGGTGTCATCCACCAGCGACCACGCGGAGATTGCGCGCGAGCTGGCGGCCATCGGGGTGAGCTTCGAGCGTTGGGAAACCAGCGACAAGGTCAGCGGCGGCGATGCTCCCGAGAAGATCCTCGCCGCCTACAGGACCGACATCGACCGGCTCGTCGCCGAACACGGCTTCCAGAGCGTCGATGTCGCCAGTGTCGGCCCCGACAACCCCAAGCGCGCGGATATCCGCAAAACCTTCCTCGAGGAGCACTTCCACAAGGAAGACGAGGTGCGCTTCTTCGTCGCCGGCTCGGGGCTGTTTACCCTGCACGTGGATGACAGGGTGTACGAGGTGCTGTGCGAACAGGGCGACCTGATCTCCGTGCCCGACGGCACGCCGCACTGGTTCGACATGGGCGCAGAGCCGGACTTCGTCGCCATCCGCTTCTTCAAGCAGCCCGACGGCTGGATCGGCCATTTCACCGGCACCGACATCGCTGGCCGCTTTCCGCGTCACGAAGGGAGTCCGGCGAAGTGACCACGTCAAACCGGGTGATCCTCACCGATATCGAGGGCACGACCAGCAGCATCTCCTTCGTCAAGGACGTGTTGTTTCCGTTTGCCCGCCGCGCCCTGCCCGCCTTCGTCAAGGTCCGTGGGCACGAGCCGGCGGTGCGCAAGTGGCTGGACCTGGTCGCCACCGAACTGGGCGGCATGTGCCAGGACGCGATGATTGCCGAGGTCATGCAGGGCTGGATCGACGAGGACCGCAAGCACACGGCGCTCAAGGCCCTGCAGGGGATGATCTGGGCCGACGGTTACCGCAACGGCGACTTCACCGCGCACATCTACCCGGATGCGGCGCAGGCGCTGCAGCGCTGGCATGCCGACGGCGTTCCGCTGTATGTCTTCTCGTCGGGCAGCGTGCCGGCGCAGCGGCTGTTTTTCGGCCATAGCGATGCCGGTGACCTCACCGGGCTGTTCTCCGGCTGGTTCGATACCGAGGTCGGCGAGAAACGCGATTTCCGCAGCTATGACCGCATCGCCTCCGAGATCGACGTCCCGGCGGCGCGCGTGGTGTTCCTGTCCGACGTGGTCGCCGAGCTGGACGCCGCGCGCACCGCGGGCATGGACACGGTCCTGATTGACCGCCGCGAGGACTATCCGGAGGCGCGCGACGCCGACGCGGCCAACGGCCATCGCCGGCTGGAATCCTTCGAGGGCATCGATCCGGCCGTTTGAGCCGCGCCGCCTGGCGCCTTATTCGCTCGCGTCCTGCAACCGGTAGGTCGTGTGCGCCGTCTGTTCGCCGAGCCAGCGATCGGTCGTCCGTACCTCGACCCGGTGCTCGCCGGTCGGCAGGTCGGTGGGCAGCGCGCCGCGCCAGAGGTGGCGGCTCGGCTTGGCTTCGGGTGAGCGGTCGAAGCCGCGCAGCATGGCCGCCTCGTCGTCGCGAACGTTCTCGACCAGCACGCGGGGATCGGCCTGCAAAACCTTGCGCATCGGCTTCCATTCACCGTCGCCCGCGCGGTACTCGACCTGGCTGTCGTCCATGCCCATGAACACGTTGGCGTACACGCCCCAGGCCGGATAGGCGCCGCGCCGCAAAACGCGCGGTGCGTGCAGCGCCATGGCCTGGGTGAATCCGGCCTGGTTCGCCGGCAGGCGCGCCGGATGCCAGCTCAGGGCGTAGTCGCCGGACGCGCCGATCTTCAGCCGCGCATACCCGTTGGGCGTGCCGTCGGCCATCATCGAGTCGGGGATGCCCGCCTCGTCCTTGACCCCGGACCAGAACGCGCCACAGGCCGCGCCGACGTTGTACTCATGCAGCGGAGTCGGGCCGTTCCAGCCCTCGGCGGCGCCGTGATGGAAGTGCTGCTGGACGTGGGTGTGGCCACTGAGCAGCAGCACCTTGTCGAAGCGCTGCAGCATCTGGAACAGGCGCTGCCGGTCGGCGGCGCGGAAGGTCTCCGCACCGGTCGCGGCCGCGGTGTTGAAGAACGGGATGTGGGCGCCCACCACCAGCCGGGTATCCGTGGCCAGCGTGGGCAGGTAGGCCTCGAGGAAGGTGAACTGGTCCTCGCGCAGGCCACCGACGTAGCCGGCGCCGGGCAGATGGATGACGTCGTCCAGCAGGACGATCGCCGTACCCTGCTCCTCCCACGCCACGGTGTCCGGGCCGAAATGCCGGCGGAAGGTCAGCGTCGAGTCGGCATCGGAGGCAGCGTCCAGATCCATGTCGTGATTGCCCGGCGCGTGCAGCCAGGGCACGCCCAGTGTCGCGGTGCGGGCGTTGATTGTCGGGTACAGCGAGAGATCGTCATCGACGATGTCGCCCAGGCTCAGTCCCAGTTGCGCGGGGGCGTCCTTGCGGATCGTGTCAAGGATGTCGCGGTCGTAGTAGTCGACGTCGACCAGCGATTTCACCTGCGGGTCGGCCATCAGCAGCACCTGCAGATCGCCCGCCGGCGCCGGGCTGGGCTGCAGGGCCACGTCCATGCTCAGGCGCATGTCGGCGGGTATGCCGCCGTACTGGAGCTCGGGCGAGCCGGCGGGAAAGTAGTGCTGCCAGAACGCCGGCAGCCCGTCGGCGCGGGTGGCGAAGGCGTAGTCCGCGGGCTTCACCGCGAACACCGTGTCGCCCGGGCGGACGGCGATCCGGTAGCTGCCTTCGGCGGCGCTGCGGACGATGTCGCGGCCGTTGGAGAGCTTGACCCCGGCCACGCCCGCCTCATCGGGGTCGCGCTGGCCGTTGCCATTGGTGTCGGCGTAGACCACGCCGGTGAAGTCCGCGCTTTGCTGCGCGACGGCCGGGGCCTGCGCGGAAGCCAGCAGCGGCGCGCAGACCAGCGCTGCGGCCAGACCCAGCGCCGCGAATGTCGGCCGGATCAGCAGCACACGGCGGTGAGGTGGACGAGCCGAGGGATGGAGGGATGCGCGCATGCGGGCCGTTCCGTTGCAAAGACAGGATCGAAGCCTAGCAGCGCCGAACGCCAGGCGAGCCCCCGAAGCCGCCCTCAACCGGCGCGGGCGGCGCGGTGGCGCTCGCGCATCACGGCAATCGCGGCGTCCAGCGAAAGCCCGCGCGCGCGCAGCAGCACCATCAGATGGAAGATCAGGTCGGCCGCCTCACCCGACAGCGCCTCGTCATCCTCGGCCACGGCGGCCAGGGCCGTCTCCACGCCCTCCTCGCCGACCTTCTGCGCGATGCGACGGATGCCGCTTTCGAACAGGCTGGTCGTATAGCTTCCGGCGGGCCGCTCGAGCTCGCGCTGGCGAACGACATCATCGAGCTCGGCCAGCAGGTTGCCCGGCGCGTCGGGGAAGCAACTGGCGCGGTCCAGGTGGCAGGTGGGTCCCTGCGGCCGCGCCAGTACCAGCAGGGTGTCGTCGTCGCAGTCCGCCTGCAGCGAGACCAGGTTGAGGAAATTGCCGGAAGTCTCGCCCTTGGTCCAGGCCTGCTGCCGGCTGCGGCTGTAGAAGCTGACCTGGCCGATCTCGCAAGTGGTCTGCAGCGCCGCGCGGTCCATGTAGCCGAGCATCAGCACCCGCAGGGTATCCGCGTCCTGCACGATGGCGGGCAGCAGACCGGTGGCGGGATCCCAGGCGAGCGAGTCGGGATCAGGAAACGGCATGACGCACCTCGATGCCCTGCGCGCGCAGGTACTGCTTGAGTTCGGGAATGGCGATGGCGCCGGAATGGAAGACGCTGGCGGCAAGCGCGCCGTCGACGTCGACGCGGCGGAACAGGTCGAGGAAGTGCCGGGAAGTCCCCGCCCCTCCGGACGCAATCAGCGGCACCGCGCAGACCTCACGCACGCGCTGCAACTGTTCAATGTCGTAACCCTCGCGCACGCCGTCGCTGCCCATGCAGTTGAGCACGATCTCACCCGCGCCCAGCTCCTGCACCTGCGCGACCCACTCCAGGGTGGTCTTCGCCAGCGCCCGGGTGCGCTGCACGTCGCCGGTGAACTGGCGCACGCGCCACTGGCCGTCCTCATCGCGCAGGCTGTCCACGCCCACGACCACGCATTGGACGCCGAACGCGTCGGCCAGCTCGGCCACCAGTGCCGGCCGTTGCAGCGCCGGCGTGTTGATCGAGATCTTGTCGGCGCCGGCGTGCAGCACGTCGCGGGCGTCCGCCACGCTGCGGATGCCGCCCGCGACGCAGAACGGGATGTCGATGACGCGCGCTATCCGCTCGACCCAGCCCTTGTCCACGTGGCGGCCCTGCGGGCTGGCGGTGATGTCGTAGAACACCAGCTCATCGGCGCCGGCGTCGCGGTAACGCATGGCCAGCTCGACGATGTCGCCGACATCGACGTGGTCGCGGAAGCGCACGCCCTTGACCACGCGGCCGTCGGCGACGTCCAGGCAGGGGATGATCCGCCGGCTCAGCATGGACGCTCTTCGGCCAGCGCCGACGCCAGGTCCAGTCGACCGTCCAGCAGCGCCTTGCCCAGGATCGCGCCGCTGCAGCCCGCGTCGCGCACCGCAGCGATGTCGGCGGTGTCGCGCACGCCGCCGGAGGCCTGCAACTGCATGTCCGGTGCCAGCGATAGCAGGTGGCGATAGAAATCCAGGTTGGGGCCGGCCATCATCCCGTCGCGGGCGATGTCGGTGCACAGCAGGTGGCGTAGGCCTTCGCCGGCGTAGCGCGCCAGCAGGAGTTCCAGCGAGACATCGCTGGCGCGGGTCCAGCCGGCGGTCGGCAATTGCCAGCGCCCGTCTTCGTCCCGGCGTGCGTCCAGCGCGACGGTGATGCGCTCGGGGCCGAAACGGTGGATCCAGCCGATCACCTGGTCCGGCTCGCGCACCGCCAGCGAGCCGACGACGACACGGTCCGCACCGGCCTCCAGGATCGCCTCGACATCGGACTCGGTGCGGACGCCACCGCCGGTCTGGATTTGCAAGTTCGTCGTCTGCTTCAGTTCGCGCAACAGCGGTTGCAGGGTGTACCCGCCCGCACGCGCTGCATCGAGATCGACCAGATGCAGCCAGGACGCGGCCGCATCGGAATAACGCGTGGCAACGATGGCCGGCTGGTCGGGGTAGCGGGTTTCGCGGTCGTAATCGCCCTGCTGCAGACGGACCACGCGGCCGTCGCGCACGTCGATGGCCGGATAGACGACAAAGGCGTCCGGGGTGGGCCGGGCCACTGCGACGACAGGATGCGGTTCGGGCGAAGGCATGCAATCAACTCCGGGAATCATGGGTGTGGGACATCGTGAGACGAAGCGGCCATGGACAAATGGGCGCGCGCGCCCGCTCACGTAGTGATCGTCAGGAAGTTGGCGAGCAGTCGCATGCCCACCGTTGACGAGCGCTCGGGATGGAACTGCGCCCCGTAGCGGTTGCCGCTGCGCACCACCGCGGAGAACGTGCTGCCGTGTTCGCACGTCGCCAGCGTCCGCCCGTCGACCGGCGCGGCGTAGCTGTGGACGAAATACACGTGCGTGCCGTCCGCGATGCCTTCCAGCAGCGGATCATCCTGGGAAAACTGCAGGGTATTCCAGCCCATGTGCGGCACCCGGATGGCGGGACCGCCGACGGTGGCAGGCGATGCGGCCAGTTTCCGCACCGTGCCCGGAATCAGCCCGAGACACTCGACATCGCCCTCCTCCGAGCCCTCGTACAGCAACTGCATCCCCAGGCAGATGCCCAGCAGCGGCTGGGTCAGTCCGCGCAATACGCCGACCAGATCGCGCTCGCGCAATCGGGCCATGCCGGACGCCGCCGCGCCGACGCCGGGCAGGATCACCCTGTCCGCAGCGGCAATCTCCGCCGGGTCACGGCTGACCCGGACGTCCGCGCCGAGGCGCTCGAGCGCGTAGCGCACCGATCCCAGGTTGGCACCGCCCGCATCGACCAGAATCGTTGCGCTCACAGTGTTCCCTTGGTGCTCGGCAGTTCCCGGCCTTCGCGCCGGATCGCCTGGCGCAGGGTGCGCGCGACCGCCTTGAACCCCGCCTCGACCTTGTGGTGGTCGTTGTCGCCGTGGACCGACAGGTTGAGGTTGATCCGTCCGCCTTCGCACAGGGATCGGAAGAAATGCGGCACCAGTTCGGTCGGCATGTCGCCGATCATCTCGCGCTGGAACTCGCCGTCGAACACGAAATAGGGCCGACCCGAGAAATCCAGCGCGGCGCTGGCCAGCGTCTCGTCCATCGGCAGGGTGAATCCGTAGCGGCCTATGCCGCGCTTGTCGCCCAAGGCCTCACGCAGCGCCTGGCCCAGCGCCAGCGCGCTGTCCTCGATGGTGTGGTGCTCGTCCACGTGCAGATCACCCTCGCACTCCAGCTGCAGCGCGAAACCGCCGTGCTTGCCGATCTGCTCGAGCATGTGGTCGAAGAACCCCAGGCCGGTCGAGACCTGCGGCTCGGCGACGCGGTCCAGGTCAACCTCGACGCGGACGCGGGTCTCGCGGGTGTCGCGGGTGACCACCGCGCGGCGTGGCGCATCGGCCAGCTCATGGGCGATGCCGGGCCAGTCCCACTCACCGCCGAACCGCTCGGTACGCAGCTGGAACCCGCGGATGCCCATGTTGTGGGCGAAGCCGTTGTCGGTTTCGCGGTCGCCGACCATCGCCGAGCGCTTCCAGTCGATCCCGCGGTCCTTCAGCAGGTGCAGGGCGAGGCCGATCCCCGGCTTGCGCGTGGGCGCGTTGTCGGCCGGCCAACTGGTGTCGATCAGCACCTCGCGGAAGGTGATGCCCTGGCTCTCCAGGATCTGCATCATCAGCTGCTGCGGACCGTCGAACGCCTCCTGCGGGAATGCGTCGGTGCCCAGGCCGTCCTGGTTGGTCACCATCACGAACTCATAGCCGGCGTCGCGCAACTTCAGCATCGCCGGCACGACGTCGCGGACGAAACGCAGCTTGCACAGGCTGTCGAGCTGAAAATCATGCGGCTCCTCGATCAGGGTGCCGTCACGGTCCACGAACAGGATCGGGGTCAGGCCACTCATTGCGTGCGCTCCAGGGCGTTGATGGCGTCGATGACGCGGTTGTTCTGGTCGCGGGTACCGACGGTGATCCGCAGCGCATCCCCAAGTCCGCTGGCGGCGCGTTGATCGCGGACGACAATGCCGGCGGCAAGCAGGCGCGCCATCGCCGCGTCGGGCTCGTGGAACCGCACCAGCAGGAAGTTGGCCTGCGACGGATAGACCCGCCGGACGGCTGCGCTGTCGGTCAGCACCGCGTGGAGGCGCTCGCGCTCGGCGAGGACCTGGGCGACGCCGGCATCGGTGCGCGCGATCGCCTCGGCCGTCAGCGACCGGCAGGCAAAATCGATGCACGGCGTTGGCAAGGGATACGGCGCCTGGCAGCGCCGGAGCACCGCGATCAGGCCGGCATCGGCGATCACGCTGCCGATCCGCGCGCCAGCCAGTGCGTGCGCCTTGGACAGCGTCCGCAGCACGGCGATATTGGGTTGACGGTCGATCAGGGACGCCGCCGAGGCGACCTCGCTGAATTCCCCGTAGGCCTCGTCGACCACGACCAGTGCGCGGTCCTCCAACGCAAGCGCCAGCGCCTCAATGCGGTCCAGCGGCAGCGCAGAGCCGGTCGGATTGCCCGGCGAGCAGAGGAAGACAATCTTGACCGGAGCCGCGGTTGCCGCACGCTCGATCGCCGCGAAATCGGCTTCGAACCCAATCGGGAGATCCGACGCTTCGTTGTCCAGCAGCGGAACCTCGATCACCGCGGTGCCGTGCAAGCGCGCACTCACGGCGTACATCCCGAAGGTCGGCGGGGTGACCAGCACCGCGTCGGCGCCGGGCCGGCACAGCGCGCGGACCAGCAGGTCGATGGCCTCATCACTGCCGCGCCCGACCAGCAGGCGGTCGGCGTCGCACCCGTACAGCCCGGCCAGCAGCTTGCGCAGGGCGGCCGGTTGCGGCTCGGGATAGCGACGCAGCGCGCCATCGGCATCGGCGGCATTGGGCGACGGGGATTCGTTGGCGTTGAGCCAGATGTCCCCGTCCAACGCAGCGGTCCTGGCCGACGCGTAACCGGCAAATCCGGCGAGGTCCCGGCGCAGCAGTCGCATCGGGTCGGCTTTCACGGCGGACGCGCTCATGCCGCATCCAAGCGGCGCGAGACGGCCAGGCGGTGGGCATCGAGCCCCTCCGCGCTGGCCAGTTCCACCGCGCACGGGCCAATCGCGCGCAGGCCCTGCCGATCCACTTCCTGCACCGTGATCGCCAGCTGGAAGCTGGCGACGTTGAGCCCACCGACGAACCGGGCCGCGCCGCTGGTCGGCAGCACGTGGTTAGTGCCGCTGCAGTAATCGCCAAGCGCCTCGGGTGCCCAGTCGCCTAGAAACACCGAGCCCGCAACGCTCACCAAAGGCAGCCAGCGGCGGGCGTCGCGCAGGGCGAGGATCAGGTGCTCAGGCGCGTACTCGTTGCTGATCGCGAAAGCGTCTTCCAACGTCGCCACCTGGATCATCCGCGCCGACTGCAGTGCCCGGCGCGCGGTCTCGACCCGTGGCAGTTCCGGCAACTGCGACTCGATCTGCGCGACTACGCGGTCGATCAGACTGCCGTCATCGCTGATCAGGATCACCTGCGAATCCGGGCCGTGCTCGGCCTGGGACAACAGGTCGGCGGCGACGAATTCCGGGTTCGCGCCGGCATCGGCGATGACCAGCACCTCCGACGGTCCTGCCGGCATGTCGATGCCGACGCCACGCTCCAGCTGCGCGACCTGGCGCTTGGCCTCGGTTACATACGCATTGCCCGGACCGAACAGCTTGTCGCACGCCGGCACGCTCGCGGTTCCCAGCGCCATGGCGGCGATGGCCTGCACGCCGCCGAGCTTGAACACCCGGTCGATGCCGCAGCTCGCCGCCGCTACCAGCACGGCCGGAGCGACGCTGCCGTCGGCCCGTGGCGGCGTGCACAGCACGACATCGCGGCAACCGGCCAGCCGCGCCGGAATGCCCAGCATCAGCGCGGTCGAGGGCAGCGGCGCGGAGCCCGCCGGCACGTACAGTCCGACCCGCTGGATCGGCCGCAGCATCCGCTCGCAGCGCACGCCCGGCGCGGTATCCACGGCATACGGCCGGGTCATGCCGGCGGCGTGGAACTGCTCGATCCGGGCCGCTGCCTCGACGATGGCATTGCGCAGGGCCGGCGCGATTTCCGCTTGGGCCATTGCAAATTCTTCCGCGGACACCGCGAGGGTGTTGATGTCGACGCCGTCAAAACGGGCAGTCAGCGCTCGAAGTGCCGCGTCGCCACCGACGCGGACTTCCTCGATCAACGCCGTCACCGCGGCTGCCGTTTTCGCGCCATCGGCCTGCGCCGGCCGCCGCAGCGCGTTCGCGCGCGCCCTCGGGTCCAGCGCGTCCCACGGGAGACGGTTCTGCGGCCCGATCGCCGCGATGGATGCGCGGCTCATGCCAGCATTCCTTCTACCGGCAACACCATCAGGCCCATGGCGCCGGCGCGCTTGAGGTCCTCCAGCCGCTGCCAGGTCAGGTGGCCGTGGCACAGGGCCTGCAACGCCAAACGATCCGCGCCGTCGACCTGCATGACGGTGGGCGCCTCGGCATCGGGCAGCAGCGGCAGCAACTCGGGCAGGCTTTCACGCGTGGCCTGGAAAAGCAGCAGCTTGCTGTTGCGGATCCGCAGCGCGCCGTCCAGGCGGCGCAGCAGCAGTTCCACCAGCTCGCCGCGCGCGGCATCCAGATCCTGCATCGGACCGGCGAGCACCGCTTCGCTCTGAAACAGCGTCACCACCGCCTTCAACTGGTTGGCCGCCAAGGTCGCTCCGCTGGAAACCAGATCGCAGATGGCGTCCGCCTGCCCGAGCCGCGGCGCGATCTCGACCGAGCCGGACAGCAGCACCACCTCGGCCTGGACGCCCTCACACGCGAGCCATTCGGACAGCAGCGCCGGATAGCTGGTCGCGATGCGCTTGCCCGACAGCTGCGCCGGAGACTCCCACGCCTCGCCTTCGGGGATCGCCAGCGCCAGGTGGCAGTCGCCAAAACCCAGCGCGCGCCATTCCCTGAATGCCGGCGCGGCCCCGGAGGCGCGCCGCGCGCCGTCCTGCTCGGCCATCACGTTTCGCCCGACGATGCCCAGGTCGCAGACGCCGTCGGCGATCAGGCCGGGAATGTCGTCATCTCGGACCAGAAGCAGGTCCACCGGCAGCGATTCGCCGTAACAGAACAGGCGGTCGCGGCTTTCCCGCCAGCTCATGCCGCAGGAGGCAAGCAAGGCACGCGCGGGCTCGGCAAGGCGGCCATTTTTCTGGATGGCGATACGCAGGCGGTCGCGGCCGGCGGGAACGGGTGGGCTCATGGGGTTATCCGGAAACGTGGGGCGAAGCGGGAGGCGGACGGTGCGGCGTGAAACCGATGGACGGCGATGCCGCCATCGGGTCAGGTGTCGCCTGGATGCAGCTCCGGATGGCTGTGGCGGATCGCCGCGGCGTAACCCCCGGCGCCGTGGTCAATGGTCCGGGCGACCCGGCCGACGGTGGTAACGCTCACCTGGGTGCGCGAGTGGATCTCGCGGTAGGGAACGCCCTCCAGCAGCAGCGGGACGACCCGCCATCGATCGGTCATCGCTTCCAGTTCGGCCGGCGTGCACAGGTCGAGCAGGAACGCGCGGACATCGTCCCTGCCCTGCAGGCACGCCAAGGCCTCGGCAAGCGCGTCGAGCGCATCGTTGGCGTTGTCGGGTTGGCTGGCCAGTCGCTTCATGGATCTCGTAATAGCGTAATAATGTAATAACGTGCTGGTACGTTAGTGCACGCTTCCTGTTCCGTCAAGACGATTGCGAGGGTACGATTCTCCCGGGGGCCACAAAACGGGGGATACGACCCGCGTGCGGGTCGGCGAACGGGCGTTCGCAGCGGCGTTGACGGGGATAACCGATGAGTGGCAGGAAGCTGTCCGGGTGGCGCGGCGTGCTGGCGTGGCTGGCACTGGCGAGCGTGTCCGTGGCGCTGCAGGCGCATCCCGTCGATTCGGATGTGGTCACCGGGCGTCCGGCGCTGCATCTCGACATCCACACCTCGCGCCTTGAACTGACCCCTTACGTGAGCGTCTACCACGACCCGGGCGGGCAGGACGATCTTGCGGCGGTTCGCGAAAGGCTCGCGTCGGGAGGCTTCTCGCCACTGCCCGACAACAAGACCGCGTTCGGTTTCCAGCCGGGCGCCTTCTGGTTCCACGCCCGCCTCGTCAACGCGAACCTGCGCGAGCCGCGCTGGCTGCTGGTGCAGAAATACGCGCTGAGCGACTACATCGAAGTGCACACCCTGCACGCGGACGGCCACGTCGATACCCATACCGGTGGGGACGCCCTGCCCTTCGAGGCCCGCAGCATCCGCTACCGCTTGCCGAACTTCTGGATCAACGTGCCCCCTGGCCCGCCGGTCGACCTGCTGGTGCGCATCAGCAGCCAGAGTTCCATGCAGGTGCCGCTGTGGTTGTACACCCCGGGCGCGTTCGCCGAGGTGTCGCGCGATGCCCAGTTCGGCATCGGCCTGTACTACGGCATCCTGCTGGCACTGTTTGTTTACAACCTGGTGCTGTGGCTCCGGCTGCGCGACCCCAGCTATTTCTGGTACCTGCTGCATATCTCGGCGTTCGGGCTGGTGCTGTTCACGCTCAACGGCCTGGGGTTTGAATACCTGTGGCCCAAATCGCCTTGGCTCGCCGACAAGGCGGTGCCGCTGTCGATCTGTCTGGCCCAGGTGGGCATGCAGCAGTTCGCCCGCTATTTCCTCGAGTTGCGCCAGCGCTGGCGCCTCGGCGACCTGGTCGGGCTGGCGATGATTGCCTTCTTCGTCGCCTGGGGACTCGCCTCGGTCTGGCTGCCTTACCGTATCGCCACGCCGGTGGCCTCGGCGGCGGTGTTTGTCAGCATCGCCTGGATCGCCATTGAATCGATCGTGGTGACCGCACGCGGCTACAAGCCGGCGCGGATCTTCCTGCTGGCCTGGGGATTGTTCCTGGCCGGTACCGGGATGTTCGCCGCGCTGGCGTTTGGCGTCCTGCCGAAAACCTTCCTCACCGAGTACGGCGTGCAGATCGGCTCGGCGACGGAGATGCTGCTGCTGTCCATCGCGCTCAGTTACCGCTACTCGGCGCTGCGGCAGGAGAACGAGCGCATCATCCGCGCCGGCCGCGAGGAACTGGCCCAGGAGGTCGAGCAGCGCACCTCGGAGCTGCGCCTGGCCCTGGACCAGCTCGGGCAGGCGCATGCGCGATTGCGGGAATCCAGCCAGCGCGACGGCCTGACCGGCCTGCACACGCGCGCGCATTTCATGGAGCGATTCCAGCAACTGATGGTCGAGGCCTACCGCGCGGAGCAGCCGCTGTCAGTGCTGATGATCGACCTGGACCACTTCAAGGACATCAACGACCAGCATGGGCACCTCGTCGGTGACGAGTGTCTGCGCTTCAGCGCGCATTTGCTGGGCCAGATCCTGCGCCGCTACAACGCCGTGGTGGCCCGGTTCGGGGGCGAGGAGTTCGTGGTGGGCCTGCCCGGCAAGGACGGCGCGCAGGCGCTGCAGGTCGCCGAGGAACTGCGTCGCAGCCTGGACGAGTCGGCCTGCGACGTCGCCGGCATCCAGATCCGCCTGACGGCGAGCATCGGGGTTCACGAGTTGCAGGTCGACGGCGGCTCACAGGTCGCCAACGCCCTGCAGCAGGCCGATGAGGCGCTGTACCGGGCGAAGGCGGACGGACGCAACTGCGTGCGCTGGGGCGGCGGCCTGCCAACGCACGCGACGTGACGCCGGCGACGTAAGCCCGTCAGCTGCTCAGCTGCTCAGCCGCTCAGTTGCCGCGCGCTGCTGCCAGCACGTCGCCGTCCACGACCAGTTGCACCGCGGCGGCGACATCGCGATCCAGGGCGCGGTCGCGCTCCAGGAACGGGATCCGCGCCCGGATCGCGGCATGCGCGGCGGCCACCGCGTCGCCCGGATGGAAGGCCTCCGCCTCCGCCAGCTCGGCGCGCAGGGCATCCACCTCGGCCAGGAATGCCGCATGGTCTTCGGCATTGCGCGGGGCGCCCTGGATTTTCGCCGCCAGGGCTTCCACGTCGCCCTGCCGGGCCAGCTCGCGGGCGGCGTTGATCATGTCGGTGCGCAGGTCCAGCGCCTGGGCGGCGGTGTACAACTCCAGGCCCAGCACCTTGCCCAGGTCATCGGCCATTGCCAGCACGTGGCGCGCCTCGTTGGCGCCCATGGATACGTGGTCCTCGGCATTGGCGCTGGTGGGGATGGAATACACCGAGGCCGGCATCGCGCGGCTGGTGAGGTCGTTGACGATCGCCGCGGCGGTGTACTGCACGATCATGAAGCCCGACTCGGTGGCGTCCTCGTTGCCGATCAGGAAGGCCGGCAGGCCGTCGTTGGTGGCGGGATCGACCAGCTTGTTGAGGCGGCGCTCGGAGATGCTCGCCAGCACCGGGATGGCGGCCTTGACGTAGCTCATCGCCAGCGCCAGCGGCATACCGTGGAAGTGGCCGGCGGAAATCACCTGCTGCTCGACGTGCTCGGCATCGGCGTCGGGGAAGATGATCGGGTTGTCGGTCAGCGCATTGAGCTCGATGTCCAGCACGCGGGCGGCCTGGGCGACCGCGTCGCGGACCGCGCCGTGCACCTGCGGGATGCAACGCAGCGAGTAGCTGTCCTGCGGCTGGTGCTTCTTGCCGCCCTTGAACGGACGAAAGCGGGTGTAGAACTTCTCGCGCCCGTGGCGCTGGTCCAGCGGAACCCAGTTCCAGCCGATGTCGAATCGCAGCGCCTGCGCCTCCGGCGTGTCCCAGCTCTGCGCCGTCCACGGCTTGAACGTCGGGACCAGGTGATAGGGAATATCCGACAGGGTGGAACCTTCCAGCAGCTTGCGCAGGTGCGCAGCGACTTCGACCTGACCGGGATGCGGCCGCAACTCGTGGACCTTCCCGGCAAACGCGCCCAACCGGCCGGCGAAGGCATCAATGGTCATCGCCGCGGCGAGGTCGGCCGTGTCGAGCAGGTCCTCCAGTCTGGACAGCGCCAGCACGCCGCAGGCGAGCATCTGCGCGGTGCCGTTGTTCAGTGCCAGCCCTTCCTTGTACGACAGCGTGACCGGCGCCAGGCCCGCGCGTTCCAGCGCGTCGGCGCCGCTGATGCGCTCGCCCTGATAGAACGCCTCGCCACCGCCCAGCAGCACGATGGCGAGATGCGACAACGGCGCGAGGTCGCCCGAGGCACCGACGGAACCCAGCTGCGGCACTACCGGCACGATGCCTGCGTTGAGCATCGCCACCAGCGCCTGCAGGGTCTCCACCCGGACGCCGGAGTGACCACGCATCAGCGTGTTGATGCGGATGCACAGCATCGCGCGCACCACGTCGGCCGGGAACGGTTCGCCCACGCAGACGGCGTGGGTGACGATCAGGTTGCGCTGCAGTTCCGCGTGCAGGCTCTCGCCGGTCGGCTCCTCGCCGGGCAGCGCCTCGCGCACGCGACGCGCACCCAGCAGGCGGTCGGCGTTGCTGCCAAAGCCGGTGGAAACGCCGTAAATGGGCTCCTCGCGGCGCACCTGCTCGGCGAGGAAATCGGCGGCGCGGGCGACGGCGGGCAACTGCTCGGCAGCGAGCTCGACGTGCGCGCCATGGGCAACCGCGACCAGCCCGCCCCGCGTCAGCGAGCGCCCGTCAAGACGGACCGGCTTCATCGCTGCACCTCCGGCTGGGCCAACTCGACCCGCAGCGCGCGCGCCAGCTCGCCCCGCTCGACCTCGAACTGATCGGCGCGGCGCAGGTCCTTCACTGTCACCGTGCCCTTGGCCATCTCGTCCTCGCCCAGCACGACCACGAAGCGGATGCCGGCGCGGTCTGCGTACTTGAACTGGCGGGCAAGCTTGGACGCCTCCATCACCACCTCGGTATTGATGCCGGCATGGCGCAGGTCGTTGGCGATCGCCAGGCTGTCCGGCAGCGACCCGCTGTCCATCTGCGTCACCAGCACCTGCACCGAGCTGGCGGCGGTCTCCACCAGGCCGGCCTCGCGCAGCTGCCAGAACAGCCGGGTCAGACCGATGGAAATGCCGACACCCGGCAGTTTCGACTTGGTGTAGTGGCTGGCGAGATCCTCGTAGCGACCGCCGGAACAGATCGAACCGATCTGGGGGTAGTCGTCCAGCGTGGTCTCGTAAACGGTGCCCGTGTAGTAATCCAGCCCGCGCGCGATGGAGAAGTTGAGCGCGTAGTCGGACTCGGGAACGCCCATCGCCCGGACCAGCGCCAGCACCTCACGCAGCTCGGTGATGCCCTCACGCAGGGCCTCGTTGCCCTCGCCCAGCGCATCCAGCTGCGCCAGCGCGTCCGCGTGCGAGCTCGAGCGGACCTGGACGAAGGTCAGGATGCTGTCGACGGCCGCTGCAGGCAGGCCGAAGTCCAGACCTGTCAGCGTCTCCCGCACATAGTCGGGACCGCGCTTGTCGATCTTGTCGACCTCGCGCAGCACCCGCGCCTGCAGCTCGCCATCCGCGACGCCCTGGGCCTCGAAGAAGCCACGCAGCAACTTGCGGTTGTTGAGCTGGATGGTGAACTTGCCGATCGCCAGCTCGGAAAACACCGCGTGGATGACGGCCGGGATCTCGGCGTCGTAGCGCACCGACAGCGCATCCTTGCCAATCACGTCGATATCGCACTGGTAAAACTCGCGGAACCGCCCGCGCTGCGCGCGCTCGCCGCGATACACCCGCTGCATCTGGTAACGACGGAACGGGAACGTCAAATCGTGCTCGTGCTCGGCGACATAACGCGCCAGCGGCACCGTCAGGTCGAAACGCAGCGCCAGCTCCGGAACGCCCTCCCCGCCCGCGGCAGCCTTCTCGAGCGCGCCGGTGGACTGGACGAAATAGACCTGGCGCTCGGTCTCGCCCCCGGACTTGGTCAGCAGCACGTCCGACAGCTCCATGACCGGAGTCTCCACCGGCAGGAAGCCGAAGCGCTCATAGTTGCGGCGGATGACGTCGAGCATGCGCTGGAAGGCAATCTGGTCACGGGGCAGCAGCTCCATGATCCCGGGAGGCGTACGCGGCTTGATCAAGCAGGACTCCAGTGACAGAACGTCGCAATAGATGACGCACAGTTTAGCGGCCCCGCCCCCTCCATGCCGGCCCGGGCGCGGCGCCCAGGCCCTTGCGCAGTCCGGTGACGGTGCTTACAATCACCGGCTCTGCAGTCGGGGTGTAGCTCAGCCTGGTAGAGCGCTACGTTCGGGACGTAGAAGTCGCAGGTTCGAATCCTGTCTCCCCGACCACTTGTCAGCCACGCGCTGCAAGGCAGAAAGCAAAAGCCGGCCATGTGCCGGTTTTTTTGTGCCTGGGGGAAAGGGATGGGCCTCCAGCGCAGCCAAGCGGGCACAGCGCGGGCGCAATTGCGCTCGCGCGGACGTAATGCGATATTTCGGCCGGGGAACGGCGTCTAGGACTGACCCGGGATTAGACACAAGTGTTATGCACCTCGAGTTGAGGGAAGCCGCTGACTTATCGGGTGCAGCGCTCAGAAAAAGATCTGGACTTCGGGACTAGACACAGGGAATAGGCACCAATCTGGTGCCGAATAGGTGTTAGGCCGCACTTCCACTCTGACTCGCATCAATGCCAAACATCAAAAGCATTTTCTTCGACTTCGATGGCGTCCTAACGACTGATAAGTCAGGGTCACAGACCACCATTCGTTCACTTAGTTGCTCCACAGGAATCCCTGAAGCAGAGCTTAAACAAGCGTTTTTTCCCCACCAAGGGGATCTAATCCTCGGAAAAACCACCCACGAAGCGATTTGGCCGGACATTTGTACCGCTCTCGGTCGTAAAATTGAACTAAGCAAATTGATCGATGCATTCGATGCAACACCGATGAACGAGGACATGCTTGTTCTTGCCAAACAACTACGGCCCACATATGCCGTTGGCATTATTACTGACAACAGCTTTGATCGCATGGATCACTTAGTTAGACGCCACTCCTTACAAGCAGCATTTAGCCCAATCGTGACTTCCGGACGCATTGGCTCATCCAAGTACACACCGAATATTTTTATTCAGGCATTGTCCGAAGCCGGCTGTAATCCGACGGAAGCGGTCTTCATTGACAATGCTGAACAAAACCTCGTCATCGCACGTGAGACTGGTCTCCACACTATATTTCATAATGACGAGCTTAACGACATTAACTGGCTTGCTACACAGCTTCGAGATGTGCACGATATCTCGACTGCGGCCTAACAATTCATTTAAGCCGAACCCGCTTCGCGGGTCGGCTTAATTCAGGCGTTAGGCCCCTATGAAAGGATTCCCGACATGGATCGTCATCTCACTCACCGCGATCCTGCTCTTCGGCGGCCTGGAGATCGCAGATTTATTTGCATCGGATGCGGATGAACTTCGAATCAACGAACTTTCAGAAGCACCACCAGAATTATTTCTCGGTGTTGGCATCCCTACCATGATCCTTGAGGCACTCTTTTGGACGGTATCTTTCGTTGAGTTGGGTGCCAAATACGCAAGGTCCGCGCTGCTGGGCGCCGCTTTGGGAGTTCTGGGATACGGGGTTGTGTTTCACTGGTCTGGCGGACTTGTCTCGATCTTGGCGTCTAGCTGGATCGCTTTGGTTCTAAACGGCAGCTATGTTCTCCTGCTTCAACGCTCCCGGACAGTCGCGATCCTCTCCACAGTTTCGCTTAAAGTTGCTTTTCTCCTTTCTGTAGCCTTTACTATCTACGGGTAGGAATGAATGGACCGACCAAGTGCCAAACGCGCCTAACTGGTCGTTCAAGCCGAACCCCCGAAGTCCCATTTCCAGGCAGAGTCGTTGCTCAATTTCCGCCAACCTCCGGACTACGTGTCGGGGGTCGGCTTAACTACGGTGTTAGGTCGCAGCAAAAGCATCATGGGCGTCAGTGCGGTGTCGCAACGATTGTTTGAGTCGCTTCACCGCAATTCCTGGTGTCGCAACAGATGACTGGTCCGCGTCGCCGGAGTCAGCGGAGACATTTGCAGGCCTGCGCCGCAGGTTTCTCGCTCGGGCACAACGCGGCGACCGGGCAAGTCCCCGCAGTGCAGCTCATCGGGCGCAGGCACCGTCTCTCGCGTTACTGCCAGCAGGGTCTTTCACCGCTGACTTTTCTCAGCTACCGTTGCAACCTAACTGGCAGTTCAAGCCGAGCCCCCGAAGTCCCATTTCCAGGCAAAGTCATAGTTCCATTTCCATCAGCATCCGGCCAACGCGTTGGGGGTCGGCTTAACTACGGTGTTAGACCCATGGAAGGAACGGCCAGATTTCCAGTCGTTTCCGTCGCGACGTTCATCTTGCTAGTGGCTCTGGGTATAGTCGCAACGGCAATTTCGACATCGAGCTGCGCATTTGGATTCGGCGGCTTCCAATGCAACGGGTGGGCTGGAAGTATTAGCGGGTTACTCTTTCTGTGGTCACTCTTCGCGGTAGTCGTGATCCCACTCTCGTTCCTCATCGCATTGTGGCGGCTGGTTCGATGGTACCGTCGCGCCTAACTGGCAGCGACCCCGTGGAGCCCTACGAACACGAGGTGGACGACACCTACGCCGTCATCGACTGGATCAGTCGTCAGCCATGGAGCAACGGCGAAGTCGCCATGTACGGCGGCAGCTACTCGGGTTACACCGCGTGGGCAGCCACCAAGCGGCTTCATCCGGCGCTGAAAACGATCGTGACGTACGTCGCCGCGATGCCCGGGCTCGGGTTGCCGATGTGGAACAACGTCTTCCTCAACGCCAACTACGGTTGGGGCTTCTACGTCAGCAACAACAAGTCGCTCGACAACGAGGTGTATCGAGATCCCGACAGGTGGGATGCCCTGAATAACAAATGGTACGCGAGCGGGCGCCGGTATCGCGAGATCGACAAGGTAGACGGCACGCCCAATCCGCTGCTGCAGCGGTGGCTGGATCACCCCGCGTACGACTCTTACTGGCAGGCGAAGGCACCCTACCGGGAGGACTATGCGCGCATCGACATCCCGGTGCTGTCAATTACCGGCTACTACGACGATGGGCAGATCTCTGCCCTGCACTACCTCACAGAGCACCTCAAGTACAACAGGAACGCCGAGCATTATCTGGTAGCGGGCCCATACGACCATTTCAGCGCGCAGACCCGCCGGAAGCCGCGCGAGCTTCGTGGCTACACGTTGGATCCGGTCGCGCAGTTCGATACGCAGGAGCTCACCTTCCAATGGCTGGATCACGTGCTGCGCGACGGCGCACGGCCTGCTCTGCTCAAGGACCGCGTCAATTACCAGGTCATGGGGGCCAATGTCTGGCGGCAAGCACGCTCACTGGACGCCATGAGCACTGAAATACTGAAGCTGTATCTGACGAACGAACCGGCTGGTGAAAAACGTTTCCGCTTGACATGCCGCTTGCCGGCAAAGTCTGCCAGCCTCGAACAGGTGGTGGACCTCGCAGATCGCGGCGCCTCCCATAACGACTACTACCCTGCTCCCATAAAGGGCAAGGAAGCCCCGTCCACGGGACTGGCATTTGTCAGCGAACCGTTGGATGAACCCATTTCAGTGAATGGGATGTTCAGCGGCGCGCTGAATGTCACCATCAACAAGCGAGACGTCGATCTCGGCGCAGTACTGTACGAAGTCCAGCCCGATGGGACGCTACTCCAGCTCTCCTATTATCTCGGTCGTGCGAGTTTCGCGGATAACATGAGCCATCGGAGCTTGCTGAAGCCCGGCGAAAAGACCTCGATCGAAATCAAGCGTTCCTTGTTGGTCAGCCGGCAACTCCAAGCGGGCAGTAGGCTGATGCTTGTGGTGGACGTCAACCTGAATCCGTATCACCAGATCAACTACGGCACCGGCCGCGACGTCAGCGACGAATCCATCGCCGATGCAAAGGAGCCTCTGGAGATCGCCTGGCATACAGACAGCTACCTGGAGATTCCCATCTCACGTTAGAGCACGCTTGGTACCCGTGCACTAAGCAAAACCGCTCATTCGATACCATCCCCAATCTCCCCCGCCGGCAAACACCCATCCGCGTCACGACACCCATGACCGAACCTACGCCTCCGATCTCCTTTGACGATTTCCTCAAGGTCGAGCTTCGCATCGGCCGTATCGTTGATGCGTACCCTTTCAAAGAGGCACGCAAGCCGGCCTACGTGTTGCAGGTGGACTTTGGCGAGGCGATCGGCGTCAGGAAGTCCAGCGCCCAGATCACCGGCCTCTACCAGCCCGAGGAATTGATAGGGAAGCTGGTCGTGGCCGTTGTCAACTTCCCCCGCAAGCAGATCGGGCCGTTGATGTCCGAGTGCCTCGTCACCGGGTTCCACGACGCGGACGGAAACGTGGCGCTGTGTGTTCCCGATAAGCCCGTTCCGCTTGGGACGCGGCTGCTCTAGCGGCGTACGCATCTGCACGCCGGGCGCGGGTACCTCCATTTCCGCTAACGCCCCGCCCACATTGCCCGGGTTAAGGTCATCCCGTTGGATTCCTGACAGGACGTTGGGTCCGCGAAAAATCCCTTCTGTCCTCTCCCGGAGCAAAGACATGGCAGCAACCGTTGATCGATCCCTCGCAGTCAGGGACCAGATTGCCCCGCTGCACGCATTCCTGCTGGGCGGCGCCATCACCCTCTTCATCGCGGCAATGCTCAGTGATTGGGCGTACGCATCCACCTACGAAATCCAGTGGAACAACTTCGCCTCCTGGCTGATCGCCGGCGCGCTGGTCCTGACCGCGCTCGCCGTGGTCTGGGGCTTCGTCGATTTGTTCCGTCCGCGGGTTGGCGATTCGCGGCGCCTGGTCTACCCGGTACTCCTGCTCATCACCTGGATACTCGGCTTCATCAACGCGCTGATCCACGCCAAGGATGCCTGGGCCAGCATGCCGGAAGGCCTGGTGCTGTCGGTCATTGTTGTCCTGCTCGCCTGCGTCGCCGCTAGCGCTGCGTCCATGTCACGCCGGACAGGAGTCCTGTCATGAAGCGCACTTCCCTGCTCATTGCGGTCCTGGCCGCGCTGTCGCTGTCCGCCTGTGGCGGCACCGACCCCGATCCCGAACAGTACGGCGCTGACCCGGTCCTGCCCGACCACCAGCGTGGCCTGCTTCCCCGCATGACGATCGCCAATCCGACCAACTGGGGCGACAAGCTCCCGACCGTGCCGGACGGGTATTCCATCACTGCGATCGCCACCGATCTGAAGATCCCTCGGCAGACCCTGGTGCTGCCCAATGGCGACATCCTGGTGGCCGAGGGCAAGGGCGGCAACGCACCGGCCTTGAAGCCCAAGGACCTGATTGCCGGTCCGATCAAGGCCAAGGGCACCACGCCGGCGAAGAGCGGCAACCGCCTTACCCTGCTGCGCGATGCCGACGGCGACGGCAAGTACGAGCTGCAGACCGTGTTCGCCGAGGATCTGAATGCACCCTACGGTTTGGCCTTCGTCGACGGCGCGTTGTATGTCGCCAATCAGGATGCGCTGGTGCGCTTTGACTACACCGACGGGCAGACCCGTGCAGACGCCCCGCCCGTCACCGTGACGCCGCTGCCGTCGGCGATCAACCACCACTGGACCAAGGCGATGACCGCCAGCCCCGATGGGCGGTTCCTCTACGTCGGCATCGGCTCCAACAGCAACATCACCGAGCGCGGCATGGTGGCCGAAGTCGACCGCGCCACGATCTGGCAGATCGACGCGTCGACCGGCGCCCATCGCGCCTATGCCACCGGCGTACGGAACCCGACGGCCCTGGCGATCCTGCCGGGGACCGACCAGTTGTGGGCCGCCGTCAACGAGCGTGACGAACTTGGCCCGAACCTGGTGCCCGACTATTTGACCTCGATCCGGGACGGCGGCTTCTACGGCTGGCCGTACAGCTACTGGGGCCAGAACGTCGACCCGCGGGTGAAGCCGCAGGACCCGGACAAGGTCGCCTCGGCGATCGCGCCCGACTACAGCCTGGGCTCGCATGTGGCCGCACTCGGTCTGGACTTCTCTTCGCCGGTCATGGGCGCGCAGTTTGCCGAAGGCGCATTCATCGGTGAGCACGGCAGCTGGAACCGCAAGGACCCCGTCGGCTACAAGGTCGTCTTCGTTCCCTTTACCGCGGGCCGCCCGTCCGGTGATCCGATCGACTTCGTGACCGGCTTCCGCGACGAGGATGGGAAGACGCGTGGCCGGCCGGTGGGCGTGACGGTGGATCCGCGCGGCGCGCTGATTGTTGCCGATGACCTGTCCAACACGATCTGGCGGGTAACGCCGACGCGCTAGTGGTGGACCCCGCCGGCGCACTCATCGTTGTCCTGAACTGCGGCTCATCAAGCATCAAATTCGCCGTGTTTCCGGCCGATGCCGAGCCGCTGCCGCGCCAGCCGCTGTGGAACGGCAAGGTCCAGGGCATCGGCGGCTCCTCGCCGGATTTCGGTGAAACCGGGGTGGAGCCATTTGCCGTCGATCTGGACCCGGCCCACCCGCACAGTGCCGCGCTGGAGCTGATCCAGCAACGCATCACGCGGCGCCTGGACGGGCGTCGCGTGATTGCGGTCGCCCATCGCGTGGTCCACGGCGGGACCCGGTATTTCGATCCCACGATCGTGACCCTGCCGATCCTTGCGGACCTGCGCAGCTACGTGCCGCTGGCGCCGCTGCATCAACCGTTTCCGTTGGAGGCGATGCGCCTGTTGCTGGAGCAGCGCCCTGACATCATCCAGGTCGCGTGCTTTGACACCGCCTTTCACCACACCCTGCCCAAGGTCGAGCAGATCCTGCCGCTGCCGTATTCGGCGTGGCAGCGCGGCCTGCGCCGCTACGGATTCCACGGCCTGTCCTACGAGTTCATGAGCCACGCCCTGCCCGAGCGTCATGGCGAAGTGGCGCGCGGGCGGGTCATCGTCGCCCACCTGGGCAGCGGGGCCAGCCTGTGTGCCATGCAGGACCTGAAGAGCGTCGCCACCACCATGGGGTTTTCCGCGCTCGACGGGCTGATGATGGGCACACGTACGGGCTCCATCGATCCGGGCGCCCTGCTCTACCTGATGGAGGTGGAAAAACTCTCGCTGGAGGACGTGGCGTCGACGCTGTACCACGACTCCGGCCTGCTCGGGGTGTCCGGCATTTCCTCCGAGCCAAGGGTGTTGGTCCAGCACGAGGACGATCCCGGCGAATCCGGCGAACGCGCAAGGATTGCGCTCGCGCTGTTCGTGCGTCGCATTGTGAAAGAGATCGGCGCGATGGCCGCCGTGCTCGGCGGTCTGGACCTGCTCGCCTTCACCGCAGGCATCGGTGAGCACAGTGTTTTCATCCGTGAGCGGGTGTGTCGCGACCTGGCGTACCTGGGCGTGAAGCTCGACGCCAACGCGAATGCCATCGACGCTCCGGTCATCTCGGCGGCGGACAGTCGCGTCCTCGTCGCGGTCGAACCGACCAATGAGGAGTGGATCGCCGCTCGCCACGCCCGTGAACTGCTCGCGGCCAACGACCATCCGCCCTGATCGAGCGCACGCTCCAACCACGTCGCACGCCCATTGCAAGCTCTCGGCACCACACAAGGCCTATCCCATGAATACCCTTTCCAACCCGCGCCAGCATTGGCTTTCCGGCTACGGCCCCATCGTCCATCGCGACGACACCGTCAACCGTGTCGACGCACTGGTGTCCCGGCTTGTTGCCGGAGGCGCGGACGAGGCGGTCATTTACACGCTGCTCGCCGCCGCCGACCGCGTGACGTGCGCGGGGATGAAGGTGGTCGCGCACATGAGCTATGCGCTGCGCGTCGACATGTCGGGGGCGCCCTTGTCGGCCGAGGACTTCAAGCCGACCCCCGAGGGCCACACGGGTGGCTCGCTGAACATGGTCCAGGCCTACGTTGCCTATCTGCTGGCCAACGCGCTGACCGGTACCACGCGCTCGTGGATCATGGGCCAGGGCCATTGCGTGGCTGCCATCGAGGCGGTGAATGCATTGACCGGCGACGTATCCCCGGCGCAGGAAGGCCGCTACGACCGCAGCGAGAAGGGCCTCTCGCAGCTGTGCAGGGATTTCTATTCCTACGCCATTGATGCGAACGGCGTCCCGGCGGTGCCACTGGGTAGCCACGCGGGGCCGAACACCGCGGGCGCGGTATCGGAAGGCGGCTACCTCGGCTTTGCCGGCCTGCAGTACATCCACATGCCGCTGGTCGGCGAATCGCTGGTTGCCTTCCTCAGTGACGGTGCGTTCGAGGAGCAGCGCGGGCCGGACTGGGCGCCGCGCTGGTGGCGCGCCTACGACAGCGGTCTCGCCGTGCCCGTGATGATCCTCAACGGCCGCCGAATCGAGCAGCGCACCCAGATCATGCAGCAGGGCGGCGCGGAATGGCTGGCCGAGGACGTCCGCCACAACGGCTTCGAGCCCGTGACCGTGGATGGCCGGGACCCCGCCGCAATCGCGTGCGCGATCATCGAAAGCGAGGATGCGCTGCGCAGGTTCGTCGCCGATCCGGACCAGCATTATCCGGCGCCGATGCCCTACGTCATTGCCGAGACCGAAAAGGGCTTCGGCTTTCCCGGCGCCGACAGCAACGCCGCCCACAATCTGCCGCTGGCCGGCAATCCGCACACCGATGCGGCCACCCGGCGGTTGTTCAACGAAAGCGCGGCCGCCCTGTTTGTCCCGCCGTCCGAACTGGACGCTGCGCTGGCCGCATTCGCCACCCATGCCGGGCAGGAACGCGCGCTGGAAAGTGCACACCCCATGGCCCATCGCCGTCCTGCCGCACCCGATCTGCCCGAACCGCGCTGGGAAACCAGGGGCAGCCAGGGCAGCGCGATGACGACGCTGGACCAGTGGTTTGTCGAACTCGCCAACAGCAATCCCGAGCTGCGCATGCGCGTGGGCAACCCCGACGAGCTGGCCAGCAACAAGATGGGCGGCACGCTGGAACTGCTCAAGCACCGGGTCAACCAGCCCGAACGGGGCGTGCCGGAGCATTTGTACGGCGCGGTAATTACCGCGCTCAACGAGGAAGCGGTCGCCGCCGCCGCGCTGGGCAACAAGGGCGGGCTGAACCTGATCGTCAGTTACGAGGCATTTGCCGTGAAGATGCTCGGCCTGCTGCGCCAGGAGATCATCTTCGCCCGCCACCAGCGCCAGGTGGGACAAAAGCCCGGCTGGATCTCGGTGCCGTTGATCGTCACCTCGCACACGTGGGAGAACGCCAAGAACGAGCAGTCGCACCAGGACCCGACCATGGGCGAGGCGCTGTTGGGAGAGATGTCCGATACCTCACGCGTGCTGTTTCCCGTCGACGGCAACACCGCGGTGGCGGCACTGCGTGACGTGTACGCCCACCGCGGCCAGGTGGCCTGCGTGATCATCTCCAAGCGCGAGGTGGAAAACCGTTTTGATGCGGACATGACCCGGCAACTGGTCCGCGACGGCGCCGCCCATCTGGTCGGCGATCCCGCCGAGGCGGCCGTGCAGCTGGTCGCGCTCGGCGCCTACCAGCTGGAGGAGGCGATGAAGGCGCATCAGCAGTTGGCCGATCGGGGCAAGCATGCCTGCGTCACCGTGATCCTCGAGCCGGGTCGGCTGCGGATCCCCCGCGATGACATCGAAGCGGCGTTCGTCGACGACGATCCCACGATCGATGCGCTGTTCCCGCCCCACCTGCCGCGGGTGATCCTGACCCACACCCGCCCCGAGCCGATGGTCGGCATCCTGCGCCGCATCGACAGCGGCCGCGCCACGACCCGGGCGCTCGGCTACATCAGTCGCGGCGGCACGCTGGACGTGCCGGGCATGCTGTTCGCCAACCGCTGTACCTGGGCGCACGCCGTGGATGCCGCAGCGAGCGTGGCGGGCTGGGAACGCGATGCGCTGCTCGAACCCGCGCAGCTCGATGCGATCGATGGCAAGGGCAATCCTGCGGACCTGCGGCGGCAGTGATCGGCCGCCGCCGCAGATGGAGGGAGCCCTGCCGCGCTAGTCGGCCGATTCGGCGGCCGTGACCGTCAGCGTCTTCCTCGCCAGCACCTTGTTGCCCTGGTACTGGACGTAGCGGACTTCCCAGGTGCCGGGTTCGTCCGGCACCTTTAGCCGTAGCGGGCTGCCGTCGTCGGTGGGGCTCTGCTCCTGCGAGATTCTCCCGGCCGCTCCCGGCTTGGCGACCGCGATAACGTCGTAGGGGTAGCCAGGACCGGTCCACTCGACACCTATCTTTGATCCGGCCGCCGCGCGCTCCGGGATCTCCAGGCTCGCGGTCACCGGCGTGGTGGTGATGGTCCTGCGTGCCAGCACCCTGTGGTCCTGGTACTGCACGTAGCGGACCTCCCAGTCACCCGCCTCCGCGGGCAACCGCAGCTTCAGCGGCGTGCCCGCTTCGGTGGGCGTGTGGTTTACCGCGTCCCGGCCCGACGCACCGGCCCGCACTACCGAGATGTGGTCGTAGGGGTAGTTCGGCCCGGTCCAGCCAACGTCGATGGTGGAGCCGGCCGGCGCCGTCGACGGAATGTCGAGTTTGGCGTCCAACGCAGTGGTGGTGATGCTCTTGCGCGCCAGCACCTTGTGGTCCTGGTACTGCACGTAGCGGACCTCCCAGTCACCGGGTTCCGCCGGCAGCAGCAGGCTGAGCGGCGTGCCGGCGGCGGTCGGCGTGTGGTTTACCGACTCCCTCCCGGGGGCACCGGCGCGCACGACCGAAATCACGTCGTGCGGGTAGTTGGGGCCCGTCCATTGGACGCTGACCTTGGCCCCGGCCGGGGCAGTGTCAGGAACCTGCACGCTCGCCTCCAACGGCGTCGTGGTGATCTCCTGGGTGGCGAGCACCTTGCGGCCCTCGTACTGCACGTACCTGACCTCCCACTTGCCCGCTTCCGCCGGCAGGAGCAGATGCAGCGGATTGCCGGCATCGGTGCCCGTGTGATTGACCGATTCGCGGCCCGGCGCGCCGGGGCGCGCCACGGCGATGGTGTCGTGCGGCTCGTTGGGTCCAGCCCAGGTAACGCGCACCGTGGATCCGGCCGGCGCGCTCGCCGCCACCTTCACCGTCGCCTTTGCGTCGGGATCGTGGGCGACGGGTGCCTGGGCGTGCTTGTCCGCCGCGTCAGCGGCGACGCTGGTGGCGCCGGCCGTGCCCCCGGCGATCGTCACGCTGCGCTGTGCGGCGGAGACGAAGGCCATCTCGCCGGTCACCGCGTAGTCGAAAATGCACTGGTCGAGGAAGGGCTGCAGCGCCACGCCCGATTCGCGGCATACCGCCTCGGCGCGCTTGAGTACATCGGCCGGCAGGTTTTCGTGGGTCACTCGTTTTTCCGGGAACGTGACGTCGGTATACGTCGCAGTGGAATCGCCGTTCCGGTAGTCGAACAGCGATTCGGCGTCGGTGACCCTCCACTGCGCGGCGAAGTCCTTGTAGAGCGTTTCCCCATCCAGCGGCTGGGCCAGGACCGTGCCATCGCGCCTGCGGAAATCGTTTGCCGGATCGCCGTCGTTGTTGCCCAGCAGTCCGGCCGCTTCGGTACCGTCGGCCAGCTCCATGGTGAAGTCGATGAAGCCGTTGGATGGACTGTTGGCGATGATCCGGTGACCGCTGGCGGTCGCGATCTGCACGGCGCGGTGAAAGCGCGTCAGCGTGCCGGTGGCAAACTCCAGCACCTCGCCGTCGTTGCCATGCTGGACCGGTTTGCCCGACACGCGCGCGCTGAGCCCGCCCTGGTCCGAATCCAGCAACACGCGGACCCCATCGATATCGAGGGCCATCGCGGTCACCACCGATACGGTGCGCGAGGAATGCCGCGGGCCAGTGCGAAGCTGCAACTCAAGGCCGGGTACGCGCACGCCGACGAATTCGCCCGCGGCCTGCAGCGACAGGTTCGCGCCATCGAAGGTGGTCAGGTGGGGATCGCCGCGGACACCGCCGCAGCGACCGAAGCAGCGCGGCGGCGGGGGCGGTGGCGGCGGCGGATCGTAGCAATTGCCACCCAGGTTGCACCGGATCAGGTCGTTGCTCTTGGAGGCGCCGCCACCGAACTTCTGAAAGTACTTGCGCACGCACTTCAGTCCGAAGCGGCAGCCTTTCAACCCGTCGCGGAACCCCTTCATCATCGGGTCGGCCTTGGCCGGCGTGCTGGATCGGGTGGAGCCCTTTACCGCAGTGCCGAGCATGCCCTCGAACGCAAGCGGCTCTTCCACTCCGTCGATTTCTTCGCCGTAGTAGCGGATGCGGTTTTCCGCCATCCGGTGGGCAAGCACCCCCAAGGCTCCGGCATCGGCCGGGTCCTGTCCGGGCAAGGCCTGCAGGAAGGCGAAATCGATGCTCATCGGATCGTCGGGCGTGAGCCGTTCGCCCAGGAACGTCAGGTCGAGCTCGACGCTGTCATCCAGGCCGATGGGGGCGGTTGCGTTCCTGTCCGGCATGGCCACGATCGCCAGCCCCTCGCCGTCGGGCGTCCGCAGCAGGCCTGCGATGACGGTGACGTCGTCGCGCCGGCTGCCCTCACCGGCGGACAGCCACGGGCGCAACTGCGGGTAGGCGATGAACTGCGCGTCGTGCGGCAGTTGAACCGCGGCGTCCGGCTCACCTGGAAGGTTCGCGAGGATCTCTTCCAGCAGTTCGACCCGCTGGCCATCCGCGTCAAAGGTCGACACCCGCTCATACAGCCACAGGTCCTGGACCCAGGGGCCTTCGACCATGCCGCTGTCCGACGCGGCAGTGGTCGCAGTCTCCGCCACGTGGGTGGACCGGTTGCGGTCACCGCAACCAGCCAACATCACCAGCGCGAGCAGCAGCACTGGCAGTGCGATCAACCTGTGGCCGGCGGCGTTCGCCGAGGCATCCCTTCCAAACATGTGGTCTTCCCTGTTGTCCGTGCTGGAGTGCCGCGGCCCGATCGGGCTGCCGGCATCGCGTCAACAGGTATACGCCATAGCAACGGCGAAACCGGACAGCCGCCCCTCCGTGGTGCGGGACGGCTGGAACCAGCCGTCGCGAGGGTCAGCCCTGCGCGGCGACCACGTCGGGGTGACGCACCTGGCCCTCGCCGCGCACCACGTAGCGCTCGATGGTCAGCGACTCCAGCCCCATCGGGCCGTAGGCGTGCAGGCGGGTGGTGGAGATGCCGATCTCCGCGCCCAGGCCGAGTTGGCCCCCGTCGTTGAAGCGCGAGGACGCGTTGACGACCACGGCCGAGCTGCGGATCTCGCGGATGAAACGGTCCACCGCATCGGTATCACGACTGACGATCACCTCGGTGTGGTCGGAGGTGAACGTCTGGATGTGGACGAGCGCATCGTCGATGGAGTCGACCACCTTCACCGCCAGCACCGGTGCGAGGAATTCGCGGTCGTAATCCTCATCCGTCGCCAGTGATGCATCCGGGAACAACTCGCGGGTGCGCTTGCAGCCGCGGATTTCCGCGCCGCGCGATTGCAGGTCCTGCAGCGCTCCGGGCAACCAGTCATCCGCGATGTCGCCGTGCACCAGCATGGTCTCCAGCGCATTGCAGACGCCCGGACGCGACAGCTTGCCGTCGATGGCCAGCTGCAGGGCCAGGTCCAGATCCGCGGCCTTGTCCACGTACAGGTGGCAGACGCCCTTGTAGTGCTTGATGACGGGCACGCGCGCGTTCTCGGCGACGAAATGGATCAGCTTCTCGCCACCGCGCGGAATGGCCAGGTCGATCAGGTCGGTCAGCTGGAGCAGCTCCAGGACGTGCTCGCGCGCGGTGTCCTCGACCAGGGTCACGGCCTCCGGCGGCAGGCCCTGCTCGCGCAGCGCCTGGTGCAGGCAGGCAGCGATGGCGATGTTGCTGTCGCGCGCCTCCGAGCCGCCGCGCAGCAGGACCGCGTTGCCGGCACGCAGGCACAGCGCGGCGGCGTCGGCGGTCACGTTCGGGCGCGCCTCGTAGATCATCGCGATCAGGCCCAGCGGAATGCGCACCTTCTCGACCTTCAGCCCGTTGGGCATGGTCTGGCTGCGGGTCACCTCGCCGACGGGATCGGGAAGCTCGCCGATCTCGCGGATGGCGGCAACGATGTCGGCCACCCGACCCTCATCCAGGCGCAGGCGGTCGAGCATTGCGCCGGTCGTGCCGGCCTTTTCGGCGCGCGCCATGTCGTGTGCGTTGGCGCAGAGGATATCGCTGCTGCCCTGCTCCACCGCGTTGGCCATCGCCTCGAGCATGGCGCCGCGTCGGGGCGCGTCCAGCTTGGCGATGACATGGGAGGCGGCGCGGGCGCGCCGGGCAAGATCGCGGACGTATCCACTCATCGAAAGTTCTCCTTGAAGTCTGGTTGACCCGAAACCCGGGTCGAAAGCGTGTTCAAAACTCGGCCGTTGAAGTGGGCGCCAGCAGGACCATGTCCTCGCGGCGGATCACCGAATGGCCGTGGTCGAAGCCGAGCAGCTTCTGGATGTCGCTGCTGTGGTGGCCGGCGATGCGGCGCAGGTCGCTGGACTGGTACTGGACCAGTCCGCGGGCAAGCCTGCAGTTGCCCTCCGCCGGAAGCACGTCGACCATCGCGTCCCGCGAGAAATCACCTTCCACGCCGATCACGCCACCCGGCAACAGCGAGGCGCCGTGCTCGCAAAGAGCTTCCACAGCGCCGGGGTCGATCCGGATCGCGCCGCCGCTTGGCGGTGTGTGCCGCAGCCACTGTTTACGCGCGACCAGCTGGTCGCCGTGCGGCTCGATGTAGGTACCCAGCAGGCGGTCCTCGGCCAGCGCAGCGATGGCCTTGGCGTCGTGTCCACAGAACAGCGCGGTGCCAATGCCGGCCGAGGCGCATTTGATCGCCGCCTCCAGCTTGGTGTACATGCCGCCGGTTCCCAGCTCGCCGGCACCGCCGGAGGTCATGCGCATGATGTCGGTGGTGATCTCGTCGATCTTCGGCACCGGCTTGGCGTCCGGGTCTTCCACCGGATGGCCGGTAAACAGTCCGCTGGTGTCGGTCGCGATCAACAGGATGTCGGCCTCGACCATCGTGGCCACCGCGGCCGCCAGGTTGTCGTTATCGCCCAGCTTGAGCTCGGCCACCGCGACGGTGTCGTTCTCGTTGATGATCGGCAGCGCGCCGATGCGCAGCAGTTCGCGCAGCGTCGACTGCGCGTTGAGGTAGCGACGGCGGTTGCGCAGATCATCGTGGCTCAACAGGACCTGGGCGACCGGTTGCTCCATCAGTCCCTGCCAGAGCGCGAGCATCGGCGTCTGGCCGATGGCCGCCAGGGCCTGGCGCTGGATCACGCCGATGTTGTGCCGGGCCAGCAGCCCGCGACCAGCCGCGACGGCCCCGGAAGACACCAGCAGCACCTCGCGCCCCTGATCGGCGAAATGGCCGATCAGGCCCGCCAGGGCGGCAGCGTTGCGCTTTCCAAGCCCCCCTTTTCCGTCGGTCAAAAGACTGCTGCCGACCTTGATCACAGCGCGTTGCCAAGGGGGAAGGGGTTGCTCGGTAAATGCGGACGTCATCGTTGTAACCAGTGCTCCATGGGTGTGTAGCCAGCGGGGGGACAGGCATTGCCGTCGGGCAATGACGCTGGCAGGTCGCGGACATCGCGAACGGCTGGGCACTTCCGATGGCGATCGAACACGCCAACAGCGACCGTTGAAGGTCGCAACCAGAAGCTGCAGATACTCAAGCGTCAACAGGCTTGACGGGTAACAGCCCCGGTAGCGCACTGGTCCACCAGCCAGGCGCAGGAAGTGCGAATCCGAACATCGGTACGTCGTGGATGACGCCGGAAAACGGATTCGACAAGCAGGCAAGCCTAACAGGCTCGCTTGCCCAACCCAACCCGGTGGCCGGTCACCCGGCCTTGGGCAGGGCCGGATTCGGCTAAGATCGGCTCAGCATTTTCACTCCGGAAGTCCAGGCATGAAGCGATCGAAAACCACCGCGCTGCTGTTGATGAGCGCCGCTCCGCTGCTGTTCTCGGCATGCCAGCTGGAGCCGCAGGGCCAGCTGCAGGAAGGTGTGTACACCTCGGTGGACAACTGCGCGCGCGCCACCGGCGAGTCCTCGACCTGCCAGCAGGCATTCGAGACCGCGCAGCAGCAGGCGGCCGACTCCGCGCCGCAGTTCGCCAGCCGGCAGGCGTGTGAACAGGAATACGACGCCGATCAATGCGTGGAGCAGAAGACGCGCTCGGGCACCTCGTTCATCGGTCCGATGATGGCGGGCTTCTTCATGTCGCAGATGTTGCAGGGCCGCGCGGCCAGCGCCACCGCTGCAGCGCCCGCCGCCGCCCCGGCCTTCCGCGACAAGGCCAACGGCTGGGCTCGTCCGGCGGCGCCCGGCATGACCGGCGCCAACCGCACCGCCCTGACCCCGATCACCAGCCAGCCCAACCGCGCGGTCACCGCCAGTCGCGGCGGCTTTGGCGACAAGAGCCGCAAACGCACCAGCTCCGGCGGTTGACCGGGTGAAACGCATTGCCATTGCCGAGCGCTCCAATTGGCGCGCGCGGGCGGACGAGGCCGGCTTCCGGTTCCACACGATCGAGGGCGAACCGTACTGGGATGAAAGCGCCTACTACGCTTTCACCTTGCGCCAGATCGAAGACGACATCGAAGACCCCAGTCTTGAACTGCACTCCATGGCGCTGGACCTGGTCGGCGAGGTCGTTGCCAGCGAGGAGCTGATGGCCCGGCTGGCAATCCCGGAGCCGTTCCGGGACTGGATCGCCGAGAGCTGGCGGCGGCGCGACCCGCACCTCTACGGCCGCCTGGATTTCGCTTATGACGGCCATGGCCCGGCCAAGCTGTACGAGTTGAATTACGACGCCCCGACGTCGCTGTTCGAGGCATCGTTCTTCCAGTGGCAGTGGCTGGAGGACCAGCGCAACCGCGGCGCGCTGCCAGGTCATGCAGGCCAGTTCAACTCGATCCATGAGGCGCTGGTGGAGCGCTTTGGCCAGTTGGCCGCGCAACTGCCGCCGCCGCTGTACTTCAGCGCGGTGCGCGACTCCGAGGAAGACCAGGGCACCGTGACCTACCTGCGCGATTGTGCGGCGCAGGCCGGGCTGCATGGTGCGTCCATCGCCATCGAGGACCTTGGGCTTTCCACGGACGGGCGCTTCACCGACACCGACGACGTGGTGATCGGCAGCCTGTTCAAGCTGTATCCGCTGGAAGACCTGATGGACGAGGAGTTCGGCCTCGCCCTGCCCGGCTCCGGCCTGCGGTTGCTGGAGCCAGCGTGGAAGGCGGTGCTGAGCAACAAGGGCATCCTGCCGCTGATGTGGGAGCGCCATCCGGGACACCCCAACCTGCTGGAGTCGCACTTCGATGACGGCTCCGCGCTGGCAAAGGGCTGGGTGCGCAAACCCCTGCACTCGCGCGAAGGCGCCAACGTCGCCATGCACATGGCCGATGGGCGCTGGCAGGAGAGCGATGGGCCCTACAGCGGCCCCAACATCCGCCAGGCGCTGCATCCGTTGCCGGAGTTCTGGGGCAACTACCCGATGGTCGGCAGCTGGGTGGTCGGTGACCACCCCTGCGGAATCGGCGTGCGCGAGGATGCCAGCGCGATCACCCGTGACAGCGCGCGGTTCATCCCGCACGCGATCATCGACGAAGTCCAGCCGAGCGTGAAAATCTACGTCTGAGGCGCGCCTTCCGCCTGCCCGCCCAGTGCGTGCAGGCGCTCGCGCAGGAGGTCCAGACGAAGGTCACCGGCAGCCCCCGGTGATACGCGCGCCGCCAGGCTGGCATCCGCGTCGCCGGCTTCCCAACGGGCCGGATCGGCGGCCTGGCGGTAGGCATCGCGGAACGGCGTACCCGCCCGTGCCAGGTCCACGGCCAGGTCGGTCGCGTACATCGATGGCTCCAGCGCCGCACGCATCGCTTCGGGTTTCCATTCCAGGTTGCGCAGCAGGTCGGGCAGCAGCTCCAGTGCGCCCAGCCCGCGACCGAAGGCATGGAAAATCGCGCCCTTGCTGAACTGCAGATCGCGGTGGTAGCCCGACGGCAGTGACAGCAACTGCTCGATCTCGCTGCGCGCGGCAGCGACGCTCGCGTAGCTGGCGCGCATCAGTTCGATGACATCCGGGTTGCGCTTGTTGGGCATGATCGAACTGCCGGTGGTGTACTGCGCCGGCAGGGTCACAAAACCAAACTCCGCGCTGGTAAACAGGCTCAGGTCCCAGGCCAGGCGGCGCAGGTCGAGCATGCCGCTGGACAGCGCTTCAATGGCCGCCATCTCGAACTTGCCGCGCGACAGCTGGGCGTAGGTCGCCGACACCTGCATGCGCCCAAAACCCAGCGCCTGCGTGGTGTGCTCGCGCGCCAGCGGCAGGTTGACGCCGTAGCCCGCCGCGCTGCCCAGCGGGTTGGCATCCACCCAGGCCAGGGTGTCGTCGGCGCGAGCGGCGTTATCGATGAACGCCTCCGCCCACGCCGACCACCACATGCCCGCCGATGACACGACCGCGCGCTGGAGATGCGTATAGCCCGGAAGCGGCAAGCCGGACTCGACGTCCGCCCGCGTCAGCGCGATGCCGGCGGTTTCCAGGCAGAGCTCGCGCAGGCGCGCCAGGCGGTCCTTCAACCACAGGCGCGTCGCCACCAGTACCTGGTCGTTGCGGCTGCGACCGGTGTGGATCTTGCGACCGGCATCGCCGAGCCGATCGATGAGGCGCGCCTCGATCGCCGAATGGCCATCCTCGTAGGTCTCGTCGAGGACAAAGCGGCCGCTGGCGAAGTCGTCGGCCAAGGTAGCCAGTTCGCGCTCGATCGCGTCCAGTTCGGTCGCATCCAGGATGCCGATCATCTGCAGGCCCTGCGCATGGGCGCGGCTGGCCTGGATGTCGAACAGCAGGAACTCGCGGTCGAGGATCACGTCGGCGCCGGCGCAGAAATGCTGGATGCGCTCATCCACCTGGACGCCGGGTTTCTGCCAGAGAAGCTGGGTCATGTCTTGGGTTTCCTGCGTGGATCAGACCGGGATGCCGGCCAGCTCGGGCAGCGCGAAGGCCCGGTTGAGGTTCTGCATGGCCTGCGTGGCGGCACCCTTGAGCAGGTTGTCCTCGGTGGCGACGGCCACCAGCCGGCGCCCGTCCGCGGACAGGGTGAACCCGCCGATGTCGACGTGGTGCCGGCCGGCGATCGCGCTCACCCACGGGGCCTCGTCAACGATCCGCACGAGCGGCTCGTCGGCGTAGCGCTCGCGGTAGCGCGCAATCACTTCGTCGCGGCTGAAGGGGCGTTGCAGAGGCATGTTGGCGGTCATGGTGATGCCGCGAAAATGCGGCGCCACGTGCGGCATGAACTCGACCGGATGGCCGAGCTGATGGCTGACCTCGCGCTCGTGGATGTGACCGGCCAGTGCGTACGGCATGAGGTTGTCGCGCAGCATCACCGGATCGTTGCGGTCCGAGGGCGTGGTGCCCGCGCCCGAGTAGCCCGACACGCCAAAGCACTGCGCAGGGCCGTCTAGCACGTCCAGCATGGGCGCGAGCACCAGTTGCATGGCGGTCGCGTAACAGCCCGGATTGCTGATCCGGCGCTGGCCTTCGTAACTCTTCCGGGTGAGCTCGGGCAGGCCGTAATACCAGTGCGCGTCAAAGCGGTGGTCGGCGGACAGGTCCACGATCACCGGGTCGGTTCCCGCGGCGTCCAGGGCAGCGACATACTCGCCGGCCTTGTCGTTCGGCATGGCGAGGATGTAGGCGTCCATGCCGGCCGTGGCGACGGTATCGGGCGTGGAGCTCTGGTAATGCAGTTCGCCGACGACGCCATCGTGGTGGTCGGCCACGCGCTGGCCGGCGAACTCGCGCGAGGACACGAATCCCAGCGAGAAGCGCGGGTGGCCGCCGATCAGGCGCATCAACTCGGCGCCGGTATGACCGCGCGCGCCGACCAGGCCGACGTTGATGATTGGCATGCTCATGGCACCACTCCCGCGGCAACCGCCGATGGACCCGCGGCGTCATCGGCCGGATCGACCAGCGTCGCGCTGCGCGTGGCGCAGTGGGCGACACAGTGGGCGATCTCGTCGAAATTGTTCAGGCCGTACCAGAACACCTTCCATTGATCCTGTTTGCAATGGCCGTCGGACTGCGCGTAGTAGAACGCGTTGACCGGATTGCCGTGCCGTGAGCGCCAGAACAGGCGCGGCGTCTGGTCGACCATCACCTGCCACACCGCGCGGCCGAGGCCTTCGCCCTGGGCGTCGTCGAGCACGGCGAACTTGTCCAGGTAGGTGTAGCCGTCCTCGTCGGTCAGCACCACCGCGGCGCGGTAGTTCTCGCTGACGTAGGCACGCAGCAGTCTGGTGCGCTCGAAGTAGTCCGGCGCCAGCCGGCGGCCGAACGCGGATTCGATCAGCGTGCGAAGGCGCGGCAAGTCCAAGGCCTCCCAGCGGTCGGCCTGCAGCACCCGCTCGCCGCGCCGGACCAGGGTGCCCGAGCCCTTGTGGGTGAACAGCTCCTTGGCCAGCTCGGAGGGCTGGGTGATCGACACCGACGATGACGGCGGCAGCTTGTCGAGCAGATCCTTGACCTGCTGGATCTTCACCCGCATGCCGCCGTTGATCCACGGCTGGTTCATCAGGTCGGTGTATTCGGTGGACAGGTTGATCGAGTCGATGATCCTGCCCTGGTCGTCGAGCAGACCGCCGGTCCCGGTCAGGAACACGATCTTGTAGGGCTGCAGCACCTGGACCAGTTCGCTGGCGGCAAAATCCGCATTGACGTTGAGGATCTGGCCGCCGGTGGTTTCACCGAGGCTGGCGATGACCGGGATCGACCCGGCCTGCAGGCTGGCCTGGATCGGTGCCAGGTGCACCCGGGTCACCTCGCCTACCAGGCCCAGCGTGGCGCGATCCAGGAAGTCCGCCTCGAACACGCCGGAAACAATGGACGTGGCACGCGCGCCACCGCGCTGCAGGGCTTCCACCAGGCGCAGGTTCTGCGCGTGAAAGACGCGCCGCACGATGGCCAGCGCTTCCGGCGTGGTGACCCGCAGGCCATTCACCGTCTGCTTTTCGATGCCCGCGGCGGCGAACTCGTCATCTAGCTGCGGCCCGGCGCCGTGCAGGACGATCGGGGTCAGGCCCACGTCCTGCAAGAAGGCCAGCGACGAGGTGAGCGCGTCGAGGTCATCGCGCAGCACCGCCCCGCCGACCTTGACCACGGCAAAGCGCGCCGCGTCGAGCTGGGAGAAGCGCTTCAGGTACTGGCTGATCTCCTTGGCGCTGGCCATGCTGGACAGCAACCGCACGATGGTCTGGCGGGTCTGGATATCGTTCGCGGAAGGCGGAATGGTCATGGGGATTCGTTGATGGGGGCGGTGGTATCAGGACGCGTTTGAGCCGGCGCAGCGGGAATCAGGTGGGTGGCTGGTCCAGGATGCGGCGGATGGATTCGGCGTAGCGCTCGAGCTGGTCGAGCTCGACCCATTCGTCGGCGGTATGGGCCTGGGCGATGTGGCCGGGCCCGTACACAATCGCCGTCATCCCGGCGGCGGAGAACAGCGACGCCTCGGTCCAGAAATCGACCGCGGGACCGATTGGCAGATCGAGCGCCTCGGCCAGGTCGCGCGCTTGCAGGCGGCGATCCTCCGCGGTGGCGATATCGCCCGACGGCAGCGGCGGTCCGCGGAACGTTTCCTCGTAGCGCTCCACGGCGCCCGGCTCGGACAACGTGCCGAACTGGTGGTGCAGCTCATCGATCGACATCGAGGGCAGCGGGCGGAAACCGAAGCGCACCTCGGCGCGGGGCGCGATCATGTTGGCCTTGATGCCGCCCTCGACCCGGCCGATGTTGAAGCGCAGCCCGGTCAGGCCACCGAAGCGCTGGTGCGACTGGTCGGCGACGAAATCCAGCGCCCGGTTGCCCCAGCGCATCGCCTGGTGCAGCGCGCTCGCGTGGATGGCGTTGGCGCCGGACGCATGGCCGGCCGCGCCCTGGAACTGGACCAGCACCGAGGCAATCCCGCGATGGGCCAGCACGGCCTCGCAGTTGGTCGGCTCCGCAACGACCACTTCCTGGAAGCCGTGGCCGCTGCCCAGGAAGGCGGCGATGCAGCGCGGGTCATTGGCTTCCTCGTCGGTACTGAAGAGGAAGGCGGCGTCGCCGCTGGTGACCGCAGCCGCCGCCAGCAGCCCGGCCGCCGCGCCCTTGATGTCGCAGGCACCCAGACCCACCGCGCGCCCGCCGTCCACCCGCAGCACGTGCGGATCCGCACTCCACGCCGGCGAAGACGGCACGGTATCCAGATGCACGTTGAACAGCCGCGTTGGCCGGCCGCGCACGGCGAGCATGGATACCGCGCCATCGCCGTGGTCGGCCACCTCGATCCGGAACCCCGGCAACTGCGCGCGCAGGTAATCGAAGATGCCGCCGGTGCCAATCAACCGCGGCGGATTGCGGGTGTCGAAGCCGACCAGGGCTTCAAGATGGCGCAGGACCTCAGGAAGCACGGTTGACCTCGGCCCACAGCGTGCTGCTCATGCCGAACAGCTTGATGAAGCCTTCCGCCTCGGCCACCCCCCAGTCCGCGGCCTGGGCGTAGGTCGCGCCCTTGGCGCTGAGGATGTGCGGCGAATCGATCGCCACCGCGGTGACGCTGCCGCCGTGCGTTTCCACCACGACCTCACCGTTGACGGTTGTCTGGCTGGACGCGAGGAACGCTTCCAGGTCGGTCTTCAGCGGATCGTGGAAGAAGCCCTCGTAGACCAGCTCGACCCACTTGCGCGCGACCTCGGGCTTGAAGCGGTTCTGGTGCTTGCTCAGCACCGCCTCTTCCAGCGCCCGATGCGCGGTCTGCAGTGCGGCCAGGCCCGGTGCCTCGTAGATGATCCGGCCCTTCAGGCCGATGGTGGTATCGCCGGTATAGATCCCGCGGCCGACGCCGTACTCGGCAAACAGCGCGTTGAGCTTTGCCAGCATGGTGTGTCCGGGCATGCGGGCGCCGTCCAGGCTGACCGCCTCGCCAGCCTTGAAGCCGACCCGGACCTGCAGCGGCTGCTGCGGCCATTGCGCGCGCGGCTTGCACCAGCCGGTGGCACCTTCGCCGGGCGCCTGCCAGCGGTCGATCTCGCCGCCCGACATCGTCAGGCCCAGCAGGTTCTCGTTGATCGTGTAGGCCTGCTGCTTGGCGCGCACGCCGAAGCCACGGTCTTCCAGGTACTTCTGCTCGTAGGCGCGGACCTCGGTGTGCTCTTTCTGGATCTCGCGGATCGGCGCGATGATCTCGTAGTCGCCCAGCGACTTCACCGTCAGGTCAAAGCGCACCTGGTCGTTGCCCATGCCCGTGCAGCCGTGGGCGATGACCCGCGTGCCCAACTCGTCGCAGCGCTTCAGCGCGGCATCGACGATCAGGTAACGGTCCGAGACCAGCAACGGGTACTGCGCCTGGTAGCCCTCGCCTGCCCAGATGAAGGGCTTGACGAAACCTTCCCATATCGCCGGCCCGCCATCCACGGTCACGTGGGAGGCAACCCCCAGCTCGGCGGCGCGCTGCTCGATGAAGGTGCGCTCCTCGTCATCCACGCCGCCGGTATCGGCGAACACGGTATGCACCTGCCAGCCGCGCTCCTGCAGGTACGGCACGCAGAAGCTGGTGTCGAGGCCGCCGGAAAAGGCGAGGACGATGGTCTTGTCGGTCATGGAAAGATCTCGGTGTGACGGCTGCCCGCTGATCGTCGGGCGTGGCGAATGGGGATGGGGATCGGGGGAATGGGACGGGCTGCCCAGCGGCAACTAGCGCCCAGCCACGGCTGTCATGATTGCTTTCTGCACGTGCAGCCGGTTCTCGGCCTCGTTGATGGCGATGCACTGGGGCGAGTCCATCACCGCGTCGGTTGCCTTGACGTTGCGGCGCAGCGGCAGGCAGTGGCTGAAGACGCCGTTGTTGGTCAGCGCCATCTTGGCCTCGTCGACCATGAAGTGGCGGTACTGGTCGCGGATGGGTTTTTCCGGCGCCCAGTTGCCAAAGTACGGCAGCGCGCCCCAGCTCTTGGCGTAGACCACATCGGCGCCGGTGTAGGCGCTGGTGATGTCGTGGCTGACCGCCAGCGAGCCGCCGCTCTCGGCGACGTTGTCCGCCGCCCAGCCCATGTAGCGCTCATCGAGCACGTAGTCCGGCGTCGGGCACAGCAGGGTCACGTCCATGCCCATGCGCGTGGCGATGGTCAGCGCCGAGTTGGCGACCGCGGTGTTGAGCGGCTTGGGATGGTAGGTCCAGGTCAACACGAATTTTTTGCCGCGCAGATCGGCGGTGCCGAAATGCTCCTGCAGCGCCATCACGTGGGCCAGTTCCTGGCACGGGTGGGTGATGGTCTCCATGTTGATCACCGGCACCGGCGAGTATTTGGCAAACGACTTCAGCACGCGGTCCTGCCGGTCCAGCGACCAGTCCAGGAACTTCGGGAAGGCGCGCACGCCGATCATGTCCACATAGCGCCCCAGCACCTGGGCGACCTCCGCGATGTGCTCCTCGGTGTCGCCGTCCATCACCGTGCCCAGGTCGAACTCGATCGGCCACGCATCCTTGCCCGGCTGCAACACCACCGCGTGCGCACCCAGCTGGAACGCGCCCAGCTCGAAGCTGGTGCGAGTGCGCATCGACGGGTTGAAGAACACCAGCGCGATCGACTTGCCCTTGAGCTGGTCGCCGAGCTTGTCGCGCTTGAAGGCCGCTGCCTGGACCAGCAGGGCGTCAAGCTCGGAGCGGGACCAGTCCTGGGTATTGAGGAAGTGCCTGGGGGTCATGCGTCAGTCCGGAAGTGAGGAAGCGATGGATGGAGATGGCAGAAAATCGGGTGCCGGGAACAAAAAAGCCCAGCTCGGTGGCTGGGCTTTTTTCGTCTGTCACGCCTGTTTTGCGTGCACGTGCGATCAGCTACCCGGCCGGAGTGGTGGGCAACGGTCGACGCGCGCGCGAGGTCATGCCTGCGGCCATGTAGGCGGAGGTCAGGATGTCGGCGTCGGCACGGAGGGCAATCATTGACCGCTGATCCTCGCATGCACCGGCGGGCACCGCAAGCATCTACGCACGCTCCGGCTAGTTTTCACGGTTGCTGCTGACAACCGGGGTCACGCCGATGCGGATGCGCAGGCGGTTGCCCGGGTCCTCGGCCAGGCGCGAGCGGTATTTGGAGCCCTTGTAGATGTAATCCACGTCGTAGGCGATCGGACGCTGGAACTCGCGCCGGACCGGCACCACCGTGCAATCGCGCTTGCCGGCTTCCTCGGGTTCCTCGGGCTGGCGACCCAGCACGCCCCGCACCGCTCCCACGACCCGCGACAGGCGCGACCCCACGTCCTCGTCCTCAGGGTCGGGCGTGCACGTTTCCACCATCGCCGTCGCGGTGAGGGTCTGGTACACCGGCGTCACCCGCAGCACCTGCGCGTAGGCAAAGCGCACGTTCTCCAGCTGTGTCAGCGTCACGTCCTGCGCGCTGGCGGGAGCCGCTGCCACGGCGAACAGCAAAAGGGGCAGCAGGCGAAGACACATCATCGTGTTGGCGGACTCGATCGACGGGGTGTTCAAGTGTATCGGCAACCGGGAGGGACAAATGAATCACTGCTGTAGTGGGCCCGCCGGCCGCGCGGCTGACCCTTCCGCCTGCGGACGCTAGAATGCCGCAACGTCTCTTTCGCGTGCCCCATGAGCCTGCATCTCTACAACACCCTGAGCCGACGGCTCGAAGCGTTCGTGCCGACCGACCCGGCCAACCCAACCATGTACGTCTGCGGGCCCACGGTCTACAACTACGTCCACATCGGCAATGCACGCGGCCCCGTGGTTTTCGGCGTGCTGGCGGACCTGCTGCGGCGGCGCTACGGCGCGCTGACCTACGCCCGCAACATCACCGACGTGGATGACAAGATCAACGCGGCCGCACGCGAGCAGCAGGTGCCGATCTCGGTCATTACCGACCGCTTCGCCGCCGCCTACCGCAATGACATGGCCGCCCTGGGCGTCGCGCCGCCCGACATCGAACCGGAAGCGACCGCGCACATCGGTCCGATGATCGCGATGATCGAGCAGCTGATCGCCTCCGGGCATGCCTACGCAGCCGAAGGCCACGTCCTGTTCGCCGTTTCCAGTTTCGAGGGCTACGGCAAGCTCTCGCGGCGCAACATCGAGGACATGCTCGCCGGCGCGCGCGTCGACGTCGCACCCTATAAGCGCGATCCGGGCGACTTCGTCCTGTGGAAGCCGTCCGACGAAGGGCTCCCGGGCTGGGAGTCACCTTGGGGCCGAGGCCGCCCTGGCTGGCACATCGAGTGCTCCGCGATGGCCGCCGCGCACCTGGGCGAGACCATCGACATCCATGCCGGCGGCGTGGACCTGCAATTCCCGCATCACGAAAACGAGATCGCCCAGAGCGAGTGCGCCCACGGCGGCAAGCCGTTCGCGCGCTGGTGGCTGCACAACGGCATGCTCAACTTCGACGGCGCGAAGATGAGCAAGTCGGTCGGCAACATCGAACGCGTGCATGACCTGGTGCAGAAACACCCACCCGAGGCCCTGCGCTACGCCCTGCTCTCCGCGCACTACCGCCAGCCATTGGACTGGTCGGACGCGCTGATCGAGCGTTCCACGCGCACGTTGGACCGCCTGTACGGCACCCTGCGCGACATCGATGCGCTGACGGGCGATTCCGCGTCGGCCAGCAGCGTCGATGCGCCGATACCGGCCGCGATCGAGGCCGCACTGGACGACGACCTCAATACCCCGCAGGCGCTGTCGGAACTGGCATCCATCGCCACCACGGCACGCGGTTTACGCAACACGCTGGCTGCCGGCTCCGGCACGCCGGACCCGGCGCAACGGGCACCGCTGCAGGCATTGGGAACCGAGCTGCGCGCCGCCGGCCGTGCCCTTGGCCTCCTGCAGCAGTGGCCCGCCGCGTGGTTCAACCGCGGCGGCGATGACGATGCGCATATCCAGGCGCTGATCGACGAACGCAGCACCGCCAAGGCCGCCCGCGACTTCGTCCGCGCCGATGCCATCCGCGACCAGCTCGCGGCTGAAGGCGTGGTGCTTGAGGACACTTCGGCGGGCGTACGCTGGAAGCGTGCCTGAGTCGCCCGACCCTTTTTCAAAGCGAGCTGCACCGTGACCGATGCCAACCTGACCACGCCGTTCCCGCTGGAACCCAGCGCCGCCGAAGCGCAAACCGCCATCCGCGACGAGTTCGCGTTTTTCGGCGACTGGTCGGAGCGCTACCAGTACCTCATCGACCTGGGGCGAAAACTGCCCGACCTGCCCGCGGAGCTGAAAACCGAGGAACATCGCCTGCTCGGTTGCCAGTCGATGGTCTGGATCGTCAGCCGCGGCGACGCCGACCGGCTCGACTTCCACGCGATCAGCGATTCGGCCATCGTCTCCGGCCTCATCTACCTGGCGCTGCGTGTCTACTCCGGCCGCAGTGCCAACGAGATCGTTGCCACCGATGCCGAGTACATCGGCGACGTCGGGCTGGCCAAGCACCTCTCGCCGACCCGCAACAACGGTCTGGCGGCACTGCTCGCCTTCATCCGCGAGACGGCAACCCGGGCGTCGGGCCAGGGCTGAGCTTCCGCCGGGTAAAAAACGGAAAACCCCGCCATGGGCGGGGTTCCGGGTACGTCGTTCGCGCGCAGATCGCCGCGCAATGCGGCTGGTTCAGTCGCCCATCTGCTTGCGCAGGTGCTCCCAACGTTCCTGCGCGTCGATCGTGCGTTCGGCCGTCAGGCGTGCATCCAGGCGCTCCAGTCCGATCTCCTCACCGGTATCCACGCAGTAACCGTAATCACCGGTGTCCACGCGCTTGAGCGTGCTGTCGATCTTGCTGATCAGCTTGCGGTAGCGGTCGCGGGTGCGCAGCTCCAGCGAGTTTTCGGTTTCGCGGGTCGCGCGCTCGGCCTCGTCGCCGACATCGCGGACCTCGTCCTTCAGGTTCTCGATGGTCTGCTTGGACTCTTCGACGAGATCGTCACGCCACTGCAGCAGGCGCTGGCGGAAATACTCAAGCTGCAGCGCGCTCATGTACTCCTCGTCCACCGAGGGGAAGTAGTCCTTGGGCACGATCGGGCGGCCGGAGGCCTTGTCGATCTTGTGCGGGACGACCTTGAACTTGGTCTTGACAGCAGGCGGCTGCGACTTGCCGACCACGGCAACGGCGACCTTGCTGAGGCGGCGCTTGGCCGGAGCTGCGGACTTCACCGGCTCCTTGGCCGGGGCGACGGTTTTGGCTGGCGCCTTGGCGACTTTCTTCACTGCTGCTTTCCTGGCTGGCGCCTTTTTCGCCGGAGCGGGCTTCGCCGCTGCGACGCTGGTGGACGCTTCTTTTTTCACCACAGCCTTCTTGGCTGGGGACTTCTTGGCTACCGGCGCCTTCTTCACCGCGGCGGATTTGGTGGTCGTTTTCTTGGCAATGGGCTTGCTGTCGATGGTGCTGGCTACCTTCTTTTTTGCGGCCGCCTTGCTGGCTGCGGCCGTCCTGGATGGGGACTTGGCGACCGGTTTCGCGGCCGCGGGGGTCTTGCTGGCAACGGGGCGTTTGACCGCTTTTTCCGTCGCCTTGACGGTGCCTGCGGCCGCGGTCTTGCCGGACGCCGCTACGGGCGTTTTCTTGCCTGTCTTGGCGACCTTCGTCGCGGATTTTTTCACGGCCACGAGCCACCTGTCCTTGTTCGGTTCCCTTGTGACGGGAAAGCGCGCTGTTATACCCTGCCCCAGCACCCGCGGCAACCAGGTAACGATATGCCGGCGGTTTTCCACCCGTGCGGTGCCGGTCAAGGCCACCGCTTCTGCTGGACAGGACGCTGATTCGTTCCATTCTACATTTCCGGTGTGATGGCTGCCTGACAATGGAATACCGTGATTGACCGTCTGCTCATCGCGCTGCTGCGAGGATACAAGCGCTGGATCAGTCCCCTGCTGGGTCCGCGTTGCCGGTTCCACCCCACCTGCTCGGAGTATGCGATGCAGGCCATCGCCCGCTTCGGCGCGCTCAAGGGCGCGTGGCTGGCGTTGCGCCGCATCCTGCGTTGCCACCCCCTGCACCCCGGCGGCAACGATCCGGTCCCACCTGCGTCGTGATCTCCCATCTTCGAGGACGTCCATCCATGCCATCTCCCGCCACGCTCATCGTCAACGCCCGTCTGATTAATGAAGGCCGCGAGTTCGACTCCGACCTGCGAATCCTCGACGGCCGCATCGCACAGATCGGGCCCGGACTCTCCGCCCGTCACGGCGAGACGGTGGTCGATGCGGCTGGTCGCCGCCTGTTGCCCGGCATGATCGATGACCAAGTCCACTTCCGCGAGCCGGGGATGGAATACAAGGCCGACATGGCCATCGAGTCCGGCGCCGCGGTGGCCGGCGGGTTGACCAGTTTCATGGACATGCCCAATACCAGTCCGCCGACGCTGGACGCGAGCGCACTGGAAGACAAGTACGCGCGCGCCGCCGGACGCGTCTGGGGCAATCACGGCTTCTACCTGGGCACCAGCACCGACAACCTGGAAGCGATCCAGCGGCTGGATCCGCGCTCGGCGCCGGGGGTCAAGGTGTTCATGGGCGCGTCCACGGGCAACATGCTGGTCGATGATCCGGAAGTGCTGGATGCGGTGTTCCGCGACGTGCCCACGCCGATCATCACCCACTGCGAAGACACGCCGATGATCGAGGCGGCGACCGCGGTCTACAAGGCGAAATACGGCGACGACATCCCCGCCGAGTGCCATCCGGACATCCGCTCGCGCGAGGCGTGCATCAAGTCGACGCGGCTGGCGATCGAGCTGGCCCGCCGCCATGGCACCCGCCTGCACGTGCTGCACATCTCGACGGCTGACGAGCTGGCGTTGTTCGAGCGCGGCCCGCTGATACGCGCCGACGGCAGCCGCAAGCAGATCACCGCCGAGACCTGCATCCACTTCCTGCGCTTTGACCGCAGCGACTACGCCGAGCTGGGCCACCTGATCAAGTGCAACCCGGCGATCAAGGATCCGGCCGATCGCGAGGCCCTCATCCGCGCGCTGGCCGATGACGTGATCGACGTGCTTGCGACCGACCACGCGCCACATCTGCTGGAAGAGAAGCAGAACGTCTACACCCGCGCTCCCAGCGGTTTGCCACTGGTCCAGTACGCGCTCAACGCGGCGCTCGAGCTGGTCCACGAGGGGCACCTCACCACCTCGCAGGTGGTGCAGAAGTTCGCCCACGCACCGGCCCAGCTGTTTGACGTCAGCCAGCGCGGCTTCCTGCGCGAAGGCTATGCCGCCGACCTGGTCCTGATCGACGACGTGCCGCTGACCGTCCGCCGCGAGGACGTGCTGTCCAAATGCGGCTGGTCACCGTTCGAAGGGAAAACCTTCCACAGCCGCATCGGCGCGACCTGGGTCAACGGCACGCTTGCCTGGGACGGCGAGCGGCTGGTCGGATCGCCCAACGGTCAGCGCCTGGCTTTCGATCGATGAGGGCCGGCTTCGCGGCCACTCTGGCACTGCTGTCCGCGTGCGCATCGGTCGTGGCGACAGCCGCGGCCGGCGCCGTTGCAGCGGAACCGGCGCCGGTCGACATGCGCCCGGCGACGTCCGCCGCGGACACGGAGACGATCGTGTTCCCCGCCACCGTGGAACAGGGTTCGCTGGTGATCGGCAAGGTGCCGGCCGGCAGCCGCGTCCGCCATTCGGGTCGCGAGCTGCGGGTAACCCCTTACGGCACGGTGGTGTTCGGGCTCGCGCGCGATGCCGGGGCCACCGCCACGGTCGAGGTCACGCCACCTGCCGGCCAGGCCAGCACGCGGACCATCTCCGTCACACCCCGCGACTGGCCGATCGAGCGCGTCAGCGGCGTGCCCCCCAGTACTGTGAAACCGGCACCGGCGCTCGCGGCAAGGATCGCCCGCGAACAGGCACTGGTCACCGCCGCCCGCCAGCGCGACGACGCCCGCACCGATTTCACCCAGGCGTTCGTCTGGCCGGTCGAGGGCCGCATCAGTGGCCGTTTCGGCAACCAGCGCGTCTACAACGGCTCACCCGGCTCGGCGCACTCGGGAATGGACATCGCCGCCCCAACGGGCACGCCGGTCAAGGCGCCCGCCGCCGGCCTGGTGACCTTCGCCGACAACCTCTACCTCACCGGCGGCACGCTCCTGCTCGACCACGGCCACGGGGTCAGCTCCAATTTCCTGCACCTGTCGCGGATGGATGTGGCGGTGGGCGATCGGGTTGAACAGGGGCAGGTGATCGCCGCGGTGGGCGCGACCGGGCGCGCGACCGGTCCGCACCTGCACTGGGGCATGAACTGGCTCGACGTGCGGGTGGACCCGCTGCTGGTGCTGCAACGCTCCCGCTGATGGCGGAGCGTGGGGTCAGGCAGGCGCGGTCGTGGCGGTCACCGCCAGGCGACCGGTAACCCGGTCCCGCCCGCCCGCCTTGCTCGCATACAGGGCGGCATCGACGCGATCCAGCAGCTGCGCCGCCGTTTCCCCGTCCACGAGTTCGGCGACCCCGAGGCTGAGCGAGGCGTCGAAGAGGTGGCCGTCGATCGACAGTGGCCGACAGTTCACCGCCGAGCGCAGGTTTTCCGCGACGCCCATGGCCTCCTCCAGATGGGTGTCGGGCAGGATCACCAGCAACTCGTCGCCGCCCCAGCGGCCGAGGCTGTCGTAGGTGCGCAGCCGGTTGCGGGTACGCAGCGCGATGATTTTCAGGCACGAATCGCCGATCCCGTGGCCGTACTCATCATTGATCCGCTTGAACCGATCGATATCGAAGAACACCACCGACAGCGGGATCCGGCGCCGATGCGACTCCTCGACGCACGCCTTGAGCCGGTTCTGGATGGCCGTCCGCGACATTGCCCCGGTCAGCACATCCACGCTGGCCATGCGGCTGGCGCGGTCGCGGTCACGGCGCAGCTGCTGCAAGGTATCGCTCAGGCCGACCATCAACGCCATGCCGGCAAACAACAAGGCCGCCGGTAACGCGTGCATCAGCCACGACGGCCCGGCCCACAGGCCACTGGTCTCGCCGACGCGGACCATGAGCAGCGAGGCCATCGGCACCCAGGACGCCAGCACGAAGTACCCCGAGCGCTGGCGTCCCAGGCAAGCAAAGACCGCCGCGATCACCACCGCCACCGTGCCCAGCACCAGTACCAGGTTGCCCACGACGGGCACCCAGTGCGCGGCCGTGATCCACGTGCCGAGCGCCAACAGGCTGAACACGCCCAGGCAGGCCAGCAGCAGCGTCCACAGCGCCGGCTGCCGGGCGCGCATGTCCAGGTAGCGGGTGAGGAAGATCACGTTGAACGCCGCGTTGGCGACCACGAACAGGCGCGGCCAGCGCCAGTCCGTCCCGAGCAGTTCGGCCAAGGCAGGCACCATGCGGATATCTCCGCTGTTGGTGGCGAAAAATGCGACCTGGGCAAGCAGGCTCAGGCCGAGATAGGCGTACCCCCGCTCGCCGATGCCGACCCACAGGCCGAGCGCCAGCAATCCCATCAATCCCAGTCCGCCCAGCAGGAACGCCCGCCCCGCCACATGGTTGAGGTCGGCATGATGGACCGCCGCCAGCGACTCGATCGAGACCGACATCGGCGTACTTATCGGCGACTCGACGCGCAGGTAGATCGGCTCCCCCGCAACCAGGCCCGTTGGCAGCGGAAACACCAGCGCGCGACTGGAGAAGCCAGGGTCTGCATCAGGACCCAGCAGGGCCCGGGTGATTGGCGCGGGGCTTCCAGGCAGCCAGGCTTCCACCGTGTTGTGACCCGGGGACTGGAGCACCAGCTGCGCTTGCACCTGTACGTCCAGCGTGCGGTTGGCGGTGATCTTCCACCAGCGCGGCTGCGGGGTGAACTCATGGATCACCTGCCCCGCAACCGGCGCAAATTCGTTATCGAGAAGTCCGGCTGTGACGTCGGCAGCGCCCGCCTCGGGGTCCAGGCGCGCGACTGAAAGCTCCGCCAGCGTCGCGGCAGGCGGGGCACCGAGGACCTGTCCCGACATCAGCAGGCTGGGCAGCAGGGCCCAAAACACGAATACGGCCCACCGTCGCCCCACGGCGAGCCTGCCGTCGGACGACCGCCTGCTTCCTTTCGCTGGTTCCATACGCCCCCCTGCGCATACCACCGAAGCATAACGGGGAAAGCGTACCGACAACACGGGCCAAGTCGCCCGCCCGGCACTCGCGCGCGAGGTGACCCTGGCTCAGTCCCGGGCCGATCGCCAGGCGACCCACAGGGTCCTGGCAGCGGGCACGGGCGCGGTAGCCGCGCCCGCGGCCAGACGCCGCTGGGCCAATGCGGCCCAGAGCCGCCGCACGCGGCTGGCGGCGCGCTGCTCCGGCCACTGGCGATAGAGCTCTGCCGTCCAGGTGGCAAGCGGGTCGCCGTCGCCCGCGCGGGCAAGCATGTCCAGCGGCACCGCCTGATCGCCCTCGTGCAGCATGCGTGCATGCAGCAGGTTGGCCGCGACCAGCCGCTGGTCCGCCGGCGCCGCACGGAACAGGGCGGCGTCAATCCCGGCGAACGCGGTCGCCAGCGGCGCCAGCGTGTCGAATGCAGAGGCGACGCTGTCGGGTCGCTCGCGGGTCGCGGCGAGAACCGGCAGCACATCGGCCAGCGACTGCCACGGCGCGTCGATCGGCTGAAGAACCGTGGCGATGGGGTGGCGCCGGGCCCCGCGGCTCCAACCGCTGAGCTCTTCCTGCCACCAACCCAGCTTCGCCCGTCCCGGTATCGGGTCCGAACCACCCCAGCCCGCATCGACCAGTTCTTGCTGCAAGGTCGCCCAGGCAAGTGCCATCACGCGCTGATCGGCCGCGACAAACACCTCCGCGATGTTCCACTCGGGCCAGCGATTGCGCCATTTGGCGATGAAATCGGCCAGGGCGGCCGAATCATCCTCGCGTGCATCGGCGGGCCGATCGGTATCAACAGCAGAGGATTCGCTCATGGGACCGCCGGCCAGGTGGCGGGGTCCGCCAGTGCACGCGGATCGTCCGCAAGCACATCTCCGCCCCACAGCGCCGGATCGTCGCTGTCGAGTCGATAGCCCCAAAGGGCCACCACCGAAGGCATCCCTGCGGCGCGCGCAGCGATGATGTCGCGCTCGTCATCGCCCACATAGACGCACGATTCGGGCGCGACGCCGAGCCGCTCGGCGGCGACGGTCAGCGGAAGCGGGTCGGGCTTACGCCTGGCAAGCGTGTCGCCGCCGATGAGCACGGCGCAGCGGTCCTGCCAGCCGAGCATGGGTATCAACTGCTGCGCCAGGTACTCGGGCTTGTTGGTGACAATGCCCCAGACCGTGCCGGCGGACTCCAGTTGTTCCAATGCCGCTTCAATCCCGTCAAATGGTTTGCCGTGGCGACCCAGCTCGTCCGCGTAGCGCGTCAGGAACTCGGGAATCCAGCCTTCGCGCTCGCCGGCATCGAACTCCGGAAACGCGGCCGCGGCCATCGCCCGGGCACCCTTGGATACATGCGGGCGCAACTCGGCGATCGTCATCGGACCGCGCGACCTGGCCGCGCGCATCGCATTGACCGTGGCCAGCATGTCCGGCGCACTGTCCAGCAGGGTGCCGTCAAGGTCGAACAGGACCGTCCCGGGGAATGCCATGCTCAGTCGGCCTTGCGCGCAGCGGCCAGATAGTTGACCCCGGTCCGGCTGGTCAGGCGGGCGGCGTTGCGCCAGGGCTCGTACATCAGGCCGCTGACGTCCTCCAGCTGCAGTCCTGCGGCGCGCAGCCAGCTGCCCAGTTCGGAAGGCTTGATGAAGTCACGGTAGCGGTGGGTCCCCTTGGGCAACACGCCGGCGACATACTCCGCGCCCACGATCGCCAGCGCGAACGCGGCCGGCGTGCGGTTGAGCGTGGACAGGAACAGCTGGCCGCCGGGCTTGAGCAGGGTCGCGCAGGCCTCGATGACCGCGCCCGGATCGGGCACGTGCTCGAGCATCTCCATGCAGGTGACCGCATCGAAATGACCGGGCAGTTCAGCGGCCAGCGACTCGGCCGACTGCAGGCGGTAGGTCACTTCCGCGCCACTTTCCAGCGCATGCAGGCGGGCGACCTTGATCAGCTCCGGCGCCAGGTCGATGGCGGTGACGTGCGCGCCCTCGCGTGCCAGCGCTTCGCTCAGCAGGCCGCCGCCGCAGCCGATGTCCAGCACCTGCTTCCCCGCCAGCGCCGCCCTCCTGGCCACATAGGACAGGCGCGGCGGATTGAGCGCGTGCAGGGCCTTTTGCGGGCCGTGCGGATCCCACCAGCGGCTGGCCAGCGCGCCGAACTTGTCCAGCTCGGCCTGGCTGAAGTTGTCATCGCGCACGCTGTCGGGGGTGCTCATCCGGGGTGACTCCAGGTGTTCAAGCTTGGATCGCGGCGATCCGGGTGCGCCATTGGCGCGCGTTGGCAATCAGTGCCTGGCAATCCATGCCGACCAGTTCGCGCTGCTGCAACCGCGCCTTGCCGTCGATCCAGACATCAGTGACCTGATGGCGACCGGTGGCGTATACCAGTTGGGATACGACGTCGTGCAGCGGCTGGGTTTCGATCTGCTGCAGATCCACGCAGGCCAGGTCGGCCCGTTTGCCCACCTCGATCGAGCCGATGCTGTCCTCCAGGCCCATCGCCGTGGCGCCGCCCAGGGTTGCGGCCCGCAACGCGCTGACGGCACTGAATGCGGTCGCGTCGCCCGCGACCGCCTTGGCCAGCTGCGCGGCGGTGCGCATCTCGCCGAACATGTCCAGGTCGTTGTTGCTGGCCGCGCCGTCGGTACCGATGGCGATGTTGATGCCGGCCTGCTCCAGCTTGCCGACCGGGCAGAAACCGGATGCCAGCTTGAGGTTGGATTCGGGGCAGTGCACCACGCTGACGCCGCGCTCGGCGCACAGGGCGATCTCGGCATCGGTCAACGAGGTCATGTGCACGGCGATCAGGCGGTCATTGACCAGGCCGAGACGGTCCAGGCGGGCCAAGGGACGCTGGCCGTACTTCTGCAGCGATTCCTCGACCTCGTGCGCGGTCTCGTGCGTGTGCAGGTGTACCGGGATGTCGAGTTGGTCGGAAAGCATCCGGATCCGCTCGAAGCTGGCATCGGACACGGTGTAGGGCGCGTGCGGAACGAAGGCCATCGTCACCAGCGGATTGTCCCGCCACTGGTCGTGCACATCGATGGCGCGATCGAAGTACTCCGCATCCGTCTTCGCCCAGGCGGTGGGGAAATCGATGACCGGCAGGCCGACCCGCGCGCGGAAGCCGAGCTTCTGGTACGTCGCTGCCTGCACGTCGGGGAAAAAGTAGTTCTCGTTGGCGCAGGTGGTACCGCCACGAAGCATTTCCGCCACGGCCAGCGTCACTCCGTCGGCGACGAACTCCGGACCGATGACCTCCCCCTCGATCGGCCAGATGTGCTCCTGCAGCCACACCATCAGGGGCAGGTCATCGGCGATGCCGCGCAGCAGCGTCATCGGGTTGTGCGTGTGCGCGTTGACCAGGCCGGGGATCAGCACCGAGCCCGGGCGCGCCACCGTTTCACGCGCGTGGAAACGCTGCCTGGCCTCGGCCGTCGGCAACAACCCGACGATCGCGCCGTTGGATATGGCGACGGCGTGGTCCACCAGCACGGCATCACCCGGTGCGACCGGAACCACCCAGCCCGCCTCGATCAGCAGGTCGCATTCGCGCGGCGCGGTCTCGCTCATTACTTGACCCGGCTGACGTATTCGCCGGAGCGCGTGTCGACCTTGATGACTTCGTCCTGGGCCACGAACAGCGGCACGCGCACGACGGCGCCGGTCTCCAGGGTGGCCGGCTTGCCGCCGCCGCCGGAGGTGTCGCCGCGCACGCCCGGATCGGTCTCGACGATCTTCAGGTCAACGAAGTTGGGCGGCGAGACAAAGATCGGGTTGCCGTTCCACAGGGTCACGACGCAGTCTTCCTCGCCCTTGAGCCACTTGGCCGCATCACCCACGCCGTTCTTGTCGGCCTGGACCTGGTCAAACGACTCCGGATCCATGAAGTGCCAGTGCTCACCGTCCGTGTAGAGGAACTGCATGTCCGTATCCATCACGTCCGCGCCTTCCAGCGAGTCGGTCGCCTTCATGGTGACTTCCTGCGTGCGCCCGGTCTTGATGCTGCGGTACTTCACGCGGGTGAAAGCCTGGCCCTTGCCGGGCTTGATGAAGTCCGTATCAGTAATGACGCAAGGCTCATTATTGATCAGGATCTTCAGGCCGTTCTTGACGTCGTTCAAGCCATAGGTGGCCATCGGGAACTCCTGGAGTGTGGTGGAAAGCGGGATGCCGCGGGCCGCGAATTTGACGGCCCGCTAGAATGGACGGCTGCGCCGCGTGGACCGGTCGCAGGCAAACTGGATACGAATGATAACCGCACGCCCCTCGCCCATACAGCCAGACCCCGTTCCGCCGCGCTGGCAACAGTTGTGGCGCGACGCGGTGCGCGATCCGCGCGAGCTGGCAGGGCTGCTCGGCCTGGACCCTGGCCGGTTGGGCATCAGCGACGCCGCAGCGAGCCAGTTTGCGCTGCGCGTGCCACGCGGGTTCATCGCCCGCATGCGCCGCGGCGATCCGCACGACCCCCTCCTGCGTCAGGTGCTGCCGCTGGATGCGGAGATGCAGCCCAGCCCGGGATTCAGCCTGGACGCCGTCGGCGATGGCCCGGCCAACGCGGGCACCGGAGTGATCCGCAAGTACCGCGGCCGCGCCCTGCTGGTCGCCACCGGCAGTTGCGCGATCAATTGCCGCTACTGCTTCCGTCGCCACTTCCCCTACGCCGAGCAGAACGCGTCGATCGGAGGCTGGGGCGATGCGGTCGCGGCGATTGCCGCGGACCCGGGCATCGACGAGGTGATCCTCTCCGGCGGCGATCCGTGGTCCCTGGCGACCGCGAAACTCGCCGCGCTCACCGACGCGCTGGCGGGCATGCCGCATATCCGTCGCCTGCGTGTCCACACCCGCCTGCCGGTGGTCCTGCCCGAGCGGGTGGACGCGGAACTGGTCCAGTGGCTGACCGACCTGCCCTGGCCGGTCGCGGTCGTGCTGCACGCCAACCACGCCAACGAGTTCGACGATAGCGTCGACGCGGCGGTTGCACGCCTGCGTGGCTGCGGCGCCACGGTGCTCAACCAGGCCGTGCTGCTGCACGGCGTCAACGACTCGGTGGATGCGCTGGCGGCCCTGAGCGAGCGCGGCTTTGCCGCCGGCGTGCTGCCCTACTACCTGCACCAGCTGGACCGCGTGCAGGGCGCCGCGCACTTTGAGGTAAGCGATGAGCGTGCGCTGGAACTGCATGCGCAGCTGGCCGCGCGCCTGTCGGGCTACCTGGTCCCGCGGCTGGTTCGCGAGGTCGCCGGCGACACCGGCAAACGTCCGCTGGCAACGCTGGCCGACGCCAACCCGATCCCCGTGCGATAGCCGCGCCCGCTGGTCACCCCGCGGCGCAAAGTGACCCGACGCAAGTCTTGGGTGACACTCTTGCGCGATACTCGCCATCCAAGCACCGGGAAGGAACGCACAATGCAACTGGGGAAGGACAAGACGCTGCGCTTGATGATCGTTGACGACAGCGTCGATGACGCCGAGGCGATCGCCAACGGCCTGCGCAACAGCGGGATCGCCGTGCGCCCCAGTCGTCCCGAAACCCTGGACGAGCTTTCCGGCCTGCTGGCCAGCCAGCCGCTGGACCTGTTGCTGGTCGCCCGGAGCGCGCAGGGCATCCCGTTGGAACAGGTCGTCGCCCAGGTCGGCAGCAGCGGCAAGGACTTGCCGATGCTGGCAATGGTGGAGACCATGGATACCCGGCAGATGCTGGAAATGTCGTCGCTGGGCATCCGCGCCACCGTGCTGCGCGGCGAGCGGGCGCACATGGAGGCGGTGATCCGCCGCGAATGGAGCGACCTGGAAGGCCGCCGTGCGCTGCGCCGACTGGAATCTCAGGTCCGCGAAACCGACCGCCGCTGCGACGCCCTGATCGACTCGTCTCGCGACCCGATCGCCTACGTGCACGAGGGCATGCACATCCGCGCCAACAGCGCCTACCTGGAGGTGTTCGGCTTCGAGTCCTTCGAGGACATCGAGGGGATGTCCTTGCTGGACCTGATCGCGCCGCAGCACATCGATGAGTTCCGCGACCTGCTGAAGCGGCTGGGCAAGGGCGAGGCACCGCCGCCACGCCACGAAATCGAGGCCCGCACGCTCGACGGCACCGGCTTTCCGGCGGTGATGGAGTTCACCCCGGCCACCTACGAAGGCGAGGCCTGCCAGCAGATCGTGCTGCGCCGGCAGGAGCTGGACCCCGAGCTGGCCCGCGAGGTGGAGGAACTTCGCCATCGCGACCAGGTCACCGGCCTGCTCAACCGCGCCAGCTTCCTGCGCACGCTGGAGGACGCCGTCACCGACGCCGCCCGCGACGCCGGGCGCCAGGGGTTCCTGCTGGTGGAGCCCGACCACTACGCCCACCTGCTGCAGGACATCGGCCTGGACGCCGCCGACGAGCTGATCGCGGCGTGCGCGAAGCGGCTGCAGAGCGCATTGGGCGAGCACGACGTGGCCGCGCGTTTCGGCGAGCACCAGTTCGCCGTCCTCCGTCCTGACAGCGACTACCACGCCACCACCGCGCTGGCCGAGTCGATCCGCGCCGCCTTCGCCGACCATGTGCTGGAGACCGAGGCCCACTCGCTCAACGCCACCGTCAGCATCGGCGGCGTGCAAATCGGGCAGAAAATCGCCAGCGTCACCGAAGTGCTGGGCAAGGCACACGAAACGGTGCAGGCCAACCTGGCCGTTGGCGGCAACCGGGTGGACATCTTCGACCCGGGTGCGGTGGACCGCGCCGAACAGGAGCGCATCGAGGCCTGGGTGACCCGGATCCGCGACGCCATCGACGGCGATCGTTTCACCCTGCACTACCAGCCGCTGATCGGCCTGCATGGCGAGCCGATCGAGATCTACGATGCCTACCTGCGCATGCTCGGCGAGCACGGCGAGCTGGTGCCGCCGCCCGCGTTCCTGCCCATTGCCGAGGAGCACGGCCTGCTGTGGGAAATCGACCGCTGGGTGGTGGGCAAGGCGATCGCCGCCATTGGCGCGCGGATCAAGGCCGGGCACCGGACCACGCTCATGGTGCGCATCAGCGAGGTCTCGCTGCAGGGCGACAGCCTGGCCCAGCACATTGCCGAGCGGCTGGCGACGTTCGAGGCCGATGGCGCCCTGCTGGTGCTGCAGTTGCCCGAGTCCAAGGTATTCACCCACCTCAAGGCGGCCAAGGACTTCCAGCAGCAGATGGCCGGCCTTGGCGTTCGCGTGGGACTGGAGCAGTTCGGCAGCGGCCTGAACTCCTTGCAGCTGCTGACCCATTTCGATGCCGCGTTCCTCAAGCTCGACCGCAGCTTCATGGAGGACCTGCCGGCCAATCCCGAATACCAGACGCGGATCCGCGAGATCGCCGCCAAGGCACGCGAAACCGGTCCGCAGACGATTGCCGAGTTCGTCCAGGACGCGGCCAGCATGAGCGTGCTGTTTGCCGCCGGGATCGACTATGCGCAGGGGCAGTTCCTTGCCGCCGCAGGGCCGGACATGGATTACAGCTTCGGCTGAGCGCGGCAGCCCGCCGCGGGCTCGGACCGGTCCCACAAAAAACCTGCCGACTGGCGGGTTTTTCTTTTGCCGAAAAAAATCGATCAGGCGACAGTGCGCACCGTGTCCGCCCGCGCCCGCAGGGCGTTGATTCGTTCCTCCAGCGGTGGGTGGCTGAGCAGCAGGCGGCGCATGCCATGGCCGACCGCGCCGCTGATCCCGAACGCGGCCACCTGGTTGGGCAGGGTGTTGACGCCCTGGTTCTGGCCCAGCCTCTGCAACGCGGCGATCATCTTGTCGCGACCGGCCAGGCTGGCACCGCCGGCATCGGCGCGGAACTCGCGGTAGCGCGAGAACCACATCGCGATCATGTTCGCCAGCAGGCCAAACACCATGTCCAGCACAAACACGGTGATGTAGTAGCCAAAGCCTACGCCGCTGCTTTCGCGGTTGCCGCTCAGGTAGCTGTCGACGATGCGTCCGACGATGCGGGCCGCGACGATCACGAAGGTGTTGAGCACGCCCTGCACCAGCGCCATCGTCACCATGTCGCCGTTGGCCACGTGGCTGACCTCGTGGGCCAGTACCGCCTCGGCCTCGTCGCGGTTCATGGCGCCCAGCAGACCGGTGGATACCGCGACCAGCGAGTTGTTGCGGGTCGGACCGGTGGCGAAGGCGTTGATCTCCGGTGCCTCGTAGATGGCGACCTCCGGCATCTTGATCCCGGCCGCGTCGGCCTGCCGGCGCACCGTGGCCACCAGCCACTGCTCGGCCTCGTTGCGCGGCGTCTCGATGACCTGCGCGCCGGTCGAGCGCTTGGCCGACCACTTGGAGATCAGCAACGAGATCAGCGATCCGCCGAAGCCGAAGATCATCGCAAACACCAGCAAGGTGCCGTTGTCACCCAGCCGGATGCCGAAAACACCCTGTAAAACGCTCAACACCACACCCAGCAGCACCATCACTGCCAGGTTGGTGGCCAGGAACAATCCGATCCGCTTGAACATCGACACATTCCTTCCTGCGCGGGTTGCGCAGCCGTACCGCAATCTGTGGCACGCTCGGGCCGAATTCAAGAGCCAGCGACCTTGAGACACCATGGCGTCAGACCCGGATTGCCCGCCCTTGCCGAGCGGATCACTGCACGCGCGCGCGGCGCCGCCGGGCAGCGGCTACCGCGGCCGCTTCGCGCCCTCGCCAACCGGACCCCTGCATGCCGGCTCGCTGTTGTCGGCGTTTGGCAGCTGGTTGCTCGCCCGCTCCGCCGGAGGCGAGTGGCTGGTCCGCATCGAGGACGTGGACCACGGCCGCGAGGTGGCGGGCGCTGCCGCGTCGCAACTGTCTGCGCTGGAGGCGTTCGGACTCCGCCCCGACGCGCAGGTGGTGTATCAGTCGCAGCGCGAGCCGCTCTATCAGCGCGCCCTGCAACAGCTGCTCGACGCCGGGCTCGCCTTCGAATGCCACTGCAGCCGCGGCCAGCTGTCCGCCGTCGGCGGAATCCACCGCCGCTGCGTGGCACGATCGGACCGGCGCGATCCGGCGATCCGTTTCCGGGTCGCCGATGACAGCGCGGTCGCCTTCACCGACCGGATCCGTGGGCACGTGCAGCAGCGGGTCGACCGCGAGGTCGGTGATTTCGTCATCCGCCGCGCGGATGGATGCTGGGCCTATCAGCTGGCCGTGGTGGTGGATGACGCCGCGCAGGGCGTCACCGACGTCGTCCGGGGCGCGGACCTGATCGGATCCACCGCGCGCCAGATCCTGCTCCAGCGGGCACTGGGGCTGCCGACCCCGCGCTACGCCCATCTCCCTTTGCTGCTGGACGCGGCCGGCAGGAAACTGTCCAAATCCGAGCGCGCGCATCCCCTGGACCCTTCGACTCCGATCCCCGCCCTGCGCAGCGCGTGGCGAATGCTGGGGCAGGACCTGTCCTGCCTTGCCGCGACCGGCGACGTGGAAGCGCTGCTGGAGCAGGCGGTGGCGGGCTTTGATCCCAACCGCATCCCGATCCAGCCAATGCGGAGCGGACCGCTGCCGCTCTCGCACAAACGCTGACGCTCTGCTACACCTTAGATACCTGCGCCAGGCGTCACCGGCCCGCCGCACCCGACAGCCGGGGCTGCAACCGGGACCTGTTCCGGTCCCCATCAAGGAGAACACCATGTCGCAACGAATCGCACTGGTCACCGGAGGCACCGGCGGAATCGGTACCGCCATCGTCAAGCGGCTCAGCAAGATGGGCCACAAGGTCGCGACCAACTATCGCGACGAGGCCCGCGGACGCGCCTGGCAGGAAAAAATGAAGGCGGAGGGTTACGAGGTCACCCTGGCCGCCGGTGACGTGTCCTGCCCCGACCAGGGCGCCGCCATGGTCCGCGATGTCGAAAAGCAACTTGGGCCGGTCGACATCCTGATCAACAACGCGGGAATCACCCGCGATGCCACCTTCCACCGGATGACGCCGCAGCAGTGGGACGAGGTGATCTGCACCAACCTCAACTCGTGCTTCAACGTCACCCGCGCGGTGATCGAGGGCATGCGCGAGCGCAAGTGGGGGCGCATTGTCCAGATCAGCTCGATCAACGGCCAGAAGGGCCAGTACGGCCAAGCCAACTACGCCGCGGCGAAGGCCGGCATGCACGGCTTCACCATCTCACTTGCGCAGGAAAACGCGCGCATGGGTATCACCGTCAATACGGTGTCGCCGGGCTACATCGGCACCGAGATGGTGATGGCCGTGCCCGAGGAGATCCGCGAGAAGATCATCGCCCAGATCCCCACCGGTCGGCTCGGCACGCCCGACGAGATCGCCTACGCGGTGAGCTTTTTCGTGCCGGAGGAAGCCGGCTGGATCACCGGTGCGAACCTGTCGGCCAACGGCGGCCAATACATGGGCTGGTAGCCGAACAGGCGCCAACGGCGCTGTTGCAAGGCTCCGGGTGCTCCGCCATGCTGCAGGGCATCATTGCCGCAGGGACCTGTCGATGTCATCCAAGCGTGTCATCAAGAAATATCCGAACCGGCGTCTCTACGACACCCGCATCTCGAGCTACATCACGATCGAGGACGTGCGCCAGCTGATCGTCGATGGGGAAGAGTTCGAGGTCGTGGATGCGCGCTCCGGCGATGACCTTACCCGCCAGGTGCTGCTGCAGATCATCAGCGAGCACGAACAGGATGGAGAGCCGATGCTCTCCACCGAACTGCTGAGCCAGATCATCCGCTTCTACGGCGACTCGCTGCAGGGCTACATGGGCAGCTACCTGGAGCAGTCGATGCAGGCCTTTCTCGACCAGCAGCAGCAGTTCCGCAAGCAGATCGGCAACGTGCTCGGCCAGACACCGTGGACGATGATGAACCAGCTCACCGAGCGCAACATGACCCTGTGGAAGGAGTTCCAGAAGAACTTCTCCGCCAGCGTCGGCCAGGCGCCCAGGTCCGGGCGCAATACCGACGAGCCGTCCGACTCCTGACCGGCGCGGTTACTGCGGCGCGCTGCCGCAGTATTTTTCGTAGAAGCCCAGCGCCTGCGGCATCAGTCCCTGCAGCGTCTGGATGCGGTTCGCCGGGTCCGGATGGGTCGAGGCGAACTCCGGAGGACGTGCACCGCCGCCCAGCTGCGACATGCGCTCCCACAAGGGCACGGCGGCACGCGGGTCGTAGCAGGCCGCGGCGGCCAGCATCAACCCGATCTCGTCGGCCTGGGTTTCGTGGTTGCGCCCGTACGGCAGGATCAGCCCGTACTGCGCGCCCGCACCCAGGGCGGCCATTACCATCTGTTGCTGCTGCGGATCCATGCCATCCACGGCCATGCTCGCGGCGATCTGGCCCATCTGCACCAGGTTCTGCTGGGCCATGCGCTGCGAGCCGTGACGCAACAGCGCGTGGGCGATCTCATGCCCCATCACCACCGCCATCGCGTCCTCGGTCTGGGTGATCGGCATCAGCCCTGTGTAGACCGCCATCTTCCCGCCGGGCAGGCAAAATGCGTTCGCCTCGTCGGACTGGATGACGCTGACGTCCCACTGGAAGTCCTTGTAGGTGGTCGGCGCCTCCTGCTGGTTCTGCGCGGCCAAGTCGGCGGTGACCTGGGGCACTTTTTCGATCAGCCGGCTGGCAATGGCGCGGATCTCGCGACTGGCCGGCGCATCGGGAGGCAGCAGCGCGCCCTGGCCCTGCGCGTCGGCGCGCACCTGGCGATAGGCCTGCGCGCCCAGGTCGACCTCTTCACTGGTGCTGACGCCATAATGCGCCGTCTCGCCGGTGTACGGATCGGTCTCGGCGGAGCCAAACCACTGCCATGCGGCGAAGGCGGCGAATGCCACCAGGATCCACCAGCGGACGCCCACACCGCGGCGGCGCCCGGGTCCGGGCCGATTTCCCATGCGATCGGTGTTCATCGTGTTTCCTCAAAGGGGCCGGGGTGCAACCGGCTCAGATCTCGCGCACCACGCGGAAGCCTACGCGCGCGTTTGTGGTGTTGGCGTCACTGGCCAGGCGCCAGGAGGAACGCGTCTGTTCCGGCGAGCTGGCCCACGAGCCGCCACGCACGACGCGCTCGCGGCAACCGGGATTGACCCAGGCCTTGCCGGTGGTGGGCGCGCGACGGTAACTGCCGTGCCAGCAGTCGCCGACCCACTCGCTGACGTTGCCCGCGACATCGAACAGACCGTAGCCGTTGGGCGCATAGCTTGCTGCCGGCGCCGGTCCCCAGGCGCCGTCCCCGTAACCTGCAAACGCGTTGCGCCAATGGCGGCCGCTGGGGGAGGCATCCAGCGCGCCGGTGTAGTTGCCGCTGCCCGGCGGCGGGGCACCCTCGCCCCACGGAAACGGCCCCGGATTGCCGGCGCGCAGCATGTACTCGAATTCGGCCTCGCTGGGCAGCCGGTAACGGTGCCCGGTCTGGTCGGCCAGCCACTCGGCGTAGGCGTCGGCATCGCGCGCACTGACGTGGAGCACCGGCAATTCGTCCGCAGCCGGCTTGCCGGTGTAGTCGTGGCGCCAGTCCACGCCGTTGCGGCGGACGAGGTTGCCACTGCGCTCGTCGTAGATGGTCGAGTACCCGCGTCGCGCGGCACGCGTGGTGTATCCGGTCGCGGTGATGAAGCGGCGGAACTCGGCCACCGTCACCTCGTGCTGGGCGACCGCCAGGCCGCGGTCAAAACGGATAGTGCGCGCGGGACGCTCCGCGTCGGTGGCCTCCGGGTCGGTCTCGCTGGCGCCCATGCGGAACGCCCCGTGCGGAATCACCACCAGCGCGGGACCGCGTCCGCCAAGGCGCAAGGCTTCGGTAAATACCTGGCCGGGCCGGAACAGCCCGTAGTGGCTGGCAAGCTCGATGCGCTCGCGCAGTTCGACGGCGGCGGGATTGCCCTCCGGTGCAATGCGCAGCAGGTTCGCCAGGTGGGCGCGGGCGACATCCACCCCGCCCTCCGCGCTCAGCGCGGCGATGCCCTGGTCGCGCAGGCTGCCGATGCGCGCCAGGCGCACGCGCGCGATGTGGGCGCGCGCCCGGTCCACGGTGTCCATGTCCGGCCGCAAGCCGGCGGCCTTGTCGAGCCAATCCCCGGCCTGCTCGTAGTCGTCGGCCTCGGCGGCTTTTTCCGCGCGCCGGATCAGGGCGCTCTCGGCGGCAGCCAGTCCTTGCGTGGCCCGGGCATTGCCCGGTCGAAGTTCCAGCGACTGGCGAAACCAGCCGATCGCGCCGCCATCGCCCGTTTCGCCGATGTCATCCTGGTTCAGCGCCCGCTCGCCGCGCAGGCTGGCCTCCTGCGCCTGCTCGACGGTCTGCAGCTGGTCCAGATAGGCGACCACCCGCGGATCCTGCGCCGCCACGACGCGCAGCACCGAGCCGACTTCCTGCGCCTGGCGCAGCGCCGCAGGTTCGTCTTCGACCGCAGCCAGCATCGTGTCCGCACGGCTCACCAGCGCATCCACCGCCTCGCCGAAACCGCGCTGGACCTCGGGATCATCCGGCGCGCTCTGGCGCAGGGCAAGGTACAGCGGAATCGCGCCAGCACCCTCACCGTCACCATCGCCATCACCAAACAGGCGGCCGGCTTCCAGCGCTTCGTGGGCTTGCGACTTGAGCTCGTCGGTATTGCCCTCGTCGACCTGGATGCTGGGCGCCTCCCACACGACCACCTCGGGCATCGCCTCGTCGGGGCCGATCGTCACCACCGGTGCCGCGCCGCTGCCTTCCTTGCCGGCAGGCTGATCGATCGCCCCGTTACCGTCGGACCGGGAGCACGCCGAGGCGAGCGTCAGGGCTGCCATCAGCACCGCCACGATCACGGCGACTCGGCCGCGCGGACCCTGCGCGAACGACGATGCGGCTGGCACTGGGTGGCGCAATCGTCCTCCTCGCCCGTGGGCTGTCGCGGTGGGGCGCGCCGGTAAAGGCACGCTGAAAGTAGGCTATTGTCGCCGCTCCCGGCAACTCCCGTCTCCGGCTTACCGCACGTGACAGATTTCGCGACTTCTCCGCCCCGCTCCGCCAGCCCCGCACCGGTCTGGATCGACGATCCCCATGACCTCCGCGCGCGCCTGAGTCCTGCGCCCGGGCGCATCGGGGTGGACACCGAATTCATTCGCGAACGCACCTATTGGCCGAAACTGGCGCTGGTCCAGATCGCGCTGGAGCGCGACGGACAGCTCGACATCCTGCTGGTGGACAGCCTGGCGCCGGGCATCAATGAAGCGCTCGCGGCGATCCTCGCCGATACGACGATCCTGAAGATCATGCACAGCCCCAGCGAGGACCTGGTCGCCTTCAAGCACGCGTGTGATGCGCTGCCGCGGCCGCTTTTCGATACCCAGCTGGCGGCCTCGCTGACCGGGGTGGGCGGCGGCATGGGTTACCAGAAGCTGGTGGAAAGCATCACCGGCGTGCCGCTGGCCAAGGGCGAGACACGCTCGGACTGGTTGCGCCGCCCGCTGTCGGCATCGCAACTGGAATACGCCGCCGACGACGTCCGCCATCTGTTCGAATTGCACGATGTGCTGGAGAGCCTGCTGGAAAAGCAGGAGCGCAGCGGATGGCTCGCCGAGGACGCGGAGCGCGCGCTCGCCAACGCCGAGATCGACGGGCTGGAACGCTGGCCGCACCTGTCCCTGCGCGGCTCGCAGTTCCTGGATCCCGGTGCCCAACGCAGCGCCATCCGCCTGCTGCGCTGGCGCGACCGGTATGCCCGCGAGACCGACCGCCCGCGGGGCTGGATCCTCGACAACGAACTGGCGCTGCTGATCGCGCGCGAGCAGCCGACCGACCCCGAAGCGCTGCAGGCCCTGCTCGACGGCCATCCAAAGGCGCCGCGCAAACTGACCGGCGCCATCTGGGAAGCCCTCCACACGCCGGTTGGCGAGGAGGATGGTGCGCCCGACGCGCGGGTCGCGGAAAGACGCGACAAGAACCGCCTGCGCGCATTGCAGGATGCCGTTGCTGCGCTCAGCGCGGATCTGCACCTGCCATCCGGTGTGCTCGCCTCGCGCAAGCACCTGGAAAGCCTGCTTGACCATGGTGAGTGGCCCGACGCGCTCGCCGGCTGGCGGCAGGAAGTCCTCGAACCGGTATTGACGCCACTGCTGGAGCCGAAGCACTAGCGCTGGCGTCGCCGCCCCGTTAGACTTGGCCCCGCTTTCATGGGGCGGTAGCTCAGCTGGGAGAGCGCCACGTTCGCATCGTGGAGGTCAGGGGTTCGATCCCCCTCCGCTCCACCATGAAGCAGTCCGGATCGCGTCCGGAACCGTAAAGAGCCCTGCCATCCGCGCAGGGCTTTTTGCTGTGTGGGACATCAACCGGGAAATGCGGGCTTTCCTTCTGTCCGAGTGATGCGGGTTTGTTTGCCTCATGAGGCCAAGTCGCGCCGGATCCGGATCTGCCCCAACGGATGTGTCGAAGGTCACTTGACGCATTCCGGACTCCTCACCACAGTCGATTCACGCGGTTTCCCCTCCTGTCTCCAACGCTTTGCGTTCGTCAAAGCCGGTCGAGCACACCAGTGGCGCATGAACGATGGATAGACGGCAGTTTCTCACTCTCAGCAGCCTCGGCGTCGCCGGCCTGGCGATCCCCGGATGGGGTCACGCCATTGCAGCGGAGGCCCTGCTGGATCCCGCACTCGACCTGGCGATGAAGAAATCGCTCGCCGACACGGCGATGCAGGCGGCCACCGACAGCGGCGCGTCGTACTGCGATGTCCGCATCGGCCGCTACCTTCGCCAGTTCGTGATCACGCGCGAGGACAAGGTCCAGAACGTGGTGAATACCGAATCCACCGGCATCGGCGTGCGGGTCATCGCCGATGGTGCCTGGGGTTTCGCGGCGACCAACGACCTGGGCACGGCCGGTGTCGCCGAGGCCGCCCGGCAGGCGACGGCCATCGCCAAGGCCAACGCGAAGACGCAGACCGCCCCGGTTGAGCTGGCCGCCACGCCGGGCCTGGGCGAGGTGAGCTGGAAGACGCCCATCCGCAAGAACGCGATGGCGGTGCCGCTCAAGGAAAAGGCCGACCTGCTGCTGGGCGTGAATGCCGACGCGATGGGCGCGGGGGCCAGCTTCGTCAACTCGATGCTGTTCCTGGTCAACGAGCAGAAGTATTTCGCCTCCACCGACGGCTCCTACATCGACCAGGACGTGCATCGCATCTGGGCGCCGATGACGATCACCGCGATCGACAAGGCCAGCGGCAAGTTCCGCACCCGCAGCGGCCTGTCGGCGCCGATGGGCATGGGCTTTGAATACCTGGACGGCGACGCCTCGGGCCGCTTCGTGCTGCCCAACGGCGTCACCGCCTACGGCCAGTCTTACGACATGCGCGCCGACGCGATCGCTGCCGCCAGGCAGACCGTGGAGAAGCTCAAGGCGCCGTCGGTCAAGCCCGGCAAATACGACCTGGTGCTCGACCCCTCGCACACCTGGCTGACCATCCACGAATCAGTGGGGCATCCGCTCGAGCTGGACCGTGTGCTCGGTTACGAAGCCAACTACGCCGGGACCAGCTTCGTCAGCCTGGACAAGGTCCGCGACCGGTTCCAGTACGGCAGCAAGAACGTCAACATCTTCGCCGACAAGACCCAGCCCGGAAGCCTGGGCGCGGTCGGCTACGACGACGAGGGCGTAAAGACCCGCCGCTGGGACCTGATCAAGGACGGCAAGCTGGTGAACCTGCAGGCGACGCGCGACCAGGTCCACCTGCTCGGCGAGGACGCATCGCACGGCTGCTCCTACGCGGACTCCTGGTCGAGCGTGCAGTTCCAGCGCATGCCCAACGTGTCCATGGCCCCGGGCAACGCCAAACTCAGCGTCGCGGACATGATCAAGGACGTCGAGAAAGGCATCTACATCATCGGCGACGGCTCGTTCTCGATCGACCAGCAGCGCTACAACGCGCAGTTCGGCGGCCAGCTGTTCTACGAGATCAAGGACGGCAGGATCACCGGGATGCTCGAGGACGTCGCCTACCAGATCCAGACTCCGGAGTTCTGGAATTCCTGCGTGGCGGTCTGCGACAAGAGCGACTACCGCTTCGGCGGGTCGTTCTTTGACGGCAAGGGCCAGCCCTCGCAGGTGTCGACGGTATCCCACGGCTCCAGCACCGCGCGCTTCAACGGCGTCAACGTGATCAACACCGCGCGCAACCTGGGTTGATGGAAGGACACGAGCGATGATGCACCGCCGCGATTTCCTCAAGGCCTCCAGCGCAGGGCTCGGGCTGCTGTTGCTGCCCGCGTTCGGCCGGGCCATTGCCGCCGAGGAGCTGACCGGCGGTATCGATGCCGCCTTGAAGAAGCGCCTGGCCGACACCGCGCTGGATACCGCCAAAGCCGGCGGTGCGAGCTATTGCGACGTGCGCATCGGCCGCTACCTGCGCCAGTTCATCACCACCCGCGAAGACAAGGTCGAAAACGTCGTCAATACCGAATCCACGGGCGTCGGCATCCGCGTGCTGGCCAACGGCGCCTGGGGTTTTGCCGCCACCAACCGGCTCGGTACCGATGCGGTAGCCGAGGCGACCCGGCAGGCACTGGCGATCGCGAAGGCCAATGCCGGCACGATCACCGAACCCGTCCAGCTGGCCCCGACCCGCGCGGTCGGCGAGGTCAGTTGGGCGACGCCGATCCAGCGCAACGCGATGGAAGTACCGATCAAGGACAAGGTCGAGCTGCTGATGTCCGCCAATGCCGCGGCGACCGCCGCCGGTGCGAGCTTCGTCGCCTCGCGGATGTTCCAGGTCAACGAGCAGAAATACTTCGCCTCCACCGATGGCTCCTATATCGACCAGGACATCCATCGCATCTGGACGCCGTTTACCGTCACCGCGATCGACAAGGCCAGCGGCAAGTTCCGCAGCCGCGACGGGCTGTCCTCGCCGATGGGGATGGGCTATGAGTTCCTCGACCCCAAGCCGCAGCACCGCTTCGAGTTGCCCGGCGGCGTGGTGATGTATTCGGATTCCTACGACATCGTCGCCGACGCCGCGGCCGCGGCGCGCGATGCCAGGGCGAAACTCAAGGCACCGTCGGTCAAGCCGGGCAAGTACGACCTCTTGCTGGACCCCAGCAACCTCTTCCTCACCATCCATGAATCGGTCGGTCATCCGCTGGAGCTCGACCGCGTGCTCGGCTATGAGGCCAACTACGCCGGCACCAGTTTCGCCACGCTCGACAAGTGGCGCTCGGGCGATTACCGCTACGGCAGCGACCAGGTGACCTTCGTCGCCGACCGGACCCAGCCGCACTCGCTCGGCGCGATCGGCTTCGATGACGAGGGCGTGGCGGCGAAGCGCTGGAACCTCGTCGAGGACGGCGTGCTGGTCAATTACCAGGCCACCCGCGACCAGGCCCACATCATCGACGAAGAGCGCTCGCACGGTTGCTCCTACGCCGATTCGTGGTCGAGCGTACAGTTCCAGCGCATGCCCAACGTCTCCCTGGCGGCCGGCAAGTCCAAGCTTTCGCCGGCGCAGATGATCAAGGACGTCGACGACGGGATCTACATCTTCGGGCGTGGCTCCTACTCCATCGACCAGCAGCGCTACAACGCCCAGTTCGGCGGCCAGCTGTTCTATGAGATCAAGAACGGCGAGGTCACCCACATGATCGAGGACGTCGCGTACCAGATCCGCACCCCGGAATTCTGGAACGCGTGCTCGGCGACCTGCGATCAGCGCGACTATCGCCTTGGCGGGTCGTTCTTCGACGGCAAGGGCCAGCCCTCGCAGGTATCGGCCGTCTCGCACGGATCCAGCACCACCCGCTTCGACGGCATCAACGTCATCAACACGGCACGCAACCTCGGCTGAGACGCCAGGCACGCACCAATCAGGAGTTGCACAGATGGGTATGTTCACCGAACAGGAAGCCAAGGCGATCCTCGACAAGGTCATCGCCCTGTCGACGGCCGACGAGTGCACGGCGACGCTGACCGGCGCGATCGACGGCAACGTCCGCTTCGCGCTGAACAATATCTCCACCAGCGGCGTGGTCAGCAACACCGATCTGGGCGTGCAGGTGGCGTTCGGCAAGCGGGTCGGCACCGCGACGATCAACGAGTTCGACGACGCGGCGCTGAAGCGGGTGGTGCAGCGCGCCGAGGAGCTGGCCAAGCTGGCACCGGAGAACCCCGAGTTCGTTCCCGCCGTCGACAAACAGGAGTACAAGCCAAGCCCGACCTTCAACGCGGCGACCGCGGCGATCACCCCCGAGTACCGGGCCCAGGTCGCGGCCGATTCGATCGCGCCCAGCAAGGCGGAGAACCTGGTTGCCGCCGGCTTCCTCAACGACGGCCAGCGCTTCTCCGCGATGGCCAACAGCAAGGGCAACTTCGCCTACCAGAAGGCCGCGGCGATGGATTACACCTGCACCGTGCGCACCGAGGACGGCACCGGTTCGGGCTGGGTCGGACGCAACCTGGCCGATGTCAGCGACTTCAACGTCGGCAACGACATCCAGACCGCGATCCGCAAGGCGCGCAGTTCGTCGGGTGCCAAGGCGCTGGAGCCGGGCAAGTACACGGTGATCCTGGAGCCGGCTGCCGCGGCGGGCCTGGTGTCGTTCATGATGCGGTTCTTCGATGCGCGCCAGGCCGACGAGGGCCGCAGCTTCCTCTCCAAAAAAGGCGGCGGCAACAAGCTCGGCGAGCAGGTCTACGACCCCCGCGTGAACATCAGCTCCGACCCGTGGAACCCCGAAGCCGCGGTGCTGCCCTGGGACGAGGAGGGCCTGCCGCGCGAGAAGATGGCGCTGGTCAAGGACGGGAAGATCGCCAACCTGCAGTACTCGCGCTTCTGGGCCAGGCAGCAGGGCAAGCGTGCGGTCGGCCGGCCCGGCAACCTGCTGGTGGCTGGCGGGACCAAGTCCACCGGCGACCTGGTGCGGGAAACCCAGCGCGGCATCCTGGTCACCCGGACCTGGTACATCCGCATGGTCGATCCGCAGACCGTGTTGCTGACCGGGCTGACCCGCGACGGCACCTTCTACATCGAGAACGGCGAGATCAAATACCCGGTCAAGAATTTCCGCTTCAACGAATCGCCGGTGATCATGCTCAACAACATCGACGAGCTTGGAAGGCCGGTCCGCGTGGCCGGCGATGAGTCGGACATGGTGATGATGATCCCGCCGATGAAGCTGCGCGACTTCACCTTCACGTCGCTCTCGGACGCGGTCTAGCGGTGTTCGCGGCGCTTCATCGCCCGTGTTGACGGGATGAGCAGCGTCGCTGGCCGCAGGCGGTTCCTGCGCACGTTCGGGGCGGCCGCGGCCGCCGCCCTGCTCGGCCCGCTGCCGTTCGCCACCCGCGCGCAGGCGACGAATTACGACTTCTGGTTCACCCGCCTGCGCTACGAATCGGGCGACTGGGACGTCGACGAGCGGATGCCGTCCAATGTGCTGACCTCGCTGATCGACTACACCAGCCTTCGCGTCGACCCGAAGGAGCACGTGCTCGACCTGGCCGATCCGAAAATGCTGATGGCGCCGTTCTGCTACCTCGCCGGCCACAAACTGGTCGAGTTCAACCCGGCCGAGCGTCGCAACTTCGAGCAATACGTGCGCAACGGCGGGTTCGTCTTCGTCGATGACTGCAACCACGACATCGACGGCCTGTTCGCCCGATCGTTCGAGGCGCAGATGGCCTCGATCTTCGGCAGGACGGCGATGAAAAAGCTGCCCAACAGCCATGCGCTGTACCGCAGCTTTTTCATGTTCAAGGACGGCCCGCCCGCCACGACCTTCGAGCTCAACGGCTGGGGCGACGACCTGGTCCACGACTACCTCAAGGGCATCGAGGTCAACGGCCGACTCGGCGTGCTCTATAGCAACAAGGACTACGGTTGCGAGTGGGACTACGACTGGCGCAATCGGCGCTTTCTGGCCGAGGACAACACCAAGCTTGCGGTCAACATCGTGATCTACGCACTGACCGCCTGAATCAACGGGATACCCATGAACGACGCCCCCACCGAAATCGACATCCAGTCCGAGCTGGCCGGACTGGACACCCTGCGCGACGCCATCGCCAAGGCGATCGTGGGCCAGAACGAGGTGGTGGAACAGTTGCTGATTGGCCTGCTCGCCGGTGGCCACTGCCTGCTTGAGGGCGTGCCCGGGCTGGGCAAGACGCTGCTGGTGCGCTCGCTGGGGCAAGCGCTCGACCTGGGCTTTCGGCGCATCCAGTTCACTCCGGACCTGATGCCCAGCGACATCATTGGCACCGAGATCCTGGAGGGGGACCACGGCACCGGGCATCGAAGTTTCAAGTTCCAGCGCGGGCCGGTGTTCACCAACCTGCTGCTGGCGGACGAGCTCAACCGCACGCCGCCCAAGACCCAGGCCGCGCTGCTGGAGGCGATGCAGGAGCGCACCGTCACCTACACGGGCGTCACCCATCCGTTGCCCTCGCCGTTCTTCGTGCTGGCGACCCAGAACCCGATCGAGCAGGCCGGCACCTACCCTCTGCCGGAGGCCCAGCTCGACCGCTTTCTGTTGCATGTGCGGGTCACCTACCCCACCCAATCCGAGGAACGCGACATCCTCGTCCAGACCACCGGCACCCACCACGCCGAAGTCCCCCGGGTGATGGACGGCGACGCGATCCTGGCCTTGCAGGCGCGTGTGCGCGAGGTCCATCTGGGTGACGAGCTGCTGGACTGGATCATTCGCCTGGTTCGCGCCACGCGACCCGATAAAGGCGCGCCCGGCGAAGTGCGGGAGTGGGTGAAATGGGGCGCCGGCCCGCGTGCAGGACAGTCGCTGGTGCTCGCATCCAAGGCCCGGGCCTTGCTGCATGGACGCCTGGCCGCGACCCGCGAGGACGTGCTTGCGCTTGCCGCGCCGGTCCTGCGCCATCGCCTGCTGTTGTCGTTCACTGCCGAGGCCGAACAGAAAAGCACCGATGACGTCATCGAAGCGCTGTTGAGGGCCGTCCCGCTGGCGCCACGCTGAGTCGCGATCCCGTGGCCACCTCACCTGCCGCCGTGCCCGACCTGATTCCGCCGCAACTGCGTGCGCGGCTGAAAGGCATCCAGATCTCGGCGCGCCAAGCGGCAGGCCCGCAGGGCTTCGGCCTGCACCAAAGCCAGAACCGTGGCGCCGGGCTGGAGTTTTCCCAGTACCGCGCGTACGAGCCCGGCGACGAGCTGCGCCAGGTGGACTGGAAACTCTATGCGCGCTCGGACCGCTTCTTTGTCCGTGAGTCGGAGCGTGACAGCCCGCTGGACCTGTGGATCCTGATCGACACCAGCGCGTCGATGGCGCAGGAGGACCGCGCGCGCCCGGGATGGTCCCGCCTTGACGCGGCCAGGACGCTCGCCGCCTGCCTGATCGAAGTGGCCCTGCGACAGGGCGACCGCTTTGGATTGGCCATGATCGGCGGTGAGGGCTTGCGGGTTTCCGGGCTGGGCGCCGGAGCGCGCCATCGCGATCGATGCGTGCTGGAACTCCGCCGTCTGGCGGCTGCCGGCGCGTGGCCGGACGAAGCGCGGCTGCGACCGCTATGGGAGCACGTGGCTGCCCGCAGCCTGGTCGTGTTCCTGGGCGACACCTTTGATGAGGAAGTCGTGCGCCTGGCCGAGCGCCTTGCCGCGGCCCGTCGCGAAATATTGAACGCGCAGATCCTCACCACCGAGGAGCGTGACTTCCCGTTCCTTGGCGGCCATCGTTTCCGCGATCCGGAAACCGGTGAGGAGTTGATCGCCGACGGTGCCGCCGCGCGCGACGGCTTCATCGCCCGCTTCGCCGCGGCGCGGGCCACCCTTGCCAAACGCCTAGCCGCCGGCGGTATCCGCCACGTCGAATACGTGCTCGACGAGCCGCTCGACCTCCCGCTGCGACGCCTGTTCAACGCTGGCCGCGTGGCATGACGCTGTCGCTCATGTTGCCGCTGGGGCTGGCTGCGTTGGCATCGCTGTTGGTGCCTGTGCTAGTGCATCTGGCCCGGCGCAGCGAACAGCGCGTGGTGGTGTTCGCCGCCCTGCGCTGGCTGCAGGCAAAGCCGCAACCTCGACGCAGGCACCGCCTCGATGAAATCCCCCTGTTGCTGCTGCGCCTGCTGATGCTGGCGGCCCTGGCCTTGCTGATCGCCGAGCCGGTACTGTTCGGGCGCCCGGACCGCACGCCCCGTGTGCTGGTGGCACCTGGCGTCGACGTCACGTCCCTTCGCCGCGACAGTGGCTTTAGCGACGCGCGTTGGCAACGACTGGCGCCGGGCTTTCCAACGATCGACGATGCCGGCGTCGATGCGCCCGGGCTGCCAAGCGATCGCCAGGCGTCCCTGTCCAGCCTGTTACGCGAGTTCGACGCGAGCCTGCCCGCCGGCACGCCACTGACGGTGCTGGTGCCACCGGTCATCCCCGGCGCCGATGCGGAACGGCCCGTCCTCAGCCGCACGGTCGACTGGCGCGTTGTCCCCGACGGCGTACCGCCGTCAGCACCGCCTGACGCCACCGACACCCGCCCGCCCATACCGACGCTGATGGTCCGCTACACGCCGGAGCACCCGGAAGGGCTCAAATATCTGCGGGCCGCAGGTGCCGCATGGCATGTGGCGCGCGGCGGCGGTTCGGCGGCTGAGGACGACGCCGAGGCGGCAGTTACGGTCGCGACTGGTGCCACGCCGCTCGCTGGGTCCCGTCTGGCCTGGCTGGTACCCGGCCCGCTGCCGGATGCGGTTCGCCAGTGGGTTGCCGCTGGCGGGGATGCCCTGCTTGCAGCGGAGGCCATCGCACCGGAGCTGGAGGGTGCGCCCGTCATCTGGCGCGATGCCACCGGCCCGCTTGCGCGCGGGACCCGTTTGGGACGTGGCCGATTGATGCAACTGGAGCACGAACTTTCTCCCGCCGGGATGCCGATCCTGCTGGAGCCGGACTTTCCCGAGCACCTGAGTGCCTTGTTCGCCGGGACACCCCCTCATCCGGCCTGGGTCGATGCCAAGGCGCACGCCCCGCGCGTGGGCGCGACGCCCTACCCGGACGCCCCCCGCCCGCTTGCGCCGCCGTTGGCCGGGCTGATCGCGCTGATGTTCCTCGTCGAGCGATGGATGGCCAATGGCCCGCGTCGCAGGACGGCTGCATGAGCACAGCCGACACCCGCCTGCGGCGAGCACGTGAGGCTGCGGCCCGGCGCGCCCGCCTCCAGGCCGCACTGTTGGCACTGCCGTGGCTGCTGATTGCAGCCGCCGTCGCCTGGCGGGTCAATGCGGCGGCCTGGTCGATCCCGGTGCTGGCGGCGATCGCGCTCGTCGCGGGCTGCCACGCCTGGCAGGTGGGACGCGCGTTCGACGAACGCTGGCTGGCGCGGACGCTCAATGCACGGCGGCGCGACATGGAAGACAGCGCGGACCTGCTGTTCCCGCATCGGCCTGCGACCAACCCCCTGGAGCATTTGCAACAGCAGCGCCTGCGGCAACGGGTGCACGACGGCCCGCAGATCGACCTGCGGGCGCCGTGGCGACACCGCCGCCTGCTGCTCTGGGGCGCGCTTGCCGCCGCGCTCGCAGGCGCGGTGGTCCTCTATCCGGAGCCGCAGCAGAAATCCTTAACTGCCAGCATTGCCGGCACCGAGCGAGCGTCGCCCGACCGTCCCGCGCAACTGGTTGGCGTGAGCATCGACATCCAACCGCCCGCCTACACCGGCGTGGCTGCAACCCATATCGATACCCTCGCCGCGACGGTAGCCGAAGGTTCCGTCCTGCAATGGACCCTGCGCTTCGCGCCGATGCCGCAACAGGTCGAACTGGTTTTCCACGACGGCGAGCGACTCGCGCTCGAGCGCGACGGCGATGCCTGGGTTGGCCGGCGCCGCATCGATCGCCCTGCCCTGTATCACCTGCAGCTGGAGCACCCGCTGCCGTCGGCACAGGGGGCCGAGAACCGGATCGACGTGACCCCGGACGAGCCACCCGAGTTGCGCGTGCTCAAGCCGCTGCAAACCCTGACCATGGCGGCGCCCGGGCAGAGCCCATGGGCGCTCGAATTCGAGGCCAGCGATGACTACGGATTGTTTCCCTCCGCCGAGTTGAGCATCACCCGGACCGTAGGCAGTGGCGAGAACATCAGCACCCGCCAGCAGACGATCACCTTGCGCGGTCGAGGCGGCCCCAAGCAGATGCGCTATGCCCACCAGATCGCGCTCGCCCCTTTGGGCATGGTCGCCGGTGAGGACCTGATCGTGCGGCTCAGCGTCAGTGACCGGCGAACGCCGTCGCCGCACACCGTTGTGAGCCCCAGTTACATCCTGCGCTGGCCGGCGCCGCCAGTCGTCGAGTCGGCCGACCTGGATGGCCAGGTCAAGCGCGTCATGCCGGCCTACTTCCGCAGCCAGCGCCAGATCATCATCGACGCGGAGGCGCTGCTGAAGGAGAAGCCGCGGCTGGCGGCCGACCGCTACCTGGAACGGTCAGACCGCATCGGCGTGGACCAGCGGCTGCTTCGCCTTCGATACGGCCAGTTCCTCGGAGAGGAAACCGGAGGCACGCCGCAACTGCTTCCCACCAACGACGCCCAGGACGTGCACCAGACCGACCTGCCGATTGAAGTCGCATCGGAGGCACCGGCGCCAGCACCGGCGCCAGCACCAGCGCCGGATCGCGCCCATGCGGCCGAAGACGAAGACGGGCACGACCACGCCGAAGGGATCCAGCGCGAGCCGACCTTTGGTGAGGAAGCCGCCGTGCTCGAGCAGTTCGGCCACACCCACGACCATGCGGAGGCGGCGACGTTGCTGGATCCCGCAACCCGCGAACTGTTGCGATCCGCGCTCAACGAGATGTGGCAGTCAGAACTCAAGCTTCGCCAGGGTGAGCCGGACCGCGCGCTGCCCTTCGCACACCGGGCATTGGAACTCATCAAGCAGGTGCAGGAAGCCGAGCGCATCTACCTGCCGCGCGTGGGCAGCCAGGTGCCGCCGATCGATCCTGGCCGGCGCCTGAGCGGTGACCGCCGCGGCATTGTCAGTCGTCGCGATCCGCTGCATCCGGCAACCGCGCCCGATCCGACCGCTGTGGATGCCTGGCGCGCGCTGTCGCCAACGCCCGGCGCCGCAGGCCCCGACCTCGACGTCGACGAGCTTGCTCGCTGGGTCGACTCGCAGGAGGTCGCTGAAGCGGATCCGCTCCAGCTGGCAGCGGCCATAGCGGAAGTACGCCGCGACCCGGCTTGCCGCGAATGCCGTGCGCGCCTGCGCGGTGCGCTGTGGCCGCTGGTGACAAGGCCACCCGCCGCGGCGTCGGAGCGGTCGTCTGCAGGTGAAGCCGGCGACGCCTATCTGGACGCACTGCAACGCGAGGGCCAGCAATGAGCCCGCAACTGCTGCTCATCGGAATTCTTGCGATCGCCGTGCTGCTGGGCAGCGTTCGCGCCCTCCGGGTCCGGACACGGCTGCCTCGGGAGTCGCGACCCCATCCCTTGCGCACGACAATGCTGTTGCTCACCCAAATTGCCAGCGCCAGCCTGCTCTACTTCGTGCTGTTCCCGCCGCCGGTCCCGCATGAGCCGGGGACCCTGGTCGTGCTGACTGCGCGTGCCGACGAGGTCGCCGCGCAGCGTGTCGTCGGCGACCGCACCGTGGCGTTGCCCGAAGCCGGCACGAGCATGCGCGCCGACGCCGAGCGCTTTCCCGACCTCGCCAGCGCATTGCGCACCTATCCGGCGACCCAACGCATCCGTGTCCTGGGCGCCGGGCTGGTCGCCCGCGACCGCGACGCAGCACGCCGGCTGGAAATCGAGTTCCGCGCAGCGCCGCAGCCACCGGGTCTGGTCGAAATCCACTCCCCGCAGCGCGTGGCCGCCGGACGACGGTTCGCCGTCAGCGGACGGGCGGAGGCAGTCACTGGCGGATCGGTCGAACTGCGCGATCCGGCCGATCGCCCGGTGCATCGCAGCGAGCTCGGCGACGACGGGCAGTTCACGCTGCATGCCAGCGCACGCAGCGCCGGCCTGACGCCCTATCGAGTGCTGGTGCTGGACACCGAAGGCAACACCATCGACGAGGCTCCGGTACCGGTTGACGTGACGCCCCCACGCGACTTGAAGGTGCTCGTACTGGCCGGTGCGCCATCGCCGGAACTCAAGTACCTGCGCCGCTGGGCGCTGGACGCCGGCGCCGGACTCGACACCCGCATCAGCCTGGGCGCCGGCACCCAGGTCGGCACCGCGCCCGGCCGATTCGATGCCGCGGCGCTGGATCAATTCGACCTGCTCGTACTCGACGACCGCAGCTGGGGCGCCCTCACCCGCGATCAACACGAGGTCCTCGCCGCTGCGCTCGACCGGGGCCTGGGCCTGTTGCTGCGGATGACTGGGCCGCCGGGCGACGCCGACCGCCAGCGATTGGCGGAGCTGGGCTTTGACGTCGCCCGCACCAACCCCGACCCCGGGATCCGCCTCGGCGGCGAATGGGTCGGGCCGGGCGACGCCGCCGACGCACTCCCAAGCCTTGCCCGCGGGGTGCGGGTGACCGCTGCTGACGGTATTGAATTGCTTGCTGACGGCGCAGGGGCGCCGCTCGGGTACTGGGTGGCGCATGGGCGAGGCCGCGTCGGCGTATGGCCGCTGGTCGACAGCTACCGCCTGGTCATGGCGGGACGGCAGGACGTCCACGGCGAGATCTGGAGCAGCGCCTTCAGTACCCTCGCCCGCGCCAGCGTCGCGACCACATCCCCGGTCACGATTGAAGCTGCCGCGCCGTACCAGCGCAGCGTGATCTGCGGCATCGGCGAAGGCGCGCAGGTGCTGTCGCCTGTCGGTGACCCCGTCACCCTGAACATCGATCCGGCCAGTGGCGACGCCGACTGCGCCGGGTTCTGGGCAGATGCTCCGGGTTGGCACGAGCTGCGCGACGCTGAGCACACGCAACCGTTCCTGGTTCCGTCTGCAGGACAAACCCCGGCAATGACCGCCAACGCGTTGCGCGAAGCGACTCTGATGCTTGCGGCTGGCGCGGGCGGCTCCCCGGATGCCACAGGAGCCTCCGCACAGCACCCACCCTCACAAACCGGCCGCCGCTGGCCGTGGTTCCTGGTCTGGCTGGCTACCGCGACCGCTTGCTGGTGGCTGGAGCGCTCGCGTTGGGGCCTTCGCCTGGCAAAGAACCGCGCTAAAACGGAGGCCCGCAGTGATCGGCCAAGGCCATAGCAACGCCGCGCCTCGCGCCACCCCGGCACCGGTTCATGCGAAAATAGGCTGTTACGGCCCCGTAGCTCAGCTGGATAGAGCGGTCCCCTCCTAAGGGACAGGTCACACGTTCGAATCGTGTCGGGGTCACCATTCGTCGTCTGCGAGACTTTTCGCGGCATCGCCGCGTGCCCCGCCCGGATTCGACCGCGGCTTGAGGCGCGGCCTCACCACTGTTCGATCAACAGGAGATCTTCATGACCCATCCCGTCCTCACTGCGCTCGGCCTGAACGACACCGAATCCGGCACGTACCTCGGCAATGGCGAATGGGCCAAGGCCGGCAACGCAGGCACGCTGGAGCCGCTGAGCCCGACCGACGGCGAGTCACTGGCGAAGGTGCATGCGACCACACAGGCCGACTACGACACGATCGTCGAGCGCGCCCAGGCTGCCTTCAAGGTGTGGCGCAGCACGCCGGCCCCGCGCCGGGGTGAAGCGGTGCGCCTGTGCGCCGACGCGCTGCGCGAGCACAAGGACGCGCTGGGTTCGCTGGTCGCGCTGGAGATGGGCAAGTCCAAGCCCGAAGGCGACGGTGAAGTGCAGGAAATGATCGACATCGGCGAGTTCGCCGTCGGCCTGTCGCGCCAGCTGTATGGCCTGACCATGCATTCGGAGCGCCCCGGCCACCGCATGTACGAGCAGTGGCACCCGCTGGGCGTGGTCGGCGTGATCTCGGCGTTCAACTTCCCGGTCGCGGTGTGGGCATGGAACGCGCTGGTCTCGGCGGTCTGCGGAAACATCACCATCTGGAAGCCGTCGCCCAAGACTCCGCTGTCGGCGATCGCCTCGATCAAGATCTGCAACGAGGCGCTGCGCAAGGGCGGCTTCCCCGACATCTTCTTCCTGTTCAACGACGCGGGCACCGAGCTGGCCCAGAACTTCGTCGACGACAAGCGCATCAACCTGATCAGCTTCACCGGCTCGACCAAGGTCGGCCGCCACGTGGGCGAGCGCGTCGCGCGCCGCATGGGCCGCTCGCTGCTGGAGCTGGGCGGCAACAACGCGATGATCGTCGATGCCAGCGCGGACCTGAAGCTGGCGATCCCCGCGATCGTGTTCGGCGCGGTCGGCACCGCCGGCCAGCGCTGCACCTCCACCCGCCGCGTGTTCATCCACGAGTCGATCTACGACGACGTGCTGGCCAAGCTGGTCACCGCCTACAAGCAGGTGGAAGGAAAGATCGGCGATCCGACCGACCCGGCCAACCTGATGGGCCCGCTGAACAGCCCCGAAGGTGTCAAGGAATTCCTTGCCGCGATCGAGAAGGCCAAGGCGGCCGGCGGCAAGGTCGAGTCCGGTGGCGAGGCGATCGACCGCAAGGGCAACTTCGTCCTGCCAACCCTGATCACGGGCCTGGCCAACAGCTCCGAGGTGGTGCAGACCGAGACGTTCGCCCCCATCCTGTACGTGATGAAGTTCAGCACGCTGGACGAGGCGATCGAGATGCAGAACGACGTGCCTCAGGGCCTGTCGTCGGCGATCTTCACCGAGAGCCTGAAGGCGGCCGAGCAGTTCCTCGCCGCGTGGGGCTCGGACTGCGGCATCGCCAACGTCAACATCGGCACCTCCGGCGCCGAGATCGGTGGCGCGTTCGGCGGCGAGAAGGAAACCGGCGGCGGTCGCGAGTCCGGCTCGGATGCATGGCGCGCCTACATGCGTCGCCAGACCAACACCATCAACTACTCCGACGAACTGCCGCTGGCGCAGGGCATCAAGTTCGACCTGTAAGCCTCCACCCACCGAGCAACGTCGATGAACACATCCGTCTCCGCCCCGCTTCCGCCGCCGACGCAGCACGTCCGCCGGACCAGCAGCATGGCCGTCATCAGCCTGGTCGCCGGCATCCTGGGTTGGACGTTGCTGCCGTTCGTGGGCAGCATCGCGGCCATCGTTACCGGGCATATGGCGCGCAGCGAGATCAAGCGCGGCAACGGGACGGTTGAGGGTGACGGGCTCGCGGTCAGCGGGCTGGTGCTGGGGTACGCGATGGTCGCGCTGGCGATCATCTCGATCATCGGCGTGCTGCTGCTGTTCGGTGGTCTCGCGGCCTTCCTCGCGCTTGCCTCCAACTGGGGGTAGGCGTGTACGGTCTGGCCCGCCCGCTGCTGTTCGCCATGGATGCCGAGCGCGCGCATGACCTTGGTCTGCGCGCGCTCGATGTCGCATGGCGATCGGGCGCGGCCTCGCTGCTGTCGAAAGTCCCTGCCCCGCTGCCGACACGCGCTTTCGGGCTGGAATTCGCCAACCCGGTCGGACTGGCCGCCGGCCTGGACAAGAACGGCGAGCACATCGATGCACTGATGGCACTCGGCTTCGGCTTCGTCGAGATCGGCACCGTCACGCCGCGCCCGCAGGACGGCAATCCGAAGCCGCGGATGTTCCGCCTGCCCTCGCAGAAGGCGGTGATCAACCGGCTGGGCTTCAACAACGCCGGCGTGGATGCGCTGGTGCGCAATGTCGAGCGGGCCGACCGCAAGGGCGCGCTGCTGGGCATCAACATCGGCAAGAACAAGGACACCCCCAACGAGATCGCCGACGGCGACTACATGTACTGCCTGTCACGCGTGTATGAGCTGGCCGACTACGTCACCGTCAACATCTCCTCGCCCAACACGGCCGGGCTGCGCGAGTTGCAGGAGGAGCAGACCCTGCGCCGGCTGGTGGGCACGCTGCGCGAGGAGCAGGAACGCCTGGGCGCCAAGCATGGCCGGCGGATCCCGATGCTGGTGAAGATTGCGCCGGACCTGTCGGACCCGGATATCGAGGCGTGTGCCCGCGTGCTGACGGAGATGGAGGTCGATGGCGTGATCGCGACCAACACCACCGTCTCGCGCATCGAGGTGGAAGGTGTGCGCGGCGCCGACGAGGCCGGCGGACTGTCCGGCAAGCCGCTGATGGGCCGTTCCACCACCGTGTTGCGGATGATGCGCACGCGCCTGCCCGAGTCGATCCCGTTGGTGGGTGTCGGCGGCATCCTCAGCGGCGCCGACGCGGTGACCAAGATGGCTGCGGGCGCCACCCTGGTGCAGTGCTACTCGGGCCTGATCTACCGCGGCCCGGGCCTGATCAAGGAGTGCGTGGAAGCGATCCGCCGCCGCAAGTTCGCGCCCAGCGGCGGACCGTTGCCGCCGGCTGCATGAGCGATTCCGTACGGCTGTTCCGCAATGTGCCGCTGAAGTCGCGCAACACCTTCGGCGTGCCTGCGTTCGCCCCTTTGCTGGCCGAAGTGGACGACGCCTCCGTCCTGCCCGACGTGCTGGCCTCAGCCGACCTCCGCGACCATCCGCCACTGGTAATTGGCGGTGGCAGCAACCTGTTGTTCGTCGGCGATCCGCAGGTTCCTTTGCTGGCCCTGACCGGCAACCGGGTGACGGTGGTTGGAGAAATGCATGGCGCGGCGATCCTGCGTGCCGACGCCGGTACCACATGGCACGCACTGGTCATCGAATCGCTCGCACTCGGCCTTTGCGGACTGGAGAACCTGGCGCTGATCCCCGGCACCGTCGGCGCCGCACCGATCCAGAACATCGGCGCCTATGGCGTGGAGGTCGGCGAGTTCATCCACCGGGTGGAGGCGTTCGCGCCGGCCACCGGCGAGTGGCATTACCTCAGCCCCACCGACTGCGCGTTCGCCTATCGCGACAGCCTGTTCAAGCGTGAGTCCGGCCGCTTCATCATCACCGCGGTCGAGTTCGCCCTGCCGCGCGATTTCAGTCCGCGCCTGAGCTATGCCGGCATCAGCGCGCAACTGGAGTCGGCGGGCGTTTCGAACCCCACGGCGCAGGATGTCGCCGCCGCGGTCGTCGCCATCCGCCGCAGCAAGCTGCCCGATCCTGCGGTGATCGGCAACGCCGGCAGCTTCTTCAAGAACCCCATCCTCCCGGCTGCACAGGCCAGCGCCCTGCAGGATGCCAACCCGTCGATGCCGACATTTGCCACCGGCTCGGACGCGACGAGGAAGGTATCCGCGGCATGGCTGATCGATGCCTGCGGCTGGAAGGGTCGCCGCAACGCTGATGCGGGCGTCTCGGCGACCCACGCGCTGGTGCTGGTCAACCACGGCGCGGCCAGCGGGCTGGAGCTCTACGAGCTCGCCCGGGAGATAGCGGGGTCGGTGCGCGAACGCTTTGGCGTCGCACTGGAGCCGGAACCGCGACTGATCGGCGCCACCTGGTGACAGCACCGAAACCACCGAACTCCATCCACACCCGCGCAGCACTGCTGATGCTGGGCAGCACCGCATTCTTTGCGCTGATGGTGATCACCATCCGCCTGGCATCCGAGTCGCTGCACACCTTCGAGATCGCCTTCTTCCGCAGTTTCTTCGGCATGCTCGCGGCCCTGCCCCTGTTGCTCAAGCACGGGCCCGGGCTGCTGCGAACGCAGCAGATGCCGCGCTACATCGTGCGTTGCGTACTGGGCACGTTGTCGATGTTCTGCGGCTTCTGGGCGATCGGCCACCTGCCATTGGCACAGGCGGTATCGCTGTCGTATTCCACGCCGCTGTTCGTCACCATTGCCGCCGTGCTGTGGCTGGGGGAGCAAGTGCGCGTGCGCCGCTGGAGCGCGGTCATCCTGGGCTTCATCGGGGTGCTGGTGATCGTGCGCCCGGGCACGACCGAGTTCAGCGCGGCCTCGCTGGTCGCGGTCTCGGCCGCGATCATCAGCGGCATCGTCGCCATCCAGATCAAGCAGCTGGCGTACACCGAGCCCGCGGACCGCATCGTGATCCTGACGACGATCCTTTGGGTGCCGCTGTCGCTGCTGCCGGCGCTGTGGGTGTGGGAATGGCCGCACGGCATCGTCTGGCTGTGGGTGGTGCTGGCCGGCGTGCTGGGCACCGGCGGGCACATGCTATGGACCCGCGCGCTCAAGCTGGGCGAAGTATCGGCGCTGATTCCGATCAGTTTCATGCAGCTGCCGATCGTGGTGGTCTTCGGCTACTTCCTGTTTGGCGAGGCGCTCGACCGCTGGACCCTGCTGGGCGCGGCGATCATCTTCAGCGCCAATGGCTATATCGCGCACCGCGAAGCCAGCCTGGCCCGCAGGGCGGCGAGCACCGCGCCGACCAGCGCGGCCAAGCCAGGCAACTGAGGCCGTTCAGCGCGTGCGCTGGCCGCGGGCCGGCCAGGTGGGCGCGCGCAGCCGGTATACCGCAAGGTGGCAGGCCGCTGCCCAGGCGCTGGCCACGGCCCAGCCTGCAAGGATGTCGGAGGGGTAATGCACGCCCAGGTACACCCGAGACGTCCCCACCAACAGGACGAAGGCCGACATTGCGGCAATGACGGGCCAGCGCCAGCGGGTGTGCCAGGCAAGCACGATCACGACCGCGGCCAGCGTCCCCGAGCCCATCGCGTGCCCGCTGGGGAAGCTCGAGGTGAGTTCGGGCGTGATCGATTCCCACAGCGACGGCCGGTCGCGGCTGAAGATGCGCTTGGCCGAGAGGTTCAGCAGCGCCGAGCCCACTATCGCCATCGACGCAAACGTGGCGGCGCGCAGGTGGCGGCGTAAACACAATCCCGCGATCAGGACGATGTCCACCGGCACGACGCCGTAGAGATAGCCGAGCTTCGAGACCGCGACAAAAAACCGGTCTGCGCCGGCACTTGCCATCGCGCGGAGACCCCGCAGGATCGGCTCGTCAAAGCCGAAGACCGCACCGGCGCGCAGCTCGCCGGCGAGTTCGGAAAATCCCCACAGCGGCAGCAGCAGGGTCAGGAAAACAAGCACCAGCGGCCAGCCGAACCCCCGGGCGATGCGCGCCAGCTGGCGTTGTTCCCGGCGAACGATTTCCGGAGCGCCCTCGCCGGACGGCGCCGTGTCGTCGGGCAACGCCACTTCGTCGGATGGCAAGCGAACGTCGGCGAGGTGACGGTCGGCACCCGCCGCGTCCGGCGCCACCGGTGCTCGCGAAGGCGGCTCAGGCTCCCCGGGCGCCGCCATGGTGGCGCTCGACATACGCATCGATCAGGCCGAGGAACTCATCGGCAATGTGCTCGCCGCGCAGGGTCACGGTTTTCTCGCCGTCCTCGAACACCGGCGCCGAAGGCGCCTCACCCGTCCCCGGCAGGGAGATACCGATGTTGGCGTGGCGCGATTCACCCGGTCCGTTGACGATGCAGCCCATCACCGCAAGGGTCAGGTTTTCCGCGCCGGGGTGGGTGATCTTCCACTCCGGCATCTTCGCCCGGACGTGTTCCTGCACCTTTTGCGCAAGCTCCTGGAAGAAGGTGCTGGTGGTGCGGCCGCAGCCGGGGCATGCGGTGACCATCGGCGTGAACGCGCGCAGGCCCATCGTCTGCAACAGCTCCTGGGCGACGATCACCTCGTTGGTCCGCGACTGCCCGGGCTCGGGGGTCAGCGATATGCGGATGGTGTCGCCGATGCCTTCCTGCAGCAGCACGCCCAGGGCGGCGCTGGAGGCGACGATGCCCTTGCTGCCAATGCCCGCCTCGGTCAGCCCCAGGTGCAGGGCGTAATCACCCCGCGCGGCCAACTCCCGATAGACGGTGACCAGTTCCTGCACGCCGCTGACCTTGGCGCTGAGCACGATCCGGTCCGCCGGCAGCCCGATCTCCACCGCGCGCGCCGCCGAATCCAGCGCCGAGCGCAGCAGCGCCTCGCGCAGCACGCGGCCGGCGTCCCACGGCTGCGCGCGCAACGCGTTCTCGTCCATCAGCTCGCGCGCCAGCGACTGGTCCAATGAACCCCAGTTCGCGCCGATGCGCACCGGCTTGCCGTACTGGATTGCCAGCTCGATCAGGGTCGCGAACTGGGTGTCGCGCTTCTTGCCGAATCCGACGTTGCCCGGATTGATGCGGAATTTCGCCAGTGCCTCCGCGGCCGCCGGCTCGGCGGTAAGCAGCTGATGGCCGTTGTAATGGAAGTCGCCGATCAGCGGCACGGGCGCGCCGATCATCGCCAACTTGTCGCGGATGCGGGGCACCGCGGCGGCGGCCTCGGCGTTGTTCACCGTAATACGCACCAGCTCCGAGCCGGCACGCCACAGATCGGCCACCTGCTTCACCGTCGAATTGACGTCGGCGGTGTCGGTATTGGTCATTGACTGTACGACGACCGGCGCCCCGCCGCCCACGGTGACACCACCGATGCTGACCGCGCGCGTGACGCGGCGCGGCATCGGACCGAAGGCAGGGGCGAGGCAGGGCAAGTCGACGTGTTGGCTCATCGGGCCATTGTACTGCCCGCCACCTTGATAGACTGCCGGGGATAATCTGGATGGACTACCCGATGACCCTTCGACCCCTGTTTTGTGCCCTCGTGATCGGCTTGACCGCCGGCCTCGCCTCGCCGTCCGCCGGCGCCCAGGAGGCTGCCGATGCCTGCACCGACTTCCACGGCTTCGCCAATGCCGGCTGGCTGATGGCCAACCCGCTGCCGGCAGGCGCGGACACGATTTCCGCCCTCGGCCAGCTCGAGACGCGCGCGCGCCAGGAGCAGATCGACCTGCTCAACAGCGCGATGCAGGCGCCGCAGGGCCCGATCCAGCAATTGCTGGGCGATTTCTGGGCCAGTGGCCTGAACGAGGCGGGCGTGGAAGCCGATGGCGCCCAGCCGCTGGCACCGCTGCTGGACCGGATCGTCGCGATCAAGCGCAGCAAGAGCATCGCCCCGGCCATCGCCGCGCTGCACCAGGTGGGCATCCCCGTGGCGTTCCACTTCGGCGCCGATATCGACCTGGCCGACCTGTCGCGCCACATCGGCTACTTCAGCCAGGGCGGCGTGGGCCTGCCCGATCCGGCCTATTACCTGCGCACTGACGAGCCGACCCAGGCCGTGATGGGCCAGTACCGCGCCTACATCGAGAAGATCCTCGCGCTCACCGGCGTCAAGGACAAGGAGCTGGCCAAGCAGGCGCAGCTCGTCATCGACCTGGAAACACGTCTGGCCAAGGCGTCCCGCCCGCTGGCCGAGCTGCGCGATCCGCGCAGCAACTATGGCGCCGTCGACACCGCCGGCCTGGCGGCCCAGTACCCGAACCTTGAGCTGGACAAATTCCTCGAAGCGCAGGGCGTCAGCATGCCCACGGTGTCCATCGCCAGCCCGACGCGTCTGGCGGAAGTGGACCGGCTCGTCGGCGAGCTCAAGCCCGAGCAGTGGCGCGCCTACCTGCGCTGGCGCGTGGGCGACTCGATGGCGCCCTACCTGGCCAAGGCCTGGCGGGACGCCCACTTTGATTTCCACGGCCGCGTGATTGCCGGCGCCTCCGCGCCACCCGCGCGTGAGCAGCAGGTTCTGGATGCGATCAACCAGGCCGCCGGCCCGATGCTGGGACACGAGTACGCCGCCCGTTTCCTGAAGCCGGAAACCCGGGCCGAGGCCATGCGGATCACCGGACAGGTGCGCAGCGCACTGGCCGACTCGCTGGCGCGCGATACCCGCATCAGTGAGCAGGCCCGCGCGGAAGCGTCCGCCAAACTGGCGAAGATGAAGATCGAGCTTGGCGTGCCCGCGCGCGACCTGGACTTCACCATCCAGCCGATGGGGCGCGGCAGCTTCGGCGGCAACATGCTCATCGCATCGACCTGGCGCCACCGCGAGGAAATGCGCCGTATCGGCGAGAACAATGCCGACCGTCGCTGGGACGTGCTGCCGCAGCAGCCGGCGCTCACCTACGACCTGGCCCAGAACCGCCTGATCGTCACTGCCGCGGCGCTGCAGGCGCCCCTGCTGGACCCGTTGGCGCAGACCGCGACCCGCTACGGCAGTTTTGGCGCCCTGGTCGGACACGAGATCAGCCACGGGTTCGATTCGCGCGGCCACCATATTGCGGCCGATTCGGAAATCCGCGACTGGTGGACCCCACAGGACGCTTCCACTTGGGAGACCTTGGGCTACCGCGTCGTGGGCCAGTACGGCGGTTTCGACGTTCCGATGCTCAATGGCACCAAGGTCAATGGCGTGGCGACCCGCGACGAGAACATCGCCGACATTGCCGGCGTCCAGCTGGCCTGGGAAGCCTTCAACAAGGCCGCACCGGAGGCTGACAAGAAATCCAAGCAAGCCTTCTTTGAAGGTTGGGCCGGACTGTGGCCGCAGCACATGAGCGCCGCCGCGGCGGCGCAGCTCGCCGCGCACGGCGTGCATGCGCCGGGCAAGTGGCGCACCAATGGCCCGCTGATGAACATGGCGGCATTTGGCACGACCTATGGCTGCAAGGCGAACGCGCCGATGCAGCTGAAGGCCGACGAGCGCATCGTGCTGCGCCCGGAGCCGGTCGTGGAAAAGCGTAAGAAGTAAGCCGCGCAGCCCGCAATCCACGAAGTAGAAAAGAAAACGGTGCGTGCAGACGCGCCGTTTTCCGTTTTCCGTCTCCGGTTGTGCGGCGGCGGTATCGGTCTGCCTCGCTCAGCGCACCACACGCGGCCGCGGCGGGCCGCGGCGACCAAACGGTGGCTGTCCGCGCCAATAGCGGATCAGCAGCCACCCGAACAGCATTCCGCCCAGATGGGCGAAGTGCGCCACCCCCGGCTGATAGCCGCTGAAGCCCAGCATCAACTCGATGGCACCGTAGACGATCACCAGCGTCCGCGCCTTCATCGGGATCGGCGGGATCAGCAGCATGACGCGCTGGTTGGGAAACAGCATGCCGTACGCCAGCAGCAGGCCGAACACCCCACCCGAGGCGCCCACCGTCGGGTACGCCATGCCGCCCTGCGACATCGTCCACGCACCCACCGCCAGCTGGCACGCCGCCGCGCCCGCCACGCAGACCAGGAAGAACGTCAGGAAGCGCCGCTCGCCCCAGGTGTGCTCCAGCGGCGCGCCGAACATCAGCAGGGCGACCATGTTGAACAGGAGGTGGGTAAAACTGCCATGCATGAAGCCGTAGCTGAGCAACTGCCAGGGCAGAAACTCGCGACCCGGATACAGGCCCTCGCCACCGCCGATGGGCCACAGCATGAACGCGGAAAGGGCGGCTTCGCCGAGGACGTTCTGGAGCAGGAACACCACCGCGTTGGCGATCAGCAATGCGCGGGTGACGGGGGGAAGGTTGGAAAACATCGCAGCTCCTGGCAAGTAGCGCAATGGTAGCCGCTGATCAGGCCCGACAGGAGCGAACCGACTCTCAGCCGTGATCACCCCAGATCTGCTGGTCGACCGTGGGAGCCGGTCGCAGGCCGCGCACCCGTCCCGCTTCGACCTTGACCCCCTCCGACCTGAGCCTGGCGCATTGCTCCAGATACGATGCCGATCCCGGCGCAAACGCGATGCGCCCATCGGCGCGGACCACGCGGTGCCAGGGAAGGCCGGGATCGTCGTTGGTGGCCAGCAGTCGCGCCACCATGCGCGCCCGCCCCGGCAGGCCGGCGCGGCGGGCGACTTCGCCGTAGCCGGCCACCTGGCCTGCAGGGATGGCGCGGATCGCCGCGATCACGCGGACGTTGGCCGGGTTTTCCATCGCGGTAGCATAGGCCTCCCCCGCCGGAGTCCGCCATGCACACCTTCAAGTCGATCCGCCAGCACCTCACCGGTGCCGGGTTCAATGTCGTCCTGCAGGACGAGGGCGTTGCCAGTATCGAGCTGTCGCTGGAACAGGGCAGCCGCCACCAGACGATCTTCCTGTCCGAACTGCACGACGAGGACGGACGTCCCTACCTGCGGGTAAGCAGCGCCGTCGCGCAGGCCGATGGCATCGATGCCGCGCGCGCGCTCAACTTCAACTGGCAGAGCCGGGTCGGCTATCTGGCGATCGGCGAGATGGGCGGCGATCCCTACCTGCAACTGTGCGAGAACCGCCCGTTTGAGGGCCTGGATGGCGCCGAAGTCCACCGCCTGGTGCTGGACATCGGCGGCACCAGCGATCGCATGGAACGGGTGCTCTCGGGCGAGCGCGACGTGCTCTAGAGGACGCGCTTCAGAGGACGCGCATCAGCGACGTTCGCGCGCGACCTGCGGAGGGGACCGGGACTATGCCCAGCCCATGGCGACCATGCCGCGGAACGCCAGCCAGGCGATGCCGCCGGCGGCCGGAATGGTCAGGATCCAGGCCCAGATCATCCGTTCCACGATCGTCCACTTGATCGCGTTCAGACGCTTGGCGGTGCCCACGCCCATGATCGCGGCGGAGATGTTGTGGGTGGTGGAGACCGGGATGCCCAGCGAGGACGCGGCGAGGATCACCGAGGCGGCGCTGGTCTCGGCCGCGAATCCGTGGATCGGGTGCAGCTTGACCAGCTTGTGGCCCAGCGTCTTGATGATCCGCCAGCCGCCCGCCGCGGTGCCGGCGGCCATCACCAGCGCACAGGCGATCTTGATCCACAGATCGATGTCGCCGTCGGTCAGTGCACCCGGGGAAGGATGCAGGAACGCCAGCCAGCCCGGCAGGTTGTCCAGCACGCCGGTGCTCTGGGCGCTGACCAGGGTCAGGGCGATGATGCCCATGGTCTTCTGCGCATCGTTCATGCCGTGCGCGAAACCCATGCCCGCCGCGCTGACGATCTGCGCCTTGCCGAAGAAGCCGTTGACCCAGCGCGGTCGTGCCAGGCGCGCGAGGACACCGCCACTGCTGGCCATGCCGGAAATCACCGCAAACAGCACGGCCATCATCACGAAGCCGGCCACGAAGCCCAGGATCGGCGAGCTGAACATCGGCACGACCACTTTCCACAGCACGCCGGCGCTGTGATAGATCGGCTCGGCCGGCTGCGACCAGATGATCGCGTCGAAGTTGTTGGACGCCGCCGCCAGCGCCGCGCCGATCAACCCGCCGATCAGCGCGTGCGAGGATGAGGACGGCAAGCCGATCCACCAGGTGATCAGGTTCCAGACGATCCCGCCCAGCAGTGCGCACAGGATCAGTTGCGCGCCCACTTCGACCACGCCGATATCGATCAGCCCCGAGGCGATCGTCTTGGCCACCGCCGTGCCGACCAGCGCGCCGAGGAGGTTCATGCTCGCCGCCAGCGCGACCGCCTGCGCCGGCGACAGCACCTTGGTGGCCACCACGGTGGCGATGGAGTTGGCGGTGTCGTGGAAGCCGTTGATGTACTCGAACACCAGCGCGACGAGGACCACCGTCATGACCAGGGTCAACATGCGGGGCGCCTCAGGAGTTCTTCAGCACGATGTCGTAGGCCACCACACCGGCCTCGCGGCAACGGTCGATCGCTTTCTCGAGGATCTCGAAGAACTCCTTCAGCAGGAACATCTGCAACGGCTCCAGGTCGCCGGAGTAGATCTCGCGGTACAGCTCCAGCATCAGCCGGTCGGCTTCGTTCTCGATGGAGCGCAGCTCGTCGTTGAGCGCCTTCATCGGCCCCAGCTTGATCTTGCGCAGCTGCTTGACCATCTTCACCACCACGCTGGCGGCCTGCTCCAGCATCGCCGCGCGCGGGGCGAAGTCGATGTGCTCCAGGTGCTGCACGGCCAGGGTGTAGCGATCGGCGAACTTCTCCGCCTGCTTGTTGATCTTGTGCAGCGCCGAGCTGAGCGCTTCGATGTCCTCACGCTCGATCGGGGTGATGAAGCTGTCGACCAGTTCCTGGCTGATCTTCTCCGACGCGTCGCGCTCGCGCTGGCGGGCCAGCTTGAACGCATCGAGCGCAGGTTCGCGCTGATCGCCCTTGAGCATCTCGTGCAACGCACGGGTGCTGTCGTGGGCGGCAACCGCCGACTGCTCCAGCAGGTCGTAGAACTGGTTGCCTTGGCCGAACATCGTCTGCAGGGAAAACATCGGTGCAATACCTCGTCGTGCCGTAAGGCAACGTTTCGCGGTGGGAGGCCGAAATCCGGAACACGGAGCCGGACATCATGAATACGGCCCGGGCGGCAACCCGGGGGGTGCGATTATGACGGTTTCACCGGCTTCACGCCCAGTCATTGATCGTTCCGGGGCCGGCACGGGCTACCTGCTAAAATCCGGCGGCGTCGCTTGGACGCGTCAATACGGTCTCCTGCGCTCCATGGGCGACGATCCAAAACCTCCGTCTACATGCTCCACGGCGCCCTCGTGCCGCCGTGGCCCAGCGGTGCCCTGCCCCATCCGGATGAGGCCAGCGGCATGCTGAAGTTCGGGATCGTGCTGGTGCTCATCGCGTTCAACGCATTTTTTGCGTTGTCGGAGATGTCGGTTGTCACCTCGCGCAAGGCGCGCTTGCGGCACATGGCGGTCACCAGCCGGCGCGCGCGCAAGGCGCTGGACCTGGCCGAACACCCCGACCGCTTCCTCTCCACCGTGCAGGTCGGGATCACCCTGATCGCGATCCTGACGGGTATGTTCGGCGGCGAGGCCATCGGCTCGGCCATCGGCGCCTGGCTCGCGCTGCAGGTGCCTTTCCTGGGTGAATACGCGGGCACCATCGGACTGGTGATGGCGGTGGGACTAATCACCTACCTGAGCATCGTGTTGGGCGAGCTGCTGCCCAAACGGCTGGCCCTGCTGGCCCCGGAAAAGCTCGCCAGCTTCGTTGCCGCGCCGATGCACTGGGTGTCCTGGATCGCCACGCCGGCGGTCTGGCTGCTGATGGTGAGCACGCAAGGCATGCTCAAGCTGATGCGCCTGGACCAGACCCAGGCGTCCAGCGTGACGGAAGAGGAGATCCGGCTGCTGGTCAGCGAGAGCCATGAGCAGGGCGTGATTGATGCCGACGAACGCAAGATGATGAACCGCGTGCTCGGCCTGGGCGACCGCACCGCCGACAGCCTGATGACGCCGCGCACCCGGATCACCTGGCTGGACGCGGGCGCGCCGCTGGATGAGAACCTGGAAACGATGCGCAGCTCGCCGGTGTCGCGCTTCCCGGTGCTGCGTGGCACCGACCAGGACGTGATCGGCGTGGTCGAAGCCAAATCACTGCTGCGCGGTCTGATGCCGGGCGTGCCGATCGACCTGTTCGGGCAGATGCGCGAGGCGCTGTTTGTCTCCGAATCCACCCACGCGATGAAACTGCTGGAGATCTTCCGCGAGGAGCAGCAGTCGCTGGCGCTGGTGGTGGACGAGTACGGCGACGTCACCGGCCTGGTGACGGTCAATGATGTGATGGGCGCCGTCATCGGGCGCGTCCAGGCCGGCATGGGCAACGGCAGCAACGAGACCAGCGACGACACCGCCGGACCGGTGGTGCAGCGCGCGGACGGCTCATGGCTGATCGACGGCAGCCTGCACCTGGAGGACCTGCACGAACTGGTTTCCGGGTCGGTGCCCGGCGAGGACGAGCATGACTTCCATACTGCCGCCGGAATGGTGATCGCCCACTTCGGCCGCATTCCCAACGTCGGCGAGCAGTTCGCCTGGCCGGGCTGGCGGATCGAGGTGATCGACCTGGACGGGCCGCGGATCGACAAGCTGCTGCTGCAGAGCGAGCCGGTGCAGGACCCGGAAAACGATGAAACCAGCGGATAGCGGCACCGGCGCACACGCGACGGACGGTCACGCCGTCGGCACCCGGGCGCTGCTGGACTCGTTCACCATCGGCGATCCCGACGAGATCCTGCCGCTTGGCGCCATGTTCGGCGGGCTGGGCAAGCGCTCGTTCGGCATGCTGGTGTTCATCGCCATCCTGCCAGCCTTCCTGCCGATCCCGGGCGTCGGCGGTGCCAGCGGCCTGCTGGTGGTGCTGCTGGGACTGCAATTGATGGTGGGTCTGCCGACCCCGTGGCTCCCCGGTTTCGTGGCCCGGCGCGGGCCGACGCGCGAGACCGTCAGCCGCTTCCGTGACCGGATCTCACCGTGGCTGGCGCGGCTGGAGCGCGTGTCGCGGCCACGGGCGCCGGCGTTGCTCGAGCGACGCCTGTCCAACCTCGTCAGTGGCCTGTTGCTGGTCGCGCTCGGCCTGCTGCTGTGCCTGCCCATCCCGTTCACCAACTACGTGTTCGGGGTGCTGTTACTGCTTTTCGCGCTGGCATTGCTGGAGCGCGACGGCTACCTGATGGGCGCGGCCTGGGTCGCGGGAACCGCTGCGGTGGTCTTCTTCAGCCTGGTATCGGGGCAGTTGGCGACCGCGGTCGCGCACTGGATCCACGGCTGAGCGGACGCTCAACCTGGCAGGTGTACGGCGGACGCGTCATTGCACAGCGCAACGAACTCATCCGAACTCATGGGATTGGCGAGACTGAACCCCTGTGCCAGGTCGCAGCCGCGATCGCGCAGCAGCTGGTATTGCGCGCGGTTCTCCACGCCCTCGGCGATCACCGTGATTCCCAGTGAGCGCGCCATGGCGATGATCGCCGTGGTGAGGGCCAGGTCGTCGGGGTCATGCAGGATGTCGGCCACAAAGCTGCGATCGATCTTGACCCCGTCCACGGGCACGCGACGCAGGTGGCTGAGCCCCGAAAAGCCGGTGCCGAAATCGTCCAGCCAGACCTGTACCCCGGTCGCGCGCAGCTGTTGCAGCACGCGGCCGGCATGGGCCTCGTCGCCGATCATCGCCGTCTCGGTGAGTTCCACCAGCAGCCGGCCAGGATCCAGGCCGCTGTAGTCCAGGCTGCGCGCCACGCTGCGCGGCAGGTCGCCGCTGCGCAGTTCGCGGGCTGAGACGTTGACCGTCACGAACGGCGGCGTGCCGCCATCCAGCGCGGGCCAGCGCGCCGCGTCCCGGCAGGCGGCGGTCATGACCTTGGGTCCGAGCAATTCGATCAGGCCGGTTTTTTCCGCCACGTCGATGAAGACCGCCGGCGGCACCTCCCCCAGTTCGGGGTGGTGCCAGCGCAGGAGCGCTTCGGCGCCGACCACGGCGTCGTCCGCCACCCGGATCACCGGCTGGTACACCACGCTCAGCTCGCCGCGCTCCCACGCCCCCGCAGCTCGGTTTCCAGCCGGACGTGGCGCTCCACGGCGCTGTTCATCACGTTGTCGTAGTAACGGGCGCAGTTCTTGCCGGCCAGCTTGGCCTGGTACATGGCGATATCGCCGTTTTTCATCAGCATCGCCGCGGTCAGGGCGTCGTCGGGGTACATGCTGATGCCGATCGAAATGCCCAGGAACACCTCCCGCTCGCGCAGTGCGAGCGGCGCGCCCAGCTCCTCGACCAGCGACTCGCCCAGTGTGGTCGCGATTTCGCGCACGTTGACCCGCGGATCCGCCGCCTCCACCAGGATGACAAACTCGTCCCCGCCGAACCGGGCCAGCATCGCGCCGGGCCCGCCCAGGCGCTGGACCACGTCGCGGATGCGGCGCGATACCTCCAGCAGAACCTCGTCGCCGACGTCATGGCCGAGGGTGTCATTGACGCGCTTGAAGTCGTCGATGTCGGCGAACAGCAGTGCGAGCTGGCGTCCGCTGCCGCTCAACCGCAGCAGACGCTCGTCGAGTGCCTCGCGGAACGCCAGCCGGTTGGCCTGGCCGGTCAGCGCATCGGTGTAGGCCATCTTGCGGATGTCGCGGTCGTGGCGCGCGACGCTCCGGCCCATGTTGCGGAAAGCGCGGATCAGCTCGCCCAGTTCGTCATTGCGCTTGCTGTCCAATGGCAGCACGTCGTAGTGGCCCGACTCGATCTTGCGCGCGGCATCGGCCAGGTTGCGGATCGGCATCACCAGCCAGCGCTGGATGGTCCACAACACGGCGGCACCCATCGCCATCAGGGCCACACCCAGCACCAGCAACCACAGCATCTGGCGCTCGGCCAACACCTTCAGCCTGACGCCCAACTGGTGCGTGGCGCGCTCCTGCAATACGCGCATCGCGCCCAGGTCGTAGCCGATGCGGACACCGCCCAGGCGCTCGCGCCCAATCATGATCGGCGCGGACACGTCCATGATCGAGTCGCTGAACTGGGTTCGCAGCGCGGTCGCCGCCAACGCCGCTGGTGCCAGCGGATCGTCCATCGGCAGGCCGTAAGCCGGGATCGACTCGCTGCCGTCGTGAAGCACGCGGCCCTGCGCATCGAAGACATAGACGTAGCGGATCCAGCGCTGCTTCAGCGCGCCTTGGAGCAGCACGCCCATGCTGTCGAGGTCGTGGTAATAGAGCGGATTGACCAACAGCTCGGCCAGCGGCTCGACCATGTTCTCGCCGCGTTGCTGAAGGTTCTCATCGGCCACCTCCTGCATGGCCGAATGGCTGACGCGCTCCACTTCGTGCTGGGTTTCCGCCTGGCGCTGGAGGACCAGACCGGTCAGCGCCATGAAGACGACCAGGGCGCCGAGCAACATCGCCAGGACGCGCCCCTGCAAACCGCTGAACAGGCTCGCAAGCGTCGCCCTCACTCGACCTGGCTCCGCACCAGTTGCACCAGCTCCCGCAGATGGGCGAGCTCGCGGCGCGCCTCCTCATCAAGCGGCAGGAAGCGGGTCGTGCCGAAAAACTCGTGCATCGCGGCTGCAGCCAGGGGATCGTCCGCAGCCTCCACCAGCACCTGCCGCAGCCGCTCACGCACCGCGGGATCCAGGTTGGCGCGCACCAGCTCCAGCGCGCGCGGGAACTCCTCGCTGCGGCCGATCAGCACCATGTCCTTCCTGAACGCCTCGGGCATGCGGCGCGGGTTGGCCCAGTCCAGGTTGCTGACCACGCCGACATCGACCAGTCCCTTGTGCACCCAGGTGGCGATGTTCAGCTCCGAACGCGCGAACAGGTAGCCCAGCGCATCCGGGCCGACGGTGTCCAGCGGCGACATCAGCAGGTCCAGCTTGAGGCCGCTGCGCAGCAATTGGCCGGCCGGAACGAAATACGCACTGGTGGAGGTCGGTCGCTGGAACGCGATGCGCGATCCCTGCAGGGAATCGATGCCGGTGATGCCGCTGTCCGCGCGCGCGAAGAACACGGCGTGGTAGCTGCGTTCGCCGTCGCGTTCAGTCACCAGCAACGGGCGGGCACCGGCGCGTTCGGCAAGCAGCGCACCGGAACCGGAGGTCTCGGTGACCCAGTCGACCCGCTCGCGACGCAGGTAGCTGGCCATCTGCTGTGGATCCCGGGCCATCAGGATGCGGCCCTCGCGGATGCCCACGTCGGCCATCCTCGGCACGACGTAATCGAGGAGCGGCTTGAGCTGCTCGTAATGCGCCGCCGGATCGTCGCTGATGCGGCCCAGCACGAGGATGTGGGATTCGCCGGCCCACGCAGGCGTGCCGGCAACGCCGAGCAGGCAAACCGCCAGGATGAAGCTGCGCAGCCGCGCGAGCCTTGCTGCGATCGGCCCGTGCCGGTCCTGCTGGTGATTCACTCGCATCCTTCCCCCAACGCCCCTGCAGTGAGCGTACAGGGCATCAGCGTCGTCCCGCCAGCATCGCCATCCGGCTGGCATCGGCGAGGATCCCACGCAACAAGCGCAGCTCGCGCTCCTCCAGATCCACGCGCAGGAACAGCCGGCGCAGCTTGCGCATTGCCGAGTCCGGCGATCGACCCTTGTGGAAGTCGATGGCATCCAGTGTCTCGGCCAGCTGGGCGAAGAAATGCTCCATCTGTGCGTGCGAGGCGGGCGGATTGCGCTCGGCGGGGACCGCTGGCGCGGGCGAATGGGCCTCAGGGCTCGCCAGCAACGCAAGCCGCAGTTCGTAGCTGATGACCTGCACCGCGGCCGCCAGGTTCAGCGAGCTGTAGTCCGGATTGGCCGGGATATGGATGGCGGCGTGGCACAGCTGCAGCTCGTGGTTCTCCAGGCCAGTGCGCTCGCGCCCGAACACCAGCGCCACCTCGGCCTGCGCGGCAACGGCCACCGCGCGCTCCGCGGCGGCCCGCGGCATCAACTCCTCAAGGCTGATCCGGCGGCTGCGCGCGGTGCACCCCAGGACCAGGCGGCAATCGGCCACCGCGTCGGCCAATGTCTCGAAGGTGACCGCCCTGTCCAGCACGTCGTTGGCGCCGGCGGCCAGCGCGAAGGATTCCACGTCCGGTGCGCGTTGCGGCGCAACCAGCACCAGACGGTCCAGGCCCATCGTCTTCAATGCCCGCGCCGCGGAGCCGATATTGCCCGGATGCTGGGTCCCGACCAGGACGATGCGGATGCGCTGTGCCAGGGAGGGATCAGGCGGGACGTGCGGATGGTCGGCGGTCATGGCGGCAATGGTAAACTGCGCGGCCGGCAACGAACCATGTTCGTCCATCGCCGGCCGCTCTTTCCCTTCGCCCACTCCCCACCTCCCCGCTCGAGGCCGTTTTGCCATGCAGAAACCCGCCATCAACCTCATGGTCAAGGCCGCCCGCTCCGCCGGCAATGTGCTGCTACGGCACATGCACAAACTGGACGCGCTGAACGTGGTCGAGAAGGACCGGATGGACTTCGCCAGCGAAGTCGATGAGCTGGCCGAGAAGGAGATCATCAAGGAATTCCGCCGCGCCACGCCCGATTACGCCATCCTGGGCGAAGAAGGCGGCCTACTGTCGCCCAAGAGCGGCACCGCGCGCTCGACCTGGGTCATCGACCCGCTCGACGGCACCAGCAACTACCTGCGCGGCATCCCGCACTTCTGCGTGTCCATCGCCCTGGTCGAGAACGGCGAGCCGGTGCACGGGGTGATCTTCGATCCACTGCGCAACGAGCTGTTCACCGCCAGCCGCGGCAGTGGCGCCACCCTGAACGACAAGCGCATCCGCGTCGCCGACCGCAAGGACCTGGACGGGGCGATGGTGCTGACCGGCTTCCCGCCGCGCGAGCGCAAGCGCGCCAGCGCGCAGCTGACGACGCTGGACACCCTGTTCACCGAAATCCAGGACATCCGCATCTCCGGCTCGGCCGCGCTCGATCTGGCCTACGTGGCCTGCGGACGCGCCGACGCCTACTTCGAAGCCGGGATCAAGCCCTGGGACATCGCCGCCGGTGCACTGATGGTGCGCGAGGCCGGCGGCAAGGTCAGCGATTTCCGCGATCGCAGCACGGGCCCGATGGACAGCCGCGGCATCAATCCCCGGCCGCTGATCGCCGGCAATCTCAAGGTGGCCGGCCTGCTGCAGCAGCGCATCCTCAATACCGGCTACGCCGCCACGTTCGACTGATTCAGCGGGCGGACGCGGAGCAGACCGGCCCCGCTCCATCGGACCAGCAGATCGGACCAGCAGATCGGACCAACAAAAAAGGCCGCGCATTCCAGCGCGGCCTTTCTTGATTGCGGCGTTTACAGACTCACGGCCGGCGGGCCAGGGCCTCTTCGTCGCGCGCCTTCGGCATCAGGTCCTGCTTGGTGACCTTCAGGAAACCGATGGTCAGCAGCGGCGAAGCCACGAAGATCGAGGACATCGTGCCGATCACCACGCCGATCATCATCGCCTCCGCCATGCCCTGCAGCGACCCACCGCCGTAGATGTACAGCGCGAACACGGTCAGGAACGAAGCCACCGAGGTGATGATCGTGCGCGAGAGCGTCTGGTTGATCGAGGCGTTGATGATCGCGGACGGACTGGTGCGCATCGTGCGGAAGTTCTCGCGGATACGGTCGAACACCACGATCGTGTCGTTGATCGAGAACCCCAGTACCGACAGCACGCCGGCCAGCACGGTGAGGTCGAACTCGTGGCCGGTGAGGGCAAACCAGCCGACCACGATCACCGAGTCCTGCAACGATGTCAGCACCGCGGCGATCGCGAACTTGCGCTCGAACCGGGTCGAGATGTAGACCAGGAACCCGACGACCACGAAGATCAGCGCCCAGATGCCGTTGAGCGCGAGCTCCTTGCCGACCTGCGGGCCGACGAAGTCGCTGCGCATCACCGTGCCGGGGTTGTCGGCCGTGGACACCGCGTTGGTGATCTCGCGGGCGGTGCGGTCGTTGGTTTCCACGGCGTCGTCCGCGCCCTCGTCACCGGACTGCAGGCGCACCAGCAGGTCGTTGCCCGAGCCGAAGGTCAAGACCTCGGCATTGCCGTAACCGGCGTCAGCCAAGCGTTTGCGCGCGTCGTTGACATCCACGGGCTGCTCGAAGCGCAGCTCGGTCACCGTACCGCCGGTGAAGTCCAGCGCAAAGTTGAACCCGTTGAACGCGATCGCGCCCACCGATACCGCCAGCAGGATGATGGAGACCACGAACGACGCCCCACGCAGGCGCAGGAAGTCGATGTTGGTGACATTGGGGATTAGGGTGAATGGTTTCATGATCCGTTCCTGCGGTCAGATCGCAATGGACTTGAGCTTGCGACGACTGCCGTAGAGCAGCGTTGCCATCGCGCGCGACGCCGACACCGCGGTGTACATCGAGGTGAGGATGCCGATGATCAGTGCCACCGCGAAGCCCTTCACCGGCCCGGTGCCAAAGGCGAACATCGCCACGCCGGCCAGCAAGGTGGTCAGGTTGGCATCGACGATGGTGCTGGTGGCCTTCTCGTAGCCCAGCGCAATGGCCGACTTGGGCGGCACGCCGAGTCGCAACTCCTCGCGTATCCGCTCGTTGATCAGCACGTTCGCATCCACCGACAGACCCACTGTCAGCGCGATACCCGCCATGCCCGGCAGCGTCATGGTGAAGCCGAACAGCGACATCACCGCCACCAGCATCAGGATGTTCAGCAGCAGCGCGGCGCAGGTGATGATGCCGAACATCCGGTAATAGATGAGGAAAAACACCAGCACGAACGCGAACGAGTAGATGACCGCCTTCATCCCGCGCTCGATGTTCTCCCGGCCCAGGCTGGGGCCGACGATGCGCTCTTCAACGAAATCCATCGGCGCCGCCAGCGAGCCCGAGCGCAGCAGCAGCGCGAGATCGGTCGCCTCCTTCATGCTTTCCAGGCCGGTGGTCTGGAAATCCTTGCCGAACACGCCATTGATGTTGGCAACAGAGATGACCTCCTCGCTGACCCTGGTGCTGCGGACCTCCTTGCCATCCACCATGCGGACCTGCGGGATGCGCTCGATGTAGACCACCGCCATTGGCTTGCCCACGCTGGAACTGGTGAAGTCGAACATGCGCTGGCCGCCGGAGCTGTCCAGCTTGACCGAGACCGACGGCGTGCCCGATTGCGGGTCCAGACCCGAGGTCGCGCCGACCAGCTGGTCGCCCGAGGCGATCACCCGCTTGTTGAGCAGAATCGGCACCGGCTTGCCGTCGATTCCCAGCTCGCGCCGGTAATAGACCTTGGCCTGCGGCGGCACGTTGCCGGTGGCGACCGCGTCATACGCATCGCCTTCCACCACCGCGCGGTATTCCAGCGTCGCGGTCGCGCCGATCACGCGCTTGGCCTGCGCGGTGTCCTGCACGCCGGGCAGTTCGACCACGATGCGGTCGTTGCCCTGGCGCTGGATCAGCGGCTCGGCCACGCCCAGGGCGTTGATGCGGTTGCGCAGCGTGCCCTGGTTCTGGTTCAGCGCGTCGGTCATCATCCGCTGCAATTCAGGCTCCGGGATCTGCAGGGTCAGGACCTGTCCACTGCCGTCCAGGCGCAGGGTCGGCTGGCTGGCCAGGATCTTCTTGCGCGCGGCAGCCGCGTCGGCCGCGTCCACAAGGCGCACGTTGACCGAGTTGTCCGGGCGCCGGGTGACCGACTCGTAGCGCACGCGTCCGTCGCGTAGGACCACGCGCACGTCCTCGACGATCGCATCCAGGTGCTTGTCCAGCGCCGCCTTCTGGTCGACCTGCATCGAGAAGTGGACGCCGCCCTGCAGGTCAAGGCCGAGCAGCATGCCGTGGGCGCCGATGTTGTCCAGCCACGGCGGGACGGTCGACGCCAGGTTCAGCGCGGTGACGTAGTCATTGCCCAGCACCGGCGCCAGCGCGTCGGCGGCCTTGGACTGGTCATCCGTGCCGGTCAGGCGCACCAGCAGGTTGTCGCCATCGATGGCGACCTGCTTGGTCGGAATCCCGGACTTGCGCAGCGTTTCGGACACGCGCTGGACCAGCGCCTCGTCGATCGGTGCGCCACGGTTGGCGGTGACCTGCACCGAGGGATCCTTCTGGTACAGGTTCGGCAACGCGTAGATAGTGCTGAACAGGATGGCCAGCACCAGGACGACGTATTTCCAGCGCGCGTAAGTGAGCATCGATTACCCCTGCGGCGGCCGTTCGGCCGCCCCTGCTTCTAGAAAAAAGTGGTGACCGCGATCAGGCGGCTTTTAAGGTGCCCTTGGGCAGCACGTTGGCGATCGAGCCACGCTGCACGCGGATGCGGACGTTGTCGGCGATTTCCACGGTGACGAAGTTCTCCCCCAGAGCCGTGACCACGCCGGCAACGCCGCCGTTGGTCAGCACCTCATCACCCATGGCCAGCTGGCCAAGCATCGCCTTGTGCTCCTTGGCGCGCTTCATCTGCGGACGGATCATCAGGAAGTACATCACGCCGATCAGCAGGACCGGGAACAGCAGGGACATTCCCATCCCACCCGCAGGAGCAGCGGCGGCCTGGGCATGGGCGGGAGCGATCACCAGATCAAGCAGGTTCATGTCGATATTCCGTAAGGACGAAAAACAGCCGGAGATTATGTCATGGGTTGCCAACACCCACGCGGGCGACGCGGGCATGGCGCGTCGCCGCTTATGGCGTGCGCGCCGCGTAGAAGGACTCACGGAATGCCGCGAAAGTTCCCGCGGCGATCGCCTCGCGCATCTGCGCCATCAAACGCTGGTAGTAACGCAGGTTGTGCGCGGTGCCCAGCATCGGTCCGAGCATCTCGTTGCAGCGGTCCAGGTGGCGCAGGTAGCTGCGGCTGAAACCACCGGCGCAGGCGGTGCAGTCACAGCCCTCCTCGATCGGTCCCAGGTCATGCTCGTACTTCGCGTTGCGGATGCGCACCGTGCCGGTCGCGGTAAAGAAATGGCCGTTGCGCGCGTTGCGGGTCGGCATGACGCAATCGAACATGTCGATGCCGCGGGCGACGCCTTCCACCAGGTCTTCCGGCCGGCCGACGCCCATCAGGTAGCGCGGACGATCGGGCGGCAGTTGCGGGCAGGTGTGCTCCAGCATGGCGTTGCGCTCGTCCTCCGGCTCGCCCACCGCCAGCCCGCCGATGGCGTAGCCGTCAAAACCAATGCCGGTGAGACCGGCCGCCGAGTGCGTGCGCAGTTCGTGGTGGACGCCGCCCTGGACGATGCCGAACAGGGCGGCATCGTTGCCCTCGTGCGCCTTGCGGGAGCGTTCCGCCCAGCGCAGGCTGAGTTCCATCGACGTGCGCGCGACCTCCTCGGTGGCCGGATACGGAGTGCACTCGTCGAAGATCATCACCACGTCGGAGCCAAGCACCTTCTGGATGTGCATGCTCTCCTCGGGACCGAGGAACACCTTGCGGCCGTCGATCGGCGCGGCGAAGGTCACGCCCGCCTCGGTGATCCTGCGCTTGTGCGCGAGCGAGAACACCTGGAAGCCGCCCGAATCGGTCAGGATCGGGCCATCCCAGCGCATGAAGCCGTGCAGCCCGCCGTGCGCCTCGATCACCTCCAGGCCCGGGCGCAGAAACAGATGGAAGGTATTGCCCAGGACCATCTGGGCACCCAGCTCGCGCACGGCCTGCGGATAGATGCCTTTCACCGTGCCGTAGGTGCCCACCGGCATGAAGGCCGGCGTCTCGACGATGCCGCGTGGGAAACTGAGACGTCCGCGGCGTGCGGCGCCGTCGGTACCCAGCAGTTCAAATGCCATGCGGCTCATTGCCGTGTTGCTCCAGGATCGGGAAACAGCAACATCGCGTCGCCGTAGGAGAAGAACCGGTAACGCGCCGCGACCGCGTGCGCATAGGCGGCGAAGACCCGGTCCCGGCCGGCGAAGGCCGAGACCATCATCAGCAGCGTGCTTTCGGGCAGGTGGAAATTGGTGATCATCGCGTCGACCGCGCGGATCCGGTAGCCCGGAACGATGAACAGCCGGCTCTCTCCAGCATACGGCCGCAACTCGCCGTCGGGATTCTCCTGCGTAGGCTGCATCGCCGTTTCCAGTGCGCGCACCACCGTCGTACCCACCGCGATCACGCGGCCACCTGCTGCCCGCACCCGGGCAACCTGCCCGACCAGCGCTGCATCGACGTGCAGCCGCTCGGCGTGCATGACGTGGTCAGCCAGGTCGTCGACGCGGACCGGCTGGAAGGTGCCAGCACCCACGTGCAGGGTGACGTGGCCGAACTCGACGCCGCGCGCGGCCAGCGCCTCGAGCAACGCCGGGTCGAAGTGCAGCCCGGCCGTCGGTGCGGCCACCGCGCCGGTCTCGCGCGCGAATACGGTCTGGTAGCGCTCCAGATCCTCCGCGTCGGGCTCGCGCTGGATGTACGGCGGCAGGGGCAGGCGGCCGACCCGCTCGAGATAGGCGTCCAGCGGCTCGCCAAGATGAAACTGCAGGCGGTAGAACTCCCCGTCCCGGCCGAGGACCTCGGCCTCACCGCCTGCGTCGAGCTGGATGCGTGCGCCCTGCTTCGGGGATTTGCTGACGCCCAACTGGGCGCGGGCGCAGTCGTCCTCCAGCAGCCGCTCGATCAGGATCTCGACGCGGCCGCCCGTGCTCTTGGCGCCGAACAGGCGGGCCGGGATCACGCGGGTGTCGTTGAACACCAGCAGGTCGCCGGGCTGCAGCAGCGCCGGCAGCTCGCTGAACACATGGTCGGAAAACGCCGCCGGCGCCGTCGGGACCAGCAGCAGACGGCTGGCCGATCGCCGCGCCAGCGGCGCCTGCGCGATCAGCTCCGGGGGCAATGGATAGTCGAAGTCGGATTTTTTCAAGACAGTGCTTTCACGGGTGCAGGCGATCGCGCAGGACGGGACACGAGGCCTGCGGCAAATCGCATAGTGTAGCGATACGCCGCGCGCCGTCCGGGGGTTATGCCGATCTCCGCGCCGTGTTAGAATCGGCTAACTGTCTGAAATACAACGTAAATCTCTTGCGCGGCGCGCCCGCGCATTTTTGTTTGCGGTGCCCGGGCACTGCGATCAACCCTGCGGAGGAGCAACACCGATGCCCAGCGCCACCCACTCAAACGCCATCGCCAGCAAGCTTGCGCCCCTGCGCGCCCACGGCGGCTCGCGCCGCACGGTCGGCCTGGATGATGCGGTCCTGGCCCAGTTCGCCGACAACGCCGAGCTAGGCGAAGCGGTGGATGCCGCCGTGGCCGAGTACGCCGAGGTGAAGAAGCATTTTGCCGACCTGCTGGACCTGGACGAAGCCAGCCAGATGCAGAAGCTGCAGGCCGGGTTCATCAACTTCTACCAGGACGACGCGGTCAACCCGTACGTCGCCCTCGCCGCCCGTGGCCCGTGGATCGTGACCCTGAAGGGCGCGGTGATCCACGACTCGGGCGGCTATGGCATGCTCGGCTTCGGCCATGCGCCCGCGCAGGTGATCGCCGCCATGGCCAAGCCGCAGGCGATGGCGAACATCATGACCCCGAGCATCTCCCAGCTGCGCCTGAGCACGCTGCTGCGCGAGGCGATCGGTGACGAGCGCGAGTGTCCGTTCACCCACTTCATGTGCCTCAACTCGGGCTCCGAGTCGGTCACGCTGGCTGCGCGCATCGCCGATGCGAACGCCAAGACGATGACCGACGAGGGCGGCAAGCGCGCCGGCCACCGCATCAAGCGCCTGGTGGTCAAGGGCGGGTTCCACGGTCGCACGGATCGACCGGCGCTGTACTCCAACTCCACCCGCAAGGCCTACGAGCAGTACCTGGCCAGCTACCGTGGCGAGGACAGCGTAATCGTCGTTGAGCCCTACGACATGGACGCGCTGAAGCAGGCATTTGCCGACGCCGATGCCAAGGGCTGGTTCATCGAGGCGATGTTCCTGGAGCCGGTGATGGGCGAAGGCGATCCCGGCCGCAGCGTTCCCGTCGAGTTCTACAAGACCGCCCGCGAGCTGACCCGCGAACACGGCTCGTTCCTGCTGGTGGACTCCATCCAGGCCGGCCTGCGTGCCAACGGCGTGCTCTCGATCATCGACTACCCCGGTTTCGAAGGCGTGGAAGCGCCCGACATGGAAACCTATTCCAAAGCGCTCAATGCCGGCCAGTACCCGCTGTCGGTGCTGGCCGTGAACGAGCGCGCCGGCAATGCCTACCGCAAGGGTCTGTACGGCAACACGATGACCACCAACCCGCGCGCGCTGGATACCGCATGCGCGGTGCTGGAGATGGTTACGCCGGAACTGCAGGAGAACATCCGTGCCCGTGGCGCCGAGGCGCTGGAGAAACTGGAAGTGCTGAAGTCCGAACTGGGCGGCATGATCACCAAGGTCCAGGGCACCGGCCTGCTGTTCTCGTGCGAGCTGTCGGATGAGTTCAAGTGCTTCGGCAGCAACTCGACCGAGGAATGGCTGCGCGAGCACGGCATCGGCGTGATCCACGGCGGCGCCAATTCGCTGCGCTTCACCCCGACCTTCACCAGCACGAGCTCCGAGATCGAACTGCTGGTCAATATGGTCGGTCGGGCGTTGCGCGAAGGTCCGCGCGCGAGCAAGTAACGTCGCGTAAAACGACTGCGCGGGTGTTCGCGCTGTTCAAGCGCACGAAGAGCCGGGGAAACCCGGCTTTTTGCTGGTTCTTTTGCTGACTTCGGCGGTGACCTGATCGACGGGAGGGGGCGTGAGCTGCATGCCTTCCGGGCGAATGTCCCCCGGCCTCCGCCTGCGGCGGCGGCCTCCTCCTTTATTTCGCCCCGAAGGCATCCAGCTCACCCCTGGATTGGCGGGTATCCGTTTTTACAACCACCAGCGATGTTGGAACGGCGGGGGTGAATCCCCTTGCGGCGAAATAAAGGAGGAGGCACCGGCTTCATCGGTGCCGGGGGACATTCGCCGCAAGGGCATCCACCCCCGGCGCCACACGCTGCTCCGCAGACGCAGTCAGCACTCGCGCCGGATGGGACGCACTCCCCAGAGACCGGCGCTATCGATCCATTCCATCCAATCAACTGGCAAGCCTTCGGCCGCGGAGGCAGACTGGAACAAGCCGGAGGAAGTCCAACTCCCTGTCACAGGTTCAGCCCCCCCAGCAATTGACGCCAGGAGTTTCCCCATGAGTAAGCCACACGACAAGACCGCGACCGGATCGACCACTGGCTCCGGCAGCCCAGCACCCAGCGACCGCAATTCGCTGACCGTCGGCGCGAACGGACCGATCCTGCTGCACGACGTGCACTTCCTGGAGCAGATGGCGCATTTCAACCGCGAAAACGTCCCCGAGCGCCGGCCGCATGCCAAGGGTGCCGGCGCCTTCGGGGTGTTCAAGACCACCGCCGATGTTTCGCGCTACACCCGCGCGGCGCTGTTCCAGCCCGGCGCGTCGACCGAGATGCTGGCGCGTTTTTCGACCGTGGCCGGCGAACTGGGCAGTCCGGACACGTGGCGCGACGTGCGCGGCTTCTCGCTGAAGTTCTACACCGACGAGGGCAACTACGACCTGGTCGGCAACAACACGCCGATCTTCTTCGTGCGTGACCCGATGAAGTTTCCGCATTTCATCCGCAGCCAGAAGCGCCTGCCCGACTCGGGCCTGCGCGACAACCACATGCAGTGGGATTTCTGGACCAACAACCCGGAATCCGCCCACCAGGTCACCTACCTGATGGGCGAGCGCGGGCTGCCGCGGACGTGGCGCCACATGAACGGCTACGGCTCGCATACCTACATGTGGATCAACGCGGCCGGCGAGAAGTTCTGGGTCAAATACCATTTCCACACCCGCCAGGGCATGGCGTTTTTCACCAACGCCGAAGCCGCCGAGATGTCCGGCAGCGACGCCGATTACCACCGCCGTGACCTGTTCGATGCGATCCAGCGTGGCGAGCACCCGGAGTGGGTCCTGTCCGTGCAGGTCATGCCGTATGCCGAGGCAAAGGACTACCGCTTCAACCCCTTCGACCTGACCAAGACCTGGTCGCACAAGGACTATCCGCTGATCGAAGTCGGCACGATGACCCTGAACCGCAATCCGGAGAACTTCTTCGCCCAGATCGAGCAGGCGGCGTTCTCGCCGGGCAACACGGTTCCCGGCATCGGCCTCTCGCCTGACAAGATGCTGCTGGGCCGGGCGTTCGCGTATGCCGACGCGCAGCGCAACCGCATCGGCACCAACTTCCACCAGCTGCCGGTCAACCAGCCCAAGGTGCCGGTGAACACCTACATGTTCGATGGCCAGATGGCCTACCACCACAGCGGCAACGCGCCGGTTTACGCACCCAACAGCGGCGAGCGCAGTTGGGCCGACGAGACCGGTCCGATGCCCGACGGCTGGGAGACCGACGGAGACATGGTCCGCAGCGCCTACACCCTGCACGCCGAGGACGACGACTTCGGCCAGCCCGGCACGCTGGTCCGCGAGGTCTGGAATGACGCCCAGCGCGCGCAGTTCGTCGACCAGGTCGCCGGCAGTCTGCTTGGTGGCGTTCGCAGTCCGGTGCTGGAGCGGGCGTTCGAGTACTGGAAGAACGTCGACGCGGCTACCGGCCAGCAGATCGAGGACAAGCTGCGCAGCGGCATGGCACCCGAGCCCGCCGAAGGCATGGGCGAAGGCTGAGCCGGAGCCGGACCCGGCCCCGGGCCTGCGCGCTTCGGCGCCGGCCCGGGGTTTTTTGTTTCAGCACGTCGCGCCGGCTCGGCGTCAGGCGCGGCGTCGACGGCGATATCGGCCAACCAGCAAGACGCCGAGCGCAAGCAGCGCAGCCAGGATCAGCTTGCCGATCAGGCGAACCTCCCCGCGCTTGGGCAATGTCTCCGCCGCTGGTGCAGGGTCGGTCGCGACGGGCGTGGCACTGACCGGGTCTTTCGACGGGGCAGCAGCCACCAAATGCCACTTCCCACCCCGCAACTGCACCTTTCCGGCCAGCGGCGGCAGGTGCAGAGCGCGCCAGTGGATGCGGATGTCGCCGTTGCCCGGGTCGAGCGGATTCAGTGCACTTCCCAGCCCGTCACCTTCCGGCTGGAAGGTCGCCGCCAGATTGGCCGGCAAGCGGGTGAAACCGGGGCGGAATTCCTGCCACTGGCCCAGCGCCTTGATCACCGACAGCTCCACCGGCTTGCCGTCGATGCTGACATCGCGCGCCCACCAGATGCGGTTCTCCAGCGGGAAGCTGCGCGGGTTTTCATGACCGTCATCGAAAGCGGAGGAGTCCACCAGCGCCGGCTTCCATACCTGCTGATAGCCACCGCGCCCGTCGCGCTGCCATTGGTACATCTCGACCCGGCGCTCCAGCCCAAAACGGGTGGTACGCACGCCGAAGTCCGGATCCTCGATCGGCGCTGCCGATACCGGCTCGCCCATGGGATCAGGCGGTTGCGGGTCGCTGCGCGGTGCCTCCTCGGCCCACGCACAGGCTGCCGCGCCTGCAAGGAGCAAGGTGGCCAGCAGCCGGCGCAGGCTCATGCAGCCAGCGACCTCGCGTGCAGCTCCGCCACCTCATGCTCGGTGCCGTAGCGGCCACGCTCGTCGCGGGTCACCTGGGCGAGCGCACAGCCGGGGTCATGGGTAAAAAACAGATGGACGTTGCGTTCCAGCATGTCCGCCAGGAAGCGCTTTTTCTCGTCGATCAGCAATTCCGCATTGCGGTCATACCCCATCGTGATCGGCACGTGCACCCAGGGCCGGCCGGGAATGAGGTCGGCGCAGAACACCAGGCCACCCATGTCCTGACCATCGACGCGTTCGGGACCGATGATCTCGGCCAGCATCAGCCCGGGCGTATGGCCATCGCTGTAGTGGAAACGCACGCCCTTGCCGAGCGTCTCGGAGAACTCGCCGTCGACCAGCTCCAGCCGCCCGGTCGCCTCCAGCAGGCCGGGAAGCTCGGGAATGAAGCTGGCGCGGTCACGGGGGTGCGGCTCAATGGCGCGCTGCCAGTGCTCGCGCCCGACCACGTAGCTCGCGTTGGGGAAAACCAGACGCGGCGACTGGCCTTCCTCCCAGGCGGCGAGCAAACCCCCGGCGTGGTCGAAATGCAGATGCGACAGCACCACCACGTCGATGTCCTCCGGCTTGAAACCCGCGGCATCCAGTGACTCAAGCAGGACATGGCGATCCTCGACCACCCCGTAGCGCTCGCGCAGCTTTGGCTCGAAGAACGCTCCGATGCCCGACTCGAACAGCACCGTCTTGCCACCCAGCGGGCTGGCCAGCAACGCGCGGCACGCAAGGTCGATCCGGTTATGCTCGTCCGACTCGACCCACTTGCTCCACATCGCGCGCGGCGCGTTGCCGAACATGGCCCCGCCATCGAGCTTCTGGCTGTTGCCCATCAGCGACCAGAGTTTCATCGTCGACTCCATCGTTGCGCAGCTACGGCTGCCTCACCAACCATCATCGGTGATCGACACGATGGGCGAAAGCAGGCGCGACTCAGGGCCGGTCCAGCACCACCTCGACCTCACCCACCGGGTTTCGCGGGTCCGTACCGCCGGACAGCTCATCGGTCCGCTTGTCCCAGGCGACGGTCTGCAGGTTGCCCCAGGTGCCCTCGCCGGCATTCACCGTATGGCCCATTTTCTTCAGCGCCTTGAGGGTCGCGGCGTCCAGCGCGCCGGGCTCGGCCGAGATGGCGTCGGGCAACCACTGGTGGTGGATGCGCGGCTCGGCGGCCACCGCCTGTGCGGTCATGCCCGCGTCGTAGCCGAGAATACCGATCAACACCTCGGTAATGATCCGGCTGCCGCCCGGCGCACCCAGCACCGCGAGCTTGTCGGGCGAATCGATGTAGGTCGGGGTCATCGAGCTGAGCATGCGCTTGCCCGCCTGCACCGCGTTGGCGTCAAAGCCCATCACGCCGAAGGCGTTGGGCGTGCCGGGCTTGAGCGCAAAGTCGTCCATCTCGTTGTTGAGCAGCACGCCGGTACCCGGCGCGATCATGCCCGAGCCGTACAGCAGGTTGACGGTCTGGGTCGCCGAGACGATGTTGCCGTCGGTATCGATGATGGAGAAATGGGTGGTCTCGTCATCCTCCATCGGCGTTGGCTGGCCGGAAAGCAGCTCGCTGGGCGTCGCCTTGTCGGGATGAATTGTCGCCCGCAGGCCGGCGGCGTAGGCCGGGTCGGTCAGCATCGCGATCGGCATCTCGACGAAATCCGGATCGCCCATGTAGAGGGTGCGGTCACGGTAGGCGCGGCGCATCGCCTCGACGATCAGATGGGTGCGCTGCGCGGAATCGAGCTTGGAGAGGTTCCACGGCTGCAGCACCTGCAGCATTTCCGCCAGGGCGACCCCGCCCGATGACGGCGGCGGCGCGGTGACCACTTTCCAGCCACGGTAGTCGAAGCTGATCGGCTCGCGCTCGCGGATCCGGTAGCCGGCCAGCTCGGCAGCAGTCCAGCGGCCGCCCTCCTCGGCCACCGCCGCCAGCAGTTGATCGGCGACCTGGCCCTGATAGAAGCCGGCATGGCCACGCTGGGCCAGCAGCTCCAGCGTCTGCGCCAGGTCTTCCTGCTTGAGGATGTCGCCTGTCCGGGGGGCACGCCCATTGGCCAGGAATACCTCGCGCGTACCGCGATAGCGCTCCATCACCTTGCTGCGGGTTGCGTAGCCTTTTTCGAGCCGGCCGTAGACGGGGAAACCCTCGCGGGCAAGCCGGATCGCGGGCGCAAGCGAGGTGGCCAGCGGCAGGCGGCCGTACTCATCGGCCAGATGCACCAGCGCCGCGGGCAGGCCGGGAATGCCGGCCGACCACGGCCCATTGGTGGCACGGTCGCGGTTGAGCTCGCCCTTCTCGTCCAGATACGCCTCGGGTGTGGCCGATTCGGGCGCCGTCTCGCGGGCATCGACAAAGACGTCGCGGCCGGTTTTGGCGTCGTGCAACAGGAAGAACCCGCCACCGCCGATCCCCGAACTGATCGGCTCGACCACCGAGAGGGCTGCAGACACGGCAATCGCCGCATCAAAGGCGTTGCCGCCCTGATTGATGATCTGCGCGCCGGCTTCGGTCGCCAGCGAGTGCGCGCTTGCGATCGCCGCGCCAGGTGGAGTCGCCGCGTTCGCTGGCGTGGTGCGTGACACCGATGCCGCGCGAGGCGAAGAGTCCGCGGTCGTCGCGCAGCCGCCGATGGCGAACGCCAGCAACGGCGCCAGGAAACCGGTTACCACCGCGGTTCGCGTCGCAATTCGCATCACATCACTCCTGTTCTTGCTGCAACCGGGCCAGCTTGGCCAGCAGCTGGCCGGTTGTTTCGGGAAAATCGGGATCCGGGTCAATGCATTCCACCGGACACACCACCACGCACTGCGGCTCATCGAAATGGCCCACGCACTGCGTGCAGCGCGCCGGGTCGATCACGTAGATCTCCTCACCCTGCGAGATGGCCTGGTTCGGGCATGCCGGTTCGCAGACATCGCAGTTGACGCAAAGCTCGTTGATCTTGAGGGACATGGGCTGCCGCTATGCGCGGATGGGGCAAGCCCCACCACGCGCTGTTACTCGTAATGAAGCCGAGGGTTACTTGGCTTCGACAAACACGTATTCGACACCGGCCGGCGTCACCGCCTGCTGGACACGTTCGCTGTCGGCGGGCGCGCCGATGAAGAGCAGACGCACCCCCTTCATCGAACCCGGGCCGACCTTCTGGAAGGCGCCAACAATGATGTCGGCCATCATCGCCGACTCGGGCGAACCGAAGGCCACCAGGTTGCCTTCCACGATGCCGCGCTGCATCGCGTTCTCGATTTCCTCGCGCAGGCGCTCGTGGGCGCCTTCGAAGCCTTCGCTGTCGCTGCTGGGCAGGTAGTACAGGTAAGGGCTGGAGGTCACGTCGCCCATGTTGCGGGTCACCACCGCGGACAGGTAGCTGCCCCACTCGTTGTCATCGTTGGTGGTCGGCGCCGACAGCGGCGCAAGCGCAACCGCGGCATCTTCGGTGGTCTCGGTCGGAGCCTTGTCGCACGCGGCCAGCAACGGCAGCGACAACAGGGCGACAAGCATCAGGCGGGCGGTGGTGTTCATGGCGTTCCCCATTCTTGTTGGTTGGAATATGACGTCGGCGAGGTGCCGGCGATCAGGCGGTGCTGCGTTGCCATTCGCGCTGAAGCGCCTCGGCAACCGCGGGCGGGACAAAACCGGAGACATCGCCCCCCAGGCGGGCTATCTCGCGGACCAGCGATGAAGAGATGAAGCTGTACTGCTCGGCGGGAGTCAGGAAGAGCGTCTCCACGTCGGGGATCAAATGGCGATTCATGCTGGCCATCTGGAACTCGTACTCAAAGTCCGACACGGCGCGCAGGCCGCGCAGCACGACTCCGGCACCGATGCCGGAAACGAAATGCGCGAGCAGCGAATCAAATCCACAGACCTCGACGTTGGGATGATGATCGAGCGCTTCGCGGGCCAGCTCCACGCGCTTTGCCAGCGGCAGCGCAGGACTTTTGGACGGGCTTTCCGCCACGCCCACCACCAATCGATCAAACAGCGGCGCGGCACGATCGACCAGATCGATGTGGCCGTTGGTAATCGGATCGAAGGTGCCTGGATAGACGGCGGTGCGGTGTCGAGCCGGGGTCATTGGGCAAAACGCTCCAGATCAGGGACATCCGGCCGGGCCGGATCAACGGGGAGTGTATCAACGCCGGCGCGGGTGCCGTCGCCTGCCGTCAGTACCGGGCGATGCCGGTAAAGGGCATGCCGGATTTCGCGGGTCCTGCCTTCACGATGCAGGCTCCAGGTTCCGGGCAGCGTCACCGGCTCGTCGACGGGCCCTTCAACGTGCAGCCATGCGCCGTCCCGCATCAATGGCAGGACGCCGGCCAACGCGGGTTCCAGAAGCCCGGTGGCGAAGGGCGGGTCAACGAAGGCGATGTCGAAGCTGGCGCGCGGCTGCGTCGGCAGCCAATGCATGGCATCGGCCTGCACCACCCTGGCCGCCTGGCCGCCCTGCAGTCGTTGCGTGGTGGCCAACAGGCTCGCTGCCAGCACAGGGTCGCGCTCGACCAGTACCGCCGATGCGGCGCCACGCGACAGCGCCTCCAGTCCGAGGGCGCCGCTGCCGGCGAACAGATCCAGCACGCTGGCACCATCGATCACCGGCGCCAGCCAGTTGAACAGGGTCTCGCGGACCCGGTCGGGGGTCGGCCGCAGGCCCGCCGAGTCGACAACGGGAAGCTTGCTGCCACGCCATCGCCCACCGATCACACGGACCTGGCCGGGGCCGTTGGCGACGGCGCGGGAAGGGTTACGGACTGGCTTCTTCATGGGGTCGGAAAATCAGGCGGTGCTAGCATGGGCGCCATTCTCGCGCATTCGTGAAACCTACTGTCGATGGCCAGTTTCTTTCGCCGGAAAAAGCCCGGTTCCGCACCCTCCGAGCGTCGCTACAGCACCGAGGAGCTCGCCGCGGCGTTTCCGGGGGCGCAGCAGGAAAAAAGTGATGCTGAGAGAGTGGAAAACGACGTGCCGCCGGCGAGTTCCGGGGTGGGCGCATCTGACCAGCCGTCCGCCCCGACGCAGCCGGCGCTGGCCGAGCTTGCTGGGCTGGGCGAGCGCCGGCAGCAGCTTGGGTCTGCGGAGACGGGCGAGCCGCCTGCGCCTGTTCGCACCGAGCCGCCGGTCGTTCCCGTGCCAACGTTATCCGAGTCTGCCCCTGCGGCACCGACGCCGGTAGAGACCCGCGCACCGACTGCACCACCCGTGCAGCCGGCGACTCCCGTACCGCCGCCTGTGCCGCCAGTGCCGTCCGCGCCGCCAGTCCGGCCCGCTTCCGACGCGCCGCGCCCGGTTGAGACCCTCCCGACACCAACAGCAGATGCAGATACCGCTGAGCCCGCCCATAGCGCCTCCGTCGCGGCCGTCGGCCGGACCGGCGCTCCGGCGAAAGGCGGCTGGCGCGAACGACTGCGCGGCACGGCGTTCGCGCGCACGTTTGGCGGACTGTTCCAGGGCAACCCCCGCCTTGACGACGACCTGCTGGACGAGATCGAAACCGCACTGATCATCGCCGACGTCGGGGTGACGGCGACCACCGATCTGGTGGAAGACCTGCGCAAGCGGATGAAAGCGCGCGAGTTCGCTGACTCGGCGGCGCTGCTGAAGGCCCTGCGCCAGGACCTGATCGACCTGCTCGCTCCCGTTGCAGTGCCGCTGAAGATCGACGCCGCCGCCAAACCGTTCGTTGTCCTCACCGTGGGTGTCAACGGTGTCGGCAAGACCACGACCATCGGCAAACTGGCGCGTCGCTTCAAAGGCGAGGGGCACTCGCTGATGCTTGCCGCCGGCGACACCTTCCGCGCGGCCGCGGTCGCCCAGTTGCAGACCTGGGGCGAGCGCAACGGCGTGCCGGTGATCGCCCAGGGCCAGAATGCCGATGCCGCGTCGGTCGCGTTCGACGCGCTGCAGGCGGCCAAGGCGCGCGGGACTCAGGTGCTGATCGCCGACACGGCCGGCAGGCTGCACACCCAGCAGGGCCTGATGGCGGAGTTGGGAAAGATCAAGCGCGTCATGCAGAAGCTTGACTCAGCCGCCCCGCACGAGGTGCTGATGGTGATCGACGGCACGACCGGCCAGAACGCCCTCTCGCAACTGCGCCAGTTCCATGCCGCCGTGCAGGTGACCGGACTGGTGGTGACCAAGCTGGATGGCACCGCCAAGGGCGGGGTCGTGTTCGCACTCGCCCGCGAGTTCGGCATTCCGATCCGCTATGCGGGCATCGGCGAGAAGCTCGAGGATCTGCGGGTGTTCGATGCCGAGGCGTTCGTGGACGCGCTGTTGCCGGACACGCTCGGCGGCTGACGCGCGCGCCATGCCCGCGGAAGCCACTCCCGCGCCCCGCTCCCCTTGGCGACGCGGCGGTCGAATCGCCGCGATCGTCGCTGTGGTGGTCCTCCTGGGCCTTGTCGCGTCGATCGGCTGGATCTCGCGCCCCGCACGGCTGAGCGAGTTGATACTGGATCAGGTCGGAACCTCGCTCGGACTGCAGATCACCGCATCGGGAACAAGTGAATACCGCCTGCGCGGAACGCCGATGCTGACCGTTCGCGGCCTTGACGTTCGCCAGCCGGGCAGCGCGACGGCCCTGCTCACCGCCGAGCGCGCTTATCTGGCATTGCCGTGGGCAACCCTGTGGGCCGGTGGCGAGGACCTGACCATCCGCCGGGTCGAGCTCGATGGGCCGCAGCTCGATCTGAGCGCGCTGCAGGACTGGTTGGCAACCCGGCCAGAGGGCGGGCCGCTGCGCATTCCCACGCTGACCGATGGCCTGCGCATCACCCGCGGTCTTGTGGCCGGCGATGGATGGTCGGTGGATCGTCTGAGTATTGCCACCGATCACGTGTCGACGAGCCAGCCACTGGCTGCGCGCCTGACCGGGCGCCTGCTCGTGGGCACCACGACCGTCCCGTTCGATTTGCAGTTGGCCCTGACCCGACCGGCGATCGGCGCCGGTGCCGCCATTGCGGGCATCGCCAGTGTTCGCAGCGGGCAATCGCGGATGCCGCTGGCGCTGAACCTGTCGGGAGTCCTGCGCGACGCCGCGGACGGAATCGGCCTGGATGCAACCCGGCTGGGTGTCCACGCACGCTGGCTTCGCGAGTCCTCCGACGAAGATCCCACGATTGCATTTGCGCTGGGCATCTCCGGCCGCGTGCGCTATCGCGGCGGCGACCTGGTCGTGGTGCCGCTGGCTGCAGCCGTCCGTGGGCAGGACAAGGTCCCGGAGAGAGTCGACGCTACCGGTTCCCTCGCGCTCGGCGATGCCCTTTCGCTTCACCTCTCAGGCCAAGTTGCCGATTGGCCCGCGCGATGGCCGGCACTGCCCGCGCCGCTGGGCGAATCGGACTCCCCATTCCCGTTCACCGTGGACTACGCCGGCGCTACCGACTTTTCCGACCCGCTGAACCTGCAACTGAGCCGGGACGAAACCCGCTTCGACGGACGATTCCGGCTGCCGGAGTTGACCGACTGGATCGCGCAGCTGGCCGATGGCACCCCGCTGCCGCCCCTCACCGGAACCCTGACGACGCCACAGATTGAAGTCGCCGGCGCGACCCTGACCGGCGTGCGACTACAAATCGATGATGGCGACCACGAGGGCAGCGACGGGTTGCCGGAATCCGATCGCCTTCCGGATTCCGGACCGGCCCGATGAAGGCGAACGTCACGGCCGACAGCTTTGCCAGCCGCCTGCTGCACTGGTTCGACGACCACGGCCGCCATGACCTCCCATGGCAGCACCCGCGCTCTCCATATAGGGTCTGGTTGTCGGAGGTGATGCTCCAGCAAACTCAGGTCAAGACCGCCGCGCCCTACTTTGAGCGCTTCGTCGCCGCCCTGCCCAGCCTGCAGGCCCTCGCCGCCGCGCCGATGGATGACGTCCTCGCCCTGTGGTCGGGGCTCGGCTACTACAGCCGCGCGCGCAACCTGCACCGTGCAGCGCAGGAGTGCATGTCTGCGCACGCCGGCGAACTGCCCCGTGACCTTGACGCCCTGGTCGCGCTGCCGGGCATCGGCCGCAGCACCGCCGCGGCCATCCTCGCCCAGGCCTGGGGCGACCGCCACGCCATTCTCGATGGCAACGTGAAACGGGTCCTTGCGCGATTCCACGGCGTGGGGGGCTGGCCCGGATCGCCTGCGGTCGAACGCCAGCTGTGGGCGTTTGCCGAGCAGCACCGGCCGCATGACCGCCTGGCCGACTACACCCAGGCGCAGATGGATCTGGGTGCGACGATCTGCACCCGCGCCCGCCCGTCATGCGGCTCCTGCCCATTGTCCGCCGGTTGCGCCGCCTACCTTCACGGCCGCACCGCGGAGCTGCCAACACGCAAACCCGCCAAGGCCGTGCCGCACCGCCAAGCATGGATCATGTGGCTGGAGGACGACCACGGCCGCGTCCTGCTGCAAAAACGTCCTCCCGTTGGCATCTGGGCATCGTTGTGGACCCTGCCGCAAGCCGACGATGACACCGCAGTGGCGGACTTCCTGCGCGCTCATATCGACGGCGCCAACGGCGACGGGGAGTTGTTGCCACTCATCGCCCACGCCTTCAGCCACTACAAGCTGGACTTGCTGCCCCGGCGTTGGCGCGGAGTCGCCCTGCGCAGCGCGGTGCAGGACAATGACCATCTGCGCTGGGTCGCACCGGCAGATCTGGCCACGCTGGGAATGCCCGCACCTATCCGCCGCCTGCTGGAATGCGGCCGACCACTCCACGAGGAATCCGATGACCCGTACCGTCTACTGTGAATTCGAGAAGCGCGACGCCGAAGGGCTCGACTTCGCACCCTGGCCCGGCGAGGCCGGCCAGCGCGTCTTCGCCCACATCGGCAAGCCCGCCTGGGCGAAATGGCTGGCCCACCAGACCATGCTGATCAACGAAAACCGCCTGTCCCCGATGGATCCGGCGCACCGCAGGTTCCTGCAGGAGCAGATGCTCGCATTCCTGTTCGAAGGCAACGTCACCCAGGTGGTCGGCTACGTCCCACCCGAACAGGACTGAGCCGGGTGGCTGATGACGCCATGCTCAATGCGTCGAGCTCTCTCGCGCACGGCGCTCGGCGTTCTCCACCGCCTTGGTGTCGACCGGGCGGATCTCCCTGATCCGGCACGGAAAACTTGCATTCTGACGGTCCAGCACGACCACGCTGTCCATGCCGGCGAACACGGTCCCGCCCTGCGCGCTGAAGCCAATCGTGTGTGAGAAATCCAGATCCGGGCAGCGGCCATCAAGTTCCAGCAGATACGCCTGGTGGCGACGCGTCCACACCGTCAGTGCGCTGTCACCGAGCGCGGCCCAGCTGTACAGGGTGCCGAAATTCTGGAAGCTGCGGACCGGCGCGCCCGCATGCGCGCGGTGGATCTCCCGACGCTGGTCATCGGTCAGGCGTGAGCCCGCGCTCGCGCACGCCCCCAGAGCCAGCAAAATCACGATGGCAAACAACGAATTCCTCATGACCGACTCCGATTCGGCAGCGGCCCGCTTCGCCGCGGGCCTGTGAACAGCAATGATCACGTCACCGGCCTTCATCGTCCGTGAAGCGTGATCGACCAGCACGGCGGCTTGCAGGCAAGCGACTGCCCCGCTATAGTTCCGCTCCTTCACGGCCAGCCCGTGACATGGCCGGGTAGCTCAGTTGGTAGAGCAGGGGATTGAAAATCCCCGTGTCGGGGGTTCGATTCCCTCCCCGGCCACCAGTTTAGGTGGCACTGCAAGACCCAAGCCCTGCAACGGCCACAGCCGATGCGGGGTTTCGCGTTTCCGGGGTCCGGACTTTGCGGCGCCCGCACCATGCGCCGTAGTATGCTCGGGGCACTCAAGACGGAGCGGTCGACATGCGGGCAACACGCGGGATGCGGTGGGCGGTTTGGCTGGTTTGCGTTGCGACCCTGGTCGCGTGCGCCAGTGGACCGGTACGCCGGGTGTCAGAGCCCTCGGCCCGGATCCAGCAGCTCACCGTGCTCGCCGATGGCAGCTGGACGGCTGATCTGCGGATCGAGAACTTCAGCAGCATCCCGATGCGCTTTGACAGCTTCCAGTTCGCGATGAAAATCGCCGAACAGGACGCGGGCACGCTGAGCGCGCAGCCTGCGCTGACCATCGGACCGGAGTCCGCCGACGTCATCAGCGTCACGGTCTCGCCTACGGTTGCCGCCAAACTCGCGGTCGCCGACGGACTCGCAGGCCGCCAGGGCGTGCAGTACTCGCTGGACGGTACGGTGACCGCGACGCCCGAGGAGCAGCGCCAGCGCGAGTTCAAGATCAAGCGCTCCAGCGCACTCAGCCCTGCCCCCGGCCTGCCCGGCGTGCTTCGCTGAATTTTGTTCCCGATCGCGGCGTCGCGCTGCGCCGGCGCGTCCGGCACCCGCACGACGCCACCCCACTTTCCTCAAATAAAGCGAGGCCGGCATGAGCCAGTACAAAGCCCCCCTGCGGGATATGCGTTTCGTCCTGTTCGACCTGTTGGGCGCGGAATCAGAATTCCAGCGCCTGGGTTTTGCGGACGCCAGCCGCGAGCTCGTCAACGCGGTGCTGGACGAGAGCGCCCGTTTTTCCGAGGAAGTGCTCGCGCCGCTTAATGAAGTGGGCGACCGCGAAGGCTGCACTTTTGACCAGGCGACTGGCGATGTGACGACCCCGACGGGCTTCAAGGAAGCCTATTCGCAGTATGTCGACGGTGGCTGGACCGGCCTGGTCGCGTCCACCGAGTTCGGCGGCCAGGGCCTGCCGCAGGCAGTGGGCTTCGCGCAGAAGGAAATGATCGACGCCGCCAACCTTGCCTGGGGCAACTTCCCGCTGCTTTCCCACGGCGCGACCGAAGCGCTGGTGCATCACGGCGAGGGCTGGCAGCGCGAGGTGTTCCTCAAGCCACTGGTCGAGGGTCGCTGGACCGGCACCATGTGCCTGACCGAACCGCACTGCGGCACCGACCTGGGACTGTTGAAGACCCGTGCCGAACCCAACGATGACGGCAGCTACGCCATCACCGGGACCAAGATCTTCATCACCGCCGGCGAGCACGATCTGACCGAAAACATCGTCCACCTGGTGCTGGCGCGCCTGCCCGACTCCCCGGCCGGCAGCAAGGGAATTTCCCTGTTTGTCGTGCCCAAGCTGCGCGTGGGACGCGACGGCAGCATGGGCGAGCCCAACCAGGTGCGCTGCGGCAGCATCGAGCACAAGATGGGCATCCACGGCTCGGCGACCTGCGTGATCAACTTCGACGGTGCCCAGGGCTATCTGGTGGGTCAGCCGAACAAGGGCATGAGCGGCATGTTCACCATGATGAACGCTGCCCGCCTCGCCGTGGGGCTGCAGGGCCTCGGACTGTCCGATCGCGCCTACCAGAACGCCCTTGCCTACGCCCGCGAACGCCTGCAGATGCGCTCGCTGTCGGGCCCCAAGTTCCCCGAGAGGCCGGCCGATCCGATCATCGTCCACCCCGACGTGCGCCGCATGCTGCTGACCTGCAAGGCGCTGATCGAAGGCGGCCGCGCGATGAGCTACCACGCCGGACTGCAGATCGACGTCGCCCACAACTCGCCCGACGAGGCACAGCGCAAGCAGGCCGACGATCTGGTCGGCTTCATCACGCCGATCGTCAAGGCCTGCCTCACCGAATGGGGCGTGGAGTGCACCTACCACGCCGTGCAATGCTATGGCGGGCACGGCTACATCGCCGAAAACGGCGTCGAGCAGCTGGCCCGCGATGCCCGCATCACGACGCTTTACGAAGGCACGACCGGCATCCAGGCAATCGACCTGCTCGGCCGCAAGATCCTGCAACTGCAGGGTGCGGGCTTCAAGGTGATGCTGGGCATGGTCCAGCAGCTGTGCACCGAGCACGCCGACAACCCCGAAGTCGCCGAGTTCATCGCCCCGCTGCAGAAGCACGCCGCCCAGTGGCAGCAACTCACCATGGAGCTGGTCGACAAAGCCAGCCGAGATCCGGAAGAGATCGGCGCGGCCGCCTACGACTACCTCATGTATTCGGGTTATGTGGCGCTGGCCTACTGGTGGGCGCGCAGCGTTGCCGTCAGTGAGTCGGGCAGCAGGTCGGACGCATTCAAGGCCGGCAAGCGCGAAACGGCGAAGTTCTATTTCGCCCGCATCCTGCCGCGCACCCTCACCCACGCAGCGGCGATACGCAGCGGCAGCGCCTCCCTGATGACGCTAGACGCGGAGCAGTTCGACGCCTGAATCAACGAAATCCCGCACGATGACGGCGAAAAACCTTGCGGACAAACCGGGCCGGATCGGGTATATGCTCGATTTCTCATGGAAACCGACACTGCGACGCGCTTCGTGGCCCGGACCCTGCCCCCCGCCACGTCCGGCGGGGAGTGGGAATCGGACACTCCTGTGTCCACCGGCCACGCCCTCGAGCACCTCGACTCCGTCCGCCTGCTGTCGCTTGACGCGCATGGGCGGGTACTGGACTGGATGAACTGGCAGCACGCCGCGTGCCTGTATGCGCGTGACGCGGTTGCCTGGACGCTGGGCGACCCCTGCCTGACCGTCCACGGCGGGCACAACCGTCGCAGCGGCGAACCCAGCGTGCTGCGACTGCATCCCATCGTTGCGGCGCGCGGTCACGCCAGCGCACGTGCGGTCAACCCGACGCCCACGCTGACCAATGCCGCGCTGTTTGCCCGCGATGCGCATCTTTGTCTGTACTGCGGCGGCCAATTCAACCGTCCGCAGCTGACCCGCGACCACGTGAAGCCGGTGTCCCGCGGCGGCCGCGACGTCTGGGAAAACGTCGTCGCCGCCTGCTTCCACTGCAACTCGCGCAAGGGCAACCGCAGCCCTCAGCAGGCCAACATGCCGCTGCTCGCCGTTCCCTACCGGCCAAGCTGGGTGGAGCACCTGATCCTGTCCAACCGCAACATCCTTGCCGACCAGATGGCGTTCCTGAAGAGCCAACTGCCGAAAAAGCACGCGCGCGACGGCCTCGTGCTGCGGACATCCGCGCTGGCCGTCGTCCGCTGACGTCAGCCGTGACGGGCTTGATTGACGCCCGCGGCACGCTCCGCGACACTGGGTGATTGTTAAGACATGGACTCGACAATGGCCCTCACCCTCGGCCTGACCGGTATGGATCCGGCCACTGAAGCGTCCCTCAAGGTCGCCTTCGCGGCTGCCAACTCCCAGCTCCTCAATGCCTGGTCGCTGTTACCCGGTGACGCCGCCGAGCATGTAATCGTGGACATGGACAGCATGTACGGACCGATGAGCTGGTTGCGCCTGCATGCCGCGGGCAAGACGGTGATCGGACTGACCTCGGCCCCGCGCACGCAGGCCGACTTCCGCCTGGCGCAGCCCTTCGATGCCGCCTCGGTCCAGCGCCTGCTGACGGAGCTCGCGCCCGGGATTGCGCCGGTCAGCGAACCGCCCGTCATTTCCGAGTCCGTGCCCAGTGGATTCTCCGCCGCGCCGCAGCCGCAGGACCAACTGCCCGAGGAGCATCCGGTCCACGCCGACGAAGAGGCGAGCCCGCCCACTGGCCTGGACGCGGTTCCGGTCCCGACCGAGGAGCCGCTCGACCCGGTTGAGCCCGCCAGCGCGGCATCCGGAGTCATCGTGCCAGCGGCTCCGAGCCTGACACCGCACGTTCCGCCGAGCGTTCCGCCGCCGGCACCCGCGGAGCCGCGCACCCTGACCGAGTGGCTCGCGTCGGGCCGCATCGACGGCCGGGTCGGTTTCCAGCGCGAGGGAGTCACCCTGCTGCTGGATCTGGACCGGCGCGAATACTTCGGACCGGCGACCCTCAAACCGCTTGTCCCGCACGTCACCGGCGAGGCCGTCGCCGCGGATTTCACCGAGCTCGCCGATTGGTCGCGCCAGGCCGCGGCATCGGGCGCGCCACAGCCTCTGTCGCGCCTGCTCTGGTTTGACGGGCTCCTGGTCGGCAGCGGTCAACTGCTCCCCGGTATCGATCCGCAGGCACGTTTCGTGATGCTCAAATGGCCGCAGACCGAGCGCGAGTATCCCCGCCACTTCCGCATAGCCACGGTAATGATGAAGGGCGCGGCGACGCTGGGCGAAATTGCCGAGGCCAGCGGGGTAACGCTTGCCGACGTCACCGACTTCGTCAACGCCAATCTGGCCACAGGCTTTGCCGAGGTCGAGCGGCCGCCCGAGCCGGAGCCCGAGCCGCGCAAGCCGAGTGGGCTGTTCGGGCGCTTCCGCAGCCGCTGAACTCCGGCGGTCGCACGATCCGGGCCCGCCTTGCCCCGCCGCGACCCGGGCGGGACAATGGGGCACCACCGTCCGACGCCGTATTGATGATTGATCCGCAACGCTACCCTCGTCTCTCGCGCATCCAGGTGCCCGCCGACCTGCGCCAGTTTCCGGTCGAGGACTTGCCGGTCATCGCCGACGAGCTGCGCGGCTACCTGATCGAGCAGGTTGCGCAATCCGGTGGCCACTTCGGCGCCGGCCTGGGCGTGATCGAGCTGACGGTCGCCTTGCACTGGCTCTACGACACACCCACCGACCGGCTCGTGTGGGACGTTGGCCACCAGACCTACCCGCACAAGATCCTCACCGGTCGGCGCGACCTGATCCACACGGTCAAGCAGAAGGCCGGCGTGTCGCCGTTCCCCAAGCGTGGGGAGTCGGAGTACGACACCTTTGGCGTCGGGCACAGCTCGACCAGTATCTCGGCCGCGCTGGGCATGGCGATTGCGCTGCAGCGTGCAGGCGACGAGCGCAAGGTGATCGCCGTGATCGGTGATGGCGCGATTACCGGAGGCATGGCGTTCGAAGCACTGGCGCACGGCGGCGGCATGGGCGATGAGCGCGACGGCATCGAGCCCAACCTGCTGGTCATCCTCAACGACAACCAGATGTCGATCTCGGAAAACGTCGGCGGGGTGACCCGGATGCTGGGGCGCCTGACCGGCAGCCGCACGCTCAACGCCTTGCGTGAGGGCGGCAAGCGCCTGCTGGGCGACAAACACCGGCCGGCAGCGAAGTTCGTCAAGCGCTGGGAAGAACAATGGAAGGGCATGTTCGTCCCTTCAACGATGTTCGAAGAGTTGGGCTTCCACTACACAGGCCCGATCGACGGGCACGACATGGAAGCGCTGGTGGGCACGCTCAAGACCCTGCAGGGCATGAAGGGCCCGCAGCTGCTCCACATCATCACCACCAAGGGCAAGGGCTACGAGCGCGCCGAAGGCGACCAGATCGGTTACCACGCGGTCGGACCGTTCAACCCGGAGCTCGGCATGATCAGCAAGGCAGGCGCCAGGAAACCGACCTACACCGACGTGTTCGGCGACTGGATCTGCGACATGGCCGCCGCCGATGAGAAGCTGATGGGGATTACCCCGGCGATGCGCGAAGGCTCCGGGCTGGTGCGCTTCAGCAAGGAATATCCGCAGCGCTATTTCGATGTCGCCATCGCCGAGCAGCATGCCGTTACCCTAGCGGCCGGAATGGCCTGCGAGGGCGCCAAGCCGGTGGTCGCGATCTACTCGACCTTCCTCCAGCGCGGCTACGACCAGCTCATCCATGACGTCGCGCTGCAGGAACTGGACGTCCTTTTCGCCATCGACCGCGCCGGCGTGGTCGGTCCTGATGGGGCCACCCATGCGGGCAACTTGGACCTGAGCTACCTGCGGTGCGTGCCCGGCATGGTGGTAATGACCCCGGCGGACGAGAACGAGTGCCGCCAGATGCTTTCCACCGGCTACCGCTACGAGGGCCCTGCGGCCGTGCGCTACCCGCGCGGGAGCGGCACCGGGGTCGCGGTGCAACCGGCACTGGACGTGTTGCAGATCGGCAAGGCGCAGCTGCGCAGGCGTGGATCGCGCGTCGCCCTGCTCGCCTTCGGCTCGCTGGTGCCTGCGGCCGAGGAGGTCGGCCAGGCATTGGGGCTGACCGTGGTCAACATGCGCTTCGTCAAACCGCTGGACCGGGCGCTCATCCTCCAGCTGGCCGCCGAGCATCACGGACTGGTCACCCTGGAGGACAACGTCGTCGCCGGCGGTGCCGGCAGCGGCGTGGCCGAACTGCTGGCGGCCGAGGGCGTCGACGTATCCATCCTTCACCTGGGCCTGCCCGATGCCTTCCAGGCCCACGGCAGCCGCGAGGAACTGCTCGCCGAGGCAGGCCTGGATGTCGCCGGCATCCGCAGCGCGATTGTCCAGCGCTGGGACGACCTCGACAGCGCGCCACCGCGTAGCGCGGTGAACTGAGCGCCCCCGGCGGCCACCGGCCGTCTGATTGCGCAAGAAAAAATGCCCGCGGGATCTCCGCAGGCATTCTGGCAATTGCTGAAATTGGTCGGGGCGGCCGGATTTGAACCGACGACCACTTGTCCCCCAGACACGTTAAGCGGCACCGTCACCAGTGCGTCTTAGGTCCGTGTCCGCACCTCAAACCCCCTAACCGCTTGCTATTCCACTTGTCTTAGTTTCTACTTCGCTACAGGACTGTTTCGCATTGAATGCGGACACAGTGCGGACACGGCGGACACGGAGACAAGACATGGCGAAGTTGACGGATGCGGCAGTGCGGGCGCTACCTGCCCCGGATCGTGGGAACAAGATCACTTACGAGGGCGGCGGATTCGGGGTGCGCGTCACTGCGGCCGGCGCTAAATCGTTCGTGTTGAACTACCGGGCTGAGGGACGCGAGCGGCGCATCACGATCGGCCCGTGGCCGGCTTGGGGTGTAGCCGTAGCGCGCAAGGAGGCGGGCAAGCTGCGCCAGCTGGCAGACGCAGGGGAAGATCCGTTGGCAGAGCGCCAGCGCCGCCGCGACGCGGACACCATCGAGGAACTGGCGGAACGCTACATCGATGAGCACGCACGGCCCAAGAAACGATCCTGGCGGCAGGATGAGCGCCGGCTGGCGAAATACGTTCTACCAGTCTGGCGCTCGCGCAAGATCGAAGACGTACGGCGGCAAGACGTGTCGGAGTTGGTGGCCAAGATTGCCAAGGCAACGCCCGTGGAGGCTAACCGGATCCTGACGCTAGTCAGTACCTTGTTTTCCTTCGCAGTCGATGCCGGGCTAATCGAGAACCATCCCTGCTTGCGGATGGCGAAACCCACGAAGGAGGAACCGCGCGAACGGGCGCTGAAGAGCAATACCGAGCTGCAGATGGTGTGGGAGATCACCGCAGGCGGCGACTGGGCAGATACCATCCCGCCGCGTGAGGCCGCTGCTATCCGCCTGCTATTGCTGACAGGCGCGCGAGTGTCCGAGGTCGCCGAAATGGCGTGGTCGGAGGTCGACTTGGATGCAGCCGAATGGACGCTGCCGGCCGCACGTCACAAGGGCAATCGGGTTCACCTTGTTCCCCTGAGTCCGGAAGCCGTGGCGATCCTGCGCGAGCTGCCCCGCACCGGCGCGTATGTGTTCAGTGGCGCGCGTGGTGGCCCGCTGACGAAGAAGCACGTATCCAGCGCGCTGATACGCGCGTCCGAACGCTTGGCGGAGCGCGGCATCGAGAAGTTCACCCCCCACGACCTGCGCCGCACGGTGGAAACCGGACTGGCCGCATTGAAGGTGCCCAAGGAGTACCGCGACCGCGTACTGGGCCACGTGGATGGCTCTGTGGGGGGCAGGCACTACAACAAGCACGATTACGCCGACGAAAAACGCGAGGCGCTGGACAAGTGGCAGCGGCACGTCCTGGCCATCATCGGCAGAGACGACAACGTGATCCAATTCCCGGCGCGGGCGGGCTGACTGTGGCTGAGCGCGTGGAGGTGCGAGCGGTCGGCCCCGACTGCGTGGACGTGTTCGTCAAAGACGAGTTCTGTCCGCCGGGGGAGCGCGTGGCATTGCTGATTTCCGCATTCGGTGAAAACGAGGTTCAAGCACGAGCAAAGATGCAGCGGACGCTACATACACCGCTGTGTGATGCCTTCGCTGCTGAGTTGGGCGAATCGCTGGATTCACGGGCGTTTGGTGCCGCAATGGAACGGCGCGCCCGACATCCCGCGCCCCAAAGGACGGACGCGGAGATACTCGCGGCACTCGGGCCTATTGCAGAAGCAGCGCGGAAGTTTCGCCACGCACTCGGGCGGCATGAGCGGGGTTTGCCGATTCTGGAAACTGCGTTTCCAATCGGGCGGCACTTGGAGGTTTGGCAGATGCGCGCCCTAATAGACGAGCTGTGCACGCTCCCCGAGCGACTAGAAGATGCCGGGTGGCAAAGAAAGTCCGGGCGCGGCCCAATCCCCCGATCCGGCGAGGATGAATGGCTTGCCGGTTGTTTCATTCACGCGTGGGCCTGCTGCGTGGGCCTGAAAGTCAGCACTACAGAACGCAGCCGCTTCATGCGCGCGGCGCGAACCCTCCTACCGCTTGCGGGTGTGGAGTTGGGTAAGGATCCCGAGGGGCGGATGGGACGGATCGTCAAGCGGTACATGCGCAATCTGGTGGCTCCACTGCCGTACCCGGCACCGGCAGATGGGGGATTCTAATTCGGCATTTCACCGCAATTAGGACCCTCCCTCGCAGGCAGCCCAAAAACCGAGCCTAGCCCCACGAAAGACAACCGTGGAGCTAGACAAGTGAACGATTCAACGAAAGAAACACAGCCGCAAGGTTTTGCACCTCGCCCGGTCATGGAAGATTATCTGACCCGGCAAGAACTGGCCGATCAAATGGGCCTGACGTTCCGCACCCTGGAACTGTGGGCGCACCGCCGCAAGGGTCCGCCGGTCATTATCATCGGCCGGCGCGCACATTATCATCGCGACGATATCGCGGCCTGGTTGGAAGAACAGCGCAAGCCGAGCAAGGCCACGCCGCGCACGCGGAGGGTATCGGCATGACCGCCTCCGAGATTGCCGCATTGCGTGCGGTCTACGGGCGTACCGGATCCGAGCGCATCGTCGAGCTCGTCGAGGCAACCGAGGCCCTCGCCGCTGCCCTGCAGACGCTACGCACGAACCCCAGGCCCGATGGTGCCGAACGCATCGCCAATCAATTGCACGGCATGCACCGGAGCGCCGCCCAGTTGGTGGCCGTCCTGGCGCGGGAGGTGGCGCAATGAGCGACTACGTGAAACTCCCAGCCGAGGCGATACCGGACCTACGCCGTGCCCTTGCCTGGGGGCTGTATGCAATTGCCGAGGTTGATCGTGTGCGTGAGTTTGTGGAGATGCGTCGCGTGATCGGCCAACCGCTGCCGGACGACGCTTGTCCAATTCAAGGCATGGGCAGCACCGATTCCATGACCGAATACGCCAGCGCATTCCTGTGGTTGGATTGCGCCGTGGAGGTGGCGGAATGAGCCGACACGAAAACGCCCCGGCTGTAGGAGGCCGAGGCGCGGAGTGCATTGAAGCAGGCAGCTTCAACCCCGAGGATACCCACGTCTGCGTGGATTTGCACGAGGTGCACTCATGAGCGGGCGGGCGGAATACGCCGGCTTGATTGGCCCCGTGGCGCGCGACCTGTGCGGCGATCCGAACCCGAAGATGTCGCGCGTGACTGAACTGCGATTCGGCACGCGTGGCAGCCTATCCGTCGACCTGGACAAAGACACCTGGTATGACCACGAGGCCAAAGAAGGCGGCGGGGTGCTGGAACTGGTGACTCGGTGCACCGGACGCGAGGACGGTAAGCAATGGCTTAGGGAGCAAGGCCACCTGCAACCCGACGCACCGCGTTCCCCGTCGCCTGCGGCCGTGTATGACTACGTCGACGAGCAAGGCGAGATCCTCTTCCAAGTCGAGCGCCGGGCCGGGCACAAGTTCCTACAACGCAGACCAGACGCATCGGGCGGGTGGGTGTACAAGGTGGACGGCGTGCGGCAGGTGCCCTACCGCCTGCCCGAGCTGATCGCCAATCCCGATGCGCTGGTGTTCGTGGTCGAGGGCGAGAAAGACGTCGACAACCTGCGCGCGGTCGGGCTGCTGGCGACCTGCAACGCTGGCGGGGCCGGAAAGTGGCGAGACCATCACTCCGAACACCTGCGAGGCCGCGACGTGGTGATCCTGCCGGACAACGATAAAGGCGGCAGGGATCATGCCGACACGGTGCGCGAGAGCCTGGCGGGCATCGCGCGGTCGGTGCGCGTCCTGGACTTGCCCGGACTGGCCGTGAAGGGCGACGTCTCCGACTGGCTGGCCGCTGGCGGCACTGGCGATGCGCTGGTGGCGATGCTGCCCGACCCGGAGGCACAACCACTGTCCCGCGTCGAGCGGCTTGTGGCGTCGCTGGTGCCGTTCTCCGACGACGAGCTGGAAGCGGCGAAGGAGCCACACCCGCATGCATTCTCCGACGGCAACCACGGCCTGTTCCCTGTTGGCGAGGTGACGGTTGTCGCAGCGCCAGGACGGGAGGGGAAGACCTACGCCAGCATCGCTTTGGTGACGTCCTACATTTTGGGGACGAAGGTAGCCGGCCTGACACCGGAGCCGGGCAGGTCCGTCGTGATCTACAGCGCCGAGGACGACCGCCAGCAATACGCCCGGAAGGTATTGGCATCGATCTGCCAACTGGGGAAGGCGGACGCATCCAACGTGCGCGAGCGCGTCATGGTGCCTGACTTGAATGATGCCGGTATGGAGGCGTTCCAGACCATCGTCGCGGTACACGACCGGCAGCCTGTGGAGTCGGCCGCAGTCGACGTGATGGTGGATGCGCTGGCCGGGCGCGGCATCGGCCTGGTGGTGTTCGAGACGGTGAGCACCCTGTCGGACGCGGAGGAAGACAACCGGGCTTTCCGCATCATGGTGCGGGCATTGCGCAAGGTGGCCCGTGCAATCGACGCGGCGGTGATTCTTGTGCACCACACAAGCCAAGCTGCCAGCAACAGCCTGCCCGAACTGTCCGTGTCGGTGGCTGATATTCGCGGTGGGACGTCACTGGTCTACAACGCCAGACAGACGGCCCTGCTGGTGAACCTTGGCAGCGACGATGAGCCGTTCGCGGACGGTGATGCGCGGACCCTGCTGCGGCAGATGATGGCCCCGGGACGGTCTGAGCGGGTAGCCGCGTGGATCACCTTGGACACGTCCAAGGCAGCCAACCCGCCGCCCATCTTCCTGCTGTGGACCCGGACGCCGTACGGCCCGGCGCTGCGTGTGCATCCGGCACCTGACAACCTGCGGGGTGCGAGCTGGCGGGTACTGCACGGGATGCTGATGGGCAAGCGTGCGGAGGCACGGCAGAACCGCAGGGACGCGGCAACCGAGGCCAAGGTCGAGCAGGTCATCGAGGTGGTCCGAAAGCTGGAGGCAGAGGGCAGGCAGCCGACGGCGCGGGCTGTATCGACGGCGGCCGGTAAGGGTGCAGATTGGGCGGCCAAGTACCTGGCATTGGCAGTCGACGAAGGTGTGTTGCTCTCCCAGCCGGAGAAGGTGCCGAGGGCAGCCGGCAAGCCAGACGTCTATCGCATCGCCAACCCGTCGGAGCAGGCAGCATGAAACCGACAGGTGGGGCTGTAAGCGTTGCAGGCACTGGGTTTGACTTGTCGGTTGACTTGTCGGTTATGCAGACAGGTGGGAATGGAGGGGGATTGCCGCCGCGCATAGCGGCATCCCACCCTTTCCTCGGTACGTGTCCCACTCACTCACCCGTCGGTTTACTAAGGGGTGTGGGGTACCGACGGGTCGAGTCAGATCGCCCTGTATCCGGCTATTGCGACGAGGTGATGGGACAGCTGGGACAGTTGGGACAGTTGGGACAGGCAGATGGAGTGGGTGGACTTGGGTAGGAGAAACCCAGACAGCGTGAATTTGCCTTCACAGGGTTATTTGCAGGTAAATCGAGCGCCACTTGACCATCTGACAAGTGGACACGCGGCCTACAACGTAGCGACAGCAAGCAATAAGGCAGAGTTAAGCAATACCTGTCCGCACTGTGTCCGCGTACGCTGTCGTCAACGCCCATTTGCAGGTAGACGCCATGACTGACACGAACGCCCCCGCTGCCGAGCAAGCGGCTCCCACGACGCTGACCCAAGCGGATATCCAGCAGCAGATTGCCGATGCGATCCGGGCAGATCGGGCGAGCTCAGACAGGCGAGCACGCGCACAGGAGCAAATGACCGCAGCCCGCATGGGCCACCGCCCCATCCTGGACAAGCACCGCCACTTGGGTGACGCGGCATTCTGGAGCGCACCCGAATCGAACAACCCGCACGCGGTAGCCTTGAAGATCGTCCACGAACGCGCTGGCACCGGCTACAAGGCGCTGCTGGAGGCGATGGATGGCAACGCAAGGGATGCTCTGCTGTCGACCCCTGAGCGCGTCCAGGCGAACGCACGGCAGGCACGCAGCCTGCGCGACAACACCGTTAGCGCGATCAACTCCGCGATCAACTCTGCCGAAGCCGAACGAGATGCCGTTGGTGCCCGCGCGCACCGCATCACGATCCCCGCCGACGCCTACTCGCAGCAACTTGCCGCTGAGGTGCGTGGTCACCTTCGCAGCCTGAAGCCTGCAGACCGCGTTGCGTTTGCCGAACAGGCCATTGCCGACACCGACACGCTGTTACTGCAGGCGATCGCTTCTGCCCCTGCTGCCCTGTCGGGACTGCCGGCTGAAGTACGCGAGCGAGCGCGCCGTGAAGTCATCACGCTGCTGGCCCCGGAAGACAGCGCAGCGGCTGCCGCGATCGACAAGGGTCTGGAGCTGTGCACCCGCACCCGTGATCGCCTGTTGGAACATTTGGGCGAGTTGTTCGATCCCGCGCACATGGGCAACCCGAAATGATCCCGGACCTGGCCCGCGCGCTGGCCGGCGACACGCTACCCCAAGCCATCGCGCGTGGTGAACAGGCGTATACCGGGGAGGCGTTCAGCCGACTACTGGAGGCGCTACACGACGATCCTGCGACCGCTGCGCCATTGGTACAAGCCGCCTGTGATGAGTGGTCCCTGTACGCCCGCCTGTTGCGCGAGAAAGCCCTGATCCCAGACCCGAGAGGTGACTGGTGGCCGCGCCTGTCCCGGCCATCGCCACGCATCCCGACCGCGCCCAGATCGAGATCGGTTTGGCCAACGGGGTGAGCCTGCGCGGGCTGTCCAAGCGGTACGGCCTGGACCCGGCGCAGCTGTCGCGCTATCGCAAGAGCCACATGAGCGACGAGTTGATCCTGCGTCTACGGGTGCGCGGCCTGCAGTCTGATGAGGAATTGGGGAAGATCCGGGAGATCGAATCCAAGTCCCTGCTGGATCACCTGACTTACCAGCGCAGCCGCCTGTACACCGTGGCCGATCGCGCGGCATCCATCAAACACGACGAGGCGGAGATTCGCGCCATAGAGGCTGCAGGCCGGGCATCGGAGCGCATTGGCCGACTGTTGGGCGAGCTGGGTGCCACATCCATCACCAACAACAACGTGCAAATCAACCTGATGCAGTCGCCGGAGTGGCACAACATCCGCACCGAGATTGTGCAGGCACTGAAGCCCCACCCGGCCGCGTGGCAATCCGTCATCAAGGCACTGGAGCGCATTGAACAGGTCGACCATCCGCGCCTGCTGGAAGGGGTCCGGGTGGCGTGAACATCGCGGCCGACTTTCGCCGTGCCCTGGACCCGGTTTCCATCTTCCGCGAGGGCGTGCGTGATGCCGATGGCGAGCACGTAGCGCCGGCACCGTGGCAGTGCGACGTCATGCGCTCCCAGGCACGTCGGCAACTGATCCTGTGCAGCCGGCAATCGGGCAAGTCCACAACCATCGGGGCCAAGGCTGCAGGCGGGCTGGTGTACGCGCCCGGCCTGTACCTGGTAATCAGCCCGACCCTGCGCCAATCCCGGCTGTTGTTTGCCAAGACGGTCGGGGTCTACAAGCGACTGGGCGACGTGCCGGCGATCCGTTCGGAGAGTGCGAACGAGCTGATTCTGGCCAATGGCAGCCACCTGGTCGCCCTGCCCGGCGATAACGACGCCACCATCCGTGGATTCAGCGCGCCCAAGGCGGTGCTGATCGATGAAGCGTCCCGCGTGTCAGACGCTCTGTATGCCGCTGTGCGGCCGATGCTGGCGGCAAGCCCCAACGGGCAGTTGATCGCCCTGACGACGCCCTACGGCATGCGTGGTTGGTTCTGGGAGCAATGGACGGGCGGCAAGGGCTGGGAGACCACGAAGATCACCGCCGCCGACTGTCCGCACATCACCGAGGAGTTTCTGGCCGAGGAGCGCGAGGGCATGAGCGAGTGGCAGTTCCGCGCCGAATACGACTGCGAGTTCACCGACACGAACGAAAGCTTTTTCGCCAGCGAGCTGATCGATGCGGCAATCAAACCGGAGATGGAAATATGGTGACCGAGACGGCAATCCCCGTGCTGACAATGGCCGAGATCGAAGACAGCCCGCACTACACGATTGAAAGAGACGTTGTTGTAGGCGTCGACCTGGGCCAGTCGGTCGACCCCACGGCCATCGCAGTGGTTGAACGGCAGACAGCGCGCGCACTGGTACCCCCGCTGGCCAAGGTAGCCGACAAGGTGCCGGCCCGGTTCGCGCTGCGGCTGTTGGAGCGGATCCCGCTGCAGACGCCCTACCCCGACCAGGCGGATTACGTGAAGGCGGTGCTGGGACGCATCCCGCACACGGCCGGGCGGGTCCCGGTGTTCCTGGACTTCACCGGCGTGGGCCGGCCGGTGTTCGACATCATGCGCGAGCGGCGTGTTCCGAACGTGGTGCCGGTGACCATCGGGTTTGCCGGCGATGCTGGGCCAAACAAGGCCGGTGGCTACTACGTGCCCAAGCTGGAGCTGATTAGCCGGGTGCAGTCGCTGCTGCATCGGCAAGTACTGGACATGCCGGACAAGCTGCCGCTGGTGCAGGCCATGCGCCGCGAGTTGATGGACTTCCGGGTGACCTACTCCAACTCGGGCAATGCGCAGTTCGGCGCGCGGCAAGGTTCCCACGACGACCTGATTCTCGCCCTGGCCCTGGCGGTCTGGGGCTTCGGGCGCAAGCCCATTGCTGTTGCCAACCTGGGATATGCCACACGATGAAATTTGGACGGATCATCCATTGGGACGGAATCAAGGGATACGGCTTTGTCGAGCCCGACGATGGCGAACAAGACCTGTTCTTCCTCGCGGACTACCTGCGCTATGACACCCCCGCCGTAGGCGATCGCGTGAGCTTTGAGCCTCGCGAGGGCGACCGTGGGCCGCGTGCACGTGCGGTGCGGCTGGTGGGGTGAGCTGCGGACACCTTGCGGACATAGAAAAAGGAGCCTTCCGGCTCCTTCGCGTAACCCATTGATTTTGTTGGTCGGGGCGGCCGGATTTGAACCGACGACCACTTGTCCCCCAGACAAGTGCGCTACCAGGCTGCGCTACGCCCCGAAGATGTTGCCGTGCGCCGCTGTTTCGGCGACGCAAGAGTATAGCTGAAAATCAGTAAATCGCGACCCCTGCGGGGCATCCGCTGACCGCGATGTCAGCGCCGCAGCATCTGCAGCACTTCCTCCAGCTCCATGCGGACCTGGCGGATGATCTGTGTGCTGAGCGCGGACTCGTCCTTGGCCTCCTCGCCTTCCAGACGCAGCCGTGCGCCGCCGATGGTGTAGCCCTGCTCGTACAGCAGGCCGCGGATCTGCCGGATCATCAGCACTTCGTGGCGCTGGTAGTAGCGCCGGTTGCCGCGACGCTTGACCGGCTTCAGGGAGGGAAACTCGGTTTCCCAATATCGCAGCACGTGCGGCTTCACGTCGCACAGCTCGCTGACCTCGCCAATGGTGAAGTAGCGTTTCGCCGGGATCGGCGGGAGCTCGCGGTTGCTGCCTGGATCAAGCATTTTCAGTTCCGGCGTAGGCCTCTACGCGTTCCTTCAATTTCTGCCCCGGGCGGAAGGTCACCACGGTCCGGGCCGAGATCGGAATCTCCTCGCCGGTCTTCGGGTTGCGACCCGGGCGCTCTTTCTTGCGGCGCAAATCGAAGTTGCCAAAGCCCGAAAGCTTGACCTGGCGTCCGCTCTGCAGGGCCAGGCGCAGGGAGTCAAAAAAGGCGTCGACGAATTCCTTCGCTTCACGCTTGTTGAGCCCGACCTCGTCGAACAGCCGCTCGGCCATTTCAGCCTTGGTCAACGCCATTATCCGTTCCATCCCCTGCTGCTGTGTGACTGACAACCGTGCGCCGGGCGCGGAAGAACCGGCCTCAGTCGCGAATCCTTGCTGCGTGATCGGAAAGCATTGCGGACGTGACGGAAGCCACGACGCGATCGACGTCAGTCTCGACGAGCGTGCGCGATTCTTCCTGCAAAATCAAGCCCATAGCAAGACTCTTGCATCCCGATTCCACGCCTTTCCCCTGGTAACGATCAAACAGGACCAGGTCGCGCAGGACCGGCCCGGCGGCTGCGCGAATGGTCCGCTCGACGTCGCCCCAAGGCACGCCTTCGGGCAACACAAAGGCCAGATCCCGCCGCACCGACGGATAGCGCGACCGTCCGCTCGCCTTGGGCACCGGTCGAGCCTGCAGGGGCTCCAGGTCCAGTTCGAAGCCGATGACGTCGACATCGATCTCCAGTGCCTGCAACAGGCGCGGATGCAACTGGGCAATCCAGCCCAATGGCTGCCGCTCCCCCGCCGAATTCTGGCGGAAGACACGGGCGCAGCGACCGGGATGCGCCCAGGGGGCTACAGCGCATTCGTACGCCAGGCTCGCCCCGGACAAAGCTGCGAGGCTTTCCAGGTCGCCCTGCAGGTCGTGGAAGCCGACCTCGCGCGACGGCTGGGCCCACTGCTCGGCCAGCGCATCGCCGCAGGCCACCGCTGCGACGCGCTGCGTGTGCAGCGGCGCCACGCCGTCGGCCGCCGTGAAGACGTTGCCAGTCTCGAACAGGCGGACCCGGGATTGCTGCCGCGCGGCATTCCGTGCCAGTGCCGATACCAGGCCCGGCAACAGCATCGTGCGCATCACCCCCAGCTCGGCGCTGAGGGGATTGGCGATCACCACTGCGCCTTCGGAAGCGGACCAAGAGTCGAGCAGGTCGCCATCGACAAAGGCGTAGTTGATCGCCTCCAGATAGTCACGCGCCGCCATATGGCGGCGGATGTCGGCCGCATCGACCAGGGTTTCGGTAGGCGCGGCCAGCCGCGACGCTCCGCTGGGCAGCGTGGTCGGAATATTGTCGTAGCCGTGGATGCGGGCGACCTCCTCGATCAGGTCCTCCTCGATCGCGATGTCGAAGCGGCGGCTGGGAGCGATGACCTGCCAGCCCTCTTCCAGCGCTTCCACCTGCATGCCGAGCGCGCGGAGGATGCGCTCGACCCGCGCACCGGGTACCTCGATGCCAAGTACCCGCGCCAGCCGCGCACGGCGCAACACGATCGGCTGCGGTTGCGGCAGATGCTGATGCAGCGCCGCCTCGACCACCGGGCCCGCGCTACCGCCGGCGGCATCGAGGATCAGCGCGGTGGCGTACTCGATGGCGATGCGTGGAAGTTCGGGATCCACGCCGCGCTCGAAGCGGTGGCTGGCGTCCGTGTGCAGGCCGAGCTTGCGGCTGCGGCCGATGATGGCGGCGGGCGCAAAGTGTGCGGCCTCCAGGAACACGCTGCGGGTCGCCTCGGTCACGCGAGCGTCAAAACCGCCCATGATCCCAGCCAGCGCGATCGGCGCGTCGGCATCGGTAACCAGCAGGAACTGCGGGTCGAGCGCGGCGTCGCGGCCATCCAAAAGCTTGAGCCGCTCGCCGGCGCGGGCGCGGCGGACGCCCACCGTGCCGCCGCTGAGTAGATCCCGATCGAAGGCATGCATCGGCTGGCCGAGCTCCAGCATCACGTACTGGGTCACATCGACCAGCAGCGATACCGGGCGCACGCCGCTGCGCCGCAGGCGCTCGGCCATCCACAGCGGGGTGCGTGCAGTCGCGTCCACATCACGCAGTACGCGACCGCAGTAGCGCGGTGCGTCGGCGCCGGCATCAAGCTGGATCGACAGCGTGTCCTCAATGCGCGCCTCCACCGGGTCCACGTTGAAACCGGATACCGCAGCATCCGCGGCCGCCGCCACGTCGAAGGCGATGCCGCGCACGCCGTAACAGTCGGCGCGGTTGGGGGTCAGCTTGATCTCGATGGCCGAATCGGGAAGGCCCAGCAGATCGCCTACCGGCGTGCCGGGAGTGGCATCGGCGGGCAGTTCAAGCAGCCCGGACGCATCGCTGTCGGTGCCCAGTTCCTTCGCCGAACACAGCATGCCGAACGACTCGACGCCGCGGAGTTGGGCAGCCTCGATTTTCATGCCGCCGGGCAGAACCGCCCCGACTTTCGCCAGCGGGACCATCAGGCCGGCGCGGGCATTGGGCGCACCGCAGACGATCTGCACCAGCTCACCGTCGCCGGCATCGACCTGGCACACCTGCAGGCGGTCGGCCTCCGGGTGCTTGTCCGCCGATACGATCCGCGACACGACGACGTTGTCGAGGCCGTCGCCGATACGGGTGACCTCCTCCACTTCCAGCCCGATCGCGGTGAGTGTGTCGACCAGCTCATCGTGGCTGGCAGTGGTGGATACGTGCTGGCGCAGCCAGTTTTCGGAAAACTTCATTCAATCGATCCCTGGCTTACGCGAACTGTTTCAGGAAACGCACGTCGTTCTCGAAGAAGCTGCGCAGGTCGTCGACGCCGTAGCGGAGCATCGCAAAACGCTCCACGCCCAGGCCGAACGCAAAGCCGGTGTACTTCTCTGGGTCGACACCGATGTTGCGCAGCACGTTGGGATGGACCATGCCGCAGCCCAGAACCTCCAGCCAGCGCATGCTGCCGTCGGCCTGCTCCCAGGCAATGTCGACCTCGGCCGAGGGCTCGGTAAACGGAAAGTAGCTGGGGCGGAAGCGCATCTGGAAGTCACGCTCGAAAAACGCCCGCACGAACGCGGCAAGCGTCCCCTTCAGCTCGGCGAAACTGGCGTGCTCGTCCACCAGCAGGCCTTCGACCTGGTGGAACATCGGCGTGTGGGTCTGGTCACTGTCGCTGCGATAGACCTTGCCGGCGGCGATCATCCGCAGCGGCGGGGAATGGTCCTTCATGTAGCGCACCTGCACGCCGGAGGTGTGCGTGCGCAGCAGGCGCGCGACGCCACTGCCGTCGGGACGCATGTAGAAGGTGTCGTGCATGGCCCGCGCCGGATGATGCGGCGGAAAATTCAGGGCCTCGAAGTTGTGCCAGTCGTCCTCGATCTCCGGCCCGTCGGCGAGTTCGAAACCCAGTCGCCCGAAGATGTCGGTGATCCGTTCCAGCGCCCGGCTGACCGGGTGCAGTCCACCGCGCGAGGCGTTGATTCCGGGCAAGGTGACATCGAGGGTCTCGGACGCCAGCCGGGCGTCCAGCGCTGCCTGCTGCAGCGTGTCGCGACGTGCGTGCAGCGCCTCGGTGACGGCGTTGCGGGCCTGGTTGATTGCCTCGCCGGCTGCCTTGCGCTGGTCGGCGGGCAGTGTTCCCAACTGCTTGAGCTGGGCGGTGATGCTGCCGGACTTGCCCAGCAACTCCACTCGCAGCGACTCCACTGCGGCGGGGGCGTCAGCGGCGGCGATGCGCTCCAGCGCCTGGGCGGTGAGGGTTTCGATTGCGCTCATGCCTGTTCCAGAAAAAAACATGGGGAAGGACTTGCGCCCTTCCCCATGCGTGACTCTCGTTGCTGACCGGCCGCCGCGGACAATGCCGGGTACCGGTGCCGCACGTTTACGCTGTGAGCGCGCCCTTGGCCTTCTCGGTCAGCGCGGCAAAACCCGCCGCGTCGTGCACGGCGATGTCCGCCAGCACCTTGCGATCAAGGGTGATGCCGGCCTTCATCAGACCGTTGATGAAGCGGCTGTAGCTCATGCCGTTCATGCGGGCAGCCGCGTTGATGCGGGTGATCCACAGCGAACGGAAATTGCGCTTCTTCTGCTTGCGGCCGATGTAGGCGTACTGCTGTGCCTTGATGACGGCCTGATGGGCGACGCGATAGACCTTGCGACGGGCATGGTAATAGCCCTTGGCGAGGTCGAGCACCTTCTTGTGGCGACGGCGCGCCTGTACACCACGTTTGACTCGTGCCATTTTTCAGTCCTCCTCAGGCGTAGGGCAGCATGCGATTGATACGTCCAGCGTCTTCCGGGCGGGCGTAATTCGTCTGCCGCAGGTTGCGCTTCCGCTTGGTCGCCTTCTTGGTGAGGATGTGGCTACGGTTGGCGTGGCCGCACTTGAACTTGCCGGACGCGGTCTTGCGAAAACGCTTGGCCGCCCCACGGTGGGTTTTGATCTTGGGCATTGCGAAGGTCCTTTCGGGTATATGTCACTGACATGGGCGGTGGCATGGCCACACTTTCCGTCCTGCCCGTATCGGTCGATAAGTCATTGATCCGAAAAGGATCAGCAACAGGTCCTGAACTACAAACAACAAGCCCGGCAAACCGGGCCGCCCATTATGCCGGCAGCGCAACGCGCGCGCAACACAATGGGCCAATGGCCGTCTGCGGGTGTGCGGCTGCCAGAGACGGCAGCGCGAGGGCTACTTCTTCTTCGGCGCGATCATCATCACCATCTGCCGGCCTTCCAGACGGGGACGCGATTCCACGACGATGTCCTCACCCAGATCCAGCTCGATCCGGTCCGCCATCTGGCGGCCCAGATCCTGGTGGCGCATCTCGCGGCCACGGAACCGGATGTTGACCTTGATCTTGTCCCCGTCTTCCAGGAAACGGCGCATGTTACGCAGCTTGATCTGGTAGTCGCCTTCATCGGTGACCGGGCGGAATTTGATTTCCTTGATCTCGACCTGCTTCTGCTTCTTCTTGGCCAGGTTGGCCTTCTTTTGCAGATCGAAGATGAACTTGCCGAAATCCATGATGCGGCAGACCGGCGGATCGCCGTGAGGCTGGATTTCCACCAGGTCGAGGCCTGCTTCCTGGGCGAGCTCAAGGGCCTCGTCGCGTGAAAGCACGCCGACCTGTTCGCCATCACTGCCGATCACGCGCACTTTCAGCGCGCGGATCTCCTGATTCTTGCGGTTCCGCTTGTCGGGGGTACTGATGTTGCAATCTCCGGTATGGGTCGTTCGGCCGCACGTGCAGCCGACACAGTATGGACGACGCTGCCTTAGCGGGCGTCTTCGTTACGTAAACGCGCGGCGAACTCGGCAACGGACATCGAGCCAAGATCTTCCCCCCCACGCGTGCGCACCGCGACCAGGCCGTTTTCCTTTTCGCGGTCTCCGACGACGAGCAGGTACGGCACGCGCTGGAGCGTGTGCTCGCGAATCTTACGGCCGATTTTCTCGTTGCGCAAATCCTTTTCCACCCGGAACCCTTGATCTGCAAGGGATTGGGCCACTTCTGCCGCGTAACTTGCCTGGGCGTCGGTGATGTTGCCCACCACCGCCTGCACGGGTGCCAGCCAGGCCGGAAAGTGGCCGGCGTGATGCTCGATCAGGATGCCGATGAAGCGCTCCATCGAGCCGACGATCGCCCGGTGCAGCATCACCGGATGCTTGCGCTGGCTGGACTCATCGATGTATTCCGCGCCAAGACGGCCGGGCATCATGAAATCGACCTGCATGGTCCCCAGCTGCCAGGTACGGCCGATCGCGTCGCTGAGGTGGTACTCGACCTTCGGGCCGTAGAAGGCGCCCTCGCCGGGCAGCTCCTCCCACTCCACGCCGGTGGCACGCAGCGCGAGGCGCAGTGCCTCCTCGGCCTTGTCCCAGGTCTCGTTGTCGCCCATGCGGGGCTCCGGGCGCAGGGCCAGCTTGACCTGCACGTCGGTGAAGCCGAAGTCCTCGTAGACCTTCATCGCCTGCTGGTGGAACGCGGTGACCTCGGACTCGATCTGCGCCTCGGTGCAGAACACGTGGCCATCGTCCTGGGTGAACCCGCGCACGCGCAGGATGCCGTGCAGCGCACCGGACGGCTCGTTGCGATGGCAGGCGCCGAACTCGCCGTAGCGGATCGGCAGGTCACGGTAGCTGTGCAGGCCGTGGTTGAAGACCTGGACGTGGCCCGGGCAGTTCATCGGCTTGAGCGCGTAGGTGCGCTTCTCCGACTCGGTGAAGAACATGTTCTCCTGGTAGTTGTCCCAGTGGCCGGACTGCTTCCACAGCGAGACATCCAGGATCTGCGGGCAGCGCACCTCGTCGTAGCCGCTGTTGCGGTACACGCCGCGCATGTACTGCTCCACCACCTGCCAGATCGCCCAGCCCTTGGGATGCCAGAACACCAGACCCGGCGCTTCCTCCTGCATGTGGAACAGGTCCTGCGCGCGCCCGATCTTGCGGTGGTCGCGCTTCTCGGCCTCCTCCAGCTGCAGCAGGTGCGCCTTCAGCTCCTTGTCGTTGAGCCAGGCCGTGCCGTAGATGCGGCTCAGCATCTGGTTGTTGTGGTCGCCGCGCCAGTACGCGCCGGCGACCTTCATCAACTTGAAGCTGCGCAGCTTGTCGGTGCTGGGTACGTGCGGACCGCGGCAAAGGTCGGTGAACTCGCCCTGGCTGTAAAGCGAGAGGTCCTCGCCGTCCGGGATCGAGGCGATGATCTCTGCCTTGAAGTGCTCACCGATGCCGTTGAAGAAATGGATCGCGTCGTGGCGCGACTTCACTTCCCGGCTCACAGGCAGCGCTTCCTTGGCGATCCTGTGCATCTCCGCTTCGATCGCCGGCAGGTCTTCGGGCGTGAAGGGCCGCTCGTAGGCGAAGTCGTAGTAGAAACCGTTCTCGATCACCGGGCCGATGGTGACCTGGGTGCCCGGGAACAGCCTCTGCACGGCCTGGGCGAGAAGGTGCGCGGTGGAATGGCGGATCACCTCCAGCGCGTCGGGATGCTTGTCGGTGACGATTTCCAGCGCGGCGTCGCCGGTCAGGCAGTAGCTGGTATCGACAAGGTCCCCATCCACCTTGCCGGCCAGCGCGGCCTTGGCCAGGCCCGGGCCGATGGATGCGGCCACGTCGGCAATGCTCAGGGGTGCGTCGAATTCACGGCGGCTGCCGTCGGGAAGGGTGATTGCGATCATGGCGGTGTCTACAAAGAGTCTGGCTGGAGGTCGGAAAACGTCCGACCCGAAAAGAGCAAAGCGCCCCCTGGGCGCCTGCATCAAAATGGAAGCCCGGGCGGTTCTAGCGTTGGATGCGCGTAGTGCTCATGTCACACACTCGACCGGCACGTGAGGGTGCGGGCCACCTTTGCAGTGATGGGGCGGCGAAGCTTCACCGCGGGACCTTCTAATATTGGGGACCGGGAAGTGCAAGTCAACGGCGTCGGATATCGATCGCTCCTCAGCGCGCCTGCTGCGCTACAGATCGTGCACCACCCACTGCCCTTCGCGCGCGTCGGGAGCGGCCCCCAGGGCCGCGCGGGCCACGTCCTCGGGTGACTGCCCCGACTGCCACGCGACCGCCATCGCGGCGAGGCGCTCACGGGTGGTCCGGGTGTACGCGCCCTCCAGCTCGTTCTGCGCGTCAACGGCGAGTTTCTGCGGATACAGCCGCCTCGCGTCCTCGCTGTGGTTGAGCAGCGCGACCAGGCGTGAGGTCGCCTGTACAAAAGCGTCGCGACCCAGCAACTGGCGCTGGGTGCGTTGCAGGTGCCACACCGCCAGGTACTCCAATGGGCCCAACAGACGTTGCGGCGTGGCGCCGAAGAAGTTGCCGGAAAACGTGCTGGCAGCGACTGGGGTCTTGCTGTCGGGCAGGCCGGTCGCGCCCCAGGAACTCAGGGCCCCACCGGGCAGGTCCATGCGGCGCAGCGCGAGCCCGAAGGTATCGGCGAGGAGCCGCTGCGCGCGCAGATCGTCGCTCTCGGCAATCACGCCCAGTATGCGCAGGAAGACGGGATAGCGCGCTTCGCCCAGCCGGCGTGCGAGCCGCTTGAGCACGCTCAGCCGGTACTCGGGATCCGAGTGCGACGCGAGCGCTGCCACCAGGCTGGCCGAAGCCGAGCGCAGTCCGTCGGATGAAGGAATGTCATTCATGGGGCAACCGGTCTCCGCGCAGGATCAAAACGCTGCGACGTGCCGATGCTAGCCCTCAGCCGAGTGCGGCGACTACCGCGTCGACGCCGGCATCGACTGCCGACGGCAGGTCGAGGCGACCCAGCATGCCCTGCAGCGCCATGTCGCTGGACAACATCCGCTGTCCGCCGGCGAAACCGTCCCATGCCGCCACGCCCAACGCCTGCTCCCCCGCATCGATGACGGCGGAAGCGGCATGGCTGCGTAATCCGGTGGCCTCGTCGGTCGCAGGAGTGGCAGTCGGCAGTTGCGCGCCATGGCGTGCAGGATCATCCAGTGCAAGACGGTCGGCGAGCGATTGCAGGCCGGCGCGATCAAGTTGTGGACTGTTGCCGATGCTGTTCATGCGTCTGCGTTGGCCTCGATGACACCCGGGGACGGAGGGATGGCTGCAATGTAGCGCGTGCACCTGACGCTGGCATCTGGGGTAACTACCAGGGTGCTGGCTCCGCATTCAGGTGCAGCTGGACGCCGCCGGAACCGGCGTGGGCCCATGCTAGCCTCTGATCCTCCCAGAATCGAGGGCCGCCCGTGTCGGAGAAAGACAAAGGCGCCGACAAGACCGAGCCCCCTACCCGAAAACGCATCCTTGATGCGCGAAAGGAGGGCAATGTCTCCAAAAGCCGCGACCTCACCGGCACCGTGCTGGTGATGGGCTGGCTGGTGACGGCCTGGATGCTGGTGGGCTCCATGCACTCGCGGATCAACAACCTGTTCGAGCAGAGCCTGGCGACCCTGGGGCAGCCCTTTGAGACCAGCCTGCCGCTGCTGGCGCAGACCGCGATCGAGACCTTCCTGTGGCTGATGCTGCCGCTGCTGGCGATGTCGCTGATGCTGGGTTTGCTGATCGAGTTCCTTCAGGTCGGGCCGCTGCTGAGCTGGGAGAAGGTCAAGCCCAAGATGGACAAGCTCAACCCGGTCGAGGGCATCAAGAAGATGTTCTCGATGGACAACCTGGTGGACCTCATCAAGTCGATCGTCAAGTCCGCGGCGCTGATCGGGATCGGCTGGATCGTTGTGCGCGGCATGCTGCCCGATCTGCTGCAGCTGCCGACCTCCCCGCCCGAGGCGATCGGCGCAGCGCTGTGGCAGGGCCTTTCGCGGATCGTGATCTGGACGATCTGCGTGTTCTTCTTCATCTCGGCGCTGGACACCTCGTACCAGAAGTACTCGTACCTGAAGAACCTGCGCATGAGCCGGCGCGACATCCGCCAGGAACTCAAGGACAGCGAGGGCGACCCGCACGTTAAACAGCGCCGTCGCCAGTTGCATCAGGAGTGGTCGCAGCAGAACATGATGCATGCCGTGCGCGGAGCCAACGTCGTCGTGACCAACCCCACCCACATCGCCATTGCGCTGCGCTATCAGGACGGCGAGACCGACCTGCCGATCGTCGTCGCCAAGGGCGAGGGGCACACCGCGGAGATGATCCGCCAGGCAGCTGAGGAAGCCGGGGTTCCGATCCTGCAGAACATTCCACTGGCGCGCGGGCTGCACGAGAAGGTCGCGCTGGACGACCACATCAGCAACGAGTTCTTCGAGGCCGTCGCCGAGGTCCTGCACTGGGCCGAGGGCGTGCGCGACTCGCGCGACTGAGGCCGGTCTGGGCAGCGCACCGTCACTGCGGGACGGTCAGGAAAACACCCGGTTGAGGACTTCCAGCAGGGCGCGGTTCTCACCCAGTTTCTTCAGCACCATCTCCACGTACACCCCCATCAGCAGCAGGATCATCCCGGTCGCCACCCAGGCCTTGATCGGCAGCGTCAGCGCGAACACGTTCAGCTGCGGCGCGTAGCGGTTGACCAGTCCGAAGGACAGATCCACCAGCAGCAACAGGATCAGCGCCGGCGAGGCCATCACCAGCAGCGCGGTCATCAGATAGCTGAACTGGCCGATGAACAGCTCCCTGCCCTCGGCCTGGATCTGCGGGAAGTAGGACATCACCGGCCACAGCGCGTAACTGGACAGGAGTAGGTCGAGGAAGATCAGGAACGCGCCGCTGGCCATGAACAGCCAGGCCGCCAATTGCGACAGGAACTGCCCATGGGGCGCCGCCTGGTGCCCCTGGATGGGATCAAAGATCGACGCCATGGCCATGCCGACCTGGCTGTCCATCAGGTTGCCGGCCGCACCGATCGCCCAGAACACCATGCCGAAACAGAATCCGATCGCCATGCCCAGGAAGATCTCCTTGAGCACGATCACCGGCCACATGGGTGCGCCCATCGCATCGATCGGCGCTCCGGCCATCGCAATCGGCAGTGCCACCACGGCAAGACTGACCAGGAAGCTGTTGCGCACCATCGCCGGGATGTTCTGCGAGGTGAGCAAAGGCAGCATCACGAACGCACCGATGACCCGCGGCAGCGTGAGTGCCAGGGCCAGCAGCGCATTGCCGACACCGTCAAAGGGCATCAGTCGGACTTCAGTGGATGCGCCGGCCCGAAACCGTCGCGCTTGCCGACGAGTGCGCGCACGCCGGTCCGCGGGGTCATCGCCTGACCAGCCCGGGGAACTCGATGAACAGGCGCTCGGCGAAGGTAAACAGCGTCCCGCCCAGCAGCGAGGCGGTGATGAACAGCGTGAGCACGATCACCAGCAACTTCACCGCGTAGGCGAAGGTCTGCTCCTGCAACTGGGTCGCCGCCTGCAGGAAGGCGATCACCAGCCCGAAGATCGCCGCCGCGGCGATCGGTGGTCCGGACAGGATCAGCACCAGCCACAGTGCCTGCTTGGTGAGCTCCAGGACCTCGTTCATGGCCGGACTCCGGAAATGCGCCAGGCGGGGCCACGACTGACGGCACCTGGCCTAGATCGCATACGTGAGCACCAGTCCGTGCACGAGCTTCGCCCAGCCATCGATCAGCACGAACAGCAGCAGCTTGAACGGCAGCGAGACGATCGTGGGCGACATCATCATCATGCCCAGCGCGAGCAGGATATTGGCGACCACCAGGTCGATGATCAGGAACGGCAGGAAGATGAGGAAGCCGATCTGGAAGGCGGCGGTGAGTTCGCTGACCGTGAAGGCCGGCACGATCACGATGAAGTCGTTGGCGGAGATGTCCGCCTGCCGCGCCGGTGGCAACAGCCGCTGCGCGCTGCGCAGGAAGAACGCGCGTTCGGTGTCGCTGGAATGCTTGATCAGGAACCCGCGCAGCGGCTCCTTGCCCACCTCGACCAGTTTCAGCAGGCGCGCGGTATCCATGCGCTCGCCCGGTGCCAGCGGCGGCAGTGCGGCGACGCCTTCCTGCTCCGCTTCCGCGTCGCCAACTTCGGCAAGATTGTCACCCTGGGATTGCGCGGCGACCTGCGACCCGGCCGGGCCCAGCATCTGCGCCGTGCTGTCCACCGCAACCTCGACGCCGGGAACGAGCGCCAGCGCGGCCGCGTCGGGGGTTTCAGGCGCGCCGGGCTGAGTGGCCGGCGCGGTCGCACTGGTGGACTGGACCTGACCGGTGATCGCCGCGTGCGTGTCCAGCAGCACCGGATACATCACGTAGATCGACAGCACGATGGCCAGGCCGTTGATGACCACATTGGGCGGGACCTGCTGCAGCCCGAGCGCGTTGCGCAGCAGGCTGAGCACGACCACGATCTTGGTGAACGAGGTCACCATCACCGCCACAAACGGCGCCAGCGCAAGGCTGACGACGGTGACGAGGATCAGCGCCGGGGAGAAGGAACTGAAGTCCACGCGTCAGCTCCACGCCAGCAGGCGGACACCCAGCGTGTCGCCGACCGCGACCACCTCGCCGCGGCCGACGTTGCGGCCATTGGCGCGGATCGCCACGTTGGCGCCTTCCAGGCGGCTGGCCAGCGGGAAGACGTATCCGGGCTGAAGAGCCGACAACTCGGCGATGCTCAGCTCGAGATCGCCCAGCTCGAACCGCAGCTGGACCGGCAGTTGCTCAATACCCTCGCCGCCAACCGGGGCCTCCGCTTCCGGCTGCGCGCCGGCTTCATCGTTGCTGGTCATGGAACTCTCCTGAGGGGGTGACAAAGATTCTGATGGGCCGTCCACGCGCCAGCCGTGGCCGTCGGACGCCAGCGGCCAGCGTCGTCCGCAAGCGAACGCGTGCACCGGCGGAGGCGCGCTCAGGCGACCGGCAACAATGACACTGCCCGGCGTGAGGGTCCGCCATTCGGCAAGGGGGATATGGGGCCCGGCAAAAGCAATCGCCACGCTGGCGGGCAAGCCAGGCCAGGCGCCCAGTGGCACCGGCGGATCCTCGCCGTACGGGTCTCCGGCGCGCGCAAGCAGGGGCGCCAGACTGTCGACCGGCAGGCGCAGCAGGCCGCTCAGGCCCGGCGGCTTCGGCTCGTCGGGGATGTCGGGCTCTTCAACCACGAAGTCGAGCCAGACATCCCCGGAGTCCGCCTCGGTCGGGACCGCTGTGGAGGCCCCATCGGCCGCCGGCAGCACCGGTACCAGTGCCATTCCCAGCGCTTCGCTCAGGCGCGCCAGCCGGGATTCCTGGGCCAGGCTCCAGGCGAGCACGCGTGAGCGGCCCTCGTAATCGCTCCAGTGCAGTCCGGCACGCTCCGCCGACGACCGATCTTCGTCCAGACGCAGCGCCATGCCCGTGCCGTCCGCATCGATGGCGAAGGTTGCGGCACCGGCATCGGGTGTACCCGGCGAGAACACCAGGCGGCCTCCATCGGCCAGGTGCCATCGGCGCGGGTATTCGAACAAGGCCTGCAGCGGAAGCAGCTGCGACGCCGCGATCGACGGCACGCGCCCGCGCAGCGAGGTGACCTTGGTCGCGGCTGCGGCGTCGCCGTCCCGGTTCGCCTCGATCGTTCCACTTCCCGCATCAGCCATGTCCGAGTGCCACCTTCATCAAATCGGGCACCGACCGTACCCCAAGCTTTGCCATCATGTTCGCCCTGTGCAGTTCAACGGTCTTGATGCTGATGCCGAGGATGTCGGCAATGATCTTGTTGGGCTTGCTGGCCACGACCAGGTCCAGCACCTGCTTCTCGCGTGGGGTCAGCTTGGCCAGCGCCACGGCCGCGCCTACCGGCTTCGCCAGGGCCGTGCGGATCGCCTCGATCAGCGCATCATCGGAGAAGGGTTTCTCCAGGAAGTGTGCGGCGCCATTGCGCATCGCCTCCACCGCCAGCGGAACGTCGCCGTGCGCGGTCACGAACACCAGCGGCAATGCGTTGTCGCGGCGGCGCAGCTCGGCCTGCAGCTGCAGTCCACTCATCTCAGGCATGCGGATGTCCGACACCAGGCATTCAGCCGGCGCGGCCGAGGTCGATGACGCCGTCGCAGCCGCATCCACCACCTCGGCGAGGAACTGCGGCCCCGAGGCATATTCCCGCACCTCGAAACCCGCGGTCTGCAACAGCCATGCGGTCGATTCACGGAACGCGTCGTTGTCATCGACCAGATGGACAAGCGTTCCGATTGCAGCGACGTCAGTCATGCCAGCCTCCGGCGTGGAAAATCCCGCGGCCCGTCATTGCCGTCCCTGAGCCGTAGGCAGGGTAAAGCCGAACACGCTGCCGCCGTCGGGATGGGGTTCAAAGAACAGGCGTCCCTCGTGGTACTCGATGATCGACCGGCAGATCGCCAGGCCGATTCCCAGACCATCGGCCTTGGTGGTGAAGAATGGCGAGAACAACTGGTCCTGCTCGTCCTCGGCCAGGCCGACACCACGGTCGATCACGCGCACCTCCAGATCGCCGTCCAGATTGACCCGGCCTTCCACGCGCAGGGCACGACGCTCGGCGGGAACCTCGCGCATGGCTTCGATCGCGTTCTTGACCAGGTTCAGCAGCACCTGCTCGACCATCACGTGGTCGGCCCACGCGGACGGCAGCACCGGAGGCAGGATCACGTCGATGCGCAGTTGCTGGCGCTCGGCTTCCAGCCGAAGCAGCTCAAGCACCGTCTCGACCATCGATGCCAGCGCCTGCGGGGAGCGGCGCGGTTCGCGGGCGCGGACAAACTCGCGCACCCGGGCAATCACCGCGCTGGCATGTTCCGCCTGGGTGCGCGCGGCCTGCAGCGCGCGCTCCACCTGCACCGGGCCGCCAGCCTGCGCGACCAGGCGCAGGCTGCCGTTGAGGTAGTTCACGATCGCCGCCAACGGCTGGTTGAGCTCGTGGGCCAGGGTCGCGGCCATTTCACCGACCGACATCATGCGCGAGGTGAACAGCAACTGTTCCTGCTGGCTCTTGTGCGAGTCCAGCGCTTCCAGGCGCTCGCTGATGTCGACCGCGGTCAGCAGCGCCAGAGGCGCGGCCGCGGCGGTGATGCTGCTCCAGTGCAGCCCGTACCAGCGCCCGTTGTGCTCCAGCCGCACCTCGTCGCTGGCGCCGGGAAAGTGGGCGAGCAGCTGGTCGCGCGCGACGTGACCGGGCAGCGGTCCGAACTCGTCCATGTAGCGCTGGTTGGCGCCGACCAATCCCTCGCTGGCCGGATCAAACGCGGCGCATGCGAAGGGCAAGCCGTCCAGCACCGCCAGCAGATCGGGGCAGGAATCGGGCGACGCCGTTTTCCGTACGCCCGCAGTCTTCACTTCACTATTCATCGCGCCCCTGTCCCCCGCCTGTGTGCCCTCGGTCCCGTCCCCGCATTGGGCGGCCGGATCAGGCCAGTCTTGCTGCTACCGTAGCCGCGCCCTTCCCGCCCGAGTCCCGCTCCAATGGCTGATACGACCCTTGCAACACGCAACCCGATCGCGTCCACCGTCATCGCGGCGTGGTTGGCGCTGAGCTGTTTTACCGCCCAGGCCGGTACGCAGGACCCCACAGTGGCCGAAGCGGACCTGGCCGCCGCTGCGGGCACACCCGTCGTCGCGTCCGGTTCGTTGGTCTGGGACCTGGTTGCGGTCGTGGTGCCCTTGCTTCTGGTCATCGCTGGCCTTGTCGCCGTCCTTTTTTTCGCCCGCCGCCGCTACAGGTTGACCGGCCGCGACGCTGCGCTGTCGATCGTGCAGGTGTTGCCGGTCGGTCCCCGCGAGCGGGTGGTCGTGCTTCGAACCCGCGCCGACCGGGTGTTCGCGATCGGTGTCGGTGCTCAATCCCTGACGCTCATTGCGGAGCTGGATGCGGCCGACGTCGCGGTGGACGCCGTGAAGCCCGGACCCTGATCCCCTTTCGCAAGCGTGCTCCGCATTACCGTCGGCAGTGTCGCGTTAGCTTCCGGTGAAGGTTGGGACAGGGCCGACACGCCTGTCTGAACACTGCCGGCGCGAAGTCTCAGATAGCGAAAAAATCCGCGCCGGCTGCTGGTATTGCGGATCACATTCGGCTACGTTCGATTGACCCTGATTGTCACATACTGACGCTCAGGGCTGGAAGCTACGTACGAAAAGCCCGCTGCGCCTCGCGCCTCGGGACCGTACGTCAATCGAGAGAGGCAACGGATGCGATACGCAGCGACACTGATCTGCCCCTTTGCAATGGCTCGAGCGCCGAGCCCAATCACCGGCCGACGGAGCCTGCCTTGCGCACGCTGATCGGGGCCTTGATGGCGGCGCCCGCTGGCGCGGCGCCCCGCAAGCGCGGCGGCTACAGCGATATCGTGCTGGCCTTTGCCGCCGTGTTGATCATCAGCCTGATGATCCTGCCGCTGCCGATGGCGGTGATCGACACGCTGGTCGCCTTCAACATCGCGATCGGCTTCGGACTGCTGCTGCTGGCGATCTACATCCCGTCGCCGGTGGCGTTTTCCAGTTTCCCCAGCGTTCTCCTGCTCACCACCCTTTTCCGCCTGGCTTTGTCGATCGCCATCACCAAGTCGATCCTGCTGGAGGCCGAGGCGGGCCACATCATCGACACATTCGGCAACATGGTCGCCGGCGGCAACCTCGTGGTTGGCCTGGTGGTGTTCCTGATCATCACCGTGGTGCAGTTCATCGTCGTCGCCAAGGGCGCCGAGCGCGTCGCCGAGGTGGCGGCACGTTTCACCCTGGACGCGATGCCGGGCAAACAGATGTCGATCGATTCGGACCTGCGCTCCGGGCTGCTGGACAAGGACGAGGCGCGCACCAAGCGCCGCTACCTGGAAACCGAGAGCCAGCTTTACGGCAGCCTCGATGGCGCGATGAAGTTCGTGAAGGGTGACGCGATCGCCGGCATCGTGATCATCATCATCAACCTGCTGGGCGGCCTGGCCATCGGCGTGCTGCAACGCGACATGTCGCTGGGCGATGCGACCCAGACCTACAGCATCCTGACCATCGGTGATGGCCTGGTGGCGCAGATCCCCGCCATCCTGGCGGCCATTTCGGCCGGACTGGTGGTGACGCGGACCGCGGGCATCGAGGACGATCGGCATCTGGGCGATGCCATCTCCAAGCAGATCTCCGCGCAGCCGCGGGTGCTGACCATCACCGGCGTGCTTTCGCTGCTGATGATGTTGGTGCCCGGCTTCCCGACGGTGGTATTCGGCCTGTTGGGCGCGACCCTGCTGACCATCGCCGCGTGGCGCTACCGCCACCAGAACGACCTGCTGCGCCGCGCCTTCCGGGTCACCGACGAGGCCATGGCCACGCACCAGCAGCCGGTCGAGATCGATGACCTGGCGCCGCCCGCGCCGCTGCAACTGGCGGTCTCGCCCAGCCTGGCCGCGGAGTTCGGCAAGCAGCCGCTGCTCGATGGCCTGACCCAGATCTGCCAGCGCCTGCGCGAAGAGTTCGGCGTGCCGGTGCCGGCGCCGACAGCGCGCGTCGACGCCGCGCTGGCCGATGGCGAATATCAGCTCACCGCGTTCGGTGCGCGCATGGCGAACGGCACCTTGCGCACGGGCGCCCACTTCCGGCCCGCCCGCAGCAGTGGCGACAACACCCCTGCGCTGGCGGGCTTCCACCCGCCCCTGCCCGGCCACTGGCAGGACGAAGCAGGCGACGACACGCTCGCTCCCCTGGCGATGCTGACCGAGCACGTCCGCCGCGCGCTGCAGCGCCGGATGGGTGGGTTCATCGGCATCCAGGAGGCGTCCAACCTATTCGCGAAGATGCAGCGCGACTACCCCGACCTGGTCAAGGAAATGCTGCGCGTGGTGGCGCCTCAGCGCGTGGCCGACGTGCTGCGCCGCCTCGCCGAGGAAGGCATCCCGGTACGCAACCTGCGCGACGTGTTTGAAGCGATCACCGACGTGGGCGGTCGCGAGAAGGACGTCGTGCTGCTGACCGAATACGTGCGCGTGGCCTTGAAGCGCGAGATCGCCGATCGCTATGCCGATGGCGATCGCACGCTGCACGTGCTGCTGATCCACCCCGAGCTCGAGGATCGGCTGCGCCAGTCGGTTCGCGTTGCCGGTGGCGCCAGCCAGCTTGCCATCGCACCGGAGCTGGCCGCCCGCCTGTCCGGCGAAGTTCGTACCCAACTGGCCCGCCAGGGCGGCTCGGTGCGCCCCGTCCTTTTGTGTTCACTGGACGTGCGCAGGCACTTGCGCAAGCTGCTGGAGAACGATTTCTTCGAGTTGCCCGTGCTTTCGTACCAGGAATTGGCAGCCGACCTGCGAATCTCGCAGGCAGGACAGATCAACGCATGACGCATCACGCATGCAAGGAGAAATTCCAATGATCGACGACATCGTCCCCGATCCAGAGCAGGCCTCCGCGACGTCGGAGTCCGCTCCGCAGTCAGCGTCAGCCGCCACCGGCGCCGACGAAAAATCCGCAACGGCGCGGCCCACAACCGCCAAGCTGGTGCTTCGCATCCTGGCCGGGCTCCACACCGGCGCCAACCGCGTGCTGGGCGACCAGGAAATGCTGCTGGTCGGCAGCGGCGAGGACTGCGACATCGTGCTGTCCGACGACGGTGTGGCTCCCCACCACGCCATGCTGCTGCGCAACGGCAACTCCCTGGCGCTGCGGGCAATCGACGCGCCGGCGGGGTTTGCCGGCGACCCGCTGTACCCCGGTGACCCGATCGAGCTGCAGCTTGGCGCCCCCGTGCGATTGGGCGATGCGAGCTTCGCGGTTGGCGATGCAAGCGATCCGAAGTGGATGCCCGCGGACGGCCTTGATGCCATCGAGCAGGCACCGTTGAACGCGCGCCGCGCCGTTCGTCCCGGCCTGGCCAAAACGCTTGCCGGCCTGGCCGTGCTGTCGCTGGTCTCAGCCGGCATCTATGCCTCCGTACGCCCAGTCACCGCGCCTGAGCCGAGCATGGAAGAGCAGGTCGCTGCGCTGGTTACCACCTACAACATCGGCGACAACACCACCTCAACCAACGATGCCGGGATGACGGTATTGACCGGGACCGTGCCCGACAGCGCCACGCGCAGCCGCATCCAGCGCGAAGTCGACGCCAGCGAACTGCCCTTGCGGTTGAACCTGCGCACCGGCGAGGACGTCGCCGCCGACGTCGCCGAGGTCCTGCGCAGCCAGGGTATCACCGCCCGCACCCGTTATCTGGGCAACGGCGACGTGGAAGTCAGTGGCCGTTTCGAGGACCAGGACAAGCTGCGGGCAGCCGCGACTTCACGCGCCATGATCGACGTTACCGGCATCAACCGGGTGATCCCGCGCAACTACGCCGACGAGGACGCCAAGGCACCCCAGCGCGCCAAGGCTCCGGTCGAACGCACCCGCATCGTCTCGATCGTGGGCGGTGATGACTCCTACGTGCTCGCCGCCGACGGTACCCGCTACGCGGTGGGAGCCGAGCTTCCCGACGACCGCGGCACGCTGGTCGCCATTGGCAAGTCGGCGTGGGCGCTGGTTGATGGAAAGGTCCACCAGGTCAAGCCCGATCCACCCGTCGAGGTGGAGGAACCCATCGCAGAAGTTGCCAGAAATTCCGAAGAAAGCCGTCCTTCCGCCGCAGTCGCCAGGCAATTCGTTGCCGCCAATCCACGCACCAACCGGATGTAACCCGCCAAGGGAATCAAGGAGAAACCTCATGAGCATCAACGCCAACGATCCGAACGCGCCCGTCACCACCTTCATCGCCACCGCGAGCAGTGGCAGCACCCGCAGCAGCGTGTCCTCCGGCGACAGCGGCAGCTGGTACGAGGCCATGTCCCGCGCCTGGGGCCAGACACTTGACGGCCAGGCGGCGCGCGTGACGCAACTGTCGGATGCCATCGCGTCGGGTGGCGACCAGCCTTCCAACATGGTCCAGCTGACCGCCGAAAGCCTCCGTATGCAGTTCATGTCCAACAACGCGGCGACCTCGCAGAACGCTGTCGGCCACGCACTGGAAACGCTCGGCAAGCGCCAGTAATTCCACCCCCTCGCGAGGACACGATCATGATCGAAGCAATCCAGGTATCGGCGCTCGACGCCGCCAAAACCGGCGCGGGAGGTCTGTCGCCGGCCCAGCAGCCGCAAACATCGCAGGCGCAGGCCACGCCGTTCGACGTGCGTGATTTCGCGGCGACGATGGAGCGCACTGGCGCGGCACCCAATGCGAACGCGCCGGCCCCGGTGGCGCCGCCAACGGCGTCGGAGCCATCGCAGGGAACGCGGGCCGTGCTGGGCGCCCTCGACGGCCTCAATGGCGGCGCGGACAAGATCGAGTCGATGTCGCAGATCCTGACCGCCAACGGTGCCGATCTCACTCCGGGCGAGATGATCCAGCTCACCATGCGCAGCCACCAGTTCCTGTTCACCGCGCAGTTGACCTCCAACGTTGCCAACCGTTCCTCTGACGGCATCCAGCAATTGTTCCGTCAGCAGTCGTAAGCAGGAGCACGCATGAACCTTCGCAACCGGGCATTCCCCTGGCGCATCACCTGCCTCGTCCTGACCTGCCTGCTGCTGGCCGCCTGCAACCGGGTAACGCTCTACAACGAGCTGGACGAGCAACAGGCCAACCAGGTCATGGCGGCACTGCTCGGGTCCGGGGTTTCATCGGAAAAAGCGCCGTCCTCCAGCAAGAAGGGTTGGGAAGTGCGGGTCAACCGGGGCGACTTCCCGTACGCGATGCAGGTGCTCAACTCTCAGGGCCTGCCCCACGCCAGCTACCGCTCGATGGGCGAGATCTTCAAGAAGGAAGGTTTCGTGTCCTCGGCGATGGACGAGCGCGCCCGCTACATGGACGGGCTGCAGCAGGAGATCGCGCGGACCCTGTCGCGGATCGACGGCGTCGTGGAAGCGCGCGTGCATATCGCCCTGCCGCCGCCGGACCCGCTGGGTGGCCGCGACAACGACTCCTCGGCATCCGTGATCATCTTCGAGCGCCCCGGCGCGAAGCTGCGTGACCGCGAAACCGACCTGAAGGTCTTCATCAAGGACAGCGTCGAGGGGCTGGCCGACGTCAACAAGGTCACCATCAAGTTCTTCACCATCGCTGCTCCGGGCGCAGGCGACCAGCAGACGAATGCGCCGATTGCCATGTCATCGATGGGTCCAATGGCGCTGGTGGCGGTCGTGCTGGCCGCCCTGCTCGGGCTGGGCATCGCATTCCGCGGAAAGCTGCGCGCGCGTCTGAGTCCAGCGGCCGGGGCAAAGCCGCCGGCCTGGAGTGACTGATGGATACGGCGCCCGGCTTGCACACGGTGATTGAAGGCACCGACGCCAGCTGGCTGGACGAATTTGATTCCACATTGCTTGCCGCGGCGCGTTGCAGTCCGCTGGGACGACGCCTGCTGGCGCGCTCGCTCGCACGCGGGGCGGCCTCGACGCTGCTGGCGCCCGCTCCGAAGCCAGCGCTGGATCGCGTCGTGGGACGCTGGTCACCGGAAAAACTGCGCTCGCTGGTGCGCAACATCGGCGTCCTCGCTTTCGCGCCGGCTATCCGTTCAGAGGTCGGCCGCGAGCCGGTGCGCCGCCTGAAGCTGGCGCTCGACAAGCGCTACCTGCTGGCGCTGGACCGGAACGTCTGGGATGGCGAGGTGCCGCGTGACGTGCAGGTCCGGCTGCAGCAGGCGATGCACACCGCGCTTGAGGAAACCGATCCCACGCCTGGGCTGCTCTCGCTGTTCGACCGCCACGGCTGCGCCGAACTGCGCGCCTGGGCCCATCCGCGTGATCCGGCGTTCACCGAATGGCTGGCGCTTCTGCATCCGCGTGAGCAGGCGTTGCCGCCGACACACCTGCCTCCCTCGGCGGTGCAACAGCTCTATTCCGTCCACGCGGGCAACTGACCCACCCGAGCCGAAGAAGCAGATATCGACACCATGCGTTCAGACGATCAGTCCAGCAGCTTTTCCACGGCATCCCCGGCCACCCGGAGGCCGCATGGCGGTGTTGGCGTCATGGAGCCGGGGCGTTTCGAGCGCGTGCTGGCCGGCAACATCGTGCCGCCGGATTCCTGGGAACGCCTGGCCGACGTCGATGCCGTGGTCGAGCAGGTCAACGCCTTGCACACACAGGCCAGCGAGCAGATCGAGCAGGCGCGCAAGGAAGCGGCGGCGGCGGGATACGCCGAAGGCATCGCCCGCGCCCAGACGCAGATGACCGAGCAGCTCGCATCACTCAACGAGCGGCGCGCCCGCGTGCTCGGCGAGGCCCAGCAGCGCGTGATCGACCTTGCCTGCGCGATCGTTGCGCGCCTGGCGCCGGGATTCGATCCGGACCAGGTTGCGCCATCCCTGGTCATGGAGGCCGTAGAGGCGGCGCAGGCCGAGCAATTCCTGCTGATCCGCGTGCATCCCTCGGTACGCGAATCGGTGACGGCCGGTCTTGGCGCCGTGCGCCAGGCGCACCCGGCCGTCGGCGTGATCGAGCTGGTGGATGACGAGAGCCTGGACCCGCTGAGCTGCGTGGTCGTGTCGGAGGCGGGACAGGTGCGCGCCGGGATCGCCCAGCAGATCGAAGCGATCCGCTCCGCGCTGGCGGCGCACACGCCGGCGGTGGATCCCGATGCTGAGGCGGAAGCCGGTGGGTCGGATCAAGGCGCCGGTGCCTCGCGCGGTGATTCCACATGAGCGCGCTGCTGGGCAACGAACAGGACGCGCTGCTCGCCGGCGCCCTGAACCGCGCACGCACCGTCGAGCGGGTCGGCAAGGTCGCCGAAGCCTATGGCACCCTGATCCGGGCAACCGGCCTGAAGGCCGCGATCGGCGAGTTGTGCGAACTGCGCAATCCGCCGCATGAGGGTCCGGCCGACTTCCATCTCGCCGCGGAGGTGGTCGGAGTGTCCCGCCAGCACACCCTGCTGACGCCGCTGGGCGCGCTGGACGGGGTGTCGGCGACTACCGAGGTCTACGCGACCGGACGTCAGGCCACCGTGCTCGCCGGCGATGGCCTGCTGGGTCGCGTCCTGGATGCCCACGGCAACCCGATCGATGGCCTCGGACCGATCAGCGGCGGCGTGCCCGCGCCCATCTACGCCAGTTCGCCCAACCCGCTGTCACGCAAGTTGATCGACCGGCCGTTTTCGACCGGCGTGCGGGCGATCGACAGCGTCATGAGCGTTGGCGAGGGCCAGCGACTGGGCATCTTCGCCGTCGCCGGCGGCGGCAAGAGCACGCTGCTTGGGATGCTCGCGCGCGGCGGCGATGCCGACGTCAACATCATTGCCCTGGTCGGCGAACGCGGCCGCGAGGTCAACGAATTCATCCTCGACAACCTGGGCGCCGAAGGGCTGGCGCGCTCGGTGGTCATCGTGGCTACTTCTGACCGGCCCGCGCTGGAGCGCAGCCGCGCGGCCTGGGTCGCCACCGCGATCGCCGAGCACTTCCGCGATCGCGGTCAGCGTGTGCTGTTGCTCCTCGATTCCGTGACCCGTTTCGCCCGCGCCCTGCGCGATGTCGGACTGGCGGTGGGCGAGCCCCCGGCCCGTCGCGGTTATCCGCCCTCCGTCTTCAGCGCCCTGCCGGGGCTGTTCGAGCGGGCCGGCAACAACGACAAGGGCAGTATCACCGCGTTCTACACCGTCTTGATGGAGGACGAGAACGGCAGCGACCCGATCGCCGAGGAGGTGCGCTCGATCCTCGACGGCCACGTGGTGCTCTCGCGCAAGCTCGCGGCGGCCTACCACTACCCCGCCATCGACGTCCTCGGGAGCCTCAGCCGGACGATGCCGCGCGTTGTCGACCGCACCCACCAGCACGCCGCCGGGCAACTGCGGAAGTACCTGGCCAAGTACCAGGACATCGAACTGCTGCTGCAGCTGGGGGAGTACCAGCGCGGCACCGATCCGGAGGCGGACATCGCCATCGACCGCATTGAACCCATCCGCCGCCTGCTGCAGCAGCCGGCGACCGAGCTGGTGCCGTTCGAACGTTCCGCCGACGCGCTGCGCAGGCTGTTTCCATGAAACGCTATCCACTGGCCACGCTCATCCGCCTGCGCGAGCACCGCACCCAGGCCGCGCAGCAACTGGTGCTCCAGCACCAGCGCGAAGTCGCGGCGAAACGCGCCGCCTGCATGGAGATCGAGCGCCACATCGACGCCTTGGGCGAGGAGCGCGCGCGCCAGCGCCGCCAACTGCTCGATCCGCCACCGGCCGGCATCGCCTGGCCGATGGCGCTCGCGCAGCGCGAGGCCCACATCGAGCTGCTGCAGCAGCAAACGGAACTGGCGCACCAGCAGTTGCTCCGCGCCCAGCAGTTACTGACCGAAGCCGAGGCGGAGCTGCAAAAGGTGCGCGAGGCGTTTTTCCGCATCAAGGCCCGCGAGGATGCGCTCAAGAAGCGCAAGGACCTGTGGCGCGAAGAACAGCACGCCAATGAACTTCGCCAGGAAGAACTGGCCTCGGCGGAACTGCTGCACCGCCGCACCACTCCCAACGCCTTCCACTGAGGTACGCCATGAGCATCATCCGCGACAGTACGTCCGCGCCCTCCTCCGACAGCATCGACAATTCCCGCAATCGCGACTCCGCGCGCGACCCGCAGCGCGCGGTTGACCCGGCGGACCGGCAGCGCTTCCAGCACCTCATGCGCGAGGGACAGCTGAAGGGTCAGGGCGACTCCCAGGCTGCCGCGCGCAAGGGCGAGGAACTGGCCGGCGAGCGCGTCAACCGCAGTTTCCCCAGCCAGCAGGACACGACCTCCGTCCGCGATCCGGGCAAGTTGTCCGCCGAACCGCTGCCGCCGGCCGAAGTCGCCGCGATATGGCAGGCCCAGAACCTCGCCCACCAGGCCTCAGGAACCACCAGCGCACTACCGGCACCTCCGGTCAATTCCACCGCATTCGCCGAATTGCTCGAGCGCCACGTTCGCCAGCTTGCGGTCAGCGAGGGCTCGGCAAGCAGCGAGGATGGCCAGGTCCTGCTGCGCATGGCCGACACGACGCTGGCCGGCACCGACCTGCTGTTGAGCCGGACCTCGGACGGCTGGCTCCTGCGCGCCGACGTGCGCTCGCGCGACAGTTTCGACGCGATCCAGCAGGCCGGCAGCCAGCTCAGCGAACGCTTTGCCCAACGCGGACTGGGCGCCCTCACCATCGACCCCCGTCTCACCGAGTAAGGAGCGCGGCGCCGCACCCTCGGGCAACACCTAGGTGGGGTCAGCCCCAATACCCCACCGGCAGTCGGTGCGGATACTTGACCATGAATCAACCCGCACCACTTTTTTCAGCAACCGGAGAAACCCCATGTCCTTGATCGGTGACATTGTCCAATCCGTCAGCAAGATGGTCGGTACCGCGATCGGCGGCCCGCTGGGCGGCATGATCGGAAACATCGTCGGTGACATCATCGGCGACGTGTTCGACCAGGCCATCTCGGCCGCCTTCAGCCGTGCCAACATCCCGACTGACGTCAGCCAGTACTTCAGCGCCGCCTACTCGTCAGGTTTTGCCGACGGCTATGGCAGCTGACCAACTGCCGCCGTTCGACATCCCAACCGCGGTGGCGTCAGCCCCCGCGGTTGCCGGTGACCGGCCCAGTCCGGGCGACGGTGACAACCGCGAATGGATCGGCCGCATCGAGGAGCTCAAGGGCGATGGCGGCATCAATGCCGACGACGAGTCCACCCTCATCCGCCATGTAAGCGAGCAACGCGAGTCGCTGGAGCAGGCGCTGGAGCGGATCATGCCCGAGTACAAGCAGCGCCTGGCCGACGATGGCAAGGAGAGCGCTGACCGCTGGCTCGGCGAGAAAGCCCGCGCGCTGGGCGAGGAACACGGCCGGGAAAGTCGACGGGTCGTCGACGGCCTCGATGCCAGTCAATCCCCCTGACTTTTTCCACCGTCACCACAGGAAGCCGACGATGACCAGTTACGACACGCCATCCCGCACCGCGGACCACGAACAGATGCTCGCGCAACTGGATGCGTCACTGGCCGAGAACCCCGACGTCGACGCGGCGGATCGCGAAACGATCCTCCGCCACTTCCGTGAAGCGCTGGAAAACGAGGCAGCCTCTGCCAGCACGTCGCAGAGCGTCGGACCTGACCGGGCGCAGTGGATGGAAACCTTGGACCTGCTGGTGGGCAACCAGATGCTCGACGAGTCCGACCGCAACGAGCTGGTGCGACAGTTCGACGATGCGCTGGGCAGCCTGCAGAACGACGCCTTGCGTACGGCGACCGAGTTCGCGCAGCGCTGCAGGGAGCAAGGCGAAGCGGCCGCACAGGCGTGGCTGACCGAGCAGATGGGGTCAGCGCAAACCGCTGCTTCCGCGGATCAAGCGATGGGTCTGCCGGCCCACGTCGCCATGGCACTCCGACGCCGCCGATGAGCCCCAACGACTAGGGCACGCCCTAGCTAGTAAGCGATGCCGTCCACTCGCAGTATCAATCACACGCAACCGATCCCAATCCATCCCCCGGCCCTATCGTTCCAACCCGCACTCGGCCAAATCCAACACAACGGAGAATCGACATGACTGCACAGGCTTCCAACAATTTCGCCATCGCCAAGATGGTCGTCCAGAACCTCCAGGCCGGTGACGCCAAGGGCGGCAAAGGCAAGAGCTGGCTGGTCGCGATCGCCCAGGCGCTGGGCGGCATCATGGGCGACAAGGCGGCCAAGCTGGTCGAGCTGACGGGCAAGATGGACAAGCTGGCTGCAGCGAATCCCGAAGACCAGAAGGCCGCGAAGCAGTTCCAGAAGACCATGATGGAGTTCCAGGCGCAGAGCCAGCTCTTCAGCATGATCTCCAACGCCAGCAGCACCGCCATCAAGTCGATCGGTGAAGGCATGACGACGGTAGCCCGCAAGCAGTAATCTCCCGGCTGCCCTGTTTCAACAAGCTTCACCAAAGTGTCACCACATGGCGATCCCGGGCTTCCGGGGTCGCCATGTGCTTTGTGGAGGATCTCCTATGCGAACGAAACTGAAATGCCTGTTGATCGGACTGGCCGGCGCGTCCCTTCTGGCACCGGCGCAGGCCCAGTGGTCACCCAGCCCTACCCTCGACATGGGCGTGAACTACGGCCAGATGGCACTCAGCCAGTCGGCAATCGGTGGCACCCGCGCGCTGAGCAAGAGCAGCAACAAGGCCATTGAATCACCGACACCCAGCGTGTCCCCAGCCAAAAAGAACCCGCCCTTCAATCCGCGGTTCAAGTCGGACCCGAAGGTAAGCAAGCTGGTCGATCAGCGTTTCGCGCGCTACCTGGCCAGCGATCAGCCCAACGAGGAGGAAGCGGTGGCAATGGTGATGCGCGATCTTGAGGCCGGACATTACCGCGCGGACTTCAAGAAGCTGCTCGACGCGAACGGCTTGGCATCCAACGACCTTATCGATGTCACCGCGGCCCACTACGCCGCCCTGTGGGAGGTCGTCAGGGGAACCGCGTTGACCCGGGCCCAGGTCACCTCCATCCGCAACCAGTTGCGCAAGGCCATGCGCGATGACCCGGAACTGGGCGCGATGGACGATGCGGATCGGCAGGAAATCGCGGAGACCTTCATGCTCCATACCGCGGCGGCGCTGGGCGGTTACCGGACCCTCCAGGCCCGCGGCGACAAGAAGCTGCTGGCGCAGTACCGCGACGGCGTGCAGCGCAACATGCTCCCGGACGGTCCGGACCTGAAAAGCGTGAGCGTGAACTCGGGCGGCTTCACCAGCGCGGTCCCGGCGCGCCACTGATCCACGCAAAAAAAACGGCAGACCTGCGAAGGCCTGCCGTTTTCATTGGATGTGGTGGGCGGTGAGGGTTTCGAACCCCCGACCCCTACCATGTCAAGGTAGTGCTCTACCACTGAGCTAACCGCCCCATTCGCCAAACTCATGAACCCGGCGAGCGGGCGCGCAGTTTAGCCCGCCAGCGGCGCTTCGGCAACAGCTTTGCGTCGTCAGACGCCGAAGCCCTGCTGCTTCAGCAGGTGCAGCTGGTCGCGCACGGCGCCGGCCTCCTCGAATTCCAGATCGCGCGCGTGCTGGTACATCTTCTGCTCGAGCTTCTTGATCCGCGCCGACAGTTGCGCAGGATTGAGCGCTGCGTACTCCGCCAGCTCCTCGGCGACCTGACGCGCGCGGTTACGCTCCTTCAGCGCGGCCGGATCCACACGCGCGCCTTCCATGACATCCATCACGGCGCGATTCACCGACGTCGGCGTGATGCCGTGCTCGGTGTTGTACTCGACCTGCTTGCCACGGCGCCGGTCGGTTTCCTCGATCGCCCGCTTCATCGAGTCGGTGACCTTGTCCGCGTACAGGATCGCCTTGCCGCGCACGTTGCGGGCCGCCCGGCCGATGGTCTGGATCAATGAGCCCGTCGAGCGCAGGAAGCCCTCCTTGTCGGCATCCAGGATCGCCACCAGCGACACCTCGGGCATGTCCAGACCTTCGCGCAGCAGGTTGATCCCCACCACCACGTCGAACTTGCCCAGGCGCAGGTCGCGGATGATCTCCACCCGCTCGACCGTGTCGATGTCCGAGTGCAGGTACCGCACGCGCACATCGTGCTCGGCGAGGTACTCGGTGAGGTTCTCGGCCATGCGCTTGGTCAGCGTCGTGATCAGCACGCGGTCACCCATCGCGACGCGCAGGTTGATCTCGCCGAGCACGTCATCCACCTGGGTGGCGACGGGGCGCACCTCCACCTCAGGGTCGATGAGTCCTGTCGGGCGCACGACCAGTTCGACGACCTGGCCTTCCGACTTCTCCAGCTCGTAGGCACGGGGCGTGGCGGACACGTAGATCGATCGCGGCGAGCGCCCTTCCCACTCCTCGAAGCGCAGCGGCCGGTTGTCGAGCGCGGAAGGCAGGCGGAACCCGAACTCCACAAGGGTCTCCTTGCGCGAGCGGTCGCCCTTGTACATCGCGCCGATCTGCGGAATGGTCACGTGCGACTCGTCCACCACCAGCAGCGCGTCGGGCGGCAGGTAGTCGAACAGGCACGGCGGCGGCTCGCCGGGCATGTGGCCGGTCAGGTGCCGGCTGTAGTTCTCCACGCCGTTGCAGTAGCCGACCTCCGCCAGCATCTCCAGATCGAACTGGGTGCGCTGCGCGAGCCGCTGCGCCTCCAGCAGCTTGTTTTGCGCGTACAACTGCTCCAGCCGCACGCGCAGCTCGTCCTTGATGGCATCTACGGCGTCCAGCACCGTGCGCCGCGTGGTGACGTAGTGGGACTTGGGGTAGATGGTGTAGCGCTGCAGCTTGCGCAGACTCTCGCCGGTCAGCGGGTCGAAGGTGGAGACGTTCTCGATCTCACCATCGAACAGCTCGATCCGCACCGCCTCCATTTCCGACTCGGCCGGATGCACGTCGATCACCTCGCCACGCACGCGGTAGGTACCGCGGCGCAGCTCGGTGTCGTTGCGGGAGTACTGCATCTCGGTGAGCCGGCGAATCAGCTCGCGCTGGTCGATGCGCTCGCCGCGCACCATGTGCAGCACCATGCGGAAGTACTCGTTCGGATCGCCCAGGCCGTAGATCGCCGAGACGGTGCAGACGATGATCGCGTCGCGCCGCTCCAACAGCGCCTTGGTCGCAGAGAGCCGCATCTGCTCGATGTGCTCGTTGACCGAACTGTCCTTCTCGATAAAGGTGTCCGACGACGCCACATAGGCCTCGGGCTGGTAGTAGTCGTAGTAGCTGACGAAGTACTCGACCGCGTTGTTGGGGAAGAACGACTTGAACTCCCCGTACAGCTGCGCGGCGAGCGTCTTGTTGGGCGCCATCACCAGCGTCGGCTTCTGCACCTGCTGGATGACGTTGGCGATGGTGTAGGTCTTGCCCGAGCCGGTGACGCCCAGCAGCGTCTGGTGCGCCAGCCCGGCCTCGAACCCTTCCACAAGCTTCTCAATCGCCTGTGGCTGGTCGCCAGCCGGCGAATAGGGCGATACCAGCTCAAAGGTCCCCTCGCGCTGCCGCGCGCCAGGGAAGCGCTCGGGAGGGGCATCCGTTGGGGCGGATGGGGTGTGCGCTGCGTCGTTCATCGTATCCAAGCGTCGGAATGCTCAAAAGGTCAGTGTAGGACCCCTCCGTGATGGGGGCGGACACGGCAAATCCCTACCAACCGACGGCGGGTGACCGGATTACCGTTCAGCGAGCGCAGCGCGATCCTTTGCCGCAATCGGATCAAAGGAACGGACGATGATGAGGCAGGATGCGAATGGTTTTACCCTGATCGAGCTGATGGTGACGCTGGTGGTGATGGCGGTGCTGATGGGCATTGGTGTGCCGTCGTTCCAGCGACTGCAGCAAAGCACCCGGACGGCGACCGCCTTCAATCTGCTGACAACGTCGATGGCCCTCGCACGCATGGCTGCGGTCAAGCAGCGTGCGCCGGTCAGTGTGTGTCCCAGCAGCGACGGCCGGCATTGTCGCGGCGACACGGTCTGGGATGACGGCTGGATCGTGTTTGCCGACCCGACCCGCGCGAAGCAGCCCGCATCCGCGGAAGCGGTGCTGCAGCGGTTCGACAGCGTTGGCGCCGGCGTCGCACTGCGCAGCACCGCCGGCCGCAGCCTGGTCCGCTTTTACCCCAGCGGGATGGCCTACGGCAGCAACCTGAGCGTCCGTCTCTGCTCGAAGAAGGACAGCACCCATCTGGGCAGCATCATTGTCAACAATGCAGGGCGGCCCCGTAGCGAACGCAACCACGGAACGCCTTGTCCGTTCGCGCCTTGAACGCACCGAAAGGCTTGACCGCACGCGCACAGCGCTTACAATGCTCGTCCCCGCCCGAATAGCTCAGCTGGTTAGAGCACTTGACTGTTAATCAGGGGGTCGCTGGTTCGAGTCCAGCTTCGGGCGCATATTTTTCCGACGTAGAAGACCAAAAGGCTTTGCGGTTTGCGCAGAGCCTTTTTTATGGCCGGCGTGTCAGCCGAGGATTTCGCTGATCGACAAATACATCTGGCCAGGCCGATGGCCTGCGACGCAGATGTTCCAGCGAACAGTAGCCTGCAATGCTGCGCCCTTCTCGAGTGCGAGCATCAACCACCGTACTTTCAAGGGTCTACCAGCAATCGGAAACGGTGCCCTTGCTAACCGTCTTGATACCCGCTTGGTTCAGCCCCAAATTGCCGCACCGATCTTTTGCCTGAGCGCCATTCGCGGTTGCCAGAAGTGTGAACGCCGCCTGTGTCGACGCCGGGCTGAGCGCGAGATTGTAGCGGACAGTACCTCCTTCCCGCGGTGACACCGCACTCGGCAAAGTAAAACCCACGTATGTGTTATTAACGGTATGAAACCGTTCCGCCAACTGCGCATACTCGATAAGATCGGCTTTCGCCTGCGCGCGATGGGTTTTGCGCACCTGTTCCTGATAGCTGGGATAGGCAATCGACGCAAGGATAGCGACCACCGCAACGGTAATCATCAGTTCGATGAGCGTAAAGCCGCTGACCGACAACACACGGAAATAACGCGGAATCATCGGACTTGCCTCCACGACTGCCGTCCACATTGCCTAGGCATATACATCGGCGGTGCTCCGGCAACCTGGACAATCATCGAGCATCGTGCAGCGAGTGCTGCAGCCTGTTCTGCCGCTGTAGCAGTGGCAGGCAGAGGCTGTAAACGCGGGGTGGACAGAACAGCCACATCCTTGACCGGCGCGGAGCCGCCGGTTTCGAGCATGAATCCATTGGCTCCGCTACCGGGCGAGCTGCCGGTTGGTGAGCCAAATCGTACGGACGACATCGCCGAACCTCCCGAGAGCGCGTAGACGCCATAGATCCGGTTGAAACCGTCCCCAGCGCAATCCGCCGTACTTTGTGGCTCATAGGTGGTGATAAACACGACGCCGCTTTCAACCCTAGGATAACCAATCACCCGCTCACCCTTGCGTGCGGACCCTACGGCAAGATTGATGTACCAACCCGGGCTCGACCCATTGCTGGCGTCAGTCAACTTCCGCTCTCCAGACACCTCCGTGATCGTCTGCTGCAGCAGCTCGGAGCGCGACACGTTGGCCCCGCGATCAAGCACTCCGTACACCGACTGGAGCTGGGTATCGGTCTTGTCGCCGTCAAACGAGAAGCTGCCCGTACCGAAGTACAGCATCACCGCGCCGCCCGGCCCGGCTGCGGCTTCAAGCCCGCCCAGAATGGGCTGGCGAGTGCCTCCGCTGTTGGCATCGGTCGCCACGAAAAACGGGGCGGACGGCACGCTGTTGTCGCGCAGGTCGAACTTCCACACAGCGCCATTCTGGTCGGCTGCGTACACCGTGTCCGCAAAACCATCACCACCAGCCTGCTGGCCGGTTCCCTTGGCGTCGCCGATCCACCGATCCAGCACGACGATATTTCCCAGGCCGTTCGGGACGGACGCCCGCGACGACTCCTCGGCCTTGATACGCGTCACTGCGCCGGTCGCGATATCGACCACAAACAACACGGCATCCTGCAGGTTGCTGTTGTAGCCGTTGCCAAAAATAGCCTTCCAGCTTATGGTTGCGCCATTTATGACCGGCACGATCACAGGCTTGCCAAGCACGTGCCCGATGTCACCTTTGATACCTGCGTCCGACACCTTGTCGTTGATCTCCCACAGAACGTTGCCCGCGGCGAAACTGGCCGGAGAGGTCACGTCCAGTCCGAACACCCCGCGACCGCCGGCCCCAGCTGTTCCTACAAGAACGGTCTTCCAATCGCCCCCCAGATAAGCGTCGGAAACTGTGACGGGGCCATCAACATAGAATGTGTGGGAAAAAACCTGGTTCTCTTTGTCCGCGGAGGCATATGGAAACAGCAGGTTCCCCATATGTCCGAGTGCGGTGGCCGGTATAAAACCGAAAAGTTCAGTACCGGTCTTGCCATCAAATGCGTGCAGCATGCCGTCATTAGCGCCCGCAAACACTACTGGCTTGTCAGCCGTCTTTTTGGCAGCCAGGAACGTCTCATAGCTCGAAATAAACGGGTAGGCATAGGTCCCAACGCCAGACACCGTACGTAGGCTGCGGTATCCGTGATCAGTATATGGCGAGACCACCACTGGCGTGGAATTGACTATGTCGCCGAGACGCGTTGTCCGGTCACGCAGTTTTCCGTTGTTCTTGACCTCTGCCGACTGGTCGCCACGCAGGTAATTGACAATGTCGGCGAGGTTCAGCTTCAGTCGGCTGCTGCTGCCGCTGATGCCATTGGTGCTGCCGCTCTTGCTGCAGCGGGCAAGAGGGTCACTGCTTACACAGAAATCGTCGAGCGTAACGTTGGAGGTATCGAAGGGCTTGACGTTCGGCTTGACCCCGGTGGCCTGATTCTTGGCACGATAGATCTTACGACTGCCGTGTATGGGAATCTTGCCGGGGTCGGTCGCCTCCCACAGCTTGGTGAAGGTCGCCTCTCCGGTGAGCACATTACTCGTTACAGTCTGCGCCAGCAGATTGCTGTACCAGTCCGTGCTTTCGTTACGAGCGGTATAGCTGGGAGTGACGGTAAAGGAACCATCGCCGATCCTGGCACCGGTCAGCCCGAGACTGCCGGACGGAGTGCTGCCGCCGCCCGCCGACGCGAGAACCCGGCGCATCGCAGAGGTGATGTCGACAGGCGAGCGGGCGTTGATGTACTCGCCGCGGGTGTTTATCGCCGCATGCCAGATGTCGTCCACGGTGCTCGGATTGTCGTTCTCCCTGCCCGGCCACTTTCCATAGACCGTACTGTCGGTGTACGGATCCTTCTCAACATCGGGGTCGAATAGATTGCCCCTCGCGCCAAGCGTGATACCGAAGAAGTTCATGTGGAGGTTGGGATTGCAGTCCAGCCGCCTCCGTTCGATCGAGTCAACAGGCAACGTGGAGCAAGCCTCCGGGATGCGTACTTTGCCCGCCGGAAAGCCGGTACCGGTGCGAAGCGTCGTCTGGTAATACTTGGTCGCGATTGCCGCCATCGAGTTCTCGGGTGTAGGGTCAAAGGGGATTCCAAGTCCAGTTATCGCCGGAGCCGACGGTCCGCCGCCGTTACTGTATCCGTCGGTGAACAGCATCCCGGAGTTTTTCTGACACTGATTCTGTACGGGCGCCCCCTTGTCTGTGCGCATGAACTGCTCACCGATATATTCCACCGCCTGGCGATTTGGCGTGCCACCGCTCGCGCCCAGTGCCAGCATCGAATCGTAGAGGAGTGATTTGTCGCCCTGCGTGGTCAGATCCCTCATGGGAAGCTGATCCGGCTTCTTCTCGTTGATGGTTACGTAGCCTACCCGCATGTCGCGGATGTCTGCCATGGCCCGGGTCATGCCCGCAACCATTGCCCGGTTACGATTCCCGTAGAAGGAAAACCAGTTGGCAAAATTCCGTTGCGCCTCGTCGGTCTTCGGCTCGTAGCGCCACATGTCACAGCCACTGCCGCACGCGTTGGAAACTCGGTTGCGATGACCGTTCGAGTAACCCGGTGGCAACGGGTCGGTGTCGCTTTCATATTTTAGGTAGAAAACGCCAGGCGTATATTCAAAAGTGGCGTCGACGTTGCCACCGCTCCACTCCATGTCGTTCTTCAGATCACGGTAGGTCCCGCTGGCAGTGAACTTGCTACCGGCCGGCAGCAACATTCCCTTGCGCAAACGGAACACGCCCGTGGTGTGGTCCTTCTGGAACAACCGCACGCTCGCAGCTTGGCGGGGATCGATACGCGTCTGGTTCTTGTCTGCATCAGGATAGCTTGACTGGTCCGCCGCAACCCAGGGCTCGTAGGCGATGTATGGGTTGAAGTAGGACGGATTGAACTCGTGCGAACGCGCAAACCCGAAAGTGTCAATCGGCGGTATGCCAAGGTAAGTCCCACTGATCCGAGGGCCAGGGGAAACGTAGAAAAAGTCACACTGGCTGACGGGGTCGGTAGACTTCCGAAGTTTCCCGTCCGTGTTGAAGAAACTCTTCGCGCTGTCACTCCAGCACGCCTCGCCGTCCTGGCTGGGAAACATCGTCTGGAACGTCATTGAGCCAGAATCGTCAACCGCCATGATAAACGCTGGCTTGATGTTGGCCTGAATGTTCATCGGCGCCTGGGCCAGCGTGCCGGAACCCTGGGTTGCGTACACCGAATAGGCGAAGAGCGCAGCTCCCGCCAAGCCGGCGGCAAGCAAGGGAATGTAAACAATCGTCCTGGTCGCCATGGGGCACCTCAAGGCATGAAGATGGTATCGATGGCCGCGTCAGCCGACGGGCTCGACGGTGTGTCAGTCGCGTAGACGGTAATCTGGTAGACGGGATTGGGGTCGCCGCCGCGCTCCGCCGTTCTACCCATTCCCAGGCTCGACTGGCCGGAGATGCATTTACCTATCGAGCGCATATTAGTACTCGCAGCAGCACTGCTAGACATGGACGTGGTCCTGGCCCAATTGGTGGCATCAAAACCGCTGTCACAAATTTCCTCGATATTGACCGTACCGGGAACGCACGCGGCGGTGCTGCGCCGGTTGACCAGGTTATCGAGAAAGCACTCTGCGGTACTGGCACGGTTTTCCGCATTCTGGAATGCCAGGTTGGTGTTTCGATAGTTTGCAGCCATCTTCTCCTGCAAACCTGAGACCTGCATCGCGACGATGCCCAGCAGTGCGATCAACACCAGCATGATCAATGCGATGTAGAGGACCGCGCCTCGCTGCCGTCGCTTGGGCGCCCTGAGTTCGGTTTTAAGCATAAGTTTGCTCACTGGGTGCTGTAGAGACGGTTGCGCAGCGCAACAGTAGTTTCATAAACCGCTCTGTAGCGCGCATCTGCCGGAGGCGTGAGCGTCGTTCCGAGGACGCGCGGGCTGAGCTGCGCCGCAGCTGCTGCCGACCGGTCCGGACTTCGCGCCAGCAAGCCGATGCGTACCTGCCCAACCCGACGCCACTCCGCTTCACTGGTGCCGAGGACGTTTGCGGTGTCCTGCATGCCAACGTTACCGGTCAACGCCGTAACGGTGCCTTGGTCACGGCCGTAGATGAGTTGAAGGTTCTCTATTCCCTCAATCAGTTCCTCCGAGTCGGAAACCAAACCTCCGCCGGGGATTGAATGAAACCGCAATCTCCACAGCGATGGTCCGCCTCCGGCACCAGCGGCGACGTAGTACGCCACCGCTTCTGCGCGATACAACATCGTCTGGCCCGCCGGACTGGCGCTGTACCTGCTGGCAAAGTCGACCGCCGAGGTGTTGAGGGCTGTGTGGGTGGCTGTGATCGTTCCCGCGGAAACCGTAGTCGCCTGGAAGACATCCGCATACGTGCAGTCGGCCACCCCGAAAAGTGAAGGGTTGGTGATTCCACTTTGGGTGAGCACGTTCCATTTGGTCGGGTCCACAGACACGCCGGTCGCGTTGATGCTTGTAACTGGAACACCTTCGCCCGACAGGAAACGAACCAACAACACATCGCTGCCGGGAAGCGGCTTGGGGTTGGCCCCGCTGATGAACGCCGGCAACGCTGGGTTACCGGCCCAGCTGCCAGGCGACTGAATCTCTGCGTCGGTGGGCAGCACCACCGTGGCAGACGGACCGGTGCCGGTCGCTTCGTAACCCTGAATGCTGCGCACAAAATCAAGCGGGCCAGACGCGGCAAGGTGCGACTTCAGAAACCCCGGCTTCTGCAAGCGGAACTGATCGTTCGCACAGCCGAAATGGCCGACCATCCGCAAGTCGCGCTGTAGGTAATCGACGGCGAAGCGCCCGTTTTCCTGCACCCGGGAAAGCCCCTCAGATAGGGCATAGGAAGCGCGGGAAGCCGCGAAAACCTGGGCGAGCCCCAAGATGAGGATCGAACCAAGTACCAGCGCGATCATCAGCTCGATGAGCGATAGACCAAGAATGGAACGGCGGGCGGACATTACAGACGTGCTCCAAGTGTGACGCGACCGGTTTCGAAGTCGTTCGTCTTGCGGGCGGCGCTCTTCTCCCACCGTTGATCAGCCCAACTTATTGCGACCGTGGCGTTGCCGTCGGCAAAGGTCACTGTGGCAGCCGCCTGCTCACCCAGCGCGTTCCTGACCTGACACTGCCAGCGGCTAATGTTCGCGGGGATGCCCACATCGCCGGTGGGGGCGGTGCATGGGACGGCAGTTCCGCCACTGAAGGTCGCGTTGCCGTATTGGGCCGCGAGTAACCGGTTTGAACGCATCTGGTCGAGCATGTCATACGCAAGGTTGGTTGCTTGGGTGCGGTAGTTCGAACTTTGCGCGAACCGCACGCTCATCGTCTGCAAAAGCGCAAACCCGAGCAGGCCGAAGGCCATCACAAGGATCGCGATCATTACCTCAATCAGGCTGAAGCCGTGCACTTTGGGCTTGGGCGAAAAACTCCGCTTCATATGCAACTTCCCAATGGGTTTACTTTGCGAATCTGTCCTATCCGAGTGACGACCAGCGCCCGCCGCAGATTCTGGCCGCCGCACTCGTCCGGCTGTATAGAAAGCGGGATATCCGCAGCCCCAATCAGACGCCCCCTCCGGTCGAAGCGAATAGCATCCGCAGACGCCGGTCCTGACACGATGACGGATCGAGGGCCCTGCGAATACCGCAGCACGGTATCAGTAGCGGCTTCAAAAACGCCCGTATCGTTCGTATCGGACCACACCAGCCAACCTTGGGACCAGTCGGTAGCGCCAGAGCAACTTGTACCATTGGCACTGCTGCAAACGCCGCCGCCCCGTGTGTTCTTGATCGCTTCACTGCGCGCCAGGCTGAACGAGGAGGTCAGCTGGTTCGTGGCCGTGGCGAGCCTATTAGAGCGGATCGTCGGCTGGAAGCTTGGAAACGCAATGGCAGCCAATATCGCCACTATGGCGATTGCGACCATAAGTTCGACCAACGTAAATCCTCCACTCGGCGGAGGGCGGTGCTGACTGAGCGTTGACATCTAACCCCCTGTTTTCCCTCGTTTCATATTACGCGGGCGTATCTACGCTGCAATGACAATCGGACGAACGGCAGCGTCCGCAGGATGAACGTCGCTTGGCGCGCCGCATCGAGCCCGTCCTGTAAGATTAGCGCGATGCGATCGACCGTCGGAGTCCTCGGCTCTCTTCTCCATTATGCCTGGCAGCCATCCAGTGTGCTCTGGATGATGCTGATTACAGAAGGTGTTGCCGTAATTTTGACTCTAGCCCTTGGGGTGGACCGGCCTTTCCGGTACCTAGGCGTGGTGTCGTTAGCGATGCAGGGGATTTTACTGGCGACTCTTGGCGAGCTATACCTTGTGAAGCGTGCGGTCGCAGGATTCTCGCCGTTACGGATCGGCTATCTCGTCCTCGCTCTACTGCTGGCAAATGCGTGCGGGTTAGCGGCAATTACCCGATTCACCTTCGAGCCAATTGTTGGAATGGCGCCAGGCGCTTGGGGCGGGTTGTTGCTGCGTTTGATCGGGATCGTCCTCGTGGTCGGCTTGCTCGGCTTGGCTGCCTTCCAGAACCACTGGCGTGGCCGCCTCCATGCCGTTCGCGCGAAGCAGTCCGAGCTGCAGGCGCTGCAGGCCCGCATCCGCCCGCACTTCCTGTTCAACACGCTCAACACGGGCGCTGCGCTCGTTCATGAGCGGCCTGAGGAGGCGGAGCGCTTGCTGTTGGACTTGGCAGACCTGTTCCGGGCGGCGCTGGGTGGTCCAAGGCAGATCCCGCTGGCCGATGAGCTGTCGCTTGCGCGACGCTATCTGGAAATCGAGGCGCTGCGCTTCGGTGACCGGCTCACGGTGCACTGGCACCTGCCGCGCGAGCTGCCGGCGGTGACGGTGCCTGCGCTGTCGATCCAGCCGCTGGTCGAGAACGCGGTGCGCCATGGCGTTGAGCGGCTCCCGCACGGCGATGTGGACGTGCGAGTCACGACGACGCCGGAGCACATCATCGTGCGGATCAGCAATCCCCTGCCCGCGTCCGGCGGTTCCGCGTCGACCGGCCATCAGGTCGGTCTGAATGCGTCGCAAGTCCGTATCGAGGCCATGACGGACGGTCGCGGCAGTGTGGAGACGCAGGTGGGAAACGGGCGCTTCATTGCCACCGTGCGGCTACCTGTAAACGCCTGAGCAACCAAACGGAAGCGGCTCGGCTCTCAAGCGACTCTGCGTACGGAACTCCTGTCGGGCGGAGAGAGCCCCCCTTCCCTCGTCGCCACGACACGCTGTCTGTCAGGCAACCACGCGATAACAGGGCTTGTAGTCACCGGCGATCTTCATCCTCCGCTGCTCAACAAACGCCAGCAGCAGCGCGTCGAGGGAGGCCATGATCTCCGGGTCGCCGTGGATCTCGAACGGTCCGTGCTCCTCAATGCGGCGCAGGCCGTCTTCCTTGACGTTGCCGGCGACGATGCCTGAGAACGCGCGGCGCAGGTCGGCTGCGAGTTCGAACGGTTTGCGGCCGTGGTGCAGGTCCAGCGACGCCATCGCTTCGTGGGTCGGGATGAACGGCTGCTGGAACTCCAGCGGCACGTTGAGCGACCAGTTGAAGAAGAACGAGTCGCGCATGTTCAGGCGGTGCTCGCGCACCTTGCGGACACCGTTCGCCATGCGCCGGGCGACCGCGGTCGGATCGCCGGTGATGATCTGGTACAGACGGGTCGCGGCATCGCCCAGGGTCAGGCGGATGAACCGGTCGATCTGTTCAAAATACGGCGCCGCGCTGGTCGGACCGCTGAATACCAGCGGGAACGGCACGTCGGCGTTCTCCTCGCGCAGCAGAATGCCCAGCAGGTAGAGGATTTCCTCCGCGGTACCCACGCCGCCGGGGAACACCACGATGCCGTGGCCAAGCCGCACGAAGGCCTCCAGACGCTTCTCAATGTCCGGCATGATCACCAGGTGGTTCACGATCGGGTTCGGCGACTCGGCCGCGATGATGCCCGGCTCGGTGACGCCGATATAGCGCATGTGGCGCTTGCGCTGTTTGGCATGCGCAATCGTGGCGCCCTTCATCGGGCCCTTCATTGCGCCCGGACCGCATCCGGTGCAGATGTCCAGCCCGCGCAGACCCAGCTCGTAGCCGACCTCCTTGGTATAGAGGTACTCCTCGCGATTGATCGAGTGGCCGCCCCAGCACACCACCAGGTTGGGGTCGGCGGGCAGCAGCGCCTGGGCGTTGCGCAGGAGGCCGAAGACCGCGTCGGTGATGCCCTCGCTGCTGTGCAGGTCGCGATCGCCCTCCTGCCCCAGCTCGATCGAGCGGTAGGCCAGGTCGCGTACCACCGCGGCCAGGAGCTCGGCCACGCCGTGGATGATCTCGCCGTCCACGAACGCCATCGCCGGGGCGTGCTGCAGGTCGATGCGGACACCGCGATCCTGCTGGTGGACCTGGATGTCGAAGTTCGGATACAGCTCCTGCGCGGCGCGCGGGTCGTCGGAGGTGCTGCCGCTGGTCATGACCGCCAGCGCGCAACGGCGCAGCAGATCGTGCATGCCGCCACTGGACGCATCGGCCAGGCGCGCGACTTCCTTGCGCGAAAGAATGTCCAGCCCCCCGCGCGGATGGATCCGGGCGTTGACGGTCGGCAGGACGGCGTTGCTGGGATGACTCATTTGCGGGTGGTTCCTTGTTGTATTTTTCTCGACCGGGGGACTTTAACGCAGACACATGAAAACGGCCGGGTTTCCCCGGCCGCTTCCGTCGTGCATCGTCCTGACCGGAATCAGAACTTGTACTTGAAGCTCAACATCATCGACCAGCGCGATACCGCGGTGTTGCCCTTGTCGTTGTTGTTTTCCTGGATCTGCGCGTTGTCGGTGGAGCCGGAGAAGTTGTAGACGTACTTGCCGGTGACCGGGTCGATACCGGCGTAGTTGACCACGCGACGGGTCGAGAAGAAGCCGTAGTCCTCGATCAGGCCCCAGTCCTTGTTGAGCAGGTTGCCAACGTTCATCACGTCCAGCGCGAGCTCGGCCTTGTGGCCCTTGAAGAAGCCGGGCAGTTCCTGGCTGACGCGGACATCGAAGCTGTTGGTCCAGCCGGCGCGGAAGCCGTTGGCCGGAGCCACGCTGCCACGATGGCCCTGCAACTCGGGTGCGTTCGCGGCCATCCAGTCGAAGAACTGCTGCTCCATCTGCGCCGGCGTCGAGTCGGCATTGCCAGTCCACATCACGTCGCCCGGGCCGGCCGGCACGTAGAACAGGTCGTTGGTGTTGGCACCGTCGCCGTTGGCGTCGTTGTAGTAGATGTAGCTGTACGGACGCCCCGAGCGGCCCTCGTAGAACAGGCCGACGCTGGTGGTGTTGTCACCGAAGAAGTCGTGCTGCCACTGCAGGGTTCCGGTGACGCGGTCCTTGATTGCGTAGCGCGAGTCGTAGGCCACGTTCTCGTTGGCGTTGTAAATCAGCGTGTTGCCCCAGTTCGAGGTGTTCTGCGAGCTGGTCAGCGGGCTGACTTCCTTGGCCTGGGTGAACGTGTAACCCAGCGACCAGCCCCAGTTCTCGGTCATCGGCTTGCTCAGCGAGAAGGTCGCCTGCGAGCTGCTGCCCTTGCTGGTGTTGCGCAGCAGGAGCACGTCGCCGATGTCGCCGGGACGATTCGCCTTGACGTCCGGGCAGTTGCCCGCGGCGACCACGGCGGCGCTGCAGTTGCTGCCACCGATCCTGCCCGCTTCCATGCCGAACCGGCCAGCGTTGGCCGGATTGCGGCCCGCCGCGTTCCAGTAGTTGTCGCGGCCGTCCATGGTGCCGGTGAACGTCGGGTTCATCACGTCCAGACGCTCGAAGTAGATGCCGTCATTGACCTTGGTGAACAGGACTTCCGCCGACGCCACGATGCCATGCCACGGCAACTCGTGATCGAAGGCCAGGTTGGTCTTCCAGACCGACGGCAGCTTGGTGCCCGGTTCGATCAGGTCGACGTTCTGGCGCGCCGCGCCCGGGGTCAGCCCGGCGGTGGACGGCGGCTGGGTCGGATCAAATACCGGGGCCTGGCCGCCGCGCAGATCGTACTCGACGTAGTTCAGGCCGGTGTTCTGGTACGCACCGGCGAGCCAGACGTTCGGGGCTGCGCCGCCAAACAGGCCCACGCCGCCACGCAGCTGGGTCGGACGGTCGCTGTCGAAGGTGTAGTTGAAGCCGACGCGCGGCTGCACCAGGTTGCTGTCAACCAGGTTGGTGTTGTTGTAGCCGTAGAGCTGCTCGATGCGCGCGTTGTACAGGCGCTGGTCGCTGAAGGACGGCATGTCGACGCGGACGCCGGCCATCAGGTTCAGGTTGTAGTTGATCGCCCAGGTGTCCTGCAGGAACACGCCGGTGTTCTTGAGAGTGAAGCTGGCCGGGATGTCGGCGCGGCTGCCGCCCGGACGCGGCGCGCGCAACTGGTAGCGCGTCGGCGTACCGGCAACGAATGCGTCCAGGTCCTTGAACTCGTAGACGCCGTTGAGGTTGCGACCGTAGAAGTTCATCAGGTCGTTGTCGGAGTAGTCAAAGCCGAACTTGACGGTGTGGTCGCCGGCGTACCAGGTGGCCGCACCGAACGCGCTCAACTCCTTGCTCTCGATGATGTTGACGTGGGTGTTCTGCTCGGTGCCGAACAGCAACGCCGCGTTGTTGTCACCAAATCCGTTGATGCGAATCTGCGGCAGGTTGACGTTGGGCACGCGGTTGGCCGAGTAGTCCTTGTGCGAGACCTTGAACTCGGTGGAGAAGTTCTCGCTCCAGTCGGAGAACACCTCACCCATCCAGGTCTCGTAGATCTTCGGCTGGGAATACCAATAGTTGCTCAGCGACACGGTGCCGGTACCGATGCCCGGGAAGCGCATCACGTCCTGCTCCATCTTGTTGTAACGCAGGGCGGCGCGGTGGCTGTCGTTGATGTTCCAGTCCAGCTTGACCGCGTACTCCTCGATCTCGGTCTTGCTGTCGGGCGCGGACAGGCCGCCGATGTCGTAACCGCGGGCGGACATCAGGTTCTGCACGGTGGTGATGTCAGCGGCAGTGATGTCACCGGAGCCGAACGGGGTGCTTTCCAGCGCGACGCCGGGCGCGGAGCGCTCGTACTTCTCGTAGTTGGCGAAGAAAAACAGCTTGTCCTTGACGATCGGGCCGCCGAAGGTCATGCCGTAGGTCTGCTCGTCGTTGAAGCCGTTGAAGTCGCCGCGGTCGCCTTCCAGACGCGTGCGGACCAGGTCCTTGTCGCGGTAGGTGTAGTAGACCGTGCCGTGGTACTCGTTGGTACCCGACTTGGTGACCGCGTTGACCACCGCGCCGGTGCCGCCACTGATGGTGGTGTCGTAGTTGGCCAGGTCGATGGTGATCTCTTCGATCGCGTCCATCGAGACGGGCTGGCGCTCGGTCGGCAGGTTGTTGGATTCCAGGCCGAACGGATCGGACGCGCTGATGCCGTCGATGCGGATCGCATTGTAGCGGGTGTTCTGGCCCCCGGCGGAAATCGCGCCGTCCGCCTTGCTGATCTGGGAGATGCGCGGATCCAGGCGGATGTAGTCCTGGATGTTGCGGTTGGCCGACGGCAGCGCGTCGATGGTCTCGCGGGTGACGTTCGTGCCGGTACCCATCTTCTCTGCGCTGAAGATCTCCGAGCCACCCATGGTCGCCACGGCCTGGACCGAACCCAGGGTGGTCACGTCATTGTTGAGCTGAGCGTTGACGGTCGCGACCTGGTTCAGCGGCAGGTAGATGTCATCCTGCGACCGGCTACCGGCACCCGCCTTGTTGATCGTTACCGTGTACGGCCCACCCACGCGCAGACCGCGGGCGTTGTAGCGGCCGCTGGCATCGGTGGTGACTCGGCTGACCGTGCCCGACTCGGCATGGACGATGGTGACTTCAGCACCGGCCACCGGCTGGCCGTCGGCACCGATGACCTGGCCGCCAAGGCCGGCGGAGGTGCTCTGGGCGAAAACGGGGGCGGAAGCGAGGACGACGAGCAGTCCCAAAGTGAGCTTGGACAACCGGACGCGGCTGGGGTGGGTCATGGCAAAAGGGCCTCGGGCGTGGGTAACGGGCACGACCAGCGCCGACGCGCTGGCAGGATTTCCGGATCGCATGGATGTAAAAAACCGACTGCGTCGTCGGTTAACGGCAGTTTAACACGGAGAAACGATAGCTTGCGCGAGTTACCGGCCAATGACGAAAACCGCACGGCGTGCGTGCTTGCCTCAGACCGCGATGCCCAGATACCCGACCAGACCGTCCAGGAACATCTGCACCGAGATCGCCACCAGCAGCATCCCCATCAGGCGTTCGACCGCGGTCAGCACACGCATGCCCAGCAGCTTGTACAGGTAGGTGGCCGAGAACAGGATCCCGGCCGTGGCTCCCCAGGCGATCAGTAGCGCCAGGCTCCATTCCATCAGCCGGCCCGGCTCGTTGCTGCCCAATAGCAGCACCGCTGCCATCCCTGAAGGTCCGGCCACCAGCGGGATCGCCAGCGGCACGATGAAGGGCTCGCCGTCCGGCAGCTCGCCCATCAGCCCTTCCGGCGGCGGGAAGATCATCCGGATGCCGATCAGGAACAGCACGATGCCGCCGGCAATGGAGACCGAATCCTGACGCAGGTGCATGGCCTCCAGGGCGTACTTGCCGCCCCACAGGAACACCATCAGCACGCCCAGCGCAATCAGCAGCTCGCGCGCCAGGACGTAGCGCTGGCGCTCGGGCGAGAGCGTGCGCAGCATGCTGAGGAAGATCGGGATGTTGCCCAGCGGATCCAGGATCAGGAACAGCAGAAGGGCGGCGGCGGTGATGGTCACGGTCGGCTGCTCATGCGTCGGGTGCCCAGACCTGGCCGCGATGGGCGACGCCGGCACTCGACAGCAGGGTCACGCACGCTGGCGCGTATCGCTCGGGATCGGTGGCTCGCTGGACGTCTTCCTCCACATACGCCTTGGCGCGCAGCGCCGTACGCATGGGCCCGGGTTGCAGCCCGGACACGCGCACCGTGGTGCTCGCCAATTCTGCGTGCAGCATCCCCACGAGACCGGCCAGCCCGTGCTGGGCCACGCCATAGCCGCCCCAGAACGCCTTGCCCACCCGCGCCGGGTCGTCCATCGCGAACACGAGCGCAGCGTCCGGCGCCTGGGAGAGCAGCGGCAGGCACGCTTGGCTGAGCCACCAGGGCGCAGTCAGGTTGACGTGGATCGCGCGCGCGAAGGCCGCCGGATCGGTGTGCAACAACGGCGTCAGTCCGGCAAATTCCGCCGCGCAATGCAGTACGCCGTCCAACCTGCCCAGCTCGGCGCCGATGCGCTCGGCCATCTGCGCGTAATCGTCAGGCGAGGCCCCTTCGAGGTCCAGCGGATATAACATCGGCTCCGGGCCGGCCGCCGCAACGGCGTCGTAGACCCGGTTCAGGCGCGGCACCTTGCGGCCCGAGAGGACCAACTGGGCCCCTGCGCGCGCGCAGGCGATGGCCGCCTGGCTGCCGAGTCCGCCGTGGGCGCCGGTCAGCAAAACCACGCGGCCGGCGAGCGCGTCGCTGTCGATCGCCTCCAATGCGGCGGTCACTGCGGCAAGGCCTCGCCGAGCATGCGCGCCAACTCACCGGACTCGGCCAACTCGGCGGTGATGTCGCTGCCACCGATCAGCTCGCCGTGGATGAACAACTGCGGGAACGTCGGCCAGTTTGAGTAGCGCGGCAGGTTGGCGCGGATTTCCGGCTCTTCCAGCACGTTGACCGTGTGCATGGCTGCGCCGCCCGCCGCCAGCAGGATCTGCACGGCCCGGCTGGAAAACTGGCACATCGGGTATTGCGGGGTTCCCTTCATGAAAAGTACGACCGGGTGGCTTTCGACTGCGGTCCGGATCTGGTCCATCACCGGCATGCGCGCGGCTCCTGCAATGCGTCTCCCGCCATTGACGGCCCGGAAACAGGGGTGGGGATAGAATGGCTAATTGTAATGCCTCATCACGTTCGCGGCCCTACCCGGGCCGTGACCCCGTCCGCCCCTGCAAGGAGCCCGCCAATGGCCATCGAACTGCCACCGCTTCCGTTTGAACGCACCGCCCTGGAGCCACACATCTCCGGCGAGACCATCGACTTCCACTACGGCAAGCATCACAAGGCCTACGTCGACAACCTCAACAAGATGATCGAAGGCACCGAGTTTGCCGACATGCCGCTTGAGGACATCATCCGCAAGTCGCAGGGCGGGATGTTCAACAACGCCGCCCAGGTCTGGAACCACACCTTCTACTGGAACTGCCTGAGCCCCAACGGCGGCGGCGAGCCGACCGGCAAGCTGGCCGAGGCGATCAACAAGTCCTTCGGCGACTTCGCCGCGTTCAAGGAGCAGTTCAGCGATACCGCGGTCAAGACCTTCGGCTCCGGCTGGGGCTGGCTGGTGCAGCGCACCGACGGTTCGCTGGCGTTGGTAAGCACGTCCAACGCCAACACGCCGCTGACCGGCAGCGATACCGCGCTGCTGACCTGCGATGTGTGGGAGCACGCCTACTACATCGACTACCGCAACGCGCGGCCGAAGTATGTGGAAACCTTCTGGAAGCTGGTCAACTGGGACTTCGTGGCGTCGAACCTGAAGTAAGCCGCACGCTACGCGTTGGATCGAGACGGCCGGAGAAATCCGGCCGTTTTTTTGGTTCATTCGCTTGGGCGAGACCTGGCGTCCTTCACAGCGAATGTCCCCCGGCCTCCGCCGGAGACGGAGGCCTCCTCCTTTACTTCGCTCCGAAGGACACCAGATCTCGCTGTCGGACCGCAGCGGTAGGCCGAAAGCGAGACGCTGACCTTGCGCCCTGCAACCGCCGCCAAGCCGGAACGACGGGGGTGAGTGTCCTTGGGTGCGAAATAAAGGAGGAGGCACCGGCTTCATCGGTGCCGGGGAACATTCGCACCCAAGGACAGTCGCCCCCGCCCGCCGCAATCAAGAAGCGCAGAGCTCTACCCGCCCTCAGCCCGCCGCCTCAACCGCCTCCGCCAGGCGCTCCACCGCAATCACTTCCATCGCGCCGATCTGGCCGCTACGTGGCGCGTTGCCCTTGGGCACGATTGCGCGCTTGAAGCCGTGGGTGGCCGCCTCTTTCAGGCGGTCTTCGCCGTTAGGCACGGGGCGGATCTCGCCTGACAGTCCGACCTCGCCGAAGGCAATCGTCTTCTCCGCCAGCGGCCGGTCACGCAGACTCGACAGCACCGCCAGCAAGACCGGCAGGTCGGCGGCGGTCTCCTGCACGCGGATGCCGCCGACGATGTTCACGAACACGTCCTGGTCCCCCACTCCCACCCCGGCATGCCTGTGCAGGACCGCCAACAGCATCGCCAGCCGGTTGCCTTCCATGCCGACGGCCACCCGGCGCGGGTTGGACAGCGGCGAGGCGTCCACCAGCGCCTGCACCTCGACCAGCAAAGGCCGTGTGCCCTCGCGGGTCACCATCACGCAGCTGCCGGGCTGGGCGGCGACACTGCCGGACAGGAAAATTGCCGACGGATTCGACACCTCGCGCAGGCCCTTGTCGCCCATCGCGAACACGCCCAGTTCGTTGACCGCGCCGAAGCGGTTCTTGAACGCGCGCAGGACCCGGAACCGGCTGCCCGACTCGCCCTCGAAGTACAGCACCGCATCGACCATGTGCTCCAGCACGCGCGGTCCGGCAATGCCGCCTTCCTTGGTCACGTGGCCGACCAGGAACACCGCGGTGCCGGTTTCCTTGGCGTAGCGCACCAGCCGCGCCGCGCTTTCGCGGACCTGGCTGACTGATCCGGGAGCGGCGGTCAGTGACTCGGTCCACAGGGTCTGGATGGAGTCGGCGACCAGCAGCCGCGGCGAGGTCGCGACCGCCTGCTCAAGGATCCGTTCCACGCCGGTTTCCGCCAGCGCGTTGACGCCTTCCAGCGACAGGCCAAGGCGCGCGCCGCGAGCGGCGACCTGGGCCAGGGATTCCTCGCCCGTCACGTAGAGCGCGGGCAGTGACTCGGCCATCTTCGACACCGCCTGCAACAGCAGCGTCGATTTGCCGATCCCTGGATCGCCGCCCACCAGCACCACCGAGCCGGCCACCATGCCGCCGCCGAGGACACGGTCCAGCTCACCGATGCCGGTGGAGACGCGCGACTCGCCCGAGTGGCTGACGTCCTTGAGCGCGGTGACCTTGGGCGGATCGACCTTGCCCGCCCAGCCGCTGCGGCGCGCGGGAGCGGCACTCTTCTGCGCCGCGGCGGACTCGATCACGAACTCGGCCAGCGTGTTCCATTCACCGCAGTCCGCGCACTGCCCCTGCCACTTGTTGTGGTCGGAGCCGCATTCCGAGCAGACGTAGGCAACCTTCGCCTTGGCGGCGGGCTTGGCGGGCGATTTGCTGGCGAAGGACATGGGCGGCATCGAAACGGGCGGGACGCCACTTTAGCGGCCTCCTGTCGCACCGCGGGAGATCCGCGGCGGAACCCGCGGTCTGCCGTCAGCGGACGCGTGGGCGGTTCAGACCTTGTAGTAGTCGCGGTACCAATCGACGAAGTTCGCCACGCCAGTCTCCACCGAGACCTGCGGCCGGTAATCCACCGCCTTGATCAGCTCGGACACGTCGGCCTCGGTGTCGGGCACGTCGCCGGCCTGCAGCGGCAGCAGTTCCATCTGCGCCTTGCGGCCCAGGCACTGCTCCAGCACTTCGATATAGCGCAGCAGCTCGACGGTGCTCTCGTTGCCGATGTTGAACAGGCGATACGGCGCGTTGCTGGTCGCAGGATCGGGCGCGGCGGCATTCCACGCAGGGTTGGCAACCGGCGGATGGTCCAGGCTGCGGATCACGCCCTCCACGATGTCATCCACGTAGGTGAAGCTGCGCTTGTGGTGGCCGTGGTTGAACACCTTGATCGGCTCCCCAGCGAGGATCGCCCTGGTGAACTGGAACAGCGCCATGTCCGGCCGGCCCCACGGCCCGTACACGGTGAAGAACCGCAGGCCGGTGCTGGGAATGCCGTAGAGGTGCGCGTAGCTGTGCGCCATCATCTCGTTGGCCTTTTTGGTCGCCGCGTACAGCGTCAACGGATGCTCGGTGGACTGGTGCTCGGAGAACGGCATCGTGGTGTTGGCACCGTAGACCGAGCTGGTGGACGCGAACACCAGATGCTCGACACCGTGGTGGCGACAGCCCTCCAGGATGTGCAGGAAGCCGGTGACGTTGCTGGACACATAAACGTGCGGGTTCTGGGCCGCATAGCGCACACCGGCCTGCGCAGCCAGGTTCACCACGCGTTGCGGCGCGTGCGTCGCAAATGCGCTTTCCACCGCCTCGCGGTCGGCGAGATCGGCCTGGATGTGGGTGTAACCGGGATGGTCCATGAAGCGCGCCAGTCGCGCCTGCTTCAGGGTCACGTCGTAGTAGTCGCTGAGATTGTCGAAGCCGACCACCTCATCGCCGCGCTCCAGCAGGCGCTTGGCGAGATGGGAGCCGATGAATCCGGCGGTGCCGGTCACAAGCACTTTCATGGAGGTTCCACATTGGCCCGCGGAGGGCGGGAAACCATGCATCATAGATGGTCCGAACGCCAAGCATCGCGCCTTTGCGGGGTGGCCGGGTGCCGGGTGCCGATAGGCCTGCGTGTGAATGTCCCCCGGCACCGATAAAACCGGTGCCTCCTCCTTTATTTCACACGCAAGCCTATCGGCACCCGTCGTTGCAGCATCGGCAGGGTTGCAGAGCGCAGATCCGACAGTATCAACGGGACCTGCAGACCTTCGGGGCGAAGTAAAGGAGGAGGCACTCGCCGCAGGCGAGGGCCGGGGGACATTCGCCCGAAAGGCCTGCAGGTCGCGTCCCACGTGACCGTGGCCACGACGACCATGGCCACGCCCCCCGCAAACGCGTGAGAATGACGCCCCACTCGAAGCCATACCTCGCCCGGAGAAGCCAGCCAGTGACTGACGCCACGACGGAAGGTGACCTGAAGGACACACCCACCGAGCACACCCCGCTGATGCGCCAGTTCTTCCGGGAAAAAGCCGCCCATCCCGACGTGCTGCTGTTCTTCCGCATGGGCGATTTCTACGAGCTTTTCTACGACGACGCGCGCAAGGCGGCGCGGCTGCTCGACATCACCCTGACCCAGCGCGGCAATTCCGCCGGCCAGCCGATCCCGATGGCCGGCGTCCCGCACCACGCCGCGGAAGGCTACCTGGCCCGTCTGGTGGCACTCGGCGAATCAGTCGCCATCTGCGAGCAGATCGGCGATCCGGCCACCAGCAAGGGGCTGGTCGAGCGCAAGGTGGTGCGCATCGTCACTCCGGGCACGGTTACCGACGAGGCGCTGCTCAGTGAGCGCCGCGACACGTTGCTGCTGGCCGTCTCCCGCGGAAAGAGCGGCTATGGAATCGCCTGGGCGGACCTGGCCGGTGGGCGTTTCCTGGTCAACGAGGTGGCCAGCGAGAACGCCCTGGAGGCCGAGCTGGCGCGCCTGGAGCCGGCAGAGCTGCTGTGTGCGGACGAGGACGGCTGGCCGGCGTTCGTCAGCGAGCGCAACGGCGTGCGCGTGCGGCCGCCGTGGCTGTTCGACGCCGACAGTGGCCGCCGCCAGCTGCTGAAATTCTTCGGCCTGCACGATCTGTCCGGTTTCGGGCTGGAGGACAAGCCACTGGCTATTGCCGCCGCGTCCGCCCTGCTCGGCTATGTCGAGGAGACGCAAAAGCAGCGCCTGCCGCACCTGACGGCGATCGCGGTGGAATCGGGCGATGGCGCGATCGCGATGAACGCACCCACCCGCCGCCATCTGGAGCTTGACTCGCGCATGGATGGCGACAGCAAGCACACCCTGTTGGGCGTGCTGGACACCTCGGTCACGCCGATGGGCGGCCGCCTGCTGCGACGCTGGCTGCACCGGCCGTTGCGCGATCACGACATCCTCCGCCGGCGGCACCATGCGGTCGAGACACTGTCCGGTCCTGCCGGGGAGACCCTGCGCACGCACTTCCACGCGCTGGGTGACCTGGAGCGGATCCTGACCCGGATCGCCCTGCGCAGTGCGCGTCCCCGCGACCTGTCCACCCTGCGCGATGGCCTGGCCATGCTGCCGGAGGTGCGCAAAGGCCTCGAGCCCCTGGACTCCCCCTTGCTGGATCGCCTCTCGGCCGAGCTGGGCGAGCACGCGGACCACGCCGACCTGCTCGCATCGGGGCTCGTCGAGCAGCCGCCGGTCCTCGCCCGCGACGGCGGCATCTTTGCCAGCGGTTACGACACCGAGCTTGACGAGCTGCGCACCCTTTCGAGCACCGCCGACCAGTACCTGATCGACCTGGAAAGCCGCGAGCGCGAGGCCAGCGGCATCCCGACGCTGAAGGTCGGCTACAACCGCGTGCATGGCTACTACCTGGAAGTCAGCAAGGCCCACGCCGCCAAGGCGCCCACCCATTACACCCGGCGCCAGACCCTGACCAACGCCGAGCGCTACATCACCGAGGAGTTGAAGGCTTTCGAAGACAAGGTCCTCTCGGCCCGCGAACGTGCGCTGACCCGCGAGCGCCTGCTCTACGAGCAGTTGCTGGACGCCCTGGGCGAGCAGTTGGAACCCCTGAAGCGATGCGCCGCCGCGCTGGCGGAGCTGGACGTGCTGGCCTGCCTGGCCGAACGTGCGCAGGCGCTGGACTGGTCCAGGCCGCAGCTGACTGGCGAACCCGGCATCGCCATCGAACGCGGCCGCCACCCGGTGGTGGAAGCGGTGCGCAGCGAGCCTTTCGAGCCCAATGACCTGGTGATGCACGACGAGCGCCGCATGCTCGTGATCACCGGTCCGAACATGGGCGGCAAGAGCACCTACATGCGCCAGAACGCGCTGATCGTGCTGCTGGCCCACATCGGCAGCTTCGTACCGGCCTCGCGCGCCGTGATCGGCCCGATCGACCGCATCCTGACCCGGATCGGCGCCGGCGACGACCTGGCCAAGGGCCAGTCGACCTTCATGGTCGAGATGAGCGAGACCAGCTACATCCTGCACCACGCCACCGAGCAGTCACTGGTGCTGATGGACGAGATCGGCCGCGGCACCTCGACCTACGACGGTCTCGCGTTGGCCGAGGCTTGCGCCCGCCATCTTGCCCACCACAACCGGGCCTGGACCCTGTTCGCCACCCACTATTTCGAACTGACGACGTTGGCCGAGTCCGGCAGCGGCATTGCCAACGTCCACCTGGACGCCGTCGAGCACCACGACCGCGAGCACGGTGACACCCTGGTGTTCATGCATGCGGTCAAGGACGGCCCGGCGAACCGCAGCTTCGGTTTGCAGGTGGCGGCGCTCGCCGGCCTGCCGCGAGAGGTGATCGGTCAGGCACGTGGCCGTCTGGCGGAGCTGGAGCAGCAGAGCCGGGATGCGCCGAAGCCTGCGATGACGGCGGCCGCCCTCGACCAGCCCCAGCAGATCGGCCTGTTCGCGCCCTCATCGGCCGCGCTGGACGCCCTGGCCAAGCTGGATCCGGACGAATTGACGCCGCGCCAGGCGCTGGAGGCGCTGTACCGGATCAAGGCGCTGGCGTAGACCGCCGAGCCGTTACAGCGCGTCGATATCGCCCAGCGCACGGATCAGTCGGCGGGCGCGTTTGTCTGGCTTGGTCCTGGGTGCCTCGTAGCCGACGCGTGCAGCCGCGCGCATCGCCCTCGCCTCTTCGCGCGCGACCTTGGACTCCTCGGACTCGCGATACAGGCTTTGCGCGACAGTCGCAGAGCCGCGCTTGCTGGCGAGCGCGAGAACGGTGATCTCGAAGGTTTCTTCCCCGCGGGTCACCCGCAGGACATCATCGACCCGGACCGCGCGCGAGACCTTCGGGCGCTGGCCGTCGACCTCGACCTTGCCGCTTTCAATCGCCTGGCGTGACAGCGTGCGGTTCTTGAAGAACCGCGCCGCCCACAACCACAGGTCGAGGCGAACGGTGCCGGAAGCGTCTGTCACCGCCAATCCCGCGAGCGACCGCGGCACGGGTCACCGACGATCCCCGCCGCGCAGACACACAAAAGCCGCCCGAAGGCGGCCTTGTGGTGCAGCGGATGCATCATCGCCAGATGGATTACTTGGCGGCGTCCGCAGCAGCGGCGGCAGCGGCTTTCGCCTCGGCCTTGAACTTGGCCGCACCGGCCAGGTCTTCCTTGATGCGCGCCTTGCGACCTTCCAGACCACGCAGGTAGTACAGCTTGCCCGCGCGGACCTTGCCGCGGCGCTTCACTTCGACCGAGTCGATGACCAGACTGTGGCTCTGGAACACGCGCTCCACACCGAAGCCGTGCGAGATCTTGCGCACAGTGAACGCGGAGTTGAGACCGGCGTTCTTCATTGCGATGACCACGCCCTCATAGGCCTGCACGCGCTCGCGGGTGCCTTCCTTGACCTTGACGTTGACGACGATGGTGTCGCCGGGGCCGAACACGGGCAGTTCGCGGGTGACCTGCTCGGATTCGAATTCTTGCAGCAGCGTATGGATCGAGGGCTTCTTCATGGGTGCGGCCTGTTGGAGTAGTTGTAGCGCGAGTGCACGTGGACCCGCGTCTGGCGTAATTAGTGTCAAGCGGCGAATTGTAGCGGAGATGGGGCGATCATTGCCAGTGCTGGCTGTACGGGCGTGTTCGCCCCCGGTGGGCGACAGGGAATCGCGGCTGAAGGCGAAATCCCGGCTTCAGCTGGCGGTATCGGGTTCCGCCTGCGCGGCCCGCCACTGCTCCAGCAGTTTGCGATCGGCCTTGGACAGCGAGGACTCGTCAAACAGATCCGGGCGCCGCTGCATCGTCCTCACCAGCGACTGTTGCCGGCGCCAGCGCGCGATGTCGCCGTGGTTGCCGGACATCAACACATCCGGCACCGATCCCAGCTCGTGCGAGACCGGACGCGTGTAATGCGGGCAGTCGAGAAATCCGTCCTCGAAGCTGTCCTGGACGGCGGACTCGGCGTCGTTCAAGGCACCCTCCTGCAGCCGGGCCACCGCATCAACCACGACCGCGGCCGCCAGCTCGCCACCGGAGAGCACGTAGTCACCGATGGAGAGTTCCTCGTCGACCTCGGCGGCAATCAGTCGTTCATCGATACCCTCGTAGCGGCCGCACAACAGCAGCAGCCGCTCACGGCCCGCAAGCTCATGCACTTTTGCCTGGGTCAGTGGCGCACCCTGGGGGCTCAGGTAGACGGTCCGCACCGGCCGCGGGTCCGCCGCGCGGGCGGCGTTCAACGCCGAGCGCAGCGGATCGATCAGCATCACCATTCCGGGACCGCCGCCGAATGGCCGATCATCGACCCGCCGATAATTGCCCTGCGCATGGTCGCGCGGATTCCATCCGTGCAGCGACAGCAGGCCCCGCTCAACCGCACGGCCGGTCACGCCAAAGGCGGCGCACTGGGCAATGAAATCCGGGAACAGGCTGATGACATCGACGCGCATGCCGGCGCTAGAACTCGGGGTCCCAATCGACGGTGACCAATCCCTGCTCCAGGTCGATGGCGGTGACGTATTGCGGCTGGACGAAGGGAATCATCCGTTCGCGCTCGTCGTCACGCGCCACCAGCACGTCGTTGGCGCCGGTGGAAAACAGGTGGGATACGCGCCCCAGGTCGACACCCTCGACGGTGCGGACCTGCAGGCCTTCCAGATCGGCCCAGTAATATTCACCGGGCGCCGGCGGCGGCAATGCGCTGCGCGGCACATGGATCTCAAGCCCGGTCAGCGCTTCGGCAGCGTCGCGGTCTGCGACCTCGGGGAAGATGGCGAGCACGTGCTTGCCGGTGTCCCTGCCGCGCACGCCCCTGCACGCACGCTCGTTGCCCTGGGCATCGCGCAGGGTCCAGGGCTGGTAGCGGAAAATGGCGTCGCGGGGCTCGGTCCAGGATTCGATCCTGACCTCCCCACGCAGACCAAGGGCACCAAGCACCCTGCCAAGGAGGATGCGGTGCCCGGAGTCGTTCATCGTGGTTGGCAGTGCGCCAGGCGCACCGCCGGAAAATCAGGCCGCGGCCGGAGCCGTAGCGGTGGCCGGAGCATCAGCCGACTTCAAGGCTTCCTTGTACAGCAGGGCGACCTTGTCGGACATCTGCGCGCCGGTACCGACCCAGTGCTTCACGCGCTCGGTGTTGAGCTCCACGCGCTTCTCGCCACCAGCGGCCACCGGGTTGTAGAAACCCAGACGCTCGATGTTGCGGCCGTCGCGGGCACTGCGGCTGTCGGTAACGATGATGTGGTAGAAGGGACGCTTCTTGGCGCCGCCGCGGGTCAGTCGAATCTTGACCATGGTCTGTGATGTCCTGTGTTGCCCAGTCGCCGGAATGGCGAGGTAAGCCTGCAATTGTAGGGGATTGCGTATCGCAAAGGGAAGTGGCTCAGCCGAAGGGCATCCCGCCGCGTCCGCCCATCATTCCCTTCATGCCGCGCATCATGCCCTTCATGCCGCCGCGGCCGAGTTTGCCCATCATCTTTTCCATCTGCTGGTACTGCTTCATCAGCTTGTTGACCTCGGCCGGCGTGGTCCCGGCGCCGCGGGCGATGCGGGCCCGGCGCGAGCCGTTCAGAAGCGCCGGATTGCGTCGCTCCTTGGCGGTCATCGAGTTGATGATGGCCACCAGGCGCGGCACTTCCTTGCCGGTCACCTGCGACTTGACCGAATCAGGTACCTGGCCCATGCCCGGCAGCTTGTCCATCAGGCTGGAGATGCCCCCCATGCTCTGCATCTGCTCGAGCTGGTCGCGCATGTCCTCCAGGTTGAACTTCTTGCCCTTGGCGACCTTCTCGGCGAGTTTCTGTGCCTTGTCCTGGTCGACCTGGCCCTCGACCTGCTCCACCAGCGAGAGCACGTCGCCCATGTCGAGGATCCGGCTGGCCACCCGGTCGGGATGGAACACGTCCAGGCCGTCGGGCTTCTCGCTGACACCGATGAACTTGATCGGTTTGCCGGTGATGTAGCGCACGCTCAGGGCGGCGCCGCCGCGCGCGTCACCGTCGGTCTTGGTCAGCACGACGCCGGTCAACGGCAACGCCTCGCCGAACGCCTTGGCCGTGGTCGCCGCGTCCTGGCCGGTCATGGAATCGACCACGAACAGCGTCTCCACCGGGTTGACCGCCGCGTGCAGGGCCTGGATCTCTGCCATCATCGCCTCGTCGATCGCGAGGCGACCGGCGGTATCGACGATAAGCACGTCGATGAAGGACTTGCGCGCGTCCTCGATCGCGGCGCGCACGATCGCTTCAGGCTTCTGGTCGGTGCTGGACGGGAAGAAGGTGACGTCGACCTGCTCGGCGAGAGTCTTCAACTGCTCGATCGCGGCCGGCCGGTAGACGTCCGCGCTGACCACCATGACCTTCTTCTTGCGCTTGTCCTTGAGGTGCTTGGCCAGCTTTGCGGTCGTGGTGGTCTTGCCCGCGCCCTGCAGGCCCGCCATCAGGATCACCGCCGGTGCAGGCACGTTGAGGTTGAGCTCGTTGGCCTGCGAGCCCATCACCGCGGTCATCTCGTCGCGCACGACCTTGATCAGGGCCTGCCCCGGAGTCAGCGACTTGAGCACTTCCTGGCCCACCGCGCGCACCTTGATCCGCTCGATCAGCGCCTGCACGACCGGCAACGCCACGTCGGCTTCCAGCAGTGCTATGCGCACCTCGCGCAGCGATTCGCGGATGTTCTCCTCCGACAGGCGGCCGCGGCCACGCAACCGCTCGATGGTGCCGGACAGGCGCTGGGTCAGGGATTCGAACATGCGGAGGTACCCGGAGAAGGACGGTGGAAAGATGGTCGCCAAGTATAGCCCGCGGCACACCGGCTACTGCGCGCGCCCCCGGTCGCGTTTGCACGCACACCGCCTGCCACGTGCCCGCTCGCCGCATGCGAAGATCACGCCTGCTCCCAAGCTGCGTGGTCGGGCGGCACCCTCAAAATCCCTTGTGCGGCGCGCTTGGCGCGAGCCAGCGGGCGTTCGCGCCGTGAGACACTTTGCCGATGACAATCGTTCTCATCACCGTTCTTCTCTATCTGCTTGCCACCGGCCTGCTGGTCGCGAATTTCGCCAGCAGTGAAGCGGCCGGTCGCGCCTGGCTGGCACCGGCGATCGGCGCGGTGCTGCTGCATGCCGGCACCCATCTGGCGGCCTGGCGCGGGATCGGTGGCGCGGACATGCACTTCTATGCCGCGCTCTCGCTGGTCTCGCTGGGGATGGCGGCGATGACCGTGGCAGTGGGCGCCAAGGGCCGGATGGCTGCGCTGGGCGTGGTGGTGTTCCCCTTGGCCGTGCTTACGCTGGTGGGCTACCACCTCCACGGCCATATCGCGCCGGAGACGCTTGACTGGCGCCTGCAGTTGCACGCCTGGACCGCGCTGCTGGCCTACGCAACGCTGGCCTTGGCGGCGCTGCTGGCGATCATGCTCTGGCTGCAGGAACGCGCCCTGCGCCGCCGCAGCATCCACGGATGGCTGCGCGCGCTGCCGCCGCTGGTGGAACTGGAGATGCTGCTGTTCCGCACCATCAAGGTCGGCTTCGTGCTGCTTTCGGCGACCCTGCTCACCGGCGTGCTGTTCGTCGATGACCTGCTCGCCCAGCACCTGGTCCACAAGACGGTGCTCAGCGTGTTGTCCTGGCTGACCTTCGGCGCGTTGCTGGTCGGTCGCTGGCGCTACGGCTGGCGTGGCGCGGTTGCCGTGCGCTGGACACTCGTGGCGATGGCGCTGCTGGTCTTGTCGTTCTTCGGCAGCAAGTTCGTGCTGGAGCTGGTGCTGCAGCGCACGAACTGAGGGGCGCCGGCCCCAGCCCCATCTAGCCGTTGGTGGCTTCCGTCGCGGCGTCGGTCTCGCGCAGCCGGGCGACAACCGGTGCCACCTGCTCCTGCCGGCCCAGTGCTTCACCGACGCGCTCCAGCGCGCAGGCGAGCTCGTCGACAGAATCGGCGCGCAATGTGGCATGCCCCACCTTCCGCCCCTCGCGCGCGGCCTTGCCGTAGTCGTGCCAATGCCCGGATGGCTCGGCAAGCACCGCCTCGGGTGAAGGCATCGCGCCCAGCCAGTTGAGCATGCAGGCGTGGCCGAGCATCCGCGTGGAACCCAGCGGCAGTCCCAGCACGGCGCGCAGGTGGTTCTGGAACTGGCTCGTCTCCGCACCTTCGATGGTCCAGTGACCGGAGTTGTGCACGCGCGGCGCCATCTCGTTGGCCAGCAGCCCGCCGTCGCGACAGAACAGCTCGAGTGCGAACACACCGACGTAGTCCAGCGCATCGGCGACCTTGCGGGCGTGGCTGGTTGCCTGCTCGGCCAGCGCATCAGTCACGTTGGCCGGCGCCAGGCTGGCCGACAGGACGCCGTCGACGTGCCAGTTCTCGGTCAGCGGCCAGCTGCGGAACCCGCCGTGACGATCGCGCACCGCGACCACGCTCAGCTCCCTCTCGAAGTCGACGAAGCCTTCCAGGATCAGTCCAACCCTGGACGCCTGCGCGCCCAGCGCGTCCCACGCAGCGTCGGCATCGTCCGCCGAGCGCAGGCGGAACTGCCCCTTGCCGTCGTAGCCCAGACGTCGGGTCTTGAGGATGCAGGGCGTGCCGACGCGCGCAATCGCCTCATCCAGCTGCGTGCGGTTGTCGACCACCGCGAACGGTGCGACGGGAATATCCAGTTCGCCGAACAGGGTCTTTTCCGCCAGTCGATCCTGGGCGACGCCGAGCGCGCGGGGATTCGGGTACACCGGCACGCGCTGGAGCAGCGAGTCGGCCGACGCGGCGGGCACGTTCTCGAAATCGAACGTGGCCACGTCGGCGCGCGACGCGAATTCCTCCAACGCCTGCGCATCGTCGAAACCGCCGGTCACCATCGGCGCGACATGCGATGCGCACGCGTCGGCCGCTGGATCGAGGACGACGAACCGCGCGCCCAGCGGCGTTCCCGCCAATACCATCATGCGCGCCAGCTGGCCGCCTCCAAGGATGCCGACCGTCTTCATTGGCGCGGATCGTCGCTGCCGGCGACCTCGGCGGTCTGGCGCGCGCGGAAGGCATCCAGCGCCGCGGCCACATCGGCATGGTCGGCGGCCAGCATCGCCGCCGCAAACAGCGCCGCGTTGGTGGCCCCGGCGTTGCCGATGGCAAACGTGGCGACCGGCACACCGGCCGGCATCTGCACGATGGACAGCAGGGAGTCCATGCCGTTGAGTGCCTTGCTCTGCACCGGAACGCCGAGCACCGGCACCGCGGTCTTCGCCGCCAGCATGCCGGGCAGGTGCGCCGCGCCGCCCGCACCGGCGATGATCGCCCGCAGCCCCCGTCCGGCCGCGGTGGCGGCATAGTCGAACAGGACGTCCGGCGTGCGATGCGCCGACACCACCCTCACCTCATGCGCGATCCCCAGGGCATCCAGGCGCGCGGCCGCGTGCTGCATCGTCTCCCAGTCGGAACGGGAGCCCATCACAAGGCCGACCAGCGGCGCCTGCACGGTGTCTGTCATGGTTGGACCCTACGGCAAAACGGTATTCTACCGGGCACACACGCAAGCGCCACGAGCGCGCGCGTCCCCACCATGCCGTCCGCCGCACACCGCGGACCGATCATTGGAGAAACCGCCCAGATGGACCGCAAACTGCTCGACCTGCTCGTGTGCCCAACCACCCGCCAACCGCTGGCGATGCTCGACACCCGCAGCCTGAAGTCGCTCAACGAGGCGATCGCGGGTGGCGGCGTGCTGCGCGCTGATGGCAGCCCACAGACAGATGCGCTTCGCGAGACTCTGGTGACCCGCGATCGTGCGCATGTCTACCGCGTGGACGACGGCATCCCGGTCCTGCTGGCAGAGGAAGCGATCGCGTCCCGGCAGGTCGCCGGATTTCCGCCCGCATGAGCGAGCCGCTGCACGCCCCGGACTGCGTGGCCGACGATGTATCCCGCGCGCTGGCGGAGGACATCGGCGGCGGTGACGTGACCGCCGCGCTGCTGTCGGACCACGCCGACTCGGCCTACCTGCTGTGCAAGGAAGACGCCGTGGTGTGCGGTCGTCCGTGGTTTGATGCCTGCCACCGCGCGCTGGATCCCGACGTCCGCATCCGGTGGCACGTCGCAGAGGGCGATCGCGTGCAGGCCGGAACCGTGCTGGCCACTTTGGAGGGCCGCGCCCAGGCGCTGGTCACCGCCGAGCGCACTTCGCTCAACTTCATGCAGACCCTTTCGGGCACCGCAACGACGACTGCGCAGCATGTCGCCGCCGTCGCCGGGACCGGCACCCGGATCCTCGACACTCGCAAGACCATTCCGGGACTGCGCCTGGCGCAGAAATACGCCGTGCGCGCCGGGGGCGGAGTGAACCATCGGATCGGTCTTTTCGACGCGGTGATGTTGAAGGAAAACCATGTCCGCGCCGCCGGTTCGATCGCCGCGGCGATCCAGGCCGCGCGGAGGTTGCAGCCCGACCTGCCGTTGATTGTCGAGGTGGAGACACTGGCGGAGCTGCGCGAGGCGTTGGACGAGGGCTGCGACCGCATCCTGATCGACAATTTCGACGCAGCTACCCGACGCGAGGCGGTGCGCATCAACGCCGCGCATGCGCGCCCCGCGCCGCTGGAAGTCTCAGGCGGCGTCGACCTTGCCGGATTGCGGGCGATCGCCGAGGACGGCGTGGACTTCATCTCCATTGGCGCGCTGACCAAGCACGTCCACGCCATCGACCTCTCGCTCAAGCTCGGCGCGCCGCCGATGGCCGGCTGACCGTGCCCACGATGCTGATCGTTATGATCGTGGGATCAGTGGCGTTTGCTTTCTGGAGCGCGGGCCGCGGCGCCGCCGAGCGCGCGGAGGTGTTGGGCCGCGAGGCCTGTTCGGCGGCGGGTGTGCAGTTGCTGGACCAGACGGTGCACGTGATGCGCATGCGCCTGTACCGCGGCGAGGACGGCTGGCTGGGATGGGAGCGGACGTTCCGCTTCGACTACTCGCGCGACGGCGAGGACCGCCACGTGGGTCGGCTGGTCCTGCGCGGCGGCCGGATGGTCTCTTTCGCCGGTCCGGTCGACCAGGCTACTTGACGACCCGAAGGTGCCCGCCGCGTCGCGGACCGGACGGATCGGTTCCGTCGCCATCGGGCGCCGGATCATCGTCGTTGTCTTCCGCGTCACTGTGGATGCGCTCTGCGCCTGAGGCGTCGCTGGGCACCGCGCTCAACGCTGGCCGCTGCGTTGCCGCTCCCTCGGAGCTCGGGTGCGCGTTCTGACCGGCGTCCGCCTCATCGCCGGTCTCATCGGGCAGGACCATGCCCTGTCCGGTCTCGCGCGCGTAGATCGCCACGACAGCGTGGGTGGGCACGGAAATCGATTGACTGACGCCGCCAAAACGGGCGCTGAAGCGGATCAGCTCGTTGCTCATCTCCAACCCGGAGACCGCTTGCTGGGCCACGTTCAGCACGATGCGCCCCTCACTGACGGCATGCAGCGGAACCTGCACGCCGCTGCGCGTCGCGTCCACCAGCAGGTGGGGCGTCATGTCATTGTCGGCGATCCACTCATACAGCGCCCGCAGCAGGTACGGACGGTGACTGGTCATCACTGGGGTTTCGTCGTTCATGCGACCAGTTTAGAACACCGACCGCGATTCCGGGGACGGCGCCGCGTGGCTTCGGTAGCGCTGACGGCTCAGACCGGCAGTTCGTTCAGCCGCCGCTCCTGCTCGGTCAGGCTGCGCGCGAATCCGGGGTTGCGGAAGATGCGGCTGCCGTAATCCTCCAGCGCCTTGCCATCCTTGGGCAGCGTCACGCCGAGCGACGGCAGCCGCCAGATGATCGGCGCCATTGCGCAATCGGCCAGGCTCATCTCGTTGTTGATGAAGAACTTGTACGCCTTGAACAACGGCACCGAGGCAGTCAGCAGTTCTTTCAGCCGCTTGCGCGCCGCCTCGGCCTGGGCCTTGGTGCCCATCTGGATCGCCTGCACTTGCGGCACCCAATCGTGCTCCAGGCGCAAGGTGGCCAGGCGCAGCCGCGCACGCGACAACGGGTCGACCGGCATCAGCGGCGGATGCGGGTATCGCTCATCCAGGTATTCGCTGACCACGCTGGCTGCGTAGAGCACCAGGTCGCGCTCGACCAGGGTCGGCACCGAGTGGTACGGGTTGAGGTCGATGAGGTCCTCCGGCGGATTCTGCGGATCCACCGAAATCAGGTCGTAGGTAACGCCCTTGGACGCCAATACCAGCCGGACTCGATGACACAACACACAATCATTCGAGGAAAACAGGGTAAGGGCATTGCGCATACGGGGGCTTGACGCCATTTTCGACCTCTCCAACGCCCGGAATCCGCCGGACGCAAGACGCCATCCACCCAGCGTGGACAGTCGTCACGACCTCAACTACGACTCATCAGTGCACGTCGCGCCAGTACTCCTTGTTCAGCAGCCAAGCGAAGAACGTAAACACCGCAAGAAACAGGATGACCCAGACGCCGATCGCGGGACGCTTCAGGATCGCCGGCTCGCCGGCGTATTCGAGGAATGCGGTGATGTCGCGTACCGACTGGTCGAACTGCTGCGGATCCATGCTGCCCGGCTGCGTGACCGTCAAGCCGGTGATCATCCGGTTGCCGGTCGCATCGGCCGCGCCGTACTCGGCGTGCTGCAGGCCCTGCATCTCCCATAGCGGGTTGGGCATGGCTACGTTCGGGAACAGGCTGTTGTTCCAGCCCAGCGCCGTCGAATCATCCAGGTAGAACGACTTCAGGTAGGTATACAGCCAATCCGCGCCGCGCACACGGGAAATCACGCTCAGATCGGGCGGCGCGTTGCCAAACCACTCCGTGGCGCCGTCCTTCGGCATGGCGGTTTCGATGTGGTCGCCGAACTTCGCATCGGTGAACACGAGGTTTTCCATCACCTCGTCCTCGGTCAGTCCCAGATCGCTGGCCATGCGCGAATAGCGCAGGTACTTCAGGGAGTGACAGCCGGCGCAGTAGTTCAGGTAGAGCTTGGCACCGCGTTGCAGCGACCCGCGATCGTTGAGATCCGTATCGGCTTGCTGCAGCGCGCCACCGCCGGCGGCAAACGCAGCGGCCGAAACCAGCAGGCCGGCAACGAAGAGGACAAGTTTGGCAACCATGTTCGATTTGACCGTGAGGGAGCGCGGAGTGAGGGAGATCAACGGACTACCCATGGGTCGTCACCCGCTCTGGCACCGGTTTGGTTTTGTCGATCTTCGTCCACAACGGCATGGTGATGAAGAACGCGAAGTACAGGAACGTCAGCACCCGGCCGATCTGGGTCTCCACCGGGTCGGTACCCGGACCGGCGCCGATCTTGCCCAGCCAGATGAAGCACACCACCAGCATCGTCAGCATGGTCTTGGTGATCCAGCCCTTGTAGCGGACCGAGTTGACCTTGCTGCGGTCAAGCCAGGGCACGGCAAACAGGATGGCGATCGCACCGAACATGACCATCACGCCGCCCAGCTTGTCGGGAATGACCCGCAACATCGCGTAGAACGGGGTGTAGTACCAGACCGGCTTGATGTGCTCCGGCGTCACCAGGCGGTTGGCCTCGACGAAGTTGTCGTGCTCCAGGAACCAGCCACCAAAGGCCGGCGCGAAGAAGATGATGAACGCCGCGACCATCAGGAAGAAGCCGATCCCGACCAGGTCGTGGACGGTGTAGTACGGGTGGAACGGAATGCCGTCCGCGGGCTTGTTGGCATCCCAGCGGTTGCCCTTGGGGCCCTTCTTGATGTCCACGCCGTCGGGGTTGTTGGAGCCGACCTCGTGCAACGCGCCCAGATGCAGCACGACCAGCAAAAGCAGGACCAGCGGCAACGCGATCACGTGCAGGGCGAAGAAGCGGCCCAGGGTCGCATCGGAGGGCAGGTAATCGCCCATGATCCACTCGGTCAGTTCCGGCCCGATCACCGGGATCGCGCCGAACAGCGAGATGATCACCTTGGCGCCCCAGAACGACATCTGGCCCCAGGGCAACACGTAGCCCATGAAGGCTTCAGCCATCAGAACGAGGTAGATCAGCATGCCCAGGATCCACACCAGTTCGCGCGGCTTGCGGTACGAGCCGTACATCAGGCCGCGGAACATGTGGATGTAGACCACGACGAAGAACAGCGAGGCACCGGTCGAATGCATGTAGCGGATCAGCCAGCCCCACTCCACGTCGCGCATGATGTACTCGACCGAGGAGAACGCCTCGGCGGCGCTCGGCTTGTAGTGCATGGTCAGGAAGATCCCGGTGAGGATCTGGTTGACCAGCGCCACCATCGCCAGCACGCCGAAGTAGTACCAGATGTTGAAATTCTTCGGCGCGTAGTACTCGGTCATGTGCTTGCGGTAGACCGGCATCATGCCGGGCGCGCGCTCGTTGACCCAGTCCATCACGCCATTGGCGCTACGGGTGAAGATGTTCGCCATGGCTCAGGCTGCTCCCTGGTTGGAAGAGGGATCAAGGCCGATCACGATGGTGTTGTCGTCGGCATAGAAATGCGGCGGCACCAGCAGGTTGGTCGGTGCCGGAACGCCGTCGTACACCCGACCGGCCATGTCGAACTTGGACTTGTGGCAGGGGCAGAAATAACCACCCTTCCACGCCGTGTCGAAGGGTTCGGGACGGATTTCCGCCTTCATCTCCGGCGAGCAGCCCAGGTGCGTGCACAGGCCGACCAGCACGGACACCTCACGCTTGATCGAACGCAGCTCGGGGAACTCTTCGAGCACGTATTCGGGCTGCTGGTCGGGGTTCTCCGACATCGGGTCACGCAGTTGGTCGTCCAGGGTCGGCAGCGCCTCAAGGATGGCCTCGGTCCGGCGCACGATCCAGATCGGCTGGCCGCGCCATTCGCGCACGAGGCGCTGGCCGGCTTCCAACGGGGTGATGTCGACGGTCACCGGCGCGCCGGCCTGCTTGGCCCGCTCGCTGGGGTTCCACGACTTGATGAACGGCACAGCCGCAACGCCAGCGCCCACGGCGCCGATCACGGCGGTGGTTGCGGTAAGGAAACGGCGACGACCCTTGTTGACGGGCTCGTAGACGGGATCGCCGACGGGATCACCGACAGGCACGTGTTGAGGATCATTGACCCCTGGGTTGGTCATCCGGCACTCCGCAAAGCTGGTAATCGAAGCTCCACCGCGCACCCGGCACCACTGGCGACGGTTGGCGGCTCATAAAGACGTGGAAGTGTAACGGATGGATGAACGGCCCGACAATCCGATCTGGCCGCCGCCGGGCCCTTTTCCGTCACCCGTATCAATTGGTTGCGCGGTAGCGCTCGGCGAGCACACCCACGCGCTGCACGTAGCGCTGGGTTTCGCTGTACGGCGGAACACCCTTGTACTTGTCCACCGCGCCCTCACCGGCGTTGTAGCCGGCGGCAGCCAGGGTCAGGTTGCCGTCGAAGCGCTTGAGCAGCCATGCCAGGTATTCCACCCCGCCCTGGATGTTCTGCCCGGCATCAAAGGCGTTGCTGACCTTGAAGCGGCGGGCGGTGGCCGGCATCAGCTGCATCAGCCCCTGCGCACCGACCCGGGAGAGCGCGTTGGGATTGAACGCCGACTCGGCATGGATGATCGCGCGCACGATCGCCTCATCGATGCCGTGGGAGCTGGCGGCGGCCGCGATCTCGTCGCGGTAGGCCTCACGGTTCAGGCGCACGTTGCCGAAATTGACCGCCGTCGACGAGCCGCAGGCGAAGCAGGTTTCCACATAGCTGTAGGCAATGGCGCGAACCGGTCCGGCAGTGGCCACGCCCTTGGGCCGGGTGCTGCTGTAGTGGCGCACGCCGTCCTTGATGTAGGAGTAGACCTGCCCCTGGACGCGGCGCGATCCGCCACTGCCGGTCTTCACCGGGGTCACGGGAGCGGCGTTGGTGAGGAAGGTTGCAGGCGCAGAGGGATCCGACGACGGGCCCGCTGCGACGCTCGCCGTCGCGACCGTCGGCATGCTGGCAACGGCCGCAGGCGATGGCCGGGCCGGCGCTGGATCGGTGCTGACCACGCGGCACTGCGCCCCGGGGATTCGCTTGCTGACGTAGCTGCGTGTGCCGTCGGGCGTCTCGCAGCGGTAGACGCTGCCGGCGACGGCAGGGACGGCGGCCAGTGCAAATGCCAGACCGATGACTAGAATTGACCCCCTCATGAACGGGAGTGTCACCTTTCACGCCCGCTTTGCCAAGTGTGCGCTAGCGAAAACGCGACACCCTTCGCGCTCCTCGGCCGTTAGACTGGTGCAGCCCTCCATCCATTACAGGCCTGGCGCGGGCGTCCTGCTTCGAAGTCCGAAGTCCTGACGCCACATTCTGCGCCAGCCCGGACCCGCCATGACCGATTCCACGACCTCGACCCTGACTGCCGATGAACCCGCCCCGGCGACGGCGCCGCGCGGCAAGCTGTTCATCGAGACCCACGGTTGCCAGATGAACGAGTACGACTCGGCCAAGATGGCCGACGTCCTCGCCGCCTCCGACGGGCTGGAACTGACCACCAACGCGGCCGACGCGGACGTGATCTTGATCAACACCTGTTCGATCCGCGAGAAGGCGCAGGACAAGGTATTCAGCCGGCTGGGGCGCTGGAAGTCGCTGAAGAAGGATGGCAAGCCGGTGCTGATCGGCGTGGGTGGCTGCGTGGCCAGCCAGGAAGGCGAGGCCATCGTCAAGCGCGCGCCCTATGTGGATCTGGTGTTCGGGCCACAGACCCTGCACCGCCTGCCAGAGCTGATCCGCGACCGGCGCGAGTCCGGCCTGCCCCAGGTCGACATCAGCTTTCCGGAGATCGAGAAGTTCGACCGGATGCCCGAGCCGCGGGCGGAAGGGCCGTCGGCCTACGTGTCGATCATGGAAGGTTGCAGCAAGTACTGCAGCTTCTGTGTGGTGCCCTACACCCGCGGCGAAGAGGTCAGCCGGCCGTTTGAGGACGTGCTGGTCGAAGTCGCCCAGCTCGCGGCGCAGGGCGTGCGCGAGATCCACCTGCTGGGCCAGAACGTGAATGCCTACGCGGGCATGATCAGCGGCGCAGACGGGCTGGCGGAGATCGCCGACCTCGGCCTGCTGGTGCGGACGATCGCGCAGATGGACGGTGTCGAGCGGATTCGCTTCACCACCTCGCATCCGCTGGAGTTTTCCGACTCGCTGGTGGAGGCCTACCGCGATGTCCCCGAGCTGGCCAACTACCTGCACCTGCCGGTCCAGGCCGGCAGCGACCGCGTGCTGGCGGCGATGAAACGCGGCTACACCACACTCGAGTTCAAGCAGAAGATCCGCAAGCTGCGCGCGGTGCGACCGGACATCTCGATCTCCTCGGACTTCATCGTCGGCTTTCCCGGCGAGACCGAGGCCGACTTCGAGAAGACCATGAAGCTGATCGAGGACGTCGGGTTCGACCAGTCCTACTCGTTTGTCTACTCGCGTCGTCCCGGCACTCCGGCGGCGGACCTGGAGGACACGACGACCGACGCGGAAAAGCATGCGCGGCTGGCGCGCCTGCAGGCGGCGATCAACGAAAACGCGCGACGGATCAGCGAATCGATGCTCGGCAGCACCCAGCGCGTGCTCGTGGAAGGCCGATCCCGCCGCGATGCCAACGAACTGACCGGCAAGACCGAGAACATGCGCTCGGTCAACTTTGCCGGCGATCCGGCGATGATCGGCCAGTTCGTCGATATCGTGGTGACCGAAGTGATGGCCAACTCACTGCGCGGGCGGGTGGCGCTCGCCTGATCCGCTGCACGGTCCCGGCTGAACGGTCGCGGCGATTCAGTCGACCTTGCCAATATAGACGGCCTCGCCGTCGACGTAGGTTCCCAGCACCGTCAGCTCGCGCAAGTGTCGCGGATCGATCTGCAACGGATCCTGCGCCAGCACGACGAAGTCGGCGCGCTTGCCGACTTCCAGGCTGCCGATCTCGTCCTCGTCGAAACTGGCATAGGCCGCGTCCACGGTGAATCCACGCAGCGCCTCGAAGGCGGTCAGCTTCTCCTCCGGCTGCCAGCCACCGGCCGGTATGCCCTCGGCGTCGGCGCGGGTCGTGGCGCTGTACAGACCAAGGCGCGGATCAACCGACTCCACCGGGAAATCCGAGCCCAGCGCCAGGCGCGCGCCACTGTCGCGTAATTCGCGCCAGGCGTAGGCATGCTCGATCCGCTCCGGTCCCAGACGGTCCCCGGCCCAGGCCATGTCGCTGGTCGCGTGGGTGGGCTGCATCGATGCGATCACGCCCATCGCCCCCAGTCGCGGCAGGTCCGTCGCCGCCAGGACCTGCGCATGCTCGATCCGCCAGCGGTGGTCCGATCCGAGCTTGTTGCCGAGGGCGCCGGCGTAGGCATCCAGCACTGCGCGGTTACCGCGGTCGCCGATCGCATGGGTAGCGACCTGCACGTTGCAGCGCCGGGCCTTGGCTGTGACGTTCGCCAGCTGCTGCTCCGATGCCAGCATCAGTCCGCGGTTGCCCGGGTCGTCGCTGTAGTCCGCCAGCAAGGCGGCTCCGCGACTGCCGAGGGCGCCGTCGGCGAAGACCTTGACGGCACGCATCTGCAGGCGACCGCCGGGATGTTGGTAGAGGCCGTCGCGGCAGAGCGCATCCAGTGCCTCGCCGTCGCCATCGGCCATGGCATAGACGCGCATCGGCATCTCGCCGCGGTCGGCCAGTTGCTGGTAATGCTTCAGCGTCGACAACGACACGCCGGCATCGTGCACGCCGGTCAAGCCGTGCGCGACGGCGGCTTGCATGCCCAGCGCGAGCGCCTGCGACGCTACTTTGTCCTCAAGCTCGGGCACGAGGGCGTCGATCAGCGTCATCGCCTCGTCGATGAAGATTCCGGTGGGACGGCCCTGGGCATCGCGCTCGATCCTGCCGCCATCGGGCTGCCAGTCGCCGCTCAGGTCGCGCTCGACCAGCGCCAGCGCCGCGCTGTTGGCCCAGGCGGCATGGCCGTCCACCCGCCGCAGCCACACCGGCCGGTCGGGGAACACCGCGTCCAGATCGCTGGCCGAGGGGAACTGCTTCCCGGCCCAGCGGTTCTGGTCCCAGCCGCGTCCCAGCAGCCAGGTGCCGGGCGGCAGCTCGGCGGCGAAATCGCGCAACCTCCGCACCGCCTCATCCTTGCTGGTGGTCCCTGCAAGATCGGCGCGCATCGCGTTCAGGCCGAGCCCGGCGACGTGGCCGTGGGCGTCGATCAGGCCCGGCACGACCGTGGTCGGTCCCACATCCAGCAACGCGGCGGCTGGAAACTGTGCCTGCACGGCGTCGCGGGTGCCCAGGGCGAGGATCCGGCCGTCACCATCGAACGCCATGGCCTGCGCGCGCGGGCGGGCGACATCCATGGTGTGGATCCGGCCTGCGACCAGCACGGTGATATCGGCCGGAGCGGCGCGCGACTGCGCCGCATCGACCGCCGTCCATGGCAGCGCGCAGGCCGCCATGGCGGCGACCAACAATTTCCCCTGGATCGCGTGGATCGCCCGCATGCCCTGCCCCTAGCTGGATGAATCCGGACACTTTGCGAAAACCCGACCGCGGGTGCAAGCTGGCGTGCCACGCAGGACCTTGACCCCATGGCGCCATCCACCGTTTCCGAGTTTGCGCTCGACCCTCCCGGGATCGAGCGGCTGGCCAATCTGGCCGGGCCTTTCGACGGCCACCTGCGCATGATCGAACTGCGCACCGGCGTGGAAATCGCCAATCGCGGAAACATCTTCCGCCTGACCGGGGCCAAGGCCGCCGTGCGCACGGCCGAGAAGGTGCTGCGCGAGCTCTGGCGAGAGGCCGGCGACGACACGCTCGACGAGCACGCTATCCATCTGGCCCTGTCGGGCTCGGACGCATCGCAGGTCGCCGATGCAGACGTGGAACCGCAGGAAGTGGTGATCCGCGTCAAGCGCGGCACGATCCGCGGCCGCGGGCCGAACCAGCAGAAATACCTGCACGCCATCGCGACAAACGACATCAACTTCGGCATCGGCCCGGCCGGCACGGGCAAGACGTTCCTGGCCGTCGCCAGCGCGGTGGAGGCCTTGAACGAGTCACGCGTGCAGCGACTGGTGCTGGTGCGGCCGGCGGTCGAGGCCGGCGAGAAGCTGGGCTTCCTGCCTGGCGACCTGTCGCAGAAGGTCGATCCGTACCTGCGCCCGCTCTACGACGCGCTGTACGAAATGCTCGGCGTGGAGAAGGTGCTCAAGCTGCTGGAACGCAACGTCATCGAGATCGCCCCGCTGGCCTACATGCGCGGGCGCACGCTCAACGATGCGTATGTGATTCTTGACGAGGCACAGAACACCACCATCGAGCAGATGAAGATGTTCCTGACCCGGATCGGCTACGGCAGCACCGCGGTGGTCACCGGCGACCTGACCCAGAACGACCTGCCCAAGCACGTGAAGTCCGGTTTGAAGGATGCTGTGGACGTGCTGCGCGAGGTGGACGAGGTGAGTTTCACGTTCTTCGAATCGCACGACGTCGTCCGCCATCCGCTGGTCGCCCGCATCGTGAATGCCTACGAGGCCCGCGACGCGCGCGAAGCCGGTGACGCGGGCAACCCCTGAACCCGACCCTGAACCCGAGTCCATGGCGATGACACTGGGCCCCACCATTCTCGAGGTCTCCGTCAGTTACGGATTGCCGCGCCGAGGCATCCCGTCCCCGCAGAGCTTCCGGCGATGGGCGGCCGCCGCGCTGGACGGCCGCATCCGCGAAGCCGACCTGGCCATCCGCCTAGTGGACGACCGCGAGGGTCTGGCGCTCAACCGCCATTACCGGGGCAAGGACCACCCGACCAACGTGCTCAGCTTTCCCGCCGACCTGCCCGACGGGGTGACCCTGCCCTTGCTGGGAGACCTGGTGATCTGCGCCCCCGTGGTCGCCCGCGAGGCGGCCGAGCAGAACAAGCGGGTCAACGCCCACTACGCCCACCTGACCGTGCACGGCATCCTGCACCTGCTGGGCTGGGACCACGAGGACGAGCGCGAGGCCGAGTGCATGGAGCAACTGGAGCGCGAAATCCTCGCCACGCTGGACATTGCCGACCCCTATCTCGCCGGCGAATAGCTGGCGCGCTGACGCGGCCGCGACCATGGCATGCGCTAGACTCGCGCTGACGTCCATCCCCCGGGCGTATCCCGAATGCGAGCAATGTCCGAGGACGACAGTAGTACTTCCACCCCCGCCTCCGCGCACGAGCTGCCGGACCGCAACGACAAGCGCCGGTCCTGGTTCGAGCGCATCAGTTCCGCGCTGTCCGGCGAGCCCACCTCGCGAGAGGATCTGGTCGAGCTGCTTCGCGACTGCCAGTCCGACGGACTGATCGAGGCCGACACCCTGACGATGATGGAGGGCGCGATTGCGATCTCCGACCTCAGCGTGGGCGATGTGATGATCCCGCGCTCGCAGATGGTGATGCTGCCGGCCGACATGCCCTTCCAGACGCTGGTCGAGCAGGTGGTTGAATCGGGCCATTCGCGCTTTCCCGTGCACGGCGAGGACAAAGACCAGATCATCGGCATCCTGCTGGCCAAGGACCTGCTGCAGGGCGTGGTCGCCGACAACGGCGTGCCCAGCCTGCACGCGCTGGTGCGGCCGGCGGTGCTGATCCCCGAGTCCAAGCGCCTGAACATCCTGCTGCGCGAGTTCCGCCAGTCGCGCAACCACATGGCCATCGTCATCGACGAGCACGGCGGCGTGGCGGGCCTGCTGACCATCGAGGACGTGCTGGAGCAGATTGTCGGCGACATCGACGACGAGCACGACGAAGCCGAGGATCCCGATGCGCTGATATCCGCCCAGGCCGACGGGCACTTCATCGTCGACGCGCTGGCGCCGATCGAGGATTTCAACGACCACTTCGGTGCCGATTTCGACGATGACGAATACGACACCATCGGCGGGCTGGTGATCGCCGCGATCGGCCACCTGCCCGAAGCGGGCGAGGAACTGATGCTGGGACGCTTCGTGTTCCGGGTCGCCAGCGCCGATGCGCGCCGGGTGCACACCTTCCACGTCAGCGTGCTCGGCGATGCCTGAGGCGGGCGCCCCGCCCTCGCGCTGGCCCGCACTCCTGGTGGCTCCCGCCCATCTCGTGCCGCGTCTGTTGCTGCTGGTGGCGCTGCTGCTGTGCGGGTTCACCGCCGCCGCGGCGCCGCGCATCGGCGTGGTGACGATGCAGCCCGGGGAGATCTTCTTCGAGCGCTTCGGCCACAACGCGATCCTGGTGGATGACCCGGCGAAAGGCACGGCGATTTCCTACAACTTCGGCTATTTCGACCCGACCGAGCCGGACTTCATCGCCCGCTTCATCCGCGGAGACATGCGCTACCAGCTGGTCGCGCTGCCGCTGGAGGACGACCTCGCCTACTACCGCGACGTGGGCCGCGGCGTCAGCCTGCAGTGGCTCAACCTGCCCCCGGCGGATGCTGCCGAGTTGGCAGCGGCCCTGGCCGAGAATGCTCGACCCGAGAACGCCCACTACCGGTACGACTACTTTCTCGACAACTGCTCGACCCGGGTCCGCGATGCGCTGGACCGGGCGCTCGACGGCGGGCTTGCACGGCAGATGGGCGGATCGCGCGGGGACACCTTCCGCAGCGAGGCGACCCGCCTGGCGTCGCCGGATTTGCCGATGTGGCTGGGCTTTGACCTCGGCCTTGGCCCGGCCGCCGACCAGCCATTATCGAACTGGGGCGATGCGTTCGTACCGATGCGCCTGGCCGCCTCGCTGCGCGACGCGCACGGCCCCGACGGCGCACCGCTGGTGGCCGAAGAACGGGAACTGCTGCCGCACCGGTTGGATCCGGAGCCGGCAGAGACCCCGCGGCGTTGGTGGCTGTGGCTGCTGGCCGGCGTGATCGTCGGGGGCGCGCTCGCATGGGCCGGGCGCTTGGCACCGCGCGCGGTTGCCGGCCTTGCCCTGCCGTTCTGGGCGCTCTCGGGCGTCATAGGCGCTTTGATGCTCTTCATATGGTTCGCCACCGCGCACCGCTTTGGATGGGCCAACTACAACCTCCTGCTGATGAGTCCGCTGGCATGGGCGCTGCTGCCGGGGGGCTGGCGCCTGACACGCGGGCGCGCACCCGGTCGCTGGTTCGACATACTGCTGCGGGCCATGCCGGTGCTGGCGACGATCGGTCTGTTCACGCACTGGCTGCAGTCGCTGCCCCAGCAGAACCTCCACTGGATCGTGCTGGTGCTCCCCCTCCACGTCGGGCTGATGCTTGGCCTGCGGACCCGTTGACCGGAAGGCCCTGCCGATGTCGGAAACCCCCGCTGCCGCGCCCTGCATCGCCCTGCCCCGCAGCGTGATGAGCTGCGCGGTCTACTCGGCCGACGGTGTCCGAACCGACATCGACCTGGACTCGATCAGCGATGCACTGGCGGTCGAGGATGGGAGCTTCGTCTGGGTTGGCCTGTACGAGCCCGACGGCCGCGTGCTGAACAAGCTGCAGGAGGAGTTCGGCCTGCACGACCTGGCGATCGAAGACGCCGGCAATGCGCACCAGCGACCCAAGATCGAGACCTACGGCAATTCCCTGTTCATTGCGCTGCACACCGCGCAGAACATCGAGGGGGCGATCAACTTCGGCGAGACCCATCTGTTCGTCGGCCCGCGCTACCTGATGACGGTCCGCCACGGGGCGTCCAGCAGTTACGGCGACGCCCGCGCCCGGATGGAGCGCGAGCCCGACCTGCTCAGGCACGGCCCCTCCGCCGCGCTGTATGTGGTGCTGGACATGGTCGTGGATCGCCTGCTGCCGATCGTGGACGAGTTCGGCAACGCGCTCAATGCGCTGGAGACCGACATCTTCGCCGATGAGTTCGACAAGAAGACGGTGCAGAAGCTCTACGACCTCAAGCGCGAACTGACCCGCCTGCGCTTGGCGGTGGCGCCGCTGCAGGACGTGTTGTCCCACCTCGCCCGCCCGCGCGCCGACCTGATCGACGAGGAGATGCGCCTGTATTTCCGCGACGTGCTGGACCACGCAGTCCGCATCAACGAGAACACCGACACCCTGCGCGAAATGCTGACCGCCGCGGTCAACGTCAACCTCGCGCTGGTCACGGTGCGCCAGGGCGAGGTGGTCAAGCGCATGGGTGCATGGGCGGCTTTGCTTGCCGTACCCACGCTGGTGACGGGCTGGTACGGCATGAACTTCGCGGTCATGCCGGAGCTGCACGGACGCTGGAGCTATCCCCTGCTCGCGGTGCTGGTCGCCGCAGGCGTGTTCTCCCTGTATCGCGCGTTCAAGCGCTCCGGCTGGCTGTAGTCCCTACGGCTGAACCGGGCGCGATCAGCAAGAACGACCAACCAGCCTGATCAGCCGGCCATGAATTGCAGGCCGATGCCGGTGATGTAGGCGAAGTACGTGCCCAGCGCATACCCGACCACTGCCAGCAAGACGCCAACCGGCGCCAGTGAAGGATGGAACGCGCTGGCCACCACCGGCGCCGAGGCCGCACCGCCGATATTGGCCTGCGAACCGACGGCCAGGAAGAACAGCGGCGCCCGGATCAGCTTGGCCACGCCGACCAGGAGCACGGCATGCACGGCGATCCACATCACCCCCAGCGCGAGCAGTGTCGGCCGGTCGGCGAGCGCCTTCAGGTCCATCTGCATGCCGATGGTCGCGATCAGGACGTACAGGAACACCGACCCGATCGTGGAGGCGCCCGCACCCTCCAGCTGGCGGGCGCGGGTGAAGCTGAGCAGCACGCCGAAAGTCGTAGCGAACACGACGATCCAGAAGAACCGCGAATCCAGGCTGTAGTCCTGAAGGCGCCATTCCAGCGGCAAGGAACGCACCCAGTCCACCAGCGGCGCGGCCAGGAAGTGCGACAGGCCGGTGATGCCCAGCGCGATCGCGAAGATCAGCATGAAGTCCGCCATGTTCGGAATGCGGGCGTGCTCGGCCTGGTAGCTGGCGATCTGCTGCTTCAGGCTTTCGATCGCGGAGGTATCGGCGTTGACCCAGCGGTCGAATGCGTCCGCGCGCGGGGCGAGGAACAGCAGGACCGCGAGCCAGAGGTTGGCCACGATCACATCGATTGCGATGAACTGGCCAAACAGGGTTGACTCGACCTCGAAGACCTCTTTCATCGCCGCCTGGTTGGCACCGCCGCCGATCCAGCTGCCGGCCACCGTCGTCATGCCGCGCCAGGTCTCCCCGGCGACGGTCTCCGGATGGATCAAACCCATCGCCCAGAACGAGACCCAGGCCCCTATGACGACACCGGCAGTGCCGGTGAGGAACATGATCACCGCCTTGGGCCCCAGCCGCAGGATCGCGCCGATGTCCATCGCCACGCAGAACAGCACCAGCGCGCTGGGCAACAGGTAATCGCGCGCCATCGGGTATAGGCCCGAAGCCGCGCCGTCGATGAGGCCGAAGCTGTTGTAGAGGGCCGGCACCAGGTAGCAGACCAGCAGCGCCGGCACGATGTTGTAGAACTTCTTCCAGAACCCGCTCGGACGCGAGGCGGTCCAGAACACCGCCCCCAACGTGACCGCAAGCAGCCCCAGGACGACGGCGTCGTCGGTGATCAGTGCGGTGCTTGCGTCAGGCATCGTGGAACTCCGGAGAAATTGCGGGCATCAAGAAACCCGGCCGCGACAACGGGCGCCGCGGCCGTCAGGCGTCGCGCTTATGGGGCCAGGTGCGCTTTCAGCCAGCCATTGACGGTGTCATGCCACTGCACCGAGTTGTGCGGCTTCAGCACCCAGTGGTTCTCGTCGGGGAAGTACAGGAATTTGGACTCGATCCCGCGCCGCTGCAGCGCGGTGAATGCACCAAGGCCCTGGCTGACCGGAATGCGGAAGTCCTGCTGTCCGTGCACGACCAGCATCGGCACCCGCCACTTGTCGACGTGGCGGCTGGGGTTGAACTTCTCATGGCTCGCGCCCTTGTCCCACGGGCTGCCGCCGTTTTCCCACTCGGTGAACCACAGCTCCTCGGTGACGAAGCCCATCATGCGGGTGTCGAACACGCCATCGTGGTTGACCAGGCACTTCCAGGCGCCCGACGCGGGCGTGTGCCAGTTGCCGGCGATCCAGTTGACCATGTAGCCGCCGTAGCTGGCGCCCAGTGCACAGGCATTGGCACCGTCCAGAAACGGGTATTTCTGCTGCGCCGCCTTCCAGCCCTTCTGCAGGTCTTCCAGCGGCCGGTCACCCCAGTGCTGGCTGATCGCGTCGGTGAAGGCCTGGCCGTAGCCGGTGGATCCGTGGAAGTCAATCATGACGACCGCGTAGCCCTGCCCAGCGTACGTTTGCGGGTTCCAGCGCGTGCTCCAGCTGTTGCCGAAACTGCCCTGCGGCCCGCCGTGGATCAGGAACGCGACCGGGTACTGCTTGCCCTCCTGGTAGTTCCACGGCTTGAGCACGTACCCGTGGACCGTTTCGCGGTTCCAGCCGGGAAAGCTGAACTGCTCGAAGTCGCCGAATTTCACCCACGGCAGCATCTCGCCGGCATCCGGGGTGATCGCCCGCTCGAAGCTGCCGTCGGTGCTGCCGGTGAAGACCTGGTTGCCGCTGGTCAGGCTGTTGCGGGTGAAGGCCAGGGTGTCGCCGGCGACCTGGACCGACCCGATGCTGCCGTCGGCTGCGATGCGGGTCACGTTCCCATCGGCGACGTCCAGCGCAAACAGCGGATGCTCGCCCACGTCCTGAGCAGTGACATACAGCGTGCCGCCATCGGCCGACACCGCGATGCTGTCGGCGGACCGGTCCCACTTGGGCGCGATCTCGCGGCGCTGCCCGATCGCCATGTCCAGCGCCATCACCGCGTAGCGGTCCGCCTCGAAGCCGGGACGCTTCATCGCGCGGTAGAACAGCTTGCTGCCGTCGGCGTTGAATACCGGGCCCGAGTCGGTGGCCGGGTTGTCGGCGGTCAGGTTACGTGCCGCGCCGCTGCCGTCGGCGCTGACCTGGTAAAGGTCGAAGTTGGTGGACCACGGCTCGGTGCGATCGGCCTTGCGCACGCTCAGCACCAGCGACTTGCCATCCGGCGCCCAGGTGTAATCGCCACTGTCGCCGAACGGCCGGGAGGGCACATTGCCGATGACGTCGCCGGCGATCGCGGTGGCCGTGGTGACGGTCCCGCGACCGGTCGGAAGATCGGCGACGAAAACGCGGTTCAGGCGCCCATCGCTCCAGGTGTCCCAATGACGCACGAACATGCGGTCATAGACGGTGCCGGTCTCCGGGCTCGCCTCGCGCTCGTCGACGCGCTTCCTGGTGCAGGCCAGGTCGCTGCCGCAATCAACGAACGCCTCGACGCTGAAGGCGACGCGCCGGCCATCGGGAGAGATCTGGAAGCTCCCCACGTCGAGCGGCACGTTGCTGAGCTGTCGCGGCTTGCCACCCTCGGCGCCGATCGCATACAGCTGCGAGGTGCCGGACTTGGAGCTGAGGAAGTACACGCTCTTGCCGTCGGGCGCGAACACCGGGGAGTTGACGTTCCAGCCCTCCGGCGTCAGGCGTGACGGCGGCCGCAGGTCGCGGGTCAACAGGTTGCGTACCCACAGGGACGTGGACGCCTTGTTTGCGTCGTAGTCGGTGACGCTTCGCGCGAACACCACCCGGCTGCCATCGGGCGAGAGGATGGGCGAGGAAAACCGGTCAAGCGTCGCCAGGTCGCGGGGCTGCAGGCCACGATCGGCCACGTCGGCGGCAAACGCAGCGCCTGGCAATACCAGTGCCAGCAACAGCGGCAGGGCGGCGGGGACAATACGCATGGACAACTCCTGTTGTGTTCTGAAACGCCGCGACCCTCGGCGGCGACGCGTGAGGCGCGAGCAGTCAGCTGGTGGAGACGGGGGCGCGGACGCCGGTGCGGTAGAGGTACCAGCCTACGAACGCCAGCACGAGCAGGCCGATCCATTGCGCGGCCGGAACCTGGACGGCAAGCGCAAGCACGTCGGCGCGCGCCGACACCACGATCGGCACGGCGATCGCGATGCCCATCAAGGCCTCGCCGGTGATCAGCCCCGCGGCAAACAGCACACCGGGCCGGTGCACGCGGTCGCGGCCGTCATGATCGTCCGGGTCGACCTTGTGGAAACGTTCCACCGCGTAGGACAGCAGGCCGCCGAGGAAGATCGGCACCATCAGCTCCAGCGGCAGATAAATGCCGATCGCGGCGGCCAGCACCGGCACGCGGAAGCGCGCACCGCGGGCCTTCAGCCATTCGTCGACGGCAATGATTGCCGCGCCCACGGCCACGCCAAGGCCGATCATCGTCCACGGCAGGTCGCCGCCGAACATGCCCCGGGCGACGGACGCCATCAGGTTGGCCTGCGGGGCTGCCAGCGCGTTGGGGTGTTCCAGCGTCGGCTCGCCGATCCCATAAGCCGTGGCCAGCAGGTTGAGCACCGGCGCCATGATCAGGGCGCACGAGAACGCGCCGATGCCCAGCATCAGCTGCTGTTTCCACGGCGTCGCACCCACGATGTAACCGGCTTTCAGGTCCTGCAGGTTGTCCCCGCCCACCGCCGCGGCGCAGCACACCACCGCACCGATCATGATCGCCGCCACCGCACCCAGGGGCGCGCCGCCCACGCCGACCGGTGCAAGCCCGCTCTCGCCCAGCAGCAACACCAGCACCGCCGAGGCAAACAGGATAGTGGAGATGGTGATGCCCGACACCGGATTGTTGGACGAACCGATCAGCCCGGCCAGGTACGCGGACACCGACACGAACAGGAAGCCGGCGACGATCATGATGATTGTCATCGGGATACTCACCAGCCACTGGCCGACGATCATCTGGTACAGCGCCAGCAGCGGCAGCGTGAACAGCACCAGCGCGATCAGCATCCACTTCATCGGCAGGTCGCGCTCGGTTTCCGCCAGCGCCGGTCCGGTGCTCTTGCGGGCTGCGGCGAACCCGCTCTTGACGCCGTTGAGCAGCGATTTGCGCAGCGAAAACAGCGTCCAGATACCACCGATCAGCATCGCACCGACCCCCAGGTAGCGGATCTTGGCACCCCAGATCGCGAACGCCGCGTCGGCCGAGGATGCGTTGGTCAGCGACGCCGCCAGCGCCGGGTCGGTGTTCATGAAGAACGCCTGGTACAGCGGGATCGCGATGTGCCAGGAGAGAACCGCGCCCGACAGCACGACGATGCCGACGTTCAGACCGACGATGTAGCCCACGCCCAGCAGCGCCGGCGAGAGGTTGGTGCCGATGAAAGCGGTGATCTTGGAGCTGCCCAGATAGGTGGACTGGGTCCAGGTGTCGGGAATCAAGCGCAGGCCACTGGTCGCGGAGAGCTTTACCAGCGCGCCGATGGCTCCGGAGATTGCAAGGATCCGCATGCCCGGGCCCGGGTTGTCACCGGCCTTGAGCACCTCCGCGGCCGCCTTGCCCTCGGGGAATGGCAGCGGATCCTCGACGATCATCGAGCGCCGCAGCGGTACCGAGAACAGGACGCCCAGCAGGCCACCCAAGCCGGCGATTCCCAGCACCCACCAGTACTTGAAGTCCGGCCAGTAGCCCATGATCACCAGCGCCGGGATGGTGAAGATCACGCCCGCGGCGATCGAGGAGCCCGCCGAGGCGCCGGTCTGGACGATGTTGTTTTCCAGGATGGTGCCGCCGCCGAGCAGGCGCAGCACACCCATCGAGACCACGGCCGCGGGGATTGCGGTGGCGATGGTCAGGCCGGCGAACAGCCCGAGGTAGGCGTTGGCGGCCGCCAGGATCACCGCCAGGACGATCGCCAGCACGACGGCACGAACGGTCAGCTGCGCCTGGGCAGGTACAGGTGCGGGTGTACTCATCAACGGCTCCGGGAAGAGGGCGTGGCCCGTGGAAAACGCAACCGTTCGAGGATAGCGTGAAAATCCGATCGGTCACGCGGGCGGATGGTCACGGTTCGCAACCACGCCACAATGACCCGCCCGTCGCCGCGGCGCTCGCTCCCGCTTGTCAGCCGGTTTTGGCAGGCGCACCACCGATGTGGCGCGACAGGAAGTCGAGCAAGCGGGTGTAGTACTCACGGCGATTGGCTTCCAGGTAGAAGCCGTGGCCCTCGTTCTTGTAATACAGCGTCTCGACCGGAACCCCATTGCTGCGCAGGGCCCGCTCCATCATCTTGCTGTGCTCGATCGGGGTGCGCTGGTCTTCGCCACCTGCCGCCAGGAACACCGGCACCTTGATCCGGTCAGCCATGTTGCTCGGCGAAACGGCGGCAAGCTCGCTGCGTTCGCCAATCCACTCGCGCAGGTAGGTCTCGCCCGAACCGTGTCCCTGGATATCGCCGTGGGTGTGCATGGTCGGCAGATCGTAGACCCCCGCGTAGCCGACCGCGCAGCGGTAGAGGTCCGGCTCCTTGGCGACCCCCATCAATGACGCGTAGGCACCGTAGCTGCCGCCATAGATGCAGATGCGTCCGGCGTCGGCGAAGCCCTGCTTGATCGCCCAGCGGGTAGCGTCGGTCAGGTCGTCCTGCATCGCCAGGCCCCACTGGCGCTGCCCGGCGTTGATGAAGGGCTTGCCGTAGCCACCCGAACCCCGGAAGTTCAGCTGCAGGACCGCGTAACCCGCCTCGGCCAGCAGTTGCGGATCGTTTTCGAAGCCCCAGGTGTCCTGGATCTCGAACGGTCCGCCATGGGGGTGAACGACCATCGGGAGGCTTTTTGCCGCCACACCCTTCGGAAGCGTGAGGTAACCGTGCAGCGTCAGGCCGTCGCGCGCCTTCAGGGTGATCGGGCGACGCTCGGCCATCTCGCGCGGATCGAACCACTCGCGCTGGCTCAGCAGGTGATCGGCTTTCTTGGTCTCGCGATTGAACAGGTAATAGTCGCCCGGGCTGCGGTCACTCCAGGTCTTGACCAGGGTGAGGTTGCCATCGGCGGTCTGCGAGGTGATGCGCACCGCATCGCCTGCAAACGCCGCCTCCAGGCTGCGATACAGGCGTGCGTCTTCGGACTGCTCGTCGAAGAATGCCGTGCGGGGCTTGCCGTCGTGCAGCAGTACGCCGACCGGAGCAGCGCCACCCACGCTTTGCAGGACCATCGCAGGATCGACGTCGTTGTCGCGCAATGCACGCTTGGTCTTGCCAGTAGCGGGATCAAAAGCCAGCACTTCGTCGGGGCCGTCCAGCGTGGTGCTGCCGATGTAGGCGACGCTGTCGTCGGCTGCAAACCCCAGCGGATACCACACCAGGTTGCTCGCGCTTTCGTCGTTGATCAGCTGCCAGTCGGAACCGTTCCCATCGCGGTAGTAAACCCGCTGGCGCCGGTCCGTGCCGGCGCCGGCGGCGAAACGGACGACACCGTGGTTGTCGGTGATGAAGCTCGCATTGCGCACTGGCGCTTTGGCCACCTGCACCCTGCGGCCGGTGTAGACGTCCATCGACTCGGCCCGCGTATACGGATCAGCCGAGAACGGCATCACCGAAATGATCACGCGCTTGTCGTCGCTCAGCAGGGGGTCGACCAGGTAAGCCGCCACCCGCTCGACCTTGCGCGGCTGGATGCGTGTCCCTGCGCCCTCCCCCATCATCCGCTGGCCGATGAGGAATTGCGGCTTGCCGCCATCGGCGTTGACGGCCACGAGTTCGCCGGTGGATTGCGGTGCCTCCAGCGCTCCGAGTTTTTCGGCGATGCCGATGAGAACCCGCTCGTCGTTGACCCAGTGGAAATCACTGATGTGGGTGTTCTTGCCCTGCGAGAACGCACCGGTGATCTGTTTGTCGGCCCGGCTCATGATGACCAGACCCGTGCGCTGCCCATTGTCCAGCGGCACCGTTGCGGCGAGGTAATCGCCCTTGGGCGAGATCTTGATCGACTCGAACAGGTCGGCGCGGACGTAGCGATCCACATCGACTGCGGCAGGCGCGTTGGCGGGTGGCGGAGGTGTCCCCGTTGACTCGGCGCGGACGGCGGCGGGTGACAGTGTCAGTGCCGCGAATAGCGCGGCGGTCAGTGAAGCCAGGGCAATGCGGTTCAAGTCCAACTCCTGTTCGGAAATAAAAACGTGCGGGAAAGTGGCGCGCACCGAAATCCGCCGATCAGCACGCTCGCGCATGCGGACGCAGCAGCCCTACGGCCATCCGAGATAAAAAGTTCCATCCCCCGATGGTTGCTCCCCGCGGCGAAGCGTACTGCACCGAAGCGATTGAGCGCCAGATTTCGGGCATGTCAGCCGTGCCCGCGGCTTGTGAGGCTCAGCGCGCCCGGCCGGGCGCCGCCTGGAGCGTCTCGACCAGCGCGCTGCGCCAGTCCGGAAGTTCGAGCTCGAATTGCGCTGCCAGGCGCGCGGTGTCGAGCACGGAATAGGCCGGCCGGGCGGCGCGCGTGGGAAACTCCGCCGTGCTGATCGGCAGCACACGCGGTTTGCGCGTCAACAGACCGACCTCAGCGGCTTCCTCCATGATCGCCTCGGCAAATCCATGCCAACTGGTCTGACCGGTGCTCACGAGGTGGAACATGCCTGAAGTGTCCTTGCCCCGCCGCAGCATGGCTGCGGTAACGTCGGCGATCAGCCATGCGGGAGTCGGTGAGCCGACCTGGTCGGCCACCACGCGCAATTCGTCCCGTTCGCTGGCAAGACGCAACATGGTGCGCAGGAAATTGCCGCCGTGCAGACCGTAAACCCACGCGGTGCGAAGGATCAAATGCTTCGCGCCGCTGCGCTCGATCGCCTGCTCGCCTGCAAGCTTGCTCGCGCCGTAGACGCCTAGCGGAGCGGTCGGGTCGTCCTCCCGATAGGGCCGGCGCCCCTGGCCATCGAAGACATAGTCGGTGGAGTAGTGCACCAGCCTTGCGCCCATGCGCGCGCAGGCCTCCGCGATGCGGGCCGGCGACTCGGCGTTGACGCGATGGGCCAGCTCCGGCTCGTCCTCGGCGCGATCAACCGCGGTGTACGCCGCGGCGTTGACGACCACGTCGGGCGCAATACGCTCAATCAGTGCCCCGACGGTGTCCGGCTGGCCGAGGTCCAGCGCCTCGCACAGACCGCCGTCGGACAACCGGCCATCGCGGCTGGTAACGACCACCTCACCCAGCGGCGGCAATGCGCGCCTGAGCTCATGACCGACCTGGCCATTGCCCCCGATCAGCAGCAGGCGCACGGCAATCAGTCCGCGAAAACCGGCAAGCGGTCGTCGGCGACGTCTTCCAGCAGCGGCGCACCGGCGTCCTTTGGCGACAGGACCGGCGAGGCGAGCGGCCAATCGATTGCCAGCCGTGGGTCGTCCCAGCGCAGGCTTGCATCCGCGTCGGGATCGTAGGTGGCAGTGCAAAGATAGGTGAATACCGCCTGCTCGCTCAGGGTCACGAACCCGTGGGCGAAGCCTTCGGGGATCCAGAAGTGACGCTTGTTGTCGCCGCTCAGGACGACCGCTGTCCAACGACCGAAGTGGGGTGAGCCGCGGCGGATGTCAACGGCGACGTCCCAGACCTCGCCCTCCACCACCGACACGTACTTGCCCTGCGGATTCGGCCATTGGTAGTGGAGTCCGCGCAGCACGTTCCTGCGCGATGAGGATGTGTTGCCCTGCACGAAGGACGGCTGCAACCCATGCTCGCGCAGCTTGCCGTGGTTGAAGGTTTCGAAGAAGGTCCCGCGATCGTCGCTGAACACCCGCGGCTCAAACACCACGCACCCCGGAAGGTCGGTCTGAATCACCTTCATTCCACGTACCCGCGATCAATCAGCGACAGGAGGTATTCGCCATAGCCGTTCTTCACCAACGGCTGGGCGAGCGCGCGCAGCTGGTCGTTGTCGATCCAGCCGTTGTGGAGGGAGATCTCCTCGGGACAGCAGACCCGCAGGCCCTGCCTGGCCTCGATGGTTTCCACGTAATTCGACGCCTCCAGCAGGGACTGGTGGGTGCCGGTGTCCAGCCAGGCATAGCCACGGCCCAGACGCTCCATGTGCAACGCATCCTCATCAAGATAGCGCTTGTTGAGGTCGGTGATTTCGAGTTCACCGCGCGCCGAGGGCTTTATCTGCGCGGCGTAATCGCTGGCGCGACCGTCGTAGAAATACAGGCCGGTAACGGCATAGTTCGAGCGCGGCTGCTCGGGCTTTTCCTCCAGACCGACGACCTTGCCGTCGGCATCGAACTCGGCAATCCCGTAGCGCTCCGGATCGCGGACCCAATAGCCGAACACCGTGGCGCCGTGCGGGCGCGCGTCGGCGCGCTTCAACATCGCGGTGAGGCCCGGACCGTGGAAGATGTTGTCGCCCAGCACCAGGCAGCTGGGCTGGCCGGCCAGGAAGTCGCGCCCGATCAGGAACGCCTGCGCGAGCCCATCAGGGCTGGGTTGTACCGCGTATTCGATCTTCATCCCCCATTGCGAACCGTCGCCGAGCAGGTTCCGGAAGAGGGGCTGCTCGTGGGGTGTGTTGATGATCAACACCTCGCGTATCCCGGCCAGCATCAACACGCTGAGCGGGTAGTAGATCATCGGCTTGTCGAAGATCGGCAGCAGCTGCTTGCTGATCGCCTGGGTGACCGGATACAGGCGCGTGCCCGAGCCGCCGGCGAGGATGATGCCCTTGCGTCCGGATGTCGCCATCATGCGACACCACCGATGCGCTCGAGCCGGTAGCTGCCGTCCATCACCCGTTGCACCCAGGGCGCATTTTCCAGATACCAGTCGATGGTCCGGGCAATGCCTTCATCGAAGGTCACCGCCGGTTCCCAGCCCAGCTGACCGTGCAGTTTGCTGGCATCGATCGCGTAGCGGCGGTCGTGCCCGGGGCGGTCCTGGACGTAGGTGATCAGCGATTCGCGCTTGCGACCGTCGGCCAGCGGTCGTCGCTGGTCGAGCAGCCGGCAGATTGTCTGCACCACCACGATGTTGGTGCGCTCCGCCTCACCCCCGACGTTGTAGACCTCCCCCACCCGACCTGCCTCCAATACACGCCGGATCGCCGCGCAGTGGTCGGACACGAACAGCCAGTCGCGCACGTTGAGCCCGTCGCCGTAGATCGGCAGCGGCTCGCCGGCCAGCGCCTTGGCGATGATCAGCGGGATGAGCTTTTCCGGGAACTGGTAAGGACCGTAGTTGTTGGAGCAGTTGGTGGTGAGCACCGGCAGGCCATAGGTATGGTGAAACGCCCGTACCAGATGGTCGGAGGCGGCCTTGGACGCGGAGTACGGCGAGTTGGGCGCATACGGCGTGGTTTCGGTGAACTTCCCGGTATCGCCCAGGGTGCCGTAGACCTCATCGGTGGAGACGTGCAGGAAGCGGAAATCCGCCGCGCGCGCGCCGTCCAGCGACTTCCAGTAGTCGCGGACCTGCTCCAGCAGGCTGAGCGTGCCCACCACGTTGGTCTGGACGAACTCGGCGGGGCCATCGATGGAGCGATCTACATGGCTTTCGGCGGCGAAATTGATCACCGCGTCGGGCTGGTGCTCGCGCAGCAGGCGGGCCACCAGAGTGGCGTCGCCGATGTCGCCGTGCACGAACACGTGGGACGTATCGCCATCCAGTGACGACAACGTGTCCAGATTGCCTGCATAGGTCAGGGCGTCCAGATTGACGACCTTGATGCCGCGACCGACTGCATCGAGGACGAAATTCCCACCAATAAAACCGGCTCCGCCCGTCACCAACCACGTCGGCATGCAACGCTCCAAAAAATTGCAATCAGGAAGACTTCTTTATCGACCGCACGCGGGGATAGCGCGGTGGCATCCTACTAACGCCCTGCAGTCCTTGCACTCAAAAAAAGCGGACGCCTGCTAGAACGGGATATCGTCGTCTGCAAAATCGTCGCCGAAGTCGTTCGATTTGGCCGGCGTGGCTTCACGACGCGGCGCGGCCGCCTGGCGGGGCGCGGGACGCGAGGTCCGCTCCTCACGGTCGAAGTCGCGTCCACCGCCTTCCGAGGCGCCGCCACCACCGCCCAGCATCTGCATCTCGTCGGCAACGATGTCGGTGAAGTACTTCTCCACGCCGTCCTGGCCGGTGAACTTGTCGTAGCGGATCGAGCCTTCGATGTAGACCTGGCGGCCCTTTTTCAGGTACTCGCCGGCGATCTCGCCCAGCTTGCCGAACAGCTTCACGCGGTGCCATTCGGTCTTCTCGATCTGCTGGCCGTCCTTGTCCTTGCGCACGCTGGTGGTCGCCAACGAGAGGGTGCAGATGGCCATGCCGCCCTGGGTGTACTTCATGTCGGGATCGTTGCCGAGATTGCCGACCAGGATCACCTTGTTGATGCCACGTGCCATGAATGCGGTCCTTTGAGGTCGCCGGCGGCGACGGGCTTGCAAGTATACCGACCCACCGGGCTGGCACGGTCAGGCCATGCCCTTGGGCACCCTCGGATTTCCGGCCGTCTGCGAACGCCTATAATCGCCGGTCCCCCGTCTTTTGGTCACCCATGCACGTTTCCGTCCCTCAAGCAGCGAATCCCGATCTGGATGAGATCCAGGCCCTGGCCCGGGACGACATGGCCGCGGTCGACGCCCTGATCCGTCGCCGCCTGGCTTCCGACGTCGTGCTGATCAACCAGGTCTCCGAATACATCATCAACGCGGGTGGCAAGCGCCTTCGCCCGATGTTGCTGCTGCTGGCCGCGGGAGCGCTCGGCCACCGTGGACCGGACGCGCACCAGCTGGCGGCGGTGGTGGAATTCATCCACACCTCGACGCTGCTCCACGACGACGTGGTCGACGAGTCCGACCTGCGCCGCGGCCGCAGAACGGCCAACGCGGTCTGGGGCAATGCGGCAAGCGTCCTGGTCGGCGACTTCCTGTATTCGCGCAGTTTCCAGCTTATGGTCGAGCTGGAGTCGATGCAGGTGCAGACCATCCTCGCCGACACCACCAACCGGATCGCGGAAGGCGAAGTGCTGCAACTGCTGCACGTGCGCAACCCCGACACCGACGAGGCGGCCTACATCCGGGTCATCGAGCGCAAGACCGCGGTGCTGTTTGCCGCCGCGACGCGCCTGGGCGCGCTGCTGGCCGGCGTCGACGAGGCAACCCAGGACAAGCTGCACGATTACGGCCTGAACCTCGGTTTCGCCTTCCAGATTGCCGACGATGTCCTGGATTACGCGTCGGATGCGGAAACCATGGGCAAGAACCTGGGCGACGACCTCGCCGAAGGCAAGGCGACGCTGCCGCTGATCCACGCCATCCGCCATAGCGATCCGGGCACCGCAGCGACGCTGCGCGCAGCGATCCAGGACGGCGACACCGGTGCCCTGCTGGTCGTGCTGGCCGCGATAAACGCTACCGGCGGGCTGGACTACAGCCGCCAGCTGGCGCGCGACTATGCGTCTCGCGCCGTGGCTGCGCTGGAAGGGCTGGACGACAACGCCCATCTCGGCGCGCTGCGCGGGTTGGCCGACTACGCGGTCAACCGCGATTACTGAGCTGGTTTTTGCAGCCCGCGGTCCTGGATGCAGTCCGGGCGCTCAGGCGATTCCCAATCCGGGGATTGCGCTGATCGCGTCCGGATCGAATCCGCCCAGCTCGGCGAAGTGCCGGCCGCGCGCGACATAGTCGCGATACGGACCGAAGCTGGGCGCGCCAGGCGAGAGCAGGAGCACGCCATCACCATCGAGCGCTGCCCGCGCCTTGCCGACGGCATCCGCCAGGCCCTCGGCTTGCAGCAGGACAAATTCGCCATCGGCGGCCAGCGGGGCCAGCAGCGCATGGATGCGCGGACCATTGGCTCCCATCGTGACCACCACCTGCGGCGCGTGGCCGGTGAGCGCTTTGGCAAACTCCGACCAGTCCACGCCGCGGTCGTGACCTCCCAGCAGGATCGCGACGCGCCGCTCGGCGAAGCATTCCAATGCCGCCAAGCTTGCGTAAGGGGTCGTGCTGATCGAGTCGTTGACCCAGGTGAGGCCGTCGCGTGTACCAAGCGTCTGCAGGCGGTGCGGCAGCGGAATGAAGTCTTTTGCGCGTGTCGCCAGAGCCGCCGCATCCAGGCCCATCGCATCCAGCACGGTCAGGGCTGCACAGAGGTTGCCGCGATTGTGCCGTCCCGGCAGCGGTAGCGAGGAGGTGTCCATCACCCGCGTATCCCGGTCGAAGACGATGTCGCCGCGGAGATGCCAGCCGGACTCGTCGCCGAACCAGCGGATCTCGCTGTCGGGCAGATCCAGGGCCGCAAGCCGCGGGTCCGCCGCGTTCAAAACGGCAACGCGGGGCCTGGCCGCGGTGACCAGCTGCAGCTTGTCCGCCACGTACCGGGCTTCGCTGCCATGCCAGTCCAGATGCTCCGGGAACACGTTCAGCACCACCGCGATATCCGGGCGCACGCCGCTGGCGGCGACGTCGCCCGTCTGGTAGCTGGACAACTCGATAACCCAGCTTTCGGGGGCCGCGGCAGGCGCCACGTCCAGGAGCTCCAGTAGCGGCAGGCCGATATTCCCGGCGAGCGCGGTCCGGCGGCCTGCGGCGCGCAGCAGATGGGCCAGCAAGGCCGTCGTCGTGCTCTTGCCCTTGGTCCCGGTGATGCAGAGGGCGTTACGGGCATTGTCTCCCGCGTCGCCCTGCTCGGCAAACCACAGGCCGGTGCCGCCGATGAACCGCGTGCCGCGCGCGGCTGCCGCGGCCGCTTCTGCACCGTAGAGGCTGATGCCGGGGGACTTGATGACGACGTCGAACGCCGCCAGCCGGTCCGCAGAGGTCTCATCTTCCACCTTCAGGAAGGCGTCACCGCACCCGCGGGCAGCCGCGACTTCATCGGAGGTGCAAAACAGGGTCAGTGGCAGGGTCGGCAACCGGGAGCGCACCGCGCGCCACGCGGCCTTTCCTTCCCGCCCCCATCCCCACAGCGCGACGCGCCGCCCTTCAAGCTGTGAGATGCGCACGCAGACGTTCCCACAAAGGCGCCGGAATGCGGTGCTCAGCATCGAGCACCAGCAACGGCTCGATGCCGAGGTCCGCCGGTTCCAGCCGCGGCCGGATCTCCTCGGCGAAGCGCTTTACCAGCGTGTCCTCGCGCCACTCCGCGCGATCCACCAGCGCCGCCATCGCGGCACGCGACTCGATGCCCTCGCCGACACATTCAAACGGCTTGTGGTCGTGGTACTCCAGCAGCGCGTCGTAACCTGCCGTCTGCGCCGGATCATCCAGCAGGTTGCGGCCGAAGATGCCCACCAGCCGTGCCTTGGGCATGAAGGGCGCCAGCGCGAGGAACACGAAATGGCACTTGGGACACACCCCGCACCAACGGTTGACCGGGCGCTCGCCGAGGATGTGGAAATTGCGGTTGCAGCTGGAAAACCAGGCGTCGTAATGGTCGATCCGCGCAAACTGCCGGGCCACTGCCAGCTCGCTCAGCGGACGCAGCAGGGAGTAGTAATTCAGGTCGGCGGCGACGTGCCGGGCGACGTAGTCGCCGAAGGCGGACTCGAATGCCCAGCCCTTTGACCACTGATGGTTGACCTCGGTCGTGGTCTGGCCGTCCTCGCTGCGGATCAGGCTGCCGTAGCTGGCCGAGCGCTCGTTGGAGAACACCACCTGGTCGACGCCGCGCAGCAACGCGGCCAGCACCAGGATCGCAGAGTTCACCGCGGTGACCGGGATGTGCCCGTTCCAGGCGCCCTGGCGGTTGAAATCAAACAGCTGCGGCGCCAGCGCGCGGCCGATATTCAGCGTCGGCAGGCCGGTGCGCTCGGCGCAGGCCTTGATCAGCTGTGAACCACCGATCCAGGTGACCGTCTGCCCGATCCCGAGCGCGCGCAATGCCTCGATGCTGACCAGCGAGTCCTTGCCGCCGCCGATGGCCACCAGGGCGTGCTCGCGCAGGCCTGCGCTTGCCGCCGACGCTGCATCTGCGGCGTCGGACGGAAAACGGATCCTGTCGTGTAGATCGAGCCCGTTGCGGTAGGCAAACTCTCCCAGCCCGTTGAGGTAGATGGTCTCCATCAACCCGGCAGTGGCTTCATCGATCGCATACGAGTCGATCAGGATTTTCGGCGGGGTCGCGGCCTTGTAGTAGCTCACGCCCGCCACCAGGTGCAGCAGCCGGAGCGCCCGTTCCACCGCCACGGCGCGCGCGTCATCCAGTTCGAACGGAGCACCGGGGACGGTGACCGTCTCCACCAGTTCCGGACCGTCATCGAAGGCGTACACCAGCCTCGCTGTGCCGGTGATCGGGTCAAAGTCACAGCGCACGAATCGGAATGCGTCGATCGCATCGCGCTGGAACGTCCAGTTGCTCATTCGATGATGTCCTCTGCCGGCAGGGCGCGCAGATTGTAGGTGTTGGCCATCGTCATGCCGTAGGCGCCGGTATCGGCGACCAGGATGACGTCATCCTCCGCCGTGGCGCTGGACAGCAGTCGCTTCCGGCCGAGCACGTCGCCCGTCTCGCAGATCGGGCCGACAATCTCGAACGCGGTCGTCGACGTGTCGCCGGGCCGGCTGATGTTGTGGATGCCGTGCCAGGCGTCGTACAACGCCGGACGCATCATCACGTTCATGCCGCCATCGCAGCCGATGCGGTGCACGCCGTCCTTCTCGACCACCTGGGTGACCGAGAGCAGCAGCACGCCGGCTTCGGCGACCAGGTAACGTCCGGGCTCCACCACCAGCGCGTAGCGTGGAAACGCTGCCTTGATCTCATCCAGCCCGGCGCGCCAGACCGCCAGGTCAAAATCCTGCGCGTCAGGGGTATACGGAATCGGCATCCCTCCGCCGATGTCGATGGTGTCCACGTCGCCGGCCGTGTCGGCCAGCCCGGCCAGGTGCGCGTACACCTCGCGCCAATGACGCGGGTCCTCGATCCCGCTGCCCAGGTGGGCGTGCAGGCCGCTGATGCGGATGTTCAGCGCGTGCGCATGGGCCAGGAAGGCGTCGAAGCGGGCCAGCGGGAGGCCGAACTTGGCCGCGGCGCCGCCGGTGCGGACCTTCTCGTGGTGCCCGTCGCCCCGACCCAGGTCCAGCCGCAGCCAGATCGTGCGGCCGCGGAAGACCTCCGGCCAGCGCTGGAACGCCTCGATGTTGTCCAGGGTGACGGTTACGCCCCGCGCCAGCGCCGCCTCGTATTCGCGCCGGGGCGCAAAGCTGGGCGTGAACAGCACACGGGAGGCGGGCAGTTCCGGCAGGGTCGCGAACACGTGCTCCAGCTCACCCAGCGACACGCATTCCAGACCGAGGCCCTCGTCGGTCACGGTGCGCAGGATGGCCGGATGCGGGTTCGCCTTGATGGCGAAGAAACACCGGTCAACGGCGTCCGTCGCCAGCATGTCGCGGGCCCGCTCCCGAACCGTCGCCAGGTGATAGACATAGCGCGGCGTGCCTGCTTTCGCGCGGGCCAGCAGGTCCTCCCGCTGCCCTATCCACCAGGGCTCCCGCCGCTGCGGGCGACCGTACTCGATCTCACGCCAGCTCGGGCCAAACACGTCGGAATCCATCACGGGCATTGCTCCACTGGCGATCAATTCCGCGTGCAGCAACGGCAGCAGGCCGTCGGCGTCCGCCTCGTCGATCACGAAGGTCAGGTTAAGGTCGTTGGAAGACTGCGAGATCAGGTGCACGCGCTCGCGTCCGAAAGTCGCCCAGACGTCGGACAGGCGGTGCAGAAGCGAGCGCATGCCCCTGCCCACCAGGGTGATGCCGGTGCACGGGGCGATCACCTTGACCCGGCACACTTTCGCCAGGTCGGTGGCCAGTGCTTCCAGCACATTGCTGGTCACCAGATTGTCGGCCGGGTCGAGCGAGATGGTGACGTTCGTCTCCGAGGAGCCGATCAGGTCGACCGACAGGCCGTGGCGTTTGAACAGTTCGAAGATGTCGGCCAGGAAGCCGACCTGCTGCCACATGCCGATGCTCTCCATCGACACCAGCACCACGCCGTCGCGGCGACTGATCGCCTTGACGCCGGGTATGGCGGCGGCCGTGGCGTCGATCCGCGTGCCCGGCAGTTCGGGGCGCGAGGTATCCAGGATCATCATCGGCACACCCGCCCGCCGGCATGGTCCGATCGAGCGCGGGTGCAGGACCTTGGCGCCGGTCGTCGCGATCTCCTGCGCTTCGGCGTAGTCCAGGCGGGTAAGCAGGCGCGCATCGGGCACCTCGCGCGGATTGGCGCTGAACATGCCGGGGACGTCGGTCCAGATCTCCACGCGCACCGCGCCCAGCAGCGCACCAAAACACGCCGCCGAGGTGTCCGAGCCACCGCGACCGAACACCGCCGTGCCGCCGTCGTCGTGGCGGGCGATGAAGCCCTGGGTCAGGACGAACGCGCGGGGGTGCCGGGTGAAGCGGTCGTTGAAGCCCGGCTCGATCTCGCGCCGCGGATGCACCGAGAGCCGCAACGCCGATTCGGTGCGATTGGGCACGTGCCCGGCCTGCAGCCAGTCGCGCGCGTCGCACCAGCCAAAATCCAAACCCTGGCTGCACAGGTAGGCGGCGCCGATGCTCGACGAAAGCAGTTCTCCCTGCGCCAGCACTTCGGCCTGCCAGGCGAGGGCGCGCCCGGCGGCGCGAGGGTCATCCAGCAGACCTTCCAACTCCGCCAGGCGCGGACCGAGCGCCTGTTCCGGATCCAGGCCAAGCTCCTCGCAGAAGACGCGATGGCGATGCGCCAGCGCCGCCACCCGCGCCACCGCATCGTCGCCGTCGCAGATGGCCTGCAACTCGTTGGTGACCCCGGACATGGCGGACACGACAACCAGCACGCGCGCGCCCTCGGCCGCGCCGCGTTCCACCGCCATGCGCCCGATCGTGTCCCAACGGTCACGCCTGGATACCGAGGTTCCACCGAACTTCAGCACCAGCCACTTCTGCCTTGCAGCCACCAATCCGATCTCCTGGTTCCAGCCGACGACCGGAAAGGGAAAAAACAACGATGTGCATCCTATCGCCTCTGCCGCGCGCGGCGTAACCGCGGCTGCAAAGAAACCGGGACCGCGGCATACCCACTAGACTCCACTGCCCGGCCGCGCCCAGCCACCGCCGTGCAATCCAGCCCTTGTTCAACAAAGGACGCCAGCAACGATGACCCAGCGCCGCTACCTGCAACTGGACGTGTTCGCCGACCGGCCCGGTGCCGGAAACCCTTTGGCCGTAGTGCTCGACACTGACGGCCTGGATGCAGCAACGATGCAGGCGATCGCCCGCTGGTCGGACCGCCCGGAAACGACCTTCGTGTTTGCGCCCGTCAGCGCCGGCGCGGATTACCGCATCCGCATGTTCGCCCCCGACCGCGAGGTCCCCTTCGCGGGTCACCCCAGCATCGGCACGGCGTATGCGGTGCTGCAGGCGGGGATGGCCGGGTTGACTTGCGGCCGCATCGTGCAGGAAGGCATGACGGGCCTGTTGCCGCTGCAGGTGGACGACCACGACGGCCAGCGATCCATCGCCGTGCGCACGCCGACGGCGCGGGTGGCCCAGGTCGGGCGCGCGGACGACACGACGCTGGCAGCGGCGCTGCGCGGCTTGCCCCTAGGCGGCCTGCCGCCGGCCCTGATGGACGGCGGGCGGCGCTGGTGGGTGGCGGAGCTGGCCAGCGAGGCGGGATTGCGGTCGGCCACGCCGGACTGGGCTGCGATCGCGGAACTGGCGGCCAGCTCGGATTCCATGGGCGTGCTGGCCTTCGCCCGTGCAACCGGCGGCGACCACGACCTGGCGGTGCGTGCTTTCGTCGGCGCCGGCACCCCGTTCGAGGACGCCGCGTCGGGAGCCGCCAATGCCGTGCTCGCCGCCTGGCTGCGCGCGAACGATGCCCTGCCCGGTCGCGACGGGCGCTACGTGGCCAGCCAGGGGCGCGAGGTGGGATTCGACGCGCGCCTGCACCTGCGCGTGGACGAGGATGGCGAGATCTGGTCGGGAGGCCGGGTCTGCCCGATCGTCAGCGGCACCATCGACTGGTAGCGCGAGCGACAAGGCAGGCGCATGGCACCGCGACAGGCGCTAGGATCAGCAGGCCGGCAACCCGTGTCGCCGGCACCCCTGCCGGTCCCACGACTGGCTGACGGTCCGGTATTTCGTTGAAGGAGTTTTCATGCGTACAGCCGTTGTTGTCGTGTGCCTTGCCGTGGCCCTGATCGTGGTTGCCGGCTGCTCCACCCTCAATACGTTTGGCTCCATGCTCGGCAGCCAGGTGACTTTTACCCAGCCGCAACTGCAGCGCTCGCTGGACCGGAGCTTTCCGAAGGAATACGACAAACTCGCCGGCCTGGTCACGCTGCGGCTTGACAAACCCAGCCTGTCGATTCCCTACGACAGCAGCCGCCTCCGCTTGAGCCTGGACGCAACCGCGCTGACGGCTGCCAGCAGCCAGGCGCGACCGCTCGGGCGCATCGTGGTCTCCAGCGGCCTGCGCTTTGACGGCCACACGCTCGGGCTGCACCTGCAGGATCCGAAAATCGAGGCCATCGAGAATGCGGGCAGCGCACTCAACGCGTCGTCACGGGACCTCATCAATGCCTGGCTGGCCGCATTCGCCGAGGACGAGCCGATCTACCGGCTCGACCAGGATCTGGTCCAGCGACTGGTGTCGCGTCGCATCGGTGCGGCCCGGATCGACAACGGCGTGGTGACCCTGGATGTCTCGCAGTAGTTCGGTTCGCGCGTCGGGTTGAACAGGCCGGGCGTCTCAATGGACGCATTGTGCGGCGCAGAACGGATCGTTCTGGACACCAACGTCTGCCTCGACCTGCTGCTGTTCGACGATCCAGGTGTCGCCACCTTGGCGCAGGCATTGATATCGGGCCGGCTCATCGGGGTGGCCAACGCCGACACGCGCGCGGAGTGGCGGCGCGTACTCGCCTACCCCGTGTTGCGTCTGGATCCGCGGCGCCAAGGGGAATTGATCGATTCGTTTGACGCTCTGGTTGCGGACGTCGCCGCTGCTCCCGGGGCTGCGAGATCAATGACGGCAGATTCGCCGCTGCCACGCTGCAGCGACCCTGACGACCAGAAGTTTCTCGAACTGGCGCGGGACGCGGGTGCGCGCTGGTTGCTCAGCCGCGATCGCGACCTCCTCGTGCTGGCGAAACGCTGCCGGCGGCTCGGGCTCTTTTCCGTGATGACCCCGCACGCGTGGTCGAATGAATTCGTCTCGCCGCTTGTGTCATAGCCGCTGCAGCGAGGTGCAGACCCGGTTCGTCCCGTTACTGCATGTACCAGCCGTGGCTGACTACGATGCTCTGCCCGGTCAGCGCCGCGCTGGGGAATTCGGCCAGGAAGCGCACCGTCTGCGCGACATCCTCGACGGTGGTGAAGATGCCATCGACGGTCTGTCCCAGCATGACCTTCCTGACGACTTCCTCCTCGCTGATACCGAGCTCTTTTGCCTGCTCGGGAATCTGCTTGTCCACCAGCGGCGTACGCACAAATCCCGGGCAGACGACGTGGCTGCGCACCCCGCGGCTGCCGCCCTCCTTGGCCAGCACGCGCGCCAGCCCCAACAGCCCGTGCTTGGCGGTGACGTACGGCGCCTTCAACTTCGACGCCTCGTGCGAGTGCACCGAGCCCATATAGATCACCACGCCGCCGCGGCTTCCGCCCTGGCCGTCGTCGCGGTACATGTGCGGCAGCACCGCCTTGGTGGTCAGGAACGCCCCATCCAGGTGGATCGCGAGCATCTTCTTCCAGTCGGCAAACGCGTAGCTCTCGATCGGATTGACGATCTGGATGCCCGCGTTGGATACCAGGATGTCGATCGGGCCCAGCGCCGCCACGGCCGCTTCGATGCCGGCATTGACCGCGGCCTCGTCGGTGACGTCCATCGCGATACCCATCGCGTCGCCGCCGGCATCCCGGATTTCCTCGGCCACCGCGCTGGCGCCGTCCAGGTTGATGTCCGCAATCACCACCCGCGCACCGGCACGCGACAGCTCGAACGCGATCTCCTTGCCGATGCCGCTGGCCGCGCCGGTGACAACGGCGACCTTGCCCTGGATCGAACTCATGACGGACTCCTGGAACCGTGCAAAGGGACCGTCGATCTTAACCAGTCGGTGGACGTGTCACGCGCGGTCCGGGGGTGCACCTATGTCCAATTGTGCCGGCGCCGGGCCGTCAGCTCTTGAGCTTGCCGCGCGGCTTGGACTTGGGCTGCAGGATCGTCCCGGTGCAGGTATCGGCGCCGCAGTAGCAGGCCCAGATCCGCTTCATCTTCGGCGTGTGCGCCTCGGCCAGGGTGATGCCGTAGTTGTAGACCAGCTCGTCGCCCGGCTCGATGTCGCTGATCGCCTCGATGAACACGCGGTCCAGGCTGCGATCCTCACCCTCGTGCTCGACCAGCAGCGCCTCGCAGTTGGGCTCGCAGCTGTGGTTGATCCAGCGCGCCACCCCGCCCTTCACGTTGCCGTCGATCACGTACTCGTCGTTGAGGGTGAAAAAGAACGTGTGTCCGGACGAGGCATCGCCACTGTCGCCGGCGTCAACGTCCGCGTGCGTGCGGCGCGTACCGGTGTATTCCACGATCCGCTCGCCCTTGGCGATCGGTGCGATGGCGAACACGCCGTTGCCGTGGATGGCGGAATGGCGGGCGATGATCTTGCGCGGCATGCGACGGTTCCAGCTGGAGACGATCCCCTATTGTGGCCCAGCTGCGGTGACACGCCATAGCAGGTGCGACCTCCGACCGGCACCCCGCCTGCGCGTCTGAACAGGCAGATCGCCGGCCCGCTTGGAACGGCGACCAACAATCCGTACAATAACGGTACTGATTGAGGAGAACGCATGTTGCGGGTCACCAAGCTCACCGACTACGCCACCCTGGTGCTGACCACGCTGGCGGCGAACCCGTCGCAGGTGCTCAGCGCGCCGGAGCTGGCGGAGCGAGCCGGACTGGAGACCCCGACCGTCAGCAAGCTGCTCAAGCCGCTGGCCCAGGCCGGGCTGGTGGACGGCTTCCGCGGCGCCAATGGCGGCTACCGGCTGGCCCGTGCGCCCGAAGCCATCAGCCTGGTGGAAATCGTCGAGGCGATGGAAGGCCCGCTGGCGATGACCGAGTGCAGCATCCACGAAGGCAACTGCGGCATCCAGGACTCCTGCCATGTACGTGCGAATTGGCGCCACATCAACGATGTGGTCGCCGACGCGCTGCGCTCGGTCAGCCTGGCGCAGATGCTGGTTCCACCGCGTCCCGCCAGTGTCGCGGCTCCCGGTCCCAGGCGCATTGACGTGCGACTGGCCAACATCTGAACCCCGAATTCGACACACCCGTATCTGAACACAGGACAGGCAGCCAATGGCCACCCAGACAATCGACACTCCGACCGCACCGGCGCGACCGCCGGGCGATGACACCAACCGCGAGATCCATGCCCAGCTTGGACGGACCTACGAAGCCGGCTTCATCACCGACATCGAGACAACCAGCCTGCCGCCGGGTCTGAACGAGGACATCATCCGCCAGCTTTCCGCGATCAAGGAAGAGCCCGAGTGGATGACGCAGTGGCGCCTGGAGGCCTACCGCCATTGGCTGACGATGCCGATGCCGGACTGGGCCAAGCTTGACATCGCACCGATCGATCTGCAGGCGCTCAGCTACTACTCCGCGCCCAAGGGACCCAAATACAAGTCGCTGGACGAGGTGCCGCAGGAGTTGATCGACACCTACGACAAGCTCGGCATCCCGTTGCACGAGCGCGCCAAGCTCGCCGGCGTCGCGGTGGACGTGGTGTTCGACTCGGTCTCGGTGGGCACCACGGTGCACAAGGAGCTGACCGAGAAGGGGATCATCTTCTGCTCGATGTCGGAGGCGATCAAGAACCATCCCGAGCTGGTCCGCAAATACCTGGGCACCGTGGTGCCGGTGGGTGACAACTACTTTGCCGCGCTGAATTCGGCGGTGTTCTCCGATGGCAGCTTCGTGTTCATCCCGGCGGGCGTGAAGTGCCCGATGGAGTTGAGCACCTACTTCCGCATCAACGCCGGCCATACCGGCCAGTTCGAGCGCACGCTGATCATCTGCGAGGACGGGGGCAAGGTCTCCTATCTGGAAGGCTGCACCGCGCCCATGCGTGACGAGAACCAGCTGCACGCGGCGGTGGTCGAGCTGGTCGCGCTGGAGGAGTCCGACATCAAGTACTCCACCGTGCAGAACTGGTACCCGGGTGACGAGAACGGCGTCGGTGGCATCTACAATTTCGTGACCAAGCGCGGCGAGTGCCGCGGCGCGCGCAGCCGGATCCACTGGACCCAGGTCGAGACCGGCTCGGCGATCACCTGGAAGTACCCGTCATGCGTGCTGATCGGCGATGACTCCACCGGCGAGTTCCACTCCGTCGCGCTGACCCACCACCGCCAGCAGGCCGATACCGGCACCAAGATGATCCACATCGGCAAGCGCACCAAGTCGACGATCATCAGCAAGGGCATCAGCGCCGGCCGCGGCCAGAACACCTACCGCGGCCTGGTCAAGATGACCTCCAGCGCCGAGGGCGCGCGCAACTACACCCAGTGCGACTCGCTGCTGATCGGCAAGAAATGCGGGGCGCATACCTTCCCGTATATCGAGGTGCGCAACCCCACCGCGACCGTCGAGCACGAGGCAACCACCTCCAAGATCAGCGACGACCAGTTGTTCTACTGCCGCGCGCGCGGCATCGGCGAGGAAGACGCGGTGTCGATGATCGTCGACGGCTTCTGCAAGCAGGTCTTCCGCGAGCTGCCGATGGAATTCGCCGTCGAGGCGAAGGCCTTGCTGGAAGTGAGCCTGGAAGGCGCGGTCGGCTGATTCCGACACCGCTTGCGACGGCAGCCACTGCCGGACCCGACATTTTTTCCCGCCTGGCGGGACACGAGAAAAAAACCATCATGCTGAAAATTGAAAACCTCCACGTCTCCATCGGCGACAAGGAAATCCTCAAGGGCCTGGACCTGGAGCTGCAGCCGGGCAAGGTGCACGCGATCATGGGCCCCAACGGCTCGGGCAAGTCCACGCTGGGCAACGTCATCGCCGGTCGAGAAGGCTATGACATCACCGCCGGCTCGGTGACCTTCATGGGCCAGGACCTGCTGACCATGGAGCCCGAGGAGCGTGCTGCACTGGGCGTGTTCCTGGCGTTCCAGTACCCGGTCGAGATCCCGGGCGTGAACAACACCTACTTCCTGCGCACGGCCTTGAATGCCCAGCGCAAGGCGCGTGGGGAGACCGAAATCGACTCGATGCAGTTCCTCAAGCTGGTGCGCGAGAAGCTCGCCGTGCTGGACCTGAAGGACGAACTGCTGCATCGCGGCGTCAACGAGGGCTTCTCGGGCGGCGAGAAGAAGCGCAACGAGATCTTCCAGCTGGCGCTGCTGGAGCCGAAGCTGGCGATCCTGGACGAGACCGATTCGGGCCTGGACATCGACGCCCTGAAGACGGTGGCCGAAGGCGTCAACGCGCTGCGCTCGCCGGACCGGATGTTCCTGGTGATCACCCACTATCAGCGGCTGCTGGACTACATCAAGCCCGACGTGGTGCACGTGCTGGCCAACGGCCGGATCGTGGAATCCGGCGGGCCGGAACTGGCACTGCAGCTGGAAGAGCACGGCTACGAGTGGATCAAGGGGCGCATCGCCCCTGACGACGCACCGGAGGCGGTGGCCTGATGAGCGCATTGCTGGATTCGCTGGCGGCTCCTTTCGACACCCTGCGGTCGCGCGACGCCGCCGGTCTGGGCGGGGCGCGACGTGCGGCCCTCGACGCCGCGATGCGCGACGGCCTGCCGCACGCGCGTGTGGAGGCTTGGAAGTACACGCCACTGCGCGCGCTTGAGCGGCGCACGTTCGAGTCTGTCGACGTCGCTCCCGCGATCGATCCTGCGGTGCTTGAGGCGATCCCCTCGCCGCGCATCGTGTTCGTCAACGGTCGCTACCACGAGGCCGGCTCCGACATCGCAGGGCTGCCCGCGGGTGTCACCCTTCAGCGCCTCTCCGAGGTGCTTGACGAAGGTGAAACCGACGCCGCCGGCTTCATGCAGCGCAGCTATGATCGCAGCGACGAAGTGTTCGCCAGGCTCAATGCGGCGCTCGCCGCCGAGGGCGTCGTCCTGCGGGTGGACGCCAACGAGCAGCCAGCCCAGGCGGTTCATCTGGTCTTCGTCGGCACCGGCGATGCCAGCGACCAGGCTTGGCACCTGCGTCACCTGATCGAGCTTGGCGAGGGCGCGCGCCTGAACGTGGTCGAGCATCAGTTAATGGCCGGCGAGCACCGCCATTTCGCCAACTCGATCCTGCAGGTGCAGCTGGGCAAGAGTGCCCGCCTGTCGCACGCGCGCCTGCAGGACGAGTCGGCCGGCGCGACCCTCATCCACCGCACCGATGCCGTCGTGGGCGAGGACGCCGAGTACCGCCGCATCGACCTCGAACTCGGTGCCGGCCTGTCGCGCCACGAGCTCAACGTGGTGCTGCTGGGCGAGCGCTCGCACGTGCACGCCAACGGCGTGTTGCTGGCCGACGGCAAGCGTCATCTGGACACCCGTCTGGGGATTGATCATGCAGGGCGCGACAGCACCTGCGAACTGGTCTGGCGAGGCATCGGCTCGGGGCGCTCGCGCGTGGTCTTCCACGGTGGCATCCAGATCCGCCAGGGCGCTGATGGCAGTGACGCCATGCTCTCCAACAAGAACCTGCTGCTCAGCGAAGGCGCGGAGATCGACACCCAGCCGGTGCTGGTCATCCACGCCGACGAGGTCCAGGCCGCCCATGGCGCCACGGTGGGGCAGCTGGATCCCACCGCGATGTTCTACCTGCGCACGCGCGGCCTGCCGTCCGAGCAGGCGCGGCAGATCCTGACCGCCGCGTTCTGCCGCGAGACCCTGTCCGTGCTGGAGGACACCGGCATGCGCGATGCGGCGCTGGCCCGACTCGACCACGCGCTTGAACGGTCCATTCCGGCATGACCGCCGCGGCGTCAGGCAATGCGCCGCAGGCACCCGCGGCGCCTGCAACCGGTCCGGTTGCGGTTGACTGGGCGAGGATCCGCGCCGACTTCCCGCTGCTGACCCGCCAGGTCCACGGCAAGCCGCTGGTGTACCTGGATTCGGCCAACACCGGCCAGAAGCCGGCGGCGGTGATCGAGGCGGTCGACGACTTCTACCGCCACCACAACGCCAACGTCAGCCGCGCAGTGCATGCGCTCGGCTCGGAGGCCACCGAGGCCTACGAGGGCGCGCGCCGCAAGCTGGCCCGCTTCCTCAACGTGCGCAGCGACGAGCTGGTGCTGTGCAGCGGGACCACCTTTGCGATCAACCTGGTCGCCTACAGTTGGGCCTTGCCCCGGCTGCAGCCGGGCGATGCCATCGTGCTGACGCGGATGGAGCACCACGCCAACATCGTGCCGTGGCAGCTGGTCGCCGAGCGCACCGGCGCCGTGCTCAAGGTCGCCAACCTGGACGAGCGCGGGGACCTGGAACTGGAGCACCTGTATTCGCTGCTGACACCCGAGGTGAAGCTGCTCGCCTTCACCCACGTCTCCAACGTGCTCGGCACGGTCAATCCGGTGCGCGAGATCTGCAGGCAGGCGCGCAAGCGCGGCATCACCACGCTCGTGGACGGCTCGCAAGCCGCGCCGCACTTGGCGCTTGATGTGGCCGCCCTGGGGTGCGACTTCTACGCCCTCACCGGCCACAAGATGGCCGGCCCAACCGGCACCGGCGTGCTGTGGGCACGCCCCGAGCACCTGAAGGCCATGCCGCCCTTCCTAGGCGGCGGCGAGATGATCCGCGAGGTCAGTTTCGAGGGCACCGTGTTCAACGATGCGCCACACAAGTTCGAGGCGGGCACGCCGAACATCGCCGGCTTCGTCGGACTCGGCGCCGCGGTGGATTACCTGGACGCGATCGGGATGGACAACATCGCGGCGCGCGAACAGGCGCTGCTCGATTACGCCACCGGCGCGCTGGAGAAGGTGCCGGGTGTGCGGATCTTCGGCAAGGCACGCGAGAAGGCGGCGGTGATCAGCTTCCTGGTCGAAGGCGCCCACGCCCACGATCTGGCCACGTTGCTCGACCTGGAAGGCGTTGCCGTGCGCTCGGGTCACCATTGCGCGCACCCGCTGATGCACCACTTCGGCGTTCCGGCCACCTGCCGGGCGTCGTTTGCGTTCTACAACACGTTCGAGGAGATCGACGTCTTCGTTGCCGCGCTGGGCAAGGTGAGAAACCTGCTGGCATGAACGCGGCCGCCCTGCACTTCCGCGCGGCGACGGCTGCCGACCTCGACGGGTTGCTGGCGCTGGTCCAGTCCGCCTACCGCGGCGAGTCGAGCCGGGCCGGTTGGACCACCGAGGCCGATCTGCTGGACGGCCAGCGCACCGACGTCGCCGACCTTCAGGCCTGCCTGGCGCGTGCCGACAGCATGCTGCTGGTGGCCGAGAGGCCGGGCGACGTCGACACCGACCCGGCCGGTATCGTCGCCTGCGCCTACATCGCTCCCGACGATGACAGCCCCTCTGAAGCCGCACAGTTCGGCATGTTCGCGGTTCGGCCCCAGTTGCAGGGCAGCGGTGTCGGCAAGGCCGTGATGGACGAGGCCGAGCGCCTCGTCCGCGACGAATGGCAGCTGCCTCTGATGCGCATGAGCGTGATCGATGTTCGCGAGGAACTGATCGGCTTCTACCAACGCCGCGGCTACCGGCGCACGGGAATCCACAAGCCTTTTCCCTACGGCGACGAGCGCTTCGGCCTTCCCCGCCGCGCGGACCTGCGTTTTGAAATCCTCGAAAAGCGCCTGCGCACTGCGCCCAACACGGGGGTGCCCGGCGATGAGTGAATGGACCCTGGTCTGCAGCACCGCCGAGCTGCTTCCCGGCGAATCCACCGTCGCCTGGGACGGCGACACGCCGATCATGGTGGTCAACTTTGATGGCACGTTCTACGCGTTTGAAGACAAGTGCTCGCATGAAGACTTCGAGCTCTCGGCCGGCCGTTTCGATGGCGACACGGCGACCGTGGAATGCGTTCTCCACGGCGCGAAGTTCGACGTGCGCGACGGCAGCGCCCTGTGTGCGCCTGCTTACGAGCCGGTGGTGAAGTTCCCGGTCAAGGTCGAAGACGACAAGGTCTGGACCCGCGACGACCGCTGAGTCGGCGCCGCCGTTTGCCGTTCGACAAACGCCCGCCAAGCGCCGATCCGTCATCCGGTTTCGCCTTGCGCTATTGCGAACGATTCTCGATTGCGTTTAACATTGCGCCGTTCCTGCAGCGGCGCCAGACCGTATTCACGATCCTCTGATCCCAACGGATCCGGTGCCATCGCGGGGCTTTCCTTCAATCAAACCAGAGTGGTGATGCGCCCGCGCGGCCGCGTCACGCCTGGCTCCCCACAAGGCATCCGAATGTCCCCGATCACCAGTCGCAAGCATCCCGTGTCTCTCCGCAAACCGGGCTTCGGCCAACCTTCCAGCCTGTCGGTCTCGCTGCTGACCGGCCTGGTCCTGGCGGCGCCGCTGGCCGCATCGGCGCAGTCGACCGGTGGCCCTGCCGCCGACGCCACCGATTTCGAGACGGTCCACGTCGAGGGCAAGCGCGGCAAGGTGTATTCCTCGGGCCAACTGTCCTCGCCGAAGTTCAGCCAGCCGCTTCTGGACACCACCCAGACCATCAACGTGATCGGCAGCGACCTGTTCAATGAGCAGGGCGCGACCAACCTCACCGAAGCGCTGCGCAACAGCCCCGGCGTCGGCACTTTCTACGCGGGCGAGAACGGCAACACGACGACCGGCGATGCGATCTACCTGCGCGGTTTTGACACCTCAGGCAGCATTTTTGTCGACGGCGTGCGCGACCTGGGATCGATCTCGCGCGACGTGTTCAACATCGAGCAGATCGAGGTGGCCAAGGGCCCGGCGGGCACCGACAACGGCCGCACCGCCCCGACCGGCGCGATCAACCTGGTCAGCAAGCAGGCCCACGGCCACGACCGTACTTCGGTCAGTGCGTCCTACGGCAGCGCCGACCAGAAGCGCGTCACCGCGGACTGGAACCAGACCCTGGGTGGCACGAGCGCGCTGCGCCTGAACCTGATGGCGCAGGACAGTGGCGTTCCCGGTCGCGACACGATCGAGAACAAGCGCTGGGCGATCGCTCCATCGCTGGCTTTCGGCCTGGGCACCCCGACGCGCACCACCCTGAATCTGCTGCACGTCCAGCAGGACCACCTGCCCGACGGCGGCGTGCCAACGATCGGCCTGCCCGGCTACAGCTCGCCCGATCCGAGCCGTCCGCAGCTCGGCGATGTCGACCCGGTCGCGTCCAGCAACTTCTACGGCACTCTGTCGGACTACGACGACGTCACCGCCGACATGGCGACGCTGCGCATCGAGCACGACCTTTCCGACGCGACGCAACTCATCAATACCACCCGCTGGGGCAGCACCAAGCAGGACTACCTGCTGACGGCGTTCATGGGTTCGGCCGCCAACCTGGTCACGCCGGACCTTGATGACCCTTCCGGCTGGACTGTGGCGCGCTCGCTGCCGACGTTCAAGAACCAGCGCAACACGATCATGACCAACCAGACCGCGCTGGCGACCCGGTTCGACGCTGGCGGATTGCCGCACGACCTCAGCGCCGGGATTGAGCTGACCCGCGAAGAGCTCGACACCCACGGCATGCGCGCCGTGAGTGGCACGGCGTGGCCGGCCGTCAACCTGTATCGACCGAATCCCGACGTGACCGGCCTGCAGTGGGAGCGCAGCGGCGCCCGCGGCGAAGGTCGCACGGACACCGTGGCGGCGTACGTGTTCGACACCATCGCGTTCAACGAGCAATGGCAGCTCAACGGCGGTGTGCGCGCCGACCGTTACAAGACGCAGTTCCAGAGCACCGTGCCCTGCGGTGGTCGTCGCGGCCCGGATTGCGGACTGCTCGATGAAGGCTCCATCGTGCCCGGGGTGGATGCGCGCATCTCCGACACGCTGCTGAACTGGAAGCTCGGTGCGCTCTACAAGCCGGTGGCCAACGGCAGCTTCTACGCCAACTACGCGGTCGCCCAGCAACCGCCCGGCGGTGGGAGCCTGGAATTGAGCGACGCGGACCGCAGTCCCGACAACCCGGCACTCGACCCGCAAAAAGCCCGCACTGCCGAGATCGGCACCAAGTGGAACGTCCTCGACCAGCGCCTGATGCTCACCGCCGCGCTCTACGACACCCGCATCAGCAACGAGCTCATCCGCGATCCGGTCGATCAACAGTACTACCAGACCGGCCGCAAGCGGGTCCGCGGCGTGGAGCTCAGCGCGGTTGGCCAAGTGACCGATGCGTGGTCGGTGTCGACCGGGTTCACGGTGATGGACACCGACGTGCTGTCGGGTCCGGCGGTAAGCACCGACGGATCCACCGACCTGACCTACACGCCCAAGCGCGCGTTCACCGCTTGGTCGACCTACGATTTCCCCAACGGGCTGACCATCGGCGGCGGCGCGCGCTACTCCGGCGAGCTCAAGCGCGGCGTGGACGGCGCGGTGGGCACCCCGGCGTACACCAAGGATTACTGGGTGGTCGACGCCGTCGCCAGCTATGCCGTATCGCCCAATCTGGATCTGCGCCTGAACCTGTACAACCTGCTGGACAAGGACTATGTGGCCGCGATCAACAAGAGCGGCTACCGCTACACCCCCGGCACGCCGCGCTCGATGATGTTCACCGTCAACTACGACTTCTGATCGGAGCCCGCGATGCTGTTGCATGTCCCCGGCGTACTGGACGACGCGTCCCTGTCCCGGATCCGCGCGACGCTGGAAAGCGCCGCCTGGACCGATGGTCGCGAGACCGTCGGCCCCCAGGGCGCCGGGGTCAAGCGCAACCTGCAGTTGCCTGATGGCTCGCCGGTGCGCCACGAGTTGGGGCAGCTCGTCACTGCCGCACTCGCCGCCAGCCCGCTGTATTTCGCCGCCGCCCTGCCCCTGCGTGCGCTGCCGCCGCGTTTCAACTGCTACCAGGGCGGCGGCACGTACGGCCTCCACGTCGACGGCGCGGTGATGACCCGGGCCGCCCCGCCGGGACAGGTCGCCGCGACGATGCGCACCGACATCTCGTGCACGCTGTTCCTGTCCGAACCCGACGAGTACGACGGCGGCGAGCTGGTGATCCACGACACCTATGGCACGCACGAAGTGAAGCTGCCCGCCGGTGACCTGATCCTGTATCCGTCGAGCAGCCTGCACATGGTCGAGCCGGTGACACGGGGCGCCCGGTTGGCGGCGTTTTTCTGGATCCAGAGCCTGATCCGCGACGACGCCCAGCGCCGGATGCTGTTCGAGATGGACACGGCGATCCAGGCCCTGACCGCGTCGGGCGCGGATGCCGCTGCGTTGCTGCAGCTCACCGGCGTCTATCACAACCTGCTCCGGCGCTGGGCGGAAACCTGAGCCGAGACGACGTCTGCGCGACCGTGAGGGGAAGGGATAGAGCTCACAACGCCTATAAGGCTTGCAACGCTTGCAACGCTTGCAACTGAGAACCATTATCATCTACGATCGCCCTGTTCATGAAACAGCGGCGCCTTCGTTACCGCCCCACGCGCTGCAAATTTCACCACCTTTCCGCTAGCGCTCTCGCCGGCAAAAGCCGGCGGCTTCGCCTTGCACGTCCTATGGGAATCCCTTCCAGATCATGACCGCGCCCCGTCCGAACCGTTCCATCGCACCCCTTGCCCATCACCGTCGTGCCGGCCTTGGACTGGCGCTGCTGGTTGCACTGTCTTCTCCGCTCATCGCCAGTGCAGCCGCCGGAGTCGCCGTCGACGCGGCCACCGCCGGCCCCACCGATCTGGATGCGGTCGTCGTCACCGCCGCCGGCTTCGAGCAGATGGTGCGCGAGGCGCCGGCCAGCATCACCGTGCTGACCCGCGAGGAACTGGTCCAGCAGCCCATCCACAGCCTGGCAGACGCGCTGGTCAACGTGGAGGGCGTGGACATCGGGGTCGGCGTGGACAAGACCGGCGCGCCCCAGATCAGCCTGCGCGGCATGCCGTCCAGCTACACCCTGGTGCTGATCGATGGCCGCCGCCAGAACACCTCCGGCAACGTCGCGCCGAACAATTTTGGCAACACCGCGAACAACTTCATCCCGCCGATGTCGGCGATCGACCGCATCGAGGTGATCCGCGGCCCGATGTCGACCCTGTACGGATCGGATGCGATGGGCGGGGTGATCAACATCATCACCCGCAAGGTCGGCGCGTCGTGGGCAGGCTCGGTCGGGATGGAAACCACCCTTCAGGAGGATTCGTCCTTCGGCAACCTGTATGGCGCGAACTTTTTCGTTGACGGTCCCCTGGTCCCCGACCTGCTCGGCCTGTCTCTGCGTGGCGGCTGGTTCAAGCGCGACGCCTCCGACATCGCATACACGGACCTGACCGGCGAGGAGATCGTCCCCTGGATGGGCGCCAACCCGGTCAGCTACGACAGCCACAACGTGGGCGCGCGGCTGGCGCTGACGCCATCGGACGACCACGACCTGTGGCTGGACGTCACGAGCGGACGCCAGGAGTACGACAACAGCACCGGCCAGATGGGCACCCTGGGCGCCGGCGGATACGCTCCGAGCCTGCGCTTCAACCGCGACCAGGCCACCCTGGCGTGGGACGCGCGCTACGACTTGGGCGCACTTGAGAGCAGCCTGCAGCAAACCACCACCGAGACGATCGGGCGGCTGCTGCCGGCCGGCACGGCGGGCGCCGGCAGCCCGCGCGAGCTGGAAAACCGCAATCGCGTCTTCGACACCAAACTGGTGACCGACATCGGCAGCAACAAGCTGACCGTGGGTGGCCAGTACCTGGACGCAAGACTGGTCGACGGCGTGGCCAGCGACGGATTCGAGTTCCACCAGTGGGCGCTGTTCGCCGAAAACGAGTGGAGCGTCAACGACGCGCTGAACCTCACCGTCGGCGCGCGCCACGACGACCACAGCACCTTTGGCAGCCACCTCAGCCCCCGTGCGTACCTGGTCTGGAACGCCAACGCGAACTGGGTGGTGAAGGGCGGCTACAGCGAAGGCTACCGATCGCCCAACATCGAGGACCTGACCCCGGGCATCAAGGGCTTCGGCGGCCAGGGCACCATCCCGTTGATCGGCACCCCGACGCTCAAGCCGGAAACCAGCGCCACCACCGAGCTGGGCGTGTATTACGCGGCCGACAACGGCTTCAACTCCAGCCTGACCGTATTCAACAACGATTTCAGCGACAAGATCGCCAGCGGCACGCCGGTAGCCAACTGCGCATTCGGGCTCAGCCAGGCCGCCTACAACGCCGCGGACTTCTCCGGCTCAAGCTGCGTCGACGTGGGCTGGTTTCCGCGCTCGGCGACGCTCGGCCAGACCGTCAACATCGACAAGGCCGTGACCCGCGGCGCGGAATTCGCCATGCAGGTTCCGCTGGCCGAGGCATGGAAGCTGCAGCTCAACTACACCCGCACCGACAGCGAGCAGAAAAGTGGCAGCGGCAAGGGCACGCCCTTGACCAACACGCCCAGGAACCTGCTCAACGGCAGCGTGAACTGGCAGGCGACCGACGCGCTGGCCCTGTACCTGCGCGGCGAGTACCGCAGCGCGCGCTACCGGGGTGCGGGCGCCGCGCAGGACCAGCTGGGCGACTACAAGCCCTACTCCCAGTTCCACCTGGGCGGCCGCTACCGGGTGACCGACGCGATCAGCCTCAACGCGGCGCTGTACAACCTGTTCGACAAGGACTTCGTCGACTACCTGCCGTATGACGACAACGGCACCGTGGCCTACGCCAACACCCGCAGCACCAGCGAGGCCGGCAGGCGCTTGTGGCTGTCGGTGAACGTGGACTTCTGAGCCTGAGCATGAGGGCGGCCGAATGATCAATTGCGACTGATTCTCATCTGCAATATGATTGCCGATCGTGCCAATCCCGGTGACCGCGACTCCATGACCGCCACTGCCACAACCACCAGCAGCGCCAGCTCCACCCGGGGCTGGTGGCTGAAGACGCTGCACCGATGGCATTGGATGAGCGCGGCCGTCAGCCTGGCGGCCTTGCTGGTGTTTTCGGCCACCGGCATCACCCTCAACCATGCTGCCCAGATCGAGGCGACCCCGCGCGTGGACACCCGCACCGACACGCTGCCGGAGAGTGTCCTGCGCAGCCTTTCGGGGGATTACACCGAGGGAGCGCCCCTGCCGGCCAGCGTCGTCGACTGGCTGGCGACGGAAATGAACGTCCTTGCCAAAGGCCGCAGCGCCGAGTGGGCGGACGACGAGGTGTATGTCTCCCTGCCCCGCCCGGGCGGCGACGCCTGGGTGGCGATCGACCGCGCCACCGGCGAGCTGGAATACGAACAAACCAGCCGCGGCGTCATCGCCTGGCTCAACGACCTGCACAAGGGCCGCAACACCGGCGCGGCCTGGCGCTGGTTCATCGACCTGTTCGCGGTGGCGTGCCTGCTGTTCGCCCTCACCGGCCTGTGGCTGCTGCACATGCATTCGCGCCAGCGCGGAAAAACCTGGCCGATGGTCGGCCTAGGCGTGGCGCTGCCGGCGCTGCTGATCATCCTTTTCATGCATTGACACCCAGAGGTCCTGCCCGATGCCGCACCGTCTATTCAGCAAGCCACCTGCGCGCTTGCGTGCAATCGCCACAGCTGCGTTGTTCGCGTTGCTGGTCCTGCCCGCCGCGTTGCCAGCCGCCGAGCTGGAGATCAGCGTCGAGATTCCCCGCCTGAACGTGTCCGAGTACCACCGCCCGTACGTGGCCATGTGGCTGGAGCGGCCTGACCACAGCGTCGCCGCCAACCTGGCGGTCTGGTACGACGTCGAGATGAAGGCGGGTGAGGGCAGCAAGTGGTTGAAGGACATGCGCCAGTGGTGGCGCCGCAGCGGACGTTCCACGCCGATGCCAGTGGACGGGGTAAGCGGCGCGACGCGCCCGGTCGGACAGCACCAGTTGCGCTTCAACGACGCAAAAGGACCGTTGAAGGGACTGCCGCCCGGCAAGTACGAGCTGGTCATCGAGGCCGCACGCGAGGTTGGCGGGCGCGAAGTCGTCAGCGTGCCCATCACCTGGCCCGGCTCGTCGCCGCAGCAGTTGAAGGCCAAAGGCACTTCCGAGCTGGGTCAGGTGCGCGTCTCGATCACGCCTTGAGCCTGCGCTCGCCACATCCACACCGATCCCCAAAGGAATCCGCAATGAACCTCAAGCTCATCGGCATCGCCACCGCCCTCACGCTGTGCCTGGCGCCATCGGCCGCCTCCGCGCACAAGACCTGGCTGCATCCCTCCGCCACCGTGTTTTCCGACACCGGCGCGTGGATGACCGTCGACGCGGCGGTTTCCAACGACCTGTTCTATTTCAACCACGTGCCGCTGCGCCTGGACGGCCTGCAGGTCACCTCGCCCGACGGCAGTCGCGTGGCGCCGCAGAACAGCGCGACGGGCAAGTACCGCAGCGTGTTCGATCTCGAGCTGACCCAGCAAGGCACCTACAAGCTGGCGGTGGTCAACCACGGCATGTTCGCCCAGTACCAGCTGGACGGTGAGAACAAGCGCTGGCGCGGCACCCCTGCCGAATTCAAGACCGGGATTCCGGCGGCGGCGACCGACATTGAAGTGTCCGAGTCACTCGGCAGCGTCGAGACCTTCGCCACGGTCGGCTCGCCGACCACGAGCGTGTTCAAGCCGTCTGGCAAGGGCATCGAGATGGTCCCGGTGACGCATCCGAATGACCTGTATGCCGGCGAGACGGCGACCTTCCAGCTGCTGCTCGACGGCAAGCCCGCGGCCGGGCTGGAGGTCGAGATCATTCCCGGCGCGAGCCGTTACCGCGACCAGCCCGAGGAGATCAAGGTGGTGACCGGTGCAGACGGCAACTTCCAGGTGAAGTGGCCGCACGCGGGCATGTACTGGCTGGAGACCACCAGCACCGACGAGCTGACCTCGCTCCCCGAGGCCAGCAAGCGGCGCCTCAGCTACGTCGCCACCCTTGAAGTGCTGCCCCAGTAAGCATGCGTCTCGCGACTGCCCTGTCAGCGTTGGTGCTCGCCTGCGTCATGCCTGTGGCCGAGTGTGCAAACGCGGCGCTGGCGTCGACGGCTTCAGCGACGGCAGCGGAGACGGCGACGGTCGCGCCGTCCGCGGCCCAGTCGATGCAAAGCATGAACGGGCTGACGATGGGCACGACTTGGTCGGTGAGGCTGCAGGCCGATGCGGCGGCGATCCCGGACCTTCAGCGCGGTGTGCAGGCGCAACTCGACCTCGTGGTCGCGCAGATGAGCACCTGGGAGTCCGGCTCCGACCTGAGTCGTTTCAATCGCGCTGCCGCCGGCACCCGACAGCCGCTGCCGCCGGAAATGCGCCAGGTCATGGACGCCGCATTGGCACTGGCCCGCGACACCGGCGGCGCGTTTGATCCGACTGTCGGCGCGCTGGTCAACCTGTGGGGTTTCGGGCCGGATGGGGAACGCAGGGCGCCTGATGCCGCGTTGCTTGATCGGACCATGACACGCGTGGGCTGGCAACGCCTGAAGCTTGACCCCTCTGGCGTCATGACCCAGCCGGGCGACGCGTATGTGGATCTGTCCGGAATCGCCAAGGGCTACGCGGTCGACCAGGCCGCGCGCTATCTGCTGGCACAGGAAGTGCCGGCTTTCCTGGTGGAGGTGGGCGGCGAACTGCGCAGCCACGGCCACAAGCCCGATGGCACGCCGTGGCGGATTGCCGTGGAGCAGCCCACGCCGGCCGACTTCAACGAGCGCGCAGCGGCCGCGCAAGCGGTGGTCGCGCTGGACGGCATGGCCATGGCGACCTCGGGGGACTACCGGCATATTTTCGCTGAGAACGGGCGGCGTTACTCGCACACCATCGACCCCCGCAATGGCCAGCCGGTCTCGCATGGCCTGGCGTCGGTATCGGTACTGCACGCCGAGTGCATGCAAGCCGATGCGCTGGCGACCGCGCTTACCGTGCTCGGTCCCGCGCAGGGCTGGGACTACGCCCGCCGCCGCAAGCTTGCCGCGTTCTTCGTATGGCACGACGGGGACGGCTTCAAGAAGCGCATGACTCCGCAATTCCGCGCCGCACTCTCACCGTCGTGAACAGCATTCCGACACCGGCCGCATCGGCTTCCGGGTTCCGGCAACGCCGGCCAGTGACGCGCGGAGCGCTCGGCAACGGCCTGCTGATCCTCGCCCTCGCCGCGCTCGCCGCTGGATTGGCGATGTGGCAGGTCGACACCTGGACCTTCCCCGCATGGCGGACGTCGACACTGCTGGGCTCCGCAGCAGTCATTGCAGGCTATGCGGGCTTCGTGCGCCTGCTGCGCGGCCCGCACCGCCGGCCGGCCGTGTCCGCGGCCTCGGCCTCGGCCACAGCTTCCACAGTCGACGCCAGCGAGGCGCACTGGATGGTGGTTCATGCCAGCCAGTTCGGGCAGGCCGAGTCCCTTGCCGAGCGAACCGCGCTTTCTCTGCGACAAGCCGGACAGCCGGCGCAGCTGATCAGCATCGCGGATCTGGACCTGGCGACGCTGCGTGCAGCCGGACAGGTCCTGTTCGTCGCCAGCACCACAGGCGAAGGGGATGCGCCCGACCCGGCCTTCAACTTCATTCGTACTGCGATGGAGCCCGGCACTGCGCGCCTGGATCAGTTGCGCTACGGCGTCCTCGCCCTGGGGGACAGCGACTACCAGCACTTCTGCGCGTTTGGCCACCAGATCGATCAGTGGCTCCGTGGCGCTGGCGCCCAACCGCTGTTTGACGTGGTCGAAGTGGACGACGGCGATCCCGGCGCCCTGCGCCACTGGCAGTACCTGTTGGGCCGGTTTTGCGGTGCCGCCGACCAGGTCGACTGGGAGCCGCCCACCTATGCGCGCTGGTTACTGGATGAGCGTCGGCACCTCAATGCCGGCAGCCCGGGCGCGCCGGTATTCGATCTGCGCCTGTCCCCCGAAAGCCCCGGCGATCTGCGATGGCAGGCCGGTGACGTGGCCGAGATAGGCCCGCAGAACCCCGCCGACCAGGTCCGCGACTGGCTTTCCGCCTCCGGCCTCGACGGCGATGTACCTGTCACCGTCGGCCCGAGGAACGCGCAGCGCCGCCTGCCTCTGGCCGAACTGCTCGCGTCCAGCCGCTTGCCTTCGGCGGCAGACGTGCATGGCAAGGGCGCGCAGCAGGTCGCCGATGAACTCCTTCCCCTGCCCCATCGCGCCTACTCCATTGCGTCCATCCCGGCCGAAGGTTGCCTGCGCCTGCTCGTCCGCCAGACCCGTGATGAGCGGGGCGCGCTCGGCCTCGGAAGCGGCTGGCTGACGTCATACGCCGAAGCTCCGGGCGCGATCCACCTGCGCATCCGCCGCAACGCCAATTTCCACGCGCCGAACGACGCGTGCCCGCTGATCCTGATCGGCAACGGCACTGGCCTGGCCGGTCTGCGTGCGCTGCTGCAAGAGCGCATCAAAGCCGGTCGACACAACAACTGGCTGCTGTTCGGCGAACGCAGCAGCGCGCACGATCTCCACTACCGCGACGACATCGAGGCGTGGCACCGAGCAGGGCAGATCGAGCGGCTGGACGTTGCGTTCTCGCGCGACGCGGCGTCCCCACGCTACGTGCAGCACCTGCTCGCCGAACGCGCCGAACTCCTCCGGAACTGGCTGCAACAGGGCGCGTCGGTGTACGTATGCGGCAGCCTGAAAGGCATGGCCCCCGCAGTGGAGGACACCCTGGCGTCGATCGCAGGTATGCCGTTATGGCACGCCATCAACGCCGAAGGCCGATACCGCCGCGACGTCTACTGATCGCCCCGGCCGGCGGAGTTAGCCGCAGTGATGCGCGCCACCAGGACGTAACCGTCGCCATCCATAACGAAACGTTCGCCGCTCGCGCTTGCAGGGATGGCCGGGACCTCGCAGGCGTCACGGGATTGACGCAGACCACCCGCGCTGGAATGAAGGACCGCAGTATCGCCTGCTGACAGCGCGGGAAGTCCGCTGCTCTCGGCGAAGCTGGCCTGTCCGGCGATCAGGTGCAGTAACCAGGTTTCTCCCGCCGCGGCAAACAGCACCATCGACCCCACCAGCGGACGGCACCACGACTCGACGCAAGTCCGTTCACGGCTCCACATCAGGTTGCACACCTGCACCGGTCCATCGCGAAGCTCGGCATGCAGCGTCCGCTCACCTTCAAATCGATACCGCCCATGCGGCGGCTCCAGCGCTTCGCGCGATCCGTCTTCGAAGCACAGCTCCACACCGTTGCCCGAGAGCAAGGATATTTCCCGGTCGATGCCGGGAAAGCAGGAGAACGCCGCGTCGGCATCGATCTCCGCGATTGAGATGCGCCAGGTAAAGTCCGACTCATCGCCAGATCGGCTGACCTCACGCGTCCAGCCCAAGCCGTTGCGCCAGCGCTCGCGGCGGTAATCGGCGCCATGGATGACATGCGACTTCATCTCGGTTACGGCCATGACGGCGGTACAGTCTGCCATTGGCGCGATTTTTCGCATGCTCAAAATAAGTGCCACCCGCGGCAGATCCCTCTGCAGCGGGTGGCGTACATCCCTGTCCAGGGCTTCCCCTGAGCGTTGGCAGTCCCTGCCCACGAACCCACCTGCATCGGCATCCCGGTGCCTACGCAGATGGTTTTTCGTCAGCGTTGGGCGACCTTGCCGGCTGCCTTGCCCGATGCCGCCAGCACGATGCGGTCGCGGTTTTTCTCAATGGTCACCAGCCCAATCCCCTTGACCATCGCGAGCTGCTCCACGCTGCGGAACGCGCCGTTGGCCTCGCGGTATTCGACGATCGCCTGCGCCTTGGCCGGGCCGATGTTGGTCAGCACCTGGGCGATTTCCGCAGCCTCGGCGGTGTTGATGTTGACCGTTTCCTGCGCCCAGGCGATGCCGGTGAGCAGCAGCGACAGCATCAGTGTTTTTGCAATCATCAGCAGTGATTTCATGTCCTGACTCCTGTGGTTGGTGAGTGCGGGGTTCCATCCCCAAGGCTGTCGCCGTGTTGGTGGATGAACTTTCGCCCAATCCCGGGCGCGCCGAAATCACCCAAGCCATCGCGCGCGGGTAAGGCAGTCCCCCGACGCGGGGTAGGGGAATTCCGACCCCGACGGCGGCGTTACAATGACCCTCCCTCCTTTTCGGGTGCTCCACATGGATGCCAACCAGATCGATTCCGCCGCCATCGACCGCTTCGTGGCCGACAAGTGGGACGCCCAGATCGTCCCCCAGCTGGTGGAATACATCCGCATTCCGAACAAGTCGCCGATGTTCGATGCCGACTGGGTGGAGCACGGCTACATGGAGCAGGCCGTCACGCTGATGGAGACGTGGGCGCGTGCGCAGTCGATCCCCGGGATGAAGGTCGAGGTGGTGCGGCTGGAAGGTCGTACGCCATTGATCTTCATCGAGATTCCTGCCGCCAACGGCGGCAGCGACGAGGATTGCGTGCTGCTCTACGGGCATCTGGACAAGCAGCCGGAGATGACCGGATGGGATGACGACCTTGGCCCGTGGAAGCCGGTCATCAAGGGCGACCGCCTGTACGGGCGTGGCGGAGCCGACGACGGCTATGCGATCTACGGCTCGTTGACCGCGGTGATGGCGCTGCACGAGCAGAAGCTGCCGCATGCCCGCTGCGTGGTCCTGATCGAGGCCTGCGAGGAGTCCGGCAGCTACGACCTGCCGGCCTACGTGGACCACTTGGCCGAGCGCATCGGCAAGCCGTCGCTGGTCGTCTGCCTGGATTCGGGCTGTGGCAACTACGAGCAGCTGTGGTGCACCACCTCGCTGCGCGGCCTGGCCGGCGGGAACTTCACGGTCAAGGTCCTTAGCGAAGGCGTCCATTCCGGCGACGCGTCCGGCGTGGTCCCGTCCAGCTTCCGCATCCTGCGCCAGTTGCTGTCGCGACTTGAAGACGAGGACAGCGGACGGATCGTCGTCGAAGGCCTGCATGCCGAGGTCCCCGCCGAGCGTCTTGAACAGGCGCGGCAGGCGGCCGGCGTGCTGGGTACCGCGGTGTACGACAAGTTCCCCCTGCTGGAGGGCATGCAGCCGATGGACGAGGACTTGGCCGAGCTGGTGCTCAACCGGACCTGGCGCCCGGCACTGTCGGTCACCGGGATCGATGGCATGCCTTCGCTGGACTCGGCGGGGAATGTGCTGCGCCCGCACACGGCGGTGAAGTTGTCGCTGCGCCTCCCGCCGACCCTGGATGGCAAGCGCGCCGGCGAGATCCTCAAGCAGACGCTGCTCGACAATCCGCCCAACGGTGCGCATGTCGAGCTGGAACTGGAGAAGTCCTCCACCGGCTGGAACGCGCCGGCGCAGTCGCCCTGGCTGACGGAGGCAATCGAAAGCGCCAGCCAGGCCTGTTTCGGCAAGCCGGCGATGTACATGGGCGAAGGCGGCTCGATCCCGTTCATGGGCATGCTGGGCGAGAAGTTCCCCGGCGCGCAGTTCATGATCACTGGCGTGCTCGGCCCGCACTCCAACGCACACGGGCCCAATGAGTTCCTGCACATTCCGATGGGCAAGCGGGTTACCGCCAGCGTCGCCCACGTGATCACGCGTCACCACGAAGCCGGACAGCGCGGGGAGACCACCGGTGCGGCGGCGGCTGGCAGCGTGCAGGAACGCGGCGATCATGGCTGCTGCTGAGTGACGGGCAGCGCTCCAACGCGGGCGCTGCACCCATCTGCGCTGTAACGGAGAACGCCATGTTCAACGGAGTATTGGGTTACGTCGCCGGCGGCGCGGTCATCGGAATCCTCGCCCGGCTTTTGAAACCCGGCCCGGACCCGATGGGCTGGATCATGACCATCGTCCTGGGCATCGTCGGCGCATTGTCCGGCAGCTGGCTGGCCACCGAGATGGGCGTCACCAGCCGACTGCTGGTGTGGGCGTTGGCCATCATCGCCGCGATGGTCCTGCTGGTGGTGCAGGACATGGTCCGCGAACGCCGCCGCTCGACGCGCCGCTGATCAACCTCGACCCCATTAACCCCATCGCCTGCCGCCATTCCCGGCGGCCATCGGAGACTGCATGAACCAGGTTGTTGCCGAGTCCCGCGAGCGCGCGGATGCGCGTCTTGACTGGGCCCGCCGCGCGTCCGGCCACCCCGCGCTGACGCTTCAGCGCGCATCGATGGATGCGGGTTTCCGCAGTTACTGGCGCAGCGCAGGACACGACGGCACGCCCTGGATCGTGATGGACTCGCCGCCCGACAAGGAGGATGTCGCGCCGTGGCTGCGCGTGCGCGACCTGCTGGAACGCCACGACGTGCGGGTGCCGCGTGTGCTCGCCCAGGACGAACGCACGGGGTTCGTGCTGATGGAAGACCTGGGTGGGCCGACCTATCTGCAGGTGATCACCGCGGACAATGCGGATGCCCTGTTCGATGCGGCGATCGGCGAGTTGCTGAAGCTGCAGGCGCTGCCGTGCGCCGCCGACCTGCCCGCCTACGATGATGCCCTGCTGACGCGCGAACTGGCCTTGTTCCCGGACTGGTTCCTTGATCGCCACCTCGGCATCGAATTGTCCGCAGCCGAGCAGGTGACGCTGGCTGAGGTCAACCGCTTCCTGGTCGATGCCGCGCTGGCCCAGCCGCAGGTATTCGTCCACCGCGATTTCATGCCGCGCAACCTGATGCCCGTGGACGCGGGACCGGCCGTGCTCGACTTCCAGGACGCGGTCCGCGGTCCGATCGCCTACGACCCGATCAGCCTGTTCAAGGATGCGTTCCTGAGCTGGCCGGAAGCGAAGGTCGAGGAGTGGCTTGGCCGTTACCACGCGCGCGCAGTCGCCGCGGGCCTGCCGGTGCCGGCACTGGACCGCTTCCGCCGCGATGCGGACCTGATCGGCGTCCAGCGTCACCTGAAAATACTGGGCATCTTCGCCCGCCTCTGGCATCGCGACGGCAAGCCGCGCTACCTCGCCGACGCGCCTCGCTTCATTGGTTACTTGGATGCCGTCCTGCCGCGGTACCCGCAGCTCGCCGGACTGGCCGGGATCATCGATCGGCATGTCAAACCCGCGATGGCAGCCCGCCCGTTCCAGCCGCCGGCATGAAGGCGCTGATCCTGGCCGCCGGCCGCGGCGAGCGCATGCGGCCGCTGACCGATCGCGTGCCAAAACCATTGCTCCGCGTCGGTGGCAAGCCGTTGATCGTGTGGCACCTGGAGCGACTTGCCGGCATCGGCGTGCGCGAGGTGGTGATCAACACCAGTTGGCTGGCGGACCAGTTCGAGCCCGCGTTGGGTGATGGACGCCAGTGGGGGCTGACACTGCGCTACTCGTACGAAGGGCCGGAACCGCTGGAAACCGGCGGGGGCATGTTGCGTGCGCTCGACCTGCTGGGTCACGAGGCTCCGTTTATTGCCGTGAACGGCGATGTGTGGAGCGATTTCGACCCCGCTTTGTTGCCAAGACAGCCGACGGGCGAGGCCCATCTGGTGCTGGTCGGCAACCCGGCGCACAACCCGGAGGGCGACTTTTCACTGGAAGGCACGGGCGTGGTGTCGATCGACGGCCCGAATCGGATGACGTTCGCCGGCATCGGCGTCTACCGGCCTTCGCTGCTGGCGGACTGGAACACCGTGATCGGAGCGCCGGAAATGGGCGTCGAGGCACGGCCGCGGTTCCCGCTGGCGCCGATCCTGCGCCATGCGATGCGCACGGGCGCAGTCACTGGCGAACACCACCGCGGCCAATGGACCGACGTCGGCACGCCGCAGCGGCTGGCCGAACTGGACGCGTCGCTCAGCCGTTGAGCACCTGACGCAGGAACGGCACCGTAATCCGTCGCTGCGCGGCCAGTGAGGCCCGGTCGAGCCGGTCCAGCAAGACGGTCAGGCCGGCCAGGTCACGCTCGACCCGCTTGAGCAGCCAGTCCAGCGCCGCGTCCTCGAGCACCCAGCCCCGCCGCCGCGCGCGCTGGCGCAACACCTCGCGACGACCCTCGTCGTCCAGTGGGTGCAGGTTGATCCGGCTGCACTGCGACAGGCGCGAGCGCAGGTCCGGCAGCACGAGTGCCAGCTCATCGGGATTGCCACGCGCCGCATAGGCGATGCGGGTACCGGCGGCGCGGGCGCGGTTGTGGACGTCGAACAGGGCGATCTCATCCTCGCGCCGGCCGGCGACCACGTCGAGACCGTCGAGCGCGAGCAGGTCGTTGCCTTCCAGCGCCTCCAGCGCATCGCGCAGGCGACCCACCGCAGCCGCCATCGGCAGGTAGGCGGCACGGCGGCCAGCCGCTTCTGCAGCGGCGCAGGTTCCCAGCAGCAGGTGGGTCTTGCCGGTGCCGGCAGGACCGGCCAGATACAACCAATCGCTGCCCTCGCCCGTCGCCAGGGCGATCAACTGCTCGAGCGTGCCCGCCGGCGGCCGGACGAACGTGTCCAGTCGCTGGTCGGCCGGGTAGCGCAAGGCCAGGGGCAACTGCGGCACCCCCGAATCCCGCAGCGCTGCCGCGGAGACACCTGCCGCGGGCGCGGCGGGATCCCGGGCATTCACTCGGCTTTTGGTTCCGGCGGGAGCGGCGGTGATAGCGGCTCTTCACCAACCACGATCATCCGCGAGGGCGCTCCGGCGTACAGGCGGCTGTGGGTGTAGCGCTCCTCGGCGTAGCGCAGCAGTACATTCACCACCGCCGCGCACGGCAGCGCGATCAGCATGCCCAGGAAGCCGAACAATTGGCCGCCCGCCAGCACGGCAAAGATCACCGCCACCGGATGCAGGCCGATGCGATCGCCGACCAGCTTCGGAGTCAGCCAGTAGCTTTCCACCAACTGGCCGACGCCGAACACCACCAGCACCGCCAGGAAGTGCTGCCAGTCGCCGTACTGCACCACCGCGGCGATACAACCCAGCACCAGCACCGTGGCCGGCCCGACGTAGGGCACGAAGGTCAGGATGCCGCCGATGATGCCGATCAGGATGCCCAGGTCCAGACCCACGCCCCACAGGCCGACCGCGTAGATCACCCCCAGCGCCAGCATGACCAGGAACTGCCCGCGCAGAAATCCGCTGAGCACCTCGCTGGACTGGGTTGCCAGCCGGGTGACCGTCTGCAGGTGGTCACGGGGAATCAGCGATGCCACCCGCGCGACCAGCAGATCCCAGTCGCGCAGGGCAAAAAAGGTCACCACCGGCAGCAGGGCGATGTTGGCTGCCAGCGCGATCAGGGCAAAGCCCGAGCGCGACATGTAGCCCAGCAGGTTGCTGGCAAACCCGCCCGCGCTTTCCCAGTTGGCGCGGACCAGTTCGACCAGATGGTTGAGGTCCAGCCAGCCGGTGATTTCCATGCCGGTGCGCATCTCCACCCAGGGCATGGCGGTGCTGACGACCCATTGCTGGTAGCCGGGGATGGAGTCGATCAGGGTCATGATCTGCTCCTGGATCAGCGGCACCAGCAGCACCAGCCCGAGCACCACGAGCAGCGACATCGCAGTGAACACCAGCAGCACCGCGGAGTTGCGCGAGCGACCGGCGCGCTCCAGCCGGTCGACCACCGGATCCCCCAACCAGCCCAGCAACGCGCCCAGCACGAAGGGCGAGAGCACCGGCGAGAGCAGCCAAACGATCCAGCACAGCGCCACCGCCAGCGCCGCCCATTGCAGACGGCGCAGGAAGCGGGCGATCTCGACCAGGGGATCCGGACCGGTCATCAGTGCAGCGTGTACACGGGCACGGAAGCGGACGTGTCGATCTGCGCGTCGCCGGGCTCGGCATCCGGCATTCCCACCGGCCCGATGGACGTGTCACGCCCGCGGTCGACCGCCGCCAGCACGCCGTCGCGCTGGACCATCAGGTTGAACCCGCGCACGCCCGACAGCAGGTCCAGGTCGAACTCCATGCGTTGCGGCGTCGCCAGTGCCGGGCGCATGCCACGCACCACGGTCAGACCCTGCAGGTAGCCCGACAGGCGCACGTAGTCATCCGCGCTGCGCAGGCCGGTGAAGGCGACCCGGTAGGTGCCCGCCGGACCGGTTTCGGGGCGCTTGGCATAGCGCTTCATCAACGCATCGGCGCTGCCGTCGGCACCGGTGGCCATCAGCTGGGTGGCACTGGGGCCGCTTTCCGACCAGCGCGACAGGACCTTGCCGTTGTCCACGAAAATCCAGTCGGCCGTCCAACCACCGCCGCTGCGGTAGAGCTTGCCGATCAGCTGCATCGGCGGGCTGTAGCGCTGCGACGCCCGCGCCACGGCTGCCGTATCGCCGCGCCAGATGGCGCCCACAACGGCCTTTTCGGCGGCGCTGCCGTTGGGCAACCCCAGCCGGTACCCGCGCTCGACGGCCCGGTCCAATGTGGAGCGGACGGCATCGGCGCTCTTCAGGTCCACCAGGCGAGGTCCGCTGCCATCATCGATGGCCAGCCAGAGCACCGGTTTGGGGCGCGGCTGCGGCCAGACCGGCAACGCCAGCGTCAGCGCCAGGTCATCGACGGCGGCTTCATCGAAGCGGACCACCAGCATCGTCTTGAAACTCGGCGCACCGCTGGCGGAGCGGCCCTCGTCCTGGCGGTAGTCGAAACTGCGCACGTATTTCTCGGCCTGGCGCAGCTCGGCGCCGACACCCGGGCGCGAGGCGGCGCTGCGGTCGCCGGACAGCTTGCCCAGCACCTGCGCCAGCGCGCGCGAGAAGGCCCGGCGCCGCTCGTCGGCGCCTTGGCCCTTGACCGCCACCTCGGCGTTGTAGGCGCCTTCCGCCGTGGCACGGTCGCCCTCCACGCGCTGCGCGGACGCGCCGAAACTGGCCAGCGCGAAGACCGCCACGCACGCCCAGCTCATCCATCCGGCGATCGCCCGGGACCGTGCCTGCGAGATCGCACCGCGGCATTCGCCGTCGTTTTTCCTGCCCGTCGCATACGCCATGGTGGTTCCCGTCAACTCGATGCCAGTCCGAAATGGTGCCGCACCGCCGCCGCGGCGTCCATTCGCGCGGGCCACGGGCGCGCTTGGCTGCTAAAATCGGCAGCTACCCGCGCCCTCGAGCCTGCCGTGACCGCACCGTCCACACCCTCTCCTGTCCCCATGACCTACCGCGAGGCCGGTGTCGACATCGACGCGGGCAACGAGCTGGTCGAGCGCATCAAACCCTTGGTGAAGCGCACTTTCCGCCCGGAGGTGATGGGCGGGCTGGGCGGCTTTGGCGCCCTGTTCGATCTTTCCGGCAAGTACCGCGAGCCGGTGCTGGTGTCGGGCACCGATGGCGTGGGCACCAAGCTGAAGCTGGCCCAGCAGTTCGGCCGCCACGACACGATCGGCATCGACCTGGTCGGCATGTGCGTCAACGACGTGCTGGTGCAGGGCGCCGAACCGCTGTTCTTCCTGGACTATTTCGCCACCGGCAAGCTCGACATCGAGACCACGGTTGCCGTGGTCGGCGGCATCGCACGCGGCTGCGAATTGGCCGGCTGCGCCCTGATCGGCGGCGAGACCGCCGAGATGCCGGACATGTATGCCCCGGGCGAATACGACCTGGCCGGTTTCACCGTCGGCGCGGTCGAGAAGACCGAGTTGCGGGACGGCAGCCGCGTTGCCGCGGGCGACGTGTTGATCGGCATCGCGTCTTCGGGCCCTCATTCCAACGGCTATTCGCTGATCCGTCGCATCTTCGATCGGGCCGGGCGTCCGGACGATGTCGATTTTGACGGTACGTCGCTGATTGATGCCCTGATGGCGCCCACCGCGCTGTACGTCAAGCCGGTGCTCGCGCTGCTGCGCGGCGAGCACGGCGAGGCGGTGCATGCCATGGCCCACATCACCGGCGGTGGCCTGACCGAGAACATCGTGCGCGTCGTGCCGGAAGGCCTGGGCGTCCGGATCGAAGCGTCGGCCATTGTCCTGCCGCCCGTGTTCGATTGGCTGCAGCGCGAAGGCGCCGTGGCCGACGCCGAGATGTGGCGCACCTTCAACTGCGGTATCGGCTTCGTGCTGGTGGTGCCGCAGGACGCGGCGGCAGCCGTTGAATCCACCCTCGACGGCCTCGCGCTGTCGCACCGCCGGATCGGCGAAGTGGCGGTGGCCGGCGCTGACGAGCGCGTCCGGATCGGCTGATCCGACCGCTGGGTGATCCGCCAATGACGTCCCCGCTGCGCATCGCGGTGCTCGCCTCCGGGCGCGGCAGCAACCTGCAGGCGGTCGTGGACGCGATTGCCGCCGGGACGCTGGATGCGCAGGTGGTCGGCGTGTTCTCCGACCGCCGCCGCGCCCCGGTCCTGGAGCGGGCAGAACGCGCCGGGATTCGCGCCGTCGCCGTGCAACCCAGGCGATTTCCGGATCGCCAGAGCTACGAGGCCGAACTGTTTGCGCGCATCGACGCGACCGAGCCGGATCTGATCGTCTGCGCCGGCTACATGCGCCTGCTGGGTGCTGCGACTGTGAACGCGCACGCCGGGCACATCATCAACATCCACCCATCCCTGCTGCCCGCCCACAAGGGTCTGCATACCCATCAGCAGGCGCTGGACGCGGGCGCCTGCGAACACGGCGCCAGCGTGCATTACGTCACCGCCGAGCTGGATGGCGGACCGGTGATCTCGCAGGCGTGCGTGCCCATCGAGCCCGGCGACGATGCGGAAGCGCTGGCGGCGCGTGTCCTGCTGCGCGAGCATCCCTTGCTGGTGGCGACCCTGCGGCTGTTTGCCGACCGGCGGGTCGAGCTGCAGGACGCGACGGTCTTCATCGACGCACGCCCGCTCCATGCACCGATGAAGCTGGATTCAGACAACAACCTGCATCCTCGGCGCCTGACGACCACCTGAGCCATTCATCCACATGCGATCCATCCCGTCCCTCCTCCGCCGTTCCCTGCTGCTTGGCCTGTTGCTGCCGGTCGCAGCACTCGCGCAACAGGGGGCTGCCGCGCCCTCCACGACGCCACCGGCGCCGTTGACCGGAGCCGAGACCGACACGGGTCCGCACGTGCTCGAACCCTTCCTGGCCACCTACGCGGTGTACAAGGACGGCAAGCTGCTGGGCGAGGCGACCATGCAGCTGGTCCGCCAGCAGGCGCCGCGCTGGCGCACCGACCTGGTGATGCATGGCACGCGTGGCCTGATGGGGTTTGTCGGCCTCAACGCCGAGCAGAGCAGCGTCTTTGACGACCTGGGCGACGTGTACCGGCCGGTCACCCAAGCGACGGTCAACAAGAGCGTATTCACGCGCAAGCAGACGGTCGGCATCTACGATTGGAACTCCCGCGCGGCCAACTGGCAGGGCGATATCAAGGAAAGCCGGCGCCGTCCGGTGCCGCTGCAGGACGGCGACATGACCGGTCTGCTCATCAACCTGGCGGTGATACGCGACGCCGCCCCCGGCAAGACGCTCGACTACCGGTTCGTCGACGATGGCCGGGTACGTGACCACCGCTATGTCGTCGCCGACGAACGCGAGAGCATCACCGTCGCCGGCATGCCCTACAACGCCATGAAAGCCACCCGCAGCAAGGACAACGAAGACACCGTGATCTGGGTGGTCCGCAACGTGCCCAGCCCCATCCGCATGCTCAAACGCGAGAACGGCAAAGACGTGTACGACCTGCGTCTGGTCGAATACAAAGGAGTTGAATAGATGCTTTTCCAGACCCGCATGAAATCCACTGCACCCGCCCGGGCGCCCCGTTGGCGCGTGCTCGGCGCGGCCGCCGCGTTGTTGCTGGCGACCTCCCCGGCGTGGGCGATCCAGGCCTTCACCGCCGACTACCTGGCCAGCTACAAGGGCATGCAGGCGACCGGCAAGATGACCCTGGCGCCCGTGTCGGGCGACCAATGGCGCTACACGCTGGCGATCAGCACGCCGCTGGCCAACCTCAACCAAAGCACCGTCTTCGAAGACAACAAGGGGGCCTGGCGGCCGCTCACCAGCGAGGACAGCACCCAGGTGCTGGTCAAGCGCTCCTCCAAGACCGCCAGCTACGACTGGGGCCAGGGGATTGCCACCTGGTCGGGGGATGTGAAGCCCGAGCGGTCCAAGCCGATCAAGCTGCAGGCCGGCGACATGGACGCGCTGCTGATCAACCTCGCGCTGGTCCGGGACTTGGCCGCGGGCAAGCCGCTGAAGTACCGGATGGTCGACGACGGCCGGGTCAAGCAGCTCAGCTACAAGGTCAGCGGCACCGAAACCATCACCGTCGACGGCAAGCAGGTCGAAGCGACCAAGGTCGTCAACACCGATGGCGACAAGCAGACCATCGCCTGGCTAGTGGAAGGCATGCCGATTCCGGCGCGCATCCTCCAGCGCAAGGGCGGCAAGGACGACATCGACCTGCGGGTGAAGTCGGTCAACTGATCCTGCCGCTGACCGAAGCCCCCTGCATTGCCCGGCAAAGAACCCCGCCTCGAGCGGGGTTTTTTGTGGTCAACCGCTGATGCGGCGGATCTGTGCGCCCAGGCCGGACAGCTTTTCCTCGATGTTCTCGTAGCCGCGGTCCAGATGGTAGATGCGGTCGATGATCGTCTCCCCCTGCGCCACCAGCCCGGCGAGGATCAGGGAGGCGGAGGCGCGCAGGTCGGTGGCCATGACCGGCGCACCGCTGAGACGCTCCACCCCGCGCACGACGGCCATATGCCCGTCCACGCGGATGTCCGCACCCAGGCGGACCAGCTCGTTGACGTGCATGAAGCGGTTTTCAAAGATCGTCTCGTTGATCACGCCCACGCCGTCGGCCACGCAATTCATTGCCATGAACTGCGCCTGCATATCGGTGGGGAACGCCGGATGCGGCGCGGTGGTGATGTCGACCGCCCGCGGCCGCCTGCCCTGCATGTCCAGGGTGATGCGGTCACCGGAGCACTCCACCGTCGCGCCGGCCTCGACCAGCTTGTCGAGCACCGCGTCCATCGTGTCGGGGCGCGCATGGTGCGCCGTGACACGGCCGCCGGTCATCGCCGCCGCCACCAGAAACGTGCCGGTCTCGATCCGGTCGGGCACCACAGAGTGGCTGCCGCCGTGCAGGCGCTCCACGCCGTGGATGGTGATCCGGCCAGTCGCCTCGCCTTCGATCTGCGCGCCCATGGCCCGCAGGCACTCGGCCAGGTCGACGATCTCCGGTTCCATCGCCGCGTTCTCCAGCACCGTGGTGCCTTCGGCCAGCGTCGCCGCCATCATCACGTTCTCGGTCGCGCCGACGCTGATCATCTCGAACACGTGGCGCGCGCCTTTCAGCCGCGCTGCGCGTGCCTTGATAAAGCCGTTCTCGACCGTGATCTGCGCGCCCAGCGCCTGCAGACCCTTGATGTGCAGGTCCACCGGCCGCGAGCCGATCGCGCAACCGCCGGGCAGCGACACTTCAGCGTGGCCGTACTTGGCCAGCAGCGGTCCCAGCACCAGCACCGAGGCGCGCATGGTGCGCACCAGTTCATAGGGCGCGACCTGGCTGTGCACGGTGGTCGGGTCGACGGTGATCCCGTAGCGCTCATCGATGCTGATGCCCGCACCGATTTCCGCCAGCAGCTTAACGCTGGTCACCACGTCGTGCAGGTGCGGCACGTTGCTGATCACCACCGGCTCGTCGGCCAGCAGGGTGGCGAAGAGGATCGGCAGCACCGCATTCTTGGCCCCGGAAATGCGCACCTCGCCCTGCAGCGGCACCCCGCCCTGGACCACGATTTTCTGCATGCTCATCCCTGCCCGGCTTCGGCAGGCGTCTTGGCGTCGATGCTCAGCGCGTGGATTTCCCGGCCCATCAACTCGCCCAGCGTGGCGTAGACCAGGCGGTGGCGCGCCAGCGGCAGCTTGCCGGCAAACGCCTCGCTGATGATGGTCGCCTCGAAGTGCACGCCGTCGTCGCCGCGCACGTCCGCGCTGGCGCCGGGCAGGCCTTGTTCGATCAGGGTCTTGATGGTCTGGGGGTTCACGTGGGGATCTCGCAATCGAAGCGGCGATGCAGGCTCGCCGGAGGTGGGCTCGGGGGGAGTCGCCCGACCGGACCCAGGCCCGGGTCGTGGTCGGCAATGGTTCAGCGGACCGGATACGCCAGCGCGCAATCTGCGTAAAATCAGCCGGCCTAGCCTAGCGGAAAGCCCACTGCTCCGAAATGGCCACATCTCCCGAGCCGCCCCACAATCCCGACGCGTTCGACTATGCCGCGAGCGGTCGCCGCGTTTTCGACATCGAAGCCGAGGCACTGGTCGCCGTCGCCGCCCGCCTGGACGGTGCCTTCAGCGCCGCCTGCCGCTTGATGCTGGCCGCGCGCGGCCGCGTGGTGTGCACCGGCATGGGCAAGTCGGGCCATGTCGCGCGCAAGATCGCCGCCACCCTGGCCTCCACCGGCACGCCGGCGTTCTACGTGCACCCCGGCGAGGCCGGCCATGGCGACCTGGGGATGATCACCGACGCCGATGTCGTGCTCGCGCTGTCCTATTCGGGGGAAAGCGACGAAGTGGCGATGTTGCTGCCCGGCCTCAAGCGCCAGGGCAACAAGCTGATCTCGATGACCGGTCGCGCCGGTTCCACCCTGGCCCGCGCCGCCGACGTGCACCTGGATGTCAGCGTGCCGACCGAGGCCTGCCCGCTCCACCTGGCGCCGACCTCCAGCACTACCGCCTCGCTGGCGATGGGCGATGCGCTCGCCGTCGCCCTGCTGGAGGCGCGCGGCTTCACCGCCGACGACTTCGCCCGCTCCCACCCCGCCGGCGCGCTCGGGCGTCGCCTGCTGCTGCACATCGCCGACATCATGCATGTGGGCGCGGACGTCCCGCGGGTGGGCGCACAGGCCAGCGTCAGCGAGGCGCTGGTGGAGATGACCCACAAGCGCCTGGGCATGACCGCGATCGTCGACCTGGCCGATGACCGCCTGCTCGGCCTCTATACCGACGGCGACCTGCGCCGCAGCCTGGACGACGAGCAGGTCGACCTGCGCACCACGCGCATCGATGAGGTCATGACACGCAATCCGCGCACCATCGAGCAGGGCGCGCTGGCGGTCGAGGCGGCCCGGCTGATGGAGACGCACAAGATCAGCGGATTGCTGGTCGTGGACGCGGAAGGCCGCCTGGTCGGCGCACTCAACATCCATGACCTGCTGCGGGCGCGGGTGGTATGAGCATCGCCACTCCCTTGACACCCATCGCCAGCGGCACCGCCGTGGTGGAACGCGCGCGACGCGTGCAGCTGGCCTGTTTCGACATCGACGGCACGCTGACCGACGGCCGGCTCCGGTTCGACAGCGAGGGCCGCGAGACCAAGGCCTTCCACGTCCACGACGGCCTGGGACTGGTGATGCTGCGCAAGGTCGGCATCGAGGTCGCCTTCATTACCGCCCGCGCCAGCACGATCGTGGAGCGCCGTGGCGCCGAGCTGGGGTTGACCGAAGTCCACACCGCGGTCAGCGACAAACTCGCCACCGTGCGCGCGATTGCCGCGCGCCTGGGCATCGGCCTGGACGCGGTGTCCTTCATGGGCGACGACCTGCCCGACCTGGGCGCGATGCAGCAGGTCGGATTTGCCGTGGCACCGGCCAGCGCGCATGCCTGGATCCGCGAACGAGCGCACTGGGTCACCAACGCACGTGCCGGCGACGGCGCCGGCCGCGAGCTGTGCGACCTGTTGTTGCACGCCCACGGCAAGGTGGACGCCTTGATCAACGCCGCGGCGCTGGAGCGGGCCGACCCGACCGCACGCATAACCGGACACAACGCATGAACTGGCGCATTCCGGTGGGAATTCTGCTGTTGCTGGCGGCGGTTGCCAGTGGCTGGTCACTGTTGACCCGCATGACCACGGGACCGGAGCTGCAGCCGGAAATCGGCGGGCGCCCGGACTACCTGCTCAACGATTTCCAGCTGGTCGTTCTGGACGCCACCGGCAAGGAATCCTTCACCCTGCGCGCCCCTCGCCTCGCGCGTGATCCGGTTCTGGAAACCATGGATGTGACCACGCCGCAGTTCCTCATTCCGCCCAAGCAGGACGGTGGCGATGCGTGGGAAGTCACCTCCAAAACGGGTTGGATCAGTGCCGATGGCGATGAGCTGCGCCTGCGCGGTGATGTCAATGCGGTCAGCGACGGTCGCCGTTCCGACAAGGTCACCATCGAGACGCAGGAACTGAACGTATTCCCCGAGGCGGATCGCGTCGATTCGCCGGTGCAGGTCACCATCAACCGGCCGGGCTCTATACTCCGCGGCAACGGGCTGGACGTGAATCTGGCCACCAAGCAGTACACGCTCCAATCGGAGGTCAAATCCAGTTATGCCCGCTAACCACACCAAGGCGCTTGTCGGCCTGCTCATCATTCTCGTCGCCGCCGCCAGCCCGATGGCCATGGCGAAGAAATCCGACCGCCAGCAGGCGATGGACATCAGCGCCGGCAAACAGGAAGGCAGCCTGGACGACAGCACCCCAACGGTCCTGTCCGGGGGAGTGGTGATCGACCAGGGCACGCTGCACGCCGAGGCGTCCCGCGCCGACATCCGCTCCCGCGGCGGCGACATCTCCCAGGTCGTGCTGACCGGCTCCCCGGCGAAGATGTCCCAGCAGATGGACGACGGCAGCCGCATGAACGCGGTGGCCAACAAGATCGACTACAACGTCACCACCGACACCGTCGTGTTCACCGGCAAGGTCAATATCCAGCAGCCGCGCGGCACCTTGAGCGGCGAGCGCGTGGTCTACAACATGACCACCGGCCAGGTGACCAGCGGCGGCGAAGGCAACGGGCGGGTCAACATGCGCATCATGCCGCGCAACGCCGCTCCCGCCGAGAAGAAGAAAGCCGCCGGCGAAGCGGAGACCGAGTGATGCTGGTCGCCAAGGGCCTGCGCAAGTCCTATGGCTCGCGCGAGGTCGTCAGCGATTTCGGCCTGACCCTGGACGCCGGCGAGGTGGTCGGCCTGCTCGGGCCCAATGGTGCGGGCAAGACCACCTGCTTCTACATGATCGTCGGCCTGGTGCCCGCCGATGCGGGCCGGATCACGCTCGACGGCAAGGACATCACCGGCGAGCCGATGCATGCGCGGGCCAAGTTCGGCATGGGTTACCTGCCGCAGGAGCCGTCGGTCTTCCGCAAGCTCACCGTCGCCGACAACCTGCGCGTGGCGCTGGAACTGCGCGACGACCTGGACAAGGCCGGCCGCGAGCGCGAACTGGCTTCGCTGATGGAAGAACTGCAGGTCAACCACGTTGCCAACCAGCTGGGTGCCAGCCTGTCGGGCGGCGAGCGGCGGCGGGTGGAGATCGCGCGCGCACTGGCCGGCAATCCGCGGCTGATGCTGCTGGATGAGCCGTTTGCCGGCGTCGACCCGATTTCGGTCGCCGATATCCAGCGCATCGTGCGCCACCTCAAGAACCGCGGCATCGGCGTGCTGATCACCGACCACAACGTGCGCGAGACCTTGGGCATCTGCGACCGGGCGTATATCCTCAACGCCGGCAGTGTGCTCGCGCAGGGGGCTCCGGACACGTTGCTGGCCGACCCCGACGTCCGCCGCGTCTACCTGGGCGACACGTTCCGCCTGTAGCGTTGCGTCACACGGTGAAGCGGTCCATTGCGGGCATGATGTAATCCCGTTCCGCAGCCACAGGTGACCATGAAGCCCCAACTCCAGACCTCGCTCGGCCAGAGCCTTGTGATGACCCCGCAGTTGCAGCAGGCGATCCGCCTGCTGCAGATGTCGTCGGTCGAGCTGGAGGCGGAACTGGCGGCGGCGGTGGAGAGCAATCCCCTGCTGGACTGGACCGATCAACCCAGCGAGCCGGCGATGGCGGAAGCCGGCGGCGCGATCGATGGGTCCGGCGGCGCGCTGGCGCACGAGGGCGACACCCCTGCTCCACCCGAGGCGGACTGGGGTCCCGACGACGGCGAGGTCTGGTACCAGCGCGTCGGGCCGCTCGATCCCGACAACGACCGCGACCCCGCCGAGCAGGTCGCCGAGTCGGAGAGCCTGCAGGACTACCTGCTGTGGCAGCTGCACCTGAGCCATCTGTCGCCGCGTGACCGCCAGATCGCGGTGGTGCTGATCGAGGCGATCGACGACGCGGGTTATTTCCGCGATTCGCCGGCGTCGGTTGCCGAAACCCTCGCCCCCGAGCTCATCGTGGACGAGGCGGAGGTCGTCACCGTCCTGCACCAGATCCAGCGCTTCGACCCGATCGGCGTCGGCGCGCGCGACCTGGCCGAGTGCCTGGGCCTGCAACTGCAGTATCTGGAGGAATGCACGCCCGGGCGCGCGCTCGCGCTCAACCTTGCGCGCGAGCACCTGGAACGCCTGCCGAAGGTGGGCGCGGCCGGCCTGGCCGCCGAGCTGAAACTTCCCGTCGCGGAGGTCGAAACCGCGATCAGCCTGCTGCGCTCGCTGGAGCCGCGACCCGGCGCCCGCATCGGCGCGATTGCCGAAGACAGCTACGTCGCCCCCGACATCGTCATCTGGCGCCAGCACGGCATGTGGCGGGTCGCGTTGTCGGACAGCATGCGCCCGCGCATCGGCATTCACCGCGGCTACGAAAGCATGATCCGCCACGCCGACGGCGCCGACGCCAATTACCTCAAGGGCCACCTGCAGGAGGCGCGCTGGCTGCTCAAGAGCCTGGAGGCGCGCGGCGTGACGATGCTGAAGGTCGCCCGATGCCTGATCAGCCAGCAGGCCGGTTTCCTGGAGTTCGGCAACGCCGCCCTGCGCCCGCTGACCCTGCGCGAAGTCGCCGCCGAGATCGGCATGCACGAGTCCACGGTCTCGCGCGCGATCGCCCGCAAGTACGCACGCACGCCGCGCGGCACGATTCCCCTGCGGGCCTTTTTCGCCTCCGGGATCGACACCGGCAGCGGCGGCGAGGCGTCGAGCGTCGCCATCCAGTCGATGATCCGCGAGCTGATCCAGGCCGAAAACCCGCGCAAGCCCCTGTCGGATGCGCGCCTGGCCGAAACCCTCAAGGCCGCCGGCGTCCCGGTCGCCCGCCGCACCGTCGCCAAGTACCGCGAAGCGATGGGGATCGTGTCCTCGCAGGATCGCGTACGGATGGCCTGAACGCGGCAGATTGCACGTGCCCGGGCTGGGCTATGCTGGTCTCCCGTCGCCAGGTAGAGGAGTCTTTCCATGCGGATCGAAATCTATGGCCAGCAGCTTGACGTCACCCCCGCCCTGCGCGAATACGTGGAAACCAAATTCACCCGCCTGCAGCGCCATTTCGAGCAGCCGTTCGAAGTGCGCGCGCAGCTGGGCCTGGAAAAGCCCGACCATCGCGCGGAGGCAAACATCATCTGTGCCGGACGCACGCTCCATGCCGACGCGGCAGCGCCCGACATGTACTCGGCGATCGACCTGCTGGTCGACAAGCTCGACCGCTTGCTGCTCAAGCACAAGGGCAAGCAGGTGGACCAGTCGCGCCGCGCCGAAAGCCTCTCCCGAGTCGGTGAAACCGGTTAGCCAAAAATGCCCCTGATTGATTTGTTGAGCGCCGGGCGCGTGGCGATCCTGTCCGGCCGGCAGGACCGTGCCGCGGTGATCGATACCGCGGCACGCCTGCTGGCACTGCGCGCAGGCGATGCGCCCATCACCGACGGGCCCGGGCCGGATGCCGACCTGATCGGTGACAGCCTGCACGCGCGCGAACGCCTGGCCAGCACCGCGATCGGCCACGGCGTCGCCATCCCGCACGGTCGCCTGGAGTCGATCACCGGCAGCCGCGCGGCCTTCCTGCGCCTGGCCGAGCCGATCGACTTCGGCGCCGCCGACGGTATCCCCGTCGACCTGATCATGGCCATGGTGGTGCCGCTGCACTCCAACATGAAGCACCTGGAGCAGCTGGCCGAGCTTGCCGAGCATTTCTCCGACCCGGCATTCCGCCAGCGCCTGCGTGAGGCCGTCGATTCGGCCGCGCTGGCCCGCTACCTGCTGGCCGCCCCGACCTGCCCCAGCGTGGCCTGAGATGCCGATGTCCAACGCCCGCATCAGCGCCGAGGAGCTTTTCGAGCGGCAGCGCGAACGCCTGCAGCTGCGCTGGTTCGCCGGCCAGGCCGGGCGGGGACGCGTCCTCGAGGCGGTCGATACCCTGGACCGGCGCCCGTCGCTGGCCGGCTACCTCAACGCCATCTACCCCAACAAGGTGCAGATCCTCGGCACGGAGGAACTGGCGTGGCTGGACTCGCTGGATTCGCGCCACCGCTGGGAAACGATCGAGCGGATCATCCAGTTCCGCCCCCTGGCCATGGTCCTGAGCAAGGCGCAGGACTGCCCGGCCGACCTGCTGGAGGCCGCCGAGGAGTCGATGACCCCGTTGTGGGGCTCGCCCCTGCGCGGCCACGAGTTGCTCAACCACATGCAGTACCAGCTCGCGCGCACCCTTGCGCCGCGGGTGACCCTGCATGGCGTGTTCATGGAGATCTATTCGATCGGCGTGCTGATCACCGGCGATTCCGGCGCCGGCAAGAGCGAGCTTGCGCTGGAGCTGATCAGCCGCGGCCACCGGCTGGTCGCCGATGACGCGCCCGAGTTCACCCAGATCGCGCCGGACGTGCTGGATGGCACCTGCCCGGAGCTGCTGCAGGACCTGCTGGAGGTGCGCGGCCTGGGCGTGTTGAACATCCGCCAGATGTTTGGCGACACCGCGGTGAAGGGCAACAAGTACCTGCGCCTGATCACCCATCTGACCCGCCCCGGTGATGACCCGGCCGACACCGACGGGCTGGGACGCCTGACCGGCGACAACTCCGCGCGCCGGGTGCTGGACCTGGACGTGCCGATGACCACCCTGCCGGTGATGCCCGGGCGCAACCTGGCGGTACTGGCCGAGGCCGCCGCCCGCCTGCACACCCTGCGCATGAAGGGCATGGACCCGGCGGCCGCCTTCATTGCCCGCCACAGCAATTTCCTGGAACGCGGTAGCCCCTGATCCCATGCACAACACCGAAGACACCCATTCCTCCCCAACCACTCATGAGAAGCCGCTCTCCGACGCCACGCTGATCATCGTCAGCGGCATGTCCGGCTCGGGCAAGTCCGTGGCCCTGAAGACCTTCGAGGACCTGGGCTACTACTGCGTCGACAACCTGCCCGCCGAGCTGCTGCCGGCCTTCGTCCGCGCCGCCACCGCCAACCTCGCCGAGACCGAGACCGCCAAGCTGGCGGTGGGGATCGACGTGCGCACGAGCCATCGCGACCTGGCCAGCATCCCGGGCTGGCTGTCCGAGGTCGGCAAGCTGGGCATGAACCCGCGGGTGATCTTCCTCGACACGCGCGACGACATCCTGATCAAGCGCTTCGCCGACACCCGCCGCCGTCATCCGCTCAGCCATTTGGGCCTGGCGTTGGCCGATGCCATCGCTCTGGAACGCCAGGTGCTGAAGCCGCTGCGCCAGCTGGCCGACTCCCGCCTCGACACCAGCGAGCTCAACGTCCACCAGATGCGCAGGCACATCATCACCCGCTTCGCACTGGGGGATACCAACACCGTCTCGTTGCTGTTCGAGTCCTTCGCCTATCGCCACGGCGTGCCGGCGGATGCGGATTTCGTGTTCGACGCGCGTTGCCTGCCCAATCCGCACTGGGATCCAGGCCTGCGACCGCTGTCCGGACGCGATGCGCCCGTCGCGGAGTTCTTCGCCAACCAGCCGCTGGTGAACGAGTTCGCCGGCCAGGTCGGTTCGCTGCTGGAAACCTGGTTGCCGCGCCTGCACACCGACACCAGCCGCAGCTACATCACCGTCGCCTTCGGCTGCACCGGCGGGCGCCACCGCTCGGTGTACCTGGCCGAGCGCATGGCCCGGGCCGCGCGCGAACAGGGCTGGGACGAGGTCGCCGTGCACCACCGCGAAATCGACTAGCTGCCCGGACCGCCGCGCCGGCGGCACGCCGGTTACCGGCAGCCGACCGGCATCTGTTAACTTTGTCGCATGTCTGTCGGTATTCTCCTGCTCACCCACGAAGGTATCGGCAGCGCCATTCTTGCGGTGGCGTCGGGCCTGCTAAAACCCATGCCGTTGCGGGTGGAGGTGCTGGAGGTCGGCTTCGACGGCCATCCCGATGCGGTGTTGCCGCAGGCCAGCGCGGCCCTGCGCCGGGCGGACGACGGCGACGGCGTGCTGGTGCTGACGGACATGTACGGCGCGACGCCCAGCAACCTGGGCGCTGCGCTGGCCGGCCTGGGCACCCGCGTCCACCGGGTGTCCGGACTCAGCCTGCCGATGCTGCTACGGGTGCTGAACTACGCCGAGCTGGGGCTGGACGAACTGCCGGCCGTCGCCGCCGCCGGTGCCCGCAACGGGGTTCGTCTGGACGACACATGAGTTCACCTCCCTGCAAGCTTTTCTTGAAGACGGTTACCGGACCACTGCCATGATCGAACGCGATTTGACCGTCTCCAACCGCCTCGGCCTGCACGCGCGCGCGACCGCCAAGCTGGTCCAGCTGCTGTCGGGCTACCAGTCCAACGCCACCCTGATCGCCAAGGGCCGCGAGGTGAATGCCAAGAGCATCATGGGCGTCATGCTGCTGGCGGCCGGCCAGGGCACCCAGGTCCGGTTGCGCGTTGACGGCGAGGACGAGGCCCACGTCGCCGACGCGGTGGCGGCGCTGTTCGACCGCCGCTTCGACGAGGACCAGTAGGCAAGCGCATGCGGCAGGAACTGTCCGGGCTGGCGGCATCGCGTGGCAGCGCCCTGGGGCGCGCGCGGGTGCGCCTGCCGCATGTGGTCGACGTGGTCGCCGAGTACATCGATCCGGCGGACGTGGATGCCGAGCTGGCGCGCCTGCACGACGCCATCGACCGCGTCCGCACCGAGATGCACGCCATGCGCGACCGCCTCCAGGGCGCGCTGGCCCATGAGGTCGGCGAGTTCCTCGACCTGCACGCGCTGTTGCTCGATGACCCCGAGCTGCTGCACGGCCTGGACGAGCTGATCCGCACCGACCACAGCAGCGCCGATTACGCCCTGCGCCAGCAACGCGACCGCATCGCGGCGGTGTTCGCGCGCATGGACGATGACTACTTCCGCAGCCGCATGGATGACATCGACCAGGTCATCGCACGCGTCCACGCCAGCCTGCATAGGCGCCTGGATGACACCACCGGCGTGGCCGGGGAAGTCCTGGTCACCGACAACGTCGCCCCCGCCGAGCTGGCCCAGCTGCAGCAGCAGGGCGTGGTGGCGATCGTGACCTCCTCGGGCAGTGCGCTCTCGCACAGCGCGATCCTTGCGCGCAGCCTGCACCTGCCGATGGTGGTGGGCGTGCCCGGGCTGCTGCAGCGGGTCAACGACGGCGATGCGCTGATCGTGGACGGCGGCGCCGGCACCGTGGTGATCGAGCCGCGCGCGCCGGACCTGCGCACCCACCGGGCGCAGCTGCGCGCGCAATCGCGCGACCAGCGCGAACTCAACCGTCTGCGCCGCCAGCCCAACCGCAGCCGCGACGACGTCAGCATCCAGGTGCACGCCAACGCCGAATCGCGCGAGGACGTGGCCGAGGCCCACGCCCTGGGCGCGACCGGCATCGGACTGTACCGCACCGAATTCCTGTTCCTGCGCAGCAACGACCTGCCCGAGGAACAGGAGCAGTTTCACGCCTACCGCGATCTCGTGCTCGGCATGAGCGGTCGCCCGGTCACCATCCGCACCCTCGACCTGGGCGCGGACAAGGCCGACCGCACCGGCCTGGCCTTGCGTGATGAACCCAACCCGGCGATGGGCATGCGCGGCATCCGCCTGTCACTGGCGCGCACCGGCCTGCTGGAAACGCAGCTGCGCGCGATCCTGCGCGCCTCCGGCTACGGACCCGTGCGCATCCTGCTGCCGATGGTGACCATGCGCGAGGAAGTCCGCGCCGTGCGCGCGGAGCTGGACCGCATCGCCGCCGAGCTGCGCCGCGAGGGCCATGAGATCGCGCCGCACGTCGCGCTGGGCACGATGATCGAGGTGCCCGCCGCGGCGATCGCCCTGTCGGGCTTCATCAGCGACATCGATTTCGTCGCCATCGGCACCAACGACCTGATCCAGTATTTGCTGGCCGCCGACCGCAACAACGACGCGCTCGGCGAGCTGCACACCCTGCTCCATCCGGCCGTGCTGCGGGTGATGCGTGACGTGCTGCTGCTGGCGAAGAAGCACGCGATCCCGGCGTCGGTGTGCGGCGAGATCGCCGGCGACGCGCGCTTCAGCCCGCTGTTGCTGGCGCTCGGGCTGGAGGAATTCAGCGTGCACCCCAGCAGCCTGCTGGAAGTGCGCCGGACGATCCGCTCGTGCGACGTGCACGCGCTGCGGGCCAGCGCGCCGTTATTGATGCGCGCCCGCGACCGCGCCCAGATTGAGCAGTGGATGCAGCGCCAGCTCGCCAGCTAGGTTCCGGTCACGCGCCGGACAGGCGCGGGCTGTCGCGGGCCGGTCACGCGTCAGTCGCCGACCGTCTCCACCGCCGGCGCGGTGCAGTTGCCCGCACCGGCCTTCAATGCCGCCAGCACCATCTTCGAATCGCGGTCGACCATCACGAATAGCGTGCCGTCGCGGACCCAGTCGCCGGTCTCTTCGCTGCCCGTGGCATCGTTGCTGCGGGCAAAGACGCCCGAGCGGTCATCGCCGACCTGGACCTCGATTTTGGACGACATTGACGGTGGAACGTCCCAGCTGACCTTGGCCCGGTACGCGCCGTCGGCCGTGCACCCGGTGCCCACCTGGTTGACGGTGAACTCCACGCCCGGATCGAAAAACGGCAGCTGCTCGGGCGTGGCTGGCGCGCTGCACGCGGCCAGACCAACAACCAGTGCCAGGGATGTCGCAACGAAGATGGAGCGTGGGGTCATGGTGGATGTCCGGTGGTGAAAGCGGCATACCAATACCATGAAGCACCCGCGGCTGTGCAGCGCTCGCCGCAGCGCGGATAATCGGGCACGACCCAGAACACTGATCGCATCCACCTCGGATGCGGCTTCCGCACAAGGAGCACGCATGGCCGAGACCGTCCGCCTGGACAAGACGTCGCACCAGTTGCGCCTGCTGGCGGACGCGCTCGACAGCGGCCGGCTGGGCCCGATCCGGCGCCTGGTCAACACATTGTCGCCGGCGGAAATCGGCAACCTGCTCGAATCCCTGCCACTGGACGAGCGCGTCGTGGTGTGGGGCCTGGTCGATCCGGAAGACGACGGCGAGGTGCTGCTGCATGTCGGCGACGATGTCCGCGAAAGCCTGCTGGCCGACATGGACGCCGACGAGATCCTCGCCGCGGTCGAGGACCTGGACATCGACGACCTAGCCGATCTGGTCGGCGACCTGCCCGGCACCGTGCTGGACGAGGTGCTCAAGTCGATGGACCGCGAGCACCGCGAGCGCCTCGAGCAGGCGCTGTCCTACCCCGAGGGCACCGCCGGGCGACTGATGAACCCCGACGTGGTCACCGTGCGCGCCGACGCCACCGTGGACGTGGTGCTGCGCTTCCTGCGCCTGCGCGGCGAGCTGCCCGAGCACACCGATTACCTGTACGTGGTCAGCCGGCGCCACCAGTACCGCGGCCGCCTGGGCCTGGCCACCCTGCTGACCCACGACCCGGCCACGCCGATCAACCGCCTGCTGGACTCGGAGCAACCCGCGTTCGACGTGGAGGATTCCAACGACGAGGTCGCGCGCCAGTTCTCCGACCACGACTGGCTCAGTGCGCCGGTGGTGGACAACAACCACACCCTGCTGGGCCGGATCACGATCGATGACGTGGTCGACATCATCCGCGAGCGCGCCGAACACCAGGCCCTCAGCGCCGCCGGTCTGGCCGAGGACGAGGACATGTTCAGCCCCGCCCGGCGCGCGTTCCGGCGCCGGCTGGTGTGGCTGGGCGTGAACCTGTGTACCGCGTTCCTGGCGGCGGGCGTCATCGGCCAGTTCGAAAGCTCCATCGACAAGATCGTGGCGCTGGCGATCCTGATGCCCATCGTCGCCGGCATGGGCGGCAACGCCGGCACCCAGGTGCTCGCACTGATGATCCGCGCCCTGGCACTGGACCAGATCGGCGCCTCCAACATCGGCGCACTGCTGCGCAAGGAGCTGCGCGTCGCGCTGATCAATGGCGTCTGCCTGGGCATCGGCTTGGGCCTGATCGTGCTGGCCTGGTTCCACGATCCGCTGCTGTCGGCGGTGATCGGAACCGCGCTGACCATCAACCTGCTGACCGCGGCCGCCGGCGGCGTCATGGTGCCGGTGACGCTGAAACGGATGGGTTTTGATCCCGCACTGGCCGGCGGGGTCGTGCTGACCACCATCACCGACGTGATGGGATTCCTGAGCTTCCTCGGCCTGGCCACCCTGGTGCTGCTGCGTTGAGCGCCGCCATCGCCCGCGCCAATGCTGAGCCGGCACCCGTGCCCGGCGGAGGCGACTGAGGGTGTTCTCGCGCCTGCAATGGCTGGTCCTGCAGCTCTCGCGCCAGATGTGGTTGCGGGCCAGCGCGTTCTCCGTGCTGGGCATCCTGACCGCGCTGGCGGCGATCGTGCTCAAGCGCTTCATCCCGCCCGAACTGACCACCCAGATCGGTGCCACCGCGGTCGGCAGCCTGCTCAACATCATGGCGAGCAGCATGCTGGCGGTGACGATCTTCTCGCTCAGCACCATGGTCGCCGCGTTTGGTTCGGCGACCAGCAACGTCAGCCCACGCGCGACCCGCCTGCTCAGCGCCGACAGCACGGCGCAGAACGCGCTGGCGACCTTCGTCGGCTCCTTCCTTTTCAGCGTGGTCGGCATCATCTGCCTGCACACCGGCCTGTACGGCGACAGCGGCCGGGTCGTCCTGTACGCGGTGACCCTTGGCGTGCTGGTGATCATCGTGATCACCCTGCTGCGCTGGATCGACTACGTACTCAAGCTGGGCCGCGTCGGCCCCACCAGCGAGCGCGTCGAGGAGGAAGCCACCCGGGCCATCCGCGCGCGCTACCAGCGCCCGTACCTGGGCGGCGTGCCACTGACCGGGGATGGGGACGCCACGCAGGCGCCCGGTACGGCGGTGGACGCGGGCGAGATCGGCTACGTCCAGTACATCGACATGGGCGCCCTGCAGGAGATGGCCGATGACGGTGACCTGCAGGTCACCGTCCACCTGCTGCCGGGCGAGCTGGCCGGGCCCGGGCGCCCGCTGGCATCGGTGACCGGCACGGACGATGCCGAGACCGTGCGCAAGCTGGCCGGCGCCTTCAACATCTCGGCCGCGCGTTCGTTTGACCAGGATCCGCGGCTGGGCCTGTGCGTGCTGGCCGAAATCGCCTCGCGCGCCCTGTCCCCGGCGGTGAACGATCCGGGCACCGCCATCGAGATCCTCAGCCGCGGTGCGCGCGTGCTGGCGGAGTGGTCGGCGCCATCCACCGAGGCCACCGACCCGGAGGAGGAAATCCAATTCCCGCGGGTGCGCGTCCCCGGCGTGCGGTTGGATGAACTGTTCGACGACTTCTTCGTGGCGATCGCGCGCGACGGCGCCGCCACGGTGGAGGTCGGCATCCAGTTGCAGAAGGTCCTGCACATCCTGGCCAGCATCGACCAGCCGCGCTATCGCCAGGCCGCGCTGGAACAGTCACGCAGCGCCCTGGCGCGGTGCGAGGGCGCGCTCACCTTGCCTGAGGATCTGCAGCGCGTGCGCGACGCGGCCGGACGGGTGGCGCAGGTCGCGGCCCGAGGAACCCTGTCGGCCCCCTAGTTCACGACGTCAAACTTGCCTTCCACGTCGTAGATCTCGTGGGTGTGGTCGATGTTGAGCCGCTGCAACTTGCCGCTGAAGTGGCCCGCGGCGCGTTTCCCTTCCTCGAAGGTCTCCATCACGATGCGCATCGGCTGCTTCTCGCCCTTGGAGGAAAACGCCATCGACGGACCCTGCTCGCGCTCGGTGCCGGCATCGGTATCAAAGTTGAAAGTGGCCTCCGAGACCCCCGCGGTTTCCGTGGACTCGCCCACGCCGGCCGGCTGGCTGCCCAGGATCACTCCGGTCAGGACGTGCTTGCCATCGGTCGAGCGCAGGCGCTCATTGGGCGACACGGTCAGGTTGAACATGCCGGCGGACAGATAGGTGCGCAGTTCACGCGTGTCGCCGGGCACCTCGAAGGTCGCCGGCTCGGCAAACGCGGGGCCGCTGATGGTGAAGCTGAGCCCGTCAACGGACTTGCTCGCGGCCGGTGCGCGGTCGCTCGCGCTTGCGTCGGCAGTCCCCGTACCGGACTGCGTACAGGCGGACAGCAGCCCGACGCAGAACAGCATTCCCAGCATCCCCAAAACAGTCTTGATCGATCGGTTCAAAGCAGCTCTCCCTGTGTGGTTCCGGTCGTCGTGATCGACGCCGCTGCGGACTTGCAGTGCCGGCAGCATAGCCGGAGGCGATCGCCATTACCCCGCAGGCGGCCCCTTCAGCTCGACCCGGTTGCCCTCCGGACGCACGAATCCGCGTTACGGAATGGTCAGGCTGCCGCCCGCTGATTGATTGAATTCACGATCTGGAAAATCTGGCACCTGCTTGTCGTCGAAGCTGGCATCGATGCTCTTCAGATCACTGGAGCGGGTGTAGGTGCGCGCCACCCAGCACAGCGCGTGGAACAACTCGCGCACCAGCCGCATCGCATCGCCACTGCCCGATGCGCCCCATGTCGTGCACGGCCTAGTTGCCGAGCTTCTGGATCAGCCGCGCCTTGTCTTGGACATGCCGCGGCAGCAGATGCTCGAATGCCGGCTGGGTCAGCAGCACCCCGAGGCTGTTGTCGTACGGCGTCCGCAACGTGACGTCATGCGCGTACAGCCAATGCCCGCCTGCTCGAGCGCATGGCCGCGGGGCATGCAGCAGGCGCGCGGATCGGAATGCACCAGTTGCTCGGCGCCACGCGTCGGCACATAGAGCGGCTTGAACTCCGCCTGCACGAACTGGAAGTTGCTCATCGCGCCCCCCGGCAGCTCCGGCCATACCTCGCCTTATAAAGAGCCGGCGGGGAGCGTCATACACGGACGCGCTCCATCAACGGCTCAAATCGGTACATGGCCGAGCGCCGCCCGGCCGGCTGGCGGACCACCTGCAGCAGCCGCTCCTGCAACAGCACGCGGCTGAAGCGGGCGGCGGTTTGCGACGGGATGCCGGCGCTGTGCGTGAAACGGCTGTTGCTGAATACCGGATGGGTGAACAGGTAGTCCAGTGCCGCCACCGCGTACTTGGATGCCAGCAACTCGGCAAAGCGGGGCTTCATTTCCTCGTACAACTGGCCAATGGCCTGCGCCGCCTCCAGATTGCCGATGGCCTGCTGCTCGACCGCCGCCAGGAAGAATGCGCACCAGCCGTCCCAGTCGTGATCTGACGACACCGCACGCAAACGGCCCAGGTACTCGTCCTTGTGATCTTCGAAATAGCGGCTGATGTAGAAATGCGGCGCGCCTATCACCCCGCCCTGCCACAGCATCAGCGTGATCAGCATGCGACCGACGCGGCCATTGCCGTCCTCGAACGGATGCAACGCCTCGAACTCAGCATGGACCAGTGCAGCGCGCAGCAACACCGGCACCGCTTCATCGTTGACCAACCGGAACAACGCCTCCATGCCACCGGGCAGGTGCTCCGGTGCGATCGGCACGAAGCTCACCCTGCGGCTGCCGGGCTCGCCGATGTAGTTCTGCTCGTGCTTGTAGGCACCAGGCGATTTGGTGGCCCCACGGCCAAAGGACAGCAACTGGCGGTGAATGCTTTTCACCAGTGACTCCGACAGCGACTGTCCCTGCTCCATCCGCAACTGGGCGGTATTGAGCGCGCGCCGATACAGCGCAGTCTCGATGGCATCGGATCTGAACTCCTGCGCGGCACGCTCATCGTCCTCCTCGAACTCGACCTCGAGCTGGAGGATCTCGTCGAGCGTGCTGATGGTGCCCTCCATCCGCGAGGACACCACCGCTTCCTGGCCTCGCAAGGGCGCCAGAAACAGCTCACTGTTGTGCATGCCACGCAGCATCTGGTCATAGCGCGCCAACGCCGCCGTGGCCCCCAGCAGGCCCGGCATCAGGCGCCCGTAGTCCAGCGCACCTGGCGGAAACTGCTCTGAGTGGTAGGAGACGGCTTGACTGGTGTCGATCATGGTCACGGCAACTGTTGTTAACGAAAAAGGAAGTCTTGATCTCAAAAGAGCTTGCACATCACCCGTTATCGACAACCTATGTTGTCGTTAACAGCAAGGCACTTTGCAATGAACAACCCGACTTGTGTATAACAGATAACCAATAACCCCAGTTGATGTCAACAATAGACTAAATATTGATGACAAGCGGTCTGAGTGCGATCCGGCCAAACCTCTGATTTATCTGCAAAACTCTCCCGTGACCAGACTACGTGTGACGCACACGCGCGCTTCAACCGACGTTTTGTACCGTCGTTTCTATCAACGGCTCAGCGGGACTGCAGCAACGCCGCTTCTCGCCGCAGCCGTGCCGCTTGAAGGGGCAGCCTCGGCACTTTGGCCGGGTTCGCCCACGCATGCCACGGCAACGACGCGACTTTTTGCGGCAGCATTGGGGCTTGTTCCGCCGCCCACGCCGGTCAAACCCGCGACGGCGGCGCTTCATCCGCCGCGACTGCCGCTCCCGGCCCGCTGTGTGGCGCTCATCCGCTTGCCGTCGCGCCTGCCCTGCTTTCCCGTGTTCCCCGCCGACGGATACAACAAGGCCGCCCGAAGGCGGCCCTGTCCAGACGCATCAATACGGGTCGCAGTGAGCCCGCCGACTACTCGCGCATCGTCACCGGCACGCCGGGCTTCACCACGTCGGCCAGCGCGGCGACGCTCCAGTTGGTCATGCGGATGCAGCCGTTCGATTCGGTCTTGCCGATCTTGGCCGGCTTGGGCGTGCCGTGGATGCCGTAGTGCTCCTTGCTCAGGTCGATCCAGGTGGTGCCGACCGGATTGTTGGGGCCCGGCGGGATCTCGGCTTTCTTGTCAGACGCCTTGGTACCGGCGATCAGCTCCGGGTCGAAGTACCACACCGGGTCGCGGGCGACGCCGTTGATCTTCCAGTCGCCGATCGGCAACGGGAACTGCGCGCTGCCGGTGGTCACCGGGTAATGCCCGATCACCTTGCCCGACTCGTCCATCAGCAGCAGGGCGGAGTCGGACTTGTCGATCACCACCTTGGCAGGGGTCGGCAGTCGCGTCGCGGCCTGGATGTTGGGTACGGTGATCGTCTCGCCCGAGGCGAGCTTCACACCGGGGTTGAGCTTGGCCAGCAGGGCCGGGCTGGAGTGGAACTGCTCGGCCACCTTCTCCTCCACCGACTCGTAGGGCAGCGCGTCCACCTTGGCCATGGCGGCGTGGCCGGTCGGGGTCGGGGCAAACGGGCCGGCGACGTCCTCGGCGGTGAGGGTGTATTCGATCAGGACGGGCGCGTCGTCCTTGTCCAGCGCCTCCCAGGTGGCGGCATCCATCGTGCCGGTCGGCTTGATGTCATGCGCACGCTGGAAAGCATCCACCGCGCGGCCCATGTTGCTGCCCACGGCGCCATCGATCTCGCCGGGGGAGAAGAACGCGCGCTCCAGCAACACCTGGGCGCGCAGCGGGCTGTCCTTCGCCAGCTCGGCATCGGCGGGCGCGGCCGTCACCGGCGGCAGCGGCTCGGGCTCGGCGTTCTTCCCAGCGGGCAGGGTCTCGGAGGATTTCTCATCGTCCGGCGGCGGCACCCGATCGTCCGGTGCGATCGGTGCGACCGGGTCGGGATTGGCCCGGTCCGCGTCCTGGACGCCGGTCATGTCGACATCGCCGGCAACGCCGGTGCTGGCCGGATCCTGGGAGGGCGCGGCATCGGAGCTCGCGGCGGCAGTGGGCTCGGCCGTGGGCGTCGGGGTCTGGCTGCAGGCCGCTGACATCGCGACGGGCAGCAGCGCGACCATCAGGGCGCGGGCGAGGGTCTTGGATTGCAGGGACTGGGTCATGGAATGCCGGACTCGTTAGGGGTGCTGTGCAGCAACCTAAAGCGTCGGGCGTGAATGCAGGCTCTTGATCGGCGCTGGAACTGAACAACGCCGTTACCGCCGAGCCCGCTCACGCGCCTGCAGAAGGCAAACGGAATCCCAACCTGCCGGTCCGAGATGCATGAAACTCCCTCACGCCGAAGCAAGCGAAGCAGCGCCGAATCACCAGGGGACGTAGAATCCGCGATGTCCCATCAAGGACAAGGAGAAAACATGACAAGGATGTGGATTGTGCTGGGTGACGCCACTTCGAGCGGCGGCACCGTGATCAGCGGATCACCCTTCACCGACATCGACGGCAAGCCTGTCGCGCGAATCAACGACATGGCGACTTGCCCCACCCACAAGGGCACGTTCCCAATAGTCGATGGGGACCCGACAACCATCATCGACGGCCAGGCGGTGGCCCTGCATGGAAGTTCGATTGCGTGTGGCTGCAAGGTGCTGGCGGTGAAGCAGATGCGGGTGTTCCTGGACGATGGGGCTGGATCAGCGACCGCAGCCGTCGCGCCGGAGGCAGCAGCCCACGCGCATGCTGCGAAGGCGAACCATAATGGCGGACCGAGTCCTGCAGCCCTCACGATTTGCGACAGTGCATTCGATGAGCAGATCCGGTTCGTCGGCCCAACCGGTTCGGCGCTGTCCAATATCCGGTATGTGCTGCAGCTGGAAGACGGGACCGAGGTCGACGGCGTCACCGATGAGGACGGCCGAACCCGGCGCGTGACGACGTCGGCCCCGCTCGGCATCACGAAAGCGGAGCTGGTCGCCCCAACACAGGCCTCTGGCTGCTGCGGCGCTCTGGGCCTTCCGTCGCAAACAGTTGAAGTGGCATTGGCCGGCGCACGCACCAATGCGACCGCCGTTGGATCATCCGTGCATGAGGCCGTAGCCAAAGCCGAAGACCGTGGGCTGACCAGCGGCGAGGTCGCGATGCTGCGGCAAGTATTTGGAAATTCCGTGGACTACAAGTCGGTCAAGCTTCACAACCATGGATACTGGCTGCTCTTCGGCTTTCAACCAGATAACACGGCGACTGCACCGAACGGTGATATTTACCTACCGGGCAAGCTGTTCTCAATAGACTTTTCGCTCGAATTGGATCGGGAGCAGCGACTTCTCGTACATGAAATGACACATGTTTGGCAGTATCAGCTTGGCTACCCGATCAAGCGCGTTCGAGGTCCTCGTCCCAACATGACGTATGAGTATACGCTCGACAGAAATAAGCGCCTTTGCGACTACAACATGGAAGCACAGGGAAATATAATTGCGGATTATTACCTTCTCAGATTTCGGCAAAACACTGACGACCTGTATGAGTCCAAGTATCGCCATAGAGCCAACCTTCTTGCACTCTATGAAGGCATATTGCGTGACTTCCTTATAACACCGGATGATTCGAACAACCTACCGCAGGTAACCAAATGAGAATCGGAGCTGTCTTCCTACCGCTACTGCTTGCTCCGGGCGTTGGCGGTTGCACTCAGCCAGCCGGCATGTATCAGGACGCAACGATCCGTATTGTAGACTCCCGCCTGTGCTTCTCCGTCGCCGATAGCAAGGAAGCACGGAAAACACCTCCAACGATCGCTGCAATTTCCGTTAGCAAGTTCGTGGATTCTAAATGGGAACGGATATGGGGTTGGATCACTCCACTGGAACCGGAAACGACGCTACATCCGGATGATTGCATCCCATACGGATACCGGCCAGTCAATGACTCACAGCAGCAAATTTATGAGCAACTCCGGCCAGGCGAGCGATATGGCCTATCGATCAATGCCGGAATACCGAATCCATCGCGCCGGGGCGATCGCACTCTGGGCCGTATGTATGGCCAATACTTCTGTCTGCGCGAGAATTCCGACGGGTCGCAGGAAGTCCTTCTGGTTCCGGCGTTCAAGGGCGTTACACAGTGGCAACTGTGTAACGTCCCCACTGATTGACAGGCCGGCCAACCGGTAACCCCACAAAAAAAGCCCCGCATCCGCGGGGCTTTTTCTGTCACCGCAGCGCGGCAGTTACGCCCACGGATCCTGCAGGATCATCGTGTGGTCGCGGTCCGGGCCGGTGGAGACGATCGCCAGCGGGCAGCCGGCCAGTTCCTCCAGCGAACGCAGGTAGGCGCGTGCGGCCGGCGGCAGCTTGTCCCACTCGGTGACGCCATGGGTGCTTTCCTGCCAGCCCGGCAGCTCCAGGAACACCGGCTCGCACTCGTCCCAGCCCTGCGCGTCCAGCGGTGCGTATTCGGTCTGCTTGCCGCGGTACTGATAGCCGATGCAGACCTTCAGCTTCTCCAGGCCGTCCAGCACGTCCAGCTTGGTGATGCACAGGCCGTTGATGCCGTTGATCGCGACGGCGCGCTTGAGCGCGACGATGTCGATCCAGCCGCAGCGGCGCGGGCGGCCGGTGGTGGCGCCGTATTCCTGGCCCTTGTCGCGCAGGGCCTGGCCGATGTCGTCGTGCAGCTCGGTCGGGAACGGGCCGCTGCCCACGCGGGTGGCGTACGCCTTGGCGATGCCCAGCACGTAGTCGATCGCCCCGGCGCCGACGCCGGTGCCGGCCAGCGCGCCGCCGATGGTGGTGTTGGACGAGGTGACATACGGATAGGTGCCGTGGTCGATGTCCAGCAGCGAGCCCTGCGCGCCTTCAAACAGGACGCGCTGGCCCTGCTTGCGCAGGTCGTGGAGGATGCCGGCGACGTCGGACTTCATCGGCTCGACGTAGTCGCCGAAGGCCAACGCATCGTCCAGGGTTTTCTGGAAGTCGATCGCCTCGACGTTGAAGTACTTGGTCAGCACGAAGTTGTGGTAATCCAGCGCGCTGCGCAGCAGCTCGGCCAGCTGCTCGGGGTAATGCAGGTCGGCCACGCGGATGCCGCGACGGGCGACCTTGTCCTCGTACGCCGGGCCGATGCCGCGGCCGGTGGTGCCGATGGCCTTGCCGCCGGCGGCCTTTTCGCGGGCCTGATCCAGGGCGATGTGGTACGGCATGATCAGCGGGGTGGCCGGGCTGATCTTCAGCCGCGAGCGGACCTCGACGCCTTCGGCCTCCAGCTCGCCGATTTCCTTCTGCAGCGCGCCGGGGTGCAACACCACGCCGTTGCCGATCAGGCACAGCGCGCCTTCGCGCAGGATGCCCGAGGGGATCAGGTGCAGGACGGTTTTCTTGCCGTTGATGACCAGGGTGTGGCCGGCGTTGTGGCCGCCCTGGAAGCGCACGACCGCACCGATCTGCTCGGTCAGCAGGTCGACGATCTTGCCCTTGCCTTCATCGCCCCACTGGGCACCGAGAACGACGACTGACTGACCCATTGCATATGCTCCTGAAGCATTTGAGGGCCAGCGCACGCCGACCCGGGCGGAGAGTTCCGCGCATAGAAAAAGCCGGGAGGTTTTCGCCCCTCCGGCTTTTGCGCATTATCCGGGTTTTCGGCGGTCTAGGCCAGCCCGGAAACGCGACCGTTTACATTAGCCGCACCAGCCACAGCGAACCCACGCCCACCGCCAGCACCACGCCGCCGATCTGGCGCAGCTGGCGGTCATCCAGCTGGCGCAGCTGCTCCATGGTGCGCCGCCACCGACCGGGGGCAGCGAACAGGAACAGCCCTTCCAGCACGGCGACCAGCGACAGCGCCGACAGCAGCTCGACGGTCATGCCGTGCTCCCGTGCGGATTGGAACGGCTCAACGATCGTTGCCGAAGTACTTCAGGAAGTCGTCGTTGCGCTCCAGCATGATCACGCCCTTGCCGTCGCTGAAGGATTCGCGATAGGCCTCCAGGCTGCGCTGGAAGGCATAGAACGCCGGATCCTTGTTGGCCGCCTTGGCGTACAGCGCCGCAGCTTCCGCATCGCCCTGACCGCGCAGGCGCTGGGCGTCACGCTCGGCCTCCGCCACGATCACCGCCTGCTGCTTGTCGGCGCCGGCGCGGATCGTCTGGGCCTGCTCGGCACCCTCGGCGCGCAGGCGGCTGGCCACCTGGTGGCGCTGCGCGCGCATGCGCCGGTAGACGTCCTGGATGACCTGGCTGTCGGTCGGCAGGTCGATCTGCTTCAGGCGCAGGTCGATGATCTTCACCCCGACCGTGCTGGCGCCCTTGTTGATCGCCGCCAGCTGGCGGTCGATGATCTCGGCGCGATCGCCGGAGACCAGCTCCTTCAGGGTCCGCGAGTTGATCTCGTTGCGCAGCGAGTCCTTGATGATCGGCGCCAGGCGGTCCACGGCCAGGCTCTCGTCACCACCGGTCGCCCGGTAGAACGCACGCACGTCCTCGATCATGCCGACGGTGAAGAAGTCGACGCTGACGTCCTTGCGCTCGGAGGTCAGGTAGCGCTCGGGCTCGGCGTTGAACACCGTCAGGCGGCGGTCGAACACCAGCGCGGTTTCCACCAGCGGCACCTTGAAGTGCAGGCCCGGGCCAATGCCGGTCCGGGCCACGCGGCCCAGGTTGAGCACCATGCCGACCTGGCCCTCACGGACCACGTAGGTGGAGCCCATCAGGCCCAGCAGCACCGCGACGGCTACGGCGATCCAGATGGAATGTCTCATCGGTTTACCTCCGGACGGCCAGCCGGCCGTGGGGTGCGTTCAGTGCGCGAGGGCGACGGTGCGATGGTCGAGGTGTCCGGGGACAGCATCTCGGGCGTCAGCAGCGGCGCGGAGGAGGTGTTGGTCGAGCCCGACGAGCGTGCCGAACCATCCGTCGCGCCGTCCATGGGCACGTAGATCAGCTGGCGCGAATCGCCGCCGACGACCTTGCGGTTGCCCGACAGCACTTCCTGCACGGTCTCCAGCCACAGGCGCTTGCGGGTGACTTCCGGCGCGTCCTTGTACTGGTCCACCAGCAGCGAGAAGCGGTCGGCGTCACCCTCGGCGCGCGATACGGACGCGTCGCGGTAACCCTCGGCGACGGTGCGCACGCGGGCGGCCTGGCCTCGGGCCTCCGGCACCACCTGGGCGGCGTAGGCCTCGGCCTCGCTGATCAAACGGTCCTTGTCCTGCTGGGCGCTGTTGACGTCGTCGAAGGCCGGCTTGACCTCTTCGGGCGGTCGCGCGTTGGGCAGGTTGAGCTCGGTCACCACAAGTCCGGTGCGGTACGCGTCCAGCGAGTTCTGCAACTGCTCGCGGGCCGACACGGCCAGGGCATTACGCGCACCCAGCACGGTATCGAGCGTGGAGCGGCCGACCTGCTCGCGCACGGTGCTCAGCGCCGCCTGCTGCAGCATCGCGTTGGCGTCACGGCTGCCGAACACGTACTTCTGCGGATCGCTGACGCGGTACTGCACGTTGATCTCGACCTGGACGATGTTCTCGTCGCTGGTCAGGACCGGCACGTTGGTACCGAAGGTCTTGATCTCGGTGGCGTTGATCTTGATCGCGGTTTCAAACGGCCACGGCAGCTTGAAATGCGGGCCGGGCTGCAGGATGCGGGCGAACTGGCCGAAGCGCAGGACCACGGCGCGCTGCTGCTCGTTCACCAGCAGGAAGCTGTTGAAGGCCAGCCACAGGGCAAGCACCAGCAGCACCCAGCGGCCGACGCCACCACCGCCGCCACCGCCCTGGCCCCCGAACAGGCCGCGCAGCCGATCCAGCACGTCGTCGATGCCATTGCCGCCGGGGCGGCGACGCGGCGGGCGGCCACGGCCGCTGCCGGAATTGTCACTGCCAGGGGTATTCCAGGCCATGCCTGCTCCTAAGGAAGGTGAACAGCGCCCCTTTGTCGCGGGCAGCCGATGATTCTAGGTGGGAGGGACGCCTGCCTCAAGCAAGCGCTGTCAATGGATGTCGTGGTCCGCCTCGACCGGCGGCAGCAGTGCGTGCAGGACGTCGCCGTCGGGTTGGTCGTGGAGGCGCGCGGCGTCGGCAAGCGACATGTCCACCTGCATCCGCCATCCGTCCTCGACGGATTCCTCCTCCCGCACCGCGCCCAGCTCGTGCAGCTTGGCATGCAGCTTGCCCGCACGCGAGGGCAGTTCGATCGCGCCGGTGACACGCTGCAGGTCGAGGATCTCGCCGATCACCTCCGGCAGCAGGTCCAGGCCCTGGCGCTCCTTGGCCGATACCCAGACGCGCGGGTGCCCGTCGGCAGGGCGGTCGATGCGCGGACGGCCCTGTTCGAGCTGGTCGATCTTGTTGTAGACCAGCAGCTGCGGAATATCGCCCGCACCGATCTCGGCGAGGACTTCGTCCACCTGCGCAATGCGCTCGTCGCGCAGTGGATCGGCGGCATCGACCAGGTGCAGCAGCAGGTCGGCCTCGCGCGCTTCCGACAGCGTGGAGCGGAACGCGGCGACCAGCTCATGCGGCAGGTCGCGCACGAAACCGACGGTGTCGGCGAGCACCAGCGCATGGCCGGACAGCTCGATGCGGCGCACCGTCGGGTCCAGCGTGGCGAACAGCTGGTCGGCGGCGTAGGCATCCGCGCCGGTCAGGGCATTGAACAGCGTGGACTTGCCGGCGTTGGTGTAGCCCACCAGCGCGACCCTGGGCAGCTCGTTGCGGACGCGGGCGCGGCGCATCTGGGTGCGCTGCACCTCGACCTTGTCGAGTCGCTTCTGCAATTGCTCCAGGCGCTTCTGCAGCAGCCGGCGGTCGGTCTCCAGCTGGGTCTCACCCGGGCCACGCAGGCCGATGGAACCGCCGCGCAGGCTGTCCAGATGGGTCCAGCCGCGGATGAGCCGGGTCGACATGTGCTTGAGCTGGGCCAGTTCGACCTGCAGCTTGCCCTCGTGACTGCGGGCGCGCTGGGCGAAAATGTCCAGGATCAGGCCGGTACGGTCGACCACGCGGCAGCCCAGGATGCGCTCCAGGTTGCGCTCCTGGACCGGGCTCAGGGGGTGGTTGACCAGCACCAGGTCGGCCTCGGTGGCAGCCACGGCGGCCTGCACTTCCTCAAGCTTGCCGGTGCCGATCAGGATCGAGGCGTTGGGGTGGTCAATGCGGGCGTTGAGGGTGGCAACCACCGTCGCCCCGGCCGAGCGGGCGAGCTCGGTGAATTCGTCCAGCTGGTCCGGATCGACGGGACCGCCCGCATGGGGCTGGATCAGAAGCGCACTTTCACCCTTGCGGGAGCGTTCAAACAAGAGGCAGGACCTTTGTGGCGTGAGGAGTCATGCCAGATGAGATGGGTGCGCCCCCGGCAAACACAAGCCATCCACACGCCTCGACTGAACGGTCAACCCGCTGCGGCGCCCTCGTCGCCCTCTGCCGCCTGGACCTGCCCGCCGCTGGGGCCAACGCGGACATTGCGCGCGGGGACCACGGTGGAGATGGCGTGCTTGTAGACCATCTGGCTGACGGTATTGCGCAGCAGCACGACGAACTGGTCGAAGGACTCGATGGTGCCCTGCAGCTTGATGCCGTTGACCAGGTACACCGAGACCGGAATGCGCTCACGGCGCAGTGCGTTCAGGAAAGGATCCTGCAAAGACTGTCCCTTGGACATCTGTATTCCCCGCTGGGTTTTTCTAGTTATGGGTGGACACGCGCGTGACGGCGTGCCCCGCCGCCGGCATTTCCCCAGCCAGCGACCCGGCGATGGTAGCGCAATCGCGGCGGCGCAAACGTGCTGCAGCTGGCGGATCAGGCCGATCGCGCCGGCGCGGGCGGGGACACTCAGGGAAGGAACGTCGCCAGCGCCGCTTCCAGGGCCTGGCGTTGGGTCATCGGGTCGAACCAGCACGCGTCCAGTTCGCCGCGCAGCCAGGTCAGCTGTCGCTTGGCGAGCTGGCGGGTCGCATGGATGCCGCGGTCACGGAAATCCGCGGCATCGCCGCGTCCGTCCAGGTACTCCCAAGCCTGCCGATAGCCGACCGCTCGCACCGCGGGCAGGTCCAGCGGCGCCGGATGGTCGCGCAGCTGTGGCAATGCACGCAGTCGGCGCACCTCCTCCAGAAAGCCGGCCGCCAGCATCGCGTCGAAACGCTGTTCGATGCGCTGATGCAAAACCGCCCGGTCGCGCGGCGCAAGGACCAGCTTCAACACCCGCAGTGGCAGCCGCGGTGCCGGTGGCTCCGCCCGCCAGGACGTGATGGTGCGACCGGAGGCGCGGTACACCTCCAGCGCGCGCTGGATGCGCTGCGCATCGGTGGCGTGGATGCGCGAGGCCGCGGCCGGGTCCAGCGTTGCCAGCTCACGGTGCATGGCAGGCAAGCCCCGCTCGGCGATGTCGGCGGCGATTTGCGCGCGGATGGAGGAGTCGGCTTCCGGCATCGGCGACAGGCCGTGCAGCAAGGCACGGAAATACAGGCCGGTGCCGCCGGCCAGGATCGGCACCCGGCCGCGGGCGATCACCGCGTCCAGCGCGGCGCGTGCATCGCGTGCGAACTCGGCCGCCGAGTACGGCTGCCATGGGTCGCGGATATCGATCAGGTGATGCGGCGCGCGCGCGAGTTCTGCCGCGTCCGGCTTCGCCGCGCCGATGTCCAGGCTGCGGTAGACCAGCGCGGAGTCGACGCTGATGATCTCGCCGCCCAGGCGCCCGGCCCAGTCGAGCGCAAGCGCGGTCTTGCCTGAGGCGGTCGGCCCCATCAGCGCTATCGCGCAGGGTCGGGCAGCAATCATCGGCGCGAAAGCGGAACAGGCAATGGCGGGTCTGCAGTCATCGCGGCAGCCTACCGCAGCTGCCGGGCCCCATCGGGACGTCGACTTGTTCACAGGGCCTGTGGACAAGCATCGGCATCAAGCTGTGGACAACTCGCGGAGCGTGATGGCTGCCAAGGGGCGCAGTCATGTTGGTCACTTTTTAGCCACCTCGCGCCGGCCGCCGGTGGAAGCAGCGGATCAGTCCTCGTCGGGCCAGCGGATCGCAGCGGCGGCCGTGCGTTGTTGCGGCAGCGGCAGTGCGGCGACCGCCTCCCATACCTTCAGCGCGTCCACGGTTGCAGCCACGTCATGCACCCGCAGCAGCGTGGCACCGCGCTGGGCGGCAACCAGGTGCGCCGCGACCGATCCGTGCACGCGCTCGTCCATCGCGTCGCGACCCGTCAACTCGGCGATCGAGCGTTTGCGCGACAGGCCGGCCAGCACGGGCAGGCCGATATCGGAGAAGCGCTCCAGCCCTGCCAGGAGCGCCAGGTTGTGCTGCAGGGTCTTGCCGAAGCCGAAGCCTGGATCAATGATCAGGAGCTTCTTGGCGATGCCGGCCATCTCCGCGGCGAACACCCGCTCGGCAAGGAACCGGTGCACCTCGCCGACGACATCCTCGTAGTGCGGCGCGTCCTGCATGTCGCGCGGCTGGCCCTGCATGTGCATCAGCACGACCGGCACGCGAAGCTCGGCCGCTGCCTCCAGCGCCCCGTCGCGGCGCAGCGCGTGGATGTCGTTGATCATCCCGGCACCGGCGGCCACGGCGGCGCGCATGACCTCGGGCTTGGAGGTGTCCACGCTGATCGGCAGCGCGGTCTCGGCGACCAGCCGCTCGATGACGGGAATGACGCGCCGCAGTTCCTCCTCAGCATCCACCTCCTCCGCGCCAGGACGCGTCGACTCACCCCCGACATCGAGCAGGTCGGCGCCCTCGGCGGCCAGGCGCAGGCCGTGGGCGACAGCAGCCTCCGTGCCCTGGTGGGCGCCGCTCTCGGAAAACGAATCGGGGGTGACGTTGACGATGCCCATGACCCGGGCGCGGTCCAGCCTGAGCAGGCGGCCGTTGCAGGCCAGGACGGTGGCAGTATCGAACACGGCGGGCCGCTTACAGCTGCTCGGCAGGCCCACCGATCGGACCCGGCGAGCGCGGCGTGTCCTTGGGGGGCGGCGGCAGGTTGTCGGTCTTGCCCCAGTCCGCCGGTGGATTGGGCTTGCGCCCGGCCATGATGTCGTCGATCTGCAGGGCGTCGATGGTCTCGTACTCCAGCAACGCGTCCGCCATCGCATGCAGCTCGGTGAGGTGCTTGTGCAGGATCTCGGTCGCCCGCTGGTAGGCCTTGTCGAGGATCCCGCGCACCACCTCGTCGATCTTGCGCGCGGTGTCGTCGGAGACGCTCTTGTGCTGGGTCACCGAACGGCCCAGGAAGACCTCGTCGTCCTCCTCGCCGTAGGAGATCGGGCCCATCTCGTCGCTCAGGCCCCACTTGGTGACCATGTTGCGGGCCATCTTGGTCGCCCGCTCGATGTCGTTTGACGCACCGGTGGTGACCTTGTCGGCGCCGAAGATCAGCTCCTCGGCCACCCGGCCGCCGTACAGCGAGGCCAACTGCGACTCGATTGCGGTGCGGTTGTAGCTGTACTTGTCGCCCTCGGGGAGATACATGGTCACGCCCAGCGCGCGGCCGCGCGGGATGATCGTCACCTTGTAGACCGGGTCGTGCTCGGGCACGACGCGACCGACGATGGCGTGGCCGGCCTCGTGGTAGGCGGTGAGCTTCTTCTCGTCGTCGCTCATCGCCATCGAACGGCGCTCGGCGCCCATCATGATCTTGTCGCGCGCCTTGTCGAAGTGGTCCATGCGGACGTCCTTCGCGTTCTCGCGGGCGGCAAACAGCGCTGCCTCATTGACCAGGTTGGCCAGGTCGGCACCGCTGAAGCCCGGGGTACCGCGTGCGATGGTCATCGGCACGACGTCATCCGACAGCGGCACCTTGCGCATGTGCACGCGCAGGATCTCCTCGCGGCCACGCACGTCCGGCAGCCCGACCACGACCTGGCGGTCGAACCGGCCCGGACGCAGCAGCGCGGGATCCAGCACGTCGGGACGGTTGGTCGCCGCGATGACGATCACGCCCTCGCCGCCCTCGAAGCCGTCCATCTCGACCAGCAGCTGGTTCAGGGTCTGCTCGCGCTCGTCATGACCGCCGCCCAGACCGGCGCCGCGATGGCGGCCGACCGCGTCGATCTCGTCGATGAAGATGATGCACGGCGCGCTTTTCTTGGCCTGTTCGAACATGTCGCGCACGCGGCTCGCGCCGACGCCGACGAACATCTCGACGAAGTCCGAGCCGGAGATCGCGAAGAACGGCACCTTGGCCTCGCCGGCGATCGCGCGGGCGAGCAGGGTCTTACCCGTGCCCGGGGGGCCGACCATCAGCACGCCGCGCGGGATCTTGCCGCCCAGCTTCTGGAAGCGCGACGGGTCGCGCAGGAACTCGACCAGCTCGCCGACCTCCTCCTTGGCTTCGTCGCAACCGGCCACGTCGGCCAGGGTCACCTTGACCTGGTCCTCGCCCTGCAACTTGGCGCGCGACTTGCCGAAGCTCATCGCGCCCTTGCCACCGCCCTGCTGCATCTGCTTCATGACAAACAGCCAGAACGCGATGATCAGCAGGATCGGCAGGAAGTTCAGCAGGACCGACCAGAACGACGGGCCGCCCGGCGGCACCTGCTCGATGCCGACGTTGTGCTGCATCAGGTCGTTGACCAGGTCCTTGTCACCGGGGCTGAAGGTGGTGAACTCCGAGCCGTCCTTGCGCTTGCCTGTGATCGTGGTGCGGTCCTCGTCGATGCGCACCTTGTCGATGCGGTCGGCCTGGACCTGCTGGATGAACTGGTCATAGGCCAGCGGGCCAGCCGCGCCGGGGGTGCGTGGGCCGAACGCCTGGAACACCACCATGAGAACCACGGCGACGAGCACCCAGAGCATCAGATTCTTGGCCATGTCGTTCATAGGATACGGATCACTTTTTTTGTGCGGACGGCCTGCCGCGGCAGACATCGGAGATGGGCGGCAACGCTGGGTGTACGGCGCGTCGCAAAGACCGGGTCACTTGATTTGTGCGCGTTTGCCCTGTGCCAGGGCGTAGACCTCCGGGGAGCGCTTGCGCGACGCTTCCGGCTTGCGGATCGCTACCTTGGCATAACGCCGCCGCAGCTCCCGCACGTAATCATCGAAACCCACGCCCTGGAACAGCTTGATCAGGAATGTGCCATCGACACGAAGGTGGTGGTCGGCAAAATCCATCGCCAGCTCCGCCAGGTACAGCGCACGCGGCATGTCGACCGCGTCCACACCACTCTTATTGGGGGCCATATCGGAGAGAACAAGGTCCACGGGTTTGTCATTCAGAGTGCGCACCAGCTCCGATAAGACCGCATCCTCCCTGAAATCGCCATGAAGGAACTCCACCCCCGCCAGGGTCGGCATCTCCAGGATGTCCAGCGCGATGACCCGCCCGCTGTCGCCCAGTGCCTGGCGGACCCATTGCGACCACCCGCCCGGCGCGGCGCCCAGGTCGACGACCACCATGCCCGGCTTGAGCAGGCGGTCGCGCTTGACCAGTTCCTCCAGCTTGTAGGCGGCACGCGAGCGGAGGCCTTCCGCCCGCGCGCGTTTCACGAACGGGTCGGAGTGGTGCTCCTTGAGCCAGCGCTGGCTGCTTTTGCTGCGGGTAGCCATCAAACGAAAACCGCTGGAGGACGGGCCGGCCATGATACCCTGCGGGCCCTCCCCAACCTCATTTGCGTGCATCGATGGCAACCGTCCTGACCAGTGCCCAGACCCGCTTCCTGCGCGGCCAGGCACACGACATCAAGGCCATGATCCAGGTCGGCGGGAAAGGCATCTCCGATGCGCTGGTGGCGGAGCTCGAGCTCGCACTGGAAAACCACGAGCTGGTGAAAGTGAAGGTGGGCGCGGCCGATCGCGATGTCCGCGACGAGATGATCGAGCATCTGGTGCAGCGCACCGGCGCGGCATTGGTGCAGAAGATCGGCCACACCGTCGCGCTGTACCGCCCCAGCGAAGAAAAGCGCCACATCGTCCTGCCGCGCGCCTGAGCGCCGCGCGCCTGAGCGCACCGCTGCTTTTTAGTCCTTATCGCGCTTGCTAGCATGGCGCGATGGAACTGACCCTGGAACGCCCGGACTACGAATTCTTCCTTCGCGCCGCCGACGGCAGCATGGCGCTGGTCAATGACCGGCGCCTGACCCGGAGTTTCGTCATCACGCCCAATCACCTGTCCGAGGACTGGGGCGTGCGCGACATGCAGGACCTGGACCCGTCCGATCTCGACCCGTTGCTGGCCCTGGAGCCGGAAGTGGTGATCATCGGCGGTGGAGGCCAGCAGGTATTCGCGCCGGCGAAGGTGATGGCCGTCTGCCTGCGCCGCGGTATCGGCATCGAGGTGATGACCAATGCCGCCGCGGCGCGGACCTTCAGCGTGTTGGCCAGCGAGAACCGGCGCGTGGTCGCCGGGTTCGTGCTGCCGGGCTGAGCCGCGGCAGCGACGCGCACGCCGTCGATTATTTCTTCGGCAGGTACAGCAGCGGATCGACCGGCTTGCCGTTGTAGCGCACCTCGAAGTGGAGCATGTCGCGCGAGGCACCGGTACGGCCGAGCTCGGCGATCTGCTGGCCCGCCTTCACCCTGGCGCCCTCCTCCACCAGCCGGCTGCGATTGTGGCCGTAGGCCGACAGCCACTGCTCGTTGTGCTTGATGATGACCAGCTCGCCGTAGCCCACCAGCCCGGAGCCGGAATAGACCACGGTGCCGTCGCCCGCCGCCTTGACCGGGGCCCCGGCGGCGCCGGCAATATCGATGCCCTGCTTGGTCGGCTCGCCGGCGACGAAGCGGCTCAGCAGCGCGCCGTCCACCGGCCAGCGCCAGGCGATGCCACTGGCCAGCGGCGCGGCGCTGGGCGCCGAAGCGGCCGGAGCGCTGGCCGCCGGCGCGCGCGTGCCACCACTCGACGGTGCGCGCGGCGTGGTTGCCACGGCACCACCGGTTCTTGGATACAGCAGCAGCTGCTGCCCGGGGTAGATCGTGTAGGGCGCGCCCAGGCCGTTCCAGGCGGCCAGGTCGCGCATCGCGATGCCGTTCTCGACCGCGATCCGGTACAGCGTGTCGCCGCGCTGCACGACCCGGGTCGCACCGTATTTGGGTGTGGAGACCGGACTGCTCTCGCGGGTGACCGCGCTGGAGCACGCGGTCAGGGCCGTCGCAACCGCCCCGGCCAGGATCATGCGCGCCAGGATCGTGCGGGCCAGGTTCGTGCGGGCCGGGATCGCGCGGACCAGGCTCGTGCGGATATGGGGTTGTTCGGGAGTCATTATGCTCATGCGCCTTGTTGTGTCCTCCAGATCAGCCAGGTGAATACCCCCAGCAGCAGGACCGTTGCGATCCAGCCGACCGGTTCAATGTAGCGTCGCAATGCCGCCTCCGCCCGGTGACCGCCGAGCCGGATGGCCAGCGCCAGCAGGAACACGCGCTTGCCGCGGCCAACGAACATGCTGGCGATGAACGGCAGCAACGGTACCCCGACGATGCCGGAAGCCCAGGTGAATATCTTCAAGGGAATGGGCGTGAACCCGACCAGCACCAGCACCCAGAACGCCTTCCACGGCGAGTTGGCAGCGATCTCGCGCAACGCCGACACCTCCACGTCGATCCGGTCCATCCAGCCCAGCGTGACCAGCAGCGGGCGGACCAGCTCGAAGGCGTAGTGGCCCAGCAGGTAGCCCAGCACGGCGCCGGCCAGTGAGCCCATCAGGCTGAGCAGCGCAAACCAGAACGCACGCGTCGGCCGCGCCAGGCACATCGGGCCGAGCATGACCTCGGGCGGAATCGGGAACACCACCGCCTCGGCAAAGCTCAAGCCGGCCAACAGCGCCGGCGCGCGGCGGTGGGCGGCCCAGACCAGGCACCGGTCGTAGAGGGGACCAAAGAGTTTCAAGCGCAGGGATCCTTCAGTCGACCAGGCCCGACAGCAGCGGCACGAAGACAACCGAACCGATCGTCTCCTGGGTGATGCGGCCATCGGCGTCCTTGCTCAGCCGCAGCAGCGACTGCCCGGCCGAGGCGCCCACTGGCGCCACGAGCACACCGCCCGGGGCCAGTTGCGCGGTCAGCGCGTCCACCAGCGCCGGCGCGGCGGCGGTGACCAGGATGGCATCGAAGGGCGCATTTTCCGGCCAGCCGATGCGGCCGTCGTCGTGCTTGCTGCGGATGTTCATGCCCAACTGGCGAAAGCGCTTGCGCGCGGTGCGCAGCAGCTCGCCGATACGCTCCACGGTGTGCACTTCCAGGCCGAGCGCGGCAAGGATGGCGGCCTGGTAGCCCGAGCCGGTGCCGATCTCCAGCACCTTGGAGGGCTGCGCCTGCATCAGGGTTTCGGTCATCTTGGCCACCACCCAGGGCTGGGAGATGGTCTGGCCGTGGCCGATCGGCAAGGCAGTGTCGTCGTAGGCGCGGCTTTCCAGCGCTTCGTCCACGAACAGGTGGCGCGGCACGTTGCGCACGGCATTGAGCACGCGCTCGTCGGCGATCCCGTTGTCGCGCAGGCGATCGACCAGCCGGTCGCGCACCCGCTGCGAGGTCAGTCCGGACCCGCGATCGGTAGGCTGCAGGCGCATCCTCAGGCTCATCGTCCTGCCTCCGCGGACGAGGACTCCAGCGAGGCCTCCAGCCCGCTGACCCAGTTCGCCACCTGCTCCAGCGCCTGGTAGCGCGTCAGGTCGACCTTGATCGGGGTGATCGCAATATAGCCGCTGCGCACGGAGTGGAAATCGGTGCCCGGACCGGCGTCCTGCTCGGGCCCGGCACCCCCGATCCACCACCACTGGCGACCGCGCGGGTCTTCCTGCGGAATGCACGCCTCGGCGCGGTGGCGGTTGCCCAGGCGACCGACCTGGAAGCCGCGGACGTCCTCCCACGAGAGGTCGGGCACGTTGACGTTGAGGATCGTGTCGGCCGGCAGCGGGTCGGTCGCCAGGCGGGCGATGATCTCCACCGCGGCGCGCGCGGCGGTCTCGTAGTGCTGGCCGAGCTGCCCGTTGGTCACCAGCGACACGGCGACCGCCGGCAGGCCGAGAAAACGGCCCTCCATCGCGGCGGCGACGGTGCCCGAATAGATCACGTCATCGCCCAGGTTGGCGGCGTCGTTGATTCCGGACACGACGATGTCGGGCTCCGTCTCGAGCATGCCGGTGATGGCGACGTGGACGCAGTCGGTGGGTGTGCCGGCGACGCGCCAGGTGGCCTCGTCCTGCTGGATCACCCGGATCGGCATGTCCAGGGTGAGCGAGTTGCTGGCACCGGAGCGGTCCCGGTCCGGAGCGACCACCACTACTTCGTGACCGGCGGCGCGCAGTCCCTCGGCGAGGGCGCGGATGCCGGGTGAATCGACGCCGTCGTCGTTGCTGACCAGGACTCGCATGATCTCCCTTGGCGAGCGCCACTCGGGCGCAATGCAGTAGTGGCAGGGACCGGCGCAGCCGGTCGGGGGCGGATCGCAGGCGCCGGCGGTGCGGCGGCTTGGATCCCGTCAAAGCGGTCATGATAGCCGATGGCAGCCACCCTTCGCCGCCCCGATGGACGCGATCGCACCCCACGATGCCCGCTCCGCCGCCGCGCGTTAGGCTAGGCGGATGGATACCGGAATGCCCCCGTGAACGGCGCCGACGACGACGATGCCGCGCTGTTCCGCAGCGCGATCGGGCCGGTTCGCAAGCTGCCCGAACGCCCCGCTCCGCCGTCCGCGCCGCGCCCGAAACCGCGCGCGAAGATGGCCGAGCGCGACGATGCCGATGCGCGCGAGGATCTCCGCCACGCGCTGGAATCCACGTTGCTGGAAGCTGACGACCCGCTGGCATGGCGCGGCGATGTCAGCCAGGAGGCATGGCAGCGACTGCGCCGCGGCGAGATGTCGGCGCAGGAGGAGCTCGACCTGCACGGCACCGACGCAGCTACCGCCGAGGCGCTGGTGCGCGCGTTCCTGAACGATGCGCAGCGCCACGGCCTGGGCTGTGTGCGCATCATCCATGGCAAGGGTGGACGTGGCGGTGCGGATATCGGCCGCAGCGGCGCGCCGGTACTGAAGAATCTGGTCGACCGCATGCTGCGGCAGCGCTCCAGCGTGCTGGCCTTCCATTCGCCCTTGCCGGCCCAGGGCGGCAGCGGCGCGGTGATCGTCCTGCTGGCGCCGCGGCGTCGCTGACGCGTGCCCGGCACGGCGCGGGCTCCGGCGCGATCAGGCCCAGGACTGGCCGGAGCCGTCGCGCACCTCCCCCAGTTCCGCCAGCACCACCGTGGCGTAGGTGCCCGGCGGCAGATTGAATGACAGCTCGAGCGTCGCGGCGTCCAGCCATTGCCAGCGCAGGGCGTCGGCGCGCAGGCGCAGCGATCGCCGCTCCTGCTTCAGGCCGGCCTGCTCCAGACCGGCGCGCAGGCGCATCGATACCGGGTCGGCCAGTGCGCCCTGCTCCAGCTCCAGCGCATCGGCCTGGCTGCGCAGGTCGCCGCGGCCCCACAGCGGGCCGCTGGGATGGATGTCGAACGCCGACAGGCGCTGTCCGATCTCCGGAGTGATCGGCTCGGGCCCGAACACGCTGCGGCTGCCATCGAGCATCCACACCTCACCCGTCAACGGCGTATCCCAGCAGTGCGCCTCGACCCGCGCCTGCAGCACCTGGTTGAACAGCACCGAGCGCGCGGCCGAGAGCAGCATGCCGCGCTCATCGCGACGGACCCGGCGGCCTTCGAACATCGCCAGCGCCTTGCCCAGGTTGTTGCCATCGCGGCCAAAGCGCTGCTCGCCGAAGAAGTTCGGCACGCCGCGCCGGGCAATCTGCTGCAGGCGCGCCTCGATCGCGGACGGGTCGCCGACGACGTCGCGCAGCACCAGCACGAAGCGGTTCCCGGCCAGCGCACCGCGCGGAAGCTTTTTCGCGTGCCACGCCTGTTCCAGCACCTGCAGTCCGTCCACCTGCAGCGCGGCGATGTCGGGGGCGACCTTGCGCGGCAGGTGCACGCTGAAGCGCTGGCGGGTCACCGCGTGGCGATCCTTCAGCCCGGCGTAGCCGATCGCCATCTCGTCCACGCCGGCCCACTGGGCAATGCTGCGGGCGGCGAAAGCGGTGTTCATGCCGCGCTTCTGCACCCTCAGAAGCAGGTGCTCGCCGCTGCCGGAGGGTTCAAAGCCCGCCAGTTCCTCGACGAAGAAGTCCTCCGGCGTGACGCGCATCCGGGCGGACAGCACGGGCTCGCCATGGGCACGCGTGTCAGCGGCGGGCGCACTTTCCGCGGGTCCGGGCGCGCCGGAATCGCTCATCCGCGCACCAGCAGGCACACCGCCAACGCGGCCAGTCCTTCGCCCCTGCCGGTAAAGCCGAGCTGCTCGGACGTGGTCGCCTTTACGCTGACGGTATCGACATCGACGCCCAGGTCGGCCGCCAACAGGGCGCGCATCGGCGCGACATGTGGACCGACTTTCGGTCGCTCGCAGATCACGGTGACGTCCGCGTTGCCGAGCACCCAGCCGCGGTCCGCTGCAAGCTGACGGCATTGGCGCAGGAACGTGCGGCTGTCGGCATCCTTCCAGCGCGGATCGCTGGGAGGAAAATGGGTGCCGATATCGCCAAGCGCGAGCGCGCCGAGCATGGCGTCGCACAGCGCATGGATGACCACATCGCCGTCGGAGTGGGCGAGCACGCCGCGGTCATGCGGAACCTGGACCCCACCCAGCACGACGTGATCGCCGTCGCCGAATGCGTGGACGTCGTAACCCTGGCCTATGCGGATGCTCATTGATGCCGGTCCTGCTGCAACGAATTGGGGGCGACATTGTCGCCTACGCCGCGTCGGGTGACTCGGCGCGTTCGGGTTGCGTTCGACCCGGCGGTCAGCGCTGGCGCTGCGATAGCAGGAACTCGGCCAGGTCGCGATCGGCCGGCGTGGTGACCTTGAGGTTGTCCTCGCGCCCTTCGACCAGCCGCGGCCGCAGGCCTGCGCGTTCGACCGCCATGGCCTCGTCGGTCACCTGGACTGCGTCGGCGCGGGCGGCCAGCAAGGCATCGGTGAGCAGGCCGCGACGGAACGCCTGCGGGGTCAATGCACGCCAGAGCGCGGCGCGCGGCTCGGTCGCGGCGATACGTCCCTCCGCGTCGGCCCGCTTGAGGGTGTCGCGGACCGGCGCGGCGAGGATTGCGCCGTCGCGGTCCTCTGAGGCGGCATGCAACAGCCGCTCCAGATCGGATGGGTGCAGGTTGGGACGCGCTGCGTCGTGGACCAGTACCAGGCTGTCTTCCGGGCCGGGCGGCAGTCCCTGCAAGGCGGCGAGCACCGAATCCGCCCGCTCGGCGCCGCCCTCGCAGCGCAGGACCGGCTTGCCGTGGCGGGTGGTCCAGCCCGGCCAGTACCGATCATCGGCGGCCAGCGCCACCATCGCGCCCGCAACCTCGGGATGCGAGAGCAGCGCATCCAGTGCGTGCGCGATCAGGGGTTGTCCGGCGATCTGCAGATACTGCTTGGGCACGTCGCCGCCAAAGCGCGCACCACGACCGGCGGCGGGAAGGATTGCCCACACCGACGGCGTGCCATGCCGGCTCACTGGCGGACCGGATCCGGATCCGCAGGCGTTGCCGGATCCGGCTCGACCACGCGGTAGAAGGTCTCGCCGGGGCGGATCATGCCCAGCTCGCTGCGAGCCCGATCCTCGACCGCCGCCTCGCCGGATTTGAGGTCTTCCACTTCGGCGGACAGCGCATCGTTGCGCTGCTGCAGGCCCTCGTTTTCGCGGGCCTGCTGCTGCACGCGCTGCTCCAGCGCGGCGACCGAGTCACGGCCGCCCTCGCCGTCCCACAGGCGGTCTTGCAGGAACACCAGCAGCGCCACCAGTGCCACCAGCAATGCCACCATCCAGCGCATGCGCGGGTGTCAGCCCTGCAGCGACACGAATGCGTCGCGGCCGGCGTAGGTCGCGCCGTCGCCGAGCTGCTCCTCGATCCGCAGCAACTGGTTGTACTTGGCGACGCGGTCGCTGCGGCACAGCGAGCCGGTCTTGATCTGGGTTGCCGTGGTTGCCACCGCGATGTCGGCGATCGTGGTGTCCTCGGTCTCGCCGGAACGATGCGATACCACCGCGGCGTAACCGGCGCGGTCGGCCATGGAAATGGCTTCCAGCGTCTCGGTCAAGGTGCCGATCTGGTTGACCTTGATCAGGATCGCGTTGGCGATATGGCGGTCGATGCCCTGCTGGAAGATCTCCGGATTGGTCACGAACAGGTCGTCGCCGACCAGCTGGACCTTCTTGCCCAGCGCATCGGTCAGCTGCTTCCAGCCGTCCCAGTCGTTCTCGTCCATGCCGTCCTCGATGCTGATGATCGGGTACTGCGCGCACCAGCCGGCCAGGAACTCGACGAACTGCTCCGAAGTCAGGCGTTTGCCCTCGCCGGTCAGGTGGTACTTGCCGTTCTCGTAGAATTCGCTGGAGGCAACGTCCAGGCCCAGCAGGATGTCGTCGCCGGCCTTGTAGCCCGCCTTGCCGATCGCCTCCAGGATGGTTTCCAGCGCTTCCTCGTTGCTGCGCAGGTCCGGCGCGAAGCCGCCCTCGTCGCCCACCGACGTGCTCAGGCCGCGGCCCTTGAGCACCGACTTGAGCGCGTGGAACACCTCGGTGCCGGCGCGCAGGCTCTCGGAGAAGCTGTCAAAGCCGACCGGCAGGATCATGAACTCCTGCAGGTCGACGTTGTTGTCGGCGTGGGCGCCGCCGTTGATGATGTTCATCATCGGCACCGGCAACACGCCGCGGCGGTCACCGGCCAGGTACCTCCACAGCGGCAGGCGGCGGCTGGCGGCCATCGCGTGGGCATTGGCCATCGACACTCCCAACAACGCGTTCGCGCCCAGGCGGCCCTTGTTGCGGGTGCCGTCCAGATCGATCAGACGACGGTCGATGCCGCCCTGGTCGGCCGCATCCAGCCCGACCAGCGCCTTGGCGATGGTGGTGTTGACGTTCTCCACCGCGGTGCGCACGCCCTTGCCCAGGTAGCGGGTCTTGTCGCCGTCGCGCAACTCCACGGCTTCCTTGGAACCGGTGGACGCACCGGAAGGCACCATCGCCCGGCCAAAACTGCCATCGGCAAGGGTGATCTCGGCCTCAAGGGTCGGATTGCCGCGGCTGTCGAGGATTTCGCGGGCGTGGACTTTGGCGATTTCGGTCATGTCGGTTCTGCAGGGCTCTCAGGTTTGGGATTCAAGGAACGGGTGGCGCTTGGTGACTTCATCGATGGCCATCAGCGTCTCCAGCAGCGCGCGCATCTGGTCCAGCGGCCAGGCGTTGGGCCCGTCAGACAGCGCTTCGGCCGGGTTGGGATGGGTCTCCATGAAGATGCCGGAAATGCCCACCGCCATGGCGGCACGCGACAGCACCGGCACGAATTCGCGCTGGCCGCCGCTCTTGCCGCCCGCGCCGCCGGGCAACTGCACCGAATGGGTCGCATCAAACACCACCGGGCAACCGGTGTCACGCATCACGGCCAGGCTGCGCATGTCGCTGACCAGGTTGTTGTAACCAAAGCTGGCGCCGCGCTCGCAGACCATGATGTCGGCGTTGCCGGTGGCCAGCGCCTTGTCGGCCACGTGCTTCATCTCCCACGGCGACAGGAACTGGCCCTTCTTGATGTTGACCGGCTTGCCGGCGCTGGCGACCTTCTGGATGAAGTCGGTCTGCCGGCACAGGAAAGCCGGCGTCTGCAGCACGTCGACCACCGAGGCGACCTCGTCCATCGGCGTGTACTCGTGGACGTCGGTCAGCACCGGCACGCCGATCTGCTTCTTCACCTCGGCCAGCACCTTCAGGCCCTCCTCGATGCCCGGGCCACGGAAGCCGGAGATCGAGGTGCGGTTGGCCTTGTCGAAGCTGGACTTGAAGATGAAGGGAATGCCCAGCTCGTCGGTGATCTGCTTCAGGGTGCCGGCAGTGTCGAGCTGCAACTGCATCGACTCGATCACGCAGGGCCCGGCGATCAGGAAGAACGGCCGGTCCAGGCCGATGTCGAAACCGCACAACTTCATTGACCTTCTCCATTCATGCAAACGGCGCTGATGCGCGGGGCGTTCATGCCTCGGCCTCGTCGAGGCGGGCGTTTGCCGTCGATTGGGCCGCCTTGTAGTCGCGCGCGGCGCGGATGAATCCGACGAACAGCGGATGCCCGTCGCGCGGCGTCGATAGGAATTCCGGATGGGCCTGGCAGGCCAGGAACCACGGGTGGACGTCGCGTGGCAGCTCGATCATCTCGACCAGCAGGTCGTCGATGGATTTGGCGCTGATGACCAGGCCGGCATCCTCGAGCTGGGTGCGGTAGCGGTTGTTGAACTCGTAGCGGTGGCGATGACGCTCGCCGACCACGTCCTTGCCGTACAGCTCGTGGGCCAGCGTGCCGGGCTTGAGCCGCTGCTCCTGCAGGCCCAGGCGCATCGTGCCGCCCAGGTCGCTGTCCTCGCTGCGGCGCTCCAGCTCGCCGCTGGCCGTGCGCCACTCGGTGATCAGGCCAACCACCGGGTGCGGGGTAGCCTTGTCGTTCTCCGTGCTGTTGGCGTTTTCCAGCCCGGCCACGTTGCGGGCGAACTCGATCACCGCCGCCTGCATGCCGTAGCAGATGCCGAAATACGGCACGCCGTTTTCGCGGGCGTAGCGGGCGCCGGCGATCTTGCCTTCAAAACCGCGGTCGCCGAATCCGCCGGGCACCAGGACACCGTCGACGCCCTCCAGCGCACTGGGGCCGCGCTTCTCGACGTCGCTGGACTCCAGCCATTGCAGATGGACCTTGGTGCGCTGGCGCAAGCCGCCGTGCTTGAGTGCTTCGGCAACCGACTTGTACGCGTCCTGATGGTCCACGTACTTGCCGATGATCGCGATGGTGACCTCGTCCTCGGGATTCTCGGCCGCGTCGACCACCGCGTCCCACTCGTGCATGTCGGCGGGTCTGGCGTCCAGCCGCAGGCGCTCGACGATCAGCTCGTCCAGACCCTGCTCCTGGAAACGCGCCGGCATGTCGTAGATGTTGTGCAGGTCCACCGCCGAGATGACCGCGCGCTCGGACACGCTGGTGAACAGCGCGATCTTGCGCCGTTCCGAATCCGGCAGCGGCTGCTCGGAGCGGCAGATCAGGATGTCTGGCTGGATGCCGATGGAGCGCAGTTCCTTCACCGAGTGCTGGGTCGGCTTGGTCTTCAGCTCGCCGGCGGCGGCAATGAACGGCACCAGGGTGAGGTGCATGAACAGCGCCTTGTCCGGCCCGCGTTCGGCGCGGATCTGGCGGATCGCCTCCAGGAATGGCAGCGACTCGATGTCGCCCACGGTGCCGCCAATCTCCACCAGGCCCACATCGAAGCCGTCGGTGGCGGCAAAGATGCCGCGCTTGATCTCGTCGGTGATGTGCGGGATGACCTGCACCGTGCCGCCCAGGTAGTCGCCGCGGCGCTCCTTGCGGATGACGTTCTCGTATATCCGACCGGTGGTGATGGAATTCTTGCGCCCCAGCCGGGTGCGCACGTAGCGCTCGTAATGGCCCAGGTCCAGGTCGGTCTCGGCGCCGTCGTCGGTGACGTACACCTCGCCGTGCTGGAACGGGCTCATCGTGCCGGGGTCGACGTTGATGTAGGGGTCGAGCTTCATCATCGTCACGCGCAGGCCGCGCGCTTCGAGGATGGCCGCCAACGAGGCGGCGGCAATGCCCTTGCCAAGCGAGGACACCACGCCACCAGTGACGAAGATCAGGGGAGTCATTGTTTTGCTGCCGCTGGAAAGCGCCAGTTTACCGGCTGCATGCAATTGCTGCGACCTTTGCTGCGGCGGCGAGGGCTTGCCGCCCTCGCTGGAGGTGGCGGAAGGCCAACGAAAGACGCCCCGGCAAGCCGGGGCGTCGGTGACCTCATCGCATGGCGCGATCAGTTGCGCTCGTCTTCCTCTTCAGGCTCGAGGGCCTGCTCCTGGGCGGCGGCTTCGGCACTGAAGTCCGCACGGTCCTGCGCGACGTCGGCGCTCTGCTCAGCAGCATTGGCCTGCTCGGCAGCAGCGGCGGCCTGCGCCTCGGCCTGCACGGCCTGGGCTTCTGCCTGGGCGGCAGCGGCCTGCGCCTGCTGGGCCTGGGCCTGGGCGTCGAGATCGGCGGACTGGGCGAACGCGGCCGGAGCGGCCATCAGGGCGGCGATCATGGTCGGCAACACAAGCTTGCGGATATTCATCTGGGTACATCTCCTTGGTGGGGTGTGCGGATGGCGACTGCCGTCCTGGATCACTGCCGCTCCCCTCAGCGACGCCGACGAACCTACCGACGCCGACCCTGCCAAATACTGAATAACGGGACCTTTACGCGGCCCGATTTCACGCCCCGTTATGGAAGCCGCCAAGTCCGGGACCGCTTTCACCGCCGCATCGTGACGCTCGTCCAGTCGGCTTCCGACCTTTGCTTCCTTGACCATCCACGGTGCCGCCCGCCATTCTGGCGAGCTGACTTCCCCCGACCCAACGCGAACCGCTGCCTGATGAACAACCGCTACGACGCCGCCGACATCGAAGTCCTCTCCGGGCTGGACCCGGTCAAGCGTCGCCCCGGTATGTACACCGACACCACCCGGCCCAACCACCTGGCCCAGGAGGTCATCGACAACGCCGTGGACGAGGCGCTGGCCGGGCACGCCAAGACGATCGAGGTGGTGATGCACGCCGACGGCAGCTGCGAGGTCAGCGACGATGGACGCGGCATGCCGGTGGACATCCACCCGGAGGAAGGCGTGCCCGGGGTGGAGTTGATCCTGACCCGCCTGCACGCCGGCGGAAAGTTCAGCAACAAGAACTACACCTTCTCCGGCGGTCTGCACGGCGTGGGCGTCAGCGTGGTCAATGCCCTGTCGACGCGCCTGGATGTCACCATCAAGCGCGACGGCATCGAGCAGCGGATGGGTTTCGCCGACGGCGAGCGGGTCACGGAGCTTGAAACCCTGGGCAGCGTGGGGCGCCGAAATACCGGCACGCGCCTGCACTTCTGGCCCGATCCCAAGTACTTCGACACCCCGAAATTCAACCTGCGCGCCCTCAAGCACTTGTTGCGCGCCAAGGCGGTGCTGTGCCCGGGCCTGACCGTGAAGCTGCTGGACGAGGCCACCGATGAGCGCCTGGAGTGGCACTACGCCGACGGCCTGAGCGACTACCTGCTCGACGAACTGCGCGCCGACCACCCCGCGCGCGAGCTGCTTCCGCCCGAGCTGTTTGTCGGCAAGCTGGAGAAGGATTCCGAGACGGTCGACTGGGCCGTGGCCTGGGCGCCTGACGGCGAGCTGGTCCAGGAGAGCTATGTCAACCTGATCCCGACCGCGCAGCACGGAACCCACGTCAACGGCTTGCGCAGCGGCTTCACCGACGCCCTTCGCGGTTTCTGCGACGTCCGCAGCCTGCTTCCGCGCGGCGTCAAGCTGGCCCCGGAGGATGTCTGGGACCGGGTCGCCTTCGTGCTCAGCGTCAAACTGCTGGATCCGCAGTTCAGCGGCCAGACCAAGGAGCGCCTGAGCTCCCGCCAGACCGCCGGCTTCGTCGAGGCCGCCGCGCAGGACGCCTTCACCCTGTGGCTCAACCAGAACGTCGAGCTGGGCGAGCGGATCGCGCAGCTGGCGATCGAGCGGGCCAGCGCGCGCCTGAAGACCGAAAAGCAGATCACCCGCAAGAAGGTCACCCAGGGCCCCGCCCTGCCCGGCAAGCTGGCCGACTGCATCAGCCAGGACCTCTCACGCACCGAATTGTTCCTGGTCGAGGGCGACTCGGCCGGCGGCAGTGCCCGCCAGGCGCGCGACAAGGATTTCCAGGCGATCCTGCCCCTGCGCGGCAAGATCCTGAACACCTGGGAGGTCGCGTCGGGCAGCGTGCTGGCCTCGCAGGAAGTGCACGACATCGCCGTGGCGATCGGCTGCGATCCGGGCAAGGACGACCTGAGCGGGCTGCGCTACGGCAAGGTCGTGATCCTGGCCGACGCGGATTCGGACGGCCTGCACATCGCGACCTTGCTGTGTGCGCTGTTCCTGCAGCATTTCCCCGCGCTGGTGGCTGCCGGCCACGTATTCGTGGCGATGCCGCCGCTGTTCCGGGTCGACCTGGGCAAGCAGGTGTTCTACGCCCTGGACGAGGAGGAGAAGCGGATCCTGCTGGAGAAGATCGAGCGCGAGAAGGCCGAGCGCAAAAAGGGCTCGGCCGGCACGGTCAACGTCACCCGCTTCAAGGGCCTGGGCGAGATGAACCCCTCGCAGCTGCGCGAGTCGACCATCCATCCCGACACCCGCCGGCTGGTCCAGCTGACCGTGGAAGAAGGCACGCAGACCCACGCGCTGATGGACATGCTGCTGGCACGCAAGCGCGCCGGCGACCGCAAGGCCTGGCTGGAAGACAAGGGCGATCTGGCGACGCTGGAGGTCTAGGCAGGCCAGCCAATCAGCGCTGGGCGGTCATTGCCAGCGCATTCACCAGCAGATCCTCGAGCAGGCGCTGCAGGGGCGCGGCGCGCTCGGGCAGGTAGCGTGTGGAGTCCTCGTCCATGTAGCAGCGCTGGCTGATCTCCAGCTGCACCGCGTTCACGCCCTTCGCCGGCGCGCCATAGTGGCGCGTGATGTAGCCGCCCTTGAAGCGGCCGTTGGCGACCCAGTCGTACTCACGCTGCTCGCCCAGCACCGCCTCCAGGCCGAGTTGGACCTGCGGCGAACAGCTGGCGCCATCGGCGGTGCCCAGGTTGAGGTCGGGCAGCCGGTCGGGAAACAGGTAGGGCAGATTGCTGCCGCGAATCGAGTGGCCTTCCCACAGCAGCGCCCGGCCGTGGGCCGTTACGAGCCGCTCAAGTTCTGCCTGCAGGGCGTCGTGGTAGGGCTTCCAGTAGCGCCGCACGCGCTCGGTGATCTCCGCCCGGGTCGGCGCCTCGCCGTCCACGTACACGGGCTCGCCGTTGAACCGCACGGTCGGGCAAAGGCCGGTGGTGTTCTGTCCGGGATACAGCGACACGTCATCGGCGGGACGGTTCAGGTCGACCACGTAGCGCGAGTAGCGCGGCACCAGCACCGATGCGCCCAGTTGGCGGGCGAACGCGTACAGCCGGGACACGTGCCAGTCGGTGTCCGGCGCGGTGCGCGCGCCGAGGGTCATGCGTTGGGCCATGGCGTCAGGGATGGCGCTGCCGTCGTGCGGCAGGCTGACCAGCAACGCCGTCGTGCCGCGGTGCAGTTCAAAGGTATCCATGACCGCCGCCGTTGTCAGTGCTGGTGGCCGCCGTCGCCGTGGACGTGGCCGTGCTCGATCTCCTCGGCCTGCGCCTCACGCACGTCGATGATCTCGATGTTGAAGCTCAGGTCCTTGCCGGCCATCGGGTGGTTGAGGTCGACGTCGACCACGCTCATGCCGACCTTCTGCACCGTCACCGGACGCGGGCCGAACTTGGTCTGCAGGGTCACCTGCATGCCCGGGGCAAGACGGGTGCCCTTGAAGTACTTCTTCGGCACGCGCTGGATCATGCCTTCCTGTGCTTCGCCGTAGGCATCTGCCGCCGTCACGTCGGCGGTGATCCTGTCGCCGGCCTCGTGGCCTTCCATCGCCTTTTCCAGGCCGGGGATGATGTTGCCGTGGCCCACCAGGATCACCAGCGGCTCGCGGCCTTCGGAGGTTTCGATCACATCGCTGCCCTGCTCGGCGACGGAGTAATGGAAGCTGACGACGCGGTCTTTCTCGATTTTCATGGGGGTACTCGTGGGAAGCAGGACGAAAGGCAGGTTGCCGCCAACGACAGAAGCAGGGAAGCTACATGCCGTGACGAAAGCCGCGCATTATCCCGGCATCCCCGCCCCCGCGCCAGCAGCGATCCTGCAGGCACCCTGGCGGTGGCTGCAGCTCCTTGTCCTGGCCAGCGTGCTGGCGGGTTGCGGCGGTGGCGGCAAATCGGTGCGATCCAAGGCGCCGGCTCCGGCCCCCGGTCGCGATTGGGGGAGCAACGCGCCCGTCGATCCGGGTGCCTCCAATTCGGTGTTGATGCGGGCGATCAGCCTGGTCGGCACGCCCTACCGCTACGGCGGCAACACGCCGCAGTCCGGCTTTGACTGCAGTGGCCTGGTCAATTACGTCTACGACGACATGCTGCGCAAAAAGCTGCCGCGCTCGTCAAGCGCGCTGGCCGCCTACCAGGGGCAGAAGATCCAGCCGCGCCAGCTCACGGCAGGCGACCTGGTGTTTTTCGGCAGCCGCGGCCAGGTCAGCCACGTGGGCATCTATGTGGGCGATGGGCGCTTCGTGCACGCTCCCAGCAGCGGCGGCACCGTCCGTCTGGACCATCTGGATGGTGCGTACTGGCGCGACCACTACACCGGCGCCAAGCGGGTGATTGAGTGAACTGAATGCGCAGTTTTCGCATTGCCTTCACGCTAATTAACGAAAGTTTTACGGAATATGAACGTCATGGCAGCGTTTGGAGTGCATGATCGCCCCGTCCTGTTTCAGTGATGACCGCGTGACGACACTCTTATCAAGCCGCCCAGCGCGCACCACCGCTCCCTCCGCCCGACGTCGGCCGGCAGGATTCTCCCTCTTCCTTGCAGCTCTGCTGGCGCTTCCCGCGCTGCCGGCGCTGGCGACACAGTCCACCGAGGCGCCGATGCCTTCGATGGCCGACATGCCGGTGATGATGCCGGATGCCATGAGCATGCCGGACCGGGCCCTGAGCCTGGCCAGCGACATCAGCGGCATGTTGGCTTCAGGCAAGGCCGCCGCGGTCGCCGAGGACTACACCCCACCCGACCACAGCGCACGCAACATCCTGCAGCGCGCGCTCACCCTGCTGGGCACCCCGTACCGCTGGGGTGGCAACACGCCCGACAAGGGCTTTGATTGCAGCGGCCTGGTCAGCTACGTGTTCCGCAATGCGATGGGTATCGACCTGCCGCGGGTGTCGCGCGAGCAGGCCAACTCCGGCGAACTGGTTGCCAGCAAGAAGGAGCTCGCCGAGGGCGACCTGGTGTTCTTCGGCCGCAAGGGCCGGATCGACCACGTCGGCATCTACGTCGGCGAAGGCCGCTTCGTGCATGCGCCGAGCACCGGCAAGGACGTAATGGTCTCCAGCTTGGAAAAGGGCTATTGGAGCGGCAAGTACATGCAGGCCCGGCGACTGGCCGGCAGTTGATTCGCCGGGCAATACGCCGAACCGACCCGCATTTGCAGAAGCAGCCGCCTCCGGGCGGCTGCTTCGTTTCCGGGTCCGCCAATTTGCGAAACCGCGTGGGAGCGCTCAGGCGTCGTGCGCCTGCCGGTAACGCTCCACGGTCTGCTCGATTCCCTTGCTGAGCGCCATCACCTGCTGCGCGTACTCGGCCAGCTCGCGATCGTCCTCGCTCACCGGCTCCCAGGCAGGCACCGCGGTCGGCTCTCCCTCTACGCCATCAAGGGCGACGAACACGATCACGCAGTGAGTGCACAGGCGCGGCTCGCCGCCCATTGGGTCGCGGGCGGCGACCTCCACCGAGAAATGCATGCTGCTGGTGCCGGTGTGGACCAGCTTCGTGCGCACCGTTACCAGGTCACTGATCCGGATCGGCGCCATGAAACGGATGCCGCCCACGGCGACGGTCACGCTGTAGGTGCCGCTCCAGCCGACCGCGGCTGCGTACCCGGCCTGATCGATCCACTTCATCACCACGCCGCCGTGCACCTTGCCACCGTAGTTCACATCAGCCGGTTCGGCGAGGAAACGCAGGGTCAGCTCGCGCTGGCTGCCGATCACGCCGCGGCCCCGCGGATAGCCACCGCTGCCGGTCGGCGCCGGGCTGGGGTCAGGCAAAATGAAACGTGCGCGTTTGCGGGCATGGGGTACTCCTCAATCGGATCGATCGGCAATTATGCGCAGCTTGGCGGTGCTTGCGTTCCGGGGGTTGGCGCGGTCTTGCGGCAGTCGTGCAGCGGTGCAATCGCCGGCAGGCGGCCCCAGCATGGACTTGCGCGGTTCAGTCATCGACACTGCCCCACTCCTGCCGCCAACAGATTTCACCATGCACCTGCTCCGCCCGCTTGTGCTCGCCTGCGCCGCGCTGACCTTCGGCTCTGCATTTGCCGCCGCGCCGGTCCTGCCCCAGGCGACCGGCTACCAGACCCGCGAAGCATGGCGGCAGCCGGTCACCCCGTTTCGTGTCGCCGACCACACCTGGTACATCGGCACCGAGGGTCTGAGCGCGCTGCTGGTCGTGACACCCGAGGGTGCGGTGGTGATCGATGGCGGCGTCGCCCAGGCGGCAGACATGCTGCTGGCCAACATCGCGGCCACCGGCACCCCGATCGAGTCGGTCAAACTGATCCTGCACAGCCACGCCCACGCCGACCACGCCGGCCCACTGGCGGCGCTCAAGCGTGCGACCGGCGCGACGCTGGTCAGCAATGCGGAGTCCGCCGTGCTGCTGGCGCGCGGCGGCATCGACGATATCCACTACGACGACAGGATCCTCTTCCCGCCAGTGCAGGCAGACCGCCTGCTGCAGGACCGCGAAAGCGTCGAACTGGGCGGCACCTCGTTCACCGTCCACTTCACGCCCGCGCATACCCCCGGCTCGATGAGCTGGACCTGGACCGACACGCGCGATGCCAAACCGCTGCAGATCGCCTACGCCGACAGCCTCAGCGCACCGCGCTACCAGTTGCTCGACAACCCCCGTTTCCCGCGCATCGTGGAGGCGTACCGGCAGGGCTTCGCCACTGTGGCCGCTCTCCCGTGCGACCTGCTGATCGCCCCGCATCCGGAAGGCGTGGGCTGGGCACCTGCAGCTACCGACAACCCGCAGCCGCGGCCAATGACCTGCCGTGAATACGCCGCCCAGGCGCAGCAGGCATTCGAGCAGGCACTGGCGAAGCAACAGGCCGCGCGCTGATGCCGTACACCCCGATTGCCGCCACCCTGGGCTACGTCCTCTCCCACGACGGGCGCGAGGTGCTGCTCATCCACCGCAACGCGCGCCCGGATGACCAGCATCTGGGCAAGTACAACGGCCTGGGCGGCAAGCTTGAAAGCGGCGAAGACATCGCCGCCGGGATGCGTCGGGAAATATTCGAGGAAGCCGGCATCCAGTGCGAGCAGATGCAGTTGCGCGGCACCATCAACTGGCCAGGGTTCGGCAAGCAGGGCGAGGACTGGCTCGGCTTCGTGTTCCTGATCACCCGCTACAGCGGCACCGCATTCACTGAAAACCACGAAGGCAGCCTGGAGTGGGTGCCGCTGGACCGCCTGCATGAGGTGCCGATGTGGGAGGGCGACCGCGAGTTCCTGCCGATGGTCTTCGACGACAACCCGCAGCCCTTCCACGGCGTGATGCCCTACAAGGGCGGCCGGCTGGTGTCCTGGAGCTACTCGCGCGGCTGATCACCTTCCAGCATGCCGATATTGGTCGAGGCGCGGTTGTAGATCTCCATGTCGAGCATGCCGGTCTCACGCGCCACCAGCACCGGCACCAGCATCTGCCCGGTGACGTTGGTTGTCGTGCGGGCCATGTCCAGCACGCGGTCGATCGCCACCAGGTAGCCGATGCCTTCCAGCGGCAGGCCCGCGGCCGACAGCACCAGGGTGACCATCACGATCGCGGTGCCCGGCACGCCGGCGGTGCCGAAGCTGCCCAGCACCGAGGCCAGCATGATCACCAGGTACTGCGTCGGCTCCAGCTGCAGATCGAAGTACTGGGCCACGAACAGGCTGGTCAGCGCGGGGTAGATCGCCCCGCAGCCGTCCATCTTGATGCTCGCCCCCAGCGGCACCGCGAACGCGGTGTAATCCTTGTCCACGCCCAGGTTGTGGGTCACCGCGCGCATCGCCGCGGGCATCGAGGCGAAACTCGATGAACTCGCGAACGCCACCTGCATCGCCGGCGCCGCGCCACGGAAGAAGCGCAGCGGATTGAGCCCATGACTGAGCAGCAGGCTGCCGTAGACAAACACGATATGCAGCGCGCAGGCCAGATACAGCGCGAACACGAACATGCCCAGCGGCAGCAACTTCTCGAAGCCGTAGGCACCCACCAGCGCGGCGATCAGGCCGAACGTTCCCAGCGGCGTCACCTCCAGTACGAAGCGGGTGATCTGGATCATCGTCTCGCTGGCCTCGCCGGCCAGTTTGCGCAGTCCGGTGGTGCGTTCGCCCAGCTTCACCAGCGCGAACCCGACCAAGCCGGCAAACACGATCACCTGGAGGATCTTGCCCTCCGCCAGCGCGGCAAACGGGTTGCCCGGAACCACGTCCAGCAGCACTTCGACCACCGACGGCACGACCCGCACCTCGTAATCCGCGGCGACCGTCAGGCCAGTGACACCGGCGCCCGGCTGCAGCACCCAGCCGACGCCTAGCCCCACGCAGACGGCCAGCGCCGCGGTCGCGGCAAACCAGGCGAACGTGCGCCCGCCCAGCGCGGCAACGGATTTCTGCCCGTGCAGGGACGCCACCGCGTTGATCACCGCGAACAGCACCAGCGGCACCGCGATCATCCGGATCAGGGTCACGTACACCGTGCCCAGCGGGCCGAACCAGGGTTCCGCAGCAGGGCCGAACAGCCAGCCGGCCAGTGCGCCAAACACAAAGCCCGCGAGCACGCGCTTCCAGAAGGGAATCGACAGCCACCAGGAAACCATCGTCATCGCATTGCCAATCAAGGGTCGAAATGCACGATAGCCGAGCGAAGCGCTGCCTGCGAACACACCAGCAAGACGAACCGGCACAGCGGGCGCAACAGTTGCGGGCCATAATGGTGCGTTCTGCAACTGCCCGTGACCCCTCCATGCACAACCACGCCCCGCTGCGAACCGCCTGCCTCGTCCTCGCCCCTGCCCTGCTGGTGGCCGCGTGCGCGACCACGTCGCCATCCGCCGCGCCGGCAAGGGCGCCGGCCGTCACCGAGGCCGTGAATGTGGACGTGCCACGCATCCAGCGGCCGCAGGAAGAAAGCGCGCCGTGGTGGTTCCGTGATGGTGCCGCGCAGGCGGCCCAGCGCGGCGCGATGGGCGGACAGGCGAAGAACGTGATCCTGTTCGTGGGCGACGGCATGAGCCTGCCGACGGTTGCGGCCGCGCGCATCCTGGACGGCCAGCGCAAGGGTGGCGCGGGCGAGGACAACCGCCTGAGCTGGGAACACTTCCCGGCCACCGCATTGAGCAAGACCTACAACACCGATCTGCAGACCCCCGATTCCGCAGGCACGATGAGCGCGATGGCGACGGGCGTTAAGACCCGCGCCGGCGTGATCAGCATCGGCCAGTCGCCGCAGCTGGGCGACTGCAAGGGCGCCCTCGCAGCGCCGATGATCACTCTGTGGCAACTCGCGGCGGGCAGCGGCATGGCAACCGGCGTGGTCACCACCACGCGGGTCACCCACGCCACCCCGGCCGCCACCTTCACCCACTCGGCCGATCGTGGCTGGGAGTCGGATGCAGCGATGCCGGCCGAGGCGCTGGCCGCCGGCTGCGTGGACATCGCGCGCCAGTTGATCGAGACGCCGTACGGGCACGGCCCGGATGTGCTGATGGGCGGCGGCCGGACCAACTTCATGCCGGCCACCCAGACCGATCCCGAGTACCCGGAGCAATCCGGCCGCCGCGCCGATGGACGCGACCTGATCGCAAGCTGGAAGCAGCGCCACCCCTCGGGCAGCTACGTCTGGAACGCCGAGCAGTTTGCCGCCGCGCCGATCGACCAGCCGCTGCTGGGCCTGTTTGAACCCAGCCACATGCAATACGAACACGACCGCGCGGGCGATGCCGCAGGCGAACCCAGCCTGGCGGAGATGACCGCGGCGGCGATCGCCCGCCTGTCGCGCAACCCCAACGGCTTCGTGCTGCTGGTCGAAGGCGGCCGCATCGACCACGCCCATCACCAGGGTAACGCCTACCGCGCGCTCACCGACACCATCGCGATGGCCGAAGCGGTCGAGGTCGCCAACACGCTCACCTCCGCCGAGGATACCCTGATCCTGGTAACCGCCGACCATGCCCACACCCTCAGCTTTGTCGGCTACCCGGCGCGCGGCAACCCGATCCTCGACAAGGTGCACGAGCCCAAGGACGGCAAGCGCGTGCTGACCCTGGACGCCCGCGGCATGCCCTACACCACCCTGAGCTACTCCAATGGCCCGGGCTACACCGGCGCCAGCGATGCCCAGCCGGCCGGACCGAAAACCTTCCCGCACGCGGCGAAGAACTACCGGGCTGCCACCGGCCGCCCCGACCTGGCCTCGGTGGACACGACGTCACCGGACTACATGCAGGAAGCGCTGGTCCCGGCCACGTCCGAATCACACGGCGGCGACGATGTCGGCATCTGGGCGCGCGGACCGGGCAGCAGTGCGGTGCGCGGCAGCGTGGAGCAGAACGCGATCTTCCACTTCATGCTGCAGTCCACGCCCTACCTGCGCGCCGCGGTCTGCGCAGCCGGTGCCTGCAATGCGGACGGCGTGCCGGTGGAACTGCCGGCGCAGGAACGGTTCAAGTCCCGCGCCGGCGGCTGAGCGTTCCTAGAACGGTTTTGCCAGCACCAGCCAGACGATCGCCACCAGGACCAGCACGGGTATCTCGTTGAACCAGCGCAGCGCCCTGGACGAGGGCAACGGTCGCCCGGCCAGCATGCCTTTCAGCCACCGCCCGCTGAAGATGTAATAGGCGAGCAGCATCGCCACCAGCAGCAGCTTGGCGTGCAACCAGCCGCTTCCCGACGCCACCATGGTCGGGAAGTCCGGCAGGAACCGGTAGCCCAGCCAAAGCACGATGCCCAGAACCAGCGACAGCCCGAACATGGCGTGGCCGAAGCGGTACAGGCGCTGGCCCATCAGCCCCAGCCGCGCCCGCACCGCGGGCTCCTCGCCGGCCTCGGCCAGATTGACCAGGATGCGCGGCAGGTAGAACACCGCCGCCATCCAGGCAATCACGAAAACGAGATGGAAGGTCTTGGTCCAGAGATAGGCGTTCATTCGGCGGGCGGTCCTTGTCTGACGGGTTCGCGCGCTAGGATGGCACGCCGCGCAGCGCGCGTGCGCCCCGACCCCGATGCAGCGAGTCCGATGAGCAAACACTACGACCAGGCCTATTTCGATCAGTGGTACCGCGATCCGGCGACGCGTGGCGCGGCGATCGGCGGCCCGGCCAGACTGGCGCGCAAGGTCGCTCTGGCCGTGGCAACCGCGGAGTACCACCTTGAGCGGCCAATCCGCAGCGTGCTGGACATCGGTTGCGGCGAGGGAGCGTGGCGCGCGCCGTTGTTGAAGCTGCGACCGAAGCTGGACTACCTGGGTTTTGACAGCAGCGAGTACGCGGTCGGCCGCTTCGGTGCGCGCCGCAACCTGCACCTGGCGCGTTTCGGCGATTTCGAATACCTGCGCCCATGCGGCCCGGCAGACCTGCTGGTCTGCAGTGACGTGCTGCACTACCTGCCCACACGCGAGCTGGATCGCGGACTGCCGGCGCTGGCCGACCTCTGTACGGGCGTTGCGTTCCTGGAGACCTTCACCCGCAGCGACGGCATCGACGGCGATACGGTGGGATTCCAGGCGCGCCCGGAGAAGTTCTATCGCGAGCGGTTCGCCCGCATCGGCCTGCATCCGCTGGGTTCACACCTGTGGCTGGGGCCCGCGATGCGGGCCGGCCTGGCGGCGCTGGAGGCGGTCGACTGAGGATAACCGCGACGCTGATTCACGTACCAGCGCTGCGTTTCCGTTACGCTGCAACGCACCAATTCTCTGCCAAGGCTTTACATGCTGCTTTACCAGATGCACGAGTTCAACCGCGCGTGGATGGCACCGATGACCTATTGGGCCGATGCGTGCGCGAAGATTTTCGGCGGCTCCAACACCTGGCTGGGCAAGCTTCCCGGCGCAGACCAGTTCGCAGCCGCCTGCGAGCTGATGTACCGGATCGGCAAAGACTACGAGAAACCCGAGTTCGGCATCCACTCCATCGAGTTCGACGGTGTCGAGCATCCGGTGATCGAGCGCGAGATGGTGCACAAGCCGTTCTGCCGGTTGCTGCGCTTCAAGCGCTACACCGACGATGCCGGCAACCTCACCGAGATGCGCGGCCAGCCGCCCGTCCTCGTGGTCGCCCCGCTTTCGGGTCACCACAGCACGCTGCTGCGCGACACCGTGCGCACGATGCTGCGCGACCACAAGGTCTACATCACCGACTGGACCGATGCACGCATGATCCCGGTCAGCGAGGGCGAGTTCACCCTGGACGACTACATCGCCTACATCCAGGAATTCATCCGCTTCATCGGCGCCGACAACCTGCACGTGGTGAGCGTGTGCCAGCCCACGGTGCCGGTACTTGCGGCGGTTTCGCTGATGGCCTCGCGCGGCGAGCAGACCCCGCGCTCGATGGTGATGATGGGCGGGCCGATCGACCCCCGCGAGAGCCCCACCCAGGTCAACGAGCTGGCCACGCACAAGCCGCTGTCCTGGTTCAGCGAGAACCTGATCCACGAAGTCCCCCACAACTATCCCGGCCGCGGGCGCCGGGTGTATCCGGGCTTCCTCCAGCACACCGGCTTCATGGCGATGAATCCCGAGCGCCATGCGCAGTCGCACATGAAGTTCTACCAGGACGTGCTCAACGGCGACCTGGACGACGCCCAGTCGCACCGCAAGTTCTACGACGACTACAACGCCGTGCTCGACATGCCGGCGGCTTACTATCTGGACACCATCCAGACCGTTTTCCAGGACCATCTGTTGCCGCGCGGCCTGTGGGACGTCGCAGGTGAGCGCGTCGACCCGGCGGCCATCACCGGCACGGCGCTGATGACGATCGAGGGCGAGCTGGACGATATTTCCGGCCAGGGGCAGACCCGCGCGGCGCACGAATTGTGCACCGGCATCGCCGAGGCCGACCACCTGCACAGCACCATCGAGGGCGCCGGCCACTACGGCATCTTCAGCGGCCGCCGCTGGCGCGGACAGGTCTATCCGCAGCTGCGCGACTTCATCGCCAAATACGCCGACTGAGTTTACGGAGGGCGGCGCGGGCTGATTGCCAGGCGCGCGCGGCGCGCCCGGACATTGGCCCCACTGGCGACATTGGCTGGCGCGTGCGGATTCCGCCAGAATCGGGGGACTGCCGTACGCCTGTCCAAAAAGGAGCCGCTCTTGCCAAGCCCACGCCTGCCGCCCGCTCTGCTGACGTCCACCGTGTTGTCGTCGGCCCTGCTCTCATCCGTCCTGGTGGGCGCCTGCGTCGGCTTGCCAACGGCGCAGGCAGCCCAGGCGCAAACGCCAGCCGCCTCCGATGCTCCAATCAAGGCCCCGTCGGTCAGCGAGATCCTCGCCGCTTCACCGGACACGGACTGGCGCACACCCGATCCCGGCAACACCCTGTATATGGACGTGGCCGGCGGACGCGTGGTCATCGAACTGGCGCCCGGCTTCGCGCCCGAGCACGTGGCCAATATCCGCACCCTCGCCCGTGAACACTTCTGGGACGGCCTGAGCATCTACCGCGCCCAGGACAACTTCGTGGTGCAGTTCGGCGATCCCGATGCCGGCGAGCCCGGCGCCCGCTCGCTGGGCGGTGCACGGACCCACCTGCCGGCGGAGTTTGAGCGCCCCGCGGCGGGGCTTGCGTTCACCGCCCTCGCCGACTCCGATGGCTGGGCGCCGCAGGTCGGCTTTGTCGACGGCTTCCCTGCCGCGCAGGATCCGGCGGGTGGTAGCGCCTGGATGACGCATTGTTACGGCGCGCTCGGTGCCGGCCGTGACATGGCGGCCGATTCCAGCAATGGTGCGGAGCTTTACGTGGTCATCGGCCAATCGCCGCGCCAGCTGGATCGCAACATCACCCTGGTCGGCCGCGTCGTGCGCGGCATGGAGTTCCTGTCTGCCACCCCGCGCGGACCGGAACCGATGGGCGTCTACGACAACCCGGCCCGACGCACCCCCATCGCGACCATCCGACTGGCGAGCGACCTGCCGGCCGACCAACGCGAGCGCCTGCAGTTGCTGCGGACCGACAGCGCCACGTTCGCGGCCGTCACCGAGGCCCGGCGCAACCGGCGCGACGACTGGTACAAATCCAGCGCCGGCCACATCGACCTGTGCAACGTGCCGCTGCCGGTACGCGAGATGCCGGAGGGCTGAACGCCACACCGCGCAGGCTGGATCGCAGCCGCGGATGAATGCCGTCCCCATCTGCCGCGGGCCCGTCACGTGCTTTTGCGCGTGCGCTCCCTAGCCTTGAGCGACCTTCCCCACAAGGCGCTTCCCATGCCACTGATACGCATCAGGATCACCGGCGGCGACGATGCCAGCCGTGCCATCCGCGACCTGTTAGCCAGCCTCCCCGAGATCGAGCACGTGGAGGAGATCCAGGACCTCATGCCGCACATGGACGATCCCGACTCCAGCTCCGCCGGCCTGTCCGAGGACAGCGGCCCGGGAATGCAGGTGATCGAGGTGGACGCGCCCGACGACGCGGCCGCGGAGCGCGTACGCGAGACGGTCGAAGCCCTTGCATTCAAGCTGGACGTGCTTGCCGAGTTCGAAACCGACGAGTCCGACGTCCGGGAGTAATTCCCATGGCCAACAGCACGATCATTCCGTGCCTGCAGTACCGCAATGCCCACGTCGCGATCGACTGGTTGTGTGAAGCGTTCGGATTCAGGCGCCTGTCCGTCCACGCCGACGAGCGCTTCGTCCACCACGCGCAGCTGGTTCTTGAGGGCGGCATGGTGATGCTGGCCTCGGCGCGCGACGAGTTCGCCGCCAACGACCCGGTCGATCGCTGGCGGCTGCGCATGGTCCAGCCCGACCAGATCGGCGGGCGCGAGACCCAGACCAGTTGCGTCGTGGTGCGCGATCCGGACGCGCATTACGCGCGCGCGATCGCCGCCGGCGCGGAAATCATCCGCGACATCGCCAACCAGGACTACGGCGGACGCGGCTACGGCTGCCTGGATATTGAAGGCCACATGTGGTGGTTTGGCAGTTACGACCCCTGGCTGTCGCTCGACGAGCCCGAGGGCGAAACCCGCGCAGCGGTTCACTAGCCCCGGAGCGCTCGCCACGGTTGGCTGCATTGCGCACAATGTGCCGCTGACTGCGGCCCGATGCGATGACCCCGACCAACAAAGCCTTCCTGCAGATCCACTTCTGCGTCCTGTTGTGGGGCTTCACGGCCATCCTCGGCAAGGTGATCACGCTCGCCGCGCTGCCTCTGGTGTGGTGGCGGATGCTGATGGTGACGGCAGCGCTGGCGCTGGTGCCCCGTGTGTGGCGCGGACTGCGCGCGATGCCCCGCCGGCTGCTGTGGGCGTACGCCGGCATCGGGGTGCTGGTGGCGCTGCACTGGCTGACCTTCTACGCCGCGATCAAGCTGTCCAACGCCTCCATCGGCGCGACCTGCATTGCGCTGGCCACCGTCTTCACTGCGCTGGTCGAGCCGTGGCTGGCGCGCAGCCGGTTCTCCCGGCCCGACTTCATGCTCGGCGTGGCCGTCCTGCCCGGAGTGGCCCTGGTGGTCGGCGGTGTGCCTGACGGCATGCGCATCGGCATTGTCGTCGGCGCGGTGTCGGCGTTGCTGGTGGCGCTGTTCGGTTCGCTCAACAAGCGCCTGGTCGAGCATGCCGATCCGCTGACCGTCACCGCGCTGGAACTGGGCGCGGGCACCCTGGCGCTGACCCTGCTGGCACCGGTGCTGCCGTATGTCCTGCCGGTGCTGGGCGATACCAACCTGCTCACGCTGCCCAGCGCGCGCGACATCGGCTGGCTGCTGGTGCTGGCGTTGGGCTGCACGCTGTTGCCGTTCGCGCTGTCACTGGCGGCGCTGCGCCACATGAGTGCGTTCTCGGCGCAGCTGGCGGTCAACCTGGAACCCGTCTACGCCATCGCACTCGCCATCCTCCTGTTGGGCGAGCAGCACGAGTTGAGCCTGCAGTTCTACCTCGGGGTGGCAATCATCCTGATCGCGGTGTTCATCTACCCGCTGCTGGGCAAGCCGCGTCGCGGCGGGCATCCGGAGATGCTTGCCACCGCCGAGTCGAAGATCGTCGTCGAGTAGCCGAGGTCAGATGCGCTGGACCAGATGCGCTGGGTCAGATGCGCTGGACCAGATGCGCTGGGTCAGATCCGCTGGATGCGGAAGCGCCGGTTCTTGATCCTGCCTTCGCGCAGGCGGGCCAGCGCCGCGTCGGCCTTGCCGCGGGCGACGGCGACATAGGAGCGCCTGGCGAACACGTCGATCTTGCCGATCGCCGAGGACGGCAGGCCCGCATCTCCGGTCAGCGCGCCGACGATGTCGCCCGGGCGCAGCTTGTCGGTCTTGCCGCCGTCGATGCGCAAGGTGACCATCGCCGCCGGCACGACACCGGCGGCCTTGCCGGCAAGCGGCGTTGCGCGCATCCACTCCAGCGGCGTGCCGGTATGCAGGGCGATCATGTCGGCGCGCGACACTTCCGCGGGGGCACAAAGGCTCAGCGCCAGCCCTTCGCGGCCGGCGCGACCGGTGCGCCCGATCCGGTGCACGTAGGTGTCGGCGTCGGTCGGCAGCTCGTAATTGACCACCGCGGCCAGGTCCTCGACATCCAGCCCGCGCGCGGCGACGTCACTGGCGACCAGCACGCTGCAACTGCGGTTGGCAAAGCGCAGCAGGATCTCCTCGCGATCGCGCTGCTCCATGTCGCCGTGCAGCGCCAGCGCCGTGAATCCGTAGTGGGCAAGCGAAGCCACGACCTCTTCGGTGTCGCGGCGCATGTTGCAGAACACCACGCACGACTCCGGGCGGAACTGCAGCAACAGCGCCGCCAGCAGCGGCGTCTTGCGTCCCGGCTCGACTTCGTAGAACAGCTGGCGGATGCGGGTCGGGCTTTCCGACGATTCCACAGTGACCTGCAGCGGCGTGCGCAGCATCGCGCCGGCCAGGGTGCGGATCGCGTCCGGGAACGTCGCCGAGAACATCAGGCCCTGCCGATCTGCGGGCAGCTTGCCGACGATCTCGCGGATCTGGTCCTCGAAGCCCATGTCGAGCATGCGGTCCGCCTCATCCAGCACCAGCGTATGCACGCCGCGCAGGTGCAGCGCCTTCTTGCGCAGCAGCTCCTGGATCCGCCCCGGCGTGCCGACCACTACCTGGGGATCGTGGGTGGCCAGCGACGCCAGCTGGGGCGCCAGCGGCATGCCGCCGCACAGCACCGACAGCTTCAGGTTGGGAATACCCAGCGCCAGCTTCCGCAGCTGCCTTCCGACCTGGTCGGCGAGCTCACGCGTCGGGCAGAGCACCAGTGCCTGGGTCTGGATCCGGGTCGCATCCACCCGGCTGAGGACACCGAGTCCGAACGCCGCGGTCTTGCCGCTGCCGGTCGGCGCCTGGGCGATGACATCGCGTCCCTCAAGGATTGCCGGCAGGGCCTGCGCCTGTACCGCAGTGAGCTGGCTATAGCCGAGTGCGTCCACACCCTGCAAAAGCTGGGCGGACAGATCGAGGCTGGCGAAGGCGTGCTGGGGGTCGTGGCTGGTCATTGCGCCATGATCGCAGGTTGCAGCGCTGCATCCGCGCTTCACGCTTAATCCCGGCTTGCGTCCCATCCACGCCGCTGCGACCCTGACCGACCCTCCCTCAACGACCGCCCCGATGGAATCACTGGAATTCGAACTCGATGACGGCCACGAGTACGTGGAACTGAACCAGCTGCTGAAGCTGGTCGGCCTGTGCGACAGCGGCGGCATCGGCAAGCAGATCGTTGCCAGCGGCGCGGTCGCCGTGGACGGGAAGGTCGAGCTGCGCAAGACCTGCAAGATACGCGCGGGCCAGGTGGTCAGCGTGGAAGGGGCCGAGGTCCGGGTGCTGCCTGCCGCCGTCTGAGCGGGCGGGGTCAACCTCGACCCCGCCAGCCGCTGCAGCCAGGCGCTAGAGGTCCGTTTCCGGCAACGTGGAATCCCCCGCCGAGACACCCTCGGAAGGCCGATCCGCCGTGGGTACCTGGACCCTGTTTTCCACGCTTCGGACACCGTCGCAGGCGGCTGCAAGGTCCTCGATCCGGTGCTTCATCCAGCGCTCGCGGACGGTGCCGGTCAGCGAGACCACCCCGCCGGACACATTGACCGAGACATCGCTGGGATCCACATGCTCGCATCGGGTGAGCCGTTCGCACACGTCTTCGGTGATGCGCTGGTCGGAGCGCGTGTAGTTTTTCGGTCCGACGCCGCGATAGCTCGCGCGCCCATAGGACGCGCTGCCCGGCGGCAGGTAATCGGAGTCGCTACCACCGGTGGTGTCCCCAAACGGGGACTGGGTGCGTCCCGGCGACGCGTAGCCGGGACTGAGGTCATCGTCCAGATAACTGTCCGGTCCTGCCCCTGCCCCGCTGGTCGATCCGCGTGGCGAGCCGTGCGGACCGGCGCGGCGATGGCTACGTCCTTCGCCCGGCTGCGGCGGCACTTCGCGGCTGGCCATGCCGTCGTACGCGCCCGACACCTGCCTGCGCTGCATCTCCAGCCAGCGCCGCCCCATACGGACGTATCCCGCGCCCAGGTCGGCCACATCCTGGGCCATCGATTTCAGATCATCTCCGACGTTGTTTCCACTCACGGCAGGCCTCCTTCTGGTCAACGCAGCGCCGACGGCGCCTTGCTGGAACACCATGCGCGCCACGGCATTAAGGGCGCGTGGGCAATTCGGGCCCGGCCGTCCGTCGCGGCGTCAGCTGTGGGAGGTATCGCTGCGCCGCTCCAGCGGCACGGTGACCGCCGAATCAAACTCCGACAGCGGGCTCTGCACGGGACACTGGGCGTCAGGAAAGCCGAAGCGCTCGCGCAGCTTCAAGCCGCACTCGCCCATGCTCCCCACCTGATCCCCGGCCGCCTGGCATTCGCGGTCGAAGGCGCGGAAGAAGGCGTCCTTGCGCTGGACGAAATCCGCGCCGCACCGGCGGGTCAGCTCGATGCGCTGAAGGTCGTCCTCCGCCGCGTTGCGGCCTTCCAGCCCGTAGAGGTCCATCTCCTGCGCGGTCAGCAGTCTCAGGCTGCGGTTGGGAACGGTCATCATCAGGTCGGCGATGGCGAACGCCACGCCGTTGCGCTGCAGGTACTCGCGCACGTCGGCGTGGACGGCCTGCAGTTCCTCCTGCAGCTCGGCGCGCGAGGTGGCTTTCGAGCTGATCCGGATCATGCGGTGGATGCCGACCTTGCCGGCAATCATGCGCATGTCGCCGGCCGCAAGGACGAGCACGCACGAGCTGTGGCAAACCGCGCCTTCGCGCACCCAGATCGTCCACCGGGACGCGCCGATCATGTCGCCCGAGCGGATCGCCTCCTCGATCTGGCCGCCGGTGGAGTCGATGTCGAGAATCCGCTTGTGGATGCCCAGCGTGTCGGCGACCTCCACCGTGCGCTCGATGAGCGCGGTGAATTCGTCCGAGATCTTGCCCTGGTAGCGAAGGCGCAGCAGCCCGCCCGCGCCGCAGGGTTCCAGCGCGGCGCGGATCTGCGTGTAGTCGGGCGATCGCAGCGCGGTGCCCTCGCCGTTGGCGTAGTCGTGATCGCAGCTGAGCCACGCCTGGCCGGCTTCCAGCGCGAGCGGTCGCCAGTCGATCGCGGACCGATCGGTGGCCGCGGCGTAGGGGTCGGCGGCGACCACCTCCGCGTCCGACACGGCACCCCCGCGCGAGTCGCCCCGCGTCTGGATCACTTCGCCGGCGCCAACATCCGCGGCCGGCGGCTGATGGCAGGCCGAAAGCAGCAGCGCAAGGAGGATCGCGGAAATTCGCCGGGGCGAGGGCATGTGTGGGACCGCAGGGCTTATGAACGATCAGTCTAGGGGCGCGCGGGTGTCATGACTGCAACGGCGGATGAACCTGTTCTGCCACCGCGACGGATAGACTGCCGCGATGGGCTGGTTCGTCTACTTGCTGGAGTGCCGCAACGGCGCGGTTTACACCGGGATCACCACGGATATCCCGCGCCGGTTCGGCCAGCACCTTGCCGGCAAGGGTGCCCGGTACACGCGCGCCAACCCGCCAATCCGGCTGCTTGCCCAGTTTGCCTGTCCCGACCGCGGCAGCGCTAGCCGCGCGGAGTACGCCATCAAGCGCCTTCCACCGGCCGCCAAGCGCGCCTTGTGCGACGCCGGGCAGGACGCGGGCGAGCGCCTGTTCACCCGCATCGCACATCTGCATCGGTAGCGTGGGTTCCAGACGCGGCGGTGCCGGCCACTTCGGCCTAGCCACCGGATTCGCTCAACGACAGGAGACCAAGCTAATGATCAAATGGGCCATCATTTTTGCCGTCATCGGCCTCATCGCAGGCGTGCTCGGCTTCGGCGGAATGGCTGGTGCCGCAATGGGCATCGCCAAGTTCCTGTTCATCGCGGCGATCGTGATCGCGGTCGTGCTGTTCCTGCTGGGAATGACCGTCTACAAAAAGGTCAGGTAGCGCGGTTTTCTCAAGCGCCAGACCAGGGTCCCTTTAGAAACGATCAAACACCCGGCGCTCCCGGGTGTTTTTTTATGGGCGCCAGGCGGTGCGCCATGGATCGCCCGCCGTCGTTTGGGCCACACTTGCCCCAATCCCGCGACCGGTCCGCCTATGAAGATTGTCGAAGTCCGCCATCCGCTGATGCAGCACAAGCTCGGGCTGATGCGCCGCGCCGACAACAGCACCAAATCCTTCCGCGAGCTGTCGTCCGAAGTGGCAACGCTGCTGACCTACGAGGCGACGGCAGACCTGGAGACCGAGGCGGTCGAGATCCAGGGCTGGGCGGGAACATCGCTTACGGTTCGGCGGATCAAGGGTCGCAAGATCACCCTGGTGCCGATCCTGCGCGCCGGCATCGGCATGCTGCCGGGCGTGCTGGAATTGATCCCCGCCGCCAAGGTGAGCGTGGTCGGCATGGCGCGCGACGAAGAGACGCTCGGCGCGGTGGCCTACTACGAGAAGCTGGTCGGCAACATGCACGACCGCACCGCCTTGATCCTGGACCCCATGCTGGCCACCGGCGGCACATTGATCGCGACGGTCGACATGCTCAAGGCCGCCGGGGCGACTCGAATCAAGGGATTGTTCCTCGTCGCCGCGCCGGAGGGCCTGCGGGCAGCCGAAGCCGCGCACCCGGACCTGGAGATCTACACCGCATCGATCGACGACCGTCTCAACGAGCGCGGCTACATCCTGCCGGGACTAGGCGACGCCGGTGACAAGATCTTCGGGACCAGCGCGGACTGAACTCGCCATCGCGCTCGCGGAGGACGCGCGAACTTGCGCGGGATGAGCGTGCTGCTATTGGCGTCCCGGCCCGCATCAGACTTGATTTCGCCACCCGGACGCCCCAGCTGAAGGGCAGTCAACCGTTTTGCGCCAAGGGACAGCCACGCATGAGCACAACGACAGAAAAACGCAAATTCGAAGCCGAGGTCGCCCAGGTCCTGCACCTGGTCACGCACTCGCTCTACTCGCACAAGGAGATCTTCCTGCGCGAACTGATCTCCAACGCCTCCGACGCCTGCGACAAGCTTCGCTTCGAGGCGATCGCCAATCCCGCGCTGAATGCCGGCGAGGGCGAGTTGCACATCGACATCACCTGGGACAAGGACGCGCGCACGATCAGCATCGCCGACAACGGCATCGGGATGAGCCGCGACGAGGTGGTCGCCAACATCGGCACCATCGCCAGCTCCGGCACGCGCCGGTTCCTGGAGGCCATGGGCAACGAGCAGAAGGCCGATGCGCGCCTGATCGGCCAGTTCGGCGTGGGCTTCTATTCCGCCTACGTGGTCGCCGACAAGGTGACCGTCCTCAGCCGCCGCGCCGACGCGCCCGCCAACGAGGGCGTGAAGTGGGAAAGCGACGGCAAGGGCGAGTACACCCTGGAGACCGTCGAGCTGCCCGAGCGCGGCACCACGGTAACGCTGCACCTGAAAGCCGATGAGGACGAGTTCCTCGCCGACTGGAAGCTGCGCTCGCTGATCAGCCGCTATTCCGACCACGTCGCCTTCCCGATCCGCATGCAGAAGCCCGCCAACGAGGCGGCGGATGACGAATCCGGAGAGCCGAGCAAGGACGACAGCGCCGCGCCGCAGTGGGAGACCATCAATGCCGCCTCGGCGCTGTGGACCAAGCCCCGCAGCGAGATCAGCGACGAGGACTACCAGAGCTTCTACAAGTCGCTCGGCCACGACTTCAACGATGCGCTGGCCTGGACCCACAACCGCGTGGAGGGCAGCCAGAGCTTCACCACCCTCCTCTACCTGCCCTCCCAGCCGCCGTTCGACCTGATGATGGGCGGACGCGACGAGCGCAAGGGCCTGAAGCTTTACATCAAGCGCGTGTTCGTCATGGACGCCGCCGAGGAGCTGCTGCCCAACTACCTGCGCTTCGTGCGCGGCGTGATCGACGCCGACGACCTGCCGCTCAACGTCAGCCGCGAGCTGCTGCAGCAGAACCGCCAGCTGGACCGGATCAAGTCGGCCTGCGTGAAGCGCGTGCTCGACCTGATCGAGACGCTGGCGCGCGACGAGCCGGAGAAGTTCGCCACCTTCTACAAGGCCTTTGGCAACACGCTCAAGGAAGGCATCGGCGAGGACCACGCCAACCGCGAGCGCATCGCCAAGCTCCTGCGTTTTGCGTCCACCAAGCGCGAGGCCGGCAAGCAGGTCGTGTCGCTGGACGATTACATCGGCCGCATGGCGACCGGCCAGGACACCATCTGGTACATCACCGCGGAGAGCCACGCCGCCGCGTTCGGCAGCCCGCAGCTGGAAGCGTTCAAGGCCAAGGACATCGAGGTGCTGCTGATGTCCGACCGCATCGACGAGTGGATGCTCGGCTCGCTGACCGAGTACGACGGCAGGAAGCTGCAGAACGTCGCCAAGGGCGAGCTGCCGCTGGACGAGGCGGACAAGGCGAAACAGGAGGAGGCGGCCAAGTCCGCTGAACCGCTGGTCGCCCGGCTGAAGGCCCTGCTCGGTGATCGGGTCAGCGATGTCCGGGTGTCGGCGCGACTGACCGACTCGCCGTCCTGCCTGGCGCTGGCCGATTTCGACATGGCGCCGCACTTCGCCCGCATGCTGCGCGAAGCCGGCCAGCAGATGCCCGAGAGCAAGCCGACTCTGGAGATCAATCCGGAGCACGAACTGCTCAAGCGCGTCGAGGCGGAAACCGACGATGCCAAGGCCGCCGATCTGGCGACCCTGTTGCTGGAGCAGGCCGAGATTTCCGCTGGCGCGCCGCTGCCCGATCCGGCCGCGTTCGTGCAGCGGATGAACCGGGTGTTGCTGGCGGGCTGAAGGTTGCTGTCCACCTGAAGAACCAATGCCTGAAATGCAAAAAAAAATGCCCGCAGATTTGCGGGCATTTTTTCCATCTGAGGCAGGCCTATCAGTTCAGAAGGACCGGTTCCAAATGAATTTGCCATTCTCGTACGTCATGGCTCCGAACACGTTCACGCAGGCAATTTCGGGCGCAGCACCGGATATCTGGCGATGAGGCCATATTTTCGCGGGCTTCATACCGGAAAACTGGTAGCTCGTCATTCCAACCGAACGACTGGAATTGTCGATCATCGCCACGCCAGCTTCCCCGACGTACAAGTGACCGCCACCCGGCGCCGACATCAGCCAGGCCCCGGTCTCGGGATTCAGCACACCCCATCCCCGCTGTCCCTTCACCGCATGGATGCCGCTACCGTTGGGCTCCATTACCTGGTCTATCCAACCGACGGCGCTGTTGGCTGGCACTTTGGACACCCGGTTGTTTTTCACGACGTACGCATTCCCTGAGACGGCCAGCACTCCGCTGTCGAGGGACTGCAGCACCAAGTCCTCGACCTGACCGGGCACAACGAAACCCAGTGGGTAGCGTTTCCCGTCCGCCACGTTGCGAACTACGGGGACCTCACCGCCCGTCTCATTCAAAGCCAGGTAGTAGTAAGCCCTCCCGTCCTCCGTAAGTCGAAACAGGAAGCGCCTGAAACCGTCGCCCGGAACATCCTTGACAACGCTGTCCCCGACAACCGCCCCGTCTGTTCGGTTGAAAACACGGACGCGAATGCCCGGGGCATCTCCCTCTGTGGCGACGAGGACCAGCCCAGGCTGAAAGTCCACCTCGCTCAATACTCCCGCTACTTCAACGGGCTTATGATTGCGTGAAACGAGGTAGGCTTTGCCGCCGTCGCTCATCGAGACCGCCACGACGGCCCCGTCGCCGTCCGGCGCTATCCAGTACTGGTCGAAATCGCTCTGCACTGGTGGGAGGTTCACCTGCCAAGCGATCCCCTTCGGTGTGGACTGAAACACGGTTGTAGCGCTCTTCGCGCGGACAACCGCGATCGTTTTGAACGGATGATCGCAACTCATCGCCACGCCGCTGGCGGAGCGTGGCAATCCAGCGTGCCCCACGACACCGGCAGTGGCTTGGCATAGAAGCACTCCAGCTACCGATACAGCTACGCAAAATCTACGTCTATGATTTCCGGTCATGGTGCGTTCCTTGGTACTCATAAACTCGGCTTTTACGGAATCGCTATGGGTAATGCCCTCTGCCAGCTGAATTTGCCATCTCTACTGATCATCATTCCAAACGCATTTGTACAGGCGACCTCCTCCTGGCGAGCGGAACTACTCGCGATCCGGCGTACCAACCTTGGATGGACGCCTGAAAAATCGTAGACGCTCAAAGTGGGTGATTCACCGACAACGCTTAAGTGGATCAAATAGTTGGAGTCAACAGTCAGATTCTGCGCCAGTCCGGGAACCACCAGCTTCCAGTCTGCAGTCCTCGAGTCAATAACTCCCCATCCGGCGCGTCCCCGCACGGCATATATGCCACTTCCATTGGGCTCGATGATCTCATTGATCCAACCAATGACCGGCTCGAGCCGAACCATCTCTGGGCCCCGTTCCCCCCACAGATATGCCTTGCCCCCGGCGGCGAGGATGCCACGTTTTTTCGAGAACATGACTACGTCATCAACATCACCTATTCCAGCTGGAGACGTTGCGACAACCTCTCCGGTAACAACATCCCTCATCGTTACTACACGAGCTCCCGCGTCGGAGAATTTTATGTAGTAATAACTCCGACCATCTTCCGTCAGGCGCATCGAAAAATAGCCGATATCGGCCCCGATTGAATCACGGAACATGGAGTCTGCGACAATCTTCCCGCTGCGACTGTCCAATATGCGGACGCGTACCCGGTCTCCGTCAAAGGCCGTCGCCACCAACACTTGATCCTTTTGGAAATCAACGTCCAGAACCACACCCACCAGCTCCACCGGGCGGTTCGTCCACGTTACCAGGTGGATAATCCCCGGGGATCGCACGGACGTGGCCACCACCGCCGCCGACCCATCCGCCGCCGCCCAGTACTGATCGTATGCACTCTCCATCGCCGGCAGGAGGGCTTTTCCGCGGATGCCGCTGGGCATGGTTTGGAGGGCCGTTGTACTGTCTTTGCCACGAACTATCGATACCAATCGAGTCGGAGCATTACATGCGACAAAGGTTCCATTGTATGTCGGCGGAACTCGGGCTCGGGCCACAACAGCGGAGTGGGCATAACCCAGGACGAATGGACAAAGAAAAACGAGAGCAAGCCGCCGCATCGCATAACCATTTGCGAACATAAGAAGTTCCTTTTCTTTCGGCGAACAAGAACCTATGTCGTCCGTGCACGCTGTTTACCCTTCCGATGGGAATTTTCCAGTTACCACGATGCTTCAGAGCTGTCAACAGCTGCTGCCTCGGCCACCCTACCCCGCCTCAAGCCGCTTTCAGCCCCTGATCCATCTGCTCGGCCATCGCGCGCCATTGCGGGAGCTTGTCCAGCATCCCTACCGAATGCAGGTAGCTCTCATCAACCGGGATGCCCTTGACCAGCGCCGAAGCGACATGGACCGCGCCGGTCACCCAGAAGCCGGTGGAGCGCATGCGCCGCGGACGAAACTGGTGGGCGACCGCCTCGACAATCGGCGTCGGCAGGCCCCAAAGGCCCAACAGGTAGGCGCCCGCCTCGGCATAGCCCGGACTGCCCGGCGCGATTTCCGGGGACGTCTCATCGGTGTCTGTGGTCAGGTGGTCGACGATCCCGGGAAGCAGAAGCCCGACTTCCGCGAGCAGTCCGGCAGTAACGGCCAGGTCCGCACTGGGTCCGGCGAGCAGTTTGCCCGCCAGACGGGAGATCGCCAGGGCGCGCGTCTGCATGCTTTCCCGATCGACCCCGGTCTCTCCCGCGGCCTGCCCGAAGGTTTCGCTGGCCAGCACCAGTTGCCGCAGCGTGCCCAGCCCCAGGCGGGTGACGGCCGAGCGGATGTCGGTGATTTCCCGGCCGGCCGAGAACATCGCAGAGTTGCAAAGCCGCAGCACCTTGGCGGCAAGTGCCGGGTCCTGTGAGAGCACGTATGCGATCTCGGTCATGCTGACGTCGGGGTTGCGCATCAGGCGCACCAGTTCGATGTACATGCGCGGCGCCGGCGGAAGCGAGTCGATCCGACCGATTGTCAGTTTGAGCTCTTCGTTGTCGAGCAGCGAGCGCAGGTCGGTCACGCTCTCCACCGCGTCGACAAGCTCGCCGGCGTCAATCGGCTTGGTCAGTACGCGATGGGCCGAGTCCAGCGCGCTCAGTGCGTCCGCGCATTGGCCGGACTCCAGCAGCAGCAACCGCACGGTGTCCGGGCAGTCCGTGCGCAAACGCGTCAACAAGGCGGGGCTGTGCGGGTGCACCTCGGCGACGAACACGTCGGGAGACAGTGACTGGATGCGATCCGCGTCGGTGACGGGGACACATTCAATCTTCCAGTCCAATCCAAATTCACGCAGGGAGGTTTCGAGTTCCTTCGCCTGGGCGACATCCCCGCCGGAAATCACAATCAACACTGATCCTTCTCCACAATAGGTCGCGCGGGTAATCCGCCCATGCCAGATAACGGCTGCTAGCCGGGCGGCTTTAGAGCGCCATCCGGACCCCGGTCACAGTGCTGATATCTGGTTGGAGGGGTTGCGTCTGGCCATCGCCCGCGGTTCGCGCATAGGCAGCGCGCTGAGCACCTATAATTGGCGGCTTTCCGCTCTGTCGGCGCGCCCGTGCGCGCCAAGCCCATGTCCGACGCATCCAGATCCGACGTCTCCAGCAAATCCGACGTCTCCAAACAGGCGCTGCGCCGCCGCACGTTCGCGATCATCTCGCACCCCGACGCGGGCAAGACCACGCTGACCGAAAAGCTGTTGCTGTTCGGCGGTGCGATCCAGATGGCCGGGTCGGTGAAAGGCCGCAAGGCCGCCCGCCACGCCACCTCGGACTGGATGAAGCTGGAGCAGGAGCGCGGCATCTCGGTGACCAGCTCGGTGATGCAGTTCCCCTATGACGGGCGCATCGTCAATTTGCTCGACACCCCGGGCCACGCGGACTTCGGCGAGGACACCTACCGCGTGCTGACCGCCGTGGACTCCGCGCTGATGGTGATCGACGTTGCCAAGGGCGTGGAGGAGCGCACGATCAAGCTGATGGAGGTCTGCCGGCTGCGCAACACGCCGATCATGACCTTCATCAACAAGCTCGACCGCGAAGGCAAGGAGCCCATCGAGCTGCTCGATGAGGTCGAGAGCGTGCTCGACATCCAGTGCGCGCCGGTGACGTGGCCCATCGGCATGGGCAAGCGCCTGAAGGGCGTCGTCCACCTGCTCACCGGCGAGGTGCACCTGTACGAGCCGGGGCGCAATTTCACCCGCCAGGATTCGACGATCTTCAAGTCGATCGATGATCCCGCGTTCGAGCAGCGCATCGGCACCGCCGTGCTGGCCGAACTGCGCGACGAGCTGGAGCTGGTCCAGGGCGCCAGCCATCCGTTCGACATCGAGAAGTACCTGTCCGGCGAACAGACACCGGTGTTCTTCGGCTCGGCGGTCAACAACTTTGGCGTGCAGCTGCTGCTGGACTTCTTCGTCAAGAACGCGCCCGCGCCGCAGCCGCGCGAAACCACGACCCGCGATGTCGATCCGACCGAGGAGAAGCTCACCGGGTTCGTGTTCAAGATCCAGGCCAACATGGACCCGCAACACCGCGACCGGGTGGCGTTCATGCGGGTGTGTTCGGGCAAGTTCACCGCCGGCATGAAGGCCTTCCACGTACGCACCGGCAAGGAGCTCAAGCTCGCCAATGCGTTGACCTTCATGGCCAGCGACCGCGAGATCGCCGAGACGGCCTATTCGGGCGACGTGCTGGGCATCCACAACCACGGCACCGTGTCGATCGGCGACAGCTTCAGCGAAGGCGAATCGATCACCTTCACCGGCATCCCCAACTTCGCTCCCGAGCTGTTCCGGCGCGCGCGCCTGCGTGATCCGCTCAAGCTCAAGCAGCTGCAAAAGGGGCTGGCCCAGCTCAGCGAGGAAGGCGCGACCCAGTTCTTCCGTCCGCTGATGAGCAACGACCTGATTCTGGGCGCGGTCGGCGTGCTGCAGTTCGAGGTCGTCGCCTACCGGCTGAAGGCCGAGTACGGGGTGGATGCGATCTTCGAGCCGGTCAGCATCTCCACCACGCGCTGGATCCGCTGCGCCAGCGAACGCAAGCTGGAGGAGTTCCGCGACAAGAACGCCAGCCACCTCGCGCTCGACGCCGCCGACCAGCTCGTTTACCTCGCGCCCACGCGGGTCAACCTGCAGCTGGCGCAGGAGCGCGCCCCGGACGTGGAGTTCCTGGCCACCCGCGAGCAGGCCCACACCTGATCGCATCGGCGCGCGGGCCGCGACCGCGGATCGGGGCCTGAACCGCGGCGACGCCATTTCACCGGCGTTTTACCGTGGGGTGCGGATGGTTGGGCAATTCCACGCCACCCGATCCCGTCGATGCCCGATTCCCCGCGTTCCACCCCGCCCCGTTCCGAGCCGGGCCCAAAAGGCGCACCCGGCTCGGATGAATGGTGGCAGCTGCCCCGACGTCACCCGTGGTGGACCGCACTTGCGATGATCGTGCTTGGCCTGATCGTGCTGGTCGCGCTGTGGGACTGGAACTGGTTCAAGGGGCCGGTCGAGCGCCAGGTGGAGAACCGCACCGGACGCGAGTTCCGGATCAAGGGCGATCTCGACGTCGACCTGGGCTGGACGCCGACAATCCGTGCCAATGACGTGCACTTCGCCAACGCCAAGTGGGCGCGCGATCCCGAGATGGCCAGCGCCGAGCAGCTGGAGCTGTCAATCGACCTGCTGCGCCTCTTGCGGGGCAAGGTGCGCATACCCCACTTGCGCCTGGCGCAACCGCACGTCTCGCTGGAAGCCAACCCGGAAGGCGGCGGCAACTGGCAGCTGCGCAACAGCGGCGGCGGCGACAGCAATCTCGAGTTTCGGCGGGTATGGATTTCCCGTGGCGAGCTGGTGTTCCTCGACGAGGCGGACAAGACCGACATCAAGGTGGACGTGACCAGCGCGGCGGCCAAGGAAATCGGCGACGCACCACCGATCCAGGTGAAGGGCGGCGGCCAGTGGCGCGGCAACGAATTCACCGTGGAAGGCACCGCGGAGTCGCCGCTGGAACTGCGCGATGTCGAGTCGCCCTACCAGATCGACGCGCGCGCCCAGGCCGGCGCGACCAAGGCCCACGCGCGCGGGACGCTGCTGGATCCCCTGCGCATGCGTGATTTCGACCTCCAGCTCAACCTGGCAGGCAAAAACCTGGACGACCTCTATCCGCTGATCGGGGTCGCCTTGCCCCCCACCCCGCCCTACACCCTGGAGGGCCGGCTGACCCGCGACATCCAGGGATCCAGCACCACCTGGCACTACGACAAGTTCAGCGGAACCGTGGGCGACAGCGACCTTGCCGGCAGCGCAGCCTTCACCACCGGCGGTGATCGCCCCCTGCTGAAGGCCGATCTGCATTCCAAGCGGCTCGACTTCGACGACCTGGCCGGGTTGGTCGGCGGCGCGCCCCAAACCGGTGCCGGAGAAACCAGCAACCCGGAGCTGACAGCGAAAGCCGCGGAGATGAAAGCCCGCCAGCGCGTGCTGCCCGACACCCCCTACAAGCTGGAAAAGATGCGCGCGATGGATGCCGACGTCAGCCTGAAGGCCGACCGCATCAACGCACCCTCGCTGCCGCTGGAGCACATGAACACGCACCTGTCGCTGAAGGCCGGGCTGCTGGTGCTCGAACCTTTTGACTTCGGCGTCGCTGGCGGCAAGATTGCATCCAACGTGCGGATGGACGCGCGCAAAGACGCCATACAGACGCGGGCCAGGATGCAGGCCAGCGGGCTGGACCTGTCGCAATTGCTGCCGCAGGTCGAACTGGTGCAGAACGCTATCGGCAAGCTGTCAGGGCACGTCGACCTGACCGGTCAAGGCAACTCGATTGCCGCGATGCTCGGCAGCAGCGACGGACAGGTCGATGTGGGCATGGGCCGGGGCCAGATCAGCAACATCCTGATGGAGATGGCCGGCATCGACATCGCCGAGATCATCAAGTTCAAGCTGAAGGGCGATCGCCTGATCCCCCTCCGCTGCGCCTTCGGTGATTTCAAAGTCGCCAATGGCGTCATGACGGCCAATGCATTGGCCTTCGACACCACCGACACGATCCTGATCGGTGAGGGCACCATCAACCTCAAGGACGAACAGCTCGATCTGCGGATCCGTCCACGGCCCAAGGACCGCTCCATCCTGGCGTTCCGCTCCCCGTTGCTGGTGGACGGCACGTTCAAGAACCCCTCCGTGCGTCCGGACCTGAAAAGCGTCGGCCTGCGCGGCGCCATTGCCTTGGCACTGGGCAGCATCTCGCCGCCGGCGGCGCTGCTGGCAACGCTGGAACTGGGTCCGGGGGAGGATTCGGGTTGCGGTGGGCAGTACGCCAAGTAGGCGTCCGCCCCGCCGATGATCAGCTCTCGATGTAGCGCTGCAGCTGCACCAGTTCCTGCTGCTGGTCCTCAATTACCGCCTTCACCAGGTCGCCGATGGATACCACCCCCATCACCTTGCCGTCGGCCATCACCGGCAGGTGGCGGATGCGCTGGTCGGTTACCAGCGCCATGCAGTGCTCGGCGGTGTCTTCCAGACCGACGGTGTGCATGTCGGTGGTCATCACCTCTGAAACTGCGGTGGTCTTGGAAGAGCGGCCCTGCAGGATGATCTTGCGGGCGTAGTCACGCTCCGAGATGATCCCGGCCAGCCGTCCGTTGTCGAGAACCAGCAGCGCTCCCACCCGCTTCTCCGCCATCAGGCGGATCGCATCGATCATCGGTGCATCCGGGGCGATCGAATAGACCTCAGGGGACTTGGCTTCCAGCAGATGCCTTACGTTGCGCATGGCGCTCTCCTTGTGTATCGGGTATCCGATCCGAGCATACCCCCGCCGCCGGCTGCCAGGCATCCACCAGGTAGAGCGGGCGCTGCTTGGACTCCTCGTACAGGCGTCCGAGGTACTCCCCGATCAGCCCCAGCGCGATCAGCTGCACGCCGCCCAGGAACAGGATCACCGCCATCATGGTCGGCCAGCCCTGCACCGCGTCGCCCCACAGCAACGCCTTGCCGATCACCCAGCAGCCATAGCCGAAGGCCAGCAGCGCGGTCGCCATGCCCAGGTAGGTCGCCAGCCGCAGCGGCGCGGTGGAGAAACTGGTGATGCCTTCGAGGGCCAGGTTCCACAAGCGCCAGAAGTTGAACTTGGTCTCCCCGGCCGCACGCGGACCCCGCTGGTAGGGCAGTGCAACGCGATTGAAGCCCACCCAGCCGAACAGACCTTTCATGAAGCGGTGGCGTTCGCGCATCTGCGCCAGCGCGGCCAGCGCACGCGGCGACAGCAGGCGGAAGTCGCCGGTGTCGGCCGGAATCGGCGTTTTCGACAGGCGCCCCATCACCCGGTAGAACGCGTGCGCAGTGGCGCGCTTCCACCAGCCCTCGCCCTCGCGCACCAGCCGGGTGCCGTGCACGTCGTCGAACCCCGCCAGCCAGTGGGCGACGAACTGCGACGCGAGTTCGGGTGGGTCCTGGCCATCGGCGTCCAGGATCAACGCGGCGCCGTGCACCACCCGGTCCAGTCCGGCGGTCAGGGCGAGCTCCTTGCCGAAGTTGCGCGACAGTCGCAGCAGGGAGACCCGCGGGTCCTGCGCCGCCAGCGCCTGCATCACGGTCCAGGTCGCGTCGCTGCTGCCGTCATCCACGTAGAGGATGCCGCCACCGATGCCGTGCTCCATGCTCACCGCGTCCAGGGCGGCGGCAAGCCGTGGCTGCAGCAGCGGCAGACTGGCGGCCTCGTTGAACGCGGCCACCACGAGGGTGAGGTGGTTGTCGGGCGCGTCGGCAGGCTTCATCGCGGCATGGTAGCCGAGCACCCATGAGTGCCGCGCGGACCGCCCGCGAATGCGGCGGCTGCCGAGGCCCCTACTCGAACTGCTCGAGGTAGGACGGACCGCCGATCTGGCGCATCTGGCGCTGGATCTGCATCGTCCGGCGCTGGACGTACGGGCCCGGTCTTTCCACGCTGTAGCGCTTGGGACTGGGCAACACCGCCGCCAGCCGCGCCGATTCGGCGGCCGTCAACTGGCTCGCATCCTTGCCGAAGTAACGTTGCGCCGCGGCCTGCGCGCCGTACACGCCGTCCCCGAACTCGGCAACGTTGACGTAGACCTCGATGATCCGCGACTTCGGCCACATCAACTCCACCAGCGCGGTGTACCAGACCTCCAGTCCCTTGCGGGCCCAGCTGCGCCCGCTCCACAGGAAGAGGTTCTTCGCGGTCTGCTGGCTGATGGTGCTGGCGCCGCGCAAGCGGCCACCTTCTTCATGGCGCTCGCGCGCCTTGCGGATCGCTTCCAGATCAAAGCCGTGGTGGTCTGCAAAGCGCTGGTCCTCGGAGGCCACCACCGCCAGCGGCAGGTTGGACGATATCTGCCCGCGGTCGCGCCATTGATAGGCGAGGCGGAAGTCGCTCTCTCCCCGGGTCCATGCCGAAACCTGCCGGGCGACCATGAACGCGCTGGTGGGTGGGTCCACGAACCGCAACGTGCCGACCTGGACAATGCTGGCCACCAACAGCACCAGTGGGACCGCGACCACCCATCGCCACCAGCGACGTCTGCGCGGGCCGGCGCCGGGCGACTGCATGCGCTGCTCGTGCCGCTCTGGATCGTGCCGCTCTGGCGCATCCTGTTCTGGCCCGTGCTCTCGCTGGCCGTGCTCATCCGGCCCGTCTTGCGCCCTGCCCATCGCGTCCCCATCTTGACTGGTCAACCCGTCTTCACCGGCATTATCGACCAACCGCCGGCCACGCGAGCATTTCATGCCACAAGCACACACCCCACAACCCGCATCCGACGGATCCGACGACCGGCTCACCCGATTCATGATCGACCGCGCGGGCGTGCGCGGCGTGCACGTGCAGCTGCGGCATACCTGGCAGCACATACGCCAACTCATGACCGACGTCGGCAACCAGGCGCCCGGTGCGGTGGAACTGCTGGGCGAGGCGACGGCGGCGGCGGCCCTGTTTACCGGCCACGTCAAGATCGACGGCCGCCTGTCGGTGCAACTGCGCAGCAGCGGGCTGTTGCGGACCTTGTTTGTCGAGTGCACGTCTGCCGGCACCCTGCGCGGCATCGTGCGTCTTGATCCGGAGCACGTTGACGCGGGCGGGAAGGCTGTTTCCGGCAATCTGCGCGACCTCGGCGACGATACCGTCCTGGCAATCACCATCGAGAACCCCTCGGTCGGTGGCCGCGACCCGGTGCGCTACCAGGGCCTGGTGGCGCTCGACGCCGCCGATACCCTGGGCGAGGCGTTCGAAGGCTACTTCCGTCAGTCCGAGCAATTGCCTACCCGTCTTCTGCTGGCCGGCGATGACGAGCACGTGGCCGGCCTGATGCTGCAGAAGCTGCCCGGAGATGAAGGCGATGAGGACGGCTGGAATCGCGCCGGCGCGCTGTTTGACACGCTCGGTCGCGATGAGCTCCTGCAGACGCCGGTGGCGGATCTGCTCAACCGGCTGTTCCACGACGACGGCGTGCAGCTCCTGGGCGACCGCGCACTCGGGTTCGCGTGCTCATGTTCGGCGGAAAGGGTAGAGTCGATGCTGGTGTCGCTGGGGAGCGAGGAGGCACTGGCCGCGGCGGAGGATGGCGATGCGCAGATCCGCTGCGAGTTCTGCGGGGAGCGCTACGAGTTCACCCGCGATCGCATCCAGGATCTGCTGGACGTCGCGGCACAACAGGTTCCAGCTCCCGAGCGCTTGCAATAAGCGGGAATTCACGCCACGTTGATTGTTAAAGAAACATAAACACCGTAGTATCGATGCTCCAGTACGGGGGAACTCATCCGGGCAAGCCGGGTCGAATCTGTGTCATGAAAAGCCGCCTCTTCCAACTGTCGCTGACCCTGCTCCTCGCCTGTGGCGTGGTGACAGGCGCCCATGCGCAGTCTCCGAAGAAGGTCAAGCGTGCGGACCCGACCGTTTTGCCAGTCTGGAACAACACCAGCGGCAAGCTGGAAGCACTGCTCCTGCTGGAACCCACAGGCACCCCTTCCTCCGGCGCGCGGTGGCGTGTCGGCAGCACCACCCTTGACGCCGCATTCGGCCTTCAGGGCAGCAATACGCTGGGTCTGGTCTGCGACCGCAGCAGCGGGCTCGCGGGCACCATCGGCAACCTGGCCAATCACTGCCTGCTGGCGGCGATGGACAACGAGCGCCACGAACGACTGGCCGCCGGCACGAGTATCGGTACCCGGTCCACCCGCTTCGGTGTGTCGGTGGGCAAGAGCCGCGACACGTTGCCGGCGTGGTTGAATCCCGGCCACGCCGCCAACCAGGTCAACCAGAACACGCTCACGGTCTACGGCAAGCAGAACATCGGCAGCGAGGCCACGGTCTCCATCGGTGGGACCTGGGCGCGGGCACGCCTGATTCCCGCCGGTGATGCGCCCGCCGCCCTGGCCGATCGCTGGAGCAGCCGCACCCTGACCGTCGGCGCCGGTTACGGCGACTTCGACGCCAATATCATTGGCCGCGTGGTGGATACCCCCACCCAACCCGGCGGTTGGGAAGGGCTGGGAATCGGCCTGACTTGGCGCACCCCCTGGAGCGGCAGCCTGACCGTCGGCGCTGAGAAAATCACCCGGGGCAGCAATCCGTTCGCGGCAAACGCGGATGCTGACGAGGGCACCGTGCCCTACGTCCGTTACGAGCAGGATCTGTAACACTCGATCCACAGGCCTGCCGCAGCTCACGCGGCCCGCGCCCTGCTTTATATCCCCTGATGCGCCCGCTTGGCGGTATGCGCAGCATGCACCCGCACCCCTTTGTGCGACCACGCGCCTGCCGGCCACTGGCCAAGCAGGGCTGATGCATTTGCGCGGGAAGAAAACGCTGCACCCATGCAACGACGGGCCTACTACCACTTTCTTGCACACACTTTTGCAAAGAAATCCATACTTTTTTGTTAAAAAGACTTTAAATCGTCTCAAGGCATGGCTAGGATGTCCCTACCTTGCCGAACGTGCTCTTTCATTCGTCGCTTTCGGCCGGGATCCTTGGCATTACACCAAGTCCAACCTGGAGAGAGGCGCACATGACTTACATGACCACTCAGCTCCGCGACGCGATCAGATTGGCGCTCGTGGCAGGCGCAACAAGCTTGGCTGGCACGGGCGCGGCACTCGCGCAGGACGTACCGCCCGATTCCAGTCCCACCACCCTCGACCGCGTTGAAGTCACCGGCTCGCGCATCCGCTCGGTGGATGCGGAAACCTCGCAACCGGTCCTTGTACTGGACCGTCAGGCGATCGAGAAGCAGGGTGTGACCTCGGTTGCAGAAGTCCTGAACCGCATATCCGCCGCGGGCCCGTCGCTCAACCGCACGTTCAACAACGGCGGTGACGGTTCCTCCAACATCTCCCTGCGCAACCTGGGCGCCTCCCGCACCCTGGTGCTCGTGGACGGCCGGCGCTGGGTCTCGGCCCTGGACGGCACGGTCGATCTGAACACCATCCCCTCGGCGATCGTGGAGCGCATCGAGGTGCTGAAGGACGGCGCCTCATCGATCTATGGTTCCGACGCGATTGCCGGCGTCATCAACATCATCACCCGCGACAACTTCGAGGGCGCCGAATTCCGCACCCACATCGGCCAGTACAGCCAGGGCGACGGCGATCGCAAGACCATCGAGGCGACGCTGGGGGCGAACGGCGAGCGCGGCAACGTGGTGATGAGCCTGTCGCGCGTCGAGGAAGGCGCGGTCATGGCCGGTGATCGCGAACAGTCGGCCGTGCCGGTGTTCGGATTCGGCGCCAACGCATCGGATTTCTTCAGCGGCTACTCCTCAAACGGCAAGATCTGGAACAACGCGCCGATCGTGGACACCGACCCGGACGCGGATGACTACAACCCCTACGGAATCGGCAGCTACCGGATCATCCCGCCTGGCGCGATCGGCATCGGCCCCGATGGCCAGCAGCGCTACGCGTACGGCCAGACCGTGCCGTGGGGCCGCGCCTACGCGTACAACTACGCCAAGGACAACTACCTGCTGACGCCGCAGACCCGCACCGCGATGTACGTCAAGGGGCGGTTCGACCTGACCGACCACATCGCCTTCCGCGGTGAAGGGCTCTACAACGAGCGCCGATCGGAACAGCAGCTGGCCGGCTATCCGCTCGCGGGCGGTGAGGGGGTCTTTGGCAACGATGCCGGCATGAGCCCGGACAGCTACTTCAACCCCTACAACCCCGCGTACGGTGGGGACGGGCGCACGGTGGAGTGGAGCCATCGCCTCACCGAGCAGCCGCGCGTCTACCAGCAGAACGTGAAGACCTACCACGTGTACGCGGGCTTTGAGGGCAACTTCGACTTCGCCGATCGTTACTTCAACTGGGATATCGGCTATGCCTTCAACAAGTCGGACCAGATGGACACGCAGATTGGCGATGCCAACATGCTCAACGTTCGCGCAGGCGTGGGCCCGTCGTTCCTGGACACCGATGGGGTGGTGAAATGCGGAACCCCCGGCAATGCAATCGCGGGCTGCGTACCTTTCAATCCGCTCTCCCCGGCGGGCGGGGTAACCCAGGAAATGCTGGACTACATCCTGTTTACCGCGCAGGACACGTTCCAGAACAAGAGCGAGAGCTTTACCGCCAATCTGGCCGGCGACATCGTTGATCTGCCCGCCGGAACAATGGGCTTCGCGCTGGGCATAGAGTCCCGCAAGGAAAGCGGCTTTGACCGCCCCGATGCATTCGTTGCCGCCGGTTACACTTCGGGCAACGGGCGCAAGCCAACCTCCGGCTCCTACGATCTGAACGAGATTTTCGGAGAGGTCCTGATCCCGATCCTTGCCGACGTACCCGGCGCACGGCTCCTGGAGGTCAGCCTGGCATCGCGGTACTCCGACTACAGCAACTTCGGCGACACCACCAACAGCAAATTCGGCTTCAAGTGGAAACCGTTCGAGGACCTGCTGGTGCGCGGCAACTGGGCGGAAGGCTTCCGCGCGCCGCCCATCCAGACCCTGTTCCGCGGCTTGGCCGACAGCTATGAAAGCTTCGGTGACATCTGTTCGGCAGACTATGGCGGCCGCACCCCGACCATCGCCGCCAACTGCCTTGCCTCCGGAGTGCCGGCCAACTTCATCCAGCGCACCAACTCGGGCGATGGCTATTTCGGCCAGACGATCTTCCCGTTCTCCTTCGGCGGCAATCCCGATGCCGGTCCGGAAACATCGACCTCCAAGACGCTTGGCCTGGTGTACAGCCCGTCCTACGCACAGGGCCTGGAAATCAAGCTGGACTGGTGGAACGTGGAGATCGAGGACGCCCTCTCTACGCCGACCGTGGCCTACATCCTCGACCAGTGCTACGCCAACGGCGACCAGGCGTATTGCGCACTGTTCTCCCGCCGCCCGTCCGATTTCCAGATCGACTACATGCTGCTGGGCCCGCAGAACCTCAGCCGCATCAACGCCGAGGGCTACGATCTCGACCTGCAGTACCGGACCAGCGACACGGGGTATGGCCGGTTTTCCGCCGGGCTGAGCGCGTCATACATGTCCAAGTGGGAATCCCAGTTCACCCAGGATTCGGATGTCGAGACCGCGGTCGGTCGGTACTTCGACCGTGATCCGCAGTGGCGCCTGCGTGGAAACGCCACCCTTGACTGGACCAACGGCAACCTGGGCGTCACCTGGATCAGCCGCTACTTCTCCCACCTCGTCGAGGACTGCCCCTTCCCAGGGGATGGCGTGTGCTCGGATGACACCCGCCGCGACGCCGACGGACTGGCCGCGCGCAACAAGCTGGGCGCGACCACGTACCACGACATCCAGGCACGCTACGAGCTGCCGTGGGACGGAACCGTCAAACTGGGCGTGAACAATATCTTCAAGAAGCGTGCGCCCACCTCGTTCCAGACGTTCGCCAACTCGTTCGATCCGCAGTACGACATCCCGGACTCCCAGTACCTGTACATGGAGTACGTGCAGCGCTTCTGATCAGAACATCGGTCACGGGTGTGTAACAGGCGGCCCCGGAAACGGGGCCGTTTTACTTGGCGTATTGATGGCGCATCGCCTGGCAGTAAAAACCCCGGCGATGCCGGGGTTTCGTTTCCTTGCAATGCCGCGCGCGCGCCACCCGGTCTGCGCTAATCCTGCAGCTGTGCCGCGATGCGCTGCTGCTCGTCCTTCAGTGCCTGCGGCATGCGCGGTCCGTACTCTTCCAGGTACTCACCGATGCTCGCGAATTCCTGCTGCCAACCGGCGCGCTCGAAGCCGAAGAGCTTCTCCATCGCCTCAGCGCTCAGCTCGACGCCCTCCAGATTCAGGTCGGACGCGGTCGGCAGGTTGCCGATCGGTGTTTCCACTGCGCCGGCCGTGCCGTTCACCCGGCCGATCATCCACTCGAGCACCCGCAGGTTCTCGCCAAAGCCCGGCCACAGGAAGTCGCCCTGCTCGCCGCGGCGGAACCAGTTCACGTGGAAGACCTTGGGCAGCTGGTTGCGACCGTTGTCAAAGTCCAGCCAGTGGCTGAAATAGTCGGCGAAGTTGTAGCCGCAGAAGGGCTTCATCGCCATCGGATCACGGCGCATGACGCCCACCGCTCCGGTGGCGGCCGCCGTCGTCTCCGAGCCCATCGCCGCCCCGATCAGCACGCCGTGCGTCCAGTCGCGCGCTTCAAATACCAGAGGTACGAGCGAGGGCCGGCGACCGCCGAACACGATTGCCGAAATCGGCACGCCGACCGGGTTATCACTCTCCGGCGAATAGCTGGGGCACTGACGCGCGGACACGGTGAAGCGCGAGTTGGGATGCGCTGCCGGACGCTTGGCCGCGTCGTAGGGCTCGCCTCGCCAATCGGTCACCGGCTCGCCTTCGGCCAGGCCCTCCCACCACGGCTGGTTGTCGGCGGTGAGGCCGACGTTGGTGAAAATGGTGTTGGACTGGATCGACGCCAATGCGTTGGGATTGGACTTCTTCGACGTCCCCGGCGCGACGCCGAAGAAGCCCGCTTCCGGGTTGATCGCGTACAGGCGGCCGTCACTGCCGGGGCGCATCCAGCAGATGTCATCGCCCACGGTGGCGACCTTCCAGCCGTCCTTGAGGTAGCCCTCGGGCGGTATCAGCATTGCCAGGTTGGTCTTGCCGCAGGCCGAGGGAAACGCGGCGGCAATGTAGTGGGTTTCGCCGCGCGGATTCTCCAGTCCGAGGATCAGCATGTGCTCGGCCAGCCAGCCTTCCGAGCGCGCCTGATGGCTGGCGATGCGCAGCGCGTGGCACTTCTTGCCCAGCAAGGCATTGCCGCCGTAGCCCGAGCCGTAGGACTTGATCTCCAGCTCTTCGGGGAAGTGCATGATGAAGCGCCGATCCGGGTCCAGCTCGCCGGTGGAGTGCAGGCCCTTGACGAAGTTCCCCTCGCGCTCGATCCGCGCCAGCGCCGGCGCGCCCATGCGGGTCATGATGCGCATGTTGGCGACCACGTAGGGACTGTCGGTGATCTCCACCCCGCAACGCGACAGCGGCGAGTCGATCGGCCCCATGCAGTAAGGGATCACGTACATCGTGCGGCCGCGCATGCAGCCCTGAAACAGCGCATCCATCTTGGCGTGGCCGTCGGCGGGCGCCATCCAGTGGTTGTTCGGACCGGCGTCGTCGCGGTCGCTGGTGCACACGAAAGTCAGGTGCTCCACCCGCGCCACGTCCTCGGGGTCGGAGCGATGCAGCCAGCTGCCCGGATGGGTCTGTTCGTTGAGCTTGATCAGCGTGCCGTCGGCCTGCATGGCCGCGGTCAGCGCCTCATTCTCGGCATCGCTGCCATCACACCAGTGGACCGCGTCGGGCTGGGTGAGCGCGGCCACCCGCGCTACCCACTGGTTGAGTGAATCGAGCGAGCTTCCCGCGAGCGCGGACATGTCGGTGAAAGAAGCGGTCACGGGCAATGTCTCCAACAGTTGGTTCGACTCCACCATCAGTTCGTCGGTGGGATCAGCGTCGTCATCATGTGTTCGACGTAGTTGTCGAACTCGTCGTGTTGCATCCGCGTCTGCTTGAGCTGCAGGTTCAGCTGCAGAAATCCGACATACGCCGAATAGGCCAGGCGGGCACGGTTGCGGGCGTCGTCGCGGCCGAGTCCGGCCTGGCGAAACGACGCGGTGAGGTAGTCCAGGCGGCGCTCGGAGACACGGCCGATGACGGGTTGCACCGCCGGGTGATCCAGCGCCTTGAGCAGCTCGGAGTAGATGATGTGGGTCTTGTACTCGCGCGCCACCATCGAGAACAGCGCACGCAGGCGCTCACGCGGGTCGGCGACCGCTTCCAGCTGGCCAAACACGGTCTCCTCTTCCATCCGCTCCCACAACTCGAGCGCGGCGACGAGCAATGCGTCACGCGAAGGGAAATGCCAGTAGAAACTGCCCTTGGTGACGCCGAGGCGGCGGGCAAGCGGTTCCACCGCCACCGCCGACACGCCCTGCTCGGCGATGAGGTCGAGCGCGGCCTCGGCCCAGCCCGTCGCGCTGAGGCGCGCGGCTCGGGCGGGAGCGGGCTTGGTTCCGGAAGCAGCTGGGGTCGTGGCCATAGGGGGGCGAGTGTAGCAACCGTACGCCAGCGACGGGAGCCGTATGCGGACCGGAATCGTTTGCAGCGCGTCGCAGTTGACACAAGCGCCAAACGAACTCCATACTCGAGCGTATGTTAATGGACGCGTCGCCCTTTCGGGGCGTTCGTTTTTTAAGCTGACCTGCACCCAACCGTCGCACCGCTGCTGGAGCGTCATCATGAGCATCGCCCTTCCCTTCATCGTTTTCCTGCTGGTGGCCGGAATTGCTGCCTACCATCGCCTGCGGCTCCCTGTGTGGGTCGCATTGACGGCCGCCGCGCTGGTGGCCTGCGCACTGCTGGGCGCCAGCATTGCCGCCGTGACGGTGGTCGCCCTGATCACCGCACTGATTGCGGTGCCATTGCTGGTCCCGGCGATCCGCCTGCCCTACATCACCAAGCCGCTGCTGGGCTTCTACACCAAGATCCTGCCGCCGCTGAGCGAGACCGAGCGCGTCGCGCTGGAAGCCGGCACGGTGGGTTTCGAAGGTGAGCTGTTCTCCGGTCGCCCGGACTGGGACGTGCTGCTCGACCAGCCCGCGCCCGTCCTGACCGCGGAGGAGCAGGCGTTCCTGGACGGGCCGTGCGAAGAGCTGTGTGCGATGACCAACGACTGGGACATCACCCACGTGCGCGCCGACCTGCCGCCGGAGATGTGGGAGTTCATCAAGAAGAACCGCTTCTTCGGGATGATCGTGCCCAAGGAATACGGTGGGCTCGGATTCTCCGCGCTGGCCAACCACAAGGTCATCCAGAAGCTGGCCTCGATCTCCTCGGTGGTGAGCTCGACGGTGGGCGTGCCCAACTCGCTGGGACCGGCCGAGCTGATCATGCATTACGGCACCGAAGAGCAGAAGGACCACTACCTGCCGCGCCTCGCGGACGGCCGGGAGGTTCCGTGTTTTGCCCTGACCGGTCCGTGGGCGGGTTCGGATGCGACCTCCATCCCCGACTTCGGCATCGTCTGCATGGGCGAGTGGAACGGCGCCAACGTGGTCGGCGTCAAGCTGACCTTCGACAAGCGCTACATCACCCTGGCGCCGGTCGCGACGCTGATCGGCATGGCCTTCCGCATGTATGACCCGGACGGCATCCTGGGCGACACCCGCGACATCGGCATCAGCCTGGCGCTGCTGCCGCGCGACACCGACGGGGTCAACGTGGGCCGGCGGCACTTCCCGCTCAACAGCCCGTTCCAGAACGGCCCGCTGGATGGACGCGAAGTGTTCATCCCCCTGAGCCAATTGATCGGCGGCGAAGCGCAGGCCGGCAAGGGCTGGCAGATGCTGGTCGAGGTGCTGTCGATCGGGCGCTCGATCACCCTGCCCTCCACCGCCAGCGGCGGCGGCAAGATGGGCGCCGTGGTGACAGGTGCCTACGCACGGATTCGCAAGCAGTTCGGGCTGTCGATCGGGCGCTTTGAAGGCGTGCAGGAAGCGCTGGCGCGGATCGCCGGCAACGCCTACACGATCAGCGCGCTGTCGGAATCCACCGCTGCGGCGGTGGCGCGCGGTGAAAACCCCGCCGTGCCATCGACCATCGCCAAGTACCACTGCACCGAGATGGGTCGCCAGATCGCCCAGGACGCGATGGATATCCACGGCGGCAAGGGCATCATCCTGGGGCCGAAGAACTACCTCGGTCGCTCATGGCAGGCAGCGCCGATCGCGATCACCGTCGAGGGCGCCAACATCATGACGCGCTCGCTGATGATCTTCGGCCAGGGCGCGATCCTGTGCCACCCGTGGGTGCTCAAGGAAATGAAGGCGGCGATGATGCCCGAGGGTCCGGAGCAGGTCCGCGAGTTCGACCGCAACCTGTTCGGCCACATCGGCTTTGCGATCTCCAACGCGGTTCGCTCGCTGTGGTTCGGCGTCACCGGCGCCAGCGTCGGCAAGGCGCCGGGGGACGCGTACACCCGCCGCTACTACCGCAAGCTCAACCGCTATTCGGCCGCGCTGGCCCTGTGCGCGGACACGTCGATGCTGCTGCTGGGCGGCAAGCTGAAATTCAAGGAGTCGCTGTCGGGGCGTCTGGGCGACGTGCTCAGCCAGCTGTACATCGCCAGTGCCTTGCTCAAGCGCTACGAGGATCAGGCCCGTCCGGAGGCCGACCAGCCGCTGCTGGCGTGGTCGATCCTCAATGCGGTGCACAAGATCGAACTGGCGCTGTCGGATGCCTTGCGCAACTTCCCGGTGCCTCCGGTCGGCTGGCTGCTGTGGGCGCTGATCTTTCCGATCGGGCGTCGTGCCACCCCGCCCGGTGACCGCCTCAGCCGTCGCGCCGCTTCGCTGCTGATGGTGCCCAACGAGGCCCGCGACCGGATGGGCGAAGGCATCTACCTCACCCCGACCGAGCACAATCCGGCCGGCCGGATCAACAGTTTCCTGGCCGCGGTGGTGCTCGCCGAACCGGTGGAGCGCAAGTTCCTCAAGGCGATGAAGAACAGCCACATCGAAGCGCTCACCTTCCCGGAGCAACTCGACGAGGGTGTGCGCGAGGGCTGGATCACCGCCGACGAACGCGGCCAGTTGCAGGCGCTGCGCGAGATGACCATCGAGACCATCAGTGTCGACGACTTCGACACCGAGGAATTGCGCTCGGCAGGTTACAAGGCGGAGCCGGAGTTCGAGTTGCTGGATGCGCGTGAGCACGCCATTTCCTGACGCTCGCGCCGGCGATGTACCGAAAACGGCGGGCTTCGTGGCCCGCCGTTTTTTGTTGCGTGGTTCCCGATTCCGCCCTGCCTACTCGGCGGCGGGAAAGATCGGCAGCGACCACCATGTGTCCGGCCCGTCGGCGTACATCTGGAGCTTGACCGTCCGGCCATCGTCTGCAAGGCGGAGCTCGCGGTTGCCGCGTCGGTGCTGCCGCCAGTAGGCCATCAGCTGGGGCTCAAGCGGCTCATCCGCCCTGGCATTGGTGCGCAGCCACAGCAGTGCGCCCATCAACTCCAGTCGCGCAGCGTGGTCCTGCGCCTTCCGCTGGTAGTTGTAGTAGGCCGGAAATGCGATATCCGCGAGGATGCAGCCGGTCGGGTTGGCGACGCATTCGAGACGCCAGCGACTTTTGCGGTTTTGCCCAGGATCCACTCGGACATCGTTGATCAGATTGCCGGCCGTCGCTTCCGAGCACGCCCATGAGTGGCCTTCAGCGAGGATCGCCAAGCTCTTTTCCGGGTCCCAGGTGAGCGCGGGGAGGGGATTCGGGATTCGCGACGGCGCCGTGGAGGAGTCGACAGCCAGCTGGCGGATGTGGTGGGTGGAAACGACGAATTCGCCGCGCATCGCCTCGCACAAAGACGCGTCCGCGACCGTCGGGGCGGCGAATGCCGTCGCGCACGATGTCGGCAGCTCGTGGGTCGGACCGACCTCACCCAGCATCCCTGCCAGCAACCGGATGTACCGATCGGTGTAGCGATCGGCAACACTGCGAATGAGCAGCGCGTCCGAGTTGGCACCCAGGCGTCGCCAGGTCTGCACGCCGTTGCAAGCGCCAGCCAGCGCCACATCCACATCCCCGTTCGCGAATTGCCACGCGACCCGGGTGAGCTCGTAGCCTGCCGGCTGCAGCGGCGGCAGCATCGCATGCGACGGGGCGGATGGCGGGCTGCGGTAATACCCATAGTCCTGCAGGGCCGCAACGCGGTCCAGCAACCCGCGATGCCTCGCAATTAGACCCTCGTAGGCGCCCAGGTCCGCACGAACCCTGGCCAGGCAATCGATGTCGCCACCGCTGCAGAACTGCTGCGCGTCTTCGCGGGACGGTCGCTGCTGTTCAAAACCGGTCAATGCCGCGCGTTGGGATTCGACAACGAGCCCATCGCCCGCCGGCGTCACCGCCGCGCTTGCTTGCGCAACGTCGGCTTCCGCAACCGCTTGAAGCTGCTCGCGCGGCACGTCGAAGTCGAGAAGCCAGATCGCCGGAAAGGCATTTTCGCCGGGCGGCAACGACGCGCGGTCCTGCATCAATGCCAGCGCCGCGGTTTGCGTCGCGGACGGGCCGCGGTAGCGCGATACCAGCCAGAGCACAACGGTAGTTGCCACAACGGCGAGCAGTATCCACGCCGCCCATTTCAGTATTCGTCTCACCTGTGATCGCTCCTTGACCGGAATTTAGATGGCGCCCCTCAGGAAAGTGCCTGACCAATCTCCCAGGCACCACGTTCCAGCGATTCCACGCGCCCGGAACCCTTCGTGTCTTGTGCGATGGCGCTATGGGGCCGCCGGGATCTGAAGTCCGCGCTGCACGGCGGGGCGCGCGAGACCACGTTGAAGCCAGTCCTGCACGTGAGTGAAGTCGGCATACCCCGTGAGCTCTCCGGCGCCATAGAAATCGACCAGACTGTTGACCCATCCCAGCGTGGCGATATCGGCGATCGTGTACTCCTCACCCACCAGCCACGTCCGGCCGTCCAGCTGGGTATCGAGCACGCCCAACAGGCGCCTGGATTCGGCAACGTAGCGCTTCAATGGCCGCGGATCCTCGATGTCCTTGCCGGCGAATTTATGGAAGTAGCCGAGCTGGCCGAACATCGGGCCGATCGACCCGACCTGGAAAAACACCCACTGGATCGTCTCCCAGCGCAGCGCGGGATCGGCAGGGAGAAAGCGACCACTCTTCCGCGCCAGGTACATCAGGATGGCTCCGGACTCGAACAGGCCAAGTGGTTTGCCGCCGGGACCGTCGGGGTCGATGATTGCGGGGATCTTGCCGTTGGGATTGAGCGAGAGGAATTCGGGCGTGTGGCTCTGGCCGGTGGTGATGTCGACCAGGTGGACCTCGTAGTCCAGCCCGGTCTCTTCCAGCATGATCGAGGCCTTGACCCCGTTGGGCGTCGGCATGGAATAGAGCTGGATCCGCTCGGGATGGCGCGCCGGCCAGCGCGTCGTGATCGGGAAGTCGGATAGCTCTGCCATGGTGCCGTCGCCTCGAGTCAAGGGGTAGATGATGGTAACCCTGGCGCGCGGGGCAACGCGGACACCCGTCTAGTCGGCGCCGTCCTCCAGCATGCGCAGCTCGCGTTGCGGTAGCGGCCGGGTGATTCCGTGCGCCTTGAATGCCCGCCAAATCGCCAGGTTGATGTCGGAGCGGACGTTGTTGATCCCCAGCTCCGGCGATGTGACCCAGACGCGCAGATCGAGGTCGATGCCGTTTTCGCCGAAACCCAGCAGGCGCGCCACCGGCGCAGGGTCGGTGAGAACGCGATCCTGCCCGTTGGCCGACTCCTCCAGCAGTTTCATCGCCAGTTCCGGATCATCGGCATAGCTGATCTGGATCGGCAGTTTCAGCCGGATGCTCTCGCCGCCGTAGCTCCAGTTGATCACCGGGTTGATGATCAGGTTCTCGTTGGGCATCAGCGTGTCCACGCCGTCGCGGTCGCGGATCACGATGTAGCGCGAGCGCAATTCATGGACCCAGCCGTAGCGGGTGCCCGACTGGTCCTCCACCGTGATCACGTTGCCCGGCTTGATCGAGCCGTCCACCAGCAGGATGAAGCCGGAGATGAAGTTGCTGACGATCCGCTGCAGGCCCAGCCCGATGCCCAGGCCCAGCGTGCCGCCGATAACGGCCAGTGCCGCCAGGTTGACCCCCAGCACCTGCAACGCGACCACGGTGCCGAAGATCAGCAGGAGCAGCTTGATCACCTTGTTGATGCCCACCTGCGCGCTGGGCGACAGGTGCTGTGAATCGCGCACCTTGCGTTCCAGCAGGCGCGAGATCCACAGGCTCAGCACCATCACCAACGCCGCGACCGCCACCGCGCGCAGCACCAGCAAGGCCGACACGCGCGTGGTTCCGACCGTTATCGCCGCCGAGTCCAACGCTGCCAGCACATTGGGAAGCCAGTTGATCAGGTGCAGCGCGACGCCGACCCAGACCACCGCGACGATGAAATTCTCCGATGCGGACAGCAGCGAGCCCGGCTTCAGCGCGCCCGACAGCAGGTACACCGCCAGCCGCACCAGAAGCAGCGCAAACGACAGGCTGAGCGCAACCCACACCAAGGCGTGGCGCAGCTCCAGCTGCTTGAACACCCCCCACTCGACCACCAGCACGAGCGAGAGCGCGGCCGGGAACGCCAGGCGCCGGCTGGCTGCCAGGGCGACCAGCCCGGCGCGCGTGTGATCCCCCGTCTTCAGGTAGCCACGTAACCAGGCGTCATAGCGCCGGTCCACCGCCCAGGCCAGCACCATCGCAGCGACGACCGCCAGCGCCTGCCACCAAAGCCCGGGGTGCGACAGGGCGTCGATCCAGATCGGGATGTGCTTGTTCAACCAGTCACTCATTGGCGCATCTGGTGCAACGAAGGTCCGCCGAGCATACAAGCTGACCAATCCAGGTCCCGTCATCCCGCTGCGGGGGACGGGAACCCTCGACAGCTACAGCGCATGGAAGTGCGTCGGGTGTATCGCGTGTAAAATTGCCGGCTTTCCGCGACGTACGATGGCCAAGGCACTTCAACGGACTCCGCTCCAGGGCCCGGCGTTCATTCGCCTGCTGGCGGGTCTCACCAGCGCAGCGCCCGCTGCGAGCAGCACATCCCTTTCCGAGCGTCTCAGCGAATGGCTGGACTGGACCCGTGCCGTGGCGCTGTCCAGGGCGCTGGACGGCCGCCTGTCGGCTCACGAGGTCGTCCCGAGCGCTTCCGGCGACGACGTCCACAAGGAATGCGAACGGGTTCGCGCGGTCCTGGTCGCGCGCATCCATGCGATGACCGAGGCCGGGTCGGCGCCTCCGCGGAGTGCCACGGCCGTCGCCAAGGATGAGCCGGCTCTCGAGTTCGGCCCGCTCCGTGAGCGTTACCGCGACCTGCAACAGTCGATGCAGGCCGAAGTCGGGCGGCTGCGGGGGCATCTGCGTGACATGCTCGCGTCCGGCTCCGCCGACATGGCGCGTCTGGCCGAGGTGGACGCGGTGATGGAATTGACCCTCACCCCGCGCGAGCACGCACTGCTCGGGTCGGTTCCGGCGTTGCTGGGGCAGCACTTTGAACGCCTGCGAGACGCCGCGGTGGAGTCGCGCGACCCGCTTCTCCCATCTACCCAGGCTCCAGAAGACGCTGCCTGGCTGGACCGCTTCCGCCAGGACATGGGCTACGTCCTGCTTGCAGAGCTCGACATCCGTTTTCAACCCGTCGAAGGGCTGCTGTCCGCCCTCGGCACCCGATAGCTGGATCACATGCACAAAAACACGCTCTACGTCGTCATCTTCCTGGTGGGCCTGATCGCCGTTGCGTGGATTGGCGCAGGCTACATCGGCTCCAACCTGCCCGCGCTCGCGGTCACCGCGGTGATCGGCGCGTTCTACGTCGCCGGCGCGCTGGAGCTGCATCGCTACCGACAGGCCACCCTCGGGTTGATCGCCGCCACGGACGATGCGGCCGCCGCGTTGTCCGACCTGTCCGGCTGGCTGCAGCGGTTGCACCCCAGCCTGCGCAATGCCGTACGCCTGCGCGTGGAAGGCGAGCGCGTGGCGCTGCCGGCACCCGCGCTGACCCCGTACCTGGTCGGTCTGCTGGTGCTGCTCGGCATGCTCGGCACCCTGCTGGGGATGATGGCGACGCTGCGCGGCACCGGACTCGCGCTCGCGGGAGCAACCGATCTGGAGGCCATCCGTGGGTCGTTGGGCGCTCCGGTCAGCGGCCTGGCGTTTGCCTTCGGCACCTCGATCGCGGGTGTTGCAGCCTCCTCGATGCTGGGACTGCTGTCAGCGCTGTGCCGCCGCGAGCGGGCCCATGCGGTGCAGCAGCTAGACCTGCAACTGGCGGGCACGCTGCGTCCCTACTCGCACGCCCACCAGCGCGAAGAGGCGTTCCGCCTGCTGCAACAGCAAACGAGCCTGATGCCGACGCTGATCGAGCGCCTGGATACCTTGAGCACCAACCTGCAGCAGTTGCAGCAATCCAGCGGCGAGCGCCTGTCGGCCAGTCAGGAGGAGTTCCACAGCCGTACCGATGCGCATCACGCGCGCTTGGCGGCAAATCTGGAGCAGTCGCTGAAAGTCGGCTTCGAGGAAAGTGCGCGGAGTATCGGCGCCGTGCTGTCGCGGATGATGGAAAGCACGATGGCAAACCTCGCGCAGGAAAATGCCGCGCTGCAGGCTTCGGTCGCTGATGCGGTGCAGCGGCAGCTGGACGGTGTGTCCGCCAGCCTGCAGACGGCAACCTCGGCAGCCGCCGACACATGGCAGAACGCCGCTGCCGGTCAGCAACGTGCCAACGACGGCCTTGTGCAGGCGCTGCAGGGTTCGCTGGGGCAGTTCACGGCCGGGTTTGAGAAACAGACGAGCGCCCTGCTGCAGACTGTTTCCGCGCATCTGGACCTGAGCGCCGAGCGCAGCGACGACGCCTGGGACGCGGCCCTGTCGCGCCAGCAAGAGCTCAACGAACAGCTCGCGGCCAGCAACCAGCAGGCCATGGCATCGGCCGCCGCGACCTACGACGAGCGTGCAGCGGCGCTGATCGAGGCAATGCGCAAGGCCCACGACGACTCCCAGGCAGCGCTGGAATCCCGTGACCAGCAGCGCCTCGTGCAGTGGTCGGACGCGCTCTCCGCCGTGAACGACAGCCTGGAGAACCGTTGGCGCGAAAGCAGCAATGAAGCAGTAAACCGGCAGAAGGACATCTGCGACACCCTCGGCCGCACGGCTGCACAGATGGCCGCGCAGGCGCAGGCGCAGGCGCAGGAGACGATTGCCGAAGTGGCGCGCCTGATGCAGACCGCCGCCGAGGCGCCGCGGGCGGCCGCCGAGGTCATCGCCGAACTTCGCCAGAGCATTTCCGACGGCCTCGTGCGCGACAACGCCATGCTCGCGGAGCGCAACCAGCTGCTGGCGACCCTGGAAACCCTGCTGGGCGCCGTCAACCACACCTCGACCGAGCAGCGCACGTCGGTGGACGCGCTGGTCAGCACCTCGGCCGATCTGCTGGAACGCGTCGGCACCCGTTTCAGCGAGCAGGTCGACGCCCAGACCGGCACGCTCGGCGCCGCGGCCGCGCAGGTCAGTGGCGGCGCGGTGGAAGTTGCGAGCCTCGCCGAGGTGCTGGGCGCGGTGGTCGAGCAATTCGGTTCCGCGATCGACACTCTGGGCGAGCGCCTGGAGAAGATCGAGGCGGCACTGGAAACCTCATTGGCCCGCAGCGACGAGCAACTGGCCTATTACGTGGCGCAGGCGCGGGAGGTGATCGACCTGAGCATGCTCTCGCAGAAGCAGATCATCGGTGAACTTCAGCAACTGGCGGGCGCGCCGGGCGCTCGGGCCCACGGCAAGACCCCGGTATGAGCGACGAGATCGAGCTCGAATCCGAATCCACTGCAACGACGTGGGCGGCTTTCGGCGACCTGATGTCGGTGCTGCTCGGTGCGTTCGTGCTCATCCTGGCCGGCGTGATCGCAATGCAGGTCCAGCTGTCCAACCAGCTCGACGAAACCGTCAGGCAACGCGAGGCCGAGGCAGCCCGGTTGAAGACGCTGGAGCAGGCGCTGGCCGGGCCGCTCGCCGGCGGTCGCGTGACGGTGATCAACGGTCGCATCGGCATCAGTGGCAGCGTGCTGTTCGCGCTGAATTCGGACCGTCTGCAGCCGGAGGGGCGCGACCTGCTGCAGAGCCTGGCTGCACCGCTCTCGGAGTACCTGCAATCGCGCGACGAGCTGCTCATGGTCAGCGGCTTCACCGACGACCGGCCGGTGCTGGACAGCAACATGCGCTTCGCCGACAACCTGGAACTGTCCGCGGCGCGCGCAATGACGGTTACCCGTGCCCTGATTGCCGCCGGCGTGCCGTCGCGATCGGTGTTTGCCGCCGCGTTCGGCGCGGAGCAGCCGGTGAGCTCCAATGAGGACGAAGCGGGGCGGTCGAAGAACCGGCGGGTGGAAATTGCGCCGATCCCGAAGCCGAAAAACGACGCGGCCACGGATGCCGACTGAGGCTGCCCGCTCCGGTGCGCAGGGCGACCCGCTGCCGGATGAGCGCCCGCGCACCAACCGTGTGCGCGACGCGCTGATCTCCGCACTGCAGCGACGCCTGGACCTCGCAGACGCAGCCCTCGCACCACTGCTTCAGGCCAGGCTTGAGGAACTCATGCAGTCCCGGGCGGCCGAGGTGGCTGCCACGCCGGCGACACACGCGGGCTTGCCGACCAACGCAGACCGTTCGCAACGCACCCTGCTCGGGCTGTCCGAGTACATCCAGGCAAACAAACGGGCGGTCCACTGCGCCACCTCCGCAGACAAGGAACGCACCACGGTTTCATCCCCGGTCGTGCTCGAGGAATTCCGCCGGCTCTGGGACCGCATCCGCACCGAAAGCCAGTTGCGCGCGGCACTGGCGCCGATTCCCGATGAAGCAGGCCCGCTCCATTCCAGTGCCCTGCTCCACCGCGCGATGCGGCTGATGGCCGACACCTCGCCCGGCTACCTGCAGCACTTCCTCGCCTATGCCGATGCACTGACCTGGATGGAGCGCCTGCAACCGGTCGGCCTGCTCGACGCCGCCGCCGGCAACCCGGGTGCGGGGGCGTCGGCGAAACCCCGCACACGCAAGCGCGCGAACGCGAAGCACCCCGCAACAAAATCGCCCATAGGTAAGGTGCCAGGCGACGCTTAAGGGTTTCCCCCAATGGCGGCTGGGGGAGTGCGAACGCTAGATTCAGCGGAGCAATGCCCCGCTCACTTTCCAGCGTGCCGTCATGTCGCTCACTCCCAGCCTGAATCTCCCGTCGCCCGCGCAACTCTGGGGCAGCTTCCTGCGCGGATTGCCTTGCCCGCTCCGGCCCGACAGCGGCGATGGTGCGCGGTTGGACAAGCGCATCCTCGCGGCCGACCCGGTCGACGTGAGCTTCGATCTGGACAAGGCGTCGGTGCGCACCCAGGACGTCAAAGAAAGCGGCGCCAACACCACCTACACGACCACGGCCGACATGACCATCGCAGCGCCCGACGGCAGCAGTACGAGCGTCCCGGTGCGCTACGAAGTGACCCTCCGCAACGAGAACGCGACGCCCGAACAGATGCGCGCGGTGAATCCGTTTGATCCCGCCACGATTCCCGACCGGACACGGATCGAAATCCACGGCAAGGACTACGCCGGCACCGCGCTGGAGCCCGCTTTCAGCACGCTGGCCAAGGCCAACGGCCTGGAGTCCATCAGCGACCTGCGCCTGTCGCTGGAGATGCTCGACAAGGGCAAGCTGCGGGTCATGAGCGGATCGGAGCGCCTGTTCGACGCCCCGCGCGACGGCGGGCCCTCCTCCTACCCCGCCGACCGCCAGGACTTCACCCGCCACACGACCCTGCTCGCCGATCCAACGGGCAGCGAGCTGGGCGGCTACTCGCGCATGCTGTTGACCGGCAAGGTCCCCGACTCGACCGTGGTACTCGCCGAGACGGTCAACGGCAACGAGATCCACGGCACCGTGACCGAGGCCGGATCGGGCGAGGTCAACGACATCACCTGGACGCTGGACGCTGAAGGACGTCCGGCCTCCGCCGAAGCCACCCTGACCTGGGAGCCCAGCAGCAAGGGACGCGCGTCCGACCGCATCGAGGTCAACGCGCAGAGCGGCTTCCGCAAGGACAACGACATGAAGGGCACGCCGGACGACGTGGGCCACATCATCGCCTACCGCTTCGCCAACGGACACGGCTCGGTCAACATGTTTCCGCAGTTCGGCCTGTTCAACCGTGGCGCCTACGCGCGTCTGGAGCAGGAATGGGGCGACTGGCTGGCCAAGGGCATGGAGGTGTCGATCGAGGTGGAACTCGTCGGCGGCACGTCCCAGCGTCCCGACGAGGTCCACGTGGACTACAAGGTCATCGATCCCGACAGCGGCGCGGTGGTCTACGACCCGTCACTGATCGCGTTCGCCAACGCCGATGGCCAGGCCTTTGACGCGATCGCCGGTGCCGGCATGGACGAGATGATCGACAGGGCCACGGCCTGAGGCCAGACTGGCGCGCATCTCTGAACGGGTATCCGCATGGACAGGAATGAACTGATTGCCAGGCTCGGCCAGCTGCTGGTGGCGGACCCGGCGGTCTCGGACGGGCTTTGGGACGGCTATGCACTGATCGCGCGTTACGGCGACGGCGCGCTGGCACGGCGCCTCAGCGGCTTCCGCTACCACGACGGCGCTTCCGCCGAGGCCGCGACGCCCCGCGACCCCGCCATCGGCGAGACGTTCGACGCGTTGCGTACCGCGACCCTGGTCCCGGGCAAGGCGCCGTGGGACGCCTGCGTGCTGCGGATCCGCCGCGACACCGGCAAGATCAAGGTCGACTTCGAATACGACGCGCCCGAGCAATGGGACATCACGCCCGACACGCTGGCGGCCGTCGCGGAGCGTGCGCGCCCGGCGTAAGTCGCGCGTTCCGCTTTCAGCGAAGCGCGTCCGTAACGGGCGCCCACCTCTCCCACGACGCGCCCCGGGGGCCACAAGCCCGGCACAAACCCCGACGGGCTACAGCATGGGCAAATCCAAGCCCTTCTCGCGCGCGCACTCCCTGGCGATTTCGTAACCCGCATCCGCGTGCCGCATGACGCCTGTCGCGGGGTCGTTCCACAGGACGCGCGCGATCCGCTGGTCAGCCGCCTCGCTGCCGTCGCAGACGATCACCACGCCGGAGTGTTGCGAGTAGCCCATGCCCACACCGCCGCCGTGGTGCAGTGACACCCAGGTCGCGCCGCCGGCCACGTTGAGCATCGCGTTGAGCAGCGGCCAGTCGGACACCGCGTCGCTGCCGTCGCGCATCGACTCGGTCTCGCGGTTGGGCGAGGCGACCGAACCACTGTCGAGATGATCGCGGCCGATCACCACCGGCGCCTTCAGCTCACCGTTGCGGACCATTTCGTTGAACGCCAGGCCCAGCTTGTCGCGCATGCCCAAGCCGACCCAGCAGATGCGCGCCGGCAGGCCCTGGAACTCGATGCGCTCGCGCGCCATGTCCAGCCAGTTGTGCAGGTGGGCGTCGTCGGGAATCAGTTCCTTGACCTTGGCGTCGGTCCGGTAGATGTCCTCGGGGTCGCCGCTCAGCGCGACCCAGCGGAACGGGCCGATGCCCTTGCAGAACAGCGGGCGCACATAGGCGGGGACAAAACCGGGGAAGTCGAAGGCGTTCTTGCAGCCGTCGTTGAACGCCATCTGGCGGATGTTGTTGCCATAGTCGAAGGTCGGGATGCCCTGCGCATGGAAGGCCAGCATCGCCTCGACGTGCTTGCGCATCGAATGCATCGCCGCGTCGCGGATGCGGCCGGGAGAATCGCGCTGTCCCTCCTGCCACTCCTCCACGGTCAGCCCGATCGGCAGGTAGCCGTGCACCGGGTCGTGCGCGCTGGTCTGGTCGGTGACCGCGTCGGGGCGGACGCCGCGACGGACCAGTTCGGGCAGGATCACCGCCGCATTGCCCAGCAGCGCGATCGACTTTGCCTCACCGGCGGCGGTGTATTTCCCGATCCGGGCCAGGGCGTCGTCCAGATCGGTGGCCTGCTCGTCGACGTAGCGGGTGCGCAGGCGCATGTCGATGCGGCTCTGCTGGCACTCGATGTTGAGGCTGCACGCGCCTGCGAGGCTCGCGGCCAACGGCTGGGCGCCGCCCATGCCGCCCAGCCCGGCGGTCAGGATCCAGCGGCCCTTGAGGCTGCCGCCGTAATGCTGGCGCCCCATTTCCACAAAGGTCTCGTAGGTGCCCTGCACGATCCCCTGGCTGCCGATGTAGATCCAGCTGCCCGCGGTCATCTGGCCGTACATCATCAGGCCCTTCCTATCGAGCTCGTTGAAGTGCTCCCAGGTCGCCCAGTGCGGCACCAGGTTGGAGTTGGCGATCAGCACCCGCGGCGCATCCACGTGGGTCCTGAAGACACCGACCGGCTTGCCCGACTGCACCAGCAGGGTCTGGTCGTCGTCCAGCGTCTTGAGCGACGCGATGATCGCGTCATAGCTCTCCCAGTCGCGGGCGGCGCGGCCGATGCCGCCGTAGACCACCAGGCTGGTCGGGTCCTCGGCCACCTCCGCGTCCAGGTTGTTCTGCAGCATCCGGAACGCAGCCTCGGTCAGCCAGGACCTGCAGGTGAGCTGGCTGCCACGCGGGGAGCGGATGATGCGGCCGGGATCGGTGCGCGTGTGGGTCACGGGACTGGACATGACAAACCCTGTCGGTAATCGATAGGACCGGGATTATCGCATCGCGCCCGGCTGCGGTTTCCCGCGGCGGAAACACGGACTTCCGGCACGCACGACCGCGGCGTGCAGACGCTAGGATGGGCTGATGCACCCATTCAAATTCGCGGCCCGGTCCGCACTGACGACATTCTTCGCGCTGGTCCTGCCGGCGTGCACATCGCTCCCGCACAACGACGCTGGGGTTGCCGCAACGCCGCCGCAGGTGCTGCTGGTGTCGCTGGACGGTTTCCGGCCGGACTACCTGGAGCTGGGCATCACGCCGAACCTGGAACGCATCAGCGAGCACGGCGTGCAGGCGGAATGGATGACGCCGTCCTATCCCAGCCTGACCTTCCCCAACCACTTCACCATCGTGACCGGCAAGCGGCCCGACAATCACGGCATCGTCCACAACTCGATGCACGACCCGGCGCTGGGCAAGTTCAGCCTGGGGAATCGGGAGGCCGTGTCGGACGGGCGCTGGTGGGACAGCGAGCCGATCTGGATCACCGTGGAAAAGGCCGGACTGCGCGCGGGCACGATGTTCTGGCCCGGTTCGGAGGCAGCCATTGGCGGCGTCCAGGCCAGCCACTGGAAGCCCTTCGATGCGGAAATGCCGATGGCCGATCGCGTCGACACGGTGCTCGCCTGGTTGGCCGAACCCGAAGCCACCCGCCCGCGTTTCAGCACCCTCTACTTCGAGGCGGTGGACAGCGCGGCGCACGCCAACGGGCCGGATTCCGAGGAGGCGCACGCGGCGATCCGCGACGTCGATGCAGCGATGGGCCGCCTGCTGGACGGGATCGATGCGCTGGGGCTGGCAAGCGAACTCAACGTGGTGGTGGTGTCCGACCACGGCATGGCCACCGTCCCACCGGACCAGTTCGTGGTAATCGAGGACATGGTCGATCCGGCGGATGCCGAATTCGTGACCGCCGGCCAGTCCGTGGGCTTCACGCCGCGCCCCGGTCGCCGCACCGCCGCCGAGTCGCAACTGCTGGGCGCGCACGAGAACTACGACTGCTGGCGCAAGGACGAACTGCCCAAGCGCTGGCAGTACGGCGCGCATCCGCGCGTGCCACCGATCATCTGCCAGATGCACGAAGGCTACGACGCCCTCCGCCGCGCCTGGCTGGAGACGCGCTCCAAAACGGATGACCGCGGCTCGCACGGCTTCGATCCCGCCCTGCCTTCGATGCGGGCGATCTTCCTGGCCCGGGGACCAGCATTCCGCGAAAACGCCCGCGTGCCGGCATTCGACAACATCGACGTCTATCCTTTGCTGATGGCGATACTGGAGGTCGAGCCGGCGGCCAACGACGGCGGCGACGGCGCGATGGAATCCCTCAAACCCGGCGCAGCCAGGGCGGCCGGCGCACCCTGATGAGGCCCTGACATGATCGTGTTCACCACCATCGACAGCCCCGTGGGGCCGCTACTGCTCGCAGCGGATGGGGACGGGCTGCGCCTGATCGAATTCAGCCAACCGCGCCATCCCGTGAAACGCAGCGCCGAATGGCGGGAGGGAACGCTCCCGGTCCTGGACGCGACCCGAACGCAACTGGACGAGTACTTTGCAGGTCGGCGCACGGGTTTCGACATGCCGCTATCCCCACAGGGAACCTTGTTCCAGCGCGATATCTGGACGGCATTGGCGCAGATTCCGTATGGGCAGACCATCAGCTACGGCGCGGTGGCGACACGCGCCGGCCACGCCGGTGCGATGCGTGCGGTTGGCGCTGCCGTGGGTCGCAACCCGGTCCCGATCGTGGTGCCCTGCCACCGCGTCATGGGCGCCGACGGCAGCATGACCGGCTTCTCCGGCGGTCTTCCGGTCAAGCGCCAGCTTCTCGTGCTGGAAGGCGCCCTGCCCGCATAAGTCTTGCCCGCATAAAAAAACCCAGGCGCGGGGCCACCGAGCCTGGGTCAAAGAGGGTTGTTGCCCCGATACCGCCTGAAGCCTTTGCGGTGGGTCCAAGCTACAGCGCGATAACGTAAGTCACTGTTAAGAAACGCGTTAATAAATCGCTATTACATTCCGCTCTGGTCCAGCGGACCTTCGGCCGGGATGATCTCGCGCAGATATTGCTTGCCGCCTTCTCGCGTCTTGCGGCGCTCGGCCAGGGTCATGCATTTGTTGATCGGCAGTTTGCTGCCCGTGGGACGCTCGCGCCGGCAGATCACCCGACTGTCTTCCTCAGCTTGAGCAAGGATTTGGTTGAGCTCTTCCTGCCGATTGAATACATCCACGCGGGGCAGAGGCGGCAGCGCGGCGATGGACCCGCTGCGATCGATGATCGCCTTGATCTCGGTCATCAACGTCAGCGCCCGGCTGCGCTGCTCGGGAGTGATTTCCTCATACGTGTTGCTGTTGTCGAGCTGATGGATGATCGCCTTTTCGTAAACACCGAAGTCCTCGATCGTCTCGATATCGAGCGGTTGCGGCGCGCTGAGGTCCGAGGCAAGCACGGGCGCGGCAAACAACGCGATCAGCAGCGGCAGCGCCAGGCGGGCGCCAAATGGAACCGGATTATTCATTGGTGGTTTCCCTGTTTGAGTTGCGCTGCCCACGGCTTGCGGTCGGCAACAGTTACCCAATGTTCATCAGATTCACTTGACGGTCAAGGGCTTGGCCACCCTGGTTTTTGCCTTTTGCGCCTGGTGCATGAGCGTTGCGTACCGGATGATCTCGGCCGCTACGTCCACGCCGCTCGCGCTCTCGATGCCCTCCAGGCCGGGCGAGGCGTTCACTTCCAGCACCAGGGGTCCGCGGTGGGAGCGGACAAGGTCGACGCCGGCGACGCCCAGCCCCAGCACCCGCGCCGCACGGACCGCAGCCTCCTGCTCGGCGCGGCTGGCCTTGGCGGACTCCGCGCTGCCACCGCGGTGCAGGTTGGAGCGGAAGTCCCCGATCGGTGCCTGCCGCTTCATCGCCGCGACCACCTTGTTGCCGACCACGAAACAGCGCAGGTCGGCGCCGTTGGCCTCCGGAATGAACTCCTGCACCAGGAACTGCGCATACAGGCCGCGCAGCGCCTCGATCACGCCGCGCGAGGCGGACAGCTTCTCGGTCAGCATCACCCCGGCGCCCTGGGTGCCTTCGTTGAGCTTGATCACGTGCGGCGGCGGTCCGAGCATTTCCAGCAGGTCGACGGTGTCGTCGGGGTTGTCGCCAAACACCGTTACCGGCATGCCGATGCCGCGCGCAGCCAGCATCTGGTGACTGCGCAGCTTGTCGCGCGCGCGCAGGATCGCATCGGAAGAGTTGATGCTGAGGGTGCCCATCAGCTCGAACTGGCGCAGCACCGCCGTGCCGTATCGGGTAACGGAGGTGCCTATACGGGGGATGACGACCTGGTAGCCGGAGATCGGCCGGCTCTTGTAGCGCATGGCAAAGCCGGTGCTGGAGATGTGCATGTAACAGCGCAGCGGATCCAGGGTGCGCACGGTGTGGCCTTGGGCACGCGCCGCCTCCACCAGCCGCCGGGTGGAATACAGCTTGGAGTTTCGGGTGAGGATGGCGAGTTTCATGGGTGGCGTGCCGGCAATGAAGTGCTGGAAGCGTCCGGTGCGAGAGAGACCCGGCGCCCGTGGAGGAACGACCGTGCCGGATCGACCGTGAAGACGCGGGCCATGGCGGTCCGACCCAGCAGCATCGGGAACAGCATGCGCCGGCGATCGGTCAGGTTGATGTCGATCTCGCGCTCGATGCCCCCCAGGCGCAGCGAGGTACGGATGAATGCACGGCGGGTGCGGTGGCCGCCAGAGTCGGTTACGTCGCGCTCGTCTGCCAGCACCGCCGCGACCTCGACCGCGCCGGAACCGTTGGCACCCGGCGTCACCCGGAAACCGACCCACGGTTGGCCGTTCTCGAAGAATCGCCACTGGGCATCAACGTGCAGCGCCGAGGTCCGCGCGCCGCTGTCCACCTTCGCCCGGATCCCGTCCAGGCCCAGGCCCGGCAGGTCCACCCATTCGCGCCAACCAAGCACCACCGGCAGTGTCATACCCGTTCTCCGCTCCAACGCCGACCCAGTTGACGATCCAATAAAAACGGCGGCCCCGTCCATCAGGACCGGGCCGCCGCGTATGTGGAGCGGGTGAAGGGAATCGAACCCTCGTCAGTTGCTTGGGAAGCAACAGCTCTACCATTGAGCTACACCCGCGTGCTGCAAAGTTTAATGCGTTTGCCGCCGCGCGGGGAGTCGCGGATCAGAAGTTTCCGCCGAGCGTCGCGAATACGGTGGTGTTGCTGCCACCGCTCTGGCCGGCGGTCAGGCTGGTGCCCAGGTTTGTCTCCAGGCCCATCAACCGCGTGCGTGCGCCCAGGGTAAGCGTGCCGTAGGTGTCGTCGAAGGCCACGCCGGGCACCGCAAAGGGTGCCGCGTTTGGCATCGACTGCAGGCGCGCAAAGGCTTCGCGCGGCACGTCCTCGAACTCGCGGTCCACGGTCAGCCGCGCATACGGCTGCAGCTGCTCGCTGGCGGCGTAGCGCATCTGCCAACCGGCGGTGCCGATCAACGAGTCGAACCTGTGCTCCGGGTAGGCCAGCGAAGTCGAGAGATCGGAATCGCTTTCGGCAAACCCGTCGATCTGGATCTTCTGTGCCAGCACGCCGACCACGGGGCCGTGACGCAGTGCGCCGTCGCCGAACTCGAAACCGGCGTTCAACCCCGCGGTGACATTGCTGCCGTCCACGTCCGCGCGATGGATACGGGTGGATCGGCCCAGGTTGACCTGTCGCTTGATATCCATGCCCAACTGGCTGTAGCTCAGCTGGCCGTTGACCCAGGCACCGGTCGGGGACGCCCAGCCAATGTAGCCGCCGAGGGTCGCTTCGCTCTGGTTGAAGCTGCCGCCGCTGCGGCCCCAGTCCTGGCTGGCCTTGCCGTAGCCGCCGAAGGCGCCCCACGTCATGCCGTTGCTGTGCCAGTCGATGCCGACCGTCAGCGCGGGAACGGCACCGTCGTACATGTCGCCATGGTCGTAGCGCTGGAAATCGCCGCGCACGTCCGCCCACCAGCGCTTGCCGTCGGTCATCGTGGTGCCGCTGGCCTGCGCCGCGACCCGGTCCGCCCGCGCGCGGCCCGTGACCGCCGCCGAGTGGGTCAACACCGCGATCTGACGCGGCGCGTCCAGGATCGATGTCGCGTAGTCGGCGATCACCTCGTGCGCCGCGCCGGAGGGATGCACGCCATCGGCGAAGGCGTAGCTGGTTGCCGCATCCGGCGTGACGTAGGTGCCCGGCTGGCAGGTCACCGACTGCGCCGTGATCTGCGGCTGGCAGGCGGTACCGGTGATGTTGGTGAAACCGAAGTCGGCCGGGTTGGCGGCCACTTCCTGGAACAGGTGGAACATGTCCAGTGGAATCACGCGCAGGCCGCTGGCGGCCAGGCCCCCATACAGGGCGTCGTTGTAGGCGCGCGCGAGCTGGGTCAACTGGCCCTGCGCCACCGGGCCCTGCGCCCGCGCCGACGGGGTCAGCCCCAGGTCGGGAATGCTCGGTACCAGCACGTAGCGGGCACCGGCGGCCTGCAACCCACCGATCGCGCCGACCTGCGCTGCGACCGCGGAACCGATCGTCGCCTGTACCGGTGCGCCCTGGGCGACGGCGAACAGGTCGTTGTTGCCGCCCCACACGGTGTACAGCGCGTTGGCATCCGCCACGCCGCCTGTGGCAGCCAGGTAGGTGTTCACCTGGGTGGTCATGGACGGAGTGAAACCCAGCGCGCCGACCGCATCCTGGCCGGATCGGGCGCCGCCCACGGCGTAGTTGCTGCCGCCCTGGTTGGCCGCGTTCGCGTCCGTGCCGTAGGTGTCGGCCAGGTACTCGGACCACACCAGCCACGGGTTGGTGGTGAACTTGCCGAGGATCCCCGCCTGCGGTCCCACCGCGCCCACCAGCACCGGCCGGAAGTGGCCGGAGTCGGTCAGGCTGTCGCCGAAAAAGATCGTCTGCGAATACGGCTGGGTGTAGTTCGCCGGCGCGGCGGACTGGGCGAGCGCGGGGGCGGCCGCCAGCGCGAGCGCAACGGCGAGAACGGAACGAAGGGGTTTCATCGGCAAGCTCCTGCAACGGATGATCGGAAGGATCCAGGGAGAGCGGCATCCCGTCACCACCCGCAAGTTGGACGGGTGGCGGCGATCTCCGCCGGGCCCGGCAAGGATACATCGGCCCACGCGGCGATCAGCGTTCAGCGCGATGCTGGCCACGCGCCCCCGCGCACACGACAATGCGCGGATGAAGATCACCTCCAGCGGCAAGCCCTTCACCGTCAGCGAGGGGCACCGTCAGATCCGCAGCTTCGTATTGCGCCAGGGACGGTTCACGCCGGCCCAGCAGCGCGCGTTCGACGAGCAATGGTCGCGCTTCGGAATCGACTACAGCGGCCAGCCGCGTGACTACGACGAGCTCTTCGGACGCAGTGCGCCGCGCGTGCTCGAGATCGGCTTCGGCAACGGCGAGGCGCTGCGCTTCGCGGCCGAGCACGACCCGGCACGCGACCTGATCGGCATTGAGGTGCATGCTCCGGGCGTCGGCCGGCTGTTGATTGCGCTCGCCGCCGCCGACGCGTCCAACGTGCGGCTTTACCACCATGATGCGGTCGAGGTGCTGACCCACGAGGTCGCCGACGGCAGCCTGGACGAGGTACGCATCTACTTCCCCGATCCATGGCACAAGAAGCGCCACAACAAGCGCCGCCTGCTGCAGGCCCCCTTCGCCGAACTGCTGGTGCGCAAGCTCGCGCCGGACGGGCGCTTGCACCTCGCCACGGATTGGCACGACTATGCCGAGCAGATGTGGGACGTGCTCGACGCCACCGCCGGCATCGCCAACCGCGCCGGCAAGCGTGGTTCGGTGGAGCGGCCACCGTGGCGCCCACAAACGCACTTCGAGACCCGCGGCCAGAAACTCGGCCACGGCGTCTGGGACCTCATTTACGATCGCTGCTGATGGATCGCTGACCCGACAGGCCAACCCCCAACGTGTTCGACCAGGGCATCGACAGCGCGCTGACACTCACCACCGACATGAAACTGGTGCTCGCGCTGGTGGTGTTCACCATGGTGATGTTTGTCTTCGAGCGCATCCGCGCCGACGTGGTCGCCCTGGTGGTGCTGGTGATGCTGGGCCTGTCGGGACTGGTCGCGCCGGAGGAGATCTTCAACGGCTTCTCGTCCAACGCGGTGATGAGCATCATCGCCACGATGATCCTGGGCGCCGGACTGGACCGCACCGGCGCGCTCAACCGCCTGGCGTCCTGGCTGCTGCGGCGCGCCCACGGCATGGAGGAGCGGTTGGTGATGCTGACCGGCGCCGTCGCCGGCATCAACTCCTCGGTGATGCAGAATCCGGCCGTGATGGCGCTCTATCTGCCGGTGGCCTCGCGGCTGTCCTCGCGCACCGGGCTCACGCTGCCGCGGCTGCTGCTGCCGCTGGCGACCGCCATCGTGATGGGCGGATCGCTGACCATGGTCGGTACCTCGCCGCTGATCCTGCTCAACGACCTGCTGCTGGCCGCCAACAGCAACCTGCCCTCGGGCGCGGCGACGCTGGTGCCGCTGCAGATGTTCGCCACCTTCCCGATCGGCGTGGCGATGCTCGCCGTGTGCCTGCTGTACTTCCGTTTCTACGGCAACAAGCGGCTGCACGAAGGCGGCGGCAAGGGCGCCACGCCGGCGCGTACCCAGAGCTATTTCGCCAACACCTACGGCATCGAGGGCGATGTCTATGAACTGACCGTCAGCGCGGACAGCCCGCTGGTCGGGATGCCGTTGGGCGAGGCGGAAAGCCTGCACGACGCGCCGCTGATCCTGGCCATCAAGACCCGCGACGACGCCCGGGTGTCGCCGTCCGCGGATGCACGCATCTGGGTGGGCAGCGTGCTCGGCGCGATGGGTCCGAAGCAGCAGGTTGCCGACTTTGCCCAGAACCAGATGCTGCGGATGAGCTCGCGGCTGCGCGTGTTCGGCGACCTGTTCAATCCAAGCCGCGCCGGCATCTCCGAGGCGGTGGTGCCGCCAACCTCGAAGTTCATCGGCAAGACCGCGCGCGACCTGCACCTGCGCAAATCCCTCGGCCTGAGCCTGCTGGCGGTGAACCGTGACAAGAAGGTGCTGCGCGACGACGTCCGCAACCTGCCGCTGCGCGCCGGCGACATGCTGGTGCTGCACAGCATCTGGACCAACCTGGCCGACGCCGCGAGGGGCAAGGACATCGTGGTCGTGACCGACTACCCCAAGGGCGAGCAGCGCCCGCACAAGCTCAAGATCGCGCTGGGCATCTTTGCGGTGGCGATGTTGCTGGCGCTGTCATCGCGGCTGCCGGTGTCGGTGGCCCTGATGACCGGCGTGGCCGGCATGCTGCTGGCCGGGGTGATCCACATCGACGAGGCCTACGCGGCGATCAGCTGGAAAACCGTGTTCCTGATGGCCTGCCTGATTCCGCTAGGCTGGGCGATGGACTCCAGCGGCGCGGCCGCCTGGGTCGCCGGCCACAGCATCGAACGGCTGCCCGACGGCACCCCGACCTGGGTCCTGCAATTGCTGCTGGGCCTGCTGACGACGGCGTTCTCGCTGGTCATCGGCCATGTCGGGGCGGCGATCGTGATGGTGCCGCTGGGCATCAACCTGGCACTGGCGGCGGGCGGCAACCCGACCGCGTTCGCGCTGATCATCGCGTTGTCGGCGTCCAACAACTTCATGACCGCCTCCAACCCGGTGATCTCGATGGTCACCGGTCCGGCGGGCTACACCAGCAAGGAACTGTGGCGGGTCGGCGGTCCCCTGTCGCTGATCTACACGATGATCGCGGTGCTGATGGTCAACCTGCTGTTCTGAGCCAGACCGCGCCGTCGCGCACTTCCACCTCGACGCTGCGCAGGGACTCGCCGCGGCACGGGCCGGCCACGCACTCGCCGCTCTGCAGCTCGAAGCTGGCGCCATGGGCGGCGCATACCAGCATGCCGTCCTTGCTCTTGAGGAACTCCCCGGGCGCCCAGTTCAACTGGCGGCCGGCGTGCGGGCAGACGTTGACCCAGGCGCGCACGTCGTTGCCGTCGCGGTACAGCACCAGCGGCTCCATGTCGCCGTGCAGGTCGGCGGCTGCGTCCGCGAAGCCCCCGTCGGGGATACGGTCCAGGTGGATCAGTGCAGCGTTGGTCATTCGTCTGGCCCTGTCTATGCGAAGCCGGCGGACACCGTCCTGATTAACGAAGCCGTGACAAACCCGGCGATCCCAACTGGGATAATCAGGGGTCCCGCCCACGGCCGCATTGTGCCACGATCCCCCAGATGACCACTCAAAGCTTCCGTTTCAACCCGCAGTTCTTCCAGTCCCGCATGCGTGCCGCCTTCGAGCCGCGCACGCCGCGAAACGGCGTCCTGCGTTTCCTGATGAGGGCGCTGGGGCTCGGCGTCCTGGTGGCGCTGGTGGTGCTCGGCGCCGTTGTCGGTGTCACCCTGCTCGCCGTCGGGACGGTGTATCGCCTGCTGCGCGGGCGTGGTCCTGCGGTCATCAACACCGGCCCGCGCGCCGACCCGAACGTCATGGAAGGCGAGTTCCGCGTCGTCGACAAAACCCCGCTCCCGCGCTGACCATGGTTGACGTCATACCGCCGCAGCCGCCGGTCCGCGTCCGCGTGGGCACTACGGGTGATACGTTCTTCCCGGTTCGACGTATCTATTGCGTGGGACGCAACTTTGCCGACCATGCCCGGGAGATGGGCGCGGACGCCCCCTCGTCAGCCGCCGATCGCGGGCGACCGGTGCTGTTCTGCAAGCCGGCCGACGCGCTGGTTACCGATGGCGTGGTGCCCTACCCGCGTGGCACCTCCGAGCTGCATCACGAACTGGAGCTGGTCGTCGCCATCGGCCAGGACGCACCGCCGGGGATTGTTGACGTAGCGGATGCGCAATCGCTGGTGTTCGGCTACGCCGTCGGTCTGGACCTGACACGCCGCGACCTGCAGGCGGAGGCCAAGGCGAAAGGCCTGCCTTGGGATACCGGCAAGGCGTTCGACAGCTCCGCGCCGATCAGCCACCTCGTCCCCGCGGCCGAGGTTGCGGACCTGGACGCCAAGACCCTGACCCTGACGGTGAACGACTCGGTTCGCCAGCACGGTGCGCTGGTGGATCTGATCTGGGACGTGCCGGAGATCCTGCACGAGCTCTCGCGCCTGTTCGCTCTGCGCGCGGGCGACCTGGTGTACATGGGCACCCCTGCCGGCGTGGGGCCGCTGCAACCCGGCGACCGCTTCGTTGCCAGCCTGGACGGCGTGGTCGAGCTCACTGGCCAGGTGAGCGTCGGCGATTTGGGTCTATAGTCGACCCATTCCACCCTTCGATCAGGAGCAGCCGATGGGCATGATCAGCGAGTTCAAGGAATTCATCGCCCGGGGCAATGTGGTCGACTTGGCGATCGCGGTCGTGATCGGCGCGGCCTTCGGCAAGATCGTCACCGCGCTGGTCGACGGCATCATCATGCCGGTTGTCGGAATGGCGATGGGCGGAGTCGATTTCTCGCAGCTGTTCGTATCGCTGGACGGCAACGATTACGCCAACCTCGCCCTGGCCCAGGAGGCCGCGGCTCCAGTCATCACCTACGGCGCCTTCATCCAGACGATCATCGATTTCCTGCTGATTGCGCTGGTGATCTTCCTGATGCTGCGCGGCTACAACAGGCTGCGCCACGCCGCGCCGCCCGCTGAAGAAGCCGCTGCGGAGCCGAGCGAGGAAGTGGTCCTGCTGCGCGAGATCCGCGATTCGCTCAGGCGCTGATTTGACCTCAGCGGCCTGCGGCCGGCCGCGTGACTTGCGGCACAAAGCATTCAAGCCACGCGCTGCTAAGCTCGTGGCTTCCTTGTTTTCCGGACTTACGCATGCGCATGATGCCGTTGCTGCTCACCCTGGCCATCGGTTCACTGACCGGCGTGACCGCCGCCCAGGACGCTCCGCAGACGGTTATCCCGGAGACCGCCCTCAGCGCTGCACCCGCGTTGCGGCAGACGGCCCTGGACAGCGAGCTCGGCTTCCGCATCACCGAATCACTGACGACCGAGGTCGGTCCCCGCCTGGCCGGCAGTGAAGCGGACGCGCGCGCGGTGGCCTGGGCGAAAGCGAAATTCGCCGAACTGGGCTATGACAGGGTCTGGACCGAGCCGGTCACCTTCCCCAAATGGGAACGACGCAGCGAAAGCGCGCGCGTGGTCGGCCCCAATGCGCAGCCGCTGGTGCTCACCGCGCTTGGCGGCAGCCCGGGTGGCACCGTCGAAGCCCAGGTGGTGCGCTTTGACGAGCTGGCGGCGTTGGAAGCCGTCAAACCCGGCTCGCTCGCCGGCAAGATCGCGTTCATCGACCAGACGATGGAGCGCAGCCGGGACGGCAGCGGTTACGGCATCGGTTCGCGCGTGCGCAGCCGCGGTCCGTCGGCCGCAATCCGCGCCGGGGCATCGGCCTACCTGATGCGCTCGGCAGGCACGGATTCCCAGCGCATGCCGCACACCGGCATCACCCGTTTCGACGAAGGCCTGACGCCTATTCCGTCCGCCGCGCTGTCGCTGCCCGACGCCGACCAGCTCAGCCGCCTGCTGGCACTCGGCCAGCCCATCACCGTCAAGGTCGCACTCGACTGCGGCTGGAACGGCGAGGCCACCTCACACAACGTGATCGGGGAGATGACCGGCAGCAGCCTGCCCGATGAAGTGGTGCTGATCGGGGGCCATCTGGACTCGTGGGACGCGGGCACCGGCGCGATCGACGACGCGTCCGGCGTTGGCATCACCATGGCCGCCGGCAAGCTGATCGGCGACCTGAAGCAGCGCCCTGCGCGGAGCATCCGGGTGATCGCCTTTGCCAACGAAGAACAGGGACTGCACGGCGGCTACGCCTATGCAAAGGCGCACGCCGACAGGATCGCCAACCACCTGATCGCGGCCGAAAGCGATTTCGGCGCCGGCCGCATCTATGCATTCGACACCTCGGCTCCCGCCCATGCGAAGGCGGCCGCCGCCCAGATCGCCAAGGCGCTCGCGCCGCTGGGGATCGAATACAAGCCTGGCGAGGGCGGCCCGGGTCCGGACATCAGCCCGTTTGCACGCGACGGCGTGGCGTGGGCCAACCTGATGCAGGACGGCACTGACTACTTCGACTACCACCACACGCCCAACGACACCCTCGACAAGATCGACCCCGAAGCTCTGGCGCAGAACGTCGCCGCGTATGCGGTGTTCGCCTACCTGGCCGCCTCGGCCGAGGGCGACTTCGGCAGCGCGGCGAAGGCGGCGGACAGCGAAGACTAGAAAGACATGTTCAGCCGTTACGATGACTTCGGCTATGTCTCACTGGACCCGGTCACCGGGATCCATCGTCTGGGTGGCAATGGCCCCAGCCTGACCACGGCATTGGCGGCCGCCAGCGCGACCCGGCGCCGGGTCGCGCTGCTGCACATCGATGTCGACATGTTGCGGTCGATCAACGCCAACATGGGCGACGACGTCGGCGACAAGGTCCTCTCCGCGGCGGCGCAGCGGCTGCGCAAGATCATTCCCCAGGATGGCTGGATCTGGCGCCTGGGCAGCGACGAGTTCATTGCGGCGATCGGCTACCGCGAGGGCGAACTCGACGGCAGCGGACTTGCCGACCGGATCCGCGACGACTTCCGCGTCCCGCTTTCCATTCCGCCGTACACGCTGTCGATCACATTCTCGATCGGCGTGGCGATTTTTCCGGACCACGCCGGCAATGCCGCTGCGCTGCTGGCCAGTGCCGAACAGGCACTGCTGCGGGTGAAGGAAGAGGGACTCGACAACGTCGGCTTGTATACGCACGCGCCACCCGCTCGCGCCGATCCCACCGATGGCTTTGCCGAGCGCTTCGTGGAAGCGATGGAGAGCGACCAGCTGCGACTGTTCTATCAGCCGCTGATCAGCGCCGACGACGGCGGATTGTGCGGCTTCAGCGCATTGCTGCGCTGGCAGACGCCCGACCAGGGAACGCTGCTTCCGCATCCGTTCCTGGAAATGGTGGAACGCGTCGGCCTGTCGGCCAAGCTGGGCTGGTGGTCGGTGGAGGCGGCGGCGCACCAGCTGGCCCAGTGGCGGCTGCAGGGCCTGGATTACCTGAACGTTTCGGTCCAGGTCACCGAGCAGTTGCTGGCAGAGCGCGATTGCGTGGACCGGATCGGAGAACTGATTTACCGCCACGGATTGCCGGCCAAGGCGCTCGAGCTGGAAATCCCGGAAAGCGCGATGGCACTCGACGTGCGTGAGGTCGCCACCAACCTGGCCAGCCTGCGCGAGCTGGGCGCGACGCTGACCGTGCGCGACTTCGGGCTGGGCGGCTTGAGTCTCTCCTCGCTGGCGCAATACCCACTGGACCGCCTCAAGATCGACCGCAGCTTCATCCGCAACGTCGCCATCGACGCGCGCAGTGCAGCCGTCGTGCGCGGCATCATCGCGATGGGTCACAGCCTGGGCATGAAGGTCACCGCCAAGGGCGTGGAAAGCGAATCGGAACTGGGCTTCCTGCGGCGCAACCACTGTGATTTCTTCCAGGGCTACCTGTTTGGCATGCCGGCGCCGGCCGATGATCTGTACGACCTTATCCGGCGAAGGTTCCCCCGCCCGGGTGCATTCGCCACCACCCGGCCGGAGCGCACCCTGCTCCTGCTCGACGATGAAGAGAACGTGCTGCGGTCACTGGTTCGCCTGTTCCGCAGGGACGGCTACCGCATCCTGACGGCCAACGGCGTTCGCGAAGCCTTCGACCTGCTCGCAAGCAATCCGGTGCAGGTCATCCTGTCCGATCAGCGCATGCCCGACATGAGCGGGACCGAGTTCCTGACGCGGGTGCGCGAGCTCTATCCCGACACGGTCCGCCTGGTGCTGTCGGGGTACACCGACCTGGCCGCGATCACCGATGCGATCAACCGCGGCTCGATCTACCGTTTTCTCACCAAGCCCTGGAACGACGAGGAATTGCGCGGCCACATCCAGGCGGCGTTTCGCGCGCACGAGGAAAAATCCCGCGATGTGATCCGCTAGCCTTCCGTGACCGGCTGGTTGACCGGCAGCACGACGCGGAACGTGCTTCCCGTGCCCAGGCGGCTGGACACCTCGATGCGACCGTGGTGCTTGGCCATGATGCTGTAGCACAGTGCCAGCCCCAGCCCGGTTCCGTGCCCGATGGGCTTGGTGGTATAGAACGGCTCGAAGATGCGCTGGAGCACCTCTCGCGGCATCCCGCACCCGCTGTCGCTGATGCTGATCCACGCCTCGCCGTCATCGGCGCCGGTCGCCAGGGCGATCGTGCCCCGATCTTGGATGGACTGGCCCGCGTTGATGAGCAGGTTCATCAGCACCTGGTTGATCTCCGAGGCGTGGCATTCCACCAGTGGCAGTGCGCTGTAGTGCTTTTCCACGCGCACTTTGTACTTGAGATCGTTCCAGACGATATTGAGCGTGGACTCCAGACCCTTTTCCAGATCCGACGGCCGCATGGGCTCGTCGGGCCCGATGCGCGAGAAATCCTTGAGGTCCTGGACAATCTTTGTCACGCGTTCGATGCCTTCGCGTGACTCCTCCAGCAACTGCGGCAGATCGCCGGTGATGAAGTCGATATCGAGGCGCTCGCGCTTGGCGTCCAGCGCGGCCCGGGTGACACTGTCCCCGCTACCCGCCACCGTGTCGGCATAGTCGGCCATCATGGCGAACAGCGCGCTGACGTAATCCTGCAGCGTGGCGAGGTTGGACTGGATGTAGCCGACGGGGTTGTTGATCTCGTGTGCCACGCCCGCGGCAAGCTGGCCGATGGAAGCCATCTTCTCCGACTGCAGCAGCTGTTGCTGGGTGCCGGCGAGCCGTTGATAGGTGGATTCCAGCTCGTCGTGCCGGCACTGCAACTCCCTCTCGCGCGTTGACCGGGAAGTGACATCGGCAAACGTCGCAAACCGCTCGCGCCCGCCGCCCGGGGCTGCGAACAACTTGATCTCCACCACCGCCGACGTCGGATCAGCGACGACCTCGCCGAGCCAGCGACCGTCCTTTGCGGCGGTTTCCCACGCCCCTTCGGGGATCAGGTTGAGCAGCCGCTCCATCGCCAGCGGTTCGCCCGGCGGCACTTCCGGCTGCAATTGGCTTGCGAGATGCTGCGCCGCAGGGTTGGCGTAAAAGCCGGTCGAGCCGGCTTCGAAAAGAACGAACGCGCTATCGGTCAGGGAGAGCACTGCGAGCAGGTCGCGGCTCCATTGATGTTCGCCGCGGGCTTGCGCTTCGTGGTTCATCCGACTCCGAGAATGCGCACCTGTGGGCGGGTGCTGGACTGTCCTCCCGCATCGTACACGCCTGCCGATTCGACGCGGCCCAGATGCCTGAGCGCCCAGCTGACCTCGCGCCGGCGCCGCGTCAGCAACACGCTGTTGGCGCGGTTGAAGTCGGCCAATGCGAGCACGCGCGCGGACATCCCATCGTTCAGTTGGCGCGACTCGAGCTGGCGCAGAGCCACAAGCTTGGCCTGCGTGGAACCCAGCAGAGCGTCGACGTCGTGGTCCAGGAGCGCCTGCCGCTCCTCATCAAGCGCCTGCTCCAGCGCGTCCAGCGAGGACACCAGTGAAGGCTCCAGCGCCGGCATGTTCATTTCTGCAGGGCTTCCTCGAAGGCCAGCATGCGATCGGCGATCTTGTGCGCATCGATCCGGTAGCTGCCGTCGGCAATGGCCGCCCGCACTTCATTGACCCGGGCGACGTCAATGCCCGGCGGTGCGGTTCCCAATGAGCGCTCCAGTGCCTGCAGTCCGGCCGCCTCGCCGGTCAATCGCAGACTGTCGGGGGCTGCGGCAGCCGCCACCGGTTCGGATCGGTCTCCGCCCGCGCGAATACGCGCGGCTGTCGGCGAGGCCCGGTCCGTCGCGTGGGCTGACGGCGGCGTACTCCCGCTTATATGGTTGGACATCACGCGCTCCTGATTGCTCGGTCACTCTCGGTTACGGCCCGTGCGAGGGGAACTTTAGGGCGGAAGGCGGTCGCGTTCAGCTTCCGACTTCCACCGTCCCCTCTCCGATCAAGCGACCGCGCACTATACGCCTGGAGCCCAGGTTCTCCACCGATACCGTGTCGCCGGATGCTGCGCGGCCGAGGGAGCGGCCCGCCATCCGCACCTCGATTCCACCGGCGCGCGATACCAGGATTACCGGATCGCCGCGTTGCAACAAGGGCCCCGTCGAGAGAACGTTATCGCCAAGCGCGGCGCCCGACGCCAGTCCCTGCGTTGCGGTCATGCCGATCACGGTGGACGGCTCGGCATAGGCGGCACCGCCGTGGACTCTTTGCCGGCGCACCTCGACGTCGTCGGCAGTGATCGTCGTTCCCGCGGAGACGGGCCGGGTAAGCACGACGACCTGGGCTTCGCGCACCACCCTGACCGGCACAAAGAGCCTCCAGCCGGGTGCGTCCGTGCAACGCACCTCGACCGTTCGTGGTCCCGTCGGCGTGGTCTGCAGGGGGGCGGCGCACGTTTGCAGGCGCAGCGCGGAGTCGACCATGGCGCGGGAGCGTGTGCCCGACAAGCCCAGGGCCTCCAGCGCCGCGTCGCGGATGACCTGTACGTCCACGACTTCTGTGGCCGCACGCGCCGCCGAGGCACTGCCCAACACGATGAGGGTTATCAGGATCAGCAATAGGACGCGCACGTTGCTCCTCACGGCAGTGGCTGGATCGACACGGCAGGCGCAGCGGAATGCTGGTCTGCACGCGTCGCATGGTTAAGAGAAGCAATTCGCATGCCACCCGCTGCCGTGTCAGCCACGAGCACTGGCACTCGATGCCCAAGTCAGGGCTCAAGATTTGGCCAAGAGCGCCGAAAACGGTGCATGACCCATCAATTACTGGACCGGATCGACCAACGCACGCGTCTGGCGGGACACAACCGGCTTGCCCTGTTGCTGTTCCGGCTGGGACCGCGTCAGCTTTTTGGCGTCAACGTCTTCAAGGTCCAGGAAGTCATCCCCCGCCCGCCCCTGTTTACCTTGCCGCAGTTGCCGGCCGCCTTCAGCGGGGCGGCCGACATCCGCGGCCGCACGGTGCCGGTGCTGGACCTGGCGCGGGCCATTGGCCATGACACGGAGGGCACCGCGGACCCGGGGTATCTGGTGGTTACCGAATTCAATCGCAGCGTGCAGGGCTTCCTGGTGGCGGGGGTCGACCGCATCGTCAACATCGCGGTGGAGGACATCCAGCCGCCGCCCGATATGGGTGGCGAGGGCAATTACCTGACCGGTGTGACCCGGCACCAGGGAGAGTTGATCCAGCTGATCGACGTGGAAAGTGTGCTCGCCGAGTCGTCGCCGCGCAAAAGCGATGTCGGCAGCATCGTGCCCCTGCAGCCGGCTGCCGGCTCGCCGCAGGAAGTGCTGGTCGTCGACGACTCCCGGGTTGCGCGCAACCAGATCCGCTCGGTCCTGGAGCAGCTTGGCTTGCCTGCGACCTTGCTTTCCGACGGCCGCCAGGCACTGGAGCATCTGCAGCAACTGGCCGAGAGTGGCCAAGCGCCGCACCTGCGTTACGCGATGGTGATCTCCGATATCGAGATGCCCGCGATGGACGGCTACACGCTGACGACGGAAATCCGGCGCGACCCGATGCTGCGTGGACTGTACGTCCTGCTGCATACCTCGCTGTCGGGGGTATTCAACCACGCGATGGTCGAGCGCGTGGGCGCGGACGATTTCGTGCCCAAATACTCCGAGAGCGAACTGGCCCAACGCATCGTCGAGCGCATGAACACCCTGCAAAGGGACAACTGACGCCTCTCGGGGAGGCTTGTGGCACGCGCCTTGCTTGAGTCCGGGTGAACCCGCACTCCGGAAGCCGCAATGTCTGATTTCCTTGGTATCCACGGCACCGCACTCGCCCTGCGGGAGCAACGCCTGCAGTTGCTCGCCTCCAACATTGCCAACGCGGACACGCCCGGGTTCAAAGCCCAGGACATGGACTTCAGCCGCGCGCTGAGTGCGGCATTGCAACCCGGTGTGGGGGCAGGCGACCCCATCGCCCAGGCGGCGCAGGGCGCCCGGTACGCGCCTGCATCCAGCCAGCCCAACATGGACGGAAACACGGTGGACGGTGAGCGCGCCAAGGCGGCTTTCGCCCAGGCGTCGCTGGAATACCGGGCGTCGTTGTCCTTCGTCGAGTCCAAGGTGCGCGGGATGTTGACCGCGATCACCGGGCAATAAGGGGCAATCGTCATGGGCAACCTTCCAATATTCGACGTCGCCGGCTCGGCGATGAACGCGCAGTCGGTGCGTTTGAGCACCGTGGCCAGCAACCTGGCCAATGCGGACTCGGTGTCGGGCGACCCGGATGCGGTGTACCGCCCGCTGCATCCGGTGTTTTCCTCCGAAGCGGTCGCCGGCAAGCCCGAACTGGCCGGCGTGCAGGTCAAGGATGTCACCCGGTCCGACGCCGCGCCGATCCGTCGCTACGACCCGGGGCATCCGCTGGCGGATGAGGGCGGCTACGTCTATGCGCCCGACATCGATCCGGTCGCCCAGATGGTCGACATGATCTCCGCTTCCCGCAGCTACCAGGCCAACGTGGAGGTGTTCAACACCGCCAAGGAACTGGCCATGGCGACTTTGAACCTGGGCAAGTAGCCCACCCCGCACTGAAGAGACGACGCCATGACCAGCATCCCCGCCACCGGCAAAGAGAACCCTTACGGCTCGCTCGGTTTGGCGCCACAGGCCAAGGACCGCAGCACCTCGCTGGGCCAGGCCGACTTCCTGCGCCTGATGACCGAGCAGCTCAAGAACCAGGACCCGCTCAAGCCGCTGGACAACAACCAGTTCCTCGGCCAGCTGGCGCAGTTTTCCACCGTGCAGGGCATCGACGACATGCAGTCGGCGATGGGCTCGATGGCCAGCGTGATGGAGTCCGATCAGACGCTGCGAGCAGCCAGCCTGGTCGGGCGCGAGGCGCTGGTCGCGGCTGACACGGTTCAGCTGGCGGCCGGGGCAGCCACCCGAGGGGAGATCGTCGCGACCTCTGCGGGGACCATCCAGATCGAGATCCTCGACAGCGCCGGCGCGATCGTGCGCCGCACCAGTGTCGAGGCCGGCGCGGCGGGCAACGTCCCGTGGCATTGGGACGGCCGCAACGATGACGGCGAGCCCATCGCGGCGGGCACGTACTCCATGCGCGCGACCGCCGGCACCGGTAAGGACGCGCAATCGCTCGACCTGCGCCTGGCCGCGAAGGTCGACAGCGTTTCCATCGAGCCGACCGGGCTCGTCCTCAACCTTTCGGGTCTGGGCAGCCACGCGCTGTCCTCGATCCGTCGTGTCGGCTGACCGCCGCCTCCCACCGCCCCTCCAGGAGAACACCGCATGAGTTTCCGCATCTCGCTCAGTGGCATGAACGCGGCCACGTCCGACCTCAACGTCACCTCCAACAACATCGCCAACTCCAACACCGTCGGCTTCAAGCAATCGCGGGCCGAATTCGCCGATGTGTTTCCCGTTTCCGCCTACGGCCTGTCGCGCAACGCCATCGGCGCCGGCGTCAAACTGGCCCAGGTCGCCCAGCAGTTCGACCAGGGCAACGTCGAGTTCAGCGGCAAGGCGCTCGACCTGGCGATCAGCGGCCAGGGCTTTTTCACGATGTCCAACAACGGCGCCACCGTGTACTCGCGCGCCGGCAACTTCGGTGCCGACAGCGATGGTTTCGTGGTCAATCCGGCCGGCCACCGCCTGCAGGTATTCCCGCCCAGCGCCAGCGGTACGGGCTTTGATACCGGAAAGCTGGGCGACCTGCAGCTGGCGGTCGGCGATGCGCCTCCCCAGGCGACCGGCAGGGTCGACATCGGCACCAACCTCTCGGCCGAGGCCAAGCCGCCGGCGGTCACGCCGTTCGACGCCAATGACCCGGAGAGCTACACCCACACCACGTCGCTGACAGTCTACGACTCGCTGGGTGCGGCACATACGCAATCGATGCATTTCGTGAAGACCGCCAACCCCAACGAGTGGCAGATCCACACCTCCATCGACGGCACCGTGGCCGGCGCGCCGACGACCCTGCAGTACTCCGACACCGGTGCGCTGCTCTCGCCCACTCCGGGCCGCTTTCCGATGCCTGCCCACGATCCGGGCAACGGCGCCGCGCCGATGGCCGTCGCCCTGGACCTTGGCAACTCCACCCAGTACGGCAACAAGTTCGGGGTATCGGCGCTGGTCCAGGACGGCCACGCCACCGGCCGCCTGACCGGCATCGAAGTGTCGGCCGAAGGCATCGTCAACGCCCGCTACACCAACGGCGTATCGACTCCGCTGGGCCAGGTGGCCATGACCAACTTCGCCAACCCGCAGGGCCTGCAGTCGCTGGGCGACAACGCCTGGGCGGAGACCGCCGAATCGGGCGATCCGCGCGTGGGTACCGCCGGCTCGTCGGCGTTCGGGATGGTCCAGGGCGGCGCGCTGGAAGCGTCCAACGTCGACCTGACCGAGCAGCTGGTCAACATGATCACCGCGCAGCGCAATTTCCAGGCCAACGCGCAGATGATCTCCACTCAGGACCAGATCACCCAGACCGTGATCAACATCCGCTGATGGCCGGTAGCCGGAAGCTCGCGCGATGATCGACAAGGCCATGTACGTGGCGATGACCGGCGCCAGCGCCACCCTGCGCGCGCAGGGCGCGGTCTCGCACAACCTCGCCAACGCCAACACGGTCGGGTTCCAGGCCACGCTGGCCGGCACCGTGGCCCGTCCGGTGGAGGGCGAGGGACACGGCTCCCGAATCGCGGCGACCTACAGCACGCTGGGCGTCAGCGACACCGCCGGTGCCATCAACGCCACCGGCAACGCGCTGGACGTGGCGATGAACGGGGATCGCTGGCTGGCCGTGCAATCGCCCGGCGGACAGGTGGCCTACACCCGCGCCGGCAACCTGCAACTCAGCCAGAACGGCCTGCTGACCACCGCGGCCGGCCTGTCGGTGCTCGACCAGAACGGCGCGCCGATCGCGATCCCGCCGCACGAGTCGATGCTGATCGGCAACGACGGCACGATTTCCGTGGTTCCGCTGGGCCAACCCGCCAACACCATGGCCGAAGTCGGGCGCCTGCAGATCGCAGCCGCACGCACCGCGGACCTGGAGCGCGGCGATGACGGCCTGATGCACCTGCCCACCGGCAGCGAGCCGCTGCCACCGGCGGCCGGCGCCGTGCTGACCTCGGGCGCGCTGGAACAAAGCAACGTCGACAGCACGTCGATGCTCGTTTCCATGATCCAGCTTTCGCGCCAGTTCGAGATGCAGGTACGCGTCTTGCAGAGTGGCGATGACAACGCCAAGGCCAGCAACTCGCTGCTCTCGGCACGCTGATTTTATTTCGACCCGCTCGGCTGACGCAGCCGATCCACCCCATTATCCGCGGAGGATTTCCCCATGACCCAGGCACTCTGGATCGCCAAGACCGGCCTCGACGCGCAGCAGACGCGCATGGCGGTGATCTCCAACAACCTCGCCAACACCAACACCACGGGCTTCAAGCGCGACCGCGCCAGCTTCGAGGACCTGCTGTACCAGAACGTCCGCCAGGCTGGCGGTGCGTCGTCCGAGCAGACCCAGTTGCCGACCGGCCTGTCGACCGGCACCGGCGTGCGCGTGGCCGCGACCGACAAGCAGTTCACCCAGGGCAACCTGTCGCAGACCGGCAATGCACTGGATGTCGCGATCAACGGTCGCGGGTTCTTCGAGGTGCTGATGCCCGACGGCAGTCCCGCCTACACGCGCGACGGCAGTTTCCAGATCAACTCGCAGGGCGAGCTGGTCACCAATGCCGGCTATCCGGTGCAGCCTGGCCTGCAACTTCCGGAAGGGGCGCAGAGCGTGACCATCGCCGGTGACGGCACCATCACCGTGCAGATCGCCGGGCAGCCCGAGGGCGTGCAGGTCGGCGCGCTGATTGTTTCCGACTTCATCAACCCCGCTGGCCTGCAGGCCAAGGGCGGCAACCTGTACGTGGAAACCGGCGCCAGTGGTCCCGCCCAGCAGGGTGCGCCGGGCGAAAACGGCGCCGGCCTGCTGGTGCAGGGCGCGCTGGAAGGCAGCAACGTCAACGTGGTCGAGGAGCTGGTGTCGATGATCGAGACCCAGCGCGCCTATGAGACCAATGCCAAGGCGATTTCCACCACCGACCAGATGCTCGGCTTCCTCAACCAGAACCTGTGACGGACATGAACACTCACTCCTTCACCGCGGCGATCGGCGCGTTGTCGCTGCTGCTCCTGGCCGGCTGCGCAAGCATCGTCGGCGACGTGCGGCCGTTCGCAGATGTCGCGCCGCTGGCTCCGCTGGACGCCGCCCACGTGCAGACGGCCGCTGTGCCGACGCCCGGCGCGGCGGGCTACGAACAGCAGGGCAGCGGCTCGATCTACGGCAGCCAGGTCGGCGGCGGTGGCCATCGCTTGCGGCTGTTCCAGGACAACAAGGCGCGCGAGGTCGGCGACCTGTTGACGGTCGTCCTGGTCGAACGGACGTCCTCCACCTCGCGGGCAAAAACGGCCGTATCCAAGAAGTCCGGCCTCAGCATGGGCGCGCCGGTCATCGCCGGGGTGCCGGTCAGCTACAAGGGCAATGCGATCCTGCAGGCGGAGATCGATGCGGGCCGGGACTTCAGCGGCTCCGGCGATTCCACCCAGAGCAACCGCCTGGACGGCGAGGTCACCGTCAGCGTGGTCAAGGACCTGGGCAACGGCAACCTGCTGGTCAGCGGGCAGAAGCAGGTGCGCCTGAACCAGGGCGACGAGCTGGTCCAGGTTCAAGGGATCGTGCGCACGGCCGATATCGGACCCGACAACCGCATTACGTCCGATCGGGTCGGCAACGCGCAGATCGTCTACGGCGGGCGCGGCACGTTGGCGCGCTCCAATGCGATGGGCTGGCTTGGCCGGTTCTTCAATTCCGCTGCCTTCCCGTACTGAGGAGCACGACATGCGTGCATCAACCCGCCTTCGCTCCATCGCCGTTACCGCGGTGCTCGCGCTGTTCATCGCCGGACCGGCGAGCGCGGAGCGCATCAAGGACCTCGCCCAGGTGGCCGGGGTTCGCGGCAATGCGCTGGTCGGCTACGGCCTGGTGGTCGGCCTGGACGGCAGCGGCGACCGCACCAGCCAGACCCAGTTCACCGTGCAGAGCCTGAAGACCATGCTCGACCAGCTCGGCGTGACCCTGCCGCCCGGCGTGAACCCGCAGCTCAAGAACGTCGCGGCGGTGGCGATCCACGCCGAGTTGCCGCCCTACGCCAAGCCCGGCCAGTCCATCGACGTCACCGTGTCCTCGATCGGCAACGCCGGCTCGCTGCGCGGGGGCAGCCTGTTGATGGCGCCGCTCAAGGGCGCCGATGGCCAGGTGTACGCGATCGCCCAAGGCAGCCTGATGGTCAGCGGTTTTGGCGCATCCGGCCGCGACGGTTCACGGATTTCGGTCAACGCGCCCAATGGGGGGCGCATCCCCAACGGCGCGACGGTCGAGCGCGCCGTCGCCGGGGGCGCGTCCGCCTCCGACACCATCACCCTGAACTTGCACGAGTTCGACTTCACCACGGCCTCGCGCATCGTCACCGCGGTCAACAATGCGTTCGGCCCGGGACTTGCGCGGGCGGTGGATGGGGTGACCATCGAGATCGCCGCGCCCGGCAACGACCGGATCGGCTTCCTCGCCCAGCTGGAGGCACTGGACATCAGTCCGGGCGCGTCGGCGGCCAAGGTCATCGTCAATGCGCGCACCGGGACGGTGGTCATGGGCGGGCACGTCAGCGTGGCGCCGGCCGCCGTCTCGCACGGCTCGCTGACGGTATCGATCATGGAAAGCGCGCAGATCAGCCAGCCGGCGCCGTTCGGCAACGGCGTTACCGCGGTCGTGCCCCAGTCCACCATCGAGATCAGCGAAGAAGGCAACCGCATGTTCCTGCTGGAAGGCAAATCCCTGCAGGCGATCGTGAACGCGGTGAACGCGGTCGGCGCGGCTCCCGGCGATATCGTCGCGATCCTGGAGGCGCTCAAACGGGTTGGCGCACTGCGCGCCGAGCTGGAGGTGATCTGATGACCCGCTTCGATACCTGCGGCAAGGCACACGAATTGCACTGACCTCCGCATGCGCCTGCCTTCCGCCACCGCCCTCTCCCTGCAGCCCGCCGACGCCTCGCGCGAACGGTTGCAGACGGCTGCGCGTGAGCTGGAATCGCAGTTCGCCCAGATGATGCTGAAGTCGATGCGCAGCGCCAGCCTGGGCGACCCCTTGTTGGGCGACAACACGATGTACCGCGACATGTACGACCAGCAGCTCGCCAAGGAGATGACCAAGGGGCGCGGCCTGGGCCTGGCACCGATGATCGAGCAGCAGCTGTCGCGCAGCCTGCCGGCGGCATCCCCTGCAACCAATGTGGCCATGGACCTGGACCGGTCCATCGGCACGGTCATGCGGCCGGGGCCGATCGCCCTGATGCAGAACCTGCCACTGCCGATGGCGCTGGATGCAAGCGGCGCGGGTGTTGGCGCCCTGGGACTCGCGCCCAGTCGCTCCGGCGTGTCACTGCCCGCCGTCGCGCCGCAGCCGCTCCCTGTGCCGGAAACGCCGGAGGTCGCGGAAGTGGGCACCAATCCCGGCGCCAAGCTCGATTGCAGCAGCCCGGAAGCCTTCGTCCGGTCCATCTGGCCGCAGGCCAAGGAAACCGCGCGCGAGCTGGGCGTCTCGGCCAAGGCGCTGGTCGCCCAGGCCGCGCTGGAAACCGGCTGGGGCCGGCGGCTGGTGGGTGGCGACAAGTCGCACAACCTGTTCGGCATCAAATCAACCGGCAGTTGGCGCGGCGCGCGTGTGGAGTCGGCAACCCACGAATTCGTCGACGGCAAACGCCAGAACCAGCGCGCCCATTTCCGCGCCTACGACTCGGTTCAGCAGAGCTTCGCGGACTACGCAAAGCTGATGCGCAATGAGCGCTACTCCGGCGCGATCGCCGCAGGCGAGGATCCTGTGCGCTTCGCGTCGGCGCTGCAAAAAGCCGGCTACGCCACCGATCCGTCCTACGCCGCCAAAATCTCGGCGATCGCGAACGGCCCCACGCTCCAGCGCGCACTTGGCGCCCTGGAACCCGCGGATGAGCGCGCGTACGCCGCGCTCCCGCGCACCACGCCGCGAGGCTGACCATGAGCGGACTGCTCTCCACCGGAAGCTCGGCACTGCTGGCATTCCAGCGCGCGCTGAACACCGTCGGCCACAACGTCGCCAACGCCTCCACGCCCGGCTACAGCCGCCAGCGCGTGGACCTGGCAGCCCGACCGGGACAGAGCACGACCGCCGGCTACATCGGCGCCGGTGTGGACGTCGCCGGACTGCAGCGGCTGGCGGACGGACTGGTATTCGGCCGCCAGACCGACAGCAGTGCGGAGATCGGCCGACTCGGCCAGCTGTCCTCGATGGCCACCCGCCTGGACAAACTGGTGTCCGATCCCGCCAGCGGTCTGGCGGCGCCCTGGTCGGCGTTCTTCACCGCCGCGGAAGGGCTCAGCGCGGAACCGACTTCCGCCTCCGCCCGCAACGCGCTGCTTGCGGCGGGCAATCAACTGTCCACGCGCTGGAGCAGCCTGGACAGCCAGATGGCGACCCAGGAAACCGAAGTCAACCAGCGCATCAAGGCCCAGGTCGCGACGGCCAACCAGCTGGCCAGCGAAATCGCCCTGCTCAACCGCGACATCTCGACCGCCGGCAGCAGCAACTCCCCGGACCTCGTCGACCAGCGCGCGCTGCGCATTGACCAGCTTGCCAACCTGGTCGGCGCGCACACCGTCGCCCAGGACGACGGTTCGCTCAACGTGTTCACCACCGGCGGGCAGCCGCTGGTCCTCGGCGCACGCACGATGGCGCTGGGAACGGTTGCGGATCCCTACAACGCGGATCGTCTGCAGCTCTCGCTGCAAACCAGCAACGGCGGCTCGGTACCGCTGTCGGCGTCCACCGTGTCCGGGGAAGTCGGCGGCCTGCTGGAGTTCCGCAGTCGCGTGCTCGATCCCGCGCGCGCCGAGCTGGGCCGGCTGGCGACCACCTTCGCCGAAGCGTTCAACGCCACCCAGCGCGCCGGCGTCGACTACAAGGGCGCACCCGGCGCGGACTTCTTCTCCATCCCGTCACCGCGGATCGATCGCCACAGCGGCAACACCGGCACCGCGACCTTCGATGCCAGCGTTGGCGACGTCGGCGCGCTGAAGGGCCACGACCTGACGCTGCGTTTTGAAGGCGGCAACTGGGCCGCGACCCGCGCCGACACCGGCGAAGCGGTCGCGATCACCGGCAGCGGCACTGCCGCCGATCCGCTCAAGGTGGGCGGAGTGGAACTGGTAATGGGCGGCACGCCGGCCAACGGTGACCGCTTCTCGCTGCGTCCCACCTCGGGCGCCGCCGGCGGCCTCAAGGTCGCACTGACCGATCCGTCCGGCATCGCCGCCGCCGCGCCGCTGGAGGTCAGCGCCGACAGCAGCAACGTCGGCAGCGCCAAGGCCGGTACCAGCAAGATCATCGATGCGGCCGCGTTCGCAGGTTTCGCCGGAGCGTCGATCGAGTTCATCGACGCCGGCCAGTACACCATCGACGGCGCCGGCCCGTTCGCCTACACCGCCGGCACGCCGATCGCGGGCAACGGCTGGTCGCTGAAGCTCGATGGCACACCCGCCGCCGGCGACCAGTTCACCCTGGCGCGCACCCCACCGCGCTCGTCAGACAACGCCAACGCACTCGGGCTGGCAGCGACCGACAAACAGGACCTCCTCAACGGCGGCACCCTCAGCCTCACCAACGGGCTGAGCCAACTGACCGGCAAGACCGGCGGCGAGGCCCGCCATGCGGCGTTGAACCTGGAAGCGCAGGCCGCGATCCATGGGCAGGTCATTGCCGAGCGCGAGTCAGTGTCCGGCGTGAACCTCGACGAGGAGGCCACCGATCTGCTGCGTTACCAGCAGGCCTATCAGGCCGCCGCCCAGGTCATCGCCACCGCCGACAGCATGTTCCAGTCCCTGCTCAGCGCGGTTCGCCGCTGATATGGCCGACGCCGCATCCATGAGGTCGACACGATGAGAATCTCCACCGCCGGCATGTACGCGCAAGGCCTGCAGAGCATGCTCCAACGCCAGTCGGAGATGGTCCGCACGCACGAGCAGATGACCACGGGCCGCTTGTACTCGCATGCCGGCCAGGATCCCGCGGCGGCGTCCACCGCGCAGGGGCTGGATCACGCCCTCGCCGCGCTGGACAGCTACAAGACCAGCGCCGGCCACGTGGATCGCAGGCTGAATCTGCAGGAGCACGCGCTCACCAGCGCGAACGACCGTGTCGGCCGCGCCCGCGACCTCATCGTGCAGGCCAATACCCCGACGCTGTCGGCCGATGACCGCAAGACCATCGCGACCGAACTGCGCCACCTACGCGCGGAAATGATCTCGATCGCCAACAGCAACGACGGCTCCGGACGCGCGCTGTTCGCTGGCACCCGCGACGGCGTCGTGCCGTTCGCCGACAACGGCGGCACCGTTGTGTACTCCGGCAACGACGGCCAGAACAGCGTGGTGGTGGCCCCGGGCCTGAATCTTGCCGACGCCGACCCCGGCAGTGCCTTGTTCATGCGCATGCCGACCGGCGACGGGATGGTCCGTGGCAGTGCCGGCACGGCCAACACCGGCAGCGGCATGCTGCAATCGGCCAGCGTCACAAATCACAGCGCATGGAACGGTGCGGGCGTCACGGTGGAGTTCACCGCCGACGACAGCTACCGCGTGCTCGACGGCAGCGGCGCCGAAGTCGCCACCGGGAGCTGGGAGAAAGGCCAGACCATCAGCGCCGGCGGCGTGCAGATGAAACTCGATGGCGACCCCGAGATCGGCGATAGCTTCAGCGTTACCGGGGCACCCGAGGCCGACATCTTTTCCACGCTGAAATCACTCGCCGACGCACTCGATGCGCCGGGGACTACCCCCGCCGACCTGACCCGCCGCACCAACGCACTCAATGCCGGGCTGGGCGACTTGACCGTTGCCCAGGAGCACCTGATCGCCGCACGCGCAAGCACCGGCGCACGCCTGTCCGCGCTGGATGCTGCCGCGGAAAGCCGTCTCGCCACCGGCCTCTCACTGGAGACGACGCTGTCTGGACTGCGCGACGTCAACTACGCCGAGGCTGCGTCGAAGTTCACGATGCAGCTCACCGCGTTAGAAGCGGCGCAGCAAGTGACGCTCCGTATCCAGGGCCTGTCGCTGTTCAACAAAATCGGCTGAATTGCAAGTTTTTTCCTAAAGCTTCTCCGGCGCATGCCGTTACCTTTCTCAGCAGCGGACAACACCCAAACGGGACGCCCCTGCGAGCTAACCGGCGCACCGCCGGCATCCCTTTCAGGAGACCAGAACAATGTCTGTCATCAATACCAACGTGATGTCGCTGAACGCCCAGCGCAACCTCAACACCAACAGCGCCGACCTCGGCACGACGATCCAGCGCCTGTCCTCGGGCCTGCGCATCAACAGCGCCAAGGACGACGCCGCCGGCCTCGCGATTTCGGAGCGCTTCACCACCCAGATCCGCGGCATGGACCAGGCCGCCCGCAACGCCAACGACGGCATCTCCCTGGCGCAGACCGCCGAAGGCGCGCTGGGCGAGATCGGCAACAACCTGCAGCGCATCCGTGAGCTGGCCGTGCAGTCGCGCAACGCCACCAACTCCGACTCCGACCGCAAGGCGCTCGATGCCGAAGTCACCCAGTTGAAGGCCGAGATCCAGCGCGTCGCCGAACACACCGACTTCAACGGCAAGGCCTTGCTTGACGGCACCTTCGGCGATGCAGTGTTCCAGATCGGTGCCAACCAGGGTCAGACCATCACCGTAAGCGGGATGGCGGATGCCAACACCGCGACGCTGGGCACCTGGCACTCTCCCGAAGCCGTCGTAGGTGTGGCTCCAACTGCCGGGGCCTTGGCTGCAGGTGACCTCACCATCAACGGTGTCGATATCGGGGCGGTCACGGCTGGTTCGGATGTCCCAGCACAGGGTGCCGCTGTGGCTCTTGCGATCAACGCTAAAACCGCTGAGACCGGTGTCAAGGCTACTGCCGATGCGGTCACCGGCGTAATCACCCTCGAAGGCGGCAAGGAAGGTGTTGTAATTGGAGGCGCCACCGCCAACGAAGCCGCCACCAAGACCGCAACAGGTTTGACAGTCGGCACCACGACCGAGAAGACCGGTTTCGCAACCGAAACCGTTCTGACCACGGAAGGTGCCGACAAGATGATCCGCGCGATGGATGCTGCGCTGGAATCGGTCAACGCCTCGCGCGCCGACCTGGGTGCGATCCAGAACCGCTTCTCCTCCGTGGTGACCAACCTGCAGACCAACTCGGAGAACCTGTCCGCGTCGCGTAGCCGCATTGTCGACGCCGACTACGCCAAGGAAACCGCCAACCTGAGCCGCAGCCAGATCCTGGCCCAGGCCGGTACCGCGATGCTGGCCCAGGCCAACCAGGTGCCGCAGAACGTGCTCAGCCTGCTGCGTTAATCGCTCCTCCCCTGGGAGCACCCGACCGGTCAGTGGCTCGCGCCATTGGCCGGTTTTTTTTGTTTTGCGCCCCGGCGAGAGGCGCGCAGGGAACTCGACTGTGCCGATGCGCAAGTACGCTAAAGCTTGCCCACACGGTGCCGTTATCAACATGGCAGGGACAGCGCGCAGGACGCGCCGGCAATCCACCGGAACACTTCTTGCTTGATGCCGTTGGATCAACCGGACTCGCCGGCCAGATCGCTCCAAGGAGAGAAACGTGGCAACCATTTCCAATCCCGGTTTTTCCTCCGGCCTCAGCGGCCTGATTCCGCAGCTGGTCGCGGCCGAGCGCGCGCCCGGCGATGCGCGTTTCAACCGGATTGAAAGCGTCGCCACCGCGCAGATCTCCGCGTTCGGTAAATTGACCAGCGGCCTGTCGGGCTTGCAGGGCACGCTGGCCAAGTTTGAAGGCACCGGCGCGTCGCTCGGCCGCAAGGTCGCGGTCGGCGCGGACGCGGGCTTCACCGCAACGGCCAGCACCAAGGCCGCCTTGGGCAGCTACCAGATCTCGGTGGAAAGCCTGGCGACCACCCACAAGCTGCAGTCCGCGGCACTCGCGAAAGACGCAGCGGGCAAAGACGCCCAGCTGGGCCACGGCAGCCTGTCGATCACCGTCGGCGACGGCGAGGCGATCGAGGTGGAAATTGCCGAAGGCAAGGGTTCACTGGCGGAAATCCGTGACGCCATCAACGCCAAGGCCGGCGGCAAGGACGTCACCGCAACCCTGGTGCGCGGCGACAGCGGCGACGTGCTGGTGCTGGCATCGACCAAAACCGGCACCGACGGCCGGATGCAGATCGGCACGAGCGGCGGCGATGGCGGCTTGGACGCCCTGGCCTCCAGTGGCGGCACGATGACCGTCGCCGATGCCGGCAACGATGCGCGCGTCCTGATTGACGGTATTACCCGCACCAGCAGCAGCAACCGCCTGGACGAGGCGATCGACGGCATCACCATCGATCTCACCAAAGCAAAACCGGGCGAGAACTTCCCGCTGGCGCTCACCTCCGATGCAAGCCCGCTGAAGGCGAGCATGCTGAGCTTCATCAGCGCCTACAACACCGCGCTGAGCGCCCTGCGCACCCAGAGCGCGTCGGGCGGGGAGAGCAGCTCGGGCGCGCCTTTGAGCGGCGACTCGGCGCCCCGCTCCATCACCCAGAGCCTGCGCGGCGCGATCAGCGCCAACTACGCACAACTGGCGGAGCTCGGCCTGAAAACCGGCGTGGACGGCTCACTGAGCCTGGATGGCAGCAAGTTCGACACCGCCATCGCCGCCGACCCGGAGGCCGTGCAACGCCTGCTCGGTGACGAGGGCTCACTGCAGAAGCCGATGGCCGCCGCGCTCAAGTCCTTGCTGGGCGACGACGGCATGATCAAAGGCCGCACCGATGCGCTCAACTCGCGATTGAAATCGCTCAAAACCGAACGCGAGAGTTTTGACCGCCGCATCAGCGATGTCGAAGCCCGCTACACCCGCCAGTTCACCGCCCTGGACATGATGGTGTCGCAGATGCAGAGCACCAGCAGCTTCCTCACCCAACAACTGAGCCAGATCACTCAGCTCAAACAATCCTGAGACCGCCATGCACAGCGCCCGCAGTTACGCCAACCAGTACCGCCAGACCAGCGTCAACAGCGCGGTGCTGGACGCCAGTCCGCACCAGCTGATTTCGCTGATGCTCGCGGGAGCCCGTGAGCGCGCCAGGCTCGCCATCGCATGCCTGGAACGCGACGACCTGCCGCGCAAATCGCAGGCGATCAGCGAAGCCAGCGCGATCATCGGCGGTCTCAACGGTGCACTGGACATGGCGGCGGGCGGCGAGATCGCCGACGGCCTGCAGGCGTTGTACGACTACGCACAACGTCGCCTGCTGGAAGCCAACATCGACAACGATCGCGCACCGCTGGAGGAGATCGACGGCCTGTTGGGCGACATCGAATCGGCGTGGTGCGCCATTGCGCCCGGAACACACCAAGGGCAGCCGGCTGTCCGCCCGTGACCGGAATGAGCACTCCAATGCTCCCAACCGCTGCCATCCGGAAGGCGATGGAAGCAGACCAACTGGACGTTGCGATGGAGCTGATCGCGCACCACGAGCGGGATGTACGCGCGGCGCTGGCTGCCCCCTCCACGGCTGACCATTCCGCCTGGCTGGGGCTGCTCGCCGAGCAGAACGCCCTTCTGGCGCATCTCAAGTTTGCCCGTTCCCAGGCTGCCGAAGCCCTGCAGCGCTTGAAATCCAACCACGACAGCGTCCGGGCGTACCGGGAGACACGATGAACGCCGACAACGCCCGCGCGCTGGTCTTTGGTGACACGCTGGCATGCGAGGAAATCCGCCCGGCGACCTTCCTGCCCGGCGAACCGGACGCGAATGCCCAGCGCGTGGCCTGCCTGCGCAGCGACGCACTCCTGCGGGCGATCGCGGTGGTCGAGGACAGCCGCAACGAGGACGGTGAGGAGCGCAGCCCGCAGGACTCGGCCATGCAGAGGGTGGAAGCCAAGCTCGATCTGCTGACCGCGCTGATGGCGACGCTGGTCAACAACCAGGAGACCGGCGACCCGGCACGCGAATTCCGCTGGTCGGCGCTGGGCGTCTGCCTGGCAGTCGGCGGTGGCGGTGGCGCAGCCGCCGCATCGTCACCGGGCACGCAGGGGATGTTCCGGGTGCAGCCCTGCGACTGGCTTCCGGAAACCCTCCAGCTGCCCGCCAGCGTGCTGGCCAGCGTGGCTGACGCGCACGGCCATCACCTGTGGCTGCGCTTCCTGTCGCTGCCGCCGGCGCTGACGGCGTCGCTGGAGCGCCACCTGTTCCGCGTCCATCGCCGCGCAATTGCGGAGTCGCGTCGCGCGCGTTGATGCCGCAAACCGCGTCCTCGCCGATCCAGGTGCCCACACCCTGGGGTTCTGGCGCGACCGGTTAATGCCAGCGCCGGAATCCCGTCATTTGAATGCGGCCCCCGTTCACGGACCGCATCCGTGCAGGTGAAATGACCTGGGTCACGGATCCGGTAGACTCCTTCATGCATGATCCGTACCACGTGACACGCCGGAAACCGGACATGGCACGGCACATGACGGATTTCGGGGGAAAGTCGTGAAACAAGCTGCTCGCGCGCAACTCGCGCAATCCATCAATCTCACGCCGCAACTGTTGCAGTCCATCCGGCTGCTGCAGCTGACGTCGCCGCAGCTGGAACAGGAACTGCTGCAGGCCTTGGCGCTGAACCCGATGCTGGAGCAGGACGAGGGCGACGAAGCCGGCGAGACCGATATCGACGCGGGCGAGTGCCAGAGCGACGACGCAGCGCTGGAAGCCGCCGCCTGGGACGAACTTCCCGAGCCGATGCACGGCTCCACCAACCCCCCCGGCGGGAGCGGCGCCGACGACGACGGCATCGCCCGCATCGCCGATGGCAGTTCGTCGGACCCCCGCGTCCGGCTGTTGCAGGAGCTCGCGCTCGAGTGGGGTCCGGATGAACTGCCGCTGGCCCAGTGGTGGCTGGATCACTGCGATGACCGCGGCTATCTGGAGCAGCCCGTGCGCGAGCTGATTACGCAAGGCGCCCGTGCCTTGGCGGTGAGCAAGGCGGAGATGCGCCTCAGCCGTCTGCGCCTGCTGCACGGTCCCTGGCCGGGCATGGCCGCGGCGGACGCGTCGGAATGCCTTCGTGCGCAGCTGCGCGCGCATCGCTCGCACTTGCGGATCACGGACACCGATGAGGTCGCTACCTTCCAGCTGGCCGAGCGCATCCTGGACGGGCATATCGCCCTGTTGGCGGCCAATGAGGTCGGCGCGCTGGCAAAGACGTTGCGCGCCGATGTGGCGACGGTCGAGCGCGCGATCGGCCTCATTCGAGCGCTGAGCCCGAGCGCCGTCGAGGAACCTGCCGATGACACTGGGGGTTACATCATTCCCGACGTGGTGGTGCGGTTCATCGGTGGCGACTGGCGCGTGGCCCTGAACGGACGCGCCGCCCCGCGCGTACGGGTTGCCGCGCACTGCGAACGCGCCCTGGCAGACGCGCCGGGCGACCAGTCCGTCCTGCGCGGACTTCTGGATGAAGCCCGCTGGCTGGTGCGCGGCGTCGCGATGCGCAACGAGACGCTGTTGCGGACGGCGCAGGTACTGGTGGAGCGGCAGCGCGGTTTCCTGGAGCGCGGCGAGGAGGCCATCGCGCCCTTGACCTTGCGCGAAGTCGCCGACGCGATCGCGATGCACGAATCCACCGTATCGCGCATCACCACGGGCAAATACATCCAGACCCCGCGCGGCACTTTCGAGCTCAAGCGCCTGTTCGCGGTGCGTCTGGAAGGCGCTGCGGTCTCGGGCGCCGCCGTCAAGGCGATGGTCAAGCGCCTGATCGATGCAGAGCCGCCCCATGCGCCATTGGCCGATGACACGATCGCCGGGCTTCTGGAACGACGGGGTGTTCGCATTGCCCGTCGTACCGTAGCCAAATACCGTGACCAGCTATCTATCGGCCCCGCCCGCTCACGCCAGCGACCGGCCCCGACTCCCTTCGCCGGCTGACCCGGAGTAGTCCCAGATGCGCAATCTCAACGTCCTGCTTGTCGATGACCACGAAGGCTTCATCAATGCCGCGGTGCGCCACCTGCGCCGGCTCCAGTGGGTGACCGTGATCGGTTCGGCCGCCAACGGTATCGAGGCGATTGCCCGCTGCGAGGCGCTCCATCCGGATGCCGTCCTGATGGACCTCGCGATGCCGGAGATGGGCGGACTGCAGGCCACCCGCCTGATCAAGGCCCAGGACAACCCGCCCTACGTGGTGATTGCCAGCCACTTTGATGACACCGAGCACCGCGAGCACGCCCAGCGAGCGGGTGCGGATGCCTTCGTCAGCAAACTGTCCTACATCCACGATGTGGTGCCGCTGCTGGAAACGCTGGCGGGCACGCTGGGCATCGAGCCGGCGCTGCGGGTGTCGTCATGAGCGAGTCGCGCATCCTCGTGCTCGACAGCAACATGGAGCGTGCCGAGCGCGTCGCCACGTTGCTGGAGTTCATGGATTTCACGCCGCGGCTTGCCGAACCCGCTGACATCGATATCAAGCGCTCGCGGCCGGGCGACTGGGTGGCGATCGTGGTGGGTGATGTGTCGACCGACCCGGCGTGGCCCGCGCTGGTGCAGTGGATCGCGGCCCAACCGCTGCATCCGCCGCTGATGGTTCTCAGCGGGACGGGCGATGATGCGCCGTGGCGCTCGTCGCTGCATCCGGAAACGCTGTGGCCGCTGGACTACCCCGTCCGTCGAGCGCAACTGCAGGAGGCGCTGCGTCGCGCCAGCCTGAAACGCATCCACCAGGACGAGGAGCGCGAGCATTCCACCAGCGGGCCCACCGGCCGCAGCCCGGCGACGCTGCGCCTGACCCGGATGATCGATCAGGTCGCACCGTTCGACACCACGGTGTTGATCCTGGGCGAATCGGGCACCGGCAAGGAGGTGGCTGCGCGCACCGTGCACGCGCGCTCGCGTCGGCACGACCGCCCCTTCGTGGCGATGAACTGCGGCGCCATCCCGGCCGAGCTGCTGGAAAGCGAGCTGTTCGGGCATGAGAAAGGCGCGTTCACCGGGGCGCTGACGCAGCGCAAGGGCCGCTTCGAGATGGCCGACGGTGGCACCCTGCTGCTGGACGAGATCGGCGACATGAGCATGCCGATGCAGGTGAAACTGCTGCGGGTCCTGCAGGAACGGACGTTCGAGCGCGTCGGCGGCAACCAGACCATCCAGTGCGACGTGCGTGTGATCGCGGCGACCCACCGAAACCTGGAATCGCATATCGCCGAAGGAAAGTTCCGCGAGGACCTGTTCTACCGGCTCAACGTGTTCCCCATCGAGATGCCTGCCCTGCGCGAGCGCAGTGATGACCTCCCCGACCTGATCTCGGCGATCACCCGCCAGCTGGCGGAAGCCGGCCGCGGCAAGGTCACCCTCAGCGAGGGCGCGGTCGACGTGCTGCGCCGGTACGCATGGCCGGGCAACGTGCGCGAGCTGAGCAACCTGCTGGAGCGTCTGGCGGTCCTGCATCCGGCCGAAACCGTCCGCGCCAGCGACCTGCCGGCGCGCTACCGTGCGGGCCTGGCCGAGCTGCCCGAGGAGCCGGCCCCACTCTCAACGCCAGTCGATGCAGAGGACGGCGCCGCCGAGCTCAGCCATCCCGCCTCGGCAGTGTCGCCGCGGGCCACCCTGCCCGCCGAGGGCATGGACCTGCGCTCGCACATCGCCGATGTCGAGCTGGAACTGATCCGCGCCGCACTGGAGCAGGCCGACGGCGTTGTCGCGCACGCGGCGCCCCTGCTGGGCCTTCGACGGACCACGCTGGTGGAAAAACTGCGGAAATACGGTATCGAGCGCTGATCGGATCCCGCCGCGTCGGGTTCCCGGCACGCGTATGGCACACCCCTTGCATCGACAGGCGCATTGACCAGACGGCCTGAAGTTCCGCATGAGCGATGCGATTTCCTCGATTCTTTCCCAGATCCGCGCGCACCAGTCGCAGGCCGGCGGACGCATGGGCGACGCGCCTGCCAGCAATGCCATCAACCCGGGCGCGATCAGCCCCGGCGGCATCGGCGCGTCCGAGGGACTGAAGGGACCCGGATTCTCTGAAACCCTGAACAACGCGATCGACAACGTCAGTCGCGCCCAGAACCAGGCAGGCCAGTTGCAGCAGGCCTTTGAAATGGGCGATCCACGTGCCGACCTGGCGCGGGTCATGGTGGCGATGCAGCAGTCCTCGGTGGCGTTCCGCGCCACTGTGGAGGTCCGCAACCGCATGGTCCAGGCGTACCAGGACGTGATGAACATGCCGATATGAGCCACTTCCCGAGCACGCGCCAATGAGCGTCATTCCCTTGCCGAAGAATCCCTTGGCCGGCCTGCGCGACATCGGTCCGCTGCAGGACATTCCGGTGGTCCGCCAGATGGGCACCTTCGCGCTCGTCGCCGTGGCGATCGCGATCGGCCTGTGGCTGTTCTTCTGGACCCAGCGACCGGACTACGTGCCGGTGTTCGCCGGCCTGGACGCCAAGTCCACCAGCGAGGCATCCGACCTGCTGCGCAGCGCGCGCATCCCGTTCCGCATCGACCCGGCCAGCGGTGCGCTCGCCGTGCCGACCGACCAGAGCGGCCAGGCGAAACTGGCGCTGGCGTCGGCGGGACTGCCGGCCAACAGCGGCGGCGGCTTCGAGTCGTTGCAGGGCGACCAGGGTTTCGGCACGAGCCAGTTCGTCGAGAACGCGCGCTACCAGCACGCGCTGGAGACCGAGCTGGCCCGCACCATCGCCAACCTGCGCCCGGTGCTGGAAGCGCGAGTCCACTTGGCGATCCCGAAGCCGAGCGCGTTCACCCGCCAGAAGGAACCGGCCAGTGCCTCCGTCGTCCTGCATCTGCGCAATGGCAGCGTGCTGGAGGCCGGCCAGGTCAGCGCGATCGTGCACCTGGTGTCCAACAGCATTCCGCAGCTGCCGCTGGAGAGCATCACCGTCGTCGACCAGTTCGGCCGCATGCTCTCGCAATCCGATCCGGACAGCGATTCGGCGATCGGTGCGAAGCGCTTTGAACAGCAGCAACGCCAGGAAGCGCTCTACGTGCAGCGCATCCAGGAGCTGCTCGCGCCGATGACCGGTCCGGGTCGGGTCAGCGCCCAGGTAAGCGTCGACATGGACTTCGCCCAGACCGAGCAGGCCCGCGAGGTCTACGGTCCCGAGGCGGCCATCGTGCGCAGCGAGCAGATCTCCGAGTCCGGGGACCTTGGCGCAGCCCAGCCGCCGCAAGGGGTGCCCGGCAGCGCAAGCAATACGCCCGATCCCGTCGCGGCCGCTCCCGCTGCCGGGGCACCCGGTCCCGCGGCGGCGGCGGCAGCGGCACCGCCACCGTCCAGCAACGGCGCGCGCACGGCGGTACGCAACTACGAAATCGACCGCACCCTGACGCACACCCGCCAGGCGCCCGGCCGGATCACCCGGGTGACCGCGGCGGTCCTGGTGGACAACGTCCCGGGCGCGCCGTCGGCCGACGGCAAGATCGTCAGCCGCGAACTCACCGCGGTCGAGCTGGAGCGCATCCAGTCGCTCGTGCAGCAGGCGGTGGGCTTCGACGCGCAGCGCGGCGACATGGTCACCGTGGTCAATGCACCGTTTGCGCGCGAGACGATCGACGAACCGGGCGGTCCGCCCGCATGGGAAAACCCGCGCCTGCGCGAGCTGCTGCGCATCGCGCTGGGCGGCCTGGCCGTGCTGGCCCTGATCTTCACCGTGTTGCGCCCTGCCCTGCGCCAGCTGATGGGACCGGTCAAGCCGCAGGTCGCCGTGGCGACGGTGATTGAGGAGGACGAAGTGCCGGTCGCGCTGTCGGCGCCTCGAGCCGCCCCACGGTCGGCCGAGGACCCCAACGCCCCGCTGCTGGACTTTGACGAGAAGCTGCAGGTGGCGCGCACCGCTGTCAGCAACGACCCGAAACGGGTCGCCAACGTGATCCGCAACTGGGTGGAAGTCGATGGTTGAGTCCAAGGAACCACTGACCGGCGTCCAGCGCGCGGCGGTCGTGCTGCTGTCCCTGGGCGAGGCCCAGGCGGCCGAGGTCCTCAAGCACATGGGGGCCAAGGAAGTGCAGAAGCTCGGCATGGCGATGGCATCGGTGGGTGGCGTGTCCCGCACCACCGTGGGCGCGGTGTTCGACGAGTTTGTCGAGACGCTGGCGCAACCCAGCGCGCTGGGCGCCGGCGCTGACGAGTACATCCGCGCCGTGTTGACCCAGGCACTGGGCGAGGAACGCGCCGGCAGCCTGATCGACCGCATTTTGGCCGGACGCAACACCTCCGGCCTGGACACGCTGAAGTGGATGGAGCCGCGCGCGATCTCCGAGCTGGTGCGCAACGAGCATCCGCAGATCATCGCCATCGTCATGGCCCACCTGGACGAGGACCAGGCCGCCGAGGTGCTCAAATGCCTGACCGCGCGCGTGCGCGCCGAGGTCCTGCTCCGCCTGGCTACGCTGGACGGGATTCCGCCCAACGCGCTCAATGAGCTCAACGACGTGATGGCGCGCCAGTTTGCCGGCAGCCAGAACATCAAGTCCTCCTCGATCGGCGGTGTGCGCGTGGCCGCCAACATCCTCAACTTCATGGACAGCGGCCAGGACGAGACGATCCTGGAGAACATCGGCCAGATCGACGAGGCGCTCAGCGTGCAGATCCGCGAGCTGATGTTCGTGTTCGACAACCTGGTCGACCTGGATGACCGCACGATCCAGACCGTGCTGCGCGAGATATCACCCGACAAGCTGGCGCTGGCGTTGCGCGGAGCAGACCAGAAGGTCCGCGCCAAGATCACCACCAACATGTCCCAACGCGCCGCGGAAATCCTGATCGAGGACATGGAGGCCCGTGGCCCGGTGCGCCTGGCCGAGGTCGAGGCCGCGCAGAAGGAAATTCTCGCCGAGGTCCGCAAGATGGCCGACAGCGGCACCATCCAGCTGTCGGCCAAGACCGAAGCATTCGTATGATTGCCCTGGCCGACAGCATGCAGGCGGTGCGGTGGCTTGCGCCGGATCTGGACATCGTCACGGCGTCCAGCGGAATGCCCGAGGTCCACGAGCCGGTGCCCGCGCTGCCCAGCGTTGAGGAGCTGCAGGCACTGGAGGCGGCCGCGCGCGAGGAAGGCTACGCCAGCGGCCACGCGGCCGGCCATGCCGCGGGTCTGGCCAGCGGACAATCCGAGGTGCGCAGGATGATTGCGCAGATGGAAGGCATCCTGGACGGATTCACCCGCCCGCTGGCCCGGCTGGACGATGAAGTGGCCGATGCGCTGGGCGAACTGGCAGTACGCATTGCCGGCAACCTGCTGGGCCGCACCTATCAGGCCGACCCCACCCTGCTCGCCGACCTGGTCCGCGAGGCGCTGGACGCGGTGGGCACCAGCTCGCGCGAGATCGAACTGCGCCTCCATCCCGACGATCTGGGCGTGCTGGCGCCGCATCTGGCGGGGTTGAGCGGCGTGCGCCTGACCGATGACACCACGCTGGCCCGCGGCGAGCTGCGGCTGCACAGCGAGAGCGTGCGCATCGACGGCACCCTGGCCTCGCGTCTGCAGGCCTGCCTGGATGCCGCCAGGGAAGCCGACGCAAACCGGGGCGACGCGCCATGAGCCGCATCGCCGCCGAACAATGGGAAGAGATGCGCAACCTGCGCCTGTCGGCTCGCCTGGGCGCGATCGACCCGCAGCCGCCGTCCCTCGGACTGGCGCGCGAGGGCGTGCTGCGGCGTGCCGTCGGGCTGACCCTGGAGGCGTCCGGATGCAGCGCACCGCTGGGGTCGCGTTGCCGCGTGGAAACCTCGGGCGGGCGCTGGGTGGATGCGGAAGTGGTCGGATTTTCCGGCGACCGCACCTTCCTGATGCCCACCGCTGATCTCGCCGGCCTGCTGCCAAACGCTCGCGTGGTGACTACCCGCCAACGCGGCGAAGTGGCGGTTGGCGAAGGGTTGCTGGGGCGCGTGATCGACAGCGACGGGGTGCCCCTGGACGGCCGCGGACCCTTGCGCCCGGAAAGCTGGGTCGGCCTGGGCGGTCAGATCATCAATCCACTGACGCGCGAGCCGATCACCCGATCGCTGGATGTCGGCGTGCGCGCGATCAACGCGCTGCTGCCAATCGGGCGCGGCCAGCGCATCGGCCTGTTTGCCGGCTCGGGCGTCGGTAAGTCGACCCTGCTCGGCATGATGACGCGCTACACCTCCGCGGACGTGATCGTGGTCGGCCTGGTCGGCGAGCGCGGCCGGGAGGTGCGCGACTTCGTGGAGGCGACGCTGGGCGAGGAAGGCATGCGCCGCGCCGTGGTGGTGGCTGCACCGGCCGATCGCCCGCCGCTGGCCCGTCTGCACGGCGCCTTGCGCGCCACCGCGATCGCGGAGTGGTACCGCGACCAGGGCCTGCATGTGCTGTTGCTGATGGACTCGCTGACCCGTTTCGCCCAGGCCCAACGCGAAATCGGCCTGTCGGTGGGCGAGCCGCCGACCACCCGCGGCTATCCGCCTTCGGTGTTCGCCAAGCTGCCGCAACTGGTGGAACGGGCCGGCAACGGCGCCGACGGACGCGGCTCGATCACCGCGTTCTACACCGTCCTCACCGAGGGCGATGACCAGCAGGAACCCATCGCCGACGCCGCCCGCGCGATCCTTGACGGCCACATCGTGCTGACCCGCCGCATCGCCGACGCCGGCCAGTACCCGGCCATCGACGTGGAGGTGTCGGTCAGCCGGGTGATGCAGGACATCACCGATCCGGCGTGGCGCGAGCGCATCCGCAAGCTGCGCCGGCTGCTGGCCGCCTACTCCGCCCAGCGCGACCTGATCGCCATCGGCGCCTACCAGCGCGGCAGCGATCCGGCCGTCGACGAGGCTCTTGCCCGCTGGCCGGCGATCCAGGCGTTTCTTGGCCAGGACGTGGCCGAGGGCGCCGATGTGGATGCAAGCCGCGCGGCGCTGGCCCGACTGCTTGACGACACCTCCGACATTCCCCGCTCCACCAACCCTGCCGTGCAGGAGGCATGACCCCGATGCGATCGCAACGATTGGATCCCCTGTTGAAAGTAAAGCAGCGCCAGCAGGACGATGTCGCCCGCGACGTCGCCGCGCGGGACCGCGCCGTCAGCGAGCAGGAAGCACGCCTGGAGGCGCTGCGTCGCTACGCCCTCGAATACGCCACACCGGGAGGATCGGCCGTCACCAGCCCGGCGCTGCTCGCCAACCGCCTGGCGTTCCGCGAGCGCCTGGACGTGGCGATCGCCCAGCAAAGCCGCGTCGTCACCGACACGCGCCAGCAGAGCGAGGTCGAACGCGCCCGCTTGCTGCTGGCGAGCCGGGAGACCCACGTGTTGGAGAAACTCTCGGCCAGCTACCGGGCGGAGGAATCGCGCAAGGACGAGCAGCGCAGCCAGCGCGAACTGGACGATCTGGGCGCGCGGCGCTCCTTGAACGCCGTGCGTAGTCGCGATCCCGAGCCGCAAACATGATGGCGGGAGGCGTCGGTGGTGGCGGACCGGCGGGCCGTGCGCCCGTGCGGCCCGCGACGTCAGAAGCGAATGCGTCGCAGCAACGCCCACCCGGCGGCGACCCGCAAGGGACGTTTGCCGGTTTGCTCGCCGGCTCCGGTTCCACGTCCGCAACCGCGCAAAGTGCCGCCACCGGAGGTGGAGGCGATTCGTCCTCCAAACCCGGGTCACGGGACGACGACCCCACCGACGAAGACCTTGCCGAAGACCTGCCCGAGCAGATCCTGAATCTGCTCGGAGGCAACGCATGGCCTCCCATCCCACCGCCCGCTGGCGGCGACGTTGACGAGGCGGGTGGCGCTGGCGACCTGCTCTCGACCGCAGGCAATATCGACGCCACCCAAACCGGCAACCGTGTGGCCGCCACGTTGCCCGGCGCTGGCGCGCCGGCGCCAGCTCCGCTTGGCAACGGCGCGTTCGCTTCTCCGGCGACCGCTGCCGGCGCGCTCCCCGTCCCGACCATCGGAACGGTCGACGGCGCGGATGCGGCGGGCGACATTTCCACCGGCGCTGGCGCGGCAATGCCGCTGGTTGCTGCCGCCGCCGGCTCATCGGAATCGGAAACCGTCGATCCGGTGGAGTTTGTCCTTCCGGGGCAAGCTTCTGTCATCACCGGGCCCGGTCAGAAGGCAACAACACCATTGCCCGGCGCGCCGATCCCAATGCCGACCGACCCGGACGCCGGCTTTGACGACGGCTTCGGCGCCCGCATCGGCTGGATGGCGGAACAGCGACTGGGGCATGCGCAATTGCGGATCAGCCCGGACCACCTGGGACCCATCGACGTGCGTTTGCAGCTGGACGGCACGCGCGTCACCGCCGAATTCGCGTCTGCCAGTGCCGAGGTCCGCCAGGCGCTGGAAGCCAGCGTCGGCCGCCTTCGCGATCTGCTCGACCAGCACGGACTGCAGCTCGCCCAGGCCGATGTCGGCGGCGGCCAAGGCGGGAACTCCGGCAAGTCGAGTGCTGCCGCTGCCGCTGACGACGTCGGCGCCACTGACGGCACGCCAATCCGCGGCGCGGTATCGGCACCGACCCCGCTCCGCCGCGGCTTGCTGGACGAGTACGCCTGACCGCCACCTGACGCGCGTCGGGCGCGTCAAACCTCTGCCACCATCGGCCTCCGCGCCGGCGTCAATTCCCCGTCGCGGTGCGGCACTGAAGCTGCGGCACGCGGCTTGCACTGATCCGGTATCCCCATGCCAGCCGGAGTTTACGAGTGCCTGCCAAGACCCAATCCACGTCCAGCAAGATGCCCTGGATCATCGTCGCCGTGCTGGTCATTGGCATGGCAGCGGGCGGAGGCTGGCTCTGGTACTCCAAGGCAACCGCCGCTGAGCCGACCGGCGACGGGCCCACGCCTCCGACCACCGAGCGCAAACCGGCGATCTACTTCGCGCTGGAGCCCTCCTTCGTCGTCAACCTGATCGATACCGATTCGGTCCGCTATCTGCAGACCGACGTGCAGTTGATGACCCGCGACGACGCCACCGCAAAGGCGCTGGAATCCCATGCACCGGCGGTGCGCAACCGCCTGCTGCTGCTGTTTGGCCAGCACTCGGCCGAGCAGCTCGCTCTTCGCAGCGCCAAGGAGCGCCTGCAGGACAAGTCCCGCGATGAGGTGCGTGCCCTGCTGGAGTCCGAAGGCGCGCCGAGCAAGGTCGATGCCGTGTACTTCACCAGCTTCGTGACGCAGTAGGAGCCGGCCATGAGCATGGACCTGCTTTCGCAAGAGGAAATCGACGCCCTGCTGCACGGCGTGGACAGCGGCGCGGTGGACGTGGAGGATGCGCCGCCGGAAGCCAACGAGGCCCGCAGCTACGACTTCGCCAGCCAGGACCGCATCGTCCGCGGACGCCTGCCGACGCTGGAGATGATCAACGAGCGCTTCGCCCGGACCTGGCGGATCGGCCTGTTCAACCTGTTGCGGCGCTCCGCGGACCTGTCCGTGCGTGGCGTCGACCTGATGCGCTTTGGCGAGTACATGCACTCGCTGCAGGTCCCCAACAACCTCAACATGGTGAAGATGAAGCCGTTGCGCGGTACCGCGCTGGTGGTGTTCGAGCCGCGGCTGGTCTTCACCGTGGTCGACAACTTTTTCGGCGGCAACGGCAAGTACCACACGCGCATCGAGGGTCGCGAGTTCACCCCGACCGAGATGCGCGTGATCCAGCTGCTGCTCAAGCAGACCTTCGCCGACCTGGTGGAGGCGTGGGCACCGGTGATGCCGGTGGAGTTCGAGTACCTCAACTCCGAGGTCAACCCGCACTTTGCCAACATCATCAGCCCGCGCGAGTACATCGTGGTCAGCCGCTTCCACGTCGAGCTGGAGGGCGGCGGCGGCGAGTTCCACGTGTCCATTCCGTATTCGATGCTCGAGCCGATCCGCGAGCAACTCGACGCCGGCGTGCAAAGCGACCGCGGCGAGCGCGACGAGAGCTGGACCCGCGCGATGCGCGAGCAGTTGCAGGACGCGCAGGTCGAGCTGAGCAGCTCGCTGGCGCAGCGCCAGATCACCCTGCGCCAGCTGAGCCAGCTCAAGGTTGGTGACGTCATCCCGATCGACCTGCCCGGTTCGGTGGTCCTGAACGTCGAGCAGACGCCGCTGTTTTCCGGCGAGTTCGGCACCCACAACGGTCGCAACGCCATCAAGGTCACCAGCGTGCATGCCGCGCGCACCCTTCCCACTTTCGAAAGCCTGACAACGCCATGAATCCAGCCGAAAACACCGCCCTCGAGAACGACACGCCCCGTGCCGCCTTCGATTCACTGACCGCCGACGCAGGAGCTGCCGCGGCCGACCTCAACCTGGACGTGATCCTGGACGTCTCGGTGTCGCTGTCGCTGGAAGTCGGGCGCACCCGGATCCCGATCCGCAACCTGCTGCAGCTCAACCAGGGCTCGGTGGTGGAGCTGGAGCGCGGCGCCGGTGAGCCGCTGGACGTGTTCGTCAATGGCACGCTCATCGCCCAGGGCGAAGTGGTCGTGGTCAATGACCGTTTCGGCGTGCGCCTGACCGACGTGGTCAGCCCGGCCGAACGCATCAAGCGGCTGCGATGAACACCGAGCTCGCCGGCCCGACTGCCAGCACGCCGCCGGACACCCATGGCGACATCAGCGGCGTTGCATTGCACGCGGCCGAATCCGGCGCCGATGGGGTTGCGGCACCCGGCGATGGATCGGCAGATGCAGCGGACAGCTTTGCAGGCGTGTCGGTAACAGTGGACACGACCGGCGGCAACGCCTGGGTGCCCGCACCGGCCGGCCGCACCGCCAGCGTGCCCGTCGCTCCGGCGCCCGTGTTCGCGCCCGCGTCCAGCGGTGCCGGCGCAGTCGGCGGCGGCGTGATGGCACTGATGCTGGTGGTTGGGCTGATCCTGGCCCTGGCGTGGCTGGCCAAGCGGATGCCCGGTGTCGGCGCAACGACCGCCAGCAATCCAGCCTTGCGTGTAGTCGGGTCCCTCGCGCTCGGACCGCGCGAGCGCGTGGTGGTTGTTGAAGTCGGACAGACGCAATTGCTGCTCAGCGTCGGCGCCGGCGGCACCCGCACCCTGCACACGCTGGATGAGCCGCTGCCTGCCGCTGCCACCACGCCCTCCCCTTTCGCGAGCCTGCTCGCCCAACACTTCGGAAAGAAGTCGTGAACCGCATCGTCAACCGGGAGATTTCCCTGGACCGCTCCACCCGTCGATCCGGAACGGGGCGCCTGCTGTTCGGATTCCTGTTGCTGGCGCTGGCGCTCATGCTGATGCCGGATGCGCTCGCGCAGGGGGTGCCGTCACCGGCGGGCCCTTCGGCCGCTCCCGCCCTGCCCAACCTCAACGTCGGCAACATCGGCGGCGAACCGGTCAGCATGCCGCTGCAGGTATTGCTGCTGATGACCGGCATCACCCTGCTGCCGGCCGCGCTGCTGGGGCTGACCGCGTTCACCCGGATCATCATCGTGCTCGGCCTGCTCCGGCAGGCGCTGGGCACCGGCCAGACGCCAGGGAACCAGGTCCTGCTGGCACTGGCGCTGTTCCTCACCGCGATGATCATGATGCCGGTCTTCGACCAGGCCTGGACCGCGGGGATCTCGCCCTACCTCAACGACCAGATGGACTTCCGCTCGGCATGGACCGCCTCGATTGAACCGTTCCGCGGTTTCATGCTGGCGCAGGTGCGCGAGAACGACCTGATGACCTTCGCCGGGCTGTCCAACAGCGGGCCGTACGCGGCAGCCTCGGACGTGCCGTTCGGCGTGCTGGCCGCGTCCTTCCTCACCAGCGAGCTGAAGACGGCCTTCGAGATCGCGTTCCTGGTCTATATCCCGTTCGTGATCATCGACCTGGTGGTTGCCAGCGTGCTGATGTCGATGGGCATGATGATGCTCTCGCCGATGCTGATCTCCGCGCCGTTCAAGATCCTGCTGTTCGTGCTGGTGGACGGCTGGGTGCTCGTGGTCGGCTCGCTGGCCGCCAGCTTCAACGGGGTCTGAGGCGATGACCCCGGAAACCGCCATCACCGAAATCGGCCGCGGCCTGCAGATGGCGCTGATGATGGGCGCGCCGCCCTTGCTGGCGGTGCTGGTGGTCGGCGTCGTGGTCGGCATCATCCAGGCCGCGACGCAGATCAACGAGCAGACCATCGCGTTCGTGATGAAGGCGATCGCGCTGGCGACCACGCTGGCGCTGACAGGCCACTTCCTGCTGGGCAAGATGGTCGCCTTCACGACCGACCTGTTCCAGCGCATCCCGCACATGATCGGCTAGCGCGACGCGCTCGAGATGGATCCGGTTACCGCCACGACCGTCGACGGGCTCAACCTGTTCGGCATGCTCGGCCAGGTGCTGTGGTACCTGCTGCGGATCGGGGCTGCGCTGCAGGCGCTGCCGATGATCGGCGGGCGCGGCATGCCGATGCGTGCGCGCCTGATCATCGCCATCGCGCTGTCGGCGGCGATCTCCACCGTGATGCCGGCCGCGCCGGTCGCGGCGGTGGATGCAACCACGGTGCTGACGGTCGTGCGCGAGATGGCGGTCGGCCTGTCGATCGGGCTGGTGCTGCGGCTCGCGTTCGAGGCGGGGCAACTGGCCGGCGAGCTGATCAGCCAGGGCATGGCGCTGTCGTTCGCGACCCTGGCCGACCCGTTGAGCGGGGCCTCCTCGACCGTGCTGTCGCAGTGGTTCTTCCTGATTTTCGGCCTGTTGTTCTTCACCCTTGATGGCCACCTGGCGCTGGTCGGCCTGCTTGCCGACAGTTACCAGGCCCTGCCCATCGGCTCACCCCTGCTGGACGTGGGCGAATTCCTGCGTGCCCTGCCGACCTTCTTCTCCAGTTGCCTGCGCGCGGGGCTGCTGCTGGCCTTGCCGGTGATGATGGCGCTGCTCGCCTCCAACCTCGCCTTCGGCGTGCTCTCGCGCGCCGCGGCCGCGCTCAACCCCATCGCCATTGGCCTGCCGGTCTCGCTGCTGGTCGGGATGACCCTGATGGGCTTGCTGGCACGGGAACTGCAGGTGCCCGTGCAGCGGCTGTTCGAGGATGCCTTCCTCGCGGCGCGCGCGCTGACCGGCTGAACCCGTCCTTCGGGTCCGGCTTGCGGCCGACCACGATGGAAGCGAGCAATGTCCGGCGACCAGGAAGACCGTACCGAACAACCCACCGAGAAGCGCAAGCGCGAGGCCCGGGAGAAGGGCGATGTGCCGCGCTCGCGCGAACTGGCCAATGTCTCGGTGCTGGGCGTTACCGCAGTGGCGCTGATGGTGCTCGCGCCCGGCATCGGCCGGGATGCCCAGGTCTGGCTGGGCGGCGCGCTCACCGTGGATCCGACCATCCTGGGCAAGCCCGACCGCTTGCTGACCCATGCGGTAATGCTGGTCATCACCCTGGTACTGCCGAGCCTGCCGATCCTGGCCGCGTCGCTGGCGGCCTGCCTGATCGCCCCGGCCCTGATGAGCGGCATCCGCTTCTCCGGCAAATCGCTGAAGGTCGATGTCAAACGGCTCAACCCGGCGTCCGGGCTCAAGCGCATCTATGGCAAGGAAGGCTTCGCCGAGCTGCTGCGTTCGCTGATGCGCGTCGTGCTGGTGGTCGGGACCGGCGCCCTGGTCATCACCGGGGCGATCGACGACATATTGGCGATGCCGCGGATGGCGCTGGACGTCGCCATCAATACCGGTCTGCACACCGCCATGACCGCGTTGCTGGCGATGGCCGGATCGCTGGCGCTGATCGCCGCCATCGACGTGCCCTGGCAGCGCCACCAGCACAACGCCAAGTTGAAGATGACCAAGCAGGAAGTCCGCGACGAGATGAAGCAGACCGAGGGCAACCCCGAGATCAAGGCCCGCGTGCGCCAGGTCGCCCGCCAGCTGTCGCAGCGCCAGACCATGGAAGCAGTGCCCACAGCGGACGTGATCGTCATGAACCCGACCCACTACGCGGTCGCGCTGAAGTACGACGCCGACAGGATGCGCGCGCCACGGGTGGTCGCCAAGGGCGTGGACGAGACCGCGCTGATGATCCGCGACGTGGCCGAGAAACATCGGATCAGCGTCATCGAGGCGCCGCCGCTGGCACGCGCCTTGTATAGGCAGGCCAAGGTCGATCAGGAGATCCCCGTGAAGCTTTACGCCGCCGTCGCCCAGGTCCTGTCCTACGTCTACCAGCTCAAACGGTGGCACCCGGCGCAGGGGCCGCTGCCGTCGCTGGACCTGCCCGATGTGGGCCCCGATGGCGCCATCGATGCGGAGCCTACCGGCGTGGCTGACGGAAACCCGGCGCCGTGAGCGCGCAACCCGCCCCGGCGAATTTCGGCCAGATGGCGCGCTCGCTGCGCAACGGCGCCGCCGCCCCGGTGGTGGTGCTGGCGATGCTGGCGATGGTGGTGGTGCCGCTGTCGCCGCTGGTGCTGGACGCGCTTTTCACGATCAACATCGCCCTGTCGCTGGTCGTGCTGCTGGCGGTGGTGTACGTCAAGCGCCCGCTGGAGTTCTCGGTGTTTCCCTCGGTGCTGCTGATGGTGACCCTGTTGCGGCTGGCACTGAACGTGGCTTCCACGCGCGTGGTCCTGCTGCACGGCCACGAGGGTTCGGGCGCGGCCGGCAACGTGATCGAGTCCTTCGGCAACTTCGTCATCGGTGGCAGCTACGCGGTCGGCATCATCGTTTTCGCGATCCTGACCATCGTCAACTTCATCGTGGTGACCAAGGGCTCCGGCCGCATCGCCGAGGTGTCGGCGCGCTTCATCCTGGACGCGATGCCCGGCAAGCAGATGGCGATCGATGCCGACCTCAACGCCGGCCTGCTGAGCCGTGAGGACGCCAAGGCCCGGCGCCAGGAAGTCGCCGAGGAGGCGGACTTCTACGGTTCGATGGACGGCGCCAGCAAGTTCGTGCGCGGCGATGCGATCGCCGGCCTGCTGATCCTGGTGATCAACCTCATCGGCGGGATCCTGATCGGGGTCCTCCAGCACGGCATGCCGTTTTCCACCGCGGCCGAGGTGTACGCGCTGTTGACCATCGGCGACGGCCTGGTCGCCCAGTTGCCGGCACTGCTCGTATCCACGGCGGTGGCCATGCTGGTGACCCGGGCGACGCGCGAGCAGGACATGGGTCCGGCGGTGTCCAAGCAGGTGTTCGGGCACAAGCGCGCGCTGATCGTGGCGGCCCTGTTGCTGGGGCTGATCGGTGTGGTCCCGGGGATGCCCAACCTGCCCTTCCTGGTCCTGTCCGCGACGATCGGCTACGCGGCCTGGCAACTGCACAAGCGCGAGCTGGCAGCGGATGCATCGCCCTCCGGGGATGACGTTGCAGGTGCCGGCGCGGGGAGTGCGCAGCAGGCGATGGCCGAGTTGAGCTGGGACGAGGTCCGTCCCGTCGAGCCACTGGGCCTGGAGGTGGGCTACAAGCTCATCGCCCTGGTCGACAAGACCCAGGGTGGCGAGCTGCTGGCGCGATTGAAGGGCATCCGCCGCAAGCTGACCCAGGACCTGGGCTTCCTGATCCCCGCCGTGCACGTCCGCGACAACCTGGAGCTGGCGCCGGGGCAGTACCGGATCCTCGTCCACGGCGTGCCGATGGCCAGCGGCGAGCTGCACCCCGACCGCGACCTCGCGCTCGATCCGGGCCAGGTGTTCGGCCCGCTGGACGGCATTCCCGGCAAGGACCCGGCGTTCGGACTGGACGCGGTGTGGATCCCGCCGTCGCAGCGCGCGCATGCCGAATCGCTGGGCTACACGGTGGTGGACGCCTCCACCGTGGTCGCCACCCACCTCTCCCACGTCGTGCGCGAGCGCGCCTCCGAGCTGCTGGGCCATGACGAGGTGCAGCAGTTGCTGGCAAGTGTCGGCAAGGTGACACCCAAACTCGTCGAGGATTTGACGCCAAAGCTGCTGCCGTTGTCGGTGGTGGTGCGCGTACTGCAATCGCTGTTGCTGGAGAAGGTGCCACTGCGACAGATGCGCCAGATCGTCGAGGCGCTGCTGGAGCACGGCGCGCACACGCAGGATCCGGCGACGCTCACCGCGGCGGTGCGCAATGCACTGGGGCGTTTCATCGTCCAGGAATTGAACGGCCTCAAGCCCGAGCTCCCCGTCTACACCCTCGACCCGGCTCTGGAACGGGTTTTGCAGGAGTCAGTCAGCGGCGCAGGTAGCGCGCTGGAACCGGGATTGGCCGAGCGATTGCACCAGAACCTCAGCGATTGCGTCAGCCAGCAGGAAGGGCGCGGTGAACCGGCGGTGCTGCTGGTACCGGGTGGCATCCGGGCAACCATCGCCCGCCTGGTGCGCCACAGCGTACCGGCACTGTCGGTACTGGCCTACAGCGAAGTGCCCGAAGACAAGCGTTTGCGGTTGGTGGGGTCGATCGGCTGAAGAGCCGGACTTTGGAATAACGGGATCAGGGAAACACCGTCATGAGAATCAAGCGTTTCATCGCCGCCGACATGCGCACTGCCCTAGGCATGGTCCGCGCCGAGCACGGTCCCGAGGCCGTGATCCTCTCCACCCGGCCCACCGCGGATGGCATCGAAGTGGTCGCCGCCACCGACTACGACGAGGCCTTGGTGAACCAGGCGCTGCGGGCGGCCACGCCCGGTCTGGCTCCGGCCGGCGAAGGCGTGTCGGCTGCCGGTTACCTGCTCAAGGAAGCGCCGGTGGTCACCGACCCACCCACTGAAATCCCGGCGGCTGCCAGTAACGACGCCCCACCGCGCGACAGCTTCGCCCGCCGTGCGCGCGCCGTGTTCGGCATCGGCGACGCTGCGGCGCCTGCAGCAAGCCGAAAGGCGGGCGCCGATGCGACCCTGGCCGAGCTGACCGCAGGTTTCCCGACCGCCGCCGCCGCCGCCGTTACGCCGACCGCCCCCCGTGCGGCTGCCCGCCCGCTCGCCCCGGCACCGGCGCACTTCCAGGCCATGATGGCGGCGATGGTGGACACCGCGAACGCGGCATCGGTGGTTGCCGATAGCCCGCGGGACGCCGCACCCGAGCCCACTGTGGCGCCGACGCGGATTGCCGAGACTCAGAGTGCCGCCGCCCACGCGCCGCGCCCGTCCGAGCACGTTGACTCCGCGTCGGCCGGGTTCGCCCCCCCCGCCGCCGGGATCGCCGCAGAGCCCGCGCCGTCATCGCCGGATCACCCGACTCCGCCCGCAGACGAGGCGGTGCCTGCTGTAGCCGTCGCTGCTGCTAAGGAAGCCCTCGGCCCCGACGCCGCTCCGGCGTCGGAACCCGCGACTGCCACGCCCGCCGCGCCCGTGCTGCAGGCGGTGCCGGACCCCGATCCGGATATCTCCGCCATGCGCGAGGAACTGACCTCGATGCGGCGGATGATCGAGCGCGAGATGGGCCAGTTCACCACCGAGCGGCTGCGGGGCTCACCGGCGCGCGCAGCCGCCTACGACATCCTGCTGGGCTACGGCTGCGACGAGTCGCTCGCCCAGTCCGTGGTTGCCAAGCTCAACCCCGCGTTGCCGCCGGACCAGGTACGCGCACCGATGCTGGCCGAGCTGGCGCGGATGCTCACCGTGCTGCGCAGCGAACCGATCGACGAGGGTGGCGTGATCGCCCTGATCGGCCCGACCGGCGCGGGCAAGACCACCACGGTGGCCAAGCTGGCCGCCCGTTTCGCCGCCCGCCACCGCGCCCGCGACGTGGCCATGGTCACCACCGATACGGAACGCCTGGGCGCGATCGAGCAACTGCATGCGCACGGTCGTCGGATGGGCATCACGGTGTGCGAAGCGCGCGGCGCGGAAAGCCTCACCCAGACGCTGGAACAGCTGCAGGACTACCCGCTCGTGCTGGTGGATACCGCCGGCTACGGCAGCCGCGACCGCGCCCTGCTGGGGCAGATCACCTGGCTGCGGGCAACGCGCCAGCTGCGCAGCCTGCTGGTGATGCCGGCCAACGCCCATCCGCACGACCTCAATGAGCTGGTCCGCCGCTACCGCATCGCCAGCCCGGAAGCCGTGGTGCTGACCAAGACCGACGAGACCGGACGCCTCGGCGCGGCCCTGTCGGTGGCCGTGCGCAATGGCCTCAGCCTGGCGTACACGACCCACGGGCAACTGGTTCCGGGCGACCTGCAGGCGGCCAACGCATCCAATCTCGTCCTCCAGCTGGAGAAACTCCGACGTGCGGCCGATAACCCCTTTGTCACCGAGGACGAACATGCCAACGCCTGACCTCCATTGCGCCGTCGACCTGGCGAGCCCCCCGGCCGCCGCACCGGTTCCGCCGGTGCGCGTCATCGCCGTTGCCAGCGGCAAGGGCGGGGTCGGCAAGACCAGCGTGTCGGTCAACCTGGCCATGGCGATGGTCAATGCCGGCCAGCGCACGCTGTTGCTGGACACCGACCTGAGCCTGGCCAACGTGGACGTCATGCTGGGCCTGTCGCCACGCTTCACGCTCGCCGACGTGTTCGCCGGTCGCTGCGAGCTCCAGGACACCTTGCTGGAGGGCCCGGGTGGATTGCTGGTCGTCCCGGCCGCGTCGGGCAAGCGCCACATGACCGAGCTGTTGCCCCAGCAGCACGTCGGCCTGGTGCACGCCTTCAGCCAGCTCGACGTCCCGATCGACACGATGGTGATCGACAGCGCGGCGGGCATTGCCGACGGGGTGCTGACCTTCTGCCAGGCCGCCCAGGACGTGATCGTGGTGGTCTGTGACGAACCCGCCTCGGTGACGGACGCCTACGCGCTCATCAAGGTGCTCAACCGCGACCGCGGTGTCAGCCGCATCCAGGTGCTCGCCAACCAGGTGCAGAGCGCGGCGGAAGGCCGGCAGTTGTTCGGAAAGCTCGAGCGGGTCGCGTCCCGCTTCCTGGACGTCACCCTCAACTACCTGGGCGCCATTCCGCGTGACGAGTGGCTGCGCCGGGCGATCCAGCGCCAGGAATCGGTCATGGAGGCGTTCCCGTCCAGCCCGTCGGCCGTGGCATTTCGCGATATCGCCCGCCGGGCCAGCCAATGGCAGTCCCCACCGGGTCCACGCGGCCACGTGGAGTTCTACATGGAGCGCCTGATCACGCCTACCCGGAGTGCCGTCGCATGAGCCTTGCCGCAGCCGCCTATCGCGCTTCCATGCCGCGCCACGATGCTGCCGAAGTGGTCGAGCGCCACGGCGAACTGGTACGCCGGATCGCCCACCACCTGGCCGCGCGCCTGCCCTCCAGCGTCGAGGTCGATGACCTCATCCAGGCCGGCATGCTCGGCCTTCTGGATGCCGCCCGCAATTTCCAGGACGACCAGGGCGCGGCCTTCGAGACCTACGCCTCGATCCGCATCCGTGGCTCGATGATCGATGAGATCCGGCGTGGCGATTGGGTGCCGCGCTCGGTGCACCGCCGCTACCGCAATGTCGTTGCCGCCACGCGACGCGTCGAGCAGCTCACCGGTCGCTCGGCCACGACCCAGGAGGTCGCCGCCCAGCTGGAGGTCAGCCTGGAGGACTACCACCGGATGCTGGAGGAGGCCTCGCGCGGGCAGCTGATCAGCCTGGACGCACACACCGAGGAATACGACGGCGAGCCCCGCGTCGCGGCAAGCGGGGCCACGCCGGCCAGCGCGTTCGACTACAGCGAGTTCCGCGAATCGCTGGGCGGCGCCATCGGCGAACTGCCCGAGCGCGAACAGCTGGTGCTCTCGCTGTACTACGAGCAGGAGCTGAACATGCGCGAGATCGGCGCGGTGCTGTCGGTCAGCGAATCGCGCGTCTGCCAGATCCACGGCCAGGCGATGCTCCGCCTGCGCGCACGCCTGGGCGACTGGCGCGAGACCGCGCTGGATGCCGACGACTGATCCAGAACCCGCCTGCCACCCGGGACCACCGCCCGCCTTGCACACGTCAACCAACGAGTACCCATGAACAAGAACATCCGCATCCTGATCGTCGACGACTTTTCCACGATGCGTCGCATCGTCAAGAACCTGCTCAACGACCTCGGGTTCACCAACACCACCGAGGCCGACGACGGCACCACCGCGCTGGTCGAACTGAACAAGGCCAGCTTCGACCTGGTGATCACCGACTGGAACATGCCCGGGATGCCCGGCATCGACCTGCTGCGCGCCATCCGCGCCAATCCGACAATGGCGAAGACCCCCGTGCTGATGGTGACCGCCGAGGCCAAGCGCGAGCAGATCATCGAAGCCGCGCAGGCAGGGGTGAACGGCTACGTCATCAAGCCCTTCACCGCTGCGACCCTGGGCGACAAGCTGGGCAAGGTCTTTGAGCGCGTGGGAGCCAGTGCGTGACCGACCACGACCGCGAGGTGATCATCCAGCGCCTGCACGCAGCACTGTGGGCGCTGGAAAACGATGACCATGCCGGATGGCGCGCCAACGTCGATGCGCTGATCGAGTGGCGCACGCAGCCCTTCGTGCAGGGGCTGGCGCGGCTGGCGCGCGAGTTGGAACAGGCCCTGGGCGAACCCGGCGGGAACGCGCCGAACGCGGCATCGCTTCCCGATGCCTGTGCACGCCTGGAGCATGTGGTCACCCTGACCGAGCAGGCCAGCATGCGCTCGCTCGACCTGGTCGACGAGTGCGGGGAGTTGCTTCGCCAGTTGCCCGTATCGGGTGATGCGGCCGCCGGCGAGGCCGTTGCGGGCATCCGCTCGCGGCTGTCCGAGCTTACCGCCGCGCAGGGCTATCAGGACCTCACCGGGCAGATCATCCTGCGCGTGGTTGCGCTGGTGCGTGCGGTCCACATCGGACTGGGCGAGGTAACCGCCGAAGCGGACCGCCCGCTGCAGATCTGCAACCGCGGTTTCGGCCCCGCGGTGCGCGGCGTGGATCCCGAACCCGTCAGCCAGGACGATGCCAACTCGCTGTTGACGTCGCTGGGCCTGTAGGACCGTGGACGTGGCCTCGGACATTTGCGCCGACTTCCTGATGGAGGCGCGCGAGATCGTCGACCAGCTCGGCGAGCAGATGGTCGCGCTGGAGCACGCGCCCAACGACCGGGAATGCCTGAACGCCGTGTTCCGCGGTTTCCACACCATCAAGGGCGGCGCGGGATTCCTGGATTTCCCCGGCATGGTCGCGGTCTGCCACGCGGTGGAAGACCGCTTCGATCTGGCACGCAACGGCGCGATGCCGATGGACTCGACCGCCTTCGACGGTGCGCAGCAGGCACTGGACCTGCTGGTGGACATGCTGGACTGCATCGCCGCCGGTGATGCGCTGCCCGATCCGCCCGCCGCGCTCATCGACAGCATGCGCGTGCAGGCGGCTCCGATCGCGGGAGAGCCGGTGACTGCGGCCGCCGGCGCAGGCGATGACCTGGACGATCTGGATTTCGAGGCGTTGCTGGACAGCCTGCACGGCAGCGGTGGCATCCCCGGCATCACGGCGACCGCGGAAGGTCTCAGCGGACACGAACCGCCGGTGCCGCCGACGCCGTCGCCAACGCCGGCGGTCACTCCATCTCCCCCGGCGCCCGCGCCGGCCGCGCCTGCGAACCCGCGCAAGGCGCAGACGCCTGCCGCGCACGATGAGCCGACCGTCCGCGTGGACGTGCGGCGGCTGGACGCCATGGTCAACCTGGTCGGCGAACTGGTGCTCGCGCGCAACCGGCTCAAGACCCTGCGCCCGCGCCTGCACGACGAGGAACTCGATCGTGCGGTCGGGGCGCTGGATGGCGCCACCTCGCGCCTGCAGTCGGCGGTGATGATGGCGCGCATGCAGCCGGTGGGACGCGTGTTCGCGCGCTTCCCCAAGCTGGCCCGGGATGTGGCCCGGCAACTCCAGAAAAACGTCGAACTGGTCGTCGTCGGCGCGGAAACCGAGCTGGACCGGAACCTGGTGGAAGCCCTGGCCGATCCGCTGGTGCACCTGGTGCGCAATGCGATCGACCACGGCATCGAATCACCGCAGACCCGGCGCGAGACCGGCAAGCCCGAACAGGGACAGGTCCGCCTGTCCGCGCAGCAGGAAGGCGACCACGTCGTCATCGAGGTGCGCGATGACGGCGCCGGGATCGACCCGGACCGGATCCGCGACATAGCGGTACGCAAGGGACTGATCGACGCCGATGCCGCCGCGCGGCTGCCGTCCGATGAGTGCCTGCAACTGCTCTTCCTGCCGGGCTTTTCGACCCGCGCGGAAGTCAGTGACCTCTCCGGCCGCGGGGTGGGCATGGACGTGGTGCAGTCGCGCATTCGCGAACTGTCGGGCCAGGTCCAGATCCAGTCCGAGCCCGGCCACGGCTCGCGGTTCGTGATCCGGGTGCCGCTGACCCTGGCGATCCTGCCCACGCTGCTGGTGGAGATCGAGGCGGACGTCTACGCCTTGCCGCTGGTGCGCGTGGTGGAGGTGCTCGCGCACCTGCCCGGCACGCCCATGTCGATCGACGGCCAGGACGTGATCGACCTGCGCCGCGAACCCCTGCCGTTGCTGGACATGCGCCAGTGGCTGGGGCTGGCGAGCGCGCCGTTGGCCCTGGGCGAGCGCACGGTGGTCGTGCTGCAGACCGGCGAGCAGCGTTTCTGCCTCGCGGTGGACCGCGTGCGCGGCCGCGAGGAGGTGGTGATCAAGGCGCTTCCGCGCACCGTTCGCGGGCTGCCCGGCTACGCCGGCGCGAGCCTGATCGGCGACGGACGCATGTCCTTGATCCTGGACGTCGATGCGCTGTACCGGACCGGCGTGCGTGGCTCGCGCCGGCTCAAGCAATCCCTGTCGTGACCGTTAACTGAAGCCATGGACAAACTCAGCGTCATAGGCACCGTACTCGCCCTGGTCGCACTGATCGGCGGCAGCATCCTGAAGGGTGCCGGTCTTGCCGGTCTGTGGTCGCCGGCGGCGTTCGTGGTGGTGATCGTCGGCACCATGGCGGCCATCCTGGTGCAGACGCCGATGGAGACCTTCATGCGGGCGATGAAGATCGTGCGCTGGGTGTTCCGTCCGCCCTCGCACGACCGGCCCGCGCTGATCGCGAAGATCGTGGAGTGGAGCACCACTGCCCGACGCCAGGGACTGCTGGGACTGGAGCCGGAGGTCGCAGTCCAGGACGACGCCTTCGTGCGCAAGGGCCTGCAGATGGTGGTCGATGGCCTGGAGCCCGAGTCCATCCGGCAGATGCTGGAAATCGAGTTGCACGGTCAGTCGCAACGCGACCTGGCCGCGGCCAAGGTGTTTGAAGGCATGGGCATCTACGCGCCCACCCTCGGCATCGTCGGCGCGGTGCTGGGTTTGATCGCGGTCATGAAGAACCTGGCCGACCCGAGCAAGCTCGGCTCCGGCATCGCCGCGGCTTTCACCGCGACCATCTATGGCATCGGCACCGCCAACCTCGCGCTGTTGCCGGCAGCGAGCAAGTTGAAGGGCCTCATCAACCAGCAGGCGGAAGAGCGCGAGATGGTGATCGAGGGCTTGATCGCGATTGCCCAGGGCGAGAACCCGCGCAACATCGAAACCCGCCTGAACGGCTTCGTGCACTGACATGGCCAGGCGCGTCCAGCACGAGGAGCACCAGAACCACGAGGCGTGGGCGATTCCCTACGCCGACCTGATGACCCTGTTGCTGGCGTTCTTCGTGGTGATGTACGCGATCTCCTCGCTCAACGAGGGCAAGTACCGCGTGCTGGCCGACTCGCTGTCGTCCGCCTTTGGCGGGCCGCCACGCACCATCAGCCCCATCCAGCTGGGCAAGACCCAGCTGCGCGGGTCGGCCTTTGACCGTCCGTCCATCCAGACCGCCGCCTCCAAGGCCGGCCCGGCGGCGGCGACGCCGATCAACTCGCCGCGCATGTTGCAGGTGCTGGACATGCCCACCTTTGGCCATCCCCAACGCAGCACCGAGGCGTCCCCGGCGGCGGCTGCGGCCATCCTGGAGATCGAGAACCGCAACCAGGGCGAGCTGCACCAGCTGGGACAGCGTATCCAGGAGGCACTCGCGGAACTGGTGCAGAAGAAACTGGTGACGGTGCGCCGCGGACCCGCCTTCCTTGAGGTGGAGATCCAGAGCGACATCCTGTTTGCCAGCGGCGTGGCAAAGCCCAGCCCGGTCGCGGTGGAGACGGTCCGCAAGCTGGCCGTCATCCTGCGCGACGAGCCCAACGCGGTTCGGGTGGAAGGCTATACCGACGACATGCCGATCGCGACCGCCCGCTTCCCGTCCAACTGGGAGCTGTCCGCTGCCCGCGCCGGCAGCGTCGTCCACGAGATGATCGCGGCCGGCGTGCAGGCGGCGCGGCTGGCGATCGTCGGCTACGGCGAGCACCAGCCCGTGGGCGACAACGCGACCTTCGAAGGGCGCAACGCGAACCGGCGCGTGTTGCTGGTGATCCTCGCATCGCCGCAGGGTCCCGACGCGATCACCGCGCCATTGCCACCGGCCGTGGCTGCGACCGACGTGCGTGCTGGCAGCGCGAGCGCCGTGGCACAGGGTGCGCGCGCGACCGCAACGGCGCCAGAGCGTGCCCCATCCAACTCCGGAGCCGGCTGACATGCAGATCTGGGCGATTGCCAACCAGAAAGGTGGCGTGGGCAAAACCACCACCTCGCTGTGCCTGGCGCGCGGCCTGGCCGTCATGGGCCATCGCGTGCTGCTGATGGACCTGGATCCGCACGCCTCGCTGACACGGGCCTTCGGCATTCCCGCCGATCCTGCCCCCGCCGGGACCCACGACGTGTTCTCCAATGCGAGCGTGGAGCTGACGACACTGTCGCGCCAAACCGAGATCGACGGCCTGCTGATGGTCGCCGCGCAACCGGCGCTGGCAACACTGGAGCGCCGTGGCGCGACCCAGCCCGGGCTCGGACTATCGCTGAGCCGCGCGCTGCATACGGCGCAGGACCATTACGACTACGCGCTGCTGGACTGCCCGCCAACGCTGGGCCTGCTGATGGTGAATGCCCTGGCAGCGGCGGACCGGTTGATCGTGCCCACCCAGACCGATCCGCTCGCGATGCACGGGCTGACCGACATGCTGCGCACCGCCGACATGGTCGAGCGCTCGCGTCGGCGCCCGCTGCCCCGCCATATCCTTCCCACGCTCTACGACCGGCGCACGCGGGCCGGCGTGAACACGCTGGACCAGTTGCAGGAGCGCTTTAGGGGCGTGGTCTGGCCCAAGGCCGTTCCGATGGACACGCGCTTGCGCGATGCCATGGCCTTGACCACGGCCACTGCGCCCACCGGGCGTGGCGCGGATGCCTACCACAGCGCTTTGAACTGGCTGCTCAATGCCATTCCCGCACAGCAGAAAGCGGCATGAACGCCCAGACGGTCGACGACTACCTGGACGAACTGCTCGCCTCGCCAATGTGCGACGCGGTGGCCCCGGCCGACGCCGCGCAAAAGCAGGCGGCAACCATTTTCCACCGTGCGGACACGGTGGACCCGGTCACACGCGACCTGCCTGCCCCCGCACCACTTCCCACAAAGCAGGCGGCGGCACCCGCGCCGGCTGCCACGTCCGCCAGCACAAAGCAGGACCAACATCCCGCAGCCCGCCCGGCCTCGAACGCGTCCGGCAACCGCTGGCTCCGTGCCGCGCTGGGCAAGGACCGTTACGCGTTCGAACTGTTGCGCGTGCAGGAAGTCGTGCGCGTCAGCCCGATCATCGCGCTGCGCGGTACGGCCGCCGCGATGCTGGGATTGATGAACCTGCGCGGCCGGGTGGTACCGGTGTTCGATCTCGCGCGCTGGCTCGGGACCGGCAAGGTCGAGCCCGACGAACATGCCCGCATCATCGTCGTGGAGCGTAATGACGAGCTGATCGGAGTGCTGGTGTCCGCCGTCGACGACGTGGTGACCCTGTCGCGCGAGCACATCGAGCCGCCGCTGGCCGGAACCGACGCCGGGGGCATGGTGGGCATCGCACGGATGGGCGCGCTGCCGACCGTTCTGCTGGACGCCGACGTCCTGTTCAATTGACGGCACCGCCCGGCCGGCACCACGCGCTCGCACCGCCCTAAAGCTTCCCCATACGGTGCCGTTAAAGCTCTTGACCGTTTCGGCAGCCATCCTGATGAATGAACTATCGCTACAGCCTGACCTGGGCATCGAGCACGTCGCCGACCTGCGTTCCTCGCTGGCAACGCAGTTCGAAAATGCCGAACCCGTCGTCCTGACCGGCGACCGGGTCGCGCGCGTCCATACCGCCGGGTTGCAGCTCCTGCACGCGTTCGTCCGCGACCGCGCCCTGGCGGGACGCATCACCACCATCACCCTGCCCTCTGCGGCCCTGATCGACGCCGCGAATGTGCTGGCATTGGCCGAAGGCCTGGGCCTGGCATCGCAACCCGCCGGATTTGACGGACCAGAGAACAACGGAGATTCCGTATGAGCGCCAATTTGTTGATCGTCGACGACTCCACCTCCATGCGGCAGATGGTCGCCTTCGCGCTGTCGTCGGGTGGCTACACCGTGCGCGAGGCGGAGGACGGGCAGGCGGCGCTGGAAATCGCCCGCACCACGCGCTTTGACGCGGTGGTCACCGACGTCAACATGCCGCGGATGGACGGCATCGAGCTGATCCGTCAGCTGCGCCAGCTGCCCGACTACAAGTTCACGCCGCTGCTGATGTTGACCACCGAATCGGGTGGCGACAAGAAACAGGAAGGTCGATCCGCCGGCGCGACCGGCTGGCTGGTCAAGCCGTTCGACCCTGAGCAACTGCTCGCAACAATCCGCAAGGTCCTCGCCTGACACCATGGACATCACCCAGTTCCACGCTGCGTTTTTCGAGGAAAGCCGGGAAGGACTGCAGGCCATGGAAGCAGGCTTGCTGCGCCTGGAAAGCGACCTGGGCGCAGATGCCGGCAGCGCGACGGATGCGGGTGACACGATCAACACGATCTTCCGCGCAGCGCACTCGATCAAGGGCGGCGCGGCGACCTTCGGCTTTGGCAACGTCACCGACCTGACCCATCTGCTGGAGACGCTTCTTGACGAGGCGCGCGCAGGCCACCGCCGGCTTGACCCCGGCGCGATCGACGCGCTGCTCGAATCGGTGGACGTGCTGCGTGGCCTTCTGGCCGTCGCCGAGCACGGCGGCGAAGTCGACCGGCCGGCGATGGAGCGTGCCCACGCCGGGCTGAACCGCCTGCTCGCGGTCAATGCCCCCGATGCGGCCAGCGTCGTCGCTGAAGCGGATGCCGGCGATGACCCCGGCCACTGGCGCATCGGCTTTCGTCCGGACACCTCGTTGTTCATGACCGGCAACGATCCGCTGCGCATCCTGCGCGAGCTGGCCACTCATGGCGAACTGGCGACCACTTGCGTCGATGAGCGCTTGCCCGCCTTCGACGCGCTCGACCCCTTCGAGGCCCACCTGGCCTGGGACCTAATGCTTCCCGGCAGCGTTCCGCGCGCCGCGATCGATGAGGCGTTCGCCTGGGTGGAGGATCAATGCGAGCTGACCATCCAGGCCGTCCAGGCCGCGGGGCCAACGGCCGTGCGGGACACCGCGGCCTCAGCGATCGCCAATGATGGGCCGTCGACTTCCGCCAATGGCCTGCCTGCATCGACGCGCGGCGCGAACGCGGACGCCGACAGCTCGATCCGTGTCGCGGTCGCCAAGGTGGACGCACTGATCAACCTGGTCGGCGAGCTGGTCATCACCCAGGCGATGCTGCGACAGCGCTCCGAGCACCTGGACCCGGTCGCCAACGAGACGCTGCTGACCGGCCTGGGGCAGCTGGACCGCAACACCCGCGACCTGCAGGAGGCGGTGATGAGCGTGCGCATGCTGCCGGTTGAGTTCGCTTTCAGCCGCTTCCCGCGCATGGTCCGCGACCTGGCCTCGCGGCTGGACAAGAAGGTCCGCCTGCGCACGTTCGGTGAGGCGACCGAGCTGGACAAGGGCATGATCGAGAAGATCGTCGACCCGCTCGTCCACCTGATGCGCAATGCGATCGACCATGGTTTGGAGTCGGCCGCCGAACGTCGCGTCGCGGGCAAGGACGAGACCGGCACGATCACCATGAACGCCTCCCACCAGGGCGGCCACATCATGATCGAGGTCAGCGACGACGGCCGCGGGATGGATCGCGATCGCATCATGCAAAAGGCGGTCGAGCGCAACCTGCCGCTGCCGGAAAATCCGACCGACGCGCAGATCTGGGACCTGGTGTTCCATCCCGGATTTTCCACCGCCGACGCGTTGTCCGACCTGTCGGGCCGCGGGGTCGGCATGGACGTGGTCAAGAGCAACATCCTGGCGCTGGGCGGACAGGTCGAGATCCGCAGCGAGCGCAAGCTTGGCACCACCGTATCGATCCGCCTGCCGCTGACACTCGCGATCCTGGACGGCATGTCGGTCGCGGTCGGCGACGAGGTCTTCATCCTCCCGCTCAACATGGTCATCGAGTCGCTGCAGCCGCAGGCGCACGAAATCCGCACCATTGCCGGCGACACCCGGGTCCTGCATGTACGCGACGACTACCTGCCGCTGATCAACCTGCGCCAGCAGTACCGTCTGCCTGCCGACACCGTCACCGCCACCGCGCCGATTGCGGTCGTGGTGGAAAGCGGTGGCCGCCGCCTGGCGCTGGAAGTGGACGAATTGCTCGGCCAACAGCAGGTGGTCGTGAAGAACCTGGAAACCAACTACCGCCGCATCCCCGGCATCTCCGGCGCGACCATCCTGGGTGACGGGCGCGTCGCGCTGATCATCGACGCCGGCGGTATCGCCACGGCCACGCCGTTGTCCGCCGCCGCCTGAGCCCGCCCCAATCCACCGCCATCACCGATCGCCGCAAGGACACACGCCATGACCAGCCCCACGCTTCTCGCCCCCCGCGCCATGCCCTCGCAACAGGGCACGGATGTCGATACCGACAGCAAAGAGTTCCTCACCTTTGCGCTGGGCGAGGAAGAATACGGCGTCGACATCCTCAAGGTGCAGGAGATCCGCGGCTACGACGCGGTGACGCGGCTTCCGGATGCACCCGACTACATCAAGGGGGTGATCAACCTGCGCGGGACGATCGTTCCGGTGATCGACATGCGCCTCAAGTTCAACCTGGCCAATGCCGACTACACCGCGGTGACGGTGATGATCGTCCTGAATGTCTCCGACCGCATCGTTGGGATCGTCGTGGACAGCGTGTCCGACGTCATCCGGCTGGCCAGCGAGCAGATCCGCGTGGTGCCCGAGCTGGGCGCGACGATTGACCGCCAGTTCCTGACCGGCATCGGCACGCTGGACGAGCGGATGCTGATCCTGCTGGACATCGAGCGCCTGATGACGAGCACGGAGATGGGCCTGGTGGCCGCTGCCACCGCTCTCCAATAGGGCGCGATCGGGATAGCGTTGCTGCCGATTCCGAAACCAATAAAAAACGCGCCGGGTGGCGCGTTTTTTATTGGGGGCGTCGGTGCCCGGGCAAGGCCCGGAGCTCGCCAGACCTCAGAGATTGAAGTCCAGACGCACCTTGCCGCGGCCGCCGCCCGGCGCGAAGGTCCACTGCTTGACCGCGCTCACCGCGGCAGTCTCGAACGTGCGTGCAGGACGCGCGTTGACGACCGAGACGCTTTCCACGTTGCCGCCGGCGCCCACGGTGAATTCCACCTCGACGAAACCTTCCGTGCGGCTGCGGGCCGCGTCCGCCGGGTAGGTCGGCTCAACGCGCTTGATCGGGCTGAGCGCCTGCGACTGCGCCGGGAACGCGAAGGCCAATGCGAGCGCAGCAATGGCAAGGGTGTGATAACGGGACATGGGGAACTCCTGGAGGGTGGGAAAAGCCGCGTGGAATTGGCTCGGCGTCTTGCAGACAGCGGAGGCGGGAACGAATGCTCCTGCCTGCACTTCCCCACATCGGCCGCGACCGGCGTTTCTTTAGCGGCACGCCCGGTTCCATTCCATTCCTAAAGTTTCTGTTCAGGCAGCCGTTGTCCCGGGAGTCGACCCGCAAGATCCACTAACCGAGGCCTCCGATGTCCACTCGTCATACCCCTACCCTGATGGAACGTGCATTGGCCCCGTCCATGCGGCTTATGGCGCGCTTGCGCTTCCACCAGAAGGCGCTGGTCATCGGTGCCGCTTTCATGCTCACCTGCGGCCTGCTGGCCGGGATCCTGGTGGTTCGCACGACCGTCGAGATCGGTGCAGTGAAACAGCAGCGCGCAACGGGGGAAGGCCTCGCGCATCTGCAACGCTCGATGCTGGCGATGCAGAGCCATCGGCAGATGAGCACGCGGAAATCAGCCAAGGACGAGGTGCCGGCACAGGAACTCGCTGCGGCGGCAGGCACCGCCGCCAGCCAGCTCGATGCCGCCGCACGCTGGTCCGGACAGGAGATCAACGATGCCGACGTCGCCAACGCGTTCAAGCAGGCGCAGGAGGGCTGGCGCCGGGTCAGCGCAGGCGAGGCCGGAGGCGACGTCACCCAGTCGACGATCCAGCAGGTACGCGACCTGATGGGCCTGGTCGCAGAGCGCACGGGCCTGGCGCACTCCCAGGAGCCGACGGTGCTCTACATGGGCCGTGCCGCCAGCGAATGGCTGCCGACACTGGCCGAGTACACGTCGCAACAGGGCGAAGTGGGCCTCCGCGTGCTTGGCGAAGGCGCGATCTGGGTCGATGACCGCACCGGCCTGGCGGTTTCGCGGACGATGCAGGACTTCCTGCGCAGCCGGATCGAGCTGGAATTCAACAACGCCACCCAGCGCATGCCGGTATTGGCCGAGATTGCCGGCAAGCCGGTGCAGAGCGCGCTGGAGGCCATGGGCAAGCAGAACACCGCCATCGCGACCCACATCCTCGACGCCGACACCCCGGAGCTGCCGGTCGCCACGATGGCCGCGCGCGAACACGCGACCCACCTGGCCATGGCCGCCGCAATGCTCGGGTCGATCAACGCCCTGGATGCCGCCGCTGCCGCGCAGATCGCCAGCATGACGCGCTCGGCCGTGCTCACCGGCGCGCTGGTCCTGCTGATGCTACTGGTGGCCGCCTACCTGTTCCTCGGCTTCAGCCGCAGCACCCGCAACTCCCTGGTCCGGATCCAGCAGGCGACCGAATCAATCGCCGCGGGCGAGTTCCCCGAGCGTGTCAGCGTGGACAGCCAGGACGAGCTTCGCGACATCGGCCGCAGCCTGGAGCGCGCGGTCGGCAGCCTGCGCACGTTCGCCGGCGCACAGCGCGAGGTGTACGAAGCCCACCAGGCCGGCAACATCGAGGAGCGACTGGACGCCGCTGCATTCCCCGGCGCGTTCGGCCAGATGGCCGAGGAGATCAACACCCTGGTCGCCTCGCATATCGACATCACCCGCAAGACCATCGACATGGTCGCGGCGTATGCACGCGGCGACCTGTCCGGCGACATCGAGCGCTTCCCGGGCACCAAGGCCGAGGTGACCGCCGCGGTGGATGCGGTGAAGGCGAATACCCAGGCGGTCACCGCCGAGATCAAGATGCTGGTGGATGCCGCGGTTGCCGGTGACTTCAGCCAGCGCGGCGACGCTGAGCGGTTCCAGTTCGTCTACCGCGACATGATCGTGGGCCTCAACGAACTGATGGGCAGCGCGGACCGCGGTCTGAGCGAGGTCGGCGAGTTGCTTGCCTCGATGGCCCAGGGCGACCTGACCCAGCACGCAGACACCAACCTGCCCGGACAGTTCGGCCGGCTGGCGAATGACGCCAACGACACCGTGCAACACCTGGCCCGGATCGTTGGCCAGATCCGGGAAGGCAGCGATACGATCAGCGCGGCGGCCAGCGAAATTGCCGCCGGAAACAACGACCTGTCGCATCGCACCGAGCAGCAGGCCGCATCGCTGGAGGAGACCGCCTCGTCCATGGAGGAGCTCACCTCCACCGTGCGCCAGAACGCCGAGAACGCCCGCCAGGCCAACCAACTGGCGATTGGCGCGGCCGAGGTGGCCGGTGTCGGTGGCGAAGTGGTGGGCCGCGTGGTCACCACGATGACCGGCATCAACGAGTCTTCGCGCAAGATCGTCGAGATCATCAGCGTGATCGACGGCATCGCGTTCCAGACCAACATCCTGGCGCTGAACGCGGCGGTCGAGGCCGCGCGCGCCGGCGAGCAGGGCCGCGGCTTTGCGGTGGTCGCCTCCGAGGTGCGTTCGCTGGCACAGCGCTCGGCGGCGGCGGCGAAGGAGATCAAGACCCTCATCGACGACTCCGTCAGCAAGGTCGAGAACGGCAGCGCCCTCGTCGGCCAGGCCGGCAAGACCATGGACGAGATCGTCAACAGCGTGCAGCGGGTCACCGCGATCATCGCCGACATCTCCGCCGCCTCGCAGGAGCAGAGCACCGGGATCGAGCAGGTCAACCAGGTGATCAACCACATGGACGAGGGGACGCAGCGGAACGCTGCGCTGGTGGAAGAAGCAACGGCCGCGGCGCGGTCGCTGGAGCAACAGTCCGACCAGCTGGTGCAGACGGTGGCCGCGTTCCGGCTCGAAGCACAGGCCGACCCGACCAGCCATCGGGCACCACGTGGCGTTCTGCAGCCCGTCAGCGCGCCTAAAGCGGCGGCTGCCAACACCGCTCAGTCGCCATCCCTGAGGGGCTCAGCGCCCGCTGTGCAAAGCCGGCCGCGTCCAATGAGGGCCACCCCAGCGGCCGTTGCTGGAAATGACCAGCACTGGGAAGAGTTCTGAGACCAATGCGCACGCGCCCGGGCTGACCCGGGGCGGCGAGATGCAACAACACCAACGGCGCCTTGATGGGCGCCGTTTTGCTTTCGACGACCCCGACGTCCGTGAATGAATCCATACCCACGATTGCGCCAGATCGCTCAAGTTCGTTGACAGGCGTCCGTTACAGGACTTGACCGATCGAGGGCGTTCGAGCCCGCTTCGCTGGCGACGCTTCCGCTGACTCCCGTGGAGCGGTGGAGTCGCCGTAACAAGAGCCGATCGCATCGCACGATTCGCCACCTTCCGCTGCAAGCGTTGTTCACTACCGGCCCCCGTCTGCAAGCGCCCCTGCCCCAACCTTCAGCCTTCGGAGTTGCCATGTTCCAAAACCTCAAAATCGGCAGGCGCCTCACCATCGGTTTTGCCGCCCTGACCGTCCTGCTGATTGTCATGGGCGCATTTGCGGCCCAGCGAATGGGCAGCGTCCAAAAGACCGTGCAGGAAATCACCGGACAGTCGGTACCGGCGATCCGCGACATGGGCAAGCTGGCGACGATGCTGGCCGAATACCGGGTCAGCGAGCGCGGGATGGTTGCCAGCTATCAGGACGCAAGCAAGGCCGCCGAGTACAGCGCCGAGCTGGAGGACGGTGCCAAGGGCTTCTCCGAGCTGGCGCATCGGTTGGAGCCCACCATCATCGGCGCGCAGGAGCAGCAGCTCTTTGACGACGTGCTGGGCAAGGCAGAGCGCTATTTCGACAACAGCCGCCAGTTGGTCGAGGCGCTGGCCGTCGGTGATTTCTCACCTGCCGAGCGCGCCGGGGATCTGCGCCAGGCCACCGCGGATGCGGTAGGCGTCCTGCTCGACTACAACATCCAGGATCTGGACAAGGCGGTCGCCGCCCAGCAGGCCGCCTACAAGCTCAACCTCACCGCAATCAGTGTGCTGCTGCTGGTGGCAGTGCTGATCGCAGGCGTGTTCGCGTTCTTCACCACGCGCTCGATCGTGAGGCCTTTGAACGACGTGCTGGGTGTGGCCAATGCCGTCTCGCAAGGCGACCTGGAGCACACCATTGCCCACGCCGACCAGAGCGAAATCGGCCAGCTTGCGCGGGCGATGCGCGGCATGGTGGTGACGCTGCGAGGATTCGCGGACGCCCAGAGCGAAATGGCCAGGCAGCACGATTTGGGCGCGATCGACCATCGCATGGCGGCTGACCAGTTCCCCGGTGCCTACGCGCGCATGGCTGGCGACATCAACGAGCTGGTCAGCGCGCATATCGCGGTGAAGATGCGCGCGGTCGCCATCGTCGGCGATTACGCTCGCGGCGATCTGTCGGAGGATATGGAGCGACTGCCGGGCCAGAAAGCACAGGTCACCGCAGCCGTGGACGCGGTCAAGGCCAGTACGCAGGCGGTCACCGCCGAAATCAAGATGCTGGTCGACGCCGCGGTCGCGGGCGACTTCAGCCGGCGCGGCGACGCGGAGCGCTTCGAGTTCGTCTACCGCGATGCCATCGAAGGCCTCAACTCATTGATGGCAACGGCCGATCAGGGCCTGAACGGAATCGGCGCGCTGCTCCTGGCCGTGGCGGAAGGAGGCCTCCATCAGCGCGCCGATGAGTCGCTGCCCGGGCACTTTGGTCGGCTCGCGTCCGATGCCAATCTCACCGTCGAGAAACTCTCGGAAATCGTCGGCCAGATCCGCCAGGGCAGCGATGCCATCAGTTCCGCCGCCAGCCAGATAGCCGCGGGCAACGATGACCTCTCACGCCGTACGGAGCAGCAGGCCGCATCGCTGGAGGAGACGGCGTCCTCCATGGAGGAGCTCACCTCCACGGTGCGCCAGAACGCCGAGAATGCGCGCCAGGCCAACCAGCTCGCACTCGGTGCGGCCGAAGTGGCCGGCGTCGGCGGCGAAGTGGTCGGCCGCGTCGTCACCACCATGACCGGCATCAACGAGTCCTCTCGCAAGATCGTCGAGATCATCAGCGTGATCGACGGCATCGCGTTCCAGACCAACATCCTGGCGCTGAATGCCGCGGTCGAAGCCGCACGCGCCGGCGAGCAGGGCCGCGGCTTTGCCGTGGTCGCATCGGAGGTGCGTTCGCTGGCGCAGCGCTCCGCCGCCGCGGCAAAGGAAATCAAGACGCTCATCGACGACTCGGTCAGCAAGGTCGAGGACGGCAGCGTCCTGGTCGACCAGGCTGGCAAGACCATGAATGAGATCGTCAGCAGCGTGCAGCGCGTGACCGCCATCATTGCCGACATCTCGGCTGCCTCGCAGGAGCAAAGCACGGGGATCGAGCAGGTCAACCAGGTGATCACCCACATGGACGAGGGCACCCAGCAAAACGCGGCCCTGGTGGAAGAAGCCACGGCCGCCGCCCGCTCGCTGGAGCAGCAGTCGGGGCAACTGGTGCAGACGGTTGCGGCGTTCCGCCTCGACGTCGACCCGTACCATCAGCGCCTGCCCGCCGCGTCCATCGGGTCCATCCACGAGTTGACCGGCGCCATCAGGACTTCGCGCAGATCGGCATCGACACAGCCCGAACTGGGATCCGCGCATGGCATGCGGGTGCCGCCGAAGGCCGCCGCGGGCAACGACCAGCACTGGGAGGAGTTTTAGCCTCCTGCTTCTTTCAGCCCCGCCAACGGCGCACTTTCGGCGCCGTTTCTGACTGCCTGTATGCAGCAAAGCGATCCAGGCCGCGGGCGAGGGCTCCGACGGCGGTTTGCCGTCGACCACCGGCCAGATTGCTCAAGACCTCCGACGCGGAGCCGATAAGAAGGAGGACCCCGGCCACCCACGCGCCGACTTTCCCCTGCCGCCCTGCCGGCGGCCAACGCGGACCCCACGCCGCGGAGTGCCCATGCGAAACAACCTGCCCGTTACCGGTGTTGAGATCGTGCTTGACGACGACGCCACGCTGGTTTCCTACACCGACCCCGACGGCACGATCCTCAAGGTGAATCGCGAGCTGGTCCGCGTCAGTGGATTCAGCGAAGCCGAGCTCGTGGGCCAGCCCCACAACATCGTCCGGCATCCGGACATGCCGCGCGAGGCGTTTGCGGACCTGTGGAAGACCCTCAAGGCCGGTCGCCCATGGGTGGGCGTGATCAAGAACCGAAGCAAGTGCGGTGCGCACTACTGGGTGCAGGCCAACGTCACCCCGATCCACGAGCACGGCCGGCTGAGCGGCTACATGTCGGTCCGGCGCAAGGCGAGCCGGGCCGCGATCAGCGCAGCGGAGCCCGCCTACGCGGCGCTGCGCCAGGGACGTGGGCAAGGACTGCGCGTCCACGCCGGCGTCGTCGGCAAGCGCGACTGGATGCGCGCGCTCAATCCGCTCTGGCGCCTGTCCCTGCGCCAGCGCCTGATGCTGGCGGCTGTCGGGATACTCGGCTTGGGCGTGGGACTGGCGACGATGGCCGCAGCCGGAACCCCGCCCCGACTAATCTTCTCCGTCGCGGCACTGGCGGGCGGCTTCAGCATCTACAGCGCGTTGTGGCTGTCGCGCGACGTAGTCGACCGGCTGGAAGAAGCAAACGCGCAACTCCGGAGCATCGCCGAGGGCAATTACACCCGGCTCATCGCCATCGCTCGCAACGATGAAATCGGCCAGGTGCTGCAGGGGATCAAGTCCATGCAGATCCGGCTGGGCTTCGAGGTGCAGCAGCAGCAGCGCGAGCAGCGGGCCAGTGCGCGGATCCGCAATGCGCTGGATTTCGCGCATACCAATATCCTGGTCGCCAACCAGGACCTGATCGTCGTCTACGCCAACAGCGGCATGACCGACTTGATTGGCGCCTCGGCACAGGACATCCGCCACAGGCTGCCGGGGTTCGAACTTTCGCGGTTGCTGGGGAGCGACATCGGCGCCCTGCTTCAGGACCCGGCGAAACCCGAGCATGATCTGTCGCGGCTGGGGAACGGGTTCGTGCGGCGGATGCAACTGGGCACGCGCACCATCGATGTGACCGTTACTCCCGTGCGTGATGCCGGCGGCGCACAGATCGGTCTGGTCAGCGAATGGCAGGACCGCACGGTGGAGCTGGAGATGCAAAGCGAGGTCGCGCAGGTGCTGCAGGCGGCAGCGGCCGGTGACTTCAGCGGGCGCATCACTACCCAGGACAAGCAGGGCTTCCTGCTGCTGCTGGCGGAAAGCATCGGCCAGTTGCTGACCTCGACCAGTGCCAGTCTCGATGAGATGCAATCGGTGCTGCACGCCGTGGCCGAGGGTGACCTGAGCCGACGCATCGACACGGACATGCGCGGCGTTTTCGGGGAGATCAAGCGCAGCACCAACCGGACCGTGGACCAGATCGCCGCGACCGTCGGCGCGATCCAGAGCGGCGCCGACGCCATCGATGCGGCTGCCTCGGAAATCACGGCCGGCAACCAGGAGCTGGCCGAGCGCACGGAACACCAGGCCGCCTCATTACAGGAGACGGCATCCTCGATGGAGGAGCTCACCTCCACGGTGCACCAGAACGCCGAGAACGCCCGCCAGGCCAACCAGCTGACCATCAACGCCGCCCAGGTCGCCGGCCAGGGCGGCGAGGTCGTTGGCCAGGTGGTTGCCACCATGTGTGGCATCAGTGCGTCATCGAGGCGGATCGTCGACATCATCGGCGTCATCGACGGCATCGCGTTCCAGACCAATATCCTGGCGCTGAATGCCGCGGTCGAATCCGCGCGTGCAGGTGAGCAGGGCCGCGGGTTTGCGGTGGTGGCCTCCGAAGTGCGCTCGCTTGCGCAGCGCTCCGCCACGGCCGCGCGCGAGATCAAGTCGCTGATCGACGACTCCGTGGCGAAGGTGGAGAGCGGAAGCCAGCTGGTCGAGCAGGCCGGGCGGACCATGCAGGACATCGTCAGCAGCGTGGAGCAGGTGGCCGGGCTGGTCGCGGACATCAGCCTTGCGTCCCAGGAGCAGTCCAGCGGCATCGACCTGATCAACCAGATGCTCACCCAGGTCGATGCCGGCACCCAGCAGAACGCGTCGCTGGTGGATGCAGCTACCGCATCCGCCCGCAGCCTGGAGCATCAGTCCGGAGAACTGGTCAGGACCGCCGCGGCATTCCGCCTCGGCCAGGAATCCATACGGATGGCACGACATGCCTGACGCGACAGCCATCGACCGCCGGACCCCGCCGGCAAACCGCGAGTTCGTGTTCGACGAGCGCGACTTCCGCCGCGTCGCCCGCCTGATCCACGCACGCGCGGGCATCGCCCTCAGTCCGCACAAGCGCGACATGGTGTACAGCCGTCTGGCGCGGCGCGTCCGTGCGTGCGGGATGCAACGCTTCGACGAGTACCTCGACGCCCTGGAAGCCGACGACGGCGCGGAGTGGGAGCAGTTCACCAACGCGCTGACAACCAACCTGACGTCCTTCTTCCGCGAGTCCCACCACTTCGACATGCTATCGGAGCATCTGCTCGCCGCGCACGCGGCGCGCAGGGATCTGCGGGCGCCGCTGACCATCTGGTGCTGCGCCGCATCCACCGGCGAGGAGCCCTATTCGATCGCCATCGCCGCCTGCGAGGCGTTCGGAACCCTCGCCCCGCCGGTGCGGATCCTGGCGACCGACATCGACACCCGCGTGCTCGAGACCGCCGCGCTGGGCAGGTATTCGATCGACCGCATCGACGGGGTGTCGCCGCAGCGCCGCCAGGCCTATTTCCAGTCCGGCAGCGGCCCCAACGCCGGCTTGTGCCGCGTCCGGCCGGAACTGCAAGCGCTGGTCAGCTTCCGCCCGCTCAACCTGCTCGACGACGACTATGGCTTGCGAGGAGGTTTCTGCGCGGTGTTCTGCCGCAACGTGATGATCTACTTCGACAAGCCCACCCAGTACCACGTCCTTTCCCGCATCGCGCCGCTGCTGGGGCCGGGCGCCCTGATGTTCGCCGGCCATTCCGAGAGCTTCACCCATGCGCAGGACCTGGTGACGTCGTGCGGGCGCACCACCTATCGCGCGACGCATCCGACGGCGACACCATGAAACCGTTCGAACGGGAAAGCTCGCCCTTGCGCGGCGCAATCACCGAGCCGGGCAGCTATTACGACAAGGCCCTGCAGACCCACGCGGTACGCCTGATGCCTGCCGAGTTCCGGGTCAGCAGCGAACCGCTGGCCCTGGTGACGCTGCTGGGATCCTGCGTGGCAGCGTGCATCTACGACCCGGTGGTGGGCGTCGGGGGCATGAACCACTTCATGCTGCCGGGCGCATCGGGCAACACCCGCAACGACATTGCCGACGGCGACATGAGCGCCCGCTACGGCGCGCACGCGATGGAGCTGGTCATCAACGATCTGCTCAAGCGCGGCGCCAGCCGCGGCAGGCTCCTGGCCAAGGTCTTCGGCGGCGGCAACGTGCTCAGTGGCTTCCAGAACGATCCCATCGGTACCCGCAACGCGCGATTCGTCCTGCAATACCTGGTCGCCGAACGCATACCGGTCGTCGCGCAGGACCTGGGCGACACGCAGCCGCGAAAGGTGTGCTTCTTCGTGCAGACCGGCCGCACCCTGGTCCGGCGCTTGCCCTCGACCCGCGACGACGACATCGTCCGCGCCGAGCGCGCCTACTACGGCGACCTCAACCGCGCGCCCGTGGCTGGCAGCGTGGAGTTGTTCTGATGGTTCTCGCGTCCGCTCCGCCATTGCCTCCCTCCGACGGGCAGCGCGTGCGGGTGTTGGTGATCGACGATTCGGCCTTCATGCGCCGGCTGATGTCGGACCTGCTTTCGGCCGATCCGCTGATCGAGGTGGTCGGCACCGCCGCCGACCCGTTCATCGCCCGCACCAAGATCAAGCGGCTCTCCCCCGACGTCCTCACCCTGGACGTGGAGATGCCACGCATGGACGGGCTGAGCTTCCTGCAGAACCTCATGCGGCTTCGCCCGATGCCGGTGGTGATGGTCTCGACGCTGACCGCGAAGGGCGCCGAGGTCACCCTGGATGCACTCGCCGCCGGCGCCGTGGACTGCATCGGCAAGCCGCAAACCGATCTGGGCGGCGGGCTGGCAGCTTACGGGGATGGGTTGCGCGAGAAAGTACGTCACGCCGCCAGAACCCGCATCGGCAATCTCGTGAGCGCTCGACCCGTTCCGCTGCCTGCAGCCGCGCAACGCCATCCCAACCTGCAGCTGATCGCGATCGGCGCATCCACCGGCGGTACCAACGCGATCCTGGATGTCCTGTCCGTCCTGCCCGCCGACGCGCCCCCGATCGTGATCGCCCAGCACATCCCTGCCGCGTTCAGCGCCGCCTTTGCCGCACGCCTCCATCAGCACAGCGCGGTGACGGTTGTCCACGCCGAGACGAGCCAGCCCTTGCGACCGGGACACGCCTACGTCGCGCCCGGCGGCGTGCACCTGCGGGTTGCCCGGCGCGGCGCGTCCTGGCACTGCAACGTCAGTGACGACGCACAGGTCAACGGTCATCGCCCCAGCGTCGACGTGTTGTTCGAGTCGGTCGCCAACCATGTCGGTTCCGGCGCAGCTGCGGCGTTGCTGACGGGCATGGGCAGCGACGGTGCACGCGGCTTGCTCGCGCTCAGAAACGCGGGCGCCTACACCCTCGCGCAGGATCAGCACACCAGCATCGTGTGGGGCATGCCCGGAGCGGCCGTCGCCCTTGGCGCCGCCGTGCAGGTGGCGCCATTGAACGAAGTGGCCAGCCGTCTGCTGGGCCGCGGAAACCTGCGCTGAGCGCCGTTTCCCCGGGCGCTGGCACTGCCGGCGCTAAAGCTCTTCACCTCGCCGCCGTTATCTGTCATTGACCGCCCCCAAGAAGAGAGCAGCAATGGATTCCCGTGTAGTCATTCGACTGGCCCCGCCGCTGGTACTGACCGTGCTTCTGCTGTGTGCGCAGCTGTTCGACTGGCCGCTTGCCGCCAAGCTGGGCATCACCGTGGCGACCGCCGCCGCCTGGCTCGTGTTCGCCTGGGTGCAGAACCAGGGAACCCCGGCACGGGTGCTGCACGAGCAGACGCGCCTGTTGCAGGACCTGCGCAACTTCATCAGCGCCGAGGTCAACGGTTCACGGACCGAGATCGACCGCACCCGCGAGCTGATCCGTGAGTCGGTCGGCAAGCTCGGTGGCAGCTTCGAGGCCGTCAATCGCAAGTCCCGTCAGCAGAGCGAGATCGTCACCCGCATCATCGACCGCACCGGCGATGACGGCGGCATGGACGTGCACCAGTTCGCCCTGCAGGCCAGCCAGAAGATGGAGCAGCTGGTGGAGGCCCTGGAGGAGGTCAGCGGCCAGAGCGGCAATACCGTCACCCACATCGACGCCATGGCCGAGCACCTGGACGGCATCTTCGCCCTGCTGGAAGACGTCAAGTCGATTGCCGACCAGACCAACCTGCTGGCGCTCAATGCCGCCATCGAGGCCGCCCGGGCGGGCGAGGCCGGGCGAGGGTTTGCCGTTGTCGCCGATGAGGTCCGCAACCTGTCGGAGCGCTCCACCACCTTCAACGAGCAGATCCGCAAGCTCGCCCACAGCTCCAAGGACGCGATCGCCAAGGTGCGCGACACGGTCAGCCAGATGGCGTCGCGCGACCTGGACCGCTCCCGCGGCGCGCGCGCCGAAGCGGCCGGCATGCTGGAGCGCGTGGACGGCATGAATCGCGGCCTGGGCAACGGCATGCGCGAGATCGCCGAATGCGGCCAGGCCATCGATGGCTCGGTCGCCGAGGCGGTCCGTTCGCTCCAGTTCGAAGACATCGCGACCCAGGCGCTGGGTGCGGCCACCCTCCACCTGGAACGCCTCAACAACATCAACCAGGAAGCCACCCAGCTGCAGGAACTGCTGCATCGTCGCCACAACGACAGCGACGTCCAGGCGGCGCTGAAGCAGCTGATGCAGCGGGTCAGCCAGATGCGTGGGGAATGGGAACGGCCGCCGCACAAGCCGGTCATGCAGCAGTCAATGGACGCCGGAAGCGTCGAGCTCTTCTGAACTAGTGCTGCTGCCGCCACGCCGCCAGCAGCACTGCGGTAGCCGCGGCAACGTTGAGGCTCTCCACCGCGCCGCTGCCGGGGATCGACAGCCGCAGGTCGCACGCATCGGCCAAACGGCGGTCCATGCCCTCGCCTTCGGCGCCGAGCACGTACACCAGTCGCTCCGGCAGGGATGTCGCAAACAGGTCGCTGCCGCCGGAGACCAGGGTGGCAGCCAAGCCAAAGCCCGCCGAGCGCAGCGATGATGCGGCACTCGCAGGATCCGGCAGTCTCACCAGCGTCACCGCCTCGGCGCCGCCCTCGGCGACGCGGGCAGCAGCCCCGGACAACGCCAGCGGGGAATGCTCCGGCAGTAGCACCGCACCGATGCCGAAATGCGCCGCCGAGCGCAGGATCGCGCCAAAGTTGTGCGGATTGCCGACGCCGTCCAGCCACACCGCGCACCCCGGACCGCCGGGCAGCGCGTCCAGCCAGTCGGCAAGCGCCACCGGCTCGGCACGCAGCACATCGGCAACGACGCCTTCGTGGTGCGAGCTGGCGGCAAGCTTCTTGAGGTCCTCGTCTTCCACCACGCGATAGCCGATGCGGTTGGCCGCACACCACTTCAACAGCGGCTGCAGCGTCGGAATCCTCGCCTGGGTCAGGTAGACCTTGCGGATCGCCTCAGGACGACGCTCAAAAACCGCGCGGACCGCGTTCAAGCCGTGCAGGCGCAACTCCCGCACCGGGCGATTGGCGGCATGCCAGCCACCGGCAGGCGCATCTGCGCCGGGGCCTTCCGGCGCGGTGGGCGTTGGAGCCTCCTCGCGCGTCGACCGTCCGTAGGGATTGGGCGCTTTCGGCCCGCGATGGCCAGGCGCGGGCGCATCGCCGCGCTGCTTGCCCGATCCGCCGCCACGCCCCCGCCCGCCCCACGGATCAACCGTCATCGGATGATCCCGGTCTTGACCGCGCCGGCGAGCTGCGGGTCCTCCGCGTTGAGGTCTTCCAGGCCGTTGGCGCGGCGCTCCCAGAACTCGGCGTGGCGGATGCCCAGCGCCACCGGATCGAAGGTGTATGCGCCGACGCCGGCCTTGTGCTGCGCTTCGTAGTCACGCAGTGACGCCAGCGCCGGCTTCTGCAGCCACAGGATCGCCAGGATGTTCAGCCAGGCCATCAGGCCCACGCCGATGTCGCCCAGCGTCCAGCTCATGCCGGCGGTGCGCACGCAGCCGAAGGTGACCGCCACCAGGATCGCGATGCGCAGGGTGAAGATCAGCCACGGGCGATGGATCTTCCGGTTGATGTAGGCGATGTTGGTCTCGGCCATGTAGTAGTAGGCGATGATCGTGGTGAAGGCGAAAAACAGCAGTGCCAGCGCCACGAAGGCCGAACCGTAGCCGGGCAGGATCGACTCCACTGCGTTCTGCGCGAACGCCGGTCCAGGCTCGATGCCGGGCAGCGCCTCTTTGAGCATCGTGCCGCCCTTGCCGACCACGTTGTACATGCCGGTCGACAGGATCATGAACGCCGTCGCCGAGCACACCAGCAGCGTGTCGACGTACACCGAGAACGCCTGCACGTAGCCCTGCTGCGCCGGATGCTCGACCTCGGCCGCAGCGGCGGCATGTGGGCTGGTGCCCTGCCCGGCCTCGTTGGAGTAGATGCCGCGCTTCACGCCCCACTCGATCGCCAGCCCGAGCATGGCGCCGAAGCCGGCTTCCATGCCGAACGCGCCCTTGATGATCAACGAGAACATCGCCGGTACCTGCTCGATGTTCAGCAGCATGATGACCAGCGCGACCAGCATGTAGGCCAGCGCCATGAACGGCACGACGATCTCGGCAAAGCGCGCGATGCGCTTCACGCCGCCGAAGATGATGAAGCCCAGGCCGACCACCAGGAACGCGGCGGTCACTTCCGGGGTCACGTCCCACGCCGTGGTCATGCTCGAGGCGATCCCGTTGGCCTGCACGCCCGGCAGCAGGAAGCCGGTGGCGACGATGGTCACCGCGGCGAACATCCACGCGTACCACTTCTGCCCGGTGCCCTTCTCGATGAAATACGCCGGACCGCCGCGGTACTTGCCCTTGGGATCCTTTTCCTTGTAGATCTGCGCCAGGGTGGATTCCACGTATGCGGTGGACGCGCCCAGGAACGCCATCACCCACATCCAGAACACCGCGCCCGGCCCGCCGAAGGCGATGGCCGTGGCCACGCCGGCGATGTTGCCGATACCGACCCGGCCCGACAGCGACATCGCCAGCGCCTGGAACGAGGACACGCCCGCCTCGGAGCTCTTGTTGTTGAGCATCAGCCGGATCATTTCCGGCAACCCGCGCACCTGCATGAAGCGCGTGCGGATGGAGAAGTACAGGCCCGCGCCCAGGCACAGGGCGATCAGCGCCTTGCTCCACAGGATGTCGTTGAGCTGGTTGATCAGGTCTTCCACGTGCGGTATCCCCCGGGCCTTGGTCAGCCGCCTGTGGTCGGCGACAAGAGTGGAACCTTAACCGTATTCCGCCGTCGCGATAAACCCCGGTCACATCGACCGGGGTTGCTGCACCTCAGGCGTGGCCGCCGACTTCGGGCGTCTTCGCCGCCAGCGCATCCAGCTCGTTGGACACCGCATGCGGCGAGCGCGTGAACGGCGCCAGCACCACGTAGAACGCCGGCACCACGAACAGCGACAGCAGCGTGGACAGCGACACGCCAAACATGATCACCACGCCGATGGTCGCCCGGCTGGCCGATCCGGGCCCACCGGCCAGCACCAGCGGCAACGCGCCCACCGCGGTGGCGATGGAGGTCATCAGGATCGGCCGCAGGCGCACGCCGGCCGACTCGATGATCGCCTCGGTGATGGTCCGCCCCGAGTCGCGTAGCTGGTTGGCGAACTCGACGATCAGGATGCCGTTCTTCGCCGCCAGCCCGACCAGCATGACGATGCCGATCTGGCTGAACAGATTGAGCGTGCCGCCCGTTACTGCCAGGCCGACCAGCGCGCCCAGCACCGCCAGGGGCACCGTCAGCATGATCACGAAGGGATGGATGAAGCTCTCGAACTGCGCGGCCAGCACCAGGAACACCACCAGCAGCGCCAGCGCGAAGGTCAGCAGCACCGCGCCGCCGGCCTTCTGGTACTCGCGCGATTCGCCCTTCCACGCAACCTGCGCATAGTCCGGCAGCGTGGTCGCCACCGTCTGGTTGAGGAACTCCAGCGCCTCGCCCATCGTGTAGCCCGGCGCCAGACCGGCGGTGATGGTGATCGCCCGCATGCGGTCGAAGCGGTTCAGGCTGCCCGCCTCGGCCAGTTCGGACAGGGTCACCAGGTTGGACAGCGGCACCAGCGCGCCGTCCTTGCCGCGCACCTCGATCGCCGACAGGTCGGCAGGCGAAGCGCGACCGTCGCGTCCGGCCTGGACCAGCACGTCGTACTCCTCGCCGTCCTGGACGAAGGTGGTCACGCGGCGACTGCCCATCATCGTCTCCAGCGCATGGCCGATGGCCGACACGCTGACGCCCAGGTCGGACGCGCGCTTGCGGTCGATCTCCACGCGCATCTGCGGGCGGGTTTCCTTGTAGTCCGAATCCACCGAGAACAGGCCGGGGTTGGCCTCCATCTTCTCCATCATCATGTCGCGCCACTGCGCGATCTCGGCGTATTCCGGGCCGCCCAGGACGAGCTGGATCGGCTGGCCGCGGCTGCCGACCAGGCCGCCGCCCACGCGCGGCTGTGCCTGCACGCCGGTCAGCTTGCCCAGGTCGGCGCGCAGCGAATCGGCCACCTCGGCCGTGCTCATGTCGCGCTGGTCCCAGTCCTGCAGGAACACGATCACGTTGGCGGTGTGCATCTCCTCGGTCGCACCCCAGCCACCGGGCGCGCGGCTGTTGTAGCGGCGGATCGCCTTGTCCTCACCGGTGTGCGCGGCGACCACCGCCTCGACCTGCTCGAGCTGGCCGACGGTGTAGTCAAAGCCCGCGCCCTCCGGGCCCATGATCGAGACGAAGAACGAGCCGCGGTCCTCCGCCGGCGCCAGCTCCGACGGCACCAGTTTGATCAGGCCATAGCTCAGCGCCAGCGCACCGAGCATCAGGCCTCCGACCAGCCAGCGCTTGCCAACGTGGCGGCCCAGCCAGCCCTGGTAGGCCCCGCTGAGGCGAGTCAGCTGGCGGTTGCTCCAGCGGTGGATCGGGTTGGAACGCTCGTCGCTGCGCGCACGCACCAGCTTGGAGGACATCATTGGGGTCAGTGTCAGGGCGACGAATGCCGACAGCGCCACCGCGCCGGCCAGCGCCACCGACAACTCGCGGAACAGCCGGCCGGTATTGCCTTCCATGAAGCCCACCGGCAGGAACACCGCGACCAGCACCGTCGTGGTTGCAATCACCGCGAAGGCGACCTGCTTGGTCCCGCGCACCGCGGCGACCAGCGGCGGCTCACCGAGGTCGGCGCGGCGCTGGATGTTCTCCAGCACCACGATGGCATCGTCCACCACCAGCCCGATCGAGAGCACCAGCGCCAGCAGGGTCAGCAGGTTGATGGAATAGCCAAACAGGTACAGCGGAATGAAAGCCGCGATCAGGCACACGGGCACCGTGACCGCCGGGATCAGCGCGGCTCGGAAGCTGCCCAGGAACAGCCAGATCACCAGCAGGACCAGCGCCATCGCCTCCAGCAGCGTGTGGTAGACGCGCCGGATCGACTCGTCGATGAACACCGTGGAGTCGTAGGCGACGAAGATGTCGGTGCCTTCGGGCAGGGTTTTCTGGATCTCGATGGCTTCGGCGCGGGCGGCGCGGGTCACGTCCAGCGCATTGGCGGTCGAGGTCTTGACCACGCCCAGGCCGACGTTGGGCTGGCCGTTGCTCTTGTAATAGGCGCGGCGCTCGGCCGAAGCCAGCTCGACCTGGGCGACATCGCCGATGCGCACGACGTAACCGTCGCTGCCCTCGCGGATCGGAATCTCGGCAAAGTCGGAGGGTTTCTCGTACTGGCGCGCCACGCGCAGGGTGAAGTCGCGGGTTTCCGACTCGATCCGGCCCGCCGGCAGCTCGACGTTCTCGGCCCGCAGTGCCGCCTCGATGTCGGTGGCGGTGATGCCGCGCGCGGCCATCGCCGAGCTGTCCAGCCAGATCCGCATCGCATAGCGCTGGCGCCCGCCGATCTGGACCTGCGAGACGCCGTCCAAACTCGACAGCCGGTCGACGATGTAGCGCTCCGCGTAATCCGACAGCTGCAGCGCGTCCATGGTGGTGGAGCTCATGTTGAGCCATATCAGGGTGTCCGAATCGCTGTCGGCCTTGCGCACCTGCGGTGCGTCGGCCTCGTCGGGCAGCCGGCTGGCGACGCTGCTGATCGCATCGCGCACGTCGTTGGCGGCCGCCTCGATGTCGCGCTCCAGGGTGAACTCCAGTGTGACCGAGGAGCGCCCGTTGACGCTGCGCGACTGGATCGTCTCCACGCCCTCGATGCCCGACAGGGCGTCTTCCAGCGCCTGGGTGATCCGCGTCTCCACCACCGCCGCCGAGGCGCCGGGGTAGTTCACGTTGACCGAGACGATCGGCGGATCGATCGCCGGCAGCTCACGCAGGGTGAGGCGCGAGAACGTCATCACCCCGATCACCATCAGCAGCAGGCTCATCACGGTGGCGAACACCGGCCGGCGAATGGCCAGATCGGAAATGCTCATTTGCCTTCCACCGCCGGCGCGGAACCGGCGCGGTCACCACCGATGGGCCCGATGGTGGAGCCCTCGATTTCGGCCGCTCCGGGAGCTTCCTCGACGACGGGGGCATCCTGCGCCGGCACCGGGACATCGCCGGTTGCCGTCACCTCGACCTTGGCGCCAACGCGCAGTTTGCCGGTGCCGTCGACCACCACCTCGTCGCCCGGCTCCAGGCCGCTGACCACCTCGGCCATGCCCTGGCGGCGGTTGCCGACCAGCACGTCGGCACGTTCGACGGTGCTGTCGGCGCGGACGCGATACACAAAGGACGTGTTGCCCAGCTGGACGACCGCGATCTCCGGAACCAGCAGCGCCTGGCGTTGCGGGCGCACCAGCGTCACCTGCATCAGCATGCCCGGACGCAGCATGCGGCTGTCATTGGGGAACTCGCCGCGCACGGTTACCGCACGGGTGGACGGGTCCACCCGCGAGTCCACGAGCTGGACCACGCCGTCGAAGGTCTCGCCCGGCCACGACGCGCTGGTCGCGTGCAGGACCTGCCCGGCCTCCAGGTGTGCCAATGCCGGCTCGGGCACCGGGAAGTCGACGTAGACCCGCTGGGTGTCGTCCAGGGTGGCGATCGCGGTACCGGGGGTGACCAGCGCACCGGGACTGACCTGGCGCAGCCCAAGCACGCCGGCGAACGGCGCACGGATCTGGCGGTCCGACAGCTGGGCGCGGATCTGGTCGACCCGTGCCATCGCGGCGTCGCGGACGGCACGCTGGGTCTCCAGGGTCGCGCGGGCGACCAGTTGCTGCTCGCCCAGCTTGGCCATGCGCCGGTACAACTGGTCCGCCTCGGCGGCGCTGGCCTGCGCCTCGGCGAGCGCGGATTGCTGCTGGTTGCCGCTCAGGGTGACCAGCGGTGCGCCAGCCTGGACCAGGTCGCCACTGTCGAAATGGACATCGCGGACGGTTTCGGTGACCTTGGCGGTGATCGTCACCGACTCGCGCGCCTTCACCGTCCCCAGCGCCTGCACGGTGTCGTTCCACTGCTGCATGCGCACCTGCTGGGTGGTCACCGGCACCGCCGAGACGCCGCTCGGGCGCGCCGCCTCCTTCTCACAGGACGCCAGCGCCAAGGCAAGCAGGAGCGCGCAGATCACGTGGGGTCCGATGGGAATTCGCATGCTGTCTCGTTGTTGGATCAAAAGTGGGGTGAGGGGGAGGCCGCGGCGGCCACGCGCAGGCAGACCGACAAGTCTAGTGAGCCCGGTCAACGCGCGCGTGGGCCATTGGTTGACCACCGCCCGGCCAAGCAGCCGAACAGGCAAAGCCCTGCAATGCAGCGTTTCATCCGTTCACGGGGACTTTCGCGTGGCCTGGCGCACACTGGGGCGTCAGTCACAGGGAACCGGAGCAATGCTCCGCGGAAGGTAACGCCGATGATCCACGACAGCATCCTCGACACCATCGGCCGTACGCCGATCGTACGCCTGCACCGGCTCGCGCCTGCGGGCATCGAACTCTACGCCAAGATCGAGTCCTTCAATCCGGGCGGTTCTGTAAAGGACCGCCTGGCGCTGGCGATCATCCGCGATGCGGAGACGCGCGGTCTGATCAAGCCCGGCGATACGGTGGTCGAGGCCACCTCGGGCAATACCGGCGTCGCCCTGGCGATGGTCTGCGCGGCGCGCGGCTACAAGTTCGTGGCGGTGATGACGGAAACCTTCTCGGTGGAACGGCGCAAGCTGATGCGGGCCTACGGCGCCAAGGTCATCCTGACCCCGGCCGCCGAGCGCGGCACCGGCATGGTGCGCAAGGCCGCGGAACTGGCCGAGGAGCGCGGCTGGTTTCTCGCCAGCCAGTTCGCCAACCCCGCCAATCCTGCCTGGCACCGCCAGACGACCGCCGCCGAGATCCTGCAGGACTTCGCCGGTCGACGGCTGGACGCGTTTGTCAGCGGCTGGGGCACCGGCGGCACCCTGACCGGTGTCGGCGAGGTGCTCAAGTGCGCCCGCCCGGAGGTCCGCATCGTGGCCTGCGAGCCGGCCGGCGCCTCGATGATGGCCGGTGACCTGTGGCAGCCGCACAAGATCCAGGGCTGGACGCCCGACTTCCTGCCCGAGGTACTGAACCAGCACATCGCCGACGAGATCCTGCCGGTGGACGACGTCGTGGGCCGCGACACGGCGCGCCGGTTGGCGCAGGAAGAAGGCGTGTTCGTCGGCATTTCCGCCGGCGCCACCGTGGCCGCGGCGCTGGACGTCGCGCGCAGGGCCGAGGAAGGCGCGGTGATACTGGCGATGCTGCCCGACACCGGCGAGCGCTACCTGAGCACCTTCCTGATGGAGGACATCAATGAAGGCTCCGATGACGAGTGGCTGGCGGCCGGCCTGCCGTGAGCCCGCCCTCCTGCTGATCGCTCTCCGTGGCGATGGACACAACAACGCCGGCAGATGCCGGCGTTGTTGTGTCAGCGTTGGCGACCCTCGGCCACCGCGTGCTGGACCGTCAGATCAGGCTTTCCACTCGCCCAGAGCGGCCAGGCCGTTGGCGCGGGCGCGCTCGAACACCATCTCCTGCGCCTTGCCGATGTTGCCGCTGATGTCCTTGGCCCAGATCGCCAGCGCCGCGGACTGCATGGCGCGGCCGTAGGAGAACGACAGCGGCCACGGGTTCGGGCCGGCGAGATTCATCGCGTTGAGGTGCGCGGTGGCGTCCTCGTCGGACTGGCCGCCGGACAGGAACACGATGCCCGGCAGCGTCGCCGGCACGGTGGACTTCAGGCAGCGTAGGGTCTCGGCGGCCACTTCCTCGACGGACGCGGTATCGCTGCAGGTCGAGCCCGGCAGGACCATCGAAGCCTTCAGGATGGTGCCTTCCAGCATCACGTTGTGCTCGTACAGCGAGCCGAACAGCGAGCGCAGGGTGACCTCGGTGACGTCGTAGCAGGTGTCGATGTCGTGGTTGCCGTCCATGATCACTTCCGGCTCCACCATCGGCACCAGGCCCTGTTCCTGGCACAGCGCGGCGTAGCGCGCCAGCGCGTGGGAATTGGCTTCGATGCAGGTACCCGACGGGATGTCGTCGCTGATGTTGATCACCGCGCGCCACTTGGCGAAGCGGGCACCCAGCTTGTAGTACTCCTCCAGCCGGGCGCGCAGGCCGTCCAGCCCCTCGGTCACCACCTCGCCCGGGAAGCCGGCCAGGGCGTGGGTGCCCTTGTCGACCTTGATGCCGGGGATGATGCCGTTGTCCATCATCACCTTGGCGAACGGCACGCCGTCCCTGGTGGACTGGCGCAGGGTCTCGTCGAACAGGATCGCGCCGGAGATGTGCTGGCCCAGGTTCGGGGTGGTCAGCAGCATCTCGCGGTAGGCGCGGCGGTTTTCCTCGGTGCACTCGACACCGACGCCGTCAAAACGCTTCTGGATGGTGCCGGTGGACTCGTCAATCGCGATGATGCCCTTGCCCGGGGCGACCATTGCCTGGGCGATGTCGGCAAGCTGTTCGATGCTCATGGAATTCCTGCAGAAGTGGCGGGGTTAGCGAGTTAGTATAGGCCACGCCCGCCTGCAAAGGCCATTGCGAAACAGTGGCTTAGGTGCCTCCTACAGCTCGCCCAGTCCCTCGGAACTGCCGGCATCGCCCACCAGCACCAGACGCAAGGTGTTGGTCGCGCCCTCATGTTCCATGTGGTCGCCGCTGGTGAAGATGACCCGCTCGCCGACGGCCAGCTGGTCCGCGTCGAACAGCCGGTGCACGCCGTTGCGGACGGCGTCGCGGGTGTCCATGCCGCGGCTGTCGAATTCCATCGGGATCACTCCGCGCATCAGGGCCATCTTGCGGCGGGTGCCCGGGTGCCGCGACAGGCCGAAGATCGGCACCGGTGAGCGGAACCGGGACAGGAACCCCGCGGTGCCGCCGGACTCGGTGATCGCGACGATCGCGCGCACCCCGATGTGCTCGGAGACGAACATCGCCGCCATCGCGATGGCCTGGTCGGCGCGCTGCAGGTTGCGCGGCGCGGCCTCGAAGTCGGTGTCGTGGTCGAACTGGCGCTCGGCGCCCAGGCAGATCCGCGCCAGCGCCTCGACCGCACGCACGGGATAGCGGCCCGCCGCGGACTCTGCCGAGAGCATCACCGCATCGGTACCGTCGATCACGGCGTTGGCGACATCCAGCACCTCGGCGCGGGTCGGGATGGGACTTTCCACCATCGACTGCAGCATCTGGGTCGCGGTGATCACGACCCGGTGCCGGGCCAGCGACTCGCGAATGATCTTCTTCTGCAGCCCGGGCAGCTCGGCGTCGCCGATCTCCACGCCCAGGTCGCCGCGGGCCACCATCACCACGTCGCTGGCATCGATGATGTCGCCCAGGTTCTCGATGGCTTCGGCGCGCTCGATCTTGGCCACCAGGTAGGCATCGCTGCCGGCGGCGCGGGCGAGCCGACGGGCCTGGTGCATGTCCTCGGCGGTGCGGCAGAACGAGACCGCGATGAAGTCCGCGTCCATCTGCGCGGCGATCTTGATCAGCTCCGCGTCGTGCTCGGTGAGCGCGCCCAGTGACAGTCCCCCGCCCTGCTTGTTCAGCCCTTTACGGTCCGAGAGCTCGCCGTCGTTGAGCACCTGGGTGGCGATGCGCTGGCCGTCGACCAAAGTCACCCGCAACTGCATCATGCCGTCGTCCAGCAGCAGCACGTCGCCGGGGGCGACATCGCCCGGCAGGCCAAGGTAGCTCACGCCCACTTCCTGGTTGGATCCCGGCGCGGCGTCCTCGCGGGCGACCAGGTCGAACCGCTCGCCGGCAATCAGCTGGACCTTGCCCTGGGCAAAATGGCCGATGCGGATTTTCGGGCCGGGCAGGTCGACCAGGATGCCGACTTCCCGCCCCAGGCGCTGCCCGGCGCCCCGCACCGCGTCGGCGCGCGCGTGGTGGGAATCGGGATCGCCGTGGGAGAAGTTCAGCCGGACCACGTCCACGCCCGCGGCGATGAGCGAGTCCAGCACGCCGGGCACGTCGGTGGCGGGGCCGAGGGTGGCGAGGATCTTCGTACGTCGCAGCAGCGCGGCCATGGAGTCGATTTCCTGCGTGGTCAAGCCAGGAACGCTAGCACGATTGGAAAGCGCTCCAGCGGCGCGGCGGTGGTCGCGTCAGCGGCGCGCCTGCAGGGCGCTGACGGCCGGCAACGCCTTGCCTTCCAGGAATTCCAGGAACGCGCCTCCGCCGGTGGAGATGTAATCGACCCGGTCGGCGATGCCGTACTTGTCGACCGCGGCCAGGGTGTCGCCGCCCCCGGCGATGGAGAACGCGGCACTGCCGGCAATCGCCTCGGCCAGCGTCTGCGTGCCCCGGCTGAAGGCCTCGAACTCGAACACGCCCACCGGGCCGTTCCAGACCACGGTGCCGGCTTTGGCGATCATCGCCGCGTAGCGCGCGGCGGTGTCCGGCCCGATGTCGAGGATCATGTCGTCGGCGCCGACCGCGTCCACCGGCTTCACCGTGGCCGGGGCGTCGGCCGCAAAGGCCGGTGCAACCACGACGTCGCTGGGCAGCGGAATGTCCGCGCCGCGCGCCTTGGCGTCCTGGATGATCTGGCGGGCGGTGTCCAGCAGGTCCATCTCCACCAGCGACTTCCCCACTCCGTGGCCCATCGCGGCGATGAAGGTATTGGCGATGCCGCCGCCGACGATCAGCTGGTCGACCTTGCCCACCAGCGAGGACAGCAGCTCCAGCTTGGTGCTGACCTTGGATCCGGCGACGATGGCCAGCAGCGGCCGCGCGGGTTCGTGCAGGGCCTTGCCCAGCGCGTCCAGCTCGGCCATCAGCAGTGGGCCACCGGCGGCGACCTTGGCCTGGCGGATCACGCCATGGGTGGATGCCTGCGCGCGATGGGCGGTACCGAACGCGTCCATCACGAACACATCGCACAGCGCGGCATAGCGCTTGGCGAGCGCCTCGTCGTCTGCCTTCTCGCCGACATTCATGCGACAGTTTTCCAGCAGCACCAGCTGGCCGGGGGCGACCTCGACGCCGTCCAGCCAGTCCTTGACCAGCGGCACCTCGATGCCCAGCAACTGCGACAGCCGCGCCGCCACCGGCGCCAGCGAATCGGCCTCGCTCCACTGGCCCTCGGTCGGGCGCCCGCGATGGGACATCACCATCACGGCCGCGCCCTTCTCCAGTGCCAGGCGCAGAGTGGGCAAGGCGGCGGTGATGCGCTGGTCGGAGGTGATCGCACCGTTGTCATCGATCGGCACGTTGAGATCCTCGCGGATCAGCACGCGCTTGCCGGCAAGGTCGAGGTCGGACATACGGAGGATGGACACGGAAGACTCCTGGCGCGATGGCCGGCTGGCGAAGGACGGCATTGTCGCGGGCCGGGGCGGGGATTGGAAGCGTGCGCAGATCGAATGATCCGCGTGCAAACCCCACATGTCGTGTTGACGGATCCGGTCGCCCCCACTATGTTGTGCCCGTCGGTGCCGACCTCGCGGTTGGCTTAAAACGGGAAGCCGGTGGGAGTCCGGCGCTGCCCCGCAGCGGTAATTGGAAACGAACATCGTCATTGCACTGGGGCGCCCTGCCCTGGGAAGCGACGACCAGTAGGTGGAAAGCCGGTCCCGGCCATCCGCGTCCAGAGCCCGAAGACCTGCCGACAGCCGCGCGAAGCACACCGCGCGGTGACCGGCCTGCGAGTCTTCGGGGGAAGACGGCCGGTGTCGCCACACGTCCACGCGGCGGGTGGGCGCGCGTCGGACCGACGCCGCACGACACCGCGATCTCCTCACGAAAACCCGATGCCCGCGGGGGCATGGCCGCGCCGTCCGACGCCGCCTGTCCGCGGCGCCGGTGTCGTGGACTGCTTCCGCGCGTCGACCTTCGAGGGAAGGGCGACGACCGTGCGCCCTGCACCGGAGCTGTTCGATGACCCAGCCAGACCTCGCCACCGCACCCGCCGATTCCAACGCCGACGTGGAGCCCACCGCCGCCCAGCCGGACGCCTCACCGGGCTTCTCGCTCACCCCGCCCGCCACCGCGATGAGCATGCACGTGACCAAGCGCAACGGCGGCCGCGAGCCCGTCGATCTCAACAAGATCGTGCGCGCGGTTGCGCGCTGCAGCCAGGATCTCTACGCGGTCGACCCGATGCGCGTGGCCACCCGCACCATCTCCGGGCTGTACGACGGCGCGACCACGTCGGAGCTGGACGAACTGTCGATCCGCACCGCTGCCCTGCTCACCGCCGAGGAGCCCGAGTACGGCCGCCTCGCCGCGCGCCTGCTCGCCGGCGTGATCGAGAAGGAGGTCGCGGCGATCGACATCAACGCGTTCTCGCAGTCGGTCCAGCGCGGCTTCGACCTGGGCCTGATCAACCAGCGCCTGATGGACTTCGTGCAGGCCAACGCGCGCAAGCTCAACGACGCGATCGACAACGGCCTCAACGCGCGGTTCGACTATTTCGGCATGCGTACCGTCTACGACCGCTACCTGCTGCGCCACCCCACTGCGCGCACGGTGATCGAGACGCCGCAGCAGTTCTTCCTGCGCATCGCCTGCGCCCTGAGTGAGGACGTTGCCGACGCGCTGGCGCTGTACCGTCGCATGGCCCAGCTGGATTACATCCCCAGCTCGCCGACCCTGTTCAACGCCGGCACCACCCACGAGCAGCTCTCCAGCTGCTTCCTGCTGGACTCGCCGGAGGATTCGCTGGAGGCGATCTACCGGCGCTACATGGACGTGGCCAAGCTGAGCAAGTTCAGCGGCGGGATCGGCCTGTCGTACAGCCGGGTGCGCTCCCGCGGCTCGCTGATCCGCTCCACCAACGGCCTGAGCAACGGCATCGTGCCGTGGCTGAAAACGCTGGACGCCTCGGTGGCGGCGGTCAACCAGGGCGGCAAGCGCAAGGGCGCGGCGTGCGTTTACCTGGAGCCTTGGCACGCCGACGTGGAGGAGTTCCTGGAGCTGCGCGACAACACCGGCGAGGATGCCAGGCGCACGCACAACCTCAACCTGGCCAACTGGATCCCCGACGAGTTCATGCGCCGGGTCGAGGCCGACGCAATGTGGTCGCTGTTCGATCCGGCCGTGCTGGCGCGCCACGGCACCCAGCTGACCGACCTGTTCGGCGAGGCCTTCGATCAGGCCTACCGCGCCGCCGAAGCGGCCGGGCTGGCGACGCGACAGGTCAAGGCACGCGACCTGTACACCCGCATGATCCGCACGCTGGCCCAGACCGGCAACGGCTGGATGAACTTCAAGGACAAGTCCAACCGCGCCTGCAACCAGACGCTGCGCGAGGGCAACGTGGTGCATCTGTCCAACCTGTGCACCGAGATCCTGGAGGTCACTTCGCAGGACGAGACGGCGGTCTGCAACCTGGGCTCGATCAACCTTGCCCACCACGTGCAGGACGGCAGCGCCGGCGACCTGGCCCGGTTCGACTTCGACAAGCTCGCCGAAACCGTGCGACTGGCGGTGCGTCAGCTTGATCGCGTGATCGACCTGAACTTCTACCCCATCGACACCGCCCGCCACGCGAACCTGAAGTGGCGCCCGGTCGGTCTGGGGGCGATGGGCCTGCAGGACGTGTTCTTCAAGCTGCGCCTGCCGTTTGATTCCGAGTCGGCCCGCGCGCTGTCGCAGCGCATTGCCGAGGAGATCTATTTCCACGCCCTGTCCGCCTCCTGCGAACTGGCCGTGGAGCAGACGCCGCACCCGTCCTTCGCCGACACCCGCGCGTCGGTCGGCGAGCTGCAGTTCGACGCCTGGGGCGTCACCCCGACCGACCCGGCCCGCTGGGACGAGCTGCGCGCGCGCATTCGCGAGCACGGCCTGCGCAACTCATTGCTGATCGCCATCGCACCGACGGCGACGATCGCCTCGATCGCCGGCTGCTACGAATGCATCGAGCCGCAGGTGTCCAACCTGTTCAAGCGCGAAACGCTGTCGGGCGACTTCCTGGTGATCAACAAATACCTCGTCGAGGAGCTCAAGACGCTGGGCCTTTGGACGGCGGAGCTGCGCGACGCGGTGAAGATGGCCGACGGCTCGATCCAGGGCATCACGGCGATCCCGGACACGCTGCGCCAGGTCTACCGCACCGCCTGGGAGCTGCCGATGCGCTCGCTGATCGACATGGCAGCCGACCGCGGCGCATTCATCGACCAGAGCCAGTCGCTGAACCTGTTCATCGAGAGCCCGAACATCGGCCAGCTGGCGTCGATGTACATGTACGCGTGGAAGCAGGGCCTGAAGACGACCTACTACCTGCGCTCGCGGCCGGCGACCCGGATCGCCAAGTCCACCGTCAGCGCCCCGGCGCCCGCCGCCGCACCGACGCCCGACGCCGACGCGATCGCCTGCTCATTGGAAAACCCCGAGAGCTGCGAGTCCTGCCAGTAGGCTCCGCCGCAACCCCCGCATCTGCAAGGAATTCGCATGACCAGCCAACACCTGCTCGACCCCGGTTTCGACCTCACCCTGCGCCCGATGCGCTACCCGCAGTTCTACGCGATGTACCGCGACGCGATCCGCAACACCTGGACGGTGGAGGAAGTCGACTTCTCGCTGGACGTCAACGACCTACGCGGCAAGCTCGGACCGGCCGAGCGCCATCTGGTCGAGCGCCTGGTCGCGTTCTTCGCGACCGGCGATTCGATCGTCGCCAACAACCTGGTGCTCAACCTCTACCAGCACATCAACGCGCCCGAAGCGCGCATGTACCTCTCACGCCAGCTGTATGAGGAGGCGCTGCACGTGCAGTTCTACCTCACCCTGCTGGACACCTACCTGCCTGATGACAAGGCCCGCACGCAGGCGTTTGCGGCGGTGGAAAACATTCCGTCCATCCGCGCCAAGGCCGAGTTCTGCTTCAAGTGGATCGACTCCATCCAGGACCTCAAGCGCATCGAGACGCGTGCGCAGCGGCGCCAGTTCCTGCTCAACCTGATCTGCTTCGCCGCCTGCATCGAGGGCCTGTTCTTCTTCGGCGCCTTCGCCTACGTCTACTACCTGCGCTCGCGCGGACTGCTGCACGGCCTGGCCTCGGGCACCAACTGGGTGTTCCGCGACGAGAGCTGCCATATGGCGTTCGCCTTCGAGGTCATCCGCACCGTCCGCAAGGAGGAGCCCGACCTGTTCGATGAGGCCCTGCAGGACGAGGTGGTGCAGATGCTCACCGAGGCGGTGGACTGCGAGATGCAGTTCGCCTGCGACACCCTGTCGGGCGGCGTGGCCGGGCTTTCGCTGAAGGACATGCGCCAGTACCTGGAATACTGCGCCGACCAGCGCCTGGGCCAGCTGGGCATGCCGCGGCATTTCGGCGCGAGCAATCCGTTCGGTTTCATGGACCTGCAGGACGTGCAGGAAGTGACCAACTTCTTCGAGCGTCGCGTGTCGGCCTACCAGGTCGGCGTGGAAGGCGAAGTCGCCTTTGACGCCGCATTTTGAACGCGATGACTGACGGGACGATGCCCGCGACCGAAGCGCGGATGACCGAGATCGTCTTCCCCGATCACACCAATCACCTCGGCACCCTGTTTGGCGGGCAGGCGTTGGCGTGGATGGACAAGGCCGCGTTCATCGCCGCGTCCCGATACGCCCGCTGCACGGTGGTGACCGCACGCTCGGAGCAGGTCGACTTTCATACCGCGGTCAACCAGGGGGCGCTGGTGCAACTGGTCGCGCGGATCGTGGCAACCGGCCGCACGTCACTGCAGGTCGAGGTGGAAATGCACAGCGAGGACCTGCACTCGGGCGAGGCGCTGCTGGCAACCCGGGGACGCTTCACGATGGTCGCCCTGAACGACGACGGCCAACCGACGCCCGTGCCGGCACTGCTGCCGCCCACGAGCGGGGCTGATGCATCCAGCTGCCGGGACGCGTGATCACAGCGCGCAACGCTGCTTGCATCCCGGCGAAGCCAGCCATCGCCGGAACCGCTCAAGCGCCGACGATCGGCAGCTCCAGCGATCGCACGCCTTCCTGCAGGCCCAGACCGTACTTCAGGCTGCGGCCGATGCGTTTGGCGTACTCGTGGACCAGCGCGGCGTGTTCGGCGTCGAGGACTTCATCCGCGGTTTCGCGCCACAGCGCCAGCCACTCGTCGAAATGGCCGGCGTGGATGGCGTGGCCGCGGTGCTGCGCCATCGGATTGCCGCGGTAGCTGCGCGTGCCCAGCGCGACGGAGGACCAGAACGAGGTCAGCAGTTGCTTATGGGCCGGCCAATCGTCGACGGCGGCGTTGAACACCGGCCCCAGCGTGGGATGCACCTGGATCCTGTCGTAGAACCGATCGACCAGGTCGGCCAGTTGCTGCTCGGTAAGTTGGGTGGTTTCGCGTGACATGAGCGGTAGCTGGACCCTGAAACGAAAAAGGGCGACCGCCAGGGCCGCCCTTGTTACAGATGGTGGCTTACTTGGCCAGAGTCAAGGTGCCCTTCATCAGCGCGGCGTGGCCCGGGAAGGAGCAGAAGTAGGTGTAATCCTCTCCCGCCTTCAGCTTGGCCACCGGGATGGTGACGGTGGTCGATTCGCCGCCGCCGATCAGCTTGCTGGCCGCGATCACGCGGGTATCGCCGGCCTTGACGTAGTCGGCGTCGGCGCCGGCCTTCATGCCGTCGGCGTTGATGGCATTGACGTCGGCGGGCTTGCTGAGCACGAAGTTGTGGCCCATTGCGGCCTTGGGCAGCTTGCCCACGTGCTTCAGGGTGACCTTGAACTCCTTGCACGACGCGGGCACCGTCAGGCTCTTGGTGGTGAACTGCATCGCATCGGTGCTGTCGACCGTGGCAGCGCATTCGGCGGCCGTCGCCGGCAGGGCGAACGCGCCGGCCACGGCGAACAGGGCAACAGCGGAAAGCTTGCGGATCATCGGTACTGACTCCATGTGGTGGGGTGATGGCGGCCATTGTCCGCACCGCCGCGCTCCGGCGCCTTGATCCAGGTCAGGGGCAGCGAAGTTGGATCCGCGAGACAATGGCGCTGCCGCAGGCAATACGATTGGAATCCGCATGACCCACGTCGTCACTGAAAACTGCATCAACTGCAAGCACACCGACTGTGTCGAGGTGTGCCCGGTCGACTGCTTCCACGAGGGACCCAACTTCCTGGTCATCGATCCGGAGGAATGCATCGACTGCACCCTGTGCGTCGACGAATGCCCGGTCGGCGCGATCTATCCGGAGGACGACGTGCCGCTCGGGCAGGAGCACTTCCTGGCCATCAACGCCGAGCTGGCACCGCTGTGGCCGGTGATCGACCGCAAGAAAGAGCCGCTGGAGGATGCCGAGAAGTGGGATGGCGTCCCCGACAAGCTCCCGCTGCTGAAGCGCGAGTGGTAGTCGGCAAAAGCCGCTGCATCCCGCCCCATCGCGCCGGACTTTCAGTACAGGTGTCTGCGCCCAGCTTTTCGCAGGCATGAAAAAGCCGGGCGCGATGCCCGGCTTTTTCGACGCAGACGGCTATGGCGCGGATTACTTCGCCACCACCTTGACCATCTCCAGACACTTGTTCGAGTAGCCCCACTCGTTGTCGTACCAGGCGACCAGCTTGACGAAGGTGTCGTCCATCGCGATGCCGGCGCCGGCATCGAAGATCGAGGTGCGGGTATCGCCCCGGAAATCGGTCGCCACGACCATGTCGGTGGTGTAGCCCAGGATGCCCTTCAGCGCGCCTTCGGACTGCGACTTCATCTCCGCGCAGATCTCCTCGTAGCTCGCGCCCTTCTCCAGCTCGACGGTGAGGTCGACCACGGAGACGTCCGAGGTCGGCACGCGGAAGCTCATGCCGGTCAGCTTCTTGTTGAGCTCGGGAATCACCACGCCGACCGCCTTGGCCGCACCCGTGGAGGACGGGATGATGTTCTCCAGGATGCCGCGGCCGCCGCGCCAGTCCTTGTTGGACGGGCCGTCGACGACCTTCTGGCTCGCGGTCGCCGCATGCACGGTGGTCATCAGGCCGCGCTTGATGCCCCACTTGTCGTTGAGCACCTTGGCTACAGGCGCCAGGCAGTTGGTGGTGCACGAGGCGTTGGAAACGATCGCCTCGCCCTTGTAGGTCTTGTCGTTGACGCCGAAGACGAACATCGGGGTGTCGTCCTTGGACGGCGCCGACAGTATGACCTTCTTTGCGCCCGCGTCGATGTGCTTCTGCGCGCTTCCCTTGGTCAGGAACAGGCCGGTGGACTCGATCACCACGTCCACGTCGACCTCGCCCCACTTCAGGTTGGCCGGATCGCGCTCCTGTGTCAGGCGGATCTGCTTGCCGTTGACGATGATGTTGTCGCCGTCGACCTTGACGTCGCCCTTGAAGCGGCCGTGCACGGAGTCGTACTGCAGCATGTAGGCCAGGTAATCCGGCTCCAGCAGGTCGTTGATCGCGACCACTTCGATGTCGTCGCCGAAATTCTCAATCGCCGAACGCAGGACGTTGCGTCCGATACGGCCAAAACCGTTGATACCAACCTTGATCGCCATTGCAGGGCTCCTGACGGGCACATGAGGGAATAAAGCCCCCTATTTTAGCCCATCCGCGCCGGACCCGGCCGGCAGCGGCGCGCGCGGCAATTGCGCAGGCGAGTCGGAGAATTCCTGCGCATGCGGGCCGTTGTCGCGCGGCGAGGCCTTTTTGCTGCGCTGCAGCTATCCTGTCGCCCATGAATCCATGCATCGCTTTCCGCACGATCCGCTACGGCATCCTCGCCTTCGCCCTTCTTATTCCCGCGGTGGCCGCCGCCTGGGGCCCGCAGGGCCATCGCCTGGTCGCCGAGCTGGCCTGGGAACAACTCACCCCGCAGGCGCAGGCCGGGATCACGCCGCTGCTGCTCGGCGAGCCCGAACCCACCCTGCCCGGCATCGCCAACTGGGCAGACCGCCTGCGCGCGTCCGACCCGGACCTGGGACGGCGCAGCTCGGCCTGGCATTACGTCAACATCGGCGGCGACCAGTGTGTCTATGAGGCGCCGCGCGACTGCCCCGAGGGCAATTGCGTGGTCGCAGCGATCCCGGCGCAGGCCGCGCTGCTGGCGGACGTGAGCCTGCCGGCGGCCACCCGGACGCAGGCGCTGAAGTTCCTGGTGCACTTCGTCGGCGACATCCACCAGCCACTGCACGCCGGCCACGCCGAAGACAAGGGCGGCAACACCTACCAGGTCAATCTCGACGGCAAGGGCAGCAACCTGCACCAGCTGTGGGACAGCGGCCTGCTGGGCACGAACCGGCTCGATGACGTCCAGTATCTCGAGCGGCTGCGCGCGATGCCCGTGGCTTCGCCGACCGCGCTACCGGCGACCGGTCCGCTCGCCCTGCGCGCCGCGACCTGGGCCGAGCAGTCCTGCGCGATCGTCGTCAAACCGGGGTTCTATCCCAAGGACCGCAAGATCAGTGACGACTACGTGCGGTCCTGGCTGCCCGTGGCCGAGACGCAACTGCGCCTGGGTGGCGCGCGCGTGGCCGTCGTGCTCAACGCTATCTTTGATCCCGCGCCACCGGTGGGACCGCTGGGCGAGGCTCCGCAGGCGGACTAGGCCAGACGAGTCAGCAGTTGGCGTCGGGCTCGCAGGTTTCCGCGCGGGTAGTTTCGATCACTTCGCGCACGCGCGGCTCCAGGCTGGCCAGTCCGGCGCTGCGACCAAAGGCTACGGCCTGCTCCGCGTCGACACCGCTCTCCAGCTCACCCAGCGCCAGCAACGCCCCGACCCGGTTGCCTGACGCACAGTGGACCAGCACCGGACCGGGCGCCTCGTCGATCAGGCGCCGCAGTTCGATGGCGTTGGCCATGCTGATGTCGCTGGCGCCGGCGACCGGAAGCTGGTGATAGGCCATCCCGGCGGCGGCGACTTCGGTCGCCTCGTCGCGTTCACCCATCTCGGCCGCCGGCCGCAGGTTGATCACCGTGGTGACGCCGTCCTCGGCGGCTGCCTGCCACGCCGTGTTCTCGGGTTGGCCTGCGGTGTAGAGGCCGGGACGCGGCTGGCGCAGGCCGGAAATCGCCGCCTGCAGAGACGGCGCCTCGGGTGTCGCGTCCGTGGAAACCGCGTCGTTCGGATCCGCGGTGGTGTCGCCCGTATTCGCGGACGCCTGGACCGGTACCGCAGCGTCCGTCGCTTCGGCACGATCGCCGTAACCGCAGGCGCTCATCGCAAGAGCCGTCAGCACGGCGATGGTGACGGACCGGAACGCCACGGCATTGCAAAACGGCTGGTTCATTTCAATTCGTCCTCGTGAACATCGGTCGATGATGGCCCCATCGCCGCCATCTGTCCCGTCTGCGCGACGCGCTTCACGCCGGCAGGTGCTGCCGCGTCCAACGCACGATGTCCGCCGCCGACATCGCCCCGGCCTGCCGCGCAAGCTCCCGGCCGCCCTTGAACAGGGCCAGGGTGGGAATGCTGCGGATGGCGTACTGCTGGGCCAGGGTGGGCTCACTCTGGGTATCGACCTTGGCCAGGCGCACGTGCGGCTCCAGCTCGGCGGCGGCGAGCTCGAACTGCGGCGCCATCACCTTGCAGGGGCCGCACCACGGCGCCCAGAAATCGACCAGCACGGGAAGGCCGCCGCGACTGATGTGTGCGGTGAAATGATCCACTCCCAGACTCACCGGCTTGCCGTCAAACAGCGGCTTCTGGCAGCGACCACACGACGGCGCCTCGGCCAGTCGAGCGTCCGGCACCCGGTTGGGTGAATGGCAATGGGGGCAAACGACCAGCACCGGCCCGGGTGCATTGTCGGTGGTTGAAGAAATCATGCGTGGTCCTCCTTTCGCCGCTGCCAAGGCAGCAGGTGCTGTAGAGCAATGGAATCACCACCGGCGTGAGCACGGTGCCGCAATACATTAGTCTTTACTTATATTAGAGTCAAGTGATATGGTGGCGCTCCCGCCCCGTGGAAAACTGCCATGCACCTGACCGCCAACCAGCTCGTGGAAGAAGCCCGCAAGCAGATCCGTGAAGTCGCACCAGGCGATCTGGCCGCCCATCAGGGCAGTGCGGTGCTGATCGACGTCCGTGAAACGGCCGAATACCAGACCGGCCACATCGAGGACGCCATCAACATTCCGCGCGGAGTGCTCGAATTCCAGGTCGACGCCCACCCCGCCGTCGCCACTGTCAGCGACCCGGCGCTGTCCTCCAAGTCCTGCCCGATCGTGGTGTATTGCCGGAGCGGCGGCCGCGCCGCGTTGTCGGCAGTGAGCCTGCAGCGCATGGGTTTCACCGACGTGCGCTCGATCAGCGGGGGCATCACCGGATGGACCGACGCCGGCCTGCCGGTGACGACGCGTTGAGTCAGCAGTCGATGCGCGCGGCACGAATGCCCGAGGCTACCGAGTCCATGGCCGCGATCGATCCGGAAGCGATGCGCAGCCACGCAGGCGACGCGGTGCGGCTGTTGAAGGCCCTCGGCAACGAGAACCGCCTGATGCTGCTGTGCATGCTGGTTGCCGGCGAGCAATCGGTCAGCGAGCTCAACAACCAGCTCGACCTGAGCCAGTCGGCGTTGTCGCAACACCTCGCGCTTCTGCGCGCGGACGGGCTGGTGCACACCCGTCGTGACGCGCAAACCATCTATTACTCGCTCAGCGACGGCCCCGCCCGACAGATCATCAACACCCTGCACGGGATCTTCTGCGCCGTGGACGCCGCCCCAAACGGAGAGAGCCGATGACTTCCAAGCCACAGGTGGAACCGTTTTTCCACGAGTCGATCGGCACCTGGATCTACGTCGTCCATGAGGGCCGCGATGCGGTGGTGATTGACCCGGTGCTCGACTACGACCAACGTTCGGGCCGGATCCGGACCGATTCGGCGCGCGAAGTGCTCGAGTTCATTGCCGCCAACGATCTGCGCGTGCATTTCATCCTCGAGACCCATGCCCACGCGGACCACCTGAGTTCTGCCGCATTCCTGCGCGCGCGGCTGGACGTGCCCGTCGCCATCGGCAGCGGCATCGCCTCGGTGCAGGATCACTTCGCGTCCGTGTTCGCGATGGATCGCGCCGACCCGGCGCTGGCGGACGCGTTCGATCGGTTGCTCTCCGACGGCGAATTGTTCAGCGCCGGCGCGCTGTCGATCGAGGTGATGGCGACGCCCGGACACACCGCCGACAGCCTGAGCTATCGCATCGGCGACAACGTGTTCGTCGGCGATACGCTGTTTGCACCCGACCTGGGCACCGCGCGCTGCGATTTTCCCGGCGGCAGCATCGATCAGCTGTACGCGTCCATCACCCGCCTGCACGCGCTGCCGGGAGACACCGTCCTGTGGCTGTGCCACGACTACCCGCCGGAAGGACGCGAGCGACGTGCCAGCGTCACCGTGGAGGAGTCGCGCCGCGACAACCGGTTGCTTTCAGCAGACACCTCGATGGAGGCGTTCCGCAAGGTCCGCTCCGAGCGCGATGCCGGCCTCGCCGCGCCCAAGCTGCTGTATCCCTCGCTGCAGGTAAACATCCGCGGCGGCCGCCTGCCCCCGGCAGGTGCCGGCGGTCGCCGTCATCTGTGCACCCCATTGCAGCTGGAACCGCCTGCCGACGGGTTGTAGTCGGCACTCAACGCTCCCCCGAAGTCTGGTGAAGCTGCGTAGCGCCGGTCAGCCGATCGGGTCGGCAGGCGGGGCAGGAGGCGAAGGTGGCGCAGGCGGTGCGGGAGGCGCAGCGGGTGCAGGAGGCGCTGGCGCTGCGCCCGGCCCAGCAGAGGGCGCCGGCGGAGCTTTTGGCGCGGCCGGGGGTGCGGGCGGTGCCGGCGGATCCGGCTCGAACGAGACCGGCACCCGCACCTTGCCCGCGACCGGCTTGCCGTCCTTCATCGGCGGGTTGAGGGTCCAGTTGCGCGCGGCGTCGATCGCTGCCTGATCAAACACGCCGGCCGGCTGCGAGCTTTCCACCTCGACGCCGGAGACGTTCCCTTGCGCGTCCAGCTGGAGGAGCAGCACCACCTTGCCGCCGATCCCCTGCTCCGCCGCGCCCTCCGGATAGCGTGGTGGCGGCATCCTCCCGCCTGGACGGATATCGCTAATGGTCTGCGAACCGCCCGGCTGCGCGGCCCAGGCGCCGACGCCCATGGCCAGGGTGAGCGCGGTGACCGCGACGGTGCCCGCGATCCAGCGCGGCAGTCCAACAACGGGTTGCTTGAGCATCTCGATTCTCTCCTTGAGTGGATGGCTGTAGCCCCAGTGGCATCCCAGCGGCAGCGGCTGACCGGCCAGCTGGGTCTTCAACATCGCCTCGCCATAGGCGCGGCGCGATTGCGGGTATCGGGCGATCACGCGCTGATCGCAGGCCAGCTCCTGATCCTGGCGGAAATGCACCGCCGCAACGTGCACCAGCGGGTTGAACCAGAACAGGCAGCGCAGGCCGGCGGCAAACGCGTTGACCTGCAGATCGCCGCGACGGATGTGGGTGGACTCGTGGGCACGCATCAACTCGCGTTGCTCGTCGTTGTAGCGTTGGTCGAAATCCAGCGGCACCACGATCCTCGGCCGCCACAGGCCCATCGCCGCCGGCAGGCCCTCGGCCACGCTCGCCTGCCGCGTACCGTCGGCGCGCTCGTGCACCTGCCCCAGCGCACGGTGAAAGCGCCGTTGCTGGAGGGCGAAATGCACGGCCATCGCGGCCATGCCGACGATCCAGATCGCAAGCACGAGTTCTGCAGGGTTGAAGGGGGATGGCGATGCGGGGGCTGCCGCTACGGCAGTCGGAAGCGCGGCCAGAGCGCCGATCCAGTGCGGTTGCAGCGAGAACCCCACCAAGGGCGCGAGCACCGCGACCAGAGACGCGGGCACCGCGAGCCAGGCGGCGTAGGCACTGGCGGCACCGAATCCCCGCCGCAGCGGGCGGCGCAGCAGCCACACCAGAGCGATCGCGACGCTGGAGGCGAGCGCGGCGCGGGCCAGCAGCATCGCGAACTCAGCGGCGCTCATCGTCGATCTCCGCCAGCAGTTCACGGAGTTGCGAGACGTCCTCGGCAGTGAGCTTGCGGTGGGCGCTGAAGTGGGCCACCAGCGGCGCGATGCGGCCATCGAACAGGCGGTCGAGCAATCCCGAGCTTTCCGTGTTCACCCAATCGGCGCGCTGCAGCACCGGCGAGTAGAGGTACCGCCGGCCCTCCTTGCTCGCGCTGATCGCGCCCTTGTTGAGCAGGCGGTTGAGCAGGGTCTTGATGGTCGCCTCCTGCCAGTCCTGGCTGGGACTCAGGGCCGCGACCACGTCCTCGGCCGCCAGCGGCTGCTGCTGCCACAGGACTTCCATGACGACCGATTCGGCTTCGCTGATCTGCATTGTTTACGCCCGTAATCTTTTCTCCAGATTACGAATGTAAACGATGATGTCAAGCAGAATTTTGAACCCGCGGCGCAGCCGATCCGAGCAATGCCCGACCGGGCATTGGACCGGGCGCCTCCGGGTCCCGGACGCGCCCGGCCGCGGTAAGCGCTCAGCCCAGCGCGCGCGCCGCCCGTACCACGTGGTCGACGGTGAATCCGAAGTGCGGGAACAGCTTGTCCGCCGGTGCACTCGCGCCGAAGGTGTCGATGCCGATCACCGCGCCATCGAGGCCGACGTACTTGGCCCAGAAGTCCGATACCCCGGCCTCGATCGCCACGCGCTTGCGGCAGCCACGCGGCAGCACCGATTCGCGGTACTCCTCGTCCTGGCGGTCGAAGACGTCGGTGGAGGGCATGGACACCACGCGGACCGCATCGCCCAGTTCCTCGGCCGCCTTCATCGCCAGACCCACTTCCGAACCGGTCGCGATCAGGATCAGCTCCGGGTCGGCGCCGCCGTCGCGCAGCACGTAACCGCCGCGGGCGATGTCGCCCAGCTGGGCGTTGTCGCGCGGCTGGTGGTCCAGGTTCTGACGCGAGAACACCAAGCAGCTGGGACCGTCGGCGCGCTCGATCGCCGCCTTCCACGCGACCGCGGATTCCACCGCATCGCAGGGGCGCCAGACATCGTTGTTGGGGATGTAGCGCAGGCTGGCCAGGTGCTCGATCGGCTGGTGGGTCGGTCCGTCCTCGCCCAAGCCAATGGAGTCATGGGTGTAGACGTGGATGGCGCGCGCGCCCATCAGCGCGCTCATGCGTACCGCGTTGCGCGCGTAGTCGCTGAACACCAGGAAGGTCGCGTCGTACGGAATAAAGCCGCCGTGCACGCTCAGGCCGTTGCTGATCGCGGTCATCGCGAACTCGCGCACGCCGTAATAGATGTAGTTGGCATCGCGATCATCGCCGGTGACCGACTTGCTGCCGCTCCACAGGGTCAGGTTGGAACCGGCCAGATCCGCCGAACCACCGACCAGCTCGGGCAGGTGCGGCGCGAACGCCTCGATCGCGTTCTGCGAGGCCTTGCGCGAAGCGATCACCGGGCCGTCGGCCTGCAGCTTGGCGATGAACGCATCGGCGGCCTCGGCGAAATCGTCGGGCAGTTCGCCGTGCGAGCGGCGGACCAGCTCCGCGGCCTCGAGGGGGAAACGGGTCGCGTAGTGGTCGAAGGCCTCGTTCCACTGATCCTCGCGGAACCTGCCGACGCCGCCGACCCGCCAGCCCTCGTAGATCTCGTCCGGGATCTCGAACGCGCCCTGCTCCCAGCCCAGCGCCTTGCGGGTGGCGACGATTTCATCGGCGCCCAGCGGCGAGCCGTGGCTGGACTCGCTGCCGGCCTTCTTGGGCGAGCCATAACCAATCGTGGTGCGGCAGCACAGCAGGGTCGGCTTGTCGCTGCTCGACAGCGCCTCATCGATCGCGCGCTTGATCGCGTCCGCGTCGTGGCCGTCGACGTCGCGCACGACGTTCCAGCCGTACGCCTCGAAGCGCGCCGGCGTGTCGTCGGTGAACCAGCCGGCGGTGTCGCCGTCGATGCTGATGTGGTTGTCGTCCCAGAACGCGACCAGCTTGTTCAGCCCCCAGGTGCCGGCGAGCGATGCGGCCTCGTGGGAGATGCCTTCCATCAGGCAGCCGTCGCCCATGAACACCCAGGTGCGGTGGTCGACGATGGCGTGTTCGGGACGGTTGAAGCGCTGCGCGAGCAGTTTCTCCGCCAGTGCCATGCCGACCGCGTTGGCCAGGCCCTGGCCCAGCGGACCGGTGGTGGTTTCCACGCCCGGGGTCATGAAGTTTTCCGGATGGCCCGGCGTGCGCGATTCGAGCTGGCGGAACTGCTTCAGGTCCTCGATCGAGAGGTCATAGCCCGACAGGTGCAGCAGCGCGTACTGCAGCATCGAGCCGTGGCCGTTGGACAACACGAAGCGGTCGCGGTTGAACCAGCCGGGGTTGGCCGGGTTGTGGCTCAGGTAGTCGTTCCAAAGCACCTCGGCGATGTCGGCCATGCCCATCGGCATGCCCGGATGGCCGGAGTTGGCCGCCTGGACGGCGTCGATGGCGAGGAAACGGATGGCGTTGGCAAGGTCGCGGCGGCTGGGCGTGGGCATGGCGGATCCAGGAATGGGGGGCGGCCCTTGCAGACTCGCTGCAGGGCCGTCGCCCATTGTCGCCGGTTCCGCGCGTGCGGCCAAACGCGCCCTCACTCGGGCAGTTCAACGTGGGCCCTGCCCGCCTCGCTGTGTGAAATCACCACCGTGCCGACCAGATCGCCGGTGACGTTGACGCAGGTCCGGCACATGTCGAGGAAACGGTCGACGCCCAGGATCAGGCCCAGCCCTTCCGGGGGAATCCCGAACATCACCAGGATCATCGCAATCACCGGCAGCGATCCACCCGGCACACCGGCCGCGCCGACCCCACCGAGCACGCACATCAGCACGATCAGGACCTGCTGGCCCAGGCTGAGGTCGATCAGGAAAAACTGCGCCAGAAACAGCACCGTCACCCCTTCGAACAGGGCGGTGCCGTTCATGTTGGCGGTCGCGCCCAGCGTGCAGACGAACCGCCCGATGCGCCGCGGCGTTCCCAGCTCCTCCTCGGCCACGCGCAGGGTGGTCGGCAGGGTCGCGCTGGAGGACGAGGTCGAGAACGCGGTCAGCATCGCCAGCTGGGCGCGGCGGAAGAAGAACAGCGGCGACATGCCGCCCAGAAAGCGCAGCAACAGCGGAAACACGACCACCATGTGCAGCGCCATCGCGCCGGCCGCCACCAGCACGTACATCGCCAGCGGCTTGAGGGCGGTAAGCCCGACCTTTGCCGCCAGGCTGAACATCAGCGCGAACACCGCGTAGGGCGCGGTCCGGATCACCCAGTCGATCAGTTTCAGGCTGATCTCGTAGATGCCCTGCACGGTGCCGACAAACGCGTTGACGCCCGGCGTGCGCATCACCGTCGCAGCGATGCCGAACATGAGCGCAAAGAACATCACCGAGATCAGCTCGCCGTCGGCGGCCGCCTGCACCGGGTTGCGGGGCACGATGTTGAGCAGGATGTCGATGCCCGACAGCGACTCGCGGTGGGTCATGATCGCCGCGCTGGCCTCCGATTCGCGCGCCATCAGTGCCTCGCCGACCTCGCGTGACATGCCCGCGCCCGGCTGGAACACGTTGACCATCAGCATGCCGATGGCGACCGCGATCGCGGTGACCACCAGGATGTAGAGCAGCGTCTTCAGGCCGATCCGGCCCAGCGACTCGGGATCGCCGATCTCCACCACGCCCAGTACCAGTGCGGAGAAGATCAGCGGAATCACCAGCATGAACAGCAATCGCAGGAACAACTGGCCGACGGGGTCGGTGACGTAGCGCATGAATACGTCAGCGCCCGGCACCTGTGCCGAGTACACCAGCAGCCCCAGCAGCAGGCCGGACGCGAAGCCGATCGCCATCTTCCAGTGCAGCGGCATGCGGGTCCGCGGCGCGGTGTCAGGCGTGGAATCGGTCATCAGTGCACTCCCCGGTGGCAGCGCCCGAGCGTAACAAACCCGCCCTCGCCGAGGCCTGACTCAGCGCGGCGGATACAGCGGCGGCAGCAACTCCGTGGAGGTCGTCGCGCCGCCCTGGCTGTCGCGCCATTGCGGGCCGCGCGCGAAGGCCGATCGCAGCTGCCGTCGCGCATCGACCCCGTCGCCGTCTCCCCAGCGTGCGCGCTGCATGGCCGCCACCGCCTCGCGCTGGGCCGGATCGGCAAGCCGGGCGCGCGCCTCGTCGATGTCGGCGGCAGGCGGTCGCGCCAAGGCGCACAGCCGCGTGGCGACCTCGTCGAAGTCGCCGTGATCCAGCGACCTGGCGAAGCCGGACAGGTCCGCCGGGGGCCGCTTCGTACCCGGGGCAATCGGAGCGGCAACCGCCCCGGCGACAGCGCCGGACGCGGTCGCCGGCACGCGATGCAGCCCCCACAACAGCGTCAGCAGCCAGGCCAGGCCGAAGCCCACGGTGGCGATGACCCACGGCTGGTGGTTCACGCCGCCGCCCTGCGCCGCACCGGCGCCATTGTCAGTGCCCGTGCCGTCGGCGGCGGCAACACTTGGTGCGTTTGAGATCGCCGTAGCGGACCCGCTGCTGGACGCTGCGGCCACTTCAAGGGCGAGCGCCGGCAGCTCGGCGGTACGCGCCTGTCCGGCCACGGCATCCCACCAGGCCATCTGTGGACCGGGAATACGCAGCGTCCCTGGCTGCGCGGGCACCAGCGCGAACTGCCGACGCAGGGTGACCTGGGGCCGACCATCGACCCAGCGCTCTTCGGTCTGCACCGGCTCGGGAAACACCTGCGCGCCGGCAACCTCGGGCAATCGCAGTTCCGGCAACTGCGACGCGCTCGCGCCGTCCACCACCGCCTCCACGGTGAGCGTGGCCGCCGCGCCGGCCTCGGCACTCTGCGGCGTCGCCAGATAGCGCAATTCCAGCCCCTGCAAGGGCAACCACGGTTGCGGCGCCTGGGCGGGAATCGGTTTCACGCTCAGGGTCATGGCGGGCGCCTTCGCCTGCAGGCTGTCGCCGCGCCCCAACAGGTCATCGAAAAACCCGCTCACGCCGCGGCCGCGGAAGATCGCGCCCGGCACCTCCACCGGGCCGCTGCGGTCAGGAACCAGCAGGTAGTGGCGCTCGACCACGCTGTAATCGCGGCCGCCGATCTGGCGGTCAAAGCGCAGGTCCTCACCGACCTGGGTCAGCGAGACGCCCTGCGGTGCGGGCTGGTCGAGCTGGCCCGACACCAGCGGCACCGCCGAATACAGCCGCACCGTCCAGCCAACCGCCTGCTGCACGTAGGGCGAGGCGTCGTCGGGCTCGCTTTCCAGGAAGACGTCGGCGCCCGCCTGCGACGGGGTGGCCGCACTTGCGGGCGCCACCGTCAGCGGCAGCGGATTGGTCTTCTCGCCACCCACCGCGATCCCGGGAATCGTCAACAGGCCCTCGCGCCGCGGCTGCAGCGCAACGGCATACAGGGTGCGGCTGGTGACCTTGCCACCACCCAGTTCCACCTGGCGGCGACTGGTGTGGCCACTGATCGCGAAATCCGCCTGCAGCGGCGCGTAGTCCGGCGCGGTGCCGGTGTCGGTCTCGATATTGAGCGTCGTTGTCTCGCCCATCGCGATGTGGTCGCGGTCCAGCCACGCCCGGGTCCTGGCGCTCGCGTCCAGGCTGACCAGCAACAACAGGCAGGCGAGCGTCTGCAGGATTCCTCGAACCATGGGCTTCATCAATCGGTGCTCCCTTCGCGCTGGCGGCGCTCGTATTCGATCCGGAACTTGCGCCGCAGCAGGCCGCCAGGATCATCGGGGATCCGCCGCAGCCAGGCCTCGTTGGCAACGCGCCGTTCGCGCTCATCGGCACTCTCGGGCGTCGCATCGGCAGCGGCACTACCCTCGCTTTTGCCATGCTCTCCCGCGCTTTCGAGCGCTTCACGCATGCGCTCGCGCTGCGCCGCATCGGCAGCCGCCTGGGCCTCGGCATCGGCGGCTTCGGGCTCGTTGTCCGTCCCGTTCTGGGCGTCGCTGCCTGAGCGGGAAGACTTGTCCTGCTCGTCCTGCGCCGCCGGCGTATCCCCGCCGCGACCGTCGCCGGCATCCTTGTCATGGTCCTGGTCCGTCGCCGGGTCTTTCTTCTGACTGTCGGCATCGGACGAAGGGTCGCTGTTGCCGGAGCCCGCATCGTCGTCGCCCTTGGGCTCCCCGGACCCGCCCGAAGACGACGTCGGGCCCGGCGGAGGCCTGCGCTTCATCGCCGCTTCCACCGCCCGCCGGTTGGCGATCGCGTCCTCCATGGTCGGCGCCGCCTTCAGCGCCTCGTCATACGCGGCGATGGCGTCGGCGTACCTGCCTTGGCGGGCAAGCGCGTTGCCGCGGTTGTAGTCCGCGTCGGCGCCGTCGACATCGGCGTAGATCTTCGCCGCCTCTTCGAAGTCGCCGCGCCGGTAGGCCGCTTCCGCGTCCTGCATGGTGCGATGCGCGCGCTGGTCCGGCCGTTGCCACAGGTCCGCCGCCAATGCGTTGCGACCCGGCAGCCAGAGGCACACCACCAGCAGCAGGACGGGCGCGCCGCGACGGAACGCGAGCAGCGCCAGCAGCATCAGGGGCAGCAGCAACCAGTAGCCGTCGTCCTGGCGGGTGGTGACCGAAGTGCCCGACTCCGCACCGTCCGCAGCGCCGGTGCCGCGGCGGGAATCCAGTACGCCCAGCGTCGCAAGATCGTCGTTGCTTTCGCCAAGCGCGGCGTAGCGCCCGCCGCCGGCCGCCGCGAGGTCCTGCAAGGACGCATCATCGCGGCGCGCGACATCGACCCCGCCGCCGGCCGTGCGATACGGCGCTCCCTCCGCCGTCCCCAGCCCCAGGACCGATACCGTGTAGCCACGCGCCTTTGCCTTGGCGGCTTCCGCCCGCGCCGCCGGGGTCGCGTGATCGCTCAACAGCAGGATCGTCCCGTCTTGGAAGCCGGCCTGGGCCAGCAACTGCGCCGACCGGGCGATCGCCCGGTCGGCTCGGTGGCCATCGACCGGCATGACGTCAGGGTCCAGCGCATCCAGGAACAAGGCGACGTTGGCAGTATCGGCGGTCAAGGGCGCCACCGTGAACGCCTCGCCCGCCCAGGCGACCAGGCCGACCTGACCGCCTTGGCGACCGGCCAGCAAACTGGCCAGCTTCACCCGCACCCGTGCAATCCGCGAGGGCGGCGTGTCCGCAGCCAGGCTTGCGCTGGACAGGTCGACCGCGACCACCAGCGGCGAATCCTGCGTCCACAGTGATTGCTGGACCTCGCGCAGGCTCGGACCGGCCAGGGCCACAACGGCGAGGCTGAACGCCAACGCAGCAATCAGCGGCGCCAGCCAGCGACGCGAGGCCGGGCCGGGCTTGAGCAGATGCGGCAACAGATGGGCGTCCACCGCCTGCGTCCAGATGCTGGCGCGGGTGCGGCGGCGCTGCCACCACCACGCCAGCACCGGCAGCAGCGCCAGCGCCCACAGCCAGTCGGGCCTCAGCCATTGCAGTTGTGCGAGCGCGGACATCACCATGGCCTCCGGCGCGGCGCGACGAAGCCGAGCAGGCCCAAGCCGAGCGCCGCGATCACCACGGCCTCCGGCGCGGCGCGGCGAAGCCGGGCAGCCCCAAGCCGAGCGCCGCGATCACCACGGCCTCCGGCGCGGCGCGACGAAGCCGAGCAGGCCCAAGCCGAGCGCAGCGCCCAGGGGCCACTGGTAGCGTTCGATCCGCGGCCTCACCGCCTCGCCGGGCTGCCGGATCGGCTCGAGCCGATCGATTTCGGCGTAGATGCCTGCCAGCTGCGCGGTGTCGCGGGCGCGGAAAAACCGTCCGCCGGTGCTTTCCGCGATCTGCGTGAGCGTTGCCTCGTCGACCTCGTCCTCGCCGGCGGGAACCGGCAGCTGGAACCCGAACACCGACATCGCGCCATCACCTCCAAAGGCGACGGTGTAGACACGCACGCCAGCGTCGCTCGCGAGCTCCGCGGCCTTCAGCGGTTCCAGCATCCCCGCGTTGTTGACGCCGTCGGTGAGCAGGATCAACACGTGCTCGCCGGACTCGCGATCCTCCGCGCCGCTGACCAGGCGCTTTACCGCCAGGCCGATGCCGTCGCCGATCGCGGTTTCGCGACCGGCCAGTCCGACCACGCTGTCGCCGAGCTGTTGGCGTACCGTCGCCAGGTCCAGCGTCGGTGGCGCCAGCACATACGCGCGCTGACCAAACACCAGCAAGCCCACCCGATCGCCTTCGCGGTGGTCGAGGAAGTCCGACAGCACCGCCTTCGCCGCGGTCAGCCGGTCCACCCGGCGCCCGCCGAGCATCATGTCGGGCTCGCTCATGCTGCCGGAAAGATCCAGCGCGACCATCATCTCGCGCCCCGATTGCGGCGGCATGACCGCCTCGCCGACCTGTTGCGGTCGCGCCGCCGCCAGGCACAGCAACACCCATGCGGCCCATGCCAGCCATCCGCCAGCGCTGCGGCCGCTGCCAGCCACGGTCGCAGCCAGACCCGCCAGACGATCACCGAAGGGCACCGCCAGCGCCGGCGCCGAACTCCGCCGGGCCGGCAGCGCCCGACGTGCCAGCCAGGGCAGCGGCAGGGCCAGCAGCAACCACGGCCACGCGAAACCGTCCAGCCACGCACCCACGGTATTCGCCAGCAGACCGCTCATCGGCCCAGCATCCACTGCTGGAACCGCGCGCGCGCCAGCGAGCGCAGCGCTGCGACATCGGCCGGGTCGACCTCGGGCCGGAACGCACCCTCCAGCAGCAGGCGACCGGGCTCACCGGCGAACCGACCTTCCGCCTCGTTGGCCCGGCGTTTGCGCCGCGCACTGCCGGTCGGGCGATCGAGAAATGCCAGCCATGCATCGCCCTGCAGGCGGTCCGCTTCCGGATCGATGCGACGCGCGGCACGGCGCAGAAGCTGGGAGATCGCCGCCACTTCGGCGGTCGGGGTTGCCGCCTCATCCAGCGCATTGTCGAAGATCGCAGCGATCTGCCTCCGGCGCCGCGTGCGTCTCCAGCGCAGCGCCATGACGATGCCCAGCACGAGCAGGAGCGCACCGGCCAACAGCCACCATCCGGGCGCCGGCGGCCAGAACGGCGGCGCCGGCGGCTGATGGATGTCGCGCAGCAGCAGTGTGGGATCCTGCATCACGCGACCAGCGCGGGACGTCGGTCCTGCAGGGCGAGCCAGGATTGGCTGGGGGCATCGCTGGACAGGACGTGGACCCGCACGCCGCGGGTCGGCAGGGTCTTCAGCGCCATCTGCACCGGGGCGGAGAACTCGGCGCCCCAGCGCTGCCGCGCCGCGTCGCCGGCCAGATCGACCTCGACCCGATGGCCGCCTGCCTCGAACGGCAGGACCGCAGGCGGGGGATCGGCTTCAAGCGGATCGGTCAACAGCAGCAGGACCACCTCCTGGTGGCGCGCCAGCGCGGTCCAGCGCGACGCGGGCATGGCCGCGACACTGTCGGGATCGGCCAGCACCAACACCCGCGAACCGGGACGGAGCACCCGCTGGGCATGGTCCAGGGCGACCGCCAGGCCCTTGTCGTCATCGGGCGGTGCGGCATACCAGCGGGCCAGCGCCTCGATCACCCGCAGCGCGCCACGGGCGCCGCCGGCCGGGGAAACCGGTGGCTCGATCGTGGAACCGCGCAGCGCGGCGACGCGGTCGCCGTCGCGTATTGCCGCCCATGCCGCGATGGCGCCGGCGCGCGCGGCCTGCACCGACTTGAAGCGCACGCGGGTACCGAAATACAGGTTGGCCGCGGTGTCGGCGACGATCAAGCTCAAGCGCTCGCGCTCGGCCTGGTAGAGCTTGGTGTGGGCACGCCCGGTGCGGGCGGTGACCCGCCAGTCGATGTGGCGGGAGTCGTCGCCCGCGGCGTATTCACGCGACTCGGCGTACTCCATGCCGCGGCCCCGCATGGGGGAAATCGCCTGGCCGCCGCCGTGGCTGCCCCGGCGCGGCGTCCGGCGCCCGGTCACTGCGGCTCGCAGTGCCACCAGTTCCTCGATCACGGGGATGACCCCATCGCTCACGGCAACGGCACCTTCGCAATGAGTTCGGCGACCAGGCGGTCTCCGTCCCAGCCTTCAGCGGTCGCTTCGTAACTGGGCAGCACGCGGTGGCGCAGCACATCCGGCGCGACGTCGCGCACGTCGTCAGGGGTAACAAAATCCCGCCCCAGCAGCCACGCGCGTGCACGCGCGCAGCGCTCCAGCGCGATCGAACCGCGCGGGCTCGCGCCCCACTCGATCCGCCGCGCGAGCGCGGGGTCGTAGCTGCTGGCGTCGCGCGAGGCCAGCACCAATTCCACCAGATAACGCTCCACCATGGGCGCGACGTGCAGTTCGAGCACCTCGGCGCGCGCCGCGAAGACGTCTTCCAGTGGCAGCTTTTTGAACGCCGACTCGGTGTGGGTCAGCGCCCGCCGCGCCTGGTTCCGTGCCAGCTCCAGGATGCGCGTTTCGGCGTCCACGTCGGGATAGCCGATCCGCACGTGCATCAGGAAACGGTCCAGCTGCGCCTCGGGCAGGGGAAAGGTTCCCTCCTGCTCGATCGGGTTCTGGGTCGCCATTACCAGGAACAGGTCCGGCAGCGGATAGGTCGCCCGCCCCACCGTCACCTGGCGCTCGCCCATCGCCTCCAGCAGCGCCGACTGCACCTTGGCCGGCGCCCGGTTGATCTCGTCGGCCAGCAGGATCGGGTGGAATACCGGGCCAGGCATGAACTCGAAGCGGCCGTCCTGCGGCCGCCAGATCTCGGTGCCGGTGAGGTCGGAGGGCAGCAGGTCCGGCGTGAACTGCACACGGGCAAACTCCGCGTCCAGCCGCGATGCCAGCGCCCGGACCGCCGTGGTCTTGGCCAGGCCGGGCGCGCCTTCCACCAGCAGGTGGCCATCGGCGAGCAGTGCAATCAGCAGCCGTTCCACCAGCCGCGACTGGCCGATGATCTGTTCCGACAGCGCGCCGCGCAGGTCGTCAAACGCGGCCTGCAGCCGGCCTGGCGTGGCATGTTCGGCGGGCTCGGCGGCAGGCGCGAAATGGTCGGTCACATGGTCCATCAACAATCCCGGTTGCGGCCCCGGTTGCGGGCCTCGCACAAGTTTGACCCAAGTGGGCGTGACGGGTTCAACGCGTTGCCGTCGACGTTCAGCGTCCACCAAAAAAAACGGAGCCCGAAGGCTCCGTTTTCCGTTCCACCGCCGGATCAGTTGCGGTGGTTGCGCTGCGACACTTCCAGCACCTTGGGGGTGACGAAGATCAGCAGCTCCGCCTTCTCCTTCTGGCGACCCTTCTTCTTGAACAGGTTGCCAAGGAAGGGGATGTCGCCCAGGAACGGCACCTTGCTCGCGTCTTCGCGGTCGCGGAACTCGTACACGCCGCCGACCACGACGGTCTGGCCGTCTTCCACCAGCACCGCGGTGTTGACTTCGCGGGTGCTGATCTGGGGCACGTCGCCGATACCGGTCTTGACGAAGCCCTCGATCTCGTCCTTCTTGACGTTGAGGTTGAGGAACACGCGGCCGTCGTTGGTGATGGTCGGGGTCACCTTCATCTCCAGCACGACTTCCTTGAACTGCACGCTCGGGGTCGCCACGCCGCCTGCCGTCGCCGGCTGGATGGTCACGTAACCCACTTCCTGACCCTGCTTGATGATCGCCTCACGCTGGTTGCTGGTGACGATGCGCGGGTTGGAGATCACCTCACCACGTCCCTGCGTCTGCATCGCCGACAACTCGATGTCGAGCAGGTAACCGGCATTGAGGATCGACAGCGCAACCGCGCCGGCGGGGTTGGCGACGGCCAGGTTGCTCATCAGGGCGCGCTCGATGATCGTGCCCGGATCTGCGTCATTGACCGAGTTCAGGTTGTCCTTGTTCGTCTCAAGTTTGCCGCTGAAACCCACGTTATTCTTGGTGCCGCTGACCCCAAACCGTGCTCCCAACTCACGCGAGAAGCTCTCCGTCGCCACCACGACGCGCGCCTCGATCACCACCTGGTCGACCGGACGGTCGATCACGGCGATGAGTTCCTTCATCTCGGCGACCTTCTTCGGGGTGTCACTGACCATCAGGGTATTGGTGCGATCGTCGGCGACCAGCCGGCCACGGGGTGACAGGAAGCCGGTGTCGGTGTTGCTGCTGCCACCGCTGCCGCCACCGCCGCCGCCCGAACCGCCCACGCCCTTGGCCTCGGTCAGCGCCGTGTAGATCTGGCCCGCGTTGTGGTAGTTGATCTGGATGTACTCGGTGACCAGCTCGACGCGGTTGGACATGGCGATCCGCGCGTCTTCACGGGCCTGCTCATGCTGGGCCAGTTCGGCCTGCGGAGCGACCCAGACCACGTTGCCGCTGCGGCGCTTGTCCAGACCCTTGGCCTGCAACACGATGTCCAGCGCCTGGTCCCACGGCACGTTGATCAGGCGCAGGGTGACGTTGCCCTGCACGGTGTCCGCGGCAACGATGTTGAGGTTGGATTCCTCGGCGACCAGCTGCAGCACGGTGCGCACGGGGACGTCCTGGAAGTTGAACGTGACCGGACGGCCACCGTAGACCTTTGTCTCCGTCGTCGCCATGCCCGTGGTTGCGCCCATCGCCGGCGCACGGCTCGACTTGGCCGCCGTGGCCACCTCGGCGCGCGGCACGATCTCGACCACGTAGTCCTTGCCGGTCTGGTAGGCCATCGACTCGAACGGACCGCCGGTGTTGAGTACCAGGGTGGTGCCACCGCCGCTGCTGCGCGCCTCGATGTTGTCCACCGGAGTGGCGAAGTCGGACACGTTCAGCGGTCGCTGCAGGTTCGCCGGCAGCGAGGCGTTGGCCACGTTGATGACCACCGAGTTGCCCTGGCTGCGCATGTCCGGCGCAGCACCTTCGCCGGTGAAGCTCAGGATCAGGCGACCCGCGCCCCCGTCGCCCCGCTTGAAGTCGATGTTGGACACCGACACGGTTCCCGGCACCTGTTTGGCGGGATCCGGGCTGGAGGCCGGGGCGACGTGCGCACCGGTCACCTGACCCGGTTCGGCGCCCACCGGTCCGGCGGCATGGACACCGCTGACGGCGGCCATCGCCCCCAGCAGCAGGCCCAAACCTGTATTGCGGAGCACCATGGGGCGCTGCGCACGTGGCGATCGTATGGCTTTGTAAACGGTCATCGTGCTAATTCCCCAATCCTTATTGATCTTCCAAGGTGAGCGACGCCGGACGTTCCAGCCAGCCCCCCGCACCGTCCGACACCAGTTCCACCAACTCGATGCGGTCCTCGAACACGCCGGTTACCCGGCCGTCGCTCTGACCCATGTACTCACCCCGGGTCACTTTGTAGGTCACCTTGTCGGGCGCCATGACCAGGGCGACGGTTGCACCGCCGCGGCCCAGCGTTCCGACCATGTCCAGCGAATCCAGCGGGAACTGCTCCAGCGGCACCTTGCGCCGGTCCGAGTCCGGCCGCGGGCCGCCGCCGTTGTCGCGGTCGGTAAATGCATTGCTGAAAGGATCCCGCAGGCCGTGCGCGGCATATTCGAAGGTTTCGAACTGCTGCATGATCGGCAAGGGATCCAGCGGTGGAGCCGGTCGCGTCTTGACGTCGGCGACCCAGCCCTCCAGGTTCGGCGCGTCGCCGTAGGTGCTGGTCACGCCGCGGGTGCAGCCGGCCACGGCCACCAGGGCCACGGCCACCAGCAACAGGCGTGGCGCTCCCGCACGGCGGCGGATGGTCGAGTTGCCCATCATTTTGCCCCCTTCTTTTCAGCATCCGCGGCAGCGCTTTGCTCCGCCATTTCTTCCTCGTCCAGGTAGCGGTAGGTCTTCACCGTTCCGGCCAGTTCCAGCGGCGAGTTGGCGGTGATGCCGGTCTCTTTCGCGGCGCCGCGCGGCTTCAGCGAGATGTCGTGCATCGTCATGATCACCACCCGTGGCAGCGAGGCCACGCCGCTGACGAATCCGCCGAACTGGTGGTACGAACCCACCATGCGCAGGGAAATGGGCTTCTCGGCGTAGAACTCCTTGGGCTGCTCGGGACCGGGCTGGAACAGCTCGTTGGTGATGCCCGTCGCCAGCGCGGTCTGCGAGATGTCCACGATCAGGTCGGGCATCTCGGTCTTGCTTGGCAACTGGCGCAGCATCTGCTGCAGCTGCTGCTCCATCTCGGCCAGCTGCAGCTTCAGCGGCTCCAGGTTGGACGCCCTGCCCTGCTTGGTCTCGAAGGTGCTGCGCAACTCGGTTTCGGTCCGCTCCAGGCCCTCCAGGGTGTCGCGCTTGTCACGCACGAACAGCCACCAGCTGAGGCCCACGATCAGCAGGACCAGGATCACGCACAGGCCGACCTTGGCCTGTTGCGGCCAGCCGCCGATGTTGTTGAAGTCCAGTTCCTTGATATTGATTTTCTTGCTCACGACGCGGCTCCACTCTCAGGGGCATCGACCGGTTCGGCGGCGTCCTCGCTGGTCTCATCCGCGGGTGCGGCAAGGTCGGCAGCGTCTTCGCCGCGAGCGGCGTCGCTCAGCGGGGTGATCGTCGCGGCCGCCGGGACCGCGACGCCGTCGACGGCGGGCTCGGCCTGGGCGATCGGACCGTCGGCAATGCCATCGCCGTCCTCGTCACTGGGCGCGCTGGGGTTGGCCAGCTTGACCTGCAACTTGAACTCGTACGGCAGACCCTGTTCGAAGCCCTTGGCCTCGATGATCGAGAGCTCGGGGCGGGTCATCCAGCCCGAACCCTCCAGGTTGCGCATGTAGGTACTGACGCGTGCATTGGACTGCGAGCGTCCTTCCAGGGTGAGCGTCTCGTTGTCCTGCTTGATCGAGGTCAGCACGACCCCGTCAGGGATGGTGCGCACCAGTGAATCGAACAGATGGACCATCTGCGAACGGTTGGCCTGCAGCTCCTCGATCACTTCCTTGCGCGCCAGCAGCTGGGACTTCTTGCGGTCCAGCTCGTCGATCTCCTCGATCTTCTTGTCGACCTCGGCGATCTGCGCCGTGAGGTAATCGTTGCGCTCGGTCTGGCCCTCGATCTGGGCGTTGTGGTACCAGATGATCAGGAACGAAAGCACGACGGCGCCCAGCGCCGACAGCGCCAGCAGCATCATGGTGTCCTTCTGGCGCTGCTTGCGGCGCTCGGCGCGCCACGGAAGAAGGTTGATCCGTGCCATCAGTCGAAACTCCTCAATGCCAGGCCGCACGCGATCATCAACGCCGGAGCGTCCTGAGCCAGCGCATGCGCCTGCACCCGCGGCCCCAGCGTCATGTGGGCGAGCGGGTTGGCAACCATCGTCGGCACGCCCAGCTGCTCCTCGACCAGTGGCGCGATGCCGGCGATCGCCGCGCAGCCGCCGGCCAACACGATCTGGTCGACGCGGTTGTGCTCGCTACCGGCATAGAAGAACTGCAACAGGCGGCTGACCTGCTGCACCAGGGCCTCCTTGAACGGATCCAGGGTCTCTGTCTCGTAGGTCTCCGGCAGTCCGCCCTGACGCTTCGCCAGACCGGCTTCCTCATAGCTCAGGCCGTAACGGCGCATGATCTCGTCGGTCAGCTGTTTGCCGCCGAAGACCTGCTCGCGGCTGTAGATGCTGCGGCCCTGGCGGATGACGTTGAGCGTGGTCATCGTCGCGCCGGCGTCGATCAGCGCCACCAGCCCGTCGCGCGGGATGGGCAGCTGATCGGCAATCAGGGCGAAGGCGTTCTCGATCGCGAACGCTTCCACGTCCATGACCTGGGGGATGAGCCCCCCAAGCTCGAGCACGGAGGCACGGACCTCGACGTTCTCCGAGCGCGAGGCGGCCAGCAGCACCTGCACCGACTCCGGGCTGCCGGGCATCGGCCCGAGCACTTCGAAGTCGAGGTTCACTTCCTCGATCGGGTACGGCACGTAGTTGACCGCTTCCAACTCGACCTGGGCTTCCAGATCATCGCCGTCCAGCTCGGCCGGCATCGGGATCACCTTGGTGATCACCGCCGATCCGGAGACTGCTGCTGCGGCGTGTTTGGCGCGGGTGCCCGAGCGCGCCATGGCGCGCTTGATCGCCTCGCCAACCGCCTCGGGTTCCACGATGTTCATCTCCACCACCGCGTTGGGCGGCAACGGTTCCACCGCGTAGTGCTCCACGCGATACCGGTTGCCTGCCCGCGACAGCTGCAGAAGCTTGACCGCAGTCGAACTGATATCCACGCCGACGAGTGCCGGCTGGCTCTTCTTGATGACGCCCAAAGTTATCTCCCCTTGCCATCAGATGCTGTACGCACCGCTTGTGGCCGACCCTTAGATAACGGACTTTTCACAAGCCCGCAAGCACTTCCATCCCCAACTGCCCACCAGTGCCCGTTTCTGTCGCAAATGGGCTTGCCCCGGTCCGCAGTATTCCAGACCTGCGCCGCATTGTCTTGAGGCGCAGCAGCCGCAGGATGCTCCTCTATACTTCCCGATTGCCGAAACCGTCATCCGGACTCACTCGATGCTTCTTCGCTTCCGACGTTTCCTGCGCTGGGCCGTGCTGGCGGCAATTGGCCTTGCGGTCCTGGGCGTGCTCGCACTGGCGACCGTCTACTACCTGATCTCGCCCAAGCTGCCCGATGTGGAATCGCTGCACAACGTCGAGCTGCAGGAGCCGATGTACGTGTACGCGCGCGACGGTCGACTGATGGCGGTGTTCGGCGAGACCCGGCGCTACCCGGTCGATATCGCCGATGTGCCCGAGCACCTGAAGCAGGCGTTCATCGCGATCGAGGACAGCCGCTTCTACGAGCACAACGGCGTTGACTACCGGGGCGTCGCGCGCGCCGTGTGGCTGCTGGCCACCACCGATGACAAGCGCGTCCCCGGCGGCTCGACGATCACCCAGCAGGTCGCGCGCCAGTTCTTCCTGAGCTCGGAGTACAGCTACACGCGCAAGATCGCCGAAATGATGCTCGCCTGGCGCATGGAAAACGAGCTGTCCAAGGACGAGATCCTCGAGCTTTACCTCAACAAGAGTTTCTTCGGCAACCGCGCGTACGGCGTGGCTGCGGCGGCGGAGTTCTATTACGGCAAGAAGCTCGACGAACTGGACCTGGACGAGATTGCCTCGCTGGCCGGAATCCCCAAGTTCCCGTCCAGCGGCAATCCCCTCAGCAATCCGGACCGCGCGAAGATCCGTCGCGACTACACCCTGCAGCGCATGGCCGAACTGGGCTTCATCAGCGCTGCCGATGCCGCGTCGGCGCGCGCGGTGGCCATGCATGCCAGCCCGCACGAGCCGCCGCTGCAGATGTATTCGCCGTACGTGGCCGAGATGGTGCGGCAGGAGATGATCGCCCGCTACGGCGCCGAAGCGCTGACCCGCGGCTACCACGTCATCACCACCATCGACCCGCAGATGCAGGCCGCGGCCAACCAGGCGGTCCGCGACGGGCTGGTGATCTACGACAAGCGCCACGGCTGGCACGGCGTGGAGCAGCACTTCGATCTGGCCGAGGATGAAGACGTGGCGACGGTGCATGCGCGGCTGCGCACGGTCCCGGTGCAGTCGGACATGCTTCCCGCCATCGTCCTGTCCACGGCCGGCAACGGCGCGAGCGTGGTCCTGCCCAGCGGACGCGAAGTCACGCTGGAGAAGGGCCAGGGCTGGGGCGGGCGCACACCGGCGCAGCTGCTCAAGCGCGGCGACCTGGTCCGGGTACACCGGGTCGCAACGCCTGCGAAGGACGCCGACGGGGATGCGGCGGAACCGGAACTGCCGAAATACGAGTTGACCCAGCTGCCGCGCGCGGAAGCGGCGCTGGTGTCGCTGGAAGCCGACACCGGCGCATTGCGCGCGCTGTCGGGCGGCTTCAGCTTTGCCGGCAGCAAGTTCAACCGCGCCACCCAGGCGCGGCGCCAGCCGGGCTCCAGCTTCAAGCCCTTCCTCTACGCCGCCGCGCTGGAGCAGGGCTTCAACCCCGCATCGGTGGTGCTGGACGCGCCGGTGGTGTTCAAGGACCGCCGCGGACGCGAGTGGCGCCCGCAGAACGACGACGGCCGCTTCTCCGGACCCATGCGCCTGCGCGAGGCCCTGGTGCGCTCGCGCAACCTGGTCTCGGTGCGCCTGCTGGACACCATCGGCGTCAACTACGCGCGCAAGTACATCAGTCACTTCGGCTTCGAGGAGGCGAGCCTGCCGCCCAACCTGTCGATGTCGCTGGGCACCGCTTCATTGACCCCGCTGTCGGTCGCGCGCGGTTATGCGGCGTTTGCCAACGGCGGCTTCCTGGTCGAGCCGTGGTTCATCGAAGAGGTTCGCGATCGCGACGGCGCGGTGGTGTTCAAGGAGAACCCGGCCACGGCCTGCCGCAGCTGTCGCGGCACGGATGCGGCATCGGCGGCGCCGGTCTCGGCGGTCGTGGGCGGATTCAATCTGGGGCCTGCCACCGCCGCCCCGGTCGAGAGCGCACCCGAGGCGGAAAAAGAACCGGCAGCGCCTCCGCGCGAGGACATGATCGTCGCCCCACGGGCCATTGACGGCCGCGTCGCCTACCAGATGGTCTCGATGATGCGCGACGTCGTCCAGCGCGGTACCGGCGTGCGCGCCAAGGTGCTGGGTCGCGAGGACGTGGGCGGCAAGACCGGGTCCACCAACGAGCATCGCGACGCGTGGTTCTCCGGATTTGGCGGCGAGCTTGCAACGACCGTCTGGGTCGGCCGCGACAACTTCAAGCCGCTTGGGCGTGGCGAGTACGGCGGCGCGGCGGCACTGCCGATCTGGATCGACTTCATGCGCGCGGCGCTGGAGGATCGTCCCGTCAGTCCCAACACTCCGCCCGATGGCATGGTGCAGGTGCAGGTCGCGGCCAACGGCACGCTGATCCCGGGCGGAAGCGGCGGCCTGACCGAGTGGGTGAAGGTCGAGGACCTGGAGCGCATGCAAACCGACACCGCGTACTATGACGAGTCAAACGAGCCCGCCGAGGAAACCTTCGACATCTTCTGACGCACCGCGCGTCGCAATGGGAGGCAGACCGTGTCAAAGCGCCCCCTGAAAACCGCCCGCTCCGGCCGCCGCGAATCGCACTCGCGCATCCGCGATGGCGTCGCCCGCGAAGCGGCACGACTGATCAGCACCGGCGAGGCCGGCAACTATCCGCAGGCCCGGCGCAAGGCCTCCGAGCGACTGGGCGTGATGGACAGGACCCTGCTGCCGGCAAATGAGGACATCGCGCAGGCGCTGCAGGACTACCAGCGCCTGTTCCGGCCGGACACTGCGGCGTTGTCGCGGCGCTACCGTGAGGCGGCGCTGGAAGCCATGGAGTTCCTCGCCCCCTTCCAGCCAAGACTGACCGGACCGGTGCTGGAGGGCACCGCCGATGCGCAGAGCGTGGTCACCCTGCACCTGCACGACGATGACGCCGACGCGGTCGCCCACCACCTGCAGCAGCACGACATCCCTGCCGACGCCGATCGGGTCCGGTTACGGCTGGACGCGCACCGCGAGGACACCTTTCCGGTCTGGCGGTTCTTCGCCGGCGATGTCGCCTTCGAGCTGGTCGGCCTGCCATCGCTGCAGGTCCGTCAGGCGCCATGGGCGCGCGGCGACGACCAGCCGATGCGCCGCGCCAGCGCGGCCCAGCTGCGGCGCCTGCTGCAGGATCCCGACGTGGCGCCGGACACCGCTGCGGGCAGCTCACCGCACGCATGAAAAACCCCGCTCGGGGCGGGGTTTCATTGACAGCGTGAAGTCAGCGGGCGGCCGGTAGACCGGTCAGCGCTTGTCCACGCCCACGTAGTCACGGTTGGCCGGACCGGTGTAGATCTGCCGCGGACGACCGATCTTGTTCTCCGGATCGTCCTGCTGCTCCAGCCAGTGCGCGACCCAGCCGGCGGTGCGTGCGATGGCGAACATCACGGTGAACATCTCCACCGGGATACCCAGCGCCTTGTAGATGATGCCGGAGTAGAAGTCGACGTTGGGATACAGCTTGCGCTCGACGAAGTAATCGTCCTGCAGCGCCGCCTCTTCCAGCTTCATCGCCACGTCCAGCAGCGGGTCGTTGATGCCGAGCTCGCCGAGCACCTCGTGGGTCATCTTGCGCACCAGGGCGGCGCGCGGATCGTAGTTCTTGTAGACGCGGTGGCCAAAACCCATCAGGCGGAAGCCCGAATCACGGTCCTTGGCGCGGTCCACCGCCGACTGCACGTTCTCCGGGCGGCCGATCTCGGTGAGCATCTTCAGCACCGCCTCGTTGGCACCGCCGTGCGCGGGGCCCCACAGCGCGGCAACGCCAGCGGCGACGCACGCGTAGGGGTTCGCGCCGGTGGACCCGACCAGGCGGACCGTCGAGGTGGAAGCATTCTGCTCGTGGTCGGCGTGCAGGATGAACAGCAGGTCCATCGCCTTGGCCGCAATCGGGTTGAGCTCCAGCGGCTCGCTCGGCACCTCATAAAGCATGTGCAGGAAGCGGGTGGTGTACTCGAGGTTGTTGCGCGGATGGTTCAGCGGCCAGCCGACCGAATGGCGGTAGCACGCGGCCGCGATCGTCGGCACCTTGGCGATCAGGCGGATGGCGGCCAGGCGGCGCTGCGCCGGATCCTCCAGGTCGAGTTCGTTGTGGTAGAAGCTCGCCATCGAGCCGAGCATGCCGACCAGCATCGCCATCGGATGGGCGTCATGGCGGAAGCCGCCCAGGAAGCCGGTAAAGGCCTCATGGATCATCGTGTGATGGGTGACGTCGTGCTCGAAAGCGGCGAAGCCGGCCTTGTCGGGCAGCTCGCCGTTGATCAGCAGGTAGGCAACTTCGAGGAAATTGGACTTCTCGGCGAGCTGCTCGATCGGGTAGCCGCGATACAGCAGCACGCCTTCTTCGCCATCGATGTAGGTGATGGCCGACTTGCAGCTGGCGGTGGCGGTGAAGCCGGGGTCGTAGGTGAAGCAACCGGTGGCGCGCGGCACCTTGGCGATATCGATGCACGGAGCGCCCAGGGTCGGGTGCTGGACCGGCAGCTCGACGGTCTTGCCGCCAACGGAGAGAGTGGCCTGATCGGCTGAGGCGTTCAGGCTGGACGACGAATCGGACACAAAATGCTCCTGCTGTCTGCACGTTCGCGCACGGCGCGAAACGGGAGGGGGACAAAGGATCGCAACCAATGGCGAACACCCAATTATCGCACAATGCCCTACCGCATGGACGCGGCAGCGGTCGCCACGGGTGGCCCGATGCGTTGCGCAGGAGTCGCTGAAAGCAACAACGGCCGCCTCTCGGCAGCCGTTGTCATAACCCGTTATACAGCGCGTTGCGCCGCCGATGCTTACTTGGCGTAGCGCTTGCGGAACCTGTCCACGCGGCCACCGGTATCCATGATCTTGTGCTTGCCCGTGTAGAACGGGTGCGAGGCCGACGAGATGTCGATCTTGATCAGCGGGTACTCGTTGCCGTCTTCCCACTTCACCAACTCCTTGCTGCCAAGGGTCGAGCGGGTCAGGAACTGGAAATCGCTGGTCACGTCCTGGAACACGACTTCGCGGTATTCGGGATGGATGCCGGCTTTCATTGGCACTCACCAATCTATGCGGAAGGAAGCTGACAATAATAGCGGGCTTTGCATGGACGGTGCAAGTCGCGCGGCTCAGGTCGCGGCCAGGGCAGCCTGCACGCGCCGCTGGAAGCGGGGTCGGTCGTAGCGCAACAGGATCGACGCGTTGCCGCCTGCGTCGGACTGCTCAACGCGCCAGTCTACCACCGTCGCCCCGCGGGTGTGACGCCCTTCCGTCTCCACCACCAGCACGCGCCGGGCGACATCGAGCGCGCCTTCGGGCTCCAGTGCGTGGGCCATGGCGAGCGCGTCGGCGGCGTACCAGTCATCGCCGCGCCGATCGGCGGACCACTCCCGGGTCTTGCGAGAGATCGCGTCAAAGAATTTCGCGCGCGGGCTGCCGGCGGCGAGCCACTGCAGCACCTCGCCGTGCGGGAGACCGTGGGAAATCGTCGCCTCCCAGTCGACCAGCTCGAAGTGCGGGAACGCGGACAGCACGATATGCGCTGCCTCCGGATCGAAGCCGATGTTGAACTCGGCGTGTGCGGTCATGTTGCCGTGGCCGGTGACCGCCCCGCCCATCACCACCAGCCGGCCGATCCGCGAGGGCAGGCCCGGGTCGAGCTTGAGCGCCACCGCCAGGTTCGTCAGCGGGCCGAGCGCGACCAGCAGCAATTGGCCTGCGTACTGGTGCGACAGGCGCAGGATCGCCAACGCGGCATGTTCGGATTCGGCCTGGCGCTGCGAGGGCGCGTGGCCGACATCGCCCAGGCCGTCCTGGCCGTGCACATACGCCGCGTCCACTGCGGCGTGCAGCAGGGGCGATGCGCAACCGGCAAACACCGGGACATCGACGCCCACCACGTCGCAGATCTTCAGCGCGTTGGCGACGGTGTGCGCCAGGCCGACGTTGCCGGCAGCGATCGTCAGGCCGACGACCTCGTGCCGCGGATCGTTGAAGGCCATCAGCAGGGCGAGGGCGTCATCCACGCCGGGATCGGTGTCGATGAGCAGGGGGATGCGTTGGTCAGTCATGGTGTGGCTTGGTTTTCCTTGATGGGTTCGCGCGCTGCCGTCTGATAGCCGCCAAAACTGCCGGCGGCGCCGGGGAACACCACCGGGCTTTCGGCGCCGTCGGTGGACACGGCGGCAACGCCGAAGAAGTAGTTGTCGATGACGACGTTGCTGAGGGTGTACTGGGAGACGTTGCCGACGTAGCGGCTGTGGCTCCACTGGGGCTCGGTGGTGAGCCGCCAGTACACTTTGTAGCCGGCCAGGTCGGGCGCCTGCGCGGCCGGGACGGGCGACCAGCGCAGGGTGGTGTCGGCCGTTACAGCGCCCTCGATCTCGACATCCGCCGGCGGTGGTGGCGCGCCGGTCAGCCCGGCCAGCGTCACCGCATTGAGCGCCGTCAGCTTGGCGGCGTAGGCGAAATCGACGCCGTCGATGGTATCGCCGTAGACAACGCCGTCCTCGGTGCGCAGATCCTGGTGCTGGCGATGGTAGTGCTCGTTGGTTTCCATCACCCGCACGGCCGGTGCGCCGATGTCGTTGAACGGGCGATGGTGGCCGCCACGTCCGAAGCGGTCCAGCCGGTAGACCATCATCACGTCCAGGTTGGGCACGTAGAGGTCGGCCATCCGGTCGATGTAGCGGGCCAGGTTGCGCGAGGGCGAGTCCACCTCGCCGCCGGTGAAGCGCCGCGCGGTGGCCTGCTCCGGGGTTTCATTGAAACGCGTGCCCTCGGCGAACACCCGCGCGGTCGTGTTGTCGATTACGCCGTTGATTCCGGCGATGTTGCCGATCATGTCGTTGTTGAGGACCGCCTCGATCCGCCAGCCGTTGTCGATCGCGTGCCGGGCAAGGATCTTGCCGCCGAACAGGCCCTGCTCCTCGCCGGCGAGCGCGGCGTAGACGATCGAGCCGGCAAACCGATGCTTCGACAGCACCCGCGCCGCCTCCAGGGTGCCGGCGACACCGGATGCGTTGTCGTTGGCGCCCGGAGCGTCGGAGGTCGCGTCCATCACGTCCGATACGCGTGAATCAATATCGCCGCTCATGATGACGTAGCGGCCCGGGTCGCTGCTGCCGCGCTGTATCGCGATCACGTTGACGATCTCGACCGGATCCGCGATGCGATTCTCGCCGGAGACCACTTCGCTGACGTAGCGCACCTCCAGGCAACCGCCGCACTGGGCCGAGATGCGCTCGAACTCGGCCTTGATCCAGCGCCGCGCCGCACCGATGCCGCGCGTGTCGGACGTCGTATCGGACAAGGTGTGGCGGGTGCCGAACCCCACCAGGGTGCGGATGTCGGCCTCGATGCGTTGGGCCGAGGGCGCGGTGCCGATCTGTTCAAGCTCGGGCTGGGTGGCCGGCGGCACCGGCGCGGCCGCGAGCGCGGACAGCGGCAGGCACAGCAGCAAGGCAGACATCAGCTTGGACCGCATGCGTGGATCTCCGGGGCAGGCGTGGTCAGGACTGGGTGGCGCTGATTGGCAGCGTCGCGGGCCGATCACCATAACGCTGAATCCGCGTCGCGGCACCGGAGATCATGCGCCGGCATAGCGCACGGCGGTACCGATCCAGCGCGCCACGATGCGTTCGGCGAGCTCGGGCGAATCGCGCAGCAGCCGCTCGGCCAGCTCATGCACCTGCGGCAGCAGGTCGGCGTCGCGCGCGAGGTCGGCGAGGCGGAATTCGGCAAGGCCGGTCTGGCGGGTGCCCAGCAGCTCGCCGGGGCCGCGCAGCTCAAGGTCCTTTTCCGCGATCAGGAAACCGTCGTTCGTCGCGCGCATGGTTTCCAGGCGCTGCCGGGCCAGCATCGACAACGGCGAGCGGTACATCAGCACGCAGCTGGAGGCCTCGCTGCCGCGCCCTACCCGGCCGCGCAACTGGTGCAGCTGGGCCAGGCCGAGGCGCTCGGCGTTCTCGATGATCATCAGCGAGGCGTTGGGCACGTCCACGCCGACCTCGATCACGGTCGTTGCCACCAGCAGGTCGATGCGCCCGGCCTTGAAGTCGGCCATGGTCGCCTGCTTCTCGGCGGCCTTCATGCGCCCGTGAACCAGGCCGACCCGCAGTTCCGGCAATCCGGTCGCCAGCGTCTCGAACGTGGTCTGCGCGGCCTGCGCCTCGATCTTCATCACCGCGCCGGGCTTGGCGTCCTCGTCGGGCTCGTCGATCAGGGTGCACACCCAGTAGGCCTGGCGACCCTGCGCGCAGGCGGCGCGGATGCGCTCGACCAGTTCGGGCCGCCGCTCACTGGCCAGCACCACGGTCTGCACCGGAGTCCGGCCGGGCGGGAGTTCATCGATCGACGACACGTCCAGATCCGCATAGGCCGACATCGCCAGGGTGCGCGGGATCGGCGTGGCGGTCATGACCAGCTGGTGCGGCACCGTGCCTGCGTTGCCGCCGGCCGCCCCGCCCTTGTCGCGCAGCGCCAGCCGCTGGTGCACGCCGAAGCGGTGCTGCTCGTCGATGATCGCCAGCGCGAGGTCATCGAAGACGACACTCTCCTGCATCACGGCGTGGGTGCCGACCACCACCCGGGCCGCACCGGAGGCGACGTCCGCCAAAGCCTGCTGCCGCGCCTTGCCGGTGACCTTGCCCGCCAGCCACGCCAACGAAACGTCCAGCGGATCCAGCCACTCGCGCAGGTTGGCCAGGTGCTGCTCGGCGAGCAGCTCGGTGGGCGCCATCAGGGCCACCTGGCGGCCGCTGGCGACCGCCACCAGCGCGGCCAGCGCGGCGACGACGGTCTTGCCCGAGCCCACATCGCCCTGCACCAGGCGCAGCATCGGCGAGGACCGGGCCAGATCGGCGCATATCTCCGCAAAGACGCGCTGCTGGGCCCCGGTCAACCGGTACGGCAGTTGTCCCAGCAACTTGCCAGCGAGTCTCTGGTCCGCCAGCGCAGGCGCGCGATGGGCCTGCTGGGCGATCCGCTGCCGGCGCAGGCTGAGGTGGTGGGCGAGCAGTTCTTCCAGCGCCAGCCGACGCTGGGCCGGATGGGTGCCGGCCAGCAGGGCGCTGACGTCGGCTTCGCGCGGGGGGCGGTGCACGGTCAACAGCGCTTCGCGCAGCGGCGGCAGTTCGGCGGCGTCGGCGAGCAGCTCCAGCGTCGCGCTGTCGGGCAGCCGGTCCAAGGCCAGGCCGATCAAGCGGCGCAGGGTGACCGGACCGATGCCTTCGACGGTCGGATACACGGGATCGAGCGCATCGCCGAGCTCGTCCCCGCCCGAGGCTTCAAGGACTTGGTAGCTGGGATGCACGATCTCCAGGCCCTGCTGGCCCGGGCGCGGCGTCCCGTAGCAACGCAGCGGCGCGCCGACCGCGAACTGCGCCACCTGCGCGGCGCGAAAGTGGAAAAACCGCAACACCAGTCCGGATCCGGAATCATCGGTGATCGCGACGCGCAGCACGGGGCGGCCGCGGAAGCCACGCTCGACGGCCACCACCCGGCCCTCGACCTGCGCCGCCACGCCCGGTCGCAGGTCGCGGATCAGGGTCAGGCGGGTGCGGTCCTCGTATTGCCGCGGCAACTGGAACCACAGGTCCTGCAGGGTATGCAGATCGCGGGCGGCGAGCTTCTCGGCCATCCGCGGTCCGCAGCCGGCCAACGCGGTCAGCGGGGTCTCGCCCGCTGCCGCCAGCGCCGGAGGTCGACGGGCGGTTCTAGCCAAGGACGAGGATCGCGTCGACCTCGAATGCCGCGCCCTTGGGAAGGCCGGAGACCTCGATGGTGGAGCGCGCCGGGTACGGGGCCTGGAAATACTCGGCCATCACCGCATTGACCGCGGCAAATTCGCCCAGGTCGGTGAGGTAGAGCCCCAGTCGGGCGACTTGGGCCAGCGATCCGCCGGCCGCTTCGCAGACGGCCTTGAGGTTGTCGAACGACTGCCGCGCCTGCGCGGCCACGTCGCCGTCGACGAGCTCACCGGTCGCGGGGTCCAGCGGGATCTGGCCGGACAGGAACACGGTCTGGCCCATGCGCACGGCCTGGGAATAGGGACCAATCGCCGCCGGGGCGTGGTCGGTATGGATCGGGGTGCGGGACATGCAGGCTCCAGAATCACGGGGGACAGCCGGCATTGTAGAAGCGCCGGCTCAGATGCGCTGCACGCCGAGCACCACGCTGAGCCGGCGCACCTTGCGGATCACGTTGGCCAGGTGGCGCCGGTCCTTCACCTCGATCGAGAACCGCAGCACCGCGACGTTGATGTCGCGCTCCAGGTATTCCACCCGGTCGATGTTGGATTTGGCGTCCGCGATGGCGGCCGCGACCTGCGCCAGCGCGCCGGGGCGGTTGTCGACCTCGATGCGCAGCGCCGCGCTGAAATCGCCGCTGACCGTGTGGTCCCAGCCGATCGAGACCCAGCGGTCCGGCGACTTGCGGTACTCGGCGACGTTGGGGCATTCCTTGCGGTGCACCACGATGCCCTTGCCGGCGGTGTGGTAGCCCATGATGTCGTCGCCGGGCAGCGGCATGCAGCAGTTGGCGAAGCTGATCACGCCGCGCTCGCTGCCGGTGATGAGGATTTTTTCCTGGGTCAGCGAGGTGTGCGCCGGCGCGGGTGCGGCGTCCTCGCCCGGTGATCGGGCCAATGCGTAGGCGACCTGGCTGGGCATCTTGTTGCCCAGCGCGATGTCGGCCAGCAGCGCTTCCAGGCGCGGGTGGCGGCCCTCGTGCAGATAGGCGTCCAGGCGCGCAGCCGACACCCGCTCCAGCGAGCTGCCCAGCGCCTCCAGTGCCCGATCGAGCATCCGATGCCCCAGCTGGACCGCGTCCTCGTGCCCCATCTGCTTGAGCTGGTGGCGGATCGCGGTGCGCGCCTTGCTGGACACGACGTACTCCAGCCACTGCGGCTTGGGCGTGGACGACTTGGCGGTGATGATCTCCACCCGCTCGCCGTTGGACAGGCGCGTGCGCAGCGGCACCAGCTTGCCGTCCACCCGCGCCGCGACGGCGGTGTTGCCCACGTCGGTGTGGACCGCGTAGGCGAAGTCGAGCGCGATGGCGTTGCGCGGCAGCGACAGGATGTCGCCCTTGGGCGAGAACAGGTAGACCTCGTCGGGAAACAGGTCGATCTTGACGTTTTCCAGGAATTCCAGCGACGACCCGGTCGCGTGCTGGGACTCCACCAGCCCGCTGATCCAGTTGTAGGCGCGGTTCTGGGCACTGTTGGGGGCCTGCCCGCCTTCCTTGTAGGTCCAGTGCGCGGCCACGCCCTTCTCGGCCACCAGGTCCATCTCCTCGGTGCGCAGCTGGACCTCGATCGGCGCGCCATACGGCCCGAACAGCACCGTGTGCAGGGATTGATAACCGTTGGCCTTGGGGATGGCGATGAAGTCGCGGAACCGCGCATCCAGCGGCTTGTACACCGAATGGACGACGCCGAGCGCGTGATAGCAGTCGGCCACCGTGCGCAGCACGATCCGGTAGCCGAACACGTCCATCACCTGGGCGAAGCTCTTCGCTTCGGCGCGCATCTTGGTGTAGATGCTCCACGGTGATTTCACCCGGCTGATCAGGCGGTGCGGTATCTGCTCCCGGGTCAGGCGCTGGGCCAGGTTGGCCTCGATCTGCACCAGCGCTTCGCGGCGGACCATCGGCGCGGCGCGGATGCGTTTTTCCAGCACCGCGTGGCGGTACGGATGCAAGGCGCGGAACCCCAGGTCCTGCAGCTCGCTCTTGATCTGGTTCATGCCCAGGCGCTGGGCGATCGGCGCGTAGATCTCCAGCGTCTCGCGGGCGATGCGCTGGCGCGACTGCGGGTCCTTGGCCCCCAGGGTGCGCATGTTGTGCAGGCGGTCGGCCAGCTTGATCAGGATGACGCGCAGGTCGCGCGACATCGCCAGCAGCATCTTGCGGAAGCTCTCCGCATTGGCCTCCTGGCGGTCACGGAACTGCAGTTTGTCCAGCTTGGTCACGCCATCCACCAGCTCGGCCACCGTGGGACCGAACTGCGAGGCGATGTCGTCCCAGCCCAGCGCGGTGTCCTCGATGGTGTCGTGCAGGATCGCCGCCAGCAGCGTTTCCACGTCCAGGCCCTGCTCGGCGAGGATCCGCGCCACCGCCACGGGATGGGTGATGTAGGGCTCGCCGGAGCTGCGCATCTGCCCGGAATGCGCGGCGGCACCGACGACCCAGGCCTGGCGCAGCTGCGCACGCTGTGCATCGTCGAGGTACGCGGCCGCCCGCTCCAGCTCCAGCATGTACGCGGGAAGGGTCGCGGGATCCACGACCTGCAGGTCGGCGGTGCTGCAGACAGGCTCGAAAGAAGTCATTCAGGCAATTTACGCGTCGGACGGAGTGAAGCGCAACGCGGGCTTGCCCGCACCGGCAAGGCCGCGCGAGCAGCGCCCAGCGGCGCGGCCACGCCGGTGCGCAGCGCGCTTGGAGGAGCAGAAACACAAACGGCCCCGCCAGGGCGGAGCCGTTGCTGGAGGGTCGGCAGGCAGGCCGGCCCGACGCTGGCCTCAGTCGTCGCCCTTGGCCAGGTCCTCGTCGGTGACCACTTCGGCCGCAGCCCACTCCAGCGCCTCGCGCTCCTTGCGCTCGCGCTCGGATTTGTCGACCGCGTCGATAAAGTCGGAGTCGATCACGCGGGCGGCGATCTCGCGCAGGGCGAGCACGGTCGGCTTGTCATTGCCCTCGCTGTTGTCGAGCTTGGGCTCGACGCCGTTGGCCAGCTGGCGCGCGCGCTTGGCGGCCATCATGACGAGTTCGAAGCGGTTATCGACCACTTCCAGGCAATCTTCTACGGTAATGCGGGCCATGGGGCTCCTGGCGGCCGGCGGGCCGTCATGCAGATGCAAAGGGGACGGGATTGTAACGATTCACCGGGCTACAAGCAAGTTGTCGCTTGGGAATCAATCAGTTAGCGGGCTTCGGGTTCATTGGCAAGCAATGCGGTGATCAATTTCCCGTGGCGCGCGACCTGGGCCTCACGGCGCAGCCGGCTGGCGGTGAAGATCGCGCACATCTCATCGACCGCGGTGTCGAAGTCCTCGTTGACGATGACGTAATCGAACTCCGCGTAATGCGACATCTCCTCGCGGGCGGCCGCCAGCCTGCGCGCGATCACCTCCTCGCTGTCCTGGCCGCGGTTGCGCATGCGCTCCTCCAGCGCAGCCCGTGACGGCGGCAGGATGAAGACACTGACCGCCCCGCGCAGCTTGTTGCGCACCTGGCGTGCGCCCTGCCAGTCGATCTCCAGCAGCACGTCCTTGCCGCTGGCCAGTTGCGGCTCCACCGACTGGCGGGCGGTGCCCTTCCAGTCGCCGTGGACACGCGCGTGCTCGAACAGGTCGCCGGCCTCGACCATGCGCTCGAAAGTCGCTTCATCGACGAAATGGTAGTGCTCGCCGTTGACCTCGCGCGGCCGCTCTGGGCGCGAGGTGAACGAGATCGACAGGCGGATGTTGGGATCGCGCGCGAGCACCGCGTTGACGATGCTGGACTTGCCGGCGCCCGAAGGCGCGGCAACGATAAACAGGGTTCCGCGCATGCTCATCGGCTGCTGGCCCTCAAGGGATGGCGGTTATTCAATGTTCTGGATCTGTTCGCGGACCTGATCGATCAGGACCTTCAGTTCGACGGCGGCGGTGGAACTGCGCGCGTCGACGGACTTGGAGCCCAGCGTGTTCGCCTCGCGGTTGAACTCCTGCAGCAGGAAGTCCAGCCGCCGGCCGACGGCCTGGCTCAGCCCGAGCACCCGTCGTGCTTCGATGACGTGCGAATCGAGCCGGTCGAGTTCCTCGTCCACGTCGAGCTTCTGCAGCCACATCACCAGCTCCTGTTCCAGCCGGCCCGGGTCGACCGGCTGGGCCAGCTCGGCCAGGCGATTCTCCAGCTTGGTGCGCTGGCCCTGGCGGATCGCCGGCATCAACGCGCGCACCTGCACCGCGATGGCCTCGATGGCATCCACCCGCTCGGCGATGCCGGCCGCCAGCTTGCTGCCTTCACGCTCGCGCGCGGCGATGAACTCGTCGACCACGTCATCCACCAGCGCCAGGGCCTCGGCCTGCAACGCGACGCCATCCACCGCCGGCGCCTGCAGCACGCCGGGAAATTGCAGCAGCTGGGTGAAATCCACCCGCAGGCCCGGGAATGGCGACGACAGCTGGAGTGCCAACTCGGACAGCTCGCGCAGCCGGGCCGGGTCGGTGTGCAGCCCGCCCTCGCCCTCGGGTGAGCGCAGGCGCAGGCTGATGTCGAGCTTGCCGCGGCTGATCCGGGCGGCAATCCGCTCGCGCAGGACCGGCTCCAGCGAGCGCAGGTCATCGTGCAGGCGCATGCCGATCTCGAGGAAGCGGTGGTTGACCGAGCGCAGCTCGCAACCCAGCGTGCCCCAGGGAGTGACGCGTTCGCCGTTGGCGAAGGCGGTCATGCTGCGGATCATTGGCGGTGCCTTGTGGTGATGTGGAAGGGGATGCCGAAGGGGGCACTCCGGGGTGAATGGTAAACTCGCCGCCCCCAAACCCCCTAACTTCCAACGGCAAGCACAGCATGTCAGCAAGCGGTACGAACGAATTCTCCCGGCCCAGCGGCCGCGCTCCGGACCAGCTGCGCGAGGTCCGCATCGAACGCGCGTTCACCCGCCACGCCGAAGGATCGGTGCTGATCAGCTTCGGCGATACCCGGGTGCTGTGCACCGCCAGCGTGGAGAACCGGGTGCCCGGTTTCCTGCGCGGCAAGGGCGAGGGCTGGGTCACCGCCGAGTACGGCATGCTGCCGCGCGCGACCAGCACCCGCAACGACCGCGAGGCGGCCCGCGGCAAGCAGGGCGGACGCACGCTGGAAATCCAGCGCCTGATCGGCCGTTCGCTGCGCGCCTGCGTGGACCGCAAGATGCTCGGCGAGCGCACCATCACCCTGGACTGCGATGTCCTGCAGGCCGACGGCGGCACCCGCACGGCGGCCATCACCGGCGCCTACGTCGCGCTGGTGGATGCGGTGCACTGGATGACCAAGCGTGGCGACATCAAGCCCAAGTCGGGGCGCAGCGCGATATTCGGCGCGGTCGCAGCAGTCTCGGTCGGCATCTATCGCGGCGTGCCGGTGCTTGACCTGGACTACGCCGAGGACAGCGATTGCGATACCGACATGAACGTGGTGATGAACGACGGCGGCGGCTTCATCGAGGTGCAGGGCACGGCGGAGGGCCACGCCTTCCGCGCCGAGGAGCTCGCCGCGATGACCTCGCTGGCGGCGCGCGGGGTGACCGAGCTGGTCGCAATTCAGCGTGAAGCGCTCGGCCAGTGACCAAGCGGGACTGCAATCCGGGCCCGTCCCCGGCATGACCGCGCTGTCGCGAATCGTCCTGGCCAGCGGGAATCCCGGCAAGCTGGCCGAGTTCAATCGCCTGTTTGCCGAGGCCGGTATCGAGTTCGTGGCCCAGGGCGATCTGGGCGTAGAAGATATCGAGGAGACCGGCCTGAGCTTCGTCGAAAACGCGTTGTTGAAGGCGCGCCATGCGGCGCGCGTCACCGGCTTGCCGGCACTCGCGGATGACTCCGGGCTGTGCGTGGACGCCCTCGGCGGCGCGCCGGGACTGTATTCGGCGCGCTATGCCGGCGAGCCCGGCAATGCAGCCCGCAACATCGACAAGTTGCTGCAGGCGCTGGAAGGCCTGCCCGTGGGTCAGCGCGGCGCGCACTTCCATTGCACGCTGGTCCTGTTGCGCCACGACACGGATCCGGCCCCGGTGATCGCGCAGGGCGACTGGTCCGGGTGCATCCTGGACCGTCCCCGCGGCAGCGGCGGGTTCGGCTACGACCCGGTGTTCATGGACGATACGCACGGCGTCTCCGCGGCCGAGCTGGAACCGTCAGTGAAGAACGCCTGCAGTCACCGCGGCCGCGCCCTGCGCGAGCTGCAACGGCAACTGGCTGCGCTCTAGCGGTTTGCCCGGCGCCGGCCCGGTCGGTGGGACAATGGGCGCATGAGCCTGTCGCCGTCCACGCTGTCCCCGCCGCCGTTGTCGCTGTACGTCCACATTCCGTGGTGCGTACGCAAGTGTCCGTATTGCGATTTCAATTCCCACCAGGGCCGCGGCGAGCTTCCCTTCGCGGCCTATATCGACGCCCTGCTGGCCGACCTGGACCTCGACTTGCCGCTGGTCTGGGGCCGCACCGTGCAAACGGTGTTCTTTGGCGGTGGCACACCGAGCCTGATGCCCGGCGAGCTGATTGACCGTTTCCTGCAGGGCGCCAGCTCTCGGCTGCGTTTCGCGCCCGGTTGCGAGATCACCCTGGAAACCAATCCCGGTACCGTCGAGCACGGCAGCTTCAAGGCTTATCGCGACGCCGGCATCAACCGCCTGAGCTTCGGCGTGCAGAGTTTTGACGACGGCTGCCTGCAACGTCTGGGACGGATCCACGACAGCGCCGAAGCCACGGCCGCGGTGAAGCTCGCGCAGGACGCAGGATTCGACAACATCAACCTGGACCTGATGTACGCCCTGCCCGGCCAGAGCCTGGCGATGGCGGAAAGCGACCTGGCGCAGGCCTTCGCGCTGCAGCCCACGCACATGAGCCACTACCAGCTGACCCTGGAGCCGAACACGGTTTTCGCGGCGCGCCCGCCTGCCGGCCTGCCCGATGAGGACGGCAGCTGGGACATCCAGGAGCATTGCCAGGCGATGCTCGCCGACGCCGGCTACCGCCAATACGAAGTCAGCGCCTACGCACGGCCGGGACGCGAGTGCGTGCACAACCTGAACTACTGGAAATACGGCGACTACCTGGGAATCGGTGCCGGCGCGCACGGCAAGATCACCTCCGGCCACGACCAGTCGATCCTGCGCCGCTGGAAGCTCAAGCACCCCACCGCCTATCTGGAGGCCGCCGGTAACGAGCGCGGCATTGGCGGCGACGAGCTCATCGCGACAGAGCGCCGGCCGTTCGAGTTCATGCTCAATGCCCTGCGCCTGGTCGACGGCTTCAGCCTGACCGGATTCGAAGCCAGCACCGGCGTCCCGCGCAACGCGATCCAGGCGCAGCTGCAAGAGGCGGTGAAGAAGCAGTGGCTGCTCGTCGATGGCGACGCCGTTCGTCCGACGGCCCTGGGGCGGCGCTTCACCAACGACGTCGTCGAGCTGTTCCTGACCGGTTGACGGGGCATCTTGACCGGGCGCGACCGCCGGCACGCGTCCCGCGGCACTGGGTCACAGTTTCTCCGCCTGCCCGCTGCTGCTACGCTCTGCGAAATTGCGTCCCGGAGCGCCACCTGCACATGTCGTCCCTTGATCCAACGCTGAGGCCTCCGCGCCCGGCGGCGGCCTCAACTGCGTTCCCTCTGCGTGTTCGAGTGCTACTGAGCCAGTTGCAGTCCCTTGTCGCCGAGGAGCTGACGCGCGAGCTTGCGCGACTGTTGGAGACGATAGAACGCGACCTCTACCTGCAGGCATCCCAGGCGCGCGGCGCGGCGGCCCAGTCCGAATGGCTGAGCGCGGTGGAGGCACTGCGCGCAAACCGCGACAGACTGCTCGCCGACTTCTCCGCCGATGTCTCCGCCGCGGTGGCCAACCTGCAGGCGCCTTCCGGCGCTCATTCGGAGCCGGAGGGCGCGGCCACGGCCGACAGCCTGCGCCTGGTCAAGCACACGGAAATCGCGGAGATCAACGCACTCACCGCAATATCGCGGCGTCATGAGGCACGCGCGCGCCTGCCGATGCTGCTGCTTTGCCATCGCATGGCAGTGCTCGGCGGGCGTCCGGCGTTCGCCGCGACGGACCTGCCAGTGGGGCCGCGCGCCGTGGGCACGATGGTGGCGCGGGTGGCGGCATCCATCTCGGGCGAAGTGGAAACGCGGCTGCACCTGTACAAACTGTTCGACCGCCAGATGATGACCGGCTATCCGTCGCTGGTGGAAGCGATGAACACGCTGCTGGACAAGGCCAACGTGCTGCCCGGCCTGGAGTTTGTGCCCACCCGCGTCCGCCGTGACAACGGAGCCCGGCGTGCCGGTCCGTCGACGCCGGAAAGCGCGCCGGAAACCACGCTCGAAAAAGTCGCGAGACCGACGACAGCGAATGCAGACAACGATCCGGACCGCACGACCGGTACCGGCAATCCGTCGTCAGGCGCGTTCCAGCAGGTAAGCGGTCGATTCGATGAGGATCGGTCCCACCGGCATCAGCCGACCTTTGGAACCGTCGACACCGCCAGTGAAATGCAGGCCCTTGCCGAGCTCCAGCAGTTGCTGGCGGCAGCACGGCCGGGCGTCGCGCTCGGCAGCGCCGCCACGACGGACGTTCTCGCCACGGACGAGCTGGATGCCTCGCTCGGCGAGTTGCAGTCCGCCGAAGGGGCGACGGCCCCCTGCAATCCGGCGCAGGTCCGCCATGAGCTGCTTGAACACCATCGGCAGGCGCGCGGACGCGTTGCCCACCTTGCCGCGCACGATGAGGAAACCTTCGAGCTGTTCGGTCTGCTCTACAGCGAGATCGGCCGTCAGCTGCGCCAAGGCAGCCGGGCCGCCGCGCAGCTGGAACGGCTGCAGGTTCCGCTGCTCCGCGTTGCGCTGCAGGATCGCGGCTTCTTCGTGCGCAAGCAGCACCCGGCGCGGCAATTGCTGGAGTCCATCGCCGAGGCGGGCTCGCAGTGGCTCGAGGACAGCGAGCCGGCCTCCGACGCGCGCCTGGATGACCTGCTGCATGAGACGGTCAGCCATGTCGTCGACCACTACGACGGTGAGGCGGAGGTGTTCGCCGCCGCGCAGGAAACGCTCGCCGCCCAGCTGGAAGCGCTGGAGCGCAAGGCCGAGGCGGCCCAGCGCCGGCAGGTCGAAGCGGCCCGCGGTCGCGACAAGCTGGAGCGCGCGAAACAGCAGGCGGCGTCGGCGATCAAGGACGCGATCGGCGACGCCGCGGTTCCGCGGTTCCTGGCCACCCTGCTGGAGCAGGCGTGGACCGATGTCCTCAGCCTGGTCCTGTTGCGCCATGGCGAGGACTCGCCGGAATGGCGCGACCATGTGGAGGCGACCTCGCGCATCATCGCCGCCAACCGTGGTGAGCCGGCACCCGAAGCGCTGCAACCGCGGGTGACCGAGGCGCTCGGCCTGGTCGGCTATCAGGGCGATGAGGCGGGCGCGATCGCCGGACGCCTGCTGGCCGCCGACGACGATGCAGACGACCCGGCTTCGCGCACCGAGCTGGCGTTGAAGCTGAAGGCGCGCGCACGCCTGGGCGCCAACGAGATTCCCCCGCTGCCCGCGCTCGAGCCACGCAGCGCGCGCGAGGAAGAATGCTTCGGCCATCTGCGCAGCGTGGCGTTCGGCACGACCATCGAATTCACGATCAACCGCAACGGCGACAGCGTGCGCCAGCGACTGGCATGGTTCAGTCCCACCACCGGGCGGGTGCTGCTGCTCAACCACAGGGGGCAGCGTATCGAGGACCAGCGGGGCCGGGAGACACTGGACCAGATCGCCCGGCTGATCTCCAGCGGCGAGGCGAGGATCGTTCCCGCCGACGATCACTCCAGCCTGGTTGATCGTGCATGGCAGTCGGCGCTGGCGAGGCTGCGCAGCTTCGGCCGCAGCTCATCCAACAACGGGGTGACGAAATGAGCGCTTCACCGCCACGGCCGGCCGATCGCGGTGCGGGCGCCGGTGCCGCGACGGGCAGCGACGCGCGCCGCCGTCGGCGTCGCCCGGTCTCGGGCATCGTCGAGGTCATCGACAGCATGAGCGAGCGCGTCATTGGACAGCTGGGCAACGTCTCGGAAACCGGGATGCTGCTGCTGGCCAGCACGCCGCTGGTGGAGGACGCCCTTTACCAGGTGCGCTTCAAGCTTGCAGGCAGCCAATCGTCAGGCGGCGCGGCTCCAACCGGCGGCGGCCAGGTCGAGGTCGGTGTCCATCTGCTCTGGCAGGAGGACGCAGGCGCCGCCGGCAAATCCTGGGCGGGCTTCCGCTTCATCAACCTGCCCGAGCCCGGTCGCCAGCGCCTGCGCGACTGGCTGGCCAGTTCGCCCTGACGAGCCGCCTCCACTGCGTCTGCCGGGTGCGGCGGCGCGGCATCACCCCGTTCGGCGACTGACCGCCGCTGTGCCAAGGCGGCGAATCAGTCAGACTTGTCGGACTCCCCCAAAGAGGATCGACATGGCAATTTCCGAGCTTGCGCAGGCCTATCCGCAGCACGTGGCAGAACTCGTGCGCCGCAGCACGATCGCCCTGGAGCGCGGCGGCTTCGACCACCTCGTGGTGCCCAGCGGCACGGTGCACTACCAGGTGTTCGACGACCGCGACTATCCCTACGCGGTGAATCCCCAGTTCAAGGCGTGGGCCCCGCTGACCCGCAGCCCGGGCAGCTGGCTGGTGTTCACCCCCGGCAGCAAACCCAAGCTGGTGTATCTGCAGCCCTTCGACTACTGGCACGTGGTCCCGCAGACACCGTCGGGCTACTGGGTCGAACAGTTCGACATCGTGATCATCCGCAAGCCCGAAGAGGCGCTGCAACACCTGCCGGCCGACGTTGCGCGCTGCGCGATCCTGGGCGAGGCCGCCAGCGCACTGGGCGACTACCTGCCCGACAACCCGGCGGCGGTCGTCAACTATCTGGAATACCACCGCGCCTTCAAGACCGACTACGAGATCGCCATGATGCGCGAGGCGACGCGGGTCGGCGTGCGCGCGCACCGGGCGGCCGAGGCGGCCTTCCGCAGCGGTGCCAGCGAGTTCGACATCCACATGGCGTACTGCATCGCGGCGCGCCAGGACGCCAACGAGCTGCCGTACCACAACATCGTCGCCCTCAACGAACACGCCGCGGTACTCCATTACACCGAGCTGGCGACCACGCCGCCGGAGGAGATCCGCAGCTTCCTGATCGACGCCGGCGGCAGCTTCGGCGGCTACGCCAGCGACATCACGCGCACCTACGCGGCCGATCGCGACAGCGAGTTCCAGGCACTGATCGAGGCCGTCGACGTCGCCCAGCGGCAGATGTGCAATGAAGTCCGCGCCGGCTTCGACTACCGCGAACTGCACCTGGGCGCGCACCTCAAGCTGGCCGGCGTACTCAAGGACTTCGGGCTGATCGACATGTCGCCCGAGGCGGCGCTCGAGACCGGCGTCAGCAACGCCTTCTTCCCGCACGGCATCGGCCACGGCATCGGCCTGCAGGTGCATGACGTCGCCGGCTTCGCCGAATCCGACGCCGGCGGCGTGATCCCGCGTCCGGACGGGCAGCCGTTCCTGCGCAGCACGCGGACGCTGGAGCCGGGCATGGTAATGACCATCGAACCGGGCGTTTACATCATCGACATGCTGCTCGACGAGGTCCGCAAGGGTGAGCACGCTGGATCGCTCAACTGGGGCCGGATCGCCGAGTTCCGCCCGTTCGGCGGCGTGCGGATCGAGGACGACGTGGTCTGCACCGATGGCGACCCGATCAACCTGACCCGGGATGAGTTCACCGCGCAGGGCGGATAAGCGGCGTGGAGTGGCGAGGCCCGCGGGCGGAGTTCAACCTTCCGCCATGAAGGCCTCGATCTCGTCCGCGCTGCGCGCCAGCTTGCCGGTCAGCACCTTGTGCCCGGTCCGGGTCACGGCAACATCGTCTTCGGTGCGGATGCCGATGCCGCGCCAGCGCGGCGCGACGCTGGTGTCGTCAGCACGCACGTAAAGCCCCGGCTCGATGGTGAACACCATCCCGGGCTCGAGCAGGCGCGATTCGCCCTCGATGCGGTAATCGCCCACGTCGTGCACGTCCAGGCCGATCCAGTGGCCGGTCTTGTGCGGAAAGAAGCGCCGGCAGCTGCCTTCGGCCAGGTTCTTCGCGAGCGTCCCCTTCAGCAGCCCCAGACTCAGCAGCCCCTCGGTCAACACCTCGGTCGCGGCCAGGTGGCCGGCTTCATAGGGCATGCCCGGCAGCGCCAGGGCGAGCGCAGCGGCATGGGCGGCGCCGACCAGGTCATGCAGCAGGCGTTGCTCCTTGCTGAAGCGGCCACTGACGGGGAACGTGCGGGTAATGTCGGCGGCGTACCCACGGTATTCCGCGCCCGCGTCGATCAACACCAGTTCGCCGTCGTTGACCGGCCCGTTGTTGGCCACGTAATGCAGCACGCACGCGTTGGCGCCCGCGCCGACGATGCTGCTGTAGGCCGGCACGGCGTCATTCGCGCGAAAGACCCGCTCCAGCTCGGCCTGCAATTCGTACTCGAACATGCCGGGGCGGACCGCGCGCATCCCCGCCTGATGCGCGGCGACGGTGATATCGGCGGAGCGCTGCATCATCCGCAGCTCGTCGCGATCCTTGAACAGGCGCAACTCATCCAGCACGTGGCCCAGCTCGAGGAACTCGTGCGGCGGCTTGTTGCCCATCTTCATCATCGCGCGCACACGGTTCACCCAGCCGATCAGCTTGAGGTCGAACTCCGCATCGCGGCCGAAGTGGTAATACACCCGCGAGCGGCCTTCCAGCAGGCTGGGCAGGATGTCGTCCAGGTCGGTGATCGGGTAGGCGTCATCCAAGCCGAACGCATCCACCGCACCCTCGGGACCAAAGCGCGGACCGTCCCATGCCTCACGGTCCGGGTCGCGCTCGCGGCAGAACAGGATGCACTCGCCGTGGGCGCGGCCGGGCACCAGGACCAGCACTGCCTCGGGCTCGGGAAAGCCGGTGAGGTAGAGCAGGTCGGAGTCCTGCCGGTAGGGATAGTGGGTGTCGCGGTTGCGGATGCGCTCCAGCGCTGCCGGCAGGATCAGGATCGAGTCCTCGCCGGCGACTTCCATCAGCTGCCGGCGGCGTCGCGCATAGGCTGCCGGCGGCATGGAGAGGGCTGCGCCCAACTCAGTTCAACCTTTGCCGGTGCTGCGCGCCGAGCACGCAATCGCCGTGCAGCAGCAGGACCGCCACGCGCACGAATTCCTCGATCTCGACCAGCGCCGCTTCGTCCTCTTCATCGCCGTCGTCCTGGGCCTGTGCCCCGGCCAGCTTGGCCAGATCGGCCAGGGCTTCCAGACTTTCCGCCGACAGCGGCGGTTGCGCGCCCGCCGCCAGACCGAAGCCGCCCAGGAATCCTCGACACCAGTCAAACACGGCCCCGCTACGCTCGGCCAAGGACGAGTCCGCATCGGGCAGCAGCAGTTCGAAATCGAAACTGCGGTCCGCCAGCTGGGCCGCGGATGCGGTGCGCAGCTCGTCCAGCGCACTGCCCGTCTCGGGCATGGCGATGTCATCGTCGGCCATTACCCTGGCCAGCCAGTCGGCCTGCGCGCTGCCGCCACCGGCGAGCCAGCCACACAGCGAGCCGTGCAATTCGGATGCGCCTGCGGGCAGCGACAGACGCCCCATCTGCGCGTCCACGGCGGAAATGGTTGGCAATCCGGAGATCGGTTCGCTCGACATGAACAGGCACCAGGATGAGGCGCCCCAGTTTATCAAGGCGCACGGCGACGAGCTTGTTCCGTCCCTACGCGCATGCCTACACTGGGCTCGATTGATCCCGGAGCGATGCTGAAGTGCTGCCGCAAGTGCCCGCCAGCGCCACACTTTCCAGCCGCTCGCGTGCGGTCGCCGGTGCGCGCCCAAGCGCTGACCTGCGGACCGGCCTTCGCTTGCAAATGGGCCTGCTGCTGGGCGTTCTCCTGATCATGACCGCTCCGTGCACCCGTGCGGGCGCGCCCGGTGGCCCCGACCCCTCCCTGCCCTTCAGCAGCGACGCCCCGGGGATGGCAAGCACGGCGCGCAACGATCTGCATGCGCAGCCGGCAGCGTCGTCCACCCGTACCCAATCGGTCGCCCGCAGCAGCCAGACGACCGTGATTCCGACGCCCGCTCCCGGCCTCGCTGCAGGCCTGTGGCGCAGTCCGCTGGGTCTGAGCGTCATCGCTCTGCTGGTACTGATCACCGGGGTCGCACTGGTGGGCTACGTCCGGCTGCGCGGACGCGAAACCCGGCTCTGGGCAAACGGAATCCGCGAGCGCGACGAGCGGCTGATGCTGGCGCTGTGGGCGTCGGGCGAGGAGTTCTGGGACTACGACCTCAGTGCCGAGGAGCTGCACCACACGCGCGTAACCACCAATCCCCAGGACGAGCCCGAGCTGAAGGTGGAGCGCTACCGGCTGGACGAACTCACGATCCACGGCGATGACCTGGCGCAGGTGCAGGAAGCGCTGCGCCAGCATCTGCGCGGCGCCACGCCGGTGTTTGCCAGCGAGTACCGCACCCGGCGCGCCGAGGAAAGCAGCTGGTGCTGGGTCCGCGCGCGCGGCCGCGTCGTGGAATGGGGGCCGGACGGACGGCCTTTGCGTGTCGCCGGCACCGTGCGCACGGTCACCGAGAAGCGCAGCGCGGAACACGAACGGCGGGTTGCGACCGAAGTGCTTCGCAACATGGACGAGGCGGTAGCCGTTTTCGATCGCGACTTTCAATTCATTTCCGTCAACCCCGCCTTTACCCGCATCACCGGGCACGAGCCGGACGACGTGCTCGACCGCTCCACCAGTGTTCTCGACAGCAGTCGCCAAGACATCGAGTATCACCGGCGGCTTCGCCACGACCTGCTGCGCGACGGCCGCTGGTCGGGCGAGTTGTGGATGCGGCGCCGCAACGGCGACGAGTTCCTATGCCTGCTGCGGATCAGCTCGGTGGGCGAACGCGACGGACGGCGCAGCCACTACATCGCGGTGCTGAGCGACATCACCGAGAAGAAGCGCGCCGAGCAGGAGCTCCGCTACCTGGCCAACTACGACCCGCTGACCGGCTTGCCCAACCGGACATTGCTGCTGGAGCGCATCGCCGCCGCGATCGTCCGCGCCCGCGCCGCGCAAAGCAGGATCGGCGTGTTGTTCATCGACCTGGACCGGTTCAAGGACATCAATGATTCGCTCGGGCACGGCGTCGGTGACCTGATCCTGCGCGCGGTCGCCACGCGCCTGCACGCCTTCGCCGGACCGCACCAGACGGCAGCCCGACTGAGCGGCGACGAGTTCATGCTGGTCCTGGAAAACGTCGAGTCCGACGCGCAGATCAGCGAGGCCACGCAGCGCCTGATCGCTGCATTCGAGGCGCCGGTGACCTACGGCGACCGGCAGGAAGCCATCATCTCGCCGTCCATCGGCGTCAGCGTCTACCCCGACGATGCCCGCATCGCCAGCGAACTGATCCGCCACGCCGACACGGCGATGTACCGGGCCAAGGCGGTCGGACGGCGGACCTCGATGCGCTACGACGCAGCCATGGACCTGGACGTGCAGCGCCGCGCCACCCTGTCGGCTGCGTTGCGCACCGTGCTGGATCGCAATGAATTGTCGATGGTGTATCAGCCGCGGCTGTCGCTGAACGGCGGCCACATCGCGGGGGTCGAGGCATTGCTGCGCTGGCACAGCCCCGAGCATGGGCAGATCCATCCCACCCAGTTCATTCCGCTGACCGAAGAGACCGGGATGATCCTGGAGATCGGCGAATGGGCACTTCGGGAGGCCTGCCGCGCCCTCGCCACCTGGCGCTCGGCCGGACTGATGGACATCCCCATCGCGGTGAACGTCTCTTCGCTGCAACTGCTGCGTGGCGATTTCCCGCAGGTGGTGGAGCGTGTGCTGGCGCAAACGGGCATCCCGGCCAACCGCCTTGAGCTGGAGCTCACCGAAAGCGTGCTGATGGACAACCCGGCGGAATCGTCGGTCTCCCTGCAGCAGTTCCGGCGCCTGGGCGTCAACCTCGCCATCGATGATTTCGGCACTGGCTACTCGTCACTGTCCTACCTCAAACGACTGCCCATCACGATGCTGAAAATCGACAAGGAGTTCATTGACGACCTTCCCCAGGACACAGACGACGCGGCGATTACGACCACCATCATTGCCATGGGGCACTCGCTGGGCCTGACCGTGGTGGCCGAAGGCGTGGAGACCGCGTCCCAGGCGCAATGGCTGCGCGACCACCGCTGTGACGAGATCCAGGGCTACTGGCTTGCCGAGCCGATGCCGGCCGAGTCGATTGCACAGTTCGTGCAGGCGCGCTCCTGGGCAGAGACGACTGCTTCCTGACCGTCGGGCGCTCCCGCTCCTTGACCGCCTGTCGAGCGCTGCCTATCGTGCGTTGATGGATCGCGCCGAATTGCTCAACGAGATGCAAGCCCTGCTCGATCGAATGGATCTGCTGGCCGAACGCATGCGCCGTCTCCAGGACGAGAACCGCAGCCTGCGCCAGCAACAGGAAACGCTCTCCGCCGAACGCGCCGCCCTGCTCGCCAAAAACGAACAGGCGAGGTCGCGGGTGGAAGGCATGATCGTCCGCCTCAAGTCGCTGGAGCAACACACATGAGCAGCGCCCAACCGGTCAACATCCGGCTGCTCGACCGCGAATACACGGTGGGCTGCCTGCCAGAAGAGCGCGACAGCCTGCTCGCGGCCGCGCGCATGCTGGACGGCAAGATGCGTGAGATCCGCGGCGGCAACCGCATGGCCGCCTTGGATCGCGTCGCGGTGCTGGCGGCGCTGAACCTTGCGCACGACCTGGAGCAGCTGCGGATGGAGAGCGACCAGCGCGAGAAAGCGCTCTCGCGCAGCGTCGGCGAGCTCAACCGCAAGCTGGACGGTCTCTTCAACGACCCTGCCGCCTGAACGACCCGCGCCCTCCGGTCAGCTGTTGTCGCTCTGCCGCGCTATACTTGTACTTCGTCCTCTGCTGTGGACGACAGCGTGCGCAAACATTCGCCTTGGCCCTTAATTGCGACCGCGGGGATGCAACGGAAGTCCGGAGTGCAAGTCCGCCCTGGTAGCGGAAAGCCCGAAGGCCGCCAAGCGTTCCCACTTGAACCCCGGGTTCAAGGTCGTTTCGCGCGCATCGTCATCGGCGGAGGATCTCTTTTTCGGCAACGGACCCGTCCTGTGTCCATTGGCCTGCTTCCAATTGGCAAGCTTGCAATTGGCAAGAAGGCCTGCCGACGGTGCTGGTGAAGACCTTTCCAGCAGCTCGATCGCGCATGGGTCCGGTGCCCGCATCAAACGGATTTCTGCAGGATGACCGATGAATTCGCGGCCCGGCGTCGCCAACTGCGCGACCGGCTTCGGCAGCAGCGCCGCAATCTGGCGCCCGCGCAACGCGTCGCCGCCGCCGACGCGCTGGCCGTCAACCTGCTCGCGCTCCCTTTCGCGCCGGAGTCCGGGTACGTCGCCGGCTACTGGGCGATGGACGGCGAAATCGCTCTGCACGCATGGCAACTCCAGCTACCCGGCCAGTGCATCTACTGCCTTCCGGTGCTTGACGGGGAGCACCTCGGCTTCGCGCCGTGGCGCCCGGGCGACCCACTGGTAACCAACCGCTACGGCATTCCCGAGCCCGATGTTTCCCGAAGCAGCCTCCTGCGTCCGCAGGCAATGGCGCTTGTCGTCGTGCCGCTGGTTGCCTTCGACCTGCAAGGCGCCCGGCTCGGCATGGGAGCGGGCTGGTACGATCGCAGCTTCGCGTTCCGCAAGAACGGGAATCCTCCACCGTGGTTGGTCGGGGCGGCGTTCCAACTGCAGCAACAGGACGCCATCGCCACCGCCGCCTGGGACGTGCCGCTTGACGCGGTGTGCACGGAAGCGGCAACGCGGACCTTCAACCACCGTGGCGGTCCTGACGAGACGGACCCAGACCGGAGTCACCGATGAGCAAACGACGTCGCTACTGGCTCATGAAGTCCGAGCCGGACGCCTTCTCCATTGATGACCTTGAACGCGTCGGCACCGAACCATGGGACGGCGTGCGCAACTACCAGGCAAGGAACTTCATGCGTGACGGGATGAAGGTCGGTGATGGTGTCCTCTTCTACCACTCCAACACCAAGGTTCCGGGTATTGCGGGGATCGCAAGCGTTGCCAGCACCGCGTATCCGGATGAAAGCCAGTTCGACCCGGACTCGCACTATTACGACCCCAAGGCGACGCGGGAAGAGCCTCGCTGGCAACTGGTCGACATCCGCTTCGAACGCAAACTCCGCCGGGTCATCCCGCTGGAGGAGATCAAGGCACACGCCGAAGAGCTGGGAGAGGAATTTGCGCTGATCCGCAGGGGAAACCGCCTCTCCGTCTTCCCAGTCGCGTCCGACCAGTACGAATTCCTCCTCTCACTCGAGTAAGCAGCAATGACATCAGCCAAACGGCTCGCCGCAGAAAAAGCCATCGAGTACGTCGAAGCGGGCTCCATCATCGGGGTCGGCACCGGCTCGACCGTCGCCCACTTCATCGAAGCACTCGGCCGCATGAGGGACCGCATCAAGGGGGCGGTATCGAGCTCCGAACAGAGCTCCGAGCTGCTGCGAGCCGCAGGGATCGAGATCCACGACCTCAACGCGACTGGCCCGCTTTCGCTGTACGTCGACGGAGCTGATGAGTGCGACCCGCACAAAAGACTGATCAAGGGCGGCGGCGGCGCGCTGACCCGCGAGAAGATCATCGCCGAAGCCAGCGCCAGGTTTGTCTGCATCGTCGACCCCAGCAAGCAGGTCGATGTGCTCGGCAGGTTTCCGCTCCCGGTCGAGGTTATCCCGATGGCGCGCAGTCTGGTCGCCAGGGAAATACTCGCCATGACACGGGCCCAGCCTGTGTGGCGCCAGGACGCGAACGAGCGCGGCGTGGTTACCGACAACGGCAACCTGATTCTCGACATCCACGGACTGTCGATCACCGACCCGGTCGCGCTTGAGAGCGCCCTAAACCAGATACCCGGCGTGGTCGCGGTAGGACTCTTCGCGCGGCGTCCTGCAGACATCGTGATTGTTGGTGGCGAGCCGCCCCAAATCCTCTGAGTTTCAGAGAGCGATAGAGATGGCGCCCAGCAACCCTGCTGCTGCGCCTTTCTTTTGCCTGTACGTAATGCGCCGCTGTGAGCCGCGCGGCATTCGTCTGGTTCATCGGCCTGGCGTGCGTGATCACCCTGCTGGCACAGGCCGCCTTGGCGGTGCCGTAACCCCGCGCGTTCCGCCAGAGTTCCGCCAGAGTTCCGCCAGAGTTCCGCCTGAGTTCCGCCAGAGTTCCGCACGAGTTCCGCCCGAGTTCCGCCCGAGTTTGGCGGGCAACCTCGTTTAGGCGCACAAAGAAAAACGCCGGACCCTTGTGGGATCCGGCGTTTGGTGTAAATGCCCAGCGATGACCTACTCTTGCATGGCTTAAGCCACACTACCATCGGCGCGTGTGCGTTTCACTTCCGAGTTCGGGATGGGATCGGGTGGTGCCACACAGCTATTGTCACTGGGCAAGGGGGTGAAGCAGCGCACGGGTGCGCCAGCTTGCATAGGGTGGGACGTAGCGAGTGAGTTTTTTGGTCTGGAATGTCGTCGACGTATCGTCGAGTCCAAGGCCACTTGAGGTTATATGGTCAAGCCACACGGATCATTAGTACAGGTTAGCTCAATACATTGCTGCACTTACACACCCTGCCTATCAACCACCTGGTCTTGATGGTTCCTTCAGGGGAGTCAAGCTCCCGGGAGATCTCATCTTGAGGCGCGCTTCCCGCTTAGATGCTTTCAGCGGTTATCGCTTCCGAACATAGCTACCCGGCAATGCCACTGGCGTGACAACCGGAACACCAGAGGTTCGTCCACTCCGGTCCTCTCGTACTAGGAGCAGCCCCTCTCAAATCTCCAACGCCCATGGCAGATAGGGACCGAACTGTCTCACGACGTTCTGAACCCAGCTCGCGTACCACTTTAAATGGCGAACAGCCATACCCTTGGGACCGACTACAGCCCCAGGATGTGATGAGCCGACATCGAGGTGCCAAACACCGCCGTCGATATGAACTCTTGGGCGGTATCAGCCTGTTATCCCCGGAGTACCTTTTATCCGTTGAGCGATGGCCCTTCCATACAGAACCACCGGATCACTAAGTCCTAGTTTCCTACCTGCTTGATCCGTCGATCTTGCAGTCAAGCACGCTTATGCCTTTGCACACAGTGCGCGATGTCCGACCGCGCTGAGCGTACCTTCGAGCTCCTCCGTTACACTTTGGGAGGAGACCGCCCCAGTCAAACTACCCACCATACACGGTCCCCGATCCGGATAACGGACCTAGGTTAGAACGTCAAGCACGTCAGGGTGGTATTTCAAGGTTGGCTCCACCAGAACTAGCGTCCTGGTTTCACAGCCTCCCACCTATCCTACACAGACGAACTCAACGTTCAGTGTAAAGCTATAGTAAAGGTTCACGGGGTCTTTCCGTCTTGCCACGGGAACGCTGCATCTTCACAGCGATTTCAATTTCACTGAGTCTCGGGTGGAGACAGCGCCGCCATCGTTACGCCATTCGTGCAGGTCGGAACTTACCCGACAAGGAATTTCGCTACCTTAGGACCGTTATAGTTACGGCCGCCGTTTACTGGGGCTTCGATCAAGAGCTTCGCCTTGCGGCTGACCCCATCAATTAACCTTCCAGCACCGGGCAGGCGTCACACCCTATACGTCCACTTTCGTGTTTGCAGAGTGCTGTGTTTTTGATAAACAGTCGCAGCGGCCTGGTTACTGCGACCCCCGACAGCTATAGCTCGCATGAGCCACCATCAGGGGTGCACCTTCTCCCGAAGTTACGGTGCCATGTTGCCTAGTTCCTTCACCCGAGTTCTCTCAAGCGCCTGAGAATTCTCATCCTGCCCACCTGTGTCGGTTTACGGTACGGTCTGCGTAAGCTGAAGCTTAGGAGCTTTTCCTGGAAGCGTGGTATCGGTAACTTCGTCCTAATGGACTGGTCTCGCTGCTCGGCGTTGATGACCCCCCGGATTTGCCTAAGGGATCCGCCTACCTGCTTTCCCCGGGACAACCAACGCCCGGTATACCTAACCTTCTCCGTCCCTCCATCGCACTTACGCGAGGTGCAGGAATATTAACCTGCTTCCCATCGACTACGCATTTCTGCCTCGCCTTAGGGGCCGACTCACCCTGCGTTGATTAACATTGCGCAAGGAAACCTTGGGCTTTCGGCGTGCGGGTTTTTCACCCGCATTATCGTTACTCATGTCAGCATTCGCACTTCCGATACCTCCAGCAGACTTCTCAATCCACCTTCAACGGCTTACGGAACGCTCCTCTACCGCGCATACAAAGTATGCACCCCAAGCTTCGGTTCAATGCTTAGCCCCGTTAAATCTTCCGCGCAGACCGACTCGACCAGTGAGCTATTACGCTTTCTTTAAAGGATGGCTGCTTCTAAGCCAACCTCCTGGCTGTCTGTGCCTTTCCACATCGTTTTCCACTCAGCACTGATTGGGGACCTTAGCTGTGGGTCTGGGTTGTTTCCCTTTTCACGACGGACGTTAGCACCCGCCGTGTGTCTCCCGGATAGTACGTGCTGGTATTCGGAGTTTGCCATGGGTTGGTAAGTCGCAATGACCCCCTAGCCATAACAGTGCTCTACCCCCAGCAGTATTCGTCCGAGGCGCTACCTAAATAGCTTTCGAGGAGAACCAGCTATCTCCGGGTTCGATTAGCTTTTCACTCCTAATCACACCTCATCCCCTACCTTTGCAACGGGAGTGGGTTCGGGCCTCCAGTACCTGTTACGGTACCTTCACCCTGGGCATGACTAGATCACCCGGTTTCGGGTCTACAGCCCGCGACTATGCGCCCTATTCAGACTCGGTTTCCCTTCGCCTCCCCTATACGGTTAAGCTTGCCACGAACTGTAAGTCGCTGACCCATTATACAAAAGGTACGCAGTCACCCCGAAGGGCTCCTACTGCTTGTACGCACACGGTTTCAGGGTCTATTTCACTCCCTTCACCAGGGTTCTTTTCGCCTTTCCCTCACGGTACTGGTTCACTATCGGTCGGTCAGTAGTATTTAGCCTTGGAGGATGGTCCCCCCATGTTCAGACAGGGTTTCTCGTGCCCCGCCCTACTCGTTTTCATTGAAAGAGCCTTTTCGCGTACCGGGCTGTCACCGTCTATGGCCAACCTTTCCAGGTTGTTCTGCTAAAACTCAATCAACTTAAGGGCTGTTCCCCGTTCGCTCGTCACTACTCAGGGAATCTCGGTTGATTTCTTTTCCTCCGGTTACTTAGATATTTCAGTTCACCGGGTTCGCCTTGCATGGCTATGTATTCACCATGCAATACTGCTTGCGCAGTGGGTTTCCCCATTCGGACATCACGGGATCAATGCTTATTGCCAGCTCCCCCGTGCTTTTCGCAGGCTGTCACGTCCTTCATCGCCTCTGACCGCCAAGGCATCCACCGTGTGCGCTTATTCGCTTGACCATATAACCCCAAGTCGCCTCAGAGTCATACGTTGCACGAACACAACGTCTCACTTCAAATATTAGGGGATCAAGTCCCCCGCCTTAGCCTCTACGACACGTCATGGACATTCCGTCTCAAAACGCTCGCTACGTCCCAATTTTCAAAGAACGCGAATCGGCCACAATGCCCATCCGCTTCAAATCTATGTGTGTGTGCGCAGTCTCATTCAGAGTGTCCAGGAAGCCTGGTTTGGTGGGTCTGGGAGGACTCGAACCACCGGCCTCACCCTTATCAGGGGTGCGCTCTAACCACCTGAGCTACAGACCCAAAAGTCGAGCGCTACAGGACATCAACGTGGTGGAGCTTGTCGGGATCGAACCGACGACCCCCTGCTTGCAAAGCAGGTGCTCTCCCAGCTGAGCTAAAGCCCCGTGCTAATCCACGTGGCGGCCAAGGCCATAACGCAAAAACGGACGCTCCCGCATTGATCTTGCGATCAACCGGAACTCTGAATGCAGGTCACTTGTGCGGACGCCTGACAGGCTTGGTGCTGCCTTTATGTCTCTAAGGAGGTGATCCAGCCGCACCTTCCGATACGGCTACCTTGTTACGACTTCACCCCAGTCATGAATCACTCCGTGGTAACCGTCCTCCCGAGGGTTAGACTAGCTACTTCTGGAGCAACCCACTCCCATGGTGTGACGGGCGGTGTGTACAAGGCCCGGGAACGTATTCACCGCAGCAATTCTGATCTGCGATTACTAGCGATTCCGACTTCATGGAGTCGAGTTGCAGACTCCAATCCGGACTGAGATGGGGTTTCTGGGATTGGCTAGCTCTCGCGAGTTTGCAGCCCTCTGTCCCCACCATTGTAGTACGTGTGTAGCCCTGGCCGTAAGGGCCATGATGACTTGACGTCATCCCCACCTTCCTCCGGTTTGTCACCGGCGGTCTCCTTAGAGTTCCCACCATTACGTGCTGGCAACTAAGGACAAGGGTTGCGCTCGTTGCGGGACTTAACCCAACATCTCACGACACGAGCTGACGACAGCCATGCAGCACCTGTGTCACGGTTCCCGAAGGCACCAATCCATCTCTGGAAAGTTCCGTGCATGTCAAGGCCAGGTAAGGTTCTTCGCGTTGCATCGAATTAAACCACATACTCCACCGCTTGTGCGGGCCCCCGTCAATTCCTTTGAGTTTCAGTCTTGCGACCGTACTTCCCAGGCGGCGAACTTAACGCGTTAGCTTCGATACTGAAGACTCAATTGTCCCCAACATCCAGTTCGCATCGTTTAGGGCGTGGACTACCAGGGTATCTAATCCTGTTTGCTCCCCACGCTTTCGTGCCTCAGTGTCAGTGTTGGTCCAGGTAGTCGCCTTCGCCACGGATGTTCCTCCCGATATCTACGCATTTCACTGCTACACCGGGAATTCCACTACCCTCTCCCACACTCTAGACTGCCAGTATCCAATGCCATTCCCAGGTTGAGCCCAGGGCTTTCACATCAGACTTAACAGACCACCTACGCACGCTTTACGCCCAGTAATTCCGAGTAACGCTTGCACCCTTCGTATTACCGCGGCTGCTGGCACGAAGTTAGCCGGTGCTTATTCTTACGGTACCGTCAGAACAACCGGGTATTAACCGGTTGCTTTTCTTCCCGTACAAAAGTGCTTTACAACCCGAAGGCCTTCTTCACACACGCGGCATGGCTGGATCAGGCTTTCGCCCATTGTCCAATATTCCCCACTGCTGCCTCCCGTAGGAGTCTGGGCCGTGTCTCAGTCCCAGTGTGGCTGATCATCCTCTCAGACCAGCTACGGATCGTCGCCTTGGTGGGCCATTACCCCTCCAACTAGCTAATCCGACGTCGGCTCATCTTTCTGCGCGAAGCCCGAAGGTCCTCCGCTTTCACCCGTAGGTCGTATGCGGTATTAGCGTAAGTTTCCCTACGTTATCCCCCACAAAAAGGCAGATTCCGACGTATTCCTCACCCGTCCGCCACTCGCCACCCGTAAGAGCAAGCTCTTACTGTGCTGCCGTTCGACTTGCATGTGTTAGGCCTGCCGCCAGCGTTCACTCTGAGCCAGGATCAAACTCTTCACTTAAGTATTGCGACGCGACCCGAAGGCCGTGCCTATGCTTTGAGTGCAGTGTCTATCCAGACCCAAACAACTCATTCACACGCATCTTGCGATGCCTGCATCTGTTTCATTTGGACTGTGTCGAACATCTGCTAATGGACAACCGTCCACCGGCCAGACGCCCGCACAAGTCACCTGCGCACACTGTCAAAGATCGTGGAACCGGCCTCAACGCCGCGTTCCGAACCTTGCTGCCGAAGCCGCCAAGGGAGCCGCACATCATACAGCGGATCAAGGGGACGTCAACAACTTCGTCACATCCGGTTTCCGCTGAACCCGCTTCGGCGCTATGCGCTGTGGCGAGCCGACCATCTTAGCGCCTTTTTCCCGTTCGTCAACAACCAAACCTGAACCGGGCGCTTCACCCTGCCGCGTCGTCCAAACCGGGGCGGGCCGCAAAGTATGCACCGATGCGACGGGGTTGTGAAGGGGTGGGAGGAAATATTCCGCGAATCTTGCGTTTCAGGCGCGGATTGCGCCGCCCGGGCTTGCGCAACAGACGCTTGACGCAGCGCCCGAAGGTGCCGGAAGGTCGCCATCGAACTCTATAGGGATGGATCGGCGCATGGCACACGCGGGACGGATGGCATTGGCTGTACTGCTTGGATGGCTGTTGTCGGGTTGCGCATCGGGCATGGACCGGTGGGTCGAACTGGAGGGCACGCGCTACCAGGTGGAGGTCGCGGCGGATGCGGCCAGCCGTGCGCAGGGCCTGATGTACCGGGATTCCCTGGAAGACGGACATGGAATGCTCTTCATCCACGAGGAGCAGGCGCCGCAGGCGTACTGGATGAAAAACACCCGTATACCGCTGGACATCCTCTACTTCGACAACGAGCGCCGCCTTGTATCCCAGCAACGTGACGTGCCGCCGTGCTCAGCCGGCGACCGCTGCCCTCCCTACCCCAGCGAGGCACCCGCGCGGTTCGTTCTGGAGCTCAACGCCGGCGAGGCGGCGAAGATTGGGCTGCGCAACGGGGCCGTGTTGGGCGTTTCGCCGGCGATTGCCGTGCCGGACACCAGCGCGGGCCGAAAGCGCTAGACCTCGATCATCTCGAAGTCATCCTTGGTCACGCCACAGTCCGGGCAGGTCCAGGTGTCGGGGACATCCTCCCAACGGGTGCCAGGAGCAATGCCCTCCTCTGGGAGGCCGTCGGCTTCTTCGTACATGAACCCGCAAACCACGCACATCCAGGTGCGGTATTCGGCGGAAGTCGCGATCTCGGTCATGGTGGGATAATGCTGCGCGGAGAGTCCTGATTGTCCCACTACCGCGCCCGGGGGCAAAGCGCCCTGATGGCGCCCCGCACCAGCACCGACCGATCTTCCGCGCCCAACCCGCTTCCTGTGAGTAAATCGATGATCCACGACCGTTCGCATGCCCTCTTCGCCCGCGCCGCCGAGCTGCTTCCCGGTGGCGTCAACTCGCCGGTACGCGCATTCAAGTCGGTTGGCGGCGAGCCGTTTTTTGCTGCGCGCGCACTGGGGCCGCACCTGTTCGACGTCGACGGCAACCGCTACATCGACTATGTCGGCTCCTGGGGCCCGATGATCGCCGGCCACGCGCATCCGCAGGTGCTGGATGCGGTCGCGCGGACCATGCGTGACGGGCTCAGCTTCGGCGTGCCCAACGCGCTGGAAGTGGAGATGGCCGAGGCGATCAGCCGTATCGTGCCCTCGATGGAGATGCTGCGGATGGTGAACTCCGGCACCGAGGCGACGCTGTCCGCGATCCGGGTGGCGCGCGGCGCCACCGGGCGCTCGCGGATCGTCAAGTTCGAGGGCTGCTACCACGGCCATGGCGACAGCTTCCTGGTCAAGGCCGGCAGCGGCGCACTGACGTTCGGCCTGCCCAACTCCCCGGGCGTGCCCAAGGCGCTGGCCGACCTCACCCTTACCCTGCCCTACAACGATTTCGACGCGGCGACCGCGCTGTTTGACGAAGTTGGCGAGGAAATCGCCGGGCTGATCATCGAGCCGATCGTAGGCAATGCGAACTGCATCCTGCCGCGCGAGGGCTACCTGCAACACCTGCGCGACCTGTGCACGCGCCACGGTGCGCTGCTGATCTTCGACGAGGTGATGACCGGTTTCCGCGTGGCGCTGGGCGGTGCCCAGCAACGCTACGGCATTACCCCGGACCTGAGCACCTTCGGCAAGATCATCGGCGGCGGCATGCCGGTCGGTGCCTACGGTGGGCGGCGCGACCTGATGAGCCAGGTGGCGCCCAGCGGACCGATCTACCAGGCGGGCACGCTGAGCGGCAATCCCGTCGCGATGGCGGCCGGGCTGGCCACGCTGGAGCTGATCCAGGCGCCGGGCTTCCATGCGGCGCTGGAGGCGAGCACCAATGCGCTCTGCGACGGCCTGGAGGCGATTGCGCGCGAGGCGGGCGTCGCGTTCCACACGACGCGTGCGCCAGCCATGTTCGGCCTGTATTTCCGCGAGGGTCCGGTGGAGACCTTCGAGGACTCGGCGGCGTCGGATGCGAAGCGCTTTGGCCGGCTCTTCCACGCCATGCTGGATCGCGGCGTCTACTTGGCGCCGTCGGCGTTCGAGGCCGGCTTCATGTCCAGTGCCCACGGGGAGGCGGAAATCGCCGAGACCCTGGAAGCGGCGCGCGGAGCATTCGCCGAGGTTGCCGCGGCTTGACGGTGTGATTCCGCGGCGGCGGCCTGGGCGTCGTCGCGGGAGTTGCGCGTCATTCTGCCCAGGCCGCTCACGCCCGGTGCCAGCGGCGCGTCACGGTCGAAATATCGCCTGCGGATCTACTTCGTCGTACCCAGCGTCGCGCCCGGTAAGGCACCCGGCGTCGCATCCCGCATCGCACCCACATGCGCCTCAAGCGCCTGCCGCAGGCGCTGCAAGCCCTCGGCCACGTCCTCATCGCGGATGTTCAGTGCCGGCACGAAGCGCAGCACATCCGGTCCCGCCTGCAGCAACAGCAGGCCGTGCTCCAGACAGAGCCCAAGGATGGCGCTCGCCTCGCCGGCCCGGTCCGAGCGCAGCTGGGCACCCACCATCAACCCACGACCGCGGATCTCGTCGAATACGCCCAGGTCCCGGTTGATGTCGTCCAGGCCGGCTCGCAGCGCCTGCGCCTGACGCGCCACGTTCGCCAGCACGCTTGGGGATGCGATTTCCCGCAGCGCCACCAGCGCCACCGCAGCGGCCAAGGGGTTGCCGCCGAAGGTGCTGCCGTGCTGGCCGAAGCCCATGCCTCCGGCTGCGGCGGGGCCGACCAGCATCGCGCCGATCGGAAAGCCGGCTCCCAGCGCCTTCGCCAGGGTCACCACGTCGGGGCGCACGCCGTAGCCGTCGCACGCGAAAAGCGTGCCGGTGCGCCCCATGCCGCACTGGATCTCGTCCAGCATCAGCAACGCGCCGTGGCGATCGCACAGGGTCCGCAGGCCGTGCAGGAAGTCGTCGGTCGCCGGCGTCACCCCGCCCTCGCCCTGGACCGGCTCGACCAGCACCGCGCTCACGTCGCCGGCAGCCATCGCGGCTTCGGCGGCCTGCAGGTCGTTGAAATCGCTGTAGCGGAAGCCGCCCGGTAGCGGCTCGAAACCGGCCTGGCATTTGGGTTGCGCGGTGGCCGTCACCGTCGCCAGGGTGCGTCCGTGAAATCCGCCGCGGAAGGTCAGGATCACGCGCCTGTCGGGCGCGCGGCCTTGCCCGGCCGCCCATTGCCGCGCCAGCTTGATCGCCGCCTCGTTGGCCTCCGCACCGGAGTTGCAGAAGAACACCTGCTCGGCGAAACCCGCCGCGTCCACCAGGGCCTGGGCCAGCTTCAGCGGCGGCTCGCTGACAAACACGTTGCTGGTGTGCCACAGCTTGGCGGCCTGCGCGGTCAGCGCGGCAATCAGCGCCGGATGCGCATGGCCCAGCGCATTGACCGCGATGCCGGCGCCGAAGTCGACGTATTCCCGACCGGCGCTGTCCCACACGCGTGAGCCCTGGCCGCGGTCGAGCACGATCGGATGCGGCCGGTAGACCGGCAGGTAGTAGCGCTCGCTGAGCTGGTGCAGTTGGGCGGGATCGGTCATGGCGCTCGGGTGTGCGGTGGGCGAGCAGGTATTCTCCCCGATACACGCGCCCTCCGGCTTGCCCGACATGCCGGTAGCGGCGCCCTTGGAGGAACGCGATGCGCCTGTTGTTCACGCCTCAACTCAACCCCGCCACCGAAAGCGGCTGGCGGCGGCGCTGGTTCGAGATCATCTACCACCACGACACCCCGCCGGCGCGCAACTTCGACCTGCTGCTGATCCTGACGATCCTCGCCAGCGTGATCGTGATCATGCTCGACAGCGATCCGTGGCTGCACATCGACCACGCCCAGGCCCTGTACCGGATCGAGTGGGGCTTCACCCTGGTGTTCACCGCCGAATACCTGTTGCGGCTGGTGGTGGTAAAGCGCCCGCTTCGATACGCGCTGAGCATGTGGGGCGTGATCGATCTGCTGTCGATCCTGCCGACCTACCTGTCGTTTTTCCTGCCGGGCACGCAGGCCTTGCTGGTGGTGCGGATCCTGCGGGTGCTGCGCGTGTTCCGGATCCTCAAGCTGACCCGCTACGTCGAGGAAGGCAGTGTCCTGACCGGCGCACTGTGGCGCAGCCGGCGCAAGATCTTCCTGTTCGTCAGTGTGCTGCTGACGATCGCGTTGATCTTCGGCGCCCTGATGTACGTCATCGAAGGCCCCGAGTACGGCTTCAGCACCATCCCGACCGGGATGTACTGGGCGATCGTGACCATGGCCACGGTGGGCTTCGGCGATCTCGCGCCACAGACCGGCATCGGCCGCTTGATCACCTCTACCCTGATCCTGATCGGCTACAGCATCATCGCCGTGCCGACCGGGATCTATACCGCCGAACTGGCCACCAGCATGCGCCGGGCAAAAGGCAACGAGCGCGAGCGCCATGACAACCGTGGCTGCCCGGTGTGCGGGCTGGAAGGGCACGAGCCGGATGCGCGCTACTGCCGCCGTTGCGGCGGGGCGCTACCGGAGCTGATGGACTGAGCGGCGAGCCGCTACCACTGGCCGGTATTGGGCATTGAAGCCCACGGCTCCGCAGGCGGCAGGCGCTCGCCTTTCTGCAGCAACTCGATGGAGATCCGGTCCGGTGAGAGCACGAACGCCATCCGTCCATCGCGCGGCGGACGGTTGATGGTCACGCCCAGCGACTGCAGGTGCGCGCAGGTCGCGTAGATGTCGTCGACTTCAAAGGCGAGGTGGCCGAAATTGCGGGCATTGCCGTAATCCTCGTCGGATCCCCAGTTGTGGGTCAGCTCGATCTCGGCGTCCGGATTCTCCGGCGCGCCAAAATACACGAGGGTGAATTGGCCCTCCTCGCTGTCCATCCGCCGGGTCTGCTTCAGCCCCAGGCCTTCGGTGAAAAACCGGCTGGTCGCGTCCAAGTCATGGACGCGCAGCATCGCGTGCAGGTACTTCATCGAATTCTCCTCATTGGCGCGAAAAGCGCGCGATGGATCGGTGTGGACCCGGCTACAGGAACAGGTCGGGCAGGAGTTCGCGCGATGGATCAACCGCGTAGCCGGAGAAGTCCTCCACTCCGGCCTCGGCCAGCACGTCGTCGTCGATCAGGAACTGGCCATGGAACCCGGCGGCCTCGCGCACCAGGACGGCGTGGGCGGCATCGGCGACGATCTCCGGGGTGCGGCAGCCAGCCATGTCGACGCCGGGAATCATGTTCAGCGCGTCGGTGGCGATGATCGTGCGCGGCCAGAGCGCGTTGACGGCGACACCCTGCGGGCCGAATTCGGCGGCCAGGCCGATGGTCACGAAGCTCATCCCCATCTTGGCGAGCGTGTAGCCGGTGTGCGGGCCCCACCACTTGGGGTCCAGGCTGGGCGGCGGCGCGAGACTGAGGATGTGCGGGTTGGGCGCCTTCAGCAGGTGCGGCAGGCAGGCCTGCGCGCACAGGAAGCTGCCGCGCGCATTCACCTGCTGCATCAGGTCGAAACGCTTCATCGGCGTGTCGAGCGTGCCGCGCAGCCAGATCGCGCTGGCGTTGTTGACCAGGATGTCGATCCCGCCGAACGCTTCCACGGTTGCCGCGACGGCGGCCAGGACCTGGTCCTCATCGCGGATATCGCACTTGAGCGCGATCCCTTTGCCGCCGGCGGCGTCCACCTCGGCGGCGACCGAATGGATCGTGCCGGCCAGCTTCGGGTTGGGCGTGGAGGACTTGGACGCGATGGCGACATTGGCGCCGTCACGCGCGGCGCGAAGCGCGATGGCGCGACCGATGCCGCGCGAGGCGCCGGTAATGAACAGGGTCTTGCCGGACAGGCTGGACATGGCAGCTCGACTGGTGAGGGAAGGTGGCCATTGTAGGCCGGCGTCCCGGGATCAGCGCAGTCGATCAGCCGCGTCGATCAGCGGATCGCCCTGTCACGGCTGCGGGCCGCGGCCCTCGTTGTCTTCCCACTTCAGCAAGCGTCGGGTGACGAACCGATAGACCGGCTTGCCGGTGGCGAACCACGCGTCGCGCACCCACGAATGGCGCTTGAGCACGCGCCGCTCCACCGGCGTGATGTGCTGCGGGCAGTAAGTGCGCTTGTGCTTGAGCAGATGGCGCAGGTCCTCGCGTGCAAGCAGGCGCATCCATCGCGAGCGCGGGTTGCCGCGGACCGCCAGCTGGAAGTCGATGATGCCGGGGCGGCCGTCGTCCAGGACCAGCCAGTTGGCCTCCTTGGCCAGGTCGTTGTGGGCCAGCCCGCAGCGGTGCAGTTGCCGCAAAAGCCGGCGCGCCTGACGGAAGTAGGCCAGGTCGTCGTGCGGCGGCGCCAGGTACATCGGCGCGCCTGCCATGTAGCTGCGGTCGAGCCGGCGGCCATCCCAGTTGAGCAGAAGCGGCACATCCTGCATGCCGATGACACGCTGCAAACCGCGCGCCTCGCGCCGCGCCAGCCACCACGCCGGCAATCGCAGCCACAGCGGCACATGGCCCAGATCGCGGCGCACGAACACGCCCTGCGGATCGCGCATCAGGGAGATGCGGCCGAAGCTGTCGGCCTTGAGCGCCTCGATCTCGACGGCTGCGTCGGCGGTATCCAACGGAGGTTTGCTGATGGACATGGAGCGCAAGTCTACGGACTTGCCTCCAGCGCGCGCCATGGCGACCTCTTTGCATGCGCCCGTCGCGCTGGCCGCTGCCATAATGCGGCGATGAATTCCGCGTGGCTCGAAACCATTACCGAGTGGATCGGTACCCATCCCATCGCAGCCGGCGCGCTCATCTTCCTGATCGCCTTCTGCGACGCGCTGGTGATCGTCGGCATCGTGGTACCGGCCCTGCCGCTGCTGTTCGCCGCGGGCGCGCTGATCGGCCTGGGCCACGTCAACGGACCGTATGCCCTGGTATGCGCTGCAGCCGGCGCATTTGCCGGCGATGGCTTGAGTTACTGGTTCGGCCGCCACCTTGGGCCGCAGCGGCTGCGCGCGCATTGGCCGTTCCTGCGCTACCCGCAATGGCTGGATCGCGGCGAGACGATGTTCCGCCGCCACGGCGTCAAAAGCATCCTGATCGCGCGCTTCGTCGGCGCGGTGCGCCCATTCGTGCCCGCCATCGCCGGCATGCTGCACATGCCGGTCAAGCGCTACGCGATCCCCAGCGCGTTCGCCGCGCTGGTGTGGGCCGGGCTGTTCCTCGCCCCGGGTTGGGTGCTCGGCGCTTCCTACGACGCGGTCGCAGCAGTGGCCGACCGGCTTGCGCTCGCCCTGGGCGGACTGGCCGTCGCGGTGGCGCTGGTCTGGGCGATGGTGCTCTACAGCTGGCGCTGGTTCGCCCAGAATGCCGACGTGTCGCTCGCGCGTTTGCTGGCGTGGACCCGCCGCCATCCCAAGCTGGGCCGCTACGCGCGCGCCCTGGTCGACCCGAACCGCCCCGAGTCCGCCTCGCTGGCGATGCTGGCGGTCTCCCTGCTGGCGATCAGCTGGGGCTGCTTTGCGCTGTTGGCGACCCTGCTCGCCAGCGGCGGCCCATTGGTGATCGACCACCACATCAACGCGGTGATGTACGGGTTGCGCAACCCGCTCGCCGATGGGCTGATGGCCGGCCTGGCGAGCCTGGGCGACATGCAGGTGCTGGGCTCCGCCGCGGCCGTGGCGCTGGCCTACCTGTTGTGGCGGCGGCGCTGGATGGCCGCCGCGCACTGGCTGGCTGCGCTGGTGTTCGGTTTGGCATTGACCGCGCTGCTGGAGGCGGTGATCGACATGCCGCGCCCGCCGACCGCGCCCGCAGGTTTCGGATTTCCGTCGGTGACGGTGACGATGACGACCATCGTGTTCGGCTTCTTCGCTGTGCTCATCGCGCGCGAATTGCCGGGGCGCAAGCGCGTCTGGCCCTACCTGCTGGCGGGCGTGATCACCGCGGTGGTGGCCTTCGCGCGACTGTATCTGGGCGCGCACTGGTTCAGCGACCTGATCGGCAGCGCGCTGTTCGGCCTGGTCTGGCTGCTGATCCTGGGGATCGCCTATCGCAGCCATGTCGCCCGCTCGTTCTGGATGCGCCCGCTGGCGGCGGTGTTCTACATCACGTTCATCGCCGCGGGCCTGTGGCACGCACCGGGCGCAGCCGACCGGCTGCTGCCCTTGTTCGAGCCCGCCGCGCCGACCACCTACGTGGAACGCGACACCTGGTGGCGCGACGGCTGGACTAACCTTCCAGCGCAACGCAACGAAAACGACCCCCGCCGCCGCTGGCCGCTGGACGTCCAGGTCGCCGGCTCACTGGCGCCGCTGCAGGCCGCCCTGGAAGCCGCCGGCTGGCAGGTCCAGCCGCAGGCGGACTGGGCCGCGACGCTCAACCTGCTGGACGACGACACGCCGATTGGCGAGCAGGTGGTCCTGCCGGCCACCTTGGATGCGCACGCCGAAAGCCTGCTGATGCTCCATCCCGGGCGCATTCCGCACGAGCGCTATGCGCTGCGGCTGTGGTCGGCGCCGGTACTGCTGGAAGACGGCGCGCCGCTGTGGCTGGGCACGACCCAGACCCTGCACCTGGCCAAGCCGCTCGGCGCGGCGGTGTTGTGGCTGCCGCGACCACACGACGGCGAGGCCCACGCGCTGGTGACTGCCGCCCTGGAGGGCTTCGACATGCAGCAGGGCCTGCACCCAAACAACGGCGTCAACGTGCTGCGCGTGCGCACCGGGCCCTGACCGGCGCTGGACCCGGCCTCAGGTTTCGTCGGGCAACAGCACCAGCAGGCGGTCCAGGCGCTCATCGGGATCGTCGATCTGCAACAGCTGCTGGCGTTGCTCATCCTCCAGCGGCAACAGCTCGGCCAGCCGCCAGCCGATCCACGACGCGTCATCGAACAGGGCCTGATCGGCCTTGGCGTACTCGCCGCCGAAGCGCTCCAGGATGCCGCGCAACAAGGTCGACAGCAGGCCGTGTTCGGGCGACAGCAGGGATACGGGCTCCGGCTCGCACCAGTCGATCCGCGCAACCTGCAGGCCATTGTCGCGGATGCGCACATCGCGCACCCGGAACCGGCGTGTCCCGCGCACCTGCAGCGTGAGCAGGCCGTCTTCACCCAGGTCGAAATCCTCGATGCGCGCTTCGGTGCCGTAAGCCGCCGCGGCGCCCCGGGCCTTGCCGTCGCCCTCGTCCTCCAGGATCAGGCAGACGCCGAATCCCGACTCGTTGCGGCCGCACTCGCGGATCATGTCCAGGTAGCGCGGCTCGAACACCCTCAGTCCCAGCGGCGCGCCCGGCAGGAGCACCGTGGGCAGCGGGAACAGGGGAAGCGTGTCGGGAGCGGCTTCGATGGGCATTGCCCCAGCCTAGCGCATTGGCGGCCGGTCCTGAAGCGCGGCCAGGAAGCGGCGCGGCGCATTGTCAAAACCGCCATTGGACATGAACAACACGTGGTCACCGGGACGGACCCGTGTGATCAGGTCGGCCACCAGGCTCTCGACGTCCGGCGCCGTGCTGCCTTCACCACGCAGCCCCGCGACCACCGCACCCGCGTCCCAAGCCAGCTCGGGACGATGCAGGAACACGACCGCGTCCGCCTGTTCCAGCGACGGCGCCAGCGCATCGGCGTGCGCGCCCAGCCGCATCGAATTGCTGCGCGGCTCCAGCGCGGCGACGATGCGCGCGTCCCCGACCCGCGCGCGCAGTCCGGCCAAGGTAGTCGCGATCGCGGTCGGGTGGTGGGCAAAATCGTCGTGGACGGTGATGCCGGCGCACTCGCCCACCCGCTCCATCCGCCGTTTGACGCTGCTGAACGCTGCCAGCGCCGCGAGCACGTCCGGCAGTTCGACGCCGACCTGGTGCGCCGTCGCCAGAGCGGCCAGCGCGTTCATGACGTTGTGCCGGCCCAGCAGGGGCCAATCGACCTGACCCACTTCCACGCCATCGTGGATGACAACGAAGCGGCTGCTATCGTCGGCCAGCAGGCGGGCCGTCCAGTTGAATGCAAGCGCCGGCGACACCGGAGCGACGGCCGCCGCGGCATCCAGGCCGAAGGTCTGCACCCGCGTCCAGCAGCCCATCGCCAACACCTCGGCCAGGTGCGCGTCCTCGCCATTGACGACCAGGCAGCCGCGGCGCGGCACGGTCCGCACCAGATGGTGGAACTGGCGCTGGATCGCCGCCACGTCGGGAAAAATGTCGGCGTGGTCGAACTCCAGGTTGTTGAGGATCGCGACCAGCGGGCGGTAGTGGACGAACTTGCTGCGCTTGTCGAAGAACGCGGTGTCGTACTCGTCGGCCTCGACCACGAACTCGCGGCCCGTACCGACGCGCGCGGAGACGCCGAAGTCCTCGGCCACGCCGCCGATCAGGAAGCCCGGACCGCGGCCGGCGGCCTCCAGCAGCCACATCAGGATCGAGGTGGTCGTGGTCTTGCCATGCGTGCCGGCGACGGCGAGCGCGTCCCGCCCCGGCAGCACGTTCTCGGCCAGCCACTGCGCACCGGAGGTGTACGCGCGCCCGTCATCGAGCACCTGCTCGACCGCCGGGTTGCCGCGCGAGAGCGCGTTGCCGACGACGACCTGGTCGCAGTCAGCGGAGATGTTGCCCGGCTCGTACCCCTGGCGCAGCTCGATGCCCAGCGTTTCCAGCAGCGTGGACATCGGCGGGTACACCGCCTGGTCGCTGCCTTCCACCTGATGGCCCAACTCGCGGGCGAGCGTTGCCACGCCGCCCATGAACGTACCGGCGACGCCAAGGATATGCAGTTTCATCGCGCGATCAGCCGATCTCGGGCACGGGCTTCAACGCCGAGATGATCCGCGCGAACACGTCGTCCAGCGAACCGACGCCGTCGACGACGCTGAGCTTGCCGCGCTGGCGGAAGAAGTCGACCACCGGCTCGGTCTGGTCCGAGTACACCTTCAGGCGCGTGCGCACCGACTCGGGCGTGTCGTCGGCACGGCCTTCGGCCTTGGCGCGGCCGGCGATGCGCTCCACCAGCAGTTCGGAAGGCACGTCCAGCTGCACGGCCGCGTCCATCGGCTGCCCGATGCGCTCCAGCAGAGCGGTCAACGCATCGGCCTGGGCCAGGTTGCGCGGATAGCCGTCAAGGATGAAACCGCCCTTGGTGTCCTCCTGGGAGAACCGGTTTTCCAGCATGCCCAGCAGGATCTCGTCGGAGACCAGTTCACCGCGGGCCATCACTTCCCTGGCCTCGATGCCCAGCTTGCTTTCGGCGGCCACCTCGGCGCGCAGCAGGTCGCCGGTGGAAATGTGCGGAACCTGCAGGTGTTCCTTCAGGCGCACGGCCTGGGTGCCCTTGCCGGAGCCGGGGGGCCGAGAAGTACCAATCGCATCGCTGTCTCCTGTGTCTGAATATGGCGCTGGCCAGGGCTGTGTACCTGGGCCACACGGGGCCGGCGCTACACTCGCAGCAGCCTCTCAACCAGCCCGGCAAACGGCAATCAGCTTAACGCATCCTTGCCGGCCGCCGGCATTCATATTCCTGGAATCCCCATGCCTTCTGGAACACTGCTATACGCCCAGTCCGGCGGCGTCACGGCCGTCATCAATGCCACCGCCTCGGCGGTCATCCAGACCGCGCGCAAGCGCAAGGTCAAGGTGTTGGCCGCGCGTGACGGCATCCTTGGCGTGTTGCGCGAGCAGCTCATCGACACCTCCAAAGAGTCGATCGCCGACATCCGCGCCCTCGCCCACACCCCCGGCGGCGCATTCGGTTCGTGCCGGCTCAAGCTCAAGTCGCTGGAGGAGGACCGGGCGAAGTACGAGCGCCTGATCGACGTCTTCCGCGCCCACGACGTGCGCTGGTTCCTCTACAACGGCGGCAACGATTCGGCCGACACCGCCTTGAAGGTCTCCCGCCTGGCCGCCGAGTACGACTACCCGCTGCACTGCATCGGCGTGCCCAAGACGATCGACAACGACCTCGCGCTGACCGACTGCAGCCCGGGATTCGGCTCCGCGGCGAAATACACCGCGGTGTCGGTGCGCGAGGCGGCGCTGGACGTCGTGGCGATGGCGGAGACCTCCACCAAGGTCTTCATCTACGAGGCGATGGGCCGCCACGCCGGCTGGCTGGCCGCATCGGCCGGGCTGGCCGGCGACGGTCCCGACCAGGCGCCCCATCTCATCCTGTTGCCGGAACGGAGCTTCGACGAGGCCGACTTCCTGGCCAAGGCGAAAGCCACCGTCGAGCGCGTCGGCTATTGCGTGGTGGTTGCCAGCGAAGGCATCCGCGACGCCGATGGCAGGTTCATCGCCGACGCGGGCGGTCGCACCGATTCATTCGGGCACAAGCAGCTTGGCGGCGTCGCCTCGCATCTGGCCGGTCGCGTGCAGGACACGCTGGGTTACAAGGTCCACTGGGCGCTGCCGGACTACCTGCAACGCTCAGCGCGGCACCTGGCGTCCAAGACCGATCTGGAGCATGCGCAGGCGGTTGGCACCGCCGCGGTGGAATACGCGCTGGACGGAATGAACGCGATGATGCCGGTGATCGTCCGCACCGCCGACGCGCCCTACCGCTGGAAAGTGGAAGCCGCGCCTTTGTCGAAGATCGCCAACAAGGAAAAAACCCTGCCGGCCGGCTTCATTCGCCGCGACGGCTATGGGATTACCGCCAAGGCGCGGGCCTACCTCGGCCCGCTGATCCACGGCGAAGCGCCGCCGCCGTATGGCGCGGACGGACTACCCAGGTACGTCACGCTGAAAAACGTGGCCGTACCCGCATTGCTTGCGCCCTGGCACGAATAAGGGGTTTCACGCTGTGCCATAGTCGCGGGGCAATCGGAAATTCCACGTAGTCCACTTCTATCTGGGGAGGAGTTCATGCTGGAGCATTACGGTCTGTACCTGGCGCTTGGCTGCGCCGTCATCGCGATCCTGTACGGGATCATCTCGGCGCGTTGGATCAACGCGCAACCCGCCGGCAACGAACGCATGCAGGAGATCGCGGGGGCGATCCAGGAAGGCGCACGCGCGTATCTCAACCGGCAATACCTGACCATCTCCGTCGCGGGGGTGGTCCTGTTCGTTGTGATCGCCCTGATGCTGGGCTGGTGGACCGCAGGCGGTTTTGCATTGGGGGCGATCCTGTCGGGCGCGGCCGGCTACATCGGCATGAACGTGTCGGTGCGTGCCAACGTGCGTACCGCCGAGGCCGCGAGGCGCGGCATCGGTCCGGCGATGGACGTGGCGTTCCGCGGCGGCGCCATCACCGGCATGCTGGTGGTCGGACTGGGCCTGCTCGGCGTGGCCGGATACTGGCTGCTGCTGGCCAGCAGGGGCATCGTCGGCGAGCCGGCTTTGCACGCGCTGATCGGGCTGGCGTTCGGCTCCTCGCTGATCTCGATCTTCGCCCGGCTGGGCGGCGGCATCTTCACCAAGGGCGCGGACGTCGGCGCGGACCTGGTCGGCAAGGTCGAGGCCGGTATTCCCGAGGATGACCCGCGCAACCCGGCGGTGATTGCCGATAACGTCGGCGATAACGTCGGCGACTGCGCCGGCATGGCGGCCGACCTGTTCGAGACCTACGCGGTGACGGTGATCGCCACGATGCTGCTGGGCTACCTGATGGTGGACCAGGTCGGCCCCAATGGCGTGCTGTATCCGCTGGTGCTGGGCGGCGTGTCCATCATCGCCTCCATCATTGGCACGCTGTTCGTCAAGGTGAAGGCTGGCGGCTCGATCATGGGCGCGTTGTACAAGGGCGTGATCGTGTCGGCGGTGCTTTCGGCGATCGCGTTCTACCCGGTGACCACGATCCTGATGGCCGATTTCAGCGGCGGCACGATCAACCTGTACTTGTGCGCGCTGGTGGGGCTGGCGCTCACCGGCGCGATCGTCTGGATCACCGAGTACTACACCGGCACCCAGTACAAGCCGGTGCGCCACATCGCCCAGGCATCCACCACCGGCCACGGGACCAACATCATCGCCGGGCTGGGGATCTCGATGAAGTCCACCGCCTGGCCGGTGCTGTCGGTGTGCGCCGCGATCTGGGCCTGCCAGATGCTGGGCGGTCTCTACGGCATCGCGACAGCGGCGACGGCCATGCTCTCGATGGCGGGCATGATCGTCGCCCTGGATGCCTATGGCCCGATCACCGACAACGCCGGCGGGATCGCCGAGATGGCCGACCTGCCGCCTGAGGTGCGCGACATCACCGACCCGCTGGACGCGGTCGGCAACACCACCAAGGCGGTGACCAAGGGCTACGCGATCGGTTCGGCGGCGCTGGCGGCACTGGTGCTTTTCGCCGACTACACGCACAACCTGCAGACCCACAATCCGGGCGAGATATTCACCTTTGACCTGTCGGACTACCGGGTGATCATCGGCCTCCTGATCGGAGGCCTGATTCCGTATCTGTTCGGGGCGATGGCGATGGAGGCGGTCGGCCGCGCGGCCGGTGCGGTGGTGGAGGAAGTCCGCCGGCAGTTCCGCGAGATTCCCGGGATCATGGCCGGCACCGCCCGGCCGGACTACTCGCGCGCGGTCGACATGCTGACCAGGTCGGCGATCAAGGAGATGATCCTGCCGTCACTGCTTCCTGTCGCGGTGCCGATCGTGGTGGGACTCGTACTGGGGCCTGTGGCACTGGGAGGCGTTCTCATCGGGACCATCGTCACCGGGCTGTTCGTGGCGATCTCGATGACCACCGGCGGCGGCGCCTGGGACAACGCCAAGAAGTACATCGAGGACGGCAACTTCGGCGGCAAGGGCAGCGAAGCCCACATGGCCGCGGTGACCGGCGATACGGTCGGAGATCCGTACAAGGACACCGCCGGCCCGGCGATCAACCCGCTGATCAAGATCATCAACATCGTGGCCCTTCTGATGGTGCCGCTGCTTTGATGGGCGGTCGCGCGTAACTGTGGAAAGCAGTAAAAAAGCCCCGCTTCGGCGGGGCTTTTTCCTGGGCGGCGTTCACTGGATTGCCGCGTGGACCGTCAGCGCGAGGACTCCACAAACGCGCCACGCTCCAGGTCGAACCACGCCGTGCACAGGCGTTGCTGGCTCTCCACCACGGCAAACGACGCGCGCCACAGGTCAACTTCGTCAACCTTTTCGCCCGCGCTGAAATCGGCCTCGGTAAACGGCGCGACGCCGACGCACCAGCGCAGCCGGTCGCCCTCAAGCGACATCGGCAGCGCGAACTGGAAGTTGCCCTCGAGGCTGGCCCCCGCGGCCACCCTGGCCGCCAATGGCGTCGGCGGAGATGTCGGTGCCGGAGCCGGCAAGGGCAAGGCTTCGTGGCTGAGAGTTACGCCCCCCTGCTCGTCCACGGCGAAGTACGGGGTCGGCACCGCGCCCGCCGTGTGCTTTCGGGAGAGCACCGCATGGCGGTCGCCACGATCAAACACCGCCACAGCTTGATTGCCGGTGTTCTCGATCCGGTAAGCAACCTTCAGCAACCGCTGCGATGGCGAATAGTCGAAGCTGGCCTTTACCGAAGCGAGGCTTCCAGTGGCTTCGGTGCTGACAGCGCGGCTTGCAGACATTGAATCAGGCTCCGGAACTCGCGGGGATGGGTTGACCGCTGCGGAGGCACAGCCCGCTGCGAAAACGACCACTGCGGCGAGGGCCGCCGCAGTGGTCGATCGTGGCAGGGGTCGGCCGTTACGTGGATTGGACATGCAGACTCCGCGTTTGGCCCGATCTTACAGGGTGTAGTTCGGCCGGTCCGGCAAGCCCAGCTCCTGACGGAAGCCATTCTCGGTCAGATGATGGGGGTTGGCGGTGGTGGGCGGCGTGGACGGATCACCGTCGAAGTCGAAGGCGGGAGCGCTGGTCTCCAGACCAACGGCTTGGCGCTCGGCGTTGGGCACGCTGCCCGAATCCGGGCCTTCGCCGCGATAGGTACCCGGCTGGAAGGTGCCGGTGACACCGTTATAGGCATGCGACATCTCGTGGTAGAGCACGCCGATCGGAGTCGGGAAGGCGTCCATGTGGAAGCTCGGGTTGTAGCTGATGGTCACGTTGCCGCCAGCACCCGCGCGACCGTTGACGATGTCCGCGTCGCGGCTGAAGGTCTGCGCGTAGCCGTTCTGCTCGCTGGCCAGCTCACGGATGGTGACCACGTTGCCCTTCTTCTCGGCCGCGGCGTCGAACTCCGCCAGCATCTTCTGCCCGACCGGCGAGGCGCGCAGCATGTCCAGCTCCGCACCGATGCGCTGGGTGAACGCCTCCGAGCCCTCGACCTTGATGCTCTGGCCGAGCGAGGAGTCGATTTCCACGTTGACCACCGTGTCATTGGCCGCGGTGGCGGAGTTGATCAGGTTGCCCACCGATTGCGCGTGAATGACATTATTGCCACCGGCGGTGTCGACCCGGTTGTTGCCCGAGCCGGTGTAGATCACGTCGTTGCCGGTCCCGCTGCGGATCACGTCGTCTCCGCGTCCGCCGGAGATGATGTTGTTGCCGTTGCCGCCGTGGATGACGTCGTTGCCCGCTCCGCCTTCGATGAAATTGTCGCCGGCGCCGCCGTGGATGGTGTCATCGCCATCGCCGCCGTGGATCACGTCCACCGCGCCGCCGCCGTGGATGGTGTCATTGCCGCTGTTGCCGAAGATGTCGTTACGGCCACCGGTGGTAATGATCGTGTCGTCACCGGCGCCGCCATCGATGCGGTCATCGCCCGCGCCGGTCTGGATGAAGTCATTGCCCTCGCCACCGTCGACCACGATGTTGACCTTGACGTTGGGCGCGACGCAGATCACGTCGTCACCGGCGCCGGCACGGATGGTCAGCTCCTGGCTTTCGCCCAGACGCATCTCGTACTGCTCGCCGTTGACGGTGACATCCAGAGTTCCATCGTCGCGCTGGCCGACATTGACGCGGTCATCGCCCGCGCCGGTGGTCAGCACCAGCTGGTCGCTACTGACGTAGGTGCGGCCGTAGCCGGCGTCGGCCATGGTCTGCTCGCGGGTGATCTCGACCTGCTCGCCCTTGTGGATCTCGGCGCGCTCGACGGTCTTGCCGTCCGGCGTGCTGTCCGGCGGCAACGGCTTGCCACGCGAGCTGCCCTGGATCTCCACCGCATCGGCCGATTTGCCTTTTCCCTCGCCCACCGGGTCTGCCGTGGAGACGCAGGTCGGCGGCGCGGACTCGCGCGCGGCCGGATTGTTCCAGTAGTCGTTCGACTGCAGGCGCGGATCGGTGTGGGACTGGGTGGCGGACGGGTTGAGCGACAGGGACATGTCAGGTACCGGTTCAGTGGACTTGCCCTATAGATACGCACTGGTACGGAGCGCGCCAAGCTGGGGCATACCCGAGGGCGATCCGGCCGCCAAACCAAAAAATCCCTTGAAGTGCCGGCAGCATTGCCGTTGCTGCATCGCAGCAGCTGGACGGGTAAAATGGCCGGCTTTCCCGGCGTCGCAACCGACGCCCTACCTCCTGGAGCAATCATGGGTCTGGACCACGTCACCACCGGCGACAATCCACCGGAAGAAATCAACGTCATCATCGAAATCCCGAAGGATGCCGAGCCGGTGAAGTACGAGGTCGACAAGGAATCGGGGGCGATTTTCGTCGACCGCATCCTGTCCACGCCGATGCGCTACCCGTGCAACTACGGCTACGTGCCCAACACCCTGTGTGGGGATGGCGATCCCGCGGACGTGATGGTCATCCTGCCGCTGCCGCTGATCCCGGGATCGGTCATCCGCTGCCGCCCGGTGGGCGTGCTGAACATGAGCGATGAGGCCGGCAAGGACGAGAAGATCCTCGCGGTGCCGGTCGCCGCGGTGTTCGCCGGTTACGCCCACATCCACGACATCGACCAGGTGAGCCCGCACTGGTGCGAGCGCATCGGCCACTTCTTCGAGCACTACAAGGATCTGGAGAAGGACAAGTGGGTCAAGCTGGACGGCTGGGGCAACGCCGCCGAGGCGAAGGCCGTGCTGGTGGATGCGATGAAGCGTCATGAGGCGGATGTGGCGGGCAAGCCGGCACGCTGACCCCAGAGCTCTGGAAGTGAAAAAAAGCCGCCCAATGGGCGGCTTTTTGTTGTTGCAGCGCGCGGGATTGCGCTTGGTGGAACCAAGGACCGCATTACCCACTCGATCGCCGCGCAGAACCGGAGCGCGCAAGTCCGCCACCTCCATCTCACCAACGAAAAACGGCCCCGTTACCGGGGCCGTTTTCCTTGTTACTCAACTGGTCAATGAACCGATCAGAAGTTCTGCTGGTACTTCAGGTACATGAAGCGACCGATGTCGTAGCCGCCGTAGTACGCGAAGTTCGAGTTGGGCTGGCTGTGCATGATCGGGCCGTAATGGCCGAACACGTTGTTCGCACCGATCGACACCTTCGCATTCCACGGAGCCTTCCAACCGACCTGGACGTCGTGGAACGTCGAGCCGCCTACGCGGTTGTACTTGACGATCTTGCCGTTGGTGTCCGGAGCCTGGTACTGCGGAATATTGCAGCGATCCAGATAGCAGTTGTCCTTCGTCCCGGAGTAGTAGCGCATGCCCCACGACGCACTGAAGTCACCCTGCGACCAGCTCAGGTTGGCGTTGGACCGCACGCGGAAGTTGCTACCAAATCCGTTGTACTGGGAGGGCACAACGTCAACGTCATCCGTCTGCCGCTGTTCGTACTTGCTGACGTAGGTGGACTGCCAGTTGAGGCCGAACCGACCGTAGTCCGTGTCCATCCGATACCCGACATCAAGGTCAAAACCTTCGGTCTCGGTGTAGCCGGCGTTACGCATGCCGTAGGTGAGGTCGGTGACAATTCCCAGCACCGGATCGCGGCTGAAGTTGTTGCAGCGCGACTCGATCCCGGCAATGTAGCAGTCACGCAGGATCTGGTTGGGGCTATCGGAAACCACCGTATCGGTGATCTTGATGTTCCACCAGTCCAGGCCAACGCTGAGGCCCTGCACGTAGTTCGGGCTGTATACAAATCCGATGGTCTTGGACTTGGCCAGCTCAGGCTGCAGGTTCGGGTTGGAGCCGCTGGTGAACGGCACCGGAGTCTGATCCGCTTCGCTGTCCACCGGGATGAAGCCCTGCTTCAACTGGCGGTAGTTCGCTGCAACGTCCTGCAGGCATCGTGCACTGCCGCGTGCGGCACCGTAGATGCTGTCGCACGGATCGCTGAAGTTCGTGGTGAAGGTCTGCGAACCGCCGCCGTACAGGTCACTGATGGTCGGGGCACGGAAGCCGTCAGCCCAGGTTCCGCGGACGAGCAGGTCGTCGAACGGACGCCACTTGAAGCCGAACTTGTTGTTGGTGGTGTCACCGAAACTGTCGTAGTCCGAATAGCGGCTTGCGACGTTGAGGGTGAGCTCCTTGGCAAACGCGACATCAGCCAGCACCGGAATGCTCAGCTCGCCGTAGAACTCGTCAAGCGTGTAGCGGCCGTAGGTGTTGCCGGACGCAAGGTTGGTCGAGTCACCAGTCTGTGCAATCGCGTCCGGTGAGAATCCGCCCTGTTCCTTGCGGGTCTCGTAGCCGATCGCAAAGCCAAGGTCGCCAGCGGGAAGCGTGAACAGCGAGCCCGCCAGGTTGGCGAAGTAGCTGTTGGTCTGCGTCGAGCCGGTGGCGTGCTCTTCCTTGAACAGGTAGCCGATCACGTTCGGGTCGTCGAGGGAGTTGGCGACCGCACCGGTACCGAAGCCCGCAAACGGGTTCCACGGCACGCAACCCGCGATTTCAGCACCGGGGGTGCCGCAAACGACCTTACCCTGACCGTTGACGAACGACGGACCCACGGCATTGGCGACATTCGGGATGTAGAAGTTGCCGTTGTTCGTGGTGGTGAGATTGGTCTCGTTGTACAGAGTGCCAACATCCCAGTCGAAGTAACGATCGGCCAGCTGGAACGAACCTTCAATGGCTGCGGTGAAACGCCAGGTGGTCAGATCGCTCTGCGTGGTGCGGGGGGTTTCCCAGCCGCGGCGGCGCCAATCGATATCGGTGCCCGGGACCGGGTTGAAGGCGCTGTCGCCAGACATTGGCGTATCGAACGCCGCAGACTGCATCGGGTAGCCCGCAATCTGGCGGAACGAGTCGCGCTGATTGTAGGCAAGGTCGCTGGCGAAGCGAATGTTGTCGGTAATTTCCCAGTTGGCGCTGGCGAACAACGAGCGACGCTCCTGAGGGGTACGCAGATGCATCTGGTCCGATGCGCGGCTGGTGTCGGCCGAAGTCTGCGGATGGAAATCGTCCGCGCCGATGGCATCGCTACCCCGGTTTGGAGCCATCCACTTGCCGGATACTTCGTCGTACCAGTTACCCCACTGACCCACGGTGGTCAGGCTTGCGCTCGGATAGCCCGGACGCGTGTCCTCGGAGAACCAGCGATCCTTCGCCCAAACTGCGTCTTCCTGATGGTACTCGGCACCGATGGTGACCGAGCCGCGATCGCCGGAGAAGCCGGTGACGAAGTCGTAGTTCTGGACGGTACCGTCGCCCTGGCCGTACTGGCCGTAGTAGGCGTTGACTTCCGCGCCATCGAAGTTGCTGCGGGTGATGATGTTGATCACGCCAGCAATCGCGTCGGAGCCGTAGATCGAGGACGCGCCGTCCTTCAGGACCTCAATGCGCTCGACAACCGCCGACGGAATGGTGGAGACGTCCTGGTAGCCGCTGGTGCTGATACCCAGACGCTTGCCGTTGATCAGTACCAGGGTGCGCTGGGCGCCAAGGTTGCGGAGGTCGATGTACGAACCACCGGCTTCCTGGTTGGCGGTCAGCGGCGAGGCGCGGCTGAACGCAGGAGAACCGGCAGCAGAGATGTTCTGCAGGATGTCGGCGACCGAGCTGAAGCCCTGGTTCTCAATGTCTGCACGCGAAATCATCAGGACCGGCTGTGCGGTCTCGACGTCGACCTGGCGGATACGCGAGCCGGTGACTTCAATGCGGTCAAGGGTGGTGGCCTGGGAAGCCGGGGCTTCCTGTGCGCCGGCAATGGCCGGCACAAGTGCCACTGCGACAGCGGCCGGCAGCATGCCGAGACGCAGCGCGGGGCGCAGATTGCGGTAATTCATCGGGGTCTATCTCCAATAACGTTATGGGCGTGTTAAACGCCCCGAACACGCTACGACCCAAACCCCTTTGCTGCTTTGCCCGGGACGGTCTATGACTTTGCCGATCCTGTCCTCCCGGTAAGGGCCGCTGCTTTGCGGTAGTTGGTCGCCGAGGTCTGGTAACGCGCCCGGAACGCCCTGGCGAAGCTGCAGCAGTTGTCAAAGCCGGACGCGGCGGCGACCTCCCCGACCATCATCTGGCTGTCGCGCAACATCTCGGCGGCCTGCTCCAGGCGCATCCGCGCCGATGCCGACTGCGGGCTTTCGCCGTACAGGCCATGGAAGGTCTTGGAGAAATACCAGCTGGAGAAGCTGGTCAGCTCCGCCAGTTCGCTGATGCGAACGACCCGGTCGCGATTGCCGTACAGGTACATGTGCGCGCGCTGCAGGCGGCCGAACACCTGGCGCTTGCGGCGGCGCGACCGGCCCGGGCACAAAGGGATGCTGGCGCTCATCTCGCTCTGCATGGACGCCAGCTTCAGCAGCAAAGGCCGCAGGATGCCGACAGTGGCTGCGGCGTCCAGCGCGGGTGAACCCGAGAGGCGGCGGGTGGCAGAGCGCCACAGTGCGAGGAACATGCGCATCTCGTGCAGGCGCAAATGGCCCCGTCCCGGGTAGAGACCCGGCTCGGCCATGTCCGCGGCGGCGTGCATCATCTCGCTGCCCAGGCCAAGCCCGATGCACACTCCGTGACGGTCCGACTGGATGGCCGGCCGGGAGTCGCGTTCGAAGGCGATCCAGTCGCCGCGGCGCAGGCGGAACCTGCCTTCGCGGGCTTCCACCCATGAGCTGCCGCGCACCTGGACCCACACGGTAAAGACCGTGGCCGGCAATTGCAGGCTGCCCAGGCGCGAGACGCCCATGCGGCGGACCTGCGATTCGTTGTCTGAACTCTCTACCTGCAATTGCTGGCCGCGATCGGCCCACAACAGATTTTCCAATGCGATCTCCTGGGACATGTGCCTGACGAGGCCGGCATCTTTACGCGATCAGCCCGGAGAGTCCCGTCGGTTTGCCAACATTTGCCCGAAATTGTGCCGAATCAGCTGCCGACAAAAGTCCGAAGGCAATTTACCATTGAAATTCAACGGCTTGCTGAACGAACCTGGGCTGTTATTCGGGCGCAGACACTCTGGAAAAACCGATGTCGCCCCGGTCGTACTCCGCCAGCGCAACAAACAGGTCGCCGGTGCGCGGACTAAAAGTGAGCGCGCGCGTCGATGCTCGACGCTCCTGGTCCAGGCAGAGGGAGGTGTCCTTTGGGTCGCGCTCGACCGACGCCGCTTGGGGAGCCTGGACAAGCAGCGCCGGGCAAGCAGGCGTGCGTCGCACCAGGAACACGCCGCCGCGATCGGTTGCCGCCCAGGCGTGCTGCCATCGCGTCACGCCTCGTGGCAGCTGCACCGGGCGGATGCTGCCCGCGCTCAGCTCGGTGTCGACCTGCCACAGGCCGGGATCGCCCCCGCGCGTGAAGATGACCCGCTTGCCCGGCGCATCGACCTGCAGCCGGGTGACGTTGTCGATGGTCGCCAGCGGTGTGGAGGGCCGGGCTGCATCGAACAGGTTCAGGCGCAGTCGACCCTCGCCGTGGTCGGCCAACACCAGCAGCCGCTGGTCCGGGCCGTCGGGCCCGGGTGCGAATGCCGCCTGGACCGGCGCGCCGACCCGCAGCGCCAGGCGGGTCATGCGTCCGCTGTCGGGAAACACTTCGAAGACCCCGGCCTGGGCAGTTTCCCCGGGTCCGGAGTCGGCCGGGGTACCCACCAGCAGCACGCGCTTGCCGTCGCTGGACCACGCGGCCGGCTGGCGGGTATCAGGCTGGATCCCTTCCAGCATGCGCAGCGACGCCGGGTCATCCACATCGGCCCACCACAGGCCGAACGGACCGGCCCGGTCGGACGCAAACACCAGCTGGCGGCCGTCCGGGGCGATCGACGGAACCCGGTCGCGGCCGGAGGACGCAAAAAGCCGCTCGCCGGCGCGCTCGCCATTGACGCTGAAGCGGTAGATGCCGAAGCGGGGATGACGCAGCACGTACGCAAGCGAGCCGGCGTTGCGCGCGGCCGCCGGCTGCTCGCCGTCTTCCACGCCCAGTTCGACATGGTTGCCACTGGCGATGTCGAAGCGATACAGGCGGCTGATCCCGTCGATGCGCCGCGCGTAGACCAGCGTGCTGCTGTCGGCGAGCCAGTCCCAGCCGCGGATCTCGCCGCTCATCCTGGTCAGCCGCTCGGCCTTTCCACCACTGGCCGCGACGCGCCAGAAATCGCCCAGCGGTGAATTGCGCAGGAACACGATCCAGCGGCCGTCGGGCGAGTAGCGCGGGGAACGGTCCAGGCGATCCGGATCGGCGTCGTAGTCAAGCGCGCGCACCTCGCCGCTGGCCAGATCGAGCACCTGCAGGCCCGCGATGGCGTCGCGATCGAGGATGAATCCGCGGCCATCCGGCGTCCAGCCAAAACCCGGCTGGCTGTCGGGATCGCACTGGGCGACGGTGCGCTCGCCGCGACCGGTCGGGCGTATCACCATCAGCCGGCAGTCCTGGCCCGGCGTGACCCGCAGGAAGGCGATCTCGTGGCCTTCGGGCGACCACTGCGGGGAGGAATCCTCGGCCATACCCTGCGGGAAGGTCAGCTGCCGGGGCGCCACCGGAGCAGTGGTCTGCAGCATGATCGCAATGTTGCGCTGCCCTTCCGGAACGGCCATGTATACGACCTGTCCGCCGCCGGGACTGAGCGAGGGCGCCAACTCGAAGCCCGGAGCGGACGTGATCAGGAACGGCTCGATGCGCTCAGCATTTGCGGGCGGGGTGGCAGCCGCCTCGGCCGGCGGCGGGTCCGGGATTTCGGGCGCCTGCCGGGACGTCATCCACCAACGGCCAAGCAGCGCCACGATCAGCACAAGTACCAACAGCGCCGCCACGATCACTGCCGGCCGCCAAAGGCTACGGGGGAGTTCGGACGGGTGGCTGGGTGGCGCAGATGGCACGCCGGTCGGGCCCGTACCGGTGGGGGCCACGGCCTCGCCAGTCGGCGGTGGCCGCGCGCTGGCAGGCTCCGGTGCGATCGCTCGACTGCCTGCGCCAGTGCCGGTCGCCGGCAGCGTCGGCGTGTCTAGGCTTTCGACCGGCGCCAGCAAGCGGTAGCCGCCCTTGGCGATGGTCTCGATGTAGCGCGGATCGCCGCGGACTTCCTGGAACGCCTTGCGGAGCTGCGTCACGGCCTGGGTCAGCACGTCGTCGCTGGGATGCGTGTCGGGCCAGACCTGCTCGAGCAGCATCTCGCGGCTGACCACGCGGTCCGCGCTGGCTGCCAGCACCAGCAGCACGGCCATCGCCTTGGGCGTTACCCGGAACGGCCTGCGTGCGCCCGGCGCATGGATCTCGCGTGACAGGACGTCGACCGTGCATTGACCAATGCGCAGTCGTTCAGGCGGGGAGGACGCGTCAGGCAGCAACATGAATGCGTCGGATTATCCGGATCCGCGCCGGATATTGCATGTGCCCAAAGTCCACTACCGACAGGGTCGGCAAACAGCTGGGCGTGATGCGGCAAACGAAGGCACCCGGTGATACTTGGTCGCTAACGGTTATCCCGAACGGTTCACCTCCCCATTTCGCGCAATTCCGCCGCGGAAGGCTGTCCGGACAAACACCTGGCGCAGCGCTGCTCTCTGCGTGGGCGCAGTCCGCCGGAACTCTCTGTCTTGAAGACTTGACAATCCTGATCGACCCATGCTTAGGTCGATCCATGACGCAGCGCAGCATCCATCGCAGCAAACCCATCACAACCCTGACCACGGCACAGGCCCCTGCGGTCGGCCGCGGCAGTGCCGCGCCGACCACCGGCCTGCTCATTCTCGTAACCCTCCTTATTACCCTCCTTTCAGGCGCGGGGTTCGGGTACGTGTAGACCACACAGACCCAGTAACAGGAACCGGACCCCGCGCCCCAAAAAGGCGCGGGGTTTTTCGTTTCAGGACTCCCGATTCCGTCCACCCACCCAGCCGGACCCGCCGGCAGCGAAAGGAAAGACAACGTGAGAAGCAACGCCATCAAGTCAGGTCCCGCCCATGCCCCGGCCCGCGCGATGCTGCGCGCCACCGGCATGGACGATGCGGCGATCGCCAAGCCGCTGGTCGCCGTGGTGCACACGTGGACGGACGTATCGCCGTGCAACATCAACCTGCGCGACCTGGCACGGCACGCCGCCGACGGCGTCCGCGAAGGCGGCGGTACGCCGGTCGAGTTCAACACCATCGCCGTCACCGACGGCATCGCCATGGGCAGCGACGGCATGCGGGCCTCGCTGGCCTCACGCGAGACGATTGCCGACTCGATCGAGTTGGCGGTGATGGGTCACTGCCTGGACGCGATGGTGCTGCTGGTGGGCTGCGACAAGACCATCCCGGCGGCGGCGATGGCGGCGGCGCGGCTGGATATCCCGACCGTGATCCTCTACGGCGGCACGATCATGCCGGGCAAGTGCCCCACCGGTGAGCGCTCGCTGACGGTGCAGGACGTGTTCGAAGCGGTCGGCGCACATGCCGCCGGGCACATCGATGACACCGAGCTGGCCAATGTCGAGCGCCACGCCTGTCCGGGCGCGGGTGCCTGCGGCGGCCAGTTCACCGCCAACACGATGGCGATGGTGCTGACCTTCCTGGGCCTGTCGCCGCTACAGCTCAACGACATTCCGGCGACCCACGCAGACAAGCCGGACGCGGCGCATGCCTGCGGGCGGATGGTGATGGAGCAGCTGGGCCGCGGTGGTCCGCTGCCGCGCCAGTTGCTGACCCGCACATCGCTGCGCAATGCCGCCCGCGCAGTGTCCGCGACGGCCGGCTCGACCAACTGCGCGATGCATCTGCTGGCGATCGCCCACGAGGCCGGCGTGGCCTTCGACCTGGAGGAGTTCCAGCAGGCATCGGCGGTCCCGGTTATCGCCGACCTCAAACCCGGTGGCCGCTATACCGCGGCAGAGCTGTTCACTTTTGGCGGTGTCGCCCTGGTCGCCGATGAGCTGCGCACCGCCGGCCTGATCGACGACATGCCCACGGTCACCGGCCGCAGCCTGTTCGAGGAGCTGGACGCGCTGCCCGCGGCCGCAGAGCAGGACGCGGTCCGGCGGGTGTCCGATCCGATAAAGCCGACGGGTGGTTTCTCGATCCTGTACGGCGATCTCGCCCCCGAAGGCTGCATCGTCAAGCTGGCGGGCCACGGCCAGGACCATTTCGCGGGGCCGGCGCGGGTGTTCAACTCCGAGGAGAGCTGCTTCGCCGCGGTCCAGGCGCGCAAGGTCAACGCCGGCGACGTGGTCGTGATCCGCTTCGAAGGCCCGGCCGGTGGCCCGGGCATGCGCGAGATGCTGGCGGTCACCGCCGCGCTGGTGGGCCAGGGCTTGAGCGATGACGTGGCCCTGATCACCGACGGCCGATTCAGTGGCGCGACGCGCGGCTTCATGGTCGGTCACGTGTCGCCCGAGGCGGCGCATGGCGGCCCCATCGCCAGGATCCGCGACGGCGACCGGATCAGCATCGACGTCACCACCCGACGCATCGACGTCGATGCGGACCTCGCCTCGCGGACCCCCGCGCGCATCGCCCCGCGCGTCACCACCGGCGTGCTCGCGAAGTACGCGCAGCTGGTCAGCTCGGCCTCCCTGGGCGCGGTCACCGCACCCGGCCCACTGAGCGGCCGCGGCATTCCGGCAACCCTCGTTGGCACCGATACGGCCGCGAAGCCCGAAGCCGAACTGGCGACGACCTGAGTCCCGGCGCGAATCCGATCAACCCCCTCTCCGCTCACCTCTCTTTTCCTCTCCAACCCACTCCACAGGACTCCCTCCCATGAGCAACACCGACCCCACCGCCCACCGCCCCCGCGTTGCCGTCATCGGCTACGGCAGCCAGGGCCGCGCACACGCGCTCAACCTGCGCGACTCCGGCTTTGCCGTCACCGTAGGGCTGCGCCCGGGTGGCCCGACCTCGATCAAGGCCAGGGCCGATGGCTTCCGCGTGAGCACGCCTGCCGGCGCGGTCGCGGGCGCCGAAGTGGTCGCGGTGCTGACCCCCGACATGGTCCAGGCGGAGCTCTATACGAAGGTCATCGAGCCCAACATCACCCAGGGCGCCTGCCTGCTGTTCGCGCACGGCTTCAACGTGCACTACGGCCAGATCACCCCGCGCGCCGATCTGGACGTGGTGCTGGTCGCGCCGAAGGGCCCGGGCGCGCTGGTGCGCCGCGAGTTCGAGATCGGCCGCGGCGTGCCGGCGGTCTACGCCGTCCATCAGGACGTCAGTGGCAACGCGGAAAAGCTCGCCCTGGCGTATTGCGCCGGCATCGGCGGGGCGCGTCAGAACGCGATCAGGACCACCTTCAAGGAAGAGACCGAGACCGACCTGTTCGGCGAGCAGGCCGTGCTCTGCGGCGGCGCGACCAAGCTGGTCCAGGCCGGTTTCGAGACCCTGGTTGAGGCCGGTTATCAGCCCGAGATTGCCTATTACGAGTGTCTGCACGAGCTGAAGCTGATCGTCGACCTGTTCTACGAGGGTGGCGTCACCCGGATGCACGAGTTCATCAGCGAGACCGCGCAGTACGGCGCGCTGACCCGTGGTTCCTACGTGGTTGATGACAACACACGCGCACAGATGCGCAAGGTACTGGCCGAGATCCAGGACGGCACCTTCGCGCGCCAGTGGATCGCCGAGTACAAGTCCGGCAACGCCAACTACCAGGCCCTGAAGCAGGCTGACCTGGACCACCCGATCGAGGTGACCGGGCGCAAGCTGCGCGCGGCGATGCCGTGGCTGGGCGATGCGCCGCAGGCCGATGCGAAAGCGCCCGCGAACGCTCCCAAGGCGGTCGCCGGGCGCGCCGAGCCGGCCTCGGCATGAACGGCGCGCGCTGGCTGGTGGAGGCACTGTCCGCGGAGAAGGTGGACACGCTGTTCGGCTATCCGGGTGGCGCGATCATGCCGTTCTACGATGCGTTGTACGGCTGCGAACTGAAGCATGTGCTGGTGCGGCATGAGCAGGGCGCGGCGTTCGCGGCCAATGGCTATGCCCGCGCCAGCGGCCGGGTCGGGGTGTGCATCGCCACCTCCGGCCCGGGCGCGACCAACCTGGTGACCGGCATCGCCGATGCGATGCTCGATTCGGTGCCGATGGTGGTGATCACCGGACAGGTGGCGACCACGCTGATGGGCACGGACGCGTTCCAGGAAGTGGACGTGTTCGGCATGACCCTGCCGGTGGTGAAGCACAGCTTCCTCCCGCGCAGCGTCGAGCAGCTGCCCGACGTGGTCCGCGAGGCCTTCCGCCTGGCCCGCAGCGGCCGGCCGGGACCGGTGCTGATCGACCTGCCCAAGGATGTGCAGCTGGCGGGGGCGGCGCATTTGCCCGCGCACGTTCCCGCGCCAGTGGACCCGGCGCCGCCGGCGACCAACGTTGACCTGGTCACGGCCTTGGAGCTGCTGTCGAAGGCGCGCCGCCCGGTCGTCTATGGCGGCGGTGGCATCGCCCTGGGGGATGCGGTGGCCGAGTTCCGCACCTTTGTGGAATCCGTCCAGGTGCCTACGGTGCTGACCCTGCGCGGTCTGGGTGCCCTGCCTGACGCGCATCCGCTGAACCTGGGGATGTTGGGCATGCACGGCACCCGCGCGGCCAACATGGCGGTGCAGGAAGCCGATCTGCTGGTGGTGGTCGGCGCTCGCTTCGATGACCGCGCAACGGGACGTCTGGACCAGTTCGCGCCGATCGCCAGGGTCATCCACCTGGATGTGGACCCGGCCGAGTTCAACAAGCTGCGGCGCTGCGATGCGGTGCTGCATGGCGAGCTGCAGCACAGCCTCAACCAGCTGGCCACTGCCATGCCGGAATGTTCGGCCTGGCGGAGCACCTGCCAGTCGCGCAAACGCCAGTATGCGGCGCGCTACGACGCCCCGACCGCCACCGTATACGCCCCGGCACTGCTGCGGCGGTTGTCGGAGTTGGCACCGGCGGTGGTAGTCAGCTGCGATGTCGGCCAGCACCAGATGTGGGTCGCCCAGCACTGGGGTTTCAACGATCCGCGCAAGCACCTGACCAGCGGCGGCCTGGGCGCGATGGGCTTCGGCCTGCCGGCAGCCATCGGTGCGCAGATGGCCGATCCGCAGGCGCAGGTGTTCTGTGTCAGCGGCGACGGGTCGTTCCTGATGAACGTGCAGGAGCTGGCGACCCTCGCGCGCTACCGGCTGCCGGTAAAGATCGTCCTGCTCGACAACCAGCGCCTGGGCATGGTCCGGCAATGGCAGGAACTGTTTTTCGAGCACCGCTATTCGGAAACCGACCTGTCAGACAACCCGGATTTTGTCGCCGTCGCCGCCGCGTTCGGGATCCAGGCCTTCGCGCTGGACCGCGCGGACGACTGCGAGGCGGCACTGCAGCGATTAATCGCTGCGCCAGGGCCGGCGCTGCTGCATGTCTCCATCGATGCCCACGCCAACGTCTGGCCGCTGGTGCCGCCCAACCACAACAACGCGCAGATGCTCCACGAATCAAACGCGCCGCTTGCGGCCGCGGGCGCAACCCCCGCCGCAGCGAACGCCTCCGCAGCAGTCGCCAGCCACGCCTCGCCCGCCCACGCCTCGCCCGCCCACGCCGGCGTGACCCACGTCCACGCAACCCCACCCCATTCGCCCCAACCGGAGAACGCACATGCGCTACCAGATTGACCTCGTCATGCGCCGCGCCGAGGGCGCACTGGCCCGGGTGATCGGCACCGCCGAGCGCCGCGGCTTCCAGACCGTCGGCGTCGACGGCGGACTCCAGCCCGACGGCGAGCACTGGCACCTGCGCATGAACGTGGAAGGCCAGCGCTGCGGCGAGGGTCTGCAGGCCCAGCTGCACAAGCTGCACGACTGCCTCGCCGTGGAGGTCTCGCCATGTCGCTGAAAGACGCCGCAGGAAACCCCGTGCTGCAGCTGTGGTTCGACGGCGAGCTGGTACGCGCCGATGCGCCGCTGGCGCCGCTGACCACGCACGCCCTGCACTACGGCAGCGGCGTGTTCGAGGGCATCCGCAGTTACCAGACCGTAGATGGCGGGTCGGCGGTGTTCCGCCTGCCCGAACACATGGAGCGGATGCGCAATGGTTGCGAGCTGCTGGGCATCGACTTCGACGTCCGGCAGGCGACGGAGGCGACCTTGCGGGTGCTGCGCGCGAACCGCCAGAGCGCGGCCTACATCCGGCCGCTGGCCTGGTGCGGCACCGGTTCGATCGGCCTGGACGTGGCGCCGCTGAGCAAGCACCTGATGGTCGCCACCTTCGGCACCGTGGTGCATCTGTCGGGCAGCGCGGTGAAGCTGGGCGTGTCCTCGTGGCGCCGCAATCCGGCCACCTCGCTGCCGCCGCTGAAGCTGTGCGGTGCCTACGTCAACTCCATCCTGGCCAAGCACGAGGCGAAGACGCGCGGGTTTGACGAGGCGCTGTTCGTCGACGAGGCGGGCATGGTGGTGGAGTGCACCGGGGCCAACGTATTCATGCTCAACGGCGACAATCTGACCGCCGTCGAGCACCCGGATGCCCTGGCCGGCATCACCCGCGATACGGTGATCGCGCTGACCGGCGCGGAGTCGCGCGCGGTGTCGCTTAAGGAGTTGCTGCAGGCCGACGAGGTCTTCGTCTGCGGCACCGCGGCGGAAGTCACCCCGATCAACGTCCTCAACGAACACCGCTTCGCATCGGACAAACGCGGCCGGGAAATCGCCCAGCTTTACCGCGACGTGGTCAGTGGCGCGGACGCCAGCCATCGCGCCTGGCTGACGGATGTAGGCCTGCCCCGTGACTGAGGCGATGGCCCTGGCAGGTGTGAGTGCTTCCGCCGTGCTGGCCGCGCAGGCGCGCTTGCGGCCCTACCTGGCGGCGACGCCGTTGCACTATGCCGAGCGTTTCGGCTGCTGGTTGAAGCTGGAAAACCTGCAGCGGACCGGGTCCTACAAAGTGCGCGGGGCAATGAACGCGTTGCTCGCGATGCGTGAGCGTGGCGACCAGCGGCCGGTGATCGCCGCTTCGGCCGGTAACCACGCGCAGGGGCTGGCCTGGGCCGGATACCGGCTGCGGGTGCCGGTGATCGCGGTGATGCCGGGCAACGCCCCGCAGACCAAGATCGCCGGCGTCGCCCACTGTAGCGCGACCGTCCGGCTGCACGGCGATACCTACGACGAAGCCAGGGCCTTCGCCGCGGAGCTGGCGGAGCAGAACGACTACCGCCTGCTGTCGGCCTTCGACGATCCGGACGTGATCGCCGGCCAGGGCACGGTGGGTCTGGAGATGGCTGCACTGGCACCGGATGTCGTGCTGGTGCCGATCGGCGGGGGCGGGCTGGCCGCCGGCGTCGCCCTGGCGTTGAAGTCGCAGGGTGTACGCATCGTCGGCGCCCAGGTCGAAGACGTCGACTCGATGGCACGCGCGCTGCGCGGCGACTTCGAGCTGCGCGAGAGTGCCGCGACCCTGGCCGACGGCGTGCGGGTGAAGGAGCCCGGCCTGCTGACCCGACAGCTGCTCGCCGGACTGCTGGACGACATCGTGATCGTGCGCGAGGCCGAGCTGCGCGAGACGCTGGTCCGGCTGGCGCTGGAGGAGCACGTCATCGCCGAAGGTGCCGGCGCGCTGGCGCTGGCCGCCGGTCGACGGGTTGCGGGTCGGCGCAAATGCGCGGTCGTCTCCGGCGGCAACATCGATGCCAGCGTGCTGGCCCAGCTGCTCTCCGACGTCCGCCCGCGCGCACCGCGCCGCCCGCGTCGCCGCAGCCGCGACATCGCGCCGCCCGCGCGTGCCGCCTCGGTCCGCCCCCTTTCCCCTGCCAGCACGGCCTCCGCGCCGTCCCGCCCCGTGGAGCAACCCACGCCGGCGCCCACTCCCGAGGTCATCCCAGCATGAGCACCCACGAACCCGACGTAGCTATTACCGACGCCGCACACGACGAACACGCTCCTGCCGGGCATGTACCCGCCGAACACTCGCCTGCCGAACACGTACGCATCTTCGACACCAGCCTGCGCGATGGCGAGCAGTCGCCGGGGTGCAGCATGACCGCGCCGCAGAAGCTGCGGTTCGCCCACGCGCTGGCCGATCTCGGCGTGGACGTGATCGAAGTCGGCTTCCCGGCAAGCTCGGAGGCGGAAGTCGAGGCCACCCGGCGGATCGTCCGGGAAGTGCGCGGCTCGACGCTGGCGGCGTTGGCGCGTTGCCACCCCGGCGACATCCAAGCTGGCGTGCGCGCGCTGGAAGGCGCCGAAGGCGCACGCATGCATGTGTTCCTGTCCACCAGTCCGCTGCACCGCGAGCACAAGCTGGGCCTGACCAGGGAGCAGGTGATCGAGCGCGCGGTGATGGGCGTGGAACTGGCGAAGCGCCATTTCGACGACGTCGAGTTCTCCGCCGAGGATGCGCTGCGCACCGAGCCCGAGTTTCTGGCCGAGGTCTGCAGCGCGGCGATCGCCGCCGGGGCGACCACGCTGAACATTCCCGACACGGTCGGCTACACCACCCCGGCGGAGATCCGCTCGCTGTTCGAATACCTGCGCGCCAACGTGCGCGACGCGGAGCGCGCGGTGTTCAGCGCCCACTGCCACAACGACCTGGGCCTGGCGGTCGCCAACAGCCTGGCCGCGATCGAAGGCGGCGCGCGGCAGGTCGAATGCACCATCAACGGCATCGGCGAGCGGGCCGGCAACTGCGCGCTGGAGGAACTGGTGATGGCGCTCAACGTGCGCCGCAGCTACTTCAATGCGACCACGCGGATCGATACGCGCCGGCTGGTGCCGACCTCGCGCCTGCTGTCGCGGATCACCGGCATGCACGTGCAGCGCAACAAGGCGATCGTCGGCCAGAACGCGTTTGCCCACGAGTCCGGCATCCACCAGCACGGCATGCTCAAGCACCGCGGCACCTACGAAATCATGCATCCGCAGGACGTGGGCTGGGAGCAGTCGCAGATGGTGATGGGTCGCCACAGCGGCCGCGCGGCCCTGAGCGACCGGTTGCAGACGCTGGGCTTGGCGCTGGACGACACCCGCCTGAATGAGGTCTTTGACGCGTTCAAGGTGCTGGCGGAGAAGAAGCGCGAGGTCTTCGACGCCGACCTGGAGACGCTGGTGCTGGGCACCGACGCGCCGCTGCGGCGCGGCTTCCGGCTGCTGCGCGTGCACGCATCCACCGGCGTGGGTGAGGGCATGCTGCCGACCGCGAGCGTGCGCCTGGCCAGGCCGTGCGGCACGGTCGCCGAAGAGGCGGCCGTCGGCGACGGGCCGGTGCACGCCCTGTTCGCGGCGTTGTCGCGGGCGGCGGACATGCCGCTGGAGATCGACAGCTTCCAGATCTCCAGCATCACCGCCGGCGATGACGCCCAGGGCCAGGCCAGCGTGGTCGCGACCCTGGACGGCGTCGAGCACACCGGCTCGGGCACCAGCACCGACATCCTGGAAGCGTCCGCGCTGGCGTGGCTGGACATCGCCAACCGCATCCACCGGGCCGGCAGCGGCGCGCCGCGTACGCTGTTCGACAAGCTGTGGGATGGCCACCTGGTCAGCCCCGAAAGCGAAGCCTCGCCGGCCGTGCTGTACATCGACCTGCACCTGATCCACGAGGTCACCACCCCTCAGGCCTTCACCGAGCTGGACGCGCGCGGCCTGAAGGTGCGCCGCCCGGAGTTGACCAAGGGCACGCTGGACCACTCCACCCCGACCCTGCCGCGCAACGCGGACGGCAGCCTGCCCTACGCGACGCCCGAAGCCGAGAAGCAGGTCGCGACCCTGCGCGACAACGCGGCGCGCCACGGCATCGAACTGTTCGATTTCGACAGCGACCATCGCGGCATCGTCCACGTGATCGGACCCGAACTGGGGCTGACCCAGCCCGGCATGACCGTGGTCTGCGGCGACAGCCACACCGCGACCCACGGCGCGTTCGGCGCGCTGGCCTTCGGCATTGGTACGAGCGAGGTCGGCCACGTGCTGGCCACCCAGTGCCTGCTGCAACGCAAGCCACGCACGCTGGCGATCACCATCGACGGCCAACTGGGAGCGTCGGTGACCGCCAAGGACCTGATCCTGCACGTGATCGGGGTGATCGGCGTCAACGGCGGCACCGGTCACGTCATCGAGTACCGCGGCAGCGCCATACGCGCGTTGTCGATGGATGAGCGGATGACGGTGTGCAACATGTCGATCGAGGCCGGCGCCCGCGCGGGCCTGATCGCCCCCGACGAGACGACTTTCGCGTTCCTGCGCGGCAAGCCACGCGCGCCGCAGGGCGAGGCGTTCGAACAGGCCGTCGCGCGCTGGCGTCAGCTGCGCAGCGACGAGGGCGCACGCTTCGACCGCGAGGTCCGCATCGACGCGGCGGACATCCGCCCCACCGTGACGTGGGGCACCCACCCGGGCCAGGTGACCGCCATCGACCTGCCGTTGCCGCCGCCCGGCAACGATGACGACCGCAAGGCACTGGCGTACATGGGCTTCGCCGGCGGCCAGCCCCTGGCCGGACAACCGGTTGAAGTGGTGTTCATCGGCAGCTGCACCAATTCGCGGCTGGACGACCTGCGCCAGGCGGCAGGGATCCTGCGCGGCCGCAAGGTGCACCCCCGCGTGCGCATGCTGGTGGTACCCGGTTCGGTGCAGATCAAGCGCGACGCCGAAGCCGAGGGGATCCACCGGATCGTGCTGGCCGCCGGGGCGGAATGGCGCGAGCCCGGCTGCTCGATGTGCATCGCGATGAACGGTGACCTGGTCGCGCCGGGGCAACTGGCGGTGTCCACCAGCAACCGCAACTTTGAAGGCCGCCAGGGCCAGGGTGCACGCACCGTGCTCGCCTCACCGCTGACCGCCGCGGTGTGCGCCGTCCGCGGCGAGATCACCGATCCGGAGGCGTTCCTGCGCGGGCAGCACCCTTCGCCGGCAGCGGCCGATGCACCGCCCCGCAACGTCGCCGCGGAGGCCACGCCATGAGCGCCATCACCGAACTGCACTCGCGCACGGTCGTCCTGCGCGAACGCAACATCGATACCGACCAGATCATCCCCGCGCGCTTTCTGACCACCACCGAGCGCAAGGGTCTGGGCCGGTTCGCCTTCCATGACTGGCGGCAGCGCGCCGACGGCGCGCCGGACCCGGCGTTTCCCTTCAACGACCCGGCCAATGTCGGTGCGCAGATCCTGGTCGCCGGTCGCAACTTCGGCTGCGGCTCATCGCGCGAGCACGCGCCCTGGGCCCTGCTCGACCTTGGCCTGCGGGCGGTGATCAGCGCCCAGATCGCCGACATCTTCCGCAGCAACGCGCTCAAGAACGGCCTGCTCGCGATCGTCCTGCCCGACGCGGTGGTCGACGAGCTGCTCGCCCGGCCGGGCGTCGAGCTGCACATCGATGTCGCCAGAGGCACGGTCCGCCTGCCGGATGGGCGCGGGTTCGAATTCCCGCTGGATGAATTCGCCCGCACCTGTCTGCTGGAAGGCGTCGACCAGCTCGGCTACCTGCTCAAGCAGGAACCCGCCATCGCCCGTTACGAGGAGTTGAACCATGCACGCTGAGATCGTTGTCCTGCCCGGTGACGGAATCGGCCCGGAAGTCACCGCCGCTGCCGTGGAAATCTTGCAAGCAGTCGCGTCCGCCTACGGCCATCGCTTCAACTTCCACGAGCACCTGATCGGCGGCGCCGCGATTGACACCACCGGCGAGGCCTTGCCGCAGAGCACGCTGGAGGCCTGCCGCACCGCCGACGCCGTATTGCTGGGCGCCGTAGGCGGACCCAGGTGGTCCGATCCAAAGGCGAGCGTGCGGCCCGAGCAGGGCCTGCTGGCGCTGCGCAAGGGCCTGGGCCTGTACGCCAACCTGCGTCCCGTCAAACCGCACCCGGCGGCTCTGGGCGCCTCGCCGATCAAGCCACACCTGCTCAACGGCGTGGATCTGGTGGTGGTGCGGGAGCTGACCGGCGGGATCTACTTCGGCCGGAAACAGCGCGCCAGCGACAGCGCCAGCGACCTGTGCGAGTACAGCGTGGGTGAGGTCGAGCGTGTCGTCCGCCGCGCCGCGCAGCTCGCCCGCCGTCGCCGCGGCCACCTGACATCGGTGGACAAGGCCAACGTGCTGGAAACCTCGCGCCTGTGGCGGGAAGTCGCCGCCCGGGTAGTGGCCGAGGAGTTTCCCGACATCACCCTGGAACACCAGCTGGTCGACTCGATGGCGATGCACCTGCTGTCGCGTCCGCGCGAGTACGACGTGATCGTGACCGAGAACATGTTCGGCGACATCCTCACCGACGAGGCCTCGATGCTGGCCGGCTCGATGGGCCTGCTGCCGTCGGCCTCGCTGGGCGACGGCAGGGCCGGGCTGTACGAGCCGATCCACGGCTCGGCGCCCGACATCACCGGGCGCGGCATCGCCAACCCGGTTGCGGCGATACTCAGTGCGGCGATGCTGCTGCGCCACTCGCTCGGGCTGGACGACGAGGCGGACTGCGTGGAGCAGGCGGTGTCGCAGGCACTGGACGCGGGTGCCTTCACCGCCGACATCCGCGGCAGTGGCGCAGCGATCGACACCCGCGCCGCCACCGCGGCAGTGCTGGAAAACCTGCAGGTCCGCTGCTACGCCGTTTGCATGCGTGACTGAGCCACATACCCTCCCCAACGCAGATCGACAGGATTCTCCGATGCCCTCCCCCCTTGCCCCGCCGCGCATCGATCCGGGGCAGCCACTTGCGCCGGGCCTCAAGCCCGTCCACCTGCACAAGTTCGGTGGCAGCAGCCTTGCCGACGCCGCCCACTACCAGCGCGTTGCCGCGCTCCTCGACGAAATGGATGCGGCAGCGACCGGCCTTCAGTTCGTTGTCGTCTCGGCGATGCACGGGGTCACTGACACCTTGGTCGGACTGGCTGAGGCCAGCATGTCCGCCACGGACTGGAAGCCCGCCTTCATGGCGCTGCGCCAGCGCCATCTGGACGCGGCCGATGCGCTGGATTCGGGCTCGGCGCATGGCCTGCACGATTGGCTGGAAGCCCGGTTCACCGAGCTCGGCGACACGCTGACGGCGATCGCGTCCGGACAGGCGCGCAGCGAGGCCGACATCGCCGGCGTGCATGGCCTGGGCGACGTCTGTTCCGCGCGCCTGTTGCAGGTCGCGCTGGGCGGCGCGGATGGCGGCTGGGGCTGCCTGGACGCGCGCGACGTGCTCGTCGCCAACCCCGGCGAGCTGGGCGTCACGGTTGACTGGGGGGCCAGCCAGTCGCGCCTGGCACAGTGGTCGGAGCGGGAGCAGCAATGCGCCCGTGGCCGCGTCATCACCGGCTTCATCGCCCGCGATGGCGAGGGCGCGAATACCACGCTGGGACGCAATGGCAGCGACTATTCCGCGGCCGCGTTCGGGCGCCTGCTACATGCCAGCGAGCTCACCATCTGGACCGACGTCGACGGCGTGCTCAGCGCCGACCCGCGACTGGTGCCGGATGCGGTGTGCCTGGATTCCATGTCCTACGCCGAGGCCAATGAGCTCTCCTATTTCGGTGCCAGCGTGCTGCACCCGCGCACCATGGCGCCGGCGCTGCAGGCCGGACTGGCGATCCGCATCCGCAACACCCGCAACCCAGCAGCCCCCGGCACCGTGATCAGCCTGGAGTCCGCCGCAGCCGCGTCGCCGGTGAAAGGCCTCAGCCTGGTGGAACGCATGGCCCTGCTGGAACTCAGTGGCGCCGGCCTGATCGGGGTGCCGGGGACCGCCGAGCGGATGTTCGCGGCCCTGCATGCCGCAAGCGTCTCGGTGACGATGATCTCGCAGGGCTCCAGCGAGCATTCGATCTGCTGCGTGGTGCGCGAGGCGCAGGCGGCGCAGGCCCGCGAGGCGGTCGCCAGCGCCTTCGCCGACGCCATTGAAGAAGGGCTGGTCGCCGGGGTCGAGGTGACGCCGGGCATCGTCATCCTCGCCGCCGTGGGCGACGGCATGGTCGGCTCCCCCGGTGTGGCCGCACGGCTGTTCGATGGTCTGGCAAAGGCGCGGGTCAACATCCGCGCGATCGCCCAGGGCGCCAGCGAACGCAACATCTCCGTCGCGCTGGACGCCGCCGATGCCGTGCGCGGTTTGCGCGCCGTGCATTCCGCGTTCTGGCTTTCGCCGCAGACACTCTCCATTGGCCTCATCGGGCCCGGCAAGGTCGGCCGTGCCCTGCTCGGCCAGCTGTCCGATTCGCTGCAGCGCCTAGCTGGTGAGGGCCAGCGCGGCATCGACCTGCGCCTGCGCGCGATCGCCAACAGCCGCCGCATGAGCCTGGCGCCTCGCAACCTGCCGCCGCAACAGGCTTTGGAGGCACTGGAGGCCGGCGAGGCGCTGGACCTGGATGCGTTCGCCCATCACGTCCGCGCCAGCCATCTGCCGCACGCGCTGATCGTGGATTGCAGCGGCAGCGACGCCATCGCCGACTACTACCCGCACTGGCTGGCCGCCGGCATCCATGTCGTGACGCCGAGCAAGCACGCCGGCAGCGGCGACCTGGCCCGCTACCAGGCGATCCGCGCCGCCACCCGACACGGCGGCCGCTTCGGCTACGAGGCCACCGTCGGCGCCGGCCTGCCGGTGATCGTGACCCTGCGCAACCAGCTCGACACCGGTGACGAACTGACCGCCTTCGAGGGCGTGTTGTCGGGCACGCTGGCGTGGCTGTTCAACCGCTTCGATGGCAGCGTGCCGTTCTCCGCGCTGGTGCGCGAGGCGCGCGAGCTGGGCTATACCGAACCCGACCCGCGCGATGACCTGTCGGGCATCGATGTCGCCCGCAAGCTGGTGATCCTCGCCCGCGAGGCCGGTCGCATGCTGTCACTGGAGGATGTCGAGATCGAAAACCTTGTGCCGCCGCCGCTGCAGGATGTTCCGCTGGAGGAATTCCTTGCCCGCCTGGAGGAGCTGGATACACCGCTGCAGGCGCGACTTGACGACGCGCTGGCCGGCGGCGGCGCCTTGCGCTACCTGGCCCGGATGGACCGCGACGGGCGTGCGAGCGTCGCCCTGGTGGTGCCGCCGGCAGGACACGCCAGCCTGTACACCCGTCTGACCGACAACCTGATCCAGTTCCACACCCGTCGCTACACCGACAACCCACTGGTCGTGCAGGGCCCCGGCGCCGGGCCGGAGGTCACCGCCGCCGGCGTGTTCGGCGACGTGCTGGCCATTGCGCAGGCGCTCGGGGCACGACTGTGAAAACGGATATCGACCGGCCGAGGCACACATCCGGCGCCGCCCGCGCCGGTAGCTCCGGGGCTACGCCGCGCCAGGAAGCCACCGCATTCGCGCCCGCCAGCGTCGGCAACATCGGCGTGGGTTTCGACCTGCTCGGCCACAGCATCGAGGGCCCGGGCGACCGCGCCTTCGTGCGCCGGGTCGACGCGCCCACGGTCACCATAAGCGGCATCGACGGCGACAGCGCGGGCGCAGCGCAACTGCCGCGCGAGGCCGGGCGCAACACCGCCGGACGCGCGCTGATGGAGTTGCGCGAGCAATACGGCATCGCACACGGGTTTGAGCTGCGCCTGCACAAGGGCATCGCGCTGGGTTCGGGTCTTGGCGGCTCGGCGGCGTCGTGCGTGGCGGCGCTGGTGGCGGCCAATGCGCTGCTGGAGCAGCCACTGACCCGCGACCAGCTGTATCCGCTGGCGCTGCTGGGTGAGTCCGTCGCCAGCGGCAGCGTGCACGGCGACAACGTGGCACCGATGCTGTTCGGCGGCGTCGTGCTGGCCACCCCGACCCGTGCGATTCCGCTGTCGGCGCCGCCGCTGGTGTGCGCGGTGGTGCATCCGCACCACGTGCTCGAGACCCGGCTCGCGCGCGAAGCCTTGTCGGCGCCCTACCCGCTGCGTCAGGTCGTCCAGCACAGCGAGCATCTGGCCCTGTTCCTGACCGGCCTGGCGCGCGGTGATCTCACCCTGATCGCCGAAGGTCTACGCGACGTGCTGGTGGAACCCCGCCGCGCCTCGCTCGTACCGGGCTTCGCCGAGGTGAAGGCTGCCGCGCTCGCCCATGGAGCCCTGGGCGCGAGCATCTCGGGCGCCGGCCCCAGCGTGTTCGGCTGGTTCGCCGACATCGAGCAGGCGCAGACCGCCGCTACCGCGATGCAGGCCGCGTTTGCCGCGGTCGGCCTGGACAGCGACGTGCACCTGTCGCCCATCAATGGCCCGCGCGCGGAAGTGGTCGCATGAAGTTCGCCAGCACCCGTGGAGGGTCGCCCGAGGTCGGGATCGATGACGCCCTGGCGGCCGGGCTGGCGCCCGATGGTGGCCTGTATGTACCTCTAGCGATTCCGGAGGCACACCTCGACAAGGCCGGCGCCACGCTCGCCGATACCGCCGCCGCGTTGCTCGGCCCGTACTTCGCCGGCTCGCGTCTGGAGCCGCAACTGGCGGACATGTGCCGCGCGGCCTTCGATTTCCCGGTGCCGCTGCGCCCGTTGCAGGGTGCCGGCGACTACCTGCTCGAGCTTTTCCACGGACCGACGGCCGCGTTCAAGGACATCGGCGCGCGCTTCCTCGCCGAAGCGCTCTCGCGCCTGCGCGAATCGGGCGCGCCACCCACCACCATCCTGGTCGCGACCTCCGGCGATACCGGTGCGGCGGTCGGCGCGGCATTCCACAGGCGTGAGGGGTTCCGCGTGGTGATCCTGTATCCCGATGGGCGTGTCTCGCCGCGCCAGGCGCATGGGCTGGGCTGTTTCGGCGACAACGTGCAGGCGCTGCGCGTCCAGGGCACGTTCGATGATTGCCAGCAGCTGGTGAAGCAGGCGCTCACCGATGCCGGCCTGCGCGAGACGATCACGCTGGGGTCGGCCAACAGCATCAGCCTGGGCCGGCTGCTGCCGCAGATGGCGTACTACGCCCACGCCTCGCTGCAGTTCCGGGCCGACCACGGCACGTCGCTCAACTACGTGATCCCGACCGGGAACCTGGGCAACGCCCTGGCCGCGTGGCTGGCGCGCAGCATGGGCCTGCCGATTGGGGACATCGTGATCGCCAGCAATGCCAACGACGTATTGCCACGCTACTTCGCCGGCGGGGACTACCGCCCGCAAGCCGGCAAGGCGACCCTCGCCAACGCGATGGATGTCGGCGCACCGAGCAACTTCGAGCGCCTGCGCTGGTGGCATGCCGACGACGCCGCGGTGCGTGCATCGATGCGGGCCTGCAGCGTGGACGACGGCCAGATCCGCGCAGCCATTGCCGGTGCTCCCGCCCGCCATGGACTCGTCCCCTGTCCGCATACCGCGGTGGCGCTGCATGCACTCGAGCGCCTGCGCGCCCAGGGCGATAGGCGCCCTTGGGCGGTCGTCGCCACCGCGCACCCGGCCAAATTCGAGAGCGTGGTCGAGCCCCTGATCGGCCACGAGGTGAAGCCACCCCCGGCCCTCGCCGCGGCGCTCGCCCGAGCAGCCACAGCCACACCGCTCAGACTCGACTACCCGGCCTTCCGTGACTGCTTGCTGGAATCCGCGGCAGTCCCGTGATCGCGCGATGCCAGCGTCGCGATGTCAGCGTCGAGACGTCACCGCGCATTCCCGTCCTTGGCGTGCGCTCCTTGGCCACGCCACCTCAACTTCAAGAGTTTCCCTATCGTCATCGACCCGGGTGCACGGCTTCCTGCACCCCCGCATGGCATGCACGGTCGAAACCGGCTAGCGTGGCTGGATGACTATTTCCCGCATCCTTCTGCCGGCGACTTTCGCCGCCGCCCTCGCCGCCTGCAGTCCATCGGCGACCGATACCACCACTACCACCACCGCTGCCGACACCCCGGCCGCGGCGCCCGCCGACCCGCAGCAGGCGTTCTTCGACCGCATCACCGCGCTGTGCGGCAAGGCGTTCGAGGGCAGCGTGCTGACCGACCGCCCAGTCAGCGACGGTCCGGACCCGTTCCGCGACCAGACCCTGACCATGCAGGTGCGCGAGTGCAGCGACCGGGAAATCCGCATCTCCTTCAACGTCGGCGAGAACTACTCGCGCACCTGGGTACTTACACGGACCGATGAAGGCTTGCGCCTGAAACACGATCACCGACTGGAGGACGGCAGCGACGACCCGGTGACCATGTACGGCGGGGAGACAGCAACCTCCGGCAGCGCGACGCGTCAGGAATTTCCGGTCGACACCTTCTCACAGGAAATGTTTACCCGCGAAGGGATGGACGTCTCCAACAGCAACGTGTGGGCCATCGAAATCGATCCCGGGCAGCGCTTTGTCTACGAACTGGCGCGCACCGATCAGGACCGGATGTTCCGGGTCGGCTTCGACCTGACCAAGCCGATTGCCACGCCGCCGGCGCCGTGGGGCGCAGAAGATGCGCTCGATGCGGGTGGCGCGGAAGAAGGCGGCGACACAGCTGATTAGTTGAGGCGCCAGGGGCGGATGCCCTTGCGGCGAATGTCCCCCGGCACCGGTGAAGCCGGTGCCTCCTCCTTTACTTCGCCCCAAGGGCATCCGCCCCCGTCGTTCCAGCCTGGCTGGTGCCGTGGAGACGCAACCGCCCAGCCCAGGCGTGGCGTGTATGTCTTCCGGGCGAAATAAAGGAGGAGGCGCCCGCCGCAGGCGGGAGCCGGGGGACATTCGCCCGGAGGACATGCAGGCCACGCCCCTCGGCCACCACAATCACTCCCAGTAACCGCACGATGCACTAACCCGCGCCAGCGCCCCGAAAAAAAGCCACAAAAAAAGCCACCCGAAGGTGGCCTTTTTCATTACCTAGTGCGAGGCCCTACTTCGCCAGACGCTTGGCGATCGCCGCGCCCAGGTCGCCCGGGGATTTGACCGTGGTCACGCCCGCCTTCTCCATCGCCGCGAACTTGCCCTCAGCGGTGCCCTGACCGCCGGAGGCGATCGCACCGGCGTGGCCCATGCGCTTGCCCGGAGGGGCGCTGGCGCCGGCGATAAAGCCTACCACCGGCTTGGTCACGTACTGCGCGATGAACTCGGCCGCTTCTTCCTCGGCGCTGCCACCGATCTCGCCGACCATGATGATGCCTTCGGTCTGCTCATCGTCCTGGAACAGCTTCAGGCAGTCGATGAAGTCCAGGCCGTGGATCGGGTCGCCGCCGATACCGATGACGGTCGACTGGCCCAGGCCGACGTCGGTGGTCTGCTTGACCGCCTCGTAGGTCAGGGTGCCGGAGCGGCTGACGATGCCGATCTTGCCGACGGTGTGGATGTGGCCGGGCATGATGCCGATCTTGCACTCGCCGGGGGTGATCACGCCGGGGCAGTTCGGGCCGATCAGCACGACGTCTTCGTAGTCGTTGAGCACGTTCTTGACCCGCAGCATGTCCAGCACCGGGATGCCCTCGGTGATGCACACGATGACGGTGATGCCCGCATCGGCGGCTTCAAGGATCGCGTCCGCGGCGAACGCCGGCGGCACGTAGATGACCGAGGCGTCCGCGCCGGTCTGCTCGACCGCGTCGGCGACCGTGTTGAAGACCGGCAGGTCCAGGTGCGTGGTGCCACCCTTGCCCGGAGTGACGCCGCCGACAACCTTCGTGCCGTACTCGAGCATCTGCTCGGCGTGGAAGGTGCCCTGCGAGCCGGTGAAGCCCTGCACGATCACCTTGGTGTTCTTGTTGATCAAAACGCTCATGTATATCGAATCCTGGTGATGTGGTCAGGCGGCAACGGCGGCGACGGCCTTGCGGGCGCCATCGTTGATGTCATCGGCGGAGGTGATCGCCAGGCCGGAGTTCTTCAGCAACTCCTTGCCGGCATCCACGTTGGTGCCTTCCAGACGCACGATCACCGGCACCTTGACGTCCACTTCCTTGACCGCGGCGATGATGCCCTCGGCGATCATGTCGCAGCGCACGATGCCGCCGAAGATGTTGACGAAGATCGCCTTGACCTTGTCGCTCGACAGGATCAGCTTGAACGCTTCGGTCACCCGCTCCTTGGTGGCGCCGCCGCCAACGTCCAGGAAGTTGGCCGGCTCGCCGCCTTCCAGCTTGATCACGTCCATCGTCGCCATCGCCAGGCCTGCGCCGTTGACCATGCAGCCGATGTTGCCGTCCATGGTCACGTAGTTCAGGTCGTGCTGGCTGGCCTTGACCTCGGTCTCGTCTTCCTGGCGGATGTCGCGCATCTGGGCCAGGTCGGGATGACGGTAGGTCGCGTTGTCGTCGGAATCGACCTTGCCGTCGAGCACCGCGAGGTCGCCGTTGGTCAGGATCGCCAGCGGATTCAGCTCGACCAGCGCCAGGTCCTTCTCGTGGAACAGCTTGAACAGGCCGGTCATGATCTTGGTCAGCTGGTTGACCTGCTTGGCCGTCAGGCCCAGATCAAAGCCAAGCGCGCGGCACTGGTAAGGCTGCAGGCCTTCCACGTAGTTCACGTGCAGGCTCTTGATCGCGTCCGGCTTCTCGGCGGCGACCTGCTCGATGTCCATGCCGCCTTCGGCGGAGGCAATGAAGGTCACCGTCTGCGTGCTGCGGTCGACCAGCACCGACAGGTAGAGCTCCTTGTCGATGTCGGTGCCTTCGCAGACCAGGACCGAGTCGATCGGCAGCGCGACACCGGCGGTCTGGTAGGTCTCCATCGAGGTACCGAGCATGGCCTTGGTGTACTGCTTGACCTCGTCAAAGCTCCGGGCCAGCTTGACGCCGCCGGCCTTGCCGCGGCCACCGGCGTGGATCTGTGCCTTCACCACCCACAGGTCGCCCGGGATGGACTTGGCGGCTTCGACCGCTTCTTCAGGAGTGCGGGCGATGCGCCCGGCCGGCACGGCAATGCCGTAGTCGGCAAACAGCTGCTTTGCCTGGTATTCGTGGAAATTCATGCGTCACCGAGGGGAGTGGAAGACATCCCTCGCTGGCGCGGCCGGAAACGGCTCGGGAGCGAGGGGCCCGCTATTGTGGCCGATCACGCCGCCCCCCGCAAAAAATGCACGCCGGCAGGCAGTCGCGCGCGCGGTGCCTATACTCGTACGCCTCCCACTGCCCAAGGATGAACCGCGTGCCGCGAGCCCTCGCCGTCCCGCCCAACGACGACGCCGACAGCGCCCTGCGCCGCGAACTCTACTTCTTCACCCTGTACCGGCTGCTGGAAGGCTCGCTGCTGGTGCTGGTCCTGTTCGGGCCGGCGGCGGACATGCTGGAGGCGCCGCGACACGACCTGCTCGCGCGGGTGGTCGCGCTGTCCTACCTGTTCCTGGGCGCCGTCCTGTTTGCGTTCGGCCGCCGCGGCGAGCTCCGCGGGCAGGCGCTCATGGGCATCTGCTGCGACCTGCTGTTCGGCATCCTGGCCATCCATGCCATTCCCGTCGCCGGCACCGGCATCGCGCTCATGCTGATGTTCAACATCGGCGCCGCGGCGCTGCTGTTGCCGCCGCGGCTGGGGCTGGGCGCGGCGATGGTGGCCGTCGCCGGGATTGTCGGTGAGCACTTCTGGGCGACGTTGCTGGATGAAAGCGAGCGCGCGATCACCGAGCCGCTGATGTTCTCGGTGGGCTACCTCGCCGTCGCCACCATCACCAGCATCCTGGGCCGGCAGATGCGTGACAGCTACGAGCTGGCCGAAACGCGCGGCGTCCAGACCGCCCACCTGACCGAGGTCAACGAGCTGATCATCCGCCGCCTGCGCACCGGTGTGCTGCTGGTGGATGGGCACAACCGCGTGCAGCTGGCCAACGAGGCCGCCCTGCTGCTGCTGGGTGACGCCGGCGACGGCCATCGCGACCTGGCCCTGGCGCTGCCGGAACTCTCGCGGCGCCTGGCCCAGTGGCGCGAGTCGGGGGTGGTGGACGACGCGCCGCTGCAGGTGGCCACCGACCAGAACGACGTGGTTCCCCGCTTCACCCGCCTGCTCGCCGGCAGCGACCAGACCCTGGTGTTCTTGGACGACACCTCGATGCTGTCGCGCCGCGCGGAATCGATGACCCTGGCCACGCTAGGCCGGTTCTCGGCCAGCCTCGCGCACGAGATCCGCAACCCGCTGGCCGCTATCAACTACGCCGTGCAGCTGCTGGAGGAGTCCGACCAGATCGCGGTCTCCGACCGTCGCCTGCTGGAGATCATCCGCCAGCAGGGCCAGCGCATGAACGGCATCGTCGAGAACGTGCTCGGACTGGCCCGGCGCGAGCCCGCCGCGCCGGACTACGTGGACCTGGTGACGCTGGTGAACCGCTTCGTCAACGAGTACCGGGCCGGCCATCCGCTGGAAAACGACACCTTGGTGGCAACCGCGGAACGCCCGGAGGTGCAGGCGCTGGTCGACCCGCGCCACCTCCTGCAGGTTCTCACCGTGCTGGTGCACAACGCGCTGACCTACGGGCGCATGCCCGGCGAACCCGCGCGGGTGACCGTCCACATCCACCACGACGAGCGCCGGCATCCGCTCATCGATGTCATCGACCGCGGGCCGGGAATTCCCGAGCGCGTCGCCCAACAGCTGTTCCAGCCGTTCTTCACCACCTCCGGCCACGGCACCGGGCTGGGCCTGTACATTGCGCGCGAACTCATCCGTGCCAACCAGGCCTCACTGGACTTCATCGCCCTGCCCGCCGGAGGCAGCTGTTTCCGCATCCGCTTGTCGGCCACTGCCTCCCTGCGTCGTGATCGCTTAAGCTAGCCTTCATGATCGGAGGACGGGATGGCTGAGACACGCAGCGCTTTGATAGTCGATGACGAGCGCGATATCCGCGAGTTGCTGGTAATGACCCTGGGCCGCATGGGACTGCGCTGCGATACCGCATCCAGCCTGGGCGATGCCCGCGCGCACCTGGCCCGCAACCGCTACGACCTGTGCCTGACCGACATGCGCCTGCCCGACGGCTCCGGCATTGACCTGATCGCGGAAATTTCCGAGCAGTTCCCCGACACGCCGGTCGCGATGATCACCGCCTTTGGCAATGTGGACGCCGCGGTGGAGGCGCTCAAGGCGGGCGCGTTCGATTTCGTCGCCAAGCCGGTCGAACTGTCGGTGTTGCGCGACCTGGTCCGCCATGCGCTGGACCTCAAGGAGAAGCCGGCGGTACGGGCCAACCCGGAAAACGTGGCCACCCGCCTGTATGGCGAATCGCCCGCAATGCAGCAATTGCGCGAGACCATCACCAAGGTCGCGCGCAGCCAGGCGCCGGTGTACATCGCCGGCGAGTCGGGTGTCGGCAAGGAGCTGGTCGCCCGCACCATCCACGCTGAAGGCAGCCGCGGCGCGGGCCCGTTCGTGCCGGTCAACTGCGGCGCGATCCCCAACGAGCTGATGGAAAGCGAGTTCTTCGGCCACAAGAAGGGCAGCTTCACCGGCGCCCATGCCGACAAGCCCGGCCTGTTCCACAGCGCCGACGGCGGCACCCTGTTCCTGGACGAAGTCGCCGAACTGCCGCTGCCGATGCAGGTCAAGCTGCTGCGCGCGATCCAGGAAAAATCGGTGAAACCGGTGGGAGCCAACGCCGAGGTGATGGTGGATGTACGCATCCTCTCGGCCACGCACAAGGATCTGGCCGGCATGGTCGCCGATGGGCGCTTCCGCCAGGACCTCTACTACCGCATCAATGTGATCGAGCTGCGCGTGCCGCCGCTGCGCGAGCGCCTGGCCGACCTGCCGGGCCTGTGCGCGAAGATCGTCCAGCGCCTGGCTGCCGACCTGGGCCGCGAGCCGCCGGCGCTTTCGGCCGAGGCGATGGACGCACTGGGCCGGTACAGCTTCCCGGGCAATGTGCGCGAGCTGGAGAACATCCTGGAACGCGCGATGGCGATGGCCGACGGGGATCAGCTCGAAGTGCATGACCTACACCTGCCGCAGACGGTCACCGCACACGCCCCGGCGCATCAGGCGCCACGCGAACCCGGCGTTGCGCCGTTGCAGCCGCTGGCGCGCGGCGAGCAGACGCCGCAGGCCGCGGCGGCGGCGGCGGGCATCGACCCGCGCACCATCGACCCGCGGGACACCGCGACCAGCGCGTTGCCCTCCTACATCGAGGAAATCGAACGCGCCGCCATCCAGCACGCCCTGCAGGAAAACCGCTACAACAAGACCCGCACCGCCGCGTCGCTGGGCATCACCTTCCGCGCCTTGCGCTACAAGTTGAAGAAGCTGGGCATCGACTGAGCCGGGTGCCCCCGGCGTCGCTGCGGGGGCTCAACGCGGCAATGGGTGATCCATTGGGGTCGCCCATGTCGGCGGCCGGTAAACTGGTGGTCTTGCCCCGCTCAAAGCCATCATCTTGTCCAGCACCGACTCCACCCTGCCACGCCCGCCGCTTGCCACCGACAGCGCCCAACCGACCGCCCTGCCCGAGCGCCTGCAGGTTGCAGTGGAGTTGCTCGAGGCGGTGGCCGCCGACCGCACCCTGCTGGACGTACTGCCGAAAGCGGCCCGCTCCCGATTGCACCAGGCAGTGGCGCGGGTCTATCACCCCGAGCCCGGGCAGCGCCGGCAGAAGCTCAAGGCGCAGGAGCGCAAGCGCAATGCCGAGAACATCCGCCGGGCCGACGAGGTCCTGAACCAGACCGGCATCCGCGCGCTGCGCCGCAAGCCGGTGTTCACTGCCTTGAACTACTTCCCGCCGCATGGCCCGGACGGCCAGCCACAGACCGATACAGACGCTGCCGGCACGGAATCCCCCGAGTTGCTGCACTGCTACGTGTGCAAGCAGAAATACACGCGCGTGCACCACTTCTACGACCAGCTGTGTCCAGAGTGCGCGGCGTTCAACTTCCACAAACGCACCGAGCTGGCGGACCTGAGCGGCAGGGTCGCCCTGCTGACCGGTGGCCGGGTCAAGATCGGCTACCAGGCCGGCCTGAAACTGCTGCGCGCCGGCGCCGGCTTGATCGTCACGACCCGCTTCCCGCGCGACTCGGCCGCACGCTACGCCCAGGAGCCGGACTTTGGCGAGTGGTCTGACCGGCTGGAGATCTTCGGCCTGGACCTGCGCCATACGCCCAGCGTGGAAGCCTTCTGCGCCGAGCTCGTGGCAACGCGGCCGCGGCTGGATTTCATCATCAACAACGCCTGCCAGACGGTGCGCCGTCCGCCGGAGTTCTACGCCCACATGATGGCCGGCGAGACCGCCGCGCTGCGCGATACGCCCGAGGCGGTGCGCCAGCTGATCGGCGGATACGAGGGCCTGCGCAGCCAGGACCTGCTCGGCGAGGCCACCGCGTCGGTGCAGGCCGCGGCGGCACGCGGGGAAATGGCAAAGACCGGCAGCCAGATGGCCGGGCTCGTGCGTGCCGCCGAGCTTTCCCAGGTGCCGCTGCTGGCCGAGGAACTGCTGGGCCAGAAACACCTGTTCCCGGAAGGCCGGCTGGACCAGGACCTGCAGCAGGTGGATCTGCGCGGACGCAACTCCTGGCGCCTGCAGATGCACGAAGTGCCCTCGGTGGAGCTGCTGGAAGTCCAGCTGGTCAACGCCATCGCCCCGTTCCTGATCAACGCCCGGCTCAAGCCGCTGATGTTGCGCACGGTCGACGGCGAGGAACCGACCCGCGACAGGCACATCGTCAACGTCTCGGCGGTGGAGGGCCAGTTCTACCGTAACTTCAAGACGACCCGGCACCCCCACACCAACATGGCCAAGGCCGCGCTGAACATGATGACCCGCACCTCGGCCGCCGATTACCACGGCGACGGCATCCACATGAACAGCGTCGACACCGGCTGGGTGACCGACGAGGATCCGGCCGAGCTGGCGGCACGCAAAACGCTGGAGGAGCGCTTCCACCCGCCGCTGGACATCATCGACGGCGCGGCACGCATCGTGGATCCGATCATCGACGGGTTCAACACCGGCACCCACGTGTGGGGCCGGTTTTTGAAGGACTACAAACCGACCGATTGGTAGCGCTGCAGGGGGTGGCCGGGCCAGAAAAAGTCGTCGGCCGGGGCGCGACCTGCAGTCCTTCCGGGCGAATGTCCCCCGGCCCCCGCCTGCGGCGGAGGCCTCCTCCTTTACTTCGCCCCGAAGGCCTGCAGGTCACGCATTCGGGTCACAGCGGCGCGCTGTCGGAACACGGCAGTCGGGTTTTCATTTGCAGCACCCACCGCCACGCTGGATGAAGCGGGTGTGGATGCCCTTGGGTGTGAAATAAAGGAGGAGGCACCAGCTACACCGGTGCCGGAGGACATTCACACTCAAGGGCATCCACGCCCGCCTCCGATGTCCTCCACGGCTCCCATTCGCAGGTCGCGGCATAAGCTACCGCGCGTCAGCCACCCCGGAATCCTCGCTGCCGGCGCTTTTCACGTACTTCTCCAACCACGCATCCTCTTCGGCCAGCATGTGCATGATCGACTCACGCGCGCGGTAACCGTGCGACTCGTTGGGCAGCATCACCAGCCGCGCATTGCCGCCCAGGCCCTTCATCGCCGCGAACAGGCGCTCGCTCTGGACCGGGAACGTGCCCGAGTTGTTGTCGTCCACGCCGTGGATGATCAGCAGTGCGTCCTTGATCTGGTGCGCGTAGTTGAACGGAGACATCTGCATGTAGGTGTCCTGCGCCTGCCAGTAGTTGCGCTCCTCGGCTTGGAAACCAAACGGCGTCAGGCTGCGGTTGTAGGCGCCGCTGCGGGCGATGCCGGCCTTGAACAGACGGGTATGCGCGAGCAGGTTGGCGGTCATGAAGGCGCCGTAGGAATGGCCGCCAATGGCCATCCGGTTGCGATCGGCGACGCCGCGGCGGACCACTTCGTCCACGGCCGCCTCGGCGCCGGCCACCAGTTGCTCCAGGTAGGTGTCGTTGGGCTCGCGGTCGCCCTCGCCGACGATCGGCATGGTCGGCCCGTCCATCACCGCGTAGCCGCGGGTCAGGAAAGGCAGCGGTCCCCAGTAGCTGATCGCGTTGAAGCGGTAGGGCGAGCCGGTCACCTGGCTGGCCGCATCGGCGGACTTGAACTCGCGCGGGTAGGCCCACAGCAGGGTTGGCAGCGGGCCGTCTCGCTTGGCGTCGTAGCCCGGCGGCAGGTACAGGTTGGCGGTCAGCTCGACGCCGTCCTTGCGCTCGTAGCGGATCTGCTCCTTCTGCACGTCGCGCAGTTGCGGGGTGGGATGCGGGAAGTCGGTCAGCGCAACCGGCGCAGCATCCGCGTTGCCCAGCTCGCGCAGGTAGATGTTGGCCGGTTGTTTTGGCGACTCGCGCGAGCTGAGGATGCGTTTGCCGTCGTCGTCCAGCATCGCCACCGGGGCCTCGTACCACGGCGCCTGCGAGTGGAACAGGCGCGTGGCCTGCTTGTCCGCGAGGCTGAAGCGGTCAAGGAACGGCCGGTCACCCTCGTCCGAGGCACCGGCGCCCATCAGGAAGATGCTGCCGCCATCGCTGGACACCACCAGGCGCTGGTTCCCCGCGTCGTCGGGACGCGTCACAGGGGTGCCCGGGTCGTTGTAGCGGTCCTCGTAGGAGCGATCGAAGACCAGTTCCGGCGCCTGCGCGGGCTGTCCCGGGGCGATGCGCCACTGCCGGGTCTGGCGGGTCTTCCACCAGAACTCGTCGATCAGCGCGAGGTCGTCGCGACCCCAGGTGGCGCCGGCATAGCGCAGGCCCAGCCGTGCCAGCTCCACCGGCTTGCCGCTGAATGGGGCGGCGTGGGCGAACACGACGTCACGCACGTCCGCGTCGCGCGCCGGGTCACCGCCATCCTGGGCTTCGGCCCAGACCAGGGTGGCGGGCGCATCACTGCGCCAGGAAATGCGGCGCACGCCGGTGGCGACCGCGTCGTTGCCGGTTGGCAGTCCTTCCACCAGCGGCAGGCGGGCGACGGTATGAAGCTGCTTTCCGTCGCGGTCGAGCACTTCGATGCGGCGCGGGAAACGCGAGAACGGCACCAGGTAGGAAAACGGACGCTCCACCGTCTGCACCAGCAGGTGCCTGCCATCCGGCGACGGCGATGCGCCGATGAGCAGGTCGGGCTTGCCGAGCAGGGTGAGCTTGCCGGCGAGGTCCACGCGTGCGAGCTGGCTGGTCAGGTAGTGGGCGAAGATCGCCGCGTCCTGCTCGTTCTTCAACAGGTCCTGGTAGGTGCGGATCGAGCGCACCGCGGCGCCCTGATCGGTTTGCTGGATGCTGGGGCCGGCGGGGACGCCGTCGGCGTTGGGCGCGGCTCCCTGGCCATGCGGGCGCAGGGTCACCAGCAGGCCGCGGCTGTCGGGCAGCCAGTCGAAACCGGTCCCGGCCACCGCGTTCAAAGGCTGTTGCAGCAGGCGGTGCGCCTTGCGCGAGGCGACCTCGACGAGCCACAGCTCGACATGGCCGGACGCGTTGTCGACGTGGGTAAAGGCGATGTGCTTCTGGTCCGGCGCCCATGAGAGGGCCGCCAGCTTCAGGTCCGCGGGCAGGCCGGTGACCGGCAGCTCCTGGCGCTTGGCGATGTCGAGCAACTGCAGGTCCGAACCAAACGAGAACGCGCTGCTGGTGTAGGTGCGCGGGTTGATCCGCGTGCCGGCCAGCTTCAGCTCGGGTTGCGCGACCACGTCGATGCCGGGCAGCGCCGGGGTCTTGAGCAAGGTCGCAAAGTCGCGGTTCGGGCTCAGCCGGACCTGCGGCTGGCGCGGCGCGTCGACCAGCGCCTGCAAGGCGTCCACCGGCAACTGATAGCCGGCCTGGTCCTCAAGCGCGGCGGTCTGGGCCAACGCCGGGGTGAGCAGTGCGAAGGGCAGCAGGGCGGCCAGCAGGCCGATGGCGGAGGAGCGCCGCGTGGGTTTGGTCATGAAAATCCCGGGAGGTGGAGGTGGAATCCGATCGTGGTGCCCCGGCGCGGCGGACGCGGGCCGGGGCTTTGGCGGAGGCGGCCAAGCTCCCACAGTTGCTGAAGACCAGCCAGTGAAGGAAGTCCCGATGCGCCGCCGCCCGGTTCCAGTCGCGGCGCAAGCCGTTACAATGGCGCGGTCCGCCGAGGGGCGCTGCGACCGTCGTATCAGGGCGGCCAGGCTTGGCAGGATCGATCGAGACCATGCACGGTCTCCGTCCGCTACAACGGCGCCCGGTTGCGACCACCCTCCCCGCTTGACGCACCGCACCGGTGCCGCGGGATTCGAACCGGAGCTGGACCATGAAAGACACCACCCGCACCTTCTCCACGGAAGGCGACTACAAGGTTGCCGACATCAACCTGGCCGACTGGGGCCGCAAGGAATTCGACATCGCCGAGCACGAGATGCCCGGCCTGATGTCCATCCGCGCCAAGCACGCCGGCGACAAGCCGCTCAAGGGCGTGCGCGTGACCGGCTCGCTGCACATGACCGTGCAGACCGCCGTGCTGATCGAGACCCTGAGGGACATCGGCGCTGACGTGCGCTGGGCCTCGTGCAACATCTTCTCCACCCAGGACCATGCCGCCGCCGCGATCGCCGCGTCCGGCACCCCGGTGTTCGCCTGGAAGGGCGAGACGCTGGAGGAGTACTGGGACTGCACCCTGGCCGCGTTGAGCTTCCCCGATGGCAAGGGTGCTGACGGTAAAGAGAAATTTCTGGGGCCGCAGTTGGTGGTGGACGACGGCGGCGACGTGACCCTGTTGATCCACAAGGGCTACGAGCTGGAAAACGGCTCCACGTGGGTCGACGAGAAGGCGGCCTCGCACGAGGAGCAGGTGATCAAGAACCTGCTCAAGCGCGTGGCCGTCGAGCGCCCGGGTTTCTGGCACACCGTGGTCAAGGACTGGAGGGGCGTGTCGGAGGAAACCACCACCGGCGTCCTGCGCCTGTACCAGCTGGCCGAAGCCGGCTCGCTGCTGGTGCCCGCGATCAACGTCAATGATTCGGTGACCAAGTCCAAGTTCGACAACCTCTACGGCTGCCGCGAATCGCTGGCCGACGGCCTCAAGCGCGCGATGGACGTGATGCTGGCCGGCAAGGTCGCCGTGGTCTGCGGCTACGGCGACGTCGGCAAGGGTTGCGCGGCGTCGTTGCGGGCCTACGGCTCGCGCGTCATCGTCACCGAGATCGATCCGATCTGCGCGCTGCAGGCGGCGATGGAGGGCTTCGAGGTCACCACGGTGGAAGACACCCTCGGCCGCGGCGACATCTACGTGACCACCACCGGCAACAAGGACGTGCTCACCGTCGAGCACCTGCAGAACATGAAGGACCAGGCCATCGTCTGCAACATCGGCCACTTCGACAACGAGATCCAGGTCGACGCGCTCAAGGGCCTCAAGGACGTCGAGCAGATCAACATCAAGCCGCAGGTTGACAAGTTCGTGTTCGCCGACGGCCGCGCGATCTTCCTGCTCGCCGAAGGCCGCCTGGTCAACCTGGGTTGCGCGACGGGGCATCCGAGCTTCGTGATGTCGAACTCGTTCTCCAACCAGACCCTGGCCCAGATCGACCTGTGGGAAAAGAAGGACAGCTACGAGAAGAAGGTCTACATCCTGCCCAAGCACCTGGACGAGGAAGTGGCCCGCCTGCACCTGGAGAAGATCGGCGTGAAGCTGACCACGCTGAGCCCGGAGCAGTCCGCCTACCTCGGCGTGCCGGTGGAAGGGCCGTACAAGTCCGATCACTACCGCTACTGATCGGGCGGGCGTCCAACGCCGCATGAAGAACGGGCGCCCCGCTGCGCCCGTTTCTTGTTGCGGGCCGGTGTTTACCCGTCTGCGTGCTTTGCGACGCCCGCAACTACCGCAAGCCTGCCGCGCCGACGCTGCACGCCGGTAGATGCGCGCCGGCGCGGGTCCGCATCACGGCCGCCAGTTGGCGTTGTTGTCCCAGAACTCCACCGCCAGCCGGTACGCCTCGCGGTCCAGGGGCACGCCCGAGCCACCCTCCTCCACGCCCAGCGCGTTGCGCAGCATGGTGATCGGCGCCATCGGGATTTCCTCCGGCGTCATCGTGTACAGGCAACCGACCACTCCCCAGTCCGCGTCCACCGCGGTGCCTTCTTTCGCCAGCTGATCGCGGCTGTAGAGGATCACCACCAGGTACTCCGCCACCGGCGGCTGCACGCCCTCGAACCAGCGCACCAGCACCGGCAGTTCCTTGCGCGATCGCGCCTCGTACGCCGACCGCAGCAGATGGCGGTTGTCCTGGGTGATCGGCGCGGTCAGGCAGCGCGTGGACGTCCAGTTGCGGTGGACGTGCAGCTTGCAGAACGGCGCGTAGCCCTCGAGGATCCTGAGCGGCTCGTGCTCGTTGAGGTGGCGTTCGAACTGCGCTGGCGTGCAGTCCTGGATGGTATTGCCGCGCGGCGTGCGCGGGAACAATCGGGTAACGGCAAACGGGGTCAGGACGATGGACATGCGCGAGACGGGTTGACAGGAGATCCGGCAAGGGTAGCGGCTGCACAGGGCGGTTGCAGAGGAACGCCTGCGGTTTCCGGCCGGCTCCAGCGCGGCAACCCGGCGCGCTGACGATCAGCGGGAGCGCGGCGCCTAGAGCGCCAGCCGCTCGCGCAATTCCCGCGCCTGCCGCCGCGACACCTCCACCTGGCTGCCATCGTCCATGCCGAGGTCATAGCCGTCGGCGACCGACGGCTCCACCGTGCGGACCATGCGCAGGTTGACCAGGGTGTTGCGGTTGGCGCGGAAGAACAGGCCGGGCTGCATGCGCGCTTCAAGCCCGGTGAGGCTGCGCGCCAGCAGGGCGTTCTGGTCGCGGAACCAGACCCGGGCGTAGTTGCCGTCGACCACGATCCGGCGGATTTCGCCCAGGGCGACAAACCAGCAGCGCTCACCGTCGCGCAGAAACACCTGGTCGTGGGCCGCCAGCAGGTCCGTGCCCCGGCGCTGCGGCGCGCGCGCCGCGTCCTGCTCCGCCATCTGGGCGCGGGCCTTGTCCAATGCGGTCGCCAGACGGGCCGCGGCGACCGGCTTTAGCAAATAGTCCAACGCATTGGCTTCAAAGGCCTGCACCGCGTACTGGTCGTAGGCGGTAACGAACACCACCGCCGGCAGCGGATCCAGGGCGTCGAGCACGTCAAAGCCACTGCCCGAGGGCAGCTGGATGTCGAGCAGGATCAGATCGGGGTGCAAACGGGCGATCGCCTCGCGGGCGGCGGGAACATCCTCGGCCTCGCCCACGCACTCGACGTCCGCAAACTCGGCCAGCAAGGTGCGCAGCTCGCGCCTTGCCAGCCGCGCGTCCTCCACGATGAGCACCCGCAACGGCCCGCTCATTGCGGGACCACCAGGCTGGCGACCATGGTGTCTCCCTTGTGTTGCAGGTCGACGGTGCCTGCACCGAGTTGCGCCTGCAGGTAGGCCAGCCCGACGCCGTGGCCGGATGCGGCCCGGGTCAGCGGGACCGGATTGGTGACAGTGACGTGCAGCGCCGATCCCGCGCGATGCAGGGCGATGGTGATTTCGCCGCCACCGGGAATGACGGCAATCCCGTGCTTGATCGCATTTTCCACCAGCAGTTGCAGCGCCATCGCCGGCAGTGTGGCCTGCAGGGTGTCGGGTGGCACCTCGCGCACGACGCGCAGCCGGTCCTCATAGTGGACCGCCTCCACCGCCAGATAGTCCTCCACCACTTCGAGCTCGCGCGCGACAGTGACCTCGGTGTCGCCGGAATGCTCCAGCGCATGGCGCAGGGTATTCGACAGCCTGGTGACCAGTTCGCGCGCACGCGCCGGGTCCTCGTTGATCAGCGCGCGCAGGTTGTTGAGCGCGTTGAAGACGAAATGCGGATTGAGCCGAGCTTTGAGCGCATCGCGTTCCAGCAGATGGTGGCGCGCCTCCGCGCGCAGCCGCGCCAGCTCGCTCCGGCGCGCCTGGCGCACCGAATGGGCGCCGGCCCAGATGCCGGTCCACAGGGCCAGCACGACCGCGGTATTGGTCCAGTACATCAGCGTCGCGGCGGGACGATAGGCCGACAGGCCGCCGGCCACCTCGACCCAACCCAGGAGGATCGCGGGAACCAGAATCGCCGCGAGCGCCAGTTGCGCCAGCGTCGTCCCGATCACCACCGACGCCAGCAGCCGCGTTGCCAATACCCATAAGCCGTGCTCCCACCACCCCAAGCGCGCGGCCCGGGCGCGGATCGCGCCGCTGACCAGCCAGAGCAGCACGCCCAGCGATACGCTGATCAGCACCATCGCCGGCGACATCGCCGAGAACGCGACGGCCATGCCCAGGCTCAAGCCGATGTAGGCGCTCCACGCGAGCGCGTTGAGCATCCAGAAGCGGCGGGTTGGCAAGGCATCTTCCACGGCGTTGTCCACGTTCAGGCCGGGCGGCGCGGACCGCCCGCACCTCGGTGCATCAAGGGGTCGAGGGCGAGACAAACCCGCGTATCTGCGCCTGCACCCACTGCGGATCGTCCCACATCAGGAAGTGGTAGCCGCCTTGGCTCATCTCGATGCGTGCGCTCGGCAACCTGGCGTACTGGTCGGCGAAGATCTTGCGCGTCGATTCGATGGTCGCGCCGTAGGGTTTGTAGGCTGCCCAGCTGCCCAGCACCAGGGTCGGCACGCCGATGACACCGAGCTCGCCACGCAGGTCGGTGGTCATGAGCTCATACATGGCCTGGGCGGTGGTCGCACGGTTGCTGTCGCGTCCCCACTTCTTCAGGGTCTCGACCCGCTCCGGCGCCCGGGTCATGCCCAGCAGCGAAGCCTCGGCCTGGGCGAAATACATCGTCTCGTCCAACGCCAGCATGCCGGCGCGCATCTGCTCGGCCATCGGTCTGGTCGTTGCCACGGTCGCGGCCGGATTCTGCGCGGCGGCGAAATACGGCAGGCTGTCGACGATTACCAGCCTGGCCACCGCGTCGGGTTGCTTGATCGCCATCTGCAGGGCCAGCGTTCCGCCCAGGCTGTGGCCGATCACCGTCAGCCCCTGCAGGTCGTGCTCGACGACGTAGTCCAGCAACCCGTCGCGCATGACCGGAAGGAAGTCCTCGCCCTCCACCGGCGCCAGGCCGGCGAAGCCCGGCAACTGGACCAGGTGGCATTGGATCGGCATGGCGCTGGCGCCATCAGCGGCCGGCTGGCGCAATGCATGGCAGGTCTCGCGCCAGGTGTCCGCGCCACTGTTGAGGCCGGGAATCATCAACACCGGCGCGCCTTCGCCGACCACTTCGATACTGATGCCGTGGTGATCCAGCGGCGCTGCGGTGGCGGTGAGCGAGGCCACAGCAATAATCGCCGCGGCCACGGCGGCCGGGGTGCGCTTTGGGAAACGGGTGAGGGGATGGGCTGGCTGATTCATCGCTGCGGTTCCTTGTTGTCGTGATGGAAGCATCGCCGCATCCACCACCGCCGTGTTGCGCAGGGTGACCAGCGGTCGCGATCGGCTGCAGACGGCGATTGGGAGCGCCCGGCGGGAACGGCCCGCGCAACCGGCCCGGGCACCCGCTTGCATTTACATCCATCACGATAGAGCGATATATTGCCCGCCTACCCCATGCCACAGCATTTGCATGACCGCGACCGCGACCAGTTTCGAGTTCTACCCGCCCAAGACCGACGAGCAGCGCAAGCAGCTGGACCGCACCGCGGCCCGGCTGAAGTCGGCCGCCCCCGACTACGTCAGCGTGACCTTCGGCGCCGGCGGCTCGACCCTGAGCCACACGCCGGAGACGATCGAGCGCCTGCAGCGGCACCACGCCCTGGAGGCGGCCCCGCACATCAGCTGCATGGGCGGCACCCGCGAGGAGATCCGCGCGCAACTGCAGCGCTACATGGGCATGGGCGCCAGGCGTCTGGTGACCCTGCGCGGCGACCTGCCCTCGGGCATGGCCAGCCCGGGCGACCTGCGCTACGCCAGCGAGCTGGTCGAGTTCATCCGCGACGAGACCGGCGATCATTTCCGCATCGAAGTCGCGGCCTACCCGGAGATGCACCCGCAGGCCCGCGACGCGCACGCCGACCTGAAGCATTTCATCGGCAAGGCCAAGGCCGGCGCCGACGGCGCGATCACCCAGTACTTCTACAACGCCGACGCGTATTTCCGCTTCGTCGACGACGTGCGCGCGGCGGGAGTGGATATCCCGATCGTGCCGGGCATCATGCCGATCGCCAATTTCAGCCAGCTGCGGCGGTTCTCGGAGATGTGCGGGGCCGAGATCCCGCGCTGGGTCACCCAGCGGATGCTCGCCTACGGCGATGACGTCGCCAGCGTGCGCGCGTTCGGCACCGACGTGGTGGCCCAGCTGTGCCAGCGCCTGATCGACGGCGGCGCGCCGGGCATGCACTTCTACACGCTCAACCTGGCCAAGCCGACACTGGCCGTGCTGGCGCGGCTCGCGTAAGCGGCCAACCGCGTCTCAGCCCCGGCTGGCCTCCAACGCCTGGCTGAGGTCGGCGAGGATGTCGTCGATGTGCTCCAGGCCGATCGACAGCCGCACCATGTCCTCGCTGACGCCGGCCGCGGCGAGTTCTTCGGCATTGAGTTGGCGGTGGGTGGTCGATGCGGGGTGGCAGGCGAGCGACTTCGCATCGCCGATGTTGACCAGGCGCACGATCATCTGCAGCGCGTCGATGAAGCGCGCCCCCGCCGCGGCCCCGCCGTTGATGCCGAAGGTGAGGATGCCTGCCGGACAGCCGCCCATGTAGCTCTGCGCGAGCGCGTGGTCGGGATGCTCAGGCAAGCCGGCGTACTTCACCCAGGCCACGTGGTCGTGCGCCTGCAGGAACTGCGCGACCTTGAGCGCGTTGGCGCAGTGGCGCTCCATGCGCAGCGCCAGCGTCTCGATGCCCTGCAGCACCAGGAACGCGTTGAACGGCGACAGCGCGGCGCCGGTATTGCGCAGCGGCACCACGCGGCAGCGTCCGATGAACGCCGCCGGCCCGAACGCCTCGGTGGAGACCACGTCGTGGTAGGACGGGTCGGGCTCGTTGAGCATCGCGAAGCGCTGCCTGTGCTCGGCCCACGGGAACTTGCCGGAATCCACGATCGCTCCGGCAATCGTTGTCCCGTGGCCGCCCATGTACTTGGTCAGGGCGTGCACCACGATGTCGGCGCCGTGCTCGAACGGGCGGCACAGGGCCGGGGTCGCCACCGTGTTGTCGACGATCAGCGGAATGCCGTGGCGATGCGCCATATCGGCCAACGCCCGGATATCGACGATGTCGCCGCCGGGATTGCCGATGGACTCGCAGAACACCGCCCTGGTGTCCCCATCGATCAGCGCCTCCAGCCCGGCGATGTCGTCGTGCGAGGCGAGCCGCACCGTGATGCCCTGGCGCGGGAAGGTGTGGGCGAACAGGTTGTAGGTGCCGCCGTACAACTTGCTCACCGAGACGATGTTGTCGCCCTGCTGGGCGATGGTCTGGATCGCATACGTGATCGCCGCCATGCCGGACGCCACCGCCAGCGCGCCCACGCCGCCCTCCAGCGCCGCGACGCGCTCCTCGAGCACCGCGTTGGTCGGGTTCATGATGCGGGTGTAGATGTTGCCGGGCGTCTTCAGGTCGAACAGGTCGGCCGCGTGCTGGGTGCTGTCGAAGGCGTAGGACGTGGTCTGGTAGATCGGTACCGCCACCGATTTGGTGGTGGGGTCGATCTCGTATCCCGCGTGGATCGCGAGCGTTTCAAACTTCATTGGCACACCCTCTTCGTGGTCGTCATTCAGTGGCATCCACGTCAATGTAACGACAACAGCCGCCGCAGCATGCCGCCTGCGCCAACGCTGTATTTCATTTGCTCCACCAATGCGCCGGAACCCGCCAAGCGCCCTTCCATCGCCCCGCCGCGACGCCGGGCGGTAGTAACCTGCACGGATGTCCCCGCCCCCCACCAACCTGCTGCGTGCCGCGTTTCTGGCCAGTGTTCTGGTCACGGCCAGCGTGGCACCGCGCGTTGTACAGGCGGCGATCTACCGTTGCCAGGCGCCGGACGGCGGCATGGTCTACACCGATCGCCCCTGCTCCGAACTCGGCGCGACGCCTTCCCCGGCAGGCGATCTCCCTACCGGGCAGGCGGGCCAGCGTCGCCGCGCACCGCCGCGCTTTGGCTGCGCCCGCAATCTTCCCGAACTGGTGCTGCGCGTCGCCAACGCAATCAACCAGCAAGACACCAACCAGCTGGCCGGCGTCTACCACTGGGCCGGCATGTCCGGCGGCCAGAGCGTGGCCATCCTGCGTCGGCTGGATGCGGTGGCCCACCGGCCGCTGGCCGCCATCGTGCAGGTCGGTCCGCAAACGATGCAGTCGGTCGATGGCGTGGTCAGCGACGAGGAGTACTACGCAAAACGCCCGATCAGCCAGACACCCGTGGCCCTGCGCATCGAGCAGTCGACCGGCGACGGGATCAGCCCATCCAATACCGTGTTCGGACTGCAACGCCACTTTGGCTGCTGGTGGATCCGCGGCTGAACGGTGGGTGGTCAGCGCATCCGCGCCCAGCGCCTACAATGCCGCGATGACGACGCTCTTCATCGCCGACCTGCACCTGGACGCGGAACGCCCGCACATCACCGAGCTGTTTGGGCGCTTCCTGGACGCCGAAGCGCGCGGCGCGGACGCGCTCTACATTCTCGGTGACCTGTTCGAGGCGTGGATCGGCGACGACGACCCTTCCGCCACCGCCACTTTTGTCGCCGACCACCTGCGCGTGGTCGCCGATGGCGGAACGCCGGTCTGGTTCATGCACGGCAACCGGGATTTCCTGGTGGGCCAGGATTTCGCCGACCGGGCGGGAATGGCGATCCTGCCCGACCCCACCGTCGTCGATCTGTATGGCAAACCGGTGCTGCTGATGCACGGCGACACGCTGTGCACCGATGACGTCGCTTACCAGCAGTTTCGAGCGCAGACGCGCGATCCCGCGTGGCAGGCGCAGTTCCTGGCCCAGCCACTGGCCGCGCGGATCGCTTTTGCCAAGCAGGCGCGCGAGGCCAGCAAGGCGCACCAGTCGGGCCTGGCCTCGCAAGGCACGATGGAAACGATTACCGACGTCGCGCCCGCGGCGGTCGCCGCCGCCTTCCAGCAGTTCGGCGTCGACACGCTGATCCATGGACATACCCACCGGCCGGCAGTGCACGCGCTGGACGTGGACGGTCGCCCGCGCGAGCGCATCGTGCTGGGCGACTGGTACGAGCAGGGCTCGGTGCTGCGGTTCGACTCCCAGGGCCACCGCCTCGAGGCGCTCGCCTGAGAGGCTGGGCGGCGAAAAAATCCGTGCGCGTCAGTCCTCCGCGCTGGCGCAGCCGGTCAGCTGGCGCTCGCCGTCGCTGAAGGTCGCGGTGTAATCGTAGTCCTGGTCGGACATCGAATCCTCGCAATGGCCCGGCGTGATGATGAGCACGAATTCCTTGCCGTCGTGGACGCCACGGAACTCGACGTCGGTCGCGGTGTCGGTTCGCGTCGCCGCCAGTTCGACGCCCGGCTGGGTATCGGGCGTGTTGTAGAGCAGCTTGTCCCCGGCGACCTCGACCGACCAGAACGGCTCGTTGCCACGCGCATGGAACCCGACCGTCCGGTCGCCATCGAGAGCCGCCTCGCCATCGGCCGGCGCTACGAATACCGGCGGTGCGCTCCCGGCTCCGCTCTCTGTCGTGGACGCCGCCGGCGCGGGCGCGTCGGGATCGCATCCCAGCAAGACAGCGCCTGCGGCAAGACCGCACAGCAACACCGTCAATGAACGCAGATGATTCATGGCAACGCCCTCCCGATTGGATGCGCTGAGCTTAAACGACCGCTTTGGTCACGCCGGCCCCGCCGCCAGTTCTGTGACCGCCGCCTCAAGCATCGCCAGCTCCTCCTCATCGAAACCCGCCCGGGTACGCGCTTCGACGTTGAACGGCCCATGCGGCACCGCGCGCGCGTAGCCGGTCAGCAGCTCGCGGAACGTCGATGCCGGATCCACGCCGCGGCGCTCGCAATACCAGCGGAACCAGCGCGATCCGGCGGCGACGTGGGCGACCTCCTCCTCCAGGATGACTTCCAGGATCGCGACCGTCTGCGTGTCGCCCAATCCCTTCAGGCGCTGGATCATTCCCGGCGTCACGTCCAGCCCGCGCGCTTCCAGCACGCGCGGCACCAGCGCCATCCGCGCCAGCCCGTCGCCGGCCGTCTTCTGCGCCATCTCCCACAAACCGTTGTGCGCGTCGAAGTCCCCGTAGGCCCGCCCCAGCTGCTGCAGGCGCCCACGCAGCATCGTGAAATGCCGCGCCTCATCGGCGGCGACCTGCACCCAGTCGGCGTAGAACCGATCCGGCAGCCCCCGGAACCGGTACACCGCATCCCAGGCCAGGTCGATGGCGTGGAACTCGATGTGCGCGATGGCATGGATGAACGCGGCCCGCCCCTCGTCGCTGCCAAACCCGCGCCGCGGCAGATCGCGCGGATGCACCAGACGCGGTCGCGACGGCCGCCCCGGCATCCCGATCGGCCGCGGCGGTGGGGCATCGGTCGGAATCGACAGTTCCCCCCGGGAAAACGCCGCAGCCGCGCGCATGGTAGCCGCCACCTTCGCGTCCGGCGACTCCGCTTCCAGGCATTCCCAGGCCGCCTCAAAAAGATCCATGAACCTCCCCACCTCTCACGGTCTGCTCAACAGAGACCCGTCGCGCCGAGCAACATCGTCGTTCCGTGTCGACGCCGCCGAATCCCCCAAGGCGACACCGGGACCATGTTCCAACCAAGCGAATATCGTGGAGCGACTTGGAACATGGTCCCGGTGTCGCCAGCGCGAACCCTCCAAGCCAGCCGGCCTAAAGCGCCCGCCGATCCGCCTTGGCCTCATCCGACCGCAACCGTCGCACGCGCTCGAAGTACTCCTCCGCCTCGCCCGTCACGTACTCCCCGTTGAAGCACGACGAATCGAAATGCTCCAGCCGCTGCTTCGGCCCCGACACCGCCTCTTCCAGATCGGTGAGGTCCTGATAGACCAGCCAGTCGCAGCCCAGCAGCTTCTCGATTTCCGACTCGTCGCGCTGGTGGGCGATCAGCTCCTCGCGGCTGGGCATGTCGATGCCATAGATGTTGGGATGGCGCACAGGCGGCGCCGCCGAGGCGAGATACACCTTGCGCGCACCGGCCTCGCGCGCCATCTGCACGATCTGCCGCGACGTCGTCCCGCGCACGATTGAATCGTCCACCAGCAGCACGACCCGGTTACGGAACTCCAACGGAATCGGATTGAGCTTGCGGCGCACCGATTTGGCCCGCATTTCCTGCCCCGGCATGATGAAGGTGCGGCCGACGTAGCGGTTCTTGATGAAGCCCTCGCGGTACTTGATGCCGAGCACGTTGGCCACTTCCAGGGCCGCGTCGCGCGAGGAATCGGGAATCGGGACCACCGTGTCGATGTCGTGGTCCGGGCGCAGGCGCAGGATCTTTTCGCCGAGCTTCTGGCCCATCCGCATGCGCGCCTTGTGCACCGAGATGTCATCGATCATCGAATCCGGCCGGGCGAAGTACACGTACTCGAAGATGCACGGCGTATGCGTGCCCGGCGTGACGCACTGGCGCGCGTGCAGGGTGCCGTCGTTGGTGATCACGATCGCCTCGCCGGGCTGCACGTCGCGCACCCGCTTGAAGCCGGTCAGGTCGAAGGCGACCGATTCGGATGCCACCGCGTATTCGTCACCGCTCGCGCCGCTGCGCTTGCCCAGCACCAGCGGGCGGATGCCGTTGGGGTCACGGAATGCGACCAGCCCCAGACCCAGCACCGTGGCCACCACCGCGTAGCCACCCACGCAGCGCCGGTACACGCCGGTTACAGCGCGGAACGCGGTCTCCGCTGACAGCGGTTCCAGTCCAGCCATTTCGTGCGCGAACACGTTCAGCAGCACTTCCGAGTCCGACTCGGTGTTGACGTTGCGCCGGTCCTGCTGGAACAGCTCCTCGCGCAACGCGTCGGCGTTGATCAGGTTGCCGTTGTGGGCCAGCGCGATGCCGTAGGGCGAGTTGACGTAGAACGGCTGCGCCTCGTCGTCGCCCTCGCTGCCGGCGGTCGGGTAGCGGCAATGGCCGATGCCGACGTGGCCGACCATCCGCCGCATCGCGGCGTCGTCAAACACGTCGCTGACCAGACCGTTGCCCTTGTGCAACAGCAAGCGGTGGCGGTCGGCGGTGGCGATGCCTGCGGCGTCCTGGCCACGGTGCTGGAGGACGAGCAGTCCGTCATAGAGCTGCGCCGCGACGTCCTGGTGGCCGACGATTCCGATGATGCCGCACATGACTGGTATTCCTGGTTGGTTGGAGCGGTGCAAAAAGAACGACCGCGCGGACGCCGCCGTGGAGAGGTCTCAGCCGCGTTCGGCCGGTAGTACCGATTGTTTGTCCGCGTCGCCCGACGGCGCTGACCGCGCCGGCGTCGGCAACGGCGCTTCCTGCTCGACCGGGCCAGACGCGGGCGCATCCGGCGTAACCGCATCAGGGGCTGCAGGCGGCGTCACCGGGCGTGGCAGGCGCGGCAGCGTGTCGGACGACAGCAGCGCCGGACCGTCGCCATCCCCGCGAAGATCCACCTGCGCGGCGACCCACTCGGGCAGCCAGGTGCGCATCTGCTCGGCGCCCGGAACCAGCAGCGGCACCACCGGGGAGGATTTCCACGACGGCTCGCGCGGCAGCTCGGTCAATCCGATCAGCAACAGCAGCGCGCAGGCGATCACCAGGCCGCGTACGACGCCGACGACGAAACCGAGCATCCGGTCCACGCCCGACAATCCCACCGAGTGCACCAGGGTGCGCAGCATCCAGCCCGCGATGCCGACCACGATCATCACCACGATGAAGGCCAGCGCATAGCCCGCGAACAGGTGGCCGGCGCCCGGCTCGCCGCTGCCGGCCAGCAGCAGCGCGACCCGCGCCCCGAACTGGAACGCCGCCAGTCCCGCAAGGATCCAGGCAGCCAGCGACGCCAGCACGCCGATCAGGCCGCGCATCATCCCGAACAGGGCCGAGACGCCGACCAGCCCGATCAGGACCCAGTCGATTGCGATCATCGCGCCAACCGGTCGCGCCGCATGCGGCCGGGCACCATCAAACCTTGCGTCATGGATGTGCGCGGACGAAGCCGGAGATGCCCAGCTTGGCGGCGGCCTGCGCCTTGAGCTGGTCGGCCGCCGCGCGGTCCGCGACCGGACCGACCTGGACCCGGTTGAGCGTGGTGTCACCGCTGCGGACCTGCTCGACGAACGCGCTCAAGCCCTGGCTGCGCGCGCGATCACGCAGCGCCGCGGCCTCGGCCGGGTTGCCAAAGGCACCCAGTTGGACGACGAAGCCCACCCCGGCCGCGGCGGGAGCCGGCTGGCTGCCGGCCGGCGCCGGCTCGGGCTTTGCAGGCGCAGGCGCCGGTGCCGTCGCGACGGGCTTGGCCGGCTCGGGCTTGGCCGGTTCGGCGGGTTTGGGCTTGGGCGGTTCCGGTTTGGGCTCGGGTTTGGCGGCAACCGTCCGCGCCGGCGCTTTCTCTGCGCTCGCACTCGCGGCCGCAGGGTCGGCGCGATCCGCGTCCAGCACCACGACCTTGGCCCCGACGTCCTTGCGTACGCGGCCTGAATCGATACGCGCGGTTTCGGCCGCGGCACTCGTCTGGAAAGGACCGATGCGGACCCGGTGCAAGCTTCGCTCGCCGCTCTTCACCGATTCCTGGAAGGCGGGAAACCCAGCCGCCTGCAGCGCGTCGACCACTTTCTGTGCATCTTCCTGGCTGGCGTAGCTGCCGAAGCTGACGGCGTAGTTGCCGGCCGCCACCGTTGCCGGCGTCATCACCGACGCCTGATCGCCGCTGTCTCGCGCGGCGCGGGTATCCACAGTGGGCAGCGCGCCCTCGCCGGAGGGCTCCGCCCCGGAGGCCGTGACACTGGCGCCACTGCGCGCTGGCGGCGTGACCAGCGGCAGCTCGCGCGTTTCAAAACCCTGCTTGGGCGTGGAAGGCAGGTCGAGTGAAATATCCGACACGCCGCTGTCGGGCGCCGGACCCTTGATCAGCATGGGCAGGAAGATCACCGCAATGGCGACCAGCACGGCGGCGCCGATCAGACGCTGTTTGAGGGCAGGTTCCATCGGATCTCGCAGGCAACGGGGAATGCCGGCGAATTATACCCTTGTGCCAAATGAAGGCCGGACCACGACAGCCGTCGCGACCCGGCGGTTCAGCTGGAAGGCGTCGCTGGCGCGGTCTCCAGCAGGGTGAGCGCCTCGGCGGCGGTGTGGAAGGAGCCGAACACCAGCACCCGGTCGGCCGGGCTGGCCGCAGCCACTGCCGCGTCCAGGGCATCGGCGACCGTGTCATGGCGCCGGCCCGCTTGGGCCGCGGTCCCGGCCAGCCGGGGCGCAAAATCCGCAACGAAGACGCCCCGGGGTGCATGCCTCGCCAGACCGGCCAGATGCCAGTGGTCGACGCTGGTGGCCAGTGCCGAGACCACGCCCGCCACGTCCTTGTCCGCCAGCGCCGCGTACACGGCGTGCGTCCGGCCAGCAACGGGACTGGCCGCCAGCCAATCGGCCAGGGCATGCGCGGCCTGCGGGTTGTGGCCGACATCCACCACCACCTCCACCCCGTCCCGGTCGAAGCACTGCAACCGGCCGCGGATACGGGCATCGGCAATTCCCTGCGCCACCGCCCGGTCGGGCGGTGATTTGTCCAGCGCGCGCAGGGCGGCGATGGCGACGGCGGCATTGCGGAGCTGCATCTGCCCCACCAGCCCGGGCATCGGCAGGTCGATGCGGTGACCGACCTCGCGCCAGTGCCAGCGCCCGGCGCGGATGGCTCCGGGATCGTCAGGATCGCCGCTTGCCGCACCGGGCAGGTCGACGAAAAAGTCGCAGCCAATCCTCAGCGTCTTGGCCGCGATCGAGTAGGCATGGCGCAGCACGCTGGAGGGAGGATCGTCATCGCCCAGCACCAGCGGCTTCCAGGCCCGGGCGATGCCGGCCTTTTCGTGCCCGATGGCTTCGCGCCCTTCGCCCAGATAGTCCTGGTGGTCCACGTCCACGGTGGTGATCGCCGCGACATCGGGGTCGACCACGTTGGTCGCATCCAGGCGGCCGCCGAGCCCAACCTCCAGCACCGCCAGATCAAGGTTGGCGCGCTGGAACAGCCACAAGGCAGCCAACGTGCCGTACTCGAAATAGGTCAGCGGCGTGTCACCGCGCGCGGCTTCGATCGCCTCGAACGCGGCCACGATCATCGCGTCGTCCGCGTCCACACGGTCGATGCGGATGCGCTCGTTGTAGGCCAGCAGATGCGGCGAGGTGTACGCGCCGACACGCCAGCCGGCGGCCCGGCCGATCGCCTCGATGAACGCGACGGTGGACCCCTTGCCATTGGTGCCGCCCACGGTGATCACCCGCCGCGCCGGCCGCGCGACGCCCAGGCGGCCGGCGACCTCGCCGACCCGCTCCAGCCCCATGTCGATCGACTTGGGATGCAGCTGCTCGATCCGGTCGAGCCATTGGGACAGGTTCATGGCGAACACTCGCAGGGCGACAAGCGGGAGGTGGAGCTACGGGGTGCGGGCCGTGCGGCCGCGGCTAGAGCGCGCGGTGCACCGCTTCGCCGAACAACGCGGTGTGATGCGAACAATCGTTCAGGCGCACCACCTCGAGATCGTCCAGCCGAGTGCCTTCCAGCAGGTTGAGCGTGGTCGGCGCCTGGCGGAACGTCCACGGCCGCGAGAACGGGATACCCAGCACATTGCACAGCAACATCCGGTTGACCGCGTCGTGGGCGACCACCAACAGGGTGTCATGGTCGCCCAGGCCGGCCATTGCCCGGCCGAATGCCGGCCACGCGCGGTCGAACACATGCTGCAGCGACTCGCCGCCACCGGGCATCAGCACTTCATGCGGTGCATCGCGCCAGAGCTTCAGCAGTTCCGGATCGGTCGCGTGGATCTCGCTGGCCAGCAGGCCTTCCCAGCTGCCATGCGCGATCTCGCTGAGGTCCGCGTCGGTGCTGAGCAGGCCGGCGCGGTGTTCGCCCAGCGCCAGTTCGGCCGTGCGGCGTGCCCGCGAGAGTGGCGAGGCGACCGCGCGGGTGATCTCCACGTCGTGCAGGCGCGCACCCAGCGCGCGCGCCTGCGCCTCGCCGGTTTCCGACAACGGGATGTCGACCTGGCCCTGGTAACGCCCTTCGGCGTTCCAGGCAGTTTCGCCGTGACGGGCGAGGATGATTTTCATGCGGGTACTCGATGCGAGGGAACAGGATGCGCGACGGACGGCGCGGGGATCACTGGCCGGTAGGCAGGCCGAGCTCCTCCAGCACCTGCGGCGCCGGGAACGCCTCCTGCATGACCCAGCGCAGGTAGCGCCCATCGACCGCGATCACCCGGGTCATGTCGGGGTCAAACACCCAGTTGGAGCTGACGCTTTCCCAGTTCATGTCGAACACCAGCCCGACCAGCTCGCCGCGCGCATCCATCGCCGGCGAACCCGAATTGCCGCCGGTGATGTCCAGGTCGGCCATGAAGTTGACCGGCACCGTGCCCAGCTCCTCGCTCGCGAGCCCGCCGTAGCGCTTGGCGGCGATGGCGTCGAGCTGCGCCTTGGGCGCGTTGAACGGCTCCACGCCGGTGGACTTGTCGGCGATCTGCTCCAGCGTGGTGAACGCCGCCTGCCGGCTGCCGTCCAGCTTGGTGTAGCCCTGCACGTTGCCGAAGGTGATGCGCAGCGAGGAGTTGGCGTCGGGATAGACCGACTCGCCGCGGCTGGCGCGGTAGTCGGCGACCGCCTGCAGGTACACCGGGCGGGCCTGCAGCACGTCGCCGGTGCGGATCTCGTCGAGCTCCTTGTTCTGCAGGATCGTCGGCATCAGAGCAACGGCCAGTTGCAGGGCCGGATCCTTGCTGGCCTCCAGCGTCGCGCGGTCGGCGTGCAGCAACTTCAGGCGCGTATCCAGTTCGCCCAGGCTGGTGCCGGCCAGGCGATCGAGCGCGGCCTGCACGGCGGCCTCGTCATTCCCGCCCAGCCATTCATCGAGCGCGGGAATGTGCTGCGCCTTCGGCAGCTTCACGTACTCGCGCAACCAGTACTGCTGCAACTGGCGGTCCATGCCGGCGTCGTAGCGGCGCTCCATCTGCTTCAGCGAGCCTTCGAAACCCGGCAGGTCGCGCGCCTGGTAGCCGGCATCGCGTTGTGCGTCGGGCTTCTCGCCCTCGATCGCAAACCGGTACAGGCCGGTGGCCGCGCCGATCGCGCCGGTGCGGATCAGCTGGCCGAACACCAGGTCGCGCTCGCGGGTCGCGCGTTCGGCGGCGTCCAGTTCCTGCAGGCGTGCATGCGCCTGCAGCGCGGGCTCGCCCTTGGCACCCTGCCCGCGCAGCCAGGCCAGTACCGCGGCCTCTTCGGCGTGCTTGGTCTTGCTGGCGTTGATGCGCTGGAAGCCTTCCAGCTGGCCGCCGTAGTTCTTCATCGTGTTCTGCCAGCCGCGGATCGTGCTGGCGTACTTGACCTTGATGTCCTCGTCCTTCGCGCCGGCCGCCTCGACGAGATCCACCATCGCCTCGTAATGGCGCTTGATGGTGGGGTAGGTCCACTGCTCGGTCGCGTCGAACTCCTCGGCCAGGGCGTAGCGCGCGGTCCGACCCGGATACCCGGCGACCATCACGAAATCACCGATGTTCAGGGGCTGGCTGGCGAACTTCAGGAAATGCCTGGGCTGGTAGGGCACGTTGTCGGTCGAGTACGGTGCCGGCTTGCCGTCCTTGCCGACGTACGCGCGGTAGAACGCGAAATCACCGGTGTGGCGCGGCCACATCCAGTTGTCGATATCGCCACCGAAGCTGCCGATGCTGTTGGGCGGCGCATAGACCAGCCGCACGTCCTTGATTTCCAGGTTCTTGAACAGGCGGTAGGTGTTGCCGCCGGCGAAGCTGTAGAACTGGCAGCGGTAGCCCGCGTCGCTCTCGCAGTCGGCCACCAGCTGTTTCTGGACGGTCTCCAGCGCGCGGGTGCGGCCCAGCGCATCGGGAGCAGCGTCGATGGCGGCACGGACATCGCGGGTCACGTCGCGGATCGAATCCAGCGCGTAGATGCGCGCGTTCGGTCCGGCCGATACTTCGCGCTCTTTCGCACCCGCGTTGAAGCCATCCTCGATCAGGTTGTTTTCAGGCGTCGAGTTGAGCTGGATCGCGCCATACGCACAGTGGTGGTTGGTGATCACCAGACCCTGCGGCGACACGAAGCTGGCGGTGCAGCCGCCCAGCGATACGACCGCGCCCATCGGGTCACCGGTCAGGTCGGCCAGTTGTTCGGCAGGCAGCTCCAGTCCGGCCTTCTGCAACGCGGCGGAAATCTCCGGCAATTGCTGCGGCACCCACATGCCCTCGCCGGCCACCGCCGACCCCATGACGCCCGTCAATGCGATGGCGGCGGTCAATATCGAATAACGCATGCAAGTGCTCCTTCCGATGTCGAATCGGTGATTTTAGCCTGCCGGGGAGCGGGCGTCCGGCGCGTTGGCCCGCGGGTGACGAGGGACTACGGGGTCGGGCGAGCTGCATGTCTTCGCGGCGAATGTCCCCCGGCCCCCGCCTGCGGCGGCGGCCTCCTCCTTTATATCGCCCCGAAGACATACAGCTCGCCCCATGCTGGCACGTCGCGCCGTGCGGGGCCGCTTGCGGTTGTGCGACCACCGTCATGTTGGATGCAGGGGGTGAATGCCCTTGCGGCGAAGTAAAGGAGGAGGCAACGGCTTCACCGGTGCCGGGGGACATTCGCAGCAAGGGCATTCACCCCCTGCCCGCGACGAGGCGCCCTGTCCGCTCGCCCTACTCCAACGGCAATTCCATTTCCCGCAACAGGTTCGGTGCCGGATACACCTTGCCCATCAACCAGCGCAGGTAGCGAACGTCGACGTGGATGGCCCGCTTGTAGCGCGGGTCGTACATCCAGCTGGCGCTGACCGCCTCCCAGTTGCTGTCGAAGTTGAGGCCGATCAGCTTCCCGTTGGCATCCATTACGGGCGATCCGGAGTTGCCGCCGGTGGTGTCCAGGTTGGTCATCAGGTTGACCGTCTGGGTGCCCAGCACGGGATCGACGGTGCTGCCGAAGTCGCCCTTGGCGATCGCGTCGCGCAGGGTTTGCGGGACGTCGAAGGGATCCTCGCCGGTGTGCTTTTCGACGATGCCCTGCACGGTGGTCAGCGGGGTGTAGTGGACGCCGTCGCGCGGATCCAGCGAGCTGACCTTGCCGTAGCTCACCCGCAAGGTCGAGTTCGCGTCGGGGTAGACCGCCTGCCCCTGCGATTCTCGGAAGCCGATCAGAGCGCGCATGTAGGCCGGGCGCAGGCGCAACAGTTCGCCGTCGCTGGCCTTGTCCGCATCGGCGATTCGCAACTGGGCCGGCAGCAACTTCGCGGCGGCCTGCATCAGGGGATCGGTGGACGCGGCGATCTCCGCGGGATCGGCGGCGAGCAGGCGCAGGCGCTCCGCCTCTTCGTCAAGTCGGGTGCCGCTGTAGAGCGTGTCCAGCGCGGCGGCGGCCTGGGCCTTGTCGGAGCCAAACACGGCGTCCAGCTCGGCAATACGCTGATTGGCGGGCAGTGCGCGGTAGCGGGTCAGCAGCTCGGCCAGCAGGGCCTTTTCCACCTGCGGGGCGTAACGACGCTGGACCTGCTTGAGCGAGGCCTCGATCTGCGCCTCGTCACGCAGCTGATAGCCGGTTTCGCGCTCCGCGTCGGGCTTGGCCCGCTCCACCGCCAGTCGCCGCAGCTGCATGGCGCTTTTGAGCAGCTGGGTCTGGCTGCGCATCAGGCCGAACAACTGGTCGCGCTCGCGCGTGGCCTGCGACTGGGCGATGACCGCGGCCGCCGCATCGATGTCGCGCCGGGCGTTGGCGGCATCGGGCTGTTTGTCGAGCCAGGCCAGCATCGCGGCCTCGTCTCGCTTGCGCACGCCGACCGCATCGCTGCGACGCAGGCCGTCCAGCTCACCCTGCGCGCGCTTGAGGTTGTTCTTCATGCTCGCGACCTGCGAGGCGTAGAGCACGCCGGCATCGGCATCATTGGCGGCGGCGCGCTCGATGGTGTCGATCATCGCGGCATACAGGTCCACGCGCTCGGGCAGCTGGGTGCCCACCTGGTCGGCGAACTCCGCGGCGGTGCGGTGGCGGAACGTGCGGCCCGGGTACCCGGCCAGCATGGCGAAGTCGCCCTCGGCAACCGGGTCCGTCGACACCTCGAGGAACGCCTTGGGCCGGTAGGGCACGTTGTCGGGCGAGAACGCGGCCGGCTTGCCGTCGCGGCCGACATAGGCGCGGTAGAACGCGAAGTCGCCGCTGTGGCGTGGCCACATGAAGTTGTCGATTTCGCCGCCGTACTTGCCGATCGACTCGGGCGGTGCGTAGACCAACCGGATGTCCTTGAGCTCGAGCTGCTTGACCAGGTAGAAATCGGTGCCGTAGTACATGTTGGCGACGCTGCAGCGGTACCCGGCATCCTGCTCGCACTCGGCCACCAGCGCCTTGCTCGCCGCATCGACCGCGTCGTAGTAGTCGCGACCGGACTTGCCGCGCGCATCCGCCAGCACGCGGTCGGTCACCCGGTCAAAGTCCGTGGTCACGAACACACGGGAGGCGGGGCCGGCGGAGACTTCATCTTTGAGCGTGGCGGCATTGAAGCCGTCCGCCATCAGGTTGTTCTGCGGCGTGGAATTGAGCTGGATCGCGCCGTAGGCACAGTGGTGGTTGGTGACCACCAGACCCTGCGGCGACACGAAGCTGGCGGTGCAGCCGCCCAGCGACACCACCGCGCTCATCGGCGGGCGGGTCAGGTCGGCCAGTGCGGCTGGATCGCCCTTGTAGCCGGCGGCGGCCAGCTGGTCGGCGATCTGCGGCAGCTGCGAGGGCATCCACATGCCTTCGTCGGCGTGGGCGCCGAATGCGAGGCCGGCCGCCGTGGCCAGCAGGACGCCGCGCACGGCGGCCTTCAGGTTTGCGTTGGTGTCAGTCATGCGGCAGTCCCATCTCCTCCAGGAGGTGTTCAGCGTGGTCGACCTCGTCCATTACCCAGCGCATGTAGCGGGTATCGACGTGGATCGAGCGGGTCAGTTCGGGGTTGAAGATCCAGCCGGCGCTGAGGCTTTCGTAGTTGCCGTCAAACAGCAGGCCGACCAGCTCGCCCTTGGAGTTCAACGTCGGCGAGCCGGAGTTGCCGCCGGTGGTGTCCACGTCGCTGAGGAAGTTCACCGGCACATCGCCCAGCGAATCCATCCGGTACTGCGCGCCCTTGCCGGCGGCAATCGCGTCGAGTTCCGCCTGCGGGGTGATGAAAGGCTCCTTGCCGGTGGTCTTGGCGACGATGCCGGCCAGCGTGGTGAACGGCGTCATCCGCACGCCGTCGCGCGGCGAGTAGCCCTTCACGGTGCCGAAAGTGATGCGCAGCGAGCTGTTGGCATCCGGATAGACCGGCTTGCCGTGCGACTGGTTGAAATCGATCATCGCCTGCATGTACTTCGGCCGCAGCGCCGAGATCCGGCCGGAGCGGGCTTCGGCCTCGGCTTCGATCTGCAGCACGGTCGGCATCATCGCCACGGCCAGCTGCAGGGCGGCGTCATCGGAGGCCTCGATCGCCGCCTTGTCCGCCTTCAGCAGGGCCAGCCGCGTGTCGGCGTCGCCCAGCTTGGAGCCGGCGTACAGGGCGTCGAGCTTCGCATCCAGTCCGGGGATGGTCTTGTCGATGGCGCTGATGCCGAGCCAGCGGTCGAGGGCCGCCACGCGCTGCGCCGCGGGCACCTGGCTGGCGTAGCGCTGCAGGCGCAGCGACATCAGCGCCTGGTCCACCCTGGCGTCGTAGCGCTTGTCGAACGCGGTCATCGAACCGGCGATGCGCGGCGCATCGCGATCCTGATAGCCCGGCTTGCGCTCCGCATCCGGCTTGGCCTGCTCGATCGCGTTGCGGTACAGGTTGACCGCCACGCCAGGCAGGCCACCGCCCAGAACCGTGTTGAACCACAGGTCGCGCTCACGGGTCGCGCGGTCCTCGGCCAGCTCCTTCTCCAGTGCGCGGATGGCGGCCAGCTGTGCGCGGCCTTCGCTGCCGCGCTTGCCCAGCCACGCCTCCAGCGCGTCCTCGCGCGCCTGCTTCAGGCCCACCGGATCGTCCATCTGGGCGAAGCCGTCCAGGTTGCCCTGATACAGCTTGAGCACGTTGTTGATGCCGGCAACGGTGGACGCGTACTTGAGCGCCGCCGCCTTGTCGCCAGCGGTCGTGCGGTCAATCGTGGCCAGGTAGTCGCCGAAGTAGCCCACCATGGTCGGATAACGCCAGTCGATCGCCTGCTTGACCTCGCCCGGCAGGCGGTAGCGGTCGGTGGAACCCGGGTAGCCCGTCACCATGACGTAGTCGCCCTCCTCCAGCGGCTGCTGGGACACCGTCAGCCAGCTCGCCGGCCGGTAGGGCACGTTGTCCGCGGAGTACGCCGCCGGCTTGCCGTCCTTGCCGACGTAGGCGCGCAGGAAACCGAAGTCGCCGGTGTGCCGCGGCCATTCGAAGTTGTCCTCATCGCCGCCGAACTTGCCGATCGCATCCGACGGCGCATACACCAGGCGCACGTCGCGGATCTCCAGCTGCCGGATCAGCGAGAACTGCAGTCCGCCGTGGAAGTTGTAGACGTTGCAGCGCAGGCCGCCGGGCTCCTCGCACTCGGCCACCAGTGCCTTGCTGCGCGATTCCACGGTGTCGTAGCGCGCCTTGCCATCCAGCCCGTCCAGTCCGCCGGTGATGCGGGCAGTGACGTCCTCGATCTCCTGGGTGACGTAGATGCGCGCATTGGGCTCGGCGGGCAGTTCGTCGGCGAGTGTCCTGGCGACGAAGCCGTCGCTGAGCAGGTCGCGCTCGGGCGTGGAGTTGTACTGCACCGCGCCGTAGACGCAGTGGTGGTTGCTCACCACCAGGCCGGTAGGTGACACGAAGCTTGCCGTGCAGCCGCCCAGGCTGATGACGGCATCCAGCGGCTTGCCGGCCAGGTTCGACAACGCCGCCGGGTCCATCTGCAGGCCGCGCGCCTTGAGCTGCGCTGCCAGCTCGGGCATCTGGCGGGGTTGCCACATGCCTTCATCGGCGTGGGCGGCGGTGGATGCGAGCGCGACGGTCAGGGCCGCCGAGAGGAATCGAAAGGTCACGGGTGCCCCGGTCTGTGTTGTGCAACCGTCGACGATAAGCAATGCCAGCGACGGTCCGCAACCGCCAACGGTCATGCCTGCGGTCGGGGCGCCGGCACCGTCGCGTGCAAGGTCCGTCATCGGGTCCGAAGGCGCGGCCGGTACAATTGGCCCTCAATCCGCCGTTTCCGCCAGGCCATCCATGTCCGACACCATTGCCACCGCGCAGCCCTCCGCAGCGCACTCGATCCCCTCCACGATGAAGGCGCTGGTCAAGCGCGAAGCCGGCAAAGGCATCTGGATGGAGGACGTCCCGGTGCCAAGCGCCGGTGCCAACGAGGTCCTGATCAAGCTGGAGAAGACCGCGATCTGCGGCACCGACCTGCACATCTACCTGTGGGACGAGTGGAGCCAGCGCACCATCCAGCCGGGCCTGGTGATCGGTCATGAGTTCGTGGGACGCATCGTGGACCTCGGCCCCGGCGTCACCGGCTACCGCGTCGGCCAGCGCGTCTCCGCCGAAGGCCACATCGTCTGCGGCCACTGCCGCAATTGCCGCGGCGGCCGCCAGCACCTGTGCCCCAACACCGTCGGCATCGGCGTCAACCGCAACGGCGCGTTCGCCGAGTACATCGTGATGCCGGCGACCAACCTGTGGCCGATCCCCGACCAGATCCCCAGCGAGCTGGCCGCGTTCTTCGATCCCTACGGCAATGCCGCGCACTGCGCGCTGGAGTTCAACGTGGTCGGCGAGGACGTGCTGATCACCGGCGCCGGCCCGATCGGCATCATCGCGGCGGGCATCTGCAAGCACATCGGCGCGCGCAACGTGGTGGTCACCGACGTCAACGACTACCGGCTCAAGCTCGCCGCCGACATGGGCGCCACCCGCGTGGTCAACGTCGCCAACACCTCGTTGAAGGACGTCATGAAGGACCTGCACATGGAGGGCTTTGACGTCGGCCTGGAGATGAGCGGCAACCCGCGTGCCTTCAACGACATGCTCGATTGCATGTACCACGGCGGCAAGATCGCGCTGCTCGGGATCATGCCCCAGGGCGCCGGCGCCGACTGGGACAAGATCATCTTCAAGGGCCTGACCCTGCACGGCATCTACGGGCGGAAGATGTACGAGACCTGGTACAAGATGACCCAACTGGTGCTGGGCGGATTCCCGCTGGGCAAGGTGCTGACCCACCAGCTGCCGGTGGACGAGTTCCAGAAGGGCTTCGACCTCATGGAAGCCGGCCAGTCGGGCAAGATCGTACTCAGCTGGAATTGAGTCCGCGCCGCTCGCCCGCCGTACTCCGCGTTTTAACGACGCCGCGCCACCGCGACCTGCGCGCAGCGACCGACATCGACCACTGCTTTCTGGAGCCGCCATGTCCCTGACCAAGCGTTACGCCACCAGCCTCGAGGAAATCCGCGAGGCGGGCCTGTTCAAGTCCGAGCGTGTGATCAGCAGCCCGCAGTCGGCGCAGATCACCCTGGAAGACGGCAGCACGGTGCTGAACTTCTGCGCCAACAACTACCTCGGCCTGGCCGATCATCCCGACCTCATCCAGGCCGCCAAGGACGCGCTGGATTCCCACGGTTTCGGCATGGCGTCCGTGCGCTTCATCTGCGGTACCCAGGACCTGCACAAGGAGTTGGAGGAGACGATCGCCGACTTCTTCGGCACTGAGGACACCATCCTCTACGCCTCCTGCTTCGACGCGAACGGCGGCCTGTACGATCCGCTGCTGGGGCCCGACGACGCGGTCATTTCCGACAGCCTCAACCACGCATCGATCATCGACGGTGTGCGCCTGTGCAAGGCCCAGCGATTCCGCTACGCCAACTGCGACATGGCCGACCTGGAAAAGCAGTTGCAAGCCGCGGAAGCCGCCGGCTGCGAGACCCGGCTGATCACGACCGACGGCGTGTTCTCGATGGACGGTTTCGTCGCCCCGCTGGACGAGATCTGCGCGCTCGCCGAAAAGTACGGCGCCATGGTGCATATCGACGACTGCCACGCCACCGGCTTCATCGGCGCCACCGGCCGGGGCTCGGCCGAACTCAAGGATGTCATGGACCGCATCGATATCTTCACCGGCACCCTGGGCAAGGCCATGGGCGGCGCGGTGGGCGGCTTCACGACCGGCAAGAAGGAAGTGATCGAACTGCTGCGCCAGCGTTCGCGCCCGTACCTGTTCTCCAACTCGCTGCCGCCGCATGTCGTCGCGGCCGGGACCAGGGCCTTCCAGATGCTGGCCGGCGCCGACGCCATGCGCACCACGCTGGAGGAGAACACGCGTTACTTCCGCGAAAAAATGACCGCCGCCGGCTTCGACCTCAAGCCCGGCAACCATCCCATCGTCCCCGTGATGTTGTACGACGCGCCGATGGCCCAGAAATTCGCCGACCGCTTGCTGGATGAAGGCATCTACGCGATCGGGTTCTTCTTCCCTGTCGTGCCCCAGGGCGAGGCGCGCATCCGCAGCCAGATCAGCGCCGCCCATACCCGTGAGCAGCTCGACCACGCCATTGCGGCATTCGTCCGCATCGGCCGCGAGTTGGGCGTGCTGAAGGACTGAGCGCTCAGCTGATCGAGACAAATAAAAAACGGCCGCATCTGCGGCCGTTTTTACTTTCTGGATTCGACCATGGTCGAAAATCCGGATTTGCTCTATCTAAACCGCCTACTGATCCTGGACCGGCGTCTCTGCGGCCTCGACTGCCTCCGCGGCCGGGACCGCTGCGGCGGCAGGAATCCGCATGAACTTGCCGCCGACCACCTGCAAGCCCTTGGCCTTCATCCACTCGTCGAAGGCATCGGCGGTCATCCGCTGGCCGTTCTCGCTCATGTTGAACCGCCACGGCGTGTTGTCGAACTCGGTACGCGGCTTGTAGGCGGCCGGATCGGTCGCCGTGGGCACGGCGCCGGTGGTGGTCGTCGAAGCCGTGGCTCCCGGCACCGCCGGGGCAACCGTGGCCGCAGGCAAGCTGGCCGGCGATACCGGCGGCGCGATGCTGGCAAGCGTGGCGCAGCTTTCAAGCTGCTTGCGGAACATCACCTGCTCGGCGGAAAGCGACTCGCTCAAGGCTTGCGACAGAACGCCTGCGGGCGCCCCCAGCTGGCGACCCGGGGTACGGAACTCCGAGGCGACCGGGACGATGACGGTGCGCTGGACCGGCACGGCCGGCGCCGACAAGCTGCTGCAGGCAGGGCTTTGCGCGCCCGCCACGCCGGCGGATGACAACAGGACGAGAAAAGCAGCGGCACGCAACATGTCGAACTCCCTGGAAACGGCTTCTGGACACCGCGTCCAGTCATCGGCAGTGTATGCGCCGCCCTGGCGTTGAACAACCGCAAGCGCATCAGCTGCCCGGCCAACAGTCGGAAAACACGAAGCCCGGCACGATGGCCGGGCTTCGGTAGCGCGCAGGACGCCCGCAGGCGCCCTGTTGTCGCAGACGTGCTTAGTTCTGCACGTTCAACTCGGTGCGGCGGTTCTCGGCGCGACCCGCCGGGTTGTCCGAACCGTCCGGATTGGTGTTCGGCGCGATCGGGCGGCTCTCGCCGTAACCGTTCGGGCCCACCAGGCGACCGGCGTCAACGCCGTTGCTGGTCAGGTAGTCGTACACGGCGCTCGCGCGACGCTCCGACAGGGCCTGGTTGTACGCATCCGAACCCTTGGAGTCGGTGTGGCCGGCCACTTCGACGCGCAGCTCGGGGTAGCGCTGCAGGATCTGCGCAGCTTCGTTCAGGACCGAAACCGCATCCGGGCGCAGGTTCGACTTGTCGAACTCGAAGTTCACGCCACGCAGGTCGATGGTCACCGGGATCGGGGCCTCTTCAACCGGAGCAGCCGGCGCCGGAGCGACCGGAGCCGGCGCCACGGCAGCCACAGGCTCCGGGCCCAGCGGGATGATCACGCCAACGGTGGCCAGCAGGTCACCGAACCAGCTCTCGTTCGGGTTGTGGACGCTCTGGTCGTCGAAGTCACCACGGTAAGCCAGCTCGGTACGCACACCGAAGCGACCCATGTTGGCCTGCAGACCGGCACCGACCTTCGCGGCCAGGTTGCCGTCAACGCGCTGACCGGGCGAGTTCGGGTTCGGGAACGCGTCGAACTCTTCCTCGGCACGCTGGTAGCCCAGGCCCATCAGCAGGTACGGGTTCCAGTTGCGGCCTTCGGCCAGGAAGTGGTAGCGCGCGTCCAGCGAGATGCCGTACTGGCTCCAGTTCAGGTCCTGGTTGGCGTCGAAGTTCGGGTTCTGGTAGTTCAGCTCACCGTCGATCGACCAGTTCGGGCTGACAAACTTGCCCAGGCCCAGCGCCAGGAACGGGGCGTCGTTGGTGCCGCGGTCGCTGTCCTGCAGGTTGAAACCGGTGGAACCGGTCAGGTACCAGCGGTCATCGAATTCCTGCGCATTGGCGGCCGAGGCAAATGCCAGGCCGGCGAGCAGCGCGGCGCTCATCAAGCGAATTTTCATGGAAGCTCCTTCAGTGGATCCGGGGGAAATTGTTGGGCGACACATCGGTTGTGCAACACATCGCTGGAACAGGCAGGTCACTTCGGATAGGCGGCACGACGCCGCCACGAGCCGCAGTCACAATCGTGATGATACACCTTTTCAAACGTTTTATTAACAAGCGCCGAAAACGACGAAGCCCGGCATCTCTGCCGGGCTTCGGGTTTACGTCACGGCTGCAGGAGGACCTGCAGCGGTGAATGCCTCACTCAGTTCTGAACGTTCAACTCGGTGCGACGGTTGCGCTCGTTGCGGCAGCCAGGCTGCGTCTGCTCGGTCTGCTCCAGCGGACGGCTCTCGCCGTAGCCGATCGGGCCGGCCAGACGGCTGGAATCGATGCCGTTGGAGGTCATGTAGTCATACACGGCCCGGGCACGACGCTCCGATAGCGACTGGTTGTACGCATCCGAACCGCAGAGGTCGGTGTGACCGGCCACTTCAACGCGGACTTCCGGGTAACGACGCAGGATTTCCAGCGCCTCGTTGAGGATCGCCAGCGAATCGGCGCGCAGGGTCGACTTGTCGAAGTCGAAGTTCACGCCACGCAGATCGATGGTGACCGGAACCGGGGCTTCCTGGACAGGCGGGGCCGGCGGCGGCGGCGGCGCCGGAGCAACCGGAACCATCGGCTCGGGACCAAGCGGAACCACGACACCGACCGAGGCCAGGACGTCACCGAACCAGTCGGCGCCGTCATCGCGCGGCACGTCGTCGCTCAGGAACGCGCCAACGCTGTCGTCGTGCGCATCAATGCGATAGGCCAACTCCGTGCGGATCTTGACGCGACCCACATCGCCCTGGGCACCGAAACCGAGCTTGCCGGCGACGTGGCCGTCTTTCTGCACGCTGGGGGCACCGTTGCGGGTGAAGCGCGCGGGCAGCAGCGGGTTGGACGGATCAAACTCTTCCTCGGCGCGTTGGTAGCCCAGGCCCATCAGCACGTACGGGTTCCAGTTCCGGCCTTCGGCCAGGAAGTGGTAACGCGCGTCGAGCGAGATACCGTACTGGCTCCAGTTCAGATCCTGGTTGCGATCCGCCTTCGGCTTCTGGTAGTTCAGCTCGGCGTCGAGCGACCAGTTCGGGTTGAGGAACTTGCCCACACCCAGAGCCAGGAACGGCGCATCGCGGGAATCGCGCTTGTTGTCCTGGATGTTCATGCCCGCGGAACCGGTCAGGTACCAGCGGTCATCGAACTCTTGAGCGCTTGCGGCGCCGGCGAACGCCAGGCCACCAAGCATGGCTGCGCAGAGGAGTTTCTTGTTCATTCGTATATCTCCGTATGGATCGAAACTGGTATGGAACGGGTCTGTAGAAATCGGGGTGCGTGTTTCGGTAGCGCTTGTGGACGGCTGCCGTTTTGACGCCATCGGGGTGAAGCCTAGGGTCGCGACCGTGAAGGCCGTGTTAACAGGCGACTAACAATTGACTAAGTTCCCACGGCGCGGCCGGACGTATTGCGGTTCGTTCAGTTCGAAAACAGATCCATGAACTCGGTGACGGCAAGCGATTCCAGTTGCGTTGGCCCATTTGCAAGCGTCATCAACCGGTCCGCCCGCTCGGCAGAAAGCCGGCCGCGCATGGCGCGCTCGAACTTGTCCATCAGCACCGGTATTCCCTCCGCCCGGCGCTCCCGATGGCCAATTGGCACGTCTACCGTAATCTTTTGCGTATGGGTGCCGTCCTTGAAAAACACCTGCACCGAGTTCCCGATATAGCGCTTGGCGGGATCGGAATAGTCCCGGGTAAACCGCGGGTCCTCGCTCACCGTCATCTTGTCCCGGAGTGCATCGATGCGCGGGTCGGCGGCAACCGCGTCGCTGTAGTCATCGGCGGTCAGGCGCCCGAACAGCAAGGGCACGGCGACCATGTATTGCAGGCAGTGGTCGCGGTCGGCGTAGTTGGACAGCGGACCGGTCTTGTCGATGATGCGGATGGCCGCCTGCTGGGTTTCCAGTTCGATCCGCTCGATGGCGTCCACGCCGCCGGCGTCCAACTGCTGCTGCACCTGCGCATGCAATTGCATGGCGCACTCGACGGCCGTCTGGGCGTGGAACTCGGCGGGGAAGCTGAGCTTGAACAGGATGTTTTCCATCACGTAGCTGCCAAACGGGCGCTCGAAGGAGAAGGGCCGACCGTCGCAGGCAACGTCATAGAAGCCCCAGGCCGGTGCGGTCAGCGCGCTGGGGCAGCCGACCTCGCCACGCACGGCGTTGAGTGCGTGGGTTACCGCGCGTCGGCAGGCGTCGCCGGCGGCCCAGCTTTTGCGGGGACTGGTATTGGGCGCGTGGCGATAGGTGCGCAGGACGCCGTTGTCCATCCAACTGTGCGACAGCGCCGACCAGATCGCGTCACGGTCACCGCCGAGCATCCGCGTCGCCACCGCGGTCGATGCCAGGCGCACCAGGATCACGTGGTCCAACCCCAGGCGGTTGAACGCGTTCTCCAGCGCATAGCAGCCCTGGATTTCATGGGCCTTGATCGCCCAGCCGAGCACGTCGCGAACGGTCATCGGCGCCCTGCCTTCCTGCTGCGCAATCCGGCCCAGATAATCCGCCACGCCGAGGATCGCGCCCAGGTTGTCGGACGGGTGTCCCCACTCCGCCGCCAGCCAAGTGTCGTTGAAGTCCAGCCAGCGGATCTGCACGCCGATGTTGTAGGCCGCCTGCACCGGGTCCAGCTGGAATCCGGTGAACGGGACGCGCGCGCCGTCTTTCAGGTCCGCACCGGGGACCAGCGGCCCGAGATGGGCAACGCATTCGGCGTGCTCCATCACCAACGCCGCGCATGCCAGCGAATCCAGCAGCATGTAGCGCGCCGTGTCGTAGGCCTCCACCGAATCGATCGTGTAGTCCAGCACGTAGTCGGCCACATCCAGCATCGGCTGGTCTGGCGAGGGGCGGATCGCAGAACGGCTGTCGGGCTGACTCATCGGCGGGGCTCCACGGTGCGGGGTGACCACTGTGCCTGCCCGCTCATAAGCGGGACGTGGACGTACACGGCGGACCGAGCATGCACACTTGCCGGGCCATGCAATTGGCGGCATCGTGGCTGATCCATACGGCCGCGTACTTTCATGACCGACCCGCACCCGCTGTATCCGCATCTGTTTTCCCCGCTGGACCTGGGGTTCTGCCGCCTGCCCAACCGGGTGCTGATGGGCTCGATGCACACGGGCCTGGAAGACCGGGCGGCCGACTTCCCCAAGCTGGCGGCGTATTTCGCCGAGCGTGCGGAGGCAGGCGTGGGGCTGATGGTGACCGGTGGCTTCGCGCCCAACATCAGCGGCTGGCTGAAACCGTTCGGCGGCAAACTGAGCCGGTCGTGGGAGGTGCGCAAGCATCGCCAGGTCACCGATGCCGTCCACAGCCATGATGGCCGCATCTGCCTGCAGATCCTGCACGCCGGGCGCTACGGCTATCACCCGCTGCAGGTCGCGCCCAGCCGGATCAAGTCGCCCATCAATCCGTTCACCCCGCGCGCGTTGTCGACACGCGGCGTGGAGCGCCAGATCGCTGCGTTCGTGCGGACCGCCCAGCTCGCCGGCGATGCCGGCTATGACGGCGTCGAGGTGATGGGCTCGGAGGGCTACCTGCTGAACCAGTTCACCGCGCCGCGGACCAATCGCCGCAAGGACGGGTTTGGGGGTGATGCGGACCGGCGCATGCGCTTTGCGGTGGAGATCGTACGGCGCATCCGCGAGGCGTGCGGGCCGGACTTCATCCTCATCTACCGCCTGTCGATGATCGACCTGGTGGATGACGCGCTCAGCTGGGAGGAGGTCCTGGCCCAGGCACGTGCGGTGGAGACCGCCGGCGCCACGCTGATCAACACCGGTATCGGCTGGCACGAATCACGGGTGCCGACGATCGCCACTTCGGTCCCCCGCGGCGCCTTCAGCGGCATCACCGCGCGTCTGCGGCCGGCCGTCGGCGTGCCGGTGATTGCCACCAACCGGATCAACATGCCCGAGACCGCCGAACGCATCCTTGCCGGCGGCGAGGCCGACATGGTCTCGATGGCGCGTCCGCTGCTGGCCGATCCGCAGTGGGTCGCCAAGGCGCGCACGCGGCGCAGCGACGAGATCAACACCTGCATCGCCTGCAACCAGGCCTGCCTGGACCATGTATTCGCCAACAGGCGCGCCAGTTGCCTGGTCAATCCGCGCGCGTGCGCCGAAACCGAACTGCGCTACACCCCGACCGCCTCGCCGCAGCGCATCGCGGTCGTCGGCGCGGGGCCGGCGGGACTGGCCTGCGCGACCGTTGCCGCCCAACGCGGTCACCGGGTCACGCTGTTCGAAGCCGACGGCCGGATCGGCGGCCAGTTCAACCTGGCCAAGCGGATCCCCGGCAAGGAGGAATTCCACGAGACCCTGCGCTACTTCCAGCGCCAGATCGAGCTGACCGGCGTCGAGCTGCGGCTGGAGTCGCGCGCCACGAAGGCGGATCTGGCCGGCTTCGACCATGTGGTGCTTGCCACAGGCGTGGTCGCGCGCGAGGTGGAATTCCCCGGCGCGGACCATCCCAGCGTGGTCGGTTACGCGGATGTCCTGCAGGGGAATGTCGAAGTCGGCGCCCGCGTGGCCATCATCGGCGCCGGCGGGATCGGATTCGACGTTGCCGAATTTCTCGCGCAGGCCGGCGGATCGCCCACGCTGGAACCCGTGCGCTGGCGCCGGGAATGGGGAGTGGACCTGGACTACACCGAAAATCGTGGCGGCCTGGTGCCAGCTGCGGCCGAAGCCCCGGCGCGCGCGCTGTGGTTGCTCCAGCGTAGCGAAGGCAAGCTGGGCGCCCGCCTGGGCAAGACCACCGGCTGGATCCACCGGGCCACTCTGAAGCACAAGCGGGTAACGATGATCAGCGGCGTGGAGTATCTGCGCGTCGACGATGCGGGCCTGCACGTGCGGATCGGCGGCGCAGTGGAGGTGTTGTCCGTGGATCATGTGGTGATCTGCGCCGGCCAGGTTTCCTTCAAGCCGTTGGCGCACCAGTTGAGCGATCACATCGGGAAGGTCCACGTCATCGGCGGTGCTGAGCTGGCGTCCGAGTTGGACGCAAAACGGGCGATCGATCAGGGCTGTCGAGTGGCCGCTGCACTCTGATGCATCGCCCGGCAAAACCTGAACAGGGGTTTTCCGACCTCAAATTCAGACTTTTGTTCACCTTGTCGTGAAACCGTGACGGAGCAAGGGCTCACAGAATCGGACCGGTACAAACCGTGTCCACACGAACCTGAATGCGGCGCGTTGTTCACGTTGCATTTATATTCCGGTCGCTACCGTGCCGCAACTTTCCCAGTCACCCCCTTCGGTGACATCCACCCTCCCGCCTTCTGCGGGACAAGGTGAAGGGGCCAAGCGCGCCATAGAGCCGCCGCCTCCCCAGTACGCCATGTCGGCAATCGGCCGTGCTCTTCGGAGTGCGATCACCGTTGCCGGCGCAACGGAGCAAGGAGTTCGTCATGAAACTGGCCTGGATCCTGTGGTTGGCCTCGGTTCTATCCCCGCAAAGCGCAGACTCGCTTTGCCTGAGCACCACCTTGTACCTGGAAGCACGCAACCAGTCGGTGCAGGGACAGCAAGCGGTCGCCGAGGTCGCGCTGCGTCGGCGCGACAGCGGCTTGTGGGGCGACAGCGTCTGCGACGTGGTCACCGCGCGCAAGCAGTTCGCACCCACGATCGTCTCGCCCAATACCCGCCTGAGCAACACCGAGGCGTGGGCCGAATCGGTGACGATCGCGCTGGAAGCCCAGCGCAACTGGGAACTGCCGGCCGGTGAGCGCCTCGAAATCGTGCCCGGCGCCAGCCATTTCGCCGCGTTGTCGATTGCCAGCCCGAACTGGCGCAATGCGTATCGGGTCGCGACGATCGGCGACCACACCTTCCTGAAGGTGCAGAACCTCGCTCCCTCCAGTCTTCCGGTCGGCACCTGAGCGCACCGCCAGGGGCCGCACAGGCAATTGGGCACTCATCGGCATGACGATGACCGTCCTCCTGAGCTGACCACGCGTCGCTGCACAAAAAAGGCCACGCAGATGCGTGGCCTTTTGCATGCTGCCGCCTCGCGCGGCCTTGCGATCGCTCAGCGCTTGTCCAGCTCCACGTAATCCTTGTCTTCGGGACCGACGTAGGTCGCGCTCGGGCGGATGATCTTGCCGTCCTCGCGCTGCTCGATCACATGGGCGCTCCAGCCCGTCGTCCGCGCGATCACGAACAGCGGGGTGAACATCGCGGTCGGGATCCCCATCATGTGGTACGCCGACGCGCTGTACCAGTCGAGGTTGGGGAACATCTTCTTGCTGTCCATCATGAGGTTCTCGATGCGCTCGGAGACATCGAACAGCACCTGGTTGCCACCGTCCTCGCACAGGGAGCGGCTGATCTCCTTGATGATCGGATTGCGCGGGTCCCCGACGGTGTACACCGGGTGGCCGAAACCGATGACGATCTCCTTGCGCTCCATGCGCGCGCGGATGTCGGCCTCGGCCTCGTCGGCGCTGCTGTAGCGGCTGATGATGTCCATCGCCACTTCGTTGGCGCCACCGTGCTTGGGTCCGCGCAGCGCGCCAATGGCGCCCGTCAGGCAGGAGTACAGATCCGACCCCGTGCCGGCGATCACGCGGCCGGCGAAAGTGGAGGCATTGAACTCGTGCTCGGCGTACAGCACCAGCGATTTGTCCAGCGCGTCGGCATGCAGCGCGCTGGCCGGCTCACCGTGCAGCAGGTGGAGAAAATGCGCGGCGACGCTGTCGTCTTCGGTTTCGACATCGATCCGGCGGCCGTTGCGGGTGAAGTGCCACCAGTACAGCAGCATCGAGCCGAAGCTGGCGATCAGGCGATCGGCGATGTCGCGCGCCTCCGATGCCGGATGCGTGTCCCGTTCGGGCAACACCGTGCCCAGCATCGAGCAGCCGGTGCGGAGCACGTCCATCGGATGGGCGTTGGCCGGCACCAGCTCAAGCACTTCGGTCACCAGCGCCGGCAAACCCCGCAGGCGACGCAGTTTCGTCTTGTACGCCGCCAGCTGGGCGCGGGTGGGCAGCACGCCGTGCACGAGCAGGTGGGCGACCTCTTCGAAACTCGATTTGGTCGCGAGATCGTGGATATCGTAGCCGCGGTAATGCAGGTCATTGCCGCTGAGGCCCACGGTGCACAGCGCGGTATTCCCGGCCGGGGTGCCGCTGAGGGCAACGGATTTTTTCTGCTTCGGCTTGTTAACGGGGGTGTCGCTCATCTCGGCTCCAATGGTGATGGTCCAGACCGTGTTCCGGCGGCTTGGTGGTCGTCGGACGGCGTACGTGAATGGCGGTGTCACGCGGCGCCGGAGACGGCGCGGCACAGATCACCATTCTAGCCGAGGCGCGGCACTGGCCGGCCCTGAACGCGACGGGGCAGCCGAAGCTGCCCCGTCGGAATCTCTATCCGGCGTGCTCAGCCCAGCAGGTGCGCAACCCCGGCGCGCTCTTCTTCCAGTTCGGCGAGCGTTTTGTCCATCGCGGCGCGACTGAAGTCGTCGACTTCCAGGCCTTCCACGCGCGTGTACTTGCCGTTTTCGGTGATCACCGGCACGCCGTAGATGATGCCCTCGGGGATGCCGTAGCTGCCGTCGGAGGGGACGCCCATGGTCACCCACTTGCCGTTGCTGCCCAGCACCCAGTCACGCATGTGGTCGATCGCGGCATTGGCCGCCGAGGCCGCCGAGGACAGCCCGCGCGCCTCGATGATCGCTGCGCCGCGCTTGCCGACCTGCGGAATGAAGGTGTTGGCGTTCCAGTCGGCGTCGTTGATCCTGTCTTTCAGCGACTCGCCGTTGACGGTGGCGAAGCGGTAGTCGGGGTACATGGTCGGGCTGTGGTTGCCCCACACGACCAGCTTCTCGATGTCGCCGACCGGCACGCCGGCCTTGTTGGCGAGCTGCGACAGCGCGCGGTTGTGGTCAAGGCGCAGCATCGCGGTGAAGTTGGCCGGGTCCAGATCGGGGGCGGACTTCATCGCGATGTAGGCGTTGGTGTTGGCCGGGTTGCCCACCACCAACACCTTGACATCGCGGCTGGCGACCTTGTTCAGCGCGGCGCCCTGGGCGGTGAAGATCTTCGCGTTCTCCAGCAGCAGGTCCTTGCGCTCCATGCCCGGGCCACGCGGGCGCGCGCCAACCAGCAGGGCGAAGTTGGCATCCTTGAAGGCGACTTCGGCGTCATCGGTACCGACCATGCCGGCCAGCAGCGGAAACGCGCAGTCTTCCAGCTCCATCATCACGCCCTTCAGCGCGGCCTGGGCCTTCTCCATCGGCAGCTCAAGCATCTGCAGGATCACCGGCTGGTCCTTGCCGAGCATCTCGCCGGACGCGATGCGGAACAGCAGGGAGTAACCGATCTGGCCGGCAGCGCCGGTAACGGCAACGCGAACGGGATTCTTCATGGGGACTCCTGACACAGGTGGGGATGCGGGACGGGAAGCGTCGACTCAGTTCAATTCGGCGAAAAATTCGGCAAACCGCTGCAGGCCCGGGGCCAGCTGCGGGGTCGGGCAGGTGTAGCTGATGCGCACGGCACGCGACTCACCGAAGGCCGAACCGGGCACGCACGCCACGCCCTTGGTTTCCAGCAGCGCGCTGCAGAATGTCAGGTCGTCAGCGATCGCCAGACCGCTGGGACCGTGCACCCGGCCGAACGCGACGCTGACATCGGGAAACGCGTAGAACGCGCCCTGCGGCCGCGGGCAGACCACGCCGGGGATTGCGTCCATCACGTCCATGACCTGGTCGCGCTTGGCCTGGAACTCGCGGCGCTTGGCGGCCGGCACATCCTGCGGCCCTGCCATTGCGGCCACCGCCGCCGCCTGGACCACCTCGGGGATGCTGGTGATGTGGTTGGAATTGAGCGTGGCAATCGCCTTGGCGACCGACTCCGGACCCGCCATCAGGCCCACGCGCCAACCGGGCATGCCGTAGGTCTTGGACAGCGAGTCGACGAAGATCAGACGATCACGCAGTTCCGGCCGGGCGTGGGCGAAGTTGTGGTAGTCCAGCTCGTCGAACACCATCGCGTGGTAGATGTCGTCGGTGATGATCCAGGTATCGGGATAGCGCACCAGCACGTCGGCCAGCGCGGCGATCTCGTCCCTGCCGTAGACCATGCCGGTAGGATTGGACGGGTTGTTGAACAGGAACACCCGCGGCTTCTTCTCCAGCGCGGCCTCAAGCTGCTGCGATGTCAGCTTGTAGTCCTGGGCGGCGGGACACGGCAGCAGATCGACCTTCGCGTTGACGATGGCCGCGATGTCGCGGTAGCTGGTCCAGTACGGCACCGCGAACGCGATGGTGTCGCCCTCGTCGAGCAGCGCCTCGGCCAGGTTGTAGATCACCTGCTTGGCGCCAATTCCACTGGCCAGATTGGCCACGGTGTAACCGGTCAGGCCGATTTTTTCCAGGTGCGCGAGGAAGGCCTTCAGCAGCGCGTCCGAGCCGCGATTGCTGCCGTACTGGCCGCTGTCGTGGGCCAGGGATTCGCGCGCCGCGGCATAGATATGGTCGCCGGGCAGGAAGTTGGGCACGCCGATCGAGAAGTTGATGATGTCGCGGCCTTCGGCCTTCAGCCGTTTGGCCTTCTCGGCGACCTGCATGATCGCGCTGGGCCGGGCCCGACCGATGCGCTGGGCAAACTGGGGCATCGCAACAATCTCAAAGGATAAGGAATGGTGAGGTGGGCGCCGCAACCAGGCCGGGCATGAGGCGCCGGCGGGGTTGCTTCGAAGCGACCAGGCGTTTCAAGGTCTTGCATCGCAAACGGGTCTCACGGCGCGCGGCGGCGCGCCGGAAATGATCGCACCCGATCAGCTGCCTTGCGCGGCGTCGAGGGTCTTGTTCCACTCGGCAACCCGGTCGGCCTTGGCCGCCAGTGCCGCATCGGCGTCGCCTTCGATCTTGACCGACTTGATCTTGTCGCCCTGCTTGACGCTGTCGACGATCTCCTGGCCTTCGATCACCTTGCCGAACACGGTGTGCTTGCCATCCAGCCATGAGCACGGCACGTGGGTGATGAAGAACTGGCTGCCGTTCGTGCCCGGGCCCGCATTGGCCATCGACAGCACGCCGCGCTCGTGGGCCAGGCCGTTGCCGGTCTCGTCCTCGAAACGGTAGCCGGGGCCGCCGGTGCCGGTGCCCTGCGGGCATCCGCCCTGGACCATGAAATCGGCCAGGACGCGGTGGAAATTCAGGCCGTCGTAGAAGCCGCGCTGGGCCAGGTTGACGAAGTTGGCGACCGTCAGCGGCGCCTTGTCGGCGGCCAGCTCAATGCGGATCGGGCCGCGCTCGGTATCGAAATTGGCGATCAGGCTCATGTCGTGACTCCGGTTTTCTCAAGGGGGCGCTTGGGTGAACGCCAGACCCCCAAGTTTAACCCACCCTGCGCCGGTTACCGCGCAGAACTCGCAGGCATATATACTGGCGGACTTCCTTATGAAAGCTGCCTACGCGCCGCTCTACCCCATGTCCATCGAACGCCTTCGCAATATCGCCATCGTCGCCCACGTTGACCACGGCAAAACCACCATCGTTGATTGCCTGCTCAAGCAGTCCGGCACGTTCTCCGACCGCACTGTGCTGGCCGAGCGGGTGATGGACAGCAACGACCAGGAGAAGGAACGTGGCATCACGATCCTGGCCAAGAATACCGCCATCACCTGGCAGGGCAACCGGATCAACATCGTCGACACCCCGGGACACGCCGACTTCGGCGGCGAGGTCGAGCGCGTGCTCTCGATGGTCGACTCGGTGCTGATCCTGGTGGACGCGATGGACGGGCCGATGCCGCAGACGCGCTTCGTGACCCAGAAGGCATTCGCGATGGGCTTCAAGCCGATCGTGGTGATCAACAAGATCGACCGTCCCGGCGCGCGTCCGGACTGGGTGATCGACCAGGTGTTCGACCTGTTCGACAAGCTCGGCGCGACCAACGAGCAGCTCGACTTCCCGATCGTCTACACCTCCGCGCTGCACGGCTATGCCGGTCTGGAGGACACCGTGCGCGACGGCGACATGACCGCGCTGTACGAGGCGATCATGAAGCACGTGCCGCCGCCGGCGGTGGACCCCGACGGTCCGTTCCAGATGCGCATCAGCCAGCTGGACTACAACAGCTTCGTCGGCCTGATCGGCGTCGGGCGCATCCAGCGCGGCAAGGTGCGCACCAACATGCCGGTCACCGTGATCGACCGCGAAGGCAAGAAGCGCCAGGCCAAGGTGTTGCAGGTGCTGGGCTTCATGGGCCTGGAGCGGGTCGAGGTGGAAGAGGCCGAAGCCGGCGACATCATCGCCATCTCCGGTGTGCAGGACCTGGGCATTTCCGACACGCTGTGCTCGGTGGACAAGCCCGAGGCGCTGCCGCCGTTGACCGTGGACGAGCCGACCATCTCGATGACCTTCCAGGTCAACAACTCGCCGTTCGCCGGCCGCAAGGACTTCAGCGGCGGCAAGTTCATCACCAGCCGCCAGATCCGCGAGCGCCTGGAGCGCGAGACCCTGCACAACGTCGCCCTCAAGGTCGAGGAAGGCTCGGATCCCGACAAGTTCCTGGTGTCCGGCCGCGGCGAATTGCATTTGTCGGTACTCATCGAGACCATGCGCCGCGAAGGCTTCGAGCTGGCCGTGTCGCGCCCGGAAGTGATCATCAAGGAGATCGACGGCCAGTTGATGGAGCCGGTCGAGCAGCTGGTGGTCGATATCGAGGAGCAGCACCAGGGCGGCGTGATGGAGAAGCTGGGGATCCGCAAGGGCCAGCTGAAGAACATGGAGTCCGACGGCAAGGGACGCGTGCGTCTGGATTACATGATCCCCGCACGCGGCCTGATCGGCTTCCAGAACGAGTTCAAGACCCTGACCCAGGGCACCGGCCTGCTGTTCCATGTGTTCGACCATTACGGTCCGCGCGAGGTCGGCGCGATCGCCAAGCGTCCCAACGGCGTGATGATCTCCAACTCGGCCGGCGCCACCCCCGCCTATTCGCTGGGGCCACTGGAAGAGCGCGGCAAGCTGTTTGCCGCCGAGGGCGACAACGTCTACGAAGGCCAGCTCATCGGCATCCACTCCAAGGACAACGACCTCACCGTCAACCCGATCAAGACCAAGCCGCTGACCAACATGCGCGCCTCGGGCAAGGACGATGCGATCAAGCTGACGCCGGCGATCAAGTTCACCCTGGAGCAGGCGCTGGACTTCATCGAGGACGACGAGCTGGTCGAGGTGACGCCGAGGGAAATCCGCCTGCGCAAGAAGCACCTGACCGAGACCGACCGCAAGCGCGCCAGCCGCAGCTGAGCGCCCGCAACCGTCCCGTGCACCATGCGCGGGGCGGACACGAAAAAGCCGCCCATCACGGGCGGCTTTTTTGTTGCTGCGTCCTGTGCCGGCTGTCCGGCCTATGCGCTCTTGTCGGCCGCCGAGAGCTGGGACTGCTTGCGCACGATCAGCATCGCGACCTCCAGCGCCTGCTCGTAGTTCAGCCGCGGGTCGACGGTGGAATGGTACGCACGCTCCAGGTCGACTTCGGTCAGGCCGCGCGCGCCACCGGTGCACTCGGTGACGTCCTCGCCGGTCAGCTCCAGATGCGCCCCACCCAACCGGGTCCCGGCGGCGGCGTGCAGGTCAAAGGCCAGCTCGAGCTCGTCGCCGATGTTGGCGAACTTGCGCGTCTTGTACCCATTCGCGGTGGCTTCGGTGTTGCCGTGCATGGGATCGCACACCCACAGGACGCGGCGACCGTCGCGGCGTACCGCATCCAGCAGCGGCGGCAGTTTCTCGGCGATATGCCCCGCGCCCATCCGATGGATCAGCGTCAGGCGACCCGGCTCGTCCTGGGGGTTGAGCACATCCACCACCCGCATCAGCTGATCCGGCGTGACCGAGGGTCCGACCTTGACGGCGATCGGGTTGCGGATGCCACGGAAGTACTCCACGTGGGCGCCGTCGATCGCGGCAGTGCGCATGCCGATCCACGGGTAATGGGTGCTCAGGTTGAACCAGCCCCAGTGACGCGGCACCTGGCGGGTGAACGACTCCTCGTACGGCAGCAGCAGCGCCTCGTGCGAGGTGTAGAAGTCGACCCGGTCCAGGTTGCGGACCGATCCGCCCGACAGCGTTTCCATGAAACGGACCGCATCGCCGATGGACTCGACCATGTGGCGGTACTCGGCGGCCAGCGGCGAGTGCCCGACCCAGTCTAGGTTCCAGTACTCGGGATGCCGCAGATCGGCAAAACCGCCGTCGATCAGCGCACGCACGAAATTCATCGTCATCGCCGAACGCGCGTGCGCTTTGACCATGCGCCGTGGATCCGGGCGTCGCGCGGCAGCCTCGAACAACGGCGCATTGACCATGTCGCCGCGGTAACTCGGCAGGGTCACGCCATCAATCGTCTCGCTGTCGGCCGAACGCGGCTTGGCGTACTGGCCGGCAAACCGCCCTACCCGCACGACCGGCTTGCGCATGCCGTGCACGAGCACCAGGCTCATCTGCAACAGCACCTTCAGGCGGTTCGATATGACGTCCGACGAGCACGCATCGAAGGTCTCGGCGCAGTCACCGCCCTGCAACACGAAACACTTGCCTTCCTGGGCGTGGGCGATCTGCTGCTTGAGCGCGAGGATTTCCCAGGACGTCACCAGCGGCGGCAGCGCCCGCAGCTCCGCGAGCACCCCCGCAAGCTCCTCGGCGTCGCCGTAGGTCGGCAACTGGAGCGCGGTGCGCTCACGCCAGGAGGTCGGGTTCCAGTTCTCGGGGAGATTCACGGGGTGCAGGCTACGTTCGGCGGTGGGCATGGCGTCAGGGCTTTTGTTGCGAAGCAGCATCACATCATCCATGCGGACCGACCCAGTTGCAACGGCGCGCCGCGGGCGTCCCCATCGGGTATTGCAGTCGTTTCAGTCGCTACGCGCGGCAGCGTACAGGGCCCAGGCGCCGAGCAGAACAAACCAGATCAGGCTCCAGGCCGGCATCGCCAGGCCGAGGAAGCTCCAGTCCACCTCCGCGCACTCGCCCGATCCGGTCATGACCTTGCGGATCACGCCGGTCAAAGGCATCGCTTCGAGCATGTAGTCCAGTCCCGGGCCGCAGGCAGGCACCTGGTCGGGCGGCAGATGCTGCAGACGGACGTGGTTGCCGGCCACTGCCATCCCAACCAGGGCCGCCAGGAAGGCCAGTCCGCCGTATGTTCGTCGCCCCGCCCGCGCGAGCGGTGCGTGCAGTCCGCCGATCAGGAAAACCAGCCCGAGCGCCGCAAACGCGACCCGCTGGAAGATGCACAACGGACACGGCAGCAGACCGCCGTTGAATTGCGTGTGGAGCGCGTAGCCGATCAGGCCGGCGCAGGCCAGAAAGCCCAGCAGGAAACGGCGGCGGAAACGGGAGGCAGGCGTTGCGGGTGTCGTCATGGGGCTACACGATACGGGCTTGTGGCGCATGCGCAAGGCGATGCGCGCTTAACGCAAAAACCCCGGCACACGGCCAGGGTTGATGCGCTCGACAGGGCGTTGCCACCCGGTCGCAGTCGAGGAGCGATTACTCCGCCGCGGATTGCGGACGGTCAACCAGTTCCACGTAGGCCATCGGCGCATTGTCACCGGCACGGAAGCCGCACTTGAGGATGCGCAGGTAACCACCCGGACGCGCGCTGTAACGCGGGCCGAGTTCGACGAACAGCGTACCCACCGCTTCCTTGTCGCGCAGGCGCGAGAAGGCGAGGCGACGGTTGGCAACGCCATCCGTCTTGCCAAGAGTGATCAGCGGCTCCGCCACGCGGCGCAGCTCCTTGGCCTTGGGCAGGGTCGTACGGATTGCTCCGTGCTTGATGAGCGACGCGGCCATATTGGTGAACATCGCATCGCGATGGGCACTGGTACGGTTGAATTTGCGTCCTGATTTCTGGTGGCGCATGAGTGTTGTTTCCTGTTTAGCCCATCATGCCGTGCGAGGCGATGCCTGCAGGCGGCCAGTTTTCGAGCTTCATGCCGAGCGAGAGGCCGCGCTGGGCAAGCACTTCCTTGATCTCGGTGAGCGACTTCTTGCCGAGGTTCGGCGTCTTCAGCAGTTCGACTTCGGTCTTCTGGATCAGATCGCCGACGTAGTAGATGCTTTCCGCCTTGAGGCAGTTCGCCGAGCGCACGGTCAGTTCCAGATCGTCGATCGGACGCAGCAACACCGGATCAATCCCGGTGCTGGCCGGCTTGGCTGCACCGCGCTCGCGCTGGGTGAAGTCGCCGAACACCGACAGCTGGTCACTGAGCACTTCCGCGGCGGTGCGAACCGCCTCTTCCGCGTCGATGGTGCCGTTGGTCTCGATGTCGATGATCAGCTTGTCCAGGTCGGTGCGCTGCTCGACGCGTGCGGCTTCCACCGAGTACGCCACGCGGCGGACCGGGCTGAAGCTCGCATCCAGCATGAGGCGACCGATGGTGCGGGTCTCCTCCTCCGGGTTGCGGCGGCTGGTCGCGGGCTGGTAGCCGTAACCGCGCTCGACCTTGATGCGCATGCTGAGCGCGGTGTCCTTGGTCAAGTGCGCGATCACGTGGTCGCCGTTGACGACTTCGACGTTGTGGTCGGTCTTGATATCGGCCGCGGTCACCACGCCTGGACCCTGCTTGCTCAGCGACAGGGTCGCCGACTCGCCGGAGTGCATGGTGATGGCGACGTCTTTCAGGTTGAGCAGGACCTCGAGCACGTCCTCCTGCAATCCTTCGACCGTGGTGTATTCGTGCAGCACGCCATCGATCTCGACTTCGGTAATCGCAAAGCCCGGGATCGAGGACAGCAGGACCCGGCGCAACGCGTTGCCCAGCGTGTGACCGTAGCCACGCTCGAGCGGCTCGATGACCACCCGTGCGCGGTTGTCAGTGAGGCGTTCGATCTGGGGACCGCGTGGGCGCAGCACCTGATTGGCGGTAACCGTCATTTTGTGGAGTCTCCTGTGAGCCCACGACCCGGCGGGTCGGAGGCTCAAGAACAGATGGATTACTTCGAGTACAGCTCGATGATCAGCGCTTCGTTGATGTCCGCCGACAGATCCGTACGCTCCGGAATCGCCTTGAAGACACCTGCGAACTTCTTGCTGTCCACATCGATCCAGGACGGCGACAGGTCCATCTGCTGCGACACGGTCAGCGACTCCTGCACGCGCAACTGCTTCTGCGCACGCTCGGACAACGCAATGGCGTCACCGGCCTTGACCTGGTAGGAAGGCAGGTTGACCGACTTGCCGTTGACCGTGACGCCGCGGTGCGACACCAGCTGGCGCGCGGCCGGTCGGGTCACCGCAAAGCCCATACGGTAAACGACATTGTCGAGACGGGTTTCGAGCAACTGCAACAGGATTTCACCCGTGTTGCCGCGCTTCGCCGCCGCCTTCTTGTAGTAGTTCCGGAACTGGCGCTCAAGCAAGCCGTAAGTGCGCTTGACCTTCTGCTTCTCGCGGAGCTGGTTGGCGTAATCGGACATCTTGCCGCGACGGAGCGTCGCGCCATGCTGACCGGGCTTCTGCTCGAGCTTGCACTTGGAGTCAAGCGCGCGCGAAGCGGACTTGAGGCCGAGATCGACGCCTTCGCGACGGGCAAGTTTGCAGGTGGGACCAATATAACGAGCCATTCTTCTTCAGCTCCTCAGACGCGACGCTTTTTCGGCGGGCGGCAACCGTTGTGCGGAATCGGCGTCACGTCGATGATGTTGATGATCTTGTACCCGACGTTGTTCAGCGAACGAACGGCGGATTCCCGACCCGGACCCGGGCCCTTGATGCGCACTTCCAACGACTTGACGCCGTAGTCGAGCGCAGCACGGCCGGCCTTTTCGGCCGCCACCTGGGCGGCAAACGGGGTCGACTTGCGCGAACCGCGGAAACCCGCGCCGCCCGACGTCGCCCACGAGAGCGCGTTGCCCTGGCGGTCGGTGATCGTGATGATGGTGTTGTTGAACGAAGCGTGGACGTGCGCAACGCCGTCGGTGACGACGCGCTTGACCTTCTTCTTCGTCTTCGAGCCGCTTGGATTGGCCATGATCTACCCCTTACTTCCGGATGGCCCGACGCGGACCCTTGCGGGTACGTGCGTTGGTCTTGGTGCGCTGGCCACGAAGCGGCAGGCCGCGACGGTGACGCAGGCCGCGGTAGCAACCCAGGTCCATGAGGCGCTTGATCGACATGCCGATTTCGCGACGCAGGTCCCCTTCGACGATGAACTTGCCGATCTCGCCGCGCAGACGCTCGACTTCCGGCTCGGACAGGTCGCGGATCTTGGTCGACAGTTTGACGTCGGCCGACTCGCAGACCTGTTTGGAACGGGTACGGCCAATGCCGTAGATGTTCTGCAGCCCGACCCAGACGTGCTTCTGGGCAGGCAGATTGACGCCCGCAATACGCGCCATAACGCGATCTCCAACTGGTTTGGCAACCGAGCCCTGACAACTCGGTGGAAAGGTTCACTGATTAGTGAATCGAAAAATCATCTAGGTCCCGGGTCGTAGGAAGCAGTGCGCCGACAAAGACGCCGCACCGCAACGGCATGGGGAGTGTGCCCATGCTCCGGCGACGAACCAGGACTGACCGGGAAAGCGCTGTCAAGCCGCCTTCCCGGACACCGCGCGCTACTCTGGCGCGCAGACGGGTCCGGATCCACCTGCGCGCGAGACGTCGCGCAGGTCGCCCTGATGAAAGCCGGTGTGGGAGCCGGGCTTTCGATACATCTGCGGCATCCACGGCCAATGCATGCCGAAGATGACGCGCCAGTTTAGCCGAAGCGACTGGCCTGAATCAACACCTTTCGTTCAGCGCGCGCCGGCGCCGCCGCGGGAACCCTTCAGGTTCGCCTTTTTCAGCAGGCTTTCGTACTGGTGCGACATCAGGTGCGCCTGGATCTGCGCAATGAAGTCCATCACCACGACCACGACAATGAGCAGCGAGGTGCCACCGAAGTAGAACGAAGTGCCCATCTGCGAGCGCATCACTTCCGGCAGCAGGCAGACGATGACCAGGTAGGTCGCGCCCGCTGCGGTCAGCCGGGTCAGCACCCCGTCGACATAGTCGGCGGTCGCCTTGCCCGGACGGATACCCGGAATCAACGCACCCGACTTCTTCAGGTTGTCGGCGGTCTCCTGCGAGTTGAAGACCAGCGCCGTATAGAAGAACGTGAAGCCGGCGATCAGGCCACCGTAAAGCAGCATGTGCAGCGGCTCGCCCGGATTCAGCCATTGGCTGACCTTGAGCATGAACGACGACGAATCCCCCTGGCTGAACCACGTTGCCGCGGTTGCCGGGAACATCACGATGCTGGAAGCGAAGATCGGCGGGATCACGCCCGACATGTTGAGCTTCAGCGGCAGGAACGAGGACTGGTTCATGTACGCGCTGCGGCCGCCCTGGCGTCGCGCGTAATTGACCGTGATCCGCCGCTGGCCACGCTCGACAAACACCACGAAGAAGGTAACGGCCAGTACGATGGCCACGACCGCCATGGCGGTGAGCGTGCCCATCTCGCCGTTGCGGACCTGCTCGAACATGTTCAACGCGGCCGATGGCAGCCCTGCGACGATACCGGCGAAAATGATCAGCGAGACACCGTTGCCGATGCCGCGCTCGGTCACCTGCTCACCCAGCCACATCAGGAACATGGTGCCGGCGGTAAGCGAGATGACTGCGGTGATCACAAAGCCGGCGCCGGGGCTGTAGACCACCTGAATGCCCTGGCTGGCGCCGCCGGCCTGCAGCGCCGTTGCAATGCCCCAGGCCTGGAACACCGCCAGCGGGATCGCTCCAAGGCGCGACCACTGGGTGATCTTGCGCCGGCCCGACTCGCCCTCTTTCTGGATCGCCTTCATGCTGGGCAGGATCTGCACCATCAGCTGCATGATGATGGACGCGGAGATGTAGGGCATCACGTTCAGCGCAAACAGGCTGAAGCGCTCCAGCGCACCACCGGAGAACATGTTGAACATGTCCACGATGGCGCCCTGCTGGCTTTCCATCAAGCGCAACATCGCCTCGGGATTGACGCCCGGCACCGGGATGTAACAGCCCACCCGGTAGACGACCAGTGCTCCCAGCACGAACATGAGGCGCTGGCGGAGCTCGGTGAACCTGCCGAGCCCGCCGCCCATGCCGGTCATGGCGTTGTTGCTACGCGCCATCGGTGACTTACTCCTCGACCTTGCCGCCGGCCGCTTCAATGGCGGCCTTGGCACCGGCCGTGGCCAGCACGCCCTTGAACACGAACTTCTTGCCGACCTCGCCCTTCACCACCAGCTTGGCGCGCTTGGCGCGGCTCGGCACGAGGCCGGCGGCACGCAGGGCGGCGAAATCGATCTCGCCCGCCTCAAGCTTGTCCAACTGGTAGAGCATGACTTCGGCGGTGTCGTTCTTGGTCTTGCTGCGGAAGCCGATCTTGGGCAGACGCATCTGCATCGGCATCTGGCCGCCTTCGAAGCCGGCCTTGATCTTGCCCTTGCCGGACCGCGCGAACGAGCCCTTGTGTCCACGACCGGCGGTCTTGCCCAGGCCGGAACCGATACCGCGACCGACGCGCTTGCGGTCTTCGCGGGCGCCCTCTGCGGGCGAGAGTGTATTGAGACGCATGGTATTACTCCTCGACCCGGACCAGGTAGTGGACCGTATTGATCAGGCCACGAACCTGCGGGCTGTCCTTCAGCTCGCGGACGTCATTGATCTTGCGCAGGCCCAATGCCTTCACCGACAGGCGGTGACGACCCTGGGTGCCACGCAGACCCTTGACCAGACGCACCTTGACGGTGCCACTCTTGTTTTCAGTTGCATCAGCCATGGTTCAATTCCTCGACCTTCTTGCCGCGCTTGGCCGCGATCTTCTCCGGCGAATGCATCTCGGACAGGCCACGCAGGGTTGCCCGGACCAGATTGATCGGGTTGCGTGAACCGGTGGCCTTGGCCAGCACGTCACGCACGCCGACCGCCTCGAGCACCGCGCGCATGGCGCCGCCGGCGATCACGCCAGTACCTTCCGACGCCGGCTGCATGTACACATGCGCCGCACCGTGGCCGGACTTGACCGAATGCCAGAGCGTGCCGTTGTTCAGATCGACGCCCTTCATGTTCTTGCGTGCCTGCTCCATCGACTTCTGGATCGCGGCCGGCACTTCGCGTGCCTTCGCGTAACCCATGCCGACCTTGCCGCCGCCGTCACCGACCACCGTCAGCGCGGTGAAGGTGAACTGGCGACCGCCCTTGACGGTCTTGCTGACACGGTTGACGGTGATCAGCTTCTCGATCATGCCGTCGTCGATTTCGTCGCGGGGACCACGCCCCCGTGAATCGCGTTCGTTAGCCATCATGCAGTTACCTGGTTTGAATAGGGAATTTGCGGCGGTGCCGCTTATGATTGTTGACACGTCCGGGCGCCGTGCGACCACAGGAACCTGGGATCACACCCGACGCAACCCGCGTCGGCAGGTACCGGAACGGGGCGTTCGCCCCACCCCGGATCAGAACTGCAGGCCACCCTCGCGAGCGGCATCGGCCAGCGCCTTGACGCGACCGTGGTAGCGGTAGCCCGAGCGGTCAAACGCGACCTTCTCGATGCCGGCGGCCTTGGCTGCGGCGGCGATGGCCTGGCCAACCTTGGCGGCGGCATCGGCGTTGCGACCGTTCTTCAGGCCTTCCATCACGCTGGACTGGGTGGTCGAGGCGGCGGCAAGGCACTGCGAACCGTCGGCAGTGAAGACCTGCGCGTACAGATGCTGGCCGGTACGCAGCACCGACAGGCGCGGCACGCCGAGGGTGCGGATGTGCGAACGGGTCGACTTGGCGCGACGCAGGCGGGCGATGTTCTTGTTCATTGTCTGGTCCTCGAAAGCTGAAGGCCCCTGATGGTGATCAGGCCTTCTTGGCTTCCTTGCGAATGATGGTCTCGCCGGCGTACTTCACACCCTTGCCCTTGTAGGGCTCGGGCGGACGGAAGCCACGAATCTTGGCAGCCACTTCACCGACACGCTGGTTGTCGGCACCCTGCACCAGCACTTCGGTCTGGGTCGGGGTGGTGATGGTGATGCCTTCCGGAGCGGTGAACACGACCGGGTGCGAGAAGCCGAGCGACAGGCTCAGGTCCTTGCCCTGCATCGCGGCGCGGTAGCCGACGCCGACCAGCTCGAGCTTGCGCTCAAAGCCTTCGGACACGCCGTGCACCATATTGGCGATGATCGAACGCATCGTGCCGGTCACCGGGACGTTCGCCGGCGTGTCGGCGCTCATGAGCGCCTGGCCGTCCTCGATCTTGATCTGGACGCCTTCGGGAACGGCCATCGACAGGGTGCCCTTGGGCCCCTTGACGGTGACATTGCCCGACTGGACGTCCAGCTGGACACCCTTGGCCAGGACGATGGGCTTGTTGGCAATACGGGACATGATCGTTACTCCCTTATGCCACGAAGCACAGGACTTCACCGCCGACGCCGAGCTCGCGCGCCTTCGAATCGGTCATGATGCCCTTGGAGGTGGAAATGATGGACACGCCCAGCCCGTTGAGGACCTTGGGCAGCGCGTCCTTGCCGCGGTACTGGCGCAGGCCCGAGCGCGAGTAGCGCTTCAGCTGCTCGATGACCGGCTTGCCTTCGTAGTACTTCAGATCGACCTGCAGCTCGTGCTTGCCGTTGCCGATGTCGGTCACGGTGGTGCCGAGGATGTAGCCTTCGTCTTCCAGCACCTTGGCGATGGCGACCTTGGTCTTGGACGACGGCATTTTCACCGACGGCTTGCCGACCGCGGCCGCATTGCGGATGCGGACGAACATGTCGGCGATGGGATCAGTCATGCTCATGTGTAGTTACCTGATGAGTGCACCGATATCCGCGCGATTGCGAATTCAGTTGTGGCGCGCCGGGAACGGCAGGCACGCATGGAGCGTTGCGAGCCGGCAAGTCTAGCAGACTAACCGGCCCGAATTACCAGTTTTTTTTACCAGCTGGCCTTGCGCAGGCCCGGCACGTCGCCGCGCATGGTGGCTTCGCGCAGCTTGTTGCGGCCCAGGCCGAACTTGGAGTACACGCCGCGCGAACGCCCGGTCAGGGCGCAACGGTTGCGCTGGCGCGACGGCGAGGAGTCACGCGGCAGCTTCTGCAGCTTGACGACCGCCTCTTCCTTCTCCTCGTAGGAGCTGGACGGGCTGGAAATGGTCTTCTTCAGCTCGGCGCGCTTGGCGGCATACTTCTCCGCCAGCTTGGCCCGCTTCAGATCGCGGTTGACCATGGAGGTCTTTGCCATAACGGGATCCTTGGATTAGGTGCGGAACGGGAAGCGGAAGGCTTCCAGCAGGGCGCGGGCTTCAGCATCGGTGTTCGCGGTCGTGATGATCGCGATGTCCATGCCGCGGACAGCATCCACCTGGTCGTAATCGATTTCCGGGAAGATGATCTGTTCCTTGACGCCCATGTTGTAGTTGCCACGCCCGTCAAAGGACTTGCCAGACACACCACGGAAGTCGCGCACGCGCGGCAGCGAGACGTTGATCAGACGGTCGAGGAACTCGAACATCCTGGAACGGCGCAAGGTGACCTTGCAGCCGATCGGCCAGCCGTCGCGGATCTTGAACGAGGCCACGGAGACGCGGCTGTTGGTCACGATCGGCTTCTGGCCGGCGATCTTGGTCATGTCGGCGACCGCGTTCTCCAGCACCTTCTTGTTGGTGGCCGCCTCGCCCACACCCATGTTCAGGGTGATCTTGGAGATGCGCGGCACCTGCATCGGGTTCGTGTAGCCGAACTTCTCGGTCAGCGACGGAACCACTTCTTCTTTGTAGAATTTTTCAAGCCGGGTCATTTCAGCATTCCTCAGGCGTCTAGCGCCTCGCCGCTGGAGCGGAACACACGCATTTTGCGTCCATCCTCCAGCACTTTGATGCCAACGCGCTCGCCCTTGCCCGATGCCGGGTTGAACACCATCACGTTGGAGATATGGATCGGCGCTTCCCGCTCGATCACGCCGCCGGCCTGGCCGACCTGCGGGTTCGGCTTGGTGTGGCGCTTGATGATGTTGACGTTGGACACGACGACCTTGTCGCCTGCCACGCGCACCACATCACCCTTCTTGCCCTTGTCCTTGCCGGCGGTGACGATCACGTGGTCGCCTTTCTTGATACGGTTCATGTCGGTTCCTCCGCTCAGAGCACTTCTGGGGCGAGCGAGACGATCTTCATGAACTTCTCGGAACGCAGTTCACGGGTCACGGGCCCGAAGATGCGGGTGCCAATCGGCTCCTGCTTGTTGTTCAGCAGCACGGCGGCGTTGCCGTCGAAGCGGATCAACGAGCCGTCCGGGCGACGAACGCCCTTGCGGGTACGCACCACGACGGCGTCATAGACGTCGCCCTTCTTGACCTTGCCCCGCGGAATCGCGTCCTTCACGGTCACTTTGATGACGTCGCCGATCGCGGCGTAACGGCGCTTGGAGCCACCGAGCACCTTGATGCACATCACTTCCTTCGCGCCGGAATTGTCTGCCACCGTGAGGTAGCTTTGCATCTGGATCATGGTTCAGCCTCCTCGTTATTCGACAGCGCGGGTGACAACTTCCACCACACGCCAGTTCTTGGTCTTCGACATCGGCGCGATCTCGGTAATCCGGACCACGTCGCCCTCGTTGCAGGTGTTCTCGGCATCGTGCGCGTGCAGCTTGGTCGAGCGACGGATGTACTTGCCGTACAGCGCGTGCTTGACCTGGCGCTCCACGAGCACGGTGACGGTCTTGTCCATCTTGTTGCTGACCACGCGTCCTTCGACCGTGCGCAGCGCCTTCTCTGTATTGTTGTCGGTCATGGCGGGTCCTTACTTCTTCTCGCCGAGCAGGGTGTTCACGCGAGCAATCTCGCGGCGCACCCGGCGGGCCTCATGGGTCTTGGCGAGCTGGCCGGTGGCCTGCTGCATGCGAAGGGCGAACCCTTCCTTGTGCAGCTCGGTCAGGTGGGCCTTGAGCTCGTCAGCGGACTTCTCTCGCAGTTTGTTGAGTTCCATTACCGCACCGTCCGGGTCACGAAAGTGGTGGTCACCGAGAGCTTCGCGGCGGCCAGGCGGAACGCCTCGCGTGCCACGTCTTCAGCCACGCCCTCGATCTCGTAGATCATCCGGCCGGGCTGGACCTGGGCAACCCAGTACTCCACGTTGCCCTTGCCCTTGCCCATGCGGACTTCGATCGGCTTCTTGGTGACCGGCTTGTCGGGGAACACGCGCAGCCACATCTTGCCGCCGCGCTTGACGTGACGGCTGATGGAGCGACGCGCCGCCTCGATCTGGCGGGCGGTGAGCTGGCCGTGCGCGGTTGCCTTCAGGCCGTACTCGCCGAAGCTGACAGCGTTGCCGCTCCAGGCCAGGCCGTCATTGCGGCCCTTGTGCACCTTGCGGTACTTGGTTCTTTTTGGTTGCAACATGATCCGTTACCTCGAGTCGCGGGGCGGACGGGGCGAGCGGTCACGTCGATCGCTGCGCGGGCTGTCGTCCGGCTTTTCCTGACCAACCTGGGAGAAATCGAAGATCTCGCCCCGGTAGACCCATGCCTTCACGCCGATGATGCCGTAGGTGGTGTTCGCCTCGGCAAAGCCGTAGTCGATGTCCGCGCGCAGGGTGTGCAGCGGCACACGACCTTCGCGGTACCACTCGGAACGGGCGATTTCCGCGCCATTCAGGCGGCCACCGACCTGGACCTTGATGCCCAGGGCGCCCAGGCGCATCGCGTTGCCGACCGCGCGCTTCATCGCACGGCGGAACATGATGCGACGCTCCAGCTGCTGGGCAATCGACTCCGCCACCAGCTGGGCGTCCAGCTCGGGCTTGCGCACTTCGGTCACGTTGATGTGGGCAGGCACGCCCATCATCTCGCTGACTTCCTTGCGCAGCTTGTCGATGTCCTCACCCCGCTTGCCGATCACCACGCCCGGACGGGCGGTGTGGATGGTCACGCGGGCGTTGTTGGCCGGGCGCTCGATGAAGATCTTCGAGATGCCGGCCTGCGAGAGCTTCTTGCGCAGCATCTCGCGGACCTTGAGGTCGGCGATCAGGTACTCGGAGTACTGCTTCTTGCCGGCAAACCACTTGGAGTTCCAGTCCTTGGAAATGCCAAGGCGGATGCCGGTCGGATGAACTTTGTTACCCATAATCAGACTCCGCCCTGCTTGCCGTCGCCCACAACCACAGTGATGTGGCTGGTGCGCTTGAGAATGCGGGTGCCGCGACCCTTCGCACGCGCCATGAAGCGCTTCAGCGTCGGACCTTCGTCAACCATGATCGTCGTGACCTTCAGCTCGTCGATGTCGGCGCCCTGGTTGTTCTCGGCGTTGGCGATGGCCGACTCCAGAACCTTGCGGACGAGATCGGCGGCCTTCTTGTCGGAGAACTTCAGCAGGTTGACTGCTTTCTCGGCGGTCTGACCGCGGACCTGGTCGGCGACCAGGCGTACTTTCTGGGCGGAGATGCGCGCACTGCGCAGGATGGCTTTGGCTTCCATGGTCATCTCCTTATCGGCTCTTCTTGTCGCCGACGTGTCCCTTGAAGGTACGCGTCAGGGCGAACTCGCCGAGTTTGTGGCCGACCATGTTCTCGTTGACCAGCACCGGGATGTGGTTGCGACCGTTATGCACGGCGATGGTGAAACCCACCATCTCCGGCAGCACCATCGAGCGGCGCGACCAGGTCTTGATCGGGCGCTTGTTGTTGGCCGCAGCCTCCACCTTCTTGATCAGATGGTGGTCGACGAACGGACCCTTTTTAAGTGAACGTGCCATTGTCGATTAGCTCCTGCGATCGCGAACGATGAACTGCTGCGTGCGCTTGTTGTGCCGCGTCTTGTAACCCTTGGTCGGCACACCCCACGGGGTGACCGGATGCGGGTTGCCCTGGCCAGCCTTGCCCTCACCACCGCCGTGCGGATGGTCGACCGGGTTCATGGCAGCACCACGCACGGTCGGGCGGATGCCCAACCAGCGCTTGGCACCGGCCTTGCCCAGTTTCTGCAGGCTGTGTTCGTTGTTGCCGACTTCACCGATGGTGGCGCGGCACTCGACCGGCACCTTGCGCATCTCGCCGGAGCGCAGGCGTAGGGTTGCGTAACCCTGCTCGCGCGCCACCAGTTGCACCGAGGCGCCGGCGGCACGGGCGATCTGCGCACCCTTGCCAGGCTTCATCTCGATGCAATGCACGGTGGAGCCGACCGGCACGTTGGCCAGCGGCAGGCTGTTGCCGGTACGGATCGGGGCATCACGGCCGGCGATCACCTGGTCGCCCGCCTTCAGGCCCTTGGGCGCGATGATGTAACGACGCTCACCGTCGACGTAGCACAGCAGGGCGATATGGGCGGTGCGGTTGGGATCGTATTCGATCCGCTCCACGCGCGCCGGAATGCCTTCCTTGTTGCGCTTGAAATCGATGATGCGGTAGTGCTGCTTGTGGCCACCACCGATGTGACGGGTGGTGATGCGGCCGTGGTGGTTACGACCACCCGAGCGGCTCTGCGGCTCCAGCAACGGCGCATACGGCGCGCCCTTGTGGAGTTCGGGCGACACGACGCGGACTGCCGAACGGCGGCCTGGCGAAGTGGGTTTGAATGTCATTAGTGCCATGGGTCGATCCTCAAGCCTTGGCCATCACGTCGATCGACTGGCCATCGGCCAGCGTCACGTATGCCTTGCGCCAGTCGGGGCGACGGCCCATGCGGAACTTGAAGGCTTTGGCTTTGCCCTTCACGTTGAGCACGTTGACCGCCTCGACCTTGACGTCGAACAGCTTTTCCACGGCGACCTTGATGTCCGCCTTGGTTGCCGTCGTCGCCACTTCGAAGACGTATTGGTTGGAAACTTCCTGCAGCCGTGCGGTCTTCTCGGACACACGCGGCGCACGGATCACGTTGTAGAGCTTGGCGTCGTTCATGCCAGCCACTCCTCGATCTTCTTGATCGCGTCGGCGGTGACCACGACCGTGTCGGCGCCTACCAGCGCGACCGGATCCAGGCCCTGCACGTCACGGACTTCGACATACGGCAAGTTGCGCGCCGAGAGGTACAGATTCTCGGTGGCATCCTCGGTGACCAGCAGCGGGCGGCGACCGGCTTCAAGATCCTTGAGCAGGGCAACCATGCCCGTGGTCTTGGGCGAATCCAGCTCCAGGCTCTCCACCACGGTGATGCGACCCTGGCGGTTGAGCTCGGACAGGATCGAAGCCATCGCCGCGCGGTACATCTTGCGGTTGACCTTCTGCGCGAAGCTGCGCGGCTTGGCCGCGAAGGTCACGCCGCCGCCGCGGAAGATCGGAGCGGTCAGGGCACCGTGGCGGGCGCCACCACCCTTCTGCTTCTTCGACTTCTTGGTGGTACCGGCGACTTCCGAGCGCGTCTTCTGCGCCTTGGTTCCGGCACGACCGGCGTTGCGGTAGGCGACCACGACCTGGTGGACGAGGTCCTCGCTGAACTCACGGCCGAAGATCTCCTCGGAGACCGCCAGCGTCTTGCTGCCGGCACTATCGTTAATTGCTTTGATGGCAAGTTCCATCGTCATACTCCCTTGGTCGTCGGGCGGACGATCACGTCGCCGCCCGGCGCGCCCGGCACCGCGCCCTTGATCGCGATCAGGCCGCGCTCGGCGTCGACCTTGACCACTTCCAGGCCCTGCGTGCTCTGCTGCACCTGACCCATGTGGCCGGACATCTTCTTGCCCGGAAACACGCGGCCCGGCGTCTGGCGCTGGCCGATGGAACCCGGCGTGCGGTGCGAGAGCGAGTTACCGTGGGTGGCATCGCCCATGGCGAAGTTCCAGCGCTTCACGGTGCCCTGGAAGCCCTTGCCCTTGGTCACGCCCTGCACGTCGACGATCTGGCCCACTTCAAAGATGTCGGCCTTGATCTCGCCACCGACGTTGAAGTCGGCGAGCTTGTCGTCGGCGACGCGGAACTCCCACAGGCCGCGACCGGCACCCACCTTGGCCTTGGCCAGGTGACCCGCGTCGGGCTTGTTGACCAGTGCCGCGCGGCGCACGCCGACGGTGACCTGGACGGAGCTGTAGCCGTCGGTGTCGACGGACTTGATCTGGGTGATCCGGTTCGGAGTCGCCTCGATCAGCGTCACCGGTACCGACCGGCCATCCTCGGTGAAGAACCGGCTCATGCCGGCCTTGCGACCGACGATGCCCAACGAATATTTCTTCGCGGTCATGATGTCTGCCTCAGGTCAGCTTGATCTGGACGTCGACGCCGGCAGCCAGTTCGAGCTTCATCAGCGCGTCCACGGTCTTGTCGTTGGGGTCGACGATGTCGAGCACGCGCTTGTGCGTGCGGGTCTCGTACTGGTCGCGCGCGTCCTTGTCGACGTGCGGAGAAGTAAGAACGGTGAAGCGCTCGATCTTGGTCGGCAGCGGAATCGGACCACGCACTTGTGCGCCGGTCCGCTTGGCTGTCTCGACGATCTCGCTGGCCGAGCGGTCGATCAGTCGATGATCGTACGCCTTCAGCCGGATTCGGATCTTTTGGTCCGCCATGACGGGTGTTCCCTGGAAGTAAAGAGCGACGGGCCGGTGGCTAGGTGCACCGAACCCCATTGGGCATTTCCACACCGGAGTTGACCCGCCGGCACGGAAATCTGTAGCAAAACAAGGCAGGCCGGTTACCCGGCCTGCCCAGACAGAAAAGTATAAAGCGCGTGTCATCAGCCCGTCAAGCTGTTGCGGACGCATCCGCTACAGCCAGTGGTGGTGCCACGCGACATTTCCCTGTCGGGCGAATACGAGGTGCTTCCTGCTCCTCATTTCGCTGGTTTCGGCGCCCCTTGCGGAGCGCCAGGTACCGGGATTACTTGATGATCTTCGACACCACGCCGGCGCCGACGGTGCGGCCACCTTCGCGGATCGCGAAACGCAGGCCTTCGTCCATCGCGATCGGGTTGATCAGCTCGACCACCATCTTCACGTTGTCGCCCGGCATCACCATCTCCACGCCCTCGGGCAGCTCGCAGGCGCCGGTGACGTCGGTGGTGCGGAAGTAGAACTGCGGACGGTAGCCCTTGAAGAACGGCGTGTGACGGCCGCCCTCGTCCTTGCTCAGGATGTACACCTCACCCTCGAACTGGGTGTGCGGCTTGATCGAGCCGGGCTTGCAAAGCACCTGGCCGCGCTCCACGTCGTCACGCTTGGTGCCGCGCAGCAGCAGGCCGGCGTTATCGCCCGCCTGACCCTGGTCGAGCAGCTTGCGGAACATCTCCACGCCGGTGACGGTGGTCTTGACGGTCGGACGGATGCCGACGATCTCGATTTCCTCGCCCACCTTGATGATGCCGCGCTCGATGCGACCGGTGACCACGGTGCCGCGACCGGAGATCGAGAACACGTCCTCGACCGGCATCAGGAACGCCTTGTCCACGTCGCGCTCGGGCTCCGGGATCCAGCTGTCCAGCGCATCGACCAGCTTGATGATCGAGGGCACGCCGATATCGCTCTGGTCGCCTTCCAGCGCCTTCAGCGCCGAACCGGTGATGATCGGGGTGTCGTCGCCGGGGAAGTCGTACTTGGAGAGCAGCTCGCGCACTTCCATCTCCACCAGCTCCAGCAGCTCGGCGTCGTCCACCATGTCCGCCTTGTTCAGGTAGGACACGATGTACGGCACGCCCACCTGGCGCGCCAGCAGGATGTGCTCGCGGGTCTGCGGCATCGGGCCGTCCGCGGCCGAGCACACCAGGATCGCGCCGTCCATCTGCGCCGCACCGGTGATCATGTTCTTCACGTAGTCGGCGTGCCCGGGGCAGTCGACGTGCGCGTAGTGGCGGTTGGGCGACTCGTACTCGACGTGCGAGGTCGAGATGGTGATGCCGCGCGCCTTCTCTTCGGGTGCACGGTCGATCGCGTCGTACGCGCTGAACTCGCCGCCGAAGCGCTCCGCGCCAACCTTGGTCAGCGCTGCAGTCAACGTGGTCTTGCCGTGGTCAACGTGACCGATCGTGCCGACGTTCACGTGCGGCTTGGTGCGCTCGAATTTACCCTTGGCCATGATTGTTACCTCTGGATTTCATCTGGTTATGGTGTGGAAGCCGCGGCCGGCGGGCGCCGGCCGTTGCATCAGTTCTTTTTGATCACCGCTTCGGCGATGTTGGCCGGCGCCTCGGCGTAGTGATCGAATTCCATCGTGAAGGTTGCACGACCCTGCGACATCGAGCGCAGGCTGGTGGCGTAGCCGAACATCTCGCCCAGCGGCAGCATCGCATCGATGATCTTGCCCGACAGGCTGTCCTCCTGACCCTGCAGGATGCCGCGACGGCGGCTGACGTCGCCCATCACGTCGCCCAGGTAATCCTCGGGGGTGACGATCTCGACCTTCATCATGGGCTCCAGCAGGACCGGGCTGGCCTTGTGGAAGCCTTCCTTGAAGCCCATCGAGCCGGCGATCTTGAACGCCATTTCGGAGGAGTCGACCTCATGGTAGGAACCGTCGATCAGCTTGACCTTGACGTCCACGATCGGGTACCCGGCCAGCAGGCCGTTGGCGACCGCCTCCTGGATACCCTTGTCCACGGCCGGGATGTAGTCCTTGGGGACCACGCCGCCGACAATGGCGTTCTCGAAGACGTAGCCGCTGCCGGTCTCGCCGGGCTCGATCTCAAGCCACACGTGACCGAACTGGCCCTTGCCGCCGGACTGGCGCACGAACTTGCCTTCGGCCTTGACTGCCTTGCGGATGGTCTCGCGATAGGCGACCTGCGGCTTGCCGACGTTGGCCTCGACATGGAACTCGCGACGCATGCGGTCCACCAGGATGTCCAGGTGCAACTCGCCCATGCCCGAGATGATCGTCTGGCCGGACTCTTCGTCGGTGTGCACGCGGAAGGACGGATCCTCCTGCGCCAAGCGGCCCAGCGCGGTGCTCATCTTTTCCTGGTCGGCCTTGGTCTTGGGCTCCACGGCCATCGAGATCACCGGCTCCGGGAACACCATGCGCTCCAGGGTGATGATGTGGTCGATTGCGCACAGGGTGTCACCGGTAGTGACATCCTTCAGGCCGACGGCGGCGGCGATGTCGCCAGCGCGCACTTCCTTGATCTCGATGCGGTCGTTGGAGTGCATCTGCAGGATGCGGCCGATGCGCTCCTTCTTCGACTTGATCGGGTTGTAGACCTGGTCGCCGGAATTGAGCACGCCCGAGTAGCAGCGGAAGAAGGTCAGCGAACCGACGAACGGATCGGTCATCACCTTGAACGCCAGCGCGGAGAACGGCGCCTTGTCGGAGGCTTCGCGGGTCGCTTCCTGCTCGTCGTCGTCGATACCGGTCACGGCGTGGACGTCGGTCGGCGCCGGCAGCAGCTGGATCACGCCGTCGAGCATCGCCTGCACGCCCTTGTTCTTGAACGCGGTGCCACAGAACACGGGAATGACTTCAACCTTGAGGGTGCGCTCGCGCAGGCCGCCGATGATCTCGGCCTCGGTCAGCTCGCCGTCGTTGAGGTACTTGTCCATCAGCTCTTCGCTGGCTTCGGCCGCAGCCTCGACCATGAAGGCGCGGGCGGTCGTGGCCTCTTCCAGCAGGTCGGCCGGGACCTCGCGGTATTCGAACACGGTGCCCTGGGATGCGGTATCCCAGTGGATCGCCTTCATCTTGATCAGGTCGACCACGCCCTCGAAGCCGTCCTCGGCGCCGATCGGCACCTGCATCGGCACCGGATAGGCACCCAGGCGCGCCTTCAGCTGGCCGACGACCTTGTTGAAGTTGGCACCGGTGCGGTCCATCTTGTTGACGAACGCAAGACGGGGGACCTTGTACTTGTTGGCCTGGCGCCAGACAGTCTCCGACTGCGGCTGCACACCACCGACCGCGCACAGCACGAACACCGCGCCGTCGAGCACGCGCAGGGAGCGCTCCACCTCGATGGTGAAGTCGACGTGTCCGGGGGTGTCGATGATGTTCAGGCGGTGCTGGGGCATGGACTTGTCCATGCCGCTCCAGAACGCGGTCGTCGCGGCGGACGTAATGGTGATGCCGCGCTCCTGCTCCTGCTCCATCCAGTCCATCGTGGCGGCACCCTCGTGGGTTTCGCCAAGCTTATGGTTGACACCGGTATAGAACAGGATGCGTTCGGAGGTGGTGGTTTTCCCGGCATCGATGTGGGCCATGATGCCGAAGTTGCGATAGCGTTCGATGGGAGTGGTGCGAGCCACGGTACCCTCTCGTATTTGGATGTTTCAGAAAGGCCGGGTGCCGCCTGGGGGCGGCACACGGTACGCTCGGGCAGCCACGGCCGCCGTCGAAGTGTCTTGTTGCCTGCGAACGCCCCGCCAATGGCAGGGCGCCCGGCTCACCAGCGGTAGTGCGCGAACGCCTTGTTCGCTTCCGCCATGCGGTGGGTTTCTTCGCGCTTCTTGACCGCGCCACCACGACTTTCGGAGGCATCCAGCAGCTCGGCGGCCAGCTTGCGCGGCATGGTGTTCTCGCCACGCTTGCGGGCGGCATCGATCAGCCAGCGCATTGCCAGGGCGACGCGGCGCGACGAACGCACCTCGACCGGCACCTGGTAGGTGGAACCGCCAACGCGGCGGGACTTGACCTCAACCGCCGGCGAGATGTTCGCCAGCGCCTTCTCGACGATTTCCAGCGGATCGGCATTCTTCTCGCCGATCACGTCCATGGCGCCGTACACGATCTTTTCGGCGACGGACTTCTTGCCGCTGTACATGACCATGTTGATGAAACGCGCGATCGTCTCGCTGCCATGCTTGGGATCGGGCAGGATCGAACGCTGCGGTGCTGAACCTTTACGCGACATGGGTCAATTCCTCAGGACTTCGGGCGCTTGGCGCCGTACTTTGAACGGCGCTGGCGGCGCTTGGCGACGCCGGCGGCATCGAGCGCACCGCGCACGGTGTGGTAACGGACGCCCGGCAGGTCCTTGACGCGACCGCCGCGGATCAGCACCACCGAGTGCTCCTGCAGGTTGTGGCCTTCACCGCCGATGTACGAGATGACCTCGTAACCGTTGGTCAGGCGCACCTTGGCCACCTTGCGCATCGCCGAGTTCGGCTTCTTCGGGGTGGTGGTGTAAACACGGGTGCAGACGCCGCGGCGCTGCGGGCAGTTCTCAAGCGCCGGCGAGGCACTGTTGTAGGTCGCTGCCTGCCGCGGCTTGCGGACCAGCTGATTGATCGTCGCCATCAGGAACTCTTTGGTGGGAGGCCGGCCAGGAATGCCGCACCTCTTGTGAATAACGAACGGAAAGCCGGAAACTCCCGACCAACCGAGACCGAAAAGTATAACCCGCCCTTGACGATGTCGTCAAATGCGGATTAGACACGAAATCGCGGGGACCGGCGCAGTGCGCCAGTCCCGCGAAATTTCCTGATCCCGCCCTTCCGTGGGCCCAACACGAGGCGCTCCGTGCGCCTCATTTGGTGATCTGGGACGACCGTTTCCGGTCGTCACTTGGTGTTGCTGTGTTACGAAGCGCTCGACTCTTCGCTGACGTCTTCCGCCACGGCGGCGGATGCGACCGGGGCCGACAGCGCCGCCATCTCCGAATCCGTCAGGCCCGAGGCGTTCTTGCGGCGCTGCGCATGGTACGCCAAACCGGTGCCGGCAGGAATCAGGCGGCCAACGATGACGTTCTCCTTGAGCCCGCGGAGGTTGTCACGGGTACCGCGCACCGCGGCCTCGGTGAGCACCCGGGTGGTCTCCTGGAAGGACGCCGCGGAGATGAACGACTCGGTCGCCAGCGAGGCCTTGGTGATGCCCAGCAGGACGGGGTTGAACTGCGGCACGATGCCGTCGTTCGCCGCGACCCGGGCGTGCTCCTCGACAAACCGCTGCCGCTCGATCTGCTCGCCGTTCATGAACTTGCTGTCGCCGGCGTCGCTGATGTCGACCTTGCGCAGCATCTGGCGAACGATCACCTCGATGTGCTTGTCGTTGATCTTCACGCCCTGCAGGCGGTAGACGTCCTGGATCTCCTTGGTCAGGTACACCGCCAGCGGCTCCACGCCGAGCAGGCGCAGGATGTCCTGCGGGGTCGGCTCGCCGTCCACCACGGTCTCGCCCTTCTCCACGTGCTCGCCTTCGAACACGATGATCTGGCGGTACTTGGGGATCAGCTCTTCGTAATCGGTGCCGTCGGCTTCCTTGATCACCAGGCGCTGCTTGCCCTTGGTTTCCTTGCCGAAGCTGACGATGCCCGAGACCTCGGCCAGGATCGCGGGATCCTTGGGCTTGCGGGCCTCGAACAGGTCGGCCACGCGCGGCAGACCACCGGTGATGTCGCGGGTCTTGGACGCTTCCTGCGGAATCTTGGCAACCACGTCGCCCACGCCCACGGCCGCGCCATCCTGCAGGTTGACCACCGAGCGAGGCGGCAGCTGGTACTGCGCCGGCAGGTCGGTACCCGGGATGCTGAGGTCGTTGCCGTCCTTGTCGACGATGCGCACGATCGGCCGCAGTTCCTTGGCCGCCGAACCGCGACGCTTGGGATCGGTGATCTCGCGCGAGGCCAGGCCGGTCAGCTCATCGGTCTTCTCGATCACGGTCACGCCATCGACGAAGTCGATGAAGCGCACGAAACCGGCGACTTCCGAGACGATCGGGTGGTTATGCGGGTCCCAGTGCGCGACCTGCTGGCCGGCCTTGATGTCCGCGCCATCCTTGACGTCGATGGTCGCGCCGTAGGGCAGCTTGTACCGTTCGCGCTCGCGGCCGTGGACGTCGAGTACGGACAGTTCACCGGAGCGCGACACCGCGACCACGTGGCCGTCGGAGTGCTCGATGTGCTTGAGGTTGTTGAACTTCAGCGTACCGGTGGTCTTCACCGTGACGTTGTCGATGGCCGCCGCACGCGACGCCGCGCCACCGATGTGGAACGTGCGCATGGTCAGCTGGGTGCCCGGCTCACCGATGGACTGGGCAGCCACCACGCCGACCGCCTCACCATGGTTGACCATGTGGCCGCGGCCCAGGTCACGCCCGTAGCAGTTGGCGCACACGCCGAAAGCGGACTGGCAGGTGATGGTCGAGCGGACCTTGATCAACTGCACGCTCGCCTCTTCCAGCTTCTGCACCCAGGCCTCGTCGAGCAGGGTGTTGCGGGTGACGATCGGATCTTCGTCATCGCCGGGCAGGAACACGTCCTCGGCCACGACGCGGCCGAGCACGCGGTCGCGCAGCGGCTCCACGATGTCGCCGCCTTCCACGATCGGGATCATGGTCAGGCCTTCCAGCGTGCCGCAGTCGTCCTCGGTGATGACCACGTCCTGGGCCACGTCGACCAGGCGACGGGTCAGGTAACCGGAGTTGGCGGTCTTCAGCGCCGTATCGGCCAGGCCCTTGCGTGCACCGTGGGTCGAGATGAAGTACTGCAGGACGTTGAGACCCTCGCGGAAGTTCGCGGTGATCGGGGTCTCGATGATCGAGCCGTCCGGCTTGGCCATCAGGCCACGCATGCCGGCCAGCTGGCGGATCTGCGCCTGCGAACCACGCGCACCGGAGTCGGCCATGATGAACACGGAGTTCATCGACTTCTGGTCGATGGTCTCGCCCTTGGCGTTGACCACCTTCTCGGTGCCGATGGTTTCCATCATCGCCTTGGCGACGCGCTCGTTGGTGCGCGACCAGATGTCCACGACCTTGTTGTAGCGCTCACCGCCGGTGACCAGGCCGGACTGGTACTGCTCCTGGATCTCGGTGACCTCGGTCTCGGCCTCGTCCAGGATGCCCTTCTTGACCTCCGGGATGATCATGTCGTCGATGCCGATGGAGACGCCGGCGCGGGTCGCGTAGGCGAAACCGGTGTACATCAGCTGGTCGGCGAACACGACCGTGTCCTTCAGGCCCAGCATGCGGTAGCACGAGTTGATCAGGCGGCTGATGTTCTTCTTGGTCAGCTCGACGTTGGCCAGCGCAAACGGCAGGCCCGACGGCAGGATGTCGTCCAGCAGCGCGCGACCGATCGTGGTGTCGACGATCGAGGACTGCTGCACGCGGGTGCCGTCCTCCTGGATCACCGACTCCTCGATGCGGACCTTGACCTTGGCGTGCAGTTCCACCACGCGGTTGTCGTAGGCGCGCTTGACCTCGGCGACGTTGGCGAACGCCATGCCCTCGCCCTTCTTGTTCTCCAGCGCGCGGGTCATGTAGTACAGGCCCAGCACGACGTCCTGCGACGGCACGATGATCGGCTCGCCGTTGGCCGGCGACAGGATGTTGTTGGAGGCCATCATCAGCGCACGCGCTTCCAGCTGGGCTTCCAGCGAGAGCGGCACGTGCACGGCCATCTGGTCACCGTCGAAGTCGGCGTTGAACGCGGTGCAGACCAGCGGGTGCAGCTGGATCGCCTTGCCCTCGATCAGGACCGGCTCGAACGCCTGGATGCCCAGGCGATGCAGGGTCGGTGCGCGGTTGAGCAGCACCGGATGCTCGCGGATGACTTCTTCCAGGATGTCCCAGACTTCCGCCTCTTCGCGCTCGACCAGCTTCTTGGCCGCCTTGATGGTGGTGGCCAGGCCCTGGCGCTGCAGCTTGGCGAAGATGAACGGCTTGAACAGCTCCAGCGCCATCTTCTTGGGCAGGCCGCACTGGTGCAGCTTCAGGTACGGACCGACCACGATGACCGAGCGGCCCGAGTAGTCCACGCGCTTGCCGAGCAGGTTCTGGCGGAACCGGCCCTGCTTGCCCTTGATCATGTCGGCCAGCGACTTCAGCGGGCGCTTGTTGGTGCCGGTGATGGCGCGGCCGCGGCGGCCGTTGTCCATCAGCGCGTCCACCGACTCCTGCAGCATGCGCTTTTCGTTGCGCACGATGATTTCCGGCGCGCTGAGTTCCAGCAAGCGCCGCAGGCGGTTGTTGCGGTTGATGACGCGGCGGTACAGGTCGTTCAGGTCGGAGGTGGCGAAACGGCCACCGTCCAGCGGCACCAGCGGACGCAGGTCCGGCGGCAGCACCGGCAGGACGGTCATCACCATCCACTCGGGCTTGTTGCCCGACTCCAGGAACGCCTCGACCAGCTTGACCCGCTTGGTCAGGCGCTTGAGCTTGGTCTCCGAACCGGTCGCGTTGATGTCTTCCTTCAGCTGCACCAGCTCGCTCTGCAGGTCCAGGGTGCGCAGCAGGTCGAACACCGCCTCGGCACCCATCGCGGCGTCGAAGTCGTCGTTGTGCTCCTGGCGGGCCTGCATGTACTCCTCTTCATTGAGCAGCTGGCCGCGCTCGAACGGGGTCAGGCCCGGCTCGGTGACGACGAACGCCTCGAAGTAGAGGATGCGCTCGATATCGCGCAGGGTCATGTCCAGCATCAGGCCGATGCGGCTGGGCAGCGACTTGAGGAACCAGATGTGGGCGACCGGCGAGGCCAGGTCGATGTGGCCCATGCGCTCGCGGCGGACCTTGGCCAGGGTGACCTCGGTGCCGCACTTCTCGCACACCACGCCACGGTGCTTCATGCGCTTGTACTTGCCGCACAGGCACTCGTAGTCCTTCACCGGGCCGAAGATCGCGGCGCAGAACAGGCCGTCGCGCTCGGGCTTGAAGGTGCGGTAGTTGATCGTCTCGGGCTTCTTCACCTCGCCAAACGACCACGAACGGATCAGGTCGGGCGACGCCAACGCGATCTTGATCGCGTCGAAGTTCAGCGCCGGACGCTGCTGGTTGAACAGGTTGAGCAGGTCTTTCATTTTTCTTTCTCCGTGGAGGAGTAAATCGTCAAAGGGCTGGCACTTACCGGTGGTCGGAGCCGGGCAACGCGCGATCCGCGGCGTTGCCCGCTCAGGGGCCTCAGTTCTCTTCCAGCTCCATGTTGATCGCCAGTGAGCGGATCTCCTTGACCAGCACGTTGAACGACTCGGGCATGCCGGCAACCGTCTCGTACTCGCCATCGACGATGTTCTTGTACATCTGGTTGCGTCCCTGCACGTCGTCGGACTTGACCGTCAGCATTTCCTGCAGCGTGTACGCCGCGCCGTAGGCTTCCAGCGCCCAGACTTCCATCTCACCGAAGCGCTGGCCGCCGAACTGCGCCTTGCCGCCCAGCGGCTGCTGGGTGACGAGCGAGTACGGGCCGGTGGAGCGGGCGTGCATCTTGTCGTCGACCAGGTGGTTCAGCTTCAGCATGTGCATGTAGCCGACCGTGATCTCGCGATCGAAGGCCTCGCCGGTGCGACCGTCATACAGCGTGGTCTGGCCACTCTCGGGCAGGTCCGCCAGCTTCAGCATCGACTTGATCTCCGACTCGGCGGCACCGTCGAACACCGGCGTTGCCATCGGCACGCCGTCGGTCAGGTTGCCCGCCAGGGCCAGCAGCTCATCGTCGCTGAACTGCTTGAGGTCCACGCGCTGGCCGTGGAGCTTGGTGTCGTGGTTGTAGATCTCGTCGAGGAACTTGCGCAGCTCGGCGACCTTGGCGCGCGCGTCCAGCATGCGCTGGATCTTCTCGCCCAGGCCCTTTGCCGCCCAGCCCAGGTGGACTTCCAGCACCTGGCCGATGTTCATGCGGCTTGGCACGCCCAGCGGGTTGAGCACGATGTCCACGGTCTGGCCGTCGGCCAGGTAGGGCATGTCCTGCACCGGCACGAGGGTCGATACGACGCCCTTGTTGCCGTGGCGGCCGGCCATCTTGTCGCCCGGCTGGATGCGGCGCTTGACCGCCAGGAACACCTTGACCATCTTCAGCACGCCCGGAGCAAGGTCGTCGCCCTGGGTGATCTTGGCGCGCTTGTCGGCAAACCGGCGCTCGAACTCCTTCTCGTGCACGTCCAGCTGCTTCTGCGCCCGCTCGATCGCCTCGACGGCCGAGTCGTCCTTCATCCGCAGGCTGAACCAGTCCTTCCGCGACAGCCCGTCCAGCACCAGGCTGGTGACGGTCTCGCCCTTCTTCACGCCGGCACCGCCATTGGCGACCTTGCCGATCAGCTGGCTGCGCAGGCGGCTGTAGATCGCCGCCTCCAGGATGCGGAACTGGTCGTCGAAGTCCTTCTTGACGCGGCGGACTTCGGATTCCTCGATCTGCTTGGCACGCGCATCCTTCTCGATGCCGTCGCGGGTGAAGACCTGCACGTCGATGACGTTGCCGTCCATGCCCGGGGGCACGCGCAGCGAGCTGTCCTTCACGTCGGACGCCTTCTCGCCGAAGATCGCCCGCAGCAGCTTCTCTTCCGGGGTCAGCTGGCTCTCGCCCTTGGGCGTGACCTTGCCGACCAGGATGTCGCCGGCGCGCACTTCGGCGCCGATGTAGACCACGCCGGACTCGTCCAGGCGGTTCAGCGCCTGCTCGGAGACGTTGGGGATGTCGGCGGAGATCTCCTCCGGCCCCAGCTTGGTGTCACGCGCGACGCAGGTCAGCTCCTCGATGTGGATCGTGGTGTAACGATCCTCCTGGACCACCCGCTCGGAGAGCAGGATGGAATCCTCGAAGTTGTAGCCGTGCCACGGCATGAACGCGATCAGCATGTTCTGGCCCAGCGCCAGCTCGCCGATGTCGGTGGACGGACCGTCGGCCAGCACGTCGCCGCGCGAGATCACGTCGCCCACGTTGACCAGCGGGGTCTGGTTGATGCACGTGTTCTGGTTGGATCGGGTGTACTTGATCAGGTTGTAGATATCGACGCCGGCGTCGGTCTCGTTGCTGATCTCGTCCTCGTTGACCTTGACCACGATGCGGGCCGCGTCGATCTGCTCGACGGTACCGCCGCGCAGCGCGTTCACGGTCACGCCCGAGTCGCGCGCCACGGCGCGCTCGATGCCGGTGCCGACCAGCGGCTTCTGCGCACGCAGCGTCGGTACCGCCTGGCGCTGCATGTTGGCGCCCATCAACGCACGGTTGGCGTCGTCGTGCTCCAGGAACGGCACCAGCGCCGCGGCCACCGATACGGTCTGCATCGGCGAGACGTCCATGAAGTCCACCTCCAGCGGCGGCTTCAGCATGGACTCGCCCTGGTAACGGCAGTCCACGAACAGCTCGCTGAGCACGCCCTTGGCGTCCTGCGGCGCGTTGGCCTGGGCGATGACGTACTCGTTCTCCTCGATCGCCGACAGGTACTCGACCTCATCGGTGACCTTGCCGTCCACGACCTTGCGGTACGGCGTCTCCAGGAAGCCGTACTCGTTGGTGCGGGCGAACACCGCCAGCGAGTTGATCAGGCCGATGTTCGGGCCTTCCGGGGTTTCGATGGTGCACACGCGGCCGTAGTGGGTCGGGTGCACGTCGCGCACTTCAAAGCCGGCACGCTCGCGGGTCAGGCCGCCCGGCCCAAGCGCGGACACGCGGCGCTTGTGGGTGACCTCCGAAAGCGGGTTGTTCTGATCCATGAACTGCGATAGCTGCGAGGAGCCGAAGAATTCCTTTACCGCCGCCGCGACCGGCTTGGCGTTGATCAGGTCCTGCGGGGTCAGGCCATCGGCCTCGGCCATCGACAGGCGCTCCTTGACCGCACGCTCCACCCGGACCAGGCCGACGCGGAAGGTGTTCTCGGCCATCTCGCCCACCGAACGCACGCGGCGGTTGCCCAGGTGGTCGATGTCATCGACGATGCCGCGACCGTTGCGGATCTCGGTCAGCACCTTGAGCACATCGAGGATGTCGGAACCCTCGCCCACGTCGGCGGCGATCTTCTTGGACTCCTCGTCCTTGCGCTGGGAGAAGTAGCGCTCGTCGTAGAGCACCGAGGCGCCGGTGACTTCCTTGTGGCCGATGCGGCGGTTGAACTTCATCCGGCCCACAGCCGACAGGTCGTAGCGGTCGAAGGTGAAGAACAGGTTGTGGAAGAGATTTTGCGCGGCATCCTTGGTCGGCGGCTCGCCGGGACGCATCATGCGGTAGATCTCGACCAGCGCTTCCAGCTGGGTCTTGCTCGGATCGATGCGCAGGGTGTTGGAGATGAACGCGCCGCGGTCCAGATCATTCACCCACAGGGTGCCCAGGGCATCGATGCCAGCCTTGCGGAACAGCGCCAGATGCTCGTCGGTGATCTCGTCGTTGGCAGCGGCGATCAGCTCGCCGGTGCTGGCGTCGATCACGTCGTGCGACAGGATGCGGCCGATCAGGTACTCGTCGGGCACGGCCAGCGCGTCGATGCCGGCGGCCTCGAGCTGCTTGACGTGACGCGCGGTGATGCGGCGACCGGCTTCCACGATGACCTTGTCACCGTCGGCCAGGTCGAAGTCCAGGGTCTCGCCACGCAGGCGCTCGGGCACCAGCTCCAGCTGGACGCCTTCCTTGGGGTCGACGTGGAAAGTGTTGACCTCAAAGAACTCGGCCAGCATCTCCTCGTTGGTGTAGCCCAGCGCACGCAGCAGGATCGTGACCGGCAGCTTGCGGCGGCGGTCGATACGGGTGAACAGCGCGTCCTTGGGGTCGAACTCGAAGTCCAGCCACGAGCCGCGGTAGGGAATGATGCGCGCGCTGTAGAGCAGCTTGCCGGAGCTGTGGGTCTTGCCACGGTCGTGGTCGAAGAACACGCCCGGGCTGCGGTGCAGCTGGGACACGATCACGCGCTCGGTGCCGTTGACGATGAAGGTGCCGTTGCCGGTCATGAGCGGAATCTCGCCCATGTAGACCTCCTGCTCCTTCACGTACTTGATGGCCTTGGTCGAGGACTCGCGGTCGTAGATCACCAGGCGCACGGTGACGCGCAGCGGGGCGCCGTAGCTCATGCCGCGCTGGCGGCACTCGCGCTCGTCGAACGCCGGCTCGCCCAGCTTGTAGTCAACGTATTCCAGCGCCGCGTTGCCGCTGTAGCTGGAAATCGGGAACACGGACTTCAGCGCCGCGTGCAGGCCGCGCTCCTCGCGCTTGGCCGGTGCGACGTCCTCCTGCAGGAAACGGCGATAGGAATCGACCTGGATGGCAAGCAGGAACGGCACCTCGAGGATGGATCGGCTCTTGCCGAAGTCCTTGCGGATGCGCTTCTTTTCGGTGAACGAATAATTCGTCGTGGAAGCTGTGGTCATGGTGAGCTACCGCCTCGGTGTTCATCGGGTCGCGCGTCCGCGGCCCGGGGGAAAACGTGATGGGGGAGATGCAGATCGGGGGATGCATCAAGGTCGTGCAAAATCGGGTCGTGCAAAATCGGGTCGCGCAAGATCGGGGTCGTGCAAAATTGCCAGTGGGAAGTCGCTGGTATTGCCGGCACCAGCACGCCATCTCCCGCTACTTCCTGCTGTCAACTCGGTACTGCGCGGTCGCAACCGCGGTGCTGCGTGGAACGGATGTCGCTACAACGGCCAAAGGCCGGGAGCTTTCGCCCCCAGCCCCGGCTGGTCGCCTCCAGTATAAACCGGCGACTCAATCAAGGATTACTTGACTTCGACGGACGCACCGGCGGTCTCAAGATCCTTCTTCAGCTTCTCGGCCTCGTCCTTGGACACGCCTTCCTTCACGTCCTTCGGCGCGCCTTCGACCAGGTCCTTGGCTTCCTTCAGGCCCAAGCCGGTGATCGCACGCACGACCTTGATGACCTCGACCTTCTTCTCACCGGCGGCCTTCAGGGTCACGGTGAACTCGGTCTGCTCTTCAGCCGGGGCAGCAGCAGCTGCGGCCGGGCCGGCGGCGGCGACGGGAGCGGCGGCGGAGACGCCGAACTTCTCTTCCATCGACTTCACCAGCTCCATCACTTCCATGAGGGACTTTTCGGCGATCGCTTCGATGATCTGCTCGTTGGACAGGGACATTGTAAAAACCTCGTTTTATCTGGATTGGAAACGACTTGATTGTCGTAAAGCGTTATGCGGAAAACCGTAAACCGAACTGTCTGCCTCAGGCAGCCTTGGTCTGGCCAGCCGCGTTGACAACGCGGGTAACCTGCGACGCGGGCTCGCTGAGCAGGCGCACCAGCATGGTGGCCGGCTGGGACATGACGCTGAGCAGCATCGACAACGCCTCATCACGGGTCGGCAGCGACGCCAGGACATCCACATGGGTGCCCGGGTACAACTGTCCGCCCAATGACACCAGGCGTGGCTTCAGCTTGTCGTTCGCCTTGGCGAACTCCTTCATCAGACGTCCCGCAGCGCCGGGATCTTCCTGCGAGAAGGCGTACAGCAAAGGACCGGTCAGCTCATCGGCGACGATGGCGTAATCGGTGTTCTCCACTGCGCGCGAGACCAGGGTGTTCTTGGCTACCTTCAAGTACACACCGGCTTCGCGGGCCTTCTTGCGCATGTCCGTCAGTTGCCCGACGGTAAGACCGACGTATTCCGCGGCGACCAGCGAGTGCGCCGTGCTGGCGACCTCGGCCAGTTCGGCAACGACTTCCTGTTTCTGGGTCAGATTAAGAGCCATTGCACTCCTCCGTACATCAACTCCGCCCCGCGCAACATGCGCGGGAGCGGTACTCGGTCGGCATCGTTTGGCCCGATGCCGGGAACATCGCAAGCGATGCTCCGGGTGGTGGCCGTTTCCAGGATTCTGGAGGGTCGGCAACCATCTACGCAGGCCTGGCGCCGGCAACGATTCCCGAAGGAGCGATGCTGGAACCTGGATTAAGCATCCGGTGTCCATGGCGGCGACGGTATCCGTGCCAGTGCGAGCCTCCCTGCCCGCCGCAACCATGCGCTGGACGCGCCTGCGGTCTTTGACAGCGATCGCGTCGGCGCGAGCCTCGGCGATGCCCTCAAACGTTCCGCCTGGGCCGGTGCGGATCCGCATCGGCCCATGCGTGGTTCATTACTTCAGGACCAGCGTGCCCTGATCCACGGCAACGCCGGGACCCATGGTCGAGCTGACCGAAATCTTCTGCAGGTAGTGGCCCTTGGCGCTGGCCGGCTTGGCCTTGATCAGGTCGATCAGCAGCGCTTCCAGGTTGCCCTTCAACGAGGCATCGTCGAAGTCGGCCTTGCCGATCGTGCAGTGGATGATGCCGGCCTTGTCGGTGCGGTAACGCACCTGGCCGCCCTTGGCGTTCTTCACCGCTTCGCCCGGATTCGGGGATACGGTGCCGACCTTCGGGTTCGGCATCAGGCCGCGCGGGCCGAGCAGCTGGCCCAGCTTGCCCACCACGCGCATTGCGTCGGGGGTGGCGATCACGACGTCATAGTTCAGGTCGCCGGCCTGCATCTTCTCGGCCAGATCGTCCATGCCGACCGCTTCCGCGCCGGCCGCCAGGGCCTCGTCGGCCTTGGCGCCAGCCGGGGCGAACACCGCCACGCGAACGCTCTTGCCGGTGCCGGCGGGCAGCACGGTCGAGCCGCGCACCTGCTGGTCGGACTTGCGCGCGTCCACGCCGAGGCGCACGGCCACGTCAACGGACTCGACAAACTTCGCCTTGGTGGCGGTCTTGACGATCTTGATGGCGTCGTCGAAGGCGTAGGACTTGCCCGGCTCGACGGCAGCCTTGATTGCTTTCTTGCGCTTGGTCATCGCCATGTCTTAACCCTCCACCGCCAAACCCATGCTGCGGGCCGAACCCGCAATCGTACGCACCGCCGCTTCCAGGTCCGCCGCCGTGAGGTCGGCTTGCTTGGCCTTGACGATCTCTTCCAGCTGGGCGCGCGTCACCTTGCCGACCTTGTCGGTGTTGGGACGGTTGGAGCCCAGGCTGACGCCGGCGGCCTTCTTCAGCAGCACCGCGGCAGGCGTGCTCTTGGTGACGAAGGTGAAGGTACGGTCCGAGTAGGCGGTGATGATCACCGGAGTGGGCAGGCCCGGCTCCAGCTTGGAGGTCGCGGCGTTGAATGCCTTGCAGAACTCCATGATGTTCAGGCCACGCTGGCCGAGCGCAGGACCGACCGGCGGCGATGGATTCGCCTGGCCGGCCTTGACCTGCAGTTTGATGTAGCCAACTACTTTCTTTGCCATGTCACAGCTCCTGCGAGTGCAAGCGCCTGCGCGTCTTGCAACGGCAGGCTCCTCGCGATTGATGCCGGACGAACCACTCGTCCGGCGGATGGGTTATCCGTCAGGCCTTCTCGACCTGACCGAATTCGAGCTCGACCGGGGTCGAGCGACCGAAGATCAGCACCGCCACGCGCAGGCGGCTCTTCTCGTAGTTGATTTCCTCGACCACGCCGTTGAAGTCGTTGAACGGGCCATCGACCACGCGGACCATCTGGCCGGCCTCGAACAGCACCTTCGGACGCGGCTTCTCGACGCCTTCCTGGACGCGGTCCAGGATCGCCGCGGCCTCGTGGTCGGCGATCGGCAACGGGCGTGCGGCGGTACCGCCGATGAACCCCATCACCTTCGGGGTTTCCTTGATGAGGTGCCAGCACTCGCTGTCGATGCGCGGAATCCCGCCCTCATCGGTGGTGGCGATCTGCACCAGCACGTAGCCGGGGAAGAACTTGCGCTCGGAGCGGCGCTTCTGGCCGGCGCGCATTTCCACGATCTCTTCCGTGGGCACCAGCACCTCGCCGAAGCGGTCTTCCATCTCCTCGCGGGCGATGCGGTCACGCAGCGCCTGGGCAACCGTCTTCTCATAGCCCGAATAGGCGTGGACGACGTACCAGCGCTTGTTGCTTGCACTGCTTTCGGCGGTCGGACTGTTATCTGAGCTCTGCACTTGTGTCATCTCCTCAACGTCCAAGCAGCCACTTCACGGCCGCCTGGATGACGACATCGAATCCGGCCAGGATCAGGCTCAGGATCACGACTGCCAAAACCACCACCCAGGTGGTGCGCATTGCTTCCTGGCGCGTGGGCCAGACCACCTTGCGCAACTCGAAGTGGGATTCGGAGAGGAACTCGCGGGTCTGCACGCCCTTGTGGCTGACCATGAAGACCGCCGCGCCAAGGACCAGACCGCCCACCACCAGCAGGGCACGGATGCCGCCCGGCCACTGGTCAAACCAATAGAAGCCGAATACGCCTGCGGCCACCAACAGCACCGCGGCCACGTATTTCAGGATATCGCCCGTGCTTTGTTCAGCCTTGGTGTTCAATCGACCTTCCGCTTGTGGCACGCCAGGAGGGACTCGAACCCCCAACCTGCGGTTTTGGAGACCGCTGCTCTGCCAATTGAGCTACTGGCGTATTGACTGGTTCCGGAAAAGGCAACGGCGGCTGAAGCCGCCTTGCCTATCCTTCCTGTTGCGCCGACAGGCCACCCCTTGCAGGATGGCCCGGGCACTTGTACTTACTTGATGATCTTCGACACCACGCCGGCGCCGACGGTGCGGCCGCCTTCGCGGATCGCGAAACGCAGGCCTTCGTCCATCGCGATCGGGTTGATCAGCTCGACCACCATCTTCACGTTGTCACCCGGCATCACCATCTCCACGCCCTCGGGCAGCTCGCAGGCGCCGGTCACGTCGGTGGTGCGGAAGTAGAACTGCGGACGGTAGCCCTTGAAGAACGGCGTATGACGGCCGCCCTCGTCCTTGCTCAGGATATACACCTCACCCTCGAACTGGGTGTGCGGCTTGATCGAGCCGGGCTTGCACAGCACCTGGCCGCGCTCCACGTCGTCACGCTTGGTGCCGCGCAGCAGCAGGCCGGCGTTATCACCCGCCTGACCCTGGTCGAGCAGCTTGCGGAACATCTCCACACCGGTGACGGTGGTCTTGACGGTCGGACGGATGCCGACGATCTCGATTTCCTCGCCCACCTTGATGATGCCGCGCTCGATGCGGCCGGTGACCACGGTGCCGCGACCGGAGATCGAGAACACGTCCTCGACCGGCATCAGGAACGCCTTGTCCACGTCGCGCTCGGGCTCCGGGATCCAGCTGTCCAGTGCATCGACCAGCTTGATGATCGAGGGCACGCCGATATCGCTCTGGTCGCCTTCCAGCGCCTTCAGCGCCGAACCGGTGATGATCGGGGTGTCGTCGCCGGGGAAGTCGTACTTGGAGAGCAGCTCGCGCACTTCCATCTCCACCAGCTCCAGCAGCTCGGCGTCGTCCACCATGTCCGCCTTGTTCAGGTAGGACACGATGTACGGCACGCCCACCTGGCGGGCCAGCAGAATGTGCTCGCGGGTCTGCGGCATCGGGCCGTCCGCGGCCGAGCACACCAGGATCGCGCCGTCCATCTGCGCCGCACCGGTGATCATGTTCTTCACGTAGTCGGCGTGCCCGGGGCAGTCGACGTGCGCGTAGTGGCGGTTGGGCGACTCGTACTCGACGTGCGAGGTCGAGATGGTGATGCCGCGCGCCTTCTCTTCGGGTGCACGGTCGATCGCGTCGTACGCGCTGAACTCGCCGCCGAAGCGCTCCGCGCCAACCTTGGTCAGCGCTGCAGTCAACGTGGTCTTGCCGTGGTCAACGTGACCGATCGTGCCGACGTTCACGTGCGGCTTGGTGCGCTCGAATTTACCCTTGGCCATGATTGTCGCTTCTCGCTGTGGGACGGTGTTCTGGATGGTAGGTGTGGTGCTCACGACTGGAATCGAACCAGTGACCTCCTCCTTACCAAGGAGGTGCTCTACCGACTGAGCTACGTGAGCGAATTTTTTGAACAGACCTTTTCAGCAGGTGCACAACGTCGCGGCATCAATGGAGCGGGAGACGGGGATCGAACCCGCACCATCAGCTTGGAAGGCTGAGGTTCTACCATTGAACTACTCCCGCGCCGGACAAACCTGCTTGGGTACTGCACCGACGGACGCCTAGTCTATCGGTTTGCTGCCTTGCGTCTACCAGCACGCGACGGACGCGAAGCTGGTGGAGGGAGGTGGATTCGAACCACCGAAGGCGTAAGCCAGCAGATTTACAGTCTGCCCCCGTTGGCCGCTTGGGTATCCCTCCAAAGAGCCCGCAATTCTGGAGGGCTTTTACCCGCTTGTCAACGCTGCGTGGAAGATATTTGCCCCGGGGGCTGAAAATGCGGTTCCGCGCCGGGTTTGAGCCTAGACGTTGAAGCGGAAATGCAGCACGTCGCCTTCCTGGACCCGGTACTCCTTGCCCTCCAGGCGCATGCGCCCGGCTTCGCGGGCACCGGCCTCGCCCTGGTACTTGATGAAGTCGTCGTAGCCGATGGTCTCGGCGCGGATGAAGCCCTTCTCGAAATCGGTATGGATGACCGCGGCGGCCTGCGGCGCCGTCGCCCCGCCCTTCACGGTCCAGGCGCGCACTTCCTTGACCCCGGCAGTGAAGTACGTCTGCAGGCCGAGGAGCCGGTAGGCGGCGCGGATGACGCGGTTCAGGCCCGGCTCGTCCAGGCCCATGTCTGCCAGGAACGCATCGCGGTCCTCGTCGTCGAGCTGGCTGAGCTCCTCCTCGATCGCCGCCGAGACCGGCACCACCTCGGCGCCTTCGGCGTCGGCGCGGGCCCGCACCGCGTCCAGGTGCGGATTGCCCTCGAAGCCGTCCTCGAGCACGTTGGCGATGTACAGCACCGGCTTGAGGGTCAGCAGGAACAGGTCGCGCAGCGCCAGGCGGTCGTCCTCGGACAGGTCCAGCGCGCGGGCCGGCTTGCCCGCGTCCAGGCCGTCGCGCACGCGGGTGAGCACGTCGACGCGGATCTTCGCGTCCTTGTCGCCGGTCTTGGCCGAGCGCTCGGCGCGCTGCAGCGCCTTCTCGACCGAATCCAGGTCGGCCAGGGCCAGCTCGGTGTCGATGGTGTCGATGTCCGACAGCGGATCGATGCGGTTGTTGACGTGGATGATGTTGTCGTTCTCGAAGCAGCGCACCACGTGGGTGATCGCGTCGACTTCGCGGATGTGGGCGAGGAACTTGTTGCCCAGCCCCTCGCCGCTGGCCGCGCCGGCGACCAGGCCGGCGATGTCGACGAACTCGACCGCGGTGGGCAGGCACTTCTGCGGCTTGACGATCGCCGCCAGCGCGTTCAGGCGCGGATCGGGGACCGGCACGACGCCGACGTTGGGCTCGATCGTGCAGAAGGGGAAATTGGCGGCGGCGATGCCGGCCTTGGTCAGGGCATTGAAAAGGGTCGACTTGCCTACGTTGGGAAGGCCGACGATGCCGCACTTGATGCCCATGACGCTGTACTCGCTTTCGATATGAGGGGTGGAACCGGTGGTGTGGCAGTGCTGGAAACGAATCAGTCCCGCGGCGTGTGCAGGCGCTTCATCGCCTCGTTGAAATCGCCGGCAACCGCCAGCGGCAGCACGTCGATCGCATCGCCGATGGCGCGCAGGATCATGGCCTCGTCGTCCGCGCCGGGACAGCCCAGCACCCACGGGGTGACCTGGTCCTTGTGGCCGGGGTGGCCGATGCCGACCCGCAGGCGGTGAAACCGGCCGTGGGCGAGCAGGCGCATGGTGTCGCGCAGTCCGTTCTGGCCCCCGTGGCCGCCGTCGAACTTCAGGCGGGCGGTACCGGGCGGGAGGTCGAGCTCATCGTGCGCCAGCAATGCCTGCCCGGGCTCGATCTTCCAGTAGTTCAGCGCGGCGGTGACCGATTTGCCGGACAGGTTCATGAAAGTGGCTGGCTTGAGCAGCCAGACCGGCTGGCCGGCGATCTCGACCCTGGCGGCCTGGCCGAACAGTTTCGATTCCAGGCTGAAACGGGCGCCCAGGCTTTCCGCCAGGGCGTCCACAAACCAGAACCCGGCATTGTGCCGGGTCCGGAGGTATTCAGGACCGGGATTCCCCAGCCCGACGATCAGGCGCAAACCGGCCATGGCAGGCGAGCAAGCCGCAAGCCGGGGCGACCGCGATTGCGATCGACCCGGCCGATTGCAGGCTTACTCGGCGTCCTTCTCGCCCGAGTCGACCTTGCTGGCCGGCACGTCGGCGGCGTCGGTGTCGCCTTCGACTTCCGGCTCCGGCTCCACTTCCACGCGGCCCTTGCGCGCCACGACCACCGCGGAGTCGTACTCATCGCCGAGCGCCAGGCTCGGGATCTCGACGCCTTCGGGCAGCGGGATCTGCGAGAGGTGGATGGTGTCGCCCAGATCCAGCGTCGACAGGTCGACCTCGATGTTCTCCGGCAAATCCTTCGGCAGGCAGCTGACGTCGACGTGGTTCAGCTCCTTCATGATGATCACGTCGGGATTCTTGCCGGCCGGCGAGATGTCCTCGTTGATGAAGTGCAACTGCACCTGGGCGCGCAGCACTTCCTTCTGGTTCACCCGCATGAAGTCCAGGTGCATGATGATCTGCTTGTACGGATGGCGCTGCATGTCACGCAGCAGCACGCTTTCGACCTTGCCGTCGACGTCCAGGTCCAGGATGGTCGAGTAGAACCACTCGTTCTGGCTGGCGACCCAGATCTTTTCCTGGTCGAGCACGACGGGCTGCGGAGCGGCGTCGCCGCCGTAGATGATGGCCGGGATCTTGCCCGCGTGACGCAGGCGGCGGCTCGCACCCTTCCCCTCGACACTGCGGCCAGAGGCCTTGATGGTTTGATCGGACATTGCTTGTTTACTCGCTTGTGTTGCAGGTGTGGCCACCTCGCGGCGACCGGGAAAGACTCACCCGCGACCAGGTGAGCCGTAAAAAATCGGGGTCGCTCAGTCGACGTAGAGCGAGCTGACCGACTCGCCGAAGGCGATCCGGCGGATCGTCTCGGCCAGCAGCTCGGCGACGCTGAGCTGGCGCACCCGCCCGCACTCGCGCGCGGCCTCGGTCAGTGGAATGGTGTCGGTGACCACCAGCTCATCGAGCTCGGAACTGCGGATGTTGCTGATCGCCGCGCCTGAGAGCACGGCGTGGGTGCAGTAGGCGACAACTTTGGTCGCGCCACGTGCCTTCAAGGCGGCCGCGGCGGCGCACAGGGTGCCGGCGGTATCGACGATGTCGTCCACCAGCACGCAGGTCTTGCCGTCCACGTCACCGATGATGTTCATCACGGTGGACACGTTGGCCTTGGGCCGGCGCTTGTCGATGATCGCCAGGTCCGCGTCATCCAGCCGCTTGGCGATCGCCCGGGCGCGCACCACGCCGCCGACGTCGGGGCTGACCACGACCATGTTGTCGGTGCCGTGCGCGCGCCAGATGTCGGCCAGCAGCAGCGGCGAGGCGTAGACGTTGTCGACCGGCATGTCGAAGAAGCCCTGGATCTGGTCGGCATGCAGGTCGATGGTGAGCACGCGGTCGCAATCCACCGCGGAAAACATCTTGGCGGCGACCTTGGCGGTGATCGGCACGCGCGAGGAGCGCGGGCGTCGATCCTGGCGGGCGTAGCCGAAGTACGGCACCACGGCGGTGACGCTGCTGACGGAGGCGCGCTTGAGCGCGTCGATCAGGACCAGCAGCTCGACCAGGTTCTCCGCGCTCGGCGCGCAGGTAGGCTGGATCACGAACACGTCCTGCTGGCGCACGTTCTCCTCGATCTCGACCTGCACCTCGCCGTCGGAGAAGCGGCTGACCAGCGCCTTGCCGGGGCGCACGCCCAGCTCCCTGCACACCGCCGAGGCCAGGGCCGGGTTGGCGTTGCCGGAGAAGATCAGCAGACTGCGGTCACCTTGGACTTTCATTGTTCGACATCGCTCAGGGCGCGCAGCCCACAGGCTTCGGAATTGGCAGGGGCGGTAGGATTCGAACCTACGAATGCCAGGATCAAAACCTGGTGCCTTAGGCCTCTTGGCGACGCCCCTGTGTAACTTGTTCCGCCCTGCCGGCAACGGCATGCAAGGGCGAGTGCTCCACACCTGCCGCCAGCCAGGCGTCCAGGCCCGATGGCAGCACCGACAGCGCGGATTCGGCGGCTTCGCGGCTGGCGAACTCGACGAAACACCCGCTGCCGGACCCGGTCAGGTGCGGCGTGCCGACCTGCGACAGGGCCGCAAACACGGCGTCAACGGCCGGTTCGCGGCCGCGCAGTACCGGCTCGAACGCGTTCCCGAGCGGTTGGCCCGAAACGAAGTCGGCTATTGTCGCGGGCTGCGCATCGCGCGTCAATTCAGGCGACTGGAAGAGTCCGGCGGTGGCGACGTGCACGCCGGGGTTGACCAGCAGGTACCAGGCCGGCGGCAGGTCGATGGGGGTCAGCTGCTCGCCGACACCCTCGGCCCAGGCGTTGCGCCCGCGCACGAACACCGGCACGTCCGCGCCGAGCTGCAGCGCCAGCGCCGCCAGCCGCTCCTCGCCCAGGCGGGTGCCCCACAGCGCGTCCAGCGCAACCAGCACCGTGGCCGCATCCGACGAGCCACCGCCAAAGCCCCCACCCACGGGGATGCGTTTGTCGATCGCGATGTCGGCGCCGAGCGGCGATCCCGATACGGCTGCCGATTCCGACTGCAACAGCGTGGCCGCGCGCACGGTCAGGTCGTCGGCCTCGGCGACACCGGCCAGCGCGCTGCCGTGACGCGCGATGCGGCCGTCGCCGCGCACGCGCAGGTGCACCGTGTCGCCCCAGTCGAGCAGGCGGAACACGGTCTGCAGCAGGTGGTAACCGTCCGCGCGCCGGCCCGGGATGCGCAGGAACAGGTTCAGCTTGGCCGGTGCCGGCCATGCGCTCCAGCCGTCGGCGCGGCTGTGGGAGCTTGGGAGCACCTCGGCAATCATGGCAATCGGGCCGTACCGGGGACGGAGCCGGACTGCCACTCGTCGACGATCAACTTGACCTTGGCCTCGCCGCGGAATGCGTCGACGCGGCTGGGGAGCGCTGTCTGGCCGCCCGCGGCCGCGTCGGGCGCCCAGCGGTATTCGATCGTCCAGCCGTCCTGATCGATCCGGCGTGGCAGGCCGTCCGTGCCGTATTCGATGCGTGCCGGCGCCAGTGCCGGGGCTCGTGCGCCGCGGACCCAGTCGCCCAGTGCCACCACCGGGATGTCCCAGCCGGTCGCAGCCAGCAGCAGCAGGCGCGCATCGGGCCCGGAACGCGGGCCACCCTCGAGCCCTTCCAGACGGGCCGCGTCGGCGTCGCCGGCGAGCTGCCAGCCCTGGCGGGTGACCGGCGCGCTGAGGGTGATCAGGTACTGCGAGCCGTCCTGGCGCCATTCGATGCGGCCGCTGCCGCCCTTGCCGACATTGGAGACCGCAACCCGGCCGGCCAGGGACCAATCGGGCGTGTGGGCCAGCACGCTTTCACGCTGCAGCTGGGCTGCTTCGGCGGCGACCACGTCGGTTGCCGGAATAGCCGGGCGCAGCGGCGCGCCTGCGCAGCCAGTCAGCAGCAGGCCCACCGCGCTCATTGCTACGGCGACGGATATCCTCATGGCGCGGTCATTTCCAGGACCCGCTTCAGGGCGCGGTTGTCGGGGTCGATGCGCTTGGCCTCTTCCACGTACTTGCGCGCCTCGTCGCGGCGGCCGAGCTTCCACAGCACTTCGGCCAGATGGGCGGCGATCTCGGCGTCCTTCTGCAAGGCGAAGGCCTGGCGCAGCGCGACCAGGGCCTCATCGGTGCGGCCCAGCCGGTACAGCACCCAGCCGTAACTGTCGGTAATGGCGGCGTTGTCGGGCTCGGCGGCGCGCGCGCGATTGATCAGCTCCAGGGCCTCTTGGTAGCGGTCGGTGCGGTCGGCAAGCGTGTAGCCCAGCGCGTTCAGCGCTGCGACGGATTCGGGATCGATGACCAGGATCCGGCGCAGGTCGGCCTCGGCGCGGGGGACGTCGTCGCCGCGCTCCCAGCTCAGGGCACGGGCGTAGAGGATCTCCAGGTCGTCCGGGAATGCGGCCAGACCGCGCGAGAAGGCATCCTTTTCCGCGGCGGCATTCTTGTCGCGCTCGTGCAGCGAGGCTTCCAGCAGATAGGCGTCGCGGCGCGCGGTATCGGCGGCGGAGGCGTCCGCCTGCATCTCGTGCAACTGGGCGAAGGCCTCGTCGGCACGCCCCAGCTCGTGCAGCACGTTGGTGCTGCGCAACAGGGCCGGCAGGCGCTGCTCGCCGCCGGGGACGCCCTGGTACCAGCCCAGTGCCTCGTCGTAGCGTCTCAGGAATTCGGCCACCTGACCCAGCAGCAGCCGCCGACGCGGATCGGGCACCTGCCCGCGCGCGCGCAGCTCCTCGTACAGGGCCAGCAGCGACTCGTTGTCCTTGGCCCGGGCCAGCAGCGAGGCTCGCAGGCCGTAGGTCTGGTCGTCCTGTTCGCCGCGCGCGAGGGTGGCCTCGGCGGCGGCCAGATCGCCCAGCGTGTCGTACTCGTAGGCGATGGCCAGACGCAGTTCCTTGTCGTCGCCGGCGCGCTCGGCGATGGAGCCCAGGACCTCGCGTGCCTCCTCCACGCGACCGGCTTCACGCAGCTGGCTGACGCGCAGCAGGGCGACGCGCGGCTCGCCGGGGAAGCGCTTGACCACCTCGGCGACGATGCGTTCGGCCAGTTCGGGCTGCTCAAGGCGCTGGGCCAGTCCGCCGAACGCCAGCCACGCCTGCAGCTTTGGCGGGATGTTGCCGCGGCGTACCAGCGTGTCCAGCACGCCGGCCGCCTGGCTCGGGTCGCGGGCGCCGGCGATCATCACCCCGAGCACCTGCCGCCAGCCCTCGTCGCCGGGCATGCCGAGCAACTGGATCAGATAACGCTGCGCCTTGCGCTCGTCGCCGCGACGCAGGGCCAGGCTGGCCTCCGCGCCGAGGAAGTTGACGCTTTGGCCGCCCTGGCGACGCCACAGATCGAGCAGGCGCGCGGCGCTCTCATCGTCGCGCGCCAGCAAGGCAATCCGCGTCGCCCGCTCGGTCAACGCCTCATCGTCGGCGGCGAGCGCCGCCTGCAGGTACCAGCGCGAGGCTTCCTCCAGTCGTCCGGCCTGGAGGGCGAACTCGGCGGCCATCAACGGCTCGAGCGTGTCGGTGGCCGCATCGGCCACCGGCCCTTTCGGCGCGGGGGCGGCAATCACCAATCCGGCGCTGGCCAGGACGAGGACGAGGGCGGAAATGAACAGGCGTGACGCTGCTTGCATTGGGGAGAATCCCTGAGATCCGGGAGGCCGGTAGAATATGGGCCTTCAGCAGCCCGCAGCTTATCGCAAGCGCCTGAACCAGCAGTCCAATCCGCAAGAGTCCGGTGACCAGTCCAACCTCCAACCTGTTCGTGCTCGGGATCAACCATCAGACCGCGCCGGTGAGCCTGCGCGAGCGCGTGGCGTTCTCCAGCGAGACGATTCCGGCCGCCCTGGATTCGCTGCGCGGGCTGGGCGGGGTGCGCGAGGCCGCGCTGCTGTCCACCTGCAACCGCACCGAGATCTACACCGTCGTGGACGATGGCGGGCACGCGGTGGCGAACTGGCTGGCACGTCATCCGGCCGGGATGGACGATCTGCAGGCCTACCTCTACCGGCACGCCGACGCCGGTGCGGTCCGCCACCTGTTCCGGGTCGCGACCGGGCTGGATTCGCTGGTGCTGGGCGAGCCGCAGATCCTTGGCCAGGTCAAGGACGCCTGGGCCACCGCGCGCGCGGCCGGCAGCCTGGGCAGCCAGCTCGACAGCCTGTTCCAGCACACGTTCACCACCGCCAAGCGCGCCCGCACCCACACCCGCATCGGTGCCAATCCGGTCTCGGTCGCCTCGGCGGCGGTGCGGCTGGCGCAGGAGTCCTTCGCCCGGATCGAGGACTCCACCGTGCTGCTGATCGGCGCCGGCGACACGGTCGAGCTGGCGGCGCGGCATCTGGTCCAGGCGCGGGTCAAGCGCCTGCTGGTGGCCAATCGCACCCTCGCCCACGCGCAGGAACTGGCCAGCCGGCATGGCGGGGTCGCGGTGCCGCTGGACGAGATCGACCGCCACCTGGGTGACGCTGACATCGTGTTGTCGGCCACCGCCGCCCGGGGCGCCGTACTGCATCGCGACCAGGTGGCCACCGCGCTGTCCCAGCGGCGCCATCGGCCGATGCTGTTGCTGGACCTGGCCGTGCCGCGCGACATCGACCCGGAGGTCGCCACCCTGCGCGACGTGTACCTGTACACGGTGGACGATCTGGAACGCTCGATCGAGGACAACCGCCGCAGCCGCCAGCAAGCCGCGGCAGAGGCCGAGGCGATCGTGGAGGTCCAGGTGGCGCGCTTCATGGAAACCCTGTTGGCCCGCAGCCGTACCGCGCCGCTGAAGCAGCTGCGCGCGCATGGCGATGCGGCCAAACTGGATGCGCTGGCCAAGGCCCGCCAGCAACTGGCCAATGGCGAGGATCCCGACGCCGTGCTCGAATTCCTTGCCCACACCCTGACCAACCGCCTGCTGCACGCGCCCACCATCGCGCTGCGCGAGGCGGCGATCACCGGCAATGCCGAACTGGCGCGGGCGGCCGACAAGCTCTTTCCCGCCGCCGGCCCGATCCTGATGCCGGCCGCGGAGCCTGAAGCGGCCGAGCGGAACGCGATACGCGAGCGCCGCAAGTAGCTGACGGCACGCTTGCATGGACCGCCGGTTGCCCACCGTACGGACCCATCGGCGCAGGCCTCGTTGCCGCCCGCTTCTCCTCCCCGCTTCGCCCCTTTTCCCAACCCACCCGCCTGGACCCGAGAACGACCGATGACCCCCAGCCTGCGCCGCAAGCTCGAAGCCCTCGCCGAACGCCGGGAAGAACTGGAGCGCCTGCTCGCCGATCCGGACGTCATCGGCGACAACCAGCGCTTCCGCCAGCTCTCGCGCGAGTTCTCCCAGCTGGGGCCGGTGGCGACCGCGCTGGCCGACGAGGCCGCTGCCCAGGCCGACCTGGAGACGGCGCTGGCGATGCGCGGCGACCCGGAGCTGTCGGAACTGGCCGAGGAGGAAATCACCGCGGCCAGCGAGCGCCTGCGCCAGCTGGACATCGAACTGCTCGCGCACCTGGTCCCGCGTGATCCACGCGACGAGGGCGACCTGTACCTGGAGGTCCGCGCCGGCACCGGCGGCGACGAGGCGGCGATTTTCGCCGGCGACCTGTTCCGCATGTATTCGCGCTACGCCGAACGGCAGGGCTGGCGGGTCGAGGTCGAATCGGCCAACGAAGGCGAGCACGGCGGCTACAAGGAGCTGATCGCGCGCGTCGAGGGGCGCGGCGCGTACTCCAAACTGAAGTTCGAGTCGGGCACCCACCGCGTGCAGCGCGTGCCGGAGACCGAATCCCAGGGCCGCGTGCACACGTCGGCGGCTACCGTCGCCATCATCGCGGTGGAGCCGGAAGGCGAGCCGATCGAGATCAACCCGGCCGACCTGCGGGTGGACACCTTCCGCTCCTCCGGCGCCGGCGGCCAGCACGTCAACAAGACCGATTCGGCGATCCGCATCACCCACCTGCCCAGCGGCATCGTGGTCGAGAGCCAGACCGAGCGCAGCCAGCACGCCAACCGCGACACGGCGATGAAGCGCCTGCGCGCGACCCTGGCCGAGGAGCAGGCCAACAAGGCCGCGGCGGCCATCGCCGAGGACCGCAAGCTGCAGGTCGGCAGCGGCGATCGCAGCCAGCGCATCCGCACCTACAACTACTCGCAGGGGCGCATCACCGACCACCGGGTCGAAGGCCTGACCCTGTACGACCTGCCCAACGTGCTCACCGGCGACCTGGACGCGCTCGTCGAGCGGCTGCAACAGGAACACCAGGCCGACGAGCTCGCGCGCCTGACCAAGGGCACCTGACGGCCGTGCGGCCGGTCGACCCGCGCAGTGAAGCCCGTCTGGCGGTGACGCGTGAGCCGGGCAGCCCGCTGGCCTGGATCCTGCTCGCCGAGGCCGAACTGGACGCGGGCGATGCGGCTGCCGGCGAGACCGCCAGCCGGCGCGCGCTGGCGCTGCTGCCCGGGCATCCCGAGGCGCTCGCCCGGCTCGGCCGGGCGCAGTGGATGCAGGGGCGTCACCAGGAAGCCGCCGAAAGCCTGGGCACCGCCGCCGACCGTGCGCCCAGCCATCCGGGCATCGCCGTGTGGCTGGCCCATGTGCTGGAAGACATCGGCCAGCCCGAGCAGGCGGCCGACCAGTACGCGCGCGCGCACCGGCTCGCGCCGGACGAGCCGCAACTGGCCGCCTACCTGCTGGCCTGGCGGCGCAAGCTGTGCGACTGGCGCGAGCTGGATGCCCTGGCATCGCAGGTGCGCGCGGCGGTCCGTCGCGGCCAGGCCGCCGTGGAGCCATTCGCCTTCCTCAGCGAGGACAGCACGGCGGCCGAGCAGCTTGCCTGCGCCCGGCTGCGCGCCGCGGGCATTGCGCGCGCCGCACGACCGCTGCCGCTACCGGCGCCGCGCGCTGAAGATGGCGAACCGCCGCTGCTGGTGGGCTTCCTGTCCAACGGGTTCGGCGCCCATCCGACCGGCCTGCTGACCGTGGCGCTGTTCGAGGCGCTGGCTTCGCAGCAGGCCATCGACGTGCACCTGTTTGCGTTGAACGCGGACGACGGCAGCCCGATCCGCCGGCGCCTGCAGGCGGCGACCCGGCTGCACGACGTCGCCGGCCGCAGCCACGCGGTGGTGGCCGCGGCAATCCGCGCTGCGGGCATCGATGTGCTGTTCGACCTGCGCGGCTGGGGCGGCGGTGGGCGGCCGGAAGTGCTGGCGATGCGCCCGGCGCCGCTGCAGGTCAACTGGCTCGCCTACCCGGGAACCTCGGGTGCACCGTGGATCGACGTCGTCCTCGCCGATCGCTTTGTCCTGCCGCCCTCGTTGGCGCAAGGGTTCAGCGAACGGGTGCACTACCTGCCGCGCTGTTTCCAGCCGTCCGACACCAGCCGGGTGCTGGCGGCGCCGCCGGAACGTGCGGAATGCGGGCTGCCGGATTCGGGCAAAGCCGTGGTGTTCTGCTGCTTCAACAACAGCTACAAGCTGAATCCGGCGAGCATGCAGCGTGCGGTGGCGGTGCTGGCCGGCGTGCCCGGCAGCGTGCTGTGGCTGCTGTCCGGCCCGGGTCGCGCGGACGACCGCCTGCGCGATGCCGCAGCGGCGGCGGGCATTGAGCCGTCACGCCTGGTGTTCATGCCCAAGCAGCCGCACGAGCGCTACCTGGCGCGGCTCCAGCATGCCGACCTGTTCCTGGACACCAATCCCTACAACGCCCACACCACCGCCTCGGACGCGCTGTGGGCCGGCTGCCCGGTGCTGACCCGGCCCGGGGACACCTTCGCCGCCCGCGTCGCCGGCAGCCTGAATCACCATCTGGGAATGCCGCAGATGAATGTCGCCAGCGATGAGGAATTCATCCAGCGCGCGATCGAGCTGGGCCGCGATCCGGCTTTGCTGCAGGCGGTGCGCGGCGAGCTGGCGCAGCGACGCGGGACGGCCGGCCTGTTCGATATGGACGGGTTCGCAGACGACTTCGTTGCTGCCGTGCTGGCGATGGCCAAGCAGCACGGCACGGGTTAGCGCGCCCGCTCAGCCAGCGCCGGCGCGCCCATTGGGCGCGACATTCGTCGAACCGCCCGTTGCCGCGGCAATCATCTCCTCGATCTCCGCGGCGGTGACCGGGCCCATCATCTTGCGCTCGACCCGCCCGTCGGGCGCGATCAGCCAGGTCATCGGCAGCCCGCGCGGTTCGTCGAAATCCGCCGGCGGATTGGCGGTGTCGAGGATCGCGATCGGGTAGGTCACCGGGTGCTTGAGCAGGAAGGCTTTCATCTCGGCCGGCTCGATGTCCTCGTAGGCCAGCCCGACCACCTCGATGTCCTCGCGCATCGCCGCCAGCGCCGACAGCTCCGGCATCTCCTTCAGGCACGGGGTGCACCAGGTCGCCCAGAAGTTCACCAGGACCCATTTGCCGCGGTGTGCGGAGAGGTCGTATTGGCTGCCGTCCAGAGTGCTGACCACCAGCGTTGGACGCAGGTCTTTCTCGCTCCCGCCCGGAGCGATTTTCTCCGCTTCGCCCGCGGCCGGGGCGAGCGACGCATCGGCTTGTCCGTCGCCTGCGGCCGGCGTCCCGACGGACCGGTCCGCCGCGGCGTCATGATCGGCAGGCTGGCAGCCCAGCAAAAGTACGGCCAGCACGGTGGCAGCAGCAGCGATACGCATCAGGAAGTCTCCTCGGCATGGATGGTCGACACGCGACGCTTGAGCATCTCGCGCAGGGGCAGACGCAGCTCGTCCAGCGCGGCCACGGCGGAGCGGCCCAGCGGATCGTCGCTGCACGGTATGCGTGCCTCGGCGATGGGAATGCGCAGCTGGCAGGCCTCGTAGAGCTCTCCCAGCGAAAGCGCGTCCAGATCCCGCGACAGCAGCCACTGGCCGTCCTCGGCGCGATGGACGACGTGGATCTCGCGCAATTGCTCCAGCGTTTCCTGGGCCAATGCGTCGGTCATGATCGGCTCCATCGTGAGGATGTCGTCGATGTGCAGGCCGCGGCCGTGCTCGCGCGCCTCGTTGAACCGGCCCAGCAAACGCAGCAGCCCGTACATCTCGTAGCCCTCGGGCAGGCGCATCGCCACCGGCTGGTAGCGGAAGGCGGCCATCGAGGACGCCAGCGAGGCGCCCATCAGCACCGCCACCCAGCTGAGGAAAATCCACATCATGAAGATCGGCACGAAAGCCAGCGTCCCGTAGATGCGCGAGTAACTGGTGAAGGTGCCCAGGTAGACGCCCAGCCCCCAGCGCACCAGCTCGAACGCGCAGGTCGCCAGCAGGCCGCCAGCCAACGCGTGGCGCCACTGCACCGTACGGTGCGGCACCACGCGGTAGATCGCCGCGAAGGCGAGCAACTCCAGCGACATCGGCGCAAAGCGCAGCATCATGTTCTGCAGGATGTGCCCGGCGCTGGTCTCGAACACCGCCAGGGCGAAGATCCGCGCCGACATCGCCAAGCTGGCAGCGGCCAGGATCGCGCCCAGGGTCAGCACGGTCCAATAGACCAGGAACCGGCTGAACTGCGGTCGCGCCGCCTTGACCCGCCAGATGCGGTTGAACGCGGTTTCCACCCCATTGAGCGTGATCAGCAGTGACACCACCAGCACCACGATGCCGGCGCTGGTCAACTGCCCGGAATTGCCGGAAAACTGCAGCAGGTATTCCTCCACCGAGCGCGCCGCGGAGGGGACGAAGTTGGAGAAGATGTAGTCGCTCAGGCGCTCGGTCCAGACCGCGAATACCGGGAAGGCGGACAGCACGCCGAACACCACCATCGACAGCGGCACCAGGGCGAACACGGTGGTGTAGGACAGCGCGCCGGCGGCCTGGAAAAGGTCGTCGTCGAGCACCCGCCGGCCAAGGAAACGCAGGAACGCGCGTACCCGCGCGCGGTCACGCATGCGCTCGCCCCAGTGGTTGATCGAGTCCAGTGGCTCCATCGTGTGGAGGTTAACCCACGCGGGACGGATCACGCCGGCAGCCGACGGGTCGGCCGCATCCTCTATCCTTGGCGGCTTCCACTTCGGGGATCCGACAACACGATGGCCGACATCCTGGTGCTGTACTACAGCCGCAACGGCGCAGTGGCGCAGCTCGCCCGGCAGATCGCCCGCGGCATCGGCGAGGTGGAGGGCATGACCGCGCGCCTGCGCTGCGTGCCGCCGGTGGCGGCGGTGACCACCACGGCCGCGCCTCCCGTGCCGGAGGACGGTGCGCCGTACGTGGAGGCGCGCGACCTGGAAGAGTGCGTCGGCCTCGTCGTCGGCAGCCCGACCCGGTTCGGCAACATGGCCGCGCCGATGAAGCACTGGTTCGACGGCCTGGGCGCGCAGTGGGCCAGCGGCTTGCTGGTGGACAAGCCGGCGGCGGTTTTCACCTCCTCATCGACCATGCACGGCGGCCAGGAGTCGACCCTGCTGACGATGATGGTGCCGCTGCTCCACCACGGCTGCGTGATCGTCGGCATCCCGTTCACCGAGCCGCGCCTGAGCACGACGCGCACCGGCGGCACGCCGTACGGCGCCAGCCACGTCGCCGGCGCGGCGGACGATCCGCGACCGAGCGAGGACGAGGCGCATCTGGCCCGCGCGCTGGGCCGCCGGATGGCGACGATCGCCGGGAAGCTGGCGTGAGCCGGCAGGCAATGCGGACGGCCACGGACTGGACGCTCGCTGCCGCCCTGCTCGCGCTGGGAGTTCTGTTCTGCGCCTGGTTCTGGCCGGCGCGGGATTGGCCGACCCGCGACATCGTGGCGCTGCTGGTGTTCGCCGCCCCGCCGCTGCTGCTGGGCGTGGCCAGGCTGGCCGGCGCGCGCACGGCCGGCTACTGGGGCTCGGTGCTGGCGCTGGCGTGGTTCAGCCACGGGATCATGGTCGCCTGGACCCGGCCACCGGAACTGGCCTTCGCGCTGCTGGAAACCGCGCTGGCGCTGGTGATCATCTTTGCCGCCAACCTGCCAGGGCTGAGGGGCCGCTTCGGCGGCCGCAAGCGCGGCTGAGCGCCGGGACCCGCGATGGATGCGGGCCCCGGGCAGATGGTTGGTTCAATCGTTTTCCAGCAACGGCTTGCGCGGCAGCGGTTCGTCGCGCGTCGCCGCGTGCCAGGCAAAGGACGCCACGATCGCCGCAGCCTGCTTCAGGTCCTCGGGCTGAATGTGGTCCCAGGTGTCCAGGTGGCTGTGGTGGACGTTGCTGAAGTAGTCCAGCCGGTCCTGGATGAACTGGAAGCCGGGCAGCCCCACCGCGTCGAACGCGATGTGGTCGGTGCTGCCGGTATTGCGCGTGGACACGGTGGTCGCGCCAACATCATGGAAAGGGACCAGCCAGGCCTCGAAGATCGGCACCGCGGCGAGGTTCTCCTGCGCGTAGATACCGCGGAAGCGGCCCGAGCCGTTGTCCATGTTGAAGTAGGCGGAGAAGCGCCCGTAGTCGCGCTTCTTCTGCAGCGGACCGGTCGGGTCACGCAGCGAGCCGGGCAGGGCCTTCTGCGCCGGGTCGGTCGGCTCCGGATAGGACGCCAGATGACGCTCGACGTAGGCGCGTGAGCCGATCAGCCCCTGCTCCTCGCCGCTCCACAGGCCGACGCGGATGGTGCGGTCCGGTTGGGCGCCCACGGCCTTGAGGATGCGCATCGCCTCCATCATCACCGCCACGCCGGCGGCGTTGTCGGCCGCGCCGGTACCGGTGTGCCAGGAGTCCATGTGCGCGCCGAGCATGACGATCTCGCCCGCCTTGCGGCCACGGCCCGGAATCTCGGCGATGGTGTTGTGGCCGGGCTGGTCGGTCTCGTCGGTAAAGCGTGCGGCGACGTTGATCCGCAACTTGACCGGGCGGTCTGCCTCGACCGCGCGCACCAGCGGGTTGTAATGCTCGGCCACCATCGCCAGCTCGGGCACGCCGACCGACTCGTCCGCCTTGCGCGAGCCACCGCCGCCGACGCGGATGATGCCGTTGTCCCAGCCGCTGATGCTCAGCGTGGCCAGGACACCTTCAGCGACGAAAAACTCGTTGGTCGCCTTGGTCAGCGCTACCCGCTCGGTGTATTTCCTGACCCGCTCGACGCGGCTGTCGTCCTTGTCCCGGCCCTTGTCCTTGGGGATCTCGAACGCCTGCAACTCGCCCAGGCCCGCATCGTCGTGGCGGTGGAACGTGGGCTTCTCGCCGGGCTTGTACTCGCGCGCCTCGCTCAGCAGCAGAATCTTGCCTTTCAGCTTGCCCTTGTACTTCTCCAGGTCTTCGGTCTTCTTGATGGTGACCAGCATCACCTCGCCTTCCACCGGTCCGTTGGTGCCCGGCGTCCACGCCTTGGGCAGTGCGTGCAGGGGCGCGACGCGCGGGCTGAGCATCTGCACGCTGGCGTCGCTGAACTCCCAGCCGCGGCCGAAGTCGTCGAATGCCTCGTCGTGGACGTTGGCCAGGCCCCAGTCGGTCATCTGGCGGCGGGTCCAGGCATTCGCCTCCGCCATCTGCGGGGAGTTGGTCAGGCGCGGCCCGATCGACTCGGTCAGGTGGCTGAAGGTCGCCATCACCTGCGAGCGATGGAACGCCTCCTGACGGATCTTGCCGACCATGTCCAGGTCGACCGGCTCCTGGGCAATGGCGACACCGCTCATCCCCAGGCACAGCACCAACAAGCAACGCTTGATCACTTCATCCCCTTGTGCGGATCGATATCGAGGACCCGAGTCTAGGGAGTGGCCGGCGGGTCTTCGCCGGCCGATAGTCATGCAGGTGCGGCGGCGATCCGCGAAGGGCTCAAGCCGGCGCCTGGTCCGGCGCGATGCGCACGACCAGCTTGCCGAAGTTGTCGCCTTCCAGCATGCCGATGAAAGCCTTGGGGGCATTCCCGAGACCGTCGACGATGTCCTCGCGGAACTTGATCTTGCCCTCGCGGACCCACTCGCCCATCTCGGCGAGGAACTCGCCGTAGCGGTCGCCGTAGTCATCAAAGATGATGAAGCCCTGCATCCTGATGCGCTTGCTGAGCAGGGTGCGGGTCAGCAGGCCGAGGCGGTCCGGCCCGGGCGGCAACTCGGTGTCGTTGTAGTGCGCGATCAGTCCGCACAGCGGGATGCGCGCCTTGGCGTTGAGCAGCGGCAGTACCGCATCGAACACCGCTCCGCCGACGTTTTCGAAATAGACATCGATGCCGTCGCCGCAGGCAGCCTTCAGCAGCTTCGGAAACTCGTCCGCGCGGTGGTCGATGCAGTCGTCAAAGCCCAGCTCGTCGATCACGTAGCGGCACTTTTCCGGCCCACCGGCGATGCCGACGACACGGCAGCCCTTGAGCTTGGCGATCTGGCCGACGACCGAACCGACCGCGCCGCTGGCGGCAGCGACCACCACGGTCTCGCCGGCCTTTGGCTGGCCGATGTCGAGCAGGCCCATGTAGGCGGTGAAGCCGGGCATGCCCAGCACCCCCAGTGCGAGGGAGGGTTGCTGCATGTCCGGATCGAGCCGGTTGACCGCCTTGGCATCGACCGCTGCGTAGTCCTGCCAGCCGCCCTGTGCCAGCACCAGGTCGCCCAGGGCGTATTCGGGATGGTTGGACTGCTGCACCCGCGCCACGGTGCCGGCACCCATGACCTCGCCGATCCCGACCGGGGCGGCATAGGACGGGGCGTCGCTCATGCGGCCGCGCATGTACGGATCCAGCGACAGGTAGATGTTGCGCAGCAGGACTTGACCCTCGCCCGGTTCGGGGACTGGAGTCTCGATCGTCTTGAAGTTGGCGGCGACCGGCGCGCCGACGGGGCGGGACGCCAGGGTGATCTGGCGGTTGCTGGTGGGGGTGCTCATGGGATGCTCCTCTTGAGACTCGCGCGGCAGGCGCGGGTCCGCCGCTGCGGCAGTTGGCTGTGACGGTTTTGGCCCGACGATACCGCCCGGCGACCGCGCCGGCCGTGATGGGCGGTTGCGTGCCGACGGTGATTGCCGTTGCGGGCCGACCGGGGCGCGTGCCCAGCGGGGCGTGTCCAGCGGCGCGTCCAAGCGGCGTTTACAGCGGCGTTTACAGCCGGTGCGGCCAAGCCGGCGTGCCCTGCGGCACTCGTGAAGCCTGCGCTCCGGGCGCATAATCCCGCCCCCACTGACGGCCCGCCTTCCATGCCCGAGCGTCCCGCCCTGCACGCTACTACGCCGGTGCCCGCCCCGACCGGCCCCGGAGATCCCCGGGTACTGATTCCACTCGCCCTGCTGACCCTGTACGTGGTCTGGGGATCCACCTATCTGGGCATCCGCTACGCGCTGGAGAGCTATCCGCCGTTCCTGCTGGCCGGACTGCGCTTCACCGCCGCGGGGGTACTCCTGTTCGGATTCCTGCGCTGGCGTGGCCATGCCCTGCCCACCCGCCTGCAGTGGCGGAACGCGGCGATTACCGGCGTGTTGCTGCTGGGCTTCGGCAACGGCCTGGTCTGCTTTGCCGAAGAGCGGGTGAGCTCGGGAATCGCGGCGGTCGCGGTGTCCAGCATGCCGCTGTTTGCGGCAGCGTTCGGGACTATCTACGGGCAGTGGCCGACGCGCCGGGAAGCGGTCGGTCTGCTGGTCGGCTTCACCGGCGTGGTCGTGCTCAACACCGGCAGTGGCCTGTCGGGCGAAGCCATTGGCGCCCTCGCCCTGCTGACCGCCGCGGCGTGCTGGGCATTCGGCTCGGTGTGGAGCCGGCGCCAGGACATGCCGGCCGGGCCGATGAACACCGCGGCGCAGATGCTGTGCGCCAGCGTCGCCCTGCTGGCGGTCGGCTTCGCCAGCGGCGAGACCCTGCCGGCCAACCCGAGCCTGAAGGCCACGCTGGCCCTGGCCTACCTGGCGGTGTTCGGCTCGATCCTCGCCTTCAGCGCCTATCTGTATGTCCTCAAGCATGCGCGGCCGGCGGTGGCGACCAGTTACGCCTACGTCAATCCGCCGGTGGCCGTCCTGCTGGGCGTGCTGCTGGTGGGCGAGACAGTGGGCCCGTTCGATCTGGCCGGCATGGCGATCATCCTCGTTGGCGTGGCGGTGATCACCCTCTCCCGCCAGCGCAGGCCCGCCTGAGGTGCCGCAGGCGCCCCGAGCGGACCGGACGGCCGGGGGCTTGTGCTAGCGTGAGCGGCCATCCGAGTCCGGGTTGCGCCAGTCCGTGATTGCCGCCGTACGCCCCCTGCTGTCGCTGTTGATCGGCGTTGCCCTGCTGCTGGCCGGAAGCGGCCTGCTCAGTACGCTGGTCGCCGTGCGCGGCGGACTGGAGGGCTGGGACGACCAGGTCATCGGCCTGATCATGTCGGCCTATTTCGGCGGTTTCTTCCTGGGCACGTTCGCTGCGCCCAAGCTGATCCGCCGCATCGGCCACGTCCGCTCGTTCGCGTTCTACGCCTGTCTGTGCGCCACCGTGGTGCTGCTGCATCCGATCTTCGTCGAACCCTGGACCTGGGCCGCGCTGCGGCTCCTCAGCGGGGTGGCGCTGGTCGGCCTGTACACGGTCATCGAGAGCTGGCTCAACGCGTCGGCCGCGGCCGAACAGCGCAGCCGGATATTCGCCCTTTACATGGCCATCAACCTGTTCGCGCTGGCGGCCGGGCAATGGCTGCTCGGGGTGTTTTCGCCGCTGCTGTTCATTCCCTTCAGCCTGGTCGCGATCCTGATCTGCCTGGCGGCGCTGCCGGTGACGTCCAGCCGCATGGTCCAGCCCGACACCCCCGCCAGCGTGCACCTGCGGTTGCCGCAGTTGTACCGCCTGGCGCCGGCGGCAAGCACCGGCGCGTTGCTGGGTGGGCTGGCGCTCGGCGCGTTCTGGGGCATGTCGGCGGTGTACGCCACCGGCATCGGCTTGGACCTGGCCGGCGTGTCGGCGCTGGTCAGCGTGACGATCCTGGGCGGCGCCCTGTTGCAGCTGCCCATCGGCCGGCTCTCCGACCGCGGCGATCGCCGTACGGCGCTGGTCTTCATCTGCGCGCTCGCCGCCGTCCTCGCCGGCCTGATCATGATCAGCGCGGGGGCGAACACCTGGGTATTGCTGAGCCTGTTCTTCGTGTTTGGCGGCTTGTTGTTTGCGGTCTATCCGGTCTGCGTGGCGCACCTGCTGGACCACCTCCCCAACGAGCATGTGCTGGCCGGCTGCAGCAGCCTGCTGCTGCTCAACGGCATCGGCTCGGCGATCGGGCCGGCGATTGCCGGCACCCTGATGGCTCGTCTGGGACCGCAGGCACTGCCGGCGTTCTTCGTTGTCACCCTGCTGTTGCTGGCGGTGGTGGTGGGCGGACGCCGCCTGCTGCGCCAGCGCGACCGCGGCGAACCGGCCCAGTTCCACGCGATGCTGCGCACCACCCCATCGGCGCTGGAACTGCTGCCGGAAACCGACAGCGACGAGGTCGAAGCCTGACGTCCTGACCGGCGCGGCGCGTGGATCCGGTTTAATGCCGGCCGCCGGCCGAAAGCGGCCGGTCGGGAGTGCGGCTGGACGCGCCTATAATTGGCGGTCCCCTCCAGCCCGGACGCTCCATGGACCAGCTCTGCATCGTCACCACCGGCGGCACCATCGACAAGATCTACTTCGATGACAAGTCGGACTACCAGATCGGCGAGCCGCAGATCGGCCGCATCCTGGAGGAGCTGGGCGTGGCTTTCCGCTACCGGGTCATTCCGATCCTGCGCAAGGATTCCCTGCACCTGGACGACGGCGACCGCGAGCTGATCCGCGCGACCATCGCCGCGCAGGACCTCCGCCACGTGCTGGTGACCCACGGCACCGATTCGATGGTGGAAACGGCCAAGGTCCTGGCCGGCATCGAGGGCAAGACGATTGTGTTGACCGGCGCCCTCAACCCGGCGCGCTTCCACGGCTCCGATGCGGTGTTCAACATCGGCACTGCCGTGGGCGCGGTGCAGTCGCTGCCGGGGGGCGTGCACATCGCCATGAACGGCCGCATCTGGGATCCCGCGCACGTGCGCAAGAACGTCGACGCCAACCGGTTCGAGCCGCTCTGAGCGTTTGAGCGAGGCCGCATCGGCCGCGGCGCCTCAGTCGGAGAAATGCACCCAACCCGTGCGTTCGGGCTCCCAGGGAGCATCGTCGGCGTCGACGCCGGCCACCTGGGTGCCTGCGACCATGCGGCCGATGCGGGTCAGCGCAGTACCGCTCTGCAGCTTCAGCGCCTCCACCTGCGCGCGCGCACTCGGGGGGGCAGTGAAACACAGCTCGTAGTCGTCTCCGCCAGACGCCTGCAGCGTGCGCCGGTCGTCGGCGGCAAATCCCTGTGAAAGGCTGGCCGAAGCAGGCAGCGCGTCCACCTCGACCAGTGCGCCCAGCCCGCTTGCACTGCACACGTGGCCCAGATCGGACCACAGCCCATCGGAGAGATCGATCGCTGCGTGGGCGACCGCGACGAGGGCCAGGCCGACGGCCACGCGCGGCTGCGGCCGGTCGAGACGCTCGCGCAGCTCGGCCAGGGGACTGGCGTTCGTGTCCCCGCCTGCAATCGCACCGGCATCGGCTTTGCCCATCAGCACAAGCGCGGCCGCAGCATCGCCGAGGGTGCCGCTGACCCAGATGTCGTCCCCCATCTGCGCGCCCCCACGCTGCAGGGCGCGGCCCGGCTCCACCAACCCATGCGCCGTCACGCCGATCGACAACGGTCCGCGGGTCGTGTCGCCGCCAATCAGCGCGATGCCGTGTTGCCCGGCAAGCGCCAGGAAACCGTCCAGGAAGCTGTCCAGCCAGGCTGGATCATCGCCGGGCATCGACAGTGACAGCGTGCACCAGGCGGGTTGCGCGCCCATGGCGGCGAGATCGGAGAGGTTCACCGCCAGCGCCTTCCAGCCGATATCGAAGGGCGCGGTGTCCAGCGGAAAATGCACGCCGGCATTCAGGGTGTCGGTACAGATGACCAGCTCGCGGTCCGCCGGCACCCGCACCACCGCCGCGTCGTCACCGATGCCCAGCACCACGTCCGCGCGGGAGCCCACGCGCGAGCGGATCCGCTCAATCAGGTCGAATTCGGCCATGCGCCCTCCTCGTTCCGATGCGGACGGCCTGACCGGCCTGGGTGCGCGGCGATGCCCGGCTCAGCGCCGGGACGCGCCGACTTCCACCGCACGCCACTGCGCGGCGGCATGGTCGAGCACGCCATTGACGTAGGTGTGGCCGTGCTCGGCGCCGAAGCGCTTGACCGACTCGATCGCCTCGTTGATGACCACGCGGTAGGGCACGTCGGGGCGATGCTGCAGCTCGTAGGCCGCGATCCGGAGCACGGCCAGTTCAATGGCGTCGACCAGGCCGATCTCCCGGTCCAGGAAAGGCGCCAGGCTGTCGTCGAGTTCCGCGCGGTGCTTGGCCACGCCGTGCACGAGGTCCTCGAAGTACGCCAGGTCGGCGACCTCGCGCGCCTGTTCATGGGCGAACTGGCTGACGATCTCGTTGGCGCGGGAGCCCGACATCTGCCACGCGTAAAGCGCCTGCAGCGCACGCCGGCGCGCGCGTGAACGGCCGATCGGATCGATGCCACCGGGACGACGACGCTGGTTCATGCCAGGCGCTCCATCAGGTTGCTCATTTCCAGCGCTGCCATTGCCACTTCCTTGCCCTTGTTGCCGTGGTTGCCGCCGGCGCGTGCCTGCGCATCCTCATGCCGTTCGACCGCCAGCACGCCGTTGCAGACCGGCACCCCGGTATCCAGCGCGACGCGCATCAGGCCATCCGAGCAGCCATCGGCGACCTGCTCGTAGTGGCGTGTGTCGCCGCGCACCACGCAGCCCAGAGCCACGATCGCCACATGTTTGCCGGCGGTGGCGAGCTGCCGCGCAGTCACCGGGATCTCCCACGCGCCGGGCACCCGCACCACGTCGACGGCGTCCTCGGTGACGCCGTGCTCGGCAAACGCCTTGCGCGCCGCCTCGACCAGGCTGTCGGTGATGCGGGGATTCCAGCGGCTGGCGATGATCGCGAAACGCGCGCCGTCGGGGCTGCGCAGGTCGCCTTCGATATGGGACATGGGAACAAACGCCTTGTAGGGGAGCGGCATCGCGCTGTTGCGCGACCGGACAGTTTAGCGCGCGCCGGGTTAGCGCGGCCCGGCGTCGACGTACTCGACCACCTCCAGGCCGAAGCCGGCCAGGCCGACCTGCTTGCGCGGCGTGCCCATCACCCGCAGCCGGCCCAGCCCCAGGTCGGCGAGGATCTGGCTGCCGGCGCCGTTGCGACGCCACTCGTGCAGCGTCTCGCCCTCGCTGGCCGGCGGCGGCGCCTGGTCGGCGGCATGGCGGATGCGCGCGAGCAACGCGTCGGTGTCGGCACGGTCCTCCAGCAACACCAGCGCACCGCGACCCTCCGCGGCGATCGCGGCAAGCACGTCGCCGACGGCAGGACCGAAGTCCGCACGCCGCCAGCGCAGCCCGTCTGCGAGCGGATTCTGCACCTGCACGCGCACCAGCGTGGGCACCGACGGATCCGCCTCGCCCAGGAACAGGGCGAAATGCAGGCCATGGCTCAGCCGGTCGCGGTAGCTCATCAGCTGGAACGGACCGTGCTCGGTCTCGATCGTGCGCGAATCGACGCGCCCCACGGTGTGCTCGGTTTCCAGCCGGTAGCGGATCAGGTCCTCGATGGAGCCGATCTTCAGGCCGTGCTCGGCGGCGAACACCTCCAGCTCCGGGCGCCGGGCCATGGTGCCGTCGGCGTTGAGGATCTCCACCAGCACCCCGGCCGGCTCCATGCCCGCCATCATCGCCAGATCGGCGGCCGCCTCGGTGTGGCCGGCGCGGCTGAGCACGCCGCCGGGCTGGGCCTGCAAGGGGAAGATGTGGCCGGGCTGGTTGAGGTCGCTGGCCGAGGCGTCCGGCCGCACCGCGGTACGCACCGTGTGTGCGCGGTCGTAGGCGGAGATGCCGGTGGTGACGCCTTCGGCGGCCTCGATGCTGACGGTGAAGTTGGTGTGGTGCTGGGAGGTGTTGTCGCGGACCATCGGCGGCAGCCCGAGCTGGCGGCAGCGCTCCCGGGTGAGCGACAGGCAGACCAGGCCGCGTGCGTGGGTGACCATGAAGTTGATGTCGGTCGGCTTGACCAGCTCGGCGGCCATGATCAGGTCGCCCTCGTTCTCGCGGCCCTCGTCATCGACGATCACGACCATGCGGCCGGCGCGGATCTCTTCCAGCAGTTCGGGGATGGGGGCGAAACTCATGACGTGGCTCCGTTGGCGTCGGCATGGCCCAGCAGGCGCTCGACATAGCGCGCCACCAGATCGATTTCCAGGTTGACCGCATCACCCACGTGGGTGGCGGCAAAGGCGGTGTGGGAGACCGTGTGCGGCACCAGCGCGACGGCGAAACCGCTCGCATCGACCTCGTTCACCGTCAGGCTGACCCCGTCCACGCAGATCGAGCCCTTGCGGGCGATGTAGCGCAGCAGATCCATCGGCGCGGTGAACCGCCAGCGCTGGGCGCGGCCATCGTCGGTAATCGCCGCGACCGCGCCGACGCCGTCGACGTGGCCGCTGACCATATGGCCGCCGAGCCGGTCGGTCGGACGCATCGCACGCTCCAGGTTGACTGGCGCGCCCACGGCTAGCCGGCCCAGTGTGGTCAGGGCGAGCGTTTCGGTGGATGCGTCGGCCTGGAAGGAGCCGGTGTCAAATTCGACCACGGTCAGGCAGGTGCCGTTGACGGCGATGCTCTCGCCCAGCGCCACCGCGTCGAACGGCAGCGAGCCGACCTCGATGGTGAGTCGGGCGTCGCCGCCGACGGCCTCTCGCGCCGCGATGCGGCCGACGCCTTCAATGATGCCGGTGAACATCAGCACGCCTCCCGCTGCGCAAAGCAGGAACTAGGAAGGCGATGGGAATAAGCAACTCTAGACATGGATCGTTTCCCGCGTAGAAGGTCTGCGAAAAACGCCACAAGGCATGGCATGCGCACGGCACAGTGCCATGCGCAGCCGTCTTCTTTCATCCGGACTGTGACCGTCGGCTCCGGAATCGGACCGGATCTGCTGACCCCCGGCGCCGGCGTATGCCGGCAGTGGAGCGCTCGCGGGCTTGTCGTGGCTTCCCGTCCCGATGGACCGGCTGCCGGCGACCTACCGCCGGTGGGGAATCGCACCCCGCCCTGAAGACGTTACGTGTGCCCTCGCGGATGCGAGGACGGTTGGATTCTAGCAGTGGGCGAGCGCCGGGACGCCGCGCGGGGTGGAACGGTGCAACCCGCGGGGCGGCGCTCAGCTTGTCAGCGCTGCGCCCGCTTGGCTTCGTGGACCTGCTGGCACGCAAGGCAGCGCTTGGCCGTCGGATAGGCCTCGAGGCGCTCGTACGGAATCGCCACGTCGCAGTCGATGCAGATCCCGTAGGTGCCGTCAGCCATGCGCGCGCGGGCCGCGAAAATGTCCTGCAGCTCGACCGCGTCGCGCTTGGTGTCGGCGTTGTTGATGTCGGTCACCAGCGAGGCCAGCGACTCATCACCGGCGTCGGAGGTGCCGGATAGCAACTCGTCGTAGCCCTCCACGCGCATGCGCCTGAGTCCGGCGCGGATTTCCTCGCGCAGCACCGGCTCACGCTCGTCCATCATTTTTGCGAGGTGCTCGCGCTGGCTACTGGTCAGACTCGTCATGGGTTCGGCTCCTTGGCCCTGCACGTCCGGAAACGCGACTTGCTGGATGGCGATTTCAATCGCTGCGGGCGATCGAATTCAGTGAGGGTAGCCAGCGCCGTGTTCCCGTGACGTCAATCTGTGGCGCGGTCCGCTCACGGTCATACTGGCCGGCCAACCGTTCAAGGGAGCCCCAACATGACACGACGCGTCCGCATCGCGATCCTCGGCGCCGGGACTGCCGGCCTGACAGCGCTCAAGGAGGCCCAGCGCTACACCGATGACGTGCTGCTGATCAATCACGGCCCCTACGGCACCACCTGCGCGCGGGTCGGCTGCATGCCGTCCAAGGCGCTGATCGAGGTCGCCCACACCTACGCGCGCAAGGACTGGCTGGGCACGGCCGGCATCGACGGCACCAAAGGCCTGAAGCCGGATCTGCAAGTCGTCATGGCGCACGTGCGTACGTTGCGCGACCGCTTCACTGCCGGCTCGATCCAGATCGCCCAGGACCTGGGCGATCGCAGCATCCGCGGCAAGGCGCGCTTCATCGATGCGAATACTCTGGAGGTCGACGGCGAGACGATCCACGCCGACGCCGTGATCATCGCCACCGGCACCCGCCCGATCGTGCCCGAGGCATGGCGCGCCATCGGCGACAGGCTGGTCACCTCCGACGAGGTGTTTGAACTGGTATCGCCCGGTCAGCGCCTGGGCGTGGTCGGGCTAGGCCCGATCGGCGTGGAGCTGGCGCAGGCATTCGCGCAGCTGGGGTGCGAGGTCAACGGGTTCAGCAAGGGCAGCCAGATCGCCGGGCTGAAGGATCCCGAGGTCAACGCCAGCCTGCTGGCCGCGCTCGGCCAACAGATGTCGATCAGCACCGACGTGGAGGTGTCGGTGCGCGCTGACGGGGATGGGGCGGTGATCGACGATGGCAAACGTAGCGTTGCCGTGGACTGGGTGCTCGCGGCAATCGGCCGGCAACCCAACATCGAGGGTCTCGGCCTGGACACCCTCGGCGTCGAACTCGACGAACGCGGCATGCCGGCCTTCAATCCCAAAACGTTGCAGGTGGGCGACCTGCCGATCTACATCGCCGGCGATGTGAACGGACAGCGCCCGCTGCTGCACGAGGCTGCCGATGAGGGACGAATCGCCGCTTACCACGCGCTGCATCCCGAAGCCGATTGCCTGATGCGTCGCGCACCGCTGGGTATCGTTTTTACCGAACCGGGTGCCGGCCAGGCCGGGCTGTCCTACAGCGACCTGCGGGAGTCCGGCGTCGTGGTCGGCAAGATCGACTACAGCCGCCAGGGCCGCGCGGTGATGGCCGGGCGCAACGCCGGAGTGCTGCACATCTACGTCGACGCCGGCAACGCCCGGATCCTGGGAGCGGAGGCGGTCGCCCCCGATGCCGAGCACCTGCTGCACCTGCTCGCCTGGGCGATCCAGCAGGAGATGACCGTCGATACGATGCTGCACCTGCCCTTCTACCACCCGACGGTGGAGGAAGGGCTGCGCACCGCGCTGCAGTCGGCCCGCCGCGCCTTGAGCAAGCGCCGCGAGCAACCCGACCTGCCGCTGTGCCGCCCGGCGATCGACTGGGCGCTGGGCTAGCCTGGACGCGCCCCTGACGGGCGCGGACGCAGCAGCACCCGGATGTCCTCACCCAGCAGCCGGGTCTCGACCGTCTCCATGCGCATCACCTGGTCCATGTGGTCGACGTTGAGGCCGTCGAACAGCGGTCGCGCGTTCGAGCCCAGCAGGACCGGCGCGACGTACAGCAGGACCTCATCGGCCAGTCCGGCCTCCAGGAAGGCGGCCGCGAGCGTGGCGCCCGCTTCGACCATCACCTCGTTGATGCCCCGATCGGCCAGCAGCTTGAGCACCGCCGCCAGATCGAAGCGGCCCGCTTTCACCGGCACCACGGCCAGTTGCGCGCTGATGCCGCGGGCGAGCTTGGTGTCGGGAGCGTGGATGTACAGCGTCGGTGCATCGCCCTCGCGCACCTTGCCGCGCGCGATGGTCGCCAGGCCGGGATCCAGCACCACGCGCAGGGGCGGCACGAACGCAATGTCCCCGTCCAGCCGCACCGTCAGCGACGGGTCATCGGCCAGCACCGTGCCGGCGCCGGTGAGGATGGCCCCGGCGCGCGCACGCCAGTGCTGCACGTCGTTGCGCGAGGCCGGTCCGCTGATCCATTTCGACTCGCCGTTGGCCAGCGCGGTGCGTCCGTCCATGCTCGCCGCCAGCTTGACCCGGACCCACGGCCGGCCCCGGCCCAGCCGCGACAGGTAGCCGCGGTTGAGCGCGCGCGCCTGGTCTTCCATCAGGCCTTCCGCGACCTCGATGCCGGCCTCGCGCAGGCGCTCGAAGCCCGCACCATCGACCTGCGGGAACGGATCCCGCATCGCCGCGACCACGCGCGACACACCGGCGGCGATCAGCGCGTCCGCGCAGGGGCCGGTACTGCCGGTATGCGCGCACGGCTCCAGCGTCACGTACACGGTTGCGCCCTTGGCCCGCTTGCCGGCCTCCTGCAGGGCGAGCACCTCGGCATGGCCTTCGCCGGCGCGCTGGTGCCAGCCCTCGCCGACCACCTCGTCGCCCTTGACGATGACGCAGCCGACCATCGGGTTGGGCCGGGTGGTGTAGGCGCCGCGCTCGGCCAGGCGCAGCGCGCGCGTCATCATCAGGTGGTCGGTGGCGGTGAACTCGGGCATCAACACAGGTTCCTGCAGTTAAGGGGTGTGACCGAGGTCCGGCTCAACGTTTGCGCGTGGCCGACGGCAGCGGCTCGTCAGCGCCGCCCAGCAGCGGCAATTGCTCGTCGCCGGAGTTGTCGCTCTCCAGCCGGTCGAGCTCGTCGCGGAAATCGGCCACGTCCTGGAACGCCCGGTACACCGAGGCGAAGCGTACGTAGCCGACGTGGTCGAGCTTGCGCAGCTCGCCCATGACGAACTCGCCGACGCGGATCGAGGACAGCTCACGCTCGGTGGTGCGGCGCAGCTGGTGCACCACCGCGCGTACCGCCGCCTCGATCTGCTCCTCCGCCACCGGCCGCTTCTGCAGGGCGCGGTCAAAACCGGCGCGCAGCTTGCGGGCATCGAACGCCTCGCGCCGGCCATCGGACTTGATGATCACCGGCAGCTTCAGCTCGATCGTCTCAAGGGTCGAGAACCGCTCACCGCAGGCCTCGCAGACGCGGCGGCGACGGATCGTCGCGCCATCGTCGGACACCCGCGAGTCGATGACGCGGGTGTCGACGTGCTGGCAGAAAAGGCAGTGCAAGGCTCAGCCGTAGACCGGGAACTGGGCGCACTGCCGCGTGACGTTTTCACGCACCGCGGCGATGACCTGCTCGTCGTTGGGGTTGTCGAGCACGTCGCAGATCCAGTTGGCCAGGGCGACGCAGTCCGGCTCGCGGTAGCCACGGGTGGTCACCGCCGGGGTGCCGATGCGCAGGCCCGAGGTCACGAACGGCTTGGCCGGGTCGTTGGGCACCGCATTCTTGTTGACGGTGATGTGGGCCTCGCCCAGCGCCGCCTCCGCGTCCTTGCCGGTGATGCCCTTGCCGATCATGTCGATCAACATCAGGTGGTTCTTCGTGCCGCCGGAGACGATCTTGTAGCCGCGGTGGAGGATGGTTTCCGCCATCGCCTGGGCGTTCTTGACCACCTGCTGCTGGTATGTCTTGAACTCGGGCTCCAGCGCTTCCTTGAAGGCCACCGCCTTGGCCGCGATGACGTGCATCAGCGGGCCGCCCTGCAGGCCGGGGAAGACGATGCTCTGCAGCTTCTTGACCAGGTCCTCGCTCGGGTTCTTGGCCAGGATGATGCCGCCGCGCGGGCCGCGCAGGGTCTTGTGGGTCGTGGAGGTGACCACGTGCGCGTGCGGCAGCGGGTTGGGGTACACGCCGGCGGCGATCAGGCCGGCCACGTGGGCCATGTCGACGAAGAAGATCGCGCCCACCTTGTCGGCGATCTCGCGCATCCGCGCCCAGTCCACCACCTGCGAGTAGGCACTGAAACCGCCGATCAGCATCTTCGGTTTGTGCTCGAGCGCCTGCCGCTCCATCTCGTCGTAGTCGATCATTCCCGCGTCATCGACGCCGTACTGGACGATGTTGAACAGCTTGCCGCTGATGTTGACCTTGGCCCCGTGGGTGAGGTGGCCGCCGTGGGCCAGGCTCATGCCCAACACGGTATCGCCGGGCTGCAGCAGGGAGAAATACACCGCCTGGTTGGCCTGCGAACCCGAGTGCGGCTGCACGTTGGCGTAGTCGGCGCCGAACAGCTCCTTCAGCCGGTCGATCGCCAGTTGCTCGGCGATGTCGACGAACTCGCAGCCGCCGTAATAGCGCTTGCCGGGGTAGCCCTCGGCGTACTTGTTGGTCAGCTGGCTGCCCTGCGCCTCCATCACCCGCGGACTGGCGTAGTTCTCGCTGGCGATCAGCTCGACGTGGTCTTCCTGGCGGCGGTTCTCGTCGGCGATGGCCTGGGCGAGTTCGGGGTCAAAACCTTCGATGCTTGCGTCGCGCGGGAACATGGTCACTCCAGGAGCGGATGAGGGCGGTAGTCGCCCAGTTTAGCCTCCGCTGCGGCGCGTCGCCCACGCCGGGCTGCATGGGGATTGCCGGCCCTGCAAAAAGCCTGTAGATGCGCGATAATGATCGGCTAATTCTTTTCGATCGCCCTGCCGCGTGCCGGGCATGGTCGCCTGTCTGCGGAGCACCCCCATGTCAGCGCAATACATCTACACCATGAACGGTGTCAGCAAGACCGTTCCGCCCAAGCGCGAAATCATCAAGGACATTTCCCTGTCCTTCTTCCCCGGCGCCAAGATCGGCCTGCTCGGACTGAACGGCTCGGGCAAGTCGACCGTGCTCAAGATCATGGCCGGCGTGGACCAGGACTTCAGCGGCGAGGCGCGCGCGGCCAAGGGCATCAAGGTCGGCTACCTCGCCCAGGAGCCGCAGCTCAACCCCGAACACACCGTGCGCCAGGCGGTCGAGGAAGGCCTGGGCGAGGTGATCAATGCGCAGGCCGCGCTGGACCGGGTGTACGAGGCCTACGCCGAGGAAGACGCCGACTTCGACAAGCTCGCCGCCGAGCAGCAGCGCCTGGAGGCGATCCTCGCCGCCGGCGATGCGCACACGCTGGAGCACCAGCTGGAAGTGGCCGCCGACGCGCTGCGCCTGCCGCCGTGGGAGGCGATCGTGGGCAAGCTGTCGGGTGGCGAGAAGCGCCGCGTGGCGCTGTGCCAGCTGCTGCTGCAGAAGCCCGACATGCTGCTGCTGGACGAGCCGACCAACCACCTGGACGCCGAGTCGGTGGAATGGCTGGAGCAGTTCCTGGCCCGCTACAGCGGCACCGTCGTGGCCGTCACCCATGACCGCTACTTCCTCGAGAACGCGGCCGAGTGGATCCTCGAGCTGGACCGCGGCCGCGGCATCCCGTGGAAGGGCAACTACACCGCGTGGCTGGAGCAGAAGGGCGAGCGCCTGAAGCAGGAAGAATCCGGCGAAAAGGCGCGCCAGAAGGCGCTGGCCAAGGAGCTGGAATGGGTGCGCAGCAACGCCAAGGGCGGCCGCACCAAGGGCAAGGCGCGACTGGCGCGCTTCGAGGAGCTCAACTCGGTCGAGTACCAGAAGCGCAACGAGACCAACGAGATCTTCATCCCGCCCGGCGAGCGCCTGGGCAACTCGGTGATCGAGTTCAAGAACGTCTCCAAGTCCTTCGGCGACCGCCTGCTGATCGACGACCTGAGCTTCATCATCCCGCCCGGCGCGATCGTCGGCATCATCGGCCCCAACGGCGCCGGCAAGTCGACCCTGTTCAAGATGATCACCGGCCAGGAAACCCCTGACAGCGGCGAGATCATCAAGGGCCCGTCGACCAACATCGCCTATGTCGACCAGAGCCGCGACAAGCTGGAAGGCAACCACAACGTGTTCCAGGAAATCTCCGGCGGCGCCGACATCCTCAACATCAACGGCACCGAGATCCAGTCGCGCGCCTACCTGGGCCGTTTCAACTTCAAGGGCCAGGACCAGCAGAAGCTGGTGGGAACGCTGTCGGGCGGTGAGCGCGGCCGCCTGCACCTGGCCAAGACCCTGCTGCAGGGCGGCAACGTGCTGCTGCTGGACGAGCCGTCCAACGACCTGGACGTGGAGACCCTGCGTGCGCTGGAAGACGCGCTGCTGGAGTTCCCCGGCTGCGCGGTGGTGATCAGCCATGACCGCTGGTTCCTGGACCGCATCGCGACCCACATCCTCGCCTTCGAGGGCAACTCGCACGTGGAGTATTTCCAGGGCAACTACCGCGAATACGAGGAAGACAAGAAGCGTCGCCTCGGCGAGGAAGGCGCGCAGCCCAAGCGCCTGCGTTTCAAGGCGCTGAAGTAAGCGCGGGGAAGTAAGCGCGCTGAAGTCAGCGCACGCGAAAGCACGCACCCGCATACCCGCCGCGTTGGGCATGCGCAGACCGATACCGGGAGAAGACGATGGGCTTCATGCAGGCACTGCGGCAGCGCTGGACGGCGGCCGATTCGCTGGTCTGTGTCGGGCTTGATCCGGAGCCGTCCAGGTTCCCGGCGCGCTTCGCCGATGACCCCGATGCGGTGTTCCATTTCTGCCGCGACATCGTCGACGCGACCGCCGAGCACGTCTGCGCGTTCAAGCCGCAGATCGCCCACTTTGCCGCGCTGGGTGCCGAAGATGCCCTGCAACGGCTGATCGCGCATATCCACGAGCGTCACGCAGGAATCCCGGTGATCCTGGACGCCAAGCGCGGCGACATCGGCAGCACCGCGCAGCACTACGCGAGCGAGGCGTTCGACCGCTACCGCGCCGATGCCGTAACCGCCAACCCCTATCTGGGCCGCGACTCGATGCAGCCGTTCCTGGACCGCGCCGACCGTGGCGTGGTGATCCTGTGCCGCACCTCCAATCCCGGCGCGAGCGACCTGCAGGACCTGCCGGTCGCCGACGACGATGGCGGCACCCGGCCGCTGTACCAGCGCGTCGCCGAGATGATCGCGCGCGACTGGAACGGGCACGGCAACTGCATGCTGGTGGTGGGCGCTACCTGGCCGGGCCAGCTGCGCGAGGTGCGCGCGATCGTCGGCGACATGCCCTTCCTGGTGCCCGGGGTCGGCGCGCAGGGCGGCGACGTGGAGGCGGTGGTCAGCAACGCGCGAACCGACGACGGCACCGGGCTGGTGGTCAGTTCCTCGCGCGCCGTGCTGTACGCCTCGAGCGGGGATGACTTCGCCGATGCCGCGGCCGCCGCGGCGCGCACGCTGCGCGAGCAGATCAACCGCTACCGCTGAGGCTCAGGTCCGGCTGCGCAGCATCGCCCGGACCACTGCGAACGGAAACCGGGCCCAGATGAGGGCAAACACCAGCGCTCGCACGCCGACGCCACGCTGGGCGGCCTCGAACTTGCGGAAGTAGCGCCACAGCCCGCGGTGCTTGTGCCACTCCACGAAGCAGGGATTGGAGCGGCTGGAAACGCCGCGCACGTGCACGACCCGGACCCGGTTCGCGACCGCGAGCTCGACGCCATCGGCGGCCAGCCGGCGGCACAGATCCAGATCCTCCGCATGCAGGCGGTAGGCCTCGTCGAAACCGCCGACACGCTCGAAACGCGCCCGGGCGAGGAACATCAGCGCGCCGGAAATCGCCTCCACGGCCTGCAGTTCCAGATCGTCGTCGGGCTCGATCGCCAGCGCCTGGGCGTCTCCGGCTGTGCGTCCGCGCAGCCGCGCCGCGACGCCCGCGAGCATCGCCAGAAAATCCGGGGCGCGGCGGCGCGCGGCAGCATCACGTACTCCGGCCTCATCCACCAGATCGACGCCCAGCAGGACGTCGGCACCGGCGGCACGGCGTTGCCGCGCAAGGTGACGCAGGCGCGACAGGGTGTCGACTTCCACCAACGCATCGGGATTGACGAAGGCCAGCCAGCGGCACGACGGCGCCTGCGCGGCGATCGCCGCGGCGCCCTGGTTGCAGGCCACCCCGAAGCCGGCGTTGTCGGGGTTGGCGATGAACTGGACGCGCGGATCGGCCACGGCGTGGCGCTGGATCACTGCCACCGTGCCGTCGGTGGAGTCGTTGTCGACCACACGGATCGCCGCCACGCCGGCAGCGTCGCGCAGCCGCGCCAGGCAGTCATCGATGGTGGCCAGGCTCTGGTAGCTGACCACCACCACGCCGATGTCGGCGTCCATCGGCGCTGCGCCCTCAGCCATGCGCGGCGACGCGCGTGGCGCGCGGCACCGACACCCGCGCCCGCACCGGGCCAGCCGGCACAGGCATCACGGCCGCGCGGGGGGCCGCAGGGGCTGCAGTGCGCGGAAGCGGCGGCCGTATTCGTCGGTCAGCTCGCGGGCCTCGTTGGGGTCGCGGATGATCTTGGGCGTCAGCAGGACGATGGTCTCCTCGCGGCGGGTGGTCGAGGTCTGGGTGCCGAACAGTCCGCCCAGCACCGGGATCCGGTTCAGGCCCGGGAAGCCGCGCGACCCGCGCGCCGCGCTGTCGCGGATCAGGCCTGCCAGCATCACCGTGTCGCCGCTCTGGATCGCCGCCTCGGTCTTCAGCTTTCGGGTGTCGATGCGCACGTTGCCGAACCGGTCCGGCTCGCCGCCGGGCGCACTGACTTCCTGGACGATGTCGAGAAACACCATGCCGTCCTTGGTGATGCGCGGGCGGACGGTCAGGATCACGCCGGTGTCCAGGTACTGGACCTGGCTGTAGCTGGTGTCGTTGCCGATGCCCGGGTTGACCGTCACCGAGGACACCGGGATGCGGCTGCCCACGTTGAAGGTCGCCTCGGCGTTGTTGCGCACCACCACCGAAGGGGTCTGCAGCATGTTGACGTCGGTCACGGCGTCCAGCGCCTTGATCACCGCCGCCGCATTGCGGCCAAGGAAGGTCCACGCCAGGCCGCCGGTCATGCCCTTGGCGTCGCCGACGCTGCCCGCCAGCGTGCTCCAGGTGGTGCGACCGAGCGCGCTGGGCAGGTCGTTGTCGGTCACCGCGTTCTCGAAGAACCAGTTGACGCCGTATTCCAGCTCGCCCGACAGCTGCACCTCGACCACCTGGGCCTCGATGTGGACCTGCATCGGCATCACGTCCAGCTGGCCGATCACGTCGCGGATCGACTGCCAGGCCTGCGGCGTGGAACGCACTAGCAGGGCGTTGGTCTCCTCCACCGCCGAGACGCCGACCTTGTCGCCACCGATCTCCAGCGACACGCTGGCGTTGCCGCTGCGGCTGCTGCCGAGCGACAGGCTCGCGCCACCGCCACTGCCACCGCCGCTGGACTTGTCGCCGAACCCCATGCTCGAGCCGCTCTCGCCGGAGGTGATTTCCGCCGAATCCAGGCCGGGCATCAGGCTAGGACCGCGGTCGCTGGCGCCGCTGTCGCCGCCGGCTGACGAGCCGCCGAAGACTTCCGCCAGGCGGTCGGCGAGGTCACGCGCCTTGATGTACTTGAGCTGGTAGGAATACAGCTGCACCGCGCCGCCGGCCCCGTCGATGCGCTCCAGCCATTGCTGGATGTTGTCCAGGTATTCGGGCTGGGAGGTGATCACCATCACCGCATTGGTGCCTTCCAGCGGCATGAACCGGAACATCCCGGCCACGGGTGATTTGCTGTCCTGGCCGAAGACCTTCTCCAGGTCCTCCACCACGCGCACCGCCTTGCCCGACTGCAGCGGGTAGACGCCCACCGACATGCCCGCCAGCCAGTCGACATCGAAGATCTCGATCGTGCGCAGGTAGTTCTGCAGTTCCGCGCGCGTGCCGCCGATGCTGATCACGTTGCGCGAGGCGTCGGTGTCGACGATCGCGTTGGGCCGTGCGTAGGGCTCGAGGATCTTCTTCATCTCCTCGGCCGACACGTAGCGCAGCGGCACCGTGCGGACCTCGAAGCCGCGTGCGCTGGCCGCGCCACCGGCGCGCGGTGCAACCGTGCCGGCGAGCGGCTGGTCGGCTGCGACGATGTTGTAGCGGCCGCCGCTGTAGATCATGCGCGCGTTGTTCCAGCCCAGCACCTGGTCCAGCAGGTTGATCGCCTCCGCCGCGCTGACGGGCTTGGGCGTGGCCAGGGTCACCGTGCCCTGCACGCCCGGCGCGATGACGTAGTTCTGCCCCAGCATGTCGCCCAGGATGGCCTTGACCACCGCGTGCAGCGATTCGCCCTCGAAGTTGAAGGTCGCCTCGCCGGTGGTCGCCGGCAGGCCCGGTGGCGGCGAGTTGGCCACCGCGGTGTCGATGAAGCGACCCGTGCCGCGCCGGATCTGCGGGCGCGGCCCGCCCTGGTGGGTTTCGGCGGGGGTGACACTGCCCAGCGCGTGCGTCTGGACGCCGTCCGCCGCCGGCTGGGCCATCTGCTCGGCGGTGCGCGGCACGGCCTCGCGGCGGATGCTGGGAACCGGCGCGCTGGCACACGCGGCCAGCAACGCCAGCATCACCAGGGCGGCGACAAGCGTGCGCAGCCGCCTGCTGGCCGGCCATGGGCGACGCGGGGGTGACGTCGCGATGGGGATATCGATGGCGTGTTGCTTCATTGCGTGCACTCTATTGGAACGTCAGTGGCTACATTTCGTCTTTGCGCAGGGCGGCGCGGCGGGCTTCAATCCGTTTCCGGATCGAATCCATCTGCGCCTGCGCCGGCTCGCTTGTTTGGGACGGATCGGCCGGTTCGCTTTCGGATTCCGTGGGCTGCGGCTCCCGGTTGGGGGAGGCAGTCTCGGGTTGCGGCATCGCCGGTGGCGGCGCAGCGGATTGTGCAGAGGGCGCACGGCCTGGCTGCGGGCCGCGGTCGGCGCGATTGTCCGGCGCCGGTGCAGCGCCACCGGACGGCAGCGCAGCGCTGGTCGCGACCGGGCCATTGCCGTCGAACAGTGCCAGCTCAAGGCTGCGGCGGCCCTGCGGACCTTCGAAAACCGCGCCGCGCGGGCTCACCTCGACCAGGCGCCAGCCCGAGTCCGCCAGTGGTGCGTCCAGCTTCACCCGGATCGGCTCGCCGTTCTCGCGCTTGCGCACGATGGCCATCGTGGTGCCCGGCGCAATCAGGACGCTGGTGAGGACGTAGTCGAACTCCTCGGATGGACGCTCGTCCCCGCCGCCTTCCATGAAAAACGGATGCGGACGACGGTCCTTGGCAAACAACGGACGATCGGCAATGCCCTGGTACTGGTCGAACGGACCAAGCGCCGGCTGCGTGGGCACTATTTGCGGCAGGGGGTTCAGCAGGGTCGGGTCGTCGGCCAGCAGCGCCACCCGCCCGCCCATGCCGGCAACGGCCAGCACCCAGGCCAGCAGCGCCCAGCCAGCGACACCGGCGAGCAACCGGGTGCGCGGCCCCAAGGCATCAAGGCGCATCGCTCACCCCGGCCGTCGTCGGCGCATCCAGGGGCAGCAGATAACCCGCCAGATCGAAGGACACATCCAGGCCGCCCATATCCACCGACTGGTTCCGGCTCAGGTACAGGGTCTCCGTCAGGATGTTCAGGTTGTCCACAAACAGCCGCGGACTGCCACTTTCCAGCAGGTACAGCACGCGGCTCAGCTCGGGCGTGCCACAACGCAGGCGGACCTGGGCGACAACGCGCCGATACGACTGGCGGTTGTCGGAATCGAGCGGCGAGCGGTTGGTGATTGCACAGCTGCGATTGCCGGGGCTGGCCTCCGCCACCACCGTTTCCAGGCGCTGGATCAGGCTGGCGGTGGCCAGTTCCGCGTTCGTTTCGGGCAGGAAGCCGGGGGTGTCGGCGTACTGCTCCCTCACCTGCTGCAGGCGTGCGGCCACCTGGGGCGCCTGCTGCAGCTGCATCCGCAGGCGCAACTCGCGTTGCTGCAGGGACTCGATCCGTGCGTCCGCCTCGCGCATCGGCACGGTCCACCACGGATGCACCAGCACACCGTAGGCGATCGCCAGCACGGCCAGCAGCAGACCGGCAGCCAGCCAGCGGTCGCGACGCGACGGCACCTCAGCGGTCGCGTGGTGCAGGCGCATCGGCGGTCTTCGGCGGGACGGGATTCGCTGCAGGTGCGGCAAGGTTGGCGGTCAACGTGAAACGGTCGCGACCGCTTTGCGGATCCGGCTGCAGCGCGCCGGCGAGCGCGGGCGACCGCCACTGCTCGGCCCCCTGCAGTTCGCCGATCAGCGCGGCCGCTTTGGTGCTCAGTCCGATCAGCATCAGCTGGTCGCCATTGATCGAGAGTTTTTCCAGGTAGGTGGTATCGGGCAGGCGCCTGGTGAGTTCATCGAGGATTTCGGTCGTCGGCGCGCGCTCCGCACGCAAGCGATCGAGGAACACCTGTCCTTCCAGCACCGCCGTCAATTGCTGGCGCTGCATGGCCGACCGACGGCCGGCGTCGGTTTGGCTGGCAATGACCTGCTCCAGCGCCGCTGCGGCACTGCGCCGGTTCTCGAGCAGCTGCCACAGCAGGGCGACGGTGGCCAGCAGCGCGACGCCGGCAAGCACGGCATTCCACACAGCCGCCGGATCGCGCCGGCGCCGGCGCTGTTCTGGCGGCAACAGGTTGACGCCCAACGGCGCCCCATCCGTCCCGGCCACGTCGACCCCGGCCAGTTCCGATGCCAACGGCCCCATCGCGGTGCGCTGCTGATCCAGCAGATGCCGCGGCACCACCACCAGTTCGACGTCCAGTTGGCCATCGCTTTCGCGGCGTCCCAGCACGCGCGCATCGAAGGCGACGGCATCGGCGGTGAACGGGGTTTGCCGGTCGATCTCGAAACCGACCACGTCGCGCAGACGTTCCAGCGCACTTGCCGGCAGGTTGATCCGTCGCGTCAGGCTGCTGGCCGCCGGCAGCAGCAACCAGCGCGGCAGCTCGGCCAGGCGTGGCCCCAGCAAGGACCCCAGCGCATCGCCATCGGCATGGGAGCGGGCGACCAGCGGCGGCAACGGGACCCGCGCCATGTCGATCAGCGCGTCATCGCGTTGCCGGCGCAGCTGCATTTCGTCCGCGACGACCTGGAGCAGGACGCGACCGCGGCCGAATCCCAGGGCCTGGCGCAACGCCGGCGGCAGCCAGGCCGCCAGCGAGCGGCCCCACCATGACAGGTAGCCACCCACGCCCGGCACCAGGTGCGTGCCCACGCGCCCCAGGCGGACGCCGATGGTGGAACCTGGCTGGCTCATCGTGGCGAAGCTCCCTCTTCCCAGTACAACGTGGTGTAGGCCGGGCCAGGGCCAACGGGGGGGTTGGTCAGCACGACGGCGCGCAACAGTGAGCGACGGCCGTCGGCCAACTGCGCGCGGCTGTCGATACTATACGTTCCGCCGGCTGCCGAACCGCCGCCCAGACCGGGCGACGCGCCGCCCCCGGCCATGGGCAGTCCGGTGGCGGGATCGACGACGCCGCGTCCGGCGACGATCCGCTCGCCGTCCATGCCCATGGCGTCGAGGACCGGAGCAGCGGCGAAGGCGGGGTCGGGGCGCAGCGAGCGGCTGTAGACCGTCACGTGCGGGGCGATCTTCGCATACAGCGCCGGGGTGAAGCCCAACACCTGTTCCAGTTCGGCGATGCTTTCAAACTCGGCGTCCTTGGCGCCGTAGGCGCGCCCGGCCGCGGCGTAGTCGGCGTCCTCGGCGCCGCCCGCGGGCTGGCTCAGCGAATCCGGGTCGCGCCAGTCGATGATCGCCCCGGCCAGGCGCGTGGCCTCGCCCGGATCGCTGCCCAGCGCCCGCAGCAGGCCGGCCATGAGCGTCGCGTCGGCGTGGTTGAGGTCGACCTTGCCACCTTCGGCCACGATCCGCACCTGCACCTGCGCGCCGGCGTACTCCCACTCATACGGGCGCCCATCGGGATGCCACTGCACCCGCGGATCGGACTGGGCCAGACGATGCAGCGCGTACTCCAGCCCGGCGCGCGCGGCGCCCTGGGCGTTGATACCTCGGGCCAGAACCTGGCCCTGCATGTGCTCGACCCGGGCGGTCATCGCGAACGCCCCCACCAGCGCGGTGAGCAGGACGATCATCCACAGCACCAGCAGCAAGGCGGCGCCACTACTGCCGGGTCGCGAGGATGGGTGCGGATGGTGGGCCACCGGCTTCACCAGCTGCGGCCTGCAGAGCCGGAGACGGCGCCCATGGCCTGCGGAATCGCCACCACCAGCGTCGGCCACTTGCCGCCATCGGCATCGGTGAGGCTGGCCTCGACCAGCACCGGCAAGCGGTCGACTGCGGCCCAGCGGTCGGTCCACGCGCCCAGCTCGCCGCTTTCCGGGTCGATGCCGCGGTAGCGGAAGCGCGCCGAGGCCAGCCCGTCCAGCAGGATGTCAGGGGCGCGGCCGCGCGGGTCCTCCACGGTCTCCCCCGCCGACACGATGTCCAGTGCCAGGACGATCCGATGCGCGCCATCGCTGCGCTCGACCTGGAAATCGTGCGAATACGGACCGCCGCGGCCCAGGTAATCGGGCAGGTCGGCGACGAAGCGCATCCGCTCCGGCTCGCCGAGGAAACGCTGCGGACGCTCATTCGCCTGGCCGGTATGGAACGCCACCGGCCGCGCCGCGCTGATGCGCCTGCGCAGGAAGCCCTCCACCGCGCGCATGCGCTCGCTGCGCTCGGCCAACGCCTCGCCGCGGGTCGCGGTCTGGCTGGCCGCGGTCAAGGTCGCAAACGCCAGCGCCAGCCCGGCGGCAAGCAGCACCGTCGCCAGCATCACCTCGACCAGGGTGAAGCCGCGCGCTCCTGCCCTGTCCGGTCCCACGCGAATGATGCCGTCGCAACGGCCTGCGATACCCAATCGCCCGCGCCCCCCGCCTCCTGTTTCCACAGAGCACCTCACGGGACACTGCCCACAGAGGTATCGGGCGGCGCCAGCCGCAAACTGCGCACCTGCAACTGCTCGCCCGGGCCAGCTGCGCCCCACTGCACGGCCATATCCACCTCGAGCAAGCGCTGGTCTGCCGGGGACTGCGGCAGGTTAGCCAATGCCGGGTCCTGCCAGGGCTTGATCGACAGGGTCCAGCGGTAGCGCCCGTCCTCGAAATCGCCATCTCGTCGCCCGGGCTGCAGCGGTTCGGTGATGCCGACCGTGTCCAGCAGCGACTGCGCGTGCAGCGCCGCGCGTCCCGCATCCGCGGACCAGCGCACCTGACGGGTGGCGCCGGACAGGGTCCCCAGCAGCAGGGTCAGGCCCAGCGCCAACAACGCGAAGGCGACGATCACCTCGATCAGGGTGTATCCATGCTGGGTCGTGGGCCTCTGCATCAGTTGCCACTCCCGGCGCGCTTGACGCTGACCTGCCCGGTCAGCCAGGCCACGTCGATGTCCCACACCGCGCCGTCCCGGCTGAGCTGGACCCGACCGCCGGTGGCGGCGCCGTCGGCGAAAAACATCACCGCGCCCTGCCCCTCGGCGGGCTGGATCTGGCGGGCACCGATGAAGCGCACATCGATCGCGGTCGGGATGGTGCCGGCGCGGCCCTTGGGCGCCTGCCAGGTTCGCGCAGCGGGATCGATCACGAAGCGCTGCGGCTCACCGGTCGCGATCGCGTGGGTACGGGTGAAGCGCAACTGCGCCGCGACCTCCTTCACCGCCGCGCGCAGCTGGGTGCCCTTCATGCCGCCGCTGAAGGCCGCAGCCGCGAGCAGGCTGGTGCCGGCGATCAGGCCGATCACCAGCAGCATCTCCAGCAGCGAAATGCCCCGCTGGCGACGGCTCGACGATGGTCCCGCGCTCCCCCCGATGCGCATGTCCGCTGGCAGGAGCGCGCGCAAGGTCAGTCGTAGTGGATGTCGCTGTCGACGCTGGTGCCGCCGACCTTGCCGTCCTTGCCCAGCACGACCAGATCGAACGGGCCGCTTTCACCGGGTGTGCGGTACTCCACCCGATGCCCCCACGGGTCGTTCAGCTCGGCCGGTTTGGCGTACGGCCCCAGCCAGCCGGCGGCATTGCCGGGCGCGGTCACCAGCTCATCCAGCGTGGTTGGCAGCCGGCCGGTGTCCATCTGGAATGCCTCGACCTTCTGGCCCAGCGTCATCACCTGGGATTTGGCCAGGTTCGCCTTGGCGCGGTCGGCACCCCCCAGCACGCGCGAGCCGACGAAGGTGAGCACCGCGCCGATCAGCACGATCACGATGATGATCTCGATCAGGCTCATGCCGGCCTGCGACGCGGCGGCGGGGGAACGGGTCAGGGAACGTTTGTTGCGCATTGTGGAAGGTCCTTTGGGGGGAAGAGTGCTTGCCGGTGAGCCGGCCATCGGAGGCGCGCGGGTCATCCGATCGAACTGGTGAGGTCGTACAGCGGCGTCAGCACCGCCATCACCACCACGCCGACCAGTCCGGCCAGGACGACGGTAACAATCGGCACCAGCGCCGCGAGCATGCGGTCCAGGGCGATCGATGTCTGGTGCTCGAAGGTCTCGGCGGTCTTGACCAGCATGGTATCCAGCGCGCCGGACTCCTCGCCGACCTGGATCATCTGCAGCGCCAGGCGCGGGAAGCGCTTGCCACGCGCGAGCGCAGTGGACAGGGCAACGCCGTTCTTGACCTCGTCGCTGGCAGTCGCGACATCCGCGGCCAGCACGCGATTGCCCAACACCTTCTGGCCGATCCCCAGCGCGGCCATCAAGGGCACCCCGTTGCGCACCAGCGTGCCCAGCGTGCGCGCCAGCCGCGCGGTCTCGACCTTGGCGACCAGGTCGCCGAAGAAACGCCGGCGCAGCAGCCAGCCGTCCAGCTTCGCGCGGAATGCCGGATCCCGGCGCTTGCGATCAAACACCAGCAACGCCACGGCCGGAATCACCACCAGCAGGATCCACCAGTCGCGCACGAACAGGCCGACCCCCAGCACGATCTTGGTGAACCCCGGCAACGGCGCGTCCAGGCTCTCGTACATCTGGGCGAACTGGGGCACGACATAGCCCAGCAGGAACAGCAGGCTGAGTCCGACCATCACCAGCAGGATCGCCGGATAGATCAGCGCGTTGATGACCCGCGACTGCATCGCCCGCGAGCGCTCCAGGTAGTCGGCCAGGCGCGACAGCGTCTCGTGCATGCTGCCGCCCGCCTCGCCGGCGCGCACCATATTGATGTACAGCCGCGAAAACGTGCCGTGCTGGCGTTCCAGTGCGCTCGACAGCGACGCGCCCCCGCGCACCGCGTCGCGCACGTCGCTGACCACCCGCCGCGCGGCCTCGTCCTCGGGCAGCTCCAGCAGGATCGTCAGCGCGCGGTCCAGCGGCTGGCCGGCGCCCAGCAGGGTCGCCAGTTGCTGGGTGAACTGGACCAGGCGCTCGCCGGCAAACGGACGCGGCTTGAACAGCGCGCGCCACACCGGCACGCCGCTGCCTTCGCTGGCCAGGCGCGCCTCCACCGGCAGATGGCCCTGCTCCTGCAGGCGCGCGGCGACCTCCGCATCGCTGGCGGCCTCCATCTGGCCGTCGAGCATCTCGCCGCGGGCGTTGATCGCCTTGTAGGTGTAGAGGGCCATCGGCTCAGGCGTCCTCGGTGACCCGCAGGACTTCCTCGATCGTGGTCAGCCCCGCCAAGGCCTTGAGCATGCCGTCCTCGTACATCGTGCGCATGCCGCCGTCGCGGGCGATGCGCTCGATCTCGCCCATGCCGGCGTGGCGCATCACCGCGCTGCGCAGGGCATCGTTGATGACCATGAACTCCATGATCGTGGTGCGTCCCTGGTAGCCGGTCGGCGCCAGCGCGGACGGCCTGGGGCGGTACAGCAGGATCTCGCCCTCGGGCTGGTAGCGGCGCAGCTCGAAGCGCTCGATCTCCTCGGCCGTGGCCGGCACGCGCTCGGCGTGGGTCGGCTCCAGCCGCCGCACCAGTCGCTGGGCGAGGATGCCGTTGATGGTGGAGGTCAGCAGGTAGTCCTCCACCCCCATGTCCAGCAGGCGGGTGATGCCGCCGGCGGCGTTGTTGGTGTGCAGCGTGCTCAGCACCAGATGTCCGGTGAGGGCGGACTGGATCGCGATGCGCGCCGTCTCCAGGTCGCGCATCTCGCCGATCATGATGATGTCCGGATCCTGGCGCACGATCGAGCGCAGCGCGTGCGAGAAATCCAGCCCGATCTGCGGCTTGGCCTGGATCTGGTTGATGCCTTCGATCTGGTACTCGACCGGGTCCTCGACGGTGATGATCTTCACCCCCGGCGTGTTGAGTTTGCTCAGCGCGGTGTACAGCGTGGTGGTCTTGCCCGAGCCGGTCGGCCCGGTCACCAGCAGGATCCCGTGCGGCTGCTGCAACACGTGCTCGAACTGCGGCAGGAATTCATCGGTGAAACCCAGCCGGTGGAAATCCAGCACCACCGATTCGCGGTCCAGCAGGCGCATCACCACCGATTCGCCGTGCGCGGTCGGCACCGTGCTCACGCGCAGGTCCAGCTCGCGACCCTGCACCCGAAGCATGATCCGCCCGTCCTGCGGCAGACGCCGCTCGGCGATGTTGAGCTTGGCCATGATCTTGATCCGGCTGATCACCGCCGCGGTCAGGTTGACCGGCGGGCTCTCGCCATCGATCAACACCCCATCGACGCGGTAGCGCACCTTGAGCCGGTTCTCGAACGGCTCGATGTGGATGTCGGAGGCCCGCAACTCGACCGCGCGCTGGATCACCAGGTTGACCAGCCGGATCACCGGCGCCTCGGAGGCGAGGTCGCGCAGGTGCTCCACGTCGTCCAGGTCACCGCCGCTCTCGCCCTCGGCGGTCTCGATGATGGTGCCCATCGCGCTGCGGCCCTGGCCATGCCAGCGCTCGATCAGCTCATCGATCTCCGAGCGCAGGGCGACGCTGGCGCGCACCTCGCGGCCGGTCGCCAGGCGCACCGCGTCCAGGGTGTAGGGATCCTGCGGGTCCGCCGCAAGCACCTCGACCGCGTCCGCGGTTTCCGCCACCGGGCAGATCGCGAACTGCTTCATGAACTTGGTGGTCAGCGCGACGCCCTCGGGCGGCAACTCGGGCAGGTCCTTGGCGCTGACCAGCGGCAACTGCAGTACCTCGGCCACGGTCTCGGCGTGGGCGCGCTCGGAGACCAGGCCCAGCCGGGCCAGCAGCGCCAGCAGGCTGCCGCCGGTCTCCTCGTGCAGCCGCCGCGCGCGGGCCAGGTCGACGTCCTTCAGCCGCCCCTTGGCGCGCAGCGCATCGACCAGCGAGGCATCGACCCCGCCGTCCGTGTCGTCAACCCGGGCAATGATTCCAGCTTCCACGTGGCGTCCTTTTGCCTGCCACCCTCGACTTTATCAGCTGCGCGTGGCGGCGGATCGCTGCCCGACACCGGCTTTGGCTATCATCGCGAGACTCGGGGGAGAAGCGGGACGCGGGTCGCAGGACGCGGCACGGCCGTGCATTGCCCCCACCAGCGAAACGGGGAGCGGTTCGATGCAGGATGCGAAGCGGTTGCAACGGGTGTGGGAGCTGTTCGACCTGCTCGCCGAGCGCGCCCCGGAGGTGCGGAGCGCCGAGCTGGAGACGCTGGAGGCCGACCCGGCGATCCGCGCGGAGGTCCAGGCGCTGCTTCGCGACGCCGACACGCACACCGTCGATACCGACGCGCTGCGCTCGCCGCCGCCCCCGCTGCTGGCACCCGGCACCCGGATCGGTCACTGGGAAATCGAGCACCTGATCGGCCGTGGCGGCATGGGCGAGGTCTACATGGCGCACCGCTTCGGCGGCGATTTTGAACAGCGCGCCGCGCTCAAGTTGTTGATGCGGATGGATTCGGCGCAGGACCGCGCCGGCTTCGTCGCCGAGCGGCAGATCCTCGCCCGCCTGGAGCATCCCGGCATTGCGCACCTGCTGGACGGCGGCGAGGTCAACGGTGTTCCGTACGCGGTGATGGAATACGTGGAAGGCGTGCCGTTGACCCGCGCCCCCGACCTCGGCCTGGAGCGGAAGCTGGCGCTGGTCCTGCAGGCGTGCGACGCGGTCAGCCACGCCCACCAGCATCTGGTGATCCACCGGGACCTGAAGCCGGGCAACATGCTGGTCACCCCGGAGGGACGGCTGAAGCTGCTGGATTTCGGCATTGCCAAACACCTGGCGCCGGCAGCCGAGCGCGACAGCGAACCCGCCGCCAGCGGGCACGCGTCGCCGGACTACTGCGCGCCCGAGCAGCTGACGGGCGCGCCGGTCTCCACTGCGACGGACGTCTATTCGCTTGGCGTGATCCTGTACGAATTGCTGACGCAGCACCGGCCCTGGCAGCTGACCGGCGCGGCCCAGATCCGTGCCCTCGAGCGTCTGTCACAGCCGGCCCCGCAACCGCCCAGCACGCGCGTCGAGGGGCGGATGCGCAAGGCCTTGCGCGGCGACCTGGACGCCATCGTGCTCAAGGCGCTGCAGACCGACCCGGCGCAACGCTATCGCACGGTGGCCGAGCTGGCGTCGGATCTGCGCGCGCATCTGGGTCGACATCCGGTCGCCGCACGCAGGCAGACGCTTGGCTATCGGCTGGGCTGCCGAATCCGCCGCCACCGCGTCGCCTACGCCCTGGCTGCCGCGGTGTTTGCCAGCCTCGCGCTGGGCCTGGTGGGTGTGGCATGGCAGGGCCGGCAGGCCACCATCGAACGCGACCACGCGCGCCGGCAGGCGGTACGCAACGATGCCGTGCGCCAATACCTGACGCTGATGTTCCGCACCGCCAGCGGTACCCAGGAGCACGACGAAGTCACCGCCAAATCGGTGTTGGACGGCGCCGCCAAGCGGGTCCATGACGAGTTCGCCGGTGACCCGGAAAGTTACGCCGACGTGGCCCTGGCGCTGGCCGAGCTGTATTTCCAGATCAACGACTACACCGGCGCACGGCCCCTGCTGGTGCGCCTGTTGCGCGACGACGCCGGCGTCGCCGAGCACGTCCGCGCAATGGCGATGCACGACCTGGCCCAGGTCAGCTTCCGCGAGAGCCAGACCGACCAGGCGCGCGACCTGCTCGACCAGGCGCAGAAGTTCTGGAACGCGGAGCCGGCCACGTACCGCGCAGAGCTGCTGGACAGCCGCCTGTTGCAGTCGCAGATCCAGCGCGCGCTGGGTGATCCGGGGCTTGCCCTGCGCACGCTGGAGGAAGCGCTGCCGCAGCGCGTCGAACTGTCCGGCCTGCAACACCGCGACACCGCGGTGCTGATCAACAACCTCGGCCTGGCCTACTACCAGATCGGCCAGTTGGACGACGCGATCGTCCAGTTGAAGCGCGCACACGCCATCTGGCAGACGCTCGGCCAGGAAAACAGCTCCGATGCGCTCAATACGCTGAACAACTGGGCCAGCGCCGCGGTCCAGTCCGGCCGACGCGAAGAGGCGGCGGAAATCTACTCTCGGACACTGGAGCTGCGGCGCAAGCTGTACGGCCCCTCCGGTGCGCTGGCGGCACTGATGAACAACCTGGGCAAGACCCTCAGCCAGCTGGACCGCCACGAGGAGGCCGTCCCGTTGCTGCGCGAGGCGATTGCGATGGGGCACGAGCACGCCGGTGGCGAGACCGGAACCATAGCGCTCGCCGCCGGCCTCGGCCTGGTGGACGCGCTGGCCGGGATCGGCGAAGTCGCACCGGCGCGCGAAAAGCTCGACAGCCTGGCCCCGGCGATCATGGCGACTTTCGGCAGCGAGCATCCGTTCGCGGCCATGCTCGAGATCTCACGGGCCCGGGTGGAGCGTGCCGAAGGCAATGCCGACGCCGCCAGCGCCGCGCTGGGTCTGGCCAGGCAACGGCTGCAGGCGATGGGGCCGGCCGGCGCCGCCTATCTGGCGCAGCTTGAGACCCTGCAGGAGCAATGGCGCGAGTAAGCGCATGCGTTCGGTCGCATCGCCCAGCGCAGGTTGCGGGGCAGCTCAGCCGCCTTCGCGCTCCTCGTCCTCGCCGACTTCGTCCCCGTCGAGGGAAGCGTGTCCGCGGTACTCACCCAGCGCCTTTTGCAGCCACGCACGCGCCTTGATCCAGTCCCGCCGCACGGTGCGCTCGGTCACGCCGAGGATGTCGGCGGTTTCCACTTCCGTGTAGCCGGCGAAATACCGGCACTCGACCACCCGCGCCATCCGCGGTTCGATGGCGGCCAGCTGCTCGACCGCCTCGCCCACCACCACACGGGTTTCGCACTCGGTGACCATCAGCGCCGCCTGGGCCTGGGTGTGGTTGTCCGGATCGTCCAGCGAGATCGGCACGCGACCCTCGCCGCGGCGCAGGCGCAACCGCGAGCGCGCCTCATCGACCATCACATGGCGCATCGCGACCGCGGCGGACGCGAGGAAGTGCCGATGCGATTTCCACGGCCCCACGTTGGCCATCTTCAGGTAGGCCTCGTGGATCAGCGCCGTGGTCTGTAGCGCGCTGCCGGACGAGCGCGCACGGATGCCCCGCGCGGCGCGGCGCAGGTCGGGGTACAGCAGCGGTGCAAGATCGGCAGCGCCCGCCCCGGCCATGTCCGGCTCCAAACCCCCGTCCGGTTCGACCCGAACGGCTTTCATTCCCTTCCCCATCGCGGAGTCCCTCTCCTGATGCGCGACCGATGCCGGCGTCGCCTCCCTTGGCCGGGAGGATACACCGCAGGCGCCATGGCCATCAGCGCAGGTCCGGCGGCCGAGTGCGGGTGAGTGGGCTGCAGCGCGGACCGGCCGGCCTCAAGGTTCCTGGCGCGATCCGCTCCACACGCGGCCCAACGCCTGCGTGTGCTGGCGCCGCTGCGGCAGCGTGTCCTGCCACCAGCGGGTGCGTGTATCCACTGCGCCCGCCGTCCCCGCGCCGTCCGCGGCGGTCCGCCGGCCTGCTCCGGAGTACGCGTTGAGGGTGAAGTAGAGACCGTCGCCGAGGACGTGCAGGTCACTGGTTCCGGTATCAAGCCGTGCTTTTGCACCAATCCCGGCGACCTCCTCAAACGGGCCCGAGGGGTTCGCGGGCGGAAGCCGTGGCGACGCGCCGGCGGTGGCGTCCTGGAACAGCTCGCGTGCCTGCGCGCCGCTTGCGCCGACCGCGCGGACATGCACGGTCACCTCCAGCAGGTCGCGCTCGTCCTCCCAGCGGTAGGCGCACAGCGACGACATCGAGGACTGCTCGATCAGTGCTGCATCGATGGAGAAGGCGGATGCCACCATCTGGCGGGTCACTACCGCGCAGGGCGCGTTGCGGGGGTCGCCCGCGGTGTCGGGCGGTCCGGCCAGCGCCGGCGGCGTGGCGGGCCCGGCAGTACAGCCCGCCAGCAGTGCGAGCGCCACAACCGTCGCCCCAGCGAGGCGCAATGAGCGCGACACCGATGGGACCCGACCGTCAACCCGCCAATGCCTGTCGTCCACCCCGTGCATCGCGACCCCCATCGAAATGCCTGCAACCACGGCCCTTGAGTGGTCACTTCCTGCCCGGATGTACGTCGGCGCGCAGCCGGTCCGGACACGCGTTCAAGTCGGCGGGGCGACGCGCAGTGTGCGCCGCCCCGGGGCGGGACCTCAGCCGGTGAACGCGCGCGCGTTGCGGAACATCCGCAGCCACGGCGAGTCCTCGCCCCACTCCGAGGGGGCCCAACTCAGGTTGGCGGTACGCAGCGTGCGCTCCGGATGCGGCATCAGGATCGTCGCCCGGCCGTCGGCGCTGGTCACTGCGGCGATCGCATCGGCCGAGCCGTTCGGGTTGGCCGGATAATCCACCGCCGGCTGCCCGCCCGCGGCGACATAGCGCGCCACCGGGTGTGCCGCCGCCTGGTCGGCCGGGTTCGCGAACGCCGCGCGGCCCTCGCCGTGCGAGACCACCACCGGAATGCGCGAGCCGGCCATGCCGGCCATGAAGATCGACGGCGATTCGGCGATCTCCAGCAGGCTGAGGCGCGCCTCGAACTGCTCGCTGCGGTTGCGCAGGAACCGCGGCCAATGGCCCGCTCCCGGGATGATCGAGCCCAGCTGGCTGAGCATCTGGCAGCCGTTGCAGATTCCCAGGGTGAACGTGTCCTCGCGCTGGAAGAACGCGGAGAAACCGTCGTGCAAGGCCGGGTGCTCCAGAATCGAGGTGGCCCATCCGCGGCCCGCGCCGAGCACGTCGCCGTAGCTGAAACCGCCGCCGGCGGCGAGGCCCTTGAATCCGTCCAGCGCGAGCCGGCCGCTGATCAGGTCGCTCATGTGCACGTCGACGGCCTCGAAACCGGCGCGGTCGAACGCCGCGGCCATCTCAATCTGGCCGTTGACGCCCTGCTCGCGCAGGATTGCCACCCGCGGCCTGCGCTGAACGTGCACGAAGGCGCTGGCCACGTCCTCGGCCGGATCGAAGGACAGCTTCGGTGACAGGCCGGGCGCATTGAACTCGCGCATTGCCGCGCGTTCCTGGTCGGCGCACTCGGGGTTGTCGCGCAGCTTCTGCATCGCGTGGGTGGGCGACCACCAGGCATCGAACAGTTCGTCCCACGCCCACTGCGCCAGCAACTCGCCGCCGCCGTGCACGCGGATGGCCGCCGCGGTGCTTGGCCGCGCGATGCGCTGGGCGCAATCGACCAGTCCGTGGCGGGCCAGCAGGTCGGCGAACTCGACGCGGTCGTCCGCGTTGACCTGCACGACCGCGCCCAGTTCCTCGTTGAACAGGGTCCGGAACGCGTCCTCGCCCCAGCCGTCCAGGTTGATGTCCAGCCCGGTATGTGAGCAGAACGCCATCTCGCAAAGGGTGGCGAACGCACCGCCGTCGGAACGGTCGTGGTAGGCCTGCAGCAGGCCGGCGGCGCGAGCGTCGCGGATCAGTTCGAAGAAGGCGCGCAGACGCTCCGGATCGTCCAGGTCCGGCACGCCCGAGGTCCGGCGGCCGTCCTCGGAGGACTGCCCGGCAAACGCCGGCAGCCCGCCTACATCGCCGCGGGTAGCGTGGGGATGGACCTGCGCCAGCACCGATCCGCCCATGCGCTGCTTGCCTGCGCCCAGCCCGATGAGCCACAGCTCGGAATCCTGGCCCGAGCTCAGCAGCGGGGTCAGTTGGCGGCGCACGTCGGTGACCGGCGCAAACGCGCTGACCACCAGCGATACCGGCGATACGGACTTGTGCGACGTACCGTCCACGTCCCATTGCGCCTGCATCGACAGCGAGTCCTTGCCGACCGGAATGCTCAACTCGATCTGCGGGCACAGCTCCATGCCCACCGCCTTGACCGCATCGAACAGCAGGGCGTCTTCGCCGTCGTGACCGGCGGCGGCCATCCAGTTGGCGGACAGCTTGATCCGGTCCAGCGATTCCACCGGCGCCGCGCACAGGTTGGTGATCGCCTCCCCAACGGCCATGCGTGCGGACGCGGCAGCGTCCAGCAGCGCCAGCGGGGTGCGCTCGCCGATCGCCATGGCCTCACCGGCAAAGCCGCTGAAACCGGCAAACGTGATCGCGCAATCGGCCACCGGCACCTGCCACGGGCCGACCATCTGGTCGCGCGCGGTCAGGCCGCCGACGCTGCGGTCGCCAATGGTGATCAGGAACTGCTTGGCCGCCACCGCCGGGTGGGCGAGCACGCGCAGGGCGGCGTCGCGCAGGTCCAGGCCGTCCCAGGCGAGCGACGGCCAGGCCGGTGCGGCGGGGCGGCGGGTGTCGCGGTGCATCTTGGGCGCCTTGCCGAAAAGCACGTCCATCGGCAAATCGATCGGGTGGCCGGCAGCGTCCGCCGCAACCCGGGCATCCGCAGCGGCCGTGGCGCCGTCCGCGCCGTAGATGGTGTCGACCGTCACCCCGTAGCCCACCACCAGCCGCTCGTTGGCGGTCGCATGGCCGACCACGGCGAACGGGCAGCGCTCGCGCTCGCAGATCGCCGCAAACTCGGCTACGCGTTCGGCGGCGATGCCGAGCACGTAGCGCTCCTGGGATTCGTTGCACCACAGCTGCATCGGCGACAGGGACGGGTCGTCGCTGGGCACCTTGGCCAGGTCGATGACTCCGCCCAGGCGGGAGTCGTGCAGCAGCTCGGGGATCGCGTTCGACAGGCCACCTGCGCCGACATCGTGGGCCGTGTCGATCGGGTTGTCCGCGCCGAGCGCCACGCAGCTGTCAATGACTTCCTGGCAGCGCCGCTCCATCTCCGGGTTGTCGCGCTGGACGCTGGCAAAGTCCACTGCCTCGTCGCTGTCGCCGGAGGCCACCGAACTGGCGGCACCGCCGCCCAGGCCGATCAGCATCGACGGACCGCCCAAGACAACCACTGCGTGCCCGGGCTTGAGGCCGAGCTTCTCGACCTGGATGCGGTCCATCACGCCCAGGCCGCCGGCGAGCATGATGGGCTTGTCGTAGGCGCGCGTCAGCGTCGTCGCGTCGCTAGCGGCATCGGACAGCTCGAAGCTGCGGAAGTAGCCGGTCAGGTTCGCGCGGCCGAATTCGTTGTTGAACGCCGCCGCGCCCAGCGGGCCGTCGAGCATGATCTCCAGTGCGCTGGCCATGCGCGGGTTGAGCACGCGCTCGCCCTCCCAGGGCTGCGGCAGGGTCGGGATGCGCAGGTGCGAGACGGTGAAGCCGCACAGGCCGGCCTTGGGCTTGCCGCCACGGCCGGTGGCGCCCTCGTCGCGGATCTCGCCCCCTGCGCCGGTCGCGGCGCCGGCAAAGGGCGAGATCGCCGTGGGGTGGTTGTGGGTCTCGACCTTGATGCAGAACGCGGAATCCACCACCGGCTCGAGGCGATAGGCAGCGCTGATCGGATCGGGCCGGAAGCGCTGGCTGGGGTAGCCCGCCACCACGGCCGCGTTGTCGCTGTATGCCGACAGGGTGTGCTGCGGCGTGGTCGCGTGGGTGTGCTTGATCATCCCGAACAGCGACGTCGGCTGGTCGATGCCGTCGATCGTCCAGCTGGCGTTGAAGATCTTGTGCCGGCAATGCTCCGAGTTCGCCTGGGCGAACATCATCAGCTCGACGTCGGATGGCGCGCGCCCAAGCTCCGCATAGCGCTCGCGCAGGTAGGCGATCTCGTCATCGGCCAGGGCCAGGCCGAGACGGCTGTTGGCCGCCTCCAGCCCATCCAGGTCGATCCGTTCCAGCGCGACCTGCTGCGGAACCTCGAACAGCGCCAGCGCCGCCTCACGCGAGGACAGCAGCGACTGGGTCATGGGGTCGTGCAGCTCGGCGGCGAGCCGCTCACAGAGATCAGGATCCTCCGGCCATCCGGCCAGGTCGAAACGGGTGCCGTGCTCGACGCGGTAAACGGGCAGCCCGGCGTCGCGGACCAGCTCGGTGGCCTTGCTCGCCCAAGGCGACAGGGTGCCCAGCCGCGGCGTGACGAAACGCGAGACCGCGCCGTCCTGGCGGGATGCAAACTCCGGCCCGGCCTGCAGTATCCGGCCCAGCACCGGGCCATCCACCCGTGCGCCCCGGTCGGGCTTGACCCAGTACACCGGCCAGGCGCCCAGCAGGCGCACGTCGGGGTGGTGGCTCTGCAGCCGGGCTTGGAGACGTTCGCGTCGGAACGCAGACAGGGCGGAGGCGCCCTCGAGCACGATCATGTGCGGAAAACCACAGGTCGACGGGCCGACCATTGTAAGTCAGCCCGTGCAGGCGCGCGCGGCCCTGAGGTGCCGGCGCGGCGCCCGTAGCAGGCGCTACTGGTTGGCCGCGCCGCTGCAGTAGGCGTTGATGGCCGCCTGGGCGAGCTGCTTCTGCGCTTCGCGCTGCTCGGCGTTCATCGCGGTGCCCTCGCCATTGCCGTCACTGCCCTGCATCTGGATAGGGCCCTCGCCCTCGAGCAGCGCCAGGTTGGCACGCGCGGTGGTGCACTGGCTGTTCTCGACCGGCGCCTGCGCGGTCGTCTCACTGGCGGTGCCGGCGCCCGCGGTGGTGATGCGACGGTTCTGGTATTTGCCGCTGGGCGGCGGGGCGTCGGAATAGTGGGTGACTCCGCTGGCATCCTTCCACTGGAACAGCTCACCGGCCGAGAGCGGCAAGGCCACCATCAGGCCGGCCACCATCGAGGTGGCAAGGGCCAGGCGGGCCGCGAGGCGACGTACAGGCAGAGCAGGCAGACCGGTCATGAGCGCTTCCATTGCAGTGTCGGGGGATGACATCGCCATGATTGCAGCATTCCGCCGCAACGCAAGCAAGCGCTAGACTGCTGAAATGGAACCTACACAACCCCTTACCCCGCCGGTACGCCAGCGACCGCGCGGCATCTACCTGTTGCCCAACCTGTTCACCACGGGCGGCCTGTTTGCCGGCTTCTACGCGATCATTTCCGCGACCCAGGGCCATTTCGACAATGCCTGCATCGCGATTTTCGTCGCCGCCATCCTCGATGGGCTGGACGGCCGGGTCGCCCGGCTGACCAATACCCAGAGCGAATTCGGCGTGCAATACGATTCGCTGGCGGACCTGATCAGCTTCGGGCTGGCGCCGGCGCTGGTGATGTACCACTGGTCGCTGGCCTCGATGTCGCTGGACGGCATCACCGCGCGCAAGATCGGCTGGGTGGCGGCGTTCCTGTATGCCGCCTGCGCCGCGCTGCGGCTGGCGCGGTTCAACTCGCAGGTCGGCCAGGTGGACAAGCGCTGGTTCATCGGCCTGGCCAGCCCGGCTGCCGCCGGCCTGCTCGCAAGCTTCGTCTGGACCTGTTTCACGATGGGCTACTCGGGGGTCGAACTGCGCTATCTGGCCGTGTTCGCCACCGTAGTCGCGGCGCTGCTCATGGTCAGTCCGATCCGCTACTTCAGCTTCAAGGGCGGCGGGCCCAAGCACGACCGCCTGCCGTTTCTGTCCGTGCTGGTGGTGGTCGCGGTGGTAGCGGCCATCGCCATTGATCCGCCGCGGGTGCTGCTCGCCATCATTGCCCTCTACGCGATGTCCGGTCCCGTGCATGCCATCTACCGGCGCGTGCGCCGAACGCCGGTGGAAGCGACGACGCCATGAGCCTGTGGACGGTCCAGCAACACGAGTGGTTGCAGGCCCTCGGCCTCCCGGTCCTGTTGCTCGCCGGGAATCCGACCCTGCAGGCGCCGGCCGCACCTGCACATCCCCGGAGCGCCGACACGGGTCACCCGCAGCAAGCGGCGCGACCGTCTCCGGTCATCGAGCCGCCCAGCGCGCCCGACGCGCCCGCACGCGAACCGGTGGCTCGAGCGGCGCGCACCGATGCCGCGGCGAAAAGGGCTGCCCTGGACGCGGCGCGCGGTGCGCGACGGGCGATACGCCGGCCGCTGTTGCCCAGCGAGGATCCGCTCCTGCTGGCAATCCTGCGGGTCAGCGGGATGGAGGCACCGGTGTTCGAGGTCGCGGCGCAGGCCTGGCGGATCGACCTGGTCCGCCTGCGCAGCGATCCTGCGGCCAAGCGCAGCCTGTGGCAGCAGATGCGCAAGGCGCGCCAAAACCGGGACGGGTGAGCGCCATGGCCGCCGAACCGTCCTTCCAGCCGCTGCCCCACCGGCCGATGCGCCCGGAGGACCTGGCCGCGGTACACGCGCTGGAAGTGCGCGCCTACGAATTTCCGTGGACCCAAGGCATCTTCCGTGACTGCCTGGCCTCGGACTACCCGGCCCGGGTGGTCGAACGCGACGGCGCCATCGTCGGCTACTTCCTGCTCAGCATCGCCGCCGGTGAGGCGCACATCCTCAACATCTGCATCGCCCCCGAGCTGCAGGGCCAAGGCCACGGCCGCGCACTGCTGCACGTGCTGCTGCAGATCGCGCGGGCGCGTCGCGTGCAACGCATCTTCCTGGAAGTGCGGCCGAGCAATCCACACGCGATCGCGCTGTACCACGACGAGGGTTTCAACGAGATTGGGCGCCGGCCGCGCTATTACCCGGCGCGCAAGGGCCGCGAGGACGCCCTGGTGATGGCGCTGGAACTGTTCAACGACGCCTGACCGGCGTCTTCTGCACGGCCAGCCGCGCCCGTGCGAAGGCGGAAACCGAAAAGCAAAAACCCGCGAAACGGGGACCCTGCCAGCGCTCGCCGCGGAGCTTATCCCAGCCGGGTCCGCTGCGCCGCCAAGGCCTCGAGCTGCGAGTTCCAGTCGCCCAGGCGCTTGCGCTCCTGCTCGACCACCGCTGGCGGCGCGTTGTTGACGAAGGTCTCGCTGGCCAGCTTGCCCTTGCACTTGCCGATCTCGACCTCGACCTTTTTCAGTTCCTTGTCGAGCCGCGTACGCTCCGCGTCCAGGTCGACCAGTCCTTCCAGCGGGACCAGCAGCTTCAGTTCGCCGACCACCGCGGTTGCCGCGGCCGGCGCGTTGGCGACGTCATCGATGAATTCGATGCCCTCCAGCCGGGTCAGGAACGACAGCGAGCCATGGAAGCGGGCGGTACGCTCACGCTCGCGGTCGGAGGCGCCGGCCAGCAACAGGGTGACCTGCTTGGAAGGCGCCACGTTGAGCTCGCTGCGCACCCGCCGGACCGCGGACACCATCGCCTTGAGCCACTCCACGTCGGCGGTTGCGCGCTCGGCGTCCTCGATACTGATGTCGCCGGCCTGCGGATACGGCTGCAGCATGATCGTGGCGCCATCGATGCCCAGGCGCGGCGCCACCGACTGCCACAGCTCCTCGCTGACGAACGGGATCAGCGGGTGCAGCAGGCACAGCAGGCGCTCCAGCACGTACAGCAGGACGTGACGCATGTTGTGGGCGGCCTCGCTGTCCCCGCCGTGCAGGGCCGGCTTGGCCAGTTCGACGAACCAGTCGCAGAAATCGTTCCAGGCAAACTCGTACAGGGTCTGTGCCAGCAGGTCGAAGCGGTAGGCGGCGAAATGCTTTTCGGCCTGCGCGGCCGCCTGGTCCAGCCGCGACAGGATCCAGCGCCCGGCATCGGTCTGCGGCTGCGGTACGCCGGTGAAACTTGCGCCGTCGGTGTTCATCAGCACGAAGCGCGTGGCGTTCCAGAGCTTGTTGCAGAAGTTCTTGTAGCCCTCGGCGCGGCCCATGTCGAAGCGGATGTCGCGGCCGTGGGTGGCCAGCGCGGCGATGGTGAAGCGCAGCGCGTCGGCGCCGAACGCCGGGATGCCTTCGGGGAACTCGCGGCGGGTCGCCTTCTCGATCCTGGGTGCGTCGGTGGGCCGCATCAGGCCGGTGGTGCGCTTGGCGACCAGGTCATCGGCGGAGATGCCGTCGATCAGGTCCAGCGGATCGATGATGTTGCCCTTGGACTTGGACATCTTCTGGCCATGCGCATCACGGATCAGGCCGGTGATGTAGACGTCCTTGAACGGCACCTGGCCGGTGAAGTGGTCGGTCATCATGATCATCCGGGCGACCCAGAAGAAGATGATGTCGAAGCCGGTCACCAGTGCGGAGGACGGCACGAAGCGCTCGAAGCCGCGCTCGTCCATCCGCTGCGGGTTCGGCCAGCCCATGGTGCTGAACGGCCACAACGACGAGGAGAACCAGGTCTCCAGCACGTCGTTGTCCTGGCGCAGCGCGCCGGTGTAGCCGACGGCTTCGGCCCTGGCGCGTGCCTCGGACTCGTCGCGACCGACGAAGATGCGCCCGTCATCACCGTACCAGGCGGGAATCCGATGGCCCCACCACAGCTGGCGGCTGATGCACCAGTCCTGGATGTTTTCCATCCAGTGACGATAGGTGTTGATCCAGTTGGGCGGCACGAACTTGACCGCGCCGGGCTTCCCGTCCACGCCCTGCACCAGCTCCAGGCCACGCTGGGCCAGGGTGTCCATCTTCACGAACCACTGGTCGGTCAGGTACGGCTCGATGACCTGGCCGGTACGGTCGCCGCGCGGCACCTGCAGCTTGTGCGGCTTCGTCTCCACCAGCAGGCCCTGGGCCTCCAGATCGGCGAGTACGACCTTGCGCGCCTCGTAACGGTCCAGACCGCGGTACGGCTCGGGCACGTCGTCGTTGGTCGCCGCGTCGGGGGTGAAGATGTTGATCAGCGGCAGGCCGTGGCGCTGGCCGACCGCGTAGTCGTTGAAGTCGTGCGCAGGGGTGACCTTGACCACGCCGGTGCCGAACTCGCGGTCGACATAGTCATCGGCGATCACCGGGATACGGCGGCCGGTCAGCGGCAGGGCCACGTCCTTGCCGACCAGGCCGGCATAGCGGGCGTCGTCCGGGTGCACCATCGCCGCGGTGTCGCCCAGCATGGTCTCGGGGCGCGTGGTGGCAACGACCAGGTAGTCGCGCGTCTCGCGCAGGGTCTCGTTGCCGTCGGCGTCTTGCTCGACGTGTTCGTAGCTGGCGCCGTCGGCCAGCGGGTAGCGGATCGACCACAGGAAGCCGTCTTCCTCCTCGCTGAGGACCTCCAGGTCGGAGATCGCGGTCTTCAGCACCGGATCCCAGTTGACCAGTCTTTGACCCCGATAGACCAGGCCTTCCTCGTGCAGCTTCACGAACGCCTCGATGACCGCCTCGGCCGCCATCGGATCCATGGTGAACACGCTGCGCGACCAGTCGCCGGAGGCACCGATGCGGCGCATCTGCCGCTCGATGGTGTCGCCGGACTGCTGCTTCCACTCCCAGACTTTGTCGATGAAGCCGTCACGGCCAAGCGAGTCGCGGGTCTCGCCCTTGCCTTCCACGCCCAGGTTGCGCGCCACCACCATCTCGGTGGCGATGCCGGCGTGGTCGCTGCCGACCTGCCACAAGGTGTCGAAGCCGCGCATGCGGTGGTAGCGCACCAGCGCGTCCTGCAGGGTGTGCTGGAAGGCGTGACCCATGTGCAGGGTGCCGGTGACGTTGGGCGGTGGCAGCAGGATGCTGTACGGCTCGCCCTGCCCGCTCGGCTTGAACACGCCGCTGGCCTCCCACTGCTCGTACAGCCGGGTTTCGAACTGGGTCGGGTCGTAGCTGGAGGCGAGGGTGTCGGTCATCGGGATCGTCGCGGAAAAAGGAACACAAGCACCCGTGGACCGGGCGCCATCGGCTACATGTCGTGCTTGTTGAGGGTGAAACCGCGGTCCTTGTACTGGACCCAGCGCTGGCGCAGCGGGCCGCGCGCGGAATCGTCGGCCGGCACCACCTCCAGCACGCGCTCGAACGCGCCATCCACCGCCGCGTCGCGCAGGTTGATCACCAGCGGACGCAGGGCCACGTCGTGCTCGGGCGCGGCGATCAGGACCTCGATTTCCTCATCGTCGCCCTCCTCCATGTCCGGATCGACGATCTGGTGCGGGATGAAGGCGTCCGGATCGAAGGACCACAGCAGGTCGTCGAGCTTCTCGGCCTGGGCGGCATCGCGCGCGAGCACGATGCACGCCTGCCCCGCCTGCTGGGCCTTGCGGGCCAGCTCGCAGACCAGCAGCAGCGGCTCCTCGCGGAACCGCGGCTTCTGGATCAGGTAGAAATCGGCACGCACGGTCGGCGCTTACTGCGCGGCGCGGTCGATCAGCCACTGGCTGAGCAGGCCGACCGGGCGACCGGTGGACATGCCGCGCTTGCCTTCCTCGCTGCCGCTGCCGGCGATGTCCAGGTGCGCCCAGCGCTGGTCCTCGGTGAACCGCGACAGGAAGCAGCCGGCAGTGATCGCGCCGCCCCAGCGGCCGCCGATGTTGTAGACGTCGGCGAAGCTAGACTCCAGCATGGTCTGGTACTCGTCCCACAGCGGCAGGCGCCAGGCGCGGTCGTAGGTCTTCTCGCCGGCTGCCAGCAGCTCTTCGGCGAGGTCGTCGGTCTTGGTCATCAGCCCGCTGGCATATTTGCCAAGCGCGACCATGCACGCCCCGGTCAGGGTGGCGACGTCGACCAGCGCGGCCGGCTCGAACTTCTTCGACCAGGTCAGCGCATCGCACAACACCAGGCGACCCTCGGCGTCGGTGTTGCCGACCTCGATGGTCGAGCCCGACATGCTGGTCAGCACATCCGAAGGACGGTAGGCGTCGGCGTCGGGCATGTTCTCCACGGCGGCCACGATCACCACCAGGTTGATCTTCAGCTTCATGCCGACCACGGCGACGAAGGTGCCCATCACGCTGGCGCCGCCGCACATGTCGAACTTCATCTCCTCGATGCCGCCCTGGACCTTGAGGTTGATGCCGCCGGTGTCGAAGGTCAGGCCCTTGCCGACCAGCACGTAGGGCTTGCTGTCGTCGCCGGCGCCGTTGTACTTCATCGCGATCAGGCGCGGGCGGTTGGCCGAGCCGCGGGCCACGGCGAGCAGCGAGCCCATGCCGAGCTTCTCCATGTCCGTGTCTTCGAGCACCTCGCAGGAGGTGTCGCCGGAGCGGCCGGCGAACTCGACCGCCTGGTCGGCCAGGTACGCCGGGTTGCACACGTTGGGCGGCAGGTTGCCCAGCTCGCGCGCAAACGCGACGCCGGCGGCGATCGAGGCGCCGTGCTCCAGCGCCTGGGAGGCATCGGCCATGCCCGAGGGCACGCTGACCGAGACCCGGCGCAGGCCCGGCTCGCCGGCCTTGGCCTTGTTCTTCTCGCCCAGGGTGGCGGTGTAGGTGTAGCAGGCGTGGTCGGCGGCAATCACCGCGTGGCGCACGGCCCAGGCGCCATCGCGGCCCTTGATCCGGGCATCGGCAAAGGCGAACACGGCATGCTCGACCGGCCCGGTCTTCAGCGCCCGCGCGGCGGCGTCGACCGCCTTGAGGTACTGCGCCGCGTCGAGCTTGTCGGCATCGCCCAGGCCGACGATCAGCACGCGCGGTGCGGTCACGCCGTCCAGGTCGTGCACGATGGCGGTCTTGCCGATCTTGCCGCTGGCGTCGCCGCGCTCCACGAGCGCCTTCAGGCGGCCGTTGGTCGCGCTGTCGAGCGCGGAGCCGGCGGCGTTCAGGGTTTTGTCGGCGTAAGCGCCAACGACGATACAGTCCGCCTTTACAGTGGCGAGCTCACCATGGTTCAGGTCGAATTCGAGGGCCATACAGCAACTTCCGGGAAGTGGGAGGGAGCGTTCGCGCTGTCGCGGCGGCGGAAAGCGCCGATCCGGGCGACAATACCGGCCGGTTCGACCAGGCTGGAAGCGCGCGAACGAACCTGCAAGTCTAAAGCAAGCCCTGTCCTATTAAAAAAAAGCGCCGCGTGGCGCGCACGTCCAAGGCCTCCGATGCTCAAGCTCGACCGATACCTGCTGAGCGAACTCGCCCAATCCACCTTTGCCACGCTGGTGGTGTTGCTCGTCGTCAGCGTCGGCGGCGTGATCACCGACGTGCTCAAGGACATCGCCTCCGGGCGGTTGCCGGCGGGGCTGATGCTCAGCCAGCTGGGCCTGGTCCTGCTGAGCTGGCTGCCGCTGATCCTTCCCCTGGCGCTGATGCTGGGGATGATGCTCGGCATCGGCCGGCTCTACCGCGACTCGGAAATGCCGGTAATCCACGCGATGGGCGTCGGCCCGGTCCGCCTGTTGCGTCCGGTCATGGCGCTGGTGCTGCCGGTCGTGGTGATCGTGGCGCTGTGCTCGCTGTGGCTGGGGCCGACGGCGGAGCGGATATCGCGGCAGATGATCAACGAAGCCAACCGCAACCTGGTCATCTCCGGCCTGTCGCCGGGCAGCTTCACCGAGATTCCCGGCGGCGGCGGTGTGGTCTATGTCGGCTCGATGTCCGGTGATGGCACCCGCTTCCAGCGCATCTTCATCTACCGCCAGAACGAGGGCCGGCTGGACGTCACCACCGCCAACACCGGCTCGCTGAGCGTGGAGGACGACGGGGAGCGCTACCTCACCCTGGACAACGGCTTCCAGGTCGAGGGACCGGTGGATGGCGGCAAGGACTACCGTCTGATGCGCTACGCCAGCAACGACGTGCGCCTGCCGGCCGGCAAGGAGCGCTACGACCCCAATGACCCGCGGACGATGCCCACGCTGGAGTTGCTGGGCGATCCGCGCCGGGCCTCCATCGCCCAGTTGCACGGTCGCCTGGCACCGCCGCTGCTGACACTGGCGTTCGCGTTGCTGGCGGTGCCGCTGGCGCGCAGCACCCCGCGCCAGGCCCGCTTTGGCGGCGCGATGATGGGCTTCTTCGCCTACCTGATCGGCATGAACCTGATGCAGGTCGGCCAGGGCTGGCTGGCGAGCGGGCGCATTCCGCCGGCGCTCGGACTGTGGTGGCTGGTATTGCCGCTGCTGGCTGCGGGCGTGTGGATGTACGTCAAGGACGGGGCGATCGCCATTCCCCGCCTGCGCCTGCGCAAGACGGCAGCGCCATGAGGGGCCGCGCGATGAGCTTTCCGAAGATCCACGACCTGTACCTGGCACGCACCGTGTTGACCACTGTGATGCTGACCTGGGCGGTGCTGCTGGGCTTGGACATGATGCTGTCGATGGTCAGCGAGTTCGGCAACGTCGGCGAAGGCAGCTACGGCGTCGTCCAGGCGCTGACCTACGTGCTCTATACCGTCCCGCGCCACGCCTACACGCTGTTTCCGACCGCGGCCGTGATCGGTGCCCTGATGGCGCTGGGGCAACTGGCGGCCACCTCGGAGCTCACCGCGCTGCGCGCCATCGGGCTTTCGCGCCGGCGCATGACCCTGGCGGTGATGATTGCGCTCTCCCTGCTGACCGTGTTGATGGTGATCAATGGCGAAACGCTGGCACCGATGGGCCAGCGCAGCGCCGATGTCCTCAAGGCCTCGTCGCGTTCCAACAACCTGATCGTTGCGCGCTATTCGGGCGTGTGGGCCCGCGAGGGCGCCATCATCCTCAATGCCGAGGGCGGCGAGGAGCGCAGCGACGGCGACGACCGCTGGCTGGAGCTCAGCGACGTGCGCCTGTACGAATTCGAAGACGACGGCCGGCTGCAGTCGCTGGCGGTGGCCAAGATCGCCGAGCATCGCCCCGGCGGCTGGCTGCTGCGCGAGGTCACCCGCACCACCTTTGACGCCGACTCGGTGACGCGCACCCAGGTCGCCGAGGAGCGCTGGGACTCGCAGCTGGACGCGACCGCGCTGAGCGCCGACATCGACCGTCCGCGCTATCTCACCGCCCGCGAACTGCACGAATCGGTCGCCTACCGCCAGCGCAACGGTCTGGACGCCAGCGACTACGAAGAGCATTACTGGGGCCGCTGGTTCTATCCGCTCAACGTGCTGGCGCTGTGCCTGGCGGCGATCCCGTTCGCCTTTGGCAGCCTGCGCAGCGGCGGCCTGGGCAAGCGGCTGTTCATCGGCATCGTGTTCGCGCTGGGCTTCTGGCTGCTGCAGACTCAGTTCGTGAAGATGGCCAGCGCGTTCAAGTTCGACTTCCGCGTCGCGTACGCCTTGCCCACCGTGATCATGGTCGGCGTGTCGATGTTGCTGTTCCGCAAGCGCTCGGGCTGAGCGCCGGTTCAGTCGGCCTTTGCTCAGTCGGCCTTTGCCAGGCGCCGCATCCGGGTGCCGCTGGCGCGGTCGTGCCAGGTCAGGCCATCGCGGTCCCACCACGCCCACCAGAATCCGAGCCCGCCCAGCAACAGCGACAGATTGCCGACCGCGTAGCGGACCAGCAGCGTGCGCCACGACGGCACGCCTCCGTCCGCCCCGACCACCTGCAGGCGCCAGGGCCGCATCCCCAGCGTCTGGCCGCCGAAGCGCCAACTGGCCATGCTGTAACCCGCGGTGACCAGCCACAGCGCAATGAACTCCAGCGAGCCGAGCAAGCCACCGGTGATCGCATCGTGGTGGGCGGCGACAAACATCGCCGCGACCAGCAGCCACAGGCCCAGCGCCGGGAAGAAGTCGTACACCAGCGCGAGCAGTCGCCAGCCCAGCAACGGCGAGGCGGAGTGCGTCGCTGGATGCCGCGGGGCGCGGGAGGACGGGGCGGGCGCTGGATTCATCGGCACGGCATCGGGGGTATCGCTTGTCGGCAAGCCCGCGAATTCTAGGCCACGCCGCCGCGGACCGCTCCGCTAAGCTGCCCGCATGAGCGACCCGTCACTTCCCGCCACGCCGACCACGCCTGCCGAGCGCCGGCAGGTGGCCATGGCGCAGCCGCCGCTGGCAGACGCCGATGCGCTGCTGATCGAATCGTTCCTGGAGGCGATCTGGGCCGAAAACGGCCTCGCCAAACCGACCTTGGCCAGCTACCGACGGGACCTGCAGGGGTTCGCCCGCTGGCACAACGGCCGCGCCGGGGGGCTGGCCGGCACCGACCCCGCCGCGCTCTACGACTACCTGCAATGGCGCAGCCGCCAGCGCTACTCGCCGCGCAGCACCGCGCGCCTGCTGTCGAGCCTGCGCGCCTTCCATGCCTGGCAGGTCCGCCGCGGCGCGCGCCGCGACGACCCCACCGCGCTGCTGGAACCACCGCGCCTGCCACGCCTGCTGCCCAAGGCGCTCAGCGAGAGCCAGGTCGAGGCCCTGCTGGCCGCGCCCGATGACAGCACCGACCTCGGCCTGCGCGACCGGGCGGTGCTGGAACTCATGTACGCCTGCGGGCTGCGGGCGAGCGAACTGACGGGCCTGTCGATGGGCGCAGTCAACCTTCGCCAGGGCGTGTTGCGGGTCACTGGCAAGGGCAATCGCGACCGCCTGGTGCCGCTGGGCGATGAGGCCCGGCACTGGGTGGAGCGATATCTCGCCGAGGCGCGCCCACGCCTGGTCGGCGGCGCGGTCCGCGATGCGGTCTTCATCGACGGCTCCGCCGAGACGCTGTCGCGGCAGCAGCTGTGGCAGCTGGTCAAGCGCTACGCCGCCCGTGCCGGCATCGATCCGCAAAAGATCAGCCCGCACGGCCTGCGCCACAGCTTCGCCACCCACCTGCTCAACCACGGCGCGGACCTGCGCACCCTGCAGATGCTGCTGGGCCACAGTTCGCTGTCGACGACCCAGATCTACACTCTGGTGGCGCGCGAGAAACTCAAGCAACTGCACGCCAACCACCATCCGCGAGGTTGAGCGCAGGGCCTTGTGCCGACTGTGCGGCGGCACAAGGCCCGGAAGAGCCCCGCCCGCGATACGGTTACGTCAGCAAGACTCGCACGAGCGCCGGGACTCAGGCCGCGTCTTCCTCGTAGAGCTCCAGCAGCTCGGCTTCCGCGGCATCCAGTTCGCCCTGCAGCTGCGCCTGCTCACGCCCCAGTTCGACCACCTGCGCGCCGCCGTCGGCGTACACCGACGGGTCGGCGAGACGGGCCTCCAGTTTCGCCAGACGCGCTTCGAGCTCGCCGACCCGCTCCTCCGCCCGCGCCAGCTTGTGGGCGTTGGCTTTGCCGCGACGCGGCTTTGCCGGGGCGGCAGCAGGCGCGGACGTCACCTCAGGTGCGACACCAACCTTCTTTTCGCGCGCCTTGCCATCATTGGAACTGTCGCGCGAGCGCAGCCAGACCGCGTACGCGTCCAGGTCGCCATCGAATTCCTGCGCGGTGCCGTCGGCCACGCGCCAGAACGTGTCGCAGACCAGGCCGATCAGGTGGCGATCGTGGCTGACCAGCACGATCGCGCCTTCAAATACCGCCAGCGCTTCCGCCAGCGCCTCGCGCATGTCGAGGTCCAGATGGTTGGTGGGCTCGTCGAGCAGCAGCACGTTCGGCTGCCGCCACGCGATCAGGGCCAGCGCGAGCCGCGCGCGCTCGCCGCCGGAGAAGGTGTCCACCGACTCGAACGCCCGGTCGCCGGGGAAATTCCACTTGCCGAGGAAATCGCGCAGCTGCTGGGTGGACACGCCTGGCGCGATGTCGGCCAGGTGATCGATGGCGCTGGTACCCGCGCGCAGGGATTCGACGGTGTGCTGGGCGAAGTAGCCGATGCGCAGGTCGGGATGGCCGCTGCGCTCGCCGGCCAGCAGGGGCAGCTCGCCGACCAGGGTCTTGACCAGGGTCGACTTGCCGGCGCCGTTGGGGCCCAGCAGCGCGATCCGGTCGCCCGCCTCCAGGATGAAGCCGATGTCGTGCAGGATCGTCGCCGGACCCGACGCCGTGCTGTAGCCGCAATCGGCATGGGTGATGCGCAGCAGCGCGTAGGGCAATTTGGCCGGCGCCGGGAACTCGATGCGGAACGCGCGCTCGACGCGCACCGCTTCGGTGTCGGCCATCTTGGCCAGGCGCTTGACCCGCGACTGCGCCTGCTTGGCCTTCGCGGCGCTGGCGCTGAAGCGGTCGACGAAGCTCTGCAGGTGGGCGCGCTCGGCCTGGGTCTTCTCGTGGGTGATCTGCTGCAGCCGCAAATGCTCGGCGCGCTGGCGCTCGAAGGCCGTGTAGTTGCCGGTGTACAGGCGCGCGCTGCCGTCGTGCAGGTGCAGCGTGTGGCTGGTGACCTCGTCGAGGAACTCGCGGTCATGGCTGATCAGCAGCAGCGTGCCGGGGTAGTGCAGCAGCCACTGCTCCAGCCACAGCACCGCGTCCAGGTCCAGATGGTTGGTCGGCTCGTCCAGCAACAACAGGTCGCTGGGGGTCATCAGCGCGCGGGCCAGGTTGAGCCGCACGCGCCAACCGCCGGAGAAGGTGCTCACCGCCCGCGAGTGCGCTTCCGCGGCAAAGCCCAGCCCGTGCAGCAGCTTGCCGGCGCGCGCGCTGGCGTCGTAGCCATTGAGTTCCTCCAGGCGCTGATGTGCCTCGGCGACGGCTTCCCAGTCCTCGCTGGCGAAGGCATTGGCCTCGGCCTGGATCGCCGCATGCACCGGCGCGTCGCCGGAGAGGACGAAGTCGATCGCGGCATCGGGCAGCGACGGCGTCTCCTGGGCGACGCTCGCGACGCGCACCCGCCCGGGAATGTCCAGATCGCCGCGATCGGCCTCCAGCTCGCCCTGCATCGCGGCGAACAGCGAGGACTTGCCGGTGCCGTTGCGGCCGATCACGCCCACCCGCCACCCGGCCTGCAGGACCAGGTCGACTTTGGACAACAGCAGGCGCTCGCCGCGGCGAAGGGCGAAATCTTTGAAGGCAATCATGGCGGCATTGTACGTGGGCGCCGCCCGCGGCAACGGGCGGCCGGGTCCGGATCAGCGCGCGCCGGCCGATGCATTCAGCCGCGGGGCACGCACCGTCGCACGCGACCATCGCGCTTGTGGATGCACAGTGGCACCGACATGATCGACTCCCGAACGCGCACGGACCGGCGATGCCCCACGAAACCGACCTGATCAACATCATTGCCGTGGGCTTGCTGCTGGCGTTCGTGTTCGGCGCGCTGGCCAACCGCTTGCGGCTTTCGCCGCTGGTCGGCTACCTCGCCGCCGGGATCGTGGCCGGTCCGTTCACTCCAGGCTTCGTCGGCGACCAGGACCTGGCCGCGCAGCTGGCCGAGATCGGCGTGATGCTGCTGATGTTCGGGGTCGGCCTGCACTTCTCCATCAAGGACCTGATGGCGGTGAAGTGGATCGCCATCCCGGGCGCGCTGGCGCAGACCACGGTCGCCACGCTGCTCGGTTGGGGACTGGCCTCGTGGATGGGCTGGTCGACCGTGCACGGGCTGGTGTTCGGCTTCTCGCTGGCCACCGCCAGTACCGTCGTGCTGCTGCGGGCGATGGAGGACCGCCGCCTGCTGGACACCAACCGCGGCCGCATCGCGGTGGGCTGGCTGATCGTCGAGGATCTCCTTTGCGTGGTCGCGCTGGTGCTGATGCCGGTGCTGGGCGAGATCACCAACCCCAGCCCGGGCGGCGAGGTCCACACCTTCGGGTCGATCGTGGTGTCGATGGTGCTGACGGTGATGCAGGTGTCGGCCTTCGTCGCGGTGATGCTGGTGGTCGGGCGCCGGGTGATTCCGTGGGTGCTGGAGCGTACGGCGGGCACCGGGTCGCGTGAGCTGTTTACGCTGGCGGTGCTGTCCATCGCGTTGGGCGTGGCCTACGGCTCGGCGGAACTGTTCGGGGTGTCGTTTGCGCTGGGCGCGTTCTTCGCCGGCCTGCTGCTCAACGAGTCGGAGTTCAGCCACAAGGCGGCCAGCGACTCGCTGCCGCTGCGCGATGCCTTCGCCGTGCTGTTCTTCGTCTCGGTGGGCATGCTGTTCGACCCGCGGATCCTGGTCGAGCAGCCGCTGCACGTGCTGGCGACGGTGCTGATCATCCTGTTCGGCAAATCCGCGGCGGCGTACGTGATCGTGCGCGCGTTCGGCTATCCCAACATCACTGCGCTGACCATTTCCGCCAGCCTGGCGCAGATCGGCGAGTTCGCCTTCATCATCGCCGGCCTGGGCGTGGCGCTGGGGATCATGAATGACGAGGCGCAGGACCTGGTACTGGCGGGTGCGCTGATCACGATCATGCTCAACCCGCTGATTTTCGTGCTGGTGGATCGCTGGCAGGCGCGCAACGAACAGCGCGGGGCCGAGCAGGGAGCGCCGGTACCCACGGCCGGTCCCGCGCTGGAGCTGGACAACCACGCGATCGTGATCGGCTTCGGTCGGGTCGGCCGCGAGCTGGTCAAGCTGCTGCGAGAAAACGACGTGCCGGTGCTGGTGATCGACGACAGCGGCCATCACGTCGACCGCGCGCACGCGATGGGCATCCCGGCGATCCGCGGCAACGCCGCCGCCGACCTGGTACTGGCCGAGGCGCATCCGGAAAAGGCGACCATCGCGATCCTCGCCATTCCGCAACCGCTGGAGGCCGGCGAGACCATGGCCAAGCTGCGCGCGATCAACCCCTCGCTGACCCTGTTGGCACGCGCGCACAGCGACGGCGAAGTGCAACACCTGCTTGCGCACGGCGCGGACGGGGTGGTGTTGGCCGAGCGCGAACTGGCCCACAGCCTGGCGGAGATGGTGATGGCCACGCCTCCCTACCGCGGCGCAAACCACCTGCCGCGGGTGGCAACCGACTGAGATCGCCCGCCAAAGCGCGGTCGCCGGGGCAATCCGGCGTTGCAAATCCAAGCTCCCGGCGTCCCATGCGGATGGTTTGACCGGAGCGCTAAAATTGCGTTAATAGGGAGGACGCCGTGCATACGGCCAAATCCGGAAAAGTCCCCCATGACGCCCCGACGCCTTCCCCTCGCCATTGCACTGGCCATCGCTGCGCCCGTCGCCTTCGCGCAGACCACCCCGGCTCCAAACCCCACCACACTCGACCAGATCATCGTCACCGGCACCCGGGTCACCGACCGCACGGTCGCCGAGTCGCAGTCGCCGATCGACATCATCACCCCCGAGATCCTGAAGGCCACCGGTACCACCGAGCTGGCGACGGCGCTCGCGCGCGCCCTGCCCTCGCTGAACTTCCCGCGTCCGGCGGTCACCGACGGCACCAGCGCGATCCGTCCAGCGCAGTTGCGCGGCCTCTCGCCCGACCAGGTGCTGGTGCTGGTCAACGGCAAGCGCCGCCACGTATCCGCCCTGCTCAACGTCAACGGCAGCATCGGCCGCGGGTCGTCGGCGGTGGACCTCAACGCAATCCCGGTCGCGGCGATCGCGCGCGTGGAAGTGCTGCGTGACGGCGCATCCGCCCAGTACGGGTCGGATGCGATCGCCGGCGTGGTCAACATCGTTCTCAAGGGCAGCGAAGGCGGTGGCGGACTGGCGGTGGACTTCGGCCGCTATTCGGCCGGCGATGGCTCGCAGTTCCAGATCTCCGGTGACACCGGCGCGCGCTTTGCCGAGGACCGCGGTTTCGTCCACGTCGCAGGGCAGCTGGGCCAGCAGGACGCCACCAACCGTGCCGGCCCGTTCCAGCCCTACTCGCCGACGGCGCTGCCCAACCAGGGCAACAACCCCGGGCTGGGCGAGGTGGCCTACATGTACGGCGATCCGCAGGTCGACTCGCGCGTGGTCTCGGCCAACGCCGGCTTCGATTTCAGCGACAACGTCAGCGCCTACGCCACCGCCGCGGCCAGCAATCGGGACATCACCTCGTACGCGTTCCACCGCTCGCGCAACCACAGCGGCCAGGGCGCGCTGATCTCGCAGTTCTTCGACGCCGGTTACGTGCCGGAAATCGCGATGCTCTCGCAGGACCGGTCGCTGGTCGCCGGCCTCAAAGGCGGCACCGCCAGCGGCTGGACGTGGGACGTCAGCTACAACTACGGCTACAACCACATCGATTTCCAGACCCGCAACACGCTCAACTACAGCCTGGGCAGCGCCAGCCCGACCCGGTTCTACGACGGCGCGCTGGAGTACACCCAGAACGTCGCCAACGCCGATGTCACCAGGACCCTGGACTGGGGAATGCAGTACCCGGCGACGCTGTCGTTTGGCGCCGAGTACCGGCGCGAGAAGTGGAACCAGTCACCCGGCGAGCCCAACTCCTATGCCAACGGCGGCGCACAGGGCTTCCAGGGTTTCACGCCGCAGAACTCCGGCCATTTCGATCGCGACAGCTACGCGGCCTACATCGGCCTGGAGGCGGATTTCACCGACAAGTTCTCCGCCGGCATCGCCGGGCGCTACGAGGACTACAGCGATTTCGGCAGCGAGACGTCCGGCAAACTCTCGGCGCGCTATGCCTTCACCGACGCGGTGGCGCTGCGCGGCACGGTCGCGAGCGGATTCCGCGCGCCGTCTTTGTCGCAGCAGCACTACCAGGTGGTGACCTCCAACTACAACGGGGCGCTGGACCGATTCTTTGATTCCGGGACCTTTCCCGCCAGCAGCGCCGCGGCGCGTGCCCTCGGCGCGGAGCCGCTGCAGGCCGAGACTTCGCTGTCCTACAGCCTGGGGCTGGTCCTGCAGCCGATCGATCAGCTGTACCTCACCGTCGACGCCTACCAGATTGAAATCGACGACCGCATCGTGCTCTCGTCCAACCTGCCGCTGGGCTCCAACGCGGCCGCGCAGGCACTGCTGGCGAGCCTGGGGATCAACGGCGTGACCGCCGCGCGGTACTTCAACAACGCGATCGACACGCGTACCCGCGGCGTGGACGTGATCGGCAGCTATGGCATTCCGCTGCAGAACGGCAAGCTCACCCTCACCGCCGGCTACAACTACAACAAGACCGAGATCACGCGGGTGGCGCCCAACCCGGCCGTGCTCACCGCCCTGGACGCGGATTTCTATCGCGTCGGCCGAGACGAGCAGGGCCGGATCGAGGAAGGGTTCCCGCGCGACAAGACCACCCTCAGCGGCGCGTGGAACCTCGACCGCTGGGACTTCGTGCTGGGTGCCACGCGCTACGGCGAGTTCACCACCCGCGTCGGCGAGACCGGCAACCCGGACTTCGACCAGACCTACGGCGCCATCTGGACGGTGGATGCTTCGGCCAGCTTCAAGCCCAGCCAGGGCTGGGCGCTGACGGTCGGTGCGGACAACCTGCTCAACGAGTACCCCGACCGCACCATCGCGCCCAACGCCAACCACAACCAGTTCCCCTACAGCAGCCAGTCGCCGAGCGGCTTCAACGGCGCATTCGTCTACGGCCGCATCGCCTACAAGTGGTAAGCATCATCGCTGTGTAGCCGGCGCCGGGCTGGGCCGGAGCGATAACAAAGAGCCCCGCGCATGCGGGGCTCTTTCCATTTCGGCCAAGCGACTTGCAGTCGGCGGACGCGGTTCAGTCCGGCTGTGCGTCAGGACTTCTTGAACACCAGATGCCCGCGCTCGGCATCGACGTGGATCGTCTCGCCGCTGAGGAACTCGCCCGACAGGATCTTGCTCGCCAGCGGGTTCTCCAGTTGCTGCTGGATTGCGCGCTTCAGCGGCCGCGCCCCGTACACCGGGTCAAAGCCGACATCGGCCAGCAGGGCCAACGCACTGTCGGACAACTCCAGGGCCAGGCCACGCTCGGCCAGGCGCTTGTCCAGGCCGTGCAGCTGGACCTTGGCGATCTCGCGGATCTGCTGCTTGTCCAGCGAATGGAAAACGACGATGTCGTCCAGGCGGTTGATGAACTCCGGCCGGAAGTGGCTCTGCACCACGCCCATCACCGCGGCCTTCATCTGGGTGTAGCTCTCGGGTGAGTCATCACCATCCATCTCTTGGATCATCTGGCTGCCCAGGTTGGAGGTCATCACGATCACCGTGTTGCGGAAGTCGACCGTGCGGCCCTGGCCATCGGTCAGGCGGCCGTCGTCAAGCACCTGCAGCAGGATGTTGAACACGTCCGGATGCGCCTTCTCCACCTCGTCCAGCAGGATCACGCTGTAGGGCCGGCGGCGCACCGCCTCGGTCAGGTAACCGCCCTCCTCGTAACCGACGTAGCCCGGGGGTGCGCCGACCAGCCGGCTGACCGCGTGCTTCTCCATGAATTCGCTCATGTCGATGCGGATCATCGCTTCGGAGCTGTCGAACAGGAACTCGGCCAGCGCCTTGCACAGCTCGGTCTTGCCGACGCCGGTCGGGCCGAGGAACAGGAATGAACCGGACGGACGGTTGGGGTCCGAAAGGCCGGCGCGCGCGCGTCGCACCGAATCCGACACGACCTTGATCGCCTCCTCCTGGCCGATCACCCGCGTGTGCAGGTGCTGCTCCATCTGCAGCAGTTTCTCGCGCTCGCCTTCGAGCATTTTGGACACCGGGATACCGGTCCAGCGGCTGACCACCTCGGCGATTTCCTCCTCGGTGACCTTGTCCTGCAACAGGGTGAACCCCTTGGCCTCGGCTTCGTGCGCGGCGTGCGCCTGCTTCTCCAGCTCCGGCAGCAGGCCGTACTGGATCTCGCTCATGCGCGCGTAGTCCTGTCTGCGCTGCGCACCCTCCAGTTCAAGCTTGGCCGTCTCGATCTGCTCCTTGATCTTCGTCGCGCCCTGCAGCATCGCCTTTTCGGCTTTCCAGACCTCTTCCAGGTCGTTGAACTCGCGCTCCAGCACGTCGATCTCGGCTTGCAGGTCCGCCAGGCGCTGCTTGCTGGCGTCGTCCTTCTCCTTCTTCAACGCCTCGCGCTGGATCTTGAGCTGGATCAGCCGGCGCTCCTTGCGGTCCAGTTCCTCGGGCTTGGAGTCGATCTCCATGCGGATGCGGCTGGCGGCCTCGTCCATCAGGTCGATCGCCTTGTCGGGCAATTGGCGGTCGGCGATGTAGCGGTGCGACAGCGTGGCGGCGGCGACGATCGCCGGGTCGGTGATCTCCACGCCGTGGTGGACGGCGTACTTTTCCTTCAGCCCGCGCAGGATCGCGATGGTGTCCTCCACGCTCGGCTCACCGACCAGCACCTTCTGGAAGCGGCGCTCCAGCGCGGCGTCCTTCTCGATGTACTGGCGGTACTCGTCCAGCGTGGTCGCGCCGATGCAGTGCAGCTCGCCCCGCGCCAGTGCCGGCTTGAGCATGTTGCCGGCGTCCATCGCACCCTCGGCCTTGCCGGCACCGACCACGGTGTGCAGCTCGTCGATGAACAGGATCACCTGGCCCTCGCTCTTGGCCAAGTCGTTGAGCACGCCCTTCAGGCGCTCCTCGAATTCGCCGCGGAACTTCGCCCCGGCGATCAGCGCGCCCATGTCCAGGCTCAGCACACGCTTGCCGCGCAGGCCCTCGGGCACCTCGTTGTTGATGATGCGCTGGGCGAGGCCTTCCACAATCGCGGTCTTGCCCACGCCCGGCTCGCCGATCAGCACCGGGTTGTTCTTGGTCCGCCGTTGCAGCACCTGGATCACCCGGCGGATCTCCTCGTCGCGGCCGATCACCGGATCCAGCTTGCCGGCCTCGACGCGCGCGTTGAGATCGATGGTGTATTTCTCCAGCGCCTGGCGCTGGTCCTCGGCATTCTCGGATTGCACGGCCTCACCTCCACGAACCTGGTCGATCGCCGCCTCGATGCGGGCCTTGTCGGCGCCGGCGGCTTTCAATGCGCGACCGGTCTCGCCACCATCCTCCAGCGCCGCCAGCACGAACAACTCGGTGGCGATGAACGCATCCCCGCGTTGCTGGGCGTATTTGTCGGTCAGGTTGAGCAGCCGCGACAGGTCGTTGCCGACGCTGACATTGCCGGCCTGCCCGGACACCGTGGGCAGTTTTTGCAGCGCCTCGCCGAGGCGCTCGCGCAGCAGCGGCATGTTGACGCCCGCCTGCGACAGCAACGGGCGCGTGCTGCCGTCCTTCTGGTCGACCAGCGCCGTCAGCAGGTGCACCGGTTCGATAACGCTGTGGTCGCGCCCGACCGCCATCGATTGCGCGTCCGCAAGCGCGTGCTGGAAGCGCGATGTGAGCTTGTCCATCCGCATGTCGTGTCCTCGAAGTTCAGGGCGACCGGGCCGGGTCGCGATACCCAGGACATGTGGTTTATGGCCGCCAGTTCAAGATCCCCCGCGCTCAGCGGTGCGGCTCGACCCACACCACCGACGCCATCCGCCCGGTGCGCTGGTCGCGGCGGTGCGAGTAGAAGCGCGCCGGGTCGGCGATCGTGCACAGCCCGCCGCCGTAGATGCGTTTGGCCGACAGTCCCGCCTGCACCAGCCGGCGCCGTGCCAACGCGTACAGGTCGACATTCCAGTGCCCGGGACGGGTGGCGATGAAGGCGTTGTCCGCCCAGCGGTCCCGCGAGACAAACGCATCGCGGACCTCGGCGCCGACCTCGTAGTGCTGCGGACCGGCGGCCGGTCCCAGCCAGGCGATCAGGCGCTCCGGCGACGTCGCCATCGCGTTCACGGTGGCTTCCAGCACGCCGCCGGCCAGGCCCCGCCAACCGGCGTGGGCGGCGCCCACCTCGCTGCCGTCATCGGCGCAGAACAGCACGGGCAGGCAATCGGCGGTAAGGATGGCCAGCACCGTGCCGGGCACGGACGTCACCGCCGCGTCGGCTTCCGGCTCGTTGGATGCGTCACCCTGAGCGCCACCGCTCGACCGTCGGCTGCCCGTCGACGCCGTTGGAACGGCATCGCTCCCTCCTGCCCGAAACACTCCCGTCCCATGCACCTGCCGCAACCACACCGAAGCCGAGGGCAGCTCCGCGACGGCGATCAGCGCCGCCCGGTTGGCGTCCACCGCTGCGGGATCGTCGCCATCGGCGGCATGGCGGTTGCCCAGGTTGAACCGCTCGAACGGCGCCACCGACACACCCGCGCCGTAACGCAGCGTGGTGAGCCCGTGCACCCCACGCGGCGCGGGCCAGTCAGCGGGCAGGAGCGGTGAGGCGCCCACTCAGCGCGCTCGCTCGATCGCCTCGGCGGTGTCGTTGCGCAGTGCCGCCACCAGGGCCCGCATGTCCGCCGGCATCGGCGCGCTGCAGCGCACCGCTTCGCCGGTCACCGGATGCACGAACTCGAGCGTCTCGGCGTGCAGGGCCTGACGCCTGAACCCCTTCAGCGCGGTCACCAGCGCCTCGTTCGCGCCACGCGGCAGTTTCAAGGACCCGCCGTACAGCGGATCGCCGATGATCGGGTGCTTGAGGTGCGCCATGTGCACGCGGATCTGATGGGTGCGACCGGTTTCAAGCCGGCACTCCAAAAGCGTGTGTGCCCGAAACCGTTCACGCAGGCGGAAGTGGGTGATCGCGTCGCGGCCGTCCTCGCGCACCGCCATGCGGATGCGGTCACGCGGGTGGCGATCGATCGGCGCCTTGGCGGTGCCGCCCGACACCAGCGCGCCCGACACCACGGCCAGGTACTGGCGATGGACCTCGCGCGATGACAGCTGCTCGACCAGCGCGGTGTGGGCCACCAGCGTGCGCGCGACCACCATCACCCCGGAGGTGTCCTTGTCGAGGCGATGGACGATGCCGGCGCGCGGCAGCGCGTTCAGGTCGGGCTGGCGGTACAGCAGCGCGTTGACCAGGGTTCCGTCCGGATTGCCGGCGCCGGGATGCACCACCAGGCCGGCGGGCTTGTCGATCACGATCACGTGCTCGTCCTCGAACAGCACGTCCAGCGGAATGTCCTCCGGCTCCGAGCGTGTCTGCACGTCCGGGGTCACGTTCAGGCTGACCAGCTCGCCGCCGTGCACCGGGTCGCGCGGACGCACGGAATTGCCGTCCAGAAGCACCTCCCCGGACTTGATCCAGGTGGAGAGACGCGAGCGCGAATAGGACGGGAACAGTTCCGCCACCACGGCATCGAAGCGGCGTCCCGCGGCGGCGGCGGGCACGGTGGCCTGGAGGGCGATGTCGGGTTGGCTCATTGGCAGGACACGGTTAAGGGCACACGGCGCGGGACTGCTATTATCGGCGCTTCGTGCCCCCGGCGCCCGTGATATCGACCATGACCCATCGTTATGCCCCCCTCCGCGTGCTGCCGCTGCTGCTGATCGTCGCTTTCATCGGCCCCGGCTGCTCCATGTTCAAGAAGAAAGACACCACTCCGGAGGCCGCGCCGGTGGAGGAGCTGTACGAGAAGGGCCACGCCGCCATGAAGCGCGGCAACTGGTCGGCCGGTGCCGACAACTTCAAGGGCCTGGTCGCCCAGTACCCGTACGGTCCCTACACCGAGCAGGCGCTGATCGAGACCGCCTACGCGCAGTACAAGGCCGGCAACCACGAGGAAGCGATCAGCAGCATCGACCGCTTCATCCGCACCTACCCGACCCACCGCAACATCGCCTACCTGTACTACCTGCGCGGGCTGGTGAACTCCAGCCGCGATACGGTGTTCCTGCAGAAGGTCTGGAAACTCGATCCCAGCCGCCGCGACTTGGCCACGCCGCACCAGGCCTACAACGACTTCTCCATCGTCGTGGAGCGCTATCCCAACAGCCGCTACGCCGCCGACGCGCGCGAGCGCATGGCCGAGCTGCAGAACACCTTCGCCCGGCATGAGCTGGAAGTCTCGCTCTACAACCTGCGCCGCACGGCCTACGTCGCGGCGGTGGAACGTGCGACCTACCTGCTGGAGACCTACCCCGACAGCAAGTACCAGAACGACGCGATCGCAGCCCTCGCCGCTGCGTACACCGGCCTGGGCAATGAGACCCTGGCCGCGGACACCCGCGCACGCCTGCAGAAGGCCGATCCGGGGCACCCGTACCTGGCCGGCAACTGGCCGAAGTACCCCGGCGACTGGCGCAAGCTCAACCCGTTTGCGCGCGAGAAGTCGGCGCTGGATTACTGAGCGGCACCCCCGCGTTCGCGAAACATCCGCTACATCAGGAAACGCCTCCTCCGGGCGGCGTTTTGCCGTGGACGGGATTCGCCTCGCGCGGATGCGGCGAAGGTCGCCAATCAAGTCGTGCCGCGTCCGGATCGGTGGAGTTTCTGGATCCAGCCGGGCCGTCCCGCGCGTCCGCTACCGGCAGCACTGCTCGGAACCCTTGCTTCTCCAGCAGCTGCAGGAGCAGTTGCAGCGTTTCCACGTTGCGCCCATGCCGGGCGCCCTCGTGCATCAATACGATCGCGCCCGGCGCCAGATCGCGCTCGATACGCGCGACCACCGCTTGCGGATCCGCGGCCACCGCATCGAAGCCGCGCGCGCTCCAGGCGACGCGGGCCAGGCCGTGCTCGCGCAGGGCGCTCGCCACGAACGGGTTGGCCATGCCGACCACGGCACGGAACCAGCGCGGCGCGATGCCGGCGATCGCCGTCAGCTCGGCCTGCGCGCGGTCGATCTGCTCGCGCATCCGCGCCGGACCCAGTGCCCAGAACACCGACTGCGGGTGGCTGTGGCTGTGGTTGCCGATTCCGTGCCCGCGCCTCACTATCTCGCGCACCAGCTCGGGTCGTTCACGCGCACGCTCGCCCACCAGGAAGAACGTCGCCTTGGCGGCATGCGCATCCAGCAGGTCCAGCACCGCCACGGTGTCATCCGATGGACCGTCGTCGATGGTGAGCCACACCACGCGCTCGTGGGTCGGCAGCCGCGACAGGACCGGGCTGAACAGCCGCGAATCGGGTTTCAGCGTGCCCCACAGGAACGGCAGGTGGCTGGCCAGCATCGCCGGCAGGCCGACCGGCCAGCCCCAGCGCCACCACAGGGCCGCGACCAGTAGCTGGGACGCGAGCAGGATCATCCACCACGCGTGCGGACGGCGGGGAACGCGGTGCGGGTCGGGGGTCGCCATGACCTGGATCATGCCAGCGTCAGCCACGCCTCGTTACACTGGCCGGCCTACCCGGGACGTAATCCGTCCGCATCTTACGGAAGCCTTGTCATGTCACTTGATCCCGCACTGCGCTCGCGCATCGAAGAACTGCTCACCACCAACCGCGTCGTCCTGTTCATGAAAGGTGAGCCGGCGGCGCCCCAGTGCGGGTTCTCGGCCAAGGCGGTCGGGCTGCTGGGCGCGACCGGGGTGAAGTACCAGCACGTGGACGTGCTCTCGGATCCGGAGATCCGCGAAGGCATCAAGGTCTACGGCGAGTGGCCGACGATCCCGCAGCTCTACATCGACAAGGAGCTGGTCGGCGGCAGCGACATCATCGAGCAGATTGCCCGCTCCGGCGAGCTCTACACGGCGCTTGGCGTGCCGGCCCCGGACCGCACGCCGCCGGCGATCACCATCACCCCCACAGCGGCGAAAATGCTTGGGGAGGCCGTGGGCAACGCCGGCAAGGGATACGCGTTGCAGGTCGAGATCGACCCGCGCTTCAACGCCCGCCTGCAGCTGGCGCCGGTCGATGACAACGCCATCACCAGCGACGCCGAAGGCCTGCGCGTGCAGTTCGACGTCGCCAGTGCCCAGCGCGCACGCGGCCTGTCGATCGACTGGGTCGAGGACGAGCGCGGCCGCGGTCTTGTGATCGACAACCCCAACGCACCGCCGAAGGTCAGCGTGCTGGACGTGACGGAGACCGCCGCCAGGGTGGCCGACGGCAGCGTCGTGCTGGTGGACGTGCGCCCGGCCGAAGAACGCGCGGTGGCCTCGGTCAAGGTTCCCTTCAAGACGCTCGACGGCAACGGTCGCGCGGAGCTGGAGGACCTGCCCCGGGACACCGGCCTGGCATTCATCTGCCACACCGGTGCGCGCAGCGCCCAGGTCGCCGAGGACTTCCGCGCGCTCGGCTTCAAGCGCCTGTACAACGTCGCCGGCGGTATCGCCGAGTGGAGCGCGAAGGTCGATCCGAGCGTGCCGACCTACTGAGCCGGCGCGCTCGCGGCGGCTTCAGCCACTGAAGCCGCCCTCGTCCAGCCACGCCTGTTCGGTAGGCGTGGTGGCACGTCCAAACAGCGCGTTGCGGTGCGGGAACCGCCCGAAACGCTCGATGATCGCCTGATGGTGCACGGCCCACTTGTCAGGCTCCTCGCCGGGCATGGTCCGGTGCAGTTCGACGGACCGCTGCTGCTGCATCGGATCCTCGCTGTGAGTGAAGGGCAGATAGAAGAAGCGCCGCAGCTCGGGATCGATCTGGGTGTCGAAGCCGTGCCCGACCGCCCGCGTGGCGACCTCGCAGGCCAGGGGGTCGGTGGCGTAGGCATGCGCGCTGCCGCGGAAGATGTGGCGCGGGACCTGGTCCAGCAGCAGGACCAGCGCCATCGCGCTTTCCGCCGACTCCATCCACACCTGCAACTCGCCGCGCGAGGCGGCCATGTGCGCTTCCCCCAGCTGCTCGCGCACCCGTCGGTCGAAGGCTTCGCCGCCCCCGAACCACATGTCGGGGCCGGCCTCACGCCAGAATTCAAGAACCGCTGCGGGCGTCGTGTCCATCGGGCACCTCGTCAATCGGAAGAGGTGTCGACGGTAGCAGCAGCCGCGTCTACGGCGCGGTGAGCCTACCTCCGGCCGGCTGCCCGAACCCTCGGCATGACCATTGTCACTCTTGGCACGGCTGTGGTCCGCGGCTACGGTGAATCCATCGCCATGCGGCCGCAACGGCCGCTGCAACACATCGGGGAAATCCAATGTCTCGACCAAACACCGCCCTCCTCGCGGCGGCGCTGACGCTGGCGCTGGGGATGGCCTCGCCGTCGGCCCAAGCCGCCAGCGCGCCGCGTCCGGACCCGTATCCGAGCACCTACCAGGTCATCGCCTCGCCGGCCGTGCTGCTGCAGGGTGCGACCGTGCTCACCGGCACCGGCGAGCGGATGGAGGGCGCCGACGTGCTGATGGTGGACGGCCGAATCGCCGGGGTCGGGGTAAACCTGTCTGTGCCTGCCAACACCACGGTCGTGGACGGGCGCGGCAAGTGGGTCACGCCGGGCATCATCGATGTGCACTCGCACCTCGGCGTCTACCCCAGCCCTGGCGTGCGCGCGCACAGCGACGGCAACGAGACGACCGCTCCGGTGACCGCGGCGGTCTGGGCCGAGCACTCGGTGTGGCCGCAGGATCCGGGCTTCAACGCCGCCCGCGCCGGCGGCATCACCTCGCTGCAGATCCTGCCCGGCTCGGCCAACCTGATCGGCGGTCGCGGGGTGACGCTCAAGAACGTTCCTGCGGTCAGCTACCAGGCGATGAAGTTTCCCGGCGCGCCGTGGGGGCTGAAAATGGCCTGTGGCGAGAACCCCAAGCGCGTCTATGGTGACAAGGGCGGCCCGGCGACCCGCATGGGCAACGTCGCCGGCTACCGGGCCGCGTTCATCGAGGCCGCCGAGTACCTGAAAAAGAACGGCAGCGGCAACGATTCGACGAGCAAAAAACGCCGCTGGGGCAAACAGGCCGCCGGCAAGCAGGACCTCAAGCTGGAGACGCTGGCTGGCGCGATCAACGGCGACATCCGCGTGCACATCCACTGCTACCGCGCCGACGAGATGGCGACGATGCTCGATCTGGCCGACGAGTTCGGCTTCCGCATCGCCGCCTTCCACCACGGCGTGGAGGCCTACAAGATCGCCGACAAGCTGGCCCGCTCCGGCACCTGCGCCGCGCTGTGGTCGGACTGGTGGGGGTTCAAGCTGGAGGCTTTCGATGGCATCCAGGAAAACATCGCGCTGGTCGACCGCCAGCCGGGCAGCTGCGCGATCCTGCACAGCGATTCGGCCGACGACATCCAGCGCCTCAACCAGGAGGCGGCAAAGGTCATGGCACACGCGCAACTGGCGGGCATCGAGATCGCACCGGAGCGGGCGATCCTCTGGCTGACCGCCAACCCGGCGAAATCGATGGGCATCGCCGATCAGACCGGCACCCTGGAGGTCGGGAAAATGGCCGACGTGGTGCTCTGGAGCGGCAACCCCTTCAGCGTTTACGCCAAGGCCGAGCAGGTCTACGTCGACGGCGCGCGCGTGCATGACCTGAACGATCCTTCGCGTCGGGCGACCTCGGACTTCATGCTCGGCCAGCCCGCCACCACCGGAGGCGCCCTGTGAAGCGCCTGGCAATAACGTCGCTGGCCGCCGCCGTGCTGGCGCTGTGCGCGCTTCCTGCCACCGCGCAGGAGCTGCTGATCCGCAACGCCACCGTGCACACCGGCGCGAGCCCGGCGACGTTGACCAACACCGACGTGCTGGTCAGCGGTGGCGTCATCCGCCAGATCGGCGCGGCCCTGAGCGCGCCGGCTGGCGTGCGGGTTGTCGACGCCGGCGAGCGCCGCCTGACGCCGGCCCTGTTCGGCGGCATCACCGGGATTGGCATCGAGGAGGTCTCCGGCGAGCGCTCCACCGTGGACAGCCGGCTCGGCCTGGGCGCGGCGGGGATGCCGGTGCGCCCGGAGTTTGACGTGACGCTGGCCTACAACCCCGACTCGCTGCTGGTTCCGGTCGCCCGCATCGAGGGCATCGGCTGGACCCTGCTGGGCGCGGGCAGCGACAGTGAAGGCTCGATGATCGGCGGCCAGGGCGGTGTGTTCCGCCTCGACGGCAGCGCGGACCCGATCGGGCCGAAGGCTCTGTTTGTCGACATCGGCGCGGATGCGGCCGGTCTGAGCGGACAGTCGCGGGCCGCGCAATGGATGATCCTGGACCAGTTGGTGGACGAGGTGCGCGGCCGGATTCCGCTCGACGCCAAGGTCGCGCTGCTGACACCCGCCGGGCGCAAATCCCTGGCGACCTATCTGGACAACGGCGGCCGCGTCGTGGTCGGCGTGGATCGCGCCGCCGATATCCGCCAACTACTGCGCTGGTCGGCCAGGCACAAGGTCAGGATCGCCATCCTGGGCGGCGCCGAGGCGTGGAAGCTCGCGCCCCAGCTCGCCGCTGCCGACGTGGCCGTGTTCGTCAATCCGCTGGACACGCTGCCGGCCGGCTTCGACCAGATCGGCGCGACGCCGGAAAACGCCGCCCGACTGGCCGCGGCCGGGGTGGCGGTGGGCTTCAGCCAGAGCGGCGACGGTTCCCACAACGCGCGCAAGATCCGCCAGGCGGCGGGCAACGCCGTCGCCCACGGCCTGCCCTGGGATCTCGGCGTCGCCGGACTGACGTCGGTACCGGCAAAGGTCTTCGGCGTCACGGACAGCGTCGGCAGCATCGCCGTCGGCAAACGTGCCGACCTGGTGCTGTGGAGCGGCGATCCTCTGGAGGTGAATGCGGTGGCCACCCAGGTCTGGTTCGACGGCAAGCCGATCCAGATGCGCAGCCGGCAGACGGATCTGCGGGACCGGTATCTGCAGCCGGATGTCCGGGCCGAGCGCGGCGGTTTGCCGCCGGCGTATCCAGCGGCGGTGCGTTAGTAGGAGTGCCGAGGACGCATACCCTTGGGTGCGAATGTCCCCCGGCACCGGTCAAGCCGGTGCCTCCTCCTTTACTTCACACCCAAGGGCATGCATCCCCGACGTTAAATAGTCGCGGCGGTTGCGGAAGGTAAATCCGGCGGCTCCGAACCCACAGCGCAGGGGCGGGACTTGCCGGCCTTCGGGGCGAAATAAAGGAGGAGGCCTCCGCCACAGGCGGAGGCCGGGGGACATTCGCCGCGAAGGTCGGCAGGTCCCGCCCCGACCTCACCCCGCCTTTTTCTCGTCCGCGATCCACTGGTCGATGCGCCGCTCCAGCAGGGTCAGCGGCATCGCGCCGCCGCCAAGCACGGCGTCGTGGAAACGGCGGATGTCGAAATCACCGCCCAGTTCGGCTTCGGCCTTCGCGCGCAGCTGCTGGATCTTGATCATGCCGATCTTGTAAGCCGTCGCCTGGCCGGGCCAGGTGATGTAGCGGCGCACCTCGGCCTCGATCGCCTCGGTCGGGATCGAGCTGTTCTCGGCGAAATACGCGACGGCCTGCTTCTGGGTCCAGCCCTTGGCGTGCAGCCCGGTGTCGACCACCAGGCGGATCGCGCGCCACATCTCCGAGGTCAGGCGACCGTACTCGGAGTACGGGTCGGTGTAGGTACCCGGCATCTCGCGCGCGAGCCACTCGGCGTACAGGCCCCAGCCCTCGGCGTAGGCGGTGAACCCGGCCTGCTTGCGGAACTCCGGCACGCCCTCCAGCTCCTGCGCGATGGCGATCTGCATGTGATGGCCCGGCAGGCCCTCGTGGTAGGCGATCACCTCCAGCTCGGTCTTCGGCATCGCATTCATGTCCGACAGGTGCGCGTAGTACACGCCCGGACGGCTGCCGTCCGGGGTGCTGGGGTAGTAGTGCTGCGCGGCGCCGTCCACTTCGCGGAACGCCTCCACCCGCTTGACCACGATGTCGGCCTTGGGCAGCAGGCCGAAGTAGTTGGGCAACTGCTGCTTGATGGTCGCGATTGCCTTGCTGGCATCGTCGATGTAGGCCTGGCGCCCGGCATCGGTGTTGGGATACTTGAACTGAGGGTCTGTGCGCATGAAGTGGAAGAACGCCTGCAGGTCGCCCTTGAAGCCGACGCGCTCTTTCAGGGCCTCCATCTCGCCGCGGATTCGCGCCACTTCGTCCAGTCCGATCTGGTGCACTTCATCGGGCGTGAGGTCGGTCGTGGTCGATGCCTGCAGGCGCTGGGCGTAATAGGCCTTGCCATCGGGATGGGTGGTGCCGACGCCGGAGGGATTGGCCTTGGCGTTGGGCAGATCGGCCTTGAACCAGGCGAGCATTTCCGCATACGCCGGCTGCACCGCTTCCACCAGCGCGGCGCGGGCCTGCGCCTTCAACTCGGCCGCACGTGCCGCATCAATCTTGCCGGCCTTCACCAGCCCATCGGCCTTGGCCTGCGCGTCGGCCCACAGCGCGCTGTCGGCGCCGTCAGCAAACGGGGCGCCGGTGACCACCTTGCCACCCTGCTCGAGCACGCCCTCGTGGGCGAAACGTGGCGGCCGGATGCCCTTCTTCGCCGAAATTTTCACCTGCTCCATCAGCTGCCCGAACGCCCGCGGCACCTCGCGAAGGCGGGCGATATAGGCAAGGTAATCCGATTCGTCCTCCACCTTGTGGAAGTTGATCAGGAAGGTCGGCAGCTGCGATTGCATGCCGCCCATCTGCTCGAACGGATACTGGTGATCGACAAACCGGTGGCCGGCCTTTGACTGCTCGACCTGGTACTTGAACAGGTCCCACGAGAGCTGCGCATCGTCGCCGAGCGCGTCGTAATCGAAGTTCGACTGCATCTCCTGCAGTGCGGCGATCTGCCACGCCAGTTGGCGCTCCCCTGCCGCGCGCGACAGGTCGTCGATCTCGGAATAGCGGTCCTTGCGGCCCAGGAAGGTCATCTGGATCGGACTGAACTGCAGCTGCTCCTCGTATTTGCGCTCGAACCACGCGTTGAGGCGCGCGTCCTCGGAGGCGGCCTGGACCGCGGAGGTCTGGGCGGCCGGGGCGGTGGGAGCCGTGGTTTTTGTCGGCGCGCCGGTTGAGCATGCGACGCACAGGGCAAGGGACAGCGCGGAAACGGCAAGGATGCGACGCATGGGCACTCCAGATGGCGTGGGAGCGACGCCGCTCCCGGGAAACCGATAATGCCACCGCCGCGACGGGCCCGACGCCCTTACTTGCGCTCCAGCGTCCACACAGGCTCAAGCACATTCTCGGCGCGCGGAATCGCGACGCTCACACTGAGGGGCATGACGCTCTTGGTGCCCACGGGCATGTAGGAGCCCTCGAGCACCAGCGAGCCTGCCACCACGTCCCTTTCCAGCTCGTCGAGTGTCAGGCTGCCGCCGCTGACGGTGCCGGTCGCATATGTGCGCGAGTGGTCGCGCTCATCGGTCTTGACCAACTTGAAGACACCCAGAAAGTCGCCATCGCTGGACGCCTCGATGTTTTCCTCCCCGAAGATGACCCCGGAGGCGGGACCCACCGCCTTCTGGCCGATGTGGGCGAGGATCACGCACAACGCCGTCACGTCATCGCTGTGGTCCAGCAAGATGCCCTGCATGCCGACCATGTAGCTTCCCCGCCCATCGTCACCATACGCAGTGCCGCCGGCGAGGTTGCTGCTCATCCCGCCCTCCATCGTGCCTCGGGTCAATGGCAAATCGGGATTGTCGTAAACCATCTGTCGGTATTCAGCCAGATCAAACTCCCGAGGGGGAGGTTCACACGTCATCGCGCCGAGCATCTCAAACATGAAGTCGGCCTGCGACTCCATCGCCGCAGCCGGTGCCGCCGCTGCCAGGGTTGCCGCCAGTACCGCTGGCATCAGTACCCGCAACCCCACGTTGGGCGCCCGGTAAGATCTCACGCGTCGTGCCATAAACACCTGCTCCATAGCTCGAAATTCGGAACGCACGCGCTGAACGTGCTCCTGCGTATACGTCTCCCGGCTGATGTATCCGGACACCGCCGCGCGCCAGCCCGAGCGCTGCGTCCGATCAGCGTTCACCGCGACCCGATGGCGTCGGCCGTAAGCTGGCGTCATTCCATCCAGGGACTACGCATGGCCACCCGCTACTACATCACCCTCCCCGACGGCGCGCGCGCACGCGGCGCCGACCCGGATCTGTCCTTCACCGCGCAGAGTGGGGAGGGCTTCGCCGCCGAACTGCAGGCCGCGTTGCGCGGCGATGGACTGTTCGAGCGCTGGCGTCGCAAGCAGGACGAACCCGACGAGGTGGACCGTTCCCTCGCCGCGACCGATCCGGACGCGACGGTGGAAGGTGCGCAGGACGACCTGCATATCGACCTGGTGGTGACCTCCAGCATCCCCGGCGCGGTGCTGAAGCAGCGCCTGCGGCTGCTGGCCGGCAGCGCGTGGGAACTGCGCGACGTCAAGTCCGCCTGAGCGAGCGATGTCGCGCCGGATCCTGCTCGCGTGGAGCGGCGGCAAGGACGCCGCCTGGACGCTGCACCACCTGTGTGGCCGCGACGACGTCGAGGTGGTCGGCCTGCTGACCACCCTCAACGGCGACTTCCAGCGGGTCGCCATGCACGGCATCCGCCGCGACGTGTTGCGCGCGCAAGCCAACGCCGTCGGCCTGCCGCTGCTGGAGTCGGTGATCCCGCACGGCTCGGACAACGCCACCTACGAGGCCACCTTCGCCGCCAGTCTGCGTCAGGCGCGCGATCGCTGGCGGGGCATCGACACGGTCGCGTTCGGCGACCTGCTGCTGGCAGACGTCCGCGATTGGCGCGAGGCGATGTGCGCCCGCTACGGCTGGAACATCCTGACGCCGCTGTTCGGCAGCAATACCACCGCGCTGGCGCGCGAGATGCTCGACGGTGGCCTGCGCACCCATCTGTGCTGCGTGGATACGCAACAACTGGATGCGCGCTTCGCCGGCCGCCTGTTCGATACGGCGCTGCTGGAGGACCTTCCCGCTGGCGCAGATCCCTGCGGCGAGAACGGCGAGTTCCACACGCTGGTCGAAGACGGCCCGATGTTCCGGCGGCCGCTTCAGCTGCAGCGCGGGGACACCGTGCTTCGCGACGGGCGTTTCGCGTTTACCGACTTTCGGCTCGCGGACCAGACGACCGCGTCGTCCTGAACCAGCCGGACGTCCCTATCCCCGGTGATCAGGCCTTCATCGCCTTGGCGTGGTGGGCGATGTGCTCGCCGATGAAGCTGGCGATGAAGTAGTAGCTGTGGTCATAGCCCGGCTGCATGCGCAGGGTCAGCGGGTGGCCGGCCGCCTCGCAGGCCTGCTGCAGCAGCTGCGGGCGCAACTGCTCGTCGAGGAAGTTGTCGGCATCGCCCTGGTCGACCAGCAGCGGCAGGCGCTCGCTGGCATCGGGGACCAGCGCGGCGGCATCCCACTGCTTCCACTCGTCGCGATCATCACCAAGGTAGGCGCTGAACGCCTTCTCGCCCCACGGCACCTGGCTGGGCGCGACCACCGGCGAGAACGCCGACACGCTGCGGAACATGCCCGGGTTGCGCAGCGCGATCACCAGCGCGCCGTGGCCGCCCATCGAGTGGCCGCTGATGCCGCGCGCGGTGGTGGTCGGGAAATGCGCATCCACCAGCGCCGGCAGCTCCTGGGTGATGTAGTCGTACATCCGGTAGTGCTTCGCCCACGGCTCGCGGGTCGCGTTGAGGTAGAAACCCGCGCCTTGGCCGAGGTCGTAGGCCTCGTCATCGGCGACGCCTTCGCCGCGCGGGCTGCTGTCGGGCGCCACCAGGATCACGCCGTGCTTGGCCGCGTAGCCCTGCGCGCCGGCCTTGGTGATGAAGTTCTGCTCGTTGCAGGTCAGGCCCGACAACCAGTACAGGACCGGGCACGGCCCCTGCTTGGCCTGCGGCGGCAGATAGACCGCGAAGTCCATGTCCACGCCCAGCGTGCTGGACGCGTGCTGCCAGACTTCCTGGCTGCCGCCAAAACTGGCGTGCTGTTCAATCTGTTTCATGAGTCACCTCGTATCGAAGGATGGCGCGGGGGTTGGATCGTCGCGCCATCAGTAATGGATCACGGTGCGGATCGACTCGCCGGCGTGCATCAGTTCGAACGCCTCGTTGATCCGCTCCAGCGGCAGGGTGTGGGTCACGAATGGCGCCAGCTGGATGTCCCCGCGCATCGCGTCCTCGACCATGCCAGGCAACTGGGTCCGGCCCTTGACGCCGCCAAACGCGGTGCCCATCCACTTGCGCCCGGTCACCAGCTGGAACGGCCGCGTGCTGATCTCCTTGCCCGCACCGGCAACGCCGATGATCACCGACTGGCCCCAGCCACGATGCGCGCATTCCAGTGCGGCGCGCATCACGTCGACGTTGCCGATGCACTCGAAGCTGTGGTCCACGCCCCAGCGCGTCATCTCGACGATGACTTCCTGGATCGGCTTGTCGTGGTCCCTGGGGTTCACGCAGTCGGTCGCGCCCATCTGCCGGGCCAGCTCGAACTTCTCGGCATTGGTGTCGATGGCGATGATCCGCCCGGCCTTGGCCTGCACCGCGCCCTGGATGACCGCCAGCCCGATCGCACCCAGGCCGAAGACCGCCACGCTGTCGCCTTCGGCCACCATGGCGGTGTTGTGGACCGCGCCGATGCCGGTGGTGACCCCGCAGCCGAGCAGGCAGACGTGTTCGGGGTTGGCGTCGGGGTTGACCTTGGCCAGCGAGACCTCGGCGACGACGGTGTACTCGCTGAAGGTCGAGCAGCCCATGTAGTGGTAGATCGGCTCGCCGTTGTAGGAGAAGCGGGTGGTGCCGTCGGGCATCACGCCCTTGCCCTGGGTCGCGCGCACGGCGACGCACAGGTTGGTCTTGCCGCTCTTGCAGAACAGGCACTCGCCGCACTCGGCGGTGTACAGCGGAATCACGTGATCGCCCGGCTTGACGCTGGTCACGCCCTCGCCGACCTCGACCACGATGCCCGCGCCCTCATGCCCGAGCACGGCCGGAAACACGCCCTCGGGGTCATCGCCCGACAGGGTGAACGCGTCCGTGTGGCACAGCGCGGTGTGGGTGATCTTGACCAGGACCTCGCCCTTACGCGGCGGCTCGACATCGATCTCGACGATCTGCAGGGGCTTTCCGGCTTCGAAAGCGACGGCGGCACGCGATTTCATGGCGTTCTCCAAATCATTTCAGGTAAGCGCGCACCAGCGCCACGGCATCGTCGATGCCCGCCTGGCGGCGTGAAGGATCCTCAGCAGGGCTTCCCAGCTCCTCGCGCAGATGGCTTTCCAGCACCTGCGACATCAGTCCGTTGACTGCACCGCGGATCGCGGCGATCTGCTGCAGTACCGGCCCACAGTCAGCACCCGCCTCCAGCGCACGCTCCAATGCCTCCAGCTGTCCCCGCGCGCGGCGGACCCTGGTCAGGACACGTTTCTTTTCTTCGGGGGAGTGCGGCATGAGGCGGCGTGGCGTGGCGTGGCGTGTCGGATACTGGGGGAGAGTATACACCTCCGCCCAGCCACTTGCCTTCAGAGCTTGGGCACACGACTGAACCCCACTCAGAGTTATGTAGTCAGCAGCCGTGGAATTTCCGCGGGGTAGACCGGCCGAGTTCCATTCGGGGTACCGTTGCGTTGCGAAAATCGAGAGCATTAGCCCCCTTTAATCCAAGCATTCGTAGCCGGCACGACATTGATCGCGTGATCGCGGTTCAATTCCGGGTTTTCGGGGCGCTGTGAATGGAGGCCGGGGTTCGGTAAATCCAAGGGGCTGCATTTTGGAACCAATGATCGTGTGTTTTTTAGATTGCGAGACCACAGGCTTGAGCGCCGCCGACCAGCCGGTAAGTATCGCAGCGGTCCTGGTGGAGCTCGACGCGAAGGGCTTCGGCGAGCCCATCGCGGAATGGCATGGTCTTGCATGCCCGACGGTTCCAATGAATCCACATGCCCAGCGTGTTCATGGCATGTCGGTGGAAGCGCTTCGCGGACTTGCGTTTGATGTTCCGGCTCTGACCTCAATGCTGGACCGTGCCAGTGTCCTGATCGCGCACAACGCCCGCTTCGACATTCGTATGATTGGGCAGGTAATTTCCGGCATCGAGCGACGGAGGTGGCGCTGCACACAGCGCCAGTGGCCCTGGGCTCCCTTGGCTAACAAGAAACTCGACACAGTGTGTGCACACTTCGCGATTGAGCGATCGGATGTCCACGGGGCACTCGCCGATGCCCATGCTTTGCGCCAGGCGCTCATGCAGCGAACGGGGAAGACGGATCGCAGCCGAACTTACCTCTATAAGCTCCTGCAGCGCGGCGACTTCGCAGTGGAGACGCCGCGCCGCAGTCACTGGTCCGAGCGCGTTGATGGGCACGCAGAGTCTCGTCCGCCGCACCCGCGGGATGCGCCTATGATTCCCCACTGGGTCTATTGGGTAATTGGGTTGCTGCTTGCGGCACATTTTATGAGGCCATGAACAAGCCGATGGCTGCCCGTACCCAATCTCACGTGACGCTATCCCGGGGAGAGCGCTCTCACGAAAGCAAGCCGTCAGTCGCCTTGACCGCTATCTAACTGGAGGGTCCGAAAGCTAATCCCGAAACCCATTACTGATCGGATACCGCCTTTCCCGCCCAAACGCGCGCCGCGACACTTTCGGGCCGGGCGCGGCCTGGTGGCGCTTCCACTCGCTGATGCGGACCAGGTGCAGGATGCGATCCACGGTCGCGGCATCGAAACCGGCGCGGACGATCTCATCGCGGGACTGCTCCTGGTCGATGCAGCGGCGCAGTAGCGCGTCGAGCACGTCGTAGGGCGGCAGCGAATCCTCGTCCTTCTGGTCGGCGCGCAGTTCCGCCGACGGGGCGCGCGCGATCACGCCGACCGGGACCACCGGGTCGCCGACGGTGTTGCGCCAGCGAGCCAGCTCGAAGACCTCGCTCTTGTAGAGGTCCTTGATCGGCGCGTAGCCGCCGGCCATGTCGCCGTAGATGGTCGAATAGCCGACCGCGTATTCGCTCTTGTTGCCGGTGGTCAGCAGCAGGCCGCCGAACTTGTTGCTCAGCGCCATCAGGAGCGCGCCGCGGATCCGCGACTGCAGGTTCTCCTCGGTGGTATCCACGGCCTGGCCCTCGAATACCGTCTCCAGCGCGGCAAGAAAGCCCTGAAACGGTTGCTCGATGGGCAGGTCGAGCAGCCGCACGCCCTGCTCCTGGCATTGCTCGGCGGCCAGGTCGTTGGACAGGCTGACGGTGTAGCGCGAGGGCATGCGCACCGCGGTGACGTTGTCGGCGCCCAGCGCGTCCACCGCAATGGCCAACACGACCGCTGAATCCAGCCCGCCGGACAGGCCCACCCACGCGTTGCGGAAGCCGTTTTTGCGGCAGTAGTCACGCGTGCCGGTCACCACCGCGCGCCACGCCAGCGCATCGCGGCTCTCGTCGCCGTCCTGCTGCCACAGCACCGGGTGGAAGCGCTTGCTGGCCGGTTCGAAATCGACCACCAGCCACTGCTCGGTGAAGGCCGACGCCGCCGGGTGCACGCAGCCATCGCCATCGGCGACCAGGGATGCGCCGTCGAACACCAGCGAGTCCTGGCCGCCCACGCAATTGACATAGGCGATCGGCACGCCGCTGCCGCGCGAGGCGTCCTCCAGCAACTGGTCGCGCCTGCCGTGCTGGTCGTGTTCGAACGGGGAGGCATTGATGGACAGCACCAGCTCCGCGCCGGCCGCCACGGTGGAAGCGATCGGTTCGTGGAACCACAGGTCCTCGCACACCAGCAAACCCAGCCGGGTGCCTTTGACTTCAAACACGCAGTCCCCGCCGTCGGGGTCGACGACGAAATAGCGGCGCTCATCAAACACCGCGTAATTGGGCAGCTTGCGCTTGCGGTAGGTCTTCTCGATCACGCCGTCGCGCAGGACGCTGGCGGCGTTGTAGACCACCGACCCGGCCGACTCCGGCCAGCCCACGACCACCGTGATGCCGATGGCGGCCTTGGCCACCCGCCCGATCGCCGCCTCGCAAGCGCGCAGGAAACCCGGCCGCATCAACAGGTCCTCGGGCGGGTAGCCCGATATCGCCAGCTCGGGGAAGAGCACCAGGTCGGCGCCGTGGTCGTCGCGCGCCTGCTCGATCAGTTCCACGATCAGGTCTGCGTTCTCATCCACCGCGCCGACGGCGAAGTCGAACTGGGCCATTGCGATGCGTAGGGACTGGGTCATGGGATTCGTCCGTCAGAGGGGTCGGTCAGCGTTGCATTGTCCCAGACTCCGGCAACGTGACCCGAAACGCGGGATGGCGTGGCTACACGCGCCGCGACCGCCACAACCTTCAGGCGTCTCCCGTGGTCTACGCCCCCTCCCGTTCCGTCCCCCCGCGCACCGCGTTGCGCATCCCGCGTAAGCCACGCAGGCATGCGGCCTTGGTGGCGTCGACGGCGGGATTGCTCTCAACCGCCCGCGGGTGCAGACCAAGGCGCCGCATGCGGTGATTGAAACGGTGTGCATCGGCCCAGACGTCCGACCGCGCGGTCCGAAACGTCATGGCCAGGGAGATGGACAGCTCTGGTCCGGTGGTCACCAGATGGGGCGCAATGAACGGATGGTGCACACCGAGGCCTGGCTCGAGTTCGAACACTTTTGCCTTGGTGGCAAACGAAGGCAGATACGCTGGCCTCGCCTCCCCTTCCGCGCTGAGCAGCCGGTCTTTCTGGGCTTGCGTCATGATCGTTGCATCGGCAGGGTCCCAGAGCCTGACGGTCTTGTGGCCGCGGATCTGCAGCAGGAAGTTCATCTCGCGATCCATGTGGTACGGCGTCACGGCGTGTCGGGCCGATATGAAGAAGTACGTGGAGTACCAGGTCGGCCTGGGATCGAGCCGCTCGATACCCACGATGATCTCGCCTAGCAGTCCTTCAATCGCCGGGCGGTATTCCGCGTCACGCTCCGGGTTGTAGACAACGATGTAGGCCTCCCGCTCCTCGAAGTGCTCGACCGCATCTTCCAAGGTTAGCCCGTGGTTGTAGCGATGGAGCGAAGAGTCAAATCCGCGTCGCCGGGTATCTTGCCGATACGCACCTTGACCGCTGATGTGGGCATCCGCCGGCAGAGCGCGAACAGCGATGGCAGCATGAACTGCGGCCGTTCTGCCAGGCGGTGTTTCACCAGAAAGGGCGACCTGTTATACGAGCGTTCGATCTGCTCCGGATCGAACTGGATCCATGGGCGCGGCTGCTGGCGCGCGCTGGCCGCAAGGGCGGAAACGCGGGCAGGAGGCAGCCGTTCACCAAGCATCACACGGCCCTTTGGTTCAGAGAGTGTCGAGCGCGCCAGTTGCGTACTCGCGCGGCCATGCTGATTGGAACGGCGTGCATTGCCGACGCAGGCCACGGCGGCCTGCGCGTTGGGCAGCGCCCGCTACGCTCTGCGAGGCGAGCCAGACTCGGGCACCTTGACCCGGAACCAGGCCGCATACAGCGCGGGCAGGAACAGAAGTGTCAGCACGGTGGCCACCAGCAGCCCACCCATGATCGCCACCGCCATCGGGCCGAAGAAGGCACTGCGCGAGAGCGGGATCATCGCCAGGATCGCGGCCAGCGCGGTCAGCACGATCGGCCGGAAACGGCGCACCGTCGCCTCGACAATCGCATCCCAGGTCTCGTGGCCGTCGCGCCGGTCCTGCTCGATCTGGTCCACCAGGATCACCGCGTTACGCATGATCATGCCCGACAGGGCGATGGTGCCTAGCATCGCCACGAAGCCGAATGGCACCCGGAACACCAGCAGGAACAGGGTGACGCCGATCATCCCCAGCGGCGCGGTCAGCAGCACCATGAAACTGCGCGAGAAACTGCGCAGCTGCACCATCAGCAGCGTGAACACGACGAACAGGAACAGCGGCACGCCGGCGGCGATCGAGTCCTGGCCGCGGGTCGAATCCTCCACGCTGCCGCCCACGTCCACCGAGTAGCCGTACGGCAGTTCGTCGCGGATCCCATCCAGGGTCGGCGAGATCTGCCCCATCACCGACGCCGGCTGGGTGCCGTCGTAGATGTCGGCGCGCACGGTCATGGTCGGCTTGCGGTCGCGGTGCCAGATGATGCCTTCCTCGAAGCCGTACTCCAGCGTGGCGACCTGGGCCAGCGGCACGCTCTGGCCGCTGGCGGTCGGCACCATCAACGTGGAGAGTTGATCCAGCGCGATCGGCTCCTCCTCCCCGCCGCGCAGCACCATCCCGATCAACTGGTTGCCCTCGCGGTAGGTGCTGACCTGGATGCCCGACAGCGAGCCGCTGAGCACTTGCGACAGCTGCGCCGAGGTGATGCCCAGCGCGCGCGCCCGTGCTTGGTCGACCTGCAGGCGCACGACCTTGCCCGGCTCGTCCCAGTCCAGGTTGACGTTGGCCACGTGCGGGTTCTTGCGGATCTCCTCGCGCACGGCGTAGGCGATCCGGCGCACTTGGTCGATGTGCTCGCCGGAGACGCGGAACTGCACCGGATAGCCGACCGGTGGGCCGTTCTCCAGCCGGGTCACGCGCAGCTGCAGGTCGGGGAACAGCGGCACGACCTCGTCGATCATCCAGCTGCGCAGCGCCTCGCGCGCCTCCAGGCTCTCGGGCATCAGCACGAACTGGGCGAAGTTGGCCGACGGCAGTTGCTGGTCCAGCGGCAGGTAGAAACGCGGCGAGCCGGTACCGATGTAGGCGGTGTAGTTGGTCAGGTCGTCGCGCTCGGCCAGCAGCGCTTCCAGCCGCTCGGCCTGGGCGCGGGTGGCGCGCAGCGAACTGCCCTCGGCCAGCTCCATGTCAACCATCAGCTCGGGGCGCACCGACTCGGGGAAGAACTGCTGCGGCACGAAGCGGAACATCAGCAGCGATAGCACAAACGCGGCGATGGTGACCAAGATCACCAGCCAGCGATGGCGCACGCACCACACCACCCAGCTGCGGAAGCGCTGGTAGAAGCGCGTCGCATACGGATCGTGCGGTTGCCCGGCGTCCTGCGGCAGCGGCGCGATCACGTCGGCGAATGCCGGATGCCGGTCCGCCCAGGCCTGGCGGCGGGCCTGCCAGCGCGCGGCCAGCGAACCGGGTTTCGGCGGCGCCGGGTGGCGATGCGCGCCGCGCTCGATGTGCGGCAGCAGCTTGTCGCCCAGGAAGGGCACGAACACCACCGCCGCCACCCACGACACCAGCAGCGCGATGGTCACCACCTCGAACAGCGAGCGCGTGTATTCGCCCGTGCTCGACGCCGCCGTCGCGATCGGCAGGAAGCCGGCCGCGGTGATGAAGGTGCCGGTCAACATGGGGAACGCGGTCGACTCCCACGCAAACGCCGCCGCCTTGAGGCGATCGAAGCCCTGCTCCATCTTGATCGCCATCATCTCCACCGCAATGATCGCGTCATCGACCATCAGCCCGAGTGCCAGCACCAGCGCACCCAGCGAGATCTTGTGCAGGCCGACGCCGAAGATCTCCATCACCGTGAAGGTCATCGCCAACACGAGAGGGATCGACAGCGCGACCACCAGCCCGGTGCGGAACCCCAGCGACAGGAAGCTCACCAACAGCACGATGCCGACCGCCTCGGCCAGGACGCGGACGAACTCGCCGACCGATTCCTTCACCGCCGCTGGCTGGTCGGACACCTTGTGCAGCGCCATGCCCACCGGCAGGGTTTTCTGCAGTTGCTCGAACTCGCTTTCCAGGGTCTTGCCGAGCGCGAGGATGTCGCCGCCATCGCGCATCGCCACGCCGATCCCGATCGCGTCCTGGCCCATGAAGCGCATGCCCGGCTGCGCCGGATCGGAGAAGCCGCGCTCCACCGTGGCCACGTCGCCGAGCTGGAAGGTGCGGTCGCCGACCCGGATCGGGAACTGGCGGATCTGCTCGACCGACTCGAACTGGCCGCTGACCCGCACCGGCACGCGGCTGCTGGCGGTCTCGAAGAACCCACCCGGGACGACGGCGTTCTGCTGCTGCAGCGCGTCCTGCACCGCCGCCGCAGACACGCCCAGCGTGGCCAGCTTGGTATTGGAAAGCTCGATCCAGACCTTCTCGTCCTGGACCCCGAACAGCTCGATCTTGCCGACGTCGGGCACCTTCTGCAGGGCCAGCTGGATGCGGTCGGCGTAGTCCTTCATCACCGCGTAATCAAAGCCGGCGCCGGTCAGCGCATAGATGTTGCCGAAGGTGTCGCCAAACTCGTCATTGAAGAACGGACCGACGATGTCGGCCGGCAGTTCCGGGCGCAGGTCGCCGATCTTCTTGCGCACCTGGTAGAACAGCTCGGGCACCTGCGAGGAACGCATGGAGTCGCGCGCGGCGAAGATCACCTGCGACTCGCCCGCTCGCGAGTAGGAGCGGATGAACTCGTACTCGCCGGTCTCCATCAGCTTGCGCTCGATGCGCTCTGTCACCTGCCGGCCGACCTGCTCGGCGGTCGCGCCCGGCCACACGGTGTGGATCACCATGACCTTGAAGGTGAACGCCGGATCTTCGCTGCGGCCCAGCTTGAGGTAGGAGAAGGTGCCGGCGATCGCCACCACCAGCATCATGTAGACGACCAGGCTGCGATGGCGCAGGGCCCACGCGGAAAGATTGAACCGCATCAAGGTCAGTTGCCCAGCGGCCGGTTGTCGCGGTCCACCGGCGCCACCTCCTGACCCTCGCGCAGCAGGTGCCCGCCGGCGGCGACCACCCAGTCATCCTTGGCCAGGCCATCGAGCACGGGCACGCTGTCGTTGCCATACGCACCGATGGACACAGGCTGGAGCTTCAGGGTGGAACTGGCGCGGTCGACCACGAACACCGCCACGCCATCGCCCTGTCGCTGCAACGCGGTGAGCGGGACGCTGAACGTCGCGCCGCCCGCGGCATTGGTGGGGATGATGACCCGCGCGCTCTGGCCCAGTTGCAGGGCACCTTCGGGGGCGTCCACGGTGGCCCTGGCCGCGAACGTCCGCGACGCGGGATCGGCCGAGGGCGACACTTCGCGTACGGTGCCGGGCCAGCGCTTGCCCGGCTGCGACCAGACCTCGACCTGCACCGCCTTGCCGGGCTGGACCTCGTCCTTGGCGTTCTCGGCCACCGCAAAGACGATCTCGCGCGCGCCGTCCGCAGCCAGCGTGAAGACCGGCTGCCCGGCGGCAACCACCTGCCCCGCCTCGGCCTGGCGGCTGGCGATGACACCGTCCGCCGGCGCGACCAGCTTGCTGTAGCCGGCCTGGTTGCTGGCCATGCGCAGCTCGGCGCGGGCGGCATTGACCTGCCCCTGCGCCGCTTCGGCGGCGGCAGTCTGCGCATCCATGTTGGAGCGGCTGATCAACTGGTCCTTGACCAGTTGCGCGTAGCGGGCCTGGTCGGCGCGCGCCCGCTTGAGGTCGGCTTCCAGCGCCGCCAGCTTGGCCCGCGCGGCAGTCGCCTGGGCCTGCTGGTCATCGGGATCCAGCGTCGCCAGCACGTCGCCCTCGCTGACGTGGTCACCGACCTCGACCCGCCGCTCGAGCATGTTGCCGCCGATCCGGAAGGACAGCGGACTCTCCTCGCGCGCGCGGATCTCCCCGGTCAGCGACATTTCCGTCGCCGTGCCGGCGCCGGGCAGCACGACCAGCACGGGAGGCTTTTCCTGCGGCTCGGCATCGCTTCCACTGCAGGCGGCCACCAGCAGCACCAGCAGCGCGGCGGCGAGATTGCCCAGCAAAGAGGCGGAACGACCGGTTCGGCTACGGCTGCACATGTCGGATCGATTCCCGGGTTGAGCGCTTGGAGTGGCAGGCACTGTATAAATATAAAACTCCCCGGTCTAGTATTGGGTGATGAGCGATTCGCACCTCCGCGGCGATCACGGTTCGGGATCCACTCCGGCAGGCCGCTCGGCCTCGTCGGGCCCGGCGGGTCCTGGACGCCCCAAGGATCCGGCCAAGCGCGCGGCGATCCTGGAATCGGCACGGCTACTGTTCCTGCAGCACGGTTTTGACGGCGTGAGCATGGACCAGATCGCGGCGTCCGCCGGCGTCTCCAAGCTCACCGTCTACAGCCACTTCGGCGACAAGGAAAACCTGTTCGCCGCCGCCGTGGGCTCGTACTGCGAGCTGCAACTGCCGCACGCGCTGTTCGACCGCGCGTCCGGCGCGCCCCTGCGTGCGCACCTGCTGGAGATCGCCTGCGCCTTCCACGCCATGGCCAGCAGCGAAGAGGCGATCGGCGCGCTGCGCATGCTGTCGGCGCCGCAGCTGGCCGACTCGCCGGTGGTCCGCACGTTCTGGGAGGCAGGCCCCGCCCGCATCAACCAGGAACTGGCGGCCCTGCTGAAGCGTCGCGCCGAGCTGGGCGAGTTGCGCCTGGATCCGGAAAACGCCGCCGAGCTGGCGCGGGCGGCCGGCCAGTTGCTCGCCCTGCTCAAGGGCGAGCCGCACGCGCGTCGGCTGCTGGGACTGGAAGGGCTGGCAGCCGCGGAGGTTCCCGCCCACCTGGCGTCCGCGGTGGACGTGTTCCTGCGTGCATACGCCAGACCGGACCCGTCCACGCGCCAGCCGTGACCTTGGTCGCGGTGACTTCCGGCACTCCGCCAGCGGCCCCGCTGACGTGATGCTGTGGCACGTCGCCGGTACAATACGCGGTTGACACGCATAGCCCGAGATTCGACCCGATGACCATGATTGACTACGCCGAGGCCAGGGACTTGATGGTCGAGCAGCAGGTACGCCCCTGGAACGTGCTGGATGCGCGGGTCCTGGACGTACTGGCGACCATGCCGCGCGAGCCGTTCGTGCCGGCGCCGCACCGCAACCTGGCCTATACCGACAGCAACCTGCCACTGCCGCAGGGCCAAGTGATGCTCAAGCCCGTCATCCAGGGGCGCATGCTGCAATCGCTGCTGCTGCAGCCCGACGAGGAGGTGCTGGAGGTCGGCACCGGCAGCGGTTACCTCACCGCGTGCATGTCGCGCCTGGCGCGAGACGTGGTCAGCATCGAGAAGCATGCCGAGCTGGCCGAGCTGGGTCGCGCCAACCTGACGGCACGCGCGATCGCCAACGCCGAGGTCATCCACGCGGATGCGTTTTCCTACCGCCCCGCCCGCCAGTTCGATGTGGTCTGCGTGACCGGCGCGGTGGACACGATCCCGATGGCGTTCCTGGAATGGGTCAAGCCCGGCGGACGCATGCTGATCGTGCGCGGGCGCTCGCCGGTCATGGAGACCGTGCTGGTGCACGTGGACGTCAACGGATCGCGCATCGAATCGTTGTTCGAGACCGACATTCCCTATCTCGCCGGTGCGGCACCCGTACCCGCCTTCGAATTCTGAGCGCAAGGACCCCGCATGATCACCCGCCCACTCGTACTCGCCCTCGTCGTTGCGCTCCTGCCCGCCACTGCCGGCGCGGCCGACCTGCTCCAGACCTATGAGCTGGCGCGTGCCGGCGATCCGCAGTTCGCCGCAGCCGAGTCCGGACGGCTGGCGACCCGCGAGGGCGCGGTGCAGGCCCGGGCGGCGATGCTGCCGCAGATCAACGGCAGTGCGTCCTACAACCGCAGCCGCAGCGAAGGGCCGGCCACGCAGAACCAGTTCGACCCGGTGACCGGCCAACCGATCACCTTCACCGGCAACGTCGAGACCGAGACCACGACCCGGCGCCTGGGCGTCAACGTGGACCAGATGATCTTCGACCGCGCCCGCTTCACCATCCTCGACAGCCAGAAGGCGCTGGCGCGCGCCAGCGATTTCCAGCTCGACGCGGCGGGCAAGAGCCTGATCACCCGCACCTCGGCCACCTACTTCAACGTGCTGGTGCAGCTGGAAACCCTGGCCGCCGCCGAAGCCGCCGAGCAGGCGCTACAGAAACAGTTCGACTTCGCCTCCAAGCGGCTGGAGGTCGGCCTGGCGCCGATCACCGATGTGCATGAGGCGCGCGCCCAGTTCGACAGCGCGCGGGCCAACACGATCGTCGCCCGCAATGCCGTGGCCGACGCCTACCAGGCGCTGACCGAAATCACCGGTGTGCCCGTGCGCAACCTGCAAGGGCTGCCGCAGGACTTCCAGCCTGCGCTGCCGGTCGCCGACGGCGCCGATGGCTGGGTACAGACCGCGATGGAGAACAACCCGGCGTTGCGGGCCAAGGAACTGCAGGTGGAATCGGCCGAAGCCGACGTCGGCACCGCGCGCTCGGGCCATTGGCCGACGCTCTATCTGGGCGGTGGTTATTCGGACGGCAAGACCTGGGGTGAAAACACCTTCAGCGCCAGCGGGCTGCCGGGCTCGGTGACCAATCCGATCGAGAGCGAGAGCCGCGGCCCGCAGGTCGGGGTGACGCTGTCGGTGCCGATCTTCTCCGGTGGCGCTACCCAGTCACGCGTGCGCCAGGCCGTGGCCCAGCGTGACGTCGCCAGCGACCAGCTCGAACAACAGCGGCGCGCGCTGGAACGCAATACCCGCAACGCCTACCAGACGCTGGTGGCCGGGGTCAGCGAAGTGGAAGCCCGGCGCCTGGCGCTGGTATCGGCGCAGGCCGCCTACGACGCGTCCCAGGTCGGACTGGAAGTCGGCACCCGCACGGTTCTGGATGTACTGGTAAACCAGCGCAACCTGTTCACCGCCCAGCAGGCCTACGCCCTGGCGCGATACAACCACCTGCAGCAGCGACTGGTGCTGGAAGAAGCGGCGGGCACGCTGGACATCGAAGACGTCGCGGAGATCAACCGCCTGCTGACGGTCAATGCCGAGGCCGAAGTGGCCTCGCCCATCCAGCACTAGGCCGAATCACGCTGCCCGGGCCCCAGCGCGGGCGCCAGCAGCACGAGGGTCTGGGCGAGCGCGCCGCGGCCGGATTCCACCAGCAGCTGCCCTGCCGAGGTCATCTGCCGGCGCAGCGCCGGATCCGCCAGCAGTTCCTCCAGTGCGCCGCCCACGCCCATCGGGTCCTGGCCGATCCGCAACGCGCCGGCCTCATCGAGCTGGCGCGAGATTTCCTCGAAGTTGTGCAGGTGCGGACCGGTGACGATCGCGGTGCCGGCCGCCGCCGGCTCCAGCAGGTTGTGCCCGCCCACCTCCTGCAGGCTGCCGCCGACAAAGGCGACGTCCGCGCAGGCATAGAACGGCAGCAGCTCGCCCATGGTGTCGATGACAAACACCGCGTCTGTCGCCGACGGCCACTGCGCCCGGGAGCGCGTCGACACCTCCCAGCCCGATGCGCGCGCGTGCTCGGCGACCACCCGGAAGCGCTCCGGATGGCGCGGCGCCCACAACAGCAGCAGGTCGGGATAGCGTTCGCGCAGCCGCCGGTGGATGGAGATCACCGCGGCCTCCTCGTCCTCGTGCGTGCTGGCGGCGATCCACACCGGCCGGCGCCCGCAGTGGGCCCGGCATTGGTCGGCAAACGCCTCCAGTCCCTCGGGCACCATGACGTCGTATTTCAGGTTGCCCACGTCGACGACCTGTCCGGAGCGTGCGCCCAGTTGCACGAAGCGCATCGCATCGGCCATCGATTGCGCCGCCACGGTGGTCACCGTGCGCAGCGCCCGGCTCACCAGCGGCGCGAGGACCCGGTAGCCGCGCAGCGAGCGTTCCGACAGGCGTGCGTTGAGGATGTAGGCCGGCACGCCATGGTCGCGGCAACCGAACAGCAGGTTCGGCCACAACTCGGTCTCCATGATCAGCGCTGCGCGCGGCCGGTAATGGCGCAGGAAGCGCGCCACCGCGCCGGGCAGGTCATAGGGCAGGTAGACGTGCTCCACGTCATGCCCCCACAGCGCCCGCACGCGCTCGGACCCGGTCGGGGTGATCGTGGTGACCAGCAGGTGCAGGTCCGGCCGGCCGCGGCGCAGCGCATTCACCAGCGGCACGGCGGCGTTGACCTCGCCCACGGACACCGCGTGCAGCCACAGGGTGCCGGTATGCGGGGAATCGCGGTAACGGGCGTAGCGTTCGTTCCAGCGCTGGAAGTAGCTGGGCTGGCGAAAGCCACGCCAGATCAGGTGGTAAACCGTCAGCGGCACCAGCAGGTACAACACGGTCGAATACAGGCCGCGCAGGAGGCGCTCGATCAGGTCTGTTCGCATCGGCTGAGGATACGGTACGACCCTTGCGCGCCGACTCGGCCGAGCATTGCCGAGGCAGGCGGCTCACCCGGCACGGGCCCGGTAGAATCCACCGCATGGCTCCAGCATCCCCTCCGCGCGACCGCGGCGTCGCAAGCCCGACCTCGCCCGGCCCGGCGCCGCTCAGCCCGCGGCATTGGCCGGCGTGGCTGGGGCTGGGCGTGCTGCTGATCGCCGCACGCTTGCCGTGGGGCTTGCAGCGCGCACTCGGCGCTGGAGTCGGCGCACTCGCGTTGCGCGTCGCCGGTGACCGCCGGCGCGCCGCCCGGACCAACCTCGCCCTGTGTTTTCCCGGCATGTCCGACGCGGAACGGGAGACGCTGCTGCGCGACAACTTCCGTGACCTGGGCATCGGCCTGTTCGAATTCGCACGCGCCTGGTGGGGATCGGTCGAACCGATGCGGCGAACGGTGCGCATCGAAGGCCTGGAGGCGGTCGAGGCGATCCGCGCCAGCGGTCGCGGCGTGCTGCTGGTGTCGGGCCATTTCATGACCCTGGAGATCTGCGGCCGGCTGATGTGCGACCACCTGCCGTTGGCCGGCATGTACCGGCGCCACCGCGGTCCGGTGATGGAGTGGGCGGTCAAGCGCGGCCGCCTGGGCCACGCCAGCGCGATGTTCGCCAATGCCGAGCTGCGGCCGGCCATGCGCCACCTCAAGCAGGGCGGATTGCTCTGGTACGCGCCCGACCAGGACATGCGCGGCAAGGACACGGTGTTCGCGCCGTTTTTTGGCGTGCCAGCGGCGACGATCACCGCCACCCACCAGTTCGCCCGAATGACCGGCTGCGCGGTGGTGCCCTTCTTCCACCGCCGCGAAGGCGCGCATTACGTGCTCCGGCTGGGTGCGCAGCTGGAGGACTTCCCCTCCCGCGATGCGGTGGCCGACAGCACCCGCGTCAATGCAGCGATCGAGGCAATGGTGCGCGAGGCGCCCAGCCAGTACCTGTGGATCCACCGGCGCTTCAAACGCCGGCCGCCGGGCGACAGCTCGCCCTACCAGCCGCGCTAGTCACTCCGAACCGGTGGCCTCAGGCGTGCTGCGCACCGCCAGCAGGCTGCCCGCGTAGAGCGCCGCGAGCAGCAGCGTCAGGCCGCCCCAGAACGTCGAATAGAACGCCAGGTGGGTGTTCAGCGGGAACACGGTCACCACCAGCGCCAGCATCGCCGGGCGTGCGCGCTCGCGCGCCTGGGCATCGGCGAAACGCCACGCGCGCCACGCCAGGGCCGCGCCGGCCAGCCACATCAGCAGGCCGAAGAAGCCCGTTTCACTGAGTATTTCCAGGACGATCTGGTGGGCGTGGAAGGCCGGCCCCTCGCCCCACTCGGCCTGCTGGTCGCTTTGCGGATCGCAGGCCGGAAAAGCCTCGCGGAAGCCGCGCGCGCCGACACCGTTGAAGGGATGCTCGCGGACCATGCACAGCGCGGCGCCCCAGATCCGGGTACGACCGGAGAGCGCGCGGTCGACGCCCTCCTCATTGACCGCGAAGACATGGGTGGTGCGCTCCAGGCGCTGGCGCACATCGCTGGACACCACGCCCAGCACGCCCAGCAGGATCGCCCCGGCGGCAAACACACCCAGCAGCTTCTTCCAGCCCAGCAGACGCCAGCCCGATAACACCAGCACCAGCAGGTAGGTGATCCACGAGGCCCGCGAACCGGCCAGCATCACCACTACGCCGACCGCCGCCGCCGCAAGCAGCCAGCCGACCGCATGCGCGCGCTTGGCCGCCGCGTAGAGCGCGAACGGCGACAGGCTGGCGAGCACGATGCCGAGCTTCAGGTTGCACGGACCAAACACGCCGCTGAGGCGATCCACGACGGCGACCTGGCTCACGCTGCACATCGCGTGTCCGCTGATCGCCTGCTTGATCGAATCGATGCCGAAAAACAGCGGGCTGGTGCCCGTACCCGCCTGGATCAGCGCGTCCACGCTCCACACGGCAATGATGATTGCCAGGCCACCAAACGTCATGCGACGCCCGCGCTCGTTGGCCACCGCCGCGGCCGCCAGCCAGAGGAACGGCAGATAGCGCAGGTCGACCGCGGCCTCGCGCAGCGCCCGCCCCGGATCGATGGAGTCGAACGCCGACACCAGTTGCGGCAACCAGTAGGCAAAAAACAGCACGCTGGTCAGCGCCCAGGCCTCGCCACTGAGCAGGCTTACCCCGCCGCGGAACCGCGAGCTGACCAGTTTGGCGATCGCCACCAACGCACCCAGCACCAGGATCGCCTCGGCATAGCCCGGTGCGGGCCACAGCGCGACGTAGGCCAGGATCCACGCCGGCGCCCAGCGCCAGCCCTGGATCGCCCGCCCGGCCGGGCCGCGCTCGGCGGCGATGCGGGCGGACCGGTCAGTTGATGAGTTCGGCATAGACATCCAGCGTCGCTTGTTGCATCGCATGCAGGGTGAAGTCGGACAGATCGGGCATCGTACCGGCTGTTGTCGACCCGCGGTCCAGCAGCGCGAGCGCCCGCTCGTGCAGCAGCGACGCGTCGAACGGCGGCACCGCGCCCCGCGGCTGCAGTCGTGACAGCAGCTCACCGACGCCGCCGTGGGCCCAGCCAAGCACCGGTCGCCCCACCGACAGCGCCTCGATCACGGTGCGCCCGAACGCCTCGGGCTTGCGCGAGAGCTGGAGCACGAGATCGCTCGCCGCGTAGGCGCGGGCGATCGCATCGGTGGGCTGGGTGAAGGCGATCGCATCGGCGACGCCGCGCGCCGCCGCCATGGCTTCCAGTTCGGCGATGTAGTCCTCGCGCCCGCGCTCGCGCGCGCCCGGCAGCCAGAGCCGCGCGTCGCCACCGTCGGTCCGCAAGCGCGCCAGCAGCTCGACCGCGTCGGCGTGGCCCTTCAGTCGCGTGCCGCGCCCGGGCAGCAGCAGCAACGGGCCATCGCCTGCCAGCGCCGGATGCTGCGCTGCAGCCCACGCGCGCGCGGCGCGATCGGGCAGCGCCGCAGGCGGGAAGGCTGCCGGATCGATTCCACGGGGAATGACCCGCAGGCGCGTGGTGTCGGTCGCCGGGTAATGGGCCGTGACGTAGTCGCGGACGCTCTGCGATACACAGATCACGCGTTCGCCGCCGACCATCACCGCGCTGTAGCGCGAGGGCGAGTTGAGCCCATGCACGGTGGAGACCAGACGCGGCCGGCGCACGGGTTCGATCCCGGCCAGGGCGAAGCGCGCGATCCAGGCCGGCAGGCGCGAGCGCACGTGGACGATATCGATATCACCGCTTTGCAGCAGCCGGCGCAGCGGCAGCACGCGTGAAAGGGTCAGTGGCGACTTGCGGCCGAGATCCAGGGTCACGTGCTCGCCGCCAAGGGCGAGCAGTTGCGGCAGCAGGCGGCCGCCGGCGGATACGACGATGGCGCGATGGCCGGCCGACACGAGGGCTTCGGCGATCTCGAGCGTTGAGCGCTCCACCCCACCCGATTCCAGCGCCGGCAGCAGCTGGACCACCGTCATCGGGCGCATCCCGTTGGATCAGTCCTGCAGGACGAAGTGCGCGCCGCAGTAGAAGCAGGTGCTCTCCAGGTCTTCCTCGATCGACAGGTACACGCGCGGGTGCGAATTCCACAGCGCCATCGACGGCGTCGGGCAGCTCAAGGGCAGGTCGGCGCGCGTGACGGTGTAGCGGCGCTCGGCGTTGGCCTGGGTGGGGTGGTCATGGACTGCGGTCATGGCGGCGATCACGGACGGTACAAGACGGTCAGTTTAGCAGTTGCCTCAAGCCGGCAGCTCGAACCACAGCAGCGCAGCCGGAGCGGCGCCCGCCCCGGCCAATTCAAGCCGGCCGGACTCGACGCTGAAACCCAGGCCGTCGCCGGCGGACAAATCCCGTCCATCGACACGCACCGCGCCGGTGGCGACGTGCAGCCAGTAGCGACGCGCGGGGTCGAGCGTGCGAATCGCCGAGGTTCCCTGTGCCAGCTCCGACCGGTAGACGCGCGCGTCCTGGCGGATCGCCGCGCTGCCATCGCGCCCGTCCGGCGAAGCCAGCAGCTGCCAGCCGTCACCCGGCGTGGGCTCGCGGACGGCTGAGGCGGGGTCGGCGTTGACGCGGTCGGGCTGCAGCCAGGCCTGCAGGAAATGCACCGGTTCGGCGTCGGACGCGTTGCAATGCCGGTAACGCATCCCGTGGCCGGTTCCCAGCCACAGCAGGCCGCCGGCTTGGATCACCCGCTCCGCACCGCTGTCGTCCCGGTGCGCCAGGGCACCGGAAAGCACGCAGGTGAGCACTTCCATGTTCGCGCGCCAGCACGGGACAAACCCTGCACCGGGCGCAAGCCGATCCTCGTTGAGCACCCGCAGCGCGCCAAAGCCCATCCATTGCGGGTCGTAGTGCGCCCCGCCGGAGAAGCTCTGCCAACGCTCAAGCCCGTCCGCCGCGGACGAGCCGTCCGCGCGGGACGCCGCGCGGCGCTCAACGATCACCTCTGGCTTCCTACTTGGCCTTGGCGACCGAGGCCTCGGTGGTGATGCGGATGTCCACCTCGTCGCTGACGCCCGGCGCGTACATGCCGACGCCAAAGTCGCTGCGCTTGATCGTGGTGTGGGCATCAAAACCGATCGTGGGCTGCTTGCCCATGTTCTCGCCCACCTTGTTCAGGGTCACGTCCAGCACCACCGGATGCGTGTTGTCCTTGATCGTCAGCTCGCCGGTGACCTTGAGCTTGCCCTCGCCGGCCGACTCCACCGCGGTGCTGTGGAACGTCGCCACCGGAAACTTGGCAGCGTCGAAGAAATCACTGCCCAGCACGTGTTCGTCGAACTTGGCGGTGAAGGTGTTCAGGCCTGACAGGGGCAGGGTGACCTTCACGCTGGAAGCAGCGACATTCTCGGCGTCGTAGACCAGCACGCCCTCGGCCTGGCCGAAGTGCGCCACGGGGTTGGAGAAGCCGAAGTGGTTCCACTGCGCGATCACGTTGGTGTGGCTGGGATCGAGCTTGTAGGTAACCGGCGCGGCGATGGCAAAAGTCGCGGTCGTGGCCAGCGCGGCGGCGAGGAGCAGGCGTTTGATCATGGGAGGACTCCGGATATCTGGGCGAAGGTGGCAGGGCTCAGCGGTGGCAGGCATCACGGACCGTCAGGCAATCCGCGCAGCTTCCTCGAACGACAGCCGTGGCGAGCGCGGGAAGATCTTCTCGACGTTGCCATACCCGAGGTTGACGAGGAAATTCGACTTTATCGCGGTGCCGGCAAAAAACGCCGCATCCACCTTGGCGTTGTCAAAACCCGACATCGGCCCGGTGTCCAGTCCCAGCGCGCGCGCCGCGAGGATCAGGTATGCGCCCTGCAGGCTGCCGTTGCGAAACGCCGCTGCCGTGCGGCCTTCGCGCGGGCCGGCAAACCAGCTCTTCGCATCGGTATGCGGGAACAGGTACGGCAGCTTTTCGTGGAAATCCTCGTCAAAGCCGACAATCACCGTAACCGGGGCGGCCATGGTCTTGGCGTGATTGCCCTCATCCAGCGCAGGCTCCAGGAGCGCTTTTGCCTGCGCCGACTTCACGAAGACGAAGCGCGCCGGCGACATGTTGGCGCTGGTCGGGCCCCACTTCACCAGATCGTAGAGTTGGCGGAGAGTGTCATCGCTGACCTCGCCACCCAGCTCGTTGTGGGTGCGCGCGGTGCGGAACAGCTGATCCAGCGCTGCCGGTGCAAGTGCTTCGGTCCGGGTCGGGGGCATCTATGATCTCCGTGTGGATACGGCGCCCGCCGTGCGGGCTGCCAAGCCGGTCAGTGTAGGCGTTGGCAGGCGCCAGGCACGGGCGCAACTTTGGAACGTATTGCGGACACAGATGAAACGGCAGGCAAACAACCCGAGCGTCTGGACCATCACCGACGGCAATGCCGGCAACCTGCGCCAGGCGCAGGCGCTGGGGCGGGCGCTGGGCATGCCGATGCGCGACTGGCAGCTCGACACGCGTGCGCCGTGGCGCTGGACCGCGCCGCGCGGTGTCGCCGCCGCGCGCGCCTTCGGCGCCGAGTTCCACGCGGCGCTGGCCCGGCCGCCCGCCCTGGCCATCGGCTGTGGGCGCCAGGCCGCCCTGGCAACCCGGCTGCTCGGGCGCCACGGCAGCGCGACGGTGCAGATCCTCGATCCACGCATCGCCACACGCCACTGGAACCTGGTGATCGCGCCCGAGCACGACCGTCTGGTGGGCAGCAACGTGATCCCCGTGCTCGGCAGCCTGCATCCGGTCGACGCCCATTGGCTGGACGAGGCACGGGTGCGGTTCACGGCCCTGGCGACCCTGCCGCAACCGCGCACCGCCTTGCTGCTGGGCGGTGCCAGCGCGCACGCCAAGCTGGACGCGGACTGGCTGGAGGCGCTGACCCTGGACGTGATGCGCCAGGTCGACGCCGCGGGCGGCTGCATCATGGCGACCACCTCGCGCCGCAGTCCCGCCGGCTTGGGTCAGCGGCTGCAAAAGCATTTCGCCGGTCGCAGCGGGATGCTGTTCACCCCGCCGGGCGACGGCGCCAATCCCTACCCCGGCCTGCTGGCCTGCGCGGACCGGATCGTGTGCACTGCCGAATCGGTGAACATGCTCTCGGAGGCGTGCGCTACCGAGGCACCGGTGTTCATCGCCGGGCTGGACCGGCTGGGCGGGCGTCCGCGCCGGTTCGTGGATCGCCTGCTTGAACTGGGTCGGGTGCGCGCACTCGAGGACGGCCTGGCGGACTTCCCGGTCACGCCGCTGCGCGAAACCGGTCGGGTGGCAGACGAGGTCCGTCAGCGACTGTCACTTCAGCCGGCGCCGCTCACAGCCGGCGACTGAAGTCGAGCCCGTGCTCGCGCGCGGCCAATTCGATCGCGGCGCGGGCACGCGCTACCGGCGCGTCGGGCACCATCCGCCGGGGCCGCCGATCCAGACTGCAGTCCAGGCTGCGTGAGAGCAGGATCTCGTGCGCGGCCTGCAACTGGGTGCGCGTGTCCTCGTCGATGATTCCGGCCTCGTGGACGGCGACGATCAGGCCGTGGGTGTCCTGCCGGCCGAGAACCTCAGGTCGGCTGGCGGCATGCTCCAGCACCAGCGATTGCAACACGAACTCCAGGTCCACCAGCCCGCCCTGACCCTGCTTGAGATCGAACACGCCGTCCTTGCTGCGGTCCAGTTCGGCGCGCATGCGCGCGCGCATGGCCGAGACGTCGTCGCGCAGCTGGTCCGGATCGCGCGGCCGCGACAGCGTGGCGGTGCGTACCCCGGCAAAGTCCTGGGCGAGGGTGGGGTCACCGGCGATCGGGCGGGCGCGCACCAGCGCCTGGTGCTCCCAGTTCCAGGCGCGCTCGCGCTGGTAGGCAGCAAAACTGGCCAGGCTCGATACCAGCACGCCCTTGGCCCCGTCCGGGCGCAGGCGCACGTCCACCTCGTAGAGGCGGCCGGCGCGCGTGGGCGCCTCCAGCAAGGCCACCAGTTTCTGCGCCAGGCGGGCGGACCAGCGCGCCGCGTCCAGCGGTCGCGGGCCGTCCGACACCGCGTCGATACCGCCCGCGCTGGCCGGGGTATCGTAGAGGAACACCAGGTCGAGATCGGAATCGAACCCCAGCTCTTCGCCGCCCAGGCTGCCATAGCCAAACACCGCGAAGCGCGTTGCCGGCAGCTGGCCGTGGGCGCCGAGCATTTCCCGCGTCGCCATCGCCAGCACCCGGTTCACCACGCCCTCGGCCAGCCACGCCACCTGGCGCGCACTGTCCACCGCCGGCTGGCGATGGTCCCGGTGGGCCATGGCAATGCGGAAGCTGGCCGCTTGGCGCACTTCGTTGAGCGCGTTGAGCACGGCCTCCACGTCTTCCTGGCTGCGGACCTCCGGTGTCGCAGGCGGGCGACCGCCGTGGCCCGGCGCCCGGCGCGCGCCCGAGCCGTCGCCCTGCAGGCCGACCTGCGCGCAGGCCTGGATAAGCTCCGCGCGACCCGGCAGTTCGCCGGCGACACTGGCATCGAGCAGTTCGTCCAGCAGCAGCGGATGCACCGCGACGCGTTCTGCAAGCAACGCGCTCTGGCTGGTCACACGGACCAGCCGGGCCAGCGCGGCCGGCTGCTCGTCCAGCAGCGCCAGGTAGGCGGTCCGGCGCAGGATGTTCTGCACCAGCGCGAGCAGGCGCCGCAACGCGAGCGCCGGCCGGCTGGAACGCGCCGCGCCCTCCATGAACGCGGGCAGCACCCGGTCCAGCCGCGCCCGCGTGGCGTCGGTCAGCGCAACCACGCCCGGACTGCGGGCGAAATCGCGCAACAGGCTGTCGGCACTGGAGGCGTCTTCGAAGCCAGCCTCGGCGAGCACCGCCGCGTCGCCGCCGTCGGGAAGCGCCAGCCAATACTCGGCGAGCGTCCCTTCGCTGCGGTTGCCGTGGCGGGGCGCCAGCAACGCCGCGAATTCCTCAGCCACGATCCCGCGATGGCGCTCCAGTTCCACCCGCAGTTCGTCCCAATCGGCAAAACCCATGCCGATGGCGATTCGCTCTCGTGTCGTCGGCTCCACGGGCAAGGCGTGCGTCTGCTGGTCGGCAAACATCTGCAGGCGGTTCTCCAGATGACGCAGGAAACGGTACGCCCCGGTCAGTTGCGCGCCGGTCCGGGCCTCCACCTGCCCGGCCTCGACCAGCGCGGCCAACGCCGGCTGCAGCGAACGTTCACGCAGGCCCGGATCCCGCCCGCCGCGGATCAGCTGCAGCGCCTGGGCGAGGAATTCGATCTCCCGGATCCCGCCGGGCCCGCGCTTGATGTCGTCGGCCAGCTCCTTGCGTGCCACTTCGGCGGCAATGGCCGCCTTCATCGCGCGCAGGCCATCCAGCGCGCCGTAGTCCAGATAACGCCGGTAGACGAACGGGCGCAGCAATTCCAGGAACTCCGCACCGGCCGCCAGGTCGCCGGCCACCGGCCGCGCCTTCTGCCACGCGTACCGCTCCCAGTCCCGCCCTTCGCGCTGGAAATACTGCTCCATGGCGGGGAACGACCAGGCCACGCGCCCGGCATTGCCGTAGGGACGCAAGCGCAGGTCCACGCGGTGGCAGAAGCCATCGACCGTGACGTCGTCCAGCAGGCGCGCGAGTTTCTGGCCGAGGCGGGAAAAGTAGTGTTCCGCCGCCAGCGGCCACGGCCCGTCGGACGCAGCAGACGGGTCGCCGGGCGGTTCGTAGCCGTAGACCAGGTCGACGTCGGAACTGAAGTTCAGCTCGCCTCCGCCGAGCTTGCCCAGTGCCAGCACCACCAGTCGCAACACCGTGCCGGAAGCGTCCCGCAACACGCCGTGGCGCTCGATGAAGCTCGACTCCAGCGCGTCCAACGCCAGTTGCAGGCAACCTTCGGCGAGCATGGTGGTGCCGGCGAGCGTCGTGTCGATGTCGTCCAGCCCGAGCACGTCGCGCCACACCAGCCGGGTGGATTCAGCGGCACGATAGAGCCGCAAGGCGGACGGCCATGTCTCGGGAGCACCGTGGTCGAGGTCCGGCGGCGGGGTCGCAGCGGCGCCATCGTCCTGCAACAGCCGATCCAGCAGGCCGGGCTGGCGGGCCAAGGTGTCGATCGCAAAGTCGCTGGCGATGGCCACGGCCTGCAAGCGGGCGGTGGCGGAGTCGTCCAGCTCGGCGATACCGGCAGGCTCCAGCTGTCGCAGCAGCACGGCGGGTTCGATTGGTTGGGGTGGAGTCATGGGACGGATAGTCGCATGAGCGGATCGTGGCCCATGGCGTCACGCGTGGATCAGCCGAGTCCCGTGACCGTCGCGCCGGAGCGGAAAATAAAAAGCCCGCCCCGGACGAACCGGTTGCGGGCCTGCTCCCTCCCCCACGTCGGGATGCAGGTCGACTGTGAAGGATTCGTTATTGCCTTGCACGCTGCAGTGCAAAATTGAACTGATCAGCTCAGGAATTGACGCCGACCCGCTCCCCGATCCAAGTCCGGGTCGAGGTCCGCGATCAATTCCTGAGGACCGGATACAGAAAAGCCCCGCCGAAGCGGGGCTTTTCCTTGTCGCGGTGTCGCTGGGGAATGGCTTTAGAAGCCCATGCCGCCCATGCCACCCATGCCGCCCATGTCGCCGCCGCCCTGCATGGCAGGCTCGTCCTTCTTCGGCAGCTCGCCCACCATCGCTTCGGTGGTGATCATCAGGCCGGCAATGGAGGCCGCGTTCTGCAGCGCGGTGCGGGTCACCTTGGTCGGGTCCAGGATGCCGAACTCGAGCATGTCGCCGTACTGGCCGTTGGCCGCGTTGTAACCGTAGCTGCCGGTGCCTTCGCGAACCTTGTTCAGGATCACCGAGGCTTCTTCACCGGCGTTGATCACGATCTCGCGCAGCGGGGCCTCCATGGCGCGCAGGGCGATGGTGATGCCGTGGTTCTGGTCTTCGTTGTCGCCCTTCAGGTCGACAATGGCAGCCAGGGCACGGATCAGGGCGACGCCGCCGCCCGGGACCACGCCTTCTTCCACTGCCGCGCGGGTCGCGTGCAGGGCGTCTTCAACGCGGGCCTTCTTTTCCTTCATCTCGATCTCGGTTGAGGCACCGACCTTGATCACCGCAACGCCGCCGGCCAGCTTGGCCACGCGCTCCTGCAGCTTCTCGCGGTCGTAGTCCGAAGAGGTCTCTTCGATCTGCGCCTTGATCTGCTTGATGCGGCCTTCGATGCCACCGGTCTCGCCGGCGCCGTCGATGACGGTGGTGTTTTCCTTGGAGACCTGGACCTTCTTGGCCCGACCGAGGTCTTCGATGGTCGCCTTGTCCAGCGCCAGGCCGACTTCCTCGGAGATCACGGTGCCACCGGTCAGCACGGCCATGTCTTCCAGCATCGCCTTGCGACGGTCGCCGAAGCCCGGGGCCTTGACGGCGCAGACCTTGACGATGCCGCGGATGGTGTTGACCACCAGCGTCGCCAGGGCCTCGCCTTCGACGTCTTCCGCGACGATCAGCAGCGGCTTGCCGGCCTTGGCCACGCCTTCCAGGATCGGCAGCAGGTCGCGGACGTTGGAGATCTTCTTGTCGTACAGCAGGATGAACGGGTCATCCAGCTCGGCCTGCATCGACTGCTGGTTGTTGATGAAGTACGGCGACAGGTAGCCGCGGTCGAACTGCATGCCCTCGACCACGTCCAGCTCGTTGTCCAGGCCCGAACCGTCTTCCACGGTGATCACGCCTTCCTTGCCGACCTTGTCCATCGCCTTGGCGATGAGGTCACCGATGTTGGCATCGGAGTTGGCCGAGATCGTACCGACCTGGGCGATTTCCTTGCTGCTGGACGACGGCTTGGAGATGTTCTTCAGCTCGGCGACAGCGCCGGTGACGGCCTTGTCGATGCCGCGCTTCAGGTCCATCGGGTTCATGCCGGCGGCAACGGCCTTCATGCCCTCGCGGATGAACGCCTGGGCCAGCACGGTCGCGGTGGTGGTGCCGTCGCCGGCGTCATCGGAGGTGCGCGAGGCGACTTCCTTGACCATCTGCGCGCCCATGTTCTCGAACTTGTCGGCCAGCTCGATCTCCTTGGCGACGGACACGCCGTCCTTGGTGATCGTGGGGGCGCCGTAGCTCTTGTCGAGCACAACGTTGCGACCCTTCGGGCCGAGAGTCGCCTTGACAGCATTGGCGAGCGTGTTGACACCGCGCAGCATCTTGGAGCGCGCGTCTTCGCCGAAACGAATTTCCTTGGCAGCCATGATCTAGAACCTCAAAACAGGAATTGTGGGAAAAAGGGTGTGGCCGGTGCGGCCGGAGACGTCTGGATCAGCCCAGGATCGCGAAGATGTCGTCTTCCTTCACCACCAGCAGGTCGGTGCCATCCAGCTTGACCTCGGTGCCGCTGTACTTGCCGAACAGCACCTTGTCGCCCACCTTGACCTGCGGCGCGCGCACGCTGCCGTTGTCCAGTGCCTTGCCGGCGCCGACGGCGACGACTTCGCCCTTGATCGGCTTCTCGGTGGCCGAATCAGGGATGACGATGCCGCCCGCGGACATCTTCTCTTCTTCCATGCGTTTGATGACCACGCGGTCGAACAGCGGCTTGATATTCATTTGCAGCAACCTCGTAGATGGTTGAAAAATCCGGAATACAGTGATTTGGAATGCCTGTGCAGGCGCTCGGCCCATGCAGACATGCCCGGCGCACCGGGACTGCGACAGAAGATGGGGCGCGCGGGCCGGCTTTCAAGGCCTGCCGCGAAGATTTTTCTCCCGCGTGCGGCCGTACCGCGCTCCGCGGACAAAAAAAGAAGGAGCGCGTCCTGACGGACCACGCTCCTTCTGGTTCGGGATTGGCATCCAGCGCGGCACGTCCTGTGCCCATCCCCCCACACCTGACCCCTTGTCGATGGCCAACTCCTGTCAGCCCGGGGCGAGTATTGCCCATTTACGTCATGTTTTCCATCGATTCACGTTGCCGGATCGATAACCGTGTTAGGACCGCAGCCCTGCTGGCTTCGACGCCGCGCCTATCTGCCGCAGTCGATCCGGATCGGGCCGCTGACTTCCAGGCGGCTGTCGCCGTCGGCGTTGAACACCACGCCGCTCAGGACGACGGTATCGCCCTGCACGTTGACCGCCGTGGCCGGCACGTCGAACTGGTGGGATACCGCGCTGTTGGAGATCCACGCCGGATCGCCCTGTTTCAGGTGCGCCTCCACGCCGACATGGATGCGCACGTCCGTATCGGCCATCGGGCCCTGGTCGGCGCCGTCGAAATTGACGTACACCGGTTTGCCGTCGGGCCCCTTGCCCGGCCCGTGCACCGTGAACACCTGCGCCCCATCCTCCTCACTGACTGAGCAAGAGGCGGGCTGGAACCAGAACTCGCCGGCATCGGTGGCAATGGCGACGCGCGCAAAGGTGACCGCCGCGGCCTGTCGCCTGGCCTCCGCCGCGGCCTTGGCGGGCACCGCGATGCCCTGGTCTGCGGCGCCGCAACCGCCGAGGCCGATCACCAGGGACACGGCGATGCCGGTCCTTGCCATGAGACCTGAAACTTTCATCCGTTGTCGCTCCTTGAATGGTCCGGCAGCGGTTGCTGGGCCGGACGGAATGTCTCAGCGTTGCCGCGGCACTTGCAGCTCGCTGATCTCGGCCGGCATGTCGGCGTGCTGCGCGGAGCGCACCCACACCGTACCGATCGCGTCGTCGTGCACGACCGAATTGCGACCCAGCCCGGTGGTCATGACGTCCTGACCGCCGGCGTTGACCGAGACCACCAGGGTGATGCGTGGCGGCTGGTCCGAACCGGCCGGACCGGTTGACTGCGGGCCGTCCTCACCCAGCATCACCGACAACAACTGGTCGACAACGTAAGCCGGATCCGGGCCTTCGACGGTAAGCGCGCGGTAGTCGGCGCCCGCCGCCGGCGCCTCGCGCTCCTCCCAATTGCCAGCGGGGCCTTCGGCCGAGTCCAGCTGCGCACACGGCGCGCCCAGGCAATCCAATGCCGCGACCTGGGCATCGGACAATTCTCTGCGGCCGGCGGCCACGACGTGGGCGGTCATTCCTTGGATCGGCGCCATCTGGAAGCGCCAGCTGACATGCGGACCCACTCCGAACGCCTCCAGTGGCGCCTGATGCTCGACCGGCACGCCCTCCAAGGCCTGCTCGCGAAACGCCGGGCCCAGGTTGATGCGGGTGACCTCCACCTCGCTGACGGTCGCGTCGGGGTCGGTGTCGTCGCTGAGCATGTCGTACGTCACCCGGTAACGCGCGTGCGGAAGCGCGCCTTCCCTGTACTCCATCAGCAGCATCGCGCGTACCGGCGCGACGAGGTCGGCATCGGGCATGAACACCGACCCGCCCTGGCCGGGAAACCGCTCGGCGGTGTAGTAGTCATCCCACGCGGTGGTGTCCACGTCGACGGCGACATAGCCGGGCGCCGAGGTGAAGTCGTCTGCTCCGGCAGCGGCGCAGGCCGGCAGCGTGATCATTGCCAGCGCCCCGCCAAGAACCGCCAGCGCAAACCCGCCTGTGTGCCTTTGTGCGTCCATCGTCACTCTCCTTGTCGTTGAAAAAAGACCCGTGCGCCCGTGGCGCCGACCGTTGGCCTGCGGCAGCAGAACCGGCCGCGTGGACCCCTAATGACGACACCGGGCGGCCGATCCGGACACAAGGCGCACCCCTGGCCGGCCCGGTACAATCACCACCATGTCCGTCCTGATCGCTTATTGCACGTGTCCGGATCGGGCCAGTGCCGACACCGTCGCCGATGCACTGGTGCGCGAGCGTCTGGCTGCGTGCGTCAGCCAGCTGCCCGGCGTCCGATCCACCTACCGCTGGGAGGGCCGGGTCGAGCACGGACAGGAAGTGCTGCTGATGATCAAGACCACCCGGGACCAGCTGGATTCGCTGACCGTCCGGGTCCGCGCGCTGCACCCCTACGAACTTCCCGAACTGATCGCGGTCGAAGCGGTCGGCGGACTCGCGCCCTACCTGGACTGGGTCCTGGAACAGACCCGAGATGATGACTGAACCCCGCCGAGGCCCGGTGCCAAAACCCTTCGCCTCCTCCTTCGCCAATACCTCGGCGCTCCACCGGCTGGCCGGTCGCGCCGGCGCTGGCCTGACCGCTCTTGCATTGCTGGCCGGGCTGGCGCTGCCGGCCATGGCGGCGGTCCATGCCGACGACCTGCTGCCCGTCGACGAGGCCTTCGCCGTGGACGCCCGCGCCAGCGACCAGGGCGCGGTGGCCATCCACTGGAAGATCGCCGACGGGTATTACCTGTATCGCCACCGCACCTCGGTGACCAGCGATGCCGGATTTGCGGCCGGTGAGCTGCAGCTGCCGCCCGGCGAGCCGCACGAGGACGAGTTCTTCGGCAAGGTGGAAACCTACCGCAAGCGCCTGACGGCGCAGCTGCCGGGCGAGGCGCGCGGTGCCAGCACCACCCTGACGGTCAAATACCAGGGCTGCGCCGACGCCGGCATCTGTTACCCGCCGCAGACCCGCAAGCTGACCGTGGCGCTGCCCTCGGTCCCGCCGGCCAGCGCTGCGGCACCCGCCAGCAAGGGCGCCAACCTGCTGGACAAACCACTGGCCGGCGGCAGCCTCGGCGGCAATGCGCTGTTTCCGCGTGCTGCGGGCGGCCTCGACGCGATGCCGTTGCCGGCCGAGCAGGCGTTCGGCTTCGAGGCGATCGCCGGGGACGGCGACACCTTGCTGCTGCGCTTCAGCCCGGCGTCGGGCTATTACCTGTATCGCGACAACACCCGCCTGACCCTGGAGTCGACCGACGGCGGCATCGCGCTGGGCAAGCCGCGCTGGCCCACGGGTCGCCAGCATCGCGACGAGCATTTCGGCGATGTGGTGGTGTACTTCGACCAGATCGACGTGCCGGTGCCGCTGCTGCGCGAGCGCCCCGACGCCGCGACCGTCAAGCTGACCGCCACCTTCCAGGGCTGCCAGAATGACGGCATCTGCTACCCGCCGATGACCCGCAAGGTCGCGATCGACCTGCCGAAGGGAACGTTCACGGCGACGGCAAAACCCGGGGCTGACGCCGGGGGGATGACTCCCGCTGCGGCGGCCGGCGAGGCGACCGCAGCCGGCCCCGACGGTGTCGCGGCGCAACTGCCGGGCGCCGCCGAAACCGACGCAGCGGCTATGGGCAGCGACCTCGCATCCGGCGCTGCCTTGGGCACTGACGACCCGTTCGCCGCGACCGACGCCGGGCTTGCTGCATCCACCGCGTCTCCCGCATCGATCCGGACCAGCGCTGGCGCACCGGACTCCCCACCGGGCCTTTTGCTGATCCTGCTGTTCGCCCTCATCGGCGGGCTGGTCCTCAACCTGATGCCGTGTGTGCTGCCGGTGCTGTCGCTGAAGGTGCTGTCGCTGGCTGGCCACGGCCACACGCCGGGCGTGGCGCGCCGGCAGGCGCTCTGGTACACCGCCGGGGTGATGCTCAGCTTCGCGGTACTGGGCGCTCTTGCGTTGGGCCTGCGGCAGGCGGGACTCGCGCTGGGCTGGGGCTTCCAGCTGCAGCAGCCCGTCGTGGTGGCGCTGCTCGCGCTGTTGATGCTGGCGCTCGGCCTGAGCCTGTCTGGTGTCTGGCAACTGGCGGGTCGCTGGACCGGCGCCGGCCACGGCCTGACGACGCGCTCCGGTCCGGCGGGAGACTTCTTTACCGGTGTATTGGCGGTCGTGGTCGCCACGCCGTGCACCGCGCCGTTCATGGGCGCGGCGCTGGCCTGGGCCTTCACCGCGCCGGCCGCCATCGCTATGGCGGTGTTTCTCGCCCTGGGACTCGGGCTGGCGCTGCCGTTCCTGCTGATCGGCTTCGTGCCCGCCCTGGCCCGCGCCCTGCCGCGCCCCGGCGCGTGGATGGAAACCTTCAAGCAGGTCATGGCTTTCCCGCTTTACCTCACCGCCGTGTGGTTGGCCTGGGTACTGGCCAAGCAGCTGGGCGCCGACGCGGTCGGCCTGTGGATGGTTGCTGCGGTTCTGGTGGCGCTCGGCGCCTGGGCCTGGAACCACTCGCGCACGCGGGCCCGCCGCTGGGCGACGTCGCTGGCGGTCATCGCCCTGCTCGGCGCTGGATGGACGCTGTGGCTCATCCATACCCACCCGCTGCCGGACAAAGTGCTGGAGCACGCCGCGGTCGGCGACGGCCAGCTCGTGAAGGTGCCTTTCAGCGAACAGCGCCTGACCGACCTGCGCGCCGCCAACCGCGTGGTGTTCGTCAACATGACTGCCGACTGGTGCGTCACCTGCAAGGCCAACGAGAAGACCGTGTTGGGGCGCGAGGGATTCCAGCGCGCGCTCGACGATGCCGATGCGGCCTATCTGGTGGGTGACTGGACCAACGTCGATCCCGCGCTCACCGCGTTCCTGCAGCGACACAAGGCGGTCGGCGTGCCGCTCTACGTGGTGTTCCCGCGCGGCGGCGGCGAGGGACAGATCCTGCCAACCGTGTTGACCCCCGACATCGTCCGCCAGGCCCTGGCCGATGCCGCCGTGGAAGCGTTCTGAATGGGGCAGAACACGAAAATCGTGATTGCCGCGGTGCTGGCTGCGATCGCGGGCGTGGGCCTGAGCATCTGGCTGAACCCGCCGGCGCCGCTGATGCGCACCGAGATCGGCCAGCGGGCGCTGCAGGACGTGCTCGCCGCCACGGCGCCAACGCCGCCGGAGGGTCTGGCCATCGCGCGCCGGGGTGAACCGATCCCGACGCTCGAACTGCCCGGGCTGGACGGCGCGCTGATGCCATTGCCGCAGGCCCACGCGGGGCGCCCGCAACTGATCAACCTGTGGGCCAGCTGGTGCGGCCCGTGCATCGAGGAAATGCCCGAGCTGGACCGCTTCGCGGGCAAGCAGGGCGCCGACGGCGTGCAGGTGGTCGGCATCGCACTGGACGACGACGACGCCGTGCGCGCCTTCCTTGAGCGCGTGCCGGTGCGCTACCCGATCCTGATCGACGCGGCCGGACCGGCCGATGCCGGCGTGCAGCTGGGCAACGTCAAGGGCGTCCTGCCCTACACCGTCCTGCTCGACGCACAAGGCCGCCTGCTGAAGCAGAAAATCGGCCCGTTCCGCGATGGCGAAATCGACGCCTGGGTCGAGAGATAAGGTCAAGGATGTACCCGTCCGCAGCGCCGCTGAAATTCAAACAGACGCTTAAATCAGCGTAACTTCGGCGAATTACCCGTTATTTTCTGGACAGTGGCCGGTCACTCCGCCACACTTCCGTGCTTTCCACTGCGACTGCCCCATGGCAAAACTGCTGGTCCTGCACGGCCCCAACCTGAACCTGCTCGGTGAACGCGAGCCGGAGATCTATGGCCGCACGACACTCGCAGAGATCGACGCGGAACTGCGCGCCATCGCGACTGGCGCAGGTCATGAGCTCGCCAGCCTGCAGTCCAACGCCGAGCACGTGCTGGTCGACCGCATCCAGGCGGCCCGCAGCGACGGCACCGCGGTGATCCTGATCAACCCGGCGGCATTTACCCACACCAGCGTCGCCCTTCGCGACGCGTTGGCGGCGGTGGCGCTACCGTTCTACGAGATCCACCTGTCCAATCCGCATGCGCGCGAGCCCTTCCGCCACGCAAGCTACTTCAGCGACCTGGCCGTCGGCGTGATCGCCGGGCTGGGCCCCGCCGGCTACCGCTGCGCAATGGATGCGGCGCTGCGTCGCCTGGCCGCGACGCCGGCCTGACCCCTTCTTCTGGCCGCCGTGCGCGGCCCACCGACACAACCACAGAGGACCTCCCATGGACCTGCGCAAAATCAAGAAACTCATCGACCTGCTGGAAGAGTCCAACCTGGCGGAGATCGAGATCAAGGAAGGCGAAGAGTCCGTGCGCCTTGCGCGCACCCCGCGCGGCACCGTGATGGCGTCGGCGCCGCAGCAGCCGGTGGCGGCCGCGCCAGCGCCGATGCCGATGGCCTCGCCGGTCGAGGCCGCCACCGGCGGCAGCGTCGCCGCCGGAAACGAGCTGCCCGACGGCCACGTTGTGCGTGCGCCCATGGTCGGCACCTTCTACACCTCGCCCTCGCCGGACAAGCCGGCGTTCGTCACGGTCGGCCAGACGGTCACCGCCGGCGAGACGATCGGCATCATCGAGGCGATGAAGATGTTCAACCCGATCGAGGCCGATGCGTCCGGCACCATCCTCAAGGTGGTGGCCGAGAACGGTCAGCCGGTCGAATTCGACCAGCCCCTGTTCGTGATCGGCTGAGGCCGTGGCAATGCTGGACAAAGTCGTCATCGCCAACCGCGGCGAAATCGCGCTGCGCATCCTGCGCGCCTGCCACGCCCTGGGCATCCATACCGTCGCGGTGCACTCCACGGTGGACCGCAACCTCAAACACGTCGCCATGGCCGACGAATCCGTCTGCATCGGCCCGGCGCCCTCGCCCGAGAGCTACCTCAACATGGCCTCGCTGATTTCCGCGGCCGAGGTCACCGATGCGCAGGCGATCCACCCGGGCTACGGCTTCCTGGCCGAGAACGCCGACTTCGCCGAGCGCGTCGAGGAGTCGGGCTTCATCTTCATTGGCCCCAAGGCCGAGACGATCCGCCTGATGGGCGACAAGGTCGCCGCCATCCGGGCAATGAAGGAAGCCGGCGTGCCCTGCGTGCCCGGCAGCGACGGCCCGCTGGGCGATGACCCGCAGACCAACATCAAGATCGCCCGCGAGATCGGCTATCCGGTGATCGTCAAGGCCTCCGGCGGTGGCGGCGGACGCGGCATGCGCGTGGTCCACACCGAGGCGGCGCTGGTCACCGCGATCCAGACCACCAAGGCCGAGGCCAAGGCCACGTTCGGCAACGACATGGTCTACATGGAGAAGTTCCTGGAGAACCCGCGCCACGTGGAGATCCAGGTCCTCGCCGACGGCCAGGGCAACGCGATCCACCTGGGCGAGCGTGACTGCTCGATGCAGCGCCGCCACCAGAAGGTGGTCGAGGAGGCGCCGGCGCCGGGCATCACCGACGAGCAGCGCGCCGAAATCGGCAAGGTCTGCGTGGACGCCTGCATCCGGATCGACTACCGCGGCGCGGGCACGTTCGAATTCCTGTACGAGAACGGCCGCTTCTACTTCATCGAGATGAACACCCGCATCCAGGTCGAGCACCCGGTCACCGAGATGGTCACCGGCATCGACCTGATCCGCGAACAGCTGATGATCGCCAGCGGCCAGAAGCTGCGCCTGAAGCAGGAAGACATCGTCATCAGCGGCCACGCCATCGAGTGCCGGATCAACGCGGAGGACCCGGAGACCTTCATGCCCAGCCCGGGCCTGGTCACCGACTTCCACGTGCCGGGTGGTCCCGGCGTGCGCGTGGACAGCCATCTGTATGCCGGCTATCGCGTGCCGCCGAACTACGACTCCATGATTGCCAAGCTGATCGTGCACGGCCCCGACCGCGAGACCGCGATCGCGCGCATGCGCGTGGCCCTCAGCGAGATGGTGATCGACGGCATCAAGACCAATATCCCCTTGCAGCAGCGCATCCTGGCCGACGTCGGCTTCCAGCAGGGCGGCCAGAACATCCACTACCTGGAGCGGCGCCTGAAGGAACAGAAGGACAAGTCGCTGGCGATCAGCTGAGCCGACCATGCCATTCCTGGAACTCACCCTGCCGTGCACCGAAGTCGAGCAGCCCCGCTACGAGCGGGCGTTGGAGAATGTCGGCGCGCTGGCGGTCACCCTCAGCGATGCCCACGCCGACGCGCCCGACGAGCAGGCGATCTTCGAGCCCGGTGTTGGCGCGATGCCCTTGTGGGCCGAGTTGTCGCTGACCGCGCTGTTTCCCGGCACCACGCCGCGCGAACTGCTGTTGCACGCGCTGGAGGTCGCCGACGATGGCATCGACTGGTCACATGTCGAATTCCGCGAGGTCGCTGACCAGGACTGGGAACGGGCCTGGATGGACCAGTACGAGTCTCTGAAATTCGGCGAGCGCACCTGGATCGTGCCGTGGAACCATGCGCTGCCCGAAGGCGCCGACCGCGACGGCAGTGCCGTGGTGCGGCTGGATCCCGGCCTCGCATTCGGCTCCGGCACGCACCAGACCACCGCCCTTTGCCTGCAATGGCTGGACGGGCTGGCGGGACGCGGCGAGCTGGACGATGCCACCGTGCTGGATTTCGGTTGCGGCTCGGGCATCCTCGCGCTGGCGGCGCTGAAGCTCGGCGCGGCCGGCGCGGTCGGTGTCGACAACGACCCCCAGGCGCTGATCGCCACTGCCGACAACGCCGAGCGCAACAACGTGCGCGACCGCCTCGCGGTCTACCTGCCCGAGGACGAGCCGGCCGCGATGCGCTATCCCGTCGTGGTCGCCAACATCCTCGCCTCCGCGCTGATTTCGCTGGCCGACGAGCTGGCCGTCCGCGTCGCTCCCGGCGGCCGGATCGCCCTGTCGGGCATCCTCGCCGGTCAGGAGGACGAGGTCGTCGCGCGATTCGATGGCGCCTTTGAGCAGCTGCAGGTCGCGCAGCTGGATGACTGGATCCGCATCGACGGCGTGCGTCGGCGCTGACGCACCCGCCTGCGCGTGATTGATTGCGCAGGCCTTGCAGGCAGTCATCTGCCCGCGAGCCTCGGCTAGACTGCAGCGATGTTCGTGCCCTGCCCCCACTGCGGATTCCTGGTTGCGCTCATCGTCGGTCGCGGCGACGCCTCGCAGCCGTGTCCGCGCTGCGGCAAACCGCTGGACGCCGCCGTCTCTAACGACGCCGTTGATCCCACAGGGGCAGACGCCAACGACACGCAGGAGACGACGCCGGTCCGCCCCGCCGAGATCGCCGCGGCAAGTTCCGGGAGCGTGGCATCGCCCCCGGCGCCGTCGGCTCATCCGACGGGTCATGGCGAGGAGCCGGGTCGTGTCGCGACGCCAGTTGCGCCCGGCCCGGGGTCCACGGTCGACGCCACCGCAACCGCTGCGTCACCGGCCGCCGCGGCGAACCCCTCGAGTGTCGTGCAAGCGCGTCCCGCCCACCGGCGCCCGACCTTCGCGCGCACCATCGGCACACCGACCCGCTTCCACGGACCGCGTTGGCCATGGATCGTTGCTGTCGGCCTGCTTGCCGCACTCCTGATCCTGCAACTGCTGTTGCTGCAGCGGGCCGAGCTGGCGGCCAGTGCGCGCTGGCGCCCCGTCATCGCCAGCGTATGCGCGGCGCTGGGTTGCGAGGTGCCGCTGTGGCACCAGCCGGCCGCCTACACGATGCTTGCGCGCGATGTTCGCCCGGCATCCGCCGCGTCCGGCGTGCTCCAGGTCAGCGCCAGCTTCCGCAACGACGCCCCGCTGCCGCAGGCCTGGCCTGTCCTCTACCTGCAACTGACCGACATCAACGGCCAGGCGGTGGCCGCCACGATGCTGCAGCCGGCCGACTACCATTCCGACGCCGCGCGCGAGGCGCCGTTCGCCTCCGGACAGAGCGCCAGCGTCTCGTTCCGGATCGCGGAACCGGCGACGCCGATCGTCGCCTTCAACTTCGATTTCCGATGAAAAGCACTGCCGCGGGTTTTGCCGGGCGGCCGCGCAGGCTAGACTCATCGACTGTCGTCGCCCCGCATAACGCGGCGCACCGTACGCGACAGGCGGTCACTGTCTGGGGGGACACGACTTGAATGCTGCAGCCACTCGCACCGACACCATCCGCTCCGGCAACCGGGTGCCGCTGCGCGATCACGTCGCCACGTCGATCCGTCGTTACCTGCGCGACCTGGACGGCAGCGCGAACGCGGACCTCTACGAGATCGCCCTGCGCGAGCTGGAAATCCCCCTGTTCGCCGAAGTCCTGACGCACTGCGATGGCAACCAGAGCCGCGCCGCCGCGATGCTGGGCATCCACCGCGCCACCCTGCGCAAGAAGCTGCGCGAGTACGGCCTGGTCTAGCCCGCGGCCGGCGCCCTTACAATGGCTGCCCCACCGCAGCCCCCCGTGCCCGCAATGACCGACCTTGTTCCCGTTCGCCGCGCCCTGCTTTCCGTATCCGACAAGACCGGCCTGATCGATCTTGCCAGCGCGTTGACCGCCCACGGCGTGCAGCTGCTCTCCACCGGCGGCACCGCCAAGGCGATCCGCGAGGCGGGCCTGGCGGTGACCGACGTGTCCGAGGCCACCGGCTTCCCGGAGATGATGGACGGACGGGTCAAGACCCTGCACCCGGTGATCCATGGCGGCCTGCTGGGGCGCGCGGGCACCGATGACGCGGTGATGGCCGAGCACGGCATCGATGCGATCGACCTTCTGGTGCTGAACCTGTATCCGTTCGAGCGGGTCTCGGCCGATCCCGACAGCTCGATGGAAGACATCATCGAGAACATCGACATCGGCGGGCCGGCGATGCTGCGCTCGGCGGCGAAGAACCATGCCCGCGTCGCGGTGGCGACCGATCCGGCCCAGTACGCCGCCCTGCTCGGCGAGCTGGCGGACAACAACGGAGCGCTGTCGGCAAAAACCCGTTTCTCGTTGTCAGTGGCGGCATTCAACCGTGTCGCCGCCTACGACGCGTGCATCAGCAACTATCTGTCATCGGTCAGCGAAGATGGCACTCGCTCCGTGTTCCCGGCGCAGGAGAACAGCCATTTCATCAAGGTGATGGACCTGCGCTATGGCGAGAACCCGCATCAGCAAGGCGCCTTCTACCGCGACGCGGATCCGCTGCCCGGCACGCTGGCCACCTTTACCCAGCTGCAGGGCAAGGAGCTGAGCTACAACAACCTGGCCGATGCCGATGCCGCCTGGGAGTGCGTGCGCCAGTTTGACGCGCCGGCTTGCGTAATCGTCAAACATGCCAATCCGTGCGGGGTCGCGGTCGCGGCCGGCAACGCCGAGGCCTATGAGGCGGCGTTTGCGACCGACCCAACCTCGGCATTCGGCGGCATCCTGGCGTTCAACCACACCCTGGACGAAGCCACGGTCAAGGCGATCCTCGACCGGCAGTTCGTGGAGGTGCTCATCGCGCCGGATTACGAGCAGGGCGCACTGGATTACTGCACCAAAAAGGCCAACGTGCGCGTGCTGAAGATCCCCCACGGCGACGGGCGGAACCGGTTCGACCTCAAGCGCATCGGTTCCGGCCTGCTGATGCAGTCGGCTGACAACCGCCAGGTGAGCCGCAACGAGCTCACCGTCGTCTCGACCCTGGCGCCCACCGCGGCGCAGCTGGACGACCTGATGTTCGCCTGGCAGATCGCCAAGTACGTCAAATCCAACGCGATCGTCTACGCCCGCGACCTGCGCAGCATCGGCATCGGCGCCGGCCAGATGAGCCGCGTGGTCTCGGCAAAGATCGCCGGACTGAAGGCCGAGGAAGCAGGCCTGTCGGTCCCGGGTTCGGTGATGGCCAGCGACGCGTTCTTCCCCTTCCGCGATGGCATCGATGCGGCCGCGGCGGCCGGCATCAAGGCGGTCATCCAGCCCGGCGGCTCGATGCGCGACAAGGAAGTGATCGCGGCTGCGGATGAGCACGGCATCGCGATGGTGTTCACCGGAGTGCGCCACTTCCGCCATTGAGTGCGGGACTGCTGCCTAGCTTCCGGTAGTACGGCACCAGCGCCAGCGCGCGGGCGACGACGAACACCACGAACGCCGCCCAGAGCCCGTGATTGCCCCACAAGGCCGTCATGGGCCACGCGGCGAGCAGGTAGACGCCGAGTGACAGCAGGCTCGCGTTGCGCATCTCGCGCGTTCGCGTGGCACCGATGAATACGCCATCGAGCTGGAACGCCGCGACCGACAACACGACGTACAGCGCCGTCCACGGCAGATGCGCGATGGCCACCTCGCGCACCGCCGGCAGCGTGGTCAGGCCGGTTACGGCGGCTGCCCCGAACAGCAGGATCAGCCCGGCCAGGGCCAGCGCGGTACCCGCGGCCAGCTGGCTGCTCAGGCGCACCACTCTGGAGAACCCGGCCCGATCACGCGCCCCCCAAGCCGCGCCCACCAGTGCTTCGGCAACAAAGGCGAAGCCATCCAGGAAGAACGCGCTGAAGGACACCAACTGCAAGAGGATGTGGTTGGCAGCGAGAACCACATCGCCGAAGCGGGCTCCGGCGTTGGCGAACCAGCCAAAGCCGAACAACAGGCACAAAGTCCGCACCATGATGTCGCCGTTGGCGGCCATGGCCTGACGCAGTCGGGCCAGGTTGCGGATCCGCACCCATGGCAGGAATGGCTCCTTGTCGTGATGCCGCTCCCGCAGCAGACGCACCACCACCAACACCGCCACGCCGCAGGTAAGCCACTCCGCGATGGCCGTGCCAAGCCCGATGCCGCGGGCGCCCATCCCCAGTGCACCCGCCAGCCAGATGTCGAGCCCCGCGTTCAGTCCGTTCAACAGCAACTGCACGCCCAACAATGTCCGGCTGCGCCCGAGCCCAATCAACAAGCCACTGCACACGAACAGCGCCAGCGCTGCCGGCGCGCCCCAGATGCGCGCACGGAAATAGGCTTCCGATATCGATTCCACCTCGTCGCTGCCGTCCATCAGCCCGAAGTACAGCCAGGTTGTCGGAACCTGCAGCGCCATCAACGCAACGCCCAAGCCAACCGCCAGCAAAATCGCGCGCCCGACCGTCGCACGCACCTCCGCCTCGTCGCCTGCGCCTGCCGCCTGCGCGGTGAAGCCGGTAGTTCCCATGCGCAGGAACCCGAAGCTCCAGTAGACGAAGTTGAACAGCAACGCGCCCAGCGCCAATGCGCCCAATTCCGCCGCGCTGCCGTAATGCCCGATCACAGCGGTGTCGATCAGTCCCAGCGTCGGCACCGCCGCGTTGGCAAGAATGATCGGCCACGCCTGCCGCGCGATCGCGCGGCGCGTGATGGTGGAGGCGTTCAGGGGTGGCACTACCGGCATGACGGGCATGATGCCCGCTCAAGCGCCCCGAGGCCTATCTACAACACGCAGACGGGCCGCCTATCGAAGGTCGGCGCCACCGGGATTGACTGCGCCGGAGCGCAGGCGAAGTGTGCTCAGGATCGAGTCCCACAAGGCCAGCGCCTCGGCGTCGTCACGGAACGGTGCGTCCATTATCTCGCCGTCCCCGTCATCCTCGTCTGTGGTTGAAATGCGCAATCAAGCCCGAGGAGCATGAATCCGGCGAAGTTCATAGTAATTGGCGCTGCTGAAGTCCGTCATCTTGGTACCACCGGACAGGGAGAAGTGCTCGAATGAATCGTGTACATAGCGCTCGAAGAACAATTCGACAGCGGTTGGCACCACACCGCGCTGTGGCGGGAATTTCGATCCTCCACGCCCGGCTTCTGTACGGGCAAGAAAGCGTAAAAGATGCGCCATCCTGCGGAACTGCTTGTCGTCAGGATTACCGTAACCGTTAGTCAGTGCCTTGCGTTTCATTTCCACGTCTTCCATCGCCAGCCCGGCATCAATCCAAGACCAGTACAACTCCATATGCGAGTTGAAAACCTCACTCAATGTGCCGTTCTTTCGCTTAACGTGCCGCATGTAGTTGCCTAATGCAGCATGATGCTCGGGGGGCACGTCGAAGGATGGGCGGTACGTCCGCCCCCAAAGCTCTGACCTCTGCATCTCCGAGAGGGATCTCATCTTCAAACCGGCTCCGCGCGCGTGGTCGAGCATTTGTAGAAGCGCCAATCGTGCCAATTTGTCATGACGCCCTTGCTCCCGGTCAGCATAGCCACCGCCCACGTCCGCATGGGCACCGGGGTGGACGATCTGCGTGTACCGATTGGTTCCCAAGCCGGTCAGCGGGAAAGCATCGCGCAGTTCGTGGGCTGCAACAATATGCGCGCATTTTTGCACATAGCCAGGAAGACTGACCTTCACCAACTTCGGCCGTTTGTTCGTACCGGCGCCGCCCACCGACTCGACAGTGTCGAAGAGTCCCAGAAATTTAATGTTCAGGGGAACACCGTCATAGGTCAGGTCGCTACCCTTTCGCTTGACCTTGCTGTGGCTGGCCAGCCAGTTCACGAATGCACGGGCCTCAGTTGCACCGCGAGAAAATCCGAAGGCTGCAAGATTTATCTCGTCGACCCGAGTCAGCGACTGTTGATGGTCGATTGCGGACTGGAGATCAAACACCGCCTTTTCTAGTCGGACCTCCAATCCGTCGCCAAATCCCTTGTTCCAGAGACTGTCTCGTTCGCTGTAACCGGCCTTGTCAACCCAACGCACTGAATCCTTCGTTGGGACTGCGACTCTTTCATGCCGCGCTTCAAATTCGAATGGAGTTCCGACTCCCTCGTAGTAATACCTCAGGACTGCCCCTCGTCGATCATCGACATGAGCATCGAACAGCCCAGCTACGTTACTGTGATTTCGGGGAAAATCGTTTTCACGATGATTTCCCGTCCCGTCAAAGAAAAAGCTGATCCACAGGGTCACACGGCAGTTGACGCACGCGGGACCGCCGGACCTTTTGCCAGTCTTCTCCCTGGCTCGCGCTACCATATTTTCCACGGCCCGGACGCGCGGGCCGATCACTTCGTCCTCACCGCTCATATTGTCCACCTCCATGTAGTCTCAACGCGCTCAACGTCGTATTCCGGCGCTAGTTAAATTCCGTTTAAATAATAGAGGGACAGTGTTACCCCTACCGTCCACGCTCCATGTACTCGGAATACTGATATCGCTCTGGAATCATCATCCAGTCAATATCCACTTCTTTTACGATCCCTAGCGCTTCCAGCTGCGCATTTAGAAGATCACTGCGCGGGCCGATTCCGATACCCAAGGTCGTTTCGATGACAACTCGGCGCCCTGGAAGCACGTGCACGATTGCCGTGCTTGCGCCTTTCGGCCATGGGTTCTCGATCGTCGCTTGGACTGTGTACGGATCAGCTATTCCTGGGGTGATCTCTACCGGGACCGTATCGAGCGTAGGCGCAAGCGCCATGCAACAGCTTCCGCCGCCACCAGTGACGTTCCCTGGTCGCACCGCCTCATAGCCGGTACCAGCCAGCTCTCCGTCTACGCGAACTTCGGCAATCACTTCATCTGAGTAGTTGAAAACAACACCCGTCAGCCCATCTATCTTATGGTCGACGCGTGATTGGCTACAGCCAGTAGCGGGCCACATCAGCACCCACAACATGGCGGAAATGGTCGACATTCTCCCCACTAACATTCTCCCTAACGTTATCCCACGTACCCGTGCGAAGGACGCAACTAGCCCAACAAAATCATTCGCTATGAAGCGCATCCAAAACCTCATCCAACTCACGCCAGCGTTCCACGGGAACCCGGTCGATTTCTTCGCTGAATCCCGTTCCATGGACACGCGAGCGTTTCAAAGCCTCAGCGACAGGGCCAACTTGGTCGAACCCTTCCGGGAGCTGGAGACTAAGCACACAGTAGAGGGCAACGTCCTCCTCGCGGCTCAGTCCGTGCATGTGCGCGTGATGCATCCGCCGTTGTATCAAATCGACCTGCTCGCATTTGTCCATGCCGGCCAACAGTGTCGAGTCGGTTTCGTTTGCCTGAAAGATGATCGTCAGTGGCACTAGTGCAAGATCAAGCGCTTCCAGTTGCTGTTGGTCCAGCTTCAGCACCGGCGGGCTGGACACGCCGGCTCCGGGTGATTCGATAGCCACCGGGTTCGAACACAGGTCGATCATCAGCCACTGCGATGCGGGGCCGAGGAGTGCTCGCTTCTGGTCGGGTCTCAATAGCGGGGACAGCGTCGAAAGTACCACTACATCCTGAAAGCGGAACAACGCGTTACCACCGGCAGGTTGCGGCATGCGGACGCGCTGGAGCAGGTGTTCCAGAAGACCCTCGCTCTGGAGCATCACGAGAAAGCTGGCTGCCTGTCGGTGGAATGCTTCGGCAAAAATGCGCTCCCATCCGGGGGCCTCGAGCGGCGCCGTAAACAGCCGCGGACCCTTTGCGCGTACCGATGCCGAATACTTGGCATAAAGATTGGGCAGCGCGGCAAAAGATTCCTCGCCAAAACCCAGCGCTTGTCTACAGGCGTCGGTATCTGGATAGCGGGACGGGTCGATCAGCGCGACACAGCGGCTTTCCGCTGGGCAGGCACCGAACACCCACTTTTGAAGGGCATCAGGCGATTGGAGTTTGCCGGCTTCCATTGCTCAGTCCACCCTGATAAAGGCGCTGTTGGTTTGGGCAGCTTGCTCCATGCACGGGGCATCCCGCTCGTTTTCGGGCCAAGCAACGAATTCGCGATTCAAGGTGGTTGGCCCCACAAACGACTTCTTCGCCGCATGCACGGTGATGTTGCCGGGGCATTCGATGACGATATTTCCCCCTTCGATGGTGATGCTCGCGCCGCCACTGGTGGCCATGTGCACCGTTTTGCCGGCGGCAAGATCGACCTCGGCGTTGGCGCTGACCACTTTGAGCTGGTCGCGTGACTGCAGCTTGATCTCGTCCTTCTGCGCCTGGATGTCCAGCTCGCCCTCGGCGGTCACCAGTGCCAGCGCGTGCTCGCTGGTGACATTGCCGTCCACTGCGCCGGCCAGCCAGCCGACCGCCTGGCCGGCGTGGATGCGCAGGTCGCCGGCGACGGCCAAGTTGCTGTCCTCGCCGCTGGCCATCGTCAGGGTCTCGCCGACGCTCCAGTGGAGGCTCTGACCCGCCACGATTCCGATGCCGGCGGGGGCCGTCAGTCCGATGATGGCGTCACCGCTGTGGGGAACGCGGCCGTCACCACCGGCCGGGTTGCGCTCGGGGGCTTCGTTAGTGCCTTCTCCGAACGCGGCACCGGTCACCACGGTTCCCGCGCTTGCCAGCAGTGCCTCCAACGGGGCCTGATTCTCTATCAGTCGCGAGCTGTTGGCGGCTGTCGCGCCCTGATGCGCAGCCAAACGGACGGTCTGGTGGGTGGTGGCTATCTCGTTGAACGAACCGGCCAGTTGGCTGGCCTGCCTCAACAGAGCCAATGCGGCGACGTGTTCGCCCGCCGGGGCCTCGCCATCGTTGGCGGTGGCACTGATCCACAGGCCGCGCTCGCCCCGAACGGCGCCCCACTGGTCGGTACGCAGCTCGAAGCCCTCGCCACGGAAGCTGCCGCGGTAGTTGTCGGATTGATGGATCAGGTGGCCCAGGTTGAGCTGGGTGGCGGCATGGGTGGTCGCCAGTTGCAGGCGCAGCTGGCCGTCGCTGTCGTCAAAGACCAACCGGTTATGGCCATCGCCACCGAACTCCTTGGATTTGAACCCGCTCATCGCGGCGGCGTTACGGTGGCCGTCGGCGTCCGCGCTCATGCCGTGCCATGCGGGCGCGTTGCCGCCGGCGCGGTTGGCCTGGGCGCTGGCCCGGTGGTCGGCGGCTTGGGCAAACAGGTCGTTGGCGTCGGTGGAAGCGGCCGCACCACCCGGGGTCGGGGCGATGCCGCCTTCGCCTTGGCCGTTGTACAGCGCACCGACGACCATCGGGCGGTCGATGTCGCCGTCCAGGAAGCCCACCAGCACTTCCTGGCCGATGCGCGGCAGGAACTGGCTGCCCACGCCGGGGCCGGCATAGCGTTGGGCGACGCGCAGCCAGCAGCTGTCGGCGGCAGTCGAAGTGCCTTGGTCGGTCTGGAAGTGGAACCTCACCCGCACGCGGCCGAGTGCATCGGAGTGCAACTCCTTCACTCCAGACGCGTGCGGGGAGCCACCATCGCCGACGACGATGGCGCTCTGGTAGCCGAGCGCGGTCGGGCGCGGGTTGATGCGCCGCCCGGTGTCATCAGCCAGCACTGGCCGCCAGGGCAGCTCGCGCGGGACGGCAATGAAGCTGTTCCCATAGCCGACGGCTTCGGCGCGGGCCCAGATTGCCTGCCAGTTCTTTGCGTCCGATCCGTTCCCATCTGCAGCGGACGCGATCAAGGCGCCCGTGCCGGCCGAAAGTGACGCCGCGCGATCCCCGCCCGCTCCAAAGGCATCCGGTTCCGCGATCGGCGGCGCGGCGCCCAAATGCTCCGAAGCACCCTCGCGCACGGCGTCGGGCAGGTTGTTGATGCCGGCCTGTTGTATGTCCACCAGAAGCAGCTCCGGCGGCGCATCGCCGTTGACCGGCGCCTGGGTAAGCGCGAACCACTGGCCTGCGCGAAAGCTGCGCACCGTCGAGCGCCCCAGCCAGCGCGCCCCTTGCGCTCGTGCCGCATCTGCCAGCAACCCGGCGTAGCGCGCGGCCTCGGCCTGACTGGCAAAGCTGTAGGCACCGGTGGGGTCATACGACTCCAGCTGCAGGTCGCTGGCACTTTCATCCATCGGAACGCCGGCCGCCAGCGACATGCTCTTGTAGTCGTGGCTGAGCAGGGTGATGTCGGTGGCGGTAATCGAGTGCTGCGCGCCGAGGGCCTGCACGGTATCGCTGGACTCGGTCGCGTCGCTGCGGTGGAAACGGATGCCGCCAACGACTTCAGCGGTTTCATCCTGCGGGCCATCGCCGCTGCGCGCGAAGAGCACCAGCTCGTGACCACCTTCGCCCGTCTCCTGCAACCGCCAACCCAGGCCCTCTTCCGCAAGCAGGCGACTGACGAAGTCGAAATCCGTTTCCCGGTATTGCACGCAATAGCTGCGCGGTCGCACCTGCGCCAGGAACGGGCCGACCTCGTCGCCGGCCTGCCAGTTGGCCAGCGGCGCGTAGTCATCGAACACCGCCTCGACGATCTCCAGCACCGTGCGGTCCTGGAACACGCGGCTGTGGCGGCCCTGGGTGAGCAGCCAGGTCCACGGCACCAGGCACAGGCGGTACCTGGCCAGGCCGCCGTCGCTGCCGACGCACTCGGCCTGGCGGATCAGTCCCGACCGCGGGATGCGTCCGCCGTCCGCGGCGCGGGTCGACAAGGTGGCCGATTGGCCGAGCAGCGCGTCCAGGTCCAGACCGGCGTCGGTTGAGAGCGCGTCAATCCACCACTCGAAGCCCTGCGAAAGGCTCTCACGGCCCAGCCAGCGCTCCACGATCAGATCGGACGACGCGCCGCCCACGGCCAGTGCGTACAGGCGGTCGGCGTCGCGATACCGGGACAATGCGGCCAGCACGGCCTGGGGAACAGATACTCCGCTGCTCATGTGCCTCTCCATGGACAGCTCAATACTAGGGCAGTGGCCGACGCCTTGCATCCGTGGCGGGCGCCCAAAGCGGGTGCCCTGGTGACCGGAATGCACGCGCAAGCGTAGGTTTTTACCGCGAAACGGTGTGGGTCCGGCGACGGTGCCCAACACACGGGCTTTCGCCCGGCCCTGATATACACAGGACGCACGCTTGGGCCGCTGTTGGCAGCACGCCCGACGGCGCGCACGCCGGTAGTCCCGCTCTAACGGAGCAGCCCGTGAAACCGATCAGATTCTGCGATGAGCAGCAGCACGTCCTGGTGACCGGCGCGACCGGCTTTATCGGCCAGGAGCTGGTCCGCGCGCTGCTGGACGACGGCCACACGGTGACCGCGCTTTCGCGTGATCCGGAGCGTGCCCGCTCGCTGTTCGATGGCTTGGTTCATGCGGTCGGCAACATGGCATCTCTGCCGGACGATCATCGTGTCGACGTGATCGTGAACCTGGCCGGCGCACGGATCCTCGGCGCGCGCTGGACGGATCGGCGCAAACAGATGTTGATGCAGAGCCGGATCGGCACCACCCGCAGCCTGCTGGAGTGGATCGCGCGCAGCACGCATAAACCGGCGCTGCTGCTGAACGGCTCGGCGATCGGCTACTACGGCGTCCGACCCCAGGGCGACGACACGCCACTCTCGGAAGACAGTCCACCGCAGCCGGTATTCATGTCGCAGCTGTGCCAGGCGTGGGAGGCGGAAGCAGCCAAGGCCGCCAATTGCGGGGTCCGTGTGGCGTGCATGCGCTTCGGGCTGGTGCTGGGGCACGGCGGCGCGCTGCCGATGATGCTGTTCCCCTTCAAGCTTGGCCTGGGCGGGCGGACCGGGACCGGGCGGCAGTGGTTGTCCTGGATCCACATCCACGACCTGCTGCGCGGTATGGCCCATCTCTGGCCGCGCGAGACCACGCGCGGGGAAGACAGCAGCCAGGCGTCGCCCGCGCCGGTCGAGGCCTACAACTTTGTTGCCCCCGGCGCCGTCCATCAGGCCGACTTTGCCAAAGCCGCGGCCAGCGTTCTCCACCGACCCGCATTGCTGCCGGCGCCCGCATGGCCGCTGCGGCTGGCGCTGGGCGAGCAGTCCGACCTCGTGCTGGAAGGCCAGCGCGTTGTGCCCAAGGCACTGACCGCCTCGGGTTTCGTGTTCGACTTCCCCGATATCCGGCCGGCGCTGGCATCGTTGTGCGGACCCGTCCGGCCGATCGAGCGGGTCGGGTAAAATCGCCGGCCACGCGTCAGGAAACACACCGCAATGAAAATCCTCGTCATCGGCTCCGGCGGCCGTGAGCACGCGCTGGCGTGGAAACTGGCCGGGTCAACGCGCGTCTCCGAGGTGCTGGTAGCGCCGGGCAATGCGGGCACCGCGACCGAGGCCAAGTGCCGCAACGTCGATCTGGCCGCGACGGACATTGACGGCCTGCTCGAGCTCGCCGCCCGCGAGAACATCGACATGACCGTGGTCGGGCCCGAAGCGCCCCTGGTGGCCGGGGTCGTTGACCGCTTCCGCGCCGCCGGCCACCGGATCTTCGGACCCAGCGCCGCCGCTGCCCAGCTGGAAGGCAGCAAGGCGTTCGCGAAGGACTTCCTCGCCCGCCACGGCATCCCCACCGCGTACTACGCCGTCCACACCGAGGTCGATGCTGCGCTCGCCTACGTCCGCGAGAAAGGCGCGCCGATCGTGATCAAGGCCGACGGCCTCGCTGCCGGCAAGGGCGTGATCGTGGCGATGACGCTGGCCGAGGCCGAAGCGGCGGTCATCGACATGCTGCAGGGCAACGCGTTCGGCGCGGCCGGGTCGCAGGTGGTGATCGAGGAGTTCCTGACCGGCGAAGAAGCCAGCTTCATCTCGCTCGTGGACGGCGTGACCGCGCTGCCGATGGCGACCAGCCAGGACCACAAGCGCGTCGGCGACGGCGACGCCGGCCCCAACACCGGCGGCATGGGCGCCTATTCTCCCGCCCCGGTCGTCACCGACGAGATCCACGCGCGGATCATGCGCGAGGTGGTCGAGCCGACCGTGCACGGCATGGCGGCCGACGGCATCCCGTTTACCGGCTTCCTCTACGCCGGACTGATGATCGACGCGGACGGCACGCCGAAAGTCATCGAGTTCAACGTCCGCTTCGGTGATCCGGAGACCCAGCCGATCATGCTGCGCCTGCAGTCGGATCTGCTCGATCTGATCGAGGCTGGCATCGATGGGCGCCTTGACCAGGAGCAGGCGCAGTGGGATCCGCGACCCTCGCTGGGCGTGGTGATGGCGGCGGCGAACTATCCCGACACGCCGCGTACCGGCGACGTGATCCGTTTCCCGGCCGGCATTCCGCCGGAGACCGACAACGGCGGCGACAGCAAGGTCTTCCACGGCGGCACCAGGCTGGTCGACGGCGAGATCGTCACCTGCGGCGGCCGCGTGCTCTGCGTCTGCGCACTGGGCGAGGATGTGGCGGCCGCGCAGCGCAATGCGTACCGGGTCGTCGACCGGATTCATTGGGACGGGGAGTTCCACCGCCACGACATCGGCTGGCGGGCGATCGCGCGCGACTGATGGCAGCGCTCCGGCCGTTGCGGAGTCGCAGGCGAATCCGTAGCCGCGCGCAACGCTGCACGCAACCGGTCTGCTAGGCTCGCCGGCACTATTTCGGGGAATTCCATGGCAGACGGAACGCCGCCGGCAGACGGGACGCCGCCACCGGGCAGCTCGCACAGCCAATACGCACTGCTGCGCCAGCGCCGCTTCCTGCCGTTTTTCCTGACCCAGGCGTTGGGCGCGTTCAACGACAACGTCTACCGGCAGGCCATCATCGGCATGCTGTTCTGGCTGGGCGTGAGCAGCGCCGACAAGACGCTCTACACCAACTTGGCGCCGGCGCTGTTCATCCTGCCGTATTTCCTGTTCTCCGCGCTCGCGGGGCAGATCGCGGAGAAGGTCGAAAAGTCCAGGCTGATCCGCATCACCACAGCGATGGAGATCGCCATCATGTCGCTGGCCGCGGTCGGCTTCATGACCCAGAACCTCACCGTTCTTCTGGTTGCCCTGTTCGGCACCGGCCTGCAGTCGACCCTGTTCGGCCCGGTGAAGTATTCGATCCTGCCGACCGTGCTGCACCCGCGCGAGCTGACCGGCGGCAACGGGCTGGTCGAGATGGGCACCTCGATCTCGATCCTGGTCGGGATGATCATCGGCGGCATGGTGTTCAACGCCGCCGGCGACAACGGGCCGTGGGTCGCCGGCGCGCTGGTGATCGCGCTGGCCGTCACGGGGCACCTGGTCAGCCGTGCGATTCCGCCGGCGAGCGCGGGTGCGCCCGAGCTGAAGATCAACTGGAACCCGATTCCCGAATCCTTTGCCGTATTGCGCCTGGCCAAGAAGCAACTGGCGGTGCGCAACGCGGTGCTCGGCGTGTCGTGGTTCTGGTTCGTCGGCACCGTGCTCACCTCGCAGCTGCCCACCTACGCGGAGGTCAACCTGGGCGGCTCGGCGACGCTGTACATCTTCGCGCTGGCGATGTTCTCGGTTGGCACCGGCGTGGGCTCCTTGCTGTGCGAGAAGCTCTCGGCGCGCACGGTGGAAATCGGGCTGGTGCCCTTGGGCGCGTTCGGCATGACCACCTTCCTGCTCGATCTGTCGCTCTCGCGGCCCGACGCGGCGGGCTTGACCGGCCTCGACGTAATGGGCTTCCTGCAACAGCCGGGCGGCTGGCGGACCACCATCGACCTGCTCGGCATCGGCCTGTTCACCGGGTTCTTCGTGGTGCCGCTGTTTGCGCTGATCCAGAGCCGCACGCCCAAGTCCGAGATGTCGCGCGTGTTCGCCGGGCTGAACATCCAGAACTCGGGCTTCATCGTGCTGGCCGCGGTGCTCGGACTCACCCTGCAACTGCCGTCGTTTGAGGTCGCTGGCGTGCGCGTGCCGATGCCCGAGCTGGACATCCCGCAGGTGTTCCTGGCACTGGCCATCGCCAACGCGGCGGTGGCGCTGTGGATCTTCACCATCGTTCCGGAATTCCTGATGCGCTTCCTGAGCTGGATGCTGGTGCGCACGTTGTACCGGCTGCGGCCCAGCGGCATCGACCGCATTCCCGACGAGGGCGCAGCGCTGGTGGTCTGCAACCACGTCAGCTACATGGACGCGCTGATCCTGGCCGCCTGCATTCCGCGGCCGGTGCGCTTCGTGATGTATTACCGGATCTTCAACGTGCCGGTGATGCACTGGTTCTTCCGCACCGCCAAGGCGATCCCGATTGCCGGTGCGCGCGAGAATCCGGAACTGATGCAGCGCGCATTCGACGATATCGACGCGGCGCTGGCGGAGGGCGAGATCGTCTGCATCTTCCCGGAAGGCTCGCTGACGCGCGACGGCGAAATCGCCGCCTTCAAGTCGGGGGTCGAGAAAGTGCTGGAGCGCCGCCCCGTGCCGGTGATCCCGATGGCGCTGCGCGGCATGTGGACCAGCATGTGGAGCCGGCGCAGCGCACGCGCCGAGGCGGGCCGGCTGGGCCGGATGCGTGCCCCGCGTGGCTTCCGCGCGCGGGTCGAGGTGGTTGCGGCGGCGCCGATGGACGGCGCGCAGGTGGATGCCGGGATGCTGGAGGCGAAGGTGCGCGAACTGCGCGGGGATCACGCCTGAGCGCCGGTCTGACCTCGTTATGTCAGCTGACGAAGCCGGCAATCACGAACAGCGCCAGCACCGCCAGCCACGCCAGCAAGCTGCGCCAGACCAGGCTCATGGCATCGCGCAGCTCGGGCAGGTCCGGGGGCGCGATGCCGACTGCAGGCGCGACGATCCCGCTCTCGGTGTCTTCCTCATCCGAGACCCAGACATCGCCCTGCTCGCTTAGCTCGCTGTTGACGCTGGCCCGCGCCGCGGCGCCAAGGAAGCGGCTGCTGAGCCGCAAGGACGCACCCTCGGCGTTGCGCCACGCGCTTAGCACGCTATCGAAGTTCCCCACCAGCGCCAGCGCCAGGGTCATCAACTGCGCCACCGGCCACTCCAGAACCGCCAGCCAGATGCGCGCGCCCTCGCGGGTGGTGGACGGTACCTCGCCGGCGATGGGGCCGACCGCGGCGAGCACGCTCAGGCGATAGGTGATCGCGCCCACGGGGCCGAGCACCAGGAACCAGAACAGCACCCCGAACCAGCGTCGCAGGGCGTTGCGGAACACCGCTTCCACCAGGCCGGAGCCGCCACCGGGGGTCTGCGCCTCCGCGACCATCTGCGCGATGCGCTCGCGCCGGCTGGCGCGGTCGGGAGCGTCCAGGATCGCATCGACATCGCGGTCCAGATCACGCGGCCCCCAGGACAGGAACAGCACCGCGGTACCGAACAACAGCCCGGCAATCCCCCACAGCCCGCCGTCCACCGACGCCTGCAACACGCCGATGACCAGCACCGGTGGCAGGAGGATCAGCACGACGCCCCAGCGACCCCGCCAGAATCCGTCCTCGCCAAAGCGACCGTTGCACCAGGCGATCAGGTCGCGGTACCAGCCGAAATTGCGGACGGTGGCCGCGAACGACGGTGCCAGATGGCCCAGGACGAGCGCCACGATGGTGGCGATCAGGGTGATGGACATTGGCTGGCTTCCTCCTGGTTCACGCCGTGCAGTTCACGTCGCGCGGGTCACGCCGTGGAGTTCACGTTGCGCGATCACGCGGCGCTTCGACTGCGCACATTCGCCGATTCTAGCGGCACTGCGGCGGCGGGACGCGGGTTGCCGGCCGTTGCCGCGCGACCCACAGCACTCAGCGGGGAGTGCTCGTGTGCGCGGCGTCCATCGTCTGCAGCCAGCAGTTGGTCAACCAGCGCGAGATCGAGATGGCGGCCGACAGGCGCAGGCTGACACCGTCGTCGACATCACCGGCCGTGGCGGCACGCACTTCGTCCACGCTGAACCAGCGCGCGTCTTCCAGCTCGTCATCGACCTGCGGCTGATCGGGATGCGCCAGCGCGATGAAGCCCAGCATCAGCTGGCCGGGAAACGGCCACGGCTGCGAGGCCAGGTAGCGGCACGCACGCACGCGTACGCCGGATTCCTCCATGACTTCGCGGGCGACGGTCTGCTCGAGGGTCTCGCCGGGCTCGACGAATCCGGCCAGCACCGAATACCGGCGCGGCGCCCATCTCGGCTGCCGACCCAGCAACAGGCGCTCACCGTCGGTTACCGCGACGATCACTGCAGGGTCGGTACGCGGGTAATGCTCCTGGCCGCACTGGTGGCAGCGACCGAGCCAGCCGCCGCGCTCGAACCCGATCTCTCCGCCGCAGACGTTGCAGTAGCGGTAGCGGCCGCGCCAGTGCTGCAGGGCGCGTGCCTGCGCGTACACGCCGGCCTCGAACGCCGGCCACTCGGCCGCCGCGGTTCGCAGGTCGACGCGCCGGGGCGCGTGCAGGGCCACCAGCTTCGCATCGAGGCTGAACCAGCCGCGCCCGCTGCCATCGACGCCGAGGAAAATCGCCGCACCGGTGCCGCCGGGTCCCTGGCTGATCTGTGCGCCGGTCGGTGCGAACAGGCTGCCGTCGGCTTCTGCAAGCGCGCGACCGTCATCGTCCAGCAGCAGCACCCGGGCATTCGCCCACAGCGCGGCCAGTGCCGTCGGATTACCACGCAGGCGATCGGCACGGTCCAGCGCCCCGTGGCACTCGGGCTGGTCGGCATGCGGCAAAAGCGTGCTGTCGCCGCGACGGAACGCGGCGTCTATCCCGGCAAATGCGCCGGTCGCAACGAATGCGAACGGCGCCCCGTCACCCGTCACGCGGCGAAGGAGGAACCGCAGCCGCAGGTGGTCTTCGCGTTCGGATTACGGATCACGAACTGCGCGCCGTGCAGGCTTTCGGTGTAATCGACCACCGCGCCCATCAGGTACTGCAGGCTAAGCGGGTCCACCAGCAACGTTGCCGCATCGGTTTTCACCGCGAGGTCGTCGTCGGCCTGTTCTTCGTCGAACTCGAAGCCGTACTGGAAGCCCGAGCAACCGCCGCCCTGGATGAACACGCGCAGCTTGAGCGCGGGGTTGCCCTCCTCGGCCACCAGCTCGGCGGCTTTCGCGGCGGCGGCGGCAGTGAACTGCAAGGCGTTGTCGAGCGACTGGTAGCCCGGGGCGCTGTCGAGGCCGGGCAGCGGAATAAACTGATTGTCCATCCACTCAGGATGGGGGGTCGGCCGCAGGCATTCAAGCTCGGCCGGACGCCGCGCGCGCGTCAGTCAGCTTCGGCCGGCGGCACCCCGCCCTGCGGACCGTTGCCGGTGACCTCCGACCAGTTGAAGGACTCGGTGATCGGCGAGCCCGATCGCGGCTGCAGCTTCACCGTCACCCGCACCGGGGCGAACCCGTCGGGCAGGAACACATCGCCCTTGATCTGCTGGAAATACTTGAACGAGAACGGAGCGCCGTCGGCGTCGTCGCCCTGGCGCAGGTCGCTCCAGACCAGTTCCTCGCGCTTGCCGTCCAGGGTGCCTTCGATGGCCAGGCTGAGCCGGCCGCTGCTGACCGCGCCGCGGTTGAGATTCTGCGTCAGCGTGGTCTGGAACTCCCACGCGTTGCCGTTCTGCGGCGCCATCCGCAAGGCGTGTACGGTCAGGCCGCGCCGCTGCGACGTTGCACCCACCAGGCGCTCGTAGAAGGCCACGTCCGCACGCAATCCGGCGATTTCCTCCTCGCGCTCGGCCAGGGCGCCCTGCAGGTCGCGATTGGCGTCGCGGCTGATCTGGTCGGAGCGGGTCAGGGTGGCGACGTTCTGCTGCATCTCGTCCAGGCGCGCCTGCAATTCCTCGTTGGCCTGCTCGCTGGCGCTCAGACGCGCATGCACGTCACCGCCGCCCGCAAGCGCGCGCCACAGCCCCCAGCCGCCGAACAGGATCGCGACGGCCAACACACCCCAGAGCACGGCGGCCGGTGGCGCAGGCCAGCCGGCCGACGACGGCCTGTGCCCCGGCCCCGGGTGGTGCACGGTGGGGTCGTGCACGGTGGGGTCGGGCCTGCTCGACTCGTGCCAATCCCGCTCTCGCGCGGCCTCGGGCGACCCCGTCGGACTATCCACCGGGGCGGGAGTCGAGGCATCGGCAGGTTCGGTGGGACTGGGTTCCGAAGGCGATCCGGATGGATTCATGGCGGAGTATCGGTCGATCTGCCCCACTGGGCGTCTGCGGCCAGCCTACCCCGGTGTTGCTTGAGCGTCAGCCGTTAACGGTCGCCAGGCGGGGCATCCCTTCAGCTTCGGCCAGCTCTTCCACACCGGCGTAGGCGTGCTCGGAATCCACATGCAACAGCCGACCGGTCAATACCGAGCCCGCGGCCATCTGCACCACCTTGTAGTGCACGTTGCCGTCGACGCGCGCCTTGGACCCCAACTCGATGCGCTCGGTGGCATAGACATTGCCGTTGACCGTGCCGTTGATCACCATCACCGGCGCGCGCACCTCGCCTTCCACGACGCCATTGTCGGCCAGGGTGAGGACGGCTTTCTCACCGTCGTCGGCGATCAGCTTGCCGATGACTCGGCCCTCCACGTAGAGACCGCCGCTGAAGTGGAAATCGCCCCGGATCACCACCTGGGCACCGATGAGCGTATCGATCTGGCTGGCGGGAACACTCGCCTTCTTCTTGAGCATGTCAGGTGTCTCCAATTTGCGATGATTGGGTCCATGCCAGCGCCTGGTCGACGTTGGCGCTGCCGCCGCGGAGCGCGACGCGCACCCGTTGCGGAGTGAACCCGGGAGGCAACATGACGCTGCCTTCGAGCTGCTGGAAGTAGCGGAACGCGTAGTCCTGGGGTGGCGCAGAACTGCTCTGGTGCAGATCGGTCCAGCCGACAGTGGCCAACTTGCCGTCGCGAACGCCCTCGATGGCAAAGCGCAGCTTGCCGCTGCTGATGGCCCCCTGGGCCAGGTTCTGGGTCAGCACCGCCTGATAGCGCCAAGTACCCGCGCGTTCGGGCTTGAACTCCAGCGAATGCACGTTCAGCCCCTTGCGCTGCTTGGCAGCCGGCCCGGCAACGCGCTCATAGAAGGCCAGGTTGGCGCGCAGGCCACTGATCTCTTCCTCGCGCTGCGACAGTTCGTCCTGCAGCTCGCGGTTGGCGACGCGGCTGATCTGGTCGGAGCGCTCCAGCGTCGCCGCACGCTGGCTCAGTTGCTGCAGGCTGGTTCTGGCCGCGGCCAGCTCGGTTTGCGCGGTGGCCGCGGCGGACTTCAGCCCCGGCAGCTGCGGCGCCGCATGCAGGCTGGTTGCGACCCAGACAAGCAGCAGCGATCCCAGCCAGCCGGCGACCAGCGCCGACAGCAACATCGTGCGGCGACCGCGCCGATGCGGCACGATCACATAACGTGTGGTTTCTGTTTTCCCCATACCCGGCCCGGATTCTAGCGAGGTTGCCCGATGTCTGATGCGCACCTGTTCGCAATTGGCGTAGTTCTCGCCTGGTTGGCCGGCGTTCGCGTCTACATGACGGTGTTCGGGATCGGGCTGGCCGGATTCTTCGGCTGGCTCGACCTGCCCCAGGCCCTGGAAGTCACCGCATCGCCTTGGGTGATGGGGATCTCGGGCGTGCTGGCGGCAGCGGAATTCCTCACCGACAAGATCCCCGGGGTCGATTCGCTGTCGGACCTGCTGCACACGGTGCTGCGCATCCCCGCGGGTGCGTTCCTGGCCGCGGCGGCGATGTCACCCGACGGCAGCCTCGGGGCGGGCGCACTGGCCACCGGCGCCGGCGTGGCATTTGCCAGCCACGCGCTCAAATCCGGCTCGCGGGCGGTGCTCAATACCTCGCCCGAGCCGGTGACCAACTGGACGGCCAGCCTCACCGAGGATGTCGCCACCGTGGGCGGGCTGGCGCTGGTGTTCAGCTACCCGCGGGTGGCCTTCGGGCTGGTCGTGGTGACCAGCATCGTGCTGGCCCTGGTGCTGTGGTGGGTCTGGCGGATGATCTTCCGCCGCCGGCGATCCGCTACCGCCACCCCACAGCGCTGAGCTGGAACGGCCCAACCGGGACCGCCGAGCGCGGGCTTGCTGCGCTCGCGGGCGTGCGCGTCACTTCAATCCGGATTACTTGAATCCGGGTTATTTCTCGGTGCGGGTCAACAGGTAGTTCTGATCGCCCAGGCGGTCCATCAGGCCGAGCTGGGTTTCGATCCAGTCGACGTGCTCTTCCTCGGACTCCAGGATCGAGACAAACAGCTCGCGGCTGACGTAGTCGCTGACGCTTTCGCAGTAAGCGATGGCGTCGCGCAGCAACGGCAGTCCGTCCATCTCGAGCGCCAGATCGCAGTTGAACACCTCGCGCGGGTTCTCACCGATGCGCAGTTTGCCCAGCGCCTGGAAATTCGGCAGCCCATCGAGGAACAGGATCCGCTCCGCCAGCTGGTCGGCGTGCTTCATCTCGTCGATGGATTCCTCGTACTCGTGGTCGGCCAGTTCCTTCAGGCCCCAGTTCTTCAGCATCTTGGCGTGCAGGAAGTACTGGTTGATCGCGGTCAGCTCGTTGTAGAGCGCCTTGTTGAGGAACTCGATGACCTTGGCGTCGCCCTTCATGGCAATGCTCCGTTTTTGCGTGGGGATCACACCACTCTAAACGGTCATGCCATGGATCGGCGGAATGCGAATCGGGTGCAGCTGCAAGCGCGAACCATTGTCGCCTGGAGGATCAGCGACGCAGGCCGTCAGGCGGCGTGTCGAAGCACCGGCAGCGGCAGCGCACGCGCGGCGCGGGTCTCTTCGAGCAACTCACTGGCCATGTCCACGCAACTGCCGCAGCACGAACCGGCGCCGGTGCGCATGGTGAGTTCGGCCATGGAGTCGCAGCCCGCCTCGGCGGCCTGGCGGATGTCGTGATCGGTGATGCCGTTGCAGATACAGACGTACACGTTGACTGGACCGGGTTGGCAGCCGGATCGGCTACGGTCGCAATCACACTACAGATGAGAATGATTGTCAATCAGCTGCCGGTTCGGGTTCAGTCGGGAGCGCGTTTCAGCCGCCCTTGCCGCCCTGCGCCGGGTGCTGTCGCGTGGGACGGGGCCTGCTGCGATGGCGCGACCACCCTGCCAGGACCGGCCCGGCTGGCGGCACCGCCTGGTCACCGGCGACGTGGCGCGCGAAGGGGGCCAGGTGCTGCAGTGCACTGGCATAGACGTGGCGTTTGAACGTCACCACATGCTCCAGCGGATACCAGAAATCGACCCAGCGCCAGTGGTCGAACTCCGGCTTCTCGGTGACGTCCAGCTGCAGGTCGGACTCCTTGCCCGTCAGCCGGAGCAGGAACCACACCTGCTTCTGGCCGATGCACACCAGGCGATCGTTGCGACGGATGGAGCGCTGCGGCAGGCGATAGCGCAGCCAACCGGGCGTGGCGCCCAGCACTTCGACGTGGTCGGGTTGCAGGCCGGTCTCTTCGCGCAGCTCGCGATACATCGCCTCCACCGGCGTCTCGTCGGTGTTCATCCCGCCCTGCGGGAACTGCCAGCCATCCCTATGCACCCGCCGCGCCCAGAACAGGCGGCCGTCGGAATGCATCAGCACGATGCCTACATTGGGTCGATAACCGTCCGGATCGATCACGAGACGGACTCCGGATTGGACTGACTCTGACTCTGCCACGCGCCCCGCCATCCCACAAGCGACGGGGCCCGGTCCAGTCAGGTTTGACAATGGCCCGCGGCGCGCTCAAAATTCCCGGCTCGCTGCGCGCTTGCGGCGGAAGATCGTCGGCTATGTAGCTCAGCCGGTTAGAGCACAGCACTCATAATGCTGGGGTCGGTGGTTCGAGTCCACCCATAGCCACCACACGACGATGACTCCGGGCCAAGACCCGGAATGCCAGCCAACCCCGCGGATCTGCGGGGTTTTTTGTGGGCCGTATCTGCGGAGCGGGCGGCAGCTATGTATCCTTTGGCAGCCATGCCAAATGTCCGGACATCTCGCGCTGCTCCTGTGCGTGTCGGCTCTTGGCGTGCCCCGACCCGCAAGCCCTCATCGGTGCCCATGAACACAACCCTCAAGCAACGCCTGCAGCAGCCAAACGCCGTCCTCGTGCCCGGCATCTACGATGCCTTCACCGCGTTGATCGCGGAGCAGACCGGCTTCGAGGCGCTGTACCTTTCCGGCGCCTCCATCGCCTATACGCGGCTGGGCCGGTCCGACATCGGCCTTACCACGGCGACCGAGGTCGCTGACACCCTGGCGCGGATCACCGAGCGGGTCCGCACGCCGGTCATCGTCGATGCCGACACCGGCTTCGGCAATGCGCTCAACACGCAGCGTACGGTGCGCGCGTTTGAACGCGCCGGCGCCGCGATGATCCAGCTGGAGGACCAGACCTTTCCCAAGCGTTGCGGGCACCTGGACGGCAAGGGCGTCGTTCCGGTCGGGGAGATGTGCGGCAAGTTGCGCGCGGCGCTGGACGCGCGCAGCAGCGACCAGACCCTGATCCTGGCGCGCACCGACGCCGTTGCCGTGGAAGGTTTCGAGGCGGCGCTGGACCGTGCCGAGGCGTACCTGGAGTGCGGCGTGGACGCGCTGTTTATCGAGGCGGTCCGCAGTCGCGAGCAGATGGACATCGTCTGCGCCCGCTTCGCCGATCGGATCCCGCTGCTGGCCAACATGGTCGAGGGCGGCAAGACCCCGGTGCAGAGCTCGGACGTGCTTGGCGAGATCGGCTACCGGATCGTGATCTTCCCCGGCGGCACCGCGCGCGCGGTGGCGCATACCCTGCGCAACTATTACGCCAGCCTGCATCGCCACCACAGCACGGCCCCCTTCCAGAGCGATATGCTGGACTTCGACCAGCTCAATGAGCTGATCGGCACGCCGGAACTGCTGGCACTGGGGCAGCAATACGAAGGCTGATCACCGACCACGCCGTGACGAGCGGCTCGGGAGCAGTTCGCGAGACGTGCGCCTAGCCAACTCGCCGCAACTCGCTGATGTGCAGGCGCTGGTCGACCACTCCGGGGGTCCGCTCGATCGCGACCGTCTGCGTATCCAGGTCGATCCGGTAGGTCAGGTAGTACGCCAGCGCGGCGTCGGAGAGCGGCGCGGCGCGGAAGGCGGCCAGGCACTCGCCGTCCGGCCAGCGGGCCGAGGGATAGACCAGCCCGGCCAGCCCCTGGTTGGCGGCATATCGGCCGATCGGCTGGGTCGGCGCGTAGTCATCACCCACCAGTTCGGGGAAGGCGACCTCCTTGCCGCGAAGGTCGGCAAACAGTCCTCGCGCCCGCACGGTATAGACCGCGCGATAACGCACGAACACGGTTTCCGGCGGGTCGATCAGGTCATTGCCCTGGCGCAGCGCGTGCCAGCACGTCTCCGCGCGCGCGGTTGCATCGTCGAACGCGCCGTACCAGACGCGGATCGTGCCGTCGCCAAAGCGCGAGCCTACGACCGGGTCGCTGGCGAAGGGGTAGTCGATCGCCTGCGAGTAATACAGGCCGCGCTCGATCACGCCCGGGGCAACCTTGCGCACGGCCATCTCGGCCGCGATCGCCGCGTCCTGGCCGGCCCGGTCGGGCACCAGATCATCGAAGAGATTTTCGCTGAGTCGCAGTGAAGTGATGTTCCGGAACAATTGCGCGTCCACGCGGGACAGCGTGTCCAGAACCTCCACTACTGGCCCCGCTGGAAATCGATGAAGCGCGCGATCCGCGCGACGCCCAGCAGGCCGTCGGTCAACATCACTTCCAGCGGCGTGTGGCCTTCCAGCACCCGGTTGCGCAGTTTCACCCAGCCAAACCGCAGGGCCTCGCTTTCCGGGAAGAGCAACCGCAGGCCCTTGTGGATACCGAGCAGGTAGCCGACCCGTGCCAGCGTGTCGGGCGCGTTGGGCAACGCCCGCTCACCGCGACGGTATTGCGGCAGCACCTTGCGGCTCTCCGGACTCATGCCGAGCAGGATCAGCTGTTCCTCCGCCGAGAGTCCCCATTTTTCGAACAGCGCCGCCACCGTGCGGGCCAGGTCCTTGCGGGTCTGGTCGGACTGGAGATTCAAAACCTGGTTGGCGGGGACGCTCACGGACTTCTCCTGTGTATGCGTCACCTATAATCGGGGATATATCCCCGTAAAGCAAGTCAAGCGACGACCGTCCGCGGGTTCAGCCCCGTATCCCTTCGACCGCTGCCTTCATCCGCCCGATCACTTCGGCGTAATCGGCCGCATTGAAGATCGCCGAGCCGGCGACAAACGTATCGGCCCCGGCTTTGGCGATCTCGGCGATATTGTCGGGCTTTACCCCGCCGTCGATTTCCAGGCGGATCGGCTTGCCGATCGCATCGATACGCTGGCGTGCCTCGCGCAGCTTGTCCAGGGTCGAGGGGATGAACGACTGGCCGCCAAAACCGGGGTTGACCGACATCAGCAACACCATGTCGAGGTCGTCCAGCACCCAGTCCAGCACGTCCAGCGGGGTCGCCGGATTGAGCACCACGCCGGCCTGGCAGCCGTGCGACTTGATGATCTGGATGGTGCGGTGAACGTGGCGGCTGGCCTCGGGATGGAAGCTGATCAGGCTGGCACCGGCCTTGGCGAAGTCGGGCACGAGGCGATCCACCGGCTCGACCATCAGGTGGACGTCGATCGGCGCGGTGACGCCGTGCTTGCGCAGCGCCTGGCAGACCATCGGCCCGATGGTCAGGTTGGGCACGTAATGGTTGTCCATCACATCGAAATGGACCCAGTCGGCACCGGCCTTGAGGACGTTGTCGACTTCCTCCCCGAGGCGGGCGAAGTCGGCCGAGAGGATGGACGGGGCGATGACGGTAGGCTGCATGGCGGGACTCGTGGAAGGCTCAGGCGCGCGGACGTTTGGATTTGATCTGCTTGTAGGCGCGGTTGATCTCGCCGGCCCGGATCTCGGCCTGCTTGCGCAGCTCATCGGCGACGCCGGGCATCCGATCAGGGTGGTATTGGGAGATCAAGCGGCGATAGGCCTGCTCGACCTCGGCCTGGGTGGCCTCCGGCGTCAGGCCCAGCACGGCATAGGGATTGTCGCGGCGCAGCTGGAACCAGTCGGTGTCGAACGCGTGACCGATCAGCAGGCCGACCAGGCCGCCCAGCAGCGGGTTGAACCGCAGCAAGGCGGCTCCGGCAAACAGGCCCAGCAGTTTTCCATACCAGCGTTTCATCGCGCTCCGGGGACGGTCGTGGATCGATCGCCAGTGTACCTGCACGCCGCCCCGACCCGGCGTACACTGGCCGGCCCTGTCGCGCCGGCGCGCGAATCCAGCGGCGCTCCGCGGCAGGTTTCTGCAATGCTGTGCGTGACACCGAGGGGCTCCATTTGTCCACGACCATGCTGCGACGTTCGCTATCCGAATCCGACCTGCCGGGCCTGCCATTGCGCCACCGCGGCAAGGTCCGCGATGTGTTCGACCTGCCGTCCACGCTGCTGCCCGCCGACACCCCGGCGGGCGACTACCTGCTGATCGTCGCCACCGACCGCCTGAGCGCGTTCGACGTGGTCCTGCCCGATCCGATCCCGGGCAAGGGCGAGATGCTCTGCCAGATCAGCAATTTCTGGTTCGAGAAGACCGAGCACATCGCGCGCAACCACCTGACCGGCATCGACGTCGCCTCGGTGCTGCCAGCTGGGGTGGACCCGTCGCTGTACGCGGACCGCTCGGTGGTCGCCAAACGCCTGAAGCCGGTGCCGATCGAGTGCATCGCCCGCGGTTACGTGATCGGCAGCGGCTGGAAGGACTACCAGCGCACCGGCCGCATCAGCGGCATCGAGTTGCCCGACGGCCTGCGCCAGGCGGAAAAACTGGCCAAGCCGATCTTTACTCCCTCCACCAAGGCCGACGCCGGCGAGCACGACGAGAACATCGACTTCGACACCGCCGTGCGCCTGTGTGGCGCCGAGCTGGCCGAGGCGGTGCGCGATGCGACCCTGCGCCTGTACCGCTTCGCCGCCGACTTTGCCGCCGAGCGCGGCATCCTGCTGGCCGACACCAAGTTCGAGTTCGGCACCGACGTCGACGGCCATCTGTATGTCATGGACGAGATGCTGACGCCGGACTCCTCGCGCTACTGGCCCGCCGACGAGTACCAGGTCGGCAGCAGCCCGCCGAGCTACGACAAGCAGATCGTGCGCGACTACCTGGAAACGCTGGACTGGAACAAGATGCCGCCCGGACCGGTGTTGCCGGCCGAAGTGATCGAACGCACCCGCGCGCGCTACGCGGATGCGCTGCAGAAGCTGGCCGGCATCCGCATCGACTGATGGCTGGCGCGGAACCATCGCAGGGAGCAGGTGACATGGACGCAGGCACGCGCAGGATCGACCGCTGGTTTGCCAGCTACTCGGATGACCATCGCAACAGCACCAACCAGTGGATCCACGTGGTCTGCGTGCCGGCGATTGCCTGGAGCGTGGTGGCGCTGCTGTGGTGCATCCCGGCGCCGGGCACCTGGTTCCGGCCGGGCTTCTGGGCCGGCCTGGCGATCGTGGCCGCGACGGTGTTCTATTACCGCCAGTCACGCCGGTTGGGACTGGGGATGCTGGGGATGTTCCTGCTGATGGCCTTGCTGTCGGGCTACATCTTTGAGACCCATGGCATGCGCGCGCTGCTGTGGAGCGCGATCGCGGTGTTCGTGGTCGCCTGGATCGGCCAGTTCGTCGGCCACAAAATCGAGGGTCGCAAGCCCAGCTTCCTCACCGACCTGACCTACCTGCTGATCGGCCCGGCCTGGGTGCTGTCCAAGCTCTACCGCAGGATGGGCCTGTGCTACTGAGCCATGCCGGCACAGCACTTCCGGCACGATCGCGCACGTTTTTCCGCAGTAGGTCTCCCCGCAGTACCACTCCCCTGCCCGCACCGCGGGCGCAATTCGTTGAGCCCGCATGTCCCCGCGCGATATTTCCCTGGTCCTGCTGATCTGTTTCGCATGGGCCGGCAACTTCCTCACCTCGGCGATCGCGCTGCAGGAGATCCCGCCCTTCCTGTTCACCGCGCTGCGCTTTGCCGCGCTCGGTGCCGTTCTGGTGTTCTGGACCAGGCGGCCGCCGCCCGGGCAGTGGCCGCGCCTGATCAGCGTGTGCCTGTGCATCGGCGTGGCCCACTTCGGCCTGAGCTTTGTCGCCCTGAAGATGTCCGGCGACCTGTCCTCGCCGGCGATCGTGGTGCAAAGCTACATCCCGATGACCGCGATCCTGGCGTGGGTCGTGCTGGGCGAGCGCTTCGCCTGGCGTACCGGACTGGCGATCGCGGTGAGCTTCGCCGGCGTGCTGGTGCTGGGACTGGATCCCTCGGTGCTGGGCAACTGGATGGCGGTGCTGCTGATGCTGGCGGCCGCGCTGTTCCTGGCCATCGGCACGGTGTTGATGAAGGGCCTGAAAGGGCTGGACACCTTCAGCATGCAGGGCTGGACGTCGATCATCGCGATCTTCCCGCTGCTGGCGATCAGTGCGGCGATCGAGCCGGGCGGCTTCGCTGCGCTGCCGTCGGCGAGCTGGGTGGCCTGGGCCTGCGTGGTCTACGCCGCGCTGGTGTCCTCGCTGCTGGGCCACGGCCTGTACTACGTGTTGATGCAGCGCTACCCGGTCGCCCAGGTCACGCCGTGGCTGTTGCTGACGCCGGTGATCGCGGTCGGGCTGGGCATCGCGTTCTGGGGTGACCGCCCGGGGCCGCGACTGTTCATCGGCGGCGCGATGGTGCTCGGCGGTGTGTTGGGCGTGGCGCTGCGGGCGCTGCGCAAGGCGCGCACGATGCCGCTGGCGCGCGATATCTAGGGACGGCGGAACATCGCATCGACCGGCTCGAACGGCCGCGGTTGGTAGGCGAAGTCGCGCTGCGCGGGATTGGGATCGAAGACAAGATCCTGCTGCATGCGTGCGATCGCGGCATCGCCCAGCCCGCTGGCGCGGCCGCTGATGCGCGCGGCGTGCAGCGCCAGGGCAAACAGCGGACGCGGCAATTCCAGCAGGCGTGCCGGCGGCTGCAGGCAGGCGAGCACCCGCGCCACCATCTCGCGGTAGCTCAGTGACTCCCCGCCCGGCACCGCGTAGGCGCGGCCGTGGCTTGCCGGGCGGTCGAGGCATGCCAACGCGGCTTCGGCCAGATCGGCCACATGCACCGGCTGGCGCAACCCGGTCGCGCCGCCTGGCAGCGGAAACCACCCCCAGCGCCGCGCCAGCGCCGCAATCCGGGTCAGGTTGGCGTCGCGGCCCACGCCGTAGACGAGTGTCGGGCGCAGGACGGTCAATGCGGCGGCGCGCTCTTTCGCGCGTTCGAAAAGGACGCGCTCCGCGGTGGCCAGCCGTGCCGACAGGTCGCGCTCGAACGGGTCGTCGGAGCGCTCCTTGGTCTCCACGCTGGTCGAGCCGAACGCCACCACCCGCGCCGCATCAATCCCGGCAGCCGCGTACCAGCGCGCGAAGCCGTCCAGCGGACCGCAGCTGAAGATCGCGTCGACCCGCGATGGCAGGACGGGCGGTGCGTCCAGCTCGCCGGTGAGCCAGCGCACGCCGTTACCGGGCTCGTCCGGGTTTTCTGGACGGGCCTGACGCGACACCGCAGCCACCCGCCACTGCGCCGGCGCCAGGCGCGCGAGCAGTGCGCTGCCGATCTGGCCGCTGCCGCCGAATACCAGGGCGTCGCGCATGGGTGTCGTCCGGGTCGAATGACCGCACAGCATAGCGAGGCGACGGGCGCGATTCCCCACCCGCGGGCGGGGTTTGCCGTGAATCGGCAAGGGTGCGGCCGCAATGGCTCGGTTAGAATCGGGCACCCCCGCCAAAAGCCCCATCGCGGCCGGCGCGTCATCCCCCGATGCCACAGGACTTCCATTGCTGCCATTAGTGCTAGCCCTGCCGTTCGTTTTCGCCGCTCTGGTGATGATTCCCGCTGAAGGAAATCGCCGCTTGCTGGCCTGGATGGCGGGGATCGCTCCACTGGCCGGCATGGCGGCGATGCTGGTCCTCGCACCGCAGCTGGTCTCCGGGGACGTCATCCGCTGGAGCGTGCCGTGGATCCCCCAGCTGGGGCTGGCGTTCTCGTTGCGCCTGGACGGGCTGGCGTGGATGTTCGCCTCGATGGTGCTGGGCATCGGCGGCCTGGTGGTGATGTATTCGCACTACTACCTGGGCCGGCAGGAAAAGGCCCAGCGCTTCTTCGCCTTCCTGCTGCTGTTCATGGGCTCGATGCTGGGCATGGTCCTGGCCGGCAACCTGCTGCTGCTGGCGGTGTTCTGGGAGCTGACCTCGATCAGTTCGTTCCTGCTGATCGGCTTCTGGTCGCAGCGCCAGGACGCGCGCGAGGGCGCTCGCATGGCGCTGACGATCACCGCCGGCGGCGGCCTGGCGCTGCTGGCCGGCGTGATCATGATCGGCCACATGGTCGGCAGCTACGAGCTGGACGTGGTGCTGGCTGCTGGCGACCTCATCCGGGCCCACGCGCTGTACCCGTGGATGCTGGGACTGGTCCTGCTGGGCGTGTTCACCAAGAGCGCGCAGTTCCCGTTCCAGTTCTGGCTGCCGCACGCGATGGCCGCGCCGACGCCGGTGTCGGCCTACCTGCATTCGGCGACGATGGTGAAGGCGGGCGTGTTCCTGCTGGTGCGGCTGCATCCGGTGCTGGCCGGCACCGACCTGTTCTTCTACGTGGTCAGCGGCATCGGCGCGATCACCCTCCTGCTGGGGGCCTGGAACGCGATCTTCCAGCACGACCTGAAGGGCCTGCTGGCCTACTCGACGATCTCCCACCTGGGCCTGATCACCCTGCTGTTCGGGCTGTCGACGCCGTTCGCGGTGGTCGCCGGCCTGTTCCACATCCTCAACCACGCGACCTTCAAGGCCTCGCTGTTCATGGCCGCCGGCATCATCGACCACGAGACCGGCACCCGCGACATGCGCCTGCTGGGCAACCTGCGCCGCTACCTGCCGTGGACCAGCGCGCTGGCGATCATCGCCTCGCTGGCCATGGCCGGCATCCCGCTGCTCAACGGCTTCCTGTCCAAGGAGATGTTTTTCGCCCAGGCGCTGGAGATCAAGGGCCATGACCTGGCGCGGATCGGCATCGGCGTGTCCGCGTTCCTGTTCGCCGTGTTTGGCGTGGCCTACAGCCTGCGCTTCGTCCACGAGACGTTTTTCGGCGAGGGCCCGCGCGGGGTGTCGCTGCCGATCAGCGAGCCGCCGCGCTTCATGCAGGTGCCGGTCGCGATCCTCGCCATCACCTGCATCGCGGTGGGCATCGTGCCGCAGTGGACGGTTGCGCCGATGCTCGCCGCGGCGGCCTACGGCGTTTTGGGCGCCAATGTGCCCGAGTACAGCCTGGCGGTGTGGCACGGTTTCAACCTGCCACTGGCGATGAGCCTGGGCGGCGTGGTCGGTGGCGTGATCCTGTATTTCGGCCTGCGCCGGCTGCTCGACCTGCATGCCAACGTCAAGCGCTCGCTCGGCCGGCGGTTGTTCCGGATCAACGTCGAAGCGCTGTTCCGCCTTGCCCGGCGCCTGACCCACGTGGTGGCCAACGACAGCGTGCAGCGCAGCATGCTGGCGCTGGTGCTGGTGGCGATCGCGGTGGGCGCGGCGCCGTTCGTGGCTGGCTGGGGCGAGCCATCGCCGGCGGTGGCGCGTGTCTCGCAGTCCATGCCGCTGATGGCCTGGGTGCTGTGGATCGTGATGGTGGGTTCCACACTGGGCGCGGTCGCGCTGCACCGGACGCGGCTGCTGGCACTGATCGCGATGGGTGGCGTCGGACTGTCGATCAGCATGACCTTCGTCGCGCTGTCCGCGCCCGACCTGGCCCTGACCCAGCTGCTGGTCGAAATCGTCACCCTGGCGCTGATGCTGCTGGGCCTGAACTACCTGCCCAAGGATTCGCCCAAGGGCCGATCGCACGGGCGGCGAATGCGTGACGCGGCGATCGCGATCACCGCCGGTGGCGGCGTCGCGGCCCTGGCCTGGACGATGATGACGCGGCCCGCGAACACGGTTGCCAGTGAACTGCTTGCCCGTTCGCTGCCCGAGGCGTTCGGGGCCAACGTGGTCAACGTGATCCTGGTGGACTTCCGCGGCTTCGACACCTTCGGCGAGATCACCGTCTACGCGATCGCCGCGCTGGTGGTGCACGCCATGCTGCGCCGCGCGCGCACCGCCCCGGAGAAGAAGATGCCCGGACCGCCGATCCCGCTGCCGGTGCCGGCCGACCTGGCGCAGATCATCTTCCCGCTGACCCTGGTGGTCTCGATCTTCCTGTTCCTGCGCGGCCACAACGCGCCCGGCGGCGGCTTCATCGCCGGCCTGACGCTGGCCGTCCCGCTGCTGGTCCAGTACGTGATCCAGGGGGCGAAATCGGTGGAGTCGCGCTTTGGTTTCGACTACATCCGCCTGATCGGCGCCGGCCTCACGGTCGCGGTGGTCAGCGGCGCGGCCTCGATGCTGTTCGGGGTGCCGTTCCTGACCAGTGGCCACCACGACCTGGTACTGCCGTTGCTGGGCACGATTGGCCTGGCGAGCGCGGCGGCGTTCGACGTCGGCGTCTATCTGGTCGTGTTCGGCGGCACGATGCTGATGCTCTCGATGATGGGCACCATCAAGCCGTCCAAGAAGATGGTCGCCCGTCGCGGCACCATCGACCCGTCGGCCCGTTCGGCCGTCACCGGGGAGGTCGCGTGATGGAGATCGCCATTGCCAGCGCCATCGGCATCCTGGTCGCCGCGGCGGTGTACCTGATGCTGCGCTCGCGCAGTTTCGACCTGATCCTCGGCCTGACCCTGCTCACCTACGCAACCAACCTGCTGATCTTCTCCGGAGGCCGGCCGGTGGTCGGCAAGCCGCCGGTGCTGCGCGAGGGCTTGCCGGCAACGCTGGCCAACTACACCGACCCGCTGCCGCAGGCCCTGGTGCTGACCGCCATCGTGATCGCGTTCGCGATGACCGCGGTGACGATCGTGCTGGCGATGCGCAGCCGCGCCGACAACGACACCGACCACGTCGACGGCCGCGAAGAACGTGTGCCCACGCCGCCGTTGGCGAAGAAGGACCGCACGTGAACCACCTGGCAGTCCTTCCGATCCTGCTGCCACTGCTGGGTGCGGCGGCTTCGCTGTTCGTCGAGCACCGGCGCATCGGCACCACGGTGCAGCGCTCGGTGGCGTGGGTGTCGATGCTGGCCACCCTCGCCGCGTCGCTGGCCCTGGTGATGCGCGCCGCAGACGGTGAGATCCTCATCTACCTGCTCGGCGACTGGCCCGCGCGGCTGGGCATCGTGCTGATGGTGGACCGGCTATCGGCGCTGATGGTGCTGGTGACCGCGCTGCTGGCCGTCGCCTGCCTGCTGCACGCGTGCTCGGGCTGGGATCGGCGCGCGCCGCATTTCCATGCGCTGTTCCAGTTCCAGCTGGTCGGCCTGAACGGTGCGTTTTTGACCGGCGACGTGTTCAACCTGTTCGTGTTCTTCGAGGTCCTGCTGATCGCGTCCTACGGGCTGATGCTCAGCGGCGGGCGCGGCGTGCGGATGGCCGCCGGCATGCACTACGTCGCCTTCAACGTCGCCGCATCGACCCTGTTCCTGATCGGGCTGGGCCTGCTGTACGGCCTGCTGGGTACGCTCAACATGGCCGAGCTGGCGGTGCGCATCGCCGCCCTGCCGGCGCACGACCAGTCCCTGGCGAAGGCCGCGGTCGGCATCCTGCTGGCGGTGTTCTGCGGCAAGGCCGCCGTGCTGCCGCTGTACCTGTGGCTGCCGGAAACCTACACCCGGGCGCCCGCCGCGGTCGCGGCCCTGTTCGTGGTGATGACCAAGGTCGGCATCTACGCGGTGCTGCGGGTGGGTTCACTGCTGCTGGGCGAGCCGGCCGGCGAGCTGGCCGGCTACGGTTGGGACTGGCTGCTGCCGGCAGCCGTTGCGACGCTGGCCATGGCCGCGCTGGGAGTGCTGGCCGCCTCGCGACTGCGGATGCTGGCGGCCTACCTGGTGCTGGTGTCGGCCGCGACCCTGCTGATCGCCTTCGGCCTGCGCCAGCCCGACACCATCGGCGCCGGACTCTACTATCTTGCCCACAGCACCTTCGTGGCGGCGGCGTTGTTCATGATCGCCGACTTCGTCCGCCGCGCCCGTGGCGACGCGAGCGACTTCACCGAACTGCTGGCGCCCCTGCCCGCGCGCGGACTGGTCGCCGGACTGTTCCTGGTCGCGGCGATGTCGGTGGCCGGCATCCCGCCGCTGTCGGGCTTCATCGGCAAGCTCGCGCTGTTGCAGGCCGTCCCCAACGCCGACGTGGGCTGGGTCTGGACCGTGATCCTGGTCAGCAGCCTGATGGTGATCGTCGGCCTGACCCGCGCCGGCAGCCGGGTGTTCTGGCGCACTCCGGCCAAGGAACTGGCCGCCGGGCACGTGACCGATCCGGCCGCCAGCACCGTGCACGGCCCTTCGCGGCATGCCTCCAGGCCGCTGGAGACGGCGGCTATCATTTTGCTGCTCGGCTACGGTATTGCGATGAGCCTCTACGCCGCGCCGATGATCGCCTACGCGCAGGATGCCGGTGCCCAGCTGATGGTCCCGGGCGACTACGTCGGCAAGCTGCAGGCCACCCCGCCGCAACGGAGGGCGCCATGAATTTCCGCCGCGTGCTGCCTTCGCTGCCGCTGACCGTCACCGTCATCGTCTTCTGGATGATCATGGTCGCCGACCTGAGCCTGGTGCAGTGGCTGTTCGCGATCGTGCTGGGCGTGGTGATCCCGCTGTTTGCGGCGCGGCTGGACCGCGAGTTCGCCCGCATCGGCAACGTGCGTCTGGTGCCGAAGATGATCGGCGTGCTGATCTGGGACGTGATCGTGAGCAACGTCGAGGTTGCGCGGCTGGTGCTGGGGCGCGAGTCCAACATCACCCCGGGCTTCATCTGGCTGCCGCTGGAAATCGCCAACATCCACGGCATCGCCGCCCTCACCAGTTTCATCACCCTGACCCCGGGGACCGTGTCGGCGGCGCTGTCGGAGGACCGCAAGTACCTGCTCATCCACGTGCTGAACCTCAAGGATGCGGACGAGGTGATCGCGGGGATCAAGCGTCGTTACGAGGTCCCGCTGATGGAGATTTTCCCATGAGCCACATCCACATCATGGGCACCAGCGTGCTGGACGCCGCCGTGCTCGGGTCCATGGCCGTCGTCGGCATCGCGATGCTGATGGCGCTGTGGCGCCTGCTGCGCGGGCCGACGGTGCCGGATCGCATCCTCGCCCTGGACACGCTCAGCGTGACCGCCATCGCGCAGCTGGTGCTGTTCGGCATGCACCTGCAGACCCCGGTCTATTTCGAGGCCGCGCTGATCATCGCGATGCTGGGCTTTGTCAGCACCGTGGTCCTGTGCAAGTACGTGCTGCGCCGGGACATCGTGGAATGAGCACCACGATCGACATCATTTTCGAAGTGCTGCTGATCGCCCTGCTGGCGACGGGCAGCTTCTTCACCCTGATCGGCGCGTTCAGCCTGATCCGGCTGTCGGAGTTCTTCAAACGCCTGCACGGGCCGACCAAGGCCAGCACGCTCGGCGTGGGCTGCATGCTGGTGGCGTCGGTCGGCTATCACGCCTTCAGCGGCACCGACCCGCAACCGCGCGAGTTGCTGATCACCGCCTTCCTGCTGCTCACCGCGCCGATCAGCGCGCACCTGCTGGCCAAGGCGGGCCTGTCACTGCGTCTGGATGAACGTCCGCGACTGCCGGGCGGCGACGAGGACACTCATGTGCCGCCGCGCCCTGACGGCGCGCCCGACGAGACCCACTGAGCGACCGTGCGCGCCGCGAGCTGCCGCCGATGAGCCCGCTGGAGCACCGCGTCCAGGGTTTCCACAACGATAAGGTGCCCGCCGATTGGCCCGCCATCAGCGATGCCGAAATCGCGTGGCTGCGCGGTTGCTTCCCGCAACTGGAAGGCGACGCCCGCGTGTCGTGGCACAGTCCGCGCCCGTTATCGGCGGCGGCCATAGTGCAGACAGGCTCCGGGCCGGTTTTCCTCAAGCGCCATCACCGCAGCGTGCGCACCGCGGCATGCCTGATGGAGGAGCACCGCTTCATCGCCCACCTTGCCGGGGCCGGGGTGCCGGTGGTGCGCGTCTTGCACGATCGCGATGGCGTCAGTGCGCTCGAACAGGGCGACTGGACCTGGGAACTGCACGCGGTGGGCGAGGGGATCGACCTGTACCGGGATGCCCCCTCATGGACGCCCCTGGTCGACCTGGACCAGGCACGCGACGCCGGGCGGATGCTGGCGATGCTGCACCGGGCATCGGCCGATTACCGCGCACCACAACGCAGCACCCACCTGCTGGTGGCCCGCGACGACCTGATCCGCTCCTCCGATCCGATCGCGATGCTCGAACGCGACCTCGCCGAGCGCCCGGCGCTGGCGGCCTACCTGCAGCGCCAATCCTGGCATCGCGACCTGCGCCAGAGCGTGCTGCCCTGGCACGCCGGCATGGCCGAACGCCTGCAGGCCGAGCCGCGGCTGTGGGCCCACAACGACTGGCACGCGTCCAACCTGCTCTGGCGCCACGAAGGCGGCCGCATGGTGGTGGACACCGTGTTCGACTTCGGCCTGGCCTCCCCGACCAGCGCATTGTTCGACCTCGCCACCGCCATCGAGCGCAACGCGATCGCTTGGCTGTCGCTGGAGCAGGGCGCGCAGGCGGTGCACGCCGGGACGGCGCTTGCCCTGCTCGACGGCTACCGCGAAGTGCTGCCGCTGCCGGCGCCGCGGGTGCACCTGCTGGCCGACCTGCTGCCGCTGGTGCACGTCGATTTTGCGTTGTCGGAAGTGGAGTATTTCCACGGCGTCACCGGCTCGAGCGCCAACGCCGACGCGGCCTACCACGGTTTCCTGCTCGGTCACGCACAGTGGTTAGCCAGCCGCGACGGGCGCGCCCTGCTCGATGCCCTGCACGCCGCCGCCTGACCGGCGGCGGGCCATCCGGTGGCGGCTGTGGTCTAATACGCGCTGAAGCGGGGGTGCCTGGACGACAGGCTGAGAGAGTCCCTTGGAACCTGATCCGGTTTGCACCGGCGTAGGGAGCTTTGAGCAGCAGGCACACCGCCTTCGTGGCCCGGTGGGCCTGTGCGCCTTCGCTTCGTCTCCCTTGGCTGATGACGAATCGAATGAACCGCTACTACCCCATCTCCCTGTTGAGCGCCGCCCTGTGCGCAGCGTTCCCCCTGTACGCGCAGGATGCCGCGGAAGACGCGAGCGATCCCTCCCCGACCGAACTCGCCACGGTACGCGTCGTGGCGGAGAAATCGGCCCCGCAGGCGGTCCAGTCCAGCAGCTTTGGCGCTGGCGACTGGAAGGACACCCCGGCGTCGGCCCGGGTGCTGGACCGTGAACTGCTCGACAGGCGCCAGGTCCGCACGCTGTCCGAACTGGCCCGCAACGACGCGTCGATGGGCGACAGCTACGCCCCGGTCGGCTACTACCAGAATGTTGCGATCCGCGGGTTTGCGCTGGATACCGGCACCGGCTACCGCTTCAATGGCCTGGCCATCGCCGGTGAGCAACGCCTTGCCCTGGAAAACATCCAGCGCGTGGAGATCCTCAAGGGCGCGGCGGGACTGGCGGCCGGCGTCATGGCGCCCGGCGGCATCATCAACTACGTCGGCAAACGGCCCGCCGAGGTCCGCACGCTGACCCTTGGCACGGACGAGGAAGGGTCGCGCTATGCCGCCGTGGATGTCGGCCACTGGCTGACGCCGCGGCTGGGCGTGCGCGTCAATGCGGCCTGGGACGACAGCGCCTCCTATATCGAGCACGCCGATGGCCGGCGCAACTTCTATTCGCTGGCCGCCGACTGGCTGATCGGCGAGCGCAGCAAGCTGGAGGTCGATGCCAACTACCAGACCAGCACGCAGCGCTCCGCCTCCGGCTACCAGCTGCTGGGCGGGGTGGCGCTGCCCGGCAGGGTCGACCGCACCCACATGCTCGGCTACCAGGCGTGGCAGCAGCCGGTCGGGATCGACAGCACCAACATCACCGTGCAGCACACCTACGATCTCAGCCCGGAGTGGCAGTCACGCGTGGCCGCCAGCCACAGCCGGACGGTGATCGACGACAGCGTCGCCTTTGCCTACGGCTGTTACTACGCTCCGCAGTGCGCCGACGGCAGCGTGCCCGGCAATGCGTTTGCGCCCAACGGCGACTACGACATCTACGACTACCGCAGCCCGGACGACACCCGTCGCAACCGCGAGCTGCGTGCCGAGCTCAGGGGCCGGTTCGCCACCGGCGCCATCGGCCATGAACTGACCGTCGGAGTCGACGCGTTCGATCGCACCGTGGACAGGCACCGCAACGTCAACGCCTACGTCGGCACGGGCAACATCCACGACGCGCAGGTCCCGCAGTTCCTGCCCTCCGAGCTGATGCCCGGTCCTCTGGTGCGACGCCTGGACAGCCGGCAGACGGCGGCCTTCGCGCTGGACCGCATCAGCTTCGGCGATGACTGGCAGTGGCTGGCCGGCGGCCGCTACGTGCGCCTGGACGAGCGCAGCTACAGCAAGCGCGGCGCGCCGGAGCGCAACGACACGCTGTCGCGCTTCCTGCCACAGACCGCACTGATCTGGAATGCCACCGCCCACACCAGCGCGTACGCCAGCTACGTGGCCGGACTGTCGCTCGGCGGGGAAGCCCCGTTCTGGACCTCCAATGACGGGGCCTTCCTGCCGTCGGTGCTGTCGCGCCAGGTCGAAGTGGGCGCCAAGTTCGCAGCCTCGGACGCGCTGAGCGTCGGCGCTGCCCTGTTCCGCATCACCCGACCGTTCCAGTACGCCATGCCCGACGGCAGCGACGCGGGGTTTACGTTCGTCGAGGCGGGCCGGCAGATTCATACCGGACTGGAGCTGACCGCCGACGGGCAGCTCAGCGAACGTCTGCAGGTGTCCGCCAGTGCCGCGGTACTGCAGGCCCGGGCGCGCGACACCGGCACCGCGGCCTACCAGGGCCATCAACTCATCAACGTGCCAAAGACGCGCGCCAGCGTGCATGCCGATTACCAGTTGCCGTTCGCTCCCGGCCTGAGTGTCGCCGGCGGTTGGCGCTACGCCTCGGCCAACGTGGCCACCGCCGACGGCCGCACGCGCGCGCCGGCCTACAGCGTCGTCGACGCCGGACTGCGTTTCCAGCACCGGATGGCCGACCGCGCCGTCAGCTGGAACCTCTCGGTGGACAACGTCTTCAATCGCTTCTACTGGCGTGACACCGGCAGCAGCTCGGGCGATTACTACCTGTTCCCCGGCGCCCCGCGTCAGCTGCGGCTGTCGGTGACCTTCGCCCTATGAGCGCGAGCGTGCTGGAGTGGTCGGCGGTCGCCTTCAGCATCCTGGGCGTCTGGCTGATGGCGCAGCGGCGGATGCTGGCCTGGCCGGTGGGCGTGATCTCGGTCGTGCTGTACGCGCTGGTGTTCGCCGGCGCCCGGCTCTACTCCGATGCGCTGCTGCAGATCGCGTTCGCCGGTTTCCTGTTGTACGGCTGGTGGCATTGGCACCACCAGGCGCAACCCGATGGTCGGATCATCATCGCGTCGCTGGCTCGCCCGCACGCCATCCGCGACCTCGGCCTGGGCGTCGCCTTCGGCATCGCCCTGGGCGCGGCGATGCACCACTTCACCGACGCCGCCCTGCCGTGGCTGGACGCGATGCTGGCGGCGCTCAGCCTGGTCGCGCAGTGGTGGCAGGCGCGCCGCCACGCCGCTGCGTGGTGGCTGTGGATTGCCGTGGACGTCGTCTACGTGGGCATGTACGTGATCAAGTCGCTCAACGTTACCGCCGCGCTGTATCTGGTGTTTGTCGCGCTGGCGGTGAACGGCCTGCGCGCGTGGACGGCGGCCGGGAGGGCGGCCGGCGATCCGGGTCGCGCTGGAGGATGACGCCGCGCCGGCGCCAGCCTTCGGCGCGCAGCGTGGTGTGGTGCCTCCTTCAGCTGCAGCCTTCGACGTAGTCGACCTGCGGCGGCAGGCCGACCCGCCATTCGGTAACGGTCCCGCCGCCGTCGGTCTCGAAGATCAGGACGTGCGGACCGCCCTCTTCAGTGATGCGCAGATAGTGGCCGTCGGGGACGTATTTGTGCCCCGTCGAGGTCACCCGACCGGGATACAGCGCCTTGATCCGCGCGGTGTCCATGCCGCGCTTGCCGCCGCCCGGGGCGACGAGGTCCTCGGCGCTCACCGAGTAGCGCACGAAGGTTCCGTCCTCGAACATCATCGCGAAGCGTGAAATATCGCTCTGGCCGGCCGGGCTGAGGTGGTAGCACTGCGAGCCGTCCGCCGGTGTGCCGACGAGCTCTCCGGGCCAGACCAGTTTCACCTGCTCGTCGTCCATGCCGAACTGGGCCTCGCCGAATCCGTCCCAGTGCGCCTGGCCGTCCGTCGCCGCGCCCTGTCCGGGCATCGCGCTGCCCGGCGGCGCGGTTGCCGGAGGCACATCCTCGTAGGGCTGGTCGATCGCACCGGGGTCGGCTGCATCGGTGCTGGTGCTGTCGCCGGCAACGCCACCGGCTGCAGCGCCGGGCGAAGGCGCGTTGCACCCCGTCAGCGCAAGAACGAGCGCCAGTGACACGGCGTTTGACCATCGATAGACACGCATTCCATTCTCCCGTCGGCAATGCCGGGGAGGCTAGCGCGTCGATGTGAACGCGGCGAGAGGTCCGCGCCGCACCCAACCGCAGGCACGCACCCATTTCGGCAGCCTAGCCGGTGAAGTGCTTCTCCAGACCCGCCCAGCACGCCTGGTAATCGCGCTGCCGATGCCTGGCTGCCAGCGCCTGTGTCGTCGGCCGGATCACCGCGCGCGTCTCGAACATGAAGGCCATCGTTCCGCTGATGACGTCCGGCGTGGAAAGGTCCGCCTCGGAGGCCTTGTCGAACGTCGCCGCGTCCGGCCCGTGCCCCGTCATCGAGTTGTGCAGCGAACTGCCGCCGGGCACGAAGCCCTCGGCCTTGGCGTCGTACGCGCCGTGGATCAGGCCCATGTACTCGCTGGCGATGTTTCGATGGAACCACGGCGGCCGGAACGTGTCCTGGGCCACCAGCCAGCGCGGCGGGAAGATCGCAAAATCGATGTTGCTGGTGCCCGGCGTGTCGCTCGGCGAGTGCAGCACGAGGAAGATGCTCGGATCCGGGTGGTCGTAGCTGATCGTGCCGATCGTGTTGAAGCGGCGCAGGTCGTATTTGCATGGAGCGTAGTTGCCGTGCCAGCCGACCACGTCCAGCGGCGAATGGCCGATGTCGGCGCGCCACAGATGGCCCTGGAACTTGCCAACCAGCTCGAACGGCTTGTCCTTTGGCGCATCGATGTCTTCGAAGGCGGCCTCGGGGATCAGGAAGTCGCGCGCATTCGCCAGGCCGTTGCTGCCGATCGGGCCCAGATCGGGCAGCCGGAACATCGCGCCGAAGTTCTCGCACACGTAGCCGCGGGCGGTGTCGTCCACCAGCTCGACCCGGAAACGCACGCCACGCGGGATCAGCGCAATCTCCTGCGGCTCGACCTCCAGCACGCCCAGCTCGGTGGCGATGCGCAGGCGACCGAGCTGGGGAACGATCAGCAGCTCGCCGTCGGCGTTGTAGAAAAAGCGGTCCTGCATCGACCGGTTCGCCGCGTACAGGTGGATACCGATGCCGGCCTGCGCCTCGGCCGAGCCGTTGCCGGCCATGGTGAACAGGCCATCGACGAAGTCGGTGGGTGCTTCGGGCATCGGCAGCGGGTCCCAGCGCAGCTGGTCGGGGGTGACCGGGCCGGACTGGAAGTCGTTGTGGAAACGCGGCTGCTCGAACGGTGAGAACGCCCCGTGCATCGCCGCCGGGCGGATCCGGTACAGCCAGCTGCGCCGGTTGGCATGCCGAGGCGCGGTGAACGCCGTGCCGGTCAGCTGCTCGGCGTAGAGCCCGTGGGCGACCTTCTGCGGCGAGTTGCGCCCCTCCGGCAGCGTGCCGGGCAGCGCCTGCGTGGCGAACTCGTTGCCGAAGCCGCTCATGTATCCGTTTCCGTGCACGCTCCGCTCCTCACCTGATGTGACGACGACGCACCGCGCCGCCTTAGATGCCGAACCGCGACCGGCGCAACGCCGGCCACGGGAAACCGCTACCGCCTCGTGATCAGAGCACGCCGCGCTTCATCTGGTCGCGCTCGATGCTCTCGAACAGCGCCTGGAAGTTGCCTTCGCCGAAGCCTTCATTGCCCTTGCGCTGGATGATCTCGAAGAAGATCGGTCCGATCGCATTGGTGGTGAAGATCTGCAGCAGCTTGCGCTGCTTGGTCTCCGGATCGGCGTCGATCAGGATCTTGTTGCGGGCCAGGCGCGCGACGTCCTCGCCGTGGTTGGGGATGCGCTGGTCGATCACCTCAAAGTAGGCATCCGGCGTGTCAAGGAACTCGACGCCAGCCTCGCGCATCTTCTCCACCGTCCCATAGATGTCGTCGGTGAAGCAGGCGATGTGCTGGATGCCCTCGCCCTTGTACGCGTCCAGGTACTCGTTGATCTGGCTCTTGGGGTCGTTGGACTCGTTCAGCGGGATGCGCACGATGCCGTCCGGCGCGGTCATCGCCTTCGACACCAGGCCGGTCTTGGCGCCCTTGATGTCGAAGTAGCGGATCTCGCGGAAGTTGAACAGCTTCTCGTAGTACTCCGACCACTTGGCCATGTTGCCGAAGTACAGGTTGTGGGTCAGGTGGTCGATGAAGGTCAGCCCGAACCCGACCGGGTTCTGGTCCGCACCCTGCACCGGCAGGAAGTCGGTGTAGGCGCTGCCCTTCGCACCGTACTGGTCGACCAGGTACAGCATGCAATCACCGATCCCCTTGATCACCGGCGCATCGATCGCCTTGGTGTCGGCCTTGTCGGTGATCGCCTCACCGCCGTTGCCCAGCACCGTGGCATACACGTGGTCGGCGGGCTGCTTGAAGCGGATCGCAAACCCGGTGGCGCTGGGGCCGTGCGCCTTGGCGAAGTCGGCGGCGAAGCTGTCGGGATCGTCATTCACCAGCAGGTTGACGCCACCCTGGCGGTACAGGGTGATCGGTCGGGTCTTGTGCTGCATCACGGCGGTGAAGCCGAGCTTGCGGAAGTAGTCGTGCAGCATCTCGCCCTGGCCCTGCGGCGCGGCGAACTCGACGAACTCGAAGCCGTCGATACCCAGCGGGTTTTCAAACGTGGTGACCTGCATGCCGAGGTTGGGCTGTGCGCTCATGGGAACTCCTGGGGGACGGGCGGCTGGGCGGGATTGCACCTGCGCCGGATAACAGCGTTATAGTTTCATATGAAACCATATGCAAGGTGCGATGCAGCATGAACAGCGAGCGTCCCGGACCCGCGCAGCTCGAACTGGAGCGCTTTCTCCCCTATCGCCTGTCGGTGTTGTCCAACCGGCTCAGCGCCGCGATTGCGCGGCTCTACGCCGAGCGCTTCTCGCTGGGGATGACCGAATGGCGGGTGATGGCGGTGCTGGGTCGCTACCCGGACCTGTCCGCCAGCGAGGTTACCGGCCGCACCGCCATGGACAAGGTCGCCGTCAGCCGCGCGGTCGCCCGCCTGATCGATGCCGAGTGGCTGCAGCGCAGTCCCCACGCCGACGACCGCCGACGCTCCGTGCTGCGCCTGAGCGAGGCCGGGCACGCGGTGTATGACGAAGTCGCGCCGATGGCGCTGGCGTTCGAGCAGCGGCTGTTCGGCGACATCGGCCCGGCCCAGCTGGACCGGCTGTTCGCGCTGCTGGACCGCTTGGACGCCCTCAACATCGAAGCCGAGGCTGAGGCTGAGTCCGAGCCCGATGCGGACGCGGACGCGGACGCGGAACCGGCGTCCGACCGGGCGTCCGGCGCCGCGAAGTAGCACCGCCCCAACGCAGGACGGCGACCCGAAGGCCGCCGTCCTGACTGCCCGGTCCGCCATCGTTGCCGACGGCCCGGGCTGCTTGCACGTGGCGCCTTACTTCTGCTCGCGCTCGGGATGGGTACCCGCTGCTGCAGGCTCGCCGATTTCGTTCTGGCCCGCCAGCGCGTAGTCCACGCCGTTGCTGTCCACGCCCTCGTGCATCAGGCGCCGGACCAGCGGCGAGATCACGATCACCGCCACACCCACGCCGATCGCGACCCAGCCAATGGTGGCGTACACCGACAGCACCGGCGCGGCGTCGGTGAGGCCCTCCTCGCCCCCGCCTCCGGTCGCGCTGGCAATCAGCCCGGCGATGAAGTTGCCCGCCGCACTGGACAGGAACCACGTACCCATCATCAGGCTCAGCATGCTCGCAGGCGCCAGCTTGGTCATCGCCGATAGTCCCACCGGCGACAGGCACAGCTCACCCATCGTGTGCAGCAGGTAGATCAGGAAGATGAAGATCACCGGGGTCATGTTGTCCGTCCCGACCGCCGCGGCGCCGGCGACCAGCACCAGGAAACCACCGCCCAGCTGGACCAGGCCGAGGCCGAACTTGGCCGGCGTAGACGGTTCCAGGCCGCGCCGCGCCAGCCAGGTCCACAGCCAGGCAAAGATCGGCGCCAGGGTGATGATGTAGATCGAGTTGATCGACTGGAACATGCCCGCAGGCACCGTCCAGCCGAACAGCACGCGATCGACATGGCGGTCGGTGAACACGTTCAGCGACGAACCCGCCTGCTCGAACAGCGCCCAGAACAGCGGCTGCAGGCCGATCAGGAACATCGCCGCCAGGATGCGGTCACGCGCGATCTTGTCCAGCTTGGCCACGACGTTGTAGAGCAGCCAGATGACCACCACCGCGCCGGTCGCGCCCAGCAGGCCACCGACCACCGACTGGTACTGGACCAGGAACCACACCAGCACCACGCCGCCCAGCGACGCCAGGTAGATCGCCCACTCATTGGACAGGCCAACCGCGCTGCGGCGCTTGAGCATCGCGGCGTCAGGCGCTTCGCCGTTGCCTTTCAGGTACGGCCGGCCGAGCACGAACACCAGCAGTCCCAGCAGCATGCCGACGCCGGCTGCGCCGAAGCCCCAGCTCCAGCCCCAGTCCGGGCTCATGCCCAGGTAGCTGACCAGCAGCGAGCCCAGCGCCGCACCCAGGTTGATGCCCATGTAGAAAATCGTGAACGCCGGATCGCGCCGCGCATCACCTTGGCGGTACAGCTGCCCCACCAGCACCGAGATGTTGGCCTTCAGGAAGCCCACGCCCATGATGATGAACGCCAGCGCCAGCCAGAAAATGTCGATGTGCAGCGACGACTGGATCTGCTCGGCGCTGATCCCCGACGCCGGACCGGGGCCTTCGTAGGCCATCAGGCCATGGCCGATCACCAGCAGGATCGCGCCGAACTGGACCGCCTTGCGTTGCCCCAGCCAGCGATCGGCGATGTAGCCGCCCACCACCGGCGTGATGTACACCAGCGCGGTGTAGGCGCCATAGATGACGTAGGCCTTCTCTTCGGCGAACAGCCAGTGCTGCAGCAGGTAGAAGATCAGGATCGCGCGCATGCCGTAGTAGGAGAAGCGCTCCCACATCTCGGCGAAGAACAGGACGAACAGACCGCGCGGATGGCCGAGGAAGGTCTTTTCCTCGATGTTGGAACCTGGATGGCTGGCCACTGCTGTTGCTTCTCCCCGGGAAGTGGTCGACGCCGTGACGGCCGCCTGTCTGGAAATGCCCTACCGCTGCGCGGCAGTCAGTACGGGCGGATCGGTCCGACAGGTCGCCGGACGAAGCGACTAGGTTTAACCACGGCGTGCGGGCGCGTCAACCGCGGTGATGGCTGAATGGGGGTTACCCCATGCCGATCCGGGTCCGCACCTCGAACAGCTCCGGGAAGAAGGTCAGGTCCAGCGCCTTCTTCAGGAAGTCCACGCCGGACGAGCCGCCGGTGCCGCGCTTGAAGCCGATGATCCGCATCACCGTGCGCATGTGGCGGAAACGCCACAGCTGGAACTGGCTCTCCAGATCGACCAGGTCCTCGCACAGGTGGTAGGCCTGCCAGTGGTCGCTGGACTCCTCGTAGATCCGCTCCAGCACCGGCAGCAAGGCCGGATCTGATACGTGGCTGCGGGTCCAGTCCCGCTCCAGCAGGTGGGCGGGCACGTCATGGCCGTGGCGGGCCAGATAGCGCAGCGCCTCGTCGTACAGGCTCGGACCCTCCAGTGCGGCGCGCAGCGTGGCCTCGGCGGCCGGGTCGTGGGCGAAGACCTGCAGCATGCCGGCGTTCTTGTTGCCCAGCAGGAACTCCATCTCGCGGTACTGCAGCGACTGGAAGCCCGAGGACGGGCCGAGCGTGTCGCGGAATTTCATGTAGTCCGCCGGCGTCAGCGTTTCCAGCACCGACCACATCTCGGTCAACTGGCGCAGCACCTGCTTGCAGCGGGCGAAGCCCTTCTGGCAGGCGCCCAGGTCGTCGGCGCGCAGATGCACGATCGCCGCCTTCAGCTCGTGGATGATCAGCTTCAACCACAGCTCGGACACCTGGTGCTGGACGATGAACAGCATCTCGTCGTGCTCGGGCGGATCGGACACCGGCTGCTGCGCATCCAGGAGACGGTCGAGGCGCAGGTAGCCGCCATAGCTCATCCGTCCGGCCAGGTCGGTGTGGATGCCGGTTTCCAGCGCGCGCTCGTTGGTGTCCGAAGTCATGGCCGCTCCTCAGCTAACTCCCAAGCCTAACCGATCAAAACGCCGCCGCGACGGCTTTTGCGGCAGCGCGCAACGGTCTTTCGACGCCGGACCGGTATCATGGGCAACTTTCGTGGGCTCCTGGGAATCAAGCAATGAAGGTTGCTGCGACATTTGAAATCAAGTACATGCAATACCTTGGCGAGGACGGCAAGCCGGTCGGCGAACTGCCCGAGGCGTTCCGCGATCCCAAGACACTGGTGCCGCTGTTCAAGCAGATGCTGTTCGTGCGGACCTTCGACAGCAAGGCGATCAAGCTGCAGCGCACGGGCAAGCTGGGCACGTATGCCGCCAGCCTGGGCCATGAGGCGACCCACGTCGGCATCGGCGCCTCGATGCGGCCCGAGGACGTGTTCGCCCCCAGCTACCGCGAGTACGGCGCGCAGTTCATGCGCGGGGTGAAACCGCGCGACGTGCTGCTCTACTGGGGCGGCGACGAGCGTGGCAACGACTTCGCCGACGCGCCGCACGACTACCCCTGGTGCGTGCCGATCTCGACCCAGTGCCTGATGGCGGCCGGCGCGGCGCTGTCGTTCAAATTGCGCAAGCAGCCTCGAATTGCCGTCGCCTGCTGTGGCGATGGCGGCTCGTCGAAGACCGATTTCTACGCCGCACTGAACTCCGCCGGCGCGTTCACATCGCCGCTGGTGCTGTGCGTGATCAACAACGGCTGGGCGATCTCCGTGCCGCGCCACGCCCAGACCGGTGCCGAGACGCTCGCCCAGAAGGGCCTGGCGGGCGGCCTGCACTGCCTGCAGGTGGACGGCAACGACCTGATCGCGGTTCTGGAGGCGATGCGCCTGGCCACCGAGCGTGCGCGCAACGGCGAAGGCGGCAGCGTGATCGAGTTCATGACCTACCGCCTGCACGACCACACCACCGCCGATGACGCCAGCCGCTACCGCGACGAGGCCGAGGTGAAGGACGGCTGGACCCGCGAGCCGATGCTGCGCCTGCGCACCTACCTGACCGACCAGGGCCTGTGGTCGGAGGAGCAGGAGGCGGAGTGGATCGAGGAGTGCGGCCGCCTGGTCGACATCGAGATCAACGCCTATCTGGAAACCCCGGTGCAGCCGGTCGAGGCGATGTTCGACTACCTCTACGCCGATCCGCCACCGGACCTGCTGGAACAGCGCCAACAAGCCATCGACCGGGAGGGCCGGGCATGAGCACCACCACCAATGCACCCGCCGCAATTACCCTGATCGAGGCGCTGACCCAGGCGATGGCCTACGAATTGCGCGCCGATGACAGCGTGGTCGTGCTGGGCGAGGACGTCGGCGTCAACGGCGGCGTGTTCCGCGCCACCGCCGGCCTGCACGCGCAGTTCGGTTCCGACCGCGTCATCGATACGCCGCTGGATGAGACCACCATCGCCGGCCTGACCGTGGGCATGGCCAGCCAGGGCATGCGGCCGATCGCCGAGGCCCAGTTCGACGGCTTCATGTACCCGATGGTCGACTTCATCGTCTGCCACGCCGCGCGCATGCGTTACCGCACCCGCGGCCGGCTGACCTGCCCGATGGTGCTGCGCGTGCCCTGGGGCGGCGGCATCCGTGCGCCGGAGCACCACAGCGAGGCCAACGAGGCGATCTTCACCAACGTGCCCGGCCTGCGCGTGGTCATGCCGTCGTCGCCGCAGCGCGCCTACGGCATGCTGCTGGCGGCGATCCGCGAGCCCGACCCGGTGATCTTCTTCGAGCCCAAGCGCATCTACCGCCAGTACAAGGAGGTCGTGCCCGACGACGGCGAGGCCCTGCCGCTGGACGTCTGCTACGTGCTGCGCGACGGCACCGACGTGACCCTGGTGACCTGGGGCGCGCAGGTGAAGGAAGCGCTGGAGGCCGCCGAGAAGCTGGACGCCGAAGGGATCAGCGCCGAGGTCATCGACGTCGCCACCCTGCGACCGCTGGACTTCGCGACGATCGCCGAGTCGGTGTCGCGGACCGGACGCTGCGTGATCGTGCACGAGGCGCCCAAGACCGCCGGCTTCGGCGCCGAGATCGCCGCGCGCCTGGCCGAGGAGTCGATGTACGACCTGGTCGCCCCGGTCGAGCGCGTCACCGGCTACGACACCCACATCCCGCTGTTCCGCCTGGAGATGAAGTACCTGCCCAGCGTTGAACGGGTGGTCGAGGCGGCCCGGCGCGCGATGGCGGCCAGCTGAGCCAACGCGCCAGAATTCCACCGATGCCATGCCGGGCGCTCCGGGCGCCCACGCAGATAGGCCCAAGCACATAGAAGGACTGCCATGAGCAACAAGAACACGTTCTACCTGCCCGACCTGGGCGAGGGCCTGCCGGACGCGACCATCGTGGAATGGTCGGTTAAGGTGGGCGACACGATCCGCCTGGACGAGACGCTGGTGTCGATGGAGACCGCCAAGGCGGTGGTCGAGCTGCCGTCGCCGGTGTCGGGCAAGATCCTCAAGCTGGCCGGTGAGGCCGGCGACGTCGTCAATACCGGCGCGATGCTGGTCGAGTTCGAGGTCGATGCGTCGCTGCCCCAGCGGGCGGCCGGCCAGGACACCGGGCACGGCCACGGACCTCCGGCGCCGGGCAAGGGCGTGGGCAGCGAGGATCCGGGCAGCGACGACAAGGTGGTCGCCTCCGACGACGGCGGCGCGATCAGTGCCGACGGCGAGGCGCCTGCCGAAGGCGCGCCCCGCGCGGACAGCGGCACGGTGGTCGGCGCGATGCAGTCCTCCGATGCGGTGCGCAGCGAGCAGGCCAGCACCGCCGGTGGCGTCAAGGCGATGCCGGCGGTGCGCGCCATGGCCCGCAAGCTGAAGGTCGACCTGAGCCGCGTGGCCGCCACCGGCACCGACGGCGTGGTCACCATGGCCGATGTCAAGAAAGCCGCCGCTGACGGCAGCGCGACCATGGGTGCGGCGCCAGCCCGCCAGTCGCCAGCCGCAGCCCCAGCCCCGGCTGCACACGCGGCCGCCGCCCCCGCTGCCGCGCGCAGCACCCTGTCGCAGGCGGGCAAACCGATGCGCACGCAGCCGCCGGGCGTCGCCGCCAGCGGCCAGCCCGAGCAGCTCAAGGGCGTGCGTCGCAACATGGCCCGCGTGATGGCAGCCGCACACGCGCAGGTCGTGCCGACGACCCTGGTCGATGACGCCGACCTGCATGGCTGGATCGGCAAGCAGGACATCACCGCCCGCCTGATCCGCGCCATCTGCAATGCCTGCAAGGAAGTGCCGGCGCTCAACGCCTGGTTCGACGGCGACAAACTGGTGCGCACGCTGCATCCGCATGTCGACATCGGGATTGCGGTGGACACCGACGATGGCCTGTTCGTGCCCGCCCTGCGCAACGCGGACGTGCTCGATGGCAACGGCATCCGCTCGGCGATCAAGCGCCTGCGCGCACAGGTCGAGGACCGTTCGATCCCGGCCAGCGAGCTGTCGGGCTACACCATCAGCCTGTCCAACTTCGGCATGTTCGCCGGCCGCTATGCCACGCCGGTGGTGGTGCCGCCGACGGTGGCGATTGTCGGCGCCGGCAAGCTGTCGCACGACGTGGTCGCGGTGATCGGTGGCATCGAGGTGCACCGGCGGATGCCGATTTCGCTGACCTTCGACCATCGCGCCGCCACCGGTGGCGAGGCCGCGCGGTTCCTGAAGGCTCTGCTGGACGACCTGGCGCTGCCGAACTGACCGAAGGCTCCGGCCTTTGGCACCGCTGTAACGCAGGAAGCCGGGGCAACCCGGCTTCCTGCTGTGTGCGGAGACGGTTGGGGTCCAACTTCCGCGGGCCGGCGCGGCCGACGCGGCCATCTGCGCATCAGAATCTAGCGCGCGTCCCCAGCCTTCTGCGCCGCCTTGCGCGCATCCTCCGCAGCCAGAGCGGCCAAAGCACCGCGCACCTCGTCGGCAACAACGCCTTCGCCCAGCGTGAGTGCGGGATCGGCGGGCGCGTAACCGTCGCGGCGCAGGACCGCGATGAGCTGGCCGGCATCGCGCGGCGAATCGAAACCGCCGCTCTGCAGCAACACGCGCTCGTCGGTCATCAGCTTGAAGTAGAACCGCCCGTCGCCCTCGCGGTACTGCTTGAACACCGGCAGAGACGGTTTGCCGGGCTCTGCCGTGGACGGGGACCCACCCGCGGGAACCTGCGACAGCGGACGCAGGCCAACCGCCTCGCGCAGTCCGGCCAGGCGCGGTGCGGCCAGCGTGTCGCGCAGGCGCGCAGCGCCATCCCGCAGGATCGCCTCGATCTCTTCGGGCCGGGCCATCAGCGACTCGTACTTCTCGCGCAGCGGCGCGATCTCCGCGTCGATGCGCTCAAACAGGGCCTCTTTCGCCTCGCCCCACGCAATGCCGTCGGCAAACGCCTGCCGCATGGATGCGGTTTCGCCTGCATCGGCAAACGCCTGGTAGAGCTGGAAGACGTTGGAGGCGTCCGCGTCCTTGGCCTGACCGGGCGCCAGCGAGTCGGTCACGATCGAATAGATCAGCTTCTTCAGCTCCGGACTCGGGCAGAACAGCGGGATGGTGTTGTCGTAGCTCTTGCTCATCTTGCGGCCGTCCAGGCCCGGCAAGGTGGCCACCTGCTCCTCGATCACCGCTTCGGGCAGCACGAAGTGCTCGCCGGCGCCGCCATACAAATGGTTGAAGCGCTGGGCGAAATCGCGCGCCATCTCGATGTGCTGGATCTGGTCGCGTCCCACCGGCACCTTGTGCGCATTGAACAGCAGGATGTCGGCCGCCATCAGCACCGGGTACATGAACAGCCCGGCGGAAATGCCCGCGTCATCGTCCTCTCCTGCCTCGCGGTTCTTGTCGACCGAAGCCTTGTAGGCGTGCGCGCGGTTGAGCACGCCCTTGCCGGCGACGCAGGTCAGCAGCCAGTTCAGCTCCGCTATTTCGGGCACATCGGACTGGCGGTAGAACCAGACCTGCTCCGGCGCCAAGCCGCAGGCCAGCCACGTCGCGGCGATTTCCAGGGTGGATCGCTGCACGCGCGCCGGGTCCTGGACCTTGATGAGGGCGTGGTAGTCGGCGAGGAAATAGAACGCCTCCACGTCCGCGCGCAGGCTGCTGGCAACCGCGGGCCGGATCGCGCCGACGTAGTTGCCTAGATGCGGAGTGCCGGAGGTGGTGATGCCGGTAAGGACGCGGGTCTGCTGCATGGTGCACGGTGGGTCTGGTGGCGGGCCAGTGTACCCGGCCGATCCGATTGCACACGCGGGTAAGGCGTCGGGGCGGGGTGCGCACATGAAAACGGGCCGGTTTCCCGGCCCGTCGTAATGCGACTCTCGATGTATGCGCTGCAGTGCGACCGGCGACGCCAATGCGTCGAGGTCAGCGCCGCTGCGGTATCAGTCGAGCGTGCGACCGAAGTTCGACACTTCTTCCTCGGCGCGCTCGCGGGTCCAGCCGTACTGCTCCTGCAACTTGCCCGCCAGATACTCCGAGTTGCCCTCGGCAACATCGAACACGTCGTCGGTCAGGTCGCCCCATTTGGCCTTCGCCTTGCCCTTCACCTGGGTCCACTTGCCGGCAATGATGTCCTTGTTCATGGTGTCTAACCTCGTTTATCTGTGGGGAAATGCGGTTCGTTAACCACGCAGCCACGATCGCACGGTGCATGTTCACGGCAGGTCATCGCTGCGTCACGGCTGACTTCATCAACCTGAACAATCCTTGGGTTCGGGCTTGAACGCGGGCAACAAAAAACCGGGTTGCCCCGGTCTTTTGTTGTTCCTGTTACCTGCGATCCGCGCAATGGCGGCTCGGGTGACTGCCTGTCAGCAGCGGCCGTCCTTGCAGTCCTCGGCCTTCTTCTCGACCTTCTCACCGGCCTTCTGCACGTCCTGGCCGGCTCCGGCCATGGTGTTGCACGCAGTCAGCATTCCCAGCGAAAACATCGACACCATCATCAGGGCAATAACACGCTTCATCGCTTTCTCCTTTTTGCCGCGTCGGACCACGATGGCCACAACACCTCGGTGGTATGGATCCGGTCGCCATGAATGCGACCTTGGCGACATCATCGCGTGACTGGATGTGAAGTCAGCGTAGACCGCGGCGGCTGGTCGGGAAAACCGCGGGTCCCGTTCAGGCGCGCATCAGCGTGGACTTGCCGAACAGGCTCTCCACCAGATCGACCGCCACCAGCGCCGTCATGTTGTCGCGGTCGAGGATGGGATTGAGCTCCATGATGTCCAGTGACGCCATGCGCCCGCTGTCGGCGATCATCTCCATCACCAGTTGCGCCTCGCGGTAGTTCGGCCCGCCCGGCACGGTGGTGCCAACGCCCGGGGCGACGCTGGGGTCGAGGAAGTCGACGTCGAAGCTGACGTGCAGGTGGGTGTCATCGTCCATTCCGGCCAACGCCTCCTCCATGACCTGCTTCATCCCGACCTCGTCGATGTAGCGCATGTCGTAGACGTCCAGTCCGTACTCCTTGACCAGACGCTTCTCGCCCTCATCCACCGAGCGGATGCCGACCTGGCGCACGGCCGAGGGGTCCATCGCCGGTGCATTGCCGCCCAGATGGGTCAACTGGCGGGGCCCCAGGCCACACAGGCAGGCCACGGGCATGCCGTGGATATTGCCCGACGGGGTGACCTCACTGGTGTTGAAGTCCGCGTGCGCGTCCAGCCAGAGCAGGCGCAGCTTCTTGCCCGTCTCCCGGCAGTGACGCGCGACGGCGGTGACGGAGCCGATGCCCAGGCAATGGTCGCCGCCGAGCAGGACCGGCATGCGGCCTGCAGCCAGCTCGGCATACACCGCCTCCATCGCCAGCCGGTTCCACTCGGTGACCTCGTCGATGTGGCGGTAGCCCTCGACCGGCCCGATCCACGGATTGCGCGGTCCGTCCAGGTTGCCGCGATCCACGACGTCCACGCCGCGCGCCTGCAGGGCCTCGCCAAGACCGGCGATCCGCAGCGCTTCCGGCCCCAGGCGTCCGCCCTGGTGACCGGCGCCCACGTCGGTGGGCGCGCCAATAAGGGATGCGGGGGGATAGCTGCGCTTCATGCGGACCTCCATGCCTTGGTGCCGGCTGTCAGAGTCGAACTGACGACCTACCGCTTACAAGGCGGTTGCTCTACCAACTGAGCTAAGCCGGCGAAACCCCAATTCTAGCGCGCCGCGGGAGTATCCCCCAGTTCTGCGTGCGCAGTCGCCGCGCGCGGCGCCAGATCGTCGCAACTCACTGCTTGGGTGCGCGCGGCGGCCAGTTGCGCGCGGGCCGCTTCGGCGTCGAACGGCGCGTCGGTGGCGATGACCAGCCAATGTTCTTCCGGGCCTGCTCCCACCGGCTCGACGACGGCGTCAAACCCGGCCTTGCGCAGGGTCTCGCCGCGCGCCTGCGCGGCCTGCTCGTTGCGGAACAGGCCCAGCGCAATGGCGTTCGCGTCATCGCCCTCGCGGATGACGTAGTAGTCCTTGAATCCGGTCGCAACGATCCGCTTGGCCACGGCGTCGGCCTCGGCGGCGCTGGACATCGCCGGCAGCAGGACCCGCCAGCTGCGCGGCGCGCGACCGGGTTCCGCGCGGAGCGTGGTCTGGACCACCTGCGCGCCTGGGTCGCTGCCGGCCAGGCCCTCCAAGCGGATGCGCTTGCCCAGCGCGGATGCGATGTCGGCCGTGTCGTAGGGACCGAAACTGGCGCACTGGGCGGGGATGACCGACATCCTCGGCGCCGTGGCCTGCGTTGGTTCGTCCGGCTCGGCGGCGTCTGTCACCAGCTGCAGGCGCTCCACGCCTGGCGGGATGTCGGCCGGCGCGGCGGACGGCGTCGAGCCGGTCGCCAGCGCGCCCCACAGCGCAACGCCCAGGTTGAGCACCAGCAGCAGGATGACCAGGGCGCGTATCAACATGGCGGCGATTGTAGCCGCCCGGTCGCGGCAGTCGGACTCAAGCGGGTTTCTCGATCGCGGCCCATTGCGCAAGACCGTCCAGGACCAGGCGTGGCGACCAGCGCGCCTGCGGCAGCAAGGCGCGCAGCTCCTCGCCGCCCCCGCCGTGCAGATACAGGATTGGCGCGGCGCCCAGGCGCGTCTGGGCATCGGCCAGGCTGCGCTCGATCAGCCCCAGCGCTGCCCCGACACATCCGGAAACCAGTGCATCAGGCGTGTCCACGGCGAAGTCCACGTAGCGGCCGCCGCTGGGCGGCAGCTGTGCCACCTGCTGGTTGAGCGCCTGGCGCATCAGGGTGGGTGAAGGCGCGATGCGCCCGCCGAGGTGTCGTGCCTTAGCGTCGATCAGGTCCAGGGTCAGGGCGGTGCCGATCCCGCACACCAGCACCGGTGTGCCCGGATGGGCGCGCCTGGCATGGTGTTGTGCTGCGATCATCGCCAGAAACCGGTCGACCCCCAGCCGCGCGGGATCGCCGTAGGCGATGCGCAGCTCGCCCCAGCGGCGCTGCGTTCGCGCCAGCGAAATGCGTTGGCAGCGAGCCGCCAGCAGGTCCAGCAGCGCGACCCGCAGACCTTCATCGGCGACGCTGGCCAGATAGGCGACTTCCATCCGCGGCGGCAGCCGCGCCGCCAGCGCGGCGAGGTCGGCAGCGCGGTGCTCGAGCGCAATCGTCTCACCAACGCGGCCGTCGAGGTCCAGCGGAGCGATCTTCAGCCGCGTGTTGCCCAGGTCCATGACCCAACGCTGCAGGCTCACGTCATGCCACCGATGCGGCGCACGCTGACCTCGCCGGCGTGGAAGTGGCGCTCGGACCCCTGCTCCGTCCTTACCCGCAGGGATCCGTCAGATGCCAGGCCGACGGCGATCCCGTCGACGCAGCCGGCCTCGCTGGTGATGCGCACGGGCTGGCCGGCGATCGCATCAACGGCGGCATAGCGCGCCAGCAGCGGGGTCAGCCCCGACCTTTCGAAGCTGTCCAGCGCGGGCACCCAATGGGTGATGATCGCCGCCGCGATGGCGCTCCGTGAGGGGGGCGGCACCCGCAGCCCGACGAGGTCGCACCAGGGCTGCTCGATCCGGTCGCCGAAGCAATTCGGCATCCGCACGTTCACCCCGACGCCGATCACCGCCCGCGCCGGTCCGTCCTGATGGCCGCCGCCATCCACCAGCAGCCCGCCCAGCTTGCGCAGGCCGCCGTCCGCCGCCGGCACCACCAGGTCGTTGGGCCATTTCAGCCGCACCCTGTCGTAACCCAGCCCGTGCAGCGCCTCGACGGTGGCCACCCCGGCCGCCAGGCTGAGCCCGCCCAGCCGCGCCCACCCAGCGTCAAAGGTGCGAGCCAGCGACAGATACACGTGGGCGCCCAGCGGCGAGCTCCAGTCCTTGCCGCGGCGCCCGCGACCGCCGCTTTGCCCCTCGGCGAGCAGCACGCTGGCGGCACCGTTCGCGGCGGCGGGACGTCGCTGCAGCTCGCTGTTGGTGGAATCGAGCACCCACGCCAGCTCCAGCGACGCCGTCCGCGCCCGCACCCGCGCCGGCAGACGCGCCAGGATGGCATCGCTGTCGAGCAGCTCGAACAGTTCGGTCAGCGCGTATCCGCCGTCGCACTGCTCGCCGACCGGCACGCCCGCCTCGCGCAGGGCGTGGATGTGCCTGCGCATTTCTTCGACGTCACCGCCCGAAGCGTCGGGGGCGACCGGGCCGCGGAGCAGGCGGACCAGCAACGCCCGGACCTCATCGGCACCCACGTCCGGGGTCCCGGGTTGGATGTCAGCATGGCGCGTGTCTGCAGGAGGGGTCGGGGCAACCATGGCAGCGATTATGCGCGACTGGGCTGCCGGGCTGCCGCGACCGGACGCCCGCGGTCCGGCCAGGACGGAGCATGATCCGCCCATAGGGGGTTGTGGCAGCGCCGTCAAGCCAATTCGCGTTATAGTCATTGACTGGCCGGGACCTGCCCGACCCACCGAGGTGCCCATGCTCCGAGTCCCCTTTATCGTGTTGATTGCCTTGATGAGCTCTGCGGCGATGGCCGGCGAAGGCAGCATGGGCGTGCCCGATGGCGCGGATTGCCCGCCCGGACACAGCGCGGAGCCGGAGGCCACCGCCAGCTCTGCGAGTGACCGTACGGCGCCCGCACGCGAGAGCAAGCTGACCCCGGACCTCCACGGCGACCTCCCGGTCAGCCGCTCCCAGTCGACCCGCTGGCACAGTTTCCTGCCCGGCATGTTCCGCTGATCAGCGGACGCTTCGCGCCGCGCCGCTGAGTTCCGCGCGCGCGCTTTTTTCCTGTCGCGTGCGACTGCCTTGATCGATCGTTTGTTCCGCCGGTGGCGCCCGCCCGCGCCGATGGATGGCCGCCTCTGGACGGAGGTCCGCGCCGCGCTTCCCTGGGTGGCCGCGCTGGATCATGAGCGCGAACTGCGCCTGCGCGATCTGGCCTCGCGCTTCCTGCACGACAAGACGATCACCCCGGTGGCCGGGCTGGCGCTGGACCCGTCCCAGCGCGCGACACTGGCTGCACTGTGCTGCCTTCCGCTGCTCGAATTCGGCGAGCAGGGCCTGCACGGCTGGTCGCAGCTGATCGTCTATCCCGAGGCGTTCCGGGTCGAGCGCAGCCACGTCGACGCGGCCGGCGTGCTGCACGAAGGGAACGACGAGTTGATCGGCGAAGCCTGGGAGGCCGGCCCGGTGATCTTGTCCTGGGCGGACGTGATGGCCGATTGCGCCGATCCGCACGCCGGGTTCTGCGTGGCGGCGCACGAGATCGCCCACAAGCTGGACGCGCTGGATGGCGTGCTCGACGGCACCCCGCCCCTGCCGCGCGAGTGGCAGCGCGAGTGGGCGCGTGATTTCCAGAGTGCCTACGACGCGCTTGTAGCCGATCTGGAGGCCGGGTGCGACAGCCCGATCGATCCCTACGCCGCCGAGGCACCGGAGGAATTCTTCGCGGTCGCCACCGAGTACCACTTCAGCGATCCACACACCCTGCTGGACGCCATGCCCCAAGTGGCCGCGCACCTGGTCCGCCTGTACGGACCCGCGCCGTTCGCGGCCCGCTGAGCGCGCTCAGATCCGCGGCGGCAGACGCACCTCGAACCTGGCGCCCCCGAGCTCCTCGGAGCTGCCCACATCGAGCGTGCCGCGGTAGCCTCGGATGATGTCCTGCACGATCGCCAGTCCGATGCCGTGGCCCTGCACGCGCTCATCCCCGCGCACGCCGCGTTGCAGGACCAGCGCAACCTTCTCCGGCGCGATGCCCGGTCCATCGTCATCCACCGTGATCAGCAGGCCGGGCCTGCGGTTGGGCGCGACCTCGCCGGGCTTGACCGTCAACAGCACGCGTGAGCGTGCCCACTTGAACGCGTTCTCCAGCAGGTTGCCGAGCAGTTCCTGCAGATCGCCGACCTCGCCATGGAACTGCACGCCGGGCGCCAGATCGAATTCGCACAGCGCGCCCTTGGCGGCGTAGACCTTCTCCAGGCTTTGCACCAGCGCCTCGGCGTGCGGCTCCACGTCGACCGGCGCGGAGAACAGCGCATGCCCGCCCGACGCCGCGCGTGCCAACTGGTAGGACACCAGGTCGCTCATGCGCTGCAGCTGGGTGGCGACATCCTCGCGCAGCTCGGTCTCGGGCGCGTCGTCCTCCAGGCGCGTGCGCAGCACGGCCAGCGGCGTCTTCAGGCTGTGCGCCAGATCGGCCAGCGTGTTGCGCTGTTGCTCCAGGTTCTCGCGCTCGCTCTCGATGAACGCGTTGATGCTCTCGGCCAGCGGCTCCAGTTCGCGCGGATGGCGCTCGCTCATGCGCGAGGTGACGCCGCGCTGGACCTGCTTGAGCTCCTCGATCACGCGCCGCAGCGGATGCAGGCTCCAGCGCAGGATCAGGCCCTGCAGCAGCAGCAGCACCAGCCCCGCACCGCCCAGGTAGCGCCACAACGCACGGCGGAAGACCTCCACCTGGCGGCTCAGCGCGGCGGTGTCCTCCAGGATGTAGATCGTGTACGGAAATTCGGCGTCGGGATCATCGCCGCTGGCGTAGATCAGGCCGCGGCCGTAGCGGTACGCCTGGCCGGGCTCGCCGCTGATCTCGGTGATCTCCAGCGGGCCCTCGAAAATCTCCGAGCGGGCTTCCAGCAGGCGCCCTTCGGGGAGGAGCGGGCCGACCGAGGAGGACGAGTTCCACTCCAGTCCCTTGGGCAGCACGACCTCGGCGTACAGGCCGCTGCCGGGCCGGTCGAAACGCGGATCGGGTGGCATGTAGGGCGGGATGAAGGTGCCGTCGCGGGCGAAATCGCTGTCGGCATAGGCCAGCGCGTAGCTGCGCATGCGCTGGTAGAGATTGCTCTCGGCGGTGTCCAGGAACGCGCGGTCCAGGGCGACGCCGGCCAGCGCCAGGAACGCCACCAGACCGAGACTCGCCGCCAGCAGTTGGCGCGCCTGCAGGGAGCTGGGCTGGGCCCGGCTCATGCGTGCAACGTGCCCGGGGCGGAACTACTCGCCGCTGCGCGGCAGGGCAAAGCGGTAACCACGGCCACGCACCGTCTCGATCGGTTTCAAAGTGCCTTCGGGATCAAGCTTCTTGCGCAGGCGGCCGATGAAAACCTCCAGCACATTGGAGTCGCGGTCGAAGTCCTGCTGGTAGATGTGCTCGGTGAGATCGGCCTTGGAGACCAGTTCACCGGCGTGCATCATCAGGTATTCCAGCACCTTGTACTCGTAGCTGGTGAGGTCGACGTTGGCGTCGTCCACGCTGACGGTCTGCGCGGCCAGGTCCAGGGTGACCGGACCGCATTCCAGGGTCGGCTTGCTCCAGCCGGCGGCGCGGCGGACCAGCGCGTTGATCCGGGCCAGCAATTCCTCGACGTGGAAGGGCTTGACCAGGTAGTCGTCGGCGCCGTGCTTCAGGCCTTCGACCTTGTCCTGCCAGCTGGAACGCGCGGTCAGGATCAGGATGGGAAATTTCTTGCCCTCGTCGCGCAGGGCCTGGATCAATTCCATGCCCGACATCTTGGGCAGGCCCAGATCGATGATGCCGAGATCAAACGGGACTTCGCGGCCCATGTACAGGCCTTCCTCGCCATCCTGGGCGGCGTCCACGGCATACCCTTCACGCTTGAGGCGGGCCGCGAGGGTCTCGCGCAACGGCGCTTCGTCTTCCACCAGCAGGATTCGCATGGATACTCCTTGGGACTTGTGTGTCGACGGTCCACCTGAACAGGCGGATCAGGCAACCAAGATGATGCCTCAGTTGTCGGCGCGGCGTGTAGACAGGGGCCGCTGCGATGCAGGCGTCGGCGTTCCACGGGGCGACGGCGCGTTCCCGCCGCGGGTCGGATCGTCGACATAGACCCTTACCCGGCCGCTGGAATCCACGATCTTGATGCGGCTGACATCGCGTCCGTCGTAGGGCACGCGCTCGGCGCTGAGGACCTGTCCGCCCGTGCTGCGCTCGACCCGGCGCACCGCGTCCGACAGCGCGCGGTGGCTGTCGTTGCCGCGGCCGCGCCCCTCGTCCCGGTCGACCCGATCGCGATCCGGCTCGCGTGCCTTGTCCCGGGTCTGCGCCACGGCACTGCCCGCCACCGAGGCGGTGGCCGCGAGAAGCATCAGGCAAAGGGCAGCGAGGACGGAAGAGCTGGGCATGTTCAACGGACGGAGCACGTCGGCTTCGGAGCGGGAGCTGCGGTATTTCAGCGATTCATTCTCGACACGAGGCAGTGAATCCGGTCTGAACTTTTTTTTTACATCCACGGGCCATTCAGACTGGGCCCGAGGGGCGCGCGACGTCAACTCAGAACACTTCTCCGATGCAGCAGCGCAGCGAGCCGCCGCCGGCCTCGATGGCGTCCAGCTCCACCGTCGCAACGGTAAAACCGGCAGCGACGAACGCGTCTCGCGTCTCCGGTTGCAGCGAACGGCCGGCGTGCGCGCTCATCCAGACGCGGTCCTCGGACAGGGCGATGCAGTTGCCGGCGAAGGCCGCGTGCTCGCCCGGCGCGAGCCGGATCGCGTGCTGGCCGTACAGCGCGTCGAAGGCGTCCAGTACCGAAGGGTCGGCAAACCCACGCGGGCAGATCACCGCCGCGCGCCCGGCCAGCACCGCCAGCACGACGTTGGTGTGGTACTCGCCCGGCGCGAGGTCGAACATCAGCGTGGCTCGCAGGCCGAAGGCCTCGTGCATCAGCCGCGCACCCTCCTCATCGCAGCGCTCCGACAGGCCGGCGAATCCCAGCCCGCGGGCGCGATCGATCACCAGCGCCCCGGTCAACTCGCAGGCGTGCGGCTGATCCGAGAGGTCGACGGGTGCGTAGCCCAGCACGTCACCGAAGAAGCTGCGGATGTCGGCGCGCCCCGCTTCCCGCTGTCGCACCGGATGGCGCATGCGGCCGATCACGTAGCGAGCCTGCCCGTCCACCCGCGCGGTGCCGAAGACGTTGTTGGGGAACAGCGCGTCCGGGGTTTCCGGATCGCCGGCGAAACACACCGTCGGCACCACCTGGGAAATCGCGCGCTGCAGGTCGCGGTGCTGGGCCGAGGCGCGCGCGGCATCGAATCCGTCGGCCTGCGCCATGTAGCGGTTGTCGGCGGCGGACTGCTCGGCCAGCCGGAAGCCGTCGGGGGCGACCATGAAGGCCGCGCGCGCGGTCAGCGGGCCAAAGTCCGGCGCGGTGGCGCTGGCGGCTTGGAGGAAGCTGGCTGTGTCTCGCGTGATCATCGGTATCCCGTGGCGGAAGAAGGAATGGAGGCCGCGGCATCGTAGGCAAAGGACTCGGTAACCGCCAACGCGCGTTCGACCAGCGACCAGTCGGCGCCGGGTTTGTGCGCGCCCTCGCTGAGCACCTGGCGGAACGCGCGTCCGCCGTGCTGGCCGGCGAACAGTCCCAGCACGTGGCGGACGATGTGCTTGAGGTACACGCCGCGCGCCAGTTGCGCCTGCACATACGGTCGGTAGGCACGCAACAACTCAGCGCGCGAGCGCAGCTCACCGCCAAACCACGCCACGTCGAGCCGGTGCAGCAGGTAGGGGTCGTGGTAGGCGCCCCGACCGAGCATCGCGCCGTCGACACGATCCAGGTGCGTGGTGGCCTCATCGGCGTCGTTTATCCCGCCGTTGACGATCACCTGCAGCTCCGGCCGCTCGGACTTGAGCCGGTATGCCCAGTCGTAGCGCAGCGGCGGCACCTCGCGGTTCTCCTTGGGCGACAGGCCCTTGAGCCAGGCGTTGCGCGCGTGCACGACGAACATCGTGCAACCCGCCTCGGCGACCTCGTCGATGAAGGCGCGGAAGCGGCCGTAATCGTGGTCGTCGTCGACGCCGAGGCGGCATTTGACGGTTACCGGGATGTCGCAGCTGCCGATCATCGCCTTGACCGAGGCGGCGACCAGCGCCGGCTCGCGCATCAGGCAGGCGCCGAAGCGGCCGGCCTGGACCCGATCGGACGGGCAGCCGCAGTTGAGGTTGATCTCGTCGAAGCCGGTATCGGCGCCGATGCGCGCCGCCTGCGCCAGCAACTCCGGCTCGCTTCCGCCCAGTTGCAGCGCGACCGGGTGCTCGAGCGGATCCATCGCCAGCAAGCGCGCGCGGTCGCCATGGATCACCGCATTGGCGTGGACCATCTCCGAGTACAGGCGTGCGTTGGGCGCGAGCAGTCGATGGAACACGCGGCAGTGCGAGTCGGTCCAGTCCATCATCGGGGCGACGGACAGGCGGACGGATGCCTCGTAGCGGGAATGCCCGGACGCGATGGCTGGATGACTCGCGCTGTCGCGGTTTTCGGGGGAGCTCATGAGCGGCATTTTCGACCATTTCTGCGCGCCTCACACGCGTGGGCCTGAATGCGCCGTGCCCTGCGCGATCGCGGGTGGGTCATCGGCAACGCTTCATCCACGCGAACGGCGAACTTGCGCTGGTGAAAAGCTCAGGCAGCCGGCGTGTCCCGGCCGATCACGCTCAGCGTTCCGTCCGGCTCCAGGATCACCGATCGGACTTCCTGCAATTGCTGGAAGCCGTGGTTGCGAAGCGCCTGCATCACCTCGTCGGGGGCAATCCGCTCGGCCCGCAGCGCCGAGGCGAGCACCACGACCAGTGCGGTGACACCTTCCAGCAGCGACACCGATTTGCTCAGCAGGATCGTGGCCAGGATCGACCCCAGGGCGATGGTCACGACAAAGTCGAAGGCGTTGATCTTGCTGAGGGTGCGTTTGCCGTATCCGCGCAGCAGGACCACCAGCGCCAGATAGGCGCAGCTGCCGACAACAACCACGCGGAGCAGATCAGACCAGTCAGCCGATAGATTCATCACGATTCCTGCCGGGGCACGGACGACAACGTTAGGGCGCTGGCCGGATCGACCGCGTGAGAATCGCCATCACTACGTCGTGATCACTGCTGCCAAACCACGATGCAACCTCTGCTGTCGGACTTCAACGCATGCAACTTGGGTGGCATGAATTCCAGCCCTACGTGGCACTGGTGGCATCGCTGGTACTGGCCTTTCCGGTGGCCTGGAACCGGGAACGGCACAGCGACCTGGTCGGGGTGCGGACCTTCCCGCTGGTCGCGGTGGGCGCATGCGCCTACATGTTGCTCGGGCTCTACTTCATCGACGGCGCCGGACCGGAGGCAAAGGCGCGGCTGCTGCAAGGGCTCATGACCGGAATCGGCTTTGTCGGCGGCGGAGCGATCCTCAAACACGACGACACGGTGTCCGGGACGGCATCGGCGGCCAGCATCTGGATCGTCGGCGCGATCGGCGCGGCTGCTGCCATGAGTGCCTGGGGGTTCGCCATCACGTTGGCGGTGATCAACTGGCTGGTGTTCCGGGTCTTCATGCGGCTGAAGGTCCGCTCCGATCGCAGCCTGGACAAATAAGCGTCAGCTGCGGATGGCGCGCGCATGGCGCCAGGTCTCCAGCGGTCCTGGCACGGACGTTCGACACGGAGCGCGAACTCAGTCCACGGCACCGAACAGGCGGTCGAGATCAACGCCATCCAACAGCAGCCACTCACCTTCGGGGAGTCCGTCCAGAGCGAGACCGCCAACCTGGCTGCGGTGCAGCGCGTCGACGTGGTTGCCGACCGCGGCGAACATCCGCCGGACCTGGTGGTACCGGCCTTCCGTCAGCGTCAGCCGGGCGCGTCGTGGGCCATCGACAGTCAACAGCGCCGGGGCGAGCGGGGTTTTTTCCGACTCCAGCATCAAGGTGCCACTGGCGAACACCGCCGCCTCGTCGCCGCGCAGGTCCTGGCCCAGGGTCGCCTCGTAGACCTTCGCCAACCCGGTTTTGGGCGAGGTGATCCGGTGCAGCAACTGGCCGTCATCGGTCATCAGCAGCAGCCCGCTGGTCTCGCGATCCAGCCGCCCGACCGGTGACAGCAGCGGCGAGCGCAGGCGGAAACGGGGCGGCAACAGGTCGTAGATCACCCGGCCCGGATCCCTGGTCGAGCAGGTGTAGCCGGTCGGCTTGTGCAGCATCAGGGCCATGCCGGCGGCTGGATCGAGCGGCTCGTCGTCGATGCGGATCGCGGCGTGGGGAACCTTGTCGTCTGCGTACAGCACCTCGCCGTCGGCGTCGGTGATACGACCCTCGCGGAACATCAGCGCAACCTGTTTGCGGCTGCCATACCCCAGGTTGGCGATCAGCTTGACCAGCTTCAAAGCGAGCGACCCCCGGGCCTCGTGCGCACGAACGGCCGTTCCGCCGGCGCCGGGCGGGACGCCGCTGCCTTGACCGCCTCGATAATCTTGAAGCCGTCGTGCTGGACCACCGTGCGCACGCTGCCGAAACTGTCGGTCAGAACGGCCTCGTAGGGCAGGTGGCGGTTGGCGACCATCCACAGCCGGCCACCGGGCTTGAGCGCTTCGGCGGCCACGGCGATGAACCGGCGACCGATGTCCGGGCGGTAGCTGCTGCCCTGGGTGTGGAACGGCGGATTGCTGATGATCACGTCGTACTGCTTCGGCAGGCCAGCGGTGACGTCGTGCCAGTGGTAGTCGAGCCTGGCGGTGGTGTCGACCGCGCCCAGATTGGTTCGCGCCAGCGCCAGCGCCCGTGCCTCGGCTTCGTAGAGATCCAGCGCGGTGATCGACGGGCAGCGCGCCAGCAACTCGGCCGACAGGTAGCCAAAACCCGCGCCAAGATCGGCGGCCACGCCGGCGAGGTCTGTGGGGAGCTGCGCCGCCAACAGGGCCGAGGCCGGGTCGATGCGGTCCCAGGCGAACACGCCGGGACGGCTGATGAACCGCCCGCCGGCGACAGGCCGCGGCGCATCCAGCTGCAGCCACTGCGCCTGCAGCGCGGCGTCCAGCGACGCCGCACTGTCATCGCCGTGCAGCGGCGCGGTCCAGAACACGCGGCACTTGTTCTTGGTCAGGTCGCCGACCGCACCGGCAAGCTTGCGCAGGTCGTCCTGCGCGGAGCGGGCGCCCTCTTTGTTGCTCACGCAGGCGACCACGCGGCCACCCGGCGCCACCCGCTCCACCGCGCGGGCATACAGCGCGCGCGATTCCTCGCGCTGACGCGGCGGCAGGACCAGCACCAGCGGATAACGGGCCGTATCGTCGGGCGCGACCAGTGCCAGGCCCGCCCGCACCAGGGCATCGGCATCGGGCTTGAAGCTCTGTTCGCACACCAGGCCGGGCAAGGGGCGCTGGTGTAGCGGCCAGCCGTCGCGCGCGCGCAGGAACAGCGCCCCGCCCTCCTCCGGCCAGGCCAGCAGGCCGCGTTCAAAGGGCAGCATCAGGGTTTCCAGCGCGGGGTCGTCAGTGGCCAACGGTGTGCATCGGTAGGGAGATGCGCTCAGTTTAGCGTGGCAGTTGCTGCGCGCCGGGTCGTTCATGCCCTGACAACGCGGGTTTCATCGCGAGCCAACGTCGAGCGCGACAGTCTGGCCCCACCCCCGCAGCGGAGACGAACCACCATGCGAGCACTCTTCATCGGCGGCACCATCGACAACAGCGAAGTCGACCTCGACGGGCAGCCGCCCGCCCAGTACCCGGAAAACGCCGGGGGCGATACCCAGCGCTACCGGCTTTTCGAGACGGGCCGCCGTGACGGCGAGGTGGCCTACGCCGTGTATGCGGCGATGGAGATGACCGACGCGGAGGTGGAGCGCGTGACCGCCGAGCGCGAATACGCCAGGCGGTTTTCCGCCGACGAGACCGTCAGGCAATGACGGGCTCCATGACGGGCTGACTCAGCCCTGCAGCTCGCGCAGCGTCTGCGAGGGCGGTGCGTCCAGCACCTTGCGGGTGGCGAACATGCCGGCGACCAACGCGGCGAGCATGCCCAGCACCGCGCCGGCAAGCGCCATCGACCAGTTGGGCTGCCAGGGAAGATCGAACACGCGCACCGCCACCACGCCCGCCAGCACGGACGCGGCGACTGCGGCGACCACCCCGGACAACAGGCCGACGACGGCGAATTCCGAGGCCTGCGCCAGCCGCAGCTGACGCCGGCTGCCGCCCAGCACGCGCATCACCCCGCCTTCCAGCAGGCGCTCGTCCTGGCTCGCGCTGACCGCCGCCAGCAACACCAGCACCCCGGTGGCCAGCGAAAACCAGAACACCACCTCGACCACCACCGACACCTGGTCGGCGGTCTCCCGGACCTGCGAGAGCACCGCGTCGATGTCGATCACGGTCAGATTGGTGAATCGGCCGACGAGTTGCGCGGTGAAGCGGGTCTGCTCCGGCGGAACGCTGACCGCGGTGATGTGGCTGGCCGGGAAGCCGTCCAGCGAACCCGGGGAAGCGACGACGAAGAAGTTCGGCCGGAAGCTGGTCCAGTCGACCCCGCGCAGGCTGGTGATCGTGGCGGTGAACGGCTGGCCGGCGATATCGAACGACGCGGTATCGCCCAGCTTCCACTGCAGCGATTTCGCGTAGCCCGCCTCGACCGAGATCTCCGGCGTCGACGGCACGCCGGCCCAGAAGCGGCCGGCAACGACGCGGTTGTCGTCGTCCAGCGTCGCGGCCATGGACAGGTTGAACTCGCGCTCGGTGCGGCGCCGGTCGGGACCGTCGCTCGGTTCGGCCGTCGCATCGTCAGTGTCAGCGCCGGTCGACCGGACCACCGGCGCGCCGTTGTGGGCCACCAGGCGGGCACGGATCATCGGGTACAACGTGGGAGCGGCGATGCCCTGGTCGGCGATGAACTTCGCCACCGGATCGATCTGGTCGTCCTGGACGTTGATGATGAACCGGTTGGGCGCGTCGGCGGCGAGCTGGAGCTGCCAGCGGTCCAGCAGGTCGGTGCGCACGAACGTCAACAGCAGCAGCGCCATCAGGCCCAGGCCGAGCGATGCGATCTGGGCGATGCTGGTTGCCGGTCGGCGGCTGACGTTGGTCAGCCCGTAGCGCAGGCTGCCGCGCAGGCGCGGGCGCAGGCGACGCAGCAACACGATCATCCCCCAGCCCAGCGCGCCGAGTACCGCCGCGGTGGCGACCAGTCCGCCGAGCATGGCGATCCCCAGCGTGGCCGAGCCCGCCTTCCACCACAACAGCGCGGCCAGGCCGGCCAAGCCGGCGGCGGCCACCAGCCACGCACTGGGCTCGGTCGGGTCCAGATCGCGGCGCAGCACGCGCAGTGCGGGTACACGGCGCAGCGCCAGCACCGGCGGCGCACCAAACGCCATCAGCACGACCAGTCCAACCGCAAAACCGTGCAGTGCCGGCGTCCAGCCCGCGGGCGGGATGGTCATGCCCAGCACCGGGGCCAGCCACAGGCCGATGCCCCATTGCAGCGCGAACGCCAGGGCGACGCCGACCGTGCTGGCCATCAGTCCCAGCATCAACAACTCGCCGATGTGGATGCCTGCCAGGGTCGCCTGGCTGGCGCCCAGGCACCGCATCACCGCCGTGCCCGAGAGATGACGCTGGCTGTGCTGCCGCGCCGCCATCGCGACGGCCACCGCCGCCATCACCACCGAGACCAGCGCGGCAAGGCCGAGGAAGCGTCCGGCGCGGTCCAGCGCCGCGCGGATCTCCGGACGTGCATCGCCCGCCGTTTCCAGCCGTTGGCCGCGGGCGAGCTCCGGCTTGACCGTGTTGACGAACCGGTCCACCGCCCCGGCCTGCCCGGCCACGACCAGCCGGTAACCGATCCGGCTGCCTTCCTGCACCAGGCCGGTCGCCGGCAGGTCCGCCAGGTTGATGAACACCTTCGGCGCGATGTTGAAATAGTCCAGGGCGGCGTCCGGCTCGGAAGCGACCAACGCGGCGAGGGTGAAGCGGGACTCGCCGACCACGATCGTGTCGCCGACGCCCGCATCCAGCGTGCTGGCACCGGCGCGGCTCAGCCAGGCGGTGCCGGGCGCGGGGATGGCGGCAGCATCACGCTCCACGCCGTCCGCACCGACGATGCGGAACACGCCCCGCAGCGGGAACCCGTTGCCCAGCGCGCGCAGGTCACCCAGCTGCAGGCGGGCATCGGCGCCACCGTCGACGCTGATCATGGTGTTGAGTTCGACCGTCGTGGTCTGTTTCAGATCGAGCGCGGCTGCCGTGTCGACGATGCCCGAAGCGATCGGCGAATCGCCGCGCACCACCGCATCGCCGCCGAGCAGGCGATTGGCTTCGATGGCCAGCGCGCGCTCGGCGCGATCGGTGACGAAACCGACCGCCGTCACTGCCAGCACGGCCAGCACCAGCGCGGCCAGCAGGATGCGGATGTCTCCAGCCTTGAGGTCGCGTCGCAGCTGGCGCCATGCCAGCGTGGTGACCTTCAGAGCGCCGCTGCGCGGCCGCGCAGTCCGGGCGGCGCTCATGCCGCCTGCGGCCCGGTCGCGACCAGTCGTCCACCGTCCAGGCGCAGGCGCCGGCCGCAGCGGTCGGCCAGATGGTCGTCATGGGTCACCAGCACCAGCGTCGTGCCGGCCTGCGCGTTGAGCTCGAACAGCAACTCGATGATCGCCTGACCGGTGCGGCTGTCGAGGTTGCCGGTCGGCTCGTCGGCGAACAACAGCGACGGCCGGGTCACGAACGCGCGCGCCAGGGCGACGCGTTGCTGCTCACCGCCCGACAACTGGCGCGGGTAGTGGCCCAGGCGCTCGCCGAGGCCAACCTGCTCCAGGATCGCGCGCGCCGGACCCTCCGCGTCGCGGTCCCCGCGCAGTTCCAGCGGCAACATCACGTTCTCCAGCGCGGTCAGCGAGGGCAGCAACTGGAAGTTCTGGAACACGAAGCCGACCTTCTCCCCGCGCACCCGCGCCCGGCCGTCCTCGTCCAGCGTGGACAGCGCCTCGCCGTCGAGCTCGACATCGCCGCTGCTGGGCGTGTCCAGGCCGGCCATCAGCGACAGCAGGGTGCTCTTGCCCGAGCCGGAGGCGCCGACGATCGCAATGGTGTCGCCGGCGTCGATCGTGAACGTGATGCCATCCAGGATGGTCAGCTCGCCGGTCGGCAGGGGCACGTGCTTGCCCAGCCCGCGCACGCTCAGCGCCGCTGCACGGGCTCCGGCATCACCGCGATCAACAGCGGTAGCGGGAGCGATTGGCGTCGCGGTTTCATCGGCGGGCAGGGGGAGATCGGCCATGATGGCTCCTGGGTCACGGCCGCGCGGTTGCGGTTGGGCGACGGTTGATCGGATGGGAGAGCGATGGTGACAGTACGCAGAACCGCGGCAGCGGTTTCCATGACGCCACGATATGAGGCTGGTGGCCGGCGCATTCAATCCGGCGCTGCCTGGGCGATGCTGCTGTTGATGTTCGCCGTTGTATTGGGCGCGTTCGCGCCAGCGGTTGCCGCGCCTGCAAGCAGGACCGTGCTGGTGGTGGGCGACTCGCTGTCCGCCGGCTATGGGATGGCCGCCGAGCAGGGCTGGGTCGCGCTGACGGCGGAGCGGATCGCCAGGCAGAAGCCGCAGTGGCGGGTGGTGAACGCCAGCATCAGCGGCGAGACCACGGCGGGAGGGCGCTCGAGGATCATCGGCGCACTGGCGCGCGAACGCCCCGAAGTTGTGGTGATCGCCCTGGGTGCCAACGACGGCCTGCGCGGCCTGCCCACGGCGCGCAGCGCGGACAATCTCGCCTTCATGATCGGCGCGGCCCACGGCGCGGGTGCCAAGGTGCTGCTGATCGGCATGCAGATGCCGCCCAACCTGGGCGCGAGCTATATCCGCGCGTTCGAGCAGAACTACCGCACGTTGGCGGATCGATTCAACGTCGCCCTGCTGCCGTTCCTGCTGCAGCCGATCGCCGCCGATCGCAACGCCTACCAGGACGACAACCTGCACCCCACCGCCGCCGTGCAGCCCCAGTTGCGCGACCACGTCTGGACGGCACTGGCGCCGCTGCTGGACTAGCCGGGCTCCGCCCCAGTTGGAAGACCGCGACCGTGCCGCGCGAGCTGGAACGGCGGCTGCAAGCAACCACTCGCGGTGCCCGTGTGATATCTCGCCTCACCGGGCGAATCACTTTCCATGGACACGATGAGCGCACCCTACGCGATGAAGTCAGGCACCGGTGGCCCGCACGCCCGGCAGGCCGCGTTCACCGCGAAGCTGGAACAGCACCGCGGCATCGTGCTCAAGATCGCCTACAGCTACTGCCGGGACACCGACGACCAGCGCGACCTGGTGCAGGACATCAGCCTGCAACTGTGGCGCGCGTTCCCGGAATTTGATCCCGAGCGGAGCCGGTTCTCGACATGGATGTACCGGATCGCGCTGAACGTCGCGATTTCGCAGTTGCGCAGCAGCAGCCGGCGTCGACGTCACCACCTGGATGTGGATGATCACGCCATCGCGGCGGTTCCCGATCAGGCTGCGGCCTCTCCCGAAGACACCCTGGCCTTGCATACCCTGCAAGCGCTGATCCGCCGACTCGACCCGCTCAACCGCGCGCTGATGCTGTTGTATCTGGACGATCGCAGCCATCGCGACATTGCCGAGATCCTCGGCATCACCCCGGGCAACGTAGCGACCAAGATCGGCCGCCTGAAACAGCGGATCCGCGAGCATATCGCGTAAATGGCGCACGCGCCCCACCCTCGGAGACACCTTATGGAACTCGATGACCTCAGGCAGGCATGGCACTCACTGGATGCCCGGCTGCAGCAGCAAAATACGCTGGGCACGCGCCTGCTCACGGAGCGAACGCTGGAGAAGGCGCGCAGGCACCTGCGTCCCCTGCAGTGGGGCCAGGTCGCGCAAATGCTGTTTGGACTGGCTTGTCTGGCGCTGGGAGTGACGGGCTGGAACGGCTACCCGCCGCAGCCCGGAATGCTTGTTGCCGGGATCGTCCTGCATGCCTATGGCGTGGCGGTGATGATCAGCGGCGGCATCACCCTGGGCCTGATCGGCCAGATCGACTACGCCGCGCCCGTACTGCATATCCAGAAACAGCTGGCCCGCCTGCGTCGCTTTCATGTGCTGAGCGGCGCGGTGGTCGGTCTGTCGTGGTGGGTGCTGTGGGTGCCGGTTGTGGTCCTGCTCGCCGGACTCGGAGGGCGGGCCCGCCCAGCGTGGTTCTACCCGTGGGAATACCTCAGCGTCGCCGCAGGCGTGGTTGGCCTGATCGGGACGATCTGGTTCCACAGATGGTCTCGGGGCCCGGAACGTGCGCGCCTTGCGCGCTGGATGGACAACAGCGCCACCGGTCACAGCCTGCGTCAAGCACAGGCGCGCATTGATGAGATTGCCAGTTTCGAAGGCCCCTGAGCCGGGTGGGCAATGCCGCATTTCGGCGCCGTACACGCCGCGCGAGCGGCCCTTCGCTACTGCGGCCGTTGGCCGGTCAACACCGGATACGGATTGATCGCGGTGCCCTTCCACCACAGCCGCTCCTCGTCCAGTTCGAAGATGCCGAAGTGCAGGTGCGGCGCGTCGTCGCTGGCATTGCCGGTGCTGCCCACATAACCGATCACGTCGCCCTGCTTCAGTGCCTGGCCTTCCTCGAGGTCGTCGGCGTAGCGGTCAAGGTGGGCGTAGTAGTAGGCGTAGCGACCGCTGGGCTCGAACTGGTAGATCGTCAGCCCGCCGCGATCGCTGTTGAACAGCTTCTCCACCGTCCCGTCGGCGACCGCCAGCACGGGCGTGCCGCGCGGCGCCATGATGTCGATCGCCTCGTGGACGCGGCCACTGCCACGCGCATCCTCGTAGGTATTGCTGAGCTGCCGCGCGCTCACGCCCCGGACCGGCACGATCAGCTTCAGTTTGGCCGCGTCAGCCAGCGCGACCGCACTGCCGGGCCGTGCCGGCTCGCCGCCGGTGCCGTCATGGCCCCGCTCCGCGTCGGGAGCGACTCCATCGGACGGGGCCCGACGCGGCGCGACGTCGACCAGGTCGGGCTTCAGTGCGGGGTCGTTGCGCTCATCCCCAGCCAGCGGTTCCACCGGGATCGGCTCGCGCCGGATCTCCGGCAGCGCGGCCACGGGTGGCTCCACTGGCGCGGGCGGCCGACGGCTCACCACGAAGTAGACGATGTTCGCGCCGACCAGTGCGCCGGCGAGGAACAGCAGTACGCCCCTCAGCATGGAGCTACCCGTCCGGCGCGCAGCCAAGGGTGGAGGAGCCCGCAACCGATCTGCAAGCTTGAATCAGGGGCGCGAGCGTCATCGTTGCGAGGCGATGTGGAACATGGCGCTGATGTCATGGGGTGGACCGGGCCTGGAGTCGGGCTGATCCTCCCCGATCCCGGCAATGCGCTGTGTGAACGCGGCGCAGGCGGCTGCCGCTCAGGCCACGTTGCGGCGCTTCGCGGGGCTCTTCTTGGCAGTTTCGGCAGACTTGTCCTTGGCGCTGCGGGCCGGGGCCTTGGCCGGTGCCTTTTTGGCGGCGGTCTTTCTGGTGGTCGCCTTCTTCGCCTTGGCGGCGACCGGCTTGTCCTCGTCGGCGTCCTTTTTCGCCGGCTTGCCAGCCGACTTCGACGACGCTTTTTTCCTGCCCGCTGACGACGCCTTTGCCGGCGCGTCGCCGGATGCCTTGTCCTGCGCCGGTGTGCGCTGCTTGCGCTCGATGCTCTTTTGCAGCAAGGACATGAAGTCCACCACGTTGGTCGCCGCGTGGTCGCCGACGGCCGGCTCCTCGTCGGCGTGCTCGACCACCTTGTGGTCCTTCACGCGCTTGGCGATCACGTCGTGCAGCCGCTGGCGGAATTCGTCGTGGTAGTCCTCCGGGTTCCAGTCGCCGGACATCGCCTCGATCAACTGCTCGGAAATCTGCTGCTCTTTGGCGGTGATGCGGTAATCGGCCGGCTTGCCCTCGGGGATGCGGTACTCCTCGATATCCACCAGCTCCTGCGGGAAGCGCATCATCAGCAGCAGCAGCGCCTGACCGTGCGGAATCACGGCGCACAGGCTCTCGCGGGTGCGGATGACCACCCGCGCAATGCCGATGCGACTGGTGGCGGTGAGCGCCTCGCGCAGGAGCACGTAGCCCTTCTCGGCCTTCTTCGCCGGCACCAGCACGTAGGGCTTCTCGAAGTAGCGCGGGTCGATCTGGCTGGCCTCGATGAAGGACTCGACCTCGATCGCGTCGTGGCTCTCCGGCGCGGCCGAACGGATGTCCTCCGGCTCCAGCACGACGTAGCTGCCCTTGTCGTACTCGAACGCCTTGACGATGTCCTTCCAGGCGACTTCCTCGCCGGTCGCGGCGTTGACGCGCTCGTAGCGGATCGGGGTCTGGTCGCGTGCATCGAGCATGCGCAGGGAGATGTCGGTGCGCCGCTCGCCGGCCATCAGGGAGACAGGGATGTTGAGCAGACCGAATGAGAGCGTGCCGGTCCAGATCGGGCGGGCCATGGGCAACTCCTGCCTGGCAGACGGGAGTGAAAGTATCGGCAGGCCGGAGTGATGCAGGCGTGCAGCACCGGTGCACGCGACCCGGCGGTTGGATGCGGCCGGGCCGCTTCACCGCGCATTGCCGCCCGCAGCGTTAGCGTCGAGGCCCGATCCAGACGGAGTCCGCCATGTCCCGCAACGCGCCGCGCATCCACACCGAGCCGTCCGCCATTGCCCGGCTGCAGGAACGCATCGACCTGCTTCCCGGCGGCGCCCACGTCAGCCTGCTGATGGATGACGGCGAGGAGATCGAGGGCATCGTCGTTGCCCGCCCGTCCGCGCAGCTGTTCTTCGGCCCCGACGGGAGCGAGGGCACCAACGCGACGGTGCGACTGGTGCAACCGGCGATGTACCAGCCCGAGAGCGTGGCCAATACCGACGTCTGGCTGGACCGCATCGTGCTGGTCCGCCGGCTGGATCCCGAGGCGCAACCCGCACCGGCGCCCGGCCACTGACTCCGGCGGTCAAAACCCCGGGGGGGAAACCCAAGGCAAAAACCGCAGGCAAAAAGAAACCCGGCCGAAGCCGGGTTTCCCTTTTATCGCGTGCGATCGCCGAGGCGACTGCAGTTGATCGGTGCTTAGACGGCTTCTACCGCGTCAGCCTGCAGGCCCTTCTGGCCCTGGGTGACGGTGAAGCTGACCTTCTGGCCTTCCTGCAGGGACTTGAAGCCCTGACCCTGGATCGCGCGGAAGTGAACGAACACGTCCTCGCCATTCTCACGGGAGATGAAGCCGAAGCCCTTGGCATCGTTGAACCACTTGACGGTACCGGTTTCGCGGTCTGACATTTTCTTGCTCCTTGGAACAGTGTTTTTGAAGTACCGCACGAATGCGGCGAGATGCTGGTTGCAAGGAGTAAGCGAGGTGCAACGATGTAGCGGATCTGGGATCTACAGCATCGGGCCACGATTCACGGTGACCCTGGCAAACAGCAAAGCGCACCGTACTGCCAGCGCGCCGGGATTGCAACAGGTTCGTACCCGGCCCCGACCCGCCGTTCAGAAGCGCCGCCGCGTTCGCGGCCCGTGCGGGCTGGCACAAGGCGACATGATGCCGTGCAGGCCTCGCGACCATTATCCTGTGCACCGGCGCCTGCTGTGCGCCACTCCATCTCCAGACCAACGAGCGCCGCCATGACCGACCCCAACACCCCACCCGATCGCCTCGCCACCGACCCGCGCAGCCGCTATCACGACGAGGCGATGTTCGAGCGCGGCATCGGCATCCGCTTCAACGGCGAGGAGAAGACCAACGTGGAGGAGTACTGCGTCAGCGAAGGCTGGGTGCGCCTGCCGGTGGGCAAGTCGCGTGACCGACGCGGCAACGCCATGACGATGAAGTTCAGCGGCACCGTGGAGCCCTACTTCCTGGACACCGCGACCGGCAGCGGGGACGAATAGGTCCCGGAACCGATCCGACGAGCCCTGCGGGTGAAGCCCGGCGCAATGTCCTTCCACCACCCGCTCGCTTTCTGGGCGGGTTGCACGTTGCTGGTTGCCGGCGTGCTCTCGCACCTGCCGATGTTCCTGATGGGCCGGCACACCGGCTGGCAGATGGTCGGCATGCCGATGGACGGCTGGATGCTGACCGGCATGGCGCTGATCCCGCTGGGCCTGGGTCTGGCCTTCCATGGCCTGATGCCGCGGCTGGGGCGCATGCGCCACCTGCTGCCCGCTGGCGAGGCGGTGCAGTTCCATCTCACCGATTCGGTCGCCCTCAACCGCGAACACTGGAAAGTCGTGGCGGTGCTGGTGGTCGCGCTGACGGTGGACGTGATGAAGCCGGCCACTACCGGCTTCGTGATCCCGGGCCTTACCGCCGAGTACGGCATCAGCACCCGATCAGCCGGCTGGCTCGCGCTCGTCGCGCTGATGGGCACGACGGTGGGCTCGCTGGTGTGGGGCCGGCTGGCCGATGCGTACGGCCGCCGCGCGGCCATCCTGCTGTCGGCGCTGATGTTCATGGGCACCGCCATCTGCGGGGCGATGCCGGCGTTTGGCTGGAACCTGGCGATGTGCTTCCTGATGGGCGCATCGGCCGGCGGCCTGTTGCCGATCACCTTCACCCTGATGGCGGAAATCATTCCGACCGCGCACCGCGGCTGGCTGCTGGTCGCGCTCGGCGGCATTGGCACGTCGGCCGGCTACCTGGCCGCGGCCGCGGCGGCCACCTGGCTGGAGCCGATGTTCAGCTGGCGCGCGCTATGGCTGCTGGGCCTGCCGACGGGCGCGCTGATCATCCTGCTCAACCGCTTCATCCCCGAATCGCCGCGCTTCCTCTCCGCGGTCGGCCTGCCGCAGCAGGCGCGTGCGGTGCTCGCGCAGTTTTCCGGCGCGGTGCCTGTGGCGAAGGGCGATGCTGCCGAAGCGCCTGTCGCCGCGGTCGAGGCGACCGGCCACCCGGCCGCCGCGGGGACGCTTCTGCGCGGCGCGCACGCCCGCATCGGCGCGGGGCTGGCGATGTGCGGGATCGGCTGGGGCCTGGTGACGTTCGGCTTCGTGCTGTGGCTGCCGGTCAACCTGGTCAGGCTCGGCGTGGACGCGGACGCCGCCAGCGCGCTGCTCGCCCAGTCGGCCCTGCTGGCCTTGCCGGGCATTGGCCCGGTGGTGTGGCTCTACCACCGCTGGAGCACGATCCGGTCGCTGGTGGCGTTCATCGCGCTGACCGCGCTGGCGCTGGCGGCGTTCGCGGTGATAGACCTGGGCGGGCTGCGCTCGGTCGCCGCGACCACGCTGGCCACGGCCGCGTTGCTGGTCAGCAGCGGCGGGGTGATTGCGATGCTGATTCCGTATGCCGCTGAGATCTACCCGGCCGCGGTGCGCGGCACCGGCGCGGGGATGATCGCGGCCAGCTCGAAGTTTGGCGGCATCCTGGGCGCCGGCCTGGGCGTGCTGGGGCTGTTCGAGCATGTCGCGCTGTCGGCGCTGGCGATCGCCCTGGCAATGGCGGTTTCCGGTCTTGTGCTGGCGCGCCACGGCGTCGAGACCCGCGGCCGGCGCCTGGAGGAGATCCAGCGCGCGCTGGCGGTTGCCGCCGCCTAGCCCTTGCCGTCCCGTCCGCCGCCGGGCTCAGCCCAGCGCGGTGTCCAGCAGCATCATCAGCACGAAGCCGACCATCAATCCCGAGGTCGCGTGCTGCTCGTGCCCCTGGCGGTGTGACTCGGGAATGATCTCGTGGCTGACTACGAACAGCATCGCCCCGGCGGCGAAGCCCAGGCCGACCGGTAGCAGCAGCGGCGCTGCGACCAGCACGCTCGCGCCCAGCACCGCGCCGACAGGTTCGATCAGCCCCGAGCCGGCGCCCACCAGCACGGCGCGCGTCCGGTCATAGCCGACCGCCATCAGCGCGATCGCCACCACCAGCCCCTCCGGCAGGTCCTGGATGGCGATCCCGGTGGTCAGCAGCACGCCGTGCGAGTGGCCGGACGCGAACGCGGCACCGATCGCCAGCCCTTCGGGCAGGTTGTGCAGGCAGATCGCGAACACGAACAGCCATGCGCGCTTCATCCGCGCCGGCGACGGGCCCTCCGGCCCCTTGATGAAGTGCTCGTGCGGCACCCAGCGCTCCATCAGCATGATCGCCAGCGCGCCGGCCAGGATCGCCGCACCGACCAGTAACCCGGAACGCCACGGTCCCAGGCCGCTTTCCCCCGCCGCTTGCAGTCCGGGCAGGACCAGCGAGAACGCGCTCGCGGCCAGCATCACGCCGGCGCCGAAGCCCAGCAGCGCGTCCTGGAATCGCTCGCCGATGCCGCGCGAGAACCAGGCCGGCAATGTCCCCAGTGCGGTCGCCGCTGCGGCGATCAGCCCGCCGCACAGGGCGCCCAGCACCGGGTTGGCTTGGATCGTCGCCAGGATCATGCCTTCAGCTTCCAGCCGGTGCGGAATATCCACCACACCGACAGCAGGCACAGCGCCAGGAACGTGCCGATCGCCGCCACGCTGATGCCGATATTGACGTCCGAGACGCCGTAGAAGCTCCAGCGGAAGCCGCTGATCAGGTACACCACCGGGTTGAACAGGGTGATCTTCTGCCACACCGGCGGCAGCATGTTGATCGAGTAGAACGCCCCGCCCAGGAAGGTCAGCGGCGTGATCACCATCAGCGGGATCACCTGCAGCTTCTGGAAGTCATCGGCCCACAGCCCGATGATGAAACCGAACAGGCTGAAGCTCACCGCCGTCAGCAGCAGGAAGCACAGCATCCACACCGGATGCGCGATCTCGTAGGGCACGAAGACCCGCGCGGTGGCCAGGATCAGGAAGCCGACGATGACCGACTTGGTGGTCGCCGCGCCCACGTAGCCGATCACCACCTCCACCGCGGACACAGGTGCCGACAGCAGCTCGTAGATCGTGCCCGACCATTTGGGCATGTAGATGCCAAAGGACGCGTTGGAGATGCTCTCGTTGAGCAGCGACAGCATGATCAGCCCGGGAATGATGAAGGCCCCGTAGCCCACCCCGTCGATGTCGCCCATGCGCGAGCCGATCGCCGCGCCGAAGACCACGAAGTACAGCGAGGTCGACAGCACCGGCGAGATGATGCTCTCGGCGAGGGTACGGAAGGTGCGCGCCATCTCGAAGCGGTAGATCGCGCGGATCGCGTGCAGGTTCATGGCCGCACCTCGCGCCGGCGGCCGCTGTCGGAATGGACCAGGCTGACGAAGATGTCCTCCAGCGAGCTCTGGCTGGAGTGCAGGTCCTTGAAGTCGATCCCCAACGCGTTGAGTTGCCGCAGCAGCGGCGCGATGCCGGTCGCCTCGCCCTGTGCGTCGAAGGTGTAGATGAGCGCGGAGCCGTCTTCGGCCAACTCCAGCGGCAGGCCGGCCAGCGCCGCCGGCAGCGCGGCCAGCGGCTCCTGCAGCACGAGAGTGAGCTGCTTCTTGCCAAGCTTGCGCATCAGCACGTGCTTGTCCTCCACCAGCACCAGCTCGCCATGGTTGATGACGCCGATGCGGTCGGCCATCTGCTCGGCTTCCTCGATGTAGTGCGTGGTCAGGATGACGGTGACGCCCTGCTCGCGCAGGCCGCGGACCATCTCCCACATGTCGTGGCGCAGCTCGACGTCCACCCCGGCGGTAGGCTCGTCCAGGAACAGGATCGAGGGCTCGTGTGCGAGTGCCTTGGCGATCAGCACGCGGCGTTTCATGCCGCCCGACAGGGTCAGGATCTTGCTGTCGCGCTTGTCCCACAGCGACAGCTGGCGCAGGACCTTTTCCAGGTGCGCCGGGTCGGGCGGCCTGCCGAACAGGCCACGGCTGAAGCGCACCGTCGCCCACACGGTTTCAAACGCGTCCGTCGACAGCTCCTGCGGCACCAGCCCGATCTTGGCCCGCGCGGCGCGGTAGTCGCGCACGATGTCGTGGCCGTCGGCGATCACGCTGCCGGTGCTGGCATTGACGATGCCGCAGACGATGCTGATCAGGGTGGTCTTGCCGGCACCGTTGGGGCCGAGCAGGGCGAAGATTTCGCCGCGGCGGATCTCCAGGTCGATGCCCTTGAGCGCCTGGAAGCCCGACGCGTAGGTCTTGGTGACTTGCTGGATCGAGATGATCGGGGGCACGCGGGCTTCCGGGCGGTTGGCGACGAGGGTCGATCGTAGGACACGATCGTGAGCGTCGATCGTGAGCGTTGATCGTGAGCGTCGATCGTAACCAGCCGGCAGTGCCCGCGACGTGCGTCAGACCAGTTCGTCACCACTGCGCTTGGCCGCGCGGGTGTCGCGGTACAGCCCCACGCCCATCAGCACCATCATCACCAGCACGATCGCCGGCCATATCAGCACATACAACGTCATCAGCAGGTCACGCATGGCGTGTCTCCTCAGCGGTCGGATACGGACGCGGCCGCCACCGTGCCAGGCTCGTCGTCCTGGAAGGCGGTCACGCGCTTGGCGATCAGGTTGAAGTCGAAGGGCTTGTGGTTGCCGATGCTCAGCGCCGAGCAGACCAGCGTGCTGACGCCGTAGGCGTTGAGCGAGGCGAGCAGGACCGGGTAGTCACGCAGGAAACCGAGCATCGGCACCACCAGTCCAAGCGCGGCCACCACCCCGACCGTCAGCCCGGTGCGCTTGCCGAAGAAGCCGAACGCCATCAGCCCCAGCACGACGCCGGCGCCAAGCGCGGCAAAGACCTCCAGCAGGATCGCCAGCGCACCCTCGATCGGCAGCAGCTGGAAGCGCGCGACGATGAAGAACACCAGCGACACCGCGACGGCGACCGTGAACGCGCGGTTGGTCACCTTGTTCCAGTACACGCTGGCGATCACCGGGAACACGATCGAGCCCCACAGCGCGCCGACGAACACCAGCAGGTCGAGGATGTCGATGCGGAAGCTGGCGAAGATCAGCCCGGCGGTGGTTGCCACGATCATGGTGATGCGCCCGACCCAGAGCATCGTCGCCGGACGGACCTTGCCGCGGGCGAGGTTCTTGCCGTAGATGTCGGTCATCATGATCGAGGACAGCGCCGACAGGTCCGAGTCGGCCGTTGAGGACAGCGAGCCGATCACCATGATGAAGAAGATGCCGACCACGAACGGCGACAGGTAGGTCGAGGCCATCTGCGGGATCAGGTTGTTGTGGTCGCCGTCGGCCGGGCTCATGCCGATCATCAGCGCGAACACCCCGATCATGCCCAGCCCGATCACCGTCGCGCCGTAGCTGACCGTGGCGGCGAGGAAGGTCGGCTTGATCAGGTCCTCGCGCACCGCGAACAGGCGCTGGGCAATGGTCTGGTTGCCGATGGCGTAGGCCAGAACGGCGACGAAGTACGGCGCGCCCTGCTCCAGGAACGCCTGCTTGGAGAAGAACGTGGACTGCTCGGCGCTGATCCGCTCCCAGCCCTGGGTGAAGATCTCCGTGCCACCGGCGCTGAAGAACACCAGCGGGATGATCAAGGCCGCCGAGCCCATCATCGCCGCGACCTGGACCACGTCGGTCAGCAGCGAGGCGCGAAAGCCAGACCACAGGGTGTAGGAAAGGGTGCCGATGCCGGCGATCAGCACGCCGTGGACAAAATCCAGCGGCGAGAGCATCGCGACCAGCGCGCCGGCGGCGGTGAAGTTCGCCATCAGGCTGATCACGCTGCCGACGATGTTGGAACCGGCCAGGATCAGCTGGCTGGAGCGGCCGTGGCGCGCATGCATGATCTCCGCCAGCGTGTGCGCCTCGGGTGCCAGTGCGCGGAAGCGGCGTCCGAAGGGGTAGATGAACAGGATCATCAGCGCGCCCCACAGCCCGTAATGGATCGGCCCGGAGATACCGTACTTGTAGCCGGATGTCGCTGCGGCGTAGAACGAGGCCGCCCAGATCCAGGTCGCGGTCATGCTGGCGGCCGATACGCCGAAGCCGACCTGGCTGCTGGAGGTCATGTAGCCGTCGACGTTTTCCTTGCGTCGGCCGATGCGCGTGGAGATCAGGAAGGTCCCGCCGTAGAAGGCCAGCAGCAGCAGCAAGACAGTGGACGATTGCAGCTGGTTGAACTCGAACGCGGGAACAGCCAAGGACTTCTCCGATAAGTGACGACGGCGGATGCAAGGCGGAAGGACGGCAGGCCGCGTCGGATTGGTGCACCGGCGGTGCCACTACGACGCCACGCTGCGGGACCGCGACAGGGAAGCAACACCTGAACGGGCAACGCCGCAAAAACGGTCCGTTAGCGCCACGATGGGCGAAGATGCAGCGAGGACCGCGCAATTCCAATCCTCAACCTTAACAGAAACGCGTTCTGCAAGCCGTACGTGGCGCCGGCAGCCCCGCATGCCAGCGATGGAAGCGGCGTTCGCAAGCCCTCCCGCGGCCCCGTGCCACCATCGCCGGATGGCAGACGATCCGCACCTGAGCTTCATCGTGCCCGCGCACAACGAGCAGCGCCTGATCGCCGCGTGCCTGCAAGCGATCCACGCCAGCGCGCGCGAGTTGCGCGCCGACTACGAGGTCATCGTGGTCGATGACGCCTCCACCGACGACACCGCGGGCATCGCCTGCGAGCACGGCGCGCGCGTGGTGCAGGTGCACCACCGCCAGATCGCCGCGTCGCGCAACAGCGGCGGGCATGCCGCAAACGGCGACTGGCTGTTCTTCATCGACGCCGACACCCTGATCAATCCCGACTATCTGGCAGCGGCTCTGCGGGCGCTGCGCGGGGGTGCGTCCGGTGGCGGCGCCGGCGTGAAGCTGATCGGACCCACGCGGCTGCACGAGCGCATCGGCCAGTGGCTGATGATCCACGTGTTCCGCCTGGTGGGCGTGACACCAGGCTGCAGCCTGTTCTGCACGCGCGCCGCGTTCAAGGCGATCGGCGGTTTTGATGAGCGCTATTACGCCGGCGAGGACGTGGCGATGGGTCGCGCGCTGGCCCGGCACGGCCGGCTGGTGATCGTGCACGAGGTGGTGATGACCTCGGCGCGCAAGCTGCGCACCCATTCGCTGGGCTACCAGCTGCGTTTGCTGGGGCGTTTCCTGTGGCGGGGGCGGCGGATGTTGCACTCCAGGGACGAACTGGAGATGTGGTACGGCGACCGCCGCGACGAACCGTAAACCCTGTCGGGTGGCCGGGCTGGCGCGCCGCCCGGCAAGCGCTTACGGCATCGGGCAATCAGAACGGGTCGCTGGCCGGGCGCACTTCGATCTCCAGCGCCTGGGCGACTTCCTGCATCGCTTCGTCGTCGCTGGAGAGGGTGATCCAGCCGGCATGCACGCCTTCCTCGCCATGCGGTCCGCTGGCCGTGTTCCAGGTCCACAGGCTGTAGCCGTACTCGCGCAGGCGGTCGGCGGCGACGGCCATGAGCGAAGGCACCTCGGCCTCGGCGAGGAAGTCCTCGTCGCTGGCATCCTCCACGCCCCAGTCGACCACCACGTTCCAGCGCGCCGCCAGCTCGGTGATGGTGTCGATAAAGGAGACCGCGTCATCCTCGTCGACGAAGAACCCCGACTTCCAGTCGATCAGGTCCTTCAGCAGCCACAGCGGTTCGACCTCGTCGGGGCCGGCGGCCTCCAGCGCCTCGCGATAGGCGGAGAACTGCTGCAGCGCCGACTCCTCATCGCCCGGATTGATCAGCAGCAACAGCTGCCAGACCAGCGCCTCGCGGGTGTCCGCCGACTCCAGGTCCACGCCGGTGCCAGGCTCCAGGCTGTTGGCGAAGTTGTCGTCGGGATCGAATTCCGGGTCGTGGGCAGTCATCGTCGTGTTCCGGGCAGAAGGCGTACCGGGCATCGTGCCACGCGGCCTCGTGCAGGGGTCGTCATGCTGACCACGGTGGACGCTACTACGGGCGCAGTACGGCGCGGTCGCTGCACCACAGCTCACTGGCGCTGGCCACCAGGGCGGCGTACTTGCGCGGCGGCACGGTTTCGGTGATCGCGTACGCCTCCATCGCGGTGTCGCGCTGCGCCGCCAATGCGGCGAGGGTGCCGTTGGCGTTGATCAAGCGCGCGACCACCGGATGCGACGCGCCGCGCCCACGCCGCAGGACAACCCCCACCTCGCCATTGGCCAGCCGCACCGGCGTGCCTGGCGGGAATACGCCGATCTCCCGCACCAGCAGGCTGGCCAGGGTCTCATCCACCGCCTTGCCCCGCTCCAGGAACAGGCTGCGCAGGGCGTGCCGGGCGTGCACCGCTTCGCGATAGGCACGTGGCCGGACCATCGCCGAGTAGATGTCGACGATCGCCAGCTTCCGCGCCGCGCGACTGATCGCGTCGCCTGACAGGCGATTGGGGTAGCCACTGCCGTCGATGCGCTCGTGGTGCTGCAGGATCGCCACCAGCCAGACCGGATCGGCCACCCCGGCGAGCTGCAGCAACTCGACGCTGGCTTGCGGATGGCCGGTGACGACCGCCTGCTGCTCCGCCGACAACCCCGATTGCTGCTTGTTCATCGCGCCCGCGACCGGCCCCAGGGCCACGTCGTAACTCAGTGCCGCGGCTATCACCGACAGGCTCTCCTGCTCGTCCCAGTCACGCGAGCGCACCAGCAGTTCGCACAGGGTGGCCGCGTGCAGCTGGCGCGCAACGTGGCAATCGTCGGTGACCTCCAACTGCATCGCGGCCAGCGCCGCATCCGCATCGCGGGCCACCAGGGCGCGCAGCCGTTCGGCGATTGCGAGCAGCTGGTCGCCCAGGTCCTCACCGCTGCCCAGCAGCAGGTGCTGGTGCACGAGCGCGAGTTCATGGCGGAGCAGCTGCATCTCGCGGAATACCGGCGGTTCCGGCGGCGCGTCGTCGGCGAGAACGTCGTCGGTTTCCGCCTCGGCGGCGTCGGGGTCGGTCCCGTCGCCGGCGGGGTGCTCATAGCCGTCGATCAGCACACCCGCGTTGGCATCGGTGTCCGGCACCACCATGCCGCGCTCCAGCACGACGTCGAGCTGCTCCTGGCTCGCCAGAACCATTCCTTCCACGAACAGCAGCTTGCGGTCGCGGTCATATACCGACCACATCAGTGGCGAACCGAGCTCTACATCGCTTGCTGCAACCGGGCGCACGGGCTACTCCAACGGCCACACAGATGGCCGGGCTTCCTTATGCTATCGGTCTGGACGCAGGGATCTTTAGTCGTCCCGGCCGCAGGCCGGCGCGGGCAGCACGCGCGGCGCCAGCGCCAGCCCGAGCACGGCCACGCTGACGGTAATGGCGAATCCCGCAAGGTAGGCGGCCAGCGTGGAGCGCCCCAGCAGCAGCGCAAACAGCGAGCCGCCCACGGCGAGCATGGTGGCGGTAAACAGCGCATCGCACAGCTGCAGCGCGGAGGCATTCGCGCCCTGGCGCTCGGGCGGCGACAGCTCCAGGGTCAGGATCGACAGGCTCGGGTACACCGTGCCCATCCCCACCCCGGCGACGATCCAGCCGACGACGCCCACGGCGAGCGGCACCCAGGGCAGCACCGCCGCGGACACGCCGAGCACCCCCACCAGCATCAGCGCCATGCCCGCCTGCAGCACCCGCTCCGGAGCCGGTGCATGCATCCGGCCGCGATTCCACGATCCCAGCGACCAGCCCAGCGCGCCGACGGTCAGCGCCATGCCGGCAAAGGTCGGCGAGAGGCCGCGCTCTCGCGTGAGCAGCAGCGGCAGGAACACCTCGGTGCCGAAGAATGCGGCCGAGGCGATGCCGCGCAGCGCGATCACCGTGGGCAGGCCGCGGGCCGCGCGCAGGGTGCCGGTCGGCAACAACCGCAACATGCTCGCCAGCAGCCCCGCCAGCGCGATCGCCATCAGGCCCAGGGCCACCCAGCCGCGCTGCTGACCGGCGTAGCTGAGCAACAGCGCGCTGCCCGCGGCGCCGCCGGCGAGGCCGAGCCGCTGCCGGTTGCCGGCGCGCCCGGCGCACGCGTGACCGGGTAGCGGGCCGATGCCGCGCAGCGGCGGCAGCACCATCGCCGCGGCCAGGCCTGCCAGGAGCGGCACCATCAGGAACACCCAGCGCCAGCCGAGGAATTCCACGATCAGGCCACTGAGCGCCGGCCCGACGATCGCCGGCAGTACCCAGGCGGCGGCGAAGGCGGCAAAGATCCGCGCGCGCAGTTCCGGCGGGTACGCCCGCCCGACCACGACGTACAACGCGACCGACATCAGCCCGCCGCCAAAGCCCTGCACCACCCGGCCGAGCAGCAGCACCCACATCGTCGGGGCGAGCCCGGCCACGACCAGGCCGACCGCGAACCAGGCGATGCCGTGCTGCAGCGGGGCGCGCGGCCCGCGACGATCCGCCCAGGGGCCGCTGGCGACCATGCCCACCACCGCGGCGGCAAGCGTGCTGCCAAACGCCATCGCATACAGCGGCAGGCCGTCGAGCGCCTGGGCGACCACCGGCATCGCGGTGGCCACCGCCAGCGCCTCGAACGCATACAACACGATGAGCGCGACCGATCCCACCGTGAGCGCGCGGTAGCGCGGAGCGAACAGGCTCTCCGAGGCCGGCGTTTGAACCTCCGTTTCCATCCTGTGACTCGTCCTGCTGCAAGCCGCGTCGGTCGTCGAGCATAGAAGCCACCGCGGGTTGGCGATAGCGCAGGCAGGCAACCACACGGCTGAAAGAGCACGCTTCGGCCCTGCGAGCGCCGATATAATGCCGTTCGCGATGGCGTGACCGCCTCGGCAGCAATGCAGGCGCAGATGGACCGTCCTACCCCACCCGATCCGGCCTCGCGCCCCGCCCCCGTCGCCCCGGGCGCGCCTCTGCCGGTATGGCGCGGACGCGGCCTGGTGCTGATCGCCATCGCCCTGGCCGCGCTCAACTTGCGCACTGCGGTCACCTCGCTGACGCCGCTGCTGGACCAGTTGGGCGAGACTTTCCAGTTCGGCCCGACCATGACCGGGGTGTTCGGCATCGTGCCGACGGCGGCGTTTGCGGTGTTCGGCGTAGCCACCCCCGCCATCGCCCATCGACTGGGACTGGAGCGCACCGCGCTGCTGGCGATGCTGCTGGCCGCCGCCGGCCTGCTCGGGCGCGGCTTTGCCGACAACACGACGCAATTGCTGCTGACCTCGGCGATTGCGCTGTCGGGCATGGGCATCGGCAACGTTGTGCTGCCGCCGCTGGTCAAACGCTACTTCGGCGACCGCGTGGGCGGCATCAGCGCGATGTACATCACCCTGCTGCAACTGGGCACGATCCTGCCGGCGCTGGCCGCGGTGCCGGTGGCGAACGCGGTGGGGTGGCGGGTATCGCTGGGAGCGTGGTCGCTGGTTGCGGTGGCGGCAGCGCTGCCCTGGGCGATCGTGCTGTACCAGGAACGCTACGGCCGCTCCGCGCAGGCCCGCGCGCTGGCCGCGATCCACGCCCGGTCGGTGGCCACCGGCGATGAGGCGCCCGAGTTTGCCGCGCCGCCGCCGTCGGGTCGGGTGTGGCGGTCGCCGGTCGCCTGGGGCATGGCGTTGATGTTCGGCATGACCTCGCTGGTGACCTATTCCATGTTCACCTGGCTGCCCCGCATCCTGACCGACGCCGGCGGCAGCGCGCTGCTGGGCGGGACGATGGTCGGCGTGTACTCGTCGCTGGGCCTGCTCAGCAGCTTCGTGATGCCGGTGGTGGCGGTGCGCATGCGCAATCCGTTCCCGGTGGTGCTCGCGTGCTGCGTGCTCCACCTGACCGCGTTCACCGGCCTGCTGCTGGCGCCAATGACGCTGACCCTGCTGTGGGTCGCGCTGCTCGGCTTGGGACCGAGCACCTTCCCGCTGGCGCTGACGCTGATCAACCAGCGCACCCGCACGCCCGCCGGTTCGACCGCCCTGTCGGGATTCACCCAGGGCTTGGGCTATGCCCTGAGCTGCGCCGGGCCGTTGCTGTTCGGGGTGTTGAACGAGATCAGCGGGGGATGGCTGTGGCCCTTCGCCTTCCTGACCGGGACGCTGGTGGTACTGGCCTTCGGCGGCTACCTGGCGTGCCAGCCGCGCATGCTCGAAGACAGCTGGTAACGCCGACCGGAGCGACTAGCCGGACACCCCGCCGTTGCTTTGCAACCACTCGATCAGCTCCGCGCGAGCGGTGAGGTTGTGCACCGGCAACACCAGCACGTCCCCCGGCCGGGACCATGCGAGGATCGCCTGCGCCGCCTCGACCTCGGGCAGGATCGTCTGCAGGCGCGACTCGGGCAGGCCTTGCAGCAATAACTGCGCGCGCAGGATCTCCGGCACCTCGCCGGCGCGACGGCCGCGGATGTAGCCGTCCAGGTCCTTGAGCACCACCAGATCGGGCAGCACTGCCGCCGCGGTTCGGGCCAGGTCGCGGATGGCATCGTCGTCGCGGTTGCCGGCCTGGCCGAGCAGCAGGCCCAGGCGTGCACCGCGTTGCTGCCGCAGCCGCGCGGCGACCGCGAGCAGGCCAGCCAGGCCATCCGGGTTGTGGGCGTAGTCGAGCAGGACGTCGGCGCCGCGGATGTGCCAGCGCTCCAGGCGGCCGGGATTGTCCTCGCGCGAACCGCCGAACTGCATCAGCACGGTGGCAATGGCCTGCACTGATACGCCCTGGGTTGCCGCCAGCAGCGCCGCCCCGGCCAGGTTGGCGATGTTGTAACGCGCGCTGCCCTCCAGGGTCAGCGGCATCGCGGCCACCTCGCCGAGGCGGTGGCGCTGGCCGTCCACGCGCAGCTTCAGGACGCCGTCGTCCACTCCGCAGGTAGCGCCGCCGCTCCGGCGATGCGCCACCAGTACCGGATTGTGATCGTCCAACGAGAACCACGCGAGCGGGCACGCAAGCGATGCGGATTTCTCCACCAGCAGCGGATCGTCGGCATTGAGCACCAGCACGCCATCGGCGTTCACGGCCCGGGCGACGACGAGCTTGGCATCGGCCAGGTCGGACAGGTCGTGCACGCCGTACTCGCCGAAATGGTCGGCGCTGACGTTGGTGACCAGCCCGGCGTGGGCATGCTGCACGGCCAGACCCCGGCGCAGGATGCCTCCGCGCGCCGTTTCCAGGATCGCTGCCTGCACGCGGGTATCGCGCAGCACCCGCCGGGCGCCGTTGGGGCCGGAGTAGTCGCCCTGGGCAACGCGTGCGTCGCCGACAAACACGCCGTCGGTGCAGTTGAAGCCCGCGGTCTTGCCGGCCTGTTCAAACAGCGCGGCCAGCAGCCGCACGCTGGTGGTCTTGCCGTTGGAGCCGGTCACCAGGACAGTGGGGATGTCGTGCAGATCGGACCAGGCCACATCGGCCGGCAGCGCGTCCAGCGCCCAGGTCCGGCCGCCTTCGCCCGCGCCCAGCGTCAGGCCGTCGTCGTCGAAGAAGGCCGGCAGCGCGCGCTCACCGGCTTCCTGCATCAGGGACATCGCACGCGGATTGGCCTCATCGGCGGCAAGATGCAGCAGTGTGTGCCCCGCGAGCTGGTCGTCCCAGCTGGCGGGATGTCCGGGCGCATGCGGCAGCGCGCAGCGCGCGGCGTTGGGGGCGACCCGCTGCCAGGCCCATTCGTTGACCTCGGTGGCGGTGTAGAGCATGTCCTGCGGCGCGGCCATCGCCAGCGCGGCGCCGGCCTGATGGATATCGATGACCACCTCCGCATCCGGCCAGTCCAGTCGGGCGCGCATGGTCCGCACGCCGGAGGCCCACTGCGCGCAGAGCGCAGGCGAGGTTTCGAAGACCTCCAGCACCGCGCCGCAGCCGGCGAAGTAGCGGTTCGGTCCGGTCAGGCGACGGGAACTGTCGAACAGCTCGTCGACCGGGGGCGGCGGGGTGTTCAGTCGTTCTCCTCGCGTGCCAGGCGCACGCCGCGTTCATCGCGCACCAGCTCCTCGTAATCGTCCAGGGAAGTCGGCGTGGCATCATCGGCAGGCTCTGGCGCCGCCGGCGTTTCGTACCGGGGTGGAGCCGTCGGCTCGCCTTCGGGCTGGAACTTGATCACCTGCTTCCACGAACGGACCAGCGCATCGGCGAAGATCAGCACCAGGTCACCGGGCTCGCCCATTCGCAGCGCGGCATCCACCGCGGCCTGCTCCTCGTTGATGATGCTGACCTGCGCCTCGTCCACGCCCTGGGCGAGGAGTGCCTTGGCGAGAATGCGGGGCACCTCGTCACCATCGCGGCCGCGCAGGTTGTCGTCGCGGCGGCAGATGTAGTGGTCGAAGCGGCCGGCCACGGCATCGGCGATCGCGCGCAGATCCTCGTCGCGGCGGTCGCCCGGCCCGGCCACCACCACGATGCGCCGACCGGCCACTTCCATGCGCTGGGCCAGGTCGGCCATCGCGCCGACCGCGTGCGCGTTGTGCGCGTAGTCGAAGATGACCTTGAAAGGATGCTCGGCGAACACGTTCATCCGCCCGGGTGCCTGGAAGAACGTGGTGTCGAAGGTGCGCAGGCCCTGGCGGATGGCATCGAGCTTGATGCCCATCGAGAACGCCATCGCGGCGGCGAACATCGCGTTCTGCACGTTGTGCATCGCCCGCCCTTCCAGCGTCGCCGGCACCAGGTGCGTCCACAGCAAGGGGATGTGGCTGCCCTTGTCGTACAGGGTGATCATCTGACCGTTGATGCCGGCCTCCAGCGCGCACGCGCGGCCGCCGGCGCGGATGTGCTCGCGCACCAGCGGGTGCTGCGGGTTGGTGGTGACGTAGCAGATGGTGGCGGCATCGGTGTAGGCCGCCATCTTCAGCACCATCGGATCATCGGCGTTGAGCACCGCGCAATCGCGGGCGACCTCGGCGACGATGCGCTTGACCTCGGCCAGTTGCTCCAGGGTGTCGATGCCCTTCATGCCCAGGTGGTCGGCCGCCACGTTGAGCACGGCGCCGACGTCCACGTAGGGCACGCCCATGCCGGCGCGCAGCAGGCCACCGCGCGCGACTTCCAGCACCGCCATGTCGATGTGCGGGTCGGCCAGCACCATGCGGGTCGACACCGGGCCGGTCATGTCGCCTTCCACGGTGCGCTGGCCGTCGATGTAGACCCCGTCGGTGGTGGTCAGCCCGGGCGTGTAGCCGGCCATCTTGGTAATGTGGGCGAGCATCCGCGCGGTGGTGGTCTTGCCGTTGGTGCCGGTGACCGCCGCGATCGGCACCCGCGAGGGCGATCCGGGCGGGAACAGCATGTCCACCACCGGACCGGCGACATCGCGCGCGACGCCTTCGCTGGGCGCGACGTGCATGCGGAAACCCGGCGCGGCATTCACCTCGCAGATGCCCCCGCCATCGCTCTTGTAGCTCTCGGCGATGTTGCGGGTGAGGAAGTCCACCCCGCCCACGTCCAGGCCGATCGCCTGTACCGCACGCACCGCCATGTCGCGGTTGTCGGGATGGATGATGTCGGTGACGTCGGTGGCGGTGCCGCCGGTGGACAGGTTGCCGGTGGAGCGCAGGTAGACGACCTCATCGGCGGCCGGTACCGAGCCGGGCGTGTAGCCGACGCGCTCCAGCATCGTCAGCGCCTGCGCGTCGAGCTCCAGGCGGGTGAGCACCTTCTCGTGGCCGACGCCGCGGCGCGGATCGGCATTGACGATCTCCACCAATTGGGCGACGTCGTGCTGGCCGTCGCCGATGACGTGGCCCGGCGTGCGCCGGGTCGCCGCGACCAGCTCGCCGTTGATCACCAACAGGCGGTGGTCATCGCCGGGGACAAAGGTCTCCACGATCACCGAGCGCGAGACCGCCTGCGCCAGATGGAAGCCCTCGCGCACTTCGGCCTCGTTGGTCAGGTGGATGGAGATGCCGCGGCCGTGGTTGCCGTTGAAGGGCTTGGTCACCACGGGATAGCCGATCCGGCGCGCGGCACGCAGCGCGAGCTCCTCGGTCTGGACCAGCTCCTGGCGCGGCACTGGCAAGCCCAGCGCGCCCAGGATCTGGTTGGTTTCATCCTTGTCGCCGGCCAGTTCGACCGCGATGTGGGGGGTTTTGCCGGTGACGGTCGCCTGGATGCGCTGCTGGTATTTGCCGTGCCCCAGCTGGACCAGCGACCGGTCGTTCAGGCGCATCCACGGGATGTCGCGCGCCTCGGCGGCGGCGACGATCGCGCTGGTGGACGGCCCCAGCGCGCGGCGCTGGGCGAAGCGGATGAAACCGTCGCGCGCCGCCGTCCACTCCCAGTCCTGCGGCAGGATGCCGGGGGTCCGCAGTTCCTCAGGCAGCAGCGAGGTCAGCAGGCGCATCGCCAGCTCGCCGGCCTCCAGGCCCTCGTCCTTCTGCAGGTACTCGTAGACGACCCAATACACGCCCGGCTCGCCGGTGCCGCGGGTCTTGCCAAACGTCACGTCGGCGCCCGCCACGTTCTGCAGCTCGATCGCGACGTGCTCCAGCACGTGGCCCAGCCACGTCCCCTCGTCCTCGCGCAGTCGGCGCAGGAAGCCGCCGGGCTGGCGGTAGGAGCAGCCGTGTTCGTCCAGTCCCGGCAGTGCGGCCACCAGGCCGTCGATGAACTCCGCACCGAGCCGGACCGTCGGCCATGCCTCCAGCGCGCCCAGGTCGAGCTCCAGGCGGATGACCGGGAAGTGCGCGTACAGCGAGGGGCCGAGAAATACCGAACGATTGCGGATGCGCATGGGCTTACCTCTTCTGGCGGGCCAACCGCCCGGCCGAGGCCTGGCGGGTACTGAGATGGAAGGTGTTGCCGGCGACCAGCTGGTGCAGGACCAGGCCCAGCATCGACACCGGCTGGCCCTCGTCCACCACGTCCATCGAGGTGAAGCCGATCGCGCTGGCATCCAGCACGGTGATGCCGCCGCTGCCCTCGACTTCCAGCACGTTGTCGGGGCCGATGAACGCTGCGGTGTCCTCGTCCAGGCCCAGGCCGACGGCGAACGGGTTGTAGGCCAGGGCCGTCATCAGGCGCCCCATCCGGTCGCGCTCACGAAAGTGCTGGTCGATGATGAAGCGGTTGGTCAGGCCAAGTCCCGGCGCCAGGCGGACCCCGCCGGCGACCGCGGTCGGACCTTCCTCGCCGAAGGCGATCATGTGCTCGCTGATGAAGCTCGCGCCGGCGCTGGTGCCGGCCACGTGCACGCCCTCGGCGTTGCGCACGCGGATGAGTTTGGCCACCGGCGTCCCGCCGACGATCGTCGACAGGCGCAGCTGGTTGCCGCCGGTCATGAAGATGCCGCTGGCCTGGGCGATGCGCTCCAGCCGCGACGGCTCGTTGCAGTCGCGGCGGGTGTCGAAATCGATCGTGGTCACCCGCGCCGCGCCGAGCCCGGAGAACAACGCCTCGTAGCGCTCGCCGGTTTCCACCAGGCGACTGGCGGTGGGCAGCACGACGATGTCGGCCGCATCGCCGCCGCACAGGTCGACAAAGCGCTTGAGGATCTGCGGATTGCTTTCCTTCTCCTCGCCGCCCCCGATGGGGATGATCCAGCCGCGGTCGACGCCGTCGGGCACGGGACTGGGGCACATCAGCGCGCGCCCTCGAAGGTGCCACGGATGACCGCCTGCCCATCGCGGACAAACCAGCGGCCGGAAATCAGTACATCGCTCACATTGTCGTCCTCATCCAGAATCAACAGATCCGCGTCCGCGCCCTGCGCGACCCGCCCCTTGTGTTCCAGCCGCAGCAGGCGCGCCGGGTTGCTGGTGAACGCCGGCAGCACGCGATCCAACGATTCGCCGCGCGCCAGCAGCGCCTTGAGTGACCTGTGCAACGAGTCCGGCGCGCCGATGTCCATGCTCAGCATGCGGCCATGATCGTCGAACACCGGCAGGCAGCCGCCGCCGTCGGAACTGATCGTGACCCGCTCGGCCGGAGCGCCGCTGGCCAGGTAGCGCAGCAGCGCCTCATCGGCCGGCCAGGCGTCCTCGTCGGCGGCGACGGGGAACGCGGTGATGTCGATGGTGCAACCGCGGCGCGCAAGCTCGAGCGCTTCCTCGAACAGCGCGCGACGACGGTTGACGTGGGTCGGGTTGAATACCCGCGCCGGAATCTCGCTGGCGTCCAGCGCCTCGCGCACCTGCGCCAGTCCGCGCGAGCCGTCGCCCAGGTGCAGGTGGAGGATGCCGGCCTTGCCGGTCAGCAAGCCGCCGACGTGGGCATCGGCGGCGACCCGCAACAGCTCGTCACGGGTCGGCTGGCTGGAGCGGTGGTCGCAGATCGCCAACTCGCCGACGCCGATCAGGCAGTCGATGAAGGCCAGGTCGTCGCGCACGCTGCCGGTCACCGTCGCCACCGGCAGGTGGTAGCCGCCGGTGTAGGCGTAGGCGTTCAGGCCCTCGTTGCGCAGGCCATTGACGGTCGCCACCAGTTCACGCGGCGAGCGGGTGGTGTCGTCGGTCCCCAGCAGGCCGACCACGGTGGTGATTCCGGCCAGGGTAAAGCGCGACAGCGGCACCGGCGGCACGCGGGTGTGGGCGCCGGCCTCGCCGCCACCGCCGGTGATGTGGGCGTGGCCATCGATGAAGCCGGGCAGCACGCGGCGGCCCTGCAGGTCGAGCTCAGTGGCATGGGCGGATGGCGACGGGGCGTCATCACTTGACGCCTGCATGGCCAGGATTCTGCCGCCGCCGATCAGCAAGTCCTGCCAACCCAGGTGGGCGGGGGCGTGCACATCGGCATTGCGGAGCAACAGCAGCGGGGTCTCGATCAAGGGAAGAACTCGTGTGGGTGTGCTGCCGGGCGTGGCGGCATCTTGCCAATGCGCACCGTACACAGGGCGCGGACGGGCGAGCGGACGCTCACTCGCGACGGTCCCCAGTATTCCACGCCGCGGACGCAAGCCGCGTCCGCTCATTAACTCGCTCTCATTTACCAGGCCAATGTCCGGAACCGCCCTCAGCCCTCGTGTCATCAGACCTGCCCGGGCGGCGGCGCGACCGACCATCAGCGCCGACCGTCACCGCCGCCCCAATCGATCACGCAAGGAGTTCTCCATGCCTCAGCCCACTGAATTGCAGCTCCGCCCGCTCGCCCGGTTGCTCGCGCCCGCCGTCCTGGCGCTTGCCACCCTGGGCCTGGTCGGCTGCGGCGCCGACGCCGACACGTCCCCGGCAAGCCCGGGCAGCAGGGCCGCCAAGGACAGCAACGGACTCACCCTGGCCAGCCAGGACTGGAAGCTGGACGCCACCGCATCCGCGGGGCTGATGCCCGGTTACGTCGACGCCCCTCTGAGCTTCCGTCTGGCCACGGGCTGGATCAACGCCGACGCGGCCAAGGCGGCCGGCAAGGAAGCCGATCGCGAGGCGCAACGCGAGCAGGCGCTCGCCAGTTTTGGCATGGTCACCGTTGCAATCGCCGCCGGTACCGCCGAGCCGGGCACCTACCAGCTCGGCGGCGTGGTGGACGGCGCGGACACCGCGGCGGTCACCATTCCGCTGGGCAAGGACACCGGGCTGGCCGGCGAATACACCTCGCAGTCGGGCAGCTTGACCATCAAGTCAGTGGACATGGAGGAGAGCCGCTACAGCGCGACGGTGAGAGCCGTGGATGGCAGTTTCGATGGCGTGTTCGCCGATGATCAGGGCGCTACACGGCCGATCAGCGGCACGTTCCGTTTCACGCCCAAAACCAAATAATCGCCCGAACGCCGATGCAACCGTGCGGCGGTACTACCAGGGCAGCTCGCTGCCGTTGGCGTGCCAGAAGCTGCCGGTCTGGTCCAGCGTCAGGCTGTCGAGCCGCTCCACCAGCTGCGCGGCGGCATGCTCCGGGCTGACCTCGCCCTTGCCACCCACCATGTCGGTGGCGACGAAGCCTGGGTGCAGCAGGAACACGGCCACGCCGCGCGGCGCCAGGTCCACGGCCAGCGATTTGCCAATCGCGTTGACCGCCGCCTTGGACGCGCGGTAGCCGTAGCGGCCACCCGAACCGTTGTCGCCCATCGACCCCATCCGGCTGGTGATGATGCCGATCTTCGCGTCCTCGGCCAGGTGGCCCCAAAGCGCCTGCGCGACCCGCAGCGGGCCCATCGCATTGACCTCGAACTGGCGGCGCATGTCCTCCCAACCGTCGGTCTGGATCTCGCCAAAGGCCTCGCGGGTCATGATGCCGGCGTTGAGCACGAGCACATCCAGGCGGGTGTCGCCGAGGCGCTGGGCCACGCCTGCCAGCGCGGCATCGTCGGTGACATCCACGCCCGCCTCCACCTGCGCGTCGGTCTTTTCCAGCGCATCGCTGGACTGGCGGCAGGCGGCAATCACCTTGTCGCCGCGGGCGCTGAACTGGCGGGCCAAGGCCAGGCCGATGCCGCGATTGGCGCCGGTGATGAGGACGGTTTTCATGAGCGACTCCGTGAAGGGGTTTCCCTTTCTATGGCGCCGTCAGCGCCGACAATCAAGCGCTGCACGGAGGCGCGCAGGCCAACGCGCACGCCTTGATGCCGCCTCAGCCGCGCTTGAGCAGCAAGTCCAGCATCCAGCGGAAGCGCGCGCCGTAGGGCGGATTGAGCAGGCCCACCGCAGTGAAACGCGACTGGCGGAAAATCGATTTCATGTGCGAGAAGCGCCGAAACCCCGCTTCCCCGTGGTAGCTGCCCATACCGGACGGGCCGACGCCGCCGAACGGCAGGCCATGCTGGGCGATATGAAACAGCGTGTCGTTGACCGTGACGCCGCCGGCCTGAGTCCGCGCCAGCAGCGTATCGACACGCTGCGAGTCCTCGTCGAATACGTACAACGCCAGCGGGTGCGGCCGCGCGGCCACGTAGGCGATCGCCTCCTCGAAGCTGTCGTAGGGCACCAGCGGCAGCAGGGGGCCGAAGATCTCCTCGCGCATCACCTCCATCGCGTCGCTGACACCGGTCAGCAGCAGCGGCGGCAGCAGCCGGCGCGCGGGATCGGCCCCCGTGTCGTCCAGCGGGTGTTCGCGAGCGCCGGCCGCGACCGCGTCGTCGCGCAAGCCGGTCAGGCGCTGGTACTGGCGGTCCGAAATGATGCTGGCGTACTGGGCATCGCGCTCGAGTCCGGGATACATGCGCGCCATCACCGCGCAGGCCACGCCGATGAACTCGTTGACGCGCGCACGCGGCAACAGGACGTAATCCGGCGCGATGCAGGTCTGGCCCGCATTCACCATCTTGCCGAACACGATGCGCTCGACCGCGTCCTCGAAGCGGGCACCCGGGCCGATGATCGCCGGCGACTTGCCGCCCAACTCCAGGGTCACCGGCGTCAGGTTGGCGGCGGCGGCGCGCATCACGTGGTGGCCGACCGCGGTGGATCCGGTAAACAGCAGGTGGTCGAAGGGCAGCGCGGAAAACGCCTCGCCGATCTCGACGCCGCCGGTGATGACCGCGACCTCGTCGGGCGGGAAATAGCGGGCCACCTGATCGGCCAGCAGGGCGGAGAAGCGCGGGGTGAACTCGCTCATTTTCAGCATCGCGCGGTTGCCCGCCGCCAGCGCGTCCACCAGCGGCCCGATGGCGAGGTAGAGCGGGTAGTTCCACGGCACGATGATGCCGACCACGCCCAGCGGCTGCGGGCACAATTCGGTCCGTGCCGGCAGGAACGCCAGCCCGGCCAGGCGCTTGCGTGGCCGCATCCAGCGCCGCCCATGGCGCAGGGCATGGCGGATCCCCGACAGGCTGGGGAACAGTTCCAGCAGGTCGGTCTCCTCCGCCGGGCGCTGACCGAAGTCGGCGGAGATGGCCCTGGAAAATGCCTCGCGTTGCTCGATCAGCATCGTCCGCAGCGTACGCAGGCGCGCTTCGCGTACCGGCCACGACGGCATCGGATCGGCCGCGTGGGCGTCGCGCATGCGCTGCAGCTGCATGTTCAGGGTGGCGGCAGGGGTGGTGGTCATGGGGAGGCTCTTGGGATCAGCGCCGTCCGACGACAGCGATCGGCGACCCGTTGAGCATGCCACCGTTTGCGCTGTCATCATGGCCACTGCACGCGACGCATTTGCTGACGCGACCTTGACGATCGGGACCCACACCATGGCAATGGCCGAAAGCGATATCCACAAGGGCTGGATCTACCAGACCAGCAACCAGCAGCAGCGACTGGTGCTGGGCTGGGACCGCGACGGCCGCGTGGTGTATTCCTCCAAGGGCAAGGATCCGGACGCGCCGTTTCTGAACTGTCACGTGCGCATCACCACCCGCAAGTTCGCCCAGCGCGCGATCGGCAAGCTGCGCGAGGTCGAGGACCTGCAGCACTACATCGTCGCCAACAAGGCGACCACCGTGGTCGTGCGCTGAGAGGACGCACCTGCGCTGCAAACGCGCGCGCCGCGGCTCGCTTCATCCGCCGATCCCGTGGTTCCGTCGCGACAATCGCGGCTTGGTCGCAGCGGCTCTCCGCTGCGCCGGCCGGGTCACTATGCTCCACGGAAATCCCCAGCCGTTGGAACCTCTCGTGATCAAGGGCCTGTTGTTCGTCATCCGTATCGCTCTGGCCTGGCTGCTGGCCATCCTGCTGTTTGCCGGGATCTGGTCGGAGTTGCCGCTGATCGGACGCCTGGAATGGCCGATCACGGTCGCCGGCATGATCGTCATGGCACTGGTGGTGATCGGCGCGCTCTCGCACGTCGGCCGGGTGCGCCTGATCGCCGACCGCATCGACCGGACCACGCTGGGCAACCGCCACCGCCGCCAGGTCGAGATTCCGTTCGAGGCCGGCGAGGCGTTCGATCTGGTCGATGCCGCCATCCGCGAATTGCCCCGCATCCTTGAAGTGGAGAGCGCGCGCGACAGCCTGCAGATACGCGCCACCGCCGGACGACCCGAGGCGTACCTGGATCGTCCGCTGGGTCGCTGGAACCCGATGCTGTGGTTCGGCGCGCCGCGCAACCAGATCCTGGCCACGGTCACGCCCGGCGGTGACACCGGCAGCGTCACCCTGATCTGCGAACCCGAGACCCTGGCCTGGAGCGACTGGTTCCTGTTCGATGACGCGACCAACTTCGAGAACGCGGAGGCGATCACGCGCGCGATCACCCGTCGGGTTGCCGACCGCCGCCGCAACGAGCGCGCCGATGCGGCGCAGACCGCCACCGAGAAGGAACTCACCGTCGCCAAGTTGAGCCTGCTGCACGCGCAGGTCGAACCGCACTTCCTCTACAACACCCTGGCCAGCGCGCAGTTGCTGACCCGCAGCGACCCGGCGCGCGCCGACGAGATGCTAGGTCACCTGATCCAGTACCTGCGCCACTCGCTGCCACGCACGCAGAACGAGTTGTCCACCCTGGGCGAGGAACTGGAACGCGCGCTGGCCTACCTGGAGATCCTCAAGATCCGCATGGGACCGCGCCTGTCGGTGCAGGTCGACCTGCCGGAGAACCTGCGCGCCACCGCGCTGCCGCCAATGATGCTGCAGACGCTGGTCGAGAACGCGATCAAGCACGGCCTGGAGCCACGCACCGGCGGCGGCACGGTGTGGATCCGCGCGCGGCGCAGCGATGGCGTCGTCGCGGTGACCGTCGCCGACGACGGCGAGGGCTTCAACAGCCGCACCAGCGGCACCGGCATCGGCCTGAAGAACGTGCGCGAACGCCTGCGCCTGGTGTACGGCAGCGACGCCGCCCTGGCGGTGGTCGCCAACTTCCCCGCCGGCGTGGCCGCGACGATCACCGTGCCCGCCACGCTCGTCCAGGAGGCCCGCCATGGCTGAGCCCGTCACCACCTGCATCATCGCCGAGGACGAAGCCTTGCTGCGCCAGGCCCTGGTCGAGCGTCTGGCGCAGGCCTGGCCGGAGCTGCACATCCTTGCCGAGTGCGAGGACGGCGCGAGCGCGCTGGAGGCGATGGCCGAACACCGTCCGCACGTCGCCTTCCTCGACATCCGCATGCCCGGGCTGACCGGCCTGGAAGTCGCGACGGCTGCGGCCGAAGTCAGCCCGCGCACGCAAATTGTGTTTGTCACCGCCTACGACCAGTACGCCATCGATGCCTTCGAGCGCGGCGCGGTCGACTACCTGCTCAAGCCGATCACCGCCGAACGCTTGTCGGCCACGGTGCAGCGCTTGCAGGCGCGCAGCGGCAACAACGACGCCGCCACCCTCGCCACCCTGTTGCAACGGCTCGCGCCCGTCGCCCGCGCCGTCGATGCGCCGCCGCCGTTGACCTGGATCACCGCCAGCGCCGGCCGCGAAACCCGGCTGATCCTGGTTGAGGACGTCGCCTATTTCCGCGCGGACAACAAGTACACCACGGTGATGACCGCCGAGGGCGAGGCGCTGCTGCGCACTCCGATCAAGGAGCTGCTGACGGTGCTCGACCCGGACACGTTCAAGCAGATCCACCGCTCCACCATCGTCAACCTGCGCGCCATCGCCGGCGTCGTCCGCGACGACAGCGGCCGCGGCACCGTGCGCCTGAAGACGCGGCCGGAAACCCTGGCGGTTAGCGCGCCTTTCATGACCCTGTTCCGACACATGTAACTGCGGGCGAACCCACACCGTCCCTCGAGGACACGCCGGCTCGCCGCCCACCCACTCACGCTCGCGCGAGGTGAACCATGAAGCTCCTGGCCCTGATCTACTTCGTGCTGTCGCTATTCGGCCTGGACATCGGTGGCAGTCGCTACGTCACCCGCACCACCACGATGGACGGCGCCGACACGCTGTACAGCCAGGCCGAGGCCCGAGCCGGCGTCGCCCGCTTCGAGTGCCTGCGCAGTGCCAGTGGCGCCTGCCATTACACGGTCTACCCGCGCAACTGCGCGCCGCTATCCGGGTCCGGGTTGGCACTGCGATGGGGCCCGTGCAAATCCGCACCGGTCCAGCGCTTCACCGTCAGCAGCGGCGGGAGCCGGCAGATCAGCGGACTGGCGGGGTTCGACCTATGCGTCAGCGCCGCTGACGGCAGCCCGGAGATGTGCAATGCGCCCGGCCGGTGACGCGGCCCCGGCCTCTGGCAAAGAAAAACGGTGGCGGCCACGTTCGACCGCCACCGTCTGCACGCGGATCAGGCATCACCGTTTTTACGTTGCCCCACCTGGATGCGCCGCGGCGTGGTCTCCGGGCGCTTGGGGATGCTGATCTCCAGCACGCCGTTCTCGCCGTGGGCGGAAATCGCATCCGGATCGGCACTGTCGGGCAGCGCAAAACGCCGATGGAATGCACCGTAGCGGCGTTCGACCCGCGAGAAGTTCTCGCTTTCGCGGACTTCCTCGCTGCGCCGCTCGCCCTTGATGGTCAACATGCCCTTGTCCATCTGGACGTCAATCTCGGCCGGATCGACGCCGGGAATGTCGGCGTAGAGGATGAAGCGGTCCGGCTCTTCCTTGATGTCCACCCGGGGGGTCCAGCGGCTGGTTACGACCGAGGATTCGTCGGTGGCGGTGCCTGACGTGAAGGCACCGTCGAAGATTCGATCAACCAGTTGACGCAAGGGGTCCTGGCCGCTGCCATCGCCGGACCATTGTGGATTGGTGCGCACGATCTTGCTCATGACTGTCTCCTTTTGTCTGCACGGAGGCGGAACGGCCGCCCCAAGGCAAACGTAGGTCCGTCGACGCGGGTTTCAAGCCTGTTGTACGGGCTGTCCGTCGCCGCCGTCCTCCACCGCGCGGCGCGGCAGCGTCCAGCCCGGCCGGATGAAATGGCAGGTGTATCCGTGGGGAATACGTTCCAGGTAGTCCTGATGCTCACGCTCGGCCTCCCAGAAATCACCGGCAGGCACGACTTCGGTAACGACTTTGCCCGGCCACAGGCCTGAGGCGTCGACATCGGCGATGGTGTCCAGGGCAACGCGGCGCTGCTCCTCGGAGGTCGTGAAGATCGCCGAGCGGTAGGACGCGCCGCGGTCATTGCCCTGCCGGTCCACGGTCGAGGGGTCGTGGATCTGGAAGAAGAACTCCAGCAGTTTTCGGTAGCTGGTTCGCGCCGGATCGAACACGATCTCGATGGCCTCGGCGTGGTTGCCGTGGTTGCGATAGGTAGCGTTGGGCACGTCGCCGCCGGTGTAGCCCACGCGCGTGGACACCACGCCTTCCTGACGGCGGATCAGGTCCTGCATGCCCCAGAAGCAGCCGCCGGCGAGGACCGCGCGTTCCGTGCTCATCGCCCGCCCTCCACCTGGTCGAGGTAGTCGCCGTACCCCTGGGCCTGCATCTGCTCGCGCGGAATGAAGCGCAGCGACGCCGAGTTGATGCAATACCGCAGCCCGCCGCGATCGGGGGGCCCGTCGGGGAAAACATGGCCCAGGTGGCTGTCGCCGTGGGTGGAGCGGACCTCCACCCGGACCATGCCGTGGCTGGTGTCGCGCACCTCGCTGACATGCGCGGGCTCGATCGGCTTGGTGAAGCTCGGCCAGCCGCACGCGGCGTCGAACTTGTCCGCCGACGCGAACAGCGGCTCACCGGACACGACATCCACATAGATGCCGGGCGCGTTCTGGTGGAGGTACTCGCCGCTTCCGGGCGCTTCGGTACCCGATTGCTGGGTGACGCGGAACTGCTCGGGCGTCAGTCGCTGGATCGCGTCGGGGTCTTTGCGGTACTGGCTCATGCGGGTCTCCTGGAAACAAGGCAACACTGCAGTAATGCGGGTCAAGGCCATGCATCGCAAGGCGATCTTGCGCGGCTTTCTTGACGAAGGCCCGCGCGCGCGTTTCGTTCAGCCGCGCCGCGCGTAGGCGTCCAGCGCCTTCTGCCGGGACACTGCCAGATCGACCATCGGCGCCGGGTATCCGCTGCGGCGCAGCAGGCCGGCATCCTTCCATGGCTCATGCGCCACACTCCCGGCAGCGTCGGCGAGCTCCGGCAGCCATCGCCGCAGGTAACTGCCGTCGGGGTCGAATTTTTTCGACTGGGTCACGGGATTGAACACGCGGAAATAGGGCGCCGCATCGGCGCCCGTGCCGGCCACCCACTGCCAGCCCAGCGTGTTGTTGGCCAGGTCCGCATCCACCAGCGTGTCCCAGAACCAGCGGGCACCGTGATGCCAATGCTGGCGCAGGTTCTTGCTCAGGAAGCTGGCGACGACCATGCGCACGCGGTTGTGCATCCAGCCGGTGTGCCACAGCTCGCGCATGCCGGCGTCCACCAGCGGAATCCCGGTCCGGCCGCGTTGCCAGCGCTCCAGCAGCACCGGATCGGCTTCGGCCCAGCGGAAGCGCGCGAAACGCGGATTGAAGCTTCCGGTCGGCGTGTGCGGAAAGTGGAAAAGCAGGTGGTGGGCAAAGTCGCGCCAGCCCAGCTGACGCAGGTAGGGCTCGATATCCGGACGGCTGCGAGCGCTGCCGGCTCGGGCACGGCGGTCCAGCTCATGATGGATCTGGCGCGGCGAGATTTCGCCGAAATGCAGGTGCGGCGAAAGCCGCGACGTGCCGTGCCGGGCCGGTAAATCCCGCAACCGGACGTAATCGTTCACCGCGTCGTCGCCGAAGATTTCCAGCATTTCGTGGGCGCCGGCCTCTCCGGGTTGCCAGGTGTCGGCCAGGCCGCCGGCCCAGTCGATGCGCGGCAGGAGTTCCAGCGCGTCCACCGTCAAACCCTCGCTGGCCTGGGCAAACCCGGCAATCGACGGCGCCGGCAAGGGTGGCGCGGCGAACAGGCGCGGGCGCAGGTTGCGCCAGTACGGCGTAAACACCTTGTACGGGCCACCCTGCTGGGTCTCCACCTGCCACGGCTCGGACCACAACGCGCCGCTGTGGCTGTGGGCCTGCAGACCCTGCTCGCGCAGTGCAGCCTTGAGGGTTGAATCGCGGGCAATGCTGGCCGGCTCGTACAGCCGGTTCCAATGGACTGCGGTGGCGCCGGTCTGCCCGGCCAGCTCGCGCACGACTTCCAGCGTGTCACCGCGGGCGACGTGCAGGCGACCGCCAGCGGCGCGCAGGCGCGAATCCAGCCGCGACAACGAGTGGTGCAGCCACCACCGACTGGCCGCACCCGGCGCCCACTGCCCCTCTTCTTCGGGCGCATGGATGTAGACCGCAAGCACGCGCGCATTCTCGGCGCAGGCCGCGCTCCACGCCGGGTTGTCCTCCAGGCGGAGGTCGCGGCGGAACAAAACGAGTGCCGTTGGGCTCATCAGAGGGTGCCTTTCGCGGGGTTGCCACGATGGCATCCGCCGCCAGCCAGCGCCACCGTGACCGCGACCCTGCGACGGCCCCCCGCCTGACCTCGGGGCTCCAGACCCCCTCCCCTGCAACGTTCCGCCGCGAGGCGCTATGATCGGCACCGGGGCAGGCCAGGACGGCCGCCAGGGAGAGACCACCGCCATGGATGCTCGCACCACCTTGCTCACCGCCCTGGTCGCCGGGCCAAAACAATTAGACCGGTTGCTGTACCTGCACACGGGCCTGGGCCCCGACGTGCTGGTCGCCGAAAGCCTGCACGGCGTGGAGTCGGTCGACGACGGTGGCTATCGGCTGCAGTTGGACGCGCTGTCGGTCGACGCGCACCTTCCGCTGGATGAACTGCTCGGCCAACCGGTCCTGCTGGAACTGCTGACCGCCGAATCCGCCTCCCAGCGCCGCCCCTTCCACGGTCACGTCACCGCCTGCGAGCGGGTCGGCAGCAACGGCGGCATCGCCCGCTATCGGCTGGTCATCGAGCCCTGGCTGGCGTTCCTGCGCCAGCGGGTGGACAGCTACGTCTTCCATGACATGAGCGTGCTCGAAATCGCCGAGGACCTCTTCGCCGATTACGCACAGGCCGGGGCGCTGGTGCCGGCGTGGCGCTGGGAGCTTTCCGACCGGTCGCTCTATCGCACCCGGAGCCTCACCACGCAGTACCACGAGAGCGATTTCCGCTTCCTCCAGCGCCTCTTCGCCGAGGAAGGCATCGCGTACTGGTTTGAGCACACCGGCAATACCGCTGGCGCGACGCTGGGCAGTCACATGCTGGTGCTGGGCGACCATCCCGAGGCGTTTGCGGACGCCGGGAGCGTGCGCTTCTATCGTGCCGACGCCACCGAGCGCGCGGACAGCATCCAGCAGTGGGCCAACACCCGGCGCTGGCAGACCGCCTCGATCAGCCGCGCGAGCTGGGATTACCGCAGCCGCACGCTGCGCCCGGCCTCGGGCCAGAGCGTCCTGGCGGGCGGCAACGTCACCACCGAGGACGTCGACACCAGCGGTCCGTACGGCGTGACCGACGAGGCGCACGCCGCGCTGCGGGCGAGCCGGCAGATGGAAGCGCACGATGTCACCGGCCGGACGATCCAGGCCGCCGGCACCTGGCGCCGGCAGGCACCAGGCACGCGTTTCTCGTTGACCCAGCACCCCGACACCAACGGCGAGTGGTACACCTGCCTGCGTGTCGAGCATGCGGCCCGCAACAACCTGGGCGCGGACGTGTTCGAGGTGCTCGACCAGACATTGGGGCTGACCGACATCGGCGCGTTGCCGCTGCCGACGGCACTGTCGCCAGGTGCCGATCTTCTCAATGCGATGGCGGCCGCGCCGTGGACCGATTTCTACCGCAACACCCTCACCGCGATCCCGGCCGACCTGCCCTACCGCCCGCGCACCGTGGACGGCCATGGGCTGCGCCTGCACCCAAAGCCCACGGTCCGCGGCACCCAGACCGCGATCGTGGTCACCGACGGGGCGCCGCTGCAGACCGAGCGCGACCACCGTATCAAGATCCAGTTCCCATGGCAGCGCGGCAGCAACGCCAGCTCAGGCATGGCTCGCCCGGACGGCGATGACAACGCGCCCGGCACCGATGCCGCATGGACGTGGGTCCGCGTCGCCACCCCGTGGGCGGGCGACAACTGGGGCAGCGTGATGCTCCCGCGCAAAGGTCAGGAGGTCGTCGTGGCTTTCATGGAGGGGGACATCGACCGCCCCGTCATCGTCGGCAGTCTCTACAACGGAGCGGGCCAGCCGGACGCGCCGCACAACCAGGTCAACGGCGGCAAGGCGGGCGCGACCGGCAACGCCCCCGCGTGGTTCGACGGCAACGAACATCCGGCGGTGTTCACCGGCTTCAAGAGCCAGGCCCTGGGGGCAAGCCAGACCGGCAGCGGCGGCTACCAGCAGCTGCGCCTGGACGACACGCCGGGCCAGGGTCGCGCGCAGGTCGCCACCACCCAGCACGCCACCACGCTGACCCTCGGGCACCTCAAGGGCGGGCAGGACAACGTGCGCGGCCGCGAGCGCGGCTTCGGCATGGAGCTGTCCACCCAGGCCAGCGGGGCCCTGCGCGCCGGGGCGGGCCTGCTGCTGAGCACCGAGCCCGGCCGCCAGCAGCTGGCCGCCGAGGACCTGCGCAGACAGCTGAGCAGCGGAGCGGACCTGGTGCAGAGCCTGGCCGATACTGCCAAGGCGCAACTGGCCGACCTGCCCGACGAAGCCCGCATCATTCCGGCATTGGATGCCCTGCAGCAGGTGGGCGAAACTCTGGCCGGCACTCTCACCGGCACCCCGGCAGGCGATGGCGTGAGCGGCGGCGACGGCGAAGCACCGGGGTGGAGTACTCCGCTGCTGGCCGCCAGCAGCCCCGACGGCATCATCGCCACCACACCAGCCGACCAGATCTGGGTATCGGGCACCGAAACCACCCTGACCGCCGGCAACGACCTCAACTGGCTGAGCCAGGGCGAGACCGTCGTGGCGGTCGCCGGCGGGATCAGCCTGTACAGCCACGGCACCCCTGCCCCCGACAGCAAGCCGCAGACCAGCACGGGGATTGCGCTGCACGCCGCGCAGGGAGATGTGAGTGCTCGGTCGCACAAGAACGTCGCCACGGCGGCCGCAAAGACCAGCGTCACCATTGCCAGCACCCAGGCAGATGTGGAGATCGCATCCCCCAGCAAACATGTGTTGGCAACTGCCGCCGGCGCCTACTTGAAGCTGGAAGGCGACGACATCGAACTGGGCGCGCCGGGGACGATCGAGTTCAAGGCGGCGAAGAAGGATTGGACGACGCCGCAGGCGGCAAGTGCGCAAGTCACGTTGCCTTCGCGACAACTCAGTCTCTGCGATTTCAAGATGCAGACTGCCAACGCAGGCGGCGACGCCCTTGTGCCGGTAGGTACATGACCATGCCGCTCGATCATCGTCACTTGGAAAGCTACGAATTCGCCGTAATAAATCCGCTCGAGGTCGATGCAGCCCAGTGGCGCGATCTTCGGGCGCTGCCACTGGCACCGCGAGGACTCGAGGCAAAGCAGGCGCAATTGCCTCTACTCATCGAGTTGAAGGCGCTTGGTGATCAACTGAGACTCGATCTGCTGGATCGGGCGGCGCAATGGGAGTGCCAGAACGACGCACCGCTGTTGTCCCTCATGATGAGAAGCACATCTTCCGCGGACCAGGTCCGCAGCCATCTCCGCGCGCAACTCCTCGTACGTGAAAACGCGCGGCAGCACGTGCTTCTGCGCTGGTATGACCCGAAGGTATTCACGCACATGGCGTGGCTTCTGGAGCCGCATCAAATTGCCTCGCTATCGGGACCGATCACGCAGTGGGCCTGGAAAGCGCCAATTGGCCAGTGGCAGCAACTTGAGCGACCCGACTGCGATCCGGACCCCATACGCGGGTTTAAACCCAGTTCCGCTCAGTGGGAGACGCTCGGCCGCATTGGCGTCATCAACCGGATGATGCGCGAACTTCTGAGCACGGGCGAAATGGATCGGGTGGATGCTCCCTTGTATCCGATGATCGATGAATGCTTGGCGCAGGCGTACGCAGCGCTGGAATCCGAAGACGAGTCCGACGCTCGCTGTCTCGCCAGACAGCTGCTGATCTTTGGCCGGCAGATTGACCAGCAGCCAGAGATTGCGAGTCGCATTTCTCAGGCACGTGAAGGCGCAACGACATATGTCGGTCTGTGCAGGGATCTTGACGAATCAAAATTAGCAGCGAAGGCGGTGTTCAGTGACCCGCTAAAACATGAAAGGGTGCCAAACCATGTCGTGTGACCCCTCCAAGGTATGCCAGGTTTGCGATCAACGTGGACTACCGATCCTTCCGCTTCGCTATGCCGTGGCGCGCGCCGACGTCAAACGCGACAAAGCACCGCTGCTGTCCGCGCCGTTTGGTGCAGGTGTCGACGACATTGAGCTACCAGCCGCCCATGCGCACTACACGCTGCGCCTGTTACGTGGGGGCTACCTTTATGTGTTCAACGAAGTGCGCGGAGAATGGAAAGGGTATGCCGTCAACGAAAACGCCTATCTGACAGAGTTCGACATCCGCAGCAAATCGCCGCCAGATACCGGTGGTGCCGAACCGTGCGAGCGGATGCAGAATTCCGCGGCGGGCCGCTGCGTGATGATCCCCGATGCGAAGAAGGCGGGCACGGTGTGGCTGGGCTTCAGCGATGTAGCGTGGACGTCCGATGTGCTGGCCCGCCACAGCAAACAGGCTTGGCGCGAAAAGCACATGCAGCGCATCGACGTGGGCGCGTGGGCGTCCAGCGGATCGTCGCAGCCGCATCTGGACAGCTTGACGCGCCTTTCCGAATTGGCCGCCGAATTCGCGATTGAAGTCCCGATATCGCAACCGCTTTCAGCGGAACAGCAAGCGGCCAACGAACGTGCCGATGCGGGCAGCGACAAACAGCCCATCCAGCTGCAGACGGTGACCGTGACGACCTACCCGGCGCTGGATTTCTCGCTGCAAGACTACCGCAATGAACAATCCGGGGCTGCGTCATTTATCGAGGTCGCAGTCTCTGCAGCCAATGGGCTTCTACCCGCGATGGTGGCACTGCACGATCCAGTCGGCGTGACAGCGGATCTCGCATCGTTGCTGTCGTTGAGATTTGAGACTTTCATGCGGCACTCCGCTAAAAGCCGCGAACTCATGGTGTCCTCTGCCATCGAACAGCTGGAGATCGCGATCAAGGAGGATGCGGAGAACCGGAAGATTTATCAAACCGATCGCGAAGCGCGGCAATTACTTGACCCGGGGTTTATGGCGGCAGGCGACGGAGCAACCGGGGCGAGGGGCGGACAGGCGCTGGCGGATTGGCTGTTTCCGGAACAAAAGAAAGCGCGCGAAAATCTTTTCGAACGCTGGCGAAATCCGAGCCCGAAGGACCTGCGGGAAGCCCGAGGAGAATCGTGGAGGAAATACGAGAAGAAATACGATGAATCAAGGCGCCGCGCGTGGCAAACAAAGTGGGAATCCCGTGCGCGCACCTTCGATCAAGGCGTTATCTTCCCGCTCGCCGACGCGCACACAAAATGGATGTCGAGCGAACAGCTGTGCGAAAAGCTCGACCGCTGCTGCGACGATGCCGATGTGCGCACAGGCGACGGTTTTATCAAGGCGCTCTCACTTTGCATCCAGGACACGCAGCAGTTCAAAGTCTGCTTTGACCTTTACCACGACTGGGCGAGCGCGCCCACCATCGGCCGTCGCAACCTGATATTACGAGGGCTGGCTTACAACCAGAAGCAGACGTTGGACCAGCTGACGCAATATGGTGGTGGCGGACTTAATGCCGACGCGCTCAAGAGCCTTCCTTGGGAGGGTATGATCCAAGGCTACGAAAAATCGATCGAAGCGCTGGGCAGCGGCGGTAAAAATGCGGTGGTGACGCTCACAGCCGCCATTGGCGGCCCGATCTCCAAGATGATCGGCAATGCGGTCGACGGTGCGGTCGGACCTGGTCTGATCTCACTGGGACTCGTGGCAAAGGCCCCCGTGGCCTTGGTTGAAAACGTTCCGGGAAGAGCCAATAGCATCGCCGAAATGATCGCCAAGATGAGCGCCATCAACGGAAAGGTTGGCACCTTGAATGATCTCAATCGTGCGATAGACATCGAGATGCGCAAAGCGCAGATCTACGGCACCCCGCAGCCCGGAACGGGCAAGTTCCGCTATCTGCTAATCGCCGATGCGCGTGTGATAGCCGACTTCCCCGGTGATGCCAGCAAGGGCGCCGCAAGGCGTTTTGCCGAAAAGGCGATGTTAACGGAAGCCGATCGCAGCAGGCTAACGGAACTCCGTTGGAAGAAGCTGATGCCTACCGACGCCCGGCTGGGTATCGTCACCAGTCTGTTCCAGCTGATGGCGTGGCGCAAGATGGCCGAGGATCTGGACACGAGCATGGCGCACGAGCGAACCGAGAACACCTGGCGCTATGTGGCCAGTGTGACCGCGATGTCGGGCACGATTACGGAGACGGTGGGCAAGTGGTCGGAGAGTGCAACCAGCGCGGGAAATCGGGCGGCCATCATGGTTGAACGCTATGTCGCGAAAGCGATCCGGATCGGAGGCAAAGTGCTGGGTATTGGCGCCGGAGCTGTGATGGCGGTTTGGGATGGGGTACGAGGAGGTCAAGAGATAAAAGAAGGAAATGTTGGAGTAGGCGTCCTTTATATTGCATCTGCCGGTTTGAGCATCGTTGCGATGGGAGCTCTGAGCGGCTGGTTCGGGGCAACGATGCTCGGGGTTTCAGCCACAGGTGTAGGCATTGTACTAGTGCTCCTTGTGATCGTGATTGCCGTACTGATCGAGGTGTTCAAGGACAACAAAATTCAGGATTGGCTCGAACGTTGCTATTTCGGTAGGTTTGACGACTCTGATCGCTACAAGAGTGCCGACTCCGAGATGAAAGAGCTCGAAGTCGCATTGCAGGGGTGATCCGTGGACTATGCAGGTTTGGGCGAACGCAACAGATATCCAGTGGACCGGCCGCTGACCGCGGCAGAGCGTGCAACGCATTATCAACAGGAAGATACGTCCGGAGTCGAACCGAACGATTTCCTATCAGTCATACGGCTAAACAGTACCTTTATTGAATTGGTAGATCGTTGGCATCCGGTCCGGGGCTTCTGGGCATGGATGGCGATTTTTTCCGGAACATTCTGCGCAGCCATGTGCCTTCTCGTTACCTACTACTTTTTCATTTCGCCGCCCAAATTGGCAACAATTGGACCCGTGGAGCAGGCAATGGGGGCAGGGCTGATACTCTTCTTTGTCGCGATCGTCACGTTCGGTGTGGCGTATCCGTTCAAGTGGGAGTTTCTGCGCTGGACGCACTACCCCATGCGCCTCAACCGAAAGACACGCAAGGTCCACGTCTTCGGCCAAAATGGCACGATACTCACAGTCCCGTGGGATGGTTTGTACATCGTGCGTGGCGAAGCAAAAAACCCGATCACCGGTACCACGTACGACCTTCGAGCGCATGTGCTCGATGCCGATGGCGAGACGGTGCGAAAGTCTTTTTCGCTGGGCTACACGATTCCCGGCGACGAGAAGTCTATCGACAGGTTCTGGGCGTTCCTGCAGCATTACATGGAGGCTCCGGATGGCGTGGAGCAAACATATTGGATGCTTAAGAAACACAAGTTCCTCCTGCCTCTCGACGGCCGCAAGGAAGGCTGGCGCTGGAGCGTGATGCGCAGCTTCATGATGCTGGCGCACTGGCCGTGGCTACAGCTGTTGCTTTGCGTACCGTTCGGCCTGAACGCGGTCGGGCGCATGCTCGCGATGTGGACCAGCAAGCAGCCCACGTGGCCAGCAGAGGTAGAAGCTGCGAACGTCTTCGACCCCGAAGACCCTTGTCAGCTCGACTGGCGCCAAAATCCACCTCCGAACTTCTGGGAGTTCTACTGGCCGCTGATCTGTACGATCCTAGGGGTGGTTGCGTTCGTCGGAATAATCGGGTGGATGATGTCGACCCTTTGGAGATGAGCTTCAGGGCCGTGAGACATATCTTGAAGCCCGGGGGACTGGAGGCAAGAACCGTCGGGAATTTGGCGTTATGGCGGCAGGCATTTTGGTGGCGCGGGACTTCAAGCTTTCGAAAAGAAGGAAGTGACGGTAATCATGGAATAGTTGCGCCCTCCCGATTTCCGCCGAAACCGGATTAGTGGCGGCGATGGACTTCGCCAATCCTCACGAACAGGCTATGAGGGGCAATACTGGAGCATCAGCACTATATGCCGTATTCGTCTTGGCTGGCGTTGGTGCGGCTCTCCTTTTTGGCGGGGCTTGCGGCGCGGCTCTCTTCGGCTTGTCAGCAACAGAACTAATACTGGTAGTTATTGGAATGGAGTTTGGGCTGGCGACGAAGTCGCTCGGATATAGAACGGAAGACGAAGCAAATTCGACTACTGCTGTACCGGCGCACTAAATTATGGACTACACCGGGATTGGACGATTCATTAGATACAAGCTCAATCGGCCGTTGAGCGATGATGAGCGCAGGAATCAGTTGAAGCGAGAGACAAAGGTTAGCGAGGCCCCGCAGGACTGGTTGTCGGTAATCAAGCTCAACAGCACGTGCTTGGAACTGATTGACCGTTGGTATTCGATCAAGGGGTGGTGGACCTGGATGGGATCAATGATCGCGGCACCTTGTCTGTGGGCAATGGCGACGTTTGGCTTGATGGGGATAGAACGTAACGATCCTGCAAGTTGGATATTCACTATATTCGTCTTCCTTTTCTCCGGCATTCTTGCGTTCATATCATTATCGATGGTCCGTACAGAGGCGTTTCGACAAACCCACTACCCCATCCGCCTGAACCGAAAGACACGTCGGGTCTACGCCTATCGCCCCGATGGCTCGATTATCGCCGTCAATTGGGATGATCTTTTCCTGTGCGTGGTGGAGAATGAGCTGACGATGGGCCAGACCAGCTACGACGTGCGCGCCCATGTCTTGGCGGACGACGGCGAGACCGTCGTCGATACGTTTACGCTGGCTTATGCGTATCTGGGTGAGCGGGCCGGATTGATGCGTCTGTGGGAATACATCAGGCGTTACATGGAGGCACCGGACGGCCCGCAGCAAAGCTACAACACGACAGAGATCTGCATGCCCATCAACGGTCGCAAGGAAGGCGTGGTCTTCGGCCTGGTGCGCACGTTCGCCTTGATGGTGAAGTGGCCGGCCCTGCAACTGCTGGCTTCGCCTCTATGGGCACTGACCACCTGGGGCAGGTGGATCGCGATGGCCACCTGCAAGGTTCCTTTCTGGCCCGCGGAAATTGAGGCGGCCTGCCAGCCCGATCCGGATGACCCGTACCGAAAGGACTGGCGGAGCAATGGCAGGTATGGCTTCTGGGAGCTAGTCTGGCCAGCCATCTGCCTCGTGGTCGGTTCCCTTGTGGTTCTCACCGGCGTCGTCTGGCTCGTCGAATTCATGTGGGGCGCATTTGAGTAAGGGACGCATGGCAGTAGCCGGGCTGATGCCGCGGTTCCAACTTGATGGCGACCGAGTTCGATACGGTTATCTCCCAAGTGCATGCCAGAGGTTCCGGAATCTAATCGCTACGACGACGATAGGTATGTGATTCGTCGTCCAGAGAAGTCCTGCGCACTCGCTCGCGCCCGGCTCCACTCGAACACTCCTCCCACCCCTGCCGCATAATCAACCGCTCCCCTGAAGAGGTACGCGATGAGCGGCGGCGGTCTTGAACTTGCGGTGGTGTTCCTGCTGGCAGCGGTGATCGCGGTGCCGGTGTTCCGCCGGTTCGGGCTGGGAGCGGTGCTGGGGTACCTCGCTGCGGGCGTTGTGCTGGGGCCGTTCGGTCTGCGGGTCATCCGCGATGCGGAGCCGGTTCTGGCGGCGTCCGAGATCGGCGTGGTGATGATGCTGTTCGTGATCGGGCTGGAGCTCTCGCCGTCACGGCTGAAGGTGATGCGCCGTCCGGTGTTCGGGGTCGGCGGGGCGCAGATGCTGATCACCGGCGTGGTGATGGGCGTGCTGGCCACCTTCGCCGGGTTTGGCTGGAAAACGGCGCTGGTGGTCGGCCTGGGGCTGGCACTCTCCTCCACGGCGGTCGGCTTGCAGCTGTTGTCGGAGCGCAAGGCGCTGGGCAGCGAGCACGGGCGGCTGGCGTTCGCGATCCTGCTGTTCCAGGATCTCACCGCGATCCCGCTGCTGGCGGCGATTCCGCTGCTGGGGAAAGCCAACCTGGTCGCCGAAGGCGGACTGGGCTGGGACGCGATCGCCAAGGCCGCGTTCGCGATGGCGGCACTGGTGCTGGGCGGGCGGTTCCTGCTGCGCCACCTGTTCCGTTTCGTCGCGCGCTCGCTGATGCCCGAGGTGTTTACCGGCGCGGCCTTGTTGGTCGTGCTTGGATCAGCGCTGCTGATGCAGAGCGCGGGTCTGTCGGCCGGCCTGGGCGCGTTCCTGGCCGGCGTGTTGCTGGCCGACTCGGAGTTCCGTCACGAGCTGGAAGCGCAGATCGAACCCTTCAAGGGTCTGCTGCTCGGGCTGTTCTTCATGGCGGTGGGCATGAGCGTCGACCTCAAGCTGGTCGTCGCGGAGCCGGTGTTGATCGAGCTGTTGGTACTGGCCCTGATGGTGGTCAAGTTCGCGATCCTGGTGATGGTCGGCATCAAGCCGGGCAAGCTGTCGCGGCACGACGCGCTGCAGTTGGCGAGCGTGCTCGCGGTCGGTGGAGAGTTTGCGTTCGTCGTATTCGCCGAGGCGGTCAAGGCGGGCCTGCTGGAGGCGGTCATGCGCGATCGCCTGGTGGCCGCGGTGGGCGTGTCTATGGCGCTGACGCCAGTGCTGATGATCGCCGTTGCGCGGATCCTGCGCGGCCGGCCGGTGGCGCGGCCGGAGCCGCCCAAGGAGACGCCGCCCCCCGACGGCCACCCACAGGTGTTGATCGCCGGGTTCGGCCGCTTTGGCCAGATCGTGGCGCGCATGCTGGTCGCGCAGAAAGTGCCCTTCATCGCCATCGAGCACAGTGCCGACCAGGTCGACTTCATGCGCAGGTTCGGCAATCCGCTGTTCTACGGCGACCCGGCCAAGCCGGAGTTGCTGCGCTCGGCCGGTGCGGCTCACGTCAAGGTGTTCGTCATCGCCATCGACGATCCGGAAGGCAGCCTGCAGACGGTGCGGGTGATCCGCCGCCTGTACCCGCAGGCGAAGGTGTATGCGCGGGCCCGCGACCGTCGCCACGCCTGGCAGCTGCGCGATCTGGGGGCGTTCAGCCTGCGCGAAATGCTGCATTCCAGCCTCAAGCTGGGCGAGGAGGTACTGGTCGCCCTCGGAGTGCCGCCGGACGTGGCGCATGACCACGCGGTGCGCTTTCTGGCCCACGACGAGCGGCTGCTGGAGGCGCAGTACCGGGTCCACGATGATCCCGACGCGGTGCTGGAGGCGTCGACCCTGGCGCGCCAGGAGCTGGAGCAATTGTTTGATGCGGACCTGGGCGGGGGCGTGCTCGGAGGCATCGCCGGGTCCCGGCGACCGCCCGACACCCGCTGAGCCCACGGCAGCACGCGCGATTACGCGGGTACCCGACTTATTGCTTCTCGCGCAGGAACCGGGCCATTGATACATCAGCCACCGGATGGGCGCTGGTGAACTGCGCGGCGATATCCACGAACCCGCGCATCACCGCGATCTCGCGGGGGCTGCGATTCAGGGAGTCGCGCTGGTCCGGATCCGCGCCGGCGCGCAGCAGCCACTTCACCACGCCCAGCAGTCCGTGCAGCGCCGCCAGGTGCAGCGGGCCGAATCCGCGCGCGTCCTGGGACTCCAGACTGGCGCCGTTGTCCATCAGGTGCTCCAGTCCTGCGATAAGCACCTGCTCATCAGCCTGCGCGCCTTGCTCTGCAGCCGCGCCCAGCAACAACAGCAGCGGTGACGGGCTGTCGGACTTCGCTTCCAGCGCGTTCTCGTCGCTTGCCAGCATCAGCGTGTCCAGCAGGGTGACCAGCCGGGTCCGATCGCGCGTACCGAAGCCGAACATTGCCGCGCAGTGCAGGCCGGTCCGTCCGGACTCATCGACAGCATCCGCGTCCGCACCGGCCGACAGCAAGCGCGCTGCCAGTTCGGGGAAGCCCAGTGCGCAGGCGATCATCAAAACGGTCAGCCCGCCCGGCAGGCGTTGCTCGACGTCGGCGCCGGCCTCGATCAGCCGATCGACGATGTCCAGGTGGCGCATGCTCGCGGCGGCCGACAAGGGCGTGGCGCCTGAGCCGGCAGCGAGTCCCACGCTGGCACCGCGCGTGAGCAGCAGGTCGACCACGGCGCGATGGCCGCTGCCGGCCGCTCGCAGCAACGCACTGCAGCCCTGACTGTCGACGGCGTCCACCGGCAGGCCGAGGTCAAGCAGGCGACGGACCGCGTCGGCGTCGCCGACCATCGCCGCGGACGGCAGATCGGCCGCCAGCAACGGGCGTCGCGGCAAGGGCCATCCGCGCCAGTCCAGCCAATCGGCCAGGTCACGACGGCCGGAGGCCAGCGCGACTCCCAGCGGCGTTTGCCCGTCGGCGGCAAGCAGGCCGGGCGCGGCGCCGTGCGCGACCAGTTCTTTGAGCATCGCCTCACGGCCGAGTGCGGCGGCAAGATGGAGCGCACTCATGCCCCGGCTGTCGCGATCGTCCAGGCCCACGCCCGAATGCACCAGACGGGTGAACAGCTGCGACCAGCCCAGGCGGACCGACAGCGCCAGCGCGGGGTCGCCGCCGGGAGACGGAGCAAACGGATCCGCGCCGCGGTCCAGCAGTTCCAACGCCAGGTGCTCCAGCGAAACCTCCGGCTGACCGCGGGTCATGCAGGCGGCAAGGAACCGGGCGAGCCCGCCGGCACCGGCAGGCGACACTCCGCGCTGCAGCATCACGGTCAGGGAAGCCTGCGCGGACGGTCCACTGCCGAGCAGGTTGAACATCGGCGTCGTACCGGTGCCGTCCCGGACTTCCGGATCCGCTCCGCGCGCCAGCAACCATTCGATCTGGCGCGGCGGCAACGCGCCATCGCCATCGTGGAACAGTGCGCCCAGCTGGCGCGGGCCGAGCAGCGCGGCAACCGTATCCAGGGCGTGTTCGCGTCCCTCGTCCAGGCCTTCGCGCAGCAGGGTGATGGGCGCGCGGTCGGCAGGGGTCGCGTCATCGGCGCCCGCCACTTGCGACGGCACTGCGTAGGCAGGATCAAACACGGCCACCAGCGACCAGCGGCCGGTCTCCGCCGCGCGATCGATCGCACGGCGCCCGTCCTGATCCCGCGCGGCCGGGTCGATCCCCAGGTCCAGCAAGCGCTGCACCAGCTCCGGCGCGGTCTGCGGGGCCATGCAGGCGATCATCAGCACGCTGCAGCCCTGCCTGTCCGCGGCCATTGCGGCAGCGGGATCGGCCGCGTCGAGCAATTGTTCCAGTACCGCGGCGTGGCCACCGCGCGCGGCTTCGTGCAGGGCATTGCTGCCGTGGCTATCGGTTGCCGCAGGATCCGCGCCGGCCTTGATCAGCGCCGCGACGATGCTGGCATGGCCGGCGCGCGCGCCCTCGTGCAGGGCGGTGCGGCCATCCGCGTTCACCGCATGCACCCGCGCCTTGAGCTTGAGCAACAGCTCCACCCCGGCGGGATCGTCTTCCTCGCCTCCGGCGGCGGCGAGCAGCGCGGGCTGGCCGCCGTCGGGATCCGGATTGGCACCGCGCTCGAGCAGGAAACGCGCCAGCCGCCAGTTGCCGGCAATGCAGGCGACGCCCAGCGGCGAGAAGCCGTCGTCATTGAGCGCATCCAGCTCGGCCGCCGCATCCCGCAGGAGCGCCGCCACGCCCGGGTCGGAGCTACGCGCGGCGAAGTGCAACGGCGTGTTGCCCTCCGCGTCGCGGGCCCGCGGGTCGGCCCCGTTCGCCAGCAGCGTGGTGACCGCATCGGGTCGGCCGTGCCAGCTGTCACGGGTCGCCGCCAGCAGCGGCGTCAGGCCGGCGTGCATGTGGTTCAGCGCGACACCGGCGGCGATCAGCGTCCGCAGCAGTCGCAGGTCCGGCAACACGGCCGCCAGCACCGCCAAACTGCGCTGGTCACGGTCCTCCGCGGGCGGCAGTGCGTGCGGATCGGCGCCCTGGGCAATCAGTTCAAGCGCGTGCTCGACCCGGCCGCTGCGCGCCGCCTCGTACATCTGCGGCACCAGTTGCGGATCAGGGACGCTCACCGGTGCCACGTTGGCGAGGGCGACTTCTGCGGGCTCTGATCCGCCGCGCACCGGCGTCGGCTCGAGCGTTACGTTCGCGACAGCCTGCTCCAGCCCGCCCACGACGTCTGCCGGTCGATTGTCCTCACCGCTCACTTGTGCGGAGGCTTCGTGGCTTAGCGACGGCTCGTCGCTGTCGTCCAGGTATTGCAGTGCCTTGGCGGGCGCCACCCGCTGCAGCCAGCCGTGCAACGCCGCCGACGCCACCGCCAGCACGACCGCGACGATCCAGCGCTGGCCACTGGCAAGCCAGCCTGGCCAGGCCAATGCCACGATCAAGCCCGCGACTGCGCCGACGCCCAGCGCGATCCCGAGACCGCGCCACGCCCCCGGCTCCAGGCCCTCCAGCGCGCGCTGGTGATCCCCCAGTGCGCCGCCGTCACGTTCCAGGCCCTGCCAGACCGGCCAGAACCGCCACAGCACGATCAGCGCGCCACCGGACACCGCACTCAGGGCCAGCGCCGCCGGCAGGGAGCCGCTGGCCAGCAGTGATGACAGCGGCCAGGCTGTCAGCAACCCGACCCCGCCAACCGCGAGCGCCCAGAGTGCCAGCAGCGGCCACAGCTCAACCCGTATGTGAGCGGGGAGCAGCGGGGCCGGACTGCGCTGCCGGCGCGCAGCCAGGGCCAGCACCGGTTGCGCGAGGAGGCCGCACAGGGCAGCCAGCCAACCACCCAAGCCGGCGACACCGATCAGGACAAGCCCGACCGCCGTCAGCAAGATCCACGCACGCAAAGACCGGGGCTCAGGCATCGGTGCCCCAGTCCGAGGTCAGCGGATCCTGGCTGACCGGCGGCGGCATCTGCACATGGAAGCCGCGCGTCGCCAGATCGTTTCGCACCTCATCCGCATTTCCACGGGCCAATTGGCGCGCGCCGTCCAGCGTCACTTCCAGCACCAGGGCAAACGGCTGCAGCGCCTTGTGCACGGATTCGGACAGGCACTCGAAGTCGTCGCGGGTGGCGAGAAATACGTAGGCGCCTTCCTTGCGGAGGCTCTTGTAGACGTAGGCGTGCATGGGCGGGGGCTGAAAACGCACCACGGCGGGCGATGGTTCAAGCATACCGACAACCCGCCCCGCAACGTAGACACAGGCGCGCGCGAGCCTGCTTCGACGCGCTGCAGGCATGACCGAAGACCCGTGCGAGCGGCCTGCACCGCAGCTACGCTGGGTCGGCTTTTCCCCACACTTCCTGTCGGTCCCGCCCATGCGACTTACCTCTATTGCCCTGGCGCTTGCGCTCGGCTTCCTGACCTCCGCCGCCACCGCCGCCACCGCCCAACCGGTCGCCGGCAACGCCACGCCAATCACCCTGGAGCAGGCGATGGCCGATCCCGACTGGATCGGTCCACCGGTCGAGCAGGCGTGGTGGGCGTGGGACGGACGCAGCGTGCAGTACAACCTCAAGCGCGACGGCGAACTGATCCGCGACACCTGGCAAGTCGCCATCAGCGGTGGCACCCCGACCTTGGTGGACGAAAGCAGCCGCGCCCAGCTCGATGCCGCCGATCCGGTGTTCGACGCCCGCCGCACGCGCGCCGCCTTTGTCCGCAACGGCGACATCTTCGTGCGCGACCTGCGCAGCGGTGCGCTGACCCAGGTCACCCGCAGCGAGGAGGCCGAATCACGCCCGCAGTGGAGCCATGACGGCAACCTCGTGTTTCGCGCCGGCAATGACTGGTACCAGTGGCGCGCCGGCCAGGGCACCAGCCAGGCTGCAGTACTCAAGGCCGAGAAGGATCCCGCCGCCGAGCCCAAGGACGACGACCTGCGCGATCGCCAGTTGCGCCTGATCCAGACCCTCGCCGACGACCGCGCCAAGCGCGAGGCCGCGCGCGAGCAGAACCTCGCCTGGCAGGCCGCCGATCCGACCCGCGCGCCCATCGCCACCTATATGGGCGATGACCTGCGCATCGTCGATACCGCGCTGTCGCCCGACGCGCGCTGGCTGCTGGTGGTCACCGAGCCCAAGAACGCCGAGAACGGCCAGGCCGGCAAGATGCCCAAGTACGTGACCGAATCCGGTTACGAGGAGTTCGAGGAAGCCCGCACCCGTGTCGGCCGCAAGGCGCCGCAGGGACAGCGGCTGTGGCTGGTGGATGTCGCCGGCGGGACCCGTTCGGAGCTCTCGTTGAAAGGGCTGCCCGGCATCGGCAAGGATCCACTGGCGGACCTGCGCGCCAAGGCCAAGCTGAAGCCGCTGGACGGCAACCGCGATGTGCGGGTGGAGTCGGAGGGCGGCCGGCGGCCGGCCATCCACTGGCGCGATGACGGCAGCACCGCCGCGGTGCTGCTGCGCGCGGTGGACAACAAGGACCGCTGGATCGCCACGGTCACCCCGACCCGCGGCCGGGTCGAGTCGGCCGCGCTGAGCGTGCGCCACCACCTGCATGACGATGCGTGGATCAACTGGGGCTTCAACGATTTCGGCTGGACCCCCGACGGCGCACTCTGGCTGTTGTCGGAGCAGAGCGGCTATTCGCACCTGTATCTGGCCGACGGCAACGCCGCGCCGCGCGCGCTGACCTCCGGTAGATGGGAAGTGTCCTCGCCGGTGCTGGGCGCGGACGGCACCACGTTCTATTTCACCTGCAACCGCCAGCGCCCGGGCGACTACGAGGTCTGCGCGGTTGACCGCAGCGGGAACGTGCGCGAGATCACCGCCCTGGACGGCGTGGAAAACTTCGCCCTCTCACCGGACGGCGGGAAAGTGCTGGTGCGCTACTCGGCCAGCTACCTGCCGCCGCAGCTTGCCGTGGTGGATGCCGGCGGCGGCGAGGCGACTGCGCTGACCGACACCCGCACGCCGGAGTTCAAGGCGCGCCAATGGATCCAGCCCGAGATGGTGCAGATCCCGTCCAGCGACGGCGCCGGCCCGATCTGGGGCAAGTATTACGGCCCGGCCACGATGGAGCCCGGCCGCAGGTATCCGGTGGTCATGTTCGTCCATGGCGCCGGCTACCTGCAGAACGTGCATGACCGCTACCCGGTCTACTTCCGCGAGCAGATGTTCCACAACCTGCTGGTGCAGCGCGGCTACGTCGTCTTGGATCTGGACTACCGCGGCTCGGAGGGCTACGGCCGCAACTGGCGCACCGCCATCTACCGCCGCATGGGCACCCCGGAGCTGCAGGATTACCTGGACGGCCTGGCCTGGCTGGGCGCCAACAAGCAGGCCGATGTCGACCGCGCCGGCATCTACGGCGGCAGCTACGGCGGCTTCATGACCTTCATGGCGCTGTTCAAGAAGCCCGGCGTGTTCAAGGCCGGCGCCGCGCTGCGCCCGGTCACCGACTGGTCGCAGTACAACCACGAGTACACCTCCAACATCCTCAACACGCCGGAGCTCGATCCGGAGGCGTATCTCGCGTCGTCCCCGATCGAGTTTGCCGACGGCCTCCAGGACCACCTGTTGATCGCGCACGGGATGATGGACAACAACGTCTTCTACAAGGACTCGGTGATGCTCGCCCAACGCCTGATCGAGCTGCGCAAGGACAAGTGGGAGCTGGCGTCCTACCCGCTGGAGCGCCACGGCTTCGTCCACGCCGACAGCTGGTACGACGAGTACCGGCGGATCCTGGAGCTGTTCGAGGACACGCTGAGAGCCCCGTCCGCCGTACGCTGAGTAACCCGCGCGCCGCCGCCGTGCGGGCGCGACGCGCACGGACGCGATCGGGGTACCATCACCGCGTCACGGCCACGCAATGGATTGCACATGTTTGACCAGGAAGAGCTGCTCGCGCCCATCCCCGGCGCGGATCTCGTCGGCGAGGACCTCTCGTTCTCGCTGGAATACGACGCCATCCAGGAAGCCCGCCGGGCGGATGATCCCTCGCTGGAGCAGGGCGAGTGGATCACCGATCTGAAGGTCGCCGACTGGGCGGCGGTGGAGCGCATGTGCGCCAGGTTGTTGCGCGAGCGCAGCAAGGACCTCCGCCTGGCGGTCTGGTGGTCGGAGGCGCAGACCCGCAACCACGGGTTCGCCGGCCTTGCCCGCGGCTACCGGCTGGTCGCCGGACTGTGCGACCGCTACTGGGATGACGTCCACCCGCAGGTCGAGGACGATGACCTGGAGCAACGCATCGGCAACCTGGGCTGGCTGATCGCCCACTCCGGCCAATGGCTGCGCGACCTGCCGCTGACCCACGCACCGCAGGGCCGTTTCAGCCTGGCGGACTTTGAATTCGCGCGCCTGCCGCGCAGCGATGACGACGACCGGCCGTCGCCGGAGACCCTGGAATCCGCGCGTCGCAACACGCCGCATGAGTTCTACGTCCGCCTCGCCGAACTCGCGCCGGACTGCCTGACCGCGCTGGCCGAACTGGAGCGCGCGATCGACGAGTGCCTGGGCCATGACGGCCCCAGCTTCACCGCCCTGCGCGACCAGCTCGAGCATCTGCAGGCCACCACGCAGCGTTTCGCCCGCGAGGCCGGGGTGCTGGTGGGAGGCGATGAATCGCAGCCGGACCAGACCGACACCACCGTGCCGGCGCCCGGGACTCCCGCACCGCGGACGGCGGCGCTGGGCAACGAGACCGTGGCCTCGCGCAAGGAGGCGATCGCGCAGTTGCGCCGGGTCGCCGAGTTCTTCCGCCGTACCGAGCCGCACAGTCCGGTCGCGTACCTGGCCGACAAGGCCGCGCGCTGGGGCGAGATGCCACTGCACGTGTGGCTGAAACGGGTGATCAAGGACGATGACACGCTGGCGCGGATGGAGGAGATGCTCGACGTTGCCGATCCGGTGGATTCGGGCTCGGACTGAGCGGAAACGCCAGGCCATGGATGAGTCGGCGCCGGCTCCCGGCTAGACTGGCCGGATGAAAATCGCCAGCTGGAACGTCAATTCGCTGAATGTCCGCCTCCCGCACCTGCAACAGTGGCTGGAGTCATTCGCGCCCGCCGTGGTCGGCCTGCAGGAAACCAAGCTCGAGGACGAGCGCTTCCCCGATACGGCGCTCGCCGAACTGGGTTATCGCAGCGTCTTCAGTGGCCAGAGAACCTACAACGGCGTCGCCATCGTTTCCCGATCACCGGCCACCGACGTCCAGATCGGCATTCCCGGATTCGTCGACGAGCAGCAGCGCGTGATCGCCGCGACGGTCGACGGCGTGCGCATCATCAACCTGTACGTGGTCAACGGCCAGGACTTGGGCACCGACAAATACGCCTACAAGCTGCGCTGGCTGGAGGCGGTGCATGCATGGATCGCCGCCGAGCTGCAGATGCATCCGGACCTGGTGGTGATGGGCGATTTCAACATCGCTCCGGACGATCGCGACGTCCACGACCCCCAGGTGTGGAACGACCGGCACATCCTGACCTCCACCGCCGAGCGCGCGGCACTGCAGGGTCTGCTCGACCTGGGCCTGCACGATGCATTCCGCCTGCATCACGACGACGGCGGCATCTTCAGCTGGTGGGATTACCGCCAGGCGGCGTTCCGCCGTGACATGGGGCTGCGCATCGATCTCACCCTGATCTCCGATGCGCTCAGGACGCGATGCGTCGCCGCCGGAATCGATCGCGAACCAAGGACGTGGGACAGGCCGAGTGACCACACGCCGGCCTGGGTGCAACTGCAACCGCCGATCGCGTACTGATCCACCCCGGCGGTTGCACGCAAAAAAATGGCCCGGCAGTGCCGGGCCATTCCGATCTCGGCGCATCAATGCGCCAAACTTGTTTCAACCAGGGCTCAGCGCGGACGACCGCGGCGGAACAGGTTGACGATCGCCAGCAACACGATCGCGCCGACCAGCGAGACCAGGATGCTCGGAATACTGATGCCCGCATCATTGATGCTGCCACCGGCGATGCCGAGCATACCGGCCAGCCAGCCGCCGATAAACGCACCGATGATGCCGACCACGACGTTGAGGATGATGCCCTGCTGCCCGTCGGTCTTCATGATCAGGCTGGCAATCCAACCAATGATGCCGCCCATAATCAACCAGATAATAATGCCCATACGTGTTTCTCCTTGGATCCATCAGAGGTTTGTAAACGTGCTCCCCTGAGTGGGGGCGCTTGCAGTCTGTACAGGCGGGTGTGACGACGACGTAGGGGTTTCCTCACCCCGAGAGAATATCCACCAGGCTCTGGCGGGGAATCTTTCCGGTGGCATTGCGCGGCAATTGGGCGACAAACCGCACCCGGCGCGGCAGGAAGACCGGGTCGCAGCGACCGCGCAATCCCTGCACCAATGTCGCCTCATCCATGCCGGGCGCCACCACGACCGCGGCAATGCGCTGGACACCGGACTGGTCGCCCTCCAACTGCACGATGACGCCGTCATCCACGCCAGGCACATCCAGCAGGATCCGGGTCAGGTCGCCCAGCGAAGCGCGCTTGCCGGCAATCTCCAGCAGGTCGGCGTGGCGACCGCGCAGGACGAACCGGCCGTCAGGCTGAAGTTCGACGACGTCGGCCAGCACCACCGGGTGCTCCAGATGGGGGGCCGTCACCCGGGTGCCGTCGGGTTGCGGGGCGAGGCAGACGCCAGGCAACGGCGTCCACGCCGATTCCACCGCCGTGCGGCGACGGGCGATGACGCAGCTTTCGGTCGAGCCGAACAGCTCGCGCACGTGGCAGTGGTAGCGGCGCTCGGCCGCGTCGGCCAGTTCGGGCGGCAGCGGCGCGGTGGAGCAGACGATGCCGGCGAGCGGCGGCATCGCGACGCCGGATTGCAGCAGCGCGCGCAGGTGCACCGGGCTGGTCACCAGCAGCGGCGGCGCGCCCGCATCGCTGCAGGCCATGGCGATGTCGGCAGGAAAAAAGGGCCGGCTGCCGTGCACCGCCACCGGTCCCAGCAGCGGCAGCAGGACGGACATCTCCATGCCGTACATGTGCTGGGACGGCACCGTCGCCACTACCGGCGTGGTGAAGTCCGCGGCTGCGCTCCCCAGAAGTCCGGTCAGCGCGGCGAGGTTCTGTCCGGTGCCGGCCGTGAACGCCCGCCAGCGCTTGGGCGTGGCGGTGGGCTGGCCGGTGCTGCCGGAGGTGAAGCCGATGGCGACCAGCGCCTCGGCGGCGATCAGCGGTATCTCCCCGTCGCGCCGGGGCAGTACCTGCGGGAGTTCGTGGAAACCGGCGCCGGGATCTTTGGCGGCGTCCATCTCGACGATGCAGTAGCTGTCCGGATACTGGCCACGCACCTGGGCCACGGTGGCCTCGGCCCGCGAGGCCGGCAGCAGTGTCGTCTGGCCCCGCATGGCAGCGGCACAGAACGCGACCAGGAAGCGGTACCGGTCCTCGCACAGGTTGAGCACGTAGGCGGCGGTCGGCAAACCGGCCGCGACACCGCGCACCTCGCAAAGGAACCGGGACAGCGGCACGGCACCGTGCGCATCGAAGACGATCGCTCTTCCCGGCGCGCCAAGGGCAAGCGGCGATGGATCGCCGGCAGCGACGTTCCTGGCAGTGTTATCAAAGACGGCTGACATAAGTCCAATACTGCGGCACTGCCGCTCCCCAATGCTTAGCTTACGCTGAGCAACGCCATTGCCAACAACATCGCCATGCCTGTGCCCGAGCCCCATCCGCCCTGCTGGACCTGGCTGCCGTTGCCGCGCGGCGAGGTCGCCGAACCGCTTGCCCGCCGCTGGCTGGGCGAGCGGCTGGGCTGTCCGCCCGAGGAGCTGTCGCTGCCGCGCGACGACCATGGCCGGCCGCGACTGGGAGGCCGGTTCGCCCGCTGGGACGGCAACTGGAGCCACAGCGGCGCAGGTCTGCTGGTCGCGCTGGGCCGCGACGTGCGCCTCGGCATTGATCTGGAATGGGTCCGGCCACGACCGCGGGCGATGGAGCTGGCGCGGCGCTTCTTCACCGCGTCCGAAGCCGATGCGATTGCCGACCTGCCGCCCGCACAACGGGAACCGGCCTTCCTGCGACTGTGGTGCGCCAAGGAAGCCGTGCTCAAGGCGCACGGCCGCGGGCTGGCGTTCGGCCTGGACAAATTCGAGTTCGAGACCAGCGACGCGGGTATCCGCCTGACGCACTGTGACGCCGCGCTGGGCGATCCGGCGCAGTGGTCGGTGCGCGAACTGCTGCCGCAGCCGGGCTATGTCGGCGTAATGGCCTGGCGTCCGGAGTGAGCGCGCGCGTACCGCGATCCGCTCACCCGAGTGCCCGGCCGCACCGCAGCCGCCATAATCCCCGCCCATGACGATCCCCATTCCCACCGCTGCCCGCGAACGACTCGACGCCGGCCTGGCCAGCCTTGGCCTGGACCGCGCCATCGCCGCGCCGCTGCTGGAGTATCTGCAGCTGCTGCTGCGCTGGAACCGCGCCTACAACCTGACCGCGGTGCGCGAGCCGCTGGACATGGTCGACAAGCACCTGCTCGATTCGCTGGCGATGCATCCGCACGTGGATGCGATCGCCCGCGCCGGCGGCACGCTCGCCGACCTGGGCACGGGCGCCGGACTTCCCGGCATTCCACTGGCCATCGCCAAGCCCGGCCTGCGGGTGACACTGGTGGAGAGCAACGGCAAGAAGGTCCGGTTCCTGCGCGAAGTGGTGCGCAAGCTGGCCCTGGCCGACGTGGAGGTGGTGGAGTCGCGGATCGAGGCGTTCGACCGTCCCGGCGCGTTTGATGTGATCACCGCGCGCGCACTGGCGACGCTGCCGCTGATCCTCCAACTGGGCGGACACCTGCTCAAACCCGGCGGCCAGCTGCTGGCGATGAAGGGGGTCTACCCGGACGCCGAAATCGCCGAGCTGCCGCATCAGTGGACGCTCGCGCACGCCCACGCGCTGCGGGTGCCCGGGCTGGATGCGGAGCGGCACCTGCTGGTTATCCAGCGCGCCGGGCCTGCGCAAAGCACTGCGCCGTAACGCGCGGAGGTCGGCACGGTCCAATCCTGACAACGCTGCCAACGCTCGCGTCCAGCGCCACAATCGCGACGCCGGTCACAGCCGCGCGGTTCGGCAGGCGCCGGCCATGGCGGGCATAATCGTCTGTCGGGCGGCGCCTCGCGCGGTCTTTTCGCAGCACCCATCGCAGCACGCATGGCCGCCACCTTCGCCGCAACCTTCGCAACCGGGAAATCCGCAACAGTGACCCAGGGGACGAGCCGCATCGCCCGCATCATCGCCGTCGCCAACCAGAAAGGCGGGGTTGGCAAGACCACGACGGCCGTCAACCTGGCCGCCGCGCTCGCCCGCACGCCGAAAAAAATCCTGCTGGTCGATCTGGATCCGCAGGGCAACGCGACCACCGGCAGCGGCGTCAACAAGCGCGAGCTGGACAGTTCGATCTGCGAGGTCCTGCTGGGCGAGGACGACGTTGCCGATGTGATCGTGCGCACCCAGGAGGACTACGACCTGGTGCCCGGCAACATCGACCTGACCGCCGCCGAGCTGCGTTTGATGTCGGCCGAGGCGCGCGAGCAGCAACTCAAGCTGGTGCTGGCGCCGATCGCGGCCAACTACGACTTCATCCTCATCGACTGTCCGCCGGCGCTGTCGCTGCTGACCTTGAATGCGCTGACCGCGGCCGACTCGGTGATCGTGCCGATGCAGTGCGAGTACTACGCGCTGGAAGGCATCAGCGCGCTGATGGACACGATCGAGGCGATCCGCGCGAACCTCAATCCGCGCCTGGAGATCGAGGGCGTGCTGCGGACCATGTTCGATGTGCGCAACAATCTGGCCAATGCGGTGTCGGCCGAGCTGATCGAGCACTTCGGCGACCGCGTCTTCCGTACCATCGTCCCGCGCAACGTTCGCCTGGCCGAGGCGCCCAGCCACGGCCAGAGTATCGTCGGCTACGACCGCAACAGCCGCGGCGGGATCGCCTACCTGGGCCTGGCGGGCGAGGTCCTGCGCCGCCAGCGCGAACGCGACCAGGCCGCCAGCCGCGCGCAGACCGCCGCCAAGCCCCCCAATCCGGAGACGACCACATGAGTGCTGCAAAGGGTGACACCGCCAGCCCGCCGGCCACAAGGGCGGCGGCCAAGAAGCGCGGGCTGGGCCGCGGCCTGGAAGCGCTGCTGGGTCCCAAGGCGGACGTCCCCGAGCTGGAAGCCACCAGCAGCGACACCCTGCGCCACCTGCCGGTGGATTCGCTCGCCCCGGGCAAGTACCAGCCGCGCAAGCACTGGGATGACGAGAAGCTCGAGGAACTGGCCGAGTCGATCCGCGCGCAGGGAGTGATCCAGCCGATCGTGGTGCGCGAATCGCGCGAGCACGGCGGCAAGACCTGGGAAATCATCGCCGGCGAGCGCCGCTGGCGTGCCTCCCAGCGCGCGGGTCTGATCGAGATCCCCGTGGTCGTGCGATCCGTCGACGACCGCACCGTCATCGCGATGGCGCTGATCGAGAACATCCAGCGCGAAGACCTCAACCCGCTGGAAGAGGCCTCCGCGCTGCAACGCCTGATCGACGAGTTCGACCTCACCCATGCGCAGGCGGCCGGCGCCGTCGGGCGGTCCCGGGCGGCGGTGTCCAATCTGTTGCGCCTGCTGGAACTGCCCCCGGCGATCCGTGCGCTGGTGGAGGCGCGCCGGCTGGAGATGGGCCATGCGCGCGCGCTGCTGACCCTGGCGCCCGACCTGGCCAGCAAGCTGGCGAGCGATGCCGCCGAGCACGGCTGGTCGGTGCGCGAGGTCGAACACCGCGCGCAGCAGTTCGCGCTGGGCCGGGTTCCGGTCGGCAAACGCGCGCGACCGGTGAAAGCCCGCCCGCAGGCCGACATCGTCAGCCTGGAGCGCGAGCTGTCAGAGTCGCTGAACACCCGCGTCAACGTCCTCCACGGGCGCGGCGGCAAGGGCAAGCTGGTGATCCACTACAGCGATCTGGACTCGCTGGACGGCGTGCTGGAGAAGCTGCGCCCGCCGCAGTCGTGACCGGAACCGCCGTCGCCTGAGTCGCTGATGCGCGCGGCCGGTACTTTCGGCCGGTGGGATCGCCGGCGCCACGGTGCGAAGATCGGGTTCGATCTTTCTGCCGTGGATGCCGTGAAGCCACTCTCCCTGACCCTGCTGCCCGCGCTGCTGCCCGCGCTGCTCGCCGCGCATCTTGCCCTGGCCGGCGCACCAGCCGTCGCGGCCACGGCCGATACCGCCGCTGCCGATATAGCCGCTGCCGATACCCCGGCTGCCCACACCGCGGCTGCCAGTACCGCTGCCGCGACGTCGGCCGCCGACAAACGCTTCCAGGCGATCCATGAGCGCGAGTGGACCTGGCGCCAGGAGCAGACCGGCGGTGGCTCCGACGAGGATGGCGACAGCGGGTCGGCGCCCGGCCGCCTGCCGTCCATTGACGCAGCGAGCCAGGCCGCTCGCTTGGCTTACTGGGATGACGTGCTCGGCGAACTGGACACGATCGACCCGGCCGCGCTGTCGGCGGAGAACCGGATCAACCTGGCGATCTACCGGCCGCAGGTGGAGAACCTCGCCGCGCAGGTCCGCTTCCGCAGCTACGAGATGCCGTTCAACTCGGATTCCTCGTTCTGGTCCAACCTGGGCTTCATGACCCGCCGGCCGATGCACACGGCCGCCGACTACCGCCGCTACATCCAGCGCCTGGCCGATGTCCCGCGCCACTTCGACCAGCAGATCACCAACATGCGCGCCGGTCTGGAGCGCGGCTTCACCGTGCCGCGGGCGGTACTGGACGGGCGCGATGTATCGATCGCCGCGGTCGCCGATCTCACCGACCCGGAGAAGTCGACGTTCTACGACCCGCTGCGCAAACTGCCCGCTTCCATCCCGGCCGAGGAGCAGGCCAAGCTCCGCGCAGCGGCCCGGGAAGCCATCAGCCAGCAGGTGATCCCCGCCTACAAGGCCCTGTTGACGTTCTTCCACGACGAGTACTTGCCCGGGGCGCGCACCACCCTGGGCGCGTCGGAGATGCCCGGCGGCGAGGCGTTCTATCGCCAGCAGATCCGTGAATACACGACCCTGGACCTGACACCCGCGCAGATCCACCGGATCGGCCTGGACGAGGTGGAACGCATCCAGGGCGAGATGGACGCGATCATCCAGCAGGTCGGCTTCAAGGGCAGCTTTGCCGAGTTCCTGCAGTTCCTGCGCACCGACGAGCAGTTCTACGCCAAAACCCCGGAGGAGCTTCTGTGGCGGGCAGCCTGGATCGCCAAGCGCATCGACGCGCAGCTCGGCAACTTCATCGGCACGCTGCCGCGCGGGCGCTTCACCATCGTTCCGGTGCCCGACGACATCGCCCCCTACTGGACCAGCGGCCGCGGCGGCAATGGCACCTATTGGGTCAACACCTACGACCTGCCCTCGCGCGCGCTGTACAACCTGCCGGCGCTGACCCTGCACGAGGCCGCTCCCGGCCACGCGATGCAGGGCGCGCTGGCGGCCGAGCAGGACGCGCTGCCCGACTTCCGCCGCAAGACCTACATCTCGGCCTTCGGTGAGGGCTGGGGCCTGTACGTGGAAAAGCTCGGCGAGGAGATGGGCATCTACGAGACGCCTTACGAGCACTTCGGCCGGTTGACCTACGAGATGTGGCGGGCCGCGCGGCTGGTGATCGATACCGGGCTGCATGCGCAGGGATGGACGCGCGGCCAGGCGTTGGGCTATCTGCGGGATCGCACGGCCTTGAGCGAGCACGAGGTCACCACCGAGGTGGATCGGTACATCTCCTGGCCGGGCCAGGCGCTGAGCTACAAGCTGGGCGAGTTGGCGATCGTGCGTCTGCGCGGTGAGGCGGAGCGGGAGTTGGGCGGGAGGTTCGACATCAAGGCCTTCCACGACATGGTGCTGGCGCTGGGTTCGGTGCCGCTGCCGGTGCTGGAGAGCCAGGTGCGGGCATTCATCGCGGAGTCGAAGGGAGCGGCCGACGCGAAGGGCTGAGAGGGTCGCGCCGGCGATGGCGGGTTTGGCCGATGGGCGAGTGCCCAAAGATGGCGGTGGAGGCCCGACCAGCGAGGGGTTCGGCTGTGGCGGGGGACTTACGCGAGGGCGCCTGCCGGGTGTCCCCCTCAGTCGCTCCACGATATTCGCTTGGTGAGCGGGACACCCGGCAGGCGCCTTTGCCAAGGTTCCGGCGGCAGGTAGAAAAATCGCCCGTTGGTGTGGTTCCCGGGCAGTGAGAGCGTCAACGCGACGTGGAGAGCTGGGATCGCCGGTGGCGGCAGCTTGCTGGCAGCCATTGATTGCCGCATAATGCCCGGCTCGCTGTGTCCGGCCAGCCCGTGAGGCTTGCAAGGCAGCATCCGGAAGCGCGATTCCGGTCTGCCGGTTCCAGCGTCCGCCTCCGGGCGGCCTTCTTCCCGTATCGCATGCCGACCACATCCGTGGATCCGGCGGGGCCGCCGCCTCCCTGGCCAAGGGAAGCATCAACATCCTTTCGAGGTGCGTATGTCCCGTGTATGCCAAGTAACCGGCAAGCGAACGACGACTGGCAACAACGTCTCGCACGCCATGAACAAGACCCGTCGTCGCTTCATGCCCAACCTTCACGAGCGCCGTTTCTGGGTCGCCAGTGAGAACCGCTGGGTGAAGCTGCGTGTTTCCGCCAACGCGATGCGCACCATCGACAAGAACGGGATCGATTCCGTTCTGGCCGATCTCCGCGCACGCGGCGAAAAGATCTGAGGAGGACTGAACCATGGCTTCCAAGCGCGACAAAATCCGCATGATCTCTTCGGCCAATACCGGTCATTTCTATACGACCGACAAGAACAAGAAGAACACGCCGAACAAGATGGAGATGAAGAAGTACGATCCCGTCGTTCGCAAGCATGTGATGTACAAGGAAGGCAAGATCAAGTAAGCCTTCCGGCGCGGTTCCGACCGGTGGGTTCCAGCCGGTTCGCTGCAAAGAGAAACCCGCCTTCCGGCGGGTTTCTTGCTTTCGAGCATTTAGCACGTGCCGGTCAGAAGTCGATGCTCCACGACTTGATGTAACCGCTGTCGCCGGACCACATGTCACGCACGCGCAGTTTCCAGGTGCCGTTCTTGGCTTCGCTGGTCAGGTTGACGTTGGCGTAGCCGATCACGTTGTCGGCACTGTCGCTGCCGCTGGAGTTCTTGATCCGGTAGGTGGAGTTGTCCGGTGCCACCAGGTCGATCTGCAGGTCGCCGCGGTAGGTGTGGCGGATGTCCAGGGTGACCTTGGTCGCCGCCAGGCCGTTGCCGCTGCGGCCGCTGACGGTGATCGGGCTCTCGATCGTGCCCGGGTTGGGGATGTTGTACGTGGTGGTGTTGCTGTAGGTCTGCGGATTGTCGTTGCCGCCGCCGCTGCCGGTGTCGTAGTTGGCGACCAGGCTGACGCCGCTGAACGCCTGGTAGGCCTTGAGCCGGACATGGTAGGTGCCGGCGGTGGGGCTGGCGAAGGTGCAGGTCTCGGTATTGCCACTCAGCCACGGACGGCAGTCGTAGGAGCTGTCGGTCGGGGCCGTGCCGCGCTTGACGTACATATCCGCATCACCGCTGCCGCCAGACATCTTGAAGCTCAGGTTGGTCGCGCCCGCCGGCACCTGGAAGGTGTAGTTCACCGTCGCCCCGGTGGCCGCCGACAGGCCCGTTACCGGCGTGCCCTTGGTCAAGGTGCCGCCGACCGGATCCGGATCGGGCGGATTGCCACCGCCGCCGCCCATCGCGTCGACCGCGGCTTTGGCGTCCACGATGCCGTTGCCGATCGCCTTGTCGATGCTGACCGGGAACGGGCGCAGGGTGGACTTGAGCGCCGCCTCGATCTGCGCCGGGGTCTTGACCCCGCCGTTGGCCGCGGCTGCGGACTGCATCAATGCAACGACGCCGGCCACGTGCGGGGCGGCCATCGAGGTGCCCGACATCGTCCCGTAGCCCTCGGTGGAGGGTGCGTTGGTGCCGTTGTTGATGGTGGAGGCGATGTCGCTGCCCGGCGCCGCCACGTCGATCAACGGGCCGTAGTTGGAGAAGCTGGAGCGCGCGCCGGTCCGGGTGGTGGACGCCACCGCGATGACGTTGTTGCAGTTGGCCGGATTGAATCCGGAGGTGTTGGCGTTGCTGTTGCCGGCCGCCACCACCACGGTGGTGCCGCGCGACACCGCGCCGTTGATCGCGCTCTGGGTGGTGCTGCTGCACGAACCGCTGCCACCCAGGCTCATGTTGATCACTTCGGCCGGGTTGCTGTTGGCCGGCACGCCGCTGACGCTGCCACCGGAGGCCCAGATGATGCCGTCGGCGATATCGGAGGTGTAACCGCCGCCCCGGCCGAGCACGCGCACCGGCTGGATCTTCGCGTTGTAGGCGACGCCGGCCACGCCCTTGTTGTTGTTGGTCACCGCCGCGATGGTGCCGGCGACGTGGGTGCCGTGCCAGCTGGAGTTGTAGCCGCCGCTGTAGTCGCCCGGATCGCTGGGATCGCTGTCGCGGCCGTCGCCGTCGCCTGCGATCCCCGCGTCGGAGATCATGTCGTAGCCGGCGACCACGTTGCCATTCAGATCGCTGTGGTTGGTGATGCCGGTGTCCAGCACGGCGACCACGATGCCCGAGCCGGTGCTGACGTCCCAGGCCTTGTCGGCGCGGATGCCGCCGGCGGCTTCGTAGTAGTGCCACTGGTTGTTGGCGTAGAGGCTGTCGTTGGGGGTGAAGGCCGGCTGCAGCAGTTGGTCGACCTCCACGTACTCGACGTTCGGATCGGCGGCGATCTGGCGCATCAACGCGGCGGCTTCGACACGGTCAAGCTTGCGGTCGGTGCGGACCACGTCCGCACCGGTGGCGATGCGGCGCACCTGGTGGAGTGCCAGCGCGTTGCCCGTGCGCGCGGTCCTGGCCACGCGGTCCAGGGAGGACTGGACCTTGGCCAGGTTGGCCTGCGGTTCGCTGCCCTCGCGGTACTTGACGATGAAGCGATCGGTCGGCTGGCCGTCCTGCAGGGTGGCCAGGTTGGCGACCCCCGCATCGGCTGCAACGGCCGGCGCGGCAAATGCAGCGGAAGAAAGGGCGACGGCGGTTGCGGCTGCGAGGAGGCTTTGGCGCAGGCGCTTATCGGTGGTTCTGGACATGAGATTGTTACCCCGGTTGGTGTGGCGCAAGCAGTTGTGGAGAATCCACGGATCTGGTCGTGTCCGGATTGCATCGCGGTCATGACCGGTCGGCGTCGAGACGGAAGTGGCTTCCAATGTCAGCGATGCCTTCGTAGCTCGCCGCCGGCTCCCTGTCGCGCCCTTCGGTCCTGGCGCCCCATGCGGCAAAGCACACGACAGATGTAGGCCATTTGACCCGGCTGGACATGCGTGTAAATCTCAATTTGTTCTCAACGGACGCAAAAATTGGGCAGCAAGTCGCAAATAACGTCAGAAACTGACCAACTCGGCTGTGTATAACTTGGCTCCTGACATCCGGGCGGGGATACGGGTGCGCAGCGGCGAGCGCTCTACTTGGCATTGAACGGAAGCAGATCCCGGGACAGGTGCAATCCATGACCATGGCGGACAGGCTGCCTTGGCCCAGCGATACAGGAATGCTCCAGGTCGCCGACCTGCAGCTTGACCTGCGCTATCGCCACATCATCACGCCCGAGCAGACCGCCGAACTGCCCCAGCGCGTGTTTGACGTGCTGTTGATCCTGCTGTCGCAGCCGCATGTGCTGCATTCGCGCAGCGCGCTGCTGGAGCAGGTGTGGTCCGGGGTCGTGGTCGAGGACGCCAACCTGTCGCAGGCGATATGGACCCTGCGCAAGGCGCTGGGCCCGACGCGCAAGCCATGGATACGAACGGTCGCAAAAGGCGGCTACGTGTTCGATCCCCCCGCGCTGGTACAGGCGATACCCATTGAAAACCTGGCGACCGACACCCTGCCCGCGCCGCCGGTGCCCGCCAGCACGCCCACCACCTCGGTCGTGGAGGCTCCCGTTGGGCCGGCACCGACTCCGCTTGCTGCCGAAGCACCCGGCTTCGCATCCGGGCCGCGGCCCAGCCATGCCGCCACCGGTGGAGTGCACGCTGCGCGGCCCCGGCCCCGCATCCCGCTGGGCTGGCTCGCCATTGCCAGCGCCGCCGGACTGATGCTGCTGGTCGCGCTGCTGGCCCTGGCGCGCCTGGGCGGTCAACCCACGCAACTGCCGCCGCGGCAGCCGGTGGCCGTCGCGCTGATGGAGGTGGGCAACGGCGAAGACAGCGATGCCCGCTGGCCGGCGACGGTGCTGCACGCCTGGCTGGAGTGGAAATTGAACGCGCTGCCCGAGGTGACCTTGCTGACAGAGGCCCATCTGGCCGCGGATGCGACTCAGAACTCGCCCCAGGTGGTGCTGCTGAGCGCGGGAAAATCCGCCGACCAGCCCGAGGAGCGTTTCATCCGCGCGCGCTTCGACGCTCCCGGCGGGACCCGCCAGCTGGAGTTGCGCGGCAGTGCCGCACAGATGCCCGGGCTCATCGATACGCTGTCGCGTCAGGTGCTGGAAGAACTGGTGCCGGCGCGGCGTGACGATCCCTGGCCCAGCCTGGAGATGGGTGAGCCGGCGATGCGCAGCTACGCCGCGGCTTACCAGGCCTACAGTTCCCGCGACATGGCGAGCGCCGCCGCCGGGTTGGCGGCCGTGCTGCAGCAGGCACCGCAGTTCGGCCTGGCGCATCTGCAGATGGCCATGGCCCAGTACCGTCTGGGCCAGGCGCGATTGGCCATGGAGCACGTGGCCCATGCCGAACGGCTGCTGACGCCGGTCTCCGCGGACGTCGCCAGCGTGCTGGCTGCCGCGGCGCTGTCGGTGGACCCGCAACGCGCCAACGAGACGGCCGCGGCGTACGCCGAACTGGCCGCCCGCTACCCGCAGCGGATCTCGTTCCGGCTGGAGCAGGCGTGGCATGAAATGCGCGGCGGCGACCCGGACGCCGCGCTGTTGGCACTGGAGGGAACGCAGTGGCAACGACAACCGTTGGGCGTCCAGATCCAGTGGCGCCTCACCCTGGCGGAGATCGAAGGGGTGCGCCTGGACAGCGATGCGGTGCTGGAGCACGCCACCCAGGCGGCCCAGCTGGCGCGCGACGCCGGCAAGGGTTGGGAGCGCGAGCTGGCGGCCGCCACACTGCTGCAGGCCCGCGTCCACGCGTTCCAGCGCGGCCCCGAGGCCGGCCAGGAAGGCTTCGCCGAAGCCGCGCGACTGTTCGCCTCGGTCGGTGCAGAAATCGACGCCCTGCACGCCCGCGTGTCCGGCGAGCTGATGCTGCCCACCGCGGGCCGCTCCAAGGAGCTCGATACCCTGCTGGCGCACGCACGCGCCGGCGGCTACCGCAATCTGGAGATCCAGCTGCTGCGGGGCGTCGCCTTCCAGCAACGCAGCGCCGGCAATCTGGGCGAGTACCGCCGCCGGTTGAAGGACGCGCTGGCGATTGCCGAAAGCGTCGGCGATGTCTCCGCGCAGCAGGAGCTGCAGGTCGACCTGCTCAACGAGGACCTGCTGCTGGGCCGGTTCGAGCGCGCCACCGAGCGCATCCGGCAGATCCGCGCCGGTCCGCTCACCGGCGACACGGCGACCTGGCTGGACCAGTTTGAAGGCTTCGTACACGGCATCCGCGGCGACTATCCGGCGGCCAGCCAGGCACTCGACCAGACCGTGGACCGCCTCGCCCGCGAGGGCGACCCGCCGCTGCCGGCCGATGCGCTGGCGCGCCTGGCCTGCGCGCGCGCCGAGCTCTTGCTGACCCAGGGCCGCCTGCAGGACGCCCGCGCGCGCCGCGCGCAGTGCGCCGACACGCGGCAGGCGTATCTGGGCAACTACGCGCTGACCGTAGGCGCGATGATCGACCTGATGGCCGGCGATGCCGGCAACGCGGCACCCGCGCTGCAGGAGCGGGTCAGCGACATCCAGGCGATGCCGCCCTCCCCGGAGCGCTGGGCCGCGGCGCTGTGGACGGCCTACCTGCTGGCACGCGCCGAGGACCTGGACACCGCGCACACGCTGTACACCCAAACCCTCGCGGCGCTGCAGGACACCGGCTACGAATGGCTGATCGCCGATGCGGAGATCGGCCTGGCGGAAATTGCCGTCGCCCGCGGGCACTTCAGTGAAGCGACCCGGTTGTCGGCAGCTGCGCGCGAACGCCTTCCCGGCGCCTCGTGGCAGCAATTCCACCGTCTCGACCAGATCGGCGTGGTGGTCGTATTCGCCAATGGCCAGAACGACGAGGCGCAATCACGCCTTATCGCAAGCGACGCGCGCGCCCACGAGGTCGGCGACATCAAGGCCCAGTTGGAGCTGCACAGCCTGATGGACGCACTCGGCCCGTATCTGCGCCCGGGGGCGCGCGGCTGCGATCCGGCTGCGCGCAACGCGCTGCTTGCCGGCACCGGCATGCGCGGCGCCAACCTGGACTGGATGCTGCGCGATCTACCGCTTCCGGACGCGCAGCTGGCGATGACCGCCTGGCGTACCGACCACTGACGTCGCTGCCCGGTGGCCGAGCCTCGCGCGCAGCACCGCGCGCCGTCCTACACTCGGCGTTCGACGGCCCTGGTTTGACGGCCCTGGTTTGACGGCCCTGGTTCGCGGCCTGGAGGCGCGCTCGGGTGATTCCTGGCTGGATCCTGTTACTGGTGTCGGTGTCCTACGTGGGCATGCTGTTCCTGGTCGCCTACTACGGCGACCGCAGGCAGCACGCGCCGACCCGGGCGTGGCTGCGCCCGGCCGTTTATGCCCTCGCGCTGGCGGTGTACTGCTCGTCGTGGACGTTCTACGGCGCGGTCGGAACGGCGGCGCGCACCGGCCTGGGATTCCTGCCGATCTACCTGGGGCCGTTGCTGCTGCTGATGTTCGGCTGGCGCCTGCTGGAACGGCTGGTGCTGATCTCCGACGAGCAGCGGATCACCTCGATCGCCGACTTCCTCTCCTCGCGCTACGGCCGCGCGCCGGGACTGGCGGCGATGGTTTCCCTGCTGGCGCTGATCGCCGCGATTCCGTATGTGGCGCTGCAGTTCAAGGCGGTCGCCGACAGCATCCAGGTGTTGGCCGGCGTGCCGGCCAGCGCGAACCTGCTCGCCGATCCGGCGCTGTATACCGCGCTGTTGCTGGCGGTGTTCTCGATCCTGTTCGGCACCCGCCAGATAGACGCCACCGAGCACCACCGCGGCATGGTGCTGGCGATCGCGCTGGAGTCGCTGGTCAAACTGGTCGCTTTCGTCGCCATCGGTGTGTTCGCGCTCATGCACCTGCCCGGCATCGGCGGTTTCGGCGACCGTATTGTCCAGGCCGCCGATGAGGTGACCCGGCCCGGCCTGCCGGTCGGCTTCGTCGCCCAGACGCTGCTCGCGTTCACCGCGCTGGTGTGCCTGCCACGGCAGTTCCACGTCGCCGTGGTGGAGTGCCAGAACGTCGGCGACCTGCGCGTGGCGCGCTGGTTCTTCGGCGGCTACTTGGTGATCATCAGCGCGATGGTGGTGCCCATCACCCTGGCCGGGCAGGCGGTGCTGGGTGGCAGCGGCATCTCCCCCGACACCTACGTGCTCGCCCTGCCGCTGGCGCTGGACCAGAGTGCGCTGGCGCTGGTGGTCTACATCGGCGGCTTCTCGGCGGCGACCGGCATGGTCATCGTCACCAGCGTGGCGTTGGCGACGATGGTCAGCAACGACCTGATCGTCCCGGCCTTGCTGCGCACCGGGGCGCTGCGCCGGACCGGGCCGGGCATCGAGCAGCGCGTGCTGTGGGTGCGCCGGGCGACGATCCTTGCCCTGGCGCTGATGGCCTACGCCTACGCGCGCGGTTCCGGCGGCAGTGGGCTGGCGCAACACGGCCTGCTCGCCTTTGCCGCGGTCGCCCAGTTCGCGCCGGCGCTGATCGGCGGCCTGTACTGGCGCGGGGCCAGCCGGGCGGGCGCGCTGGCCGGCATCGGCGCCGGCGGCGCGCTGTGGATTTACACACTGATGCTGCCCACCCTCGCCCACGGCGGCTGGATCAATGCGCAATGGGTGGATGTGGGCCCGTTCGGGATCACCTGGCTGCAGCCCGAGCAGCTGTTCGGCCTGGTCGGCTGGGATCCGCTGACCCACGGCGTGTTCTGGTCATTGCTGTTCAACATTAGCGCGTTTGTCTACGCCTCGGTGCGCAGCCGGCCGCGCCTGAACGAGCAGTTGCGGGCGGCGCCGTTCCTGGATCCGTACGCGCAGCGCCCGCCACTGAGTCCCGGCGGCTGGGCCGGCAGCGTGCGCGGCGGCGACCTGCTGGCGCTGGCCGAACGCATCGTCGGCGAGCGTCGTGCCCGGCGCGCGTTCGAGGACTACGCCCGCCAGCAGGGCCAACCCTGGAAGGGCGATCGCCCGGCCGATCGCGCATTGGCCCAGTTCACCGAGCGCCTGCTCGCCGCGGCGATCGGCTCGGCCTCGGCGCGGTTGACCCTGACCACGGCTTTGCGCGGCTCGGGCATGGAGCTGGGCGAGGTGGTCGCCCTGCTGGACGAGGCCAACCAGGAACTGCGCTTCAACCGCCAGATACTCGCCACGACGCTGGAGAACATCAGCCAGGGCGTCAGCGTGGTCGACGCGCGGATGCGGCTGGTGGCCTGGAACCGGCGCTACCAGGAGCTGTTCGACTACCCCGACGGCATGCTCTACGTCGGCCGGCCCGTCGCCGACCTGCTGCGCTGGAACGCCGAGCGCGGTGAGATGGGACCGGGCGACGTGGACGAGCAGGTGCAACGGCGGCTGGACCACCTCAACGCGGGCGCGCCGCACGTGTTCGAGCGCGTGCGCGACAGTGGCCAGGTGATCGAGCTGCACGGACGGCCGCTGGATGGCGGCGGTTACGTGACCAGCTACAGCGACATCACCGAGTACAAACGCGTGGAGCAGGCGTTGCGCGAATCCAACGAGACCCTGGAGCAGCGCGTCGAGCTGCGCACGCGTGAGGCCGAGGACGCCCAGCAGTCGCGGACCCGGTTCCTGGCCGCGGTCAGCCACGACCTGCTGCAACCGCTGAATGCCGCGCGGCTGTTCACCTCGGCCTTGCGCGAAAGCGAGGAGCCGGCCGAGCAGGCGCGTCTGGCCGAGCGGGTGGATGTCTCGCTGCGCGCGGCCGAAGACCTGCTGGACGGCTTGCTGGACATCTCGCGCCTGGACGCGGGCGTGCTGCGCCCGGAGATCGCGGACTTCGACGTCAACGAGCTGTTGCGCGAACTCTCCCACCAGCACTCGGCCATCGCCGCCAGCCGTGGCCTGCAATTGCGGGTGCGCGCTCCCGCAGCGCCGTTGATGGTCCACACCGACCGCCGCCTGCTGCGTCGGGCATTGCAGAATTTCCTCGCCAACGCGTTGCGCTACACCCGCACCGGCGGCGTGCTGATCGCCGCGCGCATGCGCGACGGGGCGGTGGAGCTGCAGGTCTGGGACACCGGGCCGGGCATCTCGCCGCACCACCTGGAGCAGATCTTCGACGAGTTCCGCCGCTTCGATCATCCCGGCCGCGGTGAGCGCGGCCTCGGCCTGGGCCTGTCGATCTGCCAGCGCATCGCGCGCACGCTGGATCATCCCTTGCGTGTTCGCGCGCGGGTCGGTGGCGGCAGCGTGTTCTCCATCACCGTACCGCTTGGCCAGCCGCATACGGCCAACAGTGATGCGCCCAGCGAGCGGATCGCGGACGCCGCCGACTCGCTGGCCGGACTGCGCGTGCTGTGCATCGACAACGACCGCGAGATCCTCGACGGCATGCGCGCGCTGCTGAGCCGCTGGAACGTCATCACCCTGACCGCCGCATCCGCGGACGGTGCAATCGCCCTGCTCGACGCGCTGCCCCTTGCCGACACCCCGGACGTGGCCCTGGTCGACTACCACCTGCACGACCGCCTCGACGGCCTGGGCATCATCGACCTGCTTCGCGAGCGCCTGGGCGACGGGCTGCCGGCCGCGCTGCTGACCGGGGACGGCAGCGACGCGCTCAAGCATGCCGCCCGGGCGCACAGTTGCCTGGTGCTGACCAAGCCGATCAAGCCGGCGTCCTTGCGCGCATTTCTCGCCGCGCAACCGCGCATCCTCGCCAATCCGTAAGCGCGGCCGCTAATCCTCGTCGGGCGGCAACGCGATGCTGCCCGGATCCAGCGCCAGCCGACCGGCGATCAGCACCGCCTGGGTGCGGTTGTTGGCGCCCAGCTTGCGCAGGATCGCGGTGACGTGCGCCTTGATGGTCGCCTCCGAGACGCCCAGCTCGTAGCCGACCTGCTTGTTGAGCAGGCCCGAGCCGATCATCTGCAGCACCCGGAACTGCTGCGGGGTGAGATCGCGCAGGCGGCGGGCGGCGTCGCGCTCCTCCGGGTTGGCCGCCGGGGCATTGAACGCGGCCGGCGGCGCCCAGCGATCGCCGTCGAGCACCGCGGTGATCGCCTCGGCCAGGGTCGCGGCATCGGCGGACTTGGGGATGAAGCCGACCGCCCCGTGGTCCAGCGCGCGGCGCATCACCCCGGGTTCCTCGCGCGCGGAGACCACCACGACCGGCAGCTGCGGATGGATCGAGCGCAGGTGCACCAGCGCGCTGAAGCCCTGCGCGCCGGGCATGTTGAGATCCAGCAGCAGCAGGTCGGCATCGGGCTCCGCATCGACCAGCGTGTAGAGCGCGTCGACACTGTCCGCCTCGTGCAGGCTCGCGCCCGGCATCACCCGCGCGACCACCCCGCGCAGGGCCTCGCGGAACAGTGGGTGATCATCGGCGATCAGCAGGGTGGGCATCGGCGGGCTCCGCCTTTCCCGGTCCGCAAAGGCCGGGCCGGGAAAGGATGTCGTGACGGCAAACGGATGGCCGTGGGTCACTCGGGGATGTAGCGCTCCTTGACCAGCGAATCCACCACCGAAGGATCCGCCAGCGTGCTGGTGTCGCCCAGCTGGTCGGGCGCGTTCTCGGCGATCTTGCGCAGGATCCGCCGCATGATCTTGCCCGAGCGGGTCTTGGGCAGGCCGGGCGCCCACTGCAGGTGGTCGATCGAGGCGATGGGGCCGATCTCGGCGCGCACGTGGCGGATCAGCTCGACCCGCAGCTCGTCGCTGGCCACCTCGCCGGCGATCAGGGTCACGTAGACGTAGATGCCCTGGCCCTTCAGGTCATGCGGGAAACCGACCACTGCGGCCTCGGCGACCTTGTCGTGCGAGACCAGCGCGCTCTCCACCTCGGCGGTGCCGATGCGGTGCCCGCTGACATTGATCACGTCGTCCACGCGGCCGGTGATCCAGTAGTCGCCGTCGGCATCGCGGCGGCAGCCGTCACCGGTGAAGTAGGTGCCCGGGTAGGTCTTGAAATAGGTGTCGATGAAGCGCTGGTGGTCCCCGTAGATGCTGCGCGATTGGCTCGGCCAGGAGTCGGTGATCACCAGGTTGCCCGAGCCCTCGCCTTCGATGAAGTTGCCGTTGGTGTCGACGATCGCGGGCTTGACGCCGAAGAACGGGTTGGTCGCGCAGCCCGGCTTGAGGTCGGTCGTGCCGGGCAGCGGCGAGATCAGGATGCCGCCGTTCTCGGTCTGCCACCAGGTATCGACGATCGGGCAACGGCCCTCGCCGACCACGTCGTGGTACCAGCGCCAGGCCTCGGGGTTGATCGGCTCGCCGACGCTGCCCAGCAGGCGCAGGGACTTGCGCGAGGTCGCCTTCACCGGCCCCTCGCCTTCGCGCATCAGCGCGCGGATCGCGGTCGGCGCGGTGTAGAACGTGGTGACCTGGTGCTTGTCGACCACCTGCCAGAAGCGCGACATGTCGGGGTAGTTGGGCACGCCCTCGAAGATCAGCGAAGTCGCGCCATTGGCCAGCGGGCCGTAGACGATGTAGCTGTGACCGGTGACCCAGCCGACGTCGGCGGTGCACCAGTACACGTCGTCCTCGCGCAGATCGAAGATGGTCTCGTGGGTGTAGCTGACATAGACCAGATAGCCGCCGGTGGTGTGCAGCACGCCCTTGGGTTTGCCGGTGCTGCCGGAGGTGTAGAGGATGAACAGCGGGTCCTCCGCGTTCATGCGTTCCGGCTCGCAGGCCTCCGGCTGCCCGTCGACCACGGCGTCGTACCAGCGGTCGCGCGGCATCTGCATGTCGACCGCAGCGCCGGTGTGGCGCACCACCAGCACGGTCTCCACGGTGTTGGTGCCGGGCAGCTTCAGCGCCGCATCGACGTTGACCTTCAGCTTCACCTTGCGGCCACCGCGCAGGCCCTCGTCGGCGGTGATGATCAGCTTGCTGCCGCTGTCGGAGACGCGGTCGGCGATCGAGTTGGCCGCAAAACCGCCAAACACCACCATGTGCACCGCGCCGATGCGCGCGCACGCGAGCATCGCGATTGCCGCCTCGGGGATCATCGGCAGGTAGATGGTGACCCGGTCGCCCTTGCCGATACCCAGCGCGCGCAGCGCATTGGCCAGCTTGCACACGCGCTGGTGCAACTCGCGGTAGCTGATCCGCTCGGCCGGCGTGTCGGGGCTGTCGGGCTCGAAGATGAGCGCGGTCTTGTCACCGCGGCTCTCCAGGTGCCGGTCCAGGCAGTTCACGCTGACGTTGAGCTCGCCGTCCTCGTACCAGCGGATGCGGAAGTCGGCCAGGTCGAAGCTGGTGTTCTTGATCTTCGTGGGCGTCTTCATCCACTCCAGGCGCTCGGCCACGCCGGCCCAGAACCCGTCCGGATCGTCCAGCGACTGCTTGTACAGCGCCTGGTACTGCTCCCGATTGACGCGCGTATTGGCAGCGAAATCGGCCGGCACTGGGTAGATGTCCCGGGGCATGTTCATGGGCGTGGCCTCCTGAGCGGTTTGTCCCTGTCGAGTGTGCCGCATCCAGTCACGGCGCGGTTTAGACCTTGGTCTAGGCACGCGTGAATGCGCACGTTTTACGCATACCCTCCAAAACAGGTGGCCGGCAGCCCGTCGGCAACCCGTCACCTGGCGGAAGCCGTGGAGGGAAACATGCCCCGATCCAACCGCGCCGGCACCACCGGCGCATCGACGCAATGGCATCGCCGGCCGCTGGCCGCCGCGATGCTGCTTGCCTTGCTTGCTCCCGGCGTGGCGCTGGCGCAGACCGACCGCGAGCAGGCACTGGAGGCCCGCGTGGCCGAGCTGGAGCGGCTGGTCGAGCAGATGCTGGCGCAGCAGCCACTCGCCGATGCCGGCACCACCGGGCCGCGCACGGCGCCGGTACCGGCAACCCAAACGGTCGCCACCACGCCCCCGGCCAAGTCCGCGCAGACCGCCGCCATCCAGACCACCACGATCACCCCGCAGGCCAACCCCGGCACCCGCTTCACCGTCGGCGGCATGATTCGCGTCGACGCGATGTCGACCAGCACCAGCGACGGCGAACTCGCCAAGAGCACCGCCGGCCGCGATTTCTACGTGCCGGGCGCGATCCCGGTCGGCGGCGATGGCGGAGACGCCTATCTCGACAGCCACGTCAAATTCTCGCGCCTGTGGTTCGACGCCAGCACCGAGCTCGATTCGGGCGACAAGCTGGGCGCGCGCTTCGAGCTGGATTTCTTCGGCGGCTCGCTGGGCAACACGGCGGCAACCAACACCTATGGCGCTACCCTCCGCCACGCCTACCTGACATGGAACCGGCTGCTGGTCGGCCAGACCTGGTCCAACTTCATGGACACCGCGGCCCTGCTCGACTCGGTCGACTTCGTCGGCCCCACCGATGCGGTGGTGTTCGTGCGCCAGCCGCAGATCCGCTACACCAGCGGTCCCTTCAGCGTGTCGCTGGAAAACCCGGAGACCACGGTGCAGCCCTTTGGCGGCGGTCCGCGCGTGATCAGCGGAGACAACAGCGTGCCCGACCTGATCGCCCGATACACCGGCAAGGGCGACTGGGGCCACTTCAGCGTGGCCGGCATGGCGCGGCAGCTCAGGCACGAGCCGGTCGCTGGCAGCGCCGAGAGCAGCACCGGCTTCGCCGCCTCCGTCGGCGGGCTGGTCAAGCTCGGCGAGCGCACCGATTTGCGCTACCAGGCCACCGGCGGCGAAGGTTTCGGGCGTTACATCGGCCTGGCCACCGTGCAGCAGGACGCGATGGTCGACGCCAGCGGCAAACTCGACGCGCTCGGCGGCTGGTCGGCGTATGCCGGTCTGCGCCATGCGTTCAGCCCGCAGCTTCGCGGCAACCTCTACTACGCGCGCTCGCAGTGGGACAACCGGACCGACCTGACAGGGCTGGGGGTCACCCGGCGGGTGCACTCCGCACACGCCAACCTGATCTGGTCGCCGGTGCCCAAGCTCGATCTGGGCATCGAGGCGATCTGGGGTGAGCGCACGCTGGAATCCGGTACGGACGGCGAGCTGGTCCGCCTGCACACGCTGGCCCGCTACACCTTTTGACCCTGCCGGCTGAGCTGCTGGAGTGCACGAGCGGCCGGGCCCACGCGAGTGGGACCGGTTTTTTGGTGCTCTGGTTTTTCAGTGAGCCGGAACGTCGCGACGGACTGCGGCGATGCCGGGACGGGTGGGCCTGCCGTTGAGGGCGAATGTCCCCCGGCAACGGCCTGCGGCCATCGCCTCCTCCTTTATTTCGCCCTCAACGGCAAGCCCACCCGTCTTGTGGGGTACGCCGCGGCCGTGGTGAACGCCCGACTTTCAGCGGATGGAGGTCCCCCACCCGTCAAGCCGGTCGTGGTCGGGAGGTCTTCGCAGCGAAGTAAAGGGAGGAGGCCTCCGCCGGCAGGCGGAGGCCGGGGGACATGAGCGGCGAAGACCTGCCGGCCGCGGCGGGCGGGACGACGGGGCCCCACACGCCCATCGTGGTCGGGAGGTCTTCGCAGCGAAGTAAAGGAGGAGGCTTCCGCCGGCAGGCGGAGGCCGGGGGACATGAGCAGCGAAGACCTCCCGGCCGCGGCGGCGCCCTCACGGTCCAACGGTCCCGCCCCCGCGCAAACCCTCAGCGCACCACCAACACCGGAATGGTGCTGTGGGCAATCACCGCATTCGTCTGACTGCCGATCAGCAACCGGTTCAAACCGCGGCGCCCATGGCTCGCCATGACGATCAGATCCGCATCGATCCCGGCGGCGGTTTCCAGGATCGCATCGGCGGGGTAGCGCTCGGCGACGTAGACCGACTCGTGGCGCACACCGAGCTTGTCTGCGCGCGCGGCGGCGGCCGCCAGCACCTCGTTGGCCTGGTTGGTGACGTGGGTCCGGTACTCCTGCAGCATGCTCGCCGAGCCGCCCCACACCACCCCCGCGTCCGCCGGTGTCCAGCGCTCGGACGCGGTGACGATGGTCACCTGCGCGCCCAATGCCGCCGCCAGCTCCAGGCCCTGCTCCAGTCCCTTGCCCGCCAGCTCCGAGCCGTCGGTCGCAATCACTATGTGCTTGTACATGGCGTCATCGCTCCTGTGTCTGTGGACCGAGGGTAGCCCCCCGGGTCAGTGGTCGCTCGCCGAGGAGGCGCCGATGCCCGTCTCGCTGCGCACGCGCAGCGCATCGAAGGCGGCGCGTTCGCGATCCGCGCGCGGGCTGCGGTCCAGCACCGAGAACAGCCAGATCGCGATGAACGCCAGCGGGATCGACAGGATGCCGGGGTTCGGGAAGGGCACGATCGGCTCCGCGAAGCCGAACACGTCCACCCACACGGTCTTGCTCAGGGTCACCCACGCCGTCGCCACCACCAGGCCGATGAATCCGCCGATCGTCGCGCCCATCGTCGTGCAGCCACGCCAGGCGATCGACAGCACCAGCACCGGGAAGTTGGCACTGGCCGCGATCGCGAAGGCCAGGCCGACCATGAAGGCGACGTTCTGGTTCTCGAACACGATGCCCAGCAGGATCGCGATCACGCCCAAGGTCACCGTGGAGATGCGCGAGATCTTCATCTGCTGCTTCTCCGTCGCCCGGCCGCGGGCAAACACGTTGGCGTAGAGATCATGCGAGATCGCCGCCGCACCGGCCAGGGTCAACCCGGCCACCACCGCCACGATGGTGGCGAAGGTCACCGCCGCCAGGAAGCCCAGCAACAGGCTGCCACCGACCGCGTTGGCCAGGTGCACCGCCACCATGTTGGTCCCGCCGACCAGCCCGTTGATGATGTCGATGCTGCCGTCGGGATTGGCGTTGAAGTACTCCGGGTGCTGGTACAGCAGGGCGATGCCGCCGAAACCGATGATGAAGGTCAGCAGGTAGAAGTAGCCGATGAACGAGCTGGCGTAGATCACCGAGCGGCGCGCTTCCTTCGCGTTGGGCACGGTGAAGAAGCGCATCAGGATATGCGGCAGCCCGGCGGTGCCGAAGGCCAGCGCGAGTCCCAGCGAGAGCGCGTTGAGCGGGTTGGCACTGACCTGCGAACCGGGCGCCATGATCGCCAGCCCGTTGGGGTGGATGCGCACCGCCTCGGCCAGCATCGCGTCGGGATTGAAGCTGAAGGCCTTCAACACCAGAAACGCCATCAGCGTGGCGCCGATCAGCATCAGCACCGCCTTGATGATCTGCACCCAGGTGGTCGCGGTCATGCCGCCGAACGCCACGTACATGATCATCAGCACGCCGACGATGGACACCGCCAGTTCGTAGCGGATGCCGAACAGCAGCACGATGAGTTTGCCGGCGCCGACCATCTGCGCGATCAGGTAGAGCGCGATCACCAGCAAGGACGCGCTCGCCGCCAGCACGCGCAACGGCGTTTCCGACAGCCGGTAGGAGGTCACGTCGGCGAAGTTGTAGCGACCCAGGTTGCGCAGCCGCTCGGCGATCAGGAACATCACCACCGGCCAGCCGAACAGGAAGCCGATCGCGTAGATCATGCCGTCAAAACCGCTGACGTAGACCATGCCGGCGATGCCCAGGAACGACGCCGCCGACAGGTAATCGCCGGCGATCGCCAGGCCGTTCTGGAAGCCGGTGATGCCGCCCCCGGCAGTATAGAAATCCGAGGTGGTCTTGGTGCGCTTGGCCGCCCACCAGGTGATGAACATCGTGGCGACGATGAACACCAGGAACATGACGATCGCCGAGGTGTTGGCCTGCCCCTTGGTTGCCGCGAAGGCGGGCACCGGCAGGAGGGCCGCGACGGCCGCGGCGCACGGCGCGATGACGGCCCTCACTTCACGTCCCTCACGATGGCGTCGATCAGCGGGTCGTAGTGCTTGTTGGAGATGTGGACGAAGGCGGAAATCATCACCACCGCGCTGATCGCGACGATGATCGCGGTCAGCACGCCCACGCTCATCGTGAAACCGGGCCCGATCGGCCGGGCGAACACGTCCGGCCAATAGGCCAGGGTCAGGATGAAGCCGGCATACACCACCAGCATCAGCAGGAAAAACCACAGGCTGGTACGTCCGCGCCTGCGCGTCAGTTCCCCGTACTTGGGGTGAGCGAGCACCCGTTCGATCACGTTGTTCGCCTGCATCGCACGTCCTCCCAAGTGATGGCCGCACCCCTGAGCAGGGTGGTTGTCATCGAAATGTAGGAGCTACCCGCCGGAGCGGACACACGACCTTGGTAGTAGACGCCCGCACGCGTCCGGTCGCGACGCCTATTGCGGCGGTGCGGCCAGCTCTCTGGCGCTGAGGAATCCGTCGCGGTTGGCGTCCTGCCGGCGGAAACGCGCGGTCAGGCGCGCGAGGTGCTCGCTGCGGGTGATCGCCTTGCCCTTCCCGCCCGGCTGCTCGGCCGGGTCGAGCACGCCGTCGCCGTTGGCATCCATGGCATCGAAGGCGTAGCTCATCCAGGCCAGGTACTCCTCCAGCGAGACCCGGCCATCGCCGTTGGTGTCCATGCGCTGGAGGTAGTCGCCGGTCGTCTCGACCCGCGACTGGGCGGAGGCCGGCGCCGACAGCGTGGCAAGCGCCGCCAGGCCGGTCACCAGCCAGACGGCCGTCATCACACGCAGCCGATGACGGCCCGCGGCGGTCACGCCTGCGCCGGCACCAGGGTGTAGCCCTTCAGGCGCGCGGAGAACTGCTGCAGCGCATGATTGCCGGTGGCCTCGGCCTCCACGCACCAGTCGTGCAGCTTCTGCAGCGTGGCCTGCGCGTCGTTGGAGCGCTCGTCGAGCACCTGCTGCAGGCGCTGGCGATACTCGGCCAGCGTCGCCATGTGCGGGCGGTCCGCCAGCCAGGCCTGCAGGCGGGCGCGTTTCTCGTCGTCCAGCCAGCGGCCGCCGTCGGCCAGGCCCTTGCGCAGCTTGCGCGGCAGTTTCTCGTCATTGGCCCGCAATGCCGGCAGGGTGACCTTGCGGTAATAGTCGGTCATCGCCTGGAAGCGGATCGCCAGCAGGGCCTTGAGTGTTTCCCGGTCCGGCATGCTGATGTTGGGCCGCACGTCCAGCGTCGGCGCGACCCGCAGCACCTTGGCCAGGCCAACGCGCTGCAGCGCCTGGATCACCGTCCAGCCGATGTCGAACTCGAACTTGCGCAGCGCGAACTTGGCCGAGCTGGGGAACGCGTGGTGGTTGTTGTGCAGTTCCTCACCGCCGATCCAGAACGCCCACGGCGTGATGTTGGTCGCCTTGTCGGTGGTCTCGAAGTTGCGGTAGCCCCACCAGTGGCCGATGCCGTTGACCACGCCCGCGGCCCAGAACGGGATCCACAGCATCTGGATCGCCCAGACCGCCACGCCGGCAAACCCGAACAAGCCGAAGTTGATGAACAGCAGCAGGGTCGGGCCGAGGGTGGCATGCGGGGTGTACACATGGCGCTCGATCCAGTCGTCCGGGCAGCCCTTGCCGTACTTCTCGATCGACGCGCGGTCGCTACGGGCCTCGCGGTAAAGCTCCACGCCGCGCCAGAACACGTTGCCGATGCCCTTGGTCACCGGACTGTGCGGGTCTTCCTCGGTCTCGCAGGTGGCGTGGTGCTTGCGGTGGATCGCCACCCACTCGCGGGTGATCATCGACGTGGTCAGCCAGGTCCAGAAACGGAAGAAGTGGTTGATCACCGGGTGGAATTCGACGCCGCGGTGGGTCATCGAGCGGTGCAGGTAGAGGGTGACGGCAAAGATCGTCAACTGGGTGACCACCAGCACGTAGACGGCGAGCGCACCCCAACTGGGTTGCAGCACGCCACCGGCGAGGAAGTCGAGCAAAGAAGCGGGCATTTCATGACTCCGGGGAAGGGCGCCGGGCGCGTGCCCGGATCAATCCGGCGAGGTTTGCACGCCGGAACCATTGATGATGACACGCCAGTGCACAACTGTGCATCGGGACCATTCAGCTGAATCCGCGGGGGCCGCGATGCGCACCCGCGCCACCGTGAACCGTTCAGCGCAGCGACGGTCCGGGCGTTCCGAAGTCCGGCGCGCCGTAGACTGTGCGCATGCCCGAGCTGCCCGAAGTCGAGACCACCCGCGCCGCCCTCGCGCCCCACCTGACCGGCCGCACGGTCATCGCCGCGACCCTGCGTCGGACCGACCTGCGGTGGCCGATCGCCGCTGAAATCGGCACGCTTCTGCCCGGCCAACGGATCCTCGGGGTGCGTCGCCGGGCGAAGTACCTCCTGCTGGATACGGCCGTGGGCAGCGCGCTGCTGCATCTGGGCATGTCCGGCAGCCTTCGGGTGATCCCGGCGCACACGCCGCCGCGCCCGCACGACCACGTCGACCTGCTCCTGGACAACGAGCGCGTGCTGCGGATGCACGACCCGCGCCGTTTCGGCAGCGTGCTGTGGCAGGCGCCCGGCGGCGTCCATCCCCTGCTGGCGTCGCTCGGGCCGGAACCGCTGTCGGACGCGTTCACCGGCGACTATCTGTACGCCCTGGGCCGCGGACGCCGCGCCCCGGTGAAGACCTTCCTGATGGACCAGGCGGTTGTGGTCGGGGTCGGCAACATCTACGCCGCCGAGGCCCTGTTCGCAGCCGGGATCTCGCCGTTGCGGGCCGCCGGGCGGATCTCGCGCGAGCGCTATCGCCTGCTGGCCGGGGAAATCCGCCGCGTCCTGGAGGCCGCCATCGCGCAGGGGGGCACGACGCTGCGCGACTTCATCAGTCCAGACGGCAACACCGGCTATTTCGTCCAGCAGCTGTCGGTCTATGGCCAGGGCGGCGCACCATGCGCGAGCTGTGGCCGTGCCCTGAAACAGGCGTCCATCGGCCAGCGCACCAGCGTGTGGTGCAGCAACTGCCAACGCTGAACCTGCCGCCGCCGCGGCCGCTTGTACAATTTCCGTGACATGTGTCACAACGCGCTATATTCAACGTCACAAGGAAGGGACGTGCTATGGCTGACAGCGGCGATATTACCCAGCTTCTGCAAGCGGCCCGTGGGGGCGGTCGCGGGGCACTCGACGAGGTGCTTTCCGCGCTCTATCACGAGCTGCACGGCATGGCCCGGCGCCAGTTGGCGGAGCAGCGCGGCCACACCCTCAACGCCACCGCGCTGGTGCACGAGGCCTATCTGAAACTCTGGGGCAAGCGCGAAGCCCAGTTTGACGATCGTGCGCACTTCTTCGCCTACGCGGCCACCGCGATGCGCTCGGTGGTGGTCGACTACGCCCGGCAACGGCTGGCGCAGAAACGCGGCGGCGACCTGCACCGGGTAACCGACCTGCCCGAAGACCTGGAAGGCGGCTTGCGCCTGGATGACGACATGCTCGCGCTGGACGTGGCCCTGACCCGACTGGGACAGGTCGACCCGAAACTGGCGCAACTGGTCGAGCTGCGCTATTTCGGCGGACTCTCGGAGCCGGAAATCTCCGCGGTGATGGACCGCTCCGAGCGCAGCATCCGGCGCGACTGGCAGAAGGCACGGGTGTTCCTGCTGGCATCGCTGCGCGACGCGCCGCAAGCCTGAGCAGCTGACTCGCCCGGGGCGCGACGCACAACACGGAAGGACGCATGGACCCAGCACGCTGGCAACGGATGTCCCCCCTGCTCGACGAGCTGTTCGGGCTGGACCCGGGCGCCCGCGAGCGCCGCCTGCACCGCGTGCGCGCTGAGGACCCGGGACTCGCCGACGAGCTGGCGGCGCTGATCGCGCTGGACGAGGACGAGAGCTTCCTCGCCGAGCCGGCGCTCAAGCCCAGCCAGCTGGTGATGCCCGGGCGGCAGGTCGGGCCGTACCGGCTGGAGCACCTGCTCGGAGAAGGCGGGATGGGGCAGGTCTGGCTCGCCTCGCGCGCCGACGGGCTCTACCAGCGCCGCGTGGGCCTGAAACTGCTGCGCCCGGGCCTGGTGGACACCAACCTGCGCCTGCGCTTCAGCCGCGAGCGGCAGATCCTCGCCCGGCTGGCCCACCCGCACATCGCCCGCCTGCTCGATGCCGGCATCAGCAGCGAAGGCCTGCCCTACCTGGCGCTGGAATACATCGACGGCATACCGATCACCGACTACTGCCGCGAGCACGACACCCCGCTGGCCACGCGCCTGCACATGTTCGAGCAGGTCTGCGCGGCGGTCAGCCACGCCCACGCCAACCTGATCGTCCACCGCGACCTGAAGCCCTCCAACATCCTGGTGACGCCCGGCGGCGACGTCCGCCTGCTCGATTTCGGCATCGCCAAACTGCTCGACAGCGACAACGGCCCGGAGCGCACCCGCACCGATGCGCGCGCCTTCACCCTGCACTACGCGGCGCCCGAGCAGATCCGCGGCGAGCCGGTCACCACCATGACCGACGTCTATTCGCTGGGCGTGGTGCTGTACGAATTGCTGGTCGATGCCAAGCCCTATCGGCCCGTGCGCGGCAGCGACGCGGCATGGGAGGAATCCATCCTGATGCACGACCCGGTGCGGCCGTCGCAGGCGCTGCTGCAACCCGTCGGCGCGACCGTCCCGGAACCGGCGCACGACCCGCTGGCCTTGCGCCGGCGCGCGCGGCTGCTGGCCGGGGATCTGGACAACATCGTCCTCAAGGCGCTGTCCAAACCGCCGGAGCAGCGCTATCCCTCGGTGGAGGCGCTGGCGCAGGACCTGTTGCGCTACGCCAGCGGCCGGCCGGTGCGCGCACGGGCGCAGAGCTGGCGCTACCGGATGGGCAAGTTCGTCGGCCGGCACCGCTGGCCGCTGGCGACCGGCACGCTGACCACCGCGGTGCTCACGGTCGCGTTGCTGATGGGCATGGTCCAGTCCCGCCAGGCCGTCGCGGAAGCGGCGCGCGCGCAGGCCATCCAGGCGTTCATGATCGGGGTCCTGGAGAGCGCCGGGGATACCCGCGACGGTCAACCGATGGACATGCGCACCCTGCTGATGACCGCCGTGGCGCGCGGCGAGCGCGAGTTGGCCGACCAGCCGGTCGCCCTGGCCGAGGTGCTCGGCGTGGTCGCCGGCCTGCACATCGGCCAGGGCGAGCCTGAGCAGGCGCGGCGTCTGCTGGACCGCCAGGCACGCCTGCTGGCCGACGTGGACCCTGTTCCGGAACAACTGCGCCTGGACTCGCTGATCCAGCGCGGCCGGGTGGCGGAGCTGCTTGGCGATCCGGCCGGGTGCATCCAAGTGATGCGGCCGGGACTGGCGCGCATCGCCCAGCATCCGCTGTCATCGCCGCTGCCGACCGCGGCGTTCCGGGCGCAGCTTTCGCGCTGCCGGGTCGCCCGCGCCCGCGTCCAGCGCTCCGAACCCATCTTCCGGCGCGTCGGCGCGATCCACGCGAGCGACGGTATACCGACTGGCCGGGGGGACGCCCTGCAGCGGCTGACCGCCCTTCTGCACGGCCCCGCGGCTGAGCCGTGTCAGTCCGTTGCCGGCGGCAGGGACAGCGGGGGCTGCATCGGATCGATCGACCCCTCGCCGCGGACCACCTTCTTGTATTCGGCGCGCGAGACCGACAGGTAGCGCTCGTTGCCGCCGATCTCGACCTGCGGCCCGTCGCGCACCGCGCGGCCCTGCGCATCCACGCGCACGGTCATCGTCGCCTTGCTGCCGCTGTGGCAGATCGTCTTGATCTCGCTGATCTCATCGGCCCAGGCCAGCAGGTACTGGCTGCCCTCGAACAGCTCGCCACGAAAGTCCGTCCGTAGCCCGTAGCACAGCACCGGGATACCGAAGGCGTCCACCACCTCGCTCAGCTGCCAGACTTGCGGCTTGTGCAGGAACTGCGCCTCGTCCACCAGCACGCAGTGCAGCTCGCCGTTGGCGGCGACGTCGGCCGCGACCAGCGACTGCAGGTCCTGCGCGGGAGTGAACGTGGTCGCCGCAGCGCTCAGTCCGATACGCGAGGCCACCGTGCCGCTGCCGGCGCGGCTGTCCAGCTGCGGCGCCAGGATCAGCACCCGCATCCCGCGCTCGCGGTAGTTGTGCGCCGATTGCAGCAGGTTGGTGGTCTTGCCGGCGTTCATCGCCGAATAGTAGAAATAGAGCTTCGCCATGCCGGCATTTTAGGCGATCAGGACCCGGGTTCCCGCCTGGGCAGCACCTCGGTTTCGCCCACGTTGACCGTGCCCACGCGCGGGTTCATCCAGATGCTGTCCTGCCACCCGGCGTACTGCTTCGGATCCCAGTAGCGCTCGTCGTGGAATTGGGAGCCGTCGATGTTGATCGACTCCCCGGCCGGACCGGTGGTGACGATCTTCAGCGAGCCGACAAACCCGGTGCGGCTGCCGGTGACTTGGCTGCGCGCGCGGCGCAGCACCGCGGCCATCCGCGGCTGGGCGACTGCATCGCCGTAGCGCGCGTAGACCGCCTGGCCTTCGGCCACCGCGCGATCACGCTCGGCCTGGTCCAGCTGCGCCCAGTACTGCTCGCGGAAGCGCAGGAAACCGCGGTAGCCGCGCTCGGCGGCCAGGTCCATCCATGCGTAGGCCAGTGGCCGGTCCACCTCGGTGCCGCGGCCCTGCCAGAGCATCTCGCCGACCATCGCCTGGGAGGCTTTGTCGGCGTATAGGCTGGCGCGACGGAAGTACGCCAGCGCGTCCTGCAGGCGGCCGTCATCGAGCGCCTTCTGGCCCTCGATGCGGTAGTTCAGGTCGGGGTGGCCGGCCAGGAAGCCCGCGGAAAGCATCACCGGATCGTCCAGCGGATCCTCCACCGGCGGCGCCGCAACGGCGGTGAAAGCAAGTGCGAACAGTGTCGATGCCAGCAGTGCGCGCAACAGCAGCCGAGGGAGCATCCGTGATCCTTGAGCCATGACAGCCGGTGAGAGAGCCGACAAAGGTAGTCGTCGGCGGGGCCGGGGTAAACTGCCCGGCCGCTCCATCGCGTGACTGCAGTCCCCATGCACGGCCTCAACCCTCCCCAACGCGCCGCCGTCGAACACGTCGAAGGCCCCCTGCTGGTGCTCGCCGGTGCCGGCAGCGGCAAGACCCGGGTGATCGTGGAGAAGATCGCCCACCTGATCGCGTCGGGCCGCATGCCGGCGCGGCGCATCGCGGCGATCACCTTCACCAACAAGTCGGCCAAGGAGATGCGCGAACGCGTCGCCAAGCGCATCCGCGGCGACGGCGCGGAGGGGCTGACGATCTCCACCTTCCACGCCCTGGGCCTGCGCTTTTTGCAGATCGAACACGCCAAGCTCGGCCTGCGCCGCGGCTTCTCGATCTTCGACAGCGACGACAGCGGCGCGCAGATCAAGGACCTGCTGGGCGTGGGCACCAAGCCGGACGTGCTGGACGGCATGCGCAACCTGATCTCGCGGGCCAAGAACGCCGGCCTGTCGCCCGAGCAGGCGATGGCCGAGGCCCGCAGCGCGCGCGAAGTGGAGGCGGCCACCGTCTACGCGCTCTACCAGGCGCGCCTGACCACCTTCAATGCGGTCGACTTCGATGACCTGATCCGCCTGCCGGTGCAGTTGCTGGAGTCCGACGAGGAGTGCGCGCTGGCCTGGCGCGAGCGCATCGGCTACCTCTTGGTGGACGAGTGCCAGGACACCAACGACGCCCAGTACCGCCTGCTCAAGTCGCTGGCCGGGCCGAGCGGGCTGTTCACCGTGGTGGGTGACGACGACCAGTCCATCTACGCCTGGCGCGGCGCCAATCCCGACAACCTGTTGTCGCTGGAGACCGACTACCCGAGCCTGCGGGTGATCAAGCTGGAGCAGAACTACCGCTGCTCCAACCGCGTGCTGCGCGCGGCCAACGCGCTGATTGCCAACAACCCGCACACCCACCTCAAGACGCTGTGGAGCGAGCAGGCCGACGGCGAGCGCATACGCATCTGGGAATGCCGCGACAGTGCGCATGAGGCGGAAAAGGTCGCCGCCGAGATCCAGTTCACCGCGACCGCCCGGCAGGCGCCGTGGAGCGATTTCTGCATCCTGTTCCGCGGCAATTTCCAGTCGCGCGCGCTGGAGAAGGCGCTGCAGCAGGTCGGCGTGCCCTACCACCTGACCGGCGGCACCGCCTTCCTGGAGCGCGGCGAGGTCAAGGACGCGATGTCCTGGCTGCGCCTGATCGCCAATCCCGACGACGATGCCGCCTTCCTGCGTGCGGTGACCTCGCCCAAGCGCGAGGTCGGCGCGACCACGCTGGCGCGACTGGCCGAACTGGCCCAGCGTGCCGGCATGCCGATGTCGCGCGCCGCCGAGTCGGTCGGCGCGCTGCAGCAGCTGCCGCCGCGTGCCGGCAACGCGCTGAACACCTTTGTCGGCATCGTCCGCGGCCTGCGCGAGGACGCCCGCAAGCTGCCGCCGTCCGAGCTGGTGCGCGTGCTGGCGGAGAAATCCGGGCTGCTGCTGGCGATCCGCGCCCAGTGCAAGGACGAGGCGTCCTTCCAGCGCCGCAAGGCCAATCTGGAAGAGCTGGCGGGCTGGTTTGATGGCGGCAGAGGCGCAGGGCCGGGCGAGCTGGCGGCCCAACTGGCCCTGCTGTCACACGCCGACAAGGGGGACGCAGGCAACCAGGTGCGGCTGATGAGCCTGCACGGTGCCAAGGGCCTGGAGTTCCGCTACGTGTTCATCGTCGGCGTCGAGGATGGCACCCTGCCCCACGATGCCGCTCTGGATGAAGGCAGCCTGGAGGAGGAACGTCGGCTGCTGTACGTCGGCATCACCCGGGCCAAGGAACGGCTGTGGCTGTCGTACTCGAAGAAGGCGCAGAAGTGGGGCGACACGATCCGCCTCAAGCCAAGCCGCTTCCTCGACGAACTGCCGGTGGCCGAGGTCCAGCGCGACGGCGCCGACCCGGTTGCCGACGCCGCGCACAAGCAGGAGCGTGCGGCGGCGGGACTGGCGGCGATCCGGGCGTTGCTGGACAGCTGAGCCAAGCGCGACGGCAGTGTCCTGGACCGGCGCGTTCGGTCAGGTGTTCAAGCGATCGAAGGTGAACAGCGGCGCCAGGCGGTGCGGTTTGCCCTCCACCATCGCCCGCAACAGCCCCGCGCCCAGCATCGAGTAGGTGATGCCGTTGCCGCCGTAGGCCATGGCGAACAGCATCCGCGGCCCGGTCGCCGGGTGCGGTCCGAAGTACGGCAGGCCGTCGCTGGTCTCGGCGAACGTCCCGGCCCATGAGAACGTCGGGGTGATGTCGAGGTGCGGAAACAACTTCTGCGCTTTCTTCGCCAGTGAGCGCGCCTTGCGGTCGACCATCGCATCGCGGCGTCGCGGGATGTCCACGCGATCGTCCTCCCCGCCGACCAGCAGACGGTTGTCCGAGGTCGTGCGCAGGTAGAGGTAGGGCCGCGCGGTTTCCCACATCATCGTCGTGGACAGCGCGCCCAGGTCATCGCGGCTGATCGGATCGGTGACGAATGCGTAGCTGCTGCGGTTGCTGGCGACGTTGCTGGGAAGGAAGTTCTCGCCCTCGTAGCCCGCCGCCACGATCACGTGGCCCGCGATCAGGCATGCGCCGTTCTCCAGCGCGAGCTCCACCGATCGCGGTCGCGTGACCACGCTGGCCACGCGGGTCCGGTCGTGCACGCCCACGCCGCGCTTCTGCAGCCGGGTGAGCAGGCCGTAGGTGAGCCGGTAGGGATCCACGCTGGCGGCCGGGCGGTTGAGGATCGCCGCCGGCGCGGGGATGCCGAAGCGTTCCTTGATCTCACCCGACTCCAGCCAACGGACATCGAACCCGTGCCGGCGGCGCAGCGCGTACTCCTCGCGCAGCTGTCCCGTGTCACGTGCCCGGCTGGCGTAGTACAGGCTGTCGCAACGTTCAAAGCCCGTGTCGCCCAGACCATTGGCGACCTCCTCGAGCATGCCGATCGCGTCGACGCACGCGCGGTAGGCCAGCACCGCGCTGTCCTCGCCCAACGTCGTGCTGAGCTCGGTCAGGTGGGTGTCGATCTCGTATTGCAGCAAGGCCGTGCTCGCCGCCGTGCTGCCCCAGCCGATATCGCGCTGTTCGACCAGCACCACCTCGTGACCGGCGGCGGAAAGCGTATCGGCGATCAATGCGCCGCTGATGCCACCGCCGATGATGGCGACATCGCAACGGGTATCGCTTTGCAGCGGCTCAAAGGCATGCATCAGGCCGTTCTTGACCGCCCAGAACGGGTAGCCGCTTTTCAGATCCATGGGGTCTTCCGTTGAGAGTCGTGTCAGGCGCGGGTAGCGAAGTTACCCCAGCCGCGCTGGAGTCATTACGGTGCGCAGCGGCGGATCACGGAGGAGTGAATGTCCCCGTGTCGCAGCGGGTCGCACACCAACCTCCACGTCGCGTCGACGCCGCGCGCGTTATCAGATCAAGCATCCAGCCAGGAAACCCTGCACATGACCCACCCCCGACGCAGCATTGCCCCTCCGCTGACGGGCGCATTGCTGCTCGTCATGGCGCTGCTGATGGGTGTGGGCGGCGCGCAGCTCATCGCGCTGGGTGGTTCCTGGTACTACGCCTTGGCAGCACTGGGACTGGCAGCATCGGGAGTCGGGTTGCTCCTCCGTCGCCGATGGGCACTCTGGATCTACGCGGTGGTGCTGGCGGCTTCGCTGGCGTGGTCCTTGTGGGAAGCCGGACTGGACTGGTGGCCGCTGGCGGCGCGCCTCGGGGTGTTGTTCGTGATCGGCATCTGGCTGCTGACGCCCTGGCTGCGGCGCGGCCTGCACGCTGCCGGCGAACCCGCGGGAAGCGCCCGGCACGATGCGGCTGGTCGCCCAGCCATCTCCGCTCGCGGCAGCCTTGCGCTGACGGTCGCGATGGCGCTGGTGGCGATCGTCTCGGTCGCTTCCTGGTTCAGCGACCCGCACGCAATCAAGGGCACCGTGCCGATGGCCGCAGGCAGCGCGGGGGTGGATCGGTCGGGCGTGCCGCCCGGCGAATGGCACGCGTACGGACGCACCGGCTACGGCCAACGCTACTCACCCCTGACGCAGATCACTCCGGCCAACGCCGGCCAGCTCGAGGTGGCGTGGACGTACCACACCGGCGACGTGCGCGGTCTGCCCGGCGATCCGGAGGAGACCACCTTCGAGGTCACGCCGCTGAAGATCGGCAACCGGCTGTTTCTCTGCACGCCACACCAGTCGATCATCGCGCTGGACGCCACCACCGGCGAGGAGGTCTGGCGGCTGGACCCGAAGATCCAGGGCGAGCTGGCACTGCAGCATCTGACCTGCCGCGGGCTGTCGTATCACAACGATGCGAGCGCATCGGCGGCTGCCCCGCCAACCATCGCCGGCGACGGAACCCTCAACGCCACGACAGCGACGGTTTCGGCCACAACGCCCACAGCGCCGCAAACCCCGTCCGGCGCGCCCATCGCGGCGATCGACCTGCCGACCACGGCCGAATGTCCGTCACGTCTGTTCATGCCGACCGCCGACGGCCGCCTGATCGCGATCAACCCCGACGACGGCGAGGTCTGCGCCGACTTCGGCGGCGGCGACGGGCAGATCGACCTGTGGGCCAACATGCCCTACGTCAATCCGGGCTCTTACTACTCCACCTCGCCGGTGGTGGTGACCGCGTCGCTGGTCATCGTGGCCGGCACGGTGCTGGACAATGTCTCCACCACCGAAGCGTCCGGGGTCATCCGCGCGTTCGACGTGCATACCGGCGCGCTGGTCTGGAACTGGGACTCGGCCAAGCCGGAGCAGACCGCGCCGATCGGGGCGGACGGGCTCTACACGCCCAACTCGCCCAACAGCTGGGCGCCGTCCAGCGTGGATGAAGCGCTGGGCATGGTGTACGTGCCCATGGGCAACCAGCCGCCCGACCAGTGGGGTGGCAACCGCAGCGCGAACGTGGAGCGCTACTCGTCGGCGGTGGTGGCGCTCGACCTGGCCACCGGCCGCGTGCGTTGGGCGTTCCAGACGGTGCATCACGACCTGTGGGACTACGACGTGCCCTCGCAGCCGAGCCTGATCGACCTGACCGTCGGCGGCCAGCGCATTCCTGCCCTGGTACAGCCGACCAAGCAGGGCGAGGTCTTCGTGCTCGACCGGCGGACCGGCGAGCCCATCCTCCCGGTGACCGAAACGGCGGTGCCGCAAGGCGCCGCTGCCGGCGACCACACCGCGCCCACCCAGCCGGTGTCCGCGCTGTCCTATGACCCGCCGCCGCTGCGCGGACGCGACATGTGGGGCGCGACGCTGTTCGACCAGCTGGCCTGCCGCATCGATCTGCGCAAGCTGCGCTACGAAGGCCGCTACACCCCGCCATCCACCCAGGGCACGCTGGTGTATCCGGGCAACTTCGGGGTGTTCAACTGGGGCGGCGTGGCGGTGGACCCGGAGCGCCAGATCACCTTCACCACGCCCACCCGGTTGGCGTTCGTCTCGCGCTTGATACCGCGCGAAAACGCCACCGAGCTGTATGTCAATGACGGCAAAACCCCGCCGGGCAGCGAGGCCTTGCCCGCGCTCAACGAAAACTTCGGTGCCCCGTTCGCGATATCGCTGGCACCGTTTGTGTCCAGGCTCGGGCTGCCGTGCCAGGCGCCACCGTGGGGCTTCGTGGCGGTGTCCGACCTGACCACGGGCAAGCGCATCTGGCAGCACCGGAACGGCACCGTGCGCGACAGCTCGCCCTTGCCGCTGCCGTTCCGCATGGGCGTACCCAACCTGGGCGGTCCGATCATGACGGCCGGCGGGGTCGCCTTCCTTTCCAGCACGCTGGATTACTACATGCGGGCCTACGACGTTTCCACCGGCGCACAGTTGTGGCAGAGCCGGCTCCCCGCCGGCGGCCAGGCCACGCCGATGACTTACCTGGGCGAGGATGGTCGCCAGTACGTAGTGGTCGCCGCCGGCGGACACGGTTCGCTGGGCACCAAGACCGGCGACGCGGTCATCGCCTACGCCTTGCCAGCGACCTCCGAGTGATTCAGCCGAGCGGTGCAGGAGGCGGACAAGTCCACCGCCTCCGCCACGATCATTCCTTTTTCAGCAGCGACTTGAGATTGGCAAACGGATTGCCCGTCGCCGCGGCCGGCCGGTCCTCGGCATCCAGCGCGCTGCCGCCGGTGTAGTCCACGTAGCGCGAGTGCTCATTGTCGTGGCAGTACACGCACAACAGCTCCCAGTTGCTGCCATCGGGCGGGTTGAAGTCGTGGTCGTGGTTGCGATGGTGCACGGTGAGTTCGCGCAGGTTGGCGCGGGTGAACTCGCGCGCGCAGCGCCCGCAGATCCACGGGTACATCTTCAACGCCCGCTCGCGATAGCCCTTGTCCCGCTGCTCGGCGTCGCGGCGCGCCTGCGCGACGACGCGGTCAAGGATCTGGCTGGAGGTAGTGGCTTTATCTGACGGCATCACGATGCTTCGGCTTGGCTGATGTGCGCACTGTAGCCGACGCGCGCCATGAGCCTGACCGGGTCACGGACGGGCCTTGCGTTGCGAATTGGCGCCGCTCTGCGCGAACTCCGGGAAGACCTCCGCGATAGGCAGCGAATCCGGCAGGATGTAGAACACCCCGCCCCCCTCAAACGTCGGTCGGATGATCGCCTCGTAGAAGTCGGGCGAGACGTTGATGCAGCCATGCGTGACGCGGTTGTCGTCCGGCGACGGCGACAAAAGCCGTTCCACGCGTCTCTCGGCGGGAATGCCAGTGGCCGTCGGGTGGATGGAGACCGCCGAATCGTAGTCCACCCACAGCACGCGCCCGGCATCGATGGACGGACCAAAACCGCCCACGAAGCGACCTGCAGGCGTCGTGCGGTCCCGGCCCGGAATCTCGCGCAGTGCAAGCCCGGCAATGGCGGGGGCCGTGTGATCACCGACCGCCGAGCCGAAGAGCCCGGGTGCCGCGCCGCGGAGCCGGCCATCGCCGCCGAACACGAAGATCTGCGCCGCGGCCTTGTCCATGACTGCAAACGGATAGCCGTGGCTGTCCTGGGAGGCGACGATCCAGCCCGCGAGCTCGATCACGGCTCCGGAAGCGTCCTGGCCTCGCGGAAGCTGGTCGGCGACGGCGGCCGGATGCGCGGCGGCACGCTCGGCACCGGCTGCGCCGAAGCTGGCCAATGTCAGCGCCAGCACCAGCGCGCCATAAAGCGCGCTCCTCACGGCGTGGGTGCGGGTACGGATAGGTCGGTACCTGGATTAACCGCGCGGCACGCGGCGCGGCGCCGTTTCCAGTTGCTGGACGCGGGATTCCATCTGATCCAGTCGTTGATTGGCCTGCTGCGCGGACTGATTGGCGGATTCGGCGCTCTGAGCCGCGCTCTGGACCCTTGTATCGAGTTGATCGAGGCGGGAGTTGATTCCTGCAAACTCGTCAGCGTAGGTCGCGCAGCCGGCAAGTCCGACGGTGGCGACTATCGCCACAACGAGCGTACGCGCCATCACCAGATGTTGTTTGGGCAGAGACATTTCAGTGCTCCTTCGGCGGGGGAAACCGGAACCAGTCTTGCGCCGGAAGCCGTGGATGCATTGTGAAGATTTGCTCGCCGATCCCCGGGATGAAAAGCAGCCCGATGGTGGGCCCACCAGGACTCGAACCTGGAACCAACGAATTATGAGTTCGCTGCTCTAACCATTGAGCTATAGGCCCGCGTCGCGGCCGCCGATTATAGCGTGCCGGATACGGCGAAGCCCCGCTCGTGGCGGGGCTCCGGTGCGCCATGGCGCTTTGGTACGTGCGAGGTTGCCGGGTGCGGCTACTCGATCTCGAGGAAGCTGCGCAGCTGTTCCGAGCGGCTCGGGTGACGCAGTTTTCGCAGCGCCTTGGCCTCTATCTGGCGGATCCGCTCGCGGGTGACATCGAACTGCTTGCCGACTTCCTCAAGGGTGTGGTCGGTGTTCATGTCGATGCCGAAGCGCATGCGCAGCACCTTGGCTTCGCGCGGGGTCAGGCCGGCCAGCACGTCGCGCACGGTTTCCATCAGGTTGATGTTGACCGTCGCATCCACCGGGGACTCCACGTTGGTGTCCTCGATGAAATCGCCCAGGTGGGAGTCCTCGTCGTCGCCGATCGGGGTTTCCATGGAGATCGGTTCCTTGGCGATCTTCATCACCTTGCGGACCTTGTCCTCGGGCATCTCCATTTCCTTGGCCAGCTCTTCGGGCGTGGCTTCACGGCCGTACTGCTGCAGCATCTGGCGCGAGATGCGGTTGAGCTTGTTGATCGTCTCGATCATGTGCACCGGGATGCGGATGGTGCGCGCCTGGTCGGCGATCGAGCGGGTGATCGCCTGACGGATCCACCACGTGGCGTAGGTCGAGAACTTGAAGCCGCGGCGATGCTCGAACTTGTCGACCGCCTTCATCAGGCCGATGTTGCCCTCCTGGATCAGGTCCAGGAACTGCAGGCCGCGGTTGGTGTATTTCTTGGCGATCGAGATCACCAGGCGCAGGTTGGCCTCGATCATCTCGCGCTTGGCCTTGCGCGCGCGGGTCTCGCCGTAGGCCATGGTGCGGCTGATTTCGCGCAGGTCGGCTAGGGTGATGCGCATCGCGGCCTCGGTGGCGATGGTCGCCTCCTGCTCGGCGATGATCTGGTCCTTCACCTCGCGCAGGCCCGAAGCCCACTTCTGCTTGCGCTTGAGCAGGTCATCGACCCACTCCAGGTTGGTCTGGTTGCCGTCCCAGGAGCGGATGAAGTCCTTGCGCGGCATCTTCGCCACGCGGGTCGCCAGCTCGAGGATGCGGCGCTCCTGGCGGCGCAACTCGGCCTGGGTGCTGCGCATGTTCTGCACCAGCACGTCGGTCAGCGGAAGCGGCAGCTTCAGGGTGACGAACACCTCGGCCATCTCCTCGCGCAGCTTGACCACCGACTTGTGGCTGGGGCCGTGCTTGGCGTAAGCCTTTTCGAACTGCGTGTAGAGGTCGCTGAGGTGCTCGAAGCGGGCAGTCACCTCGGCCGGATCGGGACCGGTCGGGCCCTCGTCGACGACTTCCGCGTCGTCCTCGTCCTCGGCGTCCTCGTCGACTTCGTCCTCGTCCTTGACGGGCTCGGGAACAACCGACATCGCCTCGGCCGGCGGCGGCGCCACGGTCGGGTCCTCGAGTTGGTCAAGGAAGCCGACCAGCAGCTCGGCCAGGCGCTTCTTGCCGGCCTTGTGCAGCTCGTAGTCTTCCAGGATCAGCTGGATGGTGCTGGGGAACAGCGCGATGGAGGCCTGGACCTGGTTGAGGCCGTCCTCGATGCGCTTGGCGATCTCGATCTCGCCTTCGCGGGTCAGCAGGTCGACCGTGCCCATCTCGCGCATGTACATGCGCACCGGGTCGGTCGTGCGGCCACCCTCGGCATCCAGGCCGGTCAGGGCGGCAGCAGCTTCCTCGGCGGTGGTCTCATCGACCTCGCGCCCGCTGGAGCTGGTGTCGCCGATCGACAGGGTGTCGGCATCGGGTGCGACCTCGTGCACTTCGATGCCCATGCCATTGATCAGGGCGATGACGTCCTCGATCTGCTCCGCCTCGACCATGTCGGCCGGCAGGTGATCGTTGACTTCCGCGTAGGTCAGGTAGCCTTGCTCCAGGCCCTTACTGATCAGCGTTTTGATATCGGACTTGGGAGCCGGACTCTCGTTTGCCATGCGGCTGCGCTACCATATTATGTGGGGCTGGGGAACCTTGTATTATACCACCGCTGCGCCGTTCTGCTTGGCACATCCGGCGGTACGGCCTCTGCGGCCTCAGGCCCGCAGAAGGAAGGTGACCGGACCATCATTGGCCAGGCTCGCTACCATATGGGCACCAAAGCGCCCGGTTTCCACCCCTGCCGGCAGCAATCGCGTGCAGGAATCGAGCAATTGGTTGAATAGCGGTTCAGCCTGTTCAGGTGGCGCGGCCGTGCTGAAGCCCGGACGCATGCCGCTGGCGGTATCGGCGACCAGGGTGAACTGGCTGACCAGCAGCAACTGCCCGCCGCTGTCGGCCAGGCCCAGGTTCATGCGCCCCTGCGCATCGGCAAACACCCGGTAGCCGAGCAGGCGCTGCGCCATCCGCTCGACCTGCGCCTCGCCGTCGGCCGGCTCGATGCCCACCAGCGCCAGCAGACCGGGGCCGATGCCGCCCAGCAGCTCGTCGTCGACGCGCACGCTGGCGTGGCTGACACGTTGGATGAGGGCAAGCATCGCCGCACGGTAGCCGAGCTTCGCGCGCGGCGCCACGGTCGCGCGCGATGCTCGGCCTGCGCACGGAATCGGCGCCATCTGGCGGCTACACTGCCAGCGATGAGCCGCCTTCTCGCCCACGTCCTGTATGTCTTTGCCGCGCTGGTGGCGCGCCTGCCATGGCGCGGCCTGTACGGGATCGCGGACGTGCTCGCCAAGGTGGTGCTGCGCCCGTCCAGCCGCGAGAGCCGGGTCACCGCCTGCAACCTGGCGATCGCCTACCCGCACATGCATCCGGCGCAACGCGAGGAGCTGCGGCAGGAAGTGCTGCGCACCACCGCGCGCCAGCTGATGGAGACGCTGCGGCTGTGGACCCGGCCGCATGCGGAAAACATGGCTCTGATCCGCGAGGAGCACGGCACCGCTGTATTGGACGCAGCAATCGCCGCCGGCCGCGGGGTGATCATCGCCGCACCGCACTACGGCAACTGGGAGCTGCTGAACCAGTGGCTGGCGCTGCGTACCCCGCTGGCGATCCTGTACGCGCCGCCAGAGTCCCAGGTCGGCGAGGAGTTCCTCAAGCGGGTGCGCGCCGATGACAGCGGCGATGCCGGCCATCCGCCGCGCGTCACCCAGATCCGTGCCGAGGCCGCAGGCGTGCGCCAGTTGTTCAAGCGCCTGGCCACCGGCGGCGTGCTCGGCATCCTGCCCGACCAGCAGCCCAAGCAGGGCGATGGCGCGTTCGGTGAGTTCTTCGGCACCCAGGCGCTCACCATGAGCCTGCTCGGCCGGTTGGCCGCGCGCAGCGGTGCGACCGTGCTGATGGCCTACTGCGAGCGCATTGACAGCCACCCGGCAGGACCCGGGTTTGCCGTGCACATCGAGGCAGCGCCTGACGATGTGGCCGATCCGGACCCGACCGTCGCGGTGACCGCCCTCAACGCGGCGGTCGAGCGCATCGCGCGGCGCGATCCCGCGCAGTACCAGTGGACCTACAAGCGTTACTCGCTGCGCCCGCCCGGCAGCGGCGAGGACAACCCCTACTGGCCGCAGTGCTACTGAGCACGCCGCGTCCGTCGCGCACCAAGGACTGTCTGCATGGTTCCACCGTTCCCCGAAACCGCGTCCACGGCGCCTGTCGATGAGCCTGCATGGCAGCCGCTGCCGCAGCGCGCGCGCGCCCTGTTCCTGTTGGGCACCACGCCGTGGCTGGCGCTGACCGGCGCGGTGGCGGGCGTGGCCCTGGCCGTGCCGGGCACAATGCTGCTGGATTCAAGCACTGCCAACGCGCTGCGGATGTTCATCGCGTTTGCCGTGGTCGGCCTGGTGGTTGGCGGCGGACTGGGCTGGCTGCTCGGCCACAAGCAGTTCCGCCACACCTACTGGCGGCTCGACCCGGAGGGGCTGGCGCTGCGCCGCGGGCGCATGTGGCTGCGCGAGACGCGGGTGCCGATCACCCGCGTGCAGCATCTGGACCTCAAGCGCGGACCGCTGCAGCGGCGTCGGAGCCTGGCGACACTGGTCGTGCACACCGCGGGCACCCGCAACAGTTCGGTCGTGGTGCCCAACATCGACGTGGACGACGCTGAATTCCTGCGCGATCGCCTCGGCCGGCAGATCGATCTCGACCATGACGACTGACGCCGCCGCACCAGCCGAGCCCGAACACCGGCTGCATCCGATGTCGTGGCTGTTCGTGCTGGTGGCGCAGCTCAAGCAGTTCATCGTCCCGCTGATCGCGCTGTTTCTTTTTGGCCGCCGCGACGAGGGCGGGCTGTGGCCGCTGATCGGCGTGGGCGTGCTGGCGATCGGCTCGCTCTGGCAGTACTTCACCTACCGCTATGCGGTCGCGGAGGATGCGCTGGTGGTGCGCAGCGGGCTGCTGGAGCGGAGCCTGCGGGTGATCCCGTTCTCGCGGATCCACAACGTTGCCGTTGAGCAATCGCTGCTGCACCGCGTGTTCGGCGTGGCCGAGGTGCGCCTGGAATCGGCCGGCGGCAGCAAGCCGGAGGCGACGATGCGCGTGTTGACGCTGGCCGACGCGCTGGAGCTGGAGACGTTGGTGCGGCGGCGCGGACGGGCGGGCCCTGCGTCCACGAGGGCGCCGGGTCCGGCGATGCCGGTAGCGGACGATGGCGTTGCCCCGGACCGGGCCACCCACGCCGCAGTGACGACCGCACCCGAGCCCCTGCTGCGCATGGGCGCCATCGACCTGCTGCGGCTGGGCGTGGTGTCCAACCGCGGCATGATCCTGGTCGGCGCCGGCGTGGCCGCGTTCTCGCAGACCGGCGGCCGGCTCTGGTCGAACCTGTTCGAGCGCCTCGGCGGCAGCTGGGAGGCCTGGTACGGCAGCAATGACCTGCCGCTGTGGCAGTGGCTGGCCGGTGGGCTGGCTCTGCTGGCCGCGGCCCTGGTGGTCGTGCGCCTGCTGTCGCTGCTGCTAGCGGTGCTGCAGTACTACGGTTTCGTGCTCAGTCGCGACGGCCGCCGCCTGACGGTCGAGCGCGGACTGCTGACCCGGTGGCGCACCAGCGCGTCGCGGCGACGGATCCAGGCCTGGACGCTGACCGAAGGCCTGCTGCACCGGTGGCTGAAGCAGCGCACCCTGGAGGTCGACACGGCCGCCAGCCAGCAGGAAGGCCAGGCCCGGACCCTGCACGAACTGGCGCCAATCGCCCCGCGCGAGGACTGCGACCGGCTGATCGAGGAATTGCTGCCGCAGGCGCGCTGGCACGCGCTGGACTGGCAGTCCGTGCCGATGCGTGGCTGGTGGCGACGGATGCTGTCGACGCTGCCGTGGATCGTGCTGGTGACCGTAGCGCTGTCCGTCCGCTTTGGCGCGTGGGGCCTGCTGGCACTGGCCTGGCTGCCGTGGGCGGCGGTGCAGGCGCATGCCGAGGCGCGCCGCGCCGGCTGGACACTGGGCGAGGAGCTGGTTGCGGTCCGCGAGGGCTGGTGGCAGCGCTACTGGCGCTTCGCCGAGGTCGACAAGCTACAAGCGCTGCGCCTGACCCGCTCGCCGCTGGACCGGCACTTCGACACCGCTACGCTGTGGCTGGACACGGCCGGCGCCGGCGCCCGCTCGCCCCAGTTGTGCATCCGCTACCTGCCCCATGCCTCGGCCGACGCGGTGTACCGGCGGTTGTCGTCGGAACTCGCGCGGCGGCCGCTGCGCTGGTGATCGGGGCGCCCGCGTAGACCGCGGACGGTCGGGCTCTGCTCCGGCCCGTATCCGGGCACCAATCAGCGCGCGCTGCGTCCCCAGTAACCCAGCTGCCGGCGGATCTGCAGGCCGCGGGTGAGCGCGCCCAGCGGCTTGCGCCCCAGCGGACCCAGCTCACCGGCCAGCAACGCCTCGGTGGCGGCGATGACGCGTTGCGAGGACTGCCCGTCGCGGTACGGATGGATCGCATCGGCATAGGCGCCGATCGCATCAAGCAGCGCGGCACCCGGCGCGAACGCCCGCGCCAGCATCGCCGGCAGCGCGTCCGGGTCGTCGAAATCGATCATGTGTGGCTTCGGTGCGCGGTTGCGGAAGGTCACCACCGGCTTGCGCTGGACCACGAACTCGCTCACCACCGAGGTGGTGTCGGCCAGCAACACATCGGCGGCGCGCTGGGCGCTGACCAGCTGCTCGGTCTCCACGAAGCCCGCATTTGCGCCGGCCAGCGCCCGGTAGCGTTGGCACAGTTCCGGCGCGCACTTGGGGTGCAGGGTCAGGATCCAGTAGCGTTCGCCGCGCGCGATTTCAGCGCTGATCGCCTCCAGCAGATGCGGCGCCGCGCTCAGGCGTTCGGTAAAGGTCGACGCGAACATCACCACGGGGCGCCCGCCCGCCGCATCGCGCAGTTGCCGCGCCAGCGGGTCGGGCTCGCCGAACAGCGGGTCGAGTTTCGGCCAGCCGGTCTCGACCACCTTGAAGTGGCCGGCGGTCCGGGCCAGTTCGCGGAACGGCCCCGTGGTCGCCGGGCCCTGGGTGCAATACAGGTCGAACAGGCCACGTACCCGGAAATGCCCGCGCGCGGCGTCGCGTTTTTCCACGTTGAAGCCATGGAACAGCTGCACCTTGGCTCCGGCCACGAACGGCGGCACCCAGTTGGCCGCGCTGAACACCGCGCGCGGACGCAGCGCCACCGCGGCCCGGACGTCCTCTACCCTATGCACCGGCGGCGGCAGTGCCGCCCCCGCCGCGCCATCGACGAACCACGCGCTCACGCCATGCCCGCCAGCTTGCAGCGCCAACGCCAGCGGCTGCAGGATGGGCAGCGCGTAGCGCTCGGTCGCGAACAACAGGTATTCCGCCATCAACGCTTCCCCGGCTCCATCGTCCACCAGACCCGCACCCGCGGTGCCGGCCATCTCGGCCTGCATTATCACGTTCAACGAGGCCGGCCGCATTGGCGACTGCCTCGCGTCGCTGGCGTTCTGCGACGAGATCGTGGTGGTGGACTCGCAATCGAGCGACGCGACGGTACAGATCGCACAATCGCTGGGCGCCCGCGTGCTGCAACGGCCGTTCAGCGGCTTCCGCAGCCAGAAGCAGTTCGCGATCGAACAGGCCAGCCACGACTGGGTGCTGTGCGTGGACGCCGACGAGCGTGTCAGCGATGAGCTGCGCGCCTCGATCCAGACCGCGCGCGATGCCGGCTTCAACGATGCTGCCGGTTACCGCTTTGCCCGCCTGGACAACTACTTCGGTCGCTTCCTGCGCCATGGCAATGCGTACCCCGACCGGATCCTGCGGCTGTTCGACCGCCGTCGCGGCGGCTGGCGCGGCCAACGCGAGATCCACGAGGCCGCCAGCGTCGACGGCCAGGTCAGGACCCTGGCCGGTGACCTGATCCACTACCCCTACCGCTCACTGGAACAGCAGCTGGCCAAGACCCAGCGCTACGCGCGGATGATGGCCGAACACGATTTCGCCCGCGGCAAGCGCGCCTCGCTGGCCAAGCTGGTGTTGTCGCCGGCGTGGCGGTTCTGGCGCGGCTACGTGCTGCGCGCCGGCTTCCGGGATGGCTGGCACGGGCTGGTCTACGCCTATGTCCGCGCCAACTACGTGCGCCAGAAGACCATCATGTTGTGGCTGCTGCAGAACGGCCAGGCGGTCGCGGATCCCGTTGAAGAGGGCGACGGACGTGTCGCGGCTTCCTCCATTGCGCCGAACTCTGCGGCCGCCGCGACGCGCGCCGTCGCTGACGACCTGACGCCCCGCGCCCCCCAACCGCCGCGCGCGGAAGGCTGAGCGCGCGCCATGTGCGGCATCGCCGGCGCCTGGACGCCCACCCCGCGTGACAGTGCCGAGGAGTTGGCGGCGCTGGGTACCCGCATGGGCACCGCCATCGCCCATCGCGGCCCGGACGATGCCGGCGTCTGGAGCGATCCCGCCTCCGGCCTGGTGCTCTCGCACCGCCGCCTGGCGATCGTCGACCTGAGCCCGGAAGGCCATCAGCCGATGGTATCGGCCGACAGCCGCTGGGTAATCGCCTTCAACGGCGAGATCTACAACCACCGCGAGCTGCGCGCCGAGCTCGCCGCGCTGGGCCACCGCTTCCGCGGCCACTCCGATACCGAGGTGCTGCTCGCCGCCATCGCCCAGTGGGGGGTGCAGGCGGCGCTGGAGCGCGGCAACGGCATGCTCGCGCTGGCCGCGTGGGACCGCCACGAAAAAGTGCTGTGGCTGGCCCGCGACCGGGTCGGCAAGAAGCCGCTGTACTACGGCTGGGCCGATGACGGCAGCTTCGTGTTCGGCAGCGAACTGGCGGCGCTGCGCGCGCATCCGGCGCTGTCGGGCGAGGTCGATCCGGACGCGCTGGCCCTGCTGTTGCGTCTCGACTACATCCCCGCGCCGCACGCGATCCTGCGCGGCGTGCACAAGCTCGCCGCCGGCCGCCTGCTGCGCATCGATGCGCGCACGATGCGCGCCGGCAACAGCAGCTTCGACCCGATCAACGGACCCGTCAGCTGGTGGAGCAGCCGCGACCGCCAGCGCGCCCCGATCCAGCGCGGTTTCGCCGGCGACGAGACCGCGGCGCTGGCCGAGCTGGATGCGCTGCTGCGCGACGCGACCGCACTGCGCATGGAGGCCGACGTCCCGCTGGGCGCGTTCCTGTCCGGCGGCACCGACTCCTCGCTGGTCACCGCGCTGATGCAGGCGCAGTCCAGCCGGCCGGTGCGCAGCTTCTCGATCGGTTTCGACAACGCCGTCCACGACGAGAGCCGCTACGCAGCCGCTGTCGCCCGTCATCTGGGCACCGACCACACGCCGCTTCACGTCGACGGCGCCGCCGCGCTGGAGCTGGTCCCGCAGTTGCCAACGATTTTCGACGAGCCCTTCGCCGATTCCTCCCAGGTGCCCACGGCGCTGCTGTGCCGGCTGGCCCGCGAGCACGTCACCGTCGCGCTGTCCGGCGACGGCGGTGATGAGCTGTTCTTCGGCTACGGCCGTTACGCGCGCGCGCTGCGCAACGACCAGCGCCTCTCCCGGCTGCCGCGTCGCCTGCTGGCCCGGCTCGTCGGCGATCCCGGCGAACGTGCGCGTCTTGGCGGACTGGCGGCACTGCGCGCCGAACTCGCCGCCGGCGACCTGCAGGGCCTGGCCCGCCAGCGCGTGACCCGCTGGCGGAGGCCGGAGGACGTGGTGATCGGCGCGCGCCGCCTGCTCACCGCCTACGACGACCCCGCCTCGATGCCCGGCGTCGGCACCGGCGCGGACGCGCTGATGCAACTGGATTTCGCCTGCTACCTGGCCGAGGACATCCTGACCAAGGTCGACCGCGCCAGCATGGCGGTCGCCCTGGAAACCCGCGCTCCGCTGCTGGACTGGCGCGTCGCCGAGTTCGCCTGGTCCCTGCCGCTGTCGATGAAGTGGCACGACGGCGAGCTCAAGCACCTGCCCAAGCGCCTGCTCACGCGCTACCTGCCCAATGACCTGGTCTACCGTCCCAAATCCGGCTTCGGCGCGCCGGTCGGCGACTGGCTGCGCGGCCCGCTGCGCGACTGGGCCGAGGCGCAGCTCGACGAGCGCCGCCTGCGCGAGGAAGGCCACTTCCACCCCGCTCCGATCCGCGCAATCTGGCGCGAATTCCTCGCCGGCCAGCGCAAATGGCACACCCACCTGTGGGGCGTGCTGATGTTCCAGGCGTGGCGCGGGTCGCAGGATTGACCGAGTCGGCGCCCTGCAATCCGGCGCGGTTTACCGGCGCTGGCGAGAACTTTTGCAAAAATGCATCGCCCGGAGTTGCTACAAAGGGCGTCCCTGACCAAGCGCCCGGCCTCACCGGGCTTAGTGCATGCCCTCCCAGACCCGCTTCTCCGTCGTCATCACCAGTTACAACTACCGCGACTACGTCACCGCCGCCGTGGATGGCGCATTGGCGCAGACGCATCCTCCCTGCGAGGTGATCGTGGTCGATGACGGCTCCAGCGACGGATCGGTGCAGTTGCTGCGCGAGCGCTACGGCGAGGATCCGCGGGTAAGCCTGGTCTGCCAGGACAACGGCGGCCAGCTCTCGGCCTTCCTGGCCGGACTGCGCCGTGCCCGCGGCGAGATCGTCTGCTTCCTCGATTCCGATGACCACTGGAGCCCCGGCTACCTGCACAAGCTGGCCGAGGCCTACGCGTCAGGCGAGGCCGACTTCGTCATTTCGGACATGCAGGTGTTCGACCAGGAAAGCCGCGTGATCGGCTACGGCACGGCGCCGGTGGACTTCGGCTACACCGCGATCAGCACGGCGGTCACCGGCTGCTGGTACGGCGCGCCGACGTCCGCGCTGTCGATGCGCAAGACCTGGGCACAGCGATCGCTCGACCTGCCTGAGCACTTCGTCGAGCGCTGGAAACTTTCGGCCGACAACTGCCTGGTCTACGGCGCCAGCGTCCTGGGTGCGCGCAAGCTCTACCTGCCCACCGCCGAGGTGCACTACCGCATCCACGGCAACAACGGCTGGTGGGCCAACCGCGGTCCCGGCCATGCCTACCGCAACCGGCTGGACTGCCGCGTCCTGATCGACCACTACGCGCGCACCGCCGCGATCGGCGCGTGGGCGCCCGAACTGGCCAAGCTGGAGTTCCGCACCAAGCCCGCTCCTTCCTGGCCCGAGACCCGACGCTACGCGTCCATTGCGCTGCGCGGCGACGCGCCGTGGTGGCGGCGGGCGGAGCAGGCGCTGGCCATCGTCGGATCGCGCCTCGGCGGACGCAAGGCCGAGAAACCGGCGCCCGCCCCGGTCCAATGAAGCTCCTGCTGACCAACTTCCACGACGGCGACGGCGGCGGTCACACGACCTACCTGGCATCGCTGGCCAAGGGACTTGCGGCGCGCCACGGGGTCTTCGTCTGCGTCGCCGCCCCGCCCGGCAGCCGCCTGCTGCGCGAGGCCAGCGCGCTGCCCGGCGTAGCCGCGCTGGCCCAGCCCTTTCCGAACGGCCTGCGCCGCCTGGGGGCGATCTGCCGCGCCGGCAAGGCGCTGGCAGCGCACCTGCGCGAGCACGCGTACGACCTCATCCACGTCAATGGCTCGGCCGACCATCGGTTGATACTGGCCGCGATGCGCCGGTTGCCCAGCCCACCCCGCCTGGTGCTGACCAAGCACAATTCCAAGCCGATGCAGGGCCTCGGTCACTGGTGGCGCGCGCGCCGCACCGACCAGGTGATTGCGGTCAGCGACTACACCCGGCGCGCCCTTGCCAACACCGCCTACGCGCGCTGCCGCTTGGCCACCGTGCACAACGGCATCGATACCGACTTCTACGCGCCATGGCCGGCCGACCGCGCGCGCGCGGAACGCGACGCACGCTTTCCCGAATCGCCCGCGCTGGTGCTGGGCAGCAACGCCGGCACCGCCGACTACAAGGGCTGGATGGACCTGGTGGAAGCCATCGCGCTGCTGCCGGTGGCACAGCGCGAACAGGTGCGCGTGCTGCTGGCCGGTCGCCCGCCATCGGCCGCCTCGATGGCGCGGGTCGACGCGCTGGGGCTGCGCGGGCAGGTGCATTTCGCCGGCCTGCTGGACGATGTCCGGCCAATGATCGCCGCGATCGACGCCGGCTTTGTGCTGTCCTGGGACGTCGAGACGATCTCCTTCGCCTGCCGGGAGATGATGGCGATGGGCAAGCCGGTGCTGGTCAGCGAATACGCCGGCCTGCCGGAGAATATCCGCCCCGGCGTGGATGGCTGGGTCACCCCGGTGCGCGATGTGGCGGGGATCGCCGCCGCAATCCAGATGCTGCTCGAGCAGCGCGCCACCTTGCCGGCCATGGGCGAGGCGGCACGCGCCCATGCGCTGGAGGAATTCGGCATCGAGCGCTTCGTCGACCGCACCGAGGCGGTGTACCGCGAGCTACTCGCCGCCGAGTGAAGCGGGCGCCTTGCGCAATCGCGCATAGAAGAAGCCATCCATGCCGTCCTCGCCGGGCAGGCGTTGCCGGCCATGGATTTCGCTGACCGGCGAGCGGCCGAAGCTTTCGTCCAGCGGCTCGGCGCGCGCATCGGTGGTGCGGGCAAGGAAAGCGGCGACCTGGCGGTCGTTCTCGTCGCGCAGGATCGAGCAGGTCGTGTAGACCAGAGCTCCACCCGGCGCCACGGTTTGCCATAACGCGTCCAGCAGCCCGCCCTGCAGCGCGACCAGATGGTCGATGTCGGACTCGCGCCGGTGCAGCAGCACGTCGGGTTGGCGGCGGATGATGCCGGTCGCCGAGCACGGCGCGTCCAGCACGATGGCATCAAATGGTACGCCGTCCCACCACGCCGCCAGATCGGTGGCATCGGCCGCCAGCAGCGTGGCATCCGCGCCCAGCTTCAGGCGGTCAAGGGTCGCCTGGACATGGCGCAGGCGGCGCCGGTCGATGTCCAGCGCGGTCAGTTCGATGCCCGGTTCGCGCTCCAGCAGATGGGCCGCCTTGCCACCGGGCGCGGCGCAGGCGTCCAGCACCCGCATCCGTTCCCGTACCGGCATCGCGTCGATCACGCGCTGCGCGGCGCCGTCCTGCACCGACACCCGGCCGTCGGCAAAGCCGGGCAAGCCGGCGACAGGCACCGGCGCGTCGAGGCGCAAGGCGTCGCCCAGCCCTTCGACCACGGCGCCTTCGATTCCCGCTGTGGCCAGCTCGGCGCGATACGTATCGCGAGTGCCCTGTTGGCGATTGACCCGCAGCCACATCGGCGGCGCCTGCTCGCTGGCGGCCAGGATCGACGCGGCGTCTGCGGGCCAGTCGGCCTCGATGCGCGTGCGCAGCCAGGCCGGCCAGTGCGCGTGGGATTCTGAAGTAGGCAGGCCTTCGCGCAGCGCGCGGCGCAACAGGGCGTTGACCATCCCGGCCTGGTGGTCGCGACCAAGTCCTCGCGCCGCCTCAACCGTCGCCGCGACCGCCGCGTGTGCCGGCAGGCCCATCGGGTCGAGCTGGGCGAAACCGACCAGCAGCAGCGCCCGCAGCTCGCGGTCGCGACGCGCCAGCGGCCGTGGCATCCACGCCGCCAACGCCGCGTCAAACCGCGCCGGCTGGCGCAGGACGGCCAGGCAGATTGCCTCCACCAGCGCGCGGTCGCGCAGGTCTTCCAGTTCCTGCTGCGCGCCCGCCAGCTCGGCCTTCAGCGAGCGTCCGTGATGCAGGACGGCGTCCAGCACGCGGGTGGCGGCAATGCGCGGCTGGCTGCCCGGGGTGACGGTCATGGACACGTCAACCGCCGATGACCAGGTCGCGGCGCCCATTGAGATAGTCGGCCGCGGTGATCGCCTTGCCGCCGTCGCGCTGCAGCACGCGCACGCGCAGGCTGCCTTCGCCGCACGCCACGTCGATGCCGTCGCGACCCGCGGCGAGAACGGTGCCCGGTTCCACGTCGTGCTCTCGCGGCACAGCGACCGCGGCGTGCAGGCGCAGGCGCTCGCCGCCGATCACCGCCTCCGCCATCGGCCACGGATTGAATGCGCGCACCTTGTTGGCCAGCTCGATTGCGGGGCGATTCCAGTCGAGCTTGGCCTCGGCCTTGTCGAGCTTGTGCGCGTAGGTGACGCCGCTCTCGGGTTGCGGCTGCGCCTGCGGGCGCAAGCCGCCACGCAGCAGGCCCAGGCCGTCGGCCAGCACCTGCGCGCCCAGCTCCGCCAGCCGGTCGTGCAACTGGCCGCCGGTTTCATCGGCGCGGATGTCGATGGCCTGCGACAGCAGCAACGGACCGGTGTCGAGACCCTTCTCCATGCGCATCAGGCACACGCCGGTGCGGGTGTCGGCCGCCTGGATGGCGCGCTGGATCGGCGCCGCACCGCGCCAGCGCGGCAGCAGCGAGGCGTGCACGTTCCAGCAGCCCTCGGCGGGAATATCCAGCACCGACTGCGGCAGGATCAGGCCGTACGCCACCACCACCAGCAGATCGGGCGCCAATGCAGCCAGTTCGTGGCGCGCCGCGGCGCTGCGGAAGTTCTCCGGCTGGTAGACCGGAATCCCTAGATCCTGCGCCACCCGCTTCACCGGGGAGGGCGCCAGCCCACGGCCGCGGCCGGCAGGCCGGTCGGGCTGGGTGTAGACGGCGACAACTTCGTTGCGTTTGGCCGCTGCGCGCAGGCTGGGCACGGCGAAATCCGGGGTACCGGCAAAGACGATTCTCATCGGGCCATCTTACAGCCGGGGTTGCCTGCCACTGGGAATGCCTGCACCCCGGCCTGGTCAGCCGGCCTGGTCATCCGGCCGGTGAATCAGGCGGCGTTGCGGCGCGCCTTGGCCAGCTTCTTGCGCACCATCTCGCGCTTGAGCGGGGACAGGTAGTCCACGAACAGCTTGCCCAGCAGATGGTCCATCTCGTGCTGGACGCAGACCGCCAGCAGGCCGTCGCAGTCCAGTTCGAAGGACTCGCCCTCGCGGTCCAGCGCCTTGACCGTGATCCGCTCGGCGCGGGTCACCTCGGCAAAGATCCCGGGCACCGACAGGCAACCCTCCTCGTGCACCTCTTCGCCTTCGCTGGCGAGGATCTGCGGGTTGATGAACACCATCGGCGTGTCGTTTTCCTCGGACACATCGATCACCATGAAGCGCTGGTGCACATCCACCTGGCTCGCCGCCAAACCGATGCCGGGTGCGTCGTACATGGTCTCGAACATGTCATCGAGCAGGCGCTGGAATTCCGGCGAGCCGATCTGCGACGGATCGACGTCGGTCGCGACGGTGCGCAGGCGCGGATCGGGAAATTCGAGGATCGGTAACTGGGCCATGGCTCTATAAATGGGGGCGTGGATCACATCCACAAGATACCGGGTCATTATAACGCGGCCGTGGCGGCGCTTTTGCTTGCAATGACGCCATTCATCTGGGATATAGTGAGCCGCCCGCGTCGCTTTATGACGCCCGGGCGCACCTGCATGGGGAATCAGGTATACCTATTATGTTGAAGCCGATCCGCACGGTCGCTACCGCTGCGTTGCTGACAATTGCCACCTTTGCCATGGCTGCCGGGTTGCGCGGGGATCACCCCGACACCTATGTGGTCAAGAAGGGTGACACCTTGTGGGACATCGCCGGAACCTTCCTCCAGAAACCCTGGCTGTGGCCGGAAATCTGGCAGGCCAATCCGCAGGTGGAGAATCCGCACCTCATCTATCCCGGCGACGTATTGTCGCTGGCGTACCTGAACCGCGTCACCGCCCAGCCCGGCCCGCGCCAGCTGGCCCCGGTCACAGGCGTGCCGCTGTCGCAGATCGAGCCGTTCCTGAAGGACCTGCGGGTCGTGGACGAAATCGACAGCCTGCCGCACGTGGTCGGCCTGGAAGAGGACCGCCTGCGCAGCGCCAAGGGCCAGGTCGTCTACATCAAGGGCCTGCCGGGCGCCGTCGCCGGCCAGCGCTATGCGGTGGTGCGTCCGACCCAGCGCTACGCCCGCCTGGACCGGACCATGTGCTGCGACATCTTCGATGCCGCCGACCTGGACAACCGCGGCCGGCGCACGATCGATTTCGAGCGCCACTGGACCAACGTGGTCGTGCCCGACCACGGATCAGAAATCCTCGGCTACGAACTGATGCAGCAGGCGACCGGCACGGTTACCCGCGGCGAAGTGGGCGGCATCGAAGCCGCCACCATGGTGCTGGACGACAGCGGCCGCGAAGTGCGCATCGGCGATCGCCTGATCCCGGTCGCGGCGCAGCCGTATGACCTGCAGTTCTTCCCGCACCCGCCGCGCCAGCAGTTCGAGTACGGTCGTGCCCGCGTACTGGCGGTGGCGGACATGCTGCGCACCGGTGGTCCGCGCGACGTGGTCGCCCTGTCGGTCGGCGCCCGTGACGGCGTGGACAACGGCACCGTGTTCTCCGGCTGGCGCGTGGGCAGCGAAGTGGTCGACCGGATGAGCACCGGCAGCGGCTGGGACCGCAGCGAAGACACCTTCGGTCGTGCCAATCGCGTGCGCCTGCCCGACGAGTTCGCCGGCCACCTGATGGTGTTCCGGACCTTCGACAAGGTCAGCTACGCACTGGTGATGGAGGGCATTCGTCCGATCCAGGTCGGGCACGAGCTCAAGCACCCCGACGCGCCATATTGATCCGGCAGCACCGACCCGCGCGGTAGGGAATTTCCTACCGTGATCCGCGACGGCACCCGAGGGTGCCGTCGTCGTTTCTGCCCGATGCTCGCGGGATGGGCGATTTCGCTGCTTCCGATGCCGCTACTGCCCCTTCTACGCCGGTCGACCGCAAAGATGGTGCGCGCAACCACGCCCTGCTCCGGCTGCTGGATTGCACCGGGCCGGCCGCGCCGCGCCGCATCCTGCTGACCCGGACATCGCCGGAGAGCGCACTGGCCGCCGGGCCCTCGCTGTGGCGGGCGGTCGGGCTGCAGGCCCGGCAGGTGGCGCAGTTGCAGATACCGCCCGGCGACGCGGTGGAGCGGGCGCTGGACTGGCTGGCCGCACCCGATCACCACCTGATCGGCTGGGACGATCCGGACTACCCGCCATTGCTGCGGCACGCGCAGAACCCGCCTTTGGCCCTGTTCGTGGCCGGCGATCCCACCCTGCTGTGGCTGCCCGCCGTCGCCATCGTCGGCAGCCGCTCGCCGACGCCGGGCGGCGCGGACAACGCCCGCGAGTTCGCCCGGGCACTCGCCCGCCAGGGCCTGATGATCGCCAGCGGCCTGGCCGCCGGCATCGATACGGCCGTCCACGAGTCGACCCTGGCGGCAGGCGGCGACACCGTGGCCGTGCTCGGCACCGGTCCGGACGTTCCCTACCCGCGGGCGAACACCGCCCTGCATGCGCGCATCGCCACGCGCGGCGCGGTGGTCAGCGAGCACCTTCCGGGCACCGGCGCGCGCCGCGAGCATTTCCCCAGCCGCAACCGGATCCTCGCCGGCCTGTGCCTGGGCACGCTGGTGATCGAGGCGGCCTACCGCTCCGGTGCACTGATCACGGCGCGCCTGTCGGCCGAATGCGGGCGCGAGGTGATGGCCGTGCCCGGCTCGATCCACAACCCGCTGGCGCGCGGCTGTCATCGGCTGATCCGCGACGGCGCCTGCCTGATCGAGAGCCCGTCGGATGTCGCCGACCTGCTGGCCCCCGCCATCAGCGCGCAGGCCAGCCACTTGCGCAAGCGCCTGGCCACCCCCAGTTCAGGGGAGTCGGCCCCTTCGCGCGATACGCAGCTCCCGCCCGACCCGCCACCGCCGCCGGCCTCCCGCCGCGAATCCACCCACCCCGCACCACCTAGCCAGAACGACGGTGACCACCACATTTTGTGGCAGGCCCTCGGTCACGACCCTACCGATATGGATCAACTCGTTCAGCGCACCGGATTGACGCCTGCACGCCTGTCATCCATGCTGCTGCCGCTGGAGCTGGAGGGTCGAGTGGTCGCGCAACACGGCCGCTTCCATCGCCATCGATGATCCGTCCCGTGACGGTTCGACGGTCCCAAGCAACTCCTGACCCACCGCGCCGCCTGCGGCGCAGGCCGAGGGGAAATGAAAGAAAGCATTCTGGATGTCCTGCTGTACCTGTTCGAGCACTACTTCACTGAAGATGCGGACCTCGTCCGCGACCGTGAAAACCTGCAAAGCGGGCCGTTGTTCGAGGAACTCGGCCAGGCAGGCTTCAGCGCTGCCGAGATCAACAAGGCCTTTGAGTGGCTGGATGCACTGGCGCGACAGCGGCCGGCGCCCAGTCCCGTGCGCGCCGATCGGCCGACGCGTGTCTACGCGGGGCCCGAGCTGGACCGGCTGGACACCGATTGCCGCGGCTTCCTGCTGTTTCTGGAGCAGCACGGCGTGCTCGACGCAGGCCAGCGCGAGCTGGTGATCGATCGCGCGATGGCGCTGGACCAGCACGAGATCGACCTGGACGACCTGAAATGGGTGGTCCTGATGGTGCTGTTCAACCAGCCCGGAAGCGAGGCGGCGTATGCCTGGATGGAAACCCAGATGTTCGAGGAAGAGCCCGACCCCGTGCATTGAGCGGCGCGACCATTAATACTGTGCGCGCCACGACCGGACCCGCTCCGGCCGTTTGCCGCGGACAAGGCTTAACAGCAGCGCCCGCGGCGTGATTCCACTGGCAAGGTCATTTCGACGTCCGTGCTCCCGCCGCGGGCGTCTGCTTGTTTGTGCTTACTCCCGCGCAGCCTCCACGGCGCGCACCCGCCCCCACTACAGGCTCTGCCGCGATGGCCAAGAACCTCCTCATCGTCGAATCGCCCGCCAAGGCCAAGACGATCAACAAATACCTCGGCAAGGACTTCATGGTCCTGGCCTCCTACGGTCACGTGCGTGACCTGATCCCGAAGGAAGGCGCGGTCGATCCCGATGCCAACTTCGCGATGCGCTACGACCTGATCGAGAAGAACCAGAAGCACGTCGAGGCCATCGCCAAGGAAGCCAAGAAGGCCGAGGCGGTGTTCCTGGCAACCGATCCGGATCGCGAAGGTGAGGCGATCAGCTGGCACATCGCCGAGATCCTGCGCGAGCGCGGCCTGCTGGAGGGCAAGCCGCTGAAGCGGGTGGTGTTCACCGAGATCACCCCGCGGGCGATCAACGAGGCGATGGCCAATCCGCGCGACATCGCCAGCGACCTGGTCGATGCGCAGCAGGCGCGACGCGCGCTGGACTACCTGGTCGGCTTCAATCTGTCCCCGGTGCTGTGGCGCAAGGTCCAGCGCGGCCTGTCCGCCGGACGTGTGCAGTCGCCGGCGCTGCGCATGATCGTCGAGCGCGAGGAAGAGATCGAGGCGTTCAAGGCGCGCGAGTACTGGTCGATCGTCGCCGACTGCCTGCACCCCTCGCAGGCGTTCAACGCGCGGCTGATCAAGCTGGACGGCAAGAAGTTCGAGCAGTTCACGATCACCGACGGGGATACCGCCGAGGCCGCCCGCCAGCGCATCGTCGGCGCCGCCGGCGGCGCGCTGCAGGTCACCGACGTGGTCAGCAAGGAGCGCAAGCGGCGCCCGGCTGCGCCGTTCACGACCTCGACCCTGCAACAGGAGGCCGCGCGCAAGCTCGGCTTCACCACCAAGCGCACCATGCAGGTCGCGCAGAAGCTCTACGAGGGCGTCGCCCTGGGTGGCGAGGAAGGCACGGTCGGCCTGATCAGCTACATGCGTACCGACTCGGTCGCCCTGTCGCAGGACGCGGTCGCAGAGATCCGCGACGTGATCGCCCGCGACTACGGCATCGGCGCGGTGCCCGACCAGCCGGTGACCTACAAATCCAAGGCCAAGAACGCGCAGGAGGCCCATGAGGCGGTGCGCCCGACCTCCGCGCTGCGCACGCCCGCGCAGATGGCCACCTTCCTGGAAGACGACGCGCGCCGCCTGTACGAACTGATCTGGAAGCGCGCCGTCGCCAGCCAGATGGTCCCGGCCACGCTCAACACCGTCTCGGTCGACCTGGCCGCGGGCGGCGAGCACAGCTTCCGCGTGTCGGGCACCACCGTGATCGACCCCGGCTTCCTGGCCGTGTACGAGGAAGGCAAGGACACCAAGGCCGAGGATGCCGACGACGAGGGCCGCAAGTTGCCGCCGATGAAGACCGGCGACCGGATCCCGCTGCAGCAGGTCAATGCCAACCAGCACTTCACCGAGCCACCGCCGCGTTTCTCGGAAGCCTCGCTGGTGAAGACCCTGGAGGAGTACGGCATCGGCCGGCCCTCGACCTACGCCTCGATCATCGCGACCCTGCTGTTCCGCCAGTACGTCGAGCTGGAGAGCCGCCGCTTCCGGCCCACCGACGTCGGCCGCGCGGTCAGCAACTTCCTGTCCGGCCATTTCAGCCAGTACGTGGACTACGACTTCACTGCCAAGCTCGAGGACGAGCTGGATGCGGTGTCGCGCGGCGAGGAGGACTGGATTCCGTTGATGGAACGGTTCTGGACCCCGTTCAAGGAAATGGTCGACGACAAGATGGAGTCGGTCGACCGCAGCCAGGCCACCGGCGCGCGCGAGCTGGGCACCGACCCCAAGACCGGCAAGCCGGTCAGCGTGCGCCTGGGTCGGTACGGGCCGTACGCCGCCATCGGCAGCACCGCCGAGGACGCCGAGGACAAGCCCAAGTTCGCCTCGTTGCGGCCGGGCCAGAGCATGCACACCATCAGCCTGGAGGATGCGCTGGAGCTGTTCCTGATGCCGCGCCACCTGGGCCAGGACAAGGGCGAGGACGTCAGCGTCGGTATCGGCCGCTTCGGGCCGTTCGCAAAGCGCGGCGCGGTCTACGCATCGCTGAAGAAGGAAGACGACCCGTACAAGGTCGACCTGGCGCGCGCGGTGTTCCTGATCGAGGAGAAGGAAGAGATCGCGCGCAACCGGATCATCAAGGAGTTCGAGGGCAGCGAGATCCAGGTGCTCAATGGCCGCTACGGCCCGTACCTGAGTGACGGCAAGCTCAACGGCAAGATCCCCAAGGATCGCGAGCCGGCCTCGCTGACGCTGGAGGAGGTGATCCAGCTGATGGAGGAAACCGGCAAGCCGATGCGCAAGGGTTTTGGCAAGAAGGCCGCCAAGAAGGCGCCGGCGAAAAAGGTTGCCAAGAAGGCGGCCGCCAAGGCCCCGGCGAAGAAGGCGGCGAAGAAGGCCCTCAAGAAGGCGACAAAGAAGGCGACAAAGAAGACGGCAAAAAAGGCCGCGAAGAAAACCGTCGCCAAGAAAGCCGCCACCAAATCGGCCGCGACCGCCGCAGCGAAACCCGCCGACAAGCCAGCCACCAGCACCAGCTGAGCATCGATTGACCGTGGTTCAAGCGCTCCCGGCGATATCGTCGGGAGCGCTATGCTGGACGCCATGCCCGTCCCTTCCTCCGCTGCCACCTGCGACCTGCCATCGGCCGTGCGCGCCCTGCGCGGCGGCGGTGTCATTGCCTACCCCACCGAAGCGGTGTGGGGGCTGGGCTGCGATCCCTTCAACCAGGCCGCGGTACGGCGTCTGCTCGATGTCAAGCAACGCCCGGTGGAGAAGGGTCTGATCCTGATTGCCGGCGCACTGGCGCAGCTGGACGGACTGGTCGACTGGTCCGGCTTGGCAGCGGAGCGCTGCGCTGAGGTGCGGGCCAGCTGGCCCGGTCCGCACACCTGGGTGGTGCCGGCCACCGCCGCCGTCCCGCGGGTGGTCACCGGCGATCACGACAGCGTCGCGGTCCGCGTCAGTGCCCATCCGACGGTCGTAGCCCTGTGCGCGGCATGGGGCGGCGTGCTGGTCTCAACCAGTGCCAACCTCGCCGGCCAGCCGGCGGTGACCGCGATCGATCAGCTCGACCCGGAGCTGCTGGCGCGGATCGACGCGGTGCTTGCCGGCGAGCCCGGTGGTCGCGCCACGCCCAGCACGATCCGGGATGCCCGCACGGGTGCCGTGCTGCGCGCCTGAGCCCGGCCGCTTCCGCCGCAGCCGGCGTGCGGGCAAGATGCGTCCATGAATCCCTTTCCGCGCAACGCGTTGATGCCACTGCTGGCGACGTTCATGCTGGCGATCGGCCTCGCGCTGCCCGCTGCCGCAGCGGCCCACCCGGACGGCGACCAGGTCACGATCTACCGCTGCACTGACGCCCAGGGCCGGCTGAGCCTGCGCGACTCGCCCTGCCGCCGTGGGGAGCAACAGGAGACACGGGGAATGCAACGCCCGCAGGACCCGCCGGCACCGCCTCCCGGCGCAGCCCCTGCGCCCCCGCCGACGGTGCTGGTCATCCGTGAGCCCGAGCCGGCCCCCGCGCTGGTCCGGATCGCGCCGCCTCCGGTCTACCGCTGCAGCACGCCGGACGGCGAGGAGTACACCAGCGACTCGGCGGACGTCAATCCGCGCTGGGTGCCGCTGTGGACGCTCGGCTATCCGGTGATCGTCGGTCCCGGCTACGACCACTACCCCGGACATTACCCGGCGCCGCCGGTGCGGCCGGCCGGCGGCACCGGGTACGGAGCCGACCGCGCCCCGGTCGCCACGGGCCGGCCCGGCTTCAAGTTCGACAGTGTCGGCCGGCCCACCCCCGTGCCGTCCAGCAGCCAGCCCGGGGTGCCGAACCGCCTGCCCACGGCCGGCGTCATCCAGGGACCGGGGACATGGATCCGCGACTCCTGCGTGCAGATCGCGCAATCGGAGGTCTGTGCCGACCTGCGCGACCGCCGGACCCTGCTGACCCGGCGCTACAACAGCGCGCTGCAAAGCGAGCGTCGACAGATCGACGCCGAGAAGCGCCGCATCGATGAGCGCCTGGACAGCGGGTGCCGGCCGTGATCCGCGGTGTTCTTCTGGCCGCGTTGCTTGGCCTCGCCGCGGCGCCCGCCCTGGCCCAGTACGCGGTGGTAATCTACCGCTGCACGGATGCCAGCGGCGCGGTCAGCGTGCAGAACGACGTCCCGTGCCCAAAGGGCAGCCAGCAGCAGCGGCGGGTAATCGAGACTGCCGCGCCGGCCTCCATCGCTGCGATGCCGGTGGCGCCATCAGCGACCCCCGCCCGGACGTCGACCGAGCCAGCCCTGCCCGCGCTGGTGGCCATGCCGGTGCCGGCCGGAAGCGGTTCCGAGGGCGTGTCGCCCGTTGCCGGTACCGCCGCCGCTGCGGCCGGGGCGACCGGGGACAGCGGCGCGCCCGACGCCGCTGGCGACGGCGGCGCTGCCCAGCTTGTCGATGCCACGCCCGCCGAACCACCGCCGCCGCTCTTCAGCTGCCGGACCTGGGACCGCCAGGAGTACTTCAGCGATGACCCGGTCCCGACCCGGCGCTGCGCGCCACTGCGCGTGTCCGGGCTGGACGGCAGCGCCGGCGGTGGCCAGGCGTCGGCGTGCGAGTACGTGACCGACACCTGCGCCCCGGTTCCCGATGCCGCCCTGTGCAGTCAATGGCACCGGCACGCGCATGACACCCGCGCCAGGCTGCTGTTCGGTCGCGCCGAGGATCCGGCGGCGACCCGCATCGAACTGGAGCGGATCGAGGCGCTCATCCACGCCAGCACCTGCCGCGGCGCAGGCTGAGGCCGCGGCCCTTATTCGCCGAGGTAGGTGCGGGGCACGCGCTTGAGGCCGCACAGCAGCCGGTAGGCGCTGGTCGCGCCGCGCTCGGTGAGGTCGCTGGCACGCACGTGCTTGCCCCACAGCTCGACCCGGCTGCCCATGCCGGCGCCCGGGTGGCCGTCCAGGTCGACGGTCAACATGTCCATCGACACCCGGCCGATCACCTGCCCGGGCCGGCCGTCGATCCACACCGGTGTCCCGTTGGGCGCGAACTGCGGGTAGCCGTCCGCATAGCCGATCGCGACCACGCCGACCCGCGTCGGGCGTTCGGTGACGAAGCGCGCGCCGTAACCCACGGGCTCCCCGGCCGGCAGGTCGCGCACGGCGATGATCTGCGACTCCAGCGTCATTACCGGTCGCAGCCGGTCGGCTTCCGGGTGCGGATTGGCGAACGGAGAGGCGCCGTACAGCATCAGGCCGGGCCGGGCGAACTGGGCGCGGGTCGCCGGCCAGCCGAGCAGGGCCGGCGAGTTGGCGACGCTTGCGGTCAGCTCACTGCCGCCCGGGCCCTGGCCGGCGACGACGCGCCGGAACGTCGCCAGCTGCTCCGCCGTGCGCGCGCTGTCGAGCTCGTCGGCGCGGGCGAAGTGGGTCATCGCCACGATCTCGCCGACCCGGGGCAGGGCCTGCAGCCGCTGCAGGCAGCCGCGGTACTCCTCCGGCGCCAGGCCCAGCCGGTGCATCCCGGTGTCCAGCTTCAGCCAGACGTTCAGCGGCCGCGCCAGGCGCGCGCGCTCGATCGCATCGATCTGCCATTGCGCCTGGACCACGCACCACAGGCCGTGGCGGTCGATGAGGGCGAGCTCGTCGGCTTCGAAGAATCCCTCCAGCAACAGGATCGGCGCGCGAATGCCGGCCTCGCGCAACTCCAGCGCCTCCTCGATGCAGGCCACGCCGAAGCCGTCCGCCTCCGGCTCCAGCGCGCGCGCGCAACGCACCGCGCCGTGGCCGTAGGCATCGGCCTTGACCACCGCGATCGCCTTGTGGCCGCCCAACTCGCGCGCGAGCCGGTAATTGTGGCGCAGGGCGTCCAGGTCGATGTACGCGCGAGCCGGGCGCATCAGGGGACGCCTCCGGGCCGGACCACCCGGCTGCGGCCGTAGCGGGAGATGTCGAGCCCTTCGCTGCTGATGCGCGGTGCCTGGCCGGCGATCAGGTCGGCCAGGTAGCGCCCCGACCCGCAGGCCATGGTCCAGCCCAGCGTGCCGTGGCCGGTGTTGAGGTAGAGGTTGTCCAGGACGCTGGGGCCCACCACCGGGGTGCCGTCGGGAGTCGCCGGGCGCAGGCCCGTCCAGAAATCCGCCCGCGCCAGGTCGCCGCCCTGCGGGTAGAGGTCGTTGACGACCTTCTCCAGCGTTTCCCGGCGGCGCGGGTTGAGGCCCAGGTCGAACCCGGCCAGCTCCGCCATGCCGCCGACGCGGATTCGCTCGTCAAAGCGGGTCACCGCCACCTTGTAGCTCTCGTCGAGCACCGTCGAGGTCGGTGCCATCGCGGGATCGGTAATCGGCAGGGTCAGCGAGTAGCCCTTCAAGGGGTAGACCGGGAGCTTGATGCCCAGCGGTTCCAGCAGCGGAGTCGAGTAGCTGCCCAGCGCGACGACGTAGCGATCCGCGCGCTCGATGCGGCCATCGATGCCGACCCCCGTCACCGTCCCGCCGGAGGCCTCGATCCGGTCCACCGTGGCGCCGAAGCGGAACTCCACCCCGACGTCGCGCGCCATCGCCGCCAGCCGGCGGGTGAACAGCTCGCAATCGCCGGTCTCGTCATGCGGCAGGCGCAGCGCGCCGACCAGTGAGTCCATCACCGGCGCCAGCGCCGGCTCCACGCGCACGATGCCGGCGCGGTCGAGCAGCTCGTAGGGCACGCCGTACTCCGCCAGCACCGCGATGTCCTTGGCCGCATCGTCCAGTTGCGCCTGGGTGCGGAACAGCTGCACCGTGCCGAGCTGGCGACCTTCGTAGGCGATGCCGGTGCTGGCGCGCAGCTCGTCCAGGCAGTCGCGGCTGTACTCCGACAGGCGGACCATGCGCGCCTTGTTGACCGCGTAGTGACTGGCGGTGCAGTTGCGCAGCATCTGCAGCATCCACAGGTACTGGCGCGGGTCCAGGCCGGGTTTGATCGCCAGCGGCGCGTGGCGCGAGAACAGCCATTTGAAGGCCTTCAGCGGGATGCCCGGCGCGGCCCAGGGCGAGGCATAGCCCGGCGAGATCTGACCGGCATTGGCGAAGCTGGCTTCCCGCGCCGGTGCCGGCTCGCGATCCACCACCGTCACCTCGAAACCCGCCTGCGCCAGATACCACGCGCTGCAGGTGCCGATGACGCCACTGCCCAGTACCAATACCCGCATGTCAGCCGCCCGCCCACTTGATCGTCATCCGCCCAGGATGGCGGGAACCCAGGCGGGGAGTATAGGAACGAAGCGTCGGGCATGTTGCCTGTAATTTCAGGCAACTGCAGGCAGAATCACCGCCATTCACGCATCAAACAGGAAACCCATGCCTGCCCATCCGCGATCCATGGATAAAATCGACCGCAAGATCCTCCGCGTGCTGCAACAGGACGGGCGGATCTCCTTCACCGAGCTGGGTGAGCGGGTCGGCCTGTCGACCAGTCCCTGCACCGAACGGGTGCGCCGGCTGGAGCGCGACGGCGTCATCACCGGCTACCACGCGCGTCTGGACCCGCACCTGGTGGGCGCCGACCTGCTGGTGTTCGTGGAGATCAGCCTGGCCTACAAGTCCGGCGACGTGTTCGAGGAGTTCCGCAACGCCGCGCTGCGCCTGCCCAACGTGCTGGAGTGCCACCTGGTGTCGGGCGACTTCGACTACCTGATCAAGGCGCGCATCTCGGAGATGGCGTCGTACCGGAAGCTGCTCGGCAGCACCCTGCTGACCATGCCGCACGTGCGCGACTCCAAGAGCTACATCGTCATGGAGGAGGTCAAGGAGACGCTGACCCTGCCGCTGGACGGCTGAATCGCCACCACGCGTGCTCCGGCTCAGAAGCCGTAGCGCAGGAACCCGCCGTCCACCGCGATGCACTCGCCGGTGACGTAACTGGCCGCGGGCAGGCACAGGAAGGCGACGGCGGCGGCGACCTCCTCGGGCTCGCCGATCCGGCCCAGCGGCGTGCGCTCGAGCACCTCGTCCAGGTAGTCCGCATCGGCCAGCGCGCCGGAGGTGCGGCGGGTGCGGATGTACCAGGGCGCGACCGCGTTGACCCGGATGCCGTCCTCGGCCCACTCCACCGCCAGGTTGCGGGTCATCTGGTGCATCGCGGCCTTGCTCATGCCGTAGGGCGCCCCGGTGCGCACGTGGGTCAGTCCCGACACGCTGCCCACGTTGACGATGCTGGACGCGGCGTGCCGGGTCAGCAGCGGGTGCAGATGGCGAGAGAGCTCGAAGGCGGCGAACACGTTGACCTCGAAGATCGCCCGCCACTCCGCGTCGTCGTAGTCGGCGGCCAGACGGCTGAGGTTGGCGCCGGCGTTGTTGATAAGGATATGCAGGCCGCCATCGCCTTCCTGCTCGACCCACTCCAGCAACTCACGCCGATCCTCGTCGATGCCCACGTCGCCGGCGAATACCTGCACGTCGCGCTGTGGAAAGTCCTCCAGCAACTCGCTGCGGGCGTCGTCCAGCGCGCCGCCGTCGCGCGCGGCGAGCAGCACGTCCGCGCCCAGACCCAGCAACTCGCGGGCGATCGCCCGGCCGATGCCGGCACTGCCGCCGGTGACCAGGGCCAGTTGGCCGTCAAGGCGCCAACGCTTGGGATCCATGTGTGCTCCTGTGGCCGCCAGCGGCGACGCTCGACCCGGCGCGCTAGGATAACCCCCGGGCCCCAGGAGGACACGACGATGCGGGACAAGCCGACCATCCTGCTTTCAAGCTGCGCGATGCTGTTACTGCTGGCCGCGTGCAACCGGCCGCCCGTGGAACCGGAACAGCCGCCGGAGCCCAGGGCGGTCCATGGCCAGGCGAGCCGCGCCCTGCACGAGCCACTGGACAAGGCCAGGGCGGTCGAGGACGCATCGTCGAAGGCCGCCGAAGCGCAGCGTCAGGCGATCGAGGCTGCTGGCGGCTGACGGGCCTGCCCTGCGGCGCCTTCGCGACATCCCGAGGCGCGCTGTCTCTCGCGCTCAGTCTGCAGTTGGCAGCGCTGCAGCAGCGTCGCGCTGGTAGACCGTCACACCACGTTTGACGGTCTGCACTACCCGGATGTCGCGGATTGCCATCGGCTCGACAGTCAGCGGGTTGCGATCCAGCACCACGAAATCCGCGAGCTTGCCGACCGCCAGGGTGCCGCGATCGGCCTCGTCGAAGAACTGGTAGGCCGCGTTGGCGGTGATCGCCTGCAGCGCCTGATACGGCGTGGCGCGCTGCGCTGCGCCGATCACCGCGCCGGAGCGCGAGACACGGTTGACCGCGGTCCACAGGCCGAGAAGCGGGTCGATCGGCGTGACCGTGGCATCGCTGTGGTTGGTAAAGCGCAGCCCCAGTGCCGCTGCTGCGGGGATCGGGCTGAGAAATCCGGCGCGCTCCGGGCCCAGGTTGGCCACGTGCTGGTCACCCCAGAAGAAGGGATGGTTGCTGAACAGCGAAGGCACCATGCGGTAGCGGCGATAGGCCTGCAACTGGTCCGGACGGACGAATTGGGAATGGACCACGACAGTGCGGCGATCGGCGTCCAGCGGCTGCGCCAGCTGGCGCGCGGCGTGCTCATGCGCGCGCAGGACCATGTCGATGCTCGCATCGCCATTGCTGTGCACGTACAACTGTCTGCCCTGCCGATAGCCTTCGACAAACAGCCGGTTCAACGCATCCTGGGTGAGGCTCGGAATCCCGCGGCAGTCGCTGTCGCAGCCGGCCACAGGCGTCAGGTATGGCTGCGTAAAAAAGGCCGTCTTTCCCTGCGGAGATCCGTCTGCGATGATCTTGATGCCTTGGAACTTCAGGCCGTTGCGATACTCCCCGAACGTGGCCGTGGCTTTGTCATCGCCCTCCACCCAGCCGCTGGGATTGTCGAGGATCGCCGCTCCGGGAAACAGCATCACATCGAGCTTCAGTCCGCCTTGCGCCGCCACGCGCTGCAGCAACCGGGCGCCGTCAGGCTCGCTCATCCCGTCACCGGCGGTGGTGATGCCGTTGGCCAGGTAGAGATCCTGGGCACGGTGGAACAACTCCGCCTTGCGGGGCGCCGCCTCGGCAATCGCGGTCCCGGCGAAGAAATACATCGCGGTTTCCTGCACCAGTCCCGTCGGCCGGTCGGTGCCCGGGAAGCGCACGATCCTGCCACCTTCCGGATCCGGGCTCCCATCGTGGATATCGGCCACCGCCAGCGCCGCCGAGTTGGCCACGCCCATGTGGGCGCTGGTGTGCTGCAGATAGACGGGGTTGTCGGGGAAAGCTGCATCCAGCTCGGTGCGGGTGATGTGGCGGCGCTCTTCCAGTTGGCCCTCGTCATAGCCCCATGCAAACAGCCACTCGCCGGGCGCCAGGTTCTGACGTTGTTTGAACGCCCTCAGCGCAGCCATCAGGTCGGAAAAATTGCGGGTGGTGCCGACCGGCGGCGGCGACAGGTCCGCCTGACCCATGGTGTCGGCGACCATGCCGATATGGCTGTGCGGGTCGATGAAGCCGGGCAGTAGAGTGTGTCCCTGCAGATCGGTCGCCAACGCCGCCGGATAGCTCGTCCGCGCCGTGCGCTCGCTGCCGACAAAAACGATCCTGTCACCGAGCGCAACAACGGCTTCCACTGTGGCCGGATTTTTCCCTTCCATGGTGATGATCGGGCCGTTGAAGAACAGGCGGGCGGCGACTCGCCCCGCGCTGGCACTGTCTTCAACCAGCTCGGCGGCTGGCGTGCTGACGCAGCCGGCCAGCGCGGCGGTGAGGATCAGCAGGAGGATGGTGACGCGCATGGGAAACCCCGGTAGTGGCCGGCCAGGAAGGCTGCGAGTTCCCATCCTGCCCGGGCGCGTGCGCTTGCCGCGTCAAGGTGCCGACTCACTTCGCGCCCAGGGCGCGCGGGCACGCAGCGCCACCGGCCCGGCCGGCGGCGACGTTCGGGGGTTTACTCCAGCGCGCAGAAGCAGTAGGCCAGCGCCTTCACCGGCACGCCCGCGGTCGGGGTGATGGCGTCTTCCAGCAGCTTCAGGTCGGCCCGGGTGGCCGGCAGCGTGCGCGCGACCAGCCCGCGGGCGATGTCGGAATCGCGCAGCAGCAGGCCGGCCAGGCGGGTTTCGGCGAAACCGCCGAACCACTGCTCAAACGGGGTGCCGGTCTTCTCCACGTAGGTAACCGCGTAGTCGCCCTCGTCCAGCTCGACCCGCTTGGCCGCGTCCACGATCGCCGACTTGAGATCGCCCAGCTCGTCGACGAGGCCGCGGTCCTTGGCCTGGGCGCCGCTCCAGACGCGGCCACGGGCGATCTCGTCGACGCCGTCGACCGGCTTGCCGCGCGCGTCGGCAACCTTGCCGATGAAGTCGCGGTAGCCCTTGTCGATGACCGACTGGATGACCTTTCCGACCTCCGGATCCAGCGGCCGGCTGATGTCGAACGCGCCGGCCAGCGGGGTGGTGCCCACGCCGTCGGTGTGGATGCCGATCTTGTCCAGCGCGCGCGGGATGGTTGGGATCATGCCGAAGATGCCGATCGAGCCGCTGATGGTGGAGGCGTCGGCGTAGATGCGGTCGGCGTTCATGCTGATCCAGTAACCGCCCGAGGCGGCCAGGTCGCCCATCGAGACCACCACCGGCTTGCCGGCGGCCTGCAGGGCCACGACCTCGCGGCGGATCTGCTCGGAGGCGAACACTTCGCCGCCGGGCGAGTTGACCCGCAGCACGACCGACTTCACCTCATCGTCGTCGCGCGCCTGGCGCAGCAGCGCGGAGGTTGAATCACCACCGATCGTGCCCGGCGGCTGGTCGCCCCCGGTGATCGAACCGGCGGCGACCACGACGGCGACCTTCGGCCGGCGGTCCGGGGAAAGCTTGCGCGCGGTGTCCAGGTGGGTCAGGTAGCCGTCCATCGAGACACGGCGGAACCCGCCCTCGGCATCGGCATCGGCCACGCCGCGCTCGACCAGTTCGTCCTGCACCTGCTCGCGCGTCTTCAGGCCGTCGACCAGCTTGTGCTGCAGCGCGTACTCGGCCAGATCGCCGTTCACCGCGGCAATGCCTTCGGGCAGCAGGTTGATGTCGGCGGCGATCACGGCCGGATCCTGCTTGCGCGCGCGGCCCACATCGGCCAGGAAGCGGTGCCAGAGGTCGTTCATCCAGTAGAGGTCGGCTTCCTTGGACTCCGGCGACGCGGCGTCGAGCACGTACGGCTCGGCGGCCGACTTGAACTCGCCGACCTTGAACAGGTGCACGTCCACGCCGAGCTTGTCCTGCAGCCCTTCGCGGTAGTACTGGCGGTAGCGCCCCAGCCCTTCCAGCAACAGGCCGCCCATCGGGTCGAGGTAGATCTCGTCAGCCTCGGCGGCGATCAGGTAGTTGGACTGGTCCATGCCTTCGGAGAAGGCGACCACCTGCTTGCCGCCGGCGCGCACGCGGGCGACCGCCGCGGCGATTTCGCGGCGCGAGGCCATGCCGCCACCGGACAGCCGGTCCAGCTGCAGGACGACGCGCTCGATGCGCTTGTCCTCGCCGGCCTTGTCCAAGGTGCGGACCACGTCGCGCAGCTGGATTTCACCGCCCTTGGCGCCCATCGCCTTCATCAAGGCGCGGGTGGCCTGGTCGGCACTGAACTGCTCCACCAGCCGTCCTTCGGGCGCAATCACCAGGGTGGTGCGCTCCAGCAGCGGCTCGCTGCGGTCACCGCTGCCGATGGCGGCCAGGATGATGAACAACAGGGTGAAGAACACCAGGTTGAAGATCAGCCGGCGGGTGAAATTCATCGCGTCCCACAAGCCGATGAAGAAACGCGCGATCGGGCCGCGGCGCTGGACCTGGTTCATTGCAGACACTCCATGACGATTTTGCGAGGGTAACCGCTGGGGCTGTCCTGTACATCCACCATTGGTCACCCCGGGAGGCGGTTTGCGCCCGGCAACAGCACGCGCAGATGGCGGTCGCGGCTGGAGCGCCAGAAGCGCCAGCCCATCAGCACCGAGGCCACGCACAGCCCGCCGATCAGGCCCAGCCACATCCCGCGCGGGCCCATTGCCGGCGTAAAGCCGCCCACGCCCAGGCCCAGCACCGCGCCCAGCGGCATGCCGACGCCCCAGTACGCAAACGCGGCGATCAACATCGGCACGCGGGTGTCGCGCAGCCCGCGCAGCGCACCGGCGGCGATGACCTGGATGCCATCGGGGAACTGGAACGCGGCCGCGTACAGCAGCAGCGCGGCCGCCAGCGCCGCGACCTGCGCATCGCCGGTATAGAAACCCACCACCACGTGGTTGCCCAGCAACAGGGCGAGCGCCGACAGCGCCTGGGTGCCCAGCACGATGATGAATCCCGCCCAGGCCGCGCGACGCACGGCGGTCGGATCGCCGCGGCCCACCGCGTGCCCGACCCGGACGGTGGTCGCCTCGGCCAGGCCCAGCGGGATCATGTAGCAGAGGCTGGCGACGTTGATGGCGATCTGGTGCGCCGCTACCGGCACTTCGCCGAGCCGGCCGATCAGCAGCGCGGTGGTGATGAACAGGCCGCCTTCCATGGCCACCGTGACCCCGATCGGCAGGCCGGTCTGCAGCAGGCCGCGGATCGGCGGCCACTGCGGAGCATCCCAGCGGGCGAACAGGCGCAATCCAGCGAACCGGCGCGCGCGACGCAGGTAGAGCAGGAACGCCAGCGCCTGCATCCACATCATCAGCGCCGATGCGACGCCCAGCCCGCCGGCGCCGCGGCCGGGAATGCCGCCCACGCCGTAGGTCAGCGCGAAGCCCAGCGGCACCAGCAGCACGAGCCCGCCGAAGCCGAACAGCATCGTCGGCAGGGTCCAGTGCAGCCCGTCGCAGAGGTAGCGCATGCACAGGTAGAACGTCAGTGCGGGCACGCCCCAGCGGATCCCGTGGAGGAAGTCGCGCGCGCCGTCGCGGATGCCGGGGGCGATCCCCATCGGTTCAAGCGCCATGCCGACCACGCTGAGGAAGGTGAACAGCGCCAGGCCCAGACCCAGGGCCAGCCACAGGGCTTGCCGGAACAGCGCACCGATCTCCTCACGACGGCCGCCGCCGTCCAGTTGGGATACCGCCGGTGGCAGCGACATCAGGGTTCCCATCGGCACCATCATCGGCAGCCAGAACAGGGCCGTGCCGACCGACACCGCGGCGAGCGTTGCGGTGCCGTGGTGGCCCGCGATCACGCTGTCGACAAAACCAATCAGGCCGGTCGAGACGTGACCCAGCACCAGCGGCGCGGCCAGCCGGCCGGTGCGGCCGACCTCGGTACGGAGGCGCGCGGACGGCAGGGCCGCGACCGGGACCGCTTCGGAGGGAAAGGACACCGGGAGCAGCCTCAGCGGTCGAGCCGCTCCCACAACCACGCGGAGATGCCGGCCGGCTGCAGGGTGGCCAGTTCGCTGCGCAGGCGATCGCGCTCCTGCGGTGAGCTGCGCTGGACCAGCACGGCCAAGTCGCGCCGCTGCGTGGCCGTCATCGCGCGCAGGGTCGTCCGCAGCGCGGCATGCTCCTCCAGCGGCACCTGGGCCAGCAACGGCTGCAGCGCGGGATAGTCGCGGCCCAGAACCGGTCCGAGCATCCAGCCGCGGCGCTCGCTGCCGTCCAGTGCATCGAAGGCTTCGCGCAGGGTCAGGCGTTCGGCCGCGTCCAGACGCTGGTAGCGGGCAGCGGCGGCGGCGACGCTGGCACGCTCCTCCGCGGTCAGGGCCTGCCACGCCAGGTAGCGCTCACGGATCGCATCGCGCTCGGCGCGTGGCAGCGCATCCCAGGCGCGCATGCGCTGCTGGAACGCGTCGCGCTCGGTCGCGCTCCATGCCGACCATTGCGCCGCTCGCGCCTGGAGCACCGCACGCGCCTCGGGCTGCAGTCGGGGCAGCAACGCCGAGATCTCGTCCGTTGCGGACCCGCCCGCCTGCACGGAGCAGGCGAGGAGCAGCAGGCAAAGGCCCCACCAGCGCCGCTGGCTAGTCGTGTTCATCGGACGTCTCCCCGCCGGGCGAGTCGGTCACTTCGACACTGCCGCCATCCGCCGTGGCGCCGGCCACTGGCGCTGCCGCCATCTGGTCCGGGGTCGCCGCCAGCCACGCATGGAATGGCAGGTCCGTGGCCTGTGCAACCGCCTGCGGATCGGCCAACAGCTCGAAATCGCGGTGCATGATCGCCGCGGCCTCGTCGCCGTACCGCGAGGCCGGCGGCTGCTCGGGCAGGTTTCCGCTGGCGTCGCTCAGCCGCCAGCTGCCGGCCGGGCTGCGGAACTGGGGCAGGAACGTAGCCGCCATGGCGAGCACGCACAGCGCCAGCAGGGTCCACAGCAGCGCCATCAGCCACCGGGGTCCGGCGTGACGCGCAACACCCGACGCGGGCGCGCGCGGAGCGGCAGCCGATGCTGCCGTGCCGGTCCCTTGCAGTGCTGCCTCGCGCGCGCTCGCCAGCCGCTTCAACCGGCCCTCGGGCAGTGTCTTGATCCGGCGATGGATCTGCTCGCGCAGCGACTGCCATGCGCGCGGATCCGCGCGCCCGTCGGCCTGGTGCGGCAGTGCGCGTTGCAAGGCCAGACGATAGGTCTGCGTACGCACGCCCAGCACCGCAGCGGCGCCCGCCTCATCCAGGCCGGCCGCCAGGCGCAACAGCAAGGCCGCCCGCGGCCCGCTGCCCAACTCGCCCAGGCGATCGGTGGCATCCACGGCGATGGCGACGGGCGTGCGCTGTTTCAGCGCCGGCTGGGCGAGCAGCGCCGCCCAGAACTGTCGCGGCCAATCGTCCATCACCGATGCCCCTGCTGCCTGGCGGAACTCGTGCATCGCGTCGGCCAGCGCCGCATCGCCCGCGGCGGCGTCGCCGCACTGCATCTCGGCCAGCACGGCGCCGCGCCGCTCGACACCGCGCAGGAACGCCGCCAGCGCCGCCGGAGCGCGCGCTCCCGCCGTCGCCGCGGCGGCTGAACGGGCATGCGGAACGGCGCGCGGATCTGTCATCGAAGGGGCCTGGGCATGGCGCCATGATAACGATGACCGGGCCCTCTCCGGACGCTTGACAATTCGCTAAACCGCCCGTGAACACAGCGTGACGCGGGTTGGAGGACGAATCGGTTGTGCACAGCAGCGAAATCGCGCCCCCGCCACGCCCCGCGGCTGCCACAAGCGGCCGGGTAATTGCAATGTTTCACGGGCAAGTGGTTGATCGGTATCGATTTTTCCTGTTTGGTGTTTTTTTGGCCAACCCAGGGTGAGGGCTTGCAGGGTCAGCCTCACGCAGGTTTGCCAAGCGTCCATGCACAGACTTATCCACAGGAGATGTGGATAACGGTCAATCCCCTGCAAAAACCGGCACTTGCGCACACTTCGTGATTATCCGGGCAGCAATGGCCTGCAACTTGAGCCCCGTCTTTCCGGCACCTCGTCCGGGACCGCCCGATAGACTGGCGGGATGCCCGATCGCCGTCCTGAAAACCGCCTTTTGCGCGTTGCCGTTCCCGTGCCGCTGCCGCGTCTGTTCGACTATCTGCCGGCCGACGACGGTGGCCACGTCCAGGTGGGAAGCCGGGTCAGGGTGCCGTTCGGCTCACGCGAGCTGGTTGGCGTGGTGGTCGAACTTCCGGCGATCGCCGACGTGGATACCGCCAGTCTGAAGCCCGCGCTGGAGATCCTCGACGATCAGCCGCTGTTTGCAGGCGAGCTGTTCGACTCGCTGCAATGGCTGGGCCGCTACACCCACGCCCCGATCGGCGAGATCTTCGCCACCGCACTGCCGGGACCGCTGCGCCGCGGCGAGCCCCTGCCCGATACCCACGACTGGGCGTGGCGGCTGACCGCTGCCGGGCACGCCGGCCTTGCCGACATGCGCCCTGGCCGGCCGCGCCTGCTGGCCGAACGCCTGCAGGGCGGCGCTGCCAACGAAGCGCGTCTGGGTCCGGACGAGGCAGACGAGGCTGACGCCGCGGCCACGGACGCCGGCGCCTGGCGCGCGGCGGCGCGAAGCCTCGCCCAGCGTGGCCTGGCGGAGCGGATCGCGGTGCCGCCATCGCAAGCCGCCCCCGTGCCCCGCCAGGGACCCCAGCTTCACGCAGAGCAGCAGCTCGCCGTCGACGCGGTCCTCGCCGCGCGGGAGCACTTCGCGCCGTTCCTGCTCAACGGCGTGACCGGCAGCGGCAAGACCGAGGTTTACCTGCACGCGATCGCGGACTGCCTGGCCCGCGGCAAGCAGGCGCTCGTGCTGGTGCCGGAGATCGGCCTGACGCCGCAGCTGCTCGGGCGTTTCCGCGCCCGCCTCGGGGTGCCCGTGCACGCGCTGCATTCGGGCCTGTCGGACGGCGAACGCACCCGGACCTGGGCGGCGTGCCTGCGCGGCGAGGCGCGCGTCGTGGTCGGCACGCGCTCGGCGGTGTTCCTGCCGTTGCCCGATGCCGGCCTGATCGTCATCGACGAGGAACACGACGGCAGCTTCAAGCAGCTGGACGGCATCCGCTACCACGCCCGCGATTTCGCCCTCGTGCGGGCGCGGGCGCTGCACGTGCCGATCCTGCTGGGCAGCGCCACGCCGTCACTGGAGTCACTGCAGAACGCGGCCTGCGGCCGCTACGCGCACCTGCGCTTGACCCGGCGTGCCGGCAGCGCGCGACCGCCGGCGGTGCGCGTGCTCGACGTGCGCAAGCGACCGTTGCAGGCCGGCCTGTCGCCGGAACTGCTGGACGCCGTGGCCGCGGCGCTGGATGCCGACGGCCAGGTGCTGGTGTTCAAGAACCGTCGCGGCTACGCGCCGGTGCTGCTGTGCCACGACTGCGGCTGGAGCGCGCAATGCCGCCAGTGCGATGCCGCGATGACCGTCCACGCCGGCGGTCGGCGTCTGCAGTGCCACCACTGCGGCGCGCGCCGGCCGACGCCCAACGCCTGCCCCGACTGCGGCGGGCTGGCCCTGCAGTCCCAGGGCGCGGGCACCGAGCGCATCGAGGAGCTCCTGCGCGAGCGGTTCCCCGACGTCCCGGTGCTGCGCATCGACCGTGGCACCACCAGCCGGCGCGACGCGCTGGAGACGCACCTGGCCCGGTTCGGCGACACCCGCGGCATCCTGGTCGGCACCCAGATGCTGGCCAAGGGCCACGACCTGCCCAACCTGACCCTGGTGGCGGTCGTGGGAATCGACGAGGGCCTGTTCAGTGCCGACTTCCGCGCGCCAGAGAAGCTCGCCCAGCTGTTGATCCAGGTCGCCGGCCGGGCCGGCCGCGCCGACCGCGCCGGCCAGGTCGTGCTGCAGACCCACCACCCGGAGCACCCGCTGCTGGACAGCCTGTTGAACGGCGGCTACGGCGCGTTCGCGGCAATCGAACTGGAGCAGCGCGAGGCGGCGGTATTTCCGCCGTTCGCGCACTTGGCAATGTTCCGCGCCGAAGCCAAACAGGTCGAACTCGCCGATGCGTTTCTGTTGCTGGTGCGCCGCGCGCTGGAGGATGTCGACCGCACCCTGCGCGCGGCGGCACCGGCGCTGGAGCTCAGTGGCCCCTTGCCGGCGCCGATGCCGCGGCGTGCGGGCTACCAGCGCAGCCAGCTGCTGCTGTCGGCGACCGCGCGCGCTCGGCTGCACAGGGTCCTGCAGCAGGCGTTGCCGGTGATCCGTGCCAGCGCGGAGGCGCGCAGGGTGCGCTGGTCACTGGATGTGGATCCGGTGGATCTGTACTGACGGCAAGCGCCATGGCGGCGCTGCTACGCGTCATGCCGCGTGCCGCCACGCGGCCACGAAATAAGAAAACGCGAACGGCCCGGTTTCCCGGGCCGCGGCGGTGTCGCAGGCAGCTTGGCGGGTCTTACGCCGCGAACAGCACCCGCATCTTCTTCAGCGCGTTGGCCTCGATCTGGCGGATGCGCTCGGCGGATACGCCGTACTCGTTGGCCAGCTCCTGCAGCGTCACCTTGTTCTCGTTGCCGAGCCAGCGGCGGGCCACGATGTCGCGTGAGCGCTCGTCCAGCTTGGCCAGACCTTCGTGCAGCAGGCCGACCTGATGGTCTTCCACGCTCTCGCGCTCGTAGATCTGCGAGGGGTCCTCGTCATGGGTGCGCAGGTAGGCGACCGGGGACGGCGGTGCGCGATCGTCGTCATCGCCCTCGGGCGCATCGAAGCCGATGTCGCGACCGGACAGGCGCGACTCCATCTCCAGCACCTCGCGCTCGGACACGTTAAGGTCGTTGGCGACCACGCGGACCTCCTCGGCGTTCATCCAGCCCAGGCGCTTCTTGCTGCGACGCAGGTTGAAGAACAGCTTGCGCTGGGCCTTGGTGGTGGCGACCTTGACGATGCGCCAGTTCTTGAGGATGAACTCGTGCATCTCGGCACGGATCCAGTGCACGGCGAAGCTGACCAGGCGCACGCCCTGGTCGGGGTCGAAACGCTTGACCGCCTTCATCAGGCCGATGTTGCCTTCCTGGATCAGGTCGCCCAGCGGCAGTCCGTAACCGTTGTAGCCGCGGGCCACGTGCACCACGAAGCGCAGGTGCGAATGCACCAGCTCGCGGGCGGCGTTGAGGTCTTCCTCGGCGAGGAAGCGGCGTGCCAATGCCTGCTCGTCTTCCACGCTGAGCACCGGGATGCGGTAGACCGCCCCGATATAGGCATCAAGCGATCCCAGCGCGCTGGGAACCGGCAGGCTGTTGGGAATAAGTGCGTTGGCAGTGGTCATCTGGGTCATGGCGCCTATTTTAGCAGTTGCAAGGTAGGACAACTAAACCGCCGTTAAGTTCGCAGCGTCCTGCTGGCAGGACGGTCGCCCGGGGCCGGAACCACGGTTGTACGTTCAATCCGCCCGTCCTGATGCGGCCGCGGGCGCAATCGCCGGCAGCGACCAGTCGATCGGCGCCCCGCCGCGGCGGACCAGGTACTGGTTGGCCGCCGAGAAGTGGCCGCAACCTATGAATCCACGATGGGCCGACAGGGGCGAGGGATGCGGCGCGCGCAGGATCTTGTGCCGCTGACGATCGATGATCGCACCCTTCTTCTGCGCGTAGGCCCCCCAGAGCAGGAACACCAGGCCCTCGCGCTCGCGGTCCAGGGTTGCCACGACGTGATCGGTGAATCCTTCCCAGCCTCTGCCGACATGCGCCCCGGCGCTTGACTCCTCCACGCTCAACACCGCGTTGAGCAGCAGCACGCCGCGGTGCGCCCATGGCAACAGGCAACCGTGCGAAGGCGGCGCCACCCCGAGGTCACGCTCCAGCTCTTTGTAGACGTTGCGCAGCGAGGGCGGCACCGCCACGCCCGGGCGGACGGAGAAGCTCAAGCCGTGGGCCTGGCCGGGACCGTGGTACGGATCCTGGCCGAGGATGACCACGCGGACGTCGTCGAACGGCGTGGCCTCAAAGGCGGCGAACATCTCCCGCGCCGGCGGATGGACCCGTGCCCCCGCGCCCTGCCGCTCGCGCAGGAAGGCCGCCAGCGCCTGCATGTCCTCGCGCGACAGGTACTCGCCGACGCGCTCGCGCCACGAGGCCTCCAGCCGGATCGGATTGTCGTGTGCCATGCCTTGGGTGGGTTACATCATCGCCAGTTCGGTGTTGGTCAGGGTGCGCTTGTACTGGTCGCGCAGCCGCACCTTGCGTTCGAGATCCTCGATGATAAAGCCGCTGAAGTCCGCGCCGGTCAGTTCCTCAGCCATGTTGATGCCGCCGGGGGTGTCCACGTTCACTTCCATCATCTTGTCGCCGACGATGTCCAGGCCGGCCAGGTACATGCCGTCGCGCATCAGCTTGGGGCCGACGATCTCGGCCAGCCGCAGGGCATCGGCATCCGGCACGGCCATCTCGATCTTGCCGCCGGCACTGATGTTGCTGCGCGCGTCGCCGCTGTCGTTGAAGCGGCGGAAACAGGCGTAGTGGCCGTCAACCTGGAGCGGCCGGCCGTTGAGGGTCAGCAGGCGCAGGTCGCCGTCGACCGCCTTGGGCAGGTACTCCTGCACGATCGCGTAGCCGTCGCGGGTCACCGCGTCGATCATCTGGTTGAGGTTGCCGGCGCTCTCGGGCGTCACCACGAACACGCTCTGGCCACCTGAGCCCTGCAGCGGCTTGATCACCCCGTAACCGTCGTGGGCGGCGATGAAGGCCTTGATCTCGTCGGCGTCCAGGGTGATGCAGGTGACCGGGCGGACCTCTTCGGGAAAGTGCTGGAAATAGGTCTTGTTGGACGCATCGGTGAGGTGGGCCGGGTCGTTGAGCACGATCACGTGGCGCAAGGTGACCAGCTGGGCGAACAGCAGGCCGCTGTTGGGCGCCCATGGGCGGTCGTTCAGCTCCTCGGCCGGGTCGCTGCGCAGCAGCAGGACGTCCAGCTCCTCCACCGAGATGCGCTCGGTCTGCGCGTCCGGGCCCTGCAGGTCTGCCAGCAGGGCGTCGTCGTCCTCGTAGTGCTTGTGCTGCGGCACGTGGGCGATCGCGCGGATGGTGCCGTTGGCGTCGTAGATGAAATTGCCCAGACCGATCAGGGCGACCTCGTGGCCGCGGTTGATCGCGGTGCGGGCCAGGCGGATGGTCGTGTAGTTGTTCTGTTCGGTGGCCACGTCGTTGACCACGAAGCCGAGCTTGATCTGGTTGAGCGGGGGAGTCATGCGGCGGGTTCCTTCTGGAAAAGCTGGTTGACGGGAAGTTGTCGGCAACGCACCAGGCGCGCTTCGGCGTCCGGCCACGTGGTGTAACGGGGCAGCAGGTCCGGCGCGCACGCCCATCCCGCCTCGACCAGCTGGTCCAGCACCACACGGTGCGACAGGGCGAACTTGCCGATGAAAAGGGGCTCGAAGGCGCCGCCATCATGCAGGTAATCGAGCAGGTCGCGCAGCCCGCCCAGGTACACCGCGTCCTTGGTCAGGCCACCGCCACGCAGCGCACGCACGGCGACGTCGAAGGCGTCGTCGGTGGGCATGCCGTGGGTGTTGTGGAGCAGGTCGAAGATCGCCGGCACGCCTTCGCCGCGGATCGCCATGTCGGTGGCGACCACGCGCGCGGCGAGCACCCGCAGGCGCTCGGCGGGCAGGTAGCCGGCCAGGTATTCGGCCAGCACGCCCAGGCCTTCCTGCAGCGGATCGTACTGGGCCAGGCCGACCTCCAGCTGCTTCAGGGGCTGGCGATGGCCGTTGTGTCGGGTCACCACATGGGTGCCGATCTCGTGCTGGATCAGCGGCTGGATGCGCGCGCGCGGGATGCGCAAATTGCCGTCGATGTAGAACGTGCCGTGGGACACCATCATCAGCGAGTTGAGGTCGGTATCGACCACCACGTCGGCGTGGAAATCCGGCGACTGTTCGGCGTACCAGGCCAGCTCGTCCTCGACCGCCGCCATGACCTCGTCGATGCCGGCATCCGCCGGCAGGCCCTCGCCCAACTCCACCTCCTCGAGGATCTGGTTGGCCAGCTTCAGCAGCCGGGGTTCCACGCCGCCGAACAGGTCCAGGCTGGCGTTGATGAAGCCGTCGGTGCCGCGCAGGCGAACCAGTTCGATCTGGCGCTCCAGCTCGCGCTGTTTCTCCGCGAGCAGGCCCGACAGCAGCGGCGACTCGATCTCGTGCACCGGCAGCGCCTGCAGCCGGGCGCGCGCGGCGGCAAGGTCGGTTTCCAGATCGATGTACTGCAGCGGCGGGATCTGCGTACGCCCGCTGTCCTGGAAGGCCGCCCACAGCGCATCGTTGCCGATCGGCGACAACGCCAGCAGCCAGTCGACCTCGCCGTCCATGCGCGCCAGCGCGGCATCGACCCGGGCGGCGATCGGCGGCAGCGGCCGCATCGGGACCGGCTCGGGTCGCCTGGCCTCTGCGCTCACCGGCATGCCAGGAACTCCGGCCGCACCGCGGCGACGGCCTTGGCCAGGCCGCGGCGGCACTGCTCCAGCACGGCGATGTCGGCCAGGCCGGTCCACTCGTCCATGTAGTGCTTCTTGTATTCCGGCGAGATCGTGCAGACCCGTTCGCCCCAGGTGGCATACACCCATTCGGGGAAATGCCCGCCGGTGGGGAAGCGCACGTTCTCGCGCACGTCGGGTTCACGCCCGGCGATCGGGTGCCGCCGCAGCACGTCGGCGAAGCGTTCGGCCACGTGGCCCCAGCGGTCGGGGTCCAGGGTGGTCACGCCCAGCTCGATGTCGGGATTGCCGGCCTGCGGCGCGGGCGGCGCGTCGGCGCCATCGCGGCGGTGGTTGTAGCTGTGGATGTCGATCAGCAGCAGCGCATCCCAGCGCTCCAGCATGCGGTCGATCAGCTCGGTCACGGTCGCGTAGAAATCGTCGTGGCCGGCCAGCGAGCGTTGCATTTCGTGCTCGGGCAAAGGCGCATGCCAGACCTGCAGGCCCCAGGTATCGGCCGGATCCTTCGACACCGCCTTGTCGCGCGGACGGTTGAGGTCGACCTGGAAGCGCGAGGTGTCCACCCGGATGCGCACGTCGCCGACCGAGGTCAGCACGCCGGTGAGCGGGTCTTCTTCGCGCCGCCGCTCTTCGGCTCCCAGGGCCAGGTGCGGCTCCAGCGAGGGACGCATCGCATGGCCGTCATGGATCGCGGTGGCAATCACCGGGCCGTCGCCGATGAGGATGTCCCAGTCCGGGTGTGCTTGGTGGGTCGTCAGGCGTTCGCGCTGGACGAACTTTGGCGGTGCGGAATTGGCTTTCTGCATGCCGGAAATCTTTGCATCGCCGGCATGAGTCGATCGTGATTTCGCTGAACCACAGCCGAAGCTTCAGGCCAGTTTCGCCAGCCGCAACTGGAACAGGGTCTTGGTGATCAGCAGGCGCTCCTCGATGGGCTTGAGCACCAGGTCGTTCGCGCCGGCACGCAGCAGCGCGCTCTGGTTGTCGGCGTTTGCATCGCCGGTCATCACCAGCACCGGCAGCCGACGCTTGCCGTAGCCGAAGTCGTTGCGGATCCGGTCAAGCAGGTCGCTGCCCTCCAACTCGCCTTTCAGGTAGACGTCGGTCAGCACCAGGTTGGTGCCCGGATCGGCCTGGCCGCGGTGCGCCTCCAGATACTCCAGCGCCTCCTCGACCCCGGTGAAATGGGTGACTTCCAGCTGCTGGCGCTCAAGCATGCGCTTGGTCGCCAACGCGACCACGCGGCTGTCCTCGACGTAGAGGACGCGGGCGCCGGGCACCGGTTCGGGCTGCACGTAGCCGCGGATGAAAGTCGCCAGCGCGGCGTGGCCGAGCGACTTGTCGAAGTAGTCGGTGACGTCCTCGGTGAACTGGCGCGATTCCAGGTGCGACTGGGCGTCGCCGGACACCACGATCACCGGGACGTAGCTCTGCCCGGCGGCGTCGCGGACCGCGCGCGCCAGGTCGATGCCGTCGCCGTCGGGGAGCGCGAGCGAGGTAGTGACCAGGTCCACCGGACCTTCGGCCAGCGCCCGGGTCGCCTCGGCGATACCCGCGCACGGCACCACGCGGACATCGGGCAACTCGCGGCTCAGGACATCGCCGATCAGGCGGCGCACGACCCGGGAGCCGTCGACCACCATGACCCGCGGCGCGGTTCCCGCCATGTGCCGCAGCTTGTCCACATTGGCCGGGGCGCCTGTGACGCTCATGTGTCGGTCGGCCGGGTCTGGCGCAGGTAGTGACCGGTCACCAGCCACGCCCCCAGCCAGCCCAGGATCGCGGCGCAGACCAGCACCCCGCCTGCCTCGAGGGCGGTGAAGCCGCGCAGGGCGAAGTCGCTGCCGTAGCTGCGCGCCAGTTCCGCCAGAGGCGGGCGCAGGGCGGCGTCGGCGGCGGTCAGCATTGCCAAGGAGAACGCGCCGGCCAGCAATCCGTAGCCCAGCCCGAGGTAGAGGAATGGACGGCGGATGAAGCCATCGGTCGCGCCGAGCAGTTGCAGGATGCTGATCTCGCCGGTGCGCTGCTGGATGTCCAGCCGCACGGTGTTGCCGACCACCAGCAGCGCGCCCAGCCCGAGCATGGCCGCCAGCACCCACGCCAGCCGCCCGCCAAAGCGCAGCCAGCCGTCCAGCCGCTCGCGCCAGGCGGCGTCGTGCTGGACGAGGTCGGTCTGTGGCATCTGCGCCAGCGCCGAGGCCAGCGCGACTTCGTCGTGCGCCGGGGTGATCACCAGCAGGTGCGGCAGCGGGTTGGCGTCCAGTGCATCGATGGTCTCGCCGAGGCCGGGCACGCCACGCAGCTCCGTCAGGCCCTGATCGGGGCTGCGCCAGTCCACCGCCGCCACGTCGGCGCGCGAGCGCAGGGATTCGGCCAGCGCGCCGGCATCCGCCTCGCTGGTAGCGGTCTTGAGGAAAACGCTGATCTGCCGGGCTTCCTGCACATCGCCGGCGAAGCGTTCCACGTTGGACAGCGCCGACCACAGCCCCAGCGGCAGGGCGAGGGCCAGCGCCATCACGCCGATGGTCAGCGCGGTCGACCACGGCTTGCGCGCCATCCGGCCGAGGCTGGCCACCAGACTGTAGACGTGATGGTCAAACCAGGCGCCCGGGCCGCTGCGGCGTGCCGGTACGGGGGCGACGATCGGCGTACTCATTCGGCCAGGTCCTCCGGATCGATGTCGTCCACCAGCTGGCCCTGGTTGAGCACCAGCACGCGCTTGCGCATCCGCTTGACCAGGGCCAGGTCGTGACTGGCGACCAGCACGCTGGTGCCGCGCTCGGGCAGCGACTCGAACAGGGTCATGATTTCCGCCGACAGGGTCGGATCCAGGTTGCCCGTCGGCTCGTCGGCCACCAGCAGGGGCGGCTCGCCGACGATGGCACGCGCGATGCCGACACGCTGCTGCTCGCCCGCGGACAGTTGCGAGGGCAGCGCCTGCGCCCGGGCGCCCAGGCTCACGCGGTCGAGCACCGCGCGCACGCGCTTGACGATTTCCTGCCGGCGCAGGCCCTGCAGCAACAGCGGCAGGGCGACGTTGTCGGCGACACTGCGATCGGCCAGCAGCCGGTGGTCCTGGAAGACGACACCGACGCCGCGTCGATGCAGCGCGACCTTGCGTCCGCGCACGCGCTGCAGGTTGCGCTCGCCAAACAGCACCGTCCCGCGGGTGGGCCGCTCGGCCAGATGGATCAGTTTCAGCAGCGTGCTCTTGCCGGCGCCGGAGTGGCCGGTGAGGAACAGCATCTCGCCTGCGGCAACCTCGAAGCTGACATCCTCCAGCGCCTTGCGGCCGCCGTCGTAGTGCTTGCTGACATTGTCGAAGCGCAGAACGCTCATCGCGGCCCCATCCGGTTCATCGTTGGCAAGTATCGACGCCGCACCCCGCGATGGCCAGCGCCGTGCGGTGTCGGTGCCCGGAACTGCGCGCGCGTTCAAAACCACGCGCAAAACCACGCGCGCAGGCCGGTGATCAGCTGCCGATCAGGAGTCGCCGCCGACCAGCGACTTCAGGCGCTTGCCGATGCGACCCAGCAGGCCCGGCTTGGGCGCACTGCCTGCGGCGGCGCCCGGCCTCGGTGCAGCCTTGTTGGCCGGCACCTGGTGCAGCTTGCGCTCGCCGTTGGGCACTGCCAGCCTGGGCTGTGCCGGCGGGGCCGAGCCAGCCGGCCGGGCGGCAGTGGCAGCAGCGACGGATGGCTGCGATGGGTCTGATCGCTGCGAGGGTTGCGACTGCGCGCGCGGCGCCTTGGCCGGGCCGGTCGATCCTTGCGCCTGCTGGCCAGCCTCGCCGGGCTGCCCCTCGATCTTGCGGCCACCGCGACGCCGGCGACGCTTGCGCGGCGCGCGCGCCGGATCGCTGCCGGTGCCGGCACCCGCGTCGATGCCCGGCGCTGCCGCCACGCTGCTCGAAGCGGCGGTGACGGTCGCGGCCTGTGCCGGCACGGTGGAAGCGGCGGACGCGGCGTTGTCGCCAGCGGCTGGAGCCGGCGCCGCACCGCTGCCCTGCGGATGCTCCCTGCGCGGACGACGCGGCGTCGCCGGCCCGCCTTCGCGACGGCCGGTACTTCCGCGCCCTCCGCCCTCGCCGCTGCGGCTGCGACCGCCGCCACGACGCTCTTCCTCGGCCGCACGCGCCTCGCGCGCTTCCTTGAAGATCGCGCCGACGCTTTCCTCTTCTTCGCCGTCGACCTTCTCCCGCACCGGCCGCGGCAGCGGTATCAGCAGCTCGGGCTCGACCCGGGCGCTGGGGATCTTCTGTTCGATGTAGGCCTCGATATCCGGCAGGCCGATCGCGTAGCGCTCACAGGCGAAGCTGATCGCGTCGCCCTCCTCACCCAGCCGCGCGGTACGGCCGATGCGGTGGACGTAGTCCTCGGCGTCGAAGGGCAGGTCGTAGTTGTAGACGTACTTGATGCCGTCGATGTGCAGGCCACGCGCGGCCACGTCGGTGGCGACCAGGACTTCGAGCTGGCCCTTCTGGAACTTGGCCAGCAGCGACTCGCGCTTCTTCTGCGGCACGTCGCCCGACAGCACGCCGACCCGGTAGCCGCCCTTCTCCAGCGCACGCGCAACGCGCTCGACCCACACCTTGGTGTTGACGAACACCATCGTGCGCGCGCCTTCGCTGCGCGACAGCAGGCCCAGCAGCAGCGGGATCTTCTCCTCGTCGGCGGGGAAATACAGCAGCTGGCGGACCTGCGAGGCGGTGATGTATTCCGATTCCACCACCAGCTTTTCCGGCTCGTTCATGTGCTCATAGGCCAGCTCCAGCACGCGGTGGCTGAGCGTGGCCGAGAACAGCAGCGTCTGGCGCTCGGTGCAGGCCGGCATCCGCCGCAGCAGGAAGCGGATGTCCTTGATGAAGCCCAAGTCGAACATCCGGTCGGCCTCGTCCAGCACGCACACCTCGCAGGCGTGCAGGCTCACCACCTTGTGCTGCTTGACGTAGTCGATCAGCCGGCCCGGGGTGGCGATGATCACGTCCACGCCCTGCTGCAGCAGTTCGCGCTGCTTGTCGTAATCCACGCCGCCATAGACCAGGGCGAAGGTCAGTCCGACCTCGGGGCCCAGCTTGATGGCATCTTTGTGGATCTGGATCGCCAGCTCGCGGGTCGGCGCAAGGATCAGCGCGCGCGGATCGCCGGGCTTGCGGTCGGCCAGGGCCGGCTTGGTCAGCAGCCGGTTGATGGTCGCGACCAGGAACGCCAGGGTCTTGCCGGTGCCGGTCTGCGCCTGGCCGGCAACGTCGCCGCCCTTGAGCGCGACGGGCAGGCTCATCGCCTGGATCGGGGTGCAGCGGGTGAATCCGGCCAGCTCCAGCCCGGCCAGCAGGCGCGGATGCAGGTCGAAGGAGTCAAAGGTGATGTCGGTAAGTGGCTTGTCGCTCGGGCGGTCGGTCATAGGGGTCCGGGAGATCGCGCGCAGGGAGCTGCGCTTGCGTGGATGGCAGCTGGCTTGCAGACTGCCGGGGTCGGCCAGTTTCATCCCTGACCGCAGCGTGCGGGCTTGATAGCGCCCGCCAAACACCCCAGTTTAACGCATGCACGCGACAACAGCGTCGCGCACGCCGCGCTACGCTTGCCGGACGTGCTTCCATCACGCGCCATCGCCAGCCCGGCCGCCAACGCGCCGGCATCCCACCCCACCCAGGAGTCATCCGTGAGCGAGAAAACCATCCAGGTCGGCGACGCCGACTTCGAATCCGTCGTGCTGCAATCCACCGAGCCGGTCCTGGTCGACTTCTGGGCGGAGTGGTGCGGCCCGTGCAAGATGATCGCTCCGGCGCTGGACGAGTTGGCCGAGACCTATGCCGGCCGGGTCAAGATCGCCAAGATCAACGTCGACCACAACCAGGCCACCGCGCTCAAGTACCACGTGCGATCCATCCCGATGCTGCTGCTGTTCAAGGACGGCCAGATCCAGGAGACGCAGATCGGTGCGGTCGGCAAGGGACAGCTGGCGCAGATGATCGACAAGGCGCTCTGAGCGCCTTTTCGCGGGCGGGCTCCGCCAGGGGCTGCCCGCAGCTGAACCAATGAGCCGCGGCATTTGCGCGCAAGGCTTGCAGCCGGGCCCGTGGCAGTGCTAGTTTCGCAGGACCCGGTGCCTGAACGACCTCCGCCTGCCAGCCATAACGGCCTGCTGAAGTCGGTTCCCCGCCGCACCTGTTTACCGAATCCAACGTCCCTGACGCTTCGCCCGCCTTTCGCGGGCGCTCGCCGCTTAGCGAGGAATACCCGCTTGTCCGAAAACACCCCCGACGCCGGCGACATCGCCGAAAAGCGCGTGCGCAAGACGCGCGTGAGCAAAACCACGGCTGCCAAGGCCGATTCGCCGCAGAGCGAACTGCCGATGACGCCGGCCGCCAAGCCCGAGGTCGCGAAACCCGCACCTCCCGCCCCGGCCGCTCCCGCGTCCGCGCCGGCTGCACCGAAGGCCGACGCCGCGCCCGCCGCGCAGGCACCCAAACCGGCTCCCAAGCCTGCGGCGAAGCCGGAATCGGCAGCGGCTGGCGGCGACACCGCGCCGGCGAGCAAGCCCAGGGATTCGGCCCCCGCTGCGGCACCCGCGTCCGGCGGCGGCGATGCTGCCCGCCAGGATGGCGGCGACCAGCACGGCAAGGGCCAGGAGAACGGCGGTTCCGGCGGCGACGGCAACCCGCGTCCGCCCCGCGACGGCCAGCACCGTGACCAGGACGGCGGCCGCAGCAACAACCGCCGCGAACGGTTCCGCAGCAAGCGCGAGCGTGGCGGCGGCGGTGGTGGGGGTGGCGGTGGCCGCGGCGGCCCGCGCGACGGCCTGCCCAGCGATGACGGCGGCAACGAGCCGTTCATCCCGCGCTCCAACCCGCAGGTGCCCGAGGGCTTCCCGACCTATTCGCTGGGCGACCTCAAGCGCATGCCGGCGCACAAGCTGCTGGAAATCGCCGAGCAGCTGAACATCTCCGAAGGTGTCGCCCGCGCCCGCAAGCAGGACGTCATCTTCGCCGTGCTCAAGGTGCTCACCCGCCATGGCGAGGGCGTCGCCGCCGATGGTGTGCTGGAGATCCTGCCCGACGGGTTCGGTTTCCTGCGCGCCGCCGAAGCCTCCTACCTGGCCGGCCCGGACGATACCTACATCTCGCCCAGCCAGATCCGCCGCTTCAACCTGCGCACCGGCGACCACCTGTCGGGCCGGATCCGGTTCCCGAAGGACGGCGAGCGCTATTTCGCCCTCTCGATCGTGGATACGATCAACGGCGAGCCGCTGGAAGCGTCCAAGAACAAGGTCCTGTTCGAGAACCTGACGGCGCTGTTCCCGCGTCGCAAGTTCCATCTGGAGCGCGGCGACGGTTCCACCGAGGACATCACCGGCCGGATCCTCGACCTGATGGCGCCGCAGGGCAAGGGCCAGCGCGCCCTGATCGTCAGCCCGCCCAAGGCCGGCAAGACGATGATGATGCAGCAGATCGCCACCGCGATCAGCCACAACCATCCCGACGTGCACATGATCGTGCTGCTGATCGATGAGCGGCCCGAGGAAGTCACCGAGATGCAGCGCACCGTGCGCGGCGAGGTCATCTCCTCGACCTTCGACGAGCCGGCCGCGCGCCACGTGCAGGTCGCCGAGATGGTGATCGAGCGCGCCAAGCGCCTGGTCGAGCACAAGAAGGACGTGGTGATCCTGCTCGATTCCATCACCCGCCTCGCCCGTGCCTACAACAACGTCCTGCCCAGTTCGGGCAAGGTGCTGTCCGGCGGCGTCGACGCCAACGCGCTGCATCGCCCGAAGCGGTTCTTCGGCGCGGCCCGCAACGTCGAGGAAGGCGGCAGCCTGACCATCATCGCCACCGCGCTGGTCGATACCGGCAGCAAGATGGACGAGGTGATCTACGAGGAATTCAAGGGCACCGGCAACTCCGAGGTGCACCTGAGCCGCCGCATCGCCGAGAAGCGCGTGTACCCGGCGATCGACATCAACCGCTCCGGCACCCGCCGCGAGGATTACCTGATCGAGCCCGAGCTGCTGCAGAAGATCTGGATCCTGCGCAAGCTGCTGCACGGCATGGACGAGATCGGCGCCATGGAGTTCCTGCTGGACAAGATGAAGAGCTCCAAGTCCAACGACGAGTTCTTCTCCTCGATGAAGCGCTGATCCAGGCGCGTCGCGGATACAGAAACGCCCCGCATTGCGGGGCGTTTTTCATTGGACGCCGCGAGCAACCGGCGGTGGAGGCGCAGCTCCAGCACTCGCTCCTCCGATGCGCCCTCAGGCGCCCGTCTAGAGAAGACTTCCGACCACCTCGTCCCTCAACTTGAACCGGGACGCGAGCGATCGCACCTCGCCATCCTTGAGCTGATCTGCATCGTGGTCGGCGATAGGCGCCGCATCGAGCCAGGGAGCGCGGATCACCGGCCCCGGGATGTAACGGCGCCACTCGTTGGCTCCAGGTTCGGTCGTGCGCGCGGTGGATCCGTTCAAAAAGTACTCGACGGGCACCTTGATCGTAGTTCCGATGGCTGCCCCGGCAACGGTCTCGCTGATGTCGAACTTCCACTTCCTGGCAGCGGCAATGCTTGTCTTTGCAAACTCGTCGCGCCAACGGTCCGCCTGCGAGTCGGTGCCGGAATTCTGGCTCAGGCTGACTTGCTGGGCATGGACCTGTTGCACGCTGCCGTCGGCGTTCAGCTTCAACACCAGTACCGCCTTGGCTCCGATGCCGGCTTTCGCCAGCCCTTCCGGATATCGCGGGGGAGCCACATGGTGGCGGTCGCGGGTGGGCTCGCCAAACGACACCCCGCTCACGCGCAACTGGTAGTCCTCGCCCGGCGTCGGCAGCGCCTCAAGGGAAAGCCGCATCCGGGTTTTAGCAATCACCGGCTTGCCGTCCACCACGATGGGCTCGAAACGCCACTGGGCGATGTTGCGGCCCAGTGCATTTTCGATTGCCGCCGGCTGCCCCTTGTCCAGATGGTAGTCGGCGACCTGCCCATCGGGCCCAATCTCGATTGTCCCCGTCGCCTGCAGTTCGTAGACAGGCGCCGGCTTTTCCTTCGCCGCCACAGGACCGAGGCACATCATCGCGATCGCCAGCACTGCCGTTGGTATCCGCATATTCCTTTTCTCTTCCATGAAATCGGACGATCAGCCTAGCGCGCGGCCAGCTTGCCGGCAACGCGTCGGCAACTGCATGCTGACGCCTGGAAGTCCGAAGCATCGGCGCGAACGTCCCAAGGAGCAAGAGCATTTGACTATTCGATCAGGCCTGCGGCTGGGGCTGGCGCTCTTTCTCGCCGCCGCGGCATGTTCCGCAGCGCAGCCCAAACCCCGCGTACACGAGGTGCTGTTCGTCGGTAACAGCCTTACCTACTATGGCAACACCCCTGCTGTGTACGCAGCACTGAGCACGGCGAACGGTCACCCGGCGTCGAGCGACATGATCGTGGAGGGCGGCGCCACGTTGGCGCAGCGAGTCGCAGACGGCCAGGTGGAGCAGGCATTGCAGACTGGACGCTACGACACACTAGTGATCCAGGAACGAGGCGGCGACCTGCTGTGCTCGTTCGGCCGCGACTCCTGTGTCGAATCGCGTGAGGCAACGATGGCTTTGGCGGGCATCGCCAGAAAACACGGCGTCAGCGTCATCATGCTGGGCAGCTACCAGCCAAAGCCCGAGGTCTCAAAGCAGCTGGTTGCGGCGGAGACCGCGGCGAGCAAGGCGGCGGGAATGGGTTATGCCGAAGTATCCGAGACGCTGCGCGGGCTCATCGCAACGACGCCGGAACTGGAATGGTTCGCCACCGACGGCATGCATCCGGGACGCGATCTGACGCTTCTCAATGCGATGGTGCTCTACCAGACGCTGCATGGTGAGCTTCCGCGCGCTCGTCCCTTGGCAGTGGACGCGCCGATCTACGCCCAGGACAGTGGACTGGACGCCACCCTCAGAGCCGCCGATGCGCCACCGCCGCATGCGGATACACCGACCGGAACCGGATATCCCGCGACGGCGCTTTCCCTGATCCTGCACGTCCTGGCGAAAAAAAACCCCGCCGGAGCGGGGCTTTCTTCAGCAGATGGAATCGATCAGAACTTGTAGTTGATCGAGGCCGCCAGGATGTCGCCGCCGACGTCGTAGCTGCCGACCAGGGTGCTGGCGGTGGCCGATACGTTGTTGATGGTCGGATCCTTGGTGAAAAGGTGCGTGTAACCGACGTTGAACTCCATGCGCTCCGACGGGGTCCAGCCGATGCCCAGCGACAGCCACTTGCGGGTCACGTCCGGCACGCGCACGTCGCGGTGCGCGTCGCTGGTCGGGGTCTCGTCGTAGGCAACGCCGCCGCGCAGGGTGACGGTGTCGCTCATCCGGTACTCGGTGCCCAGCGAGATAAACGTGGTGTCGTCGTACTTGAACGCCAGGACGTTGTCGGCCTGGGCCGAATCGAACTGCAGGGTCACCGAGTCAAACGAGGTCTTCCACGCGGTGCGCGACACGTCGCCCATCACCGACCAGCGGTCGTTGACGTTGTGGGTGACGCTGAGCGTCGCCGATGCCGGCAGGGTCAGCTCGGCACGGCCCTTGGTGTCGACGTACTGGCCCGGGGCGTAGACCGACAGGAACGCGGCCGCGTTGGCAGGCACGGTGAAGTCCGCGTCGCCGCCGGTGATCTTGTGCTTGACCTTGGAGCGGTAGCTCAGGCCGATGTGGGTGTTCTCGCTCGGGCTGAACAGGCCACCGATGGTGTAACCCACCGCGTTGTTGTCGCCTTCGATGGTGACGAAGCCGTCGGCGTTGCCGGGCGCGAAGCCCGCCGCGCCGCCGCCCTGGGCGTAGATCGCGGTGCCGAAGTCGATCGCGTTGCTCAACTCGATGGTCAGGTGCTCAACGAACACGGAGGCTCCGAAGGAGAGGTAGGGGTTGACGTCGTAGGACGCCGACAGGCCCAAGTCGATGGCCTTCAGGTCGGTGGTGACGCCCTGGTAGCGGCCGACCCAGGTGCGGTCGTAGTCGGTCTTGAAGCCGAACGGCGCGGTCAGCGAGACACCGAAGTGCGCGCTCTCGCCCATCGGCATATGGAAATACGCCGCCGGGACGGGCGCGATCATGCCGGCGTCGCCGCCGTTGCCACCGGAAACCGGCATGCCGGTGCCCGGGCCGGTCGGGCCGACGTGGCGGCCGCTGCCTTCAAAATCCGCCGAGAAGCTGATCGCGCTCAGGTCGGCCTGGATCTGGCGGCCGTCCAGGTGGCGCATCGCGGCCGGGTTGGTTGCGACCACCGAGGCATCGCCGGGGGCGCTGGTGGAACCGGCAAACGCCCGGCCCAGTCCCTTGGCGCTGTTTTCCTTGAGCTGGAAGGCGGCGCCGTGGGCGTGCCCCATCGCCAGCGCTCCGGCGATGCCGATGACCAGTGCCGTCAGGCGGGTGATGCTGTGTGCATGCTGCATGGGAATTCTCTCTCCGGAACGGGTTTTCGCGCCTGCCTGGAGCACCGGCGGGGGCCGGTGTCCGGCACGCGCCGGGGTTGCCGCCATAGGGCGCCGCCCGCACTATAACGCGGCAATTAACGTTGCGCTAACAATGACGTACGTCACGGTATGCTGCGGCCGCCCAGCCAGGCCCGGCAAGGCTGCGCGCGGCGACCCGTATCATCGTGTTCCCCGGATCCGGTGCCCGACGTGTTCATTGCGATTCCCTCGCGCCAGAAGCCGCCACTGCGATGGGCAACGCCATTGCTGTTCGCCGCGCTGTGGCTGTGCTTCACCTGGGGTGCATTGCTGCCGGCGAGCGAGCAACACGCGCTGCTGCTGGAGTGGGGAGCACTTTCGGGCGGGCTGACCACGCCGATGGCCTGGCGCGATTCGTTGGCAGACGGAAATCTTCTGCGACTGGTGAGCGCGCTGTTCCTGCACGCCGACTGGGCCCATCTGCTGGGCAACCTGGTGTTCCTGCTCATCTTCGGCCTGCCTGCCGAACGGGCGATGGGACCGTGGCGATTCGTGCTGCTGTTCCTGCTGGGCGGGGCGGTGGCCAATCTGGCCGCGGTGCTGGCGATCTCCACGCCGGACCGGCTGATCATCGGTGCCAGCGGCGCGGTGTCGGCCCTGATCGGCGCCTACCTGGCGCTGTTTCCGGGCGCTCGCCTGGGCGTGGTGGTGCCGCTGGGCCTGTTCCTGCAGTTCGTCAAGATGCCCGCCCCGCTGCTGATCGGCGTGTGGGCGCTGTTGCAGGTGGTGTTTACCTACATAGGCCCGGCATTTGGCGCGGTCGCATGGTCCGCGCACGTGGCCGGGTTTGCCTTCGGCGGTGCGTTCGCCCTGATTGCGCGGGCCGGGATTGCCCGCCGCCTGCGCCGCCGACGCGGTTACTGAGCGGGGACTCTCGCGCCCTTGGTGTTCTCCACCGCCGGCTTCGACACCGACCCGGCGGGAAGTTTCTTCAGCTCCGCCAGCGCCAGGTCGATGTAGCTGTCGCCTTCCAGCACCTCGCCCTGCATCGCGTCATCGGCGCCACCGCCCTCGATGCCCAGATGGCCCGGCAGGCTGGCCTCCGTGTAACCCTTGCGGCCGCCATTGCCGGCGTCCGCGTCGGGCTTGAGCACGATGTCGGGCACGATGCCCAGCGCCTGGATGGATTTGCCGCTGGGCGTGTAGTAGCGGGCGGTGGTGAGCTTGACCGAGTCGCCGTTGTCCAGCGGCAGCAGGGTCTGTACCGAGCCCTTGCCGAAGGTCCGGCTGCCCATGACCAGCGCGCGGCCGTTGTCGGCCAGGGCACCGGCCAGTACCTCCGAAGCGCTGGCCGAGCCTGCATCCACCAGCACCACCACGGGGGCGCCGGCCAGGCGATCGCCCGGTGTGGCGCCGAACACCGCATCGCTGATCGCGATCCGGCCGCGGGTGCTGACGATGGTGCCCTGCTCGATCAGGGAGTCGGCGATCTGCACCGCGGCGGTGAGCAGCCCCCCGGGATTGCTGCGCAGGTCCAGCACCAGGCCGCGCAATTTGCCGCCGGCCTTCTGGGCGAGTTCGCCGAGCTGGCGCTCGAACTCGGCCGCCGTGTCGGCCTGGAACGCGCTCACGCGCACGTAGCCGTATCCCGGCTCCAGCATCCGCGTGCGCACGCTGGCAATCCGGATCGTCTGGCGCTGGACCTTGATGGTCAGCGGCTCGGTCTCGCCCTCACGGATGACGGTCAGCTCCAGGGTCGTGCCGGCCTCGCCGCGCAGGGACGTGGCGGCCTCATCGGAGGGCGTCAGCGGCGCGCCGTCCACGGCCACGATCAGGTCGCCGGACTTGAGGCCGGCGCGAGCGGCCGGCGTATCGTCGATCGGCGCGATCACCCGCAGGGTGCCGTCGGGCTGGCGCTGGATCTCCACACCGATCCCCTCGTAATTGCCACGCGACTGTTCATTGAAGTTCTCCGCCGCGTCGCCCTCCAGGTAGGCACTGTGCGGGTCCAGGTCCAGCAACAGGCCGCGGATGGCCGACTGCATCAGCGCGTGGTCGTCCACCGGCTCGACGTAGGCGGCCTTGATGGCCTTGTAGACCGCCACGTAGCGGCGGATCTCGTCCAGCGGCACCTTGGAATCGCTGCTCTGGTCGGTGCGCGCGTCCGCGGTGACGGACTGCTCCGCGGCCGGCGGAACCTGCTCGGGGACCGGATCCTGGGGCGCACCGGCCGGCGCCGCGACTGCGGGGTGCAACAGCGCCACGGCAATGGCAAGGACAAGCGGACTCAGGTGGCGCATGGACATGAACAAACTCCGGGGGCAGAGAGTTGGGCGCAGGCGGTGCGGCGCGCCGATGGACACCACGGTAGTCCGCCGCGCCCCAATTTTTCGTAAAGCGTGGCAGGCCGTGCTCAGCGCTTCAGCCAGACATCCGGGTTCACCGGATCGCCGTTGCGGCGCAGTTCGAAATACAACGCCGGCCGGCCGTGGCCACCCGAGGTGCCCACGGTGGACACCGGGTCGCCGCGACGCACCGCATCACCGGCGTCACGCAGCACCGCATCGTTGTGCGCGTACAGGCTCATGTAACCGTTGCCGTGATCGATGATGAGGATCAGGCCGAAGCCGCTCATCCATTCGGCATACACCACGGTGCCGTCCGCTACCGCCTGCACCGAGGTGCCGGCGTTGGCGCCGATCAGCATGCCCTGGCTGGGGCGGCCGTCGGGAAGCTTGCCGCCGTAGCCGGCGAGGAGGCTGCCGCTCAGCGGCCATCCCGCGCCGCCCACGCTGGGGCCGCTGGCGGCGGCGACCGGTCGCGTGGGCGCTCGCGGCGGTGCCGGTTGGCCGGCGCGTCTGGCCTGCTCGCGCGCTTCCCGGGCTTCGCGCTCGGCCTTCGCCGCGGCGGCCTTGCGCTGGGCCTCGGCGCGCGCGGCGGCCGCGCGCAGCTGCTTGAGCACCTGCTCCAGCCCCTGCACATCGCGGCCCAGCGCCTTTTCGCGGCTCTGGCGATCCTTGTACGTCTTGTCCAGGGTCGCGACCAGGGTGCCGCGATCCTTGCGCTCCTTTTCCAGCTCGGCGACCTGTTGCGCCTGTTGGGCGATCTGCGCGTCCAGCTCGGCGCGCCGCTGGACGATCTCGCGCTCCACCTCATCCAGCCCGGCCATTTGATCGCCCAGTTCCTTGATCCGGGCCGCACGGTCCGCCTGCAGGTAGCGGTGGTAGGCGAGCAGCCGGTTGGCATCGGCGACCCGGTCCTGGGCCAGCAGCACCTTCAGCGGCGCGGCGTCGCCCTGCGCGTACGCGGCGCGCAGCAGGCGGGCCAGTTCGTCCCTTCGGCCGGCCAGCTTCTCCTGCATGCCGGCGCGCCGTGTCTGCAGTTCTTCCATCCGCTGGTTGCTGGCCTGCAGCGCCTGGCGGGTTTCCACCAGGCGCCGGTTGGCAGCGGCGACCCGCTCATCGGCCTGACGCAGCTCGCGCGTCGCGGCGCCCCGCCGGGCTTCGACTTCCCGGCGTTCGCTGGCGACCGCCTTCAGCTCCTTCTTCGCCGATTGCAGCTTGCGCTCGGCATCGCCGCGGTCCTGCGCATGCGCCAGCGCCGGCAGCAGGCACAGCAGCGCCAATGCCAGTGCGAAGGTGGCGCTCGCGCACGCGTTGCGCATCAGTCCGCGCGCCCGTCCGTCAGCAGGCTGCGCCCGGTCATCTCCGCCGGCCGTGGCAGGCCCAGCAGGTCGAGCAGGGTCGGAGCGATGTCGCGCAGGGATCCGCCGGGGCGCAACCCCGCGGGTCGCGGTCCGACATACACCAGCGGAACCGGCCCGACGGTGTGCGAGGTGTGCGGTTGACCAGTGGCCGCGTCGCGCATCATCTCCACGTTGCCGTGATCGGCCGTCACCAGGAGTGCCCCGCCGACCTCGCGCACCGCCGCCACGATCGCACCGATCGCCACGTCCACCGCCTCCACCGCCTTGATCGCCGCCTCCAGGTTGCCGCTGTGGCCGACCATGTCCGGGTTGGCGATATTGCAGATGGCCACGTCGATCTCGCCGGAACGAATCGCGGCAACCAATTCGCGGGTCACCTCCGGGCAACTCATCTCCGGCTGCAGGTCGTAGGTGGCCACGTCCGGGCTGGGGATCAGGATGCGGCTTTCGCCCGGGTAGGGCGTCTCGCGGCCGCCGCTGAAGAAGAAGGTGACGTGCGCGTATTTCTCGGTCTCGGCGATCCGCAACTGGCGCAGGCCGTTATGGGCGAGCACCTCGCCCAGCGTGTTGTGCAGGTCCTCCGGCCCGAAGGCCACCTGCGCCGGCAGGGTGGCGTCGTACTCGGTCAGGCAGACGAAACGCGACAGCGCCGGCCGACGCGCCGGGAAGCCGTCGAAATCGGGGTCGACGAATGCCGCCGTGAGCTGGCGCGCGCGGTCGGCGCGGAAGTTCATGAACACCACCGCATCGCCGTCCACGATCGGCGACGGCGCGCCGATGACGGTCGGCTCGACAAATTCGTCGTTCTCGCCGCGCGCGTAGGCGGCGACGAGCGCCGCTTCGGCGTCGTCGGCATGCTGGGTCGCCTGACCTTCAACGATTGCGTCCCACGCCTTGCGCATGCGGTCCCAGCGGCGGTCGCGGTCCATCGCGTAGTAGCGGCCCGAGACCGTGGCGATGTGTGCATTGCCGGCGCGCTGGCAAGCGCTTTGCAGCCGGGAGAGACTCGGCGCGGCAGAGCGCGGCGGCATGTCGCGTCCGTCGAGGAAGGCGTGCACCGCGACCCGATCGACACCTTCGCGACGGGCCAAGTCGATCATGGCAAACAGGTGATCCTCGTGGCTGTGGACGCCGCCGGGCGAGAGCAGGCCCAGCAGGTGCAGCGTCGCCGCGTTGTCACGCGCCGCGGCGCAGGCGGCCAGCAGTTCGGCGTTCCGGAAAAAGCTGCCGTCCCCGATCGCCGCATCAATCCGGGTCAGGTCCTGGTACACGACCCGGCCGGCGCCCAGGTTCATGTGCCCGACCTCCGAGTTGCCCATCTGCCCGTCCGGCAGGCCGACATGCCGGCCCTCGGTATGGATCAGTGTGTGCGGACTGCTCGCCAGCAGCGCATGCCAGTGGGGCAGGTGCGCCTGGGCCAACGCATTGTCTTCGCGCTCCTCGCGGTGGCCCCAGCCATCCAGGATCAGCAGGACGACGGGACGGAGTGCATCGGGGGCGGTTACGGGCACGGGTTCGATCCGGTTACGATGGGCAGTACGCGATTGTAGCGAAGGGGCCGCGCCGCGATGGCCGACCCGACGCGGCGCTGGCGTTGGTTTGCAGTAGTGCCGTCCTGCGGGGCCGGTTTGCGGGCCCGCGGAACTCCGTCTTTTGCCAGAACCCACACACTTATCGGAAAGCCGCCATGCAATCTCGCCAGTTGATGATCCTCGTCTCCCTTGCCGCCGGCATCGCGATCGGCTGTGGATGGCCGCTTCCGGCGATCGCTGCACAGGACGACATCAGCAAGGTGACCGGCAGTGTCGATGTCGCGGCGGATGCGCGCGTCGGCGACGTCGACACGGTCAACGGCAGCATCGCGATCGATACCAATGCCCAGGCCGGTGCCGTGTCGACCGTCAACGGCAGCATCAAGCTCGCCGACGGGGTGCGCGCAGGCGAGCTTTCCACGGTCAACGGCTCCGTCCGCGCGGGTCGCAACGTCCGCACGGGGGAGGTCTCCACCGTCAACGGGCAGATCTTCATCGATCGCGGCAGCAACGTGGCCGGCGACCTGAGCACGGTCAACGGCGCGATCGGGCTGGTCGGCACGCGCGTCGAGGGCGACATCGAGATGGTCAACGGCGACCTCACGGTAGGTGCGAACTCGCATGTGCTCGGCGGGATCCACTACGACAAGCCGGGCTTCCAGTGGCTCAGCCTGGGCAAGAAGCTGCCGCGGGTCGTCGTCGGGCCGGCCGCGCAGGTGGACGGCGACATGGTGTTTGAGCGCGACGTGGACCTGTACGTGCACCAGAGCGCGCGCATCGGCAAGGTGACCGGCGCCACCGCGAAGACCTGGTCCGGAGACAAGGCACCGCCACAGGACTGATCGGCGCGGCCACCTCCGGCCTGATCGACGCGCCATTTTCGACCGGAACCGGGCTGATAGTATCGGGTGTCCCGACCGCCCCGGAGCTCGCATGTCCCGTATCCCCCTCCTGCCAGCGACGTCGCTGGTCGCCGCCGCGCTGGTCCTGGCGGCGTGCAACAAAGTCGAAAACACGCCAACTCCCGCCGCTGCGGAGCAAGCGGCCACCCAGTCGGATGCCGGCGCCATCTCGGCCGCCGACTTCGCCGAGCGCGTCAAGGTGTTGTCATCGGATGAATTCGGCGGCCGCGCGCCCGGCAGCGCCGGCGAGGAGAAGACCGTCGCCTGGCTGGAAGCGCAGTTCCGCGACCTGGGCCTGAAGCCCGGCAATGGCGAGAGCTACTTTCAGGAAGTGCCGATGGTGGAGACCACCGCCGACGAATCCACGAAACTGAAACTGAAGGTCGCCGGCAAACCGCGCGAGCTGGCGTTCGGCAGCGACATGGTGATCGGCACGCGCAGCGGCCAGACCCGGGTGGACATCAACGACAGCGACCTGGTGTTCGTCGGTTACGGCGTCAACGCGCCGGAGCTGGGCTGGAACGATTACGCCGGCGTCGACGTGAAGGGCAAGACCGTGGTCATGTTCATCAACGACCCCGGATTCCACACCGACGATCCGCAGCTGTTCGAAGGCAAGCGGATGACCTACTACGGCCGCTGGACCTACAAGTACGAGGAGGCCGCGCGGCAGGGTGCGTCGGCAGCGCTGATCATCCACGATACCGATGGCGCCTCCTATGGCTGGGACGTGGTCAAGAATTCGTGGTCGGGCGCGCAGTTCGACCTGGCACCCGCCGACGACCCCGAGCCGCGCCTGCCGGCGCAGGGCTGGATCACCGCGGATGTCGCGCGCAGCCTGTTGGCCGACACCGGCCACAACCTGGACGAGCTCTACACCGCGGCAAACAAGACGGGTTTCCAAGCCATCCCACTGGACGCATCGATGTCGGTGGACCTCACCAGCACGGTGACCAGGAAATCGTCGAAGAACGTCATGGCGCTGCTCCCCGGCAGCAGCCGGCCCGACGAGGCTATCGTCTACATGGCGCACTGGGACCACCTGGGTGATCACCGCGAAGCCGATACCGATCCGGCCGAGGACACCATCTACAACGGAGCGATCGACAACGCCACCGGCGTTGCCGGGATCCTGGGCATTGCCCAGGCATTCGTCGCCCAGACGCCGGCCCCGCGACGCTCCGTGTTGTTCCTGGCCGTCACGCTGGAAGAGTCCGGTCTGCTGGGCTCCAAGTACTACGTCGCCCATCCGAGCATTCCGCTGGACAAGACCGTGGCGGTGATCAACATCGACGCGATGTCGGTGGCAGGGCCCTCCCGCGACATGACGGTCGTAGGCAAGGGCAGTTCCGAGTTGGAGGACATCCTGGCCCGGCACGCCGAGGCCCAGGGCCGGACATTGAACGCCGAGGCGACGCCGGAGAGCGGCTTCTACTTCCGCTCCGATCACTTCAACTTCGCCAAGGCCGGCGTGCCTGCCCTGTATGCCAGCGGCGGAGACGATCTGGTTGATGGTGGTGTGGCAGCAGGCAAGGCCGCCGCCGAGGACTACGGCCGCAACCGCTACCACCAGCCCGCCGACGAGTTCGATCCGGACTGGAACCTCGAAGGCGTCGTCCAGGACCTCCAGGCGCTGTATGGCGTTGGGCGCGATCTGGCCGACAACGACCAATGGCCCAACTGGTACGAAGGCAACGCGTTCCGGGCTGCGCGCGATTCGCTGATGAAAACCCCAGCGCAGTAGACGCGTCGGTGGCCCCTCTCTGCGCCGAATACCCGACGCGTCATTGGCACCGTGGTCCGCCACGGTTGCCTTTATCCGCATCGACGGCACCCTTTCGGGTGCCGTCTTCGTTTGTGATCGTCAATAAGAAATCCGCGCTGTCTCCACAACCCTTCCCCCACGACTGAGGTGATCCTGATGACCCTGGCAACCGCTTACTGGTGCGTGCTCGCCGCCGCGCTGCTTCCCTACGTCTGGACGGTGGTTGCGAAACTGTCCGGAGGCGAGCGCTTCGACAACAAGGATCCGCGCGCCTGGCTGGCCCGTCAGAAAAGCCGCGGCACCGCTCGCGCGAACGCGGCTCAATTGAACGCCTTCGAAGCCTTCCCTGCATTTGCGGCCGCCGTAGTGCTTGCCCAACTGGCCGGCGTCGACCACGGCAGGATCGCCGTGCTCGCACTGGCGTTCGTCCTTGCCCGGCTGCTGCATGGCGTGTTCTACCTTGCCGACCGGGCGACGCCGCGCAGCATCGTCTGGTTCATCGGTCTGGCGTGCGTGATCACCCTGCTGGCACAGGCCGCCCTGGTGGTGGCGTAGCCCCCGCGCGCGTTCCGCACGAGTTCCGCCCGAGTTCCGCCCGAGTTCCGCCCGAATTTTGCGCACCGCCTGAGTTTCGCGCACAAAGAAAAACGCCGGACCCTTGTGGGATCCGGCGTTTGGTGTAAATGCCCAGCGATGACCTACTCTTGCATGGCTTAAGCCACACTACCATCGGCGCGTGTGCGTTTCACTTCCGAGTTCGGGATGGGATCGGGTGGTGCCACACAGCTATTGTCACTGGGCAAGGGGGTGAAGCAGCGCAGGGGTGCGCCAGCTTGCAGAGGGTGGGACGTAGCGAGTGGTTGTTCTGGTCTGGAATGTCGTCGACGCGTCGTCGAGTCCAAGGCCACTTGAGGTTATATGGTCAAGCCACACGGATCATTAGTACAGGTTAGCTCAATACATTGCTGCACTTACACACCCTGCCTATCAACCACCTGGTCTTGATGGTTCCTTCAGGGGAGTCAAGCTCCCGGGAGATCTCATCTTGAGGCGCGCTTCCCGCTTAGATGCTTTCAGCGGTTATCGCTTCCGAACATAGCTACCCGGCAATGCCACTGGCGTGACAACCGGAACACCAGAGGTTCGTCCACTCCGGTCCTCTCGTACTAGGAGCAGCCCCTCTCAAATCTCCAACGCCCATGGCAGATAGGGACCGAACTGTCTCACGACGTTCTGAACCCAGCTCGCGTACCACTTTAAATGGCGAACAGCCATACCCTTGGGACCGACTACAGCCCCAGGATGTGATGAGCCGACATCGAGGTGCCAAACACCGCCGTCGATATGAACTCTTGGGCGGTATCAGCCTGTTATCCCCGGAGTACCTTTTATCCGTTGAGCGATGGCCCTTCCATACAGAACCACCGGATCACTAAGTCCTAGTTTCCTACCTGCTTGATCCGTCGATCTTGCAGTCAAGCACGCTTATGCCTTTGCACACAGTGCGCGATGTCCGACCGCGCTGAGCGTACCTTCGAGCTCCTCCGTTACACTTTAGGAGGAGACCGCCCCAGTCAAACTACCCACCATACACGGTCCCCGATCCGGATAACGGACCTAGGTTAGAACGTCAAGCACGTCAGGGTGGTATTTCAAGGTTGGCTCCACCAGAACTAGCGTCCTGGTTTCACAGCCTCCCACCTATCCTACACAGACGAACTCAACGTTCAGTGTAAAGCTATAGTAAAGGTTCACGGGGTCTTTCCGTCTTGCCACGGGAACGCTGCATCTTCACAGCGATTTCAATTTCACTGAGTCTCGGGTGGAGACAGCGCCGCCATCGTTACGCCATTCGTGCAGGTCGGAACTTACCCGACAAGGAATTTCGCTACCTTAGGACCGTTATAGTTACGGCCGCCGTTTACTGGGGCTTCGATCAAGAGCTTCGCCTTGCGGCTGACCCCATCAATTAACCTTCCAGCACCGGGCAGGCGTCACACCCTATACGTCCACTTTCGTGTTTGCAGAGTGCTGTGTTTTTGATAAACAGTCGCAGCGGCCTGGTTACTGCGACCCCCGACAGCTATAGCTCGCATGAGCCACCATCAGGGGTGCACCTTCTCCCGAAGTTACGGTGCCATGTTGCCTAGTTCCTTCACCCGAGTTCTCTCAAGCGCCTGAGAATTCTCATCCTGCCCACCTGTGTCGGTTTACGGTACGGTCTGCGTAAGCTGAAGCTTAGGAGCTTTTCCTGGAAGCGTGGTATCGGTAACTTCGTCCTAATGGACTGGTCTCGCTGCTCGGCGTTGATGACCCCCCGGATTTGCCTAAGGGATCCGCCTACCTGCTTTCCCCGGGACAACCAACGCCCGGTATACCTAACCTTCTCCGTCCCTCCATCGCACTTACGCGAGGTGCAGGAATATTAACCTGCTTCCCATCGACTACGCATTTCTGCCTCGCCTTAGGGGCCGACTCACCCTGCGTTGATTAACATTGCGCAAGGAAACCTTGGGCTTTCGGCGTGCGGGTTTTTCACCCGCATTATCGTTACTCATGTCAGCATTCGCACTTCCGATA
>NZ_CP063772.1:0-190000 GCF_015277535.1 Lysobacter sp. H21R4 | reverse complement strand
AGGGCGGACGCTACATCGGTGGTTGGGAGGTTGGCAGGCACGAAAGGGGCTCTTATAGGCTCGAACAGGGGGCGAGATGGCGGGTGGTGGCCGGGAACAAGGGCAAATCCACGGCGTCGGAGAGACTGCCGAAATTCCCATTGCCCTCAAGGGTTTGACGCACACACCTCACGTGCTTATCGTAACGCCGCGACGCTGCCTTCACATCCAGTGCGCGGGAGACCCATCCGATGACACCCCGAGACACCGGCTCCAGCCGGCGTAACCGTTTGAAAAGCCTGCGCGAAGCTGCGCTTCATCGACCGGTGACGGCCCGTCCACCCTCCGATGGTTTCAGCGGTCGATGGTCGCGCCGACAGTGGGTTCAGGCCAGCCTGTTTGTCACCATCGGCGCGCTGGTGGCGGCCATTGTGCCGGGCTTTGGCGACCTCCAGGCCGGGAGCGCCCCGCTGGCGCGCCAGTCGATGGCCTTGCCGCTGCCGCCGGTCGCGCTGCAGCCTACCGCACCGCGCCCCGAACACGATTGGCAGGTGGTGCGGGTGCAAAGCGGCCAGACGCTGGGCGCGGTGTTCCAGCAGATGGGTATTCCGGCGGCGACGATGCACAGCATTCTCGAGCAGCCAGGCGCCAAGCCCGCGTTGACCCGGCTGGGCACCGGTGCGGAGCTGGCGTTCGACATGGTCGATGGTTCGCTGCGCCGCTTCCGCTATGACCGGGACCCGGCCCATCGAGTCGAGCTCAGCCTGAAGGGCGATACGATCGAGCAGCTGGTTATCGAACGGCCGACCGAACTGCGCAGCATCGTCAGCAGCGGCGAGATCGAAAGCTCGCTGTATGTCGCCGCCCGCAAGGCGGGCCTGCCGGCGAACGCGATCGCAACGATGACCGACGAGATCTTCAACTACGACATCGACTTCACCAGCGCCAAGAAAGGCGACCGCTTCAGCGTGGTCTACGACCAGGTCTGGCGCGAGGGCGAGTTGGTCGGCAGCGGCGATATCCGCGCCGCCACCTTCACCACCGGCGGCAAGACGTTCTCGGGCTTCCGCTTCGAGCAGGACGGCAAGGTCGGCTATTACACCGCCGATGGGCGCCCGCTGAAGAAATCCTTCATCCGCATGCCGATTCCTTACGCGCGGGTCACCTCCGGCTTCACCAGCGCCCGCAAGCATCCGATCCTCGGCAAGACCCGCGCCCACCAGGGCGTTGACTACGGCGCGGGCTCCGGCACGCCGATCATGGCCGCCGGTGACGCCCGGGTGCAGTTCTCCGGCTGGAAGGGCGGCTACGGCCGTACCGTGATCCTTGACCACGGCCGCGGCTACACCACCCTGTATGCACACATGTCGCGCTTCGGCAAATACAAGGTCGGTCAGCGCGTCCCGCAGGGCTCGGTGATCGGCTATGTCGGCAGCACGGGGTTGGCCACCGGTCCTCACCTGCACTACGAGTTCCGCGTCAACGGCGTGCACCGCAACCCGCTCAACGTGACCATGCCGCCGGCCGAGCCGCTGAAGGGCGCGGCGCTGGTGGCGTTCCGCGCGGAAACCGCGCCGGCCCTGGCACGTATCCAGGAAGTCGAGGGCCTGCTGCGCAACAACGCGATGGTCGCCAGCAAGGCGCCGGCGAAGTCGGATACCGCCGCGGGCGTCGACCAGCAAGCCTGATCGCGATGAGCTCCGGCAACACGACGGGCCCGGCGGACTCCAGTTCGACCGGGCCCGCTGCTTTGCGCGTCGCTGCCGCCCGCGGCGACGGCGACGGGCTGTTCATCGGGCTGATGTCGGGCACCAGTGCGGACGGCATCGATGCCGCCCTGGTCCGCTTTGATGGCGATGCCGATGCGGGTGCCGGTTGCAGCCTGGTGTACGGCCACACCTGCGCATGGGACGCGCCCACGCGGACTCGCCTGCTCGAGCTGGGCCAGGGCGCGCCGATCGAATCCATCGACGAGCTCGGCACGCTGGACGTGCACATCGCCGAGTGTTTTGCCGAGGCCGCCCTGCAATTGATCCACGCCGCCGGCGTCGATGCCGCGCAGGTCCGGGCAATTGGCTCCCACGGGCAGACCATCCGCCACCGCCCCGCCGGGGCGGCCTTCGACGGCCGCCACCGTTTCACGATGCAGCTGGGCGATGGCAACGTGATCGCCGAGCGCACGGGCATCGCGACAGTGGCCGATTTCCGTCGCCGCGATGTCGCCGCCGGGGGACAGGGTGCGCCGCTGCTGCCTGCGCTGCATGCGGCGATTCTTTGCAGCGATTCGGAGAACCGCGCCGTCCTCAACCTGGGCGGGATCGCCAACCTGACGCTGCTGCCGGCGGCCTGCGACGGCGTGTCAGGCGCGGGCGTGCGCGGCTTTGATACCGGCCCGGCCAACGCCTTGATGGATGCGTGGTGCCAGCGCCACCTCGGCCAGCCGTTCGACCGCGCTGGCGCGTTTGCCGCGCGGGGCACGGTCGATCAGGCCCTGCTGGCCCGCTTGCTGCAGGAGCCGTGGTTCGCCCAAGCACCGCCCAAGAGCACCGGGCGCGAGCAGTTCCAGCTGCAGTGGCTGCAGCAGCGGCTGCGCGGCGATGAGCGGCCCGAGAACGTGCAGGCCACCCTGCTGGAACTGACCGCCAGCACGATCGCCGACGCGCTGCTGGCGCTGCAGCCGGACACGAGGCGGGTGCTGGTCTGTGGCGGCGGCGTGCACAATCCGGTCCTGCTGCGGCGCCTCGCATGCCGGCTGCCGGGTGTCGCCATCGAGTCCACCGCGGTGCATGGACTGGACCCGGACCACGTCGAGGCGATGGGCTTCGCATGGCTGGCGCGGCAGACGCTGGCCGGGCTGCCGGGCAACCTGCCGGCCGTCACCGGCGCCCGCGGCCCGCGCACGCTGGGCGTGATCTACCCGGCGTAGGCGACGCGTGCGCGCGCGCGCAGCACGCTCAGTCGTCGGCGGTCGCGATGCGCCCGATCAGCGAAAAGCCGGGATCGTCCTCAACCTTCTCCAGCGCCGCGATGGCTTCCTGCAGGATGTGGGCGTCGGTGTCGTCAAATCCCGCCGGCGCATCCGGCTCACAGGCGAACAGGCCGTGCTCGATCAGATGGGCAAGCGCCGCCGGCTGGCTCCAGCCCTTCGTCGCGGCGAAGCGCCGCACCCGTTCCAGCAGTACCGGCTCCAGATCCAGCAGCACCGTCTCGCTCATGACCCCTCCTCCACCTGCGAAGCCCCGCCCTCGTCACCCAATCGCACCCTGGGACGCAGCCACAAAAACAGCAACACCGCCGGGACGACAAGCACTGCGGTCAGCACGAAATAAGGCGCGTAGCCTACCGCCTCCACGATGCGCCCGGAATAGAACCCCAGCACCTTGCCGGGCAGGGTGATCATCGAGGAAAACAGGGCGTACTGGGTGGCGGTGTAGCGCTGGTTGACCAGTGCCGACAGGTAGGCGACCGCGGCGGTGCCAAGGAAGCCCTGCGCCAGGTTCTCTCCGGAGATCACCAGGGTCAGCATGCCGACATCGCCGTTGGCGCCGATCAGCAGCAGGTACAGCAGGTTGCTGACCGCGCCCAGCACGATCGCCGTCAGCAGCGTCCAGTTGACGCCCCAGCGCGCCACGGCCAGGCCGCCGACGAACGCGCCGCCGATGCCGACCCAGATGCCGTAGATCTTCGACACCGCGGCGATCTGGGTCTTGGTGAAGCCCTGGTCGAGGTAGAACGGCCCGATGATCCCGCCCACGAGCGCCTGGTCGGAGATCTTGAACAGCAGGATGAAGGCCAGCACGCCAATCCCCACGCGGCCACCAAAGCGGCGGAAGAAGTCGGCAAACGGCTCGACCACGCCCTCGCGCATCGCCGCCGCCCAGTTCTGCGCGCGGATACGGATGACCTCGGGTTCGCGGGCCATGAGGTTGGCGATGATCGGCACCAGCATCACGCAGGCCATCACCCGGTAGACGTTGGGCCACACCGCGTGGTCGGCCAGCACCAGCGCCAGCGCGCCGGTCACGATCAGGGCCATGCGGTAGCCCAGCGAGTAGGTGGCCACCAGCGCGCCCTGCGACTCGACCGGGGCGATCTCGATCCGGTACGCGTCCACGGCGATGTCCAGCGTCGCTCCGGCGACCGCCACGCTCAGGGTCAGGGCGATGAACAAAGGCAGCGTGGCGGTGCCGACGCCTGCCATGGCGAACAGCCCGCCCATGACCACCAGCTGGGCCAGCAGCAGCCAGCCGCGGCGCTGGCCGAGCCGGCCGAACAGCGGCAGGCGCCAGCGATCCACCAGCGGCGCCCACAGGAACTTGAAGGAGTACGCCATGCCCGCGCTGGCGATCATGGTGATGTCCTTGAGCTCCAGGCCGTCCTCGCGCAACCAGTACGCCAGCGTCCCGGCCACCAGCAGGAACGGCAGCCCGGAGGCGAAGCCGAAGAAGAACATCGTCCACGCCGACGGCTCGGCAAACGCCTTCCACGCCGACGGCTTGCGCGCCTTGGCCGGCGAACTCACCCGCGCTCGCCCATGTCGAAGTCCACGGTAAACGGTGCATGGTCGGAGAAGCGCGGCTCGCGCGTGATCGCGCAGCTGCGCAGCCGCGACGCGAGGCGCGGAGTCACCAGCTGGTAGTCGATCCGCCAGCCCACGTTTTTGGCGAAGGCCGCGCCGCGATTGCTCCACCAGGTGTAGTCCTGGCCGTCGGGATGCAGGTGCCGGTACGCGTCCTGCCACGCCTCGGCGGCGGCTGCCGGCTCGCCGCACAGGGCATTGAGCCATTCGCGCTCGGGCGGCGTGCAGCCGGAGTTCTTCTGGTTGGAGGTCCAGTTGCGGATGTCCATCGCGGTGCGCACGATGTTCCAGTCGCCACACAGCACGTAGTCGCGGCCGCTGGCCAGCCATTCGTCCAGGATGGGCTTGAGCCAGTCCATGACCTCGAACTTGTAGCCCTGGCGCAACTCCCCCGATGAGCCCGACGGGATATAGAACGACACCGCGCTCAGATTGCCGAAGCGCGCCTCGATGTAGCGCCCCTCCTCGTCGAACGCGTCCCAGCCCAGCGCGGTGCGCACCTCGTCAGGCTCACGGCGGCTGTAGATCGCCACGCCGCTGTAGCCTTTCCTGGTGCTCGCGTCGCGGAAGAACGCGTGGTAGCCGGCCGGCAGGAAGGCCGGATCCAATCCATCCGGACCGGTCAGCTGGTGCTCCTGCGCCTTGGTTTCCTGCATGCAGAGGAAGTCGGCATCCTGGTCGCGGAACCAGTCGAAGAATCCTTTGCGGGCGGCGGAGCGGATGCCATTGGCATTGAAGCTGATGATGCGCATGAAGTACCAAAAGTGGCGGCAATGCGGGCACTGGACCCGACGCGGAAGGATAGCGCAGGCCCGCCGCGGGCCGGGCGCCGCCCGACGGGGGTCGGCGTGGCTGGTTATCATCAACACTGGCTGATCGACTGGATGCCCCATGCAGGACCACCGCCGACGATTCCTGGACCTCGCGCTGCGCGCCGATGCGCTGCGCTTTGGCGAGTTCACCCTGAAATCCGGGCGCAGCAGCCCGTATTTCTTCAATGCCGGCCGCTTCGATTCCGGCGCGTCCCTGACCGGACTGGCGAGCTGCTATGCCGACGCCATCGATTCGGCGCACGCCGACGGATCGCTGGGCGAATTCGACGGCCTGTTCGGGCCGGCCTACAAGGGAATCCCGCTCGCCACCGCGCTGGCCTGCGAGTACTCGCGCCGCGGCCACGACCTGCCGGTGACCTTCAACCGCAAGGAGGCAAAGGCCCATGGCGAAGGCGGCAGCCTGATCGGCGCGCCGCTGGAAGGTCAACGGGTGCTGATCGTCGACGATGTGATCACTGCCGGGACCGCGATCCGCGAGGCGTTGCAGATCATCGGCGGCGCCGGTGGGATCGTGAGCGGGATCGTCATCGCGCTGGATCGTCAGGAAGCCGTCGACCCGTCCATCAGCCGACGCTCGGCGGCACAAACTGTCGCAACTGAGCACGCGATTCCGGTGGTGGCGGTCGCCAGCCTGGACGATCTGCTGACGATGGCGGCCGGATCGGCTGCCTTGGTCGACCAGCACGAGCGCCTGCTCGCCTACCGCGAGGCGTACGGAAGCCGCTGAGCGCCGTGGCCTTGCAGCGGCGTTTGGGGCTTGGCCCGGGTCTTGCGTCGTGGTCTTGTGATCGTCCAAGGTAAAGGCCATGCCCGTTTCGTCCCGCACATCCCTGTTTTCCTGCGCGCTGCTCTCGGTGGCGCTGGCCGTGGCCGTGTCCCCGGCAGCGGCGCAGAAGAAGGCCCCGAGCGGCAAGAAGATCTATTGCTGGGACGACCACGGCGAGCGCGTGTGCAGCGATGCGCTGCCCGCCAACGCGGTAGACAACGCGCGCACCGAGTTCAGCCCGACCGGCGTTGCCACCGCCCGCATCGAGCGCGCCAAGACCGATGAGGAGCGGGCGCTGGCGGAGATCGAGGCCAAGCGCCACGAACGCGCGCAGTGGTCCGACGAGGAACGCGCCCGGCGTGAGCGCGCGATGGTCGTGTCCTTCGCCAGCGAGGCGGATCTGGAGCGCAACTTCGCCAACCGGATCGAGCTGATCGACTCCAGCATCGAGACCTCGCAGCTGGGCATCAAGGGAGCCCGGCGCAGCCTGCTCAACCTGCTGCAACGCGCGAGCGAGGCGGAACTGGAAGCCAAGCCGGTGGCCAAGACGCTTGCCGAGCGGATCAACGTCCAGCACGACGCGCTGCGGCGCCACCAGGAGTTGCTGGAACGGCAGGTCCAGGCCCGCGAGACGATCGACCAGGAACTGGCGTCGGCGTTGGAGCGCTACCGCGAGCTGAAGGCCGCCAGCGGCGCAGCCAGCCGCAGCTGACGGCTGCGGCTCGTCACCCGAGGCCCGCTCGCTCCGGTGGAGCTCGCCCCGCTGGATCGAGGCCGACCTTCAGGCCGGCCCGGCGTCCTCAGAACGGCAACTGCAGGTCCGGATCCAGCGCGAGCAGCTGCTCGCGGAACGTGCCCGTGATGCGCGCCATGGCCTCGTTGCTGTCCGCGTCAAAGCGCATCACCAGCACCGGCGTGGTGTTGGACGCGCGCACCAGCCCCCAGCCGTCGGGCCAATCCACGCGCAGGCCGTCGATGGTCGACAGGCGTGCGCCCTCGAAGTCCGCCTCGCCCACGAAGCGCTCCACGAACGCGTGCGGGTCTCCGCCCGGTGCGTCGACTTTGATCTCCGGCGTGGACACACCGTCGGGGAGCGCGTCGAGCACATCGCTTGGGCGCCCGGGCTGGGCGGCGAGGATTTCCAGCAGGCGCGCCGCGGAGTAGATGCCGTCATCGAAGCCGTACCAGCGCTCCTTGAAGAAGAAGTGGCCGCTCATCTCACCGGCCAGCTCCGCACCGGTCTCGCGCATCTTGGCCTTGACCAGCGAGTGCCCGGTTTTCCACATCAGCGGGCTGCCGCCGTGACGCAGGATGTAGCCCGGCAGGCGGCCGGTGCACTTCACGTCGAAGATGATCTGCGCGCCGGGGTTGCGCTCCAGCACGTCGGCGGCAAACAGCATCAACAGCCGGTCGGGGAAGATGTTGTGGCCGTCGCGGGTAACCACGCCCAGGCGGTCGCCGTCGCCGTCGAAGGCGATGCCCAGGTCGGCGTCCAGGCGGTCGACCATCTGGATCAGGTCTGCCAGGTTGTGCGGCTCGCTCGGGTCGGGGTGGTGGTTGGGGAAATTGCCGTCGATCTCGCAGTACAGGGGCACGACCTCCGCGCCAATGGCCTGCAGCACCGCCGGGCCCAGCTCGCCCGCCACGCCGTTGCCGGCGTCCACGACCACCTTCAGCGGCCGGTCGATCTGGATATCGGTCGCCACCCGCTGGACGTAGTCATCGTTGATATCGCGCTGCTCCAGCGCGCCTTCGCTGTCAGCGACGTGCAGCCGCCCTTCGGCGATCCGCGCGTACAGCCCGGTGATGGCATCCCCTGAGAGCGTCTCGCCGTCGATCACGATCTTGAAGCCGTTGTAGTCCGGCGGATTGTGGCTGCCGGTGACCGATACGCAGGAACCGGTCTTCAGGTGGAAGGCGCCGAAATACACCAGCGGGGTCGGCGCCAGGCCGATATCGATGACGTCGCGACCGGCCTTGCGCAGCCCGGCAATCAGCCCGTCGAGCATGTCCGGCCCGGACAGCCGGCCATCGCGGCCGACCACGATCTCCCGCTGGCCGGCCTCGTGCATCACCGAGCCGATCGCGTGGCCGATGCGCTCGGCGACGCCGACATCGAGGCTCTTGCCGACGATGCCGCGGATGTCATAGGCGCGGAAGATTTCGCGGTCCAGGATCACCGGGGCGACCGCGGCGGCCGCAGCCGCGACGGGCGCGGCAGCAACGGCGGGACTGGCCAGCGAATCGTCGCTCATCGACTCGCCGAGCGTCTGGGTGGACCCTTCCTCGATCTCGTCCAGCGCGGTGTCGCGCCGGCGCGCCAGCAACCCGGGCCCACGCCAGGCCAGCAGGGCCAGCAGCGCAAACACGCCTGCGGCGATGAAGCAGGCGAGCGTGCCCATGCCAAACGGCGCAAACGCCGGGTACGGGATCCCGGCCGCGAGCCGCAGGCTGCTGCGCGGCACCGCTGCGGCAAGCGCTTCCGCGCCGCCGGCCAGGCTGGTGTCGCCCCGCTCGGCCAGGTTCTGCCGGCCCTGGCGCAACGCGAGATAGCCATCGCCGGGCAGCGCGGCGGCACCCACCGGGCCGGTCAGCCGCTGCAATGGCAGCAGCACCAGCGCCACCGCGCGGACCGCTTCCTCACCACCCACCGGCGCAGCCAGCGCCAGGCGCGAGGCGTCACCGTCGCGCACGACCCACGACACGGGCTTGCCTTCCACCAACGCGGCTTCCAGGGCCGCGAGGCGGCCGTAGCTGCCGTCGGGCAGCGCGGCGTAGTCCTCGTCCAGTTGCGGCGACAGCACCGCCGGCTGGCTGGCGCCGGGCCAACCCGCGCCGAGCAGCTCGGCTGCGCGCGCAAGGTCGTCATCCGCGACTGCCGAGACAAAAGCCGGATCAGCGAGTTTATCGGCGAAGCGCTTGTGCTCGGAGGCCAGCGCCGTGGCGATGGCCTGGACCGTCTGGTCACGCGACTGCTCCACCGCCGCGCGGCGGCTGCCGTCGCGCTGCTGCTGCCAGCCGCTCCACGCGAACCACAGCGCGAGCAGCGCGCAGGCCACGACCAGTGCCGGCAGCAGCGGCTTGAGCGGCTCCAGCGCCACGAAAGCGCGCTTGGTCTTGGTATCGGGCATGGCGTTGTATTCCCCTGTTGATTGCAGACAGCGCGCTCAGCGCACGCCGGTATGGCCAAAGCCGCCGGCGCCGCGGTCACTGGTTTCAAATGCATCCACCACCCGCAGCTGCGCCCTTGCGATCGGCAGCAGGACCAGCTGGGCGATGCGATCGCCCGGTTGCATCGTAAAAGGCTCGGCGCTGCGGTTCCAGACGCTGATCATCAGCGGCCCCTGGTAGTCGGCATCGATCAGCCCGGTGCCATTGCCCAGCACGATGCCGTGCTTGTGGCCCAGCCCGGAGCGCGGGAGGATCACCGCGCACAATCCGGGATCGCCGATGTGGATGGCCACGCCCGACGGAACCAGCGCCGAGGCGCCCGGCGCCAGCTGCAGCGGCTCGTCGATCGCCGCGCGCAGGTCCATGCCGGCGCTGGCCTGGGTGGCGTAGGCCGGCAGCGGCCATTGCGTGCCCAGGCGCGGGTCGAGCACTTTGAGTTCAAGCGTGTGTGGCATAGGTCTCCCCGTATCGCACGTCTGCAACGGCATGGCGAATTTCAATGGGCGTTGTCGGTCGAGGCGGCGGGCAGTCGCTGGCAGATCAGGTCGAGCAACCGGCCGGCAAGTTCCTGTTTGGATGCCGGCCCCCACGGCAGCGCCAGATCGGGCCCGTAGACGACCAGCGCGTTGTCGTCGCTCTCGAACCCGGATCCCGCCTCGCCGACGCGGTTGGCCGCAATCAGGTCGATGCGTTTGGACGCCAGTTTGGCGCGCGCGTGGCGCTCCACGTCCTCGGTCTCGGCGGCGAAGCCGACCACCAGTCCCGGACGGCGGGGATGGATCGCCAGTTCGGCGAGGATGTCGCGCGTGCGCACCAGCTGCAGCGTCAATCCGTCGCTGCCGGCACCTTTCTTGATCTTCTCCGCGGCCACCCGCGCCGGTGTGTAATCGGCCACGGCGGCGGCGCCGATGTAGACATCCGCCGGCAACGCGGCCATCACGGCCGCGTGCATCTGCGCCGCCGAGCGTACGTCGAGCCGAGCCAGCGAGCCGCTGCCGGGGCCGGGAGTTGCCAGCGCCACCGGACCGGCGATCAGGCTTACCCGCGCCCCGCGCGCCGCTGCGGCCGCGGCGATCGCAAAGCCCATCTTGCCGCTGCTGCGATTGCCCAGGAAACGCACGGGGTCGATGTCCTCATAGGTGGGCCCGGCGCTGACAACCACATGCCGTCCGGCCAACGGAGCGTTGCTCATGCCGCACGCTGGGCCAGCGCGGCAACGATCTCGTCAGGCTCCAGCAGGCGTCCGGCACCGGTTTCACCGCAGGCCTGGTCGCCGACGCCGGGGCCCAGGATCGTGACCCCGCGACCGCGCAGCACATCGATGTTGGCGCGGGTGGCCGGGTGCGCCCACATCTGCTGGTTCATGGCCGGCGCCACCGCCAGCGGCGCGTCCGTGGCCAGGCACAGCGTGCTGACCAGGTCGTCCGCAAGACCGTGGGCGAGCTTGGCGATGGTGTTGGCACTCGCCGGTGCGACCAGGATGCGGTCGGGCCAGCGGGCCAGCTCGATGTGCCCCATGGCCGCCTCGGCAGCGTCGTCCCACAGGGTGGTGCGGACGGTCCTGCCCGAGAGCGCCTGGAAAGTCGTCGCCGAGACGAAGTGTCCGGCGCTGGCCGTCATCGCCACCTGCACCTGGGCACCTGCCTGGATCATCCGTCGCACCAGCTCGGCGGCCTTGTAGGCAGCGATCCCGCCGCACACGCACAACAGGATTTTCTGGTCGTGGAGCACTGGCACGTGAGGAAAACCCCTACAGTTTGGGCAATGGCCAGCTTACCCGATGCCACGCCGTCGGCCGATGCCGCCAAGCCTTGCGCCCAGCCATTCTGGACCCGTGGCTGAAGCGGGGACGGAGCGTGGTGATGCGGCTTCCCCGGCCCATCGCGACGTCTGGCTGGGCAGTCCGGTCCGTCCCCGCTTCGCTTTCTTTCCGCCCGCTATCTCCAGAGTGATGCTTCACCGGTTGCGACAGGACGTCGCAAGGCGCGCACGCGCCACCTGCACAGGGATCGAGACGATGCACATACGTGATTGGCCGGCCGACGAACGCCCGCGGGAGAAGTTGCTGGCGCGCGGTGTGGGCGCGCTGTCGGATGCCGAACTCCTCGCAATCTTCCTGGGTTCCGGCCTGCGCGGCCGCGACGCGGTCACCACGGCGCGCGAACTGCTGCAGGGCCACGGCCCGCTGCGCGCGCTGCTGGAGCGTCCACCGGCGCAACTGGCCAAGCTGCCCGGCTTGGGTCCGGCGCGGGCCTGCCTGCTCGCCGCAGCACTGGAACTGGGCCACCGGCACTTGTCGGCCGAGCTGGAACGCGGTGCGGCGCTGACCGATCCCCAGGCCGCCGGACGCTACTTCGCCCAGCGCCTGCGCGGACTGGAGCACGAAGTATTCGCCGTGCTGTTCCTGGACACGCGCCACCGCGCGCTGGCATTCGAAGAACTCTTCCGCGGCACCATCGACGGGGCGGAAGTACACCCGCGCGAGGTCGTCCGGCGCGCGCTGGCGCATAACGCCGCTGCGGTGATCGTGGGCCACAACCATCCCAGCGGAAATCCCGAACCCAGTGCGGCCGACCGTGCCGTGACGGCGCGCCTGAAACAGGCGCTGGCGCTGGTCGACCTGCGCCTGCTGGACCACTTCGTGATCGCCGACGGGCCGCCGGTGTCGCTGGCGGCCCGTGGCTGGGTCTGACGGCTGCGACCGAAGCTCACTGCATCCGGTAACGGAAGTTTCCCTTCCTGTCGGCGGACACCTCGATCCGGGCGATCTGCTCGCCTTCCGCCATCTTCGCCAGTACCGATTCGGCGATTTCCGGCAGCAGGGTCCCGTTGAGGATGTTGTCGACGTTGCGCGCGCCCGAGTCGACCTCGGTACAGCGCTGCAATACCGCCTCCACCAGCGCCTGGTTCCACTCGAAGACCGCCTTGTGGTTGGCCGCGATACGGTCGCGGATACGGCCCAGCTTGAGCCCGATGATGCGGGCCAGCACGTCGTCACTGATCGGGAAGAACGGCACCACCTTCATCCGCCCCAGGAACGCCGGCTTGAAGGTCTTCATCAGGACCGGGCGCAGCGCGTCGGCCAGGTCATCCGAGGAGGGCAGCTCGCCGGCCGGGACGTTCAGGCAGGACTGCATGATCTGGCTGGATCCGATGTTGCTGGTAAGGATGATCAGCGTGTTGCGGAAGTCGATCTCGCGACCCTCCGCATCCTCCATCTGGCCCTTGTCGAAGACCTGGAAAAACATCTCCAGCACGTCCGGGTGGGCCTTCTCGACCTCGTCCAGCAGGACCACCGAGTAGGGATTGCGGCGCACGGCTTCGGTCAGCACGCCGCCCTCGCCGTAGCCGACATAGCCCGGGGGCGAGCCCTTCAGGCCCGAAACGCTGTGCGCCTCCTGGTACTCGCTCATGTTGATCGTGATCAGCTTGCGTTCGCCGCCGTAGAGGATGTCGGCCAAGGCCAGCGCAGTTTCGGTCTTGCCGACACCGGAGGGGCCCACGAACATGAAGACGCCGCGCGGCTTGTCGGGATCCTCAAGCTTGGCCGACGCGGTGCGCACGCGCTGGGCGACCGCGTCCAGGGCGTGGTCCTGGCCGATCACCCGCTCGCCCAGCAACGGCCCGAGAGTGCGCACGGTACGGATCTCGTCCTTCACCATCCGCCCCAACGGCACTCCGGTCCAGGCGCTGACGATCTCGGCGACCACCCCGCCGTCCACCTGCAGCGGCACCATCGGGGCCTCGCCCTGCAAGGCGCGCAGCTCGGCCAGCAGCAGGTCGAGTTCGGCAAGCCTGGGGTTGACGGCAGCGGGCGAGTTGTTACGTGCCCCCTTGTTGGTCTTGCTGGATTTTGCCGCCTGGGGGCGGACCGCGACTGCTGTGTCACCGTCATCATCCCCGGCCGCGTCACGGCCATCATCGCCACCACCCGACGCCAGTGCCGGCTTGCCGCCTGTCGCCGCCTGCGCGTCGGCTTCCAGTGCCTGGCGCAATTGCTGGATCTGCTGCGCCAGCGCGGTTTCGACCTGCAGGCGCTCGCGGCTGCGCTGCAGTACCCCGGTGGCCGCGGAGTGCTCCGCGGTCAACTCGGCCACGCGCTCCTGGTGGCGTGCACCGGCGACGGTTTCGCGGCGCAATGCAGCCAGTTCCGCGTCAAGCCGATCCAGATGCTTGACGGTGTCCTCGATGATCGCCGGCGTCGCGCTCAGGCCCAGCGCAACCTTCGCGCACGCGGTATCCAGCACGCTGACCGCCTTGTCGGGCAACTGGCGGCCACTGATGTAGCGGTGCGACAGACGCACCGCTTCGGTGATCGCCTCGTCCATCACGCGGATGCCGAAGTGCTTCTCCATCAGCGGCACCATGCCGCGCAGCATGGCGGCACACAGCACCTCGGACGGCTCCTCGATCTTGACCACCTGGAAGCGGCGGGCCAGCGCGGCGTCCTTCTCGAAGTACTTCTTGTACTCCGACCAGGTGGTCGCGGCGATGGTGCGCAACTCGCCACGTGCCAGCGCGGGTTTGAGCAGGTTGGCCGCGTCGCTCTGACCGGCCTGGCCGCCGGCACCGATCATGGTGTGCGCCTCGTCGATGAACAGCACGATCGGATGCGGGCTCTTCTTTACCTCGTCGATGACGTTCCTGAGCCGGTTCTCGAACTCGCCCTTGACGCTCGCCCCGGCCTGCAACAGGCCCATGTCCAGGGTGTGCAGCTCGACGGCCTGCAACACGTCCGGCACGTCGGCCGCGGCGATCCGCAGCGCGAGCCCCTCCACTACCGCGGTCTTGCCGACCCCCGCCTCGCCGGTGAGGATGGGATTGTTCTGGCGCCGCCGCAGCAGGATGTCGATCATCTGCCGGATCTCGGCATCACGGCCAATCACCGGGTCCAGGTGGCCGTCACGCGCGCGCTGGCTCAGGTTGGTCGTGTACTGGTCCAGGGCGGGTGTGCGCGACAGGCCGGCGTCCGCATCGGCTGCGGGGTTCTCGCCGTCGGCCTCCGGCCCCGCATCGGCAAAGCGGACATCGCCGGCTTCGATCGAGCCTTCGGTGAGCTTGGCGAAATTGTGCTTGAGCTCATCGCGCTTGATCCTGACGAACTGGCCCGAGCCCCGGTACGCCAGCTGCGACAGGCCCGGCTCGGTCAGCAGGGCCAATAGCAGGTGGCCACCGCGGATGCGCGTGGTGTGGGAGTCCAGCGAGGCGAGCAGCCAGGCGTGCTGGAAGAGCGTGGGCAGGTGCTGGGAAAAGACCGGCGTACGCGTGTTGCCGGCCTTGAAGCGGCCGACTTCCGCTTCCAGGTCCTGGCGCAGGCTGTCCACGCCGATTCCGCTGCGCTGGGCGATCAGGGCGACATCGCCCTGCGGATGCTCCAGCAAGGCGAGGAACAGGTGCTCCAGGTCGACCTCGTAGTTGCCGCGCGCCATGCACAGGTTGGCCGCGCGCTCGGCGGATTGGCGGCAGGTGTCGTTGAGCTTGCCGATCAAGGTTTTCAGGTTGGTATTCATGCGTTGCGATCCATGCGGTGTCGTCTCCAGGGCGGCGCTGTCGCGCCGTCGTCATTGCAGTGTGTGGATCCCGTAGCGGGTATCCGAGCGCGGCGCCGGCGGCGGGCGCGAGCACAGGTAACTGTCGAAGCCCAGCTCGCAACCTGCCCCGGCCCGCAGGGCGATGCCGCGCAGGTGCGCCGGTTTCAGGCTCAGCCGGACCTCGTATTCCAGGGTGCTGCCGGTCAGCAGGGTGAGCCACTTGGCCAGTGCCTTGGCCGCGCTGCGTCCGGGCAGGAAGCCGTTAAACTGCGCGCGGTCCAGCGGTCCAATCCACAGGCGCATCTTCAGGTCACGTTGCCAGACGCGGTTGCCGGCGAGCGCCGTGCTGCCCAGCGCCGCATTCCCCACGCCCAGCCGCGTCTGCTGCGCCTCGGGCACGCGGTACCAGGCGCCGACGAACTGCTCCACGCGCAACGGCACCTTGAAGTAGTCCGCGAGGATCCGCTGCAGGATCACCGCCGACAGCGGACGCTGGCGGATCGCGCCAGCGTAGTGGGCGACGGCATGATCGAACACGTCGCTGTCATCGCCACGCATGCGCCCGCGCAGGCCCTTCGTGCCCATGCCGGCCAGGGCCAGCACCAGCGGCAGGAAGCGCTCCTCGCCGTCCATTTCGTACTGCAGGCCCAGGCGGTACTTCTTCCACGCGGTGTAGTGCAGGGCCACCGCGCGGTTGCCGAAAATGTCCAGGAAGGCGCGGGCGGTACGGTCGCGCTGGTAGGTTTCGCGCTCGGCGAGTGCCTCGGTGTAGTGCAGGGGCAGCACGCCATGGCTGCCCAGCATGCCCATGAACGCCGGCGTCAGATGGACCTCGCCCAGTTCCTCCATGGTGATGGCGTGTTCGACCGCGGCGTCGCGGTCCAGGGCGGTTCCGTCGCTCGCATAGGCCTGGGCCGATTCGATCTGGCTGGCCGGGAACCCCAGTGACATCGATGTGCGAAAACGCAGGCTGCGCGACACCACCTCGCCAGGCCGCTGGCCCTGCTTGATGAACAGCCGCTCAAGGATCCGCAGGGCCTGAAAGAACTCGAAGCGCTGCGGTCCGGCGAGCAGCTGCTGGGCTACCCCAGGATCGATTCGCCGCTTCGCGGTTCGCATCGCATCAGTTCCTCGCCGTTGTCGGCAGACAGCACGGTCAGTTGGGTGAAGCTGTTGGCGTGCACATACAGCCCAAAGAAGTGGTCCAGCACACGGGCGAAGGCGGCAATGCCATGCCCGACAAAGGCGGCCTCGTCGATGCCAAGGCGGATCTCGATGCCGCGCACCACGCTGGCGAAGTGCTTGCCGGGCAGCCATGCACTGGCGCTGCGGTGCTCCAGGGAGACGATGCCGTCGATCTGCCGTCCCGAGGTGCTTGTGCGTGCGATGTCGTACAGCCGCAGCATCTCTTTCAATGCCGGCAGGCCGTCCTGGCTCAGCGACAGATGGTTGAGCGAGAGATGCGAGACCAGTCGCCACTGCGCACCCCGGCCCCGCTCGAAGCGCATCGGTCGGGTGGGCTTGCGCAGCAACGCGATCGAGCGCGCGGGACCGCCGCCTTCCATGGTCAGGTCGCCGCCCTGCACGCCATAGGCGAGAAAGCTGGGAAGGTCGCGGTTGCTGCAGGTCAGCTCCAGGCTGACCACGTCGGTCTGCGGCTGGACCGGATTGAAATCCAGGTCCACGAAAGACAGTTCCGTCTCAAAGCCGGGGCTGCTGCGAGCGACCTGCTCGTCGCGATGGGCGAACCAGTAATGGCCGGACTCGTCGGGCAACTGGCCGTGCTGCAACGAATAGAACGGGCGGAACTCGGTGACCTTCTCGCCTTGCGCGGTCTGCCGGATCCGTTTGACCGAGTCGATCGAGACCACTTCATAGGCAAACGCGCGCCTTGCATCCGCCACCACCGGATACGAGGTGCTGCGATGGGTCACCCGGATGGGCTCACCGTGCTGCGCAAACAGGTTCACCACCGGCGTGCATCCCAGCAGGATATTGTCGGCCGAGAGCGACTCCAGCACGCGCGACACGGTGGCATCCGCCGCCTGCGCCTCCAACACCATGTGGATGGTGAAGGTGGCGCCCGCGGCCCCGTACAGCGGCTTCAGGTCCAGATCGAAGAAGCCGAACTTCTCCGGGAATCCGAACAGCTCGGTCAACAGCCGGTATGCCGGGTGCGACCGTTCGGGATAGTCGATCAGCGACTCGTCGGCGCCGAATCCGGCCTGGCTTAGCGGTGGTTCCCCCAGCACTTTCCAGCGCCCGCTGCCGGCCGCTTCCAGATAGGCGGCCCGCACGCCAAAAGCCAAGGTGTCACGCAATGCAGCGCAGAAGCTGGCCTCGCCTTCGGTAAACAGCCGCAGGGTGTCCAGACCCAGGGCCGACAGTTGCTGGTGCTCGCCGAGCAGCTCGAAGGACAGCGATATCTGGCCTCCACAGCCCGCCGGCAGGCTGGTCGCCATCGGCACCTCGGCGATCGCGCGGTAGCGCGCTTCGCGCAGGCGGATCGGTGCCAGCACCACGTCGCAGGTGGAGCGGAAGCGGCAGCTGACCCCCCGCACCGCCCGCGAGTGCAGCAAGGTGTCACGCGGAATGTGGACCGGCGCACTGAGCTGGGCGAGCGCGGGCCCCATGTCGAAGCGGGCGATCGAACACGACGGGAACGGGCGCAGGTAGTGGGGGTACATGACCTCCAGCAGCGCCTCGGTGAACTCCGGGTAATCGTCCTCGATCTTCTTGTTGGTGCGCGCACTGAGCAGCGCGAACGATTCGATCAGGCGCTCGACGTGCGGGTCCTGGCTGCCGTCGGCGGACAGCAGCAGGCGCCCGGCGATCTTCGGATAGCGTTCGGCGAACTCGCGCCCGTGGCGGCGCAGGTACCCCAGCTCACGCTCGTAGAACGGCAGCAGGTCTTCCATCAGCTGTGCGTCCGGTCAGGCCGCTGCACGGCGCAACCTGCTGACCGAGTACTGCAGCGTGCTGGGCTGCAGCATCGCGTCGAAACTGATCGGTTCGCGTGCCGGGCGCACGTCCAGCAGACCGTGGATCGAGAAGTGCAGGCCACCCACCGAGCGGCTGTTGCCTTCCAGGGTGACGCGGACGTTGTGCAGGCGCGGCTCGTGGCGGGCGATCGCCTGCTCCAGGGAGCGGCAGATCGCGGCACGGTCGCGGCCGTTGGCCAGGCTCATGGTGGAAAAGTCCCGCAACCCGTAGGTCATCAGCGAGTTGCGGCAATGGGGGAATTGCTTCAGATCGTCCTCGGAAAAAGCGGCCCGGCTGTTGAGCAGGCCTTCCAGGTCACGGGCGACCGATTCCTTGTACTGGTCCAGCGAGATCGACTTGAAAATGCCGCTGGCGGCGGTGACGCGCGGTTGATCGTCGAACAGCTTTTCCAGAAGGCTGGGTTCGAATCCTTTCATGGTTCCCTGTCTGCCTACGCGCCACTGGCCGGACGCGGAGTGCAGCCCGGAACTACAATGCGATGACGACCGGCTGGCCGCCATCGCACCGACCCATCAGGGCTTTACGACCGTCAGACCCGGTAGCTGGGCGTGTTGTCGGTGTTGCTCCACTGCGCGACGGCCTTGCCGCCGACGCCGCCACCCTGCTTCTGCTGGGTGTAGGACCACTTGATCGCGCCGAAGCTCAGCTGGACCTGCTCGGACGGCATGCCGTCATGGCCCATGCCGGTGGTGACGCGGTGCACCAGGACGTTCAGCAGTTCGATCGTGTAGTAGTTGATCGCCTTGCCGTCCTTGTCGGCGCGCATGAACTCGATGCGGGCTTTGGGGAACGTGGTGCCGTTGGCGCACGCCTGGAACAGGGCCGTCGATGCGAGGTCGATACGCTTGTTGATCTCGATCGGGGACATTTCCACGCGTGCCGCGGTGGTGCCGCCAGCGCTGGACGCCGTCGCCGAACGCGGCTGCAGGACATCCTGGTTGAAGGACTCGATCTCGATCCAGTCCTTGTGCTCGGAGTCCTTGGACTCGCCCTTGATGGTGTCAATGCTGAGGAATGCATGCTGCATGATCTGGTTTCCTTTTGTTCCGTTCTTCCGTGAGAGTCAGAACCGGGACGAACCCGGCGCAGTAGTTGCTGCCAACTTGATGGAACCAAAACGGGCGGCCAGCCTGGCGGGATCTCTGCCCCGCGATGTCGACCGCCTTTCCGCACGCGAGTGGCGGTTACCCCTTGGCGCTGGCGGGAAGCTCAGCGACCAGGCGCAATGACACCGACAGCTCGTCGAGCTGGAAATGCGGGCGAAGGAAGGACACCGCCCGGTACACACCGGGCTTTCCGGGCACTTCCGACACCTGCACCGAAGCCTCTCGCAGCGGGTATTGCGCTTTCGCTTCCTGCGTCGCGTTGTCATCCAACAACACGTACTGCGCAACCCACCGGTTGAGGAAATCCTCGACGTTACCGGCCGAGGCAAAACTGCCGATCTTCTCCCGCATCATTGCCTTGAGGTAATGGGCGACGCGGGAGACGGCAAACATGTACTGCAGCTGCGACGACAGCGATGCGTTCGCATTGGCCGCGTCGGTGTTGTACTTCCTGGGCTTCTGCGCCGACTGCGCCCCGAAGAACGCGGCGTAATCGGTATTCTTGCAGTGCACAAGCGGAATGAAGCCCAGGTCGGAGAGCTCCTTCTCGCGCCGGTCGGTGATCGCCACCTCGGTCGGGCACTTCAGGGCCACCTCGCCGTCGTCGGTGCGGAAGGTGTGGGTCGGCAGGTCCTCGACCAGGCCACCGCCTTCCACGCCGCGGATCGCCGCGCACCAGCCGAAGTCCTCGAACGCCTTGGTCAGCCGCGCGCCGAACGCGTAGGCGGTGTTGCACCACAGGTACCTGGAGTGGTCGTTGCCGTCGACATCCTCGACATAGTTGAAACCCTCCACCGTGGTGCCGTCTTTGGGGTTGTAGGGCAGCCGGCCGAGGAAGCGCGGCAGGGTCAGGCCGACGTAGCGGCTGTCCTCGGAATCGCGGAACGACTTCCACTTGGCATACTCGATGGTGTCGAACACCTTGGCCAGGTCGCGCGGCTTGCCCATCTCGGTGAAGCTTTCCAGGCCGAACATGTCCTCGCTGGCGGCGGCCACGAACGGCGCGTGGGCCGCGGCGGCGACATGCGACATCTGCTCGATGAAGTACATGTCCTCGGGCTGGCGGCCGATGTTGTAATCGCCCAGCAGGGCGCCGAACGGCGAGCCACCGAACGTGCCGAACTCCTCCTCGTACACCTTCTTGAACAACGCGCTCTGGTCGAAGTCGATCGCCGACTTGAAGTCCTTGACCACGTCCTTCTTGGGCGCGTTGAGGACCTTGATCTTGAGCTGCGTTCCGGTCGAGGTCTGGCTGCACAGATAATGCAGACCGCGCCAGGTGGACTCCAGTTGCTGGAACTGCGGAGCGTGCATCACCGCGGTCAGCTGCTCGGAGATCATCCGGTCCAGTTCGGCGACGCGCGAATCCAGGGTCAGGTTGAGGTTTTCCGAGACCACCACGGTGCCCTTGAGCACCTCGCGGGCGAGCTCGGAGATGATGTCGCGGGCACGCTGGTGCTCGGCGTCGGATCGTGCGACCTTGCTCTGCTCGACGATCTGGTCGAGCAGGCCCGGCTCGGACATGGGGGTCGCGGCCTGGGCGGGCGCCGCGCTTGCCTGGGTGTTCATCGCGTTACTCCTCGTCAGCCGGGTCGTTCTGGCCGAGCTGCCGCAGCTGCTCGGTATTGGCCAGGACATCGTTGAGCAGGTCTTCGAGCTTTTCGTTGCCGGCGACCTTGTTGCGCAGGTCGGCGAGCTTGGAGCGCGCTTCCAGCAGCTTGCGCAGCGGCTCGACCTGCTGGACCACCGCCTCGGGGCGGAAGTCGTCGATCGAGTTGAACGTCAGCTCGACGGCGAACTCGCCGCCGTTGTCGGAGAGCTTGTTGGGCACGCGGAAGGCGGCACGCGGCGCCATGCCGGAGATCACCTCGTCGAAGTTGTCCAAGTCCACGTTGACGAATTTGCGGTCCTTCAGCTTCGGCAACGGCGCCTCGGGCTGGCCGCTGAAGTCACCCAGCACGCCGACGACGAAAGGGATTTCCTTCTGCTCGATCGCATCGCCCTTCTCCACGTCGTAGGTGAGCTGGACGCGCGGCGGACGCACCTTCTGCAGGCGCTTCTGGGTGCTTTCCTTCTTGGACATCTTCATCGTCTCCCTGACGATCACGTGCGAATTCGGAGGCTCAGTTGCCGATGCCACCGAAGGGGTTGGCGATATCCGACGCGCTCTTGGGCTTTTCGGCAGGCGTCGCTGGCGTGGCCGGCTTGGGCGGTGGCGTGCCGGCCCGACGTGCCGGCGCACGACTGCGCGCCTTGGCGGCCGGCGGCTCGCCGGTGTCGAGGATGGTCTCGCCCATGGTCGCGCGCATGGTCGCGGCCAGGCGCTCGGCTTCGATGCGGGCGGTCTCGGTGGCCAGCGCGCCACTGCCCTGCAGCCGCTGCAGTGACTGCGATGCGATGCGCAGGCCCGACACGGTAAGGACGCTGTCGGCGACCTGGTCGGCCGGATCCCGCTGCAGGACTTCCTCGGCGGCGACGATGGCGCGCCCGTAATTGCCCGCATCGAACTGCAATTGCGCGATGCGGACCCACGGCTGCTTGTTGGTCGGATCGGCCTGGGCGGCCTCGTCAAAGCCGACCAGCGCGGATTCCACACGGCCGGCCCTGACCGCGGACTCGGCGTTCTCCAGCACCGCGGCGTATCCGCCGGGCTTGGCTGGCATGCTGCTGCACGCGGCCAGCACCGGGATGAGCGCGGCCATGGCCAGCGCACGACAAATGACCGAACACGGGGAACCCTGCATGTCACTCTCCTTGTGAGCCCCGTACCACGGACCAGGGCCTGTCATTCCTTGAACAGATCGAGGGCGGCTGATGCGCCCCGGAGTAGATATAGTAGCCTACGCCACCGGCCGTCAAGCGATCCGTTGACGGGGTGGCTCGATGTCGGTGCAAGCCGCGGGGCGCCGGGGCGCAATACCGCGTTGCGATATCGGAAGCTGACGTTACCAATGGAGTGGCAAGCAATGGATGCTGGTGATCGCTGTTCCGCCAAGGATTGCAACGAGTCGTCTTCCACCCGCGTGCATGCGATGGGTTCGCCGGTACAGGGGATCCGCCGCGCGCGGTGGCTGTTGATTTTCGCCGCCTGTGTGGCGATCTCCGGATGCGCGAGCCAGGGCGGAGGAGTCAGGCAGGCGATGGGCAAGACGCTGCAGGCGGTCGGCCTCAAGCAGGGCGAAGCGCAGTCCGGCGAACTGCCTATCCGCCTGCATGCAGGCGACAACCTCAACACCGGCGACGACGGCCGGGCCGCCGCACTGGTCGTCCGCGTGTACCAGCTGCGCGAGGCAAAGCGCTTCAACGAAGCCGCCTTCGACGTGTTCCTGGACGAACGGCGCGAGCACGATGTGCTCGGCGATGACCTCGTATCGGTCACCGAATTTCTGCTCACGCCGGGCAAGCGGCACGAGGTGCTGGAGTCATTGCCCGACGGCGGGACCCACGTCGGCGTCGTCGCGCTGTTCCGTGCGCCGGCGCCCACCCGCTGGCGGTTCACCTTCGACACCGGCCAGACCCATGCCGAAGGCATTACCGTCGGCCTGCACGGCTGCGCGATGACCACCGCCTCAGCAGGACTGATCACGAAACTCTCGACGCCTGCGCACAGCCTGTCGTCCAGCCGCTGTGGGCCGGTCGGAAGGTGAGCCGGACGGCGGGGAAAGTTCTGCAACCCATGGTGTAACCTCCCGGCGAATGCATGGAACGCCGGGATTTATCAAAGGATCGAGCGACGCATGACCGGGATGTCAAAGGTTTTCTGGGGCGAGGGACTGTTCCTGCGCCCGCAGCACTTCCAGCGGCAGGACGCGTACCACGAGGCGCGCGTGCAGCGCATGGCCACCACCATCGCGCCCTATTCCTGGGGTCTGCGCCAGGCCGAATTCGACACCCAGGCCCTGGCCGCCGGGACCCTGCGCGCGCAGCAATTGTCGGTCGTGTTTCCGGACGGCGAGTTCTACAGCGCGCCCGGCGATGACCTGCTGCCCGAGGCGATGTCGCTGGAGGGCCTGCCCGATGGCGTGCAATCCACGACGGTGCACCTCGCGCTGCCGCTGCTCAAAGAGCACGGCGGCAACTGCGCCGGTGCGCCCGACAGCGGCGGCAACAGCCGCTACATGCAGGCCAACCGGGCGACGACCGATCTGTACACGGATGCGGGCGAGGCCGATCTGGCCTACCTGGGCAAGAACGTGCGCCTGCTGCGCGATGACGAGCCACGCGATCCCTATGTCAGCGTGCCGGTCGCGCGCATCCGCCGCAGCGCGACCGGCGGCTTCGAGATCGACCAGGGCTTTGTCGCGCCCAGCCTCAGTCTGGGATCGGCACCGCAACTGCAACTGCAGTTGCGCCGTCTGTTGGACAGCTTGCAGGCCAAGGCGGATGCCCTGCACGGCCTGCACCGCGAGGCCTCGCAGTCGGTGGTGGAGTTCCGGTCCGGCGACATCGCCTCGTTCTGGTTGCTGCACACCGTCAATGGCGCGTTTGCCGCGCTGTCGCACCTGTTCCGGCATCCCGGGCTGCACCCGGAGCGGCTGCACCAGGAGCTGCTGCGCCTGGCCGGCGGCCTGCTGACGTTTTCGCGCAGTCACACGCTGGCCGACCTGCCCAACTACCAGCACGCCCAGCCCGAGGCCGGGTTCGAGCGCCTGTTCGAGATCATCCGCGCCCTGCTGGATACCGTGATTTCCGCGCGCTACTTCAAGATCGCCCTCAGCGAGGTCAAACCGTCTTTCCATCTCGGGCGTCTGGAGTCCCAGCGCATCGACGAGGATTCCGCGTTGTACCTCGGGGTCAGCGCGGACATGCCGGCCAACGAGCTGGTCCAGACCGTGCCGGTGCGCTTCAAGGTCGGCGCGCCGGACGATGTGGACAAGTGCGTGCTGTCGGCGCTGCCGGGCGTGAAGCTGGTCCACGCCGCGCAGGTGCCCGGCGCCATTCCCGTGCGTACCGGCGCGCAGTACTTCGCCATCGAGGCACGCGGGCCGTTGTACGAGCGCATGCTCAAGGCCCAGTCTCTGATGATCTACGTGCCCTCGGGCGTGCGCGAGCTGAAGCTCGAGCTGATCGCCGTGGCGCCGTAACGCAGCTACCCATCACAACAGTAACCATGCCAGGCAGGACGCCATGAACTACCCCAATCCGCCGGTTCCCCACCGCATGCCCTCACTGAGCCCGGCCCAGGCCGGTGTGCCGCAGTCCGGGGCCGCCACTCCGCGCAGCCTGCTGGAGCTGATGGCTGACGGCTTCTACCTGTTGATGCTGCTCAAGCGGGGCCAGTTGCCGTCCAGCGAGAGCGGCTTCGTGGCGTCCATCCAGCGCTTCCTGGAGGGCGTGGAACGCGGCGCGGCCAAGCTCGATATCGCCGCCGAGGACATCTACGCGGCGAAGTACGCCTTCTGCGCCGCGGTGGACGAGGCGATGCTCGGCCAGCCCTCGTCGCTGCGCGAGGAATGGGAACGCAACCCCTTGCAGTTGCGCCTGTTCGGCGAGCATCTCGCCGGCGAGCACTTCTTCGACCGCCTCGAGGAACTGCGCGCGCAGGGCGCGCGGCGGCTGCCGTCGCTGGAGGTCTACCACTACTGCCTGCTGCTCGGCTTCGAAGGCAAGTACCGGCTGGAAGGCCCGGAGAAGCTCGGCTATCTGGTCGCCCGCCTGGGCGACGAGATCGTCTACCTGAAGGGCAAGCGCACCGGCTTCGCGCCGCACTGGGCGCCGCCGGACCGGGTCACCCACGCGCTGCGCCGGGTCATGCCGCTGTGGGCGCCGCTGGCGGTGTTCGCGGTGCTCGGGCTGGGTGCGTTCTTCACCCTGCACACGATGCTGGTGCGGGACACCGGCAAACAGCTGGCCGGATACCAGCAGGTGGTGCAGATGCCCGGCAAGACCGCGCACGTGACCATCACCCTGCCTTGAGTGGACCGATGCGGTGGCGGGTCTCCACTAGAGGTGGCGGGTCTCCACTAGAATGGGTGGATGAATCTTTCCGCATCCCGCAAAGAATCCGACCACGACTTCGCGCGTGTCCGCGGCTACCTCACCGACCTGCAGGACCGCATCTGCGCGGCGATCGAGCAGGCCGACGGCAGCGCCCGCTTCGGCGAGGACAACTGGATCCGCGCCGAAGGCGGCGGCGGTCGTACCCGCATCCTGCGCGACGGCGCGGTGTTCGAGCAGGCCGGCATCGGCTTCTCGGATGTCTCCGGCAGGACGCTGCCGCCGTCGGCGAGCGCCAATCGTCCGGAGCTGGCCGGAGCGGCGTGGCGGGCGATCGGCGTATCGCTGGTGTTCCACCCACGTAATCCTTTCCTGCCGACCACCCATGCCAACGTGCGCCATTTCCGCGCCATGCGTGACGGCGAGACCGTTGCGTCCTGGTTCGGCGGCGGCTTCGACCTCACCCCTTTCTATCCCTTCGACGAAGACGTGCTGCACTGGCACCGGACCGCGCGCGAGCTGTGCGCGCCCTTCGGCGGTGACGCCCGCTACGAGGCGCACAAGCGCTGGTGCGACGAGTACTTTTTCGTCAAGCACCGCAATGAGACCCGCGGCGTCGGCGGTCTGTTCTTCGATGACCTGAGCGAGGACTTCGAGCGCGAGTTCGGCTACATGCGCGCGGTCGGCGACGGTTTCCTGGATGCCTACCTGCCGATCGTGGAGCGGCGCAAGGATGTCCCTTACGGCGACAAGGAGCGGCAGTTCCAGCTCTACCGGCGCGGCCGCTACGTCGAGTTCAACCTGGTCCTCGACCGCGGCACCCTGTTCGGCCTGCAGTCGGGCGGGCGCAGCGAATCGATCCTGATGAGCCTGCCGCCATTGGTGCGCTGGGAATACGGCTACACGCCGGAAGCCGGAAGCGCGGAAGCGAGGCTGGCCGACTACCTGCGGCCGCGCGACTGGTTGAACGAGTTGGCCTGAGCCGGAACCGCGGGCAATAAAAAGCCCCGCAGGCAGGGGGGGCCGGCGGGGCTGGTGGAGCCAGGCCTGGGGAGGGGCTTTGGCTCCGGGATCACTCCAGGGGAGGGAGAGATCTGCGACAGGCGTTGCACCTGTCGCGAGCATATGACCACTTTGCACATTGACGGTTCGTGAAGATCGCATAAGGGAACCGCCAAGGTTCAGGGGCGATTCATTGCAAAAATGTCTTCGAACGTGTCGTTAAAATAGCGTTATACCGCTGAATGCGCGCAAACTTTGCGCAACCGGGCGAGGCCCCGTCCCCGCGCGGGCGCGAAACCCGCATTTGGACTTCCGCGGTGGGCCTGCCACCCGGTCCGATCCGTTGAGCTGCCGGTCGCGGCAGACCGGCGATCTTCAGTGCGCTTCATCCCAGTTGTCGCCCACACCGCTTTCCACCAGCAGAGGCACCCGCAATTGCGCGGCACCGACCATGCGCGCGACCACCTCCTCGAGCAGCGTGTCGACAAAATCGGCATCGACCTCGAACACCAACTCATCGTGTACCTGCAGGATCATCAGCGCCCGCCCGGCGTGATCGGCGAGCCAGTGGTGGATCCCGATCATGGCGCGCTTGATGATGTCCGCCGCGGTGCCCTGCATGGGCGCGTTGATGGCGGCGCGCTCGGCGCCGGCGCGCAGGCCCTGGTTGCGGGCCTGGATGTTGTCCAGATACAGGCGTCGGCCGAACACGGTTTCGACATAGCCGCGCTCGCGGGCCTGCTCCCGGGTGCGGTCCATGAACTCGCGCACGCCCGGGTAGCGGGCGAAGTACAGGCCGATGTAGTCCTGCGCATCGCCGCGGGACACGCCCAGCTGCTTGGCCAGACCGAACGCGCTCATGCCGTACATCAGGCCGAAGTTGATCGCCTTGGCGGCGCGGCGGTCGTCGCTGCTGACGGTGTCCAGCGTCTTGCCGAACACCTCCGCGGCGGTCGCCTTGTGGATGTCTGCGCCGGCCGCGAATGCACGCAGCAGGCCCTCGTCGCCCGACAGGTGGGCCATGATCCGCAGCTCGATCTGCGAATAGTCGCAGGCGACGATGCGCCGGCCCGGCGGGGCGACGAAGGCGGTGCGGATGTGGCGACCATCGACGGTGCGGATCGGGATGTTCTGCAGGTTGGGATCGCTGGAGGCGAGCCGGCCGGTCGCGGCGCCGGCCTGGTGGTAGCTGGTATGGAGCCGGCCGGTGTCGGGGTTGATCATCTGCGGCAGCTTGTCGGTGTAGGTGCCGCGCAGCTTGGCCAGGCTGCGGTAGTCCAGGATGATCCGCGGCAGCTCGTGCTGGTCGGCGATGGCCTCCAGCGCCTCCTCGTTGGCCGAAGGCTGGCCCTTGGGCGTCTTCACCAGCGCCGGCAACTTGAGCTCCTCGAACAGCAGCGCGCACACCTGCTTGGGCGAGTCCAGGTTGAAGCTGCGTCCGGCCAGTTCGGTCGCCTTCTGCTGCGCCTCGAGCATGCGCTTGCCCAGGTCGGCCGACTGTTTGCGCAGCTCGTCGGCGTCGACCAGCACGCCGTTGGCCTCGATCCGCTCCAGCACCGGCACCAGCGGCATCTCGATTTCGCGGTAGACCTTCTCCAGCGCGGGCTCTTCGGCCAGCCTGGCCGACAGCACGCGGTGCAGGCGCAGGGTGATGTCGGCGTCCTCGGCGCCGTAGTTGACGGCATCGTCGACCGCCACCTGGTTGAAGGTGATCTGCTTGGCGCCCTTGCCGGCGATGTCGGTGTACTTGGTGGTCGCGTAGCCCAGGTAACGCAGGGCGAGCGAGTCCATGTCGTGGCGGGTGGCGGTGGCGTTGAGGACGAAGCTCTGCAGCATGGTGTCGTCGGCGTAGCCGCGGATCGGTACGCCGTGCCGACGCATGACGTGCATCTCGTACTTGCCGTGCTGGCCGATCTTGCGCCGGGCCGGGTCGGTCAGCAGCGGACGCAGCGCCTCGAGCACCTCGGCGCGATCCAGCTGCGCCGGTGCGCCCGGGTAGTCATGTCCCAGCGGGATGTAGCAGGCGCGCCCGGTTTCCACCGCGAAGCTCAGGCCGACCAGGTTGGCACGCATCGCATCGAGTGAATCGGTCTCGGTGTCGAAGGCGAACTCCTCGGCGCCCTGCAGGCGGGCAATCCAGGCGTCGAGCTTGTCGCGGGTGTCCACGCACTCGTACTCGCCGGGAGCGGACAGCGCGGGATCCGGCGCCTCGGTCACGGCCGTGTTGTTGCGCGCGTAGCCGGCGGCGGTGTTGCGCACGCTGCCGGCATCGGTCGCCGCATCGCGCGGGCCATCGCCGGGCTCGCCGCCGAGCTCGCGCAGTGCCTGCTTGAAGCCGTAGCGCGCGTACAGGCCACGCAGGTCCTCCACGTGCTGCTCGCGCAGGACCAGCTCGGTCGGGCTGCGGCCCACGTCGACGTCCAGCTTGATCGTGGTCAGGGTGCGGTTGAGCGGCAGGCGGTGCAGCGCGGCGCGCAGGTTCTCGCCGATCTTGCCGGTGATGCGGTCGGCGTTGGCGATCACGCCATCCAGGGTGCCGTGCTCGGCCAACCACTTGGCCGCCGTCTTCGGGCCGCACTTGTCGACGCCGGGGATGTTGTCGACCTTGTCGCCCATCAGGGCCAGGTAATCGACGATCTGGTCGGCGCGCACGCCGTGCCGGTCGAGCACCGCCTCATCGCTGTCCAGGCGGCTGCCGCTCATGGTGTTGACCAGGGCGATGCCGGCGCGCGCGGCGCCATCGCCATCGCGGGCGCTGCGCACCAGCTGGGCGAAATCCTTGTCGCTGGTGGAGATGGTCACGTCGATGCCGGCGTCGGCCGCCTGCACGGCCAGCGTGCCGATGACGTCGTCGGCCTCGACGCCGTCGATGCGGATGATGTCGATGCCCAGCGCGTGCACGATGTCGCACATCGGCTGCACCTGCGGGCGGAGGTCGTCGGGCATGGGCGGGCGGTTGGCCTTGTACTCGGGATCCAGGTCGTCGCGGAAGGTCCTGCCGGGCGCATCGACCACGAAGGCGATGTAGTCGGGATTCTCCTTCAGCGTGGCGCGCAGCATGTTGACCACGCCGAACAGGGCGCCGGTCGGTTCGCCGTCGGCGTTGGTCAGCGGGGGCAGCGCGTGGAAGGCGCGGTAGAGGTAGCTGGAGCCGTCGATCAGTACGAGTCGTTTCATGGCTTGATTCTACTTGTCGCGCCGGCGCGGGCGGACACCGGTGCACGGCAGGCGATGCACGGGCCGGCCGCGCGGCCGTGTCCACGTGCATCGCGCTATCCTGAGCCGTGCCGCGGCCTCGCGCCGACCCTTCCCCTGCAACGGAGAGTGCGCCATGCGTATCGTCCCGACCCTGTTGATCGCACTTTCGCTCGCGCTGGCCGGTTGCAGCACGACCGGCGGCCAGCCCGATCCGAACGACCCGACTGCCGACCTGCGCAATGCGGAGGTGATCGAGCGCGTCCAAAACAACGGCGACGTGATCCAGGAATACCGGGTCAACGGCCAGCTCAAGGTGGTCAAGGTCACCCCGCGGCGGGGACCGACGTACTACCTGATGGACGACGATGGCGACGGGTTCCCGGACGAGGCATCCAAGGACGCCAAGGTGTACTGGAAACTGTTTGACTGGAACTGAGCAGCCGATGCCGGTCATCCGCACCGTCAGCGCCAGCGACGAGCTGCGCGCCGCGTGGCCGGTGGTCGCCCAGCTGCGTCCGGAGTTCGATGAGGCACGCTTCATCGCCCAGATGCAGCGGCAGATCGCCAACGATGGCTGCCGCGCGAGCGTTCTGTATGACGAGGACGGCGTGCCGCGCGCGTTTGCCGCGTGGCGGGTGATGGAGATGCTCGCGGTCGGCAGGCACGTGTACGTGGATGACCTGATTACGGACGCCAACTCGCGCAGCCGCGGCTATGGCAAGGCGATGCTGGACTGGCTCAAGGCCGAGGCCCGGCGGCTGGGCTGCGTGCGCCTGCAGCTGGATTCGGGCACCCAGCGGCAGGACGCGCACGCGTTCTATTTGCGCGAGCGCCTGCGGATCGAGGCGCTGCATTTCGGCATCGCGCTGGACTAGGCGGTCGTGCCTCCGGCGGGACCGGCGCAACGGAACGTCAGATTGATCCGCTGCGCGCACAGTTGCGGATGCACGCCCGGCGCGACCGGCAGCACGCCGTGGAAGCGCAGGCGGTCCACGCCGCCCCACACCACCACATCACCGTGATCCAAGGGGACGCGCACGGCGCGATCGCTGCGTGCCATGCCACCGAACAGGAACGTCGCCGGCAGTCCGAGCGACACCGACACGATCGGCTGGCCCAGGTCGGGCTCATCGCGGTCCTGGTGCAGGCTGAGCCGGGTGCCGGGACGGTAGCGGTTGATCAGGCAGGCGTCGGGCCGGAAGTCGGGAAAGCCGGCCGCCGCGGCCGCTGCGGTGGCCAGGTCTCGCATGGGCGCTGGCATGGTCGGCCAGTCGCGGCCACTGGCGGGATCATGCCTGGCGTAGCGGTAGCCGCCGCGGTCGCTGACCCAGCCCAGCGTGCCGCAACTGGTCGTCGCCACCGACATCGCGCGGCCGCCCGGGGTACACATGTGGCGAAACGGCGCGGCCTGGATGACGTCCTTCAGGGCCGGCAGCAGCGCGTCCGCGGCGGCCAGTGCGAAACCGTGCAGCAGCCAGGCCTGATCCCCCAGTTGCAGGCGGCTGCCGGCGGCGATGCCGGCAAACAGGTCGCCGCTCACGCCGACCGCTCCCGGATCACCGGCTCAGTGCGGGCTCGGCGAGCGCCGGGGCGACCCGCACGCGGTCGCGGCCGTCGGCCTTGGCCGCGTACAGGGCCCTGTCGGCCGCTGCGAGCAGCTCGATAGGATCGCCGTCGCGCGCCGGCACCACGGTCGCCACGCCGACACTGACACTCACGCGGCCGCCCTCGGTCGCCGGATGCGCGATCGCCAGGTCGGCCACCGCCTGGCGGATGTGCTCGGCGACGGTGGCCGCGCCCGCCGCATCCACGTGCGACAGCAGGGCGGCAAACTCCTCCCCGCCGGTGCGCGCCACCAGGTCGCCCGGGCGGGAGACGCATCCAGCCGCCGCCGCAGCCACTGAACGCAGCGCATCGTCGCCGGCCAGGTGGCCCTGGCTGTCGTTGAAACGCTTGAAGTGATCGATGTCGAAGCTGACCAGCGACAGCGGCGAGCCCAGGCGCGCGCAGCGGTTCCACTCGTCCCGCAGGCAGTCATCGAAGTGGCGCCGATTGGCGATGCCAGTCAGGCCATCGACCCAGGCCAGCCGGCGCAGCAGGTCGGCCTGCTGCTTGAGCATGAGATGGGCGCGCACACGGTGGCTGACGGTGCGCGCGTTGAACGGCTTGGTGATGAAGTCCACGCCGCCGGCGTCCCAGCAGGCGGCCTCGCCGTCGGGATCGTCCACGCCGGTGACGAAGATCACCGGGATGTCGCGGGTCACCGGGTCGGCCGCCAGTGCACGGCAGACCGCCAGACCGCCCGGCTCGGGCATCACCACGTCCAGCAGCACCAGGTCGGGCGGGGTGCTCCGGCAGAACGCCAGGGCCTGCTCGCCGCCGGTGGCCATGAACATGTCGTGCTCGTCCTCGAACAGGCGGTGCAGGGTAAGGATGTTGGTGGGCTGGTCGTCCACGACCAGGATGCGGGCGCGCCGGCCAGCCAGCAGCTGGGGCGGGACGGGAACGTGCTCGGCGGAGCTCATGGGCGACTCTCTTGCAGGACGGTGTCAACCCGCTCCCGCGCGGGAGCGAACGCCAGGTTGGCGAGCGCGTCCTCGATTGCGGCAGCGGCGGGGGCGTCATGATGCGCAAGCGCCTGCCGAAGGCCGGTGAAGACGTCCAGGGCCGCCAGGCTCGATGCTGCCAGCAGGTCGCGCAGTTCGTGCAGCCCGGCGGCCAGGGCGGCCGACATCGGACCACGGGCGGGGCCATGGGCGGGGCCATGGGCGCTGGCGGTGGCCGCGTCCGACGGCGCGGGGGTCACCACCGGCGGGCGGATGCGGGCGATCTCGGCCTCCACCTCGGCGATCGCGGTGGCAATCCGGGCCAGGACCGCCGCGTCCGGCAGGCGTTGCGGTTCCCCCTCCACGGCGGCGGCAAGGCCGGATGCGTGGCGCGCCAGTGCCGCCAGTTGCTCCGCCCCGGCAATGCCGGCCAGCCCGTAGAGGGTGTGCAGATGGCGCAGGACCGCCTCGCGGTCGGCGGCGGCGTGGGCCTCCACCAGCGAGGCGTGCACCGCGCGCGCCGCTCCGGAGAACCGGTCCAGGTTGCCGTCCAGGGCGGCACGGTTGCCGGCGAAGCGGCGCAGCGTGGCGGCGACGTTGAGCACTTCGGGCGCATTGCCTGCTGCGGCACTCGGGGCAGGCGCGGCCTGGGTACCCGGGCCGCGACTCGAGGCGGGCTGCGGCGGAGCGACGGGCGCAGGCGATCCTGCCGTTTTGCCCCCGTCTGCCGCCGCCGGCGCGTTGGTCCAGTGGCGCAGCCGCGTGATCACGTCGTCGAGTTCGAACGGCTTGCCGATGTGGTCGTTCATGCCGGCAGCGAAACTGGCTTCGCGGTCGCTGGCCTGCACGTTGGCGGTCATGGCCACGATCGGCAGGGCGTCGAAGCCGGCCATCGCCCGGATGCGCCGGGTGGCCGTGTAGCCGTCCATGTCGGGCATCTGGATGTCCATCAGCACGACGTCGTAGCGGGTCGGTTCGCCGGCCAGCAACTGCAGCGCGATCGCGCCGCCACTGGCGATGGTGATCTCGGCGCCTTCGGCGGTGAGCAATTCGTCCACCACCTGCTGGTTGGCCGGATTGTCCTCGACCACCAGGATGCGCATGCCGGCCAGGCGCCGCGCCTCGGGCAGGGATGGGGCCTCGGCGTCCGCGTCCCGGTCCAGCCCGTGCACGCCCGCCACCGCGTCCAGCAGCATCGATACCGTGACCGGCTTCATCAGGAAGCCGTCCAGCGCCGAGGTCTCCGCCGCGCTGCGCTCGCTCAGCAACTCGCGGCCGTGCGCGGTGACCATCACGATCAACGGCTCGGCGCCGTCCGCACGACCGGCACGGATGCGCTGGCTGGTCTCCCAGCCGTCCATGTCCGGCATCCGCCAGTCCAGGAACACCACGCCGTAGGCCTGCCCGGCCGCGCGCGCGGCCTCGATGCTGTCCAGGCCCTCCTGGCCGCCGCTGGCGACGTCCACATCCCAGCCCAGCGATGCCAGCATCTCGCGGATGGATTCGCGCGCGCTGTGGTTGTCGTCCACCACCAGCGCCTTCATCGGCCCGCTCACGCCGGCGCGGACCGGAATGGCCGCCGCGTCGGTGTCGAGCGCCGGGTCGGCCGCAATCTGGAAATCGAGGGTGAAGTGGAAGCGGCTGCCCATGCCGCGCTCGCTTTCCACCGCCAGCTCCCCGCCCATCAGGCCGACCAGGTTGCGGCTGATCGCCAGGCCCAGCCCGGTGCCGCCGAACCGGCGCGTGGTGGAAGCCTCGGCCTGGGTGAAGCCCTCGAAAATCGTCTCCAGTTTGTCGGCGGCGATGCCGATGCCGGTATCACGGACCTCGAAGCGGATGCTCACCTGTTGCTCGGCGCGGGACACGACGCGGGCGCTGACCACGACCTCGCCGTAGTGGGTGAACTTGACCGCGTTGCCGGCCAGGTTGATCAGCACCTGCTGCAGGCGCAGCGAATCGCCGGTCAGCTGCGGCGGGATCGCCGGGTCCAGCGAATAGACGACTTCCATGTCCTTGTCGCCGACATTGCTGCCCAGGATGGTGGCCAGGTTGCGCAGCAGCGAGTCCAGCGAGAAATCCTGTGCCTCCAGCGAGAGGTGGCCGGCCTCGATCTTGGAGAAGTCCAGGATGTCGTTGAGGATCGCCAGCAGGGTGCTTGCGGCCTGTTCGGTATTGGCGGCGTAGTCGCGCTGGCGGGGGTCCAGCGGAGTGCGCTGCAACAGCTTCAGCATGCCCAGGATGGCGTGCATCGGCGTGCGGATCTCATGGCTCATGTTGGCCAGGAAGTCGCTCTTGGCCCGGCTGGCGGCCTCGGCGTCGGCGACGGCGCCGACCATCGCACTCTCGGCGGTGCGCTGCACGGTGATGTCTTCCACGATCGACCACACGTAACGCTGGTCCTGGATCTCCAGCATCATGCCGTTCAGCCGCACCGGCACGCGGGTGCCGTCCTTGCGCACGTAGTGCTTCTCGTGCGGTCCGTAGCTGCCGGTCCGCTCCAGCGTCCCCAGCACGGCGCGGTCATGCGGCTCGTATTCGGCCGGCGTGATCTCGCTGTGGCGCATGCTGTGCAGCTCGTCCGGCGAGTAGCCCACCAGCGACTGGAAGGCCGGGTTGGATTCGACAAACGCGCCGTCGCGGCCGGTCAGCACGATGCCCAGCGGCGAGAGCTCGAACAGGCCGCGCAGCTTGCTCTCGCTGAGCTTGAGCGCGGCTTCGCGGGCCTTGCGGGCTGTCAGGTCGACGGCGATGCCCAGATAGCCGAGCAGGGCGCCGTCATCGCGGCGCAGCGCACTGATGGTGACCAGCGCCGGGATGCGGCGGCCGCTGGCGGCGACGTAGGTCCACTCGCTGGCTTCCGGGGCCTCGTGGGCGCGGGCGATGAGGGCGTCGAAGCCGACCGCGACCGGCCGGCCCAGCTCGGCTTCGCTGTGCATGGCGCGGATCGCCATCTCGTGCGGATCGTGGAAGCGCTCGATGCTGTCGCCGAGCGCATCGGCGGCGGCCACGCCGAGCATCTGCTCGGCGGCGGGGTTGAACAGGGTGATGGCCCCGGCGGGATCGGTTGCGATGATGCAGTAGCCGGCATTGTTCAGCACCGCGCGGCGCAGCACCGAGGACTCTTCCAGCTGCGCGGTGCGCACCCGGACCAGGCGCTCGAGGTTGGTGTTCAGCTCCTGCAGCTTGCGCGCGGTGCGGTTGCGATCGCGGATGTCACGGATCGTCATGGCCACGCCGGCGACGCCGCGTTTGGCGCGCCGGATCGGGGCGGTGCTCAGTTCCACCTCGATGAGATGCCCGTCCTGGTGGCGGCGAACCGTTTCCAGCGCGACGACGGCTTCCCCGGCCAGCGCCGACGCCATCACCCGGGCATCCTCGCGCACCTGCTCGAAGGGCACGATCAGCTCGACCAGGGAGACGTCCAGCGCCTGCCCGGACTCGTAGCCGAACAACCCGGTCGCCGCGGCGTTCCACTCGGTTACCCGCCCGTCGGCGTCGGTGGCGATGATCGCGTCGTGCGAGCTCTCGGCAATCGCGGCCATGCGCGCACGGCGGTTGAACACCCGCAGGCGCCGTTCGCGCGCGGAAAGGCCCAGCAGCAGGATCAGGGCGAGCAACGACGCGCCGCCCAGCGTCGTGGAGGCGACGGTGAGCGGCGAGGTGATGTTCTGGCGTGCCAGCAGGGCCCGGCTGGGGTGGATGATCAGCTCCCAGCGTCGGCCGTACATCGGAAACTGGCGCTGGCGGTCGAAGGCGGCCGCTGCTGGCGCGCCCTGCGCCGGCAACTCGTTCAAGACGACCGGGGCCCCGGGGTCGGTCACATCACGCAGTTCCACCGAGTAGCTGCGATCGGCGCTCTCGCCGAGGAACTCCGCCGTCACCAGTGGCGCAAACACCCAGCCGGTGCCCAGGGCGGCGCGCTGCTCCGGCGGCGGCGTTACTCCGCCGCGGTACACCGGCAACAGCAGCAACATGCTGTAACCGGGCTCGCCGCGCGACTGGATCAGGTTGATCGGGCCGGTAAGCATCGCCTGGCCGCTGGCCATTGCGGCCCGCGCCGCGTCCCGCCGCGCGGGCTCGGAGGCGATGTCCAGTCCCAACGCGGGATGGTTGCGCTCCAACGGCTCGATATAAGTGACGACAAAGCGCTCACCCGTATTTGGGCTCAGCGATTGAAGCGTGAAATCGCGGGTGCCGCCTTCGCGCTGCCCGGCAAGAAACGCCGCTTCACGCCCGGGTGCTACGCGCTGCACATACGCGAAACCTCGGGCACCAGGGAACTCGGCCTCGAGGTCGCGCGACATGACGTAGTCGCGGTAACGCTCGCGCGCCTCCGGCGTAGCCTGACCGTCCACCGGCACGGCTCCGCGGGCGCCGCGCAGGCCGTACTCGTAGAGTTTCATGCGCCGCTGCAGGTCGTCGGCGGCGCTGTCGGCCACCGCGTCCACCGCCGCTCCCATCGCCTCGATCTTGGCATCGTGCTGGCGGATGCCCAGCGTGCCGGCGGCGACCAGCCCCAGCAGGAACACGGTGATCGGCACCAGCACCGACAGGCGCACCCGCTTGTGGGACTTGCCGGCCGGGGTGGGGAGATGGCGCGGGGCCGAGGGTGGCGTCGTCATGCCGGGCTCAGATTGGCGTAGGAGAGGACCAGCCACTTGCTGCCCACGTCGGCGAAATTGACCTGCACCCGCGCGTGGGCGCCGGCGCCCTCGAAGTCGGTCACCACGCCGGTGCCGAACTTGGGATGGCTGACGTTGGCGCCCAGCGGCAGCGGCGGTGCTTCGATGGCGGCGTGGCCGAGGTCGCGGCGCGGGGCGCTGTTGTACATCGGGCGCGAGACATGCAGCTTGGGCCGCACCTCGTGCAGCAGCGCCGGCGGGATCTCGCGCAGGAAGCGCGACGGGATGCCGTACATCTCCTGGCCGTGGATGCGCCGCGCCTCGGCGTGGCTGAGCACGAGCTTCTCGCGCGCGCGGGTGATGCCGACATAGGCCAGCCGGCGCTCCTCCTCCAGCCGCCCGGCCTCCTCGATGGAGCGGTGGTTGGGGAACAGGCCCTCCTCCAGACCGGCCAGGAACACCAGCGGGAACTCCAGCCCCTTGGCGCTGTGCAGGGTCATCAGCTGCACGCCGTCCTCGCCCGCCTGGGCCTGGCCCTCGCCCGATTCCAGCGATGCGTAGGCGAGGAAGGCGACCAGCTCGGGCATCGCCTGCGCGTCCTCCTCGTCGGCATGCACGAAGCGCGAGGCGACCGATACCAGCTCGTCCAGGTTGTCGGTGCGCGAGTCCAGCGTGCCCCTAGATTCGCGCGCGTAATGCTCGCGCAGGCCGGAGCGCAGCAGGACGTGGTCGATCTTCTCCTGCAGCGGCATCTCCGCGATGTCGGCCCCGGTCGCCTCGATCAGGGTGATGAAGCCGGCCAGCGCATTGCGCGCACGCGCGGCCAGCACCGTGTCGCCGGTCAGCGTGCGCGCCGCGTCCCACAGCGGGATCGCCTGGTCGCGTGCGCGCCGGCGGACCTCGTCCAGGGTGCGCTCGCCGATGCCGCGGGTGGGCGTGTTGACCGCGCGCTCGAAGGCGGCGTCGTCATTGCGGTTGGCGACCAGGCGCAGATAGGCCAGGGTGTCCTTGATCTCGGCGCGCTCGAAGAAGCGCTGGCCGCCGTAGACGCGGTAGGGCACCTTTTCCGCCAGCAGCTGCTCTTCAAACGCGCGCGACTGGGCGTTGCTGCGGTACAGGATCGCCACGTCGCCGTGGCTGCCACCGTCGCGCACCCACTGCGCCAGCCGCTCAACCACGAAGCGCGCCTCGTCGATCTCGTTGTAGGCCTGGTAGACGTCGATCGGATCGCCGCCGCCGCTGTCGGTCCACAGCTTCTTGCCGAGCCGGTCGGGGTTGTGGGCGATCACCGCGTTGGCGGCATCCAGGATGTTCGCGCTGGAGCGGTAGTTCTGTTCCAGCCGGATGGTCTGCGCGCCCACGCTCCCGGCCTTGCCATCGACGCCGAAGTCGTTGAGGAACTTCTGCATGTTCTCGACCTTGGCGCCGCGCCAGCCGTAGATCGACTGGTCATCGTCACCGACGGCGAAAACCTTGCCGGTGTCACCGGCCAGCAGGCGGATGAAGCCGTACTGGATGGCGTTGGTGTCCTGGAACTCGTCGACCAGGATCTCGCCGAACCGGTGCCGGTAATGCGCCAGCAAAGCCGGGTTGTCGCGCAGCAGCTCGTGGGCGCGCAGCAGCAGCTCGGCGAAATCCACCAGCCCGGCGCGGTCGCAGCGCTCCTGGTAGACCTCATAGCAGCGCCGCATCACGTCGGTCCACTGGTCGCCAGGGTCTGGTTGCAGATGCTGTGGCCGCCGGCCCTCGTCCTTTTGCGCGTTGATCCACCAGACGATCTGGCGCGGCGGGAAGCGGGTGTCGTCCAGCTCCAGCGCCTGCACCACGCGCTTGACCAGCCGCAGCTGGTCGTCCGAATCGATGACCTGGAAGGCCTCGGGCAACCTGGCTTCCTGCCAATGCAGGCGCAGCAGGCGATGGGCGATGCCGTGGAAGGTGCCGATCCACATCCCGCGCACGCCGCTGGGCAGCTGCGCATCGACGCGGTGGCGCATCTCGGCGGCGGCCTTGTTGGTGAAGGTGACGGCGAGGATGCCGTGGGTCGGCACGCCGAAGACTTCATTGAGCCAGGCGATGCGATGGGTCAACACCCGGGTCTTGCCGGAACCGGCGCCGGCGAGGATCAGGTAGTGGCCGGGCGGCGCGCTGACCGCATCGCGCTGGGCGGGGTTGAGCGCGTCAAGCAGGTGGGAGACATCCATGCGCCCATTCTACCGGTGGTCCCCGCCCTCGCCCGTGGACGCCTCCGCCGTGGCGGTTTCCCCCTGCGGGTCGAGCATCAGCCGGCGCAACTCCGCTTCCAGCTCTTCGATGCGCAGGCCGATGCCGGCGGTCGCGGTGGTGTCCAGGTGGCCGAGGCCGTCCAGCAGCTGCGCCAATCCATCCAGGCGGAGCTTCTGGTCGCGCAGGTACTGGGTGCGGAACGGGCTTTCCGCGGGATCGGCGTTGTGGGCGGCCCTGGAACGACGACGCTGCTCGCGCAACATCCGTTGCAGGCGTTCGGCACCACTGCGGTCGGCGGCGGTCCATTCGCGGCTGCGCCCCTTCACCAGTTCACGCCAGGTGGCAAAGCTGCGTCGCGGCGCCAGGCGCACGCCGTCGTCGGTGGCGACCCGGCCGGAGTGCGGGTCGCCGGCCCAGTGCACGTCCTCGACCTGCTCGGCGCGGAACAGGAACACCCAGTCCTGCGGCGAGCCCAGGTTGATCGCCAGCACGCCCGCCAGCCCGGGCGCCTCCAATGCGGGCGCATTCCAATCGCTGGCGACGTCGCTCATGGCGATCCCGCCGCGCTCCTGGGCGTTGGCCCAGTCGACCAGCGCGCCGGGGTCTTCGCCGGCCGGCGCACGGCCGAGCACGTCCCAGCGGCCGTTCATCGCCAGACCGGCACCGTCGCCGTCCAGGACCTGGCGCACACCGTCCAGTTCGGCCAGCAGCGCGGCGTCGAAATCGCCGGCGGCGGCCAGCCGCATCACCACGGCATCGCGCAGGTGCTGGGTGGCCTCGAAGCGCTGCATGGCCTGTTCCTGCTCGCGCGCGGCGATGCGCACCGAGACGAACATCCCGAACAGGTCGGTCGCCGAGCGCGCGCTGGCGCTCAACCGCCGCGACTCGCGGTGGTGGCAGGCAATCAGGCCCCACAGGCGGCCCTCGCTGATGAGGGAGATCGACATCGACGCCGCGACGCCCATGTTGCGCAGGTACTCCAAGTGCACCGGGGAGACGCTGCGCAGGACGTGCTGGCTCAGGTCCACCGGTTCACCGGACGGACCGGTGGGCGGCACGATGCTGACCGGTTCGTAGCGCGCGTCGGGGATGACCCGGACCCGGTTGCGCAGGTACAACTGCCGCGCCGGCGGCGGAATGTCGCTGGCCGGATAGCGCAGGCCCAGGTAGGGCTGCATGCCATCGGCGGCCACCTCGGCCACCACCTCGCCGGTATCGTCGGCGCGGAATCGGTACACCATGACCCGGTCGTAGCCGGTCAGCCCGTGGATCTCCGCCGCCACGTGCTGGAAGAACGCCGCACCCACCGCATCGCTGCCCAGGCGGCTGACCATGCGCTGCGCAACCCGGGTCGGCGCGCGGGTCTCCTGCCGCGAGGATTGCGGTTCAAACTCGATGTGCAGGAGGCCTCGGGACGCATGCGCGCTGATGTCGCAGGGCATCATCAATGCGCCCACGTTGCCGGTTCCCACGCGCTGCGCGGTGCCGTCCTCCGGACCTGCCGCGGCCACCGCATCGCGGACCTGCAGCAGCATGTCCTCCTCGAGGAAGTGGGTCATTTCCAGGCCCAGCATCTCGGCCGGCTCCAGGCCGAGCAGCTCGGCGATGTTGGCCGACACGTGACGGATCCGCTCATCGACCAGGCCGCAGCTGACCAGGTAGCCGTGCGGCTGGATCGCCCCGGTGGTGTGGATCGGCGCGGTCAGGCAATCCTGCGCGGGATCGGTCACGGGCGGGAGGTTTTCACTCATCGCGGGGTCGTCTCACTGGCCGATGGGGTTTGCGTTGATGGGGTCACCATACGACACGGGTTCCGCAGGCCGCTCAGCGCAGCAGCAGCACGGCGATCGGGCAGGTGCGCACGATGTGGCTGGTGGTGCTGCCGACGACGAGGTTGCGGATGCGGGAATGGCCGTAGGCACCCATCACCAGCAGGTCGATGGACTGGTCGGCGACCTGCGCTGCGATGACGTCCTCCGCGGCGCCGGGCACGGCACGCATGACCGGCGCGAAGCCTGCCGCATGCAGCTGCGCCTGCGCCCATTGCATCGGTTCGGCGTCCACCCTGTCAGCGTCGGCCACCATCAGCACCTCGCAGTGCAGCCCCTTCAGCAGCGGGCTGGCGGCGACCAGCTCGATGCAGCGGCGGGTGGTGGCGCTGCCGTCAAAGGCGATCATGAAACGCTGCACCGGCCGCCAGGCGCGCGGTGCAACGAGGACCGGTCGCTCGACGGCGCGGATCACCCGTTCCAGGTTGCTGCCCAGATGGCCGCGGGCGAAATCCGCGTGCTCGCCGCGTTTGCCGAGCACGAACAGGCGCACGTCGTCCTGCAGGTCCAGCAGGGTTTCCACCAGACGGCCCTGGCGCTGGCGGATGCTCGCCTTTGCGCCATGAGCGGCGGCCACGTTTCCGGCTTCTTCGAGCAAGGCGCGCCCGCGCTGCTGGGCCAGCTTGCCGCGCTGCTCGTCGAGCAGGGCCATCTGCTCCAGCAGGCCTTCCTGGGCGCCCAGATTGAGGTTGCCGGTCAGGTCGATGGGCACCGGCGCGGCCTCACGGTCGGTCGCGTGCATCAGTTCCAGCGGCGCGGACAGGCGCGCCGCCGCCCAGCCCGCATGCGCGGCGACACTGGCCGCATAACCGGACACGTCGATCGCGCCCAGCACGCAGCGTTCGGGAAAAGTGGCGTCAGCGCTCATCACGGCGTTCTCCTCAATGGCCATCGATCAGCCGGCGGCGCCGGGCTTGTCGTACACGCCCAGCTGCGCGACCAGCGCGGTGCTCGCCTCGTCCAGGCCGACCACCTCGACTGTGGCGCCTTCACGCCGGAAACGCATCACCGCCTTGTCCAGCGCGCCGACCGCGCTCAGGTCCCAGAATCGTGCCCCCGAGACATCGATGGTGACGTGCTGGAGGACCTCGCGGAAATCAAAGCCCGCGGCGAACGCGCTGCTGGAGGCAAAGAATACCTGCCCGGTCACCGTGTACCGGCGCGCGTTGCCGTCGGCGTCCAGCTGCGAATCGATCCGCAGCACCTGGCCGACCTTGCGGGCGAAGAACAGCGCCGACAGCAGCACACCGGTGAGCACGCCGCGGGCCAGGTCGCTGGTCAGCACGGTCACGACCACCGTGCCGAGCATCACGATGCTGGAGGTGGCCGGGTAGTGGCGCAGGTTTTTGATCGAGGACCAGTTGAAGGTGCCGATCGAGACCATGATCATCACCGCCACCAGCACCGCCATCGGGATCTGCTTCACCCACGGCCCGGCGAACACGACCATCACCAGCAGCACCGCGCCGGCGACGAAGGTCGACAGCCGCCCGCGCCCGCCCGACTTCACGTTGATCACCGACTGGCCGATCATCGCGCAGCCGGCCATGCCGCCGATGAAGCCGGTGGCGACGTTGGCCACGCCCTGGCCGACGCATTCGCGGTTCTTGTTGCTGGGGGTGTCGGTCAGCTCATCGACGATCTGCGCGGTCAGCAGTGATTCCAGCAGGCCGACCACGGCCAGGGTCAGCGAGACAGGCAGGATGATCCGCAGCGTCTCCAGATTCAGCGGCACGTCGGGCAGCAGGAACACCGGCAGGCTGTCGGGCAACTCGCCCATGTCGCCAACGCTGCGGATATCGAGCTTGAGCACCACCGCGACGATGGTCAGCACCACGATCGCCACCAGCGGCGAGGGCACCGCGCGGGTCAGGTACGGGAACAGATAGATGATGCCCAGACCGGCGGCCGTCATCACGTACACCGTCGAGGGCACGTTGGTCAGCTCGGGCAGCTGGGCCATGAAGATCAGGATCGCCAGCGCGTTGACGAAGCCGGTGATCACCGAGCGTGAGACGAACCGCATCAGGCCGCCCAGCTTGAACGCCCCGGCCAGCATCTGCAGCACGCCCGTCAGCACGGTCGCGGCGAGCAGGTATTGCAGGCCGTGGTCCTTGACCAGGGTGACCATCACCAGCGCCATCGCCCCGGTGGCGGCGGAAATCATCCCCGGGCGGCCGCCGGTGAAGGCGATGACCACCGCGATCGAGAACGACGCGTACAGACCGACCTTGGGATCGACCCCGGCGATGATCGAGAACGCGATCGCCTCGGGGATCAGCGCCAGCGCGACGACCAGGCCGGCCAGCACATCGCCGCGGATGTTGCCGAACCATTCGCGGCGGAAAGGGGAGATAGCGCTCAAGGACCGTCAACTCTGGCGTCGGGACCGGCGGCTGGGCCAGCCGGCGGGCGACGCAGTGTAGCGGCCCGCGGGCACGGCACCGGAGGCGGAGCCGGCCGGGTCAGGACTTGTCGGCTTGCATCCTGTATTCCAATGGCGGCTGCGCCCCCATCAGGTGGCGGACGAAATAGTCCCAGCGTCGCCGGGTCATGTAGCCGGTGTCCTTGCCGAAGCTGTGGCGCGCGTTGGGAAACAGCAGCAGGTCGAAATCCTTGTTGGCCTTGATCAGCGCGTCCACCACCAGCAGCGTATTGGAGGGATGGACGTTGTTGTCCATCATCCCGTGCGCCAGCAGCAGCTTGCCGCGCAGGTTGGCGGCGCGGTTCTGGTTGGCCTGGGCGTCGTAGTTGCTGCTGCCGTCCTCTGCGATGACCTCCAGCCCCATCCACTTCTCCGCCCAGTCGTCCTCGTAGTTGCGGTTGTCGTGGTTGCCGGCCTGGGCGACGCCGACCTTGTAGAACTCCGGGTAGGTGAACATCGCATCGACCGTCGCGTAGCCGCCGCCGGAATGGCCCCAGACGCCGACCCGGTCCAGATCCATCCACGGGTAACGGGTGCCCAGTTCGCGGAGGCCGGCGACCTGGTCGGGCAGCGTGTTGTCGCCGATGTCGCCGCCAAAAGCATCATGGAAGGACTTGGAGCGCCACGGCGTGCCCATGCCGTCGATGGCCACCACGATGAAGCCCAGCTCGGCCAACGCCTGGTGGTCGGCGCGGGCGACGTTGAAGCTGCGGCCGCGCACCGAGCCGGTCTGCGGGCCGGGGTAGATGTAGTTCACCACCGGATATTTGCGCGACTCGTCCAGGCCGGTGGGGGTGAACAGCATTCCGTACAGGGTGGTCTTGCCGTCACGCGCGGTAACCGTGAACCCGGTCGGCGGCACCCAGCCGGTCGCGCGCAGGCGACTGTCGTCGGCGCGGGCGATCACCGCGACGTCGCTGCCATCCTCGCTGCGGCGCAGGAGGGTGACCGGCGGCGTCTGCGGGGTGGAGTACGCATCGACGAAGTAGGTGCCGTCGGGCGACAGGGTAATGGTGTGGTCGGCATCTTCCGGGGTCAGCAACTGCGGCTGGCCGCCATCGAAACCGACCTTGTAGAAGTGCTGGTAATACGGATCGCGTCCGGGCTCCATGCCGACACCGCGGAACCAGATCGTGCGGCTGTCCGGGTCCACCCGCAGCACCTGGGTGACGTTACCCTCGCCGCTGGTGATCGCGTGCTTGAGTTTGCCGGTCGCCAGGTCGTGCAGGTAAAGGTGGCCCCAGTCGCTCTTCTCGCTGAACCAGATGAACTCGCCGCTCTCGGGCAGGTACTGCCAGTTGACCTTGCCGTTGCCGCTCTCGAAGTAGGTCGGCGCGTGCTCGTGGTACACCTCGCGGACCTTGCCGGTGGCGGCGTCGGCGACCCGCAGCCAGGTGTCCTTGTGGTCGCGCGAGGTGGAGGCGAACGCCAGCGTCGCGCCATCGGGCGACCAGCGCACGTCCTCCCAGCCGCCATCGCAACTGACATCGTCGCACAGGGTCGAGCGGTGCTGGTCGGGCGGCATGTCCAGCCGCACGACCTTGCGCTTGGGCACGTCGATGATCACGCGCTCGATCAGGGTCACCTTGTCGGCCCCGGCCAGCGGGTACTTCCAGCGCTCGACCTTCGGCAGACCGACGTTGGTGCCGACCAGCACCATCTCGCCGACCTCGCGCTGGTCCTGCTGGAAGGTCGCGATCTTGCTGGAGTCCGGCGACCAGACCAGGATTGCGCGGTCGCTGTGGGTCCAGCCGGCGTTGTCGGTGGCGTAGCCGTAGTCGGTGCGGCCGTCCGTGGTCAGCCGGGTCTCCGCGCCCGTGTTGATATCGCGCACCCACAGGTTCCAGTCGCGGATGAAGGCGCCGAGCTTCTCATCGGGCGACAGCACCATCGGTGGCTTGGCATCGGCATCCGCGTCCTGGGCGGACGGCTTGCGGGTGTCGGCATCGACGGCGACGCAGACACTCTTGTCCTGCAGGTCGCACAGGTAGCGCTGCTTGGCGACAGTGAGGTCGAATCGCCCGTCCTCGGCGACCTTGAACGCGGTGACGGCCAGCCTAGTCGCGTCCGCCGGCTTGCCGGTCGCGTCCGCCAGCGCCTTGGCCAGCAACTCGCGGTCGAAGGCATCGCTGATGGTCCCGGTGGCGGCATCGACGCGACGGAAGTGGTCGCCGTCGGCATCGTGGTCGCGGAACCAGAAGTGGCCGTCGTCATGCCAGATCACCGTGTTGACCGCGTGGTCCAGCAGCGGCGTGGTGTTGTTGCCCATGAAGGATTCCGCGCGGACGTAGTCCGCCGCCGTGACGGACGGCATCGCGCCCTCCGCCCCCGCCGTCGGAACGGTCGCCGCCAATACCCCGCCCATCACGGCGCCCAGAACCCGCGAACTGCCTTTGCCCACACCCATCGACCTGACTCCTTCCAGTGATCCCAAACGCAGTGATTGGAACACGGATGCATTGGTGGGTCATGCAGCAACGGGGGGAAGGGGCGGAATTCAAACTCGCGGCGATCGGGAACACGAGTTGCGCGCGCCGGGGCGGAGTGGGACGATCCGGGACTTGGGGATCACCGCCGGATCACATTCCGGATTAGATACAAGGATTTCGACGACACCCGAGAGGGACCCTCTCGGCGGAATTAGAAACAAGGGATAGGCGTCACTTTGGTGTCGAATAGATGTTAGGCCACAGGAGGAGAGTCGATGATTTATCTAACAATTGCTTTCCTTGCGCTAGCGAGTCTGCTCTCAGCTGCTATCTGCCTTGTGTCCGTGAACCAGATCAACAACATTCAACAAGACAAGACAGCATTGATAGAAGCTGGTTACACACTTGTTTTCCGTTCGGGCTTAGCGGCTGCAGCGCTGTACGGTCTAGGCCAAGCAATCAACCAATCGTCTTTCTTAGAGTCACAGCCTTTCATCCTTGTTGCCTTAAAGCAGGCTGTCTCGGTTGCTGCATGGCTCGTTCCTTTGGTCTTTGCGGGAGTTGGTGTCAACGTGCTTTCGACCGGGCTGACTATGCCAAAAGCTACCGGCAGTTCTTCAGTAGAAATATGGTCAAGCGCATTGCCCACACGGCTACACGGTTTCATGAGATGGCTGGCAAAGAAGCTGAGCTGAGGCCTAACAATTCATTCAAGCCGACGCCGCTTCGCGGCGCGGCTTAATTCAGGCGTTAGACGGCACCAATCAACAGGGAAAGTGATGGCGACGAAGAAGCTCGACAAAGGGAAGCCTGTCGCGAAGATCGCAGAGGTCAAGAAGCCGGCTGCAAAGCGCAAGCCTGTCAGAGATAAGGGTGCGCCAGCCAAATATCCCCGACACGCTGTCGAAAAGGCGCTAAGAATTCCAAAGGCAATCCTTGAACAGAATGCCGGTAGAGCCTGCACGGTCAAGGAGGCGGCGGCCTTCTTGGGCGTTGGTGAAGCAGGGCCATTCCAGACCGAAGTCAGTTCCGGAATCAAATATGGATTCTTAGATCGGCCAATAGCTGGACAAGTTCAAGTTACGGACAGGGCAAAGCAAATCCTGCGACCACAAGACCCTGAAGATAGGTTGCTTGGGATTCGGGACGCAGTTCTGTCCTCACCTATCATCTCGGATGTGTACGGCCATTACCGTGGCGAATACATGCCAGAAAGCCAGTTCTTCCACAACGCGTTAACCGACACTTTCGGCGTACCCGCTGATAAAGTAGATGAGTTCCAAGATGTGTTTCTTGAATCGCTTAGATCCGCTGAACTCATTGCGGAGACGGATGGAAAGTTCCGATTACTGGACGTGGCTTCCAGCCACGACAAGCAACCCGGTAACACTGCAACCTTCAAGAAACTCGACAAAGCCGTAAAAGTGGAATCGGGGGACAGCTGCTTCGTAATGATGCCCTTCGCTTCACCACTTGGAGACTACTACTCCAAAGTCTACAAGCCGGCTATCGAAAAAGCGGGATTGAGGCCGGTTCGCGCTGATGCGGAGATATTTGCGACCGGCAAGATCATGGATCAAATCTGGTCTGGGATACACGCCGCGAAAGTGTTGGTTGCGGAGCTGACCAGCAGAAATCCCAACGTTTTTTATGAGCTCGACCTTGCGCACGCGCTTGAAAAGCCTGTTGTCTTGATTTGCGGCAATGAAATGGACGTTCCATTCGATTTGAAGCACATTCGCGTGATCTACTACGACACCAGCGATCCATTCTGGGGCAACAAACTGATGGACAAGGTGGCCGAGAATATTCTGTCCGCAATTGCTAATCCTCAAGAGGCTGTCTTAAGGCGGAATGCGCAGTAAGAGCCGTCTACTGGTCGTTCAAGCCGAACCCACGAAGGCCCATTTCCAGGCAGAGTCGTTGCTCCATTTCCGCCTACCTCCGACCCACGCGTCGGGGGTCGGCTTAACTTAACTACGGTGTTAGACCGCACATGCGCTCGTCATCAACGCATAATCCGCCAATCGAAAGCACCCCTGACTCAAGAGGAGAACGGTCTCTATGCCAAGCTTTACGCCCTTAAAGAACTTTGATGTTACGTACCGCAACAAGAACGGCGACATGACCAATAAGACTGCTCAAGCAACAGGAAAAGACAACAGTTCCGTCAAATCCGAGTTCGAGGCGAGGGGCTACCAAGTGATTTCCGTCGTTTACCGAGGTCTTGCCGGCGGCCGCGTACAAAGCTGAACCACAGGCGCGGTCTTACGTGTTCGGCGCTTGGCCACATCTCTAGTATTCACAATTTTGCTATTCGCGGCACCAAGGAACGACGTGGACCAATTTAAGGAAATATTAAAACACCTCGCGATCACCGTGCAGTCGATCAACGAGCGCCAGCTGCAGGCGAGCCGAAACAACACGCTGTCAAACTCGATACTGGCTGCGTTCTGCCGGGCTTCGATCAAGGCGCACCCCGATCCTGGCGCTCTTCGCCAAGAGTGGGATTTCGCCCTCACGGAGCTGCTGCACGAAGTTGGAGAGGACGAACTGCGGGATGCCCCGCTCGCGATTTCGCTGCAGCGGGTGATCCATTCGGCTTTCGACTCTTAACGGCAAGTAAGGCACAGCGGCAATTGGGAGAGGTGCTCTGCGCATCGGGCAGCACCGCCTAACAATTCATCGAAGCCAAACTTGCCTCGTTACACCACCAAAGCCATGGCCAAAAAGCATGCCGTGGCTTCATCAGCAATTACTCAAGGAGAAAAGCATGAGCGGATTCATCAAGGTCATTGATTACCATAACAACAAGGTATATATAAATGCTTGCTACATCATCTCCGTGAGACCCGATGATCATAGAAGCTTTAAGGACTCGGGCACCGTAATCAAAGTACAGGAAGGCGCGGGCACTGTGGACTACTCCATTAATGCGGGAAATGAAACACAGGACGCTCTGCACTCCCTTGGAATCAAGGAGGGCTAACAATTCGTTCAAGCCGAAACCTTTTCGTTACAGCAAAGTCATGGCAGGAAACGCTTGCCATGACTTTGCCTCTATTTCGCGGTTCAGCTTAACTCAAGCCTCAGCTCCCCCTTATTGCCGCATCACGTCTATGTCACCGACCACGCATTTCTGGCTAGCCATCAGTTTCAAACTTTTCGCGTGACCCAATGAAGCTTACGAAAGCGCGTTTTGCGTACTTCCTTCTTGCTTTGTCGCCGCTCTTGAACGCTGCGCCTCCTGAGCATGGCGGCCTGACCGTTTCAAGCTACCACGCAGCGCGGAAGGTAGATGTCGGAGAATCGGACAAATACATTTACCGAGTAGCCGAGGGGATTATCGCGGCTAACGCGTTGGCTGGCAGCGAGGCAGCCCGTTGTTTTGTGTGCCTCGAGGCTTTGCACTGAATCCTTCAAACTTTCACCAAGTGTTTGAGGAGCAGCTACCGCATTTTAAGCCCACAGCGATTCGAGTAGAAGACGCTCCAGTCGGAATTTTGCTGGTTTTGGGTTTGGCTAGAGTGTTTCCGTGCGATTCTTCGAGCTCCGCGAAGGGCCGCTAGCAATTCGTCCAAGCCGACGCCGCTTCGCGGCGCGGCTTAACTCAGGTGTTAGACCCTCAATCACTTGTTTCGGATTTCCAATCATGAATCGACGAATATTTCCAATCTTGATGTGCTTACTATGGATGCCGAACGTTGCTTCGAGTCAGGAGTGGATCAAGTGGGATTCCCCTCAGCAACAGCCACCCCAGGACACAGCACCTCCGCAGAAGAATGCGAGCGACAAGACAGCACAGGAAGGGCCGGCTCAAACGACATCGGTAGCGACCGCAGTGGGTACAACCTTGCCGTCCCCAACGATAGACAAAGCCGAGTGCGATGCGGAGGTGGCTAGGGCTTACCCAATGAATTTGTGGGCACCAGGACTCGGCAAGAAGCGTGATGAATTGTTCGATGCGTGTATGACCAGGCGCTCCAATCCTGAAGACGTACTGACCGACTCCCCGCGGAGTGGAAAAGCCGAGTGTAATGCAGAGGTTGCCCAGACCTACCCTGTGAATTTGCGGGCTCCTGGCCTCAAAGCAAAACGTCAGGAGTTGTTTGCTGCATGTATGGCAAGGGCCAATGGGCCAGCGGTAACGGTGGGCAGCGCGCCGCCAAATAAAGCCGAATGTGACGCTGAGGTAGCTCGCGCGTATCCAGTACATCTATGGGCGCCCGGCCTCGGCAATAAACGCAAAGAGCTATTTGCCGCATGCATGGCACGCTAGTCCCACCAGCGGGCAAGCCGCTCATGATTTGCGACCTGCGTCCAGCTGCTCATTCAAACCGAGCCCGAAGTCCCATTTCCAAGCAGACTCACGGTTCGACGTCCATTAGCATGCGGGTCACGCATTGCGGGTCACGCATTGCTGGTCGGCTTAACTCAGGTGTTAGGCCGCTGGTGACCCTTCGTGCTGCGGCGTTACCGGCTCGGCGCGCCGGCTCATTTGCCCCGCCGTCCACTCGTTCGCCCCGCTCGCCGGCCAAATAGCCTGGCGCTCCGAGCAAATGGAGCGGCGCTCCGGCCCAATAGGCCAGCGTTCGGGCCAAATAGCTCGGCGCTCGGGCCAAACAACCCGACGCTCCGCTCAAAAAGCTCGGCGCTCGGACCAAAAAGTCCCGCGCCCCGCCCAAATAGCCCGGCGGTTGGACAAGTTTTGTCCATCGACCGCCCTCTGAGCTCGGCGCTCCGAGCAAATCGCGTGGCGCTCCGCCGGTGCCGCTGAAGATTGTTGACTACAACAGCGGCCCGATCGTGGCGACCACGTTGTTCCAGATCCGCCGGTGCCACGGCCAGATCAGCACGTCGGGCAGCCGCACCGGTACGGAACGGTCGATGTAGTCCTGCTGCCGTTTGATTACGGCGCGCGTCACGGTCTCGTCCTGCAGCAGGATGTTGTTCTCGTAGTTGAGGTCGAAGCTGCGCAGGTCCAGGTTGGAGGACCCGACCACGGCGATCCTGCCGTCGATGGTCAGGGTTTTGGCGTGCAGCAGGCCGTCCTTGAATTCGTGGATCCTGCAGCCGGCATCCAGCAGGCGGTGGTAGTAGCTGTGGCTGACGGCCGCGACGATCCAGCTGTCGTTCTTCTCCGGAAAGATCAGCGTGACGGCCACGCCGCGGTAGGCGGCGCCGCACAGGGCGTCCATGAGCGTGGCGTCGGGGACGAAGTACGGGGTGGAGATGGTCAGGCTGCGGTCGGCGCAGGCGATCAGGTTCGAGAACAGTTGCGGCGTGGCGCCCCGGCGCTCGGTCGGGCCGACCCCCATCACCTGGGCCGGGAATCCACCCGCGACCGGCTCGGCGCGCAGCATGATCCCGTCCAGCGATTCGCCGGTGGCCTGCATCCAGTCGCTGGCGAACAGCAGCTGGTTCTGCGCCACCACCGGCCCGGTGAACCGCAACATGATGTCCACCCACGGGGCGTACCTGGCCTTGACGAGGAACTCCGGATCGGCCGAATTGCGGCTGCCGCAGTAGGTGATGCGGCCGTCGATGACGGTGATCTTGCGGTGGTTGCGCAGGTCGATGCGGCTGGTCAGGAACACCCGCAGCACGTTGCGGAACGAGAGCGCGACGGCGAGCTGGACGCCGGCCTCGCCCATCCGCTTCCACAGCGCCGACTTGATCATCGCGCGTGACCCCAGCCCGTCCGCCATGGCCCGGCAGGTCACGCCGCGGCGGGCGGCGCGGATCAGCGCCTCGGCGATGTCGGTGCCGGTGTTGTCGCCCAGCCAGATGTAATACAGCACGTGGACCTGCTCGGTCGCGGCATCGATGTCGGCCACCAGCCGCGCGCGCGTCTCGTCGCCGTCGGCCATCAGCTCCGCGTCGTTGCCGGGCACCGCGTGAAAGCCGTTGATCGACGCCGCATAGCGGAACGCCGGTCGGTAGAGCGGCTCGATCAGGCGGTCGGTATCGGCCGGGACGCCCATGAAGGCGGAGGCCCGGGCGCGGATCTCGCCAAACACCTCCTCGTGGCGCTTCTTCAGCCGGCGCCCGATGTCGATCTCGCCAAACAGGAAATAGATCGCGCTGCCGAAGTACGGCACCAGGTTGAGCACGATGAACCACGCCAGCCGCGCCGGAGGCGACAGGTCGTCGCGCAGCAGGATGCGGACCACGAAGGCCAGCACCAGCAGTGAATGGAACGCAAGAAGGATGGTGCCCCAGTCCAACCCGGTTCACCCTGCCCTTGAGCGCGGGGGAAGGCGGGGTCGTTCGTCGCGAGCGGCGGAGACGCGGCGGATCATGGCGCACGGGCTGCACGGCGGAAGGACGGCCAGTCTAGTCCGGTCGCCGCGCGGCCGCCGTTGGCTGCACATTGCGCTGGCTATACTCCGCCTGATCCGCTTCCAAGTCCCTCGCCCAACAGGACAGCCGCTTGCCAGACGCGCGCCCCATTCCCGATCCCCCGCCCATGCCGCCGCTTGCCGTGCGCGCGTGGAGCGCGACCACGGCGCTCGGTCGTGGCGTGCAGGCCCAGCACGCGGCGCTGCTGGAGCGCCGCAGCGGCCTGCGACCCAACGATTTCGGCCCCGACAACGCCGATGGGGTGCCGCTGCCGTGCTGGATCGGCCGCGTCGACGGGCTCGAGGACGCGCCGCTGCCGGCGCAGTTCGCGCGCTGGGAGTGCCGCAACAACCGCCTGGCCTGGCTGGCCCTGCAGCAGGACGGCATGCTCGACGCCGTCCGCGATGCGGTCGACCGGCTCGGCGCGGAACGCGTCGCGCTGGTGATCGGCACCTCGACCTCCAGCATCGGTGCCAGCGAGGAGGCCTATCGCGACCTGCAGCCCGACGCGGACGGCACGCCCGCGTTTCCGCCCGAACTGGCGCGTCCGATCGTGCACACCGTGCATTCGCTGGGCGACTTCGTGCAGCAGGTCAGCGGCGCGCGCGGGCCGTGCATCACCGTGGCCACGGCCTGCTCCTCCAGCGCCAAGGTCTTCGCCCAGGCGGCGCGGCTGATCGAGGCCGGCGTGGTCGATGCGGCCCTGGTCGGCGGCGTGGACACCCTGTGCGGCAGCGTCCTGTACGGCTTCAACTCGCTGCAACTGGTCTCCGCGCAGCCCTGTCGACCCTTCGATGCCGACCGAGACGGCCTGTCGCTGGGCGAGGCCGGGGGCTTTGCCCTGCTGGAGCGCGTCCCCGCCGATACCCACGCCCTGCGCCTGCTCGGCTACGGCGAGTCCAGCGACGCCCACCACATGTCCTCGCCCCACCCGCAAGGGCTGGGCGCGTTGCAGGCCATGAACGAGGCACTGGCGCGCGCAGGGATCGCCCCGGAAGACGTCGATTACCTCAACCTGCACGGCACCTCGACCCCCGCCAACGACCGCATCGAGGCAGCCGCGGTGGCCAGCCTGTTCCCGGCCCGGTTGCACGCCAGCTCGACCAAGGGATGGACCGGACACACCCTGGGCGCGGCGGGCATCGTGGAGGCGGTGTTCTGCCTGATCGCGCTCCAGCACGGCACGCTTCCGGGCATCCTCAACAGCGCCACGCCGGATCCCGCCTGCGGGCCGCAGATCCGTTTCGACAACGCGCAGGCGGCGATCCAGGTCGCGATGACCAACTCCTTCGGCTTCGGTGGCAACAACGCCTCGCTGGTGTTTGGGGTGTCTGCGTGAGCGCGCTCGTCGGCACCATTGAGGGCGCGGGTTTCTGGACCACGGGACTGCCGGGCTGGGACAGTGCGCGCGACTTTGTCCGCGATGGCCGCCTGCCCGAAGCACCGCCGTCGCGTCCCTCGCCGCAGCTGCTGGCGCCCAACGAGCGCCGCCGCGCGCCGGGCACCGTCGCCGTCGCGCTGGAGGTTGCGCTGGCCGCCTGCGAGGCCGCCGGTCGCGACCCGGCCTCGCTGCCGTCGGTGTTCGGCTCCACCCACGGCGAGCTGGCGATCACCGACTACATGTGCGCGACCCTGGCCGACCAGCCGGAGACGATCTCGCCGACCCGCTTCCACAACTCGGTCCACAACGCCGCCGCCGGCTACTGGAGCATCGGCACCGGCGCGACCGCGGCCACCACCGCGATCAGCGCCTACCAGGCGACCTTTGCCCAAGGGCTGCTGGAGGCTCTGGTGCAACTGGCAACCGGCGTGCCGGCGGTATTGCTGGTCGCCTACGACGGATCGTCCGTCGGTCCGCTGGCGAAAATCTCCCCCAGCGCGGGCCTGCTCGGCGGCGCGTTGGTGCTGTCCCGCAGCGAGCGCGCCGGCGCGACGCGACTTTCGGCGACGCTGGCCGATGGCGATGCGCCGGCCGCCGCCGGACCCTTGGCGGCGCGCGATCCGGGCAACGCCATGGCACCGATGCTGGCCCTGTTCGACGCGCTCGCGTCCGGTGACCAGCACGCCACCCTTTCCGCCGGCGCCGGGCGGATACTCCAGCTGTCGCTGCATGAGACGTCGCTGCATGAGCCGTCGCTGCAGGAAACCGGAGCGCAACGCCGTGGCTGATCGCCTCCATCGGGACAACATCGTGGTCGTGATTCCGGCGCTCAACGAGGCGCTGCGCATCCGCGACGTCGTGGCCGGCGCGCTGCGCCAATGCAGCAACGTGATCGTGGTCGACGATGGTTCCGACGACGACACGGTGGCGCGAATCGCCGCGCTGCCGGTGACCGTGCTGCGCAACCGGCAACGGCTGGGCAAGGGCGCCAGCCTGCGCCGCGGTTTCCAGGCCGCGCTCGCCTCCGGTGCCAGCGCGGTGCTGACCATGGACGGCGACGGACAGCACCTGGCCGAAGACATCCCGCGTCTGCTCGAGGCCGGCAACCTCTACCCCGGCCACATCGTCATCGGCGCGCGCCTGCGCCGGCGTTCGCAACAGCCGCGCTATCGGCGCGCCGCCAACGCCTTTGCCGACTGGGGCATCGCCTGGGGCACCGGCTACCAGATCGCCGATACCCAGAGCGGGCAGCGCCTCTATCCCGCCGAGGTCGCCGCGCTGGACGACGTGCCCGGCGAAGACTTCGTGTTCGAGGCGCAGATCCTGATCTCGGCGGCGCGCATGCTGGGAACCCGCTGCGTGTCGGTGCCGATCGAGTCGCGCTACGCGGCCGCTCCATACGCGTCGGGCGCGGCGGATGACACCGCCTTGCAGTTCCGGCGCAGCCACTTCCGCCCGCTGCGCGATTTCACCCGCATCACCAGCCACGTCGTCGGCCAGTGCTGGGACACCCGCCGCATGCCGGCGATCCTCCGCCAGATCCGCGCGAACCCGGCGCTGATCCACGATCCGGCCGGCGACTTCGACTCCCTGCGCGTCGCCCGACCCCACGCCTCCAAGAGCTGAGCCCATGCCAGACCCGCACGCGAACATCGATGTACTGATCCTCGGCGGCGGACTGGCAGGACTGAGCCTGGCGATCGAGCTGAAGCGGCGCGACCCGGCGATCGCCGTCACCGTGCTGGAGCGCAACGCGCACCCGGCGCCGGAGGCGGCGTTCAAGGTCGGCGAGTCGACGGTCGAGATCGGCGCGCACTACTTCAGCACCGTGCTTGGCCTGCGCGAGCATCTCGACAGCCGCCAGATCCGCAAGTTCGGTTTCCGCTTCTTCTTCAGCGACGGGCGCGAGGATCTGGACGCGACCACCGAGGTCGGCGTGCGCGAGGCGCTGCCGATGATGTCCTGGCAACTCGATCGCGGCCGCTTCGAGAATTTCCTCGGCGAGCACGCGGCCTCGCTGGGGGTCGACTTCCGCCACGGCTGCAAGGTCATGGGCGTGGAGCTGGCGGCACCCGGCAGCGACGCCGCGCATGAGGTCCGCCACGTGCAGGACGGCGTGGAGTCGGTGTCGACGGCGCGCTGGGTGGTTGATGCCAGCGGCCGCGCCGCCCTGCTCAAGCGCAAGCTCGGTCTGGCCAAGACTCACCCGCACGATGCCAACGCGGCTTGGTGGCGGGTGGAGGGGCGCCTGGATCCGGGCAGCTGGTCGTCCGACCTCGACTGGATGCAGCGCTGCCAGCCGCCCGAGCGTTGGCGCTCGACCAACCACCTGTGCGGCCCCGGCTACTGGTTCTGGATGATTCCGCTGGCGTCGGACGTGCACTCGCTGGGCATCGTCTGCGACGCGCAGATGCACCCGCTGGACACCATCAACAGCCACGACAAGGCGATGGCCTGGCTGCGCAAGCACCAGCCCCGCGTCGCCCAGGCACTCGACGTGCCCGAGCACGCGGTGCGCGATTTCCGCTTCCTGCGCCATTTCAGCCACGGCTGCGAGCAGGTGTTCTCGGCCGATCGCTGGGCAATCACCGGCGAGGCCGGGCTGTTCCTGGACCCGTTCTACTCGCCGGGCAGCGACTTCATCGCGATCAGCAATGGCTACATCTGCGAGCTGATCGAAAAGGACCGCGCCGGCGCGCGCATCGGCGCCCATGCCGAGCTCTACCAGCAGCTGCTGTTCTCCTTCTTCGACAACACCATGAGCCTGTACCAGGACCAGTACCCGCTGTTCGGCGATGCGCTGGTGATGCCGCTCAAGGTGGTCTGGGACTACACGTATTACTGGTCGGTGCTGGCGCCGCTGTATACCGGCGGCAGGATCGCCGACCTGTCCCTGCTGGGCCGCCTACGCAAGCCGCTGGAGCGCGCGACCGCACTCAACAAGACGATGCAGCCGCTGCTGCGTGGCTGGGGTGAGGCCAATGCCGCGGCCGGCCATGTCCCGCCTGACGGGCGCGAGCTGGACCAGTCGTCGATCGGCTGGTTCCGCGATCTCAACGGGGCGTTGCTGGACAGTCCGGATGACGCGGAACTGTACGACCGGATCTGCGCCAACGTCGTGCGCATGGAAGTGCTCGCCGCTGAAATGGCGCGGCAGGCCAACCGCCAGCACCCGACTTTGGCCGCGATAAGCCCCGTGGATTTCACCGTCGCCGCTGGCACGATCGGCCTGCTGCCGCCGGTCTGGTACGGCCTGGCCGACGACCTGGCGGTCGCCGGCCAAGTGGCGTCACCGACTCCCGGCGTGGCGCTTGCGACCTAGTTGCGCGGCGGCTGGCTGCCGGGCGTCACCGTCGGCCGATAATCCATCGGCGGCGGATCGAAGACGTAGATCGCGATACCCGCGGCGTGGGTCGGCGACGGGCTGACGTTGACGCCGATACCGCCGCCGACCGAGCTGCGCCGGCCGTAGCTGCTGCTGCCCACGCCGATGCCGACGTTGCTGCCGCCGTAGCCCTGCGCGGCGCCCTGGAACAGCACGCCGTTGGCGCCGACCTGGGCGGCGGACGCGCGCAGCTTGCCCATGACCTCGTTGGTCTTGTTCTGCTCGCCGTAGGTCAGCGCGCCGCTGGCCGTGCTCAGCATCGCGATTTCCTCGTAGCGGCCCGGCGGCGGGGTGTAATAGATGCGTACCTGCTCGGGCGCCACGGCCGGCCGGGCGGGACCGAGCATCGTTCGCGACGTGGTCGCGCAACCACTGGCCGCAACGGCCAGACAGACGATCAATGCGGTCTTGACGTGCACGATGGCATTCCTCCTGCGATACGGCCCGGACCGTCCGGAACCGGTGTTCAGCGCTGCTGATTATGTCGCCGGCAACCGGCACGCGGGGTGAAGCCGGCTCAGCCCATGCCGCCGTTGATGCCGATCACCTGGCCGTTGATGTAGCCCGCCGCGTCCGAGCACAGGAAGCCCACCAGCGCGGCGACCTCGTCCGGACGCCCCGCACGGCCCGCCGGCACCATCTGCTTGAGCATGTCGGCGGGGAAGGCGTCAGCCGCCATGCGTCCCTCGATTACTCCGGGCGCAACCACGTTGACGTTGATGCCGCGACTGGCCATCTCCCGGGCCAGCGACTTGCTGGCGCCGTGCAGGGCCGACTTCGCCGCCGCGTAGTTGACCTGGCCGCGGTTGCCCAGCACCGCGGCGACCGAGGACACGCTGACGATGCGTCCCCAGCGCCCGCGCGCCATCGGCAGCAGCAGCGGCTGGGTGACGTTGAAGAAGCCGTGCACGGAGACATCGATCACGCGCCGCCACTGCTCCTCGCTCATGCCGGCCATCGGGCCGTCCTCGTGGATGCCGGCGTTGTTTACGAGCACCGCGATCGGACCGTCCGCGAGAAGGCCTTCGAGCGCCGCGCGGGTCGCAGCGCCATCAGCGACGTCGAACGCGACCGCCTGCGCGCTGCCGCCTTCGTGATGGATCGCGGCCACCACCTGCTCGGCGCGGGCCAGGTTGGCGTTGGCGTGGACGATCACGTGCATGCCGTCGTTGGCGAGGCGCGCGCAGATCGCGCCGCCGATGTCGCCGCTGCCGCCGGTCACCAGCGCGCGCCGGGGAATGGATGAACTCATGGCGTACCTCCTGTAGCGGGCGATTGTCGCCGATCGCGCCGGCGCGGGCGCGGGCGCGGGGTCGGGCTAGCCGGCCTGCGTGGCCGGGGTGGGCATCACCGCCGCGCGACCCTCGGCCAGCAGTGCGCCGGCGTGCAGGAGGCGGAATTCGTATTGCCAGCCGTTGTCGCCGTCGATCAGCAGGCGCGCCTCCCCTTCCAGCGCGCCGGGCAGGTCGTCGATGCGGGCCACATGCAACGCCACCCCGCGCAGGGCCACCAGCAGCCCCGGCCGGGCCACGCCGCCGGCGCGGTTGGCGCGCAGGCCGCCGTGCACCGCCATCGCCTGCGCACCGTATTCGCACAGGTGCACCGCGCGCAGCCGGCCACCGCTGCGCAGCGGGTGCGCGGGGTCGCGGTGGCGCCCGGCGCTCAGCCGGATGCTGGCATCGTCCCACTCCAGTACCCGGTCCCACAGACTCATGGAGCCGGCGTGCGGGATCAGGCTGGCAATGGCTTGGGCATCGATGGCCTGCAGGTCCGTGCTCATTGGGGCAGCTCCGCGCCACGGTGCTCGGGGATCGCTCCCGCCGTCGCGCCTTCGCCGGACTCCGCGGCCGGCTGACGCACGATCAGCAGCGCCAGCACGAAGTTGAAGACAACCCCCAAGGCCACGGTGCTGCCGATCGCCTGCAGCACCGGGATGCTGGAAGTGGCCAGCAACGCGAACACCAGCAGCGTCGCCAGGCTGCAGACGATGATCGCGTGCAGGGCGCGCAACTGGCCCTCGCGGCTGTCGCCGGCGTGATCGAAGAACAGGCCGTAGTCCAAGCCCAGGCCGCAGGCCAGGATCAGCGCCACCAGATGGAACAGATTCAACTCGACACCGAAACCGCGCAGCACCGCCAGCAGCACGATGATCGCCAGCGCCATCGGCGCGAGGACCCGCAGGGTGCGGCGCACGTCGCGCAGGGCCACCCAGATCGTCGCCACCAGCAGCACCGCCGCCAGCGCCAGTGCCCACAGCAGGCGCGTGCGGTACTCGGCCACCAGCGACTCGGAGGCGTCCTTGAGGTCGAGCAACTGCGCTCCGTGCGGCGCCAGCAAAGACGCCACGGCGACCGGATCCTCCAGCCCGCTGAGCGCGACCAGCGCGGTGGCGTGCGAGTCGCTGCGCAACAGCAGGCCGTCAACGCGCGCCGCCAGCGGCGTGCCTGCAAGGTCTGCCGCGGTCAGTGGCGGCGCAGCACGCGCGGCCGCGACATCGCTCAGGAACGGGGCGAACACATCGCTGCGGAACGGACTGTCGGCCACCGCCGCGTCCAGCGCCGCCTGCAAGGTCGGCGCATCCGGCAGCCGTGCCTGGCGCGCGCGCTGGGTGGCCGCGCTGGGCAGGTAGCGCGAGGCGAGGTCGAACGCCTGCAGCAGCCCCTCCGATTGCATCTGCACCAGCACCGGCTGCAGCGCTTCGGAAGCCTGCAGCGCGGCCTCGGCGTCGGCGCCCTGGATGACCATGAGGTAGCGCACGTCCGGCGCGCCCAGCTCGGCGCGCAACTGGCCGTCCTGCACCAGCAGGTGCTCCGGCACCGGGGTCAGTCGCGACAGGTCGTTCTGCCAGAACGGGCCCGGCACGAACCAGATCACCGCCACGCCGGCCGCGCCCAGCAGGGCGCCGGTGGTCACGCCCATCCGCGGCCAGCGCGAAAAATGGCCCCACACCTTGGCCATCGCCGAGGAGGACGCCGCGTCGTAGGGTTTGCCGCCGTTCTCGGTGGTGTCGATCAGGCCGGGCAACAGGTAGCGCGTGGTCAGCGCCGCAACGCCCAGACCGGCGATGGTGAACACCGCGAGCTGCTTCAAACCGTCCACGCCGGAGATCAGGAAAGTCAGGTAGGCGATGCAGGTCGCGACCACGCCGGTGCCCAGCGTCGGCCACAGCGCGCGCGCGTTGTCCCACGGCGACAGTCCCGGGCGCTGGTGGCTGATCAGGTGGATCGGGTAGTCCTGCGCCACCCCGATCAGGGTGAAGCCGAAGGCCACGGTGATGCCGTGGATGCCGTCAAACCCGAGCGCGACCGCGGCCATGCCGGCCAAACCACCACTGGCCAGCGGCAGCGCCGCCAGCAGCGGAACCCGCCAGCTGCGGTAGGCGATCAGCAGCAGCAGGGAGAAAATGACGCCGTCCAGGCTGCCGATGAAACTGGCCTCGCGCTGGGTGCGTCCGCCGACCTCGACCGCGAACGCCCCCGGGCCGCTGACCAGCAATTGCGAGCTGCTGTCGCCGCGGGCCGCGTCGAACGCCGCATGCAGCTTCGCCAGCGCCGCCTGCTGGCCGCCGGGATCGAAGCCGGCCGCGGTGGTCTGCACCGCGAGCAGGGCGCGCCTGCCGTCGCGGTCGAACCACACCCCGTGCAGTTGCTGCGGCGCCGTGGCGGGCTGCCAGGTGTCGGCCAGCGCCAGCACTTCCAGGGTCGGATCGGCCGGCAGCAGCGGCTCGACCAGCGCGGCCATGGGCGAGCCCAGGTCCTGCAGCCGCGCCTCCAGCTGATCCGACAGGTAGGCGGTGTCCAGCGGCTGGTGATCCAGCGTGGTGGAGAGCAGGTAGCGGTACGGACGCAGCGCTTCGGGTATCGACTCCAGGCCGGCCACCCCGCCGTTGGCGGCGAGGCTGAAGGCCGGATCGACGGCCAGCGCGGTGACCATCGCCGCCGACTGCCGGGCCAGCACCTCGGGCCGGTCGCCGGAGATCGCCAGCAACAGCAGGCGCGAGCCGGGGCCCTCGCCGAGCTCGTCGATCAGCAGCTTCTGCGCCGGCGTGCGCGCCTCGGGCATGAACTTGCGCAGGTCGCCGGTGAGCTGCAGCTGCTGGCTGATCCACCAGCCGCCCACCAGCAACAGCGCCAGCCACACCAGGGCCAGCGAGAGGCGCCGACGCGGACTCATCGGGAGGCGACGCCCTGATGGCAAAGGCGGGCCAGGCCGTCGGCATCGACCACGGCCGGCGCGGCTTCCGCGGCGCTGGCCAGCAGGGTGCGCTGCGGCTTGGGCTCATCGACCATGCGGGTCTCGATGCAGCGCAGCTCGGCGTCCTGGCCGTACAGGGTGATGGTCTGCAGCCGGCGCGCGAGCTCCGCCGCGGTCGGGGTCAGCTCCAGGCTCCACTGCTGGGGGGTGCCTTCACTGCGCAGGCGGTACAGCGCTTCCAGCGCCGCGCGATCGCCCGACAGCAGCGCTCCGAAACTGTCCTGCAGGCCGGCGAGCTCGGGCGCCCGCGCCAGCGAGAACGTCCGCGGCGCACGGCCGGCGCGCTCGATGGTCGCCTGCCCGGCGTGGATGGTGGTGGTCTCCACGTAGGGGTCGCGCACGGCGCGTACCAGGACACCGTCCTGCGGACGCCGGTACTCACCACTCAGGCGCAGCGCATTCTTGAGCATCCGCGACTCGCGCACTTCCACGAACGGCGTGGCCATCGGCGCCGGCTGCGCCAGCTTGCCGAGGATCCAGCCCGGGCTGGCCGCCTCGCCCGACGCCGGCTCAGCCGCGCTCGCCCCCAGCGCGCTCGCCAGCAACAAGGGTGCCGCCAGCCAACGCAGGTCCAGCCGGGTCAGGCGCGCGAGCCAGGTCGATCGCTTCATCTTCGGGTTGCCAGAAGTCATAGAAATTGAACCAGTTGTAAGGGGCGTTGCGGGCATGGTGCTGCAAGCGGTCTGCGTAACGCTGAATGATTCCCTGCAGGGCCTGCTGGCGCTGCCGGCGCTCGATGCGGATGCACGGGTCGAACATCTCGAACAGCAGATCGTAGCGGCGACCGCCGCGGTAGAGGCCAAAACCCAGCAGCACCGGCACTTTCAGCACGCTCGCCACCAGCCAGGGCGCGGTGGGGAAATGTGGGGTCCCGCCCAGGAAATTCGCCGGGTACGACGGTTTACCGGGCTGGACCCGGTCGACCAGCATCGCCACCAGCGCGCCGGCGTCGGTCGCGTCCTTGATCGCCAGCAACAGCGAAGGGCCGTCCTGGCCGGCGTCGATCACGGTCTTTGCGACGCCCGGATTCAGCGCATCCAGCAATTGGGTCAACGCCGGATTGTGGCCGACGTCCAGCACCACCCGCAGCTGCACCTGCGGGCGCTCGGTGGCGAGCATCCTCAGCACCTCGAAACTGCCCAGGTGGGAGCCGAACATCAGCACGCCCTGGCCGCGGTCGACTTGCTGCAGCAGCTGCTCCACGCCTTCCACGCGCAGGTCGAACTGGCCGAGCTGACCGCCCAGCAGGAACACCCGGTCCAGGATCGTCGCGGAAAACACGTGCACGTGGCGGAACACGTCGCGCCACCGCGCCGGCCGCCCCAGCACGCGGCTGAGGTAAGCGCGCGAGGCCCGGCGTTCCGGACCGCGGGCGAGCACGTAGTACGCGGTGATCGGCCACAGCAGCAACCGGGTCGGTCCGCGCCCGACCACTTCGGCGATCGTGCGTATCAATCCGAACGCAAGCCGGCTGCCGCCCTCGGGCCGTTTGACCCAGCTGTCGCTCACGAAGGCGACCCCGCGGCCACTTCGCCGCTGGCCAGCAGGCTGTCGTCGCGAAGGATGCGGAAGCGCCAGCGCAGCGGTGCCGCCTCGCCCAGCAGCTCCAGCTCGATCGACGCGGTCTGCTCCGGCAGCAGCGGCTGCAGGAACTTGACCTGCGGCAGGCGCAGCGGCGCGCCGGCCACTTCCGGATGCAGGGACTCGATCAGCTCCAGCACGCGGTCCAGGATCCCCACGCCGGGCACCACCGGGCGGCCGGGGAAGTGGCCCGGCAGGCTGGGATGGTCGGCGGCGATCACGAACGGCACGGGGACCACGGAGGTTTTCACGCTGCGGCTTGCGGACCGGCAAGGATAAGCCAGCGCGATGAACCGCGTCAGCGGAACATGTCCCGCCAGAAACCCGGGCCCAGCTGGCCCATGCGGCGCATGAAGTCGACGAAGTTGCGATACGGCGGATCCGGGAACCAGCGCTTGCGCAGCAGGTACTCGCCGATAAAGAAGACCGCCAGGATGCCGTAGTCGAGCAGGTTGGCGAACCATGACCAGGCCTGCTGGCTCACGCTGATGAGCGGCGGGTAGCCCAGCCGGGCCAGCACGCCATCGGGGACCGCGATCACCGCCAGTGCGCTGTCCGCCAGCGCCAGTATGGCCAGCAACACCGTCCAGGCCAGGGTCAGCCGCGTGGTGTAACGCAGCAGGCGCGGCTCCAGTGCATCAGGCGGGCAACCTTCCATCGCCGCCGCGATCCGCGTGATCACCGGCACGCGCCCAGCGCGCAGGCTGCGGCCGAAGAACCAGGAGATCAGCGCGGCGAACAACGCCGGTGGACCCAGCAGCAGCACCACCGGCACATTGCTGCCGCGCATCGCCCACAGGCCGGCGCAGGCCAGCGCCAGCAGCAGCCATGCCCAACTGCGGGCGCGCAGCAGCGGCTCCAGCAGCACGACCAGGACCAGATCGAGCAACGCCACGATCGCCAGCGCGTTGTTGGCATCCACGCTGGCGCGATGGGCCAGCAGCGGGTAGGCCGCCGCGAGGACGACCCGCAGCAGCACGATGCCCATCATCTGCGCTGGCGCGGCAGTGCGTCAGCTGGCCTTGTTCTGCTCCACATGCGCCGACAGCGAGCGCAGGGACGCGAACACCCGGCGGTTGTCCTCGTTGTCGGAGCGCAGCTGGAAGCCGTGCTCCTTGCTGATCGCCAAGGCCAGTTCGAGCGCATCGATCGAATCCAGGCCCAGCCCGTCGCCGAACAGGGCCGCCTCGGGGTCGATCTCCGCGGGCGCGACGTCTTCCAGATTGAGGCTGTCGACCAGCAGTTGGGCCAGGGCGGCCTCGGCGGGGCTTTGTGCGGACATCGAAGGACTTCCATTGGATGGGATCGGGCAACGATCCGGCATGCCGGCGCCGGGCGCAACCACGGGGCGATCGCCGGGGCTCCGTTATCATGGCCGGCATGACCTTTTTTGCATTCCTCTGCGTTCGGGACACCGCGGCATGACGGGCATCGCCCTGACCGCCCCTGCCGCCGCCGGACTGGACATCAGCTACCACGACGACACGCTGGATTCCGTGCTGGCCGATGCCAATGTATTGGCGGTATTCGGCTTTGGCGACGCCGCGCCGTCCAGTGACGATCCGCGCTACCTGCGGGTCAATCTGCAGCCGCACGGACCGGCCCCGCTGGAGGTCTGGCGCAGCGACGGCCCGGTCGGCCATGGCCGCACCGACGGCGTGGCCTGGGCTGAGAGTGGCGATCTCCAGTTCGGCGCATTGCAGCTGGACGAGCCGCGCGGCGAGGACATCGGCGCGGCCGCGAGCGACGCCTACCAGCGTCTGCTCGCCTTCACCGCCGGGCGCGGCTACCCGCACCTGCTGCGGATCTGGAACTATCTGGACGCGATCACCGATGGTGACGGCGACGAGGAGCGCTACCGGCGTTTCTGCATCGGCCGCGCCGCCGGGCTGGGCGACTACGAGCCGGGCCGGTTGCCCGCCGCGACCGCCATCGGACGGCTGGACGGCCGCCGCCAGTTGCAGGTCTATTGGCTCGCGTCGAAGACGCCGGGGCGGCCGCTGGAGAATCCGCGCCAGATCAGCGCCTGGCGCTACCCACGCCAGTACGGCCCGCAACCGCCCAGCTTCGCGCGGGCGATGCTTCCGGCCAGCGCGGCGATGCCGTTGTTGCTGTCGGGCACGGCGGCGATCGTCGGCCACCGTTCGCTGCACGCCGACTCGGTCGCCACCCAGCTGGACGAGACCCTGGCCAATTTCGCCAGCCTGATCGGTGCCGCGCGCGAGCACCGGCCCGGCTTGCCGGCGGGCTTCGGTGCCGGTTCGCGGCTGAAGGTGTACGTGCGCGACACCGCCGAGCTCGACCACGTCAGCCGTTTGCTGGACCGGCGCCTGGACCCGGCGGTGGCGCGGATCATCCTGCACGCGCAGGTCTGCCGCGGCGAGCTGGCCCTGGAGATCGACGGCTCGCATGACCTATGAGGCTCGACCGGAGCACCCGGCCGGGTGATATTGGCGGCATCGCGGCCACCGGCCGCCCCAAGGAGACACGAAGATGGGACTGATCAGCCTGCTGTGGGGCATCGTGGCGATGATCTGGATGGTGATCGCGCTGATTCCGTTGCTGGGTTGGGGCAACTGGTTCCTGATCCCGTTCGCCGCCGTCGGCGCGATCGTCGCGGCCATCGGCATCATGCTGACGCGCGCGGAAAGCCGTGGCCGGGCCAAGGCCGGATTGATCCTCAACGGCATCGTGATCGCGGTGGCGGTGTTCCGGCTCAGCATCGGCGGCGGCATCATCTGATCCTCGGCCCGCGCCGACGGGAACGTTCCTGAGCGCCCGTTCAGGAGCGCTCTTCCGGAACAGCCCGCCGCGACCGGCCGTCGTAGAATGGCGGCATGAGCAGCTATCCCTACGTGCGTCCGCGGCGGATGCGCCGCGATGAATTCTCCCGTCGCCTGATGCGCGAGACGGTCCTCACCAGCAACGACCTGATCTACCCGGTCTTCGTCCACGAGCTGGAGGGCCGCGAGGCGATCCCGTCCATGCCCGGCGTGGAGCGCCTGTCGATCGACGAACTGCTGCGTGTCGCCGAGCAGGCCAGCGAGTTGCGGATCCCCGCGCTGGCGCTGTTCCCGGTCACCGCGCCGGAGGCCAAATCGCTGGACGCGGCGGCCGCCTGGGACGAGGACGGCCTGTGCCAGCGCGCGGTGCGTGCGCTCAAGCGGCGCTTCCCGGACCTCGGTGTGATCACCGACGTGGCGCTTGACCCCTACACCAGCCACGGCCAGGACGGCCTGCTGGACGACTACGGCTACGTCATCAACGACCTCACCGTGGAGGCGCTGGTCAAGCAGGCACTGTCGCATGCCGCCGCCGGCGTGGACATCGTCGCCCCCAGCGACATGATGGACGGGCGCATCGGCGAGATCCGCGGCGCGCTGGAGGTCGAGGGCTACATCCACACCCGCATCCTGGCCTACAGCGCCAAGTACGCCAGCGCGTTCTACGGCCCCTTCCGCGACGCGGTCGGCAGCGCCAGCGCGCTGGGCAAGGCCGACAAGAAGACCTACCAGATGGACCCGGCCAACACCGACGAGGCCCTGCACGAGGTCAGCCTGGACCTGGCCGAAGGCGCCGACATGGTGATGGTCAAGCCCGGCATGCCGTACCTGGACATCGTGCGGCGGGTGAAGGAGGAGTTCGGCGTGCCGACCTTCGCCTACCAGGTCAGCGGCGAGTACGCGATGCTGAAGGCGGCGATCCTCAATGGCTGGCTGGACGAGCGCGCCTGCGTGCTGGAAGCGCTGACCAGCATCAAGCGCGCCGGCGCCGATGGCGTGCTGACCTACTTCGCGCTGGATGCCGCGCGCTGGCTGCGCGAGCAGGACTGAGCGCGGTCACCCGGGGCGTCGCTGACTGGCCTTAGACTGGTCGGCAGAAGGGGAGGCGGAGTTACCCAACACGGTTCCGCCTGCCCCGGCACCCCATCCACTGTCCAAGCGAGGTCCCCATGCCCACTCCCCGATTCGCCCTGATCGGCCACCCCGTCGCGCATTCGCTGTCACCGCGGATCCACGCGGCGTTCGCGCGCCAGACCGGCATCGCGATGGACTACGGCCTGATCGACGCGACCGCCGAGGAATTCGACGACGCGCTGGCCAAATTCGCGGCCGCCGGCGGCAAGGGCGCCAACGTGACCCTGCCGCACAAGGCGCGTGCCGCCGCGGCCTGCGAGAGCCTCAGCGACCGCGCGCGCCGCTGCGGCGTGGTCAATACCCTGACCCGCACCGCCACCGGTTGGGCCGGCGACAACACCGACGGCCTCGGGCTGGTGCGTGACCTCACCGATCGCCATGGCCAGGACCTGCGCGGCCGCCGGGTGCTGCTGATCGGTGCCGGCGGGGTCGCCCACGGCGTCGCCCCGGCGTTGCTGGATGCGGGCATCTCCGGCCTGATGATCGTCAACCGCACCGACAGCCGGACCGACGCGCTCGCCGACCTGCTCGGCGACCCGGCGCGCGTGCATCCGCGCAACTTCGCCGACCTGCACACTCAGGGCGTGTTCGACCTGATCATCAACGCCACCTCGATCGGCCACGCGGCCGACGGCGGCGAACTGCCGCTGCCGCAGTCGCTGATTGCGCCGCGCGGCGACGTGGTCGACCTGGGCTACGGCGAGGCCTCGATCGGTTTCCTCGCCTGGGCGCGCGCCGGCGGCGCCGACCAGATGATGGACGGCCTGGGCATGCTGGTGGAGCAGGCCGCCGAGAGCTTCAACGTCTGGCACGGCGTTCGCCCGAGCACCGACGAGATCTACGCCGAGCTGCGCGCCGAGAGCGGCTTGACGACCGTGGCCTGAGGCTGCACGAATCCCGCTCCGGCCCGTTCTACATCCTGCGTAACCTGGGAATCTAGGCGCTCTCGGCCATCTTCAGGTAGGCATCCTTCAGCTGCACGTAGTGCTGCGCGCTGTGGCGCAGCTGTTCCAGCTCGCGCTCCGACAGTTTGCGCACGAAGCGCGCCGGACTGCCGAGCCACAGCTCGCCCTCGCCCACGGTCTTGCCCGGCGCCACCACCGCGCCGGCACCGACAAAGCCGAAGCGCGACACCGTCGCCCCGTCCAGCACCACCGCACCCATGCCGACCAGGCAGAACTCCTCCAGCCGGCACGCGTGGATCACGGCAGAGTGGCCAACGGTCACGTCGTTGGCGATCACGGTGGGAAACCCGCCCGGTCGCGTAAACGGCCCTTCGTGGGTGACGTGGATGATCGCGCCGTCCTGGATGTTGGTGCGCGCGCCGATGTGGATCGAGTTGACGTCGCCGCGGACCACGCAGCCGGGCCAGATGGATACGTCGTCTTCCAGGACGACGTTGCCGATCACCGTGGCGGCCGGGTCGACGTAGACGCGCGCGCCGAGCCGGGGGGTGTGTTCCAGAAAGGGTCGAATGCTCATCGCACCAGTCTAGTGCGCCGGCGGACAATGGCCAGCCGTTTGGCGCTGGCGTCCGGCTACATCACCCGGAATTCGATCCGCCGGTTGCGGGCGCGGCCGTCATCGCTGTCGTTGTCGGCGACCGGGCGGTCGGGACCGAAACCCTGCACGCTGAGGTTGTCGGAGCTGACGCCGCGCTGCTCCAGATAGGCCTTCACCGCGATCGCCCGCTGCAGGCTCAAGGCGATGTTGGACTCGCGCGAGCCGACGCTGTCGGTGTGGCCGATCACCTGAACCTGCTGCTGGCCGACACGCTCCAGCGCGACCGCCATCTCGTCCAGGATCGCGCGGCCGCCGTCGGTCAGCGTCGCGCTGCCGCTCTTGAACTCGATGATGCGGTCGGCCAGGGTCTGGTCCAGCAGGTCCTGCTTGCTGCCACCGCCGCCGACCAGCGAGTTCTTCAGCACGTAGCTTGGACCCGCGCCCGTCGCGATCGCGCTGGCCACCTGTTGCCGGGCGGCCTCGTTGCCGACCTGGCCGGTGATGCGCACGCTGTTGCCGTCGATGGCCAGCTCGCCGCCGGACACTTGCTTGAGGTCCGGACCGAGCATGCCAAGCACGCGGTCGCTCCAGTTGGGCGGGGCGATCACCGCGTCCACCTCGATCCGGTCGACCACCCGGTTGGCGCCGTAGAGCTCGCGCAGCCGCTGCAGGATCGCCGCCCGGGTCGCCTCGTCGGGCACGGTGCCGGTGGCCACCACCGGTTTCTCCGCCGCCGTGCCGCTTGCACCGCCGGACTGCGCGAGCGCTGCCGCCGGTGACAGCAGCAGTCCGATCGCCAGCAACCAGGAGGTGAGCGGGCCGGTCGCCGCCAGGACAGGGTGTGAGCGCATGTCAGGTTCCAAGGAAGGTCTCGTTGAACGTCTTGCGGGCGGCCCGCAGCGAGAGCTGGTCGCGATCCAGGTAGCTGACCAGCCGGTTGAGGGCGTAGTCGCCGGCGATGTGGTCCTCGACCCATTCGGCGTCGTCGACCGCGATCAACTGCTCCTGGCCGACGCGGCCGTCGAGCGTCGCCTGCAGCAGGCGGCCGTCGGCGCCGTTGAAGCCGATCAGCAGGCGCGGACCGGCGGCCGACGCCGTCGCTGCATCGCATACCAGCACGGTGAGTTCGAAGTCCGCCCGGCCCAGGAAGCCGGCCAACAGGTCGAGCCAGAACGCGGCCACCAGCGGCCGGTACAGCGCGTCCACCGGCAGGGGCAGCGACAGCCCCTTGTCGACCTGGGCCGCGCCGCCGGCGATGACCGGCTGCAGCAGCATCCCCAGCGCGGGGAGCAACCAGCGCAGTTGCAGCTGCGGGTAGCCGGACTGGCGCAGCAGTGCCTGCAGCGAGCCGATGTCCTGCAACTCGATGAAATCATCGAAGGCGGCGTCGTAGACGCGCGCGTCGGTATTGATCGCGACCCGCCCGTCAGCCAGTTGGCGCAGCGGCTCGGCCGGATCCTCGGCGGCGACGATCTGCTGCCCGCTGCGCGCCAGGCTGGACCACAGCCGCGACAGCGCCAGCGGGCTGCGGCCGATGAACGCCAGCGGCTGGGCGACCTCGAAGCGGGTCGCGGCGAGGAAGGGAAACCGGCGCTGCGAACTGTCCCGGCTGGGCAGGTAATGGCCACCGATCGCGAGCCGGCTGCGCGAGCCGACGAACGCAAAATGCAGCGGCGATGCCTGGTCGTAGAGCTGCTTCCAGCCCGGATCGCTGGCGAGCAACTCCAGTCCCTGGCCGGCCCAGCGGTCCAGCAGCATCATCAACTGGTGGCTTTCCGGTGTGCGCACGAAGTCCCCGCGACTGGGCAGCTTGCCGAAATAGCTGACCGGGTGCGCCGTCTCCACCGCCACCATTACTGCGCACCGCCGGGCGATGCTGCCGCAGTGGTCGCGGCGGGCGCGGGTTGCGCCGCCACCGCCGCGCCGGCCACCACCGCCGGCAGCTTCAGGCCCAGGGCATCATTGGCACCGGCATTGGATTCCACCGTGCTGACGATGCGCAGTTCCACCTCGACCCGGGCGCCGTCGCGGTGCCAGCCAAGCCGGTAATGCTGGCGGCCGAGGCTGGTCTTCTCGGCAGCGTCGAACATCGCCGAGGTCGCGTTGTCACCCGGCGCGTTGAACACCTCCACGGTGCGTCCGTCGCCGGTGACCGCGTGGATCTGCACCCCCGGCACGCCCTCGCCGGGCAACTGGAAGGTGTGCCATTGCGGCGGCGTGTTGCGATAGCGCATCTGCTGGCCATCGACGGTCATCGTGTATTCGCGGCCCTGCGCCGCCAGCGGCAGGACCTGGAAGACCATCGTCGGTCCCTCACCGGCAGCAGTGGCGCCGACCCAGCGCCCGTAGCCGGCCACCAGTTCGGGGCGCAGATTGATGCCGATGTCGGCCCACTGGCGCGGAGTCAGCATCGTGCCGCGGCGGATGACCAGCGACCCCAACGCGGATTCGCCGAATTTCGCGATCGCGCCCTGCGGGCCGAAGATCTGCTCGATGTCCGCGCGCGCCGCTTCCACCGTCGCCTCCGGCGCATACGGGTAGCGTTGGCCGATGCCGTCCTCGAACGGGCGCAGCACCTGCGCCGTCCAGGTGTGGTTGATCTCGCCCTCGGTCGGCCGTACCAGCGCGGCGAAGGCCTGCACCAGCGGGCGCAGCAGCAGCGGGCGCAGGGTGTTGCGCTGGTCCTCGGCCAGACCGTTGAGCATCTGCTCGTCCACCAGCTTCAAGGCCAGGTCCAGTTCGGAGCCGCCGTCCAGCGTCTCCTGCATCAGCTTGCGTGCGCCCGGACCCGGATCGCCCTGGGTCTTGATCTGGTTGAAGCGGCTGCGGACCTTGCCCAGCGCCTCGAAGTACTGCGGCAGCAGGGCCGGCCCACCGTAGTGCTCGACCAGCAGCCGCGCCAGTCCGGCAAACTTCTGCCCCAGCGGTCCGGCCTCCACCGGACCCTTCTCGCCGCTTTGCGGATCCACCGACACCGGGATCGAGGTCGGGTTGCGGCGCATGACCACCCGGTTGAACCAGCCGGCGATGCCGCCCTTGACCGCGCCGGCGGTGGCGTTGGCGGCGGCCGGGTTGTCCCACACGGTTTCCCGGTTGACGGCTTCCAGCAGCAGCCGCAGCGGCGAGTTGACCGGATCGCCCAGACGGTTCATCCGGCTCACCGCTTCTTCGAAATTGTCGAAGCGGGTGACGCTGATGCCCTGCAGGAACTTGCTCCACTCGCGCGCGTACTCGGCCTTGTACATCGCCGCCAGTTCGCGGGCGATGTGCTGCGGGCTGCCGGCCAGGGTCAGGTCGTTCTGCACCGTCGCCTCCAGCACCCAGTCGGTGCTGCTCAACTCGGTGCTGGACGCTTCCTTGATCGCACCCTGGACGTAGTCCTCCCACGCCTTGCGGGTGAAGGTCCCGGGAATCTGGTGGCTGCCGGTGACCGCGCCGCCGGCCTGCTTGTCGCCCAGCAGGCTGGCCACGGTGACCGGGCTGAAGCGCGTTGCTGCACGGGCCTTGATCTGGGCGTACACGCGATCACGCGCCGGCGTGCCCTTCATCACCTGGCGCAGCGCCTCGCGGCTGTCGTCCACCAGACTGTACTTGAGCTCCAGTTGCGGCCAGCCAGGGTCGGCGGACTGCTGGACGTGGAAGGTCATCAGGCGGCCGGCGGCGCGCAGCAGTTCCTCGCGGGTCATCGCGCCGCGGTTGGCCTCTAGCCAGCCGCGCCAGAACCGGGTCAGCTGGTCGCTCAGATGGGTCGCCTCCACGCGCTCGTGGTTGCCCAGCATCAGGTAGGTCTTGAGCGCGTTGTAGGCGTCCTGCGAGTCGGTCGCGACCGCGTCCTCGTACAGGCGCGTGTCGCTGCTGGCGGCCGCATCGTCCGCGCCGTCATCGCTGTCGGACGGTGCGCCGGTCAGCGACGGCGGCTTCAGCTCGCTGCGCCGGGCCACGACCTGGGCCAGATAGCTTTCCAGCTTGCTCGATACCGGCACCAGCATCAGCTGGCGCATGCCATGGAAGTACTCCTCGCGCAGCTTGGCTTCCACCGCGGCGCCCTGGTAGAGGCCCAGTCCCAGGCTGAGCGGGTGGGCATCGCGGTGCCGCTGCAGCTGCTCCAGCCGGTCCTGCAGCACGAGCAGGGCCTCGATGCGCGACTGCAGATCGACCTTTTCCGCCTGCACCGCGATCGCCTTGTCCAGGTCCGCGGTGGCGTCGGCGACCAGCTGCTGGTTGCCGCTGTAGGACCAGGTCCAGCCCGCCAGCACGAGCGCCAGCGCGGCGACGGCACCGGCAAAGGCCGCGTAACGCACCCGCGTCCGGCCCGGGTTGGAGTACTGCCGGACCAGCTGGCGGTCGGCGAAGATCACCTTGCGGAACAGGCCGAGCAGGAAGTGGCTGCTGTCGGCGGGGGCCACGGTCTCTCCGGCGGGTGTGCCGCCGTGCAGCTCGAACTGGCGCGCCACGCGCTCCGACGCGGGCTGCACGGTGACGCCTTCCTGCAGCGCACTGGTGAAGTAAAAGCCGCGGAACACTGGCTTGAACTGGTAGGGGTTCTCCTCGAATAACGTGGCGATGAAGGTCCGCAGCGCCGGCTTGATCCCGGCGAACTCCATCGGCATCGCCAGCAGGCCCGGGCTGACATCGCGCCCGCGGGCCATCGCCATCTGTGCCAGGCCCATCTCGCGCAGCCCGTCGGCGAGCACGTCGAAATGCCGGTCGAACGATTCCAGCGCGTCGCCTTCACCACTGCCGGCGCCCTGCCTGTCCAGCTCGTAGGGCAGCGTCGCGCCCCAGGCATTTTCGCGCTCGGACGGGTCCAGGCCGCGGAAGAAGTCACTGAAGCCGCTGATCAGGTCGGCCTTGGTGAATACGACGTAGACCGGGGCGTGGACCTCCAGCCGCTCGGTCAGCTCCTGCACGCGCTGGCGCAGGTTCTTGGCCAGGTCGATCGCGAACTCGGGCTTGCTGCCCGACAGCTCGGCGATCGAGGCGGCGATGATGATGCCGTTGATCGGCGCGCGCGGCCGGTGCTTCTTGAGCAGGTCCAGGAACGTCAGCCATTCCAGCCGGTCCTCGGCGCTGACGGTGTAGCGGCCGGCGGTGTCCAGCACGATGCCTTCGGTGGTGAAGTACCAGTCGCAGTTGCGGGTGCCGCCCAGGCCGTGGATCACGTTGCTGCGGTTGTCCTCGAAGGGAAAGCGCAGGCCCGAGTTGAGGATCGCGGTGCTCTTGCCGGCAGCCGGGTTGCCGATGATCACGTACCAGGGCAGCTCGTAGAGGGCGGCGTTGCCCTTCATCTGGCCCAGGCGCGAGGTCTTGATCGCCTTGACGGCCTCGGCCATGCGCTCGCGCAGGACCTCGGCGTCGGCGCGCGCGGCGGGCTTGGCGGCGGTAACCGCGTGGTCAGCGTGCTCGGCCACCATGCTGTCGAGCCGCTTTGCCGCGCGCGCCGTGCGGAGCTTGCGCACGAGCAGGAACGCCAGCCAGGCCACGACGGCGAGGATGAGCAGCGCGACCAGCCAGCCGCCCGCCGCCATCAGCGAGTCCCTGCCGAAGTACGCAACGGCGGCCGCGATGGCGATGCCCAGCGCGGCGAGCACGCGGTAGTCCCTCAGCCAGAAACGAAGGTTGGTCCAGAAGCTGCTCATCTACGCATCCATGATCGTCAAACGGTTTCCGCCGCGGGCGCGGCTGGAGGTTCAGGGTTGGGCATGGGCGACAGCGCGGCGGCAAAACGCACCGTGCCGTCGGCGACCGACGCGAGCACGACCGGCGCGTCTTCGCCCGTGGCCTGCGCCGCCGCAGCGGCGAGCAACGCGAGGACCGCCACCGCGCCGGTCTCGCCACAGACCAGGCCCAGGTGGCGACCCTGCTCGACCGGGTCCGGCTCGGGCAGGCAGGCGGTCATCGCGCCGGCGATCTCGATCGCGCGGCTGGGGCGGTGATCGGCGTCGCTGAAGACGGCGGCGACGTCGTCGGCGGGCAGCGAGGCGACCGCCAGCGCGCGCTGCAGCAGCGACGCCAGCTCGCGCCCGGCCGTACGCCCGTGTCCCGCCGGTCCGTGCACGACGCGATGCAGCCGCAGCGGCGGCGCTTCCCGCCCGTCACCGGGGGTCTGCGTCGACAGCCATACGCCCGCCGCGCCCTCGCCGGGAATCAGTCCCTCCGGATGCCCGCTGACCAGCAGGCTGCGGGTCGCATCCAGCCGGCTGACCGCGAGCTCGTCCACCAGGCTGTGCGCCGCCAGCAGCAGGTGGGTGTCGGATGGCGCGGTGTCGGCATGCGCGTCGGGCTGGGCCAGCCGGTCGATCACCCGCCACGCATCGGCGGTGCCGGCGACCGGCTCGACGCTGATGCGGAACGTTCCGCTGGCAAATCCGATGGTGGCGGCCTTGTCGGCGATCCAGCCCAGGCAGGCGCGACGCACCGGCTCGGGCCAGTGGGCCGGCAGCAGCAGCCGGATGTGCAGGACCGGCGCCTGCGGCGCGGGCGCCAGCGCGCGCGAGGAACGCGAGTGCTGCATCGCGTGCGGGTGCATCGCCGTGTCTGCGGACGGCGCAGCCACGGGGTCCACGTCCGCGAACGGCAGCGCGGCGTACAGCAGGTCTTCGGCGACCGGTTCCAGCAGCGCCAGCGCGCGCAGCTGGTATTCCGCAAAACCCTGGGAACGCGGTCCGGATTCCGGCAGCAGACCGTCAACCGCAGCGCGCACACGTTCCACATCCAGATCATCGACCTGGGCGGCAAATACCGGCAGGCCCATCTGGTCGCGCAGGGATGGATGCAGCGAGGGCCGCTGGGGCTGCAACAGCGCTCCCGCCAGGACTTCGCCGCCGCTGCCGGCGCGTGTAAAGGCGGCGCTGTCCAGCAGGTACACGATCCGATCGGCCTCGACCGGAGTAGTGGTGTTCTGTGGCGCCGCGCTGCCCGCGACCGAATCCTTCGCCGTCTGTTCGTGGCCCGCCTTGCGCCGGCGGGCAAGCGCCCGCAGCAGCAGAACGCCAGCGACCAGCAACAAGGGCAGAACCAACAACGTGCCAACGATCTGGGGCGTGCCCGGCGTCGCGCCGCTGGCCCGCCAATAGAGGATCGCCACCAGCCAAACCGCACCGAACACCATCGCGATTCCCAGCAGTCCCCGGATGAGCGCACCCACCCTCATTGCCGCGTATCCGGACGCACTGTCCCGCCTCCCGCTAACGACCGGCCACGGCGACGCCGCGGGTGATCCACGCGTAGGCAACATCAACGGGTTTCCACATCGCCCTGCTCCCTGGCTTTGCCCATCGGGCATCCGGCTTTCCTGCGCCGCGGGTCAAGATAGCAGGTGCAGCCCCCGGTTTTCACCTGCCGCGCCAGCCGATGAGCCCCTCATCGCCCCGCCGCGCGACGCGCCTGGCGGCAATCGGACTTCAATTCCAGGTGGACGTAGTCCTTGATGCTGCGCCAGTTGCCACCCCATTCCAGACCCGCTTCGACCGCCAATTCGCCGTAGAGGAAGTAGCCGCGACGGGTCCACGGGTCCTCCATGTCCCACTGCAGCCTGCCGTCGCGGTACAGCGCGCTGTCGACCGCCAGACCGTACTGGTGGCAGCTCTGGCCGGCGCCGGCACGGGTGACTGCGCCGCCCTTGGCGGCCAGGGACGCCTGCCGCTCGGGGCTGCGATAGCCCTCCACCAGCACCATTTCGTAACCGTGCACTTCGCGCATGACGCGGTAGATCGCGAGCACCCGCTGCTGGAAGTCCGGCGCGATGCGCGCCCACTTGCGATCGGCGCTGGAGATCTCGCGGGGCGCCACCACCGCGACACCCCGCATCTGCGCGGCCTCCGCGGCGATAAACACGGCGGGGGGGAGTTCCGGCGGAGGCGCCAGGCGCTCACCGCGCAGCAGCTCGACCACATGGCTGTCCGCGCTGAAGCCCGCGCCGCCGCCGAAGTCGTCCCACAACACCTGGCGACCGAATTGCAGGATCAGCACCGGTGGAAGCGCCAGAGCCGCGACGGTCGCGACCAGCAGCCAGCGTCGGCGGTGCAGCAACTGCCCCAGTCGCGCGCTGCCTCCGCGCAGCGCGCGCGAGGAGTTGCCGGCGCGCGTGCCCGCGCCCTCTTGCCAGCGTCCCGCCGCGGCTGCCATTCGCGCGCGCCAGCGACCGACCCCGGCCAGCACACCGTCGCGCGCAGCCGGAAAGACCGCCAGCCACGCCAGCAGTACCGTCACCAGAAAAAACACCGCCATCCCAAGCGCGAGCATGTTGCCACCGTCCCTGTTGCCCACCTGACCGTCCACCAGGCCATCCAATTGACGCCACTGCGACCCCAACGCAGAATGCCCGGGCACATCGTCCGGCCTCCCCCGGACCGTAACCAGCCGGATTGGCGGTCTGGAAAGGAGTCCACGTGGATCGGCAAGATGCCAAACCCCGTCGCCCGAGCCTCATGGCCGGCGTCCCCAGCCCTGCGATCGGCCCCTCGCCGGCGCGGATCCTAGCAGACATGGACGGTGGCAAGACCGCCGCGGTCAGCACAGGCCCGGCTCCGCGAAGGAAACTGCTGATTCTTGCGGCCGCGGCCGTCAGTGTGTTCGCGCTGCTGTGGTGGTGGCAATCGGGAAGCGGCCAGACAGGCTTTTCGCCGGCCGATGCGCCGATGCACCCCGGATCCGGAACCGCCGGGATGGAGAACAATGCTGGACGCGGGGCGGCCACGATCATCGAGGAGACCTCGCCTGCCAGCGGCGCCTCGGCCCTCTTGGGTGGTGCGGACGGTGCAGATACCGGTGCGGGCGAAGACGATCCACTCGCCTCCCCGTTTGCGGCCTCCGCGCCCGCACTGGCAATAGTGCGGTCGGAGCGGGCCAATCCGTTTACGCCCGGCCAGCCGGCCCGAGCCAGGACTGCGGCCACATCGGCCTCGCCAGCCGCGCGAGCTCGTACGTCCCAACCGGGCATGCGCAACGACGAGCCGGACCTGATGGCGACCCTGCTGGGCAACATCAAGGCGGCGGACGCACCACCGGCCAGCGGGCTGGATACGCTGATCCAGAAAATGGAGAGTGAGGGGGCGAGCGCGGTGGCCGGCAAGCAGACCGCGTCTACCGGCGTCCCGCCGACGCGCTCGCAGCAGATCCAGTCCAACCTGCGCGAGTGCCCGCCGGCCAACACCACCAAGGGCCTGAAGTGCCGGCAGGCCATCTGCGCCGTCTACGCCGGGCGCGACCCGGCCTGCCCGGCCAACTGAGTCGTCGCCGCCGGATCGATCACGCGGCGGCGCGTTGCGGTCCGGTTACCAGACCACCTCGGCCATGGAGCAGTTCAGCCCCGAGCCGATACCGAGCAGGGCGACGCGGTCGCCCTTTTTCAGCCGGCCCATCTCGCGCAGCTTGCTGAGCACGATCGGCACCGACGCGGGGCCGATGTTGCCGTGCTCGCCAAAGATGGTCAGTACCTTCTTCGGATCGATGCCCATGGCCTTGGTGAAGGCCGCGGTGTGCACCTTGCTGACCTGGTGGATGACGAACTCGTCGAGTTCCTCGGCCACCCAGCCCAGCTTGTGGCGGGCAACGGCGAAGGTTTTCTGGGCCAGCTTGATTCCCTCGATGAGGAGCATCCGCGTGTCGGTGACCATGCCATCAAGGTTTCCGCGGCACAGCTTGTTCCATTCCGTCGCGGCCCGGGTCACGCCGCCCTTGTAGCGGGGCGCTCCCGGCGCCAGCTCGGCGCGCGCCATGACCATCGCCGCGGCGCCCGAACCTAGGGTCAGCGTCGCCAGCTCGTTGCGGAAGTCCGCCTCGGTGCAGGTGGCACTGCTCAGGCGCTCCAAGGTCTTCTCGTAAGCCAGGTCGGCCGTCTCCCCGTCCACTACCAGCGCGTAGTCGATCTCGCCGCATTCGATCATGCGGCTGGCGATGTCCATGCCATTGATGAAAGCCAGGCAGGCATTGGCGACGTCGAAGTTCTGGCAGGTGTCGGGCAGGCCGAGGTTGCCGCTGACGATCGAGGCCGTCGAAGGCTCCAGGTAGTCGCGGCTGACGGAGGTATTGACCAGCAGGCCGACGCGGTCGGGATCGATCCCGGAATCGGCCAGCGCTTTCACCGCCGCCAGCGTCGCCGCGTCGGAGGCGAGCACATCGCCGTCCCACAGTCGGCGCGCGTGGATGCCGGCGATATCGCCGAGCACGTCGGTGCGGATGCCCAGGCGGTCCAGGGTCGGCTTGAGCCGGAGATTGATCTCTTCCGAGCTCAACCGGCGTGGCGCGTCGATATGGGCCAGACCGGCGATGGCGACATGTTGGAACTGCATGGGCGGCAAACCAGAAAAGACAGGTATCACGACAGGTTAACGCGTTACCGTCCCGCCTGCATTAACACTGGCCGCGAAACCGGTCAGTTGCCGACCGGATACGTCTGCACGCCACCTTTCGGAGTCTCCGCCGCGGCGGGTCCGGGCACGGCGGTCACGCTGCCGCAGCGGTAGGCCGAGAACCGCTGCTCGCCGGCGGCGGGCGGGCCCATCGGCTGGATGGTGTCGGCCTGCAGGCCCGGCGCCTCGTTGCGGGCCAGGGTTTCCAGTTCTTCGCGCACGCGCAGGTTGTTTCGCTCGTAGAAGGCGACGCTGTCCTTGACCGAGACCGCGATCTCGCCTTGGCGGGTGCATCCCGCCGGCGGACCACCTGCGCCGATCACCCGAACCGCGCTGGCCCCCGGCGCCATTTTCACCCACGTGCACCCGCCGGCGAGGAGGACTGCGGTGGCAAGGGCAAGCGGGATGGCGAGGGTCGACGAGCGGATCATGGAAACTCCTGGAGGGATGGGGCCGACGGAGCGGGAGCCCGCGGCGGGTGGTGCGGGCAGCCGATGTTATCGGCCGCCCGGCGTGAATCAGGCATAACCGCGCAGCGGACATCCCGCGCGCTTGGCAAGCGCCCGCCGCGCGAGGCCGGCGGGCGCTTGCGAAGATGCCGCGCTCTACTCTTTGCTGGCGGCGCTGGCGGCCCGCGCGACCGGCTTGCCGTCTTCGTCCAGCACCTGCACCGGTCCCAGCTCGAGCGCGCGCACCGGCGCCTCGATCTGGCCCAGGTCACCGACCACGACCCAGGTCAACGCCCCCGGGTCGATCGTCGAGGCGGCCTTGGCCACCACGGCCGGGGTCATCGCGTCGATCTCGGCCTTGTGCTGGAAGACGTAGTCATCCGGGCGGTCGTAGCGGACGATGCCGGTGATCGTACCCATCACCGCGCTGCCGGTCTCGTAGGCGCCGGGCAGGCTGCGGATTTCATTGGCCTTGACCTTGGAAACCTCCTCGGCGTTCGCCGGCGCCTTGCCGCTGGCGAAGTCGTTGATCTCGCGCTTCAGTTCGGCCACCGACTCGGCGGTCTTGTCGATCTGCACCGGCGCGTAGGCCAGCCACGGCCGCTGGCCGATCGCGTTGCTGGTGAAGCTGTAGGACCCGTAGGCCCAGTGCTTGTCCTCGCGCAGGTTCATGTTGAGCCGGGAGCTGAACTGGCCGCCCAGCACGGTGTTGGCGAAGCCGAACTCGGTGGCGTCCTCGGATTTGGTCGAGGGCACCAGTTCGCCGACGTAGATGTTCGCCTGCACCGCGCCGGGCTGGTCGATCAGGAACACGCGCGGCGCACGGGGCAGCGCGACGTCCGGGACGCTGACCGGCGCGGGCGCGGCGCCCTTGCCCTTCCAGTCGCCCAGGTGCCGGTTCAACATCGGCACGATCTCCTTGAGCGTGGTGTCGCCGACCACCACCATCGTGGCCGCCTCCGGCCGCACCCAGCCCTCGTGGTAGGCGAGCAGGTCGTCACGGGTCAGCGCGGCGATCGTGTCCTCGGTCCCCGAGCCACTGAACGGGATGGCATACGGGTGGCCCTCGCCGTACAGCAGCGGTGGCAGCACGCGCAGTGCGGCCGAATTGGGCCGTGCCTTTTCCTGCTTGATGCCGGCGATCCACGTGGCTCGCACACGGTCGATCTCGCTCTGCTCAAAGCGCGGCTTGCGCAGCATCTGGCTGAAGAGCTCCAGCGACGGGTCGAGGTTTTCCTTCAGTGCCGACAGCGAGGCGCTTGCGCCGTCCAGCGCGGCGCCGGCGCCCAGGTCGGCGCCCAGGGCTTCGGCGCGCGCGGCAAAGCCCAGCGCGTCGTAGGTGCCGGCCCCTTCATCGAGCATGCCCATGGTGAAGCTGGAGCTGCCCAGCTTGTCCGCCGGATCGGCCTTGAAGCCGCCGTCAAACAGCAATGAGAACTGCACCACCGGGATGTCGTGGCGCTGGGCGAGGATCACCCGGGTGCCGTTCTTGAGCGTGGCGCGCTGCAGTTCGGGGAACTTCAGCTCGGGGAACTCGTCGGGCAGCGGCACGCCGGTGCTGCGGTCCACGCTGGACGGCAACACGCTGTAGCGCGAATCCACCGGCGGCAGGGTCAGCGGCGCCGGCTCCACCGCCGGATCCTCGGCCAGCGGGGTGCGCTCGCCGGGCATCACCACCAGGGTGTGGTCGCCCTTGCCCAGCCACTGGCGCCCCAGCGCCTGCAGGGTGGCCGGCTGCACGGCGGCAACCGTGGCCATGCTCTGGCGGAAGCAGCCCGGGTCTTCGGTGTAGATGGCGCAACTGGCCAGCGCGTCGGCCTTGCCGCCGAAGCCGCCGATACGCTCGACACCGCGGATGAAGCCCGCCCGCACCACGGTCTTCGCCTGCGCCAACTCGGCGGCATTGGGACCCTCGGCCAGCAGCCGCTGCAGCTCCTCGTCGATGATCGCCTCGACCTTCTTCGGGTCCACGCCTTCCTTGACGGTCGCGAAGACGAGGAAATTGGAGCCCAGCTGCGACTCGCTGAGGCCGGCGGTCACGTTGTCGACCAGCTTGTCGGCGTGCACCAGGCGCCTGGCCAGACGCGAGGTGCTGCTGCCGCCAAGGACCTGGGCCAGCACGCCGAGCTGGTCGGCTTCCACCGTCGCGGTCGGCGGGACGTTCCAAGCCCGGTAGATGCGCGCCTGCGGCACCCGGTCCTCGAGCACTTCGCGGGTCGAGGCCGGCCGCCGGGCGACGTCGACCGGCGGCTGCGCCATGTCCGGGCCGGCCGGGATGTCGCCGAAATATCGGGCAACCTTTTCCTTCGCCGTGGCCACATCGATGTCGCCGGCCAGCACCAGCACCGCGTTGTTGGGGCCGTACCACGCGCGGAACCAGTTCTTGACGTCCTCCAGCGAGGCCGCGTCCAGGTCGGCCATCGAGCCGATCACGCTGTGGTGGTAGGGATGCTCGACCGGATACAGCGCCTGGTTCAACTTGGTCCAGACCTGGCCGTAGGGCTGGTTCTCGCCCTGGCGCTTCTCGTTCTGGACCACGCCGCGCTGCTCGTCCAAGGTGGCCTGGTCGATCGCCCCCAGCAGGTGGCCCATGCGGTCGGACTCCATCCACAGCGCGGTATCCAGCGCGGTGGTCGGGACGTTCTGGAAGTAGTTGGTGCGGTCGGTGTTGGTGGTGCCGTTCATGTCGGTCGCGCCGACCATCTCGAACGGGTCGAAGTACTCGCCGCGGTGGTTCTCCGAGCCGTTGAACATCAGGTGCTCGAACAGGTGGGCGAAACCGGTGCGGCCCCGTGGCTCGTCCTTGCTGCCGACGTGATACCAGACGTTGACCGCGACGATCGGCGCCTTGCGGTCGGTGTGGACGATGACCCGCAGTCCGTTGGGCAGCGTGAACTGCTCGTAGGCGATGTCCACCGGCGCGGCCGTGACGGCCGTGCGCGCCTGGGCGGGCTGGGGCAGGAAGGCCAGGCTGCCCATGGCAAAGGCGACCCCGAGGGCGAGCGCGCCGTGGCGCAGCGTGCGCGGCCGGGCGTCACCAACGACGCTGCGGCGCGACGCGCGGGGAGAACCAGCAGGAACGGCAGGAAGCAAGGCGGCTGCGCGGGACGATGCGGACATTCGACACTCCTTGTACGGTCGCGCCCGGTGTGGACGGATAGGCAATCGTAACGGCAGGGCGCGTTATGGGGACCGGGTCACAAGTCACGCCGCTGCGCCCGTTGCCAGTCGCGCCGACGCGCAGTCATCACACTTGCGCCATCCCGACGCTGGAGCCGCCCGCATAATCCGCTGCATGTTCGACGTCATCCTCTACCAGCCCGAGATTCCGCCCAACACCGGCAACGCCATCCGCCTGTGCGCCAATACGGGCGCACGCCTGCATCTGGTGCGGCCGCTGGGCTTCAGCCTGGAGGACCGCCAGCTGCGCCGCGCCGGGCTGGATTACCACGAGTACGCGAGCATGCAGGTGCATGACGATCTGGACGCTGCGCTGGATTCGATTGCCGCCGCGCGCGGGACACGACCGCGGGTGTTTGCGCTCAGCACCCGCGGCAGCGTCCGCCACGACGTGCCGGACTACCGCAGCGGCGATGTGTTCCTGTTCGGCTGCGAGACCCGCGGACTGCCAGCGCAGGTGCTGGCGAGCCTGCCTGCCGATCAGCGCCTGCGCCTGCCGATGCAGCCGGGCAACCGCAGTCTGAACCTGTCCAACGCGGTTGCCGTGATGGTCTTCGAGGCGTGGCGGCAGCACGGTTTTGCCGGCGACGCGGCTGCTCCCCAGGGCGGGTGACGCGCGCGGATCAACCGCGGCCGATCACAGTGACGCGAGCACGCGCCGCCAACCGATCACGGACTCCAGTGGATCTGCACATCCACGGCGGGCGCGCCCAGCACCGCCATCACCGGATGACGCTGCGGATCGTTCAGCGCGATCGCCTCTTCCAGCACCGCACGCTTGGCTGCGCCGGTGATCAGCAGATGCACCGCTCCGGCGCGCAGCAAGCGGCCGACCGTCAGGCTGATCCGGGGGTACGGCGCCTCTGGGGGCAGCGGGTCGGGGTCGAACCGGCATGCTTCCAGGGCCGGATCGAATCCGCAGGCCAGTTCCGGGGCTTGAGGAAACAGCGAGGCGGTATGGCCGTCGGTGCCCATCCCCAGCACCACGGCGTCGAAGTCCTGCCGGTGCCGCGCCAGCCACGCACGTGCCTGGATGAGCGAGGCGTCCGGATCGCCGTCGGGGGCGGTCAGCGCCGCCAGGTGCACGCCGCTGGCCGGCGCGAACGCCTCGGCCAAGCCGCGCAGGTTGGAGGCCGGCGACTCCACCGGAACGCAGCGGTCATCGGTGGGTAGCAGCGTGACGTTCTGCCACGCCAACGGTGCCTGCGCGAGCCGCTGGTATACCGGCCAGGGGGTGCTCCCACCGGCGAGGGCCAGCATGGCGGCGCCGTGTTCGTCCAGGCCGGCCTGCAACGAGGCCTGCAGCGAATCAACGAGATGAGCGGCCAGCTGCCGCGCATCGGCGTGGGTGTGCAGGGTCCAGCCCATGAGTGGATTCCTGTGAGGGTGGATCAGCCATGCTATCGGCACCCGGCGACCTGTCAGATGAAGGGCGTCGGCTCCTCGGGCTCGCTGCCGGCGCGGACGAAATACTCCTGCAGGTACTTCTCGCCCTTGTCGCAGAACAGCGTCACCACGGTTTTCAGTTCCGGATGCAGTTCGCGCACGCGCTTGGCGGCCAGCAGGTGCGCACCGGAGCTGGGCCCGCAGAACAGACCGTGTGCACGCGCCAGGTGCCGCATTGCCTCGACCGCGTCGGCGCTGGCGACGCTGGTGACCTCATCGACCAGCGCGCCGTGGCGCTGGAAGATCCCCGGCACGAAGCCATCGGAGATGCCTTCGATCTTGTGCAGGGCGACCTCGCCGCACAGCAGCGTTTTGGATTCGGACGGCTCCATCGCGAACAGCCGCACATCCGGATTGACCTTGCGGAATGCCTGGCCGACGCCGATCAGGGTGCCGCCGGTGCCCACGCCGGCCACCAGCGCATCGGGCACGACGCCATCGGGCAGCTGGGCCAGGATCTCGGGGCCGAGCACCACCCGGTTCTCCTCCACATTCCACTCGGACTCGAACTGGCTGGGACAGAAATGGTGAGGCTGCGCACCCAGTTCGCGCGCCTTCTCCAGCGCCGAGTTCACGTGGAAATCCCCGCAGAACAGCACCTCGGCCCCGTAGGCGCGCGATATCGCGACCCGTTCGCCGGACAGGCCTTCGGGCATCACCACCAGCATCCGGTAACCCTTCACCGCCGCGACCATCGCCAGCGCATTGCCGGTGTTGCCGCTGGTGGCTTCCACGATGGTGTCGCCGGGTTGCAACAGGCCCGCCTCCTCGGCCTTCTCGATCATGTACTTGGCGATGCGCGCCTTGATCGATCCCGACGGATTCAGGAACTCCAGCTTGGCCAGAATCCCTTCGACTTCCACCAGCGGCGTATCGCCCACGGCATCCAGGATGCTGCTTGAGATGGATGGAAAACGGATTGCCATGTTGGACTCCTCTGGAATCGACCACGTCGTCGGGTGCCCAGTCTGCAGAAGGAGGCGTTGCGGCTTCATGACACCGGTCAACCGGGCTTCCAATATTCCATCCTGAACAGCACCTGTAGTTATTGAACGGTCAAGTACACAATTCAGTTGGGATTACACCCTCGCGGGGATACTGCCCGGGTCCGGCTGGGATGCCACCTTGGTTTGAGGGGGCCGCAGCCGGAATGAGCTACCCCTTTCAAGAGGCCGAGAAATCATGAAGAAGTCACTGCTTGCCCTGAGCCTGATCGCTGCGCTTCCGTTTGCTGCTTCGGCCGCCGATGGCATCTCCTACAACTACGTCGAAGCCGGCTATATCGCCACCGACACCGACTACAGCGATGCCGACGGTTTCGCCGTCCGCGGCTCCGGCGCCATCGCGCCGAACTTCCACGTGTTCGGCGACTACTCCAACCAGAAGACCGACGATTTCTTCGTTGGCCCGCTGCGCTACCGCGGCGTGAAGATCGACCAGTGGCGCCTGGGCGTGGGATACAACCACGAGATCTCCCCGGCCGCCGACCTGGTGACCCGCGTCGCCTACGAGCGTTCCGAGGACGAGTTCAACAACAGCCTGAACGGTTACAGCGTTGAAGTGGGCGTGCGCGGCGCGCTGGCGCCGAACTTCGAAGGCTACGCGATGGCCGGCTATGAGGACGGCAGCGACTACGACGGTGACTTCTACGGTCGCCTCGGCGCGCAGGTGAAGTTCAACCCGATGTGGGGCCTGAGCGGCGACGTCAAGTTCGTCGACGGCGACACCCAGTGGTTCATCGGTCCGCGCATCACGTTCTGATACTGAACGCCATGCACGAAAAAGCCCGGCTTCGGCCGGGCTTTTTTATGGGCGTACTCCGCAGAATTTACGTTCCGGGGATGACTCAGCCGAACAACGGACCGGGATACTCGGCTTTCTGCTCGCGCGCCATCAACTGGCGCAGCCCCTGGGCAGGCGTAAGATCGCCATGCAGCACCGCGAACACCGCTTCGGCGATCGGCAACTCCACGTCGTGGCGACGGGCCAGGCGCATCACTTCGTCCGCCGTCTGCACCGACTCGACCACCTGGCCGATGTCGCGAATCGCGTCCTCGATCGATTGGCCCCGGCCCAATGCCAGTCCCAGCCGGCGGTTGCGCGACAGATCGCCGGTGCAGGTCAACACCAGGTCACCCAGTCCGGCCAAGCCCATCACCGTCTCCGGACGGCCGCCGAGCGCGCGGTTCAGGCGCAGCATCTCGTTCAGGCCACGCGTGATGAGGCCGGCGCGGGCGTTCAGGCCCAGCTCCATGCCGTCGGCCACGCCTGTCGCCACCGCCAGCACGTTCTTCATTGCCCCGCCCAGCTCGGCGCCGAGCATGTCATCGCCGGTATAGGCGCGAAAGCTCGGCCCGTGCAGGACGTCGGCGACGCATTTGGCAAACCCGTCGCTGGCCGAGTGCACGGTCAGCGCGGTGGGCAGCCCGATGGCGACTTCCTTCGCAAACGAGGGACCGGTGACCACGGCCAAGGGCACCTCGGCGCCCAGCACTTCGGCGGCAACCTCGTGCAGGAAGCGGCCGCTGCCGGGCTCGAAGCCCTTGCTGGCCCAGGCCACGCCGGCAGTTGCCGGGCGGTGCGGTGCCAGCAGGCGCAGGGTGTCGGCGAACGCGTGCGAGGGCACCACGACGAGCACCAGCTCGGCATCCCTCATCGCCCCGGCCAGATCACCGGTGGCGCGCAGGTTCTCCGGCAGCGTGATGCCGGGCAGGTAGCGCGCGTTCTGGCGGTCATGCTCGATACCGGCAATCGCATCGACATCCCGGCCCCACAGCACCGTGTCGTGCCCGTGCCGCGCAATAAGCGCCGCCAGTGCGGTGCCCCAGGAGCCCGCGCCCAGCACCGCCACGCGCTGGGCGCCGGATTCCACCAAGTGGTTCATGCCGCCGAGATCAGGCGTTGCCGGCGGTCTCGACGCCGTCGAGGCCGGGGGCCTGGTCGCCGGCGTCCTTCGCCGCGCGCTGGCGCAGGCTTTCGCCGTAGAGGGCTTCGAAATTGATCGGCTGCAGGAAGAACGGCGGGAAGCCACCCGACTGGATCAGGCTGCTGATCAGGGCACGCGAATACGGGTAGAGCACGTTCGGGCAGTGGATGCCGAGCATGGCGTCCAGCTGCGCCGGTTCAAAACCGCTCATGCTGAACACGCCGGCCTGCTTGACCTCGGCCAGGTACAGCGGCTTGTCGTCGGCGTTGCAGGTCAGGGTGATGCCCAGCACCACCTCGTACAGGCCTTCATTGACCTGCTGCACGCTCTGGCTGAGGTTCATCTGCAGCTCCGGCTGGGCCTGCTCGTTGAACACGCCCGGGCCGCCGGGCACTTCGAAAGAGACGTCCTTGGCGTAGATCTTCTCGACCGTGAAAGAGGCACCGGTGGCGGCTTCGGCCGGCGCGGCGGCACCGTTGAGGGTTTCTTCGGACATCGGGATTACTCCAGCGTAAGGACGGAAAAGTGGCGATTATGGCACGCAGCCATGGCGCGCCATGGGCTCAAGGCTGGGGTCGACGGTCGGCGAAGCAAGGGCCCGCAGTGAGCGGTCCCGCGTTCAGCCGCGGCGGCCCTTGACCAGTGGCAGGTCGGCCTGGCGCCAGGCCTGGATGCCGCCCTCGAGCACGTAGACCTTCTCGAAGCCGGCCTTCTTCAGCCGCTTGGCCGACGCGCCGGCGGTCATGCCGGTGCGGCACACGACGATCACCGGCAGCGCCTTGGCGGCCGCCAGCTGCTTGCTTTCCGGATCGAACTGGCTGGGCTGGACCGACTTGCTTCCGGCGATATGGCCCTTCTCGAAGTCGCTGCTGGGCGAGAGGTCGATCACCAGCGCGTTGTCGCGGTTCATCAGCGCCACCAGCTCGGCGGGGCGCAGGCCGGCGTAGCCCCGGAACAGCTGGGCGATTTCGGTGAACACCAGGGCCACGGTGATGCCAACCAGCGCCAGCGACAGCAGGGGGTGACGCTGGGCGAAGGCCAGCAGTTCTTCAAGGGTCACGGAATCACGCGCACGACTGGGGGCCGGCGATTGTCGCCCAGCGGCGGGACGGGTGCAAAAACGCGCTCAAAAACGCGCTCATTGCCCGGCCCACAGATCCGGCAGGTCGCTGACCAGCCACCAGGCCTTGGCGTCGGCGTCCCAGCGCCACTGCTCGAGGTAGCGGACGGTGCGCTCGGCCATGGTGTGGCGGTTGATCACGCCGATCTCGATGTTGCGCACCGCGCGGCCGTTGGCGGTATCCAGGGCGCCACCGACATCGCGGTAGGACGAGACCTGGACCTGTTCGTAGCGTTCCATCTGCAGCGGGCTGAGCGGGTTCGCCTCGCGGACCGCCGGGTCGACCAGATTCCGCGCGCCGCCGAAATCGCCCCAGCGGATCGCCCCCGACCAGGCGTACTGCGCCGAGTCCAGCGCGTTGGCGGCGGGACTGGCGCTGCTGCAACCGGCGAGCACCCATAGCGCGGCCAGGACCAGCAGGATCGCGCGCAGGCCGTGCCAGCGGCGGTTCAGACGGTGACGGGGTGAGCGATGCATATTGTGGGGTTCTCCGGTGGCAGGCGCCGATCGTAGCGGGTGCCCGATCGTTTCAGCGGGCGATGGCGACGTAGCGGGCGCTGAAGTCGGTCGCAAGGCGACCGTCGGCCAGCATCAGGCGGGCGACCAGGCTGATGCGTGCGCGCCGGCGCTGGCGCAAGGTCGCGATGAAAGCGTCCCAGCCGCCCGAAGGCGCCAGCTCGGCGGTGATCCGCAGGTCCTCGTACACCGGGTGCAGATAACGCACCTGGCTGTCGGCGACGTAGATCCCCGCGTCGAGCCCGGCGGCCTCGACCTGCATCGTCACCAGGCCCCAGGACGCCAGCGTCATCAATGACACCATGCTGCCGCCAAACGCGCAGCCCTTGTCGTTGACATGCAGGTCCAGCGGCGCGTTGACGCACAGCCTCTGGCCGTCGAAACCCTCGATCACCGGCGCCATGGCCGCGACCGGCGGCATCGATTGGAAGCGCTGCTCGAGACGCTGCAGGGCCTGGATGTGGGACGCGGATTGCGGCATGTAAACCCTGGCTGGAGCCGGATCGACCGGAAGAGAAGGGGAATGCGCGGACGGCAGGACGGGCATGCAGTCGTCGGTTCCGCGTGCCAAGCTGTGGCGATGACCGCGCGCAACCCGGCTCCCGCATGGTACGTGATCTCGCTGCGTCCACGCGGCGGCAACGCCTCGTTGCGCCGCGCCGCAGCCCGCCACGGCGCCGGCCTGCTGGCGCTGGCACCGTGGAAGCTGGAGACCATCGACAGCGCGGAAAGCCGCGCTGCGCTGGATCGCGCGTTGGCGGCCGACCGGCTGATGTTCACCAGCCCGCAGGCCGCACGCTCGGCCGCGACGCTTTGCGCGCTTCGCGCCAGAGCGGGCCAGGACTGGTTTGCCGTCGGCGCCGGCACGGCTGCAGCGCTGCGCCGCGCCGGGATCCCGGTGGTGGCCTCCCCGGCCCGCATGGACAGCGAAGGACTGCTCGCGCTGCCCGGCCTGCAACAGCTGCAAGGCAGCACCATCGGCCTGGTGACCGCACCGGGCGGGCGCGGGACCCTGCCGCCCGCCCTGGCAGCGCGCGGCGCCGAGGTGATCCGCGCCAACGTCTACCGGCGCGTACCGGTACTGCCCCCGCCGCGCGCGCTGGCCGCGGTGCGCGATCTCGACGCGCCTGCCGTGCTGGCCGTGTCCAGCGGCGAGGCGCTGCAACTGGCCCTGCAGAGCCTGCCTGCGCCGGTGCTCGAGCGCCTGCTCGGGTTGCCGGTCGTGGCCGCCAGCGAGCGGCTGGTGCAGTTGGCCCGCGCGTCGGGCTTCTCCGACTGCCGGCCGGCCCGCAGTGCCCGTCCGGCGGACATGGCCGAGGCCGCAGCGCAGCTGATGGCGTGACGCCCACGCAGACGGCGCTCCGGTAGCATTGGAGCTCCCGCCAGCGTGTTCATCGACGTGTCCAGTTCCCCGTCCATCCCACCGCCTCTCCGCCGGGCCGCCTGGCCCTGGTTGCTGGTCCTGCTGATCGCGGCGGTCGGCGCGCTGGCCTATGGCGGCTACCGATGGCAGGGGCACCAGGCGGAGGACCTTGCCCAGGCGGGGGACGTCCAGACGCGGCTGGAGACGCTGGGCCAGCGCCTGGACAGCCTGCGGGGCGACCAGGGCGTCCAGGCCAAGCGCCTGCAGCAGGCCATCGCGACCAATCGCATCCTGCGTGACGAGCTGCTCGGCCTGTCCGAGCGCGCCGCGCTGATCGAGGACAGTCTGGCGCGCTACAGCGATCCGGCCCGGCTGGGTGCGCACGCCCTGCGCCTGGACGAGGCGGAGGTCCTGCTCAGCCTGGGCCAGCAGCGCCTGCAGATTGCCGGCGACGTGGACGGCGCCCGGCGAAGCTATGCGCTCGCCGCCGGGGTGCTGGAAGCGATCGAGGACCCGGCGTATCTCAACCTGCGCCAGACCCTGGGTCAGGAGCGCGCCGCCCTGGAAGCACTGGATGGGGAACCCCGGGCCCGCGCGCTGGCGCGGCTGGATGCCTGGGCCGCGACGATGGGTGCCCCGCAGCCCCCTTCGCCAACCGCTCCCACATCGCTGGAACCGTGGTGGAAACGCGCCTTCATCGGCATTGTCCAGGTGCAGGATCTGGAAACGCCGCATGCGCTGGATGCGCCCCAGCGGGCGGATGCGCAGGCGGGCCTGCAGCTGGAAATCACCCTGGCCCGGGCCGCCGCCGAGCGCCGTGACACAACGGCCTACCGCGCCGCGCTGGGCCGCGCCGACGCCTGGCTGACCCGACTGGGGACGCCGGTTGATGCGGCCAATGGCGCCCGTGCCCAGTTGCGCGAGATCGCCGCGCTGCCGCTTTCACCCCGGCTTCCGACCCTGGGCACCACATTGATCCAGTTGCGCCAGTTGCGCGCCAACCGTCGGGAGCCTCTGCCATGAACCTGTTTCGCAACCTGCTGTTCTGGATCGTGCTGGCGCTGGTCGGCGCGCTCGCCGCCCAGTTGCTGGTCCAGGACCCCGGCGTGCTGACGCTGGACTTCCGCGGCACCCGCTACGTGACCACGCTGGCCGCGGCCATCCTGGTGGGCCTGGGCATCTGGGTCGCACTGTGGCTGATCTGGAAGATGCTCACCCTGCCGTTCATCACCCTGCGCCGGCGCCGCAGCCGCGCCGCCCGGATGAAGCTGGTGGAAGGCCTGGGCGCGCTGGAGCTGGGCCATTGGGCCCGCTCGGAGAAGTTGCTCGACGAGGCCGCGCGCCAGCCACTGGCCCTGCGCCAGGGGGTGTCCCCGCTGGCCCATGCCGGTGCCGCGCGCGCCGCCGCGGCGGCCGGCGATGCAGCGCTGGCGCGCCAGCACCTGGACGCATTGACCGGCTCGCACCCGGTTACCCGCGCGGTGATCGGCGCCGAGCTCGCGCTTGCCGACGGCCGTCCGGCCGAGGCGCTGATGTTGCTGGAGAGCCCGGATGTGCAACCGCTGCCGCCGCGGGGATTGCTGCTGCGCGCGCACGCGCTGGCCGCCACCGGCGAGGTGGGCGAGGCGTATGGACTGCTGGGTGCCATGCGCCAGCAGAAGGTGCTGCCCGTGCAGCAACTGGACCGGCTGGAAGCGCAATGGGCCAGCGAGGCCCTGCGCGAGGCGGGCGATGCGAACATCCTCGCCGACCGCTGGGAGTCATTGCCCAAGGCCTTCCGGACCGACCCCGATGCGGTAACGGCGTATGCCGAGCGCGCCGCCGCCCTGCGCTGGGACGACGCCGCGGCGAAGAGCGTGGAAAAGGCGCTCGATGAGCGCTGGGACGAATCGCTGGCCGCGCTCTACGGCCGCTTGCCCATCGGCCAGCTTGAACGACGGCGCGAAAACGCCGAGCGCTGGCTGCAGGCGCATCCGGGCAGCCCCGCGCTGCTGCTGGCGCTGGCACGGCTCAACCGCGCGCAGGGCCACTGGGCGTCGGCGGAGGGCTACCTGCACCGTGCGATCGCCCAGGGCGCGGGCGGCGATGCGTGGGAGGAGCTTGGCCACGGTTTTGCCGAGTCCGGCGACGAGGCCCGGGGCCGCCTGGCCTACGCGAACGCCTTGCGCGCCAGCCGCGGCGAAGCGGTCACCGAGCTGCCCGGACGCGACATGCGCCAGCAGCTGCACGACATGGCGGTGGTGGAAGAGCGCGACGAACACGGCATGCCGCGTCTGCGCGAGTAAAAAGGTGCCGCGCGACGCCGGACGCTTCGGGTTGAGGCGTCCAGCGTCAGTCCGCGGGTGATGCGCCCGCCGGGCGTGGCGCCTCAGCGCTCCAGGATCGCCACCACGCCCATGCCGCCGGCGGTGCAGATCGATACCAGGCAGCGGCCTCCGCCGCGTTGCGCCAGCTCCTTGGCCGCGGTGGCGACGATCCGCGCGCCGGTCGCCGCAAACGGATGGCCGGTCGCCAGCGAGGAACCATTGGGGTTGATCTTCGCCGGGTCGATCCGGCCCAAGGGCGCATCCAGGCCGAGGCGATTCCTGCAGTACTCCTCGCTTTCCCAAGCGCGCAGGGTGCACAGCACCTGGGCGGCGAACGCCTCGTGGATCTCGTAGAAGTCGAAGTCCTGCAGGCTCAGGCCCTGGCGGGCGAGCATCTCGGGCACGGCGATGGTCGGCGCCATCAGCAGCCCCTCACCGTGGGTGAAATCGACCGCCGCGACCTGCGAGTCGATCAGGTGGCACAGCGGCTCGTGACCGTGCGCGGCAGCCCACTCCGGCGAGGCCAGCAGGCAGGCGGCGGCCCCATCGGTGAGCGGAGTTGAATTGCCGGCGGTGAGCGTGCCGCGACCGGTGGTGCGGTCGAACGCCGGCTTCAGCGTTGCCAGCTTTTCCAGCGAACTGTCGGCGCGCAGGTTGTTGTCGCGCGAGACGCCGCGGAAGCTCACCACCAGGTCATCGAAGAACCCGCGCTCGTAGGCGGCGGCCAGCTTCTGGTGCGAGGAAAGCGCCCACTCGTCCTGCGAATCGCGCGAGATGTTCCACTCCTTGGCCATCTCCTCGCAGTGCTCGCCCATCGACTTGCCGGTGCGCGGCTCGGCGACGCCGGGGAAATCGGGCTTGAGCTCGCGCAGCGAGAAGCCCTTGAACGCGGCCAGCTTGCCCTTGGTGTCGCGCGCCGCAGCGGCCGCGAGCAGGCGGCGGCGGAGCTGGCTTCCATACACGATCGGCACGTCCGAGGTGGTGTCGGAGCCACCGCCGATGCCGGCCTCGATCTGGCCCACCGCGATCTTGTTGGCCACGGCGACAATCGTGTCCAGCGAAGTGCCGCAGGCGCGCTGCAGGGTGAATCCCGGGGTCAACGGCGAGAGGCCGGAGGACAGCGCGGACTCGCGCCCCAGGTTCCAGTCGCTGGAGTGCTTGATCACCGCACCCATCGCCACCTCGCCCAGTTGCTGGCCGTGCAGCCCGTACTTCTCGACCAGCGCGCCGAGGGTGCGCACCGACATGCCCAGGTTGCCGACATCCGCATAGGCGGTGTTCTGGCGGCAGAAGGGAATCCGGACGCCGCCGAGCACGGCAACGGGACGGGTTTGGCGCATCGGTGGTCACCTCGTTGGAGCCCCGGCGCGGTCCAGCCAGCGCGGGGATTGCAGGGCCCGCGGTCACTTGCGGGCATAATGTCCGCAGTGTAACGCCGCCCTCGCGCGCGACCAAACGCCGGCGTATCCACGCCGATCCGACGACCGGCCCACACGCAGACCCCGCCCGGACACCCGATGAGCCCAGCCAGCAATTCCGACCCCGTCTCCGCCCGCGACGCTGCTCCGCTGAGCGTGCTGGGCGCGTTCGCCATCGAAGTGGTCGGCGACGCCCCGGTCGATCGCGACCGCCTGGCGCAGGCCGAAGTCGGTGCGCTGGCCCAGTTGATCGCCCGCGACCTGGCGGATTTTGCGCCGGAGGCGGCACGGCTGGAGCTGATTACCGTCGGTGCCCACTACGACCCGGTCGAGTTGTTGCGGCCGGGCTGGCCGCTGCACCGGGAGCTGGACGAGCTGGCCGCCCGCGCGCCCCGCGGCGGCCTGGAGCGCGACAGCGGCCGGATCATCGCCTTCGGTGCCAGTGGCTCGGTGCTGCCGGGCACGTTGGCGCCGTCACCTGATTACCTAGGCGGCCCGTTGCGGCTGGTGCCGTTCGTGCTGAAAGGCGCCGAGGACGTGGTGGCGCGTGTGGGCGATGCGTTTGAGCGCGACCTCATCGAGGTCGGCATGGCCGCGGCGGACACCGCGCTGGCCGCCCAGGCCGCCTTCGGCCTGCAGGTCGAGCATGCGCGCTTCATGACCGTGCACGACCTGGCGGCGATGACCTCGATCCAGTACGAACACGCCGGCCTGGCGCCCCTGTGGCCGCTGCTGGAAACCGCTTTGCTGCACCCCGGGGAGTCTGCCTGGCTGGACGCGGCGCCCGAGCCACTTGTGCATTACGTCAATGGCGAGGCGCGGATCGCGCTGATGTCACCGGCGAGCTGGGAGCATCACTACGACCACGGCATCGCGACGGCCGAGGATGGCCAACGCGAGCGCCAGCAGCGCCTGTTCCAGTTTTTCCAGGGTCGCCAGCGCCAGATTGCGGCAGTGCTGGGTGCACACGGTATTGCCGTGCAGTTCATCCACTGCGACCTGGGTGATGATTGCCGCGCCGCGCTGGCCTGATCAGTCGCCAAAACCCGCTTCATAGATCCGATACCCGGCGTCGGCCATGCCCAGCGCTGCGTAGGTGCGCTGGGCGACGGCATTGTCGCGCTCGACATACAGCCGCAGGCCGATCACGCCTTCGGTTTGCCGCGCCAGGTCCTCGACGTGCCGGTACAGCGCGGACAGCACGCCGCGGCGCCGGTAGCCCGGATCGACGTACACGCTCTGGATCCACCACCAGTCGCCGTTGCGCCAGTCGCTCCACTCCCGGGTCAGCATCAGCGTGCCGACCGGCACGCGCACGACTTCTCCCCCACCCATCCCTGCGCTGGCGATGGCGACGAAGTAGCGTGCGCGTGCGGGATCCAGGAGCCCGGCGCTGACCCCCGCGAGGATCGTGGCGGGGGCGAGCACCTTGGACTCGGTCTCCAACGCCATCGCCGCCGCCCATTGCGCCAGCAGTTCGGCGTCGCCCGGCATTGCGTCACGGATGTCTACTTGCATCCAGCCAGCATCGCACCCAGCGATATGGTCGTCACGCCTCAGCCGGCGGTAATGACGCCGCAGGCCACGCGCGCGCCGGCATTGCCGGCGGGTTGGCTGGTGTAGTCATCCGCGGCAGCGTGCACGATCACCGCCCGTCCAATGGCGTCGTTGGCCGCACCGCCGCCCAGGACCGGGCCGCTGGCATGCGCATCCACCTTCGCCACGCCCTTGGCATCGGCCACGATGTTGTCCATGTCACCGGCATGATGCGGTGGCGTGCTGACGCGGCCGTGCATGACCCCGGCAGGATTGAAGTGGCCGCCCGCGCTGCTGGCGTCGGCCGCACTGCAATCGCCCTTTTCGTGGATGTGGATGGCGTGCGTGCTGTTGGGCTTCAGGCCGCCGATCTCGCCGGTGAAGTGGATGCCATCGCCCATCGGGCTCACGCTCAGGCGACCGCTGACCAGGCTGCCGGATGCGCCGGCCAGGTTGACGTGCGCGCTCTGGACGGTGGACGCGGTGGCCATTTTTGCGGTGGGCGCGGCGGACGCCCTCGTCGTGGTGGTCCGTTCGGGCGAGCTGCTGCAGGCGGCCAGACCGAGCGCCAACACAGTCGCGCCTGCCAATACGGTGGTTTTCATCGGAACTCTCCTTGGTGGGCAATCGCACGCGGAATCTATCGTGCCGCCGGTCGCAGCGCGGTGAAAGAGCGCGGGCCGGGCGCGGACGTACCCAAAGCGGCCGGCGCTACAATCCATTGGCGTGGGACATCGGTTTCCGGGTCCGCGGACCCGCAATGATGGAGCTCCGCCCCCCCGCGCCACCGTCGCGTCCTGACCTTTCGAGAATCGCCCATTGGATACGTCCGACCCGTCCGCCGCCGCCCGCTATCCGTCGGCCACCACCCTGGCCGAATTCCGGCACAACCTGGACGCCGTGCGGGCACGCATCCAGGCGGCTTGCCAGCGCGTCGACCGCGATCCGGCCGGGGTGCGGCTGTTGCCGGTCAGCAAGACCATCGATGAGGCGCGCATCCGCATGGTGCATGCGGCCGGCTGCACGTTCCTGGGCGAGAACAAGGTCCAGGAGGCGCACGCCAAGTGGCAGGCCATGGCTGACCTCACCGACCTGCGCTGGTCGGTGATCGGCCACCTGCAGACCAACAAGGCCAAGCTGGTGGCGAGCTTCGCCAGCGAGTTCCAGGCCCTCGACAGCCTGCGCCTGGCGCGGACGCTGGACCGCCGTTTGCAGGAGGAAGGTCGCTCGCTGGACGTCTTCGTGCAGGTGAACTCCTCGGGCGAGGCGAGCAAGTACGGCCTGGCGCCGCAGGACGTGGCCGCGTTCGTGCGCGAATTGCCGGCCTTCAGCGCGCTGCGCGTGCGCGGCCTGATGACGCTGGCGGCGCTGTCGCCGGATGCGGAGCGGGTGCGTGCCTGCTTTGTCCTGCTGCGCGAACTGCGCGACCGCCTGCGCCAGGATGCGCCCGACGGCATCGGCATGGACGAGCTGTCGATGGGCATGTCGGGCGACTTCGAGATGGCGATCGAGGAAGGCGCGACCGTGGTCCGCGTCGGCCAGGCGATTTTCGGCGCGCGTGCCCTGCCTGACAGTCACTACTGGCCCACGGATTCGGGCGCGTGAGCGAAACGGCGCCGCCGGACGTGCTGGCATCCACCCTGCTGGCGCCGCTGGCGATCGACGTGGTGTCGGTGCAGTCGCAGGTCGTCTACGGCCGGGTCGGCAACAACGTCGCGGTGCCGACGCTGCAGGCGGCCGGCCTGAGTGTCGCCGCGGTGCCCACCGTCCTGCTGAGCAACACGCCGCATTACCCGAGCCTGCACGGCGGTGCGGTCCCGATCGACTGGTTCAGCGGCTATCTGGAGGACCTCGACGCGCGCGGTGCATTGGCCTCGCTGCGCTCGATCCTGGTGGGCTACCTGGGCGGCCCTGCGCAGGCGCAGGCACTGGCGGACTGGATCGGCCGCATGCATGAGCGCCACCCCCGCCTGCACGTGCAGATCGACCCGGTGATCGGCGACCACGACACCGGCGTTTATGTCGACCCGGCAATGCTGCCGGTGTATCAGAAGGCGCTGTTGCCGATGGCACACGGACTGACCCCCAACGGCTTCGAGCTGGAGCGGCTCAGCGGCCGGCCCACCGACACCATCGAGGGCGCGATCGAAGCCGCGCGCACATTGCTGGTCGGCCACACGCAGTGGGTGGCGGTGACCAGCGCGGCGCCGGCTTCGTGGGCGGACGGGCGCATGCGGGTGGCGGTGGTCAGCCGCGACGACGCCCAGGTCGTCGAACACGAGCGCGTCGACGCCGCGCCCAAAGGCACCGGCGACCTGTTCAGCGCGGTGCTCAACGTGGAACTTCTCGCCGGAGCACCACTGCTGGACGCCACCCGTCGCGCTTGCGCCGGGGTGGTCGACGCGGTCGGCGCGACCCACCGTGCCGGCTCGGCCGAGCTGCTGCTTCCCACCGTTGGCTGAGGCGATCCGCCGCGGTCGGCGCCGGCTGGCTGGCTGAACCGCACACGGTCGATTCACCGTCCTCTAGGGCCAACCCCAGCTGTCGGCACTCGCCGCGCGCTCTATGTTCGACTCAGAAAACTGACGGAGTTGGCCATGAGCATCCCCCGCATTGACGGTGTCCGCGAGCGTTTCGCGCCCCCACCCCCGCCGCCGCCGCGGCAACACGTGGTCAAGCATGGCGACTCGATCGCCACCATCGCCAAGGCCGAGGGCGTCAGCGCGCAGAAGCTGCTCGCCGCCAACCCGCAGGTCCTCAACCCCGACGTGCTGTATCCGGGCGCCCGCATCAACCTGCCCGAAGCTGCTCCGGCCACGGACGCCGGCGGTAGCGGATCGCTGGAGGTCAAGCCCGAGAGCACCGTCCGCACCGGCGACACAGCGAACGGCACGACCTCGACCAGCAAAACGGGCGTCAAGGTCGACGACAGCGGTGCGACGGCCAGCGGCAGCAAGAGCGACAAGACCACGACCACCGACAGCAACGGAACCGCCAGCACCACCAACACCTCCGCCAACGGCAGCATCGGCTTTGACAGCGAGAAGGGCACGGTCAGCGTCAGCGGCGGCGGCGGTTTCAGCCAGGGACTGAAGAACGCCAAGGGTTACGGCGTGTCGTTCGGCATCGATGCCCAGACAACGGTCACTTCCGGCAAGAAGACCGACAACGGCGTGACCACCTACCGCAGCTCGGCTGACCTGTCGGTAACACTCAACGCCGGCGTGGACTCCAAGCAGGCCGGACTGGAGGTCGGCAGGACCGAGGGCATCAAGGGTTCGTTCGAAGTGTCGATGCCCGAGCAGATCGCGGCCAGGACCGACCTGAAAACGGTCAATCCATTTGACCCCGATTCCATGCCCACCGGCACCGTGATCAAGCTCGACGGCTCGCAGTACAGCGGCACCGAGTTCAAGGCGGCCTTCCGCCATATCGCCACCGAATCGAAGATCACCAACTTTGAAGGCGCCAGCCTGCTGGTCGAGAAGATCGGTACCGACCAGGTCCGCGTCACCGGTGGCCCGACCGAGGCGATCGAAGCCTACAACGGCGTAGGCGTGGACTTCCCGGTGGCCAGCGCGATGCTCGGCCGCAACGACAAGCTTGAGGCCGCCACGCTGAAGACCGCCGAGTTCAACCTGTCCAGCGCCGACGGTCGCGCGGCCTTCAACGACTATGTGGCCACCGGCACGATGCCGACCGCCAACGGCAACGGGGTGTCGGAGGTCGCGACAATCCAGAAGCTCGACTACTCCTCGCAGAGCCAGCTCAAGCTGGAACTGGGCCCGCTGAAGGCGTCGTTCAACAGCGCCGGGAACACCGGCAACAGCGTGCTGACCACCCGCGCGGACGGCTCCGCGTCGGCGACCTGGGATCTGCGTTACGGCGACAACGTGCCGCTGTCGCTCACCCAGAGCTTCCGGGCCGACGGCTCGGAGATCATGGCCGACCGGCGCTACACCTTTACCTACGCGGCCGATGACAGCGTGGCCACCTTCCTCAATGTCGCCCAGGGCGGCGGCATCGAACATGCGGATTCCGGCCCGGTCAAGGATGGCGACACGGTCAGCGTGAGCTACACCGAAGCGGAGATGGCGCAGCTGCTGGGGCACGCGGAGAAGGCGCTGGAAGCCTCCGATGGGATGGACTTCAAGCTGAATGCCCTGATCAAGGACTACGACGGCAACACGATCAAGACCTGGGATTTCGCGATCGCCCTGGCCCGCAACCTGGGCGGTGACGACTACCAGAGCGCCTATCGGCTGTTCAACATCTCCGATGCGGCCGACGGCAGCATCGGCGACCGCAAGGGCGTCGCCCTGCCCGGTACGTTGACGGTCACCCAACGCGCCGGCTGACCGCCCTGCGGCCCCGCTACCGGCGCTATTGCGCCGGCGGACCTGATCTATCGCAGCCGCGTCGGCCGGAAATCCCGGCCGGCGCCTGGCTCCATCAGATCGCGTAATACATCTGGTATTCCAGCGGATGGGTCGCGGCGCGGAACGCGGTGACCTCCTTCATCTTCAGCCGGATGTAGGCGTCGATGAAGTCGTCGCTGAACACGCCGCCGGCTTTCAGGAAGTCACGGTCCCCGTCCAGCGCCTCCAGCGCCTGGTCCAGGCTGTGGCACACCGTCGGGATGTTCTTCTCCTCCTCCGGCGGCAGGTCGTAGAGGTCCTTGTCGCTGGGCGGGCCCGGGTCGATCTGGTGCTTGATCCCGTCCAGTCCGGCCATCATCAGCGCGGCGAAGATCAGGTAGCCCGAGTTCATCGGATCGGGGAAGCGCATCTCGACCCGGCGCGCCTTGGGGTTGGCCACGTAGGGGATGCGGCAGCTGGCGGAGCGATTGGAGGCCGAGTAGGCCAGCATCACCGGCGCCTCGAAGCCGGGCACCAGCCGCTTGTAGGAGTTGGTGGTGGCGTTGGCGAAGGCATTGACCGCGCGCGCGTGCCTGAAGATGCCGCCGATGTACCACAGCGCCATCTGGCTCAGGCCGCCGTACCCCTCGCCGGAGAACAGGTTGACCCCGGCCTTGGCCAGGCTCTGGTGCACGTGCATGCCGCTGCCGTTGTCCCCGACCAGCGGCTTGGGCATGAAGGTCGCGGTCTTGCCGTGGCGGTGGGCGACGTTCTTGATGACGTACTTCATCGTCTGCAGCTCGTCGGCCTTCTTGGTCAGCGAGTTGAAACGGGTGCCGATCTCCGACTGGCCGGCGGTGGCGACCTCGCGGTGGTGGACCTCGACCTCGATGCCGACCGCCTGCAGCGTCTTGCACATCTGCGCGCGGATGTCGTGCAGCGAGTCCAGCGGCGCGACCGGGAAATAGCCGCCCTTCACGCCGGGCCGGTAGCCGCTGTTGCCGCCGGGGTACTCCTTGCCCGAGTTCCAGGCCGCCTCTTCGGAGTCGACGTGGAAGAAGGTGTGGCCCATCTCGTTGGCGTAGCGGACGCTGTCGAAGATGAAGAACTCCGGCTCCGGGCCAAAGAACGCCTGGTCGGCGATGCCGCTGGATTTCAGGAACGCCTCGGCGCGCTTGGCGATGCCGCGCGGGTCGCGGTTGTAGGCCTGCATGGTCGCCGGATCGAGGATGTCGCAGGTCAGCACCAGGGTCGGATCGGCCGTGAACGGGTCCAGGAACGCGGTGGACGGATCGGGCAGCAACACCATGTCCGAATCGTGCACGCCCTTCCAGCCGCCGATGGAGGAACCGTCGAACATCCGGCCGTCCTCGAACAGCGCCTCGTCGATGATCGACCCGGGGAAGGTGACGTGGTGCTGGACGCCACGCATGTCGGTGAAACGCAGATCGACAAACTCGACCTTGTGCTGCTGGACCAGTTTCTCGACGTTCTCGATGGACATGCGGGGTTCCTGGAGGTGGGAGGCGACTACAGTAGCAAGGGCAGATTTTATTCGATGACCGGGCGGCCGATGGCATTTTTTTGCGCGCCCGGGGGCCAAAGGCGGCGGTTGCCGCTATCCTGTGCCCCCTCGTGGGCGCCACCGGCGGTGCACCCGCTCCGTTTCCGGTGGTTTCCATGTCCGATACCCTCGCCGCGCTGCTGCTCGGCATCCTCGAAGGCCTGACCGAATTCCTGCCGGTCTCCAGCACCGGTCACCTGCTGATCGCCCAGCACTGGCTGGGTGCGCGCTCGGACCTGTTCAACATCGTCATCCAGGCGGGTGCGATCCTGGCGATCACGCTGGTCTTCCGCGAGCGGCTGTGGTCCCTGGCGACCGGCCTGCGTGAGCGCGAGAACCGGCTGTACCTGGCCAAGATCGGCGCCGCCTTCCTGGTCACTGCGCTGGTCGGCCTGCCGGTGCGGCTGCTGGGCTGGGAGTTGCCGGAAACCGTCTCGCCGGTGGCCATCGCCCTGATCCTGGGCGGCGTCTGGATCCTCTTCGCCGAGCGCATCGCCGCCGGTCGTCCGCCGTCCACGCGGGTCACCTGGACGGTGGCGATCCTGGTCGGTCTGGCGCAGGTGCTGGCCGGGATCTTTCCGGGTACCTCGCGCTCGGGCGCGGCGATCTTCATGGCGATGCTGGCCGGCACCGGGCAGCGCTCGGCGGCGACCGAATTCGTGTTCCTGGTCGGCATCCCGACCATGTTCGCCGCCAGCGGCTACGCGGTGCTGGAGTACTTCCTCAAGGGCAGCGGCGGTGCGGCCGGCGGCGAGGCCTGGGGCGAGCTGGGGCTGGCATTCGTCGCCGCCAGCGCGACCGGATTCATCGCGGTGCGCTGGCTGATGGGCTACATCAAGCAACACAGCTACGCCCCGTTCGCGTTCTACCGCATCGCGCTGGGCGCCGCCCTGCTGCTGTGGCTGCCGGCCGGCGGCTGAGCCAACCGGTTACAGGTCCGGATGCAGGCTGTAGGTCGCGTAGGTGTCCGCCTCGGCCAGCACATGGCCGTGCATCGCGGTCAGTGCATCGGCGGCGGTGAAGCGGTCGGGCAGCGGCAGGCGCTCGACATCCAGCGCGAACACGCGGAAGAAGTAGCGGTGCATGCGCAGGTCATTGGGAGGCGGGAACGGGCCGTCGTAGCCGTGCCAGTCGCCGGCCATGGCCGGGTCGTCGGCAAACCAGCCGGTGTAGTCGTTCACGCCCTGGCGTGAGCCTTCCGGCCCGCCGGGGTTCTGCTTGCCGTGCGGCACCACGCCGTCGCTGCAGGCACCGGCGGCGATTTCGGTCACCGTGGCCGGAATGTCGACCATCACCCAGTGGATGAAGTCGGTGCGCGGCTGGTCGACCGGGATCGATACGCCCTCCTTGCCGACCATCTCGGCCACCGTTGGCACGTCGGGGTCGACGCAGATCAGGACGAACGAGCGCGTCCGGTCCGGGACCTCGTCCCAGGCCAGGTGCGGGTTGCGGTTGGGCGCAAACCCGAACCCGTCGGCGGTGGGCTGGCCGGCGGCGAACTCCGCCGGCAGGGACTGGCGACGCTGGAAACTGTCGCTGTGGATGCGCATGCGTGGACTCCGTGTGGCTACCGGACCAGTCTGCCAGACGGCGCCCGCGCGGGCCTGATCAGGTCGGATCAGTCCTGCGGGTAACCCAGGCGCACCGCCACCGGCGTCAGCAGGGCGAACGCATCGCCCAGCGGCTCGACGAAATCGCGCCAGCGCCCGGCCGCCATCCGGTCGGGACCGAAGCGGCCCGGCGCCACCGCCGGCAGGCTGACTTCCAGCGCGTTGGCCAGCATCTGGGAGAGGGCGGCCATGTCGTTTTCCACCCCGTCCATGCGCAGCAGGCGATGGGCGATGAGGTTGTGCTCGTGCAGCTCGGCGACCTGATCCAGCACCTTCGCCAGCCAGCGCGCCCCGGCCACGGGCGACTCCAGCGCGAACGGCGCGGGCGCGCCGTGGGCGATCCAGTCCAGCAGCATGTCGCGCGGATCGCGCAGCGCAACCAGCAGCATCGCCTCCGGCGCGTGTTCGCGCAGCACCGTCGCCAGGGTGTTGTCCCACCACAGCAGCCAGTCGCAGATCCGGTCGGGCGTGATCCCGCGCGAGGGGAACGCGGCCCGCCACTCGGCGATCAGCGCGGCAGGGTCGGCGGCGCCGCTGGCCAGGGCGTTGACGGTGGCAAAGCGCTGGAATAGATCGTTCGGCGGCGAAGGCCCGAATCGGTCGGCGAACAACGGCGCACCGGCGGCGTGCAGGGTGCCGGCGACGCGCTCGATCAGGGAACCTGGCGCGCCCCACAGCAGCAGCCCGCTGTGGCGGCTGACCTCGTCACTGTCGTCGGCCGGCCAATCGCGGGCGATGCTCGGCTCCAGCAGCGGCAGGCGCTGGGGCGCGACTTCGCTGTGCAGCTCGGCCCAGGTGGCCACCGCGGCGGCCGGCTGGCCGGCGGCCTCGAAGCAGCGGCCCAGCAGCTGGCGCAGGTTGCTGCGAACCGCCTCGTCCGTTGCGCGCGCCAGCAGGCCTTCCACGTGGCTGATGGCCGCGTCCGGATCGCTCTGCAGCAGCCGGTCGAAGATCCGGGTCTCGGCCTTGGCATGACCCGGCTGCAGTTCGATGATGCGCGCGGCCAGGGCGTCGCCCTGCCCGGTCTCGCCAGCCACGTCATGCAGGGTGATGCGCGCCTCCAGCGCGGGCACGCTGTCGGGGTCAAGCTGCTGCCAGCGCTCGACGACCGCCAGCGCTTCAGGGGACGCGAACTCTTCGAACAGCAGGCGCGCACGCCACAGGTCGATGTTGCCCGGCGCAGTTTCCAGCAACGCGTCCAGGGTCGCGCGCGCGTCGTCGGCCGCGCCCAGCCGGCGCCAGGCTTCCGCCAGCGCCACGATGCTGCGGCGGTCCTCGGGATTTTCCTTGACCAGTTCGAGCAGGCGATCGCGGGCGGACGCGTCACGACCGGCTTCCAGCTCCAGTTCGGCGACCATGCGGCGCAGCGCCGGGGCGGCGTCATCGCCGGTCAGCAGGGGTGCGATTTCATCAGCGGCATCGCCGGGGCGTCCCTGACGGCGCAGCAGGTCGGCGACCAGCGCGCGCAGCGGCAGCGAACCCGGACTGGCTTCCAGCAGGCCGCGGAAAGCCTGCTCAGCGAATGCCAGATGACCCTTGGCCAGATACGCAAAGCCCAGTGCATGGCGCAGCGTGGGCTCCTCCGGCCACAGTTTGGCGGCGGCCGACAGCCCGGCGAGCGCCTGGTCGGCGTCGCCCCGGCGCAGCGCCAGGTTGCCTTCCAGCGCCGCGATCTGCGGGTGCTGGTCGGCGATGCGCGCGGCGGTGCGGGTCAGCCGCTGGGCCTCCTCCAGGTCGCCGCGGCCCAGCGCGAGCTGCGCCTGGATTATGTATGCCGGGAACTGGTTGGGATCCAGGCCGGTGCTTTGCGCCAGCGCCGCCTGGGCCTCGTCGAGCTTGCGCTCCTGCAACAGCAGGCCGGCGCGGTCCAGATGCAGGTCGGCGTTTTCCGGGGCCAGGCGGATGGCCGCGTCGATGGCCTCCAGGGCCGCCTCGCGATCGCCCGCCAGGCGCAGCGCGTAGGCGAGCCAGCGGTGTGCGGCCGGATCCTCGGCGTGTTCGGCAACGGCGCCACGCGCAGCGGTGAGGGCTTCGTCGGCGGCGCCGCGACGCAGGGCGTCGATGATCGGTTCGTACATGGACTGCTGCTCGGGGTTCGGTCAATCGGCCATTGTATCGGCGCACGCGGCGAGCCGCTGGGCGAGCCACTGCTCGCCGAAACCCTGCAGGCGCCCATTCTCCAGAAATCCGCAGTGGCCGCCCCAGGGCGATATCTGCAGGTCCACGCAGGGCGAGAGCCGGGCGCTGGCAAAGTCCTCGACCGGGATCACCGGATCATCGGCGGCCATGAGTATGCTGGCGGACACCTGCAACTGGCTGAGGCGCGCGCCGGCCAGCGAATAGCCATCGAAGTAGCTTTCCAGCGAGTCGTATTCGGTGCTGCGCTCGACCATCCACCGGGTCAGCGGGCGCATGCGCAGGCCGAGCACGCGGTCGTCGAAGTCGTACTGCTGCGGGAACAGCTCGCGCTTGCGCTGCAGCGAGCGCCGCCACTTGCCCTCGAAATGGCGCATGTAGGCCGGGAACCCCGCCTCCATCGCGTCCATGGTCCGGGCCGGGTCGAGCAACGGGCAGATCACTGCGACGCGGGCGATCGACAGGCCGGCGCCCGGCGCACGCAGGGCCAGGCGCAGCGCGAAGTTGCCGCCCAGCGAGTAGCCGCCCACCGTCAGCGGTCGCAGCGGGAAGCGGCGGGCGAGATCGGCGGTCGCATGGACCACCTCGTCGATGCGGTTGGAATGGAACAGCCCGGAATTGAGGTGATGGGTGCCGCCGTGGTCGCGGAAATTGAGCCGGAATACCTCAAAGCCCCTGGCGAGCAGCGATGCCGCCGTCAGGCGCATGTAACCCGAATCGGCGCTGCCTTCCCAGCCGTGCAGCAGCAGGGCCAGACCGCGCGCTTCCACCCCCGGCATCGCGCTGTGCAGGCCCTGCAGACGCACCCCGCCGCCGCCGTCGAGCAGGTGCGCGGTGGTGATCGCGCCGGTCGCCTCCAGCTGGTGCTCACCCATCCACTGACGCATGCCGCTGGAGCCCAGCACGGTCTGCAAGTGGGCGTTGCGGAGCCAGCGCGGAGGGCGGAAATCGGCGGCGGTCAGCACCTCGCGTCCCTCAGCTGTTCATCGCCTCGAGGATACGACCGCGCGCCGTGTCGGCGATGCGACGGCGACCCTCGACCTGGGTGGGCAGGATCGGCTCGAGGAAGTGGATCTCCGCCACCCGCGGCGGCTCGCCGAGCAGCCGGAAGAAGTTGCCGACGAAGCGCTCGCGCGGAGCAAAGGCCACGATGCGCTGCGCGCTGCCGCCCTCGCCGTACCGCAGCGCCACCGGCTGGATCTGCGCGCCGGCCTCCACCGCGGCCAGGAAGATGCGCGCATGGAAGGGGCCGACCTCGCCTCCGCCGCGCGTGCCGCCCTCGGGAAACACGCCCACCGAGCGGCCATCGCGCAGCCGCGCGAGCATTTCCTGCAGCACACCGCCCATCGACTCGGTGCTGCCGCGGGCGTGGAAGATCGTCTGCGCCCGGCTGGCCAGCCAGCCCACCACCGGCCAGCTGCGGATCTCGCGCTTGGCCACCATGCCCATCATCTGCTGGCTGTGCAGCGCGGCGATGTCGATCCAGCTGACGTGGTTGGCGACAAACATGGTGCCGCCGGGCAGCGGCGAGCCGATGCGGCGCAGGCGGAACCCGAACACGCGCATCAGCCCGGCCGACCACAGCCGGATCATGCGGTGGTCCATGCGCTCATCGCCCAACCGGATGCCACCCAGCAGCGGGCTGATCAGCACCAGAACCACCGGCAGGTTGACCAGCAGATGCCACAACAGCATCGGCACCCGGTACAGGTAGCGGAAGGTGCGCGCCAGCGGCGAGGCGCGGGCCGGAAGGGGAACGGTAGGCTGTGGCGCATTCATGACCGCGAACGATACAGCGCCGACCGGCCGCGCGGCAGGCGCGCGAGGCGTGACGAGCGCGTGGTTCACACCGGAAGGCGGCGCGCGCCACGCGCCGGGCGCAACGACAGCCGCCTCCGACGACGCAGCCGCCGCTTGGGCTGCTAGTCGCTGGAGCGCGAGACGACGGCCAGGGTAAGGCGGGAGATGCAGGCCAGGCGGCCACGATCGTCCTCGATGCGGATTTCCCAGACCTGGGTGCGACCGCCCACATGCAGCGCGGTGGCGGTGCCGGTCACCGTCCCGTCGCGCACGGCGCGCAGGTGGTTGGCGTTGATTTCCAGCCCGACGCAGACACGATCCTCCTCGACGCACAGGTTTCCTGCGCTGCTGCCCAGCGTTTCCGCCAGCAGCACGGAGGACCCGCCGTGGAGCAGGCCGTAGGGCTGCAGCGTGCGTGCGTCGACCGGCATCGTCGCCCGCAGGTGGCGGTCGCCGATTTCGGTGAACACGATGCCCAGCGCCTCGATCGCGGTACCCCGCGAGAGCGCGTTGAGATGGTTCACGGTCGTGGTGCGACGGAACAGGGGCGGGGCTGGATGCGCCGCATCCGGGGTCCCGGCCGGCGGATCGACAGGCATGTTGGTCATGCCGTCACGATAGCGGAGCCCGGCGGGCACTGCCATCACGCGCAGTCCCGGGGTCGGCTGGTGCCCCGGGCGGCTGCGCCTTCAGTGCTGGTGCGGGTGGTGCGTGATCCGGTTCAGCTGATACGGAACATCGACTGGCTGGCGGAGGTGCTGCGGCGCGAGCGGCGCAGATAGCTCTTGCCCACGTAGCTGCTGCGGTAGAGATCGCTGCGCGCTGGCGCGGCGGCATCGGCCTGCGTGCTCTGGACGAACGGTCGGGCACTGGCAACGGGGGTGACCTGCCCGACCGGGTTGCTCATCACGGGAGCGGTTTGGACGGTACTCGGACGACGATTCACTTCTGACTCCTTTTCTTAATGATTACAATGATTTACAAGCGCTATTGTAACAGGTTCAGAGAAATATGAATAGGGGGATCAGTGGAACCTGAACAGGGCGGGCGCGGCGCTCTCGACGTAGCGGTTCAGGCCCTTGTAGTTTTCGCGGCCGGCGTAGCCGCTGCTGTGGCCATAACCCGTGCCTGGCTGGCGCTGCGGGTAACCGTGCCGGTGGGCAGCGGCGAGCGCATGGGCGCGATCGCACTCCGCCCCCCGGGCGGCGGCGTTGCAGGACGGCTCCGCGGCGGCGGAAACAAAGGACTGGGCGCGTGAGGGGATGTACATGGCGATCTCCTGATATAGTGAATTGGTGTGCTGGTAATGTATAACACCAGTTCAAACGCGCCATAGGCCATAAGTCATGGCCCGGTTATCGTTCAGGCTTCTGCAGGTTTCAGCGCGGGGAATGGAGCGCGGCGCGGATCAGAGAATCGGCGCCAGTCCGGCACCGAAAGCGGTGAAGAGCCGGGTCGGCAGGCCCTTCAGGGCGAGATTCACTTCCGGGAAATCGCCGACCGGACGATGGCAGGCGCGAAAGCCGGGATGATCAGGCGGGATCGGCCGCGGGCATTCCGGACCCGGCACGAACTCGTAGCTGGTCGCGTAGCGCATCGGCCACAGGTCGAACACCGGCAGCCATTCGGAGAGCTTGCCGATCGAGTACTCCAGCCCCCACAGCACCGGCGGCTTGTCGCGCGGGGCGATCACCCACGAGTTGGCCGGACTGATGTCGCGGTGGATGCTCGCCGCCAGTTCGCGCGCAAACGCGGCATCGTGGACCACGACGGCGCTCTCGGTGTTGTAGTTGTCCCCGCGCGGATCGAAGTTGTGGGTGCCCACCACGCCGATCCGGCGGTCGATGACCAGCGACTTGGCGTGCATGCCCATCCGCACCCCGGCGCGTCGCAGCGGGACCGGCTCGTTGGACTGGCGGCGCAGGTGGCGGGTGGCGCCGTACTCGGTCGCCAGCGGCCGGCGGTAGCGCGCCGAGCGCAACACGCTGCTGCGGTCGGGACGGGTGCTCGGAGGCGGCGGCAAGGGCGCGTCGACGAACTCGGGCAGGAACGCGCCCGTGGTCGCCAGGTCGATCGGCGCGTCCTCGGGAAACGGCTTGTACTCGTAGATGTTGAAACCGAAATCGCGCAGGTAGCGGCGCTTGTACTTGTAGGACAGCGCGTAGGCGATGAACGCATCGGTGGCGGCCAGCGAGTTGGTCGACACCACCACGCGCGGCGCGTCGGGGCGGTCGTGCAGGCGTTCGAAAAGGGCCTGGGCGGGGCGCGAAAGCACCAGGTAGGGCGTCTGCAGCAGCACCTCGCGGTCGGCCGAGGCGATCAGCTCGCCCAGCGACTGCGATGCCAGCGCAAACTCCGCCGGGGTATCCGCCTCGTGCTTGCCGGGGCCGTCGGACACGTACTCCACCTTGCCGACTTCCCGGGCGCGGCTGGCGAGGCGCTCGAACACCAACAGCGCATCGGCAGCGTCCTCGCGCATCGCTTCGGCCCGCTCGGGCAGGCGGAACTCGCTGGGTGCCAGCGGCGGGACGCCGCGCGCCAGCAACAGGCGGCCGACGTCCACCAGCCGCGACGGAGGCACCGCCCGGCGGTCCTCCCAGAAACGGCGGAAGTCCTCTGCCATCGCGCCGGTCACCGGCCCGGCCACCAGCAGGTCGCGATCGCGGAAGTTGTACTGCGCGTCCCAGTCGAAATAGTCGTCCTGGTAGTTGCGCCCGCCGGTGATCGCCAACGCATCGTCGATCAACAGCAGCTTGGTGTGCATGCGCTGGTTGAGCTGCCGCCAGCAGCAGGCGGCGGCGATCGCGTACTGCGGGTAGGTGACGCGAGCCCGCCCCAGCACCGGGTTGTACAGCTTGATGTGGAAATTGCGGTGGGCGCCGCTGAGGGCGGCCAGGGATTGCACGCTCTGGATCGCGGACAGCTGGTCCATCAGCAAGCGCACGTGCACGCCGCGCCGCGCGGCAGCGAGCAGTTCGTCCAGCACCAGACGCCCGGAATCGTCGTCCTCGTAGATGTACGTTTGCAGGTCGATGCTGCGCGTGGCGCTGCGGATCAGGTTGATGCGTGCCAGCAGCGCGTCGGTGCCGCGGTCGAGGATCACGGTGTAGTGGCGGGGCTGTTGCGGCGTCGAATCCAGCAAGGCCCGGTCGGCCAGCTGGTGCAGGGGCGAGGGCTGCGCGCAGGCATCGCTCGTATCGCAGGTGGAGGCGTCCGAACGGGCCGCGCCGGCAATCGCATACGCGCGGTCCGCCTGTTGGGGGCTCAACGTGGCGCAGGCCGCGAGCAGCAGCACCGACAACGCCATGGCGAGCCGTGCCAGCGCAGTGCTGCAGCGATCGCCGCGTCGCAGCAGCAAGGACGCCGTCCTCATCGCGCCGGGCCGTCCAGGCGCACGCGCATGGTGAAACGCACGCGATCCGACAGCACCAGGCGCATGCCGGCAATGCCGTAGTGGCTGCGGTCCACGCTGCCGCTGGCAATCGCGTCGCAATCCTGTCCGGCGCGATCACACAGCGCCGGGGCGACGACGAAGGTCTCCGCGCGGGTGGTGCCGTGCATGCGCAGGACGCCCTGCAACAAACCGCCCTCGCGGGTCAGCAGATCGTCGTGCGGCTCGGACACGAACTCGATATCGGGGTAGTGCTCGGCGTCGAAGAACGCCTCCGAACGCGCGATGGCCGCGTATCGCTCCGAGCCGGCCACATCGATCGCACCGGCCGCCAGACGGATACGCACCTGGCGCCGGCCGTCGGGGAGGAACAGCGCCACCCCGTCGTACACCGGAAACTGGCCCTGCACGCGTTGGCCCCAGCGGGTGCGCAGCTCGAAGCCGAATCGCGTGTGCGACGGATCGAACGGGTAGGCGCGAACGCCGGGCTGGGCCGCACGCCGGTCGAAGGCGCGGAATGCCTGCTCGGCGGTTGCGGAAGCGCTGGCGGGGGCCACGGGCGGGGTTGCCACGGGCGCAGACTGCCGCGCCGGCGCCGCCAGGGGCAGCGTCAGCATCAGCAGCAAAAAGCAGTGGGCGGGGAGTCGCGCTGCGGTCACGGCCACCAGAACGCGTCAAGCCGTGCCACGCCGGGCTCGAGCCGGGTGCCGTCGGGGATCGACAGCACTGCGACACTGCCCGGGGGCATGCCGCGGTAGTCCCCGGTGCGGCCGCTGTAGAGCAGTGCTGCCAGGAGTTCCAGGCCGGGGTTGTGGCCGACCAGCATCAGTCGCTCGACCCCGGCGCTGTTGTCGGCCAGGGCGATCAAGGCGCCGGGTTCGGCGTCGTAGATCTCCTCCTGGATGCGTTGCTCGACGTAGCCGATGACCGCCAGCACGCCTTCCAGCGTCTCGCGGGTGCGCCGCGCCGGCGAGCACAGCACGCGGTCCGGGGCCAGGTTGCGCTCTGCCAGCCAGCGACCGGCGGCCTCCGCCTCCGCCACGCCCTGGGCCGACAGCGGGCGGTCGATATCGGCCTGGCCGGCGGTGGCGTGTTCGGCGTGGGCATGGCGCAGCAGGATCAGTTCACGCATGGCGGAGTCTCCTCATTTGGCCAGCCATTTCAGCAACGGCTGCCAATCGGACTGGTGGTCGCGGACATTCGCGGAATGGTAGTCAAACAGGCTTTTGCCCAGGCCGGCCAGGACCACATAGGCTTGGCTGTCGCGCAACCGGGCGACGACCGGATACGGCCAGCGCTCGAGCATGGCCAGGGTTTCGCGCGAGGTGCTGGTCCACGGCCGAAGACGGTTGGCCACCAGGCCCACCTTCAGCTCGCCGCCGCGCACGCGCGGATGGCGGGCCAGCGAATCCACGAACGGCACGCTGGCCTCGATGTCCAGCAGTGATGGCTGGATCGGCACGACCACGGCGTCGGCGACGTCGAGGAAGCTCTGCAGCTCGTCGGCCATGGCCCCGGCCGGGGCGTCGATGATCACCCGCTCGGTATCGGAGGGCACGCCGCGCTGCCATTTCCAGCGGTTGGTGCCATCCACCGGCAGCACTGCGGAGTCCAGCGCCGCGCGGCGCTGCGCCCAGCCGTGGGACGAGCGTTGCGGGTCCGCGTCCACCAGCGCGGTGCGGTGACCCTGCAGCGCGGCATTCGCGGCCAGGTGGGTGGCGATCGTGGTCTTGCCTGCCCCTCCCTTGGATGTCGCCACCAGCACCGTCTTCATCGCATCTCCCGGGTTTGCAGGCTGCGCTGCGCGTCAGGCTGCAGCGTACAACACCGGGAGCGCGCGTCACCCACGAAGTGGGACGGGGCGTGCGGTCAACGTGGCTGCCGTGGCAGCGGCCACTCCGTCGGCGGCGCCGTCGCTATGCCGGAGTGGGACAACAGTCTGGCCATCGCGCCCAACTCGCCATCGCTGGCGACCCAGCGGGCATACTCGCCCGCGCCCGGTGTCCCGCCCCGATGCGCCAGCAAGGGCAGCGATTGCTCCCGCCACCAGGCCAGCTGGCGAAGCCTTGGTGTCCACTGGCCGGTCAGCCCGGGGTCCAGTCCGATCAGCAGCCGGGTTGCCATCTCCGCGTAAGGGAGCGTGGAATCATCCGCGGCCAGACGGGACAGCACCGCCTTGCAGTCGGCGCGCAGGCCGGGGTCGCGCGCCAGTTGCGCCGAGCCCGGCGCGCAGAAGCGGCTCACGCCCTGCATCGGTGCCAGGGCGATGGCGGCCCATTGCCCGAGTGCCTGCATGGCCATCCAGTCGGCCGCGGTTCCGGTGCCGGTCGCGGCCTGCATGCCGGCGGCGGTGCGCGGGTCCATTGCCGGCACGGGCGCTCCGGCGCGCGCGTCCAGCAACAGGCTGAGCAATGGGCCGCTGTGCGGTTGGTAGCGCGGGGCGACAGCGGCCGCATGCAGATGCTCGCGGGCCGCGCGCGGATCGCCGGACTCCATCGCCACGCCGTTCGCCCACAGGTGCGCGGCGGCGTTGTCGCCGTCCACCTGCAGCAGGCGCGCAATCGCGGCGTCGCGATCACAGCCCAGCACGTGGCAGTCGGTCACCTCCACCCAGGCGACCAGCGGATCGGTGGGACCGAGCTGGCGGGCGCGCGCGAACCAGCCGCGCGCCTGCAACCCCAACACGCCGGGTGCATCGCCGGCCGCTGCGTCCTGCACCGGCATGATCATCATCGCGCCCAGCAGGCTGCGCACATCGCCGCGCTGTGCCAAGGCTTGCGCGTGCGCCGCCATCGCCGGCTCGTAAGCGCGGCTCCAGGCCTCCACGGCCGCCTGCGTGGCGGGATCGTCGAGCACCGCATCCGCGCGCTGCTGCTCCGGCGAACGTGGCGCCACCTGCTGCAGACATTGCGCGATGCGGGCGTCGTCACCGAGCGCCATGCAGGCTGCGGCGGCGGCGCGATCGATCGCGGGAGCCTGCCCCGTCGCAGTCGCGGAGCCGGCGAGCGACAGCGCCGACAGCAGGGCTACAGCAAGCGTTCGCTCAAGCAGTCGTTTTTGCGGCATTCCCTTGCTCCCGTTGTGTCCAGTGCTCAGGCGCGGATCAGCGCCATTGCGGTGGATCAGCCTGCCATGCCTGCTGCACCTTCGCGAGCGCCTCACGCTCGGCGGGCAGCCAGTCGGGCAGCAGCTCGTCGAAACGGTCGGGATAGGTCCAGCGGTCCGGATGGGTGCGCACGGCGGCCGCATACCACTCCACCGCCTCGTCCTTGCGGTCCAGTTCCCACAAGGCCAGCGCGAACGTGGGCGGCATCCAGTCGGCGGTGACGCTGCGCGCCCTCATCAGCGTCTCCCAGCGCGCCAGCGCGGCTTCGGCGTCGCCGTTGCGCAGCAGGTCCCAGCCGTAGTTCCACAGGACCGGCCGGTACAGGATGTCGGTCGTGCCCAGGTTGCGCAGCGCGCGGTCGTATAGCTCGATGCCCAGCTCGGGCCGGCCGCCGGTCATGGCCACATGGGCCAGCTGGGCCGTCTCGGCCTGGGCACGCGGCTTGCGCGCGACCGCCTTGAGCAGTGCTTCGGTCAACGCATCGCCCTCGCCCTGGATGGCGACCACCGGACGCGTCGTGCGCGCTTCTTCCGCGAAATAGAACTCGGATGCAGGCACCAGCCGGCTTTGCGCCGCTGCTGCGCCGGTCACCAGCAGACAGCCTGCCAGCGCCGCAGCCAGAACCCGGCCGCTGAGCGGCCGCTTGAAATTGAACATGCACATTCCCCCCTGGATTGCGCGCTCATGGTAGCGCGTGCGGACCGCGGGACAAAGCCGTGCGGCCGCGGCACAAAGGCATTGGCTGCTAGACTCCCGCGGCTGTGCCGACGACGCGCGCGCCGGTTCCGCCGGACCCGATCCGTGCATCAGCAGCGTTTCCCGATCCGACCCCGACCCCCGCAGCCATCGCGCGGCCGCCGCCGCGTCGGAGCCCCGCATGACCAGCACCGCCCAGCTCTCCTCGCCGGCTTCGGCCCACAGCGCCACGCTCGCCGACCCCGACTACGGCCTGGACCACAAGTACAGCCGCCAGACCGGCCGGATCTACCTGTCCGGCGTGCAGGCGCTGGTGCGGCTGCCGCTGATGCAGCGTCTGCGCGACCAGGCTGCCGGCCTCAACACCGCCGGCTTTGTTTCCGGCTACCGCGGCTCGCCGCTGGGCGGCTTCGACCTGGAGCTGTGGCGGGCCAAGCAACACCTGGCCAAGGCGGGAGTGAAGTTCATCCCGGGCCTCAACGAGGACCTCGGCGCGACGATGGTGTGGGGCACCCAGCAGACCAACCTGTTCGAGGGCGCCAAGGTCGATGGCGTGTTCGGCATGTGGTACGCCAAGGGCCCGGGCGTGGACCGCAGCGGCGATGTGCTCAAGCACGCCAACGCCGCCGGCACCAGCCCCCTGGGCGGCGTGCTGGCGCTGGCCGCCGACGACCATGCCTGCCGCAGCTCGACCCTGCCGCACGGGTCGGAGGGCGAGTTCACCAGCGCGATGATGCCGATCCTCAACCCGGCCGGGGTGCAGGACATCCTCGACATGGGCGCGGTCGGCTGGGCGATGTCGCGCTACACCGGGCGTTGGGTCGGCTTCAAGACGATCGCCGAGACGGTGGAGTCCTCCGCGTCCGTGGACGTCAATCCGCTGGCGCTGCAGATCGTCACCCCGGACGATTTCGAGATGCCGGTCGGCGGCCTCAACATCCGCTGGCCGGATCCGCCGCTGGACCAGGAGATGCGCCTGCACCGCTTCGCGGTCAAGGCGGCGCAGGCCTTCGCCCGGGCCAACGCGATCGACCGCATCGTGATCGATTCACCCAACCCGCGGCTGGGCATCATCACCACCGGCAAGTCCTACCTGGACGTGCTGACCGCGCTGGAATACCTCGGTCTGGACGAGCGCGCCTGCGAGGATCTGGGCATCCGCGTGTACAAGGTCGGCATGACCTGGCCGCTGGAGCCGGTCGGTCTGAAGCGCTTCGCCGATGGCCTGGCCGACATCGTGGTGGTCGAGGAGAAGCACGCCTTCATCGAGAGCCAGATGAAGGAGGCGATGTACAACTGGGGCGGCGCCACGCGTCCCTCCATCGTCGGCAAATACGACGAGCAGGGCCACTGGATCCTGCCCAGCACGGGCGAGCTGACCCCGGCCACGATCGCGGGCGTGATCGGCCGGCGCATCCAGAAGTTCCATGACAACGAGCGCATGCGCGACGTCATGCGCTGGATGGCCGAGAAGGAAGCCGAGCTGGCGCTGCCGCGGGCGCAGTTCCCGCGCGTGCCGCACTACTGCTCCGGCTGTCCGCACAACCTCTCCACCGCGGTGCCGGAAGGCTCGCGCGCGCTGGGCGGCATCGGTTGCCACTACATGGTGACCTGGATGAACCGCAGCACCGACACCTACACGCACATGGGCGGCGAAGGCGTCACCTGGGCCGGGCAGGCCGCGTTCACCGATACCGGGCACGTGTTCCAGAACCTCGGCGACGGGACGTATTTCCACTCCGGCACGCTGGCGATCCGCCAGGCGGTCGCGGCCGGGGTCAACATCACCTACAAGATCCTCTACAACGACGCGGTGGCGATGACCGGCGGCCAGCCGGTGGACGGCCAGCTCAGCGTGCCGCAGATCGCCCACCAGGTGCGCAGCGAAGGCGTGCACGCGATCGTGGTGGTGTCCGATGACATCGGCAAATGGCGCCGCCGCGACCTGTTCCCCAGCGATGTCGAGTTCTTCGACCGCGCCGAACTGGACGCGGTGCAGAAGCGCCTGCGCGAGGTAAAAGGCACCTCGGTGCTGATCTACGACCAGACCTGCGCGACCGAGAAGCGCCGGCGCCGCAAGCGCGGCAGGATCGTCGATCCGGCCAAACGCGTCATGGTCAACTCGCTGGTCTGCGAGGGCTGCGGCGACTGCGGCAGGAAATCGTTCTGCGTGTCGGTGTTGCCGAAGGAAACCGAATTCGGCCGCAAGCGCGAGATCGACCAGTCCAACTGCAACAAGGACTACAGCTGCACCACCGGCTTCTGCCCCAGCTTTGTCACCATCGAAGGCGGCGGGCTGAAGAAGAAGTCCGCCAGCAACGCGCGTGACCGCCTGGCCAACCTGCCGATGCCGGTGCTGCCCACGCTGGAGCGGCCGTGGAACATCCTGATCACCGGCGTCGGCGGCACCGGCGTGGTCACCATCGGTGCGCTGCTGGGCATGGCCGGGCACCTGGAGGGCAAGGGCTCCAGCGTGCTCGACCAGACCGGGCTGGCGCAGAAGGGCGGCGCAGTCACCACCCACATCCGCATCGCCAACCACCCGGCCGAGATCCACGCGGTACGCATCGCCGCCGGCGAGGCCGACCTGGTGCTGGGCTGCGACATGGTCGTGGTCAACGACTACTGGGCGCTGTCGAAGATCCGCGGCGGCCGCAGCCAGGTCGTGCTCAACAGCTACGAGGCGATGCCGGGCAGCTTCACCACCCGCCCGGACATCCAGTTTCCAGCGGCCGACATCATCAGTGCGGTGCAGACCGCTCTGGGTGGCGAGAAGCCGTTCGTGGTCGACGCGACCCAGATCGCCACCGCCCTGCTGGGCAACGCGATCGGCAGCAACCTGTTCCTGCTCGGTTATGCGTGGCAGCGCGGGCTGGTGCCGATCTCGCTGGACGCGATCATGCGCGCGGTCGAGCTCAACGGCGCGGCGATCGAGATGAACAAGACCGCCTTCGCCTGGGGCCGGCTGGCGGTGATCGACCTCAACGCGGTGGCCGATGCCGCCGGACTGTTGCGCAACCAGCCGACCGCGGCGGAAGCCACTCCGCGCGACCTGCCGATGCTCGGCGCCGGCGATTGGGAAGGCAGCGAATTCGCCAGTCCGTCCGCGCCGCTGGGTGGTCGCAACGAGGACGAACTGCGCCACGTGCCGCAGAGCCATCCTGGCGACAAGGTCGCGTTCCTGCCGATGGACGACTCGCGCCTGTCGCGCTCGCTGGACGAGCTGATCGGCCGCCGGGTGCAGTTCCTCACCGAGTACCAGGACGCGGACTACGCGCGTCACTACGCCAGCCTGGTCAACCGGGTACGCGACGCGGAGGCCGGCAAGGCGGGCGGCAGCACCGACCTGACCGAGGCGGTCGCCCGCTATGCGTTCAAGCTGATGGCCTACAAGGACGAGTACGAAGTCGCTCGGCTGTATACCAGCGGCGAGTTCCTGCGCCAGGTGGAGCAGCAGTTCGACGGCGACTACAAAATCAAGTTCCACCTCGCTCCGCCGCTGTTCGCCAAGCGCGACGACAAGGGCCAGCTGATCAAGCGCGAGTTCGGGCCGTGGATGTTCACCGCCTTCAAGTGGCTGGCCAAACTGCGCACCCTGCGCGGCGGCAGGCTGGACATCTTCGGCTACACCGCCGAGCGCCGCGGCGAGCGCCAGCTGATCGTCGACTACTTCCAGACCATCGATGCCCTGCTGCCGAGGCTGGACCGCGGCAATGTCGCGCTGGCGGCCGAGATCGCGTCCATCCCCGAGCAGATCCGCGGCTACGGCCACGTCAAGGAAGCGCATCTGGCCAAGGCCAAGGCGCGCGAGGCGGAGCTGTTGCAGGAGTGGTCCAACCCGCTGCGACTGGTGCAGGTGGCATGAGTTCGCGTTAAAGCTTTGCGCGGGGCGGCCGATAGCGGGGTCAGGCTGGAATGTCTGGCCCGCTGGAGCGCCCCATGCCCTACCGATCCACTGAACGCCGCAGGCAAGCTTTACGATTCGCAGCCGGTGACGGCGCGGGCTTGCGTCAAATCCGCTCCCTGTCGGTCAACGGCAGGTTGCCCAACGGCGGGTTACTCGACGGCGGGCCGCCATGAACGCCATCGACGGCGCGTTTGCGGCCTGGCGGGAAACCCTGCTGGAAGCGCGGACGGTGGACCAGCTCGTCTGCGCCATTGAAACCGTCGCGGCAGCGCTGCCCGGGATCGACGACTCCAGGGTGATCTGGGAGCGCGACGCAGAGATCGAGGGCGAGAGCGACAGCGACAGGACCGCGTCACTGGACCTGCCCGCCAGCAACGCCGTGCTCGCGGTCACCGCCGCCGACGGGAGCCATCCCGCCGCGATTGCCACTGCCCTGGCGCCGGTCGTCGCGACCGCGGACCCGCTTCTCCAGCGCCTGCGCCGCCTGGCTGAACTGGAGCAGGAGGTGGTCAAGCTGCAGAACTCCGAGAAGATGCAGCGCGCCCTGTTCGCGATCTCGCAGCTGTCGGGCTCGGATCGGGACATGTCGGAAGTCCTGCGCGGCATCCACGACATCGTCGGCACGCTGATGTATGCGGAAAATTTCTTCATCGCCCTGCTCGATCCGACCCACGACACCATCCGCATGCTGTACTTCGTGGACGTCGAGGACTCGCCGCTGTTTGAGGAGCTGCCCCGCGAGGACCTGAAGCATTCCGCCACCTGGTACGTCCTGCGCGACGGTCGGCCGCTGCGAGGCAGCCGCGAATACATCCGCACGCAGGTCGATGGCCCGCTGCGCCTGGTGGGGACCTACAGTTCGGACTGGCTCGGCGTGCCCATGCTGAGGGACGGCGCGGTCCACGGCGCCATCGTGGTGCAGAGCTACGAGTCCGGCGTGGAGTTCAGCGAGACCGACGAGAACCTGCTGGAGTTCGTTGCCAGCCACATTCTTACCGCCGTTGAGCGCAAGGGAAGCAGCGAATTGCTCGAACGCAGCGTCAAGCTGCGCACCCAGGAGCTGGCCCAGGTCAACTGCGACCTGCAGCTGGAGATCGCCGAACGTCAGCGCGCCGAGCGGCTGCAGAGCGCGATGTTCCAGATCGCCCAGCTGGCGAACGAGGACACCGACGAACACGCGTTCTATACCGGCATCCATGACGTGGTGCGCCAGCTGCTCAACGCCGACAACTTCTTCATCGCCCTGCTGTCGGACGATCGGACGCGTCTGGAGTTTCCCTATCTGGTGGACCGCCACCACGACGACCTGCCGATGCACCGGCCGCTGGCGCGCGGGCTCAGCGAGTACGTGCTGCGGACCCGGCGCGCGCTGCTGGTCACCCACGATGAGGCGCTGGACCTGATCCGCCAGGGCGAGGTCATCGACCGGCCCGGCCAGGGAAAACCGTCGGAGTGCTGGCTGGGGGTACCGCTTTTCTCGGGCGACGAGGTGGTCGGGCTGGTCACCGTGCAGAGTTACGACTGCCACGTGCACTACACGTCGGCGGACCAGGAGCTGCTTGTCTTTGTCGCCTCCCAGATCGCCAACAGCCTGCTGCGCCGGCGCAATGCCCAGTTCCGCCAGAAAGCCTTCGCGCAGCTGGAGGAGCGGGTGGCGGAGCGCACGCTGGAACTGCGCAGCCAGATCCGCGAGCGCGAGCTGGTGCAGCAACGGCTCGAGCACGAGGTCATGCACGATGCCCTGACCGGGCTTCCCAACCGCGGCCAGCTGCATGAACGCGTCGACGCCGTGCTGGCCCGCCGGCGTGCCGAGCCGGGCTCGTTCTGCGCGTTGCTGTATCTGGACGTCGACCGCTTCAAGCTGATCAACGACAACCTCGGGCACCTTGCGGGCGACGCGTTCCTGCGCGAGATCGCCCGCCGACTCCAGTCCTGCGTGCGAAAACCCGACCTGGTGGCAAGACTGGCCGGGGACGAGTTCGTCGTCCTGCTCGAGCAGGTCGGCCGTGACCGCGACGGGGCGCGCGCACCGGCGGCGACGATCGCCGAGCGGATCCTGGAGGTGATCACCGCGCCGATGCCGATCAGCGGCCGCATGCTGGAGCCCTCGGCGAGCATCGGCATCGTCATCGGCGATGGCCGGTACACGCATGCGGACGAACTCCTGCGCGACGCGGATATCGCGCTGTACCGCGCCAAGGCCCTCGGGCGCTGCCGTTGGCAGATGTACGACCAGTCGATGCACGGCTATTCGGTGGACCTGCTGGCGCTGGAAGCCGAGCTGCGCCAGGCGATCGAACGCGACGAGCTGGAGCCCTACCTGCAACCCATCGTGCGCCTGGACGATGCCACCATCGTCGGGCGCGAGGCCCTGATGCGCTGGAACCATCCGCAGCGCGGGGTGCTGTGCCCAGGCGACTTCCAGCAGGTCGCCGAGGACAGCGGCCTGATGGAGACCATCGACTGGCGCATCTTCAAGCGCAGCATGGCCCACGTCGCCACCATCCACGACGACACCTACCTGACGATCAACGTGATGCCGCGCCACCTGCAACGCGAGGACTTTGCACGGCGCCTGCTCGACCTGCTCGCGCGCACCGGCCTTGCCCCGAGCCGACTGGTCATCGAGGTGACCGAAGGCTCGTTGCTGGACGATTCCGAGCGCGTGCGTTCGGTGCTGGGCCAGCTCCGCGACGAGGGCGTCGGCATCGCCCTGGACGATTTTGGCACCGGCTATTCCTCGCTCAGCTACCTGCATGCCTTCCCGCTGCGGATGATCAAGATCGACCGCACCTTCCTTGCCTCCCTGGGCGAGCCGGGCAACTGCGCGGCGGTCGTTTCAGCGGTCATCTCGCTCGCGCGGGCCTTGGACATGACGGTGGTCGCCGAGGGCATCGAAAGTCCCGAGCAGCGGAAGCTGCTGCTCGACCTCAGCTGCGGATTCGGCCAAGGCTACCTGTTCGGGCGCCCGGCCTCTTTCGCGCCTCTAGGGTCCGCCCCAGCTACCGCCGCGCCCGGCACTGCCTCTATGGTCGGGACAGGCGCCTAGAAGGAGGCGGGACATGTTGATCGGCCAGGGTGGACTCAGCGGACTCACCAACCGCTTGCAGATGTTGGCACCGTTGCAGAACCTGCAGCGGCCAGCAACGTTTTCGCCGCTGTCACAGGGACCCGGTGGCCTGCGCGAACCGAGCTACCACCCGCAGCTGGCCTCGCTGGCGCCGGCACGACTGGCACCGCAGGCTCCGCCGTCAACTCCGAGCCCCTATGCTTTGCCCGCCGGCAGCACGCTGAAGGACGCCACCAGCGGCACCCGGGCGCAACCCTTTGACGTGACGATGTCGCAGCTGGCGACCTCGGTCTACGGCACGCGCGGCGCGCCGCCCGACGGCTGGAGCGCGGTCAGCGACGCGATGCTGGAGTCGCGCGGCATCGATGACCCGGCCACCTGGCGCCAGGAGTTCCTCGGCGGCGTCGAGCAGACCACCGCCAACCAGTTCAAGGCCGAGGTCTACACCGACGGCGAAGGCAACTTCGTGCTCGCCTATCGCGGCACCGCCGAGGGCGCCGCCGATTGGGGCGACAACTTCCAGCAGGGCCTGGGCTTTGAGACCGGTGCGGTGGACAAGTTCACCGGCCTGGCGGCCGACAGCGCGATCGAGTTTGCACGCGTGTTCGGCGACGGAGAGGCGGGCGCTGCGACCAACCTGGCCATCACCGGCCATTCGCAGGGCGGCGGCCTGGCCTCGGTGGCCTCGCTGGCCACCGGCATCCCGGCGGTCACCTTCGACGCCTCCGGCATCCATCCCAACACCCTGGATCGCCTCGGCATGGCCAGCCCGCAGCAGGCGCGCGACATCGCCGAGGGTGGCCAGATCCGCGCCTACTCGATGAAAACCGACCTGCTGACGCGGGTGCAGGAGTCCGGTCCGCTGTCGCTGGCGGCGCCCGACGCGCTTGGCACCAAGATCGTCGTCGAGCCCAAGGGCATCGACCAGCACACCCTTACCGGGCGCGCGGCCAAACACGAGTTCGACCTGCCGCTGCTCGGGCAGGCCGGAGCCAATGGCCTGGTCGAGGCGATGCGCAACAGCGGCATCCCCGTCATCAGCGGCGTCGGCCAGCTGGCCTACAACGCGCTCAGCCACAGCCCCAACCTGCTCACCGACACGATGATCGCGCGTGAACCGTGGCAGGCCGGCTACCAGAACCCCTCGGATTTCGGCAAATCCCTCCACGACATGGTGCCCGAGGGCCTGCGCGATGATTTCGCCCGCAACACCCACGAGGTCGCCGATGAAGTCAACGGCGTGCTCAAGTCCGACATGGCCGACGGCAACTACGTGCAGGGATCGGTGAAGATCGCCGGGCATGTGGTTGACGGGGTGATCGACTCGGTCGGCGATACCATCCACCACACCGCGGAAAGCGTTGCGGCGCGCGTGGATGAGCGCGTCGCCGGCCCGGTAGGCGACGTGTTGGCCGGCGCGATTTCGATTGGCGGCAAGGCGGCCCAGTTCACTGCCGACAAGGTCGGCGACGGGATTGAGCAGATCGCCGCTGCCAATGGCGCGGCCCTGCAGAACACCGTCGACGGCGCCGTCTGGGCGGGAGGCAAGGCGCTCGAAGGCATCCAGTGGACCGGTGAAAAAGCGATCGAGGGCACCACCTGGGTGGCGGGCAAGACGGTCGATGCCGCCAGGTGGACCGGCGAGAAGGTCGTTGAGGGCGCCAGGTGGACCGGCAACAAAGTGGTTGAAGGCGCCACCGCGATCAAGGATGGTGTGACCAACACCGGCCGCGCGATCGGCGAGGCCGTCTCCAACTCGCGGGTCATGCCCTGGAACTGGTAAATGCGTGCAGGATCGCCGATAGACCCGCTTGTCAGGGGGCGCCTCACCGGCGCCCTTTTTGCCGCGTTCCTCCTTTCCGCCACCGGGTGTGATCCACAGTCCATGAGCAACGATGCCTTCGCCAGTTCCAGCCTCGAGCCGCTTGCCCAGGCGGTTGCCAGCGGTGACAGCGCCGAGATCAAGCGCCAGCTCGCCAGCGTCGACCCCAATACACCCGGGGTGGACGGGGCGACGTTGCTGGTAGCGGCAATCGGGGCGGAGAACTTGGCCGCGGCCCAGGCGCTGCTCGACGGTGGCGCCGACCCCAACCAACCCGGCGGCGGCGGCGAAACACCGGTCCATGCCGCCGCGTTCCTGGGCGATCCGGCGTTCCTCAAAGCCGTGCTTGCCCATGGGGGTGATCCGAACGTGCGCAATGCCGCCACCGGATCGACCCCGCTGTCGCGCGCCCTGCGCGGCCTGCAGCTGGACAATGTCCGCATCCTGCTGGAGGCGGGCGCCGATCCCGACCTGGGTGACCACAACGGCGACCGTCCCCTGCACGTTGCCGCCCGCACCAACGCCGGCGCGGCGATCCTGATGCTGCTGGAGGCGGGCGCGGACCCGACGGCGACCAACTCGGGCGGTGCGAGCTTCCAGGCGTATTACTTCTCCTACCCGCCGCGCAACGCGCTCAACGAGCGTGCAGTCGCCGAACGGCGGGAGGTCGTGGCCTGGCTGAAGGCCCACCAGGTGCCGCTGGAAGCCAACGTCTCTTCCGACTACTGAGCGGACGGACCCGGCGGCGCCGGCTCCCGGCCACGGGCTCACGGCTCACTCCCGGCTCACGCTGTCACAGTTCGCCCGCGCCAGGCTCGAGTTTCTCTGCGCGCTCGCGTTCCTTTTGCAGCCACCGCACTTCGGCGTGGCGCACCTCGCGGTCGTGGCGCTCGCGCAGCCGCTTCTCCTCGCCCAGGGTGCGGTTCAACGAGACCATGATCGCCACCAGCAGCACGGCGAACGGCAGCGCGGCGACGATGATCACCGACTGCAGGGCTTCCAGCCCGCCTGCCGCCAGCAGCGCGACCGCAATGAGCGACTGGAGGACGCCCCACACCACCTTCTTTGCCAGCGGCGGATCGCCGGCGGACTCGCTGGACATGCTGGCCAGCACCAACGTTGCGGAGTCGGCCGAGGTGACGAAGAAGCTCAGCAGCAACACGATCGCCACGCACGAGATCACCGAGGACAGCGGCAGCAGGTCGGCCATCGCGAACAGCACGTGCTCGATGCCCAGGCTGAGCGCGGCCAGCTGGTCGGCGCCCTGGAACATCTGCTGGTAGAGCACGGTCGCGCCGAATGCGGCGAACCAGACGAAGCTCACCAGCGCCGGCCCGCAGACCACCCCGAACACGAACTCGCGCACCGTGCGGCCGTAGGAGATCTTGGCAAAGAACGCCCCCACGAACGGCGCCCAGGCGATCCACCAGGCCCAATAGAAGATGGTCCAGTCCCCGACCCAGGCGCGCTGGGAAAACGGAGTCATGTGCAGGCTCATCGCCGGCAGTTGGTTGAGGTAGGCGCCTAGGGTGGTGGTGAGCGATTCAAAAATGAACGCGGTCGGCCCGAGCACGATCACCAGGGCCAGCAACAGCGCCGCCACCGCCATGTTGAAGTTGGACAGCCACTTGATGCCGCGCGACAGGCCGGTCGCGCTGGATGCCATGTACAAGACGAACGCCACTGCGATGATCACCGCCTGGGTGGCGAAACCGGCCGGCACCCTCGTCACGTGGCTGAGGCCGGCGCTGATCTGCATGGCGCCGAACCCCAGCGTGGTCGCCACGCCGATCGCGGTGGCCACCACCGCCAGCACGTCGATGGCCTTGCCGACCGCCCCGTGGGAGTGGCGCTCGCCGATCAGGGGTTCCAGCAGGTCACTGATCAGCCCGCGCGACTTGCGGTTGAACTGGAACCACGCCATCGCCAGGCCCATCAGGGCGTAGATCGCCCACGGATGCAGGCCCCAGTGGAAGAAGACGTAGCGCAGCGACGCGCGCGCGGCTTCGAGACTCTGCGGCTCGATGCCTTCGGGCGGCCGCTGGAAGTGCGACAGCGGCTCGGCGGCACCGAAGAAGACCAGCCCGATGCCCATCCCGGCGGAGAACAGCATGGCGAACCACGAGCTCCGGCTGAATTCGGGCTCCGCGTCGTCCCCGCCGATCCGCAACGCCCCCATCGGGCTGACCGCCAAGTAGAGCAGGAAGACCAGCGCCACGAACACGATCACCAGGTACATCCAGCCCGCACCGGACAGGGTAAGCGCCTGGGCGCGGGCGCTGACCTCGCCGAACGCCTCAGGCATGAACACCCCGGCCAGCGACAGCAGGGCCAGCAGCACGACCGATATCCGGAACACCATCAGAACGACTCCCGAAGAGACCGGGACTGTCTCACAGGCTGCCGGCGACGTCGCTGGATTCGCCCCGCAGCGCTTCGGCCAGGCGCGTGCGCTGCTCACGGTCGACCGGATTGGCAACGATCACGAAGCGGCCGTTGTCCAGTGCCTCGCGCACCTTGAGCACGACATGGTCCTGGTCCGGCCGCAGGGTGATCAGGCCGCCGGCAAACAGGCCGAACACCGCACCGAAGAACACCAGCACTCCGGCGACGGCCAGCGGTGAACTCGTCACCGCGGCGATCTGCATGCCGCGCAGGATCAGGAAGATCACCAGCCCGGCGACAACGCCCAGGATGGCGAAGGTGATGTGCGCCTTGATCGCGGTCTGGCGGATGCCTCGGCTCTCCGGCTCCATCTTGCGGCCGGGATGCGGGTCCTCGGGCGAGATCACCTGGAGTTGCGCGGCGCCCAGATTGAACTGCTGGCGCAACCGGGCGGCCACGACATCGGCGCGCTCGCGCGTGTCGAAGACGGCCGCCAGCTTGCTCAGCGAGCTTTCACCAAATACGGGGCCATCGGTTTTCATCGCGCCACTCCATGAACTTCAATGCGTCCATGGTGGCCACAGCCCGGTCGAAGGGCAGTGAACCCGGCCCTAGAGCGTGGCGCCCGACTCTCGCGCCGGGCGATCCGTGCTGGCCAATGCGTCGCCGGTTGCCGCCTGCCCGCGCGCATCCGCGAGGATCTGGCCGGCCGTGCGGCCGCCACAGCCAAAGAACCGCGAACCCGTCAGCCACGGATCATCGGGGTAGTAGGCGAACACCAGTTGGTCGTTCTTGATGGTGTCGATGATCTCGCGCGCGACCTGCGGCCGCAGCGCCGGGCAACCGTAGCTGCGCCCCAGCCGGCCCTGGCGCTGTGCCTGGTCCGGGTTCACGTACGGGGCGCCATGGATCACGATCAGGCGGTCGCGGGCATTGTCGTTCACGCCCGGCTCCAGGCCGTCCATGCGCAGGGAGTAGCCGTTGCCGCCGACGTAGGTCTCCGCGGTGCGGAACAGGCCGAGGCTGGTCTGGTGGCTGCCGTCCACGTTGCTGAAGCGGTTGGACAGGTTTTCGCCGCTGCCCTGCCCGTGGGCCACGTGCTCGGCGTAGAGCAGGCCGGGCTGCTGGAGGTCGAACACCCACATGCGCTTGCGCGTGGACGGCAGCGAGTAGTCGATCACCGCCAGACGCGTGCCGCCGGCAGCCCCGCTGTTGAGTGCGCAGGCGCGCGCTTCCAAAGCGAGCGCCAACACGCCCGGATCGATCTCCGGTGCGGCCGCACGCAGGCTGGTGAGCAGCATTGATGCCGCGGACGACTCTTCTGCCGCCTCCGGTTCAGCAATCCATCGGTCAAGTGCCGACTCGGCCAAGGGGCTCTGGACGGACGGCGGTGTGTAGGCCGCCGCCGGACTGGCGACGACGGGGCGCGAGCCGGCCGAGCACACGGCGATGGCGGCGGCGCAGGTCAGGAGCAGGGAGGCGGGGAGGCGTGGCATGGCTGGCAGGATACGGGCGGCGAGCCGGTCGCGCCTGAACAGCGGGTGATGACTCTCCCGGCGACGGTCAGTCTCCGGCGGGCGGCGGAGCGGCCGGATCCTCGTCGGCACGCAGCACGGTCAGGTCGGCGGGCGCGGTGCCGCGGATCGACTCGCTGGTGACCACGACGGTGGACCCGGGCTGCAGCACCGGCTGGACGGCGTCGGCAAACCCCGGGGGAAGCTGCACCCCACCATGGCTGAGGGCGGCCTCGATCGCGGCGGCGTCGGCCGAATCACCGCCGCCGATGCTCGCCACCTGCAACCAGCGCAACGCCGGACGGGTAGCGGTCGCGACGTCGGTATCGCTGCCCTCGCCTTCCAGCAGCACGTACACGTGGGTGCCCGGCAGCTGCGCACTGCGCGTGGTCACGCTGGCGCGACCGATTTCCACGCCGTTGCGCATCGTCACCAGCTGCTGGTCGGCCAGGCTCAATACCAGGGTCAGTGCCCCGTGGGGCGCGCGCTCGGGATCCCAGCTGTACTCGCCCGGCCCGATGTCACCGAACTCGACCCGGTGCCCGCGCGCGTCGGCGCCGCTGACCGGATCCACCGGCGCGAACCAGCCCGGGTAGGACACGGACGGCGAGTGCGAGGATTCATTGGCCACCACCACCGTCATGCCGTTGGCAGTGACGCCATAGAGCTTTTGCGAGAACTCGAACGGCATGCGCACGCAGCCGTGGGAGGCCGGGTAGCCGGGCAGGTTGCCGGCGTGCAGCGCGATGCCGTCCCAGGTCAGTCGCTGCATGTAGGGCATGGGCGCATTGTTGTAGAGGTTGGAATAGTGCTCCTTGCGCTTTTGCAGGATCGAGAACACCCCGGTGGGCGTCTCGTGGCCGGCCTTGCCGGTGCTCACGGTGGACACGCCGATGCGCACGCCATTGCGGTACACGTGCAGCAACTGCTCGGGCAGGCTGATGACCAGCACCACCGGTCCGGCGGGCGCCATTTCCGGCATCCACAGGTACTCGCCCGCCTCCAGCCGCACGGTCGAGGTCGGCAGGGGCGTGGCGGCACCAGCGTCTGTGGGGATCGGCTCCTGCGCCAGGGCACCACCGCTGACGGCGCAACCGAGCGCGAGCGCGGCCATCCGTCCTCGCATCCGCAGCGAGCGCGTCATTGTCCGCGCTCCCACACGATGCAGCGGTTGTTCGCCGGCATCGCCACATCCTCCACCAGGCGCATGCCGATCGCGTCGGCCAGCGCGTCGACCGCCTCGAAATCGCGGATGCCTGATGCCGGGTCGCGCGCCTTCAGCCAGCCATGGAACTCGCGGTTGCTGTCGCTGGTGAAAGCTCCGGCGTAATTGAACGGTCCGTACACCACCAGCGTTGCGGCCGGCGCCAGCACCCGATCGAGCCCGGTAAAGAACGCCAGGACCTGCTCCCAGCCCATGATGTGCAGGGTGTTGGCGCTGAAGGCCGCGTCAAACGCGCGCGCATCGCCTGCCACGTTCCAGACCGCGTCATCCACATCCAACGCGCGCGGTGGCGGCGTGTTGGCCAGCGCCGCCTCCTCCAGCCACTGGCGGATGCCGGGCAGGTGCTCGGGACGGTCGCTGCACTGCCAGCTCAGCCCGGGCAGGGCAGCCGCGAAATGGACCGCGTGCTGGCCGGTGCCGCTGCCGATCTCCAGGACGCGCTGCCGGTGCGCAAGCGCCGAACGCAGCACCGCCAGGATGGCGTCACGATTGCGCTCGGAGGCGGGCGAGAAGGGCTTGTCGGACATGGCTGCGATCGGCTACCGGTGGGAATCCGCCCATGATGGACGATCCCGGCGCGTCGCATCGCCCGGGGCCAGACCGCAAGGATCCACTGACGCGGCGGTCACTGCGGCGTCCGCTCCGCCAGCATCACCTCGCCGCTGCGGTGGTCGTCCCGGCGCGCCCAGAGGTAGATCAACAGGCCCGCCACGGCGGTCGCCGCGCCGACGTAGCCGGTGGACGTCCAGCCGAGCCCGGCGGTGATCGCCAGTCCGCCCAGCCACGGCCCCAGCGCGTTGGCGGCGTTGAAGGCGGCATGGTTGGACGCGGCGGCCAGGGTCTGCGCCTCGCCGGCCACGTCCATCAGGCGGGTCTGCAGCGCAGGACCCAGCGCGCCCATGGTCCCGATCGCCAGCACCGCAGGCAGGATGGTCCACAACGAATGCGCGGCGAGCGGGAAGACCACCAGCACCAGTGCGGACCAGATCAGGATGACCGCCGTGGCGCGGAACTGCATGCGGTCCACCAGCCAGCCGCCGGCCAGATTGCCGACCACCGAACCGGCGCCGAACACGGCCAGCGCTATCGGAATCCAGCCCTCGCCGACCCCGGTGACATGGGTCAGGGTGGCCGTGAGGTAGCTGAAGACGCAGAACATGCCGGCGAACCCGATCGCGCCGATCAGCAGGGTCAGCCATACCTGCGAGGTGTTGAACGCGCGCAGTTCGCGCAGCGGCGACTGTTCCGGATCGGCCGGCACCGACGCCAGGTGGCGGCCGATCATCAGCGCGGTGACCACGGCCACCGCCGCCACCATGGCGAAGGTGTAGCGCCAGCTGAGCGCCTGGCCCATCCACGTGGCCAGCGGATTGCCCACCAGGATCGCGATCGACAGCCCCAACATGACCTGGCTGACCGCGGTGCCACGACGCTCGGGGCCTGCCAGGTCGGCCGCCACCAGCATGGCAACGCCGAAATAGGCGCCGTGCGGCAGTCCGGCAATGAACCGGAACGCCAGCATCGTGGCGTAACTGGGCGCCAGCGCGGTCGCCAGATTGCCCAGTGCATAGAACGCCATCAGCGCCAGCAGCAGGGTGCGCCGCGGCAGGCGCGCGCCGAGGATGGCCAGAACCGGCGCGCCCACCACCACTCCCAACGCGTAGGCACTGATCATGTGGCCCACCTGCGGTTCGCTGACGCCGAAGGCCTGCACCAGGTTGGGCATCAGCCCCATCATCGCGAACTCGCTGGTACCGATCGCAAAGCCGCCCAGGGCCAGCGCAAACAGGATCACCGCGTAGCGACTCTGGCCTTGCGGTCGATCGTGGGGCGGGGGTATTGAAGAAGCCACGCGGTGCATCCAGCCGAAAACAACCGTCTATTGTGCGCCGCAGCAGCGAGGACCGCCTTGACGGCAGCCAAACAGCGCTGCGGCACGAGCGTTTGCGGGGCGCGGGGCGCGGGAAGCGCGACCCGCTCCTGCGACGGCTGGTGCATGATCCGGACATGGACCTGCACCGGCCTCCACACACGCTCGTGCTGCCGATCGATTGCAGGGTGTGGCCGACCCCGGAGCACCCGATCGAGGTCGATGGCACCGTCTACGCGCCCAAACAGGAACTGCACATCACCCTGATCGGTTCGCGACTCGGGCGCGAGCTCCACGCCGCGTTGGCACCGGAGTTCCTGGCAAAGCGGATTGCCCGCGCGATGGCCGCGCAGGATTGGCAGTTTCGCCGTACGGGACGGTTCATCGTCCTGGGCATCCGGCCGCCACCGCTGACCATGGCCGGCCACGACCGGGCTCATCCAGATCCAGATCCCGAATCCGACCCCGCTCCCGATTCCGACCTCAATCCCGCTCCGGCTGCGGGCCCGGTTCCCGTCGTGGCTCCGCGCCAATCGATCATCGAGCTGATCCAGTTGCCGGCGATGCGTCCGTTCCATCAGGCGCTCGGACGCCTGCTGGGTCGACAGTTGCCGCTGCCGCCAGCCCACGTGACGCTCTACACCGCCCACGGGCCGCGCGGAATCGGCCTGGCCAGTGCGTCGCAGTTGCGCAGTCGACGTATCCGCGCGCTGCCTGCCGAAGTCCTGCAGGACGCCGAACAGCACTTGATGGCACCGGCCTGAAACGCGCTTCCATACGGTTCGTACGCGCGAAGTATGGGTGCGATGCGGCAAAGTTCCGGGGTCGAATAGAGGGATTGCCCTAGCGTTTCAGCGGATTTCCCGCCCCTGAACGCGACGCGCTGCCCGAATCGGAAAATCGCTGAACGCAAGCTTAGTGCCCCGCGCGATAACGCCGTGGCAGGGGACGCACACCATACGGAGCTCAGGGAATCATGAGGGGATATTCACGAATTCTGCTTTCGGTCGCGATCAGCGGCCTGCTTGCCTCGACCGCGTTCGCCGGCGAGTCGGCCGCGCTGCCCGAGGAAGCTGCGCTGGTCGAACAGTTGAACGCCGAGGAAGCCGCGCTCCGACCGCAGCGCCAGGCCTTCCAGCGTTACTTCAAGGAAGCCTATGCCCGGTATCCGGCGGTGCCGGTGGGCACACTGGAGTCAATCGCCTACGTGCAAAGCCGCTGGCTGAACATCCAGCCCGACGCCAACCAATCGCAGACCGAAGCGCACCACCACATGCCCGCCGCCTACGGCGTGATGGGCCTGTACGCGGGCCAGGGCTTCGCCGACCAGGTGACCGCTGGCGCGCAGCTGCTCGGCGTCTCGCCGGCACTGGTCCGCACCGACGCGCGCACCAACGTACTCGCCGCCGCCGCGTTGCTGGATGCGGAGATCCGCAAGGACCATCCCGGAGCTGACTCGCGCTCGCGGCTCAAGCGCGGTGGCAATACGCCATCGCCCGAAGCGATCCGCCCGGCCCTGATGCGCTACGCCGGCTTCTCGGCATCGCCGGTGGAAGCCGAGCGTGCCAGCGCCGTCGGCGAGTTCGCGCGCACCAGCTTTGCCTACGACGTGCTGTTGGCGCAGGACCGCGGCGTCAATGATCGCGGCATCGTGGTGCCCGAGCGCGCGATCGAGTGGGAGCGCGCATTCGACATGGACCAGCTGATCGCGCAGCGCGCGCCGATGGTGCGGCTGGACGTGGCCAATGACCGCATCGAGACCGCCGACTTCGAGATCGACCCGATCAGCGAGACGCTGCGGGCCAAGTCGGCTGACGGCCGGCCCACCGCCAACGGCTCGTCTGGCGCGGGCCCGGATGCGGGCATCCAGAGCACCGACTACGGCCCGGCCATCTGGAACGCCGCGCACTCGTCCAACTACAACGCGTCACGTTCCGCGGCGGTCAGCGCGGTCGCGATCCACACCGCGCAGGGCAGTTATGCCGGCACCATTTCCTGGTTCAAGAACGCCAGTTCGAACGTCAGTGCGCACTACGTGATCCGCAGCTCCGACGGCCAGGTCACCCAGATGGTCCGCAACGCCCACACCGCCTGGCACCTGCGCAACCAGAACAGCTTCGCCCTGGGCATCGAGCACGAGGGCTACGTCAACAACAGCTCCTGGTACACCAACGCGATGTACAACGCCTCCGCCGGCGTGGTCCGCAGCTTCTGCGCCAAGTACAGCGCCATCCCCTGCAGCAGTGCCTACAAGGGCGCGCCCAGCAGCGGCATCAACGTGTTGCCCACCAGCGTCAAGATCAAGGGCCACCAGCACTACAGCGGCCAGACCCACACCGATCCGGGCATCAACTGGAACTGGAGCAAGTACTACGGCCTGCTGAATCCGGGCAGCGGTGGCGGCACCGGCGCCGTCACCTACCTGGACCGGTTCGAGAGCAGCGTCGGCCACTTCAACACCAGCCCGGCCTATTCGGGCAGCACCACCGGCATCTCCAGCACGTCCACGGCGACGCGGGACTGCAGCACGCGCAAGAACGGCTCGTGCTCGTTGCGCGTCCTCCTCAAGGACAACAAGTCGAGCTCGGCCAACTGGGCGGTACGCCTGCTTTCAGGCAGCGGCAACCCGGGCAGCAACACCAAAATGACCCGCGCCAATGGCACGGTCGGCTTCTGGGTCTGGTCCGGCGGCACCGGCACCAGCGTCGGCGTGGGCATCGATGACAGCGACGGCACCGAGCGCTCGACCAGCAAGTCGGTTCCGGCCAACCAGTGGACCTACGTGTCGTGGTCGCTTCCCACCTCATCGAACTGGAACGCCTGGGTCGGCGGCAACGGGGCGATCAGCGCCAGCACGGTCACGATGGACGCGATCTGGCTGTACCACGCCAATACCGCGTACGACGTCAACGTCTACATCGATGACGTGCAGATAAAGAACTAGAGCGTCGCAGCAAGGGCGAACGCCCGCCGGCCTCTCTCCCGGCGGGCGTTTTCCTTCCCCGGAGTGCGCTCTAACGGCGTCCGCCCCCTATTCCTCCCCGGGTATCCGGGTTTCGGTCTCCAGGGTCTCGCGCACGTACAGGCGCTTGACCAGCACGAAGATCACCACCGTCAAGGGCGCGGCCAGCACCACCCCGGCCAGGCCAAACAGCGCACCGATCGCGAACAGCGAGATCAGCAGCAAGGCCGGCGGCAGGTCCACCGCGCGCTGCTGGATCAACGGCTGCAGCACGTGGCTCTCGACTTGCTGGATGACGATGAACAGCGCGAGCGCCCCCAGGCCGACCTGCGGGCTGACCGTGAAACCCAGCAGGACCGCAGGAATCGCCGCGAGCACCGGCCCGGCAATCGGGACGAAATCCAGCAACGCCGTGATGATGCCCAGCCCGAACGCGACCGGCACGCCAAGCAGCCACAACCCCAGCCCGGTCAGCACGCCGACCACCACCATCGCCAGTAGCTGCCCCATCAGCCAGGATTTGAGCGCGTGCCCGCTTGCATCGAGCGCATCGCCCACCAGCTCGCGTCGATCGGCCGGAAACAGCTTCAGCAGGCCGACGCGGTACAGGTCCGGCTGGGCGGCCAGGTAGATACCACCGGCGATCATCAACACCAGCTGGGTCAGGTTGCCCGAAGCGGACATGACCAGCGCCCCGATTCGGGAGGCGAGACCGCCGGCGTCGGACTGGGTCTGCTCGCTGAACTGCTGCGCCGCCGGCCCCAGCGGACTTGCCGCCATCCACGCCTGGAACTGTTCCCAGGCCAGCGGCAGCGTGGCTTTCAGCGATTCCATCTCACCGGCCAGCTGTGCGCCGAACATCCACATCAGCAGGGAAAACACCACCAGCAGCACCATCAGGACCAGGGCCAGCGCCGGCCCTTGCGACAGCGGAGTACGGCGGACGGTCTGGTCGACCAGTGCGTGCAGCATCACCGCCACCACCACGGCGCCAAACACCACCATGACCAGCTCCGAGAGTTGCCAGAGCAGGACCGCCAGCCCGGTGAGTGCCAGCGCGATCACCACGCGTGCGACGTAGGCGCGGATGTCTGAAGTCCCCTGCATGCGAAACCCGGAGCGTTGGATGGGTGTGCAAACCCTAGTCGACCCGGCCGGGGTTGACTGTGAGGGCCCGTCGTCCCATCCCGGGCGCGCTGGTGCTAATCTGGCCGTTGATCCGAAGGACTCCGAAGCGCAGCTGTGCCCGCCCGCAGGATCAGCGGGGCGCCTCACCTCAGGAAGTAAACAAAGGTATGGATATGGATATCCAGGCTGTCTCCCGTGCACTGGCCCGGGTCTCGCAGGACCAGCGACTGATCGAGCTTTCCACCGCGTTGCCCGACGCGCTGGTGGTCGAGTGCTTCGAAGGCCGCGAGGCGGTCTGCGACGATTTCCGTTTCACCGTGGACTGCCTGTCCACCGACGCCTTTCTGGACGCCCGAGCGCTGCTCGGCCATCCGATGTCACTGCGCCTGCGCCTGGCCAATGGCCGCCTGCGCCACTGGCACGGCCACTGCACCCATGTGGCGGTCCTGGGCAGCGACGGCGGACTGGCCCGCTACCGCCTGCTGATGGAGCCGTGGACCGCGTTCTTGAAGCTGCGCCGCAATGCGCTGGTGTTCCAGGATCTGGACGCGCTGGGTGTGCTGGAGCGTGTGCTGGACGATTATCCGCAGGCGGCGCTGCGAGTCGATGTGACCCTGTCGCTGCCGGTATACCCCATCACTACCCAGTACCGCGAGAGCGACCACGAATTCGTGTTCCGTCTGCTGGCCGATGCCGGGCTGGCATGGCGCTTTGAGCACTCGCAGGACAACGATGGCGGCGCCACCCTGGTGGTCTTCGATCGCGACGCGAGCGTGCCCGAAGCCATTGAGCCGACCCTGCGCTTCCACCGCAGCGACGCGACCGAAGCGACCGATGCGATCCAGCGCTTCAGCGAGCAGCGCCAGGCGACGGCGAGCATGCTGGGCGTCGCCAGCTGGCAGCCCGAGCAGGTCGAAGCGGTGGCGTCGATCGCTACGGCTGCACCGGCCGGCCCGAACACCCCGGCACTGGAGTCGTTCTCCGCGCCACGCGGCGGCCGCTTTGCCATCCGCAGCGACGCGGACCAGCACGCGGCCCTGCAACTGGACGCGCTGCGCCTGCCGCAGCGCCTGCATGCCGGCGCCGGCAGCGCCCGCAGCATGGCGTCGGGCTTCGCCTTCACCCTGACCCAGCACCCTGACCTGTCCGGGCAGGCGTTCCTGCCGCTGGTGATCGAGCATGGCGCGGCCAACAACCTCGACAGCGGCGTCGTCGAACAGCTGGGCCACGCCGGCGATATCGAACGCGGCAACTACCGCAACCGCTTGCTGGCCGTGACCGCCGACACCCCGGTGGTGCCCGTCGCCCGCTACAAGCCGACCGCGCCCGGGATGCAAACTGCGACCGTGGTCGGCCTGCCCGAATCCGCCGTCACCTCCACCCGCGACCATCAGGTGCGGATCCAGTTCCCCTGGCAAGCGGCACCGCGCCCAACACCGGCGGCCTGACCGACACAGGTTCCCACGCCAATCCCGACGGTCACGCCCCCGGCGATCACACCAGCGGCACCTGGGTGCGCGTGGCCGAGTGGATGGCCGGACCCAACTGGGGCAGCCACGCCCTGCCCCGCGTCGGCAGCGAGGTTCTGGTCGAGTTCCTGCACGGCGACATCGACCAGCCAGTCATCACCGGCCAGCTCTACAACGGCAACGTCGCCCCGCCCTTCGCCCTGGCCGATGCCAGCAACCACCCCGGCACCCTGAGCGGCCTGCACACGCAGAGCCTGGACGGCGGCGGCACCCAGCAATGGGTAATCGACGACGCCCCCGGCCAGCTGCGCCAGCGCCTGCACACCAGCTTGGCCGACAGCCGACTGGAACTGGGATACCTGATCGACCACGACAACGCTCGCCGCAGCGGGGTTCGTGGATCGGGCTTCGATCTGGCGACGCTGGGCTGGGCCAACGTGCGCGCTGGCCAGGGCATGCTGCTCTCGACGACGGGCCGGCCGGACGGTGTATCGACGCAGATGGACGTGACGGAGGCCGTCGCCCAGCTCAAAGGCGCGCAACGCACCGCACAGGCGCTGGATGACGCGGTCGGCAGCGCAGGTCGCGCCGCTGCGCGCCAACGAACGCCAGATCGACCTCCTCGTCGCGGTCGATCCCGAGCAGGACGGGCATTACAGCGGCGCCGTAAACGGCCAAGCCGCGACCAAGCCCGCAGGTGGTCAGCGTGACGGCGGCGATCCTGTCGAGCGGCTGGCCTCGCCGCTGCTGTTCGTGGAAGGCCCGGATGCGATCGCCCTTGCAACACCCAAAAGTGCACTGGCGTATGCCGGCGGCAACCTGCATCTGACCAGCCAGCAGGACGCCCACATCGCCGCAGGCCAGACCTTTGCGGGGGTGGCCGGCGGCCAACTGGCCCTGTTCGCCCAGCGCGGCCCGATCAAGGCGATCGCCGCTGACCGGCCGGTCAGCCTGCAGGCCCACACGGGGAAACTGGAGGTACTGGCGGACCAGTCGGTCACCATCACCGCCAGTGATGAGCGCATCGACGTGCTCGCCAAGGAGAAGATTATTCTGCAGGCCGGCCAGACGCGGGTCACGCTGGAGGGTGGCGATATTACGTTTGCCTGCCCGAGCGAGTTTCGCGTTAAGGCGGGACAGGTGCCGTTTGCGGGTGGGGCGAGCGGTGACGTGCAACGCTCGTTGCCAGACGGACTTCTAAAGCTGAGACCAGAGCGGATGCCGGACTTTTCCGGCTGACGTAGACCAAACCTATCTAGACAAGGACGTCTGCATGACCGACGAGACCCGAAAGCCCGCTCCGCTGAAAAAATTCGCTTATCCGTTCCAGAAAACCGAGGCTGACGTCCAAGGCGCCTCGATCGCGGCCGAGGTCGTTGATCCACAGATCTACTACAGCGCATTGGCCAGTGCGGAAGACGGGTTCTACCCGATCGGCGCCAACGGACAACACGGTGGGATCCACTTCGGCAGCCAGACCGGCGCCACGCTGGCGCAGGATGCGGGTATCCGCTGCATCGCCGACGGCGAAGTCATCGCCTACCGCATCGACGGCACCTATCCCAAGGTGGCTTACGACAGCTGCGGCGAGGCGACCTACTCGACCGGCTTCGCCCTAGTCCGGCACAGCTTGCAGTTGCCGCCAGCTCCGAAGACGACTGAAACAACATCTATTGAAAGCACCGGCTCCGGGGCAGGATCGACGAGAGAACCGAATGAGCCTTCGCTGATCTTTTACAGCCTGTACATGCACCTTCAGCACTGGAAGGGCTACCAGGATGACGCGAAGAAGCCGCGTCCGATCTACTGGGGCGATGCGGTTTATGCGGTCGCCGAATCCGCCACCGATGCCGACCGGGTCAGGAACCCGTATATCCCCGAAGGGGGAATCGGTCTGAACCTGCGCGACGCGGACGGCGAGATTGCTGTCGGATTCGCGCCGCGCGGCGTCAAGCTGCGACTCGGCACAGAAGGCACCAAAAAAGGCTACTACGCAGTATCCGGGGTGGCGAGCGGCGAAGTCACACCGGCCGGCCTCACCGACGCCTACGCCTACAAGAAGGAACTGACCGGAACGACCGCCGACCCGGACACCGACAAGGTGGTCGTGCTCGACGCGCCCATCGCGGTCCATGCCGGTGACCTGATGGGCCATCTGGGCCAATACCAACGCTATAGCGACACCAATCCCCTGGGCTCGAGTTGCAGCGAACGACCGCTGGTGCAGCTGGACGTATTCGCTGGCGACGATGTCGAGGATTTCATCGCCAAGAGTCGCGAGCGCGCCAAACTGCTGGGCGAGAAGCAGAAGACCCTGCTACTCATCGAGGCCGGCGCAACACTTGCGTTGCCCGCCAAGGCGGACCAGCAGATCGTCGCAAGTGACGGCATCACCCTAGACCCCACGTCGCCGAAAACGGGTGACTGGGCGAAAGTATGCAAAGGCACCATGGAAGTGGTCGGCAGGGACAGCTTGAGTGGCTACGACAAGGCCACCCGGAGCTACGGCAACGGCAGCGTGCTCTCGCGCATCCTCGATGCCGACGGCAATGCGATTGCACTGGACGCCTACAACGCCCTGACCGACAAGTCCGCCTACACCGAGCGCGAGGTGATGGTGCCCAGCGGGGACCCGGTGTGGGTGATGCGCTCGATGCTCGACGATCGCCCGCTGATCACCGACCGCACGATGGATGCCTGGAGCCGGTTCCCGCTGCAGGCCAGCAACACCACCGGTCCGCAGGCCGCCTGGCCGCGAGTGGTGGCGATCAAGACTGTGGACAATACCGCCGTTGAGGAAGATGGCACGCGCTGGTGGCAGGTCGATGTCGGTACCGACGATGGTCGCGGCCGCAGCGGCTGGGCGCGGGAAAAGGACCAGGCCAGGGTCAAGTTGTGCACGCCCTGGGACTGGCCCGGATTCGAGCTGGTCAAAGCCGATGACACACCACCGGCAACCTTCTATGCGAACCATGTTGCCAAACGGCCCGGGGCCCCGAAGGATGAGCAGGGTACGCTGGCCGCACAGGGCGCCAGCGCCGAAAGTGCCCCGCTGTTCCAGAGGCTCTACGACGTGGTTGATCTGGACGGTAACAACACACTCACGGCCACCGAGATCCGCAAGGCGCTCAAGCAACCGTGGCTCGCCCAAGCCATCGCCCGCCTGATCACCCGCTACGACAGCGAGTGGGCCGGCCCGATGGACAAATGGAACGCCATCGACCCACTGATCCCGGAGCCGCGCAAGGCCGACTGGGTGCAGGAGAAGAAGCGGATCGAGTCGCTGCTGTGGTGGGATGAGTTGAAAGGGAAGAATGGATTCCCAACGGATACGAAAGCGATTTACTTTCATCCGGTGGGGATGACAGCAAATTTTACAACGCCCTGCCCATCAGGCTGCGTGGTTGAGTGCTACGAATTAGAGACTTCTCAAGGAACTTTTATCGTCTCCAAAAAATCCTTTGAAGACATGCTCTCTGACGAAACCTATAAAGAACATCCGTATGTACCTGCCGCAGCAAGCTCCTCGAGCGGAATCACAGTCGGATACGGCTACGATCTCGGTCACCAGAGTGCGGCACAGATCCGCAAAGATCTAGGTACATACTACAGCTCTGAGGATGTCGACAAGTTTGTTGCGGTTGCAGGCCTGAAGAAATCCGATGCTAAAGACAAGCTGCCGACCGTATCGACGATTTCGATCTCAAAAGACGATGCATTAAACCTTGCATTCGACCTAAAGAAGAGGTACGCCGATAATGTTGTCGACATATACCCGGAGTCCATAAAGCTTCACCCTCACTGCAAAGGTGCATTGCTGTCATTGATATTCAATCGCGGACACAACAACATCCACACCGCTACGCGGCGAGAGCTTGGTGAAATTCAAGACGCGCTGAACGCCGGAGAGTACAAAAAGATTCCAACCCTAATTCGCTCAATGAAGCGAGTATGGGAAGGAAAGAACCTCGGCGGCCTCTTGAAACGAAGAGACCGAGAAGCCGATCTATTTGAGGAGGGATTAAAATGCGACTGCTGGAAATAGCCACTCTATTTATTGTGCTTATCGTGCCATCTATCAGCTTCGCAGAGCAGAATAAAAGCACTTTATGCGAAAGCACAAAAACAATTGAGTTAATATATTGCACCGATCAAAACTTCAATTCAGCAGATCAGGCACTGAATGAGAATTACAGTAAAGCACTGGCGTCAGTCACGCCGCAAAACAAAATTGAATTGAAAAACACTCAGCGTTCTTGGCTGAAATTTCGAGATAGCTACTGCGAATCAATTTCAGATGATATCCACCCGGGCAGCGAAGCAAAGATTGAAAAGACCTCCTGCCTTGCGAACCTAACGAGCGATCGCGCAACAGAAATTGCTAGGGCATATAAATATCCGAATGATGATCAATACTTTCGACTGCTTTCTTCTCTTGAGCGTGCCGGATACGATAGGGCTGAACTGCTTTCGAAGCTAGAAGATTCGGATTCCGGCAACCCAGAGTGGACGAAATACATTTCTCTTAATTGCAAGCTATTGCAGAATATCAATAAAGAGCCACTTAAAAAGTGTATCGCCCGAAACAATATTTACCGAAGCTACTGATTAACAAAGCGATAGACGGGAAGTCTGAACAGCTGTAATGCCCCAGTGATTTCGTGCTCCGGTATAACCTTTCCGAGGAGATACGAATGAGCGCAGTAATGGAAGCGTGGGACGGCCCGGGGGAAGTCGGCGCTGCCTGGATAACCCCCGTCTCACCCGCTGAGACCACCCCATGCTCCCATGGCGCCCTTTCATCACGATGGCCGCCATGTCCTACGCCCTTGCTCCCCGCACCGCCGCCAGCGAACAGGCGCTGTCGACGACCGACGGTCGCCCGTCCCGCGATGGCGCATTGCTGGGCCAGCGGCTGGAGCGGCGCTACGCGGACCGCATCACCGGCAGCTTCACCATTCCGGGTCGCGAGGGCTCGTATGCGCCGATCCCGGAGGACGTGCCGGCGGCGCTGAAGTCCGCACTCAAGGACCGCGGGATCGAGCAGCTGTACTCGCACCAGGCCGAGGCTTGGGACGCCACGCAGCGCGGCGAGCACGTCGCCATCGTCACCCCGACCGCTTCCGGCAAGTCGCTTTGCTACACCCTGCCGGTGGTGAGCGCGGCGATGGCCGGCAATGCCAAGGCGCCGGGTTCAAAAGCGCTATTCCTGTTCCCGACCAAGGCCTTGGCGCAGGACCAGGTGGCCGAGCTGCTGGAGCTCAACCGCGCTGGCGACCTCGGGGTCAAGGCGTTCACCTTCGACGGCGATACCCCCGGCGACGCCCGCCAGGCGATCCGGCTGCACGGGGATATCGTTGTCAGCAATCCGGACATGCTGCACCAGGCAATCCTGCCGCATCACACCAAGTGGGCGCAGTTCTTCGAGAACCTGCGCTACGTCGTCATCGACGAGGTGCACACCTACCGCGGGGTGTTCGGCAGTCACGTGACCAACGTGCTGCGCCGGCTCAAGCGGATCTGTGCGTTCTATGGCGTCAGTCCGCAGTTCATCCTCTGCTCGGCGACGATCGGCAACCCGCAGGCGCACTGTGAGGCACTGATTGAAGCACCGGTCACGGCCATCACCGAGTCCGGTGCACCCAGTGGCGACAAGCACGTGCTGCTGTGGAATCCGCCGGTGGTGAATGCCGATCTGGGCCTGCGCGCCTCGGCGCGTTCGCAGAGCAACCGCATCGCCCGCATCGCGATCAAGAGCGGGCTGAAGACGCTGGTGTTCGCGCAGAGCCGTCTGATGGTCGAGGTGCTGACCAAGTACCTCAAGGACATCTTCGACCACGACCCGCGCAAGCCGCCACGCATCCGCGCGTATCGCGGCGGCTACCTGCCGACCGAGCGCCGCGCGGCCGAGCGCGACATGCGCGCAGGCAACATCGACGGCATCATCTCGACCTCCGCACTGGAGCTGGGCGTGGACATCGGCGCGCTCGACGTGGTGGTGCTCAACGGCTATCCCGGCTCGGTGGCGGCGACCTGGCAGCGCTTCGGCCGCGCCGGCCGTCGCCAGCAACCGGCCCTTGGCGTGCTGGTCGCCAGCTCGCAGCCGCTGGACCAGTACGTGGTGCGGCATCCGGACTTCTTCGCCGATGCCTCGCCGGAACACGCGCGCGTCGCGCCGGACCAGCCGCTGATCCTGTTCGACCACATCCGCTGCGCGGCCTTCGAACTGCCGTTCGTGGTCGGCGAGGGCTTCGGCCCGATCGATCCGGACGTGTTCCTGGAGGCGCTGGCCGAGACCGACGTGGTGCACCGGGAAGGCGATCGCTGGGAGTGGATCGCCGACAGCTATCCGGCCGGATCGGTCTCGTTGCGGGCGGTCGCCGATGGCAACTTCGTGGTCGTGGACAAAACCGGCGGCAAGCAGCAGATCATCGCCGAGGTCGACTATTCGGCCGCCGCGCTGACCCTGTACGAGGGCGCGATCCACATGGTCCAGTCCACGCCCTTCCAGGTCGAGCGGCTGGACTGGGAAGGTCGCAAGGCCTACGTGGTGCGCACCTTCGTCGACTACTACACCGACTCCATTGACTACACCAAGCTCAAGGTGCTGGAGCGTTTCGAGGGCGAGGCGGCCGGCCGCGGCGAGGCCAGCCACGGTGAGGTGCACGTGGTGCGCCGGGTGTCGGGCTACAAGAAGATCCGCTACTACACCCACGAGAACATCGGCTACGGGCCGGTCAACCTGCCAGACCAGGAACTGCACACCACCGCGGCCTGGTGGCAACTGCCGCAGGCGACGCTGCTGGCGTGGTTTTGGTCGCGGCAGGACGCGCTGGACGGGTTTCTTGGCGCCGGTTACGCGCTCCACGTCGTGGCCACGGTGGCGGTGATGGCCGACGCGCGCGACCTGCAGAAGGCGATCGGCAACGGCGATGGCGCGTGGTTTGCCACCGCCGACAGCAAGGGTCGCGGCACGCTGCGCGGGATCGAGGACAGCAGCATCCTGGATGACGAGGACATCAACCACCGCCTGACCCACGCCAACGAGGACATGATCGATTTGCGCCAGTTCGTACCGACGATCTATCTCTACGACAACTTCCCCGGCGGCGTGGGTCTCAGCGAGCCGCTGTGGAACCGTCAGGCCGAGCTGGTCCGGCGCGCGTCCGAACTGGTCGGGCGTTGCGACTGCAGGTTCGGCTGCCCGGCCTGTGTCGGTCCCATCCTGGCGGCGGACGAGGGCGGCGACGAGGCCACGCCCAAGTCGCTGGCGCTGCGGGTGCTGGAGTTGCTGCAGGCAAAAGAATCACTGGAGGCGACCGAGGCGTGAGCATCAATCCGGACAAGTTGCGCGCATTGCGTCGGCAGGCCGGTGGCAAGCCGGCTGCGCCAGCTCCGCCGGCAGTCACGGCGGCAGCTCCCCGAGCGGTAGACGCAGCCGCGGTCGCCACCCCGACGCCGCGCCACACATCGATTGAATCGCTGCGCCGGCTGCTGGGCGTACGCGAGCGCAAGCCGGCCTACTTGAACTACCCCGCCGGCCCGATCGACCGCGCGCTGCCGGGGGAGGAAATCGCGCCCGGCCTGCGCCTGATCCAGTCGCACGTCGCCTTTCCCGCGCCGACCACCACGCTGGCGCTGGACTTTGCCAAGCGCCACGGCGAAGCGGTCGATCCGCGCCACCTGCTGTTCTTCGACACCGAGACCACGGGACTGGCCGGCGGCACCGGCACCCGCGCGTTCCAGATCGGCGCGGCCGACTGGCATCACGATCCGGTCCACGGCGACGGTCTGCGCATCCGCCAGTTGCTGATCACAACCCTGGCCGCCGAGCCATTGATGCTGCAGACCTTCACCGACTGGCTCGGCCCGGACACCGTGCTGTCGAGCTACAACGGCCGCTGCTACGACGCGCCGCTGCTGAAGACGCGCTATCGGCTGGCCCGCATGGGCGATCCGATCACCGGCCTGGACCACGTCGACCTGCTGTTCCCGACCCGTCGCCGCTACCGCGGGGTGTGGGAGAACTGCCGGCTGGCGACGATCGAGCGCGAGCTGCTGGGCATCGTTCGCGAGGACGACCTGCCCGGCTCGGAAGCACCGGCGGCGTGGCTGTCTTACCTGCGTGGCGGTCCGTCTTCGCTGCTGCGCCGTGTCTGCGCGCACAACCACCAGGACGTGGTGACGCTGGCGAGGCTGATCCTGCGACTGGTGGACGCGGAGGCGGAGGCGGAGGCGGCCGGCGAGGTGTTTACCGCATCCTAACGACGCGGCGGGCACGATCTGTGGGATGCCCGCCGACTGGAGAACCCGATGATCCGTACCGCGCTGTCCGCCGCCACGCTGGTCCTTGTTGCCGCCGCCTGCACCACCATGCCGCCTCCGCCGATGGCACAGCAAACCGGAGAGTCGTGCACCACCGATACGATCGGCTGGGTGATCGGGCAGGCCGCCACGCCGGAAGTCGTTGAGCGCGCCCGGTTCGAGAGCTACAGCCGCGACGTCCGCGTGATCGAGCCCGGCATGGCGGTGACGCTGGACTATCGCGGCGACCGGCTGAACCTGCACGTCAACAGCGCGGGTGCGATCCACCAGGCCGCCTGCGGCTGAGTGCGCCGTCCTGGCCCGGCACGGGTCAGGCGGTAGACTCGGCGGGTCAATTCACCAAGGAAGCGCCTGATGGACCGCACTCGCCTGTGGCTGGTGGCCGCCGTGATCGTCGCCGGCCTGTGGTCGTGGACCCAGTACCGGCAGGCGCCGGTCGTGCCGCCTGTGGCGACCGTCCAATCGCCTGCGCCTTCCAGCGAGGCCGTTGACCGCGTCAATGCGCCGGCATCCGCTTCTTCATCGAGTGGCCGGCAGACCCGCTTTCCCGCATTCCTGCCCGGCGAGGCCCATCCAGTGCTGGAGGCGATTGCCCGCGGCGGTCCGTACGCGTACCGCCAGGACGACGGCGTGTTTCAGAACCGCGAAGGGCGGCTGCCACAGCGTGCACGTAGCCATTACCGCGAGTACACCGTCCCCACGCCGGGCGCTTCCGACCGCGGCGCGCGACGCATCGTCACCGGCGGCGATCCGCCGACGGAGTACTTCTACACCGACGACCACTACGGCAGCTTCCGCCGGTTCGAGGTGACGCCGTGATCCCGACCGACTTTCGCGCGCTGCTGCTGGAGCCCGACCAGGCTCGCGCGTTCTTCATCGACGCACGCGACCGCGGCGCAATGGCGGATGCCGCCGCCTCGCTGGATATCGCGATCGCGCGGGTCGACCTGGCGGGCTGCACCGACAAGGCCGACGCGCTTGAGCGGATCGCCAGGGGCCTGTCCTTCCCCGGCTGGTTCGGCGGCAACTGGGACGCGCTGGCCGATTGCCTCGGCGACCTGTCGTGGCTGCTGGCACCGGGTTACCTGCTGCTGATCGAGAACAGCAGTGCCTGGCATGAGGCGCAGCCGGAGGAGTTCGACACCCTGCTGGCGATCCTCAACGAGGCTGCGCTGGAGTGGCGCGAGCGCAACGTGGCGTTCTGGGCGCTGCTGCCCCTGCCTGCCGAGGCAATGGCGGCGCTGGAGGACGCCATCCCCCCGCCGTCCAGTGCCCAGGACAGCTATAACGGCCCCTGATCCACAGCCTTTCGCCGAGCTGCCCTAGACCCGGTCCTCCAAGCCGATGACGCCCGACTTGCGTGCGCAGTGCGCGCAACAGAACATCTTGCCGTCGTGTTCGCTGCCGTGGCCGATGATCTTGCACTGGCAGTGGGCGCAGCTGGGTGCGAGGGCGTGGATCGCGCACTCGAAGGAGTCGAACGTGCCGCCGCCGTCGACGGTTTTCACGCTGAAGCTCTTGTCGTAGTTGTTGCCGCAGACGTCGCAGGTGGCCATGGTGTTTTCTCCTCGCGGGAACGTCGAGTCTGGCGACGGTCGCGACCACGGCGGGTGAAGAGCCGGCCTATCGCGACCGCCGGTGCTCGCGCTTGAGGAACTTCAGCGCCGCGCGCTCCCATTGACGGGCGCCGCGCGCATTGGCCGCGGCGCGCTGCAGCCGGCCGGCCTGCCAGCCGTCGAACACCACCGGATCGATGTAGGCCTTGCGGCACACCGCCGGCGTGTTGCCCAGTTCCTCGGCGACCTGCTTGATCACCGCGTTGCGGGCCTGGGCCAGGGCGCGCTCGCTGGGCTCGCCGCCGGGTCCGGCCTCGGGTACCGGCGTGCCGGCCAGTTCGCGGAACGCGATCAGCGTGCCACCCCAGGTACGGAAGTCCTTCGCGCTGAAGCCGTTGCCCAGGCGGCGGTGGAGGTAGTCGTTAACCGCGCCCGAATCGACCGGCTGGATACTGCCGTCGTCCTGGCGGTACTGGAACAGGGCCTGCCCGGGCAGTTGCTGGCAGGCCTTGACCAGCTTGGCCAGGCGCGCGTCGTCGAGTTCGATCTCGTGCTGCTGCCCGCCCTTGCCGCGGAAGCTCAGCCGCGCGCGGCCGCCGCGCAGGAAGGCGATATGGCGGTTGCGCAGCGTGGTCAGGCCGAAGGAGCGGTTGCTGCGCGCGTAGCGGTCGTTGCCGATCCGCACCAGCGTATCGGCCAGCAGCGCGACGACGATCGCCAGCACCTTGTCGCGGCCGAAACCCGGCTCGGCGAGGTCCTTGCGCAGGTGCCGGCGCAGCCTGGGCAGGGCCGCGCCGAACTCGACGATGCGGTCGAACTTGCCGTCACCGCGGACCCGGCTCCAGTCGGCGTGGTAGCGGTACTGCTTGCGGCCGCGCGCATCCCGCCCGGTCGCCTGCAGGTGGCCGTTGGCGCGCTGGCAGATCCACACCTCGGTCCAGGCCGGCGGAATCGCCAGCGCCTGGATGCGCGACAGGGTCTGCGCATCACTGACCCGATCCCCGTCCGCATCGCGGTAGTGGAAGCCCTTGCCGGCGCGCAGTCGGGCGATACCGGGATGGTCGTCGCAGACGTAGCGAAGGCCCGCCTGGCTGGCCGTTTCGATCGAGTCGGCGGGCGGTGACACGGTGGTTGTTGAGCTCATCGCGAGAGCATCGGCAGGCGGGTGTCGAGGTACTGCGAACCCGGCGCCCTCCTTGACTCGAATGGCGATCAGGCCGCCGCGAGCAGGCGCAGGCCGAACCAGTCGCTGGGATCGTTCCAGCGCTCGATGACGCGCAGGCCCGCGCGCGCGGCCAGCGCGGCGAAGCTCGCGTCGGTGTACTTGTGGCTGTACTCGACTTCCATCGCCTCGCCGTCGGAAAAATCGAACTGCCGGCCCGCCACATGCACCTGCTGGTCGCGCAGGCTGACCAGGTGGGTCTCGATGCGCATGCGTTCGCGCGAGTACACCGCGCGGTGGGCGAACGAGTCCACGTCAAAATCGCTGCCGATGTCGCGGTTGAGCCGCACCAGCAGGTTGAGGGTGAAGTCGGCGGTGACCCCGGCGGCGTCGTTGTAGGCCGCCTCGATCAGCGCCGGGTCCTTGTCCAGGTCGATGCCGATCAACGCCTGGCCACCGGAGCCCATGGTGGCGCGCATCGAGCGCAACAGGCGCTCGGCATCGGCCGGCAGGAAGTTGCCCAGCGTCGATCCAGGAAAGAACACCAGCACGTGACCATTGCCGCGCGCCGGCGACGGCAGCGGCACCGGCTGGGTGAAGTCGGCGCAGACCGGCAGCATCTCCACCTCCGGGTAGGCATCGGCCAGCCGCTCCACGCTGGCCAGCAACGCGGTGCGCGAGATCTCGATCGGCGTGTAGGCCACGGGATCGGTCAGGCCGTCCAGCAGCAGGTGGGTCTTGCGCCCGCTGCCACTGCCGTACTCGACCACGTGGGCGCGCGGCGCGACCGCCTCGGCGATCGCCGGCATCGAGGCATCCAGCAGGTCCAGCTCGACGCGGGTCAGGTAGTACTCCGGCTCGCGGGTGATCCGCTCGAACAGGCGCGAGCCGCGCTCGTCGTAGAAGTACTTCGAGGGCAGGGTCTTGGGCGTCGCCGAAAGCCCTGCGAGCACGTCGCCGGTGATGTCGTCGGCGCTGGGCTGCAGGTCGCTGAGCGTGATCTTCGACGCCACGGTGACCGTCATGCGTCGCGCGCCAGGCGCAGGCCGCTGAACTGCCAGCGGTCGGGCGCGTGGAAGAAGTTGCGGTAGCTGGCGCGCAGGTGGTCGCGCGAGCTGGCACAGCTGCCACCGCGGAGGATCTGTTGTCCGCTCATGAACTTGCCGTTGTACTCGCCCAGCGAGCCGGGCATCTCGCGGAAGCCGGGGTAGGCGGTATAGGCGCTGGAGGTCCACTCCCACACGTCGCCGAACAATTGCTGCGTAGCGCTGGCATTGACGCTGCCGGCGCCGGATCCGGTGGCGACCGGATGCAGGTAGCCCCGGTCGACGAAGTTGCCCTCCACGGCGACCGCGGCGGCCGCGTTTTCCCACTCGACCTCGGTGGGCAGGCGCGCGCCGGCCCAGCGCGCGAACGCGTCCGCTTCGTAGTAGCTGAGGTGGCTGACCGGCGCGTTCGGATCGATCGGCCGCATCCCGCCCAGGGTGAATTCCGACGCCAGCGCCTCGTCCCAGTAGATCGGGTGCCGCCACGCGGCCTGGTTGACCAGCGCCCAGCCATCGCTCAGCCACAGCGAGGCGTCGCGGTAGCCGCCGGCGTCGATGAAGTCGCGGTAGTCGGCGTTGGTCACCGGGCGGGTGGCGAGCGCGTGCGCCGGCATCAACACGCGGTGCCGGGGCGACTCGTTGTCGAAGGCGAAGCACTCGCTGTCCAGCGGCCAGCCCGCGGCGCCGATCTCCACGATCGCCTCATCCTGGCCCAGCCAGTCCAGCGGACCGGCGGCGGCGCTGGCAAGCGGCAGGTCGTCGCGGTAGGCGGGCTTCAGCGGGTTGCACCACAGCGCGTGCTTGATGTCGGTCAGCAGCAGTTCCTGGTGCTGCTGCTCGTGATGCAGGCCCAGCTCGATGCGCTGCCACAGCGGCGCGTCGAACCGGCCGGCGTCGAAGGCGCTGCCCATGCGTTCATCGACCGCGCGGCGGTAATCGAGGACCTCGGCCAGCGACGGTCGCGACAACATCCCGCGCCGGTGGCGGGCGTGCATCGGGCCGACGCTCTGGTAATAGCTGTTGAACAGGTAGTCCCAGTCCGCGTTGACGGGCTGGTAGCCGGCGCTTTCGGCCAGCACGAAACGTTCGAAAAACCAGGTCGTGTGGGCCAGGTGCCATTTGGTCGGGCTGGTCTCTTCCATCGACTGCAGCATCGCGTCTTCGGCCGAGACGGGCGCGGCCAATGCCACGCTGCGCTCGCGCACGGCACGATAGGCGGCCGGCAGGGACTGGCGCGCCGACGGGGGCGCCGGGGGTTCGGAGTGGCGCGTGGGTGCCGGCGCGGTGGCCGGATGCGGGGCGGATTGGCTGGACATCGCCGCAGAATACAGAGGCGAATGTATCGGCCTGATCACGAAGCGGTAACGCTCAGTTGCGCGCCGGGCTGCCGATGAACTGCAGGAACTCGGCGCGCGTGCGACCGTCCTCGCGGAAGCCGCCCATCATCTTGGAGGTGATCATGGCCACGCCGCGCTTGTGCACGCCGCGGGTGGTCATGCAGCCGTGGCTGGCCTCGATGACGACGCCAACGCCGCGCGGTTGCAGCACGCGCTGGATGCAGTCGGCGATCTGCGCGGTCATCTTCTCCTGCACCTGCAGGCGGCGCGCGTAGGCGTCCACCACGCGTGCCAGCTTGCTGATGCCGACCACCTTGCCGTCGGGCAGGTAGCCCACGTGCGCGCGACCGATGATCGGCGCCATGTGGTGCTCGCAGTGGCTCTCGAAGCGGATGTCGCGCAGCACGATCAGCTCGTCGTAACCGGCGACTTCCTCAAACGTGCGCGCCAGGTACTCGTCGGGATCGATCTCGTAGCCGCTGAACCAGTCGGCGTAGGCCTTGGCGACGCGCCGCGGCGTATCAAGGAGGCCCTCACGGCCGGGGTCGTCTCCGGCCCATGAGAGCAAGGTGCGGACTGCGGCCTCGGCCTCCTCGCGGGTGGGTTTGACGGGATCGGCCATGGCACTGCAACACCTTCGTCTAAGGGCCGGCCATGCTACTCCAGCGAGCCGTTGCGGGCATCAGCCCGGGGCGGCGTCCATGCGCGCGGCTTCGCGCAGGTACTCCCAACCGTCGGCGACGGCCGTACGCGCTTCCGCCCATTCGGCACGCTCGGGTCGATCGGCGCGCTCGATTTCCCACTCCTCGCGCAGGCCCGGCTCCACTTCGGCCCACGGCCTGCCGCGGTACTCCTCGAACTGGTCGTAGGCGAACTCGTAGGCGGGCTGGTAGTCCTCCCACGCCTGCCCGGGCCGGTAGTACGCGGCGCCGGTGTAGTCGCGCTGGAAGTGCGCGCGGTAGTCCTCGATGCCCGCGCGTACCGCCATCGCCTCGCCGGCACCGGCGCCGATCACGCCGCCGGCGAGCGCGCCGATGGCCATTCCGATCGGGCCGCCGGGGGCGCCAACCGCCGCCCCGGTCACCGCGCCGGCGACGGCGCCGGCACCGGATCCGAGCGCCTGCTGGTCAGTATCGTCTGCGGGAATTTTCTTGTCACTCATCGTCTGCTCCCTGAAAAGGCCGGCCGCGGGACCCGCGTCGGCGCGATCAGCTTCGCCGCCACGGCGTCCCGCCGCGGTGAAGGCTCAGCACGTGTCCGGTCGGGCCGTCTCGTCCATTCAGTCTTTGGCGTGCGCGCCGTGCGGCGGGCTGCGACAATGCGCGACCTGCTCCGCCCCACGGCGGCGCGGCCCGTGTTCGCATTACCGGCCCATGCCCATGATCGATTCCACGCCCATCGTCCGCCTTGCCGGCCTGCGCCTTGATCGCGGCCGCCGCACGGTGTTGCAGGACATCAACCTCAGCGTGCCGCGCGGCCAGGTGCTGACGGTGTTTGGCCCGTCCGGCAGCGGCAAGTCGACGCTCCTGGCCGCACTGACCGGCGAGCTGCCGGCGGCGGCCGGAACGGTGGAGATCTTCGGCCAGCCGATTCCGCGGCGTTCGCGCGCGCTGTTCGAGATGCGCAAGGGCATCGGCGTGCTGCTGCAGGGCAATGGCCTGCTGACCGACCTGACCGTGGCCGAGAACGTCGCCCTGCCGCTGCACACCCACACGGCCTTGCCGCGGCCGGTGATCGAACGCCTGGTGCGGATGAAGCTGCACGCCGTCGGCCTGGTCGCGGCCGCCGATGCGTATCCGCGCGAGTTGTCCGGCGGCATGGCGCGCCGTGTCGCGCTGGCCCGCGCGCTGGCCATGGATCCGCCGCTGATGATCTACGACGAGCCGCTGACCGGCCTGGATCCGATCGCTGCCGGGGTGGTGATGGAGCTGGTGCGCCGGCTCAACGACAGCCTGGGGCTGACCAGCATCCTGGTCTCCCATCACGTCCGCGAGACGCTGCCGATCTGCGACCACGCGATCATGATCGCCAACCGCACGATCGTGTTTTCCGGCACGCCGACCCAGTTGCAGGCCAGCACCGATCCGCTGGTGCGCCAGTTCCTGGACGGCAACCCGGACGGCCCGATCGCGTTCGATGCGCGGCCGCGCACCGCCACCGCAGAGGCGGCCGCCTGATGGCGCTGGCAGAGGCGGTCCGCGCGGTCGGTCGCGCCGGGCTGTTCACCCTCTCGGTGCTGCGCGCTTCGGTCCCCAGCCGCGACCTGTTCCGCGAGCTGGTCCGGGAGATCTACAAGATCGGTGCGCGCTCGCTGCCGATCATCGTCGTTGGCGGCGCCTTCGTCGGCCTGTCGCTGACGCTGCTGGCCTACCGCGCGCTGGACACCTACGGCGCCAGCACCCAGGTCAGCATGATCCTTGGGCTGGGCATCTATCGCGAGCTGGGACCGGTGCTGACGGCGTTGCTGTTCATCGGCCGCGCCGGATCTTCGATTGCCGCGGAGCTGGGCCTGATGCGGGCCACCGACCAGATCACCGCGCTGGGCCTGATGGGGATCGACCCGGTCGGCAAGGCGGTGGCGCCGCGCTTCTGGGCCGCCGTGCTGTGCGTGCCGCTGCTGACGGGCTTCTTCTGCAGCCTGGCGATCAGCGCGAGCTATCTGGAGGCGGTCCACGTCATCGGCGTGGATTCGGGTATTTTCTGGCAGGTGCTGCGCGACAGCGTCGACCTGGTCGACGACTTCGGCATGGCGATGGTCAAGTCCGCCGTGTTCGGCGCGGTGGCGGCGCTGGTCGCGGCCTACGTCGGCTTCCACGCCGAGCCGACCATCGAGGGCACCTCCGTGGCGACCACCAAGGCGGTGGTGAATGCCTCGCTGCTGGTGCTGATGCTGAACTTCGTGATGTCCGCGCTGCTGTTCACCTGATCCCCGATCGACTCCCACTTTCCACGAGTGACACCCCATGAGTATGCGCAGCCCCCGTATCGAGTTTGCCGTCGGCGCCTTCCTGCTGCTGGCCTTGGCCTCCCTGCTGGTCCTGGCGATGAGTTCCACCAACGGCAAGTTGGGCTGGTTCGGTGTCAGCGACTATGAGGTCACCGCCCGCTTCACCAATCTGGGCCCGCTGCGCGCGAACGCGCCGGTCAAGATCGGCGGCGTGGCGATCGGCCGGGTCTCCCACATCACCCTGGACCCGGTGAAGCTCGATTCGGTGGTCACCCTGGCCATCGACAAGCGCTACGACGACCTGCCCGCCGACACCAGCGCCGCCATCCTCACCTCCGGCCTGCTGGGCGAGAGCTACATTGGCCTGCAACCCGGCGGCGATCCCGAGCCGTTGAAGGCCGGCGACCAGATCTTCCTGACCCAGTCCTCGGTCGACCTGATCCAGATGGTCGGCAAGTACATGTTCAGCGGAGGTCCGGACAATGGCCCGGGTAGCGCCGATGACGGCGCCGCCGAGCTTCCCGCGTACCTGCAGGACAACGGCGACACCCCCAAGGAATGACTATGAAAATCCGCCTGATCTCCGTTCTGGTTTCCGCCGCGCTGCTGGCCGGCGCTCCCGTGCTGGCGTTTGCCGTCGGACAGACCGCCGCGGCCACGACCGCCACCGCCTCGCCAAGCAAGCTCGTACTGGACAACTCGACCCGCGTGCTGACCACGCTGGACGCGCGCCGCGCCGAGTTCACCGCCGATCGCGCCGCGCTGCAGAAGTTCATCAGCGCCGAGTTCGAGCAGATGTTCGACAGCAAGTACGCCGCCCAGCTGGTGCTCGGCCGCCACGGCCGCGGCGCCGCCGACGCGGACGTCAATCGTTTCGCCAAGGCACTCACCAGCAACCTGATGGGCCGCTACGGCTCCTCGCTGCTGGACTTCAACAGCCGGCTGAAGGTGCGCATCAAGTCCGAGACGCCGCTGCGCGGCGGGGCGATGGTCAAGGTCTCCAGCGAGTTCATCCGCCAGGGCGGCGACCCGATCCCGGTGGATTACCTGATGCGCAAGGTCGGCAACGACTGGAAGGTGTTCGACGTGATGGTCGAGGGCGTGAGCTTCGTGCAGACCTTCCGCAACCAGTTTGACGAGCCGTTGTCGCGCAAGTCGATCAACGAGATCTCGACCGACTTGGAAGCGGGCAGGCTGCAGCCGACCGCCAAGTGACGCCGGCCGCTGGCATGCGCTCACCTGCCCCCATCGCCTCGGTCGAGCGTGACGGCAATGCGCTGGTATTTACCGGCGTGCTTGATCGCGACGCGGTACCCGCCTTGTGGGGCCGGTGCGCCGCCTGGCCGAACGGCATCACCCAGCTGGACCTCTCCGCGGTGGAGCGCGTCGACAGTGCGGGCGTGGCGTTGCTGGCCGAGCTCGCCGCGCGTACCGGTGCCGATCAGGTGCTGGGCGAGCCGGCCGGCCTGGCGGAACTGCGCCGCGCCTACCGGCTGGGCGCCACGCTGGATTTCGCCAACTAAATTGGGCCCTGCGCGCGTCGGCGACCGTCGCCTCCGCACCCGCATTCGGCCACCAACGTGCCATGGACTGCTCTTGATGCCCACCTCATTTCGCAACCGCCATCGCCGTGCGCCGTCGCTGGTGCTTGGGCTGGGCCTGGTCCTCGCCGTGGCAGGCGTTGGTTGCGCGAGCGCGCCGCCGGTGCTCGATGACGCGGCAACGCCGGTAGTGCCGGCAAAGCCAGCAACGGACGCGGGCTCCGAATTGCCTGCCTTAATCGAACCGGCGGTGACCGAGCCGGAGGCAGCCGGCGCCCCGGAAGCCACTGCGGGTGACACCACTGCCGAGTCGATCGATGCGCCGCCAGCGATGTCGGCGACCGATCAGGACGCGGCTGGGATGCAGGCGCGCACCGCCGCCGAACGCGACTTTGACGCCCTCTACGGCGTGTACGACCCGGTCGCCGACCCCACCTTGCCGGCCGCCGCGCAGATCGCCGGCGTGTACGACCCGTGGGAGCGCTACAACCGCCCGATGCACCGCTTCAACAACGCGGTCGATCGCACCATCGCCCGCCCGCTGGCCCAGTTCTATGTCGCCGTCGCGCCGCGGCCGGTGCGGCTCGGGGTGAGCAATTTCTTCAGCAACCTAGGGCAGCCGGTCACCGCGCTCAATGCGCTGCTGCAGGGCAAGCCGGCGCAGGCCGGGCAGGCGCTGGGCCGGTTCGTGCTCAACACCACGCTGGGGATCGCCGGTATTTTCGATCCTGCCAGCGACGCCAAGCTGGACCGGCGCAACGAGGATTTCGGCCAGACGCTGGGTGTGTGGGGCTGGGAACGCTCGCGCTACGTGGAGCTGCCGCTGTTCGGCCCGCGCACCGTGCGCGACGTGCTCGGCATGGTGGGCGACGCGCCGCTGAGCCCGCTGCGGCAGGTCGAGCAGGACAAGATCCGGATTCCCCTGCAGGGCCTGCAGCTGGTGGACGTGCGCACCCAGTTGCTGGCGACCGACAGCCTGCGCGAGGGCGCCTCCGACGACTACGCGCTGGTTCGCGATGCGTGGATGCAGCGGCGCAATTACCAGATCCTCGGCGACCGCATGGGCGAGGACACCGACAATGCGCTGCCTGACTATCTGCGCGACGACGACAACCCGCTCGTCCCGGCGTCGGCGATGCCGGTGATGCCCACCGACAACTGAGTCGTGCGGCGATGGCCGCGCAGCCGCAGCGCGTCGGGAGCACTCGGCGCGCGCCGGGACGCTGCGGCGAGTGCCCGCGAATTCAGCTGTTCCCGGTCCCCAGCGCAGCACCGAGGAGTTGTTTTGCGGGAGCGTCGGTCGACGCCGCGCCGCCGTCGGCCTCCGGCTTGAGCTCATCGGTGAGCGCGCGCCTTCCGTGCGCACCCAGCTCGGCCAGTCGCCGGGCCCGCGGGATCACCGCCTGGCTGGACTCGCTGAGCCGGCGGCGCGCGTTCTTGAATGCCTTGTCGGCGTCATCCAGGCTCTTGCCGACCTTGTCGAAGTCGGCGAGGAAGCCCATCAGCGCATCCAGCACCAGACCACCGGTATCGCTGATCGCGATCGCCTCGCGCTGGATCTTGTCGCGCGTCCACAGCCGCTCCACCACCCGCAGCAGCGCCATCAGCGTGTTGGGCGAGGCGAACACCACGCGGCGGTCGAACGCGTCGGTCTGCAGCGCCGTGTCGGTGCCCAGCGCGGCCGAGAGCGCGCCTTCGATCGGGATGAAGGCGATGGTCACCTCCAGCGCGGTATCGCCCAGCACCTTGGGGTAGTTCTTCTCGCTCAACTCGCGCATGTGCTGACGCAGGCCGGCGGCGTGCCGGCGTAGCGCATCGTTCTGCTCGTCCGGCGTGTCGGCGTTCATCGCCTCCTGCCAGGCGATCAGGTTGACCTTGCTGTCAACGACCACACAGCGCTCGTCGGGCAGGCGAACCACGATGTCCGGGTGCAGCCGCGCGCCGTCTTCGTCGACCGTGCCCTTCTGGCGGTCGTAATGCACACCGTCCTCCAGACCGGAGCCGCGCAACACGCTCTCCAGCATCAGCTCGCCCCAGTCGCCGCGGACCTTGGAACTGCCTTTCAGCGCCCGGGTCAGCGCGTGCGCCTGCTGCGCCATGTCCTGGTTGAGGGTTTTCAGCTCGGTGACCGCCCCCAGCAATGACGCCCGCTCCCGGGCCTCCTCGCCGTAGAGCGTGTCGACCCGGCTGCGAAATTCGCCGATACGCTCGGCAAACGGCTTCAGCAACGCGTCGATATCGGCCTTGGACTGCAACGAGGCCCGCTGCACGTTCTTCTCGAACAGCTGCCCCTTCTCCTCGAACACCTTGCCCGCCAGCTCGGTGAAGGCACCCGACAGCTTCGTCTGCGCCTCGGCCAGGAAGGTTTGCATCTCGGTGTGGGCCTGCTTGGCGTGCTGCAGGTTGGCCGACACGCCCGCGTGCTCGGATTGCAGGTGGCGGTAGCTGTCGCGCAGCTCGGCGAGCTCCGCCGCCAACGCGCCCTCACGCTCGCGCGAGGCCAGCAGCGCCTGCTCGCGCTCCTGCAACGACTGCCCCGCCGACCGCGCCGCCAAGCGCTCCGTCTCCAGCCCCTCCTGCAAACCGGCGCGCGCCGTCTCCAGACGATCAATCACCTGATCGCGCTCGGCAATCGCACCCTCCAGTGCGCCCAAGCGCCCGAGCAGGCGCCCACTCTCGGCCGCCTGCTCACGCGCCGCCTCGCGCTCGGCGCGCAACTCCTCACCCAGCCGATCACGCTCCTCGCGCATCGCGCCCAGCTCCGCGCCAGATCCCTGTGAACCCTGCCTGCGCAGCAACACCACCAACAGTCCGGCGACGACCAAGGTCGCCACGAGCAACAAGATGAGGAGCAGTTGGCTATCCATCGCTCCAGTGTAGCGACGCCGGTCTCACCGGCCGCGACCGCGGGCCACTGCGAAAGGCGAGCCTGCAGGCGCCGGCCGGCAGTCCCGATCACAAAGCGAATTTCGTGGAGCGACTGAGCGGGACTGCCGGTCGGCGCCCCCTGGGCATCCATACGAGTCCCGGAACCGCCTCAGTCCAGCACCCGACAAAACGCCGCCTTCAGATACCGCGACTCCGGCACCTGCGCCAGCCACGGATGATCCGGCCCTGCGCCGGCCACCTTCAGCACCTGCACCGTCCGATTGGAAAAAAACGCCGCCCGCCGGATCATGTCCAGGAACTGGTCCTCGCTGACCAGCCCCGTGCATGAGAACGTCGCAAACAGCCCGCCCGGCTTGACCACGCCCAGCGCGAGCCGGTTCATGTCCAGGTACTTCTTCAGCGCCGGAATCACCTGCTCCCGGTCGCGGGTCATCTTGGCCGGGTCCAGCACCACCACGTCGTACTGCTCGCCGGCGATCGCCGCATCGCGCAGCCACGGAAAGATGTCCGCCTGGACGAACTTCACATCGGCTTGGTTGAGTTTGGCGTTGCCCTTGGCGATGGACAGCACGTCCGCGTCGATGTCCACGCCCACCACCTCGCTGGCGCCACGCACGGCGGCATACACGCCGAAGCCGCCGGTGTTGCAGCACAGGTCGAGCATCCGTTTGCCGGCCACGTGCTGGCTCAACCACTGGCGGTTGTCGCGCTGGTCGGCGAAGAATCCGGTCTTGTGCGCGCCGGCCGGATCGGCGCGGAACTTCACCCCGTGCTCGGTGATGACCGCCGGCTGGGCCGGTTCGGTGCCGCGGAAATCGAAGCTTTCCTGCTTCTGCACGTGCACATCGGCGGACATGTGGAAGCGGCAGCCGGGGAACTGCTCGCGCAGCGCGGCCTGGATCCATTCGCGGTGGCGGAACGCGCCGGCACTGAAGAACTCCAGCACCAGCAGGTCGGCGTAGCGATCGATCACCAGCCCGGAGATGCCGTCGCCCTCGCTGTGGAAAACCCGCCAGCCATCGCTGACCTCGTCCAGCTTGAGCACATCGCGGCGCAGCGACACGGCCGCGGCGATCTTGCGCGCGAACCAGTCCGCGTCGATCACCGCGTTGGGGTCGTTGTCGAGCATGCGCAGGGCGATGCGCGAGTGGCCGTTGTAGAAGCCGCGACCGATCAGTTCGCCGTCCACGCCAATCACATCGACGATCTCGCCGGGACGCGGACGCTGCGCCGGCTTGGCGACCAGGCGCTGGAATATCCAGGGGTGGGAGGATTTCCAGGCGTTCTTCAGGTGGACGGTGGGGATGGTGTTGTTCATGCCGCCATTCTACGGGGCCCGCCTTGTATTCGCGGCCGCCAGCGCCACAGTTGGTGAATGCCTGACAAGATTCCCGAAGCGCTCGCGCTCGATCCCAAGGCGCAGCGCATCGCCGACCGCAAGCGCTGGATGGGCGCATTCAACCTGAGCCTGGCCGCGGTGCTGCTGTTGCTGGTGATCCACTCGCTGCAGGGCGCGGTGGACCTGCGCGACTGGATGGTGCAGCCGTGGTCGGCGGCGGGGTTGCTTGGCATCCTCGGTGCGCCCTTGCTGCACGGCTCCTTCGAGCACCTGGCCGCCAACGCGATTTCCCTGCTGATGCTGGGCACGCTGGCCGGCGGGATGTATCCGCGCGCGACGCTGCGCGCACTGCCGCTGATGTGGTTGGGCTCGGGCGCCGGGGCCTGGCTGTTGGGCGATGCGGGCTCCTACCACCTGGGCGCCAGCGGCATCACCCACGGCCTGATGTTCCTGGTCTTCATCCTCGGCCTGCTGCGACGCGACCGGCCGGCGATTGCGGCGGCGATGATCGCCTTCTTCCTCTACGGCGGCATGCTGCTGACGATCTTCCCGCGCGAGATCGGCGTGTCTTGGCAGGCGCACATGGGCGGGGCGCTGGGCGGCGTACTGGCGGCGTTTTTGTGGCGGCGACTGGACCCGCGCCAGCCGCGCAAGAAATACAGCTGGGAGATCGAAGAGGAACTGGCACAGGCGGACGCGGCCGATCCCGATCCCGAGGGGCTGGAACTGTCTCCGGCCGACGATGTGCCAGTGTTGTGGCACCGCCCGGACCCCGCGGACGAGCGCGGCGTGGTCCTGCCGTTCCGGCGCCGCGACTAGGCGGTCCGGGACCGGTCGCACCGCCCACTCAGGTGCGATCGATCGCGGGCGGGCAGTGGCGCGCGGTCAGTGCCGCGCGGCCAGCCGCAGGCCACGCGGCGTCAGTCCCCGCTCGACCAGTTCGAAGCCGCCCTGCACCACCAGCGCGAGCACCGCCGCCGGCACCGCACCTTCCAGGATCAGGCCGATATCGTCCAGGCGGATGCCCGCGAGAATCGGTTGCCCATAGCCGCCAGCGCCGATCAGCGCGCCCAGCGTGGCGGTGCCGACGTTGATGACGGCGGCGGTCTTGATGCCGGCCAGGATCATGCCGAGGGCGAGCGGCAGTTCGATCCGCCACAGGCGGGTACGCGGCGGCAGGCCCAGCGCGGCCGCCGTTTCGCGCAGCTCGCGCGGAATGCCGGTCAGGCCGGCGTGCGTGTTGCGCACGATCGGCAGCAGGCTGTAGAGGAACAGCGCGGCAATCGCCGGGCCGGCGCCGATGCCGAACAGCGGGATCATGAAGACGAATACCGCCAGCGACGGCAGCGTCTGCAGCAGGCCGGTGACGGTCAGTACCAGTTGGCCGAGCCGCGGCCGGCGCGCAGCCAGCACACCGAGGGGCAACGCGACGATCAGCGCCAGTCCCAGGGAGATGCCCACCAGCCCGAGGTGTTCCAAGGTCCGCTTCCAGATCCGCTGCGCGCGCGACGCGGCGGCGGGCGCGGCGACGCCCAGCCACCCCGCGGCGACGCTGGCTTCGCTGGCGCCCTCCAGCTTCACCTCGGCATTGAGCCGTTGCATGGTCGGTGCATCGATGCGCCCGGCCAGGCCTTGCAGCGCCGCCAGCCATTCCGGCGCGCGCGCCTGCAGGTCCTTGCGATAGAGGAACACCGCGGCGTAGTCAGGGAAATAGCCGCGATCGTCCTCAAGAGCGATCAGGTCGTAGTACGCAATCTCCGCATCGGTGGTGTACAGGTCGATCACGTCCAGCGCGCCACTGGCCAGGCCGCGGTACGCCAGGTCGTGATCGAGGCCGTCGGGCCGCTGCGGCAACCCGTAGGCGTCGCGCACGCCCGGCCAGCCGTCGGCGCGCTGCATGAACTCGTTGCTCAGGCCGATTTTCAGCTCCGGATGGTCTGTCAGGTCTGACACCGTGGCCACGCCCAGCTCTCCGGCACGGGCGCGGGTCATCCCCAGCGCGTAGGTGTTGCTGAAACCCAGCGACGCGGTCATGCCCAGACCGCGCTCGTCGAGCGCGGCGCGCACCCGGTCAGGGCCGGCGCCCGGCATCTGCAGCAGTTCCGCGGCGAGCGTGCCGGTGTACTCGGGGTAGGCGTCGATGTCGCCCTCGAGCAGCGCCCGCCAGAGGATGCGGGTGCCGCCCAGCTGCGCCCGGTGGGTCACGGTCACTCCCTCGTCGTGCGGCAGCCCGGCGGCCACCTCGGCCAGGATCACCGACTCGGTAAAGGCCTTGGAACCCACGGTCACCGGTTGCGCATGAGCCGGCGCAACCGGCAGCGCGGCGATTGCGAGCGCGACGACCAACGCCAGCAGCAGCCAGCCCGGGCGCGACCGGACACGGACTTGGGCGGCGCTCACAGGCTCTGCTCCAGGCTGCGCTGGGCGGTCATGAAACGGGTCACGAACGGGTCGGCGGGGGCGTCATGCAACTCGCGCGCGGTGCCCTGCTGGACGATCCTGCCGTCGCGCAGCAGCACCAGCGTGTCGGCGAGAAACGCCGCTTCGGCGACGTCATGGGTGACCAGCACCACGGTCTTGCCCAGCTCGACAAACAGCTCGCGCATCTGCTCCTGCAGTTCGTGGCGGATGATCGGATCCAGCGCGCCCAGCGGCTCGTCCAGCAGCAGCACCTGGGGGTCCAGCATCAGCGCCCGGATCAGCCCGACCCGCTGGCGCTGACCGCCCGACAGTTCGGCCGGGTAGCGCTGCAACGCGGCCACCGGCAAGCGGGTCATCGCCGCCAACTCATCCATGCGCTGCGCAATACGCGCGGTCGACCAGCCCACCGTCCGTGCCAGCAGGCCGATGTTGGCCGCCGCGCTGAGGTGCGGAAACAGCCCGCCTTCCTGGATCATGTAGCCGATGCGGCGGCGCTGCTGGAGCAGGCGGTCGCGCTGCAGCGGCTCGCCATCGAAGCGGACCTCCCCGCTGTCGGGCCAGTCCAGCCCGACCAGCATCCGCAGCACGCTGGACTTGCCCGCGCCACTGGGACCGATCAGGGCGGTGGTGCGGCCGCTGGCGATGCACAGCTCGACCGCGTCCAGCGCGACGACGCGACCGTAGGATTTGCAGACCTGGCGGAGTTCGAACACGCCCCGAGGATAAGCCACACGGGCGAGCGGACTGACCGCGTTCAAGCGCCGCGCACTATCCTTGCCGTCCCGTCCTTCAATGTGCCTTTCGCCATGCGGCTGAAAACCCTGTTCCGCCCCCGTCACTGGCTGGCCCTGAGCGCGGGCATCGTCCTGGCCGCGTGCGGCGGCAACACCCGGCCCGACCCCGCGCCTGCCATCGCCGCGCCGGTCGCGCCAGTCAGCGTTCCTGCGCCGCGGATCGGCGTGGCGCTGGGCGGCGGCGCGGCCAAGGGATTCGCCCACATCGGCGTGATCAAGATGCTCGAGGCCAACGGCATGGAGCCTGTCGTCGTGTCCGGCACCAGCGCGGGCAGCGTGGTCGGCGCGCTGTATGCCAGCGGCATGGATTCCTTCCAGATGCAGCGCCAGGCCTTCGCGCTGGACGAGTCGAAGATCCGCGACGTGAGCCTGTTCTCCGGCGGGGTGATCAAGGGCCAGAAGCTGCAGGACTACGTCAACGAGCTGGTCGGCGGTCGCACGCTGGAGAGGATGGTCAAGCCCTTCGCAGTGGTGTCCACCCAGCTGGAGACCGGCAAGCGCACCGTGTTCGTGCGCGGCAACACCGGTCAGGCGGTGCGCGCGTCCAGCAGCATTCCCGGCGTGTTCGAGCCGACGCTCATCGGCGGCCTGCACTACGTGGACGGTGGCATCGTCAGTCCGGTGCCGGTGGATGCCGCGCGCGAGCTGGGCGCCGACTTTGTCATCGCCGTGGACATCTCCACCATTGCCAGCGGCAAGGCGCCGGGCAGCCTGCTGGGCAACGTCAACCAGTCCATTGCCATCATGGGCCGCAAGCTTGGCGCGCAGGAGCTGGCCCGGGCCGACATCGTCATCCGGCCGCGGGTCGACGAGATCGGGCCGGCCAGTTTCGAGCAGCGCAACAACGCGATCCTGGAAGGCGAGAAGGCCGCGATGGCGGCGCTGCCGCAGATCCGCGCCGCGCTGGCGAAGATGCATAAGGAGCGCGTGGCCGAGGCTACGCTGGCCGCCCGCCAGGCGGCCGAAGCCGCGGCGCGCAAGTCGGCGCAGGAGGCCGCCGCGGAGGCCGAGCGCTGCGCGCAGGAGCAGTCGCGCATCGGCAGCCTGCTGCGCCGTACACCCGATTGCACCGCAGGCGCCGACTCACGCTGACGGTCGTCCGGCCGGCAACGGCATCCCGCGGAACGCCTTGACGGTGCGCAACACGAAACTGGAATTGACGTCGTCCACGCCGGACTGGTTGAGCAGGTGGTCCAGCAGAAAGCGCGAGAAGTGGTCCAGGTCGCGCACGGCCACCTGCAGCAGGTAGTCCATGTCGCCGGTCAGCGCGTGGCAGGCGACCACCTCCTCCCACTGGTTGACGAAGACCGAGAACCGCTCGATCGCGCCGCTGTCGTGGCGGCTGAGCTGGACCCGCACGAACGCCTGCAGGCCCACGCCGACGCGCTCGGGGTCGACCTCGGCGCGGTAGCCGGCGATCACGCCCTCGCGCTCCAGCCGCTGCACCCGGCGCAGGCACGCCGACGGCGACAGGCGCACCCGTTCGGCCAGCTCCGCGTTGGTCTGGCGGCCGGCGCGCTGCAGCTCGCCGAGCACCTGCAGATCGGTTCGGTCCAGGCTGACGTTTGGCATGATATTGCTCGCTGCGATCGGTTGACGCACCTATCGTGCTGTCAGGAGCCAATGCGGCGCAACAACGCAATCCGCTTGCGCGCGGATGCGGCTATTGTGGTCGTTGACACCGACCGTCAACGAGGATCTCCCATGGAAACCGCCCGCCGCACCGAATCCCAGCTCACCGACAAGGGTTACGTGCCGGTCTATACGACCGCGATCGTGGAGCAGCCATGGGACAGCTACACCGACGCCGATCACGCGGTCTGGGCGCAGCTGTTCGAGCGCCAGAAAGCCATCCTGCCGGGCTTGGCCAGCGACGAGTTCATCGCCGCGCTGGGGGCGATGGAGATGACAGCCGACCGCATTCCCAAATTCGCCGACCTCAACCCGATCCTGCACGCGGCGACGGGCTGGGAGCTGATCGGTGTGGAAGGCCTGCTGCCGGAGCTGGAATTCTTCCAGCACCTGGCCAACCGGCGTTTCCCGGTCACCTGGTGGATCCGCCGCGAGGACCAGCTCGACTACCTCGCCGAGCCCGACCTCTTCCACGACCTGTTCGGCCATGTCCCGCTGCTGATGAACCCGGTGTTCGCCGACTACATGGCCGCCTACGGGCGCGGCGGCGTCAAGGCCCACGGCATCGGCAGCGACGCCCTGGTCAACCTGACCCGGCTGTACTGGTACACGGTCGAGTTCGGCCTGATCCAGCAAAAGGACGGCCTGCGCATCTACGGCAGCGGCATCGTGTCGTCCAAGGGCGAGTCGATCCATTGCCTGCAAAGCGATGCGCCCAACCGGATCGGTTTCGACCTCGAACGGATCATGCGCACCCGTTACCGCATCGACACCTACCAGAAGACCTACTTCGTCATCGACAGCTTCCAGCAGCTGATGGACGCGACCGGACCGGACTTCGCGCCGATCTACACCAAGCTCGCCGCGATGGACGCGATTCCGGCCGGCGACGTGCTCGACAGCGACCGGGTCCTGCACCGCGGCACCGGCGAGGGCTGGCTCAACGACGGCGACGTCTGAGCTTCGGGCCGGAGCGCAGGCGGCGGCTTACAATGCCGCCATCGCCACTGCCCTGGAGCGCCACGATGACGCCCAATCGCCCGACCAGCCCCTACTCGCTCACCCGCTTCCTGATCGAGGAGGAGCGCGCGGGCCATATCCGCCCCGACCTGCGTCTGCTGATCGAAGTGGTGACCCGCGCCTGCAAGCGCATCTCCATCGAGGTCGGCAAGGGCGCGCTGGGCGGCGTGCTCGGCGATGCGGGAACCCCGGGCCAGGCCAGCATCAACGTCCAGGGCGAGGCACAGAAGAAGCTCGACGTGATCGCCAACGACGTGCTGATGGAGGCCAACGCCTGGGGCGGCCACCTCGCCGGTCTGGCGTCCGAGGAAATGGACCACAGCGTGCCGATCCAGGACCTGAGCCCGGACGGCTCCCCGGCCGGCAATTACCTGCTGCTGTTCGATCCGCTGGACGGCAGCTCCAACATCGACGTTAACATCTCGGTGGGCACGATCTTCTCGGTGCTGCGCTGCCCCGAGGGCGTGACAAAGCCGGCCGATGAGCACTACCTGCAGCCGGGCACCGAGCAGCTGGTCGCCGGCTACTGCACCTACGGCCCCAACACGACGCTCGTGCTGACCATCGGCCACGGCACCCACGCCTTCACCTTGGACCGCGAGATCGGCAGCTTCACCCTGACCACGCGCGGCATGCGCATCCCGGAGGAGACGCAGGAGTTCGCGGTCAACATGTCCAACCAGCGCCACTGGCAGCCGCCGATGCAGGCCTACGTGGCCGACCTGCTGGCGGGCAAGACCGGACCGCGCAGCAAGGACTTCAACATGCGCTGGGTCGCCAGTATGGTGGCCGACGTGCACCGCCTGCTGACCCGCGGCGGTATCTTCAGCTACCCGCTGGATGCCAAGTGCGAGGCAAAGGGGGGCAAGCTGCGGCTGATGTACGAGGCCAACCCGATGGCGATGCTGGTCGAGCAGGCCGGCGGGGCGGCCAGCACCGGCCGCCAGCGCATGCTGGAAGTGACCCCGACCGGGTTGCACCAGCGCGTGCCGGTGTTCCTGGGTTCGCGCAATGAGGTGGAGGCAGCCGTGCGTTACCACCGCGAACACGACGTTGAAGCCGCGATCTGAGCGCGACCGCAGCAACGAAAAATGCGCTGTCGGATCCCGCGTTGTCCGGGAATCCTGCCGCGCGGCGTTGTAATCCAGTACCCGGAACAGTCACCGCGGACATGCCGCGGGCCAACCGGGAAGTCGAACCGCATCAGGACGGATACTGCAGTCGGTTTGTAAGGGGATCCGGCCGCGTTTTACCCAGGCGTCAACTTGGGGGAACCCATGGCTGTTGTTCCAGCACTTTCCACGCAGTGCGTAATCTGGTTTGGCAAACCCAAGCGTCACGAACGCGCGGCACTGGGCGCCGCCGGCTGGCAGGTGCGCGCGGCGCGTTCGGATGATGGCATCGGGCTGCGCGCGGGCGACACGGTGGTCGGCCTGCTGGACCTGCGCGACGGAAGCCACGGCTGCCTCGACCGGCTGGAGCGGCTTGCCCGGGAACACGACTACCTCTCGCTGCTGGCCGTGGTTCCGGCGGCCACCGGTCCGTCCCCAACCCGTCACCCCATCCTGGATCACTGCGCGGCGATCCTGACCGCACCGCTCGACGTGCCGCGGCTGATCCAGGCACTGGGCCGGCTGGTGCGCGAGCCACGCCCGGATCCCGCCCACGCGCTGGGCTCCCTGATTGGCGCCAGCCCGCCCATGAGGGACATCCACGCGACCATCCGCAAGTTCGCCCCGGTGGACCTGCCGGTGCTGATCACCGGCGACACCGGTACCGGCAAGGACGTCGCCGCTCGCGTCCTGCATGAACTCTCGGCGCGGCGTCGCGCCCGCTTCGCCGCGGTCAACTGCGGCGCACTGGCACCCAACCTGGTGCAATCGGAACTGTTCGGCCACGAACGCGGGGCGTTTACCGGCGCCAACGCGCGTCGCGCCGGCCTGTTTGAAACCGCCGACGGCGGCACCGTGTTCCTCGATGAGATCGGCGACCTGCCGTTGGAGGCGCAGACCAACCTGCTGCGGGTGTTGCAGGACCACAGCGTGCAACGCGTCGGCAGCCACGAATCCATCCCGGTCGATGTGCGGGTGCTGGCGGCAACCAACCGCGATCTGGAGGCCGCGGTTGCCGCGGGCAAGTTCCGCGACGACCTGTTCTACCGGCTTAACGTGCTGCGGCTGCACATGCCGCCCCTGCGCGAGCGTGGCGCCGACATCCTGCTGCTCGCCAGCCACTTTTTGAACGCGTACAGGGACAAGAACCCGACCCGCGCTCGCGCCTTCAGCAGTTCCGCGCAGCAGGCCATGCTCGGTTTTGCCTGGCCGGGTCATGTGCGCGAGTTGATCAACCGCGTCCAGCGCGCAGCGGTGATCGCCGAGGGGGAGCTGATCACTCCGGAGGAGCTGGGCCTGTGTGGCCACCCACCCGGCCCGGCCGGCGACGGCGCGCTCGACACGGCGCGCGAGTCGGCCGAACGGGAGACGATCCTCAACTGCCTGCGCGAAAGCGGCTTCAACATCAGCGAGACAGCGCGCCGGTTGAAGGTATCGCGGGTAACGATCTACCGCCTGTGCCGCAAGCACGAGCTCGACCTCGCCCGGCTGCGCTGACTCAGGCGTTGCCTCAGAGCATGTAGGGCACCTTGAACACCAGGCTGAAGTCCGGCGCATCCGGGGTCAGGCCGATGCCCAGCGCGCTGACCAGCGTGGTGTGCTGGCTGAGCGCATAGGTCACGCCCAGATTGAACATGCCGGCGTTGGCGTCGCTGCCGATGATCTTGTTCCAGGGTTGGCCGTCGTAGCGGGTGCGCGCGCGGGCGCTGAGCTTGTCGCTGTAGGAAATGCTCAGACTGGTGCGTTCGTTGAAGGCAAACGCCACGCCGGCCCCGAAATAGAAGCTCCGGCCCAGCTGCACGTCGCCGGGATTGACGGTCTCGGGGTTGTTGTCGAGATCATCGAAACTGTTGCGGAACGAATGGATGTAGCCGAAGTTGCCAAACAGGATCGCCGGATCGGCCGTCTTCACCACCGATACACCGACATTGGTCTGCCACACGCCGTTGCCGGTGGGCTCCTTTTCGGGCACCGCGAAACGGATGAAGCCGTCGTCGTCGCGCTCCAGCACCTCCCAGGAAATGCCGTACGGCTCTCGTCCCGTGGGCGCGGTCACGCCGAGCGTGAGCACGGTTTCCGGCCAGCGCGGGCTTTCCATGAACATCCGGTAGTTGCCGCTCACGGTGAGATCGCCGAAGCCGTGGCCGTAGGTGTCTTCCTGCGCCACCGCGCCGGCCGAGCCGCCCGCGCCGCCCTTCTGATAGACGGTCTTGCGTGCAATGTAGGGCACGTCCAGGTTCAGCGTCAGGCGCGGGTTGAGGCCGTAGCGGGCGGCGAAGTTGTAGGTGAGCGTGTCGGATTCGACGTTTTCGATCGCGATGTTGCCCAGGAAGATCGCGTCCAGCGCCAGGAAGCCGGTCAGCGTCAGCTGTTTGCGATCGTAGCGGTTGTAGGAAAGGCTGTTCTCCAGCGTCAGGCGGCGATCGAACACGGCCGCGACCTGCTGCTTGACGTCCTCGACGCTGCGTTTGGCCGCATCCCGGGCTTCTGCCGCTTCGGCCGGGCTGCTCGCGTACCCCTCCGCCGCAGCCGGCGGCGTGGTCGGCGCTGCGACCGTTGGCGCTGCCCGCGCCGGCGATCCCGCTGGACGACTGGACGCGACCGCAGGTGTCGCCGGCTGGAGCGGGAGCGTCTTTCCGTCCACCCGCGCCTGCAATGCCTGCACGCGCATGTCCAGCTCGCGCAGCCGGCGGACTTCCTGGGCATAGCTGCCTTTCAGCGCTTCCAGCTCGGCCAGCAGCGCGCGCACGTCGGCCTGGTCCTGTGCATCCACGGAGGCTGCGGCCTCCGCAGCCACCGGCGGAGCCTGCTGGGCAAATACCGCGAACGGCGCAGTGCCAGCCAGGGCCACGGTGATCGCAACCGGCAAAAGCTTCATTGGCATCCTTCCCCGATCGTCGGACCCGCCGGCGTCGCCATCCCTGCGTGAGCCTGCTGCATCCTAATAGCCCCCCGGTCCGATCCCCCGCGTCAACTGTATCGCCTGCGCCACGTTCTGCGCCAGTTGCGCATTGGCCGCCAGCGGATGACGCACCAGGTCGATCTCCATCCGGTTGCTGACCTGCTGGTGGTCGCTGGTCAGCTGGATCGACTGCCCCAGGCTGCCATTGCGGATCCATTGCTCCACGGCGCCCTCGCCCTGGATCTGCAGCATCACGTTGGCAGTGCTGCCGTCGAAGCTGGCACTCGCGGTGGCGCCGCCTGCATGGGCCGTGGCGCTGCCGTGCGCCGATGCGGTGGCGGAGTCGGAGGACACGGGCGCTGACCCGTCGCGCACATTCAGGCGGGTGACGTTCGCGGCGCTGTTGCCGTCACCGGCCACCTGCACGCTCTGGGTCATCCCGGAGACGTTGGCCAGCCCGGCCCCATCGACGCTGCGCACAATGCCCTCGTCGCCGGTCACCGGCGCGTCGCTCGCGGTGATGTTGACCGTCGGCGTAAAGCTGATCCTTGGCCGCCCACCCTGGGCGAAGTCCATGCCCAGCATCAGCGTGCCTTCCAGTGTCTGGCCGGACGCGGTCTGCCAGCTTGAAATCATCGATACACCGAACCAGGCCACCTGGTGGTCGCCCACGGTGTAGCGGCCACGCATGGTTGCCAGCTCCGGGTCGGGAATCTCGGTCATCCCCCGCGCCGCGGGCCGGGGTGCCGGTGCGGCATTGTGCGCGGCGGGTGCGCGGAGCGCGCTCTCGACGACGCCCGCGCCGGCTTGCGGCTCAGCGGCCACGGCCGGTGACGCCATCAGCAACAGGCCGAGCCCGAAGCCGGTGGTGATGAGGTTGGAATAGAGTCGGCGCATGATCGCGCTCCTTCAAAAAAGATCGGCGTGGGTGAAGCCGAAGTCGAGCAGGTCGGCCTCACTGATGGGTCGCTGCATCGCCAGCAAGGCGCGTGCACTCGGTCGTTCGGAGGGCTGCAACAGCGCGGTGTTGCGGTCGAAGTCACTGCCCACAACGACGAATACGGCGCGCGACGGCCACGAATCGAGGAACTCCGCTATCGGGACGCTGCGGTTGCCCAGGATGGGATCGGCGATCTCCACGTATTCGCCAACCACCTGCTTGAGCACGACGAAGTGGCGAAACCCGCGCACGTCCATCAGGACCAGCCCGGGCACGCGCAGCGAGCGCAGTCGGTCTTCGCTGATCCGGTAGCCGCGTCCGCGCATGCCGAGCGACTCGACGTAGCGCTTGATGTCCAGCAGCGAGAAGCCGCGCTGGGCCACCAGATCCGCATCGGCGATGCCGAGCATGCCCTGGATCACCGTGGTCTCGTCGGCGTCCAGGTGATAGGCGTAGCGAAGGATGGTCGCCAGAGAGGACGCGCCGCAGCTGTAGTCGGTCTGCTGACGCACGATGTTGCGGAACCGGCCTTCGCGCATGCTCTCCACGTTGCGGGCGTAGAGGCCGCCGTTGGGCAGTACGCCACTGAACGCGATCTCGCCGGCCCGCGCCGGGTCGGCCACGCCGTTGGCTGTCAGCAGGCAGCACAGGATCAGCATCTGACACAGTCGGGTCATGTCATCGCACCGCTTGAAAAGTCAGTTTGAAAGGGAAAGCCCCGCCCCCGGGGGAAAGGAGAGCGGGGCTTTCGGACCCGGCCGCAGGGGAGGGCGGCCGGGGTTTACGCTGCCGGTTTAGAGTTCGCCACCACCGTTGCCGCCGCCACCGCCGCCCGTGGTGGGCTGGGCAACCGCGAGGGCCAGGCTGTTGGCCTGCATGTTGCCGGTGCCCGCGGCGACGTTGACGCCGATGTTGCCCGATGCCGCGCTGAAGGCGCTGCCGGACAGGCTCGCCGTATTCGTCGCATCAACCGCGATGAAGTACGAGTTGGTGACGCTGCCGCTCAGGCTGGCATCCAGTGCCGCGTACCCCAGCTCCAGGAAGCCCAGGTCGCCCGATTCGGTGGAATCGATCGATCCGGAAATCGCGGAATCGCCTTCCAGATCGACACCGAAGGCCAGCGCGCCGCCATCGCCGTTCAGGTCCGTCGCGCCCTGGGCATCGGAATCCAGGTCGAGGTGGCCCATCAGGTTGCCGCCCGGATGCGGGTTGGACGAATCGTCGTTGGCCGAGTTGCTCCACATGTCGGGGTAGAGGTCACCGATCTGGTCGGCGAAGCCCGACAACGACGCGGTGCTGGTGCCGTCCAGGGTGCCCTGCGAGGTCCCTTCGTAGCCGCCAAAGCCTTCCGCGATGGTGAAGCCTTCCACCGTGCCCGTCATGTTGACCGCGACGGTCTCGCTGCGCCGCTCGTAATGCCCGGCGTTGTCGGTCACGTTGCCCGAGCTGTTCTGGTTGGAGCTCACGCTGGACTGCGCGTAGGCGCTGGTGGCCACCGATGCGGCCAGAGCGTTCTTCTGCTGGTTGTTGTTGCCCGAGGCGATGTTGACCCCGATGTTGCCCGAAGCGGCACCGAACGCGTTGCCGCCCATGGACGCATCGTTGGTCACGCCACTGTTGAGGGTGGCGTTGCCGCTGCCGGCCTGGTTGACGAAGATTTCCGCATCGGCCATGCCGAAGGCGAAGCTCGCGTCTGCCGCCGACAATGCCGCGGCGTTGTCCTGCACGTTGTTGTCGCCGGCCGCGACGTTGAACGCCAGGTTGCCGGAGGCATCCGAACCCACGTCGTCAGCGATCGAGGCCTCGTTGGTGAGCATGTCGTTCATGCCCACGTTGTCACTGGACGACTGGCGGTTGTCGACGATTGCGATGGCGGCCGAATCCAGTTCGATGTCGCCGCTGATGGTCGGGCTGCCGCTGAAGGCGATGTCGGACGTCAGCGAGAGGTCCTTCTTCAGCGAGACCGATACCTGGTGCTCGTTGCCTTCCTTGCGGACGTCGGAGTTCACCACTTCGGTGCGCTCGATGTTCTCGGTGACGTCGTTGGACCAGGTGTAGGCACGGTCATCGGTGATGGACGTGTCGCTGGAGTACGAATTACTCACCGAATTGCTGGTGCTGGTGTCAGTCGACAGGCTGTAGCTGCGATCGTCGTTGATCGACACGTCGCCAGTGTAGGAATCGGTCACCGAGTTGGTCGTGTCGTTGTAGACGATCGTGTTGTCGGTGGTGCTGTTGGTCGTGTCGTTGTTGACGGTGGTGTTGCGGGTATCGTCGATGGTGATGTCCCAATCCTCCACGACGACGTGGTTGTGCAGGATATCTGCGCTGACGTTGGGGTCATCCACGCTCTGCGCAAATGCCAGCGGGCTGGCGAGCAGCGTGGTGACGGCCACGGCGATGGCGGTTTTGCGGATCCTGGTATTCATTGCTTCGTCCTCTCTCTCTGGGGTGGTTGCCAATGGAACGGAACGGCTCACGGGTGTCCCTGGACGGACAGCGCCAGCTGATTGCTGATGCTGTTGCCCGACCCCGCGATCTGGTTGAGTTGCAGTACCCCGTCGAACCCCTGCATGGCGGTGGATTCCACCGCGACGTTGCGCGTGCCGGGTCTGGCCACGTCCGGGTTCGGGGAGGCCTGCCCCCCTGCTGACGCGGAGACGCTCGACTGCAGGTTGCCGTCGGACGCCTCGCGTATGCCCTGCTGCGCCAGCGCTGCGGAGACGAGGTTGGTCTCCGCGTTGCCACTACCGCTGGCCTGATTGATCGACAGCAACCCGCTCGCCTGGCCGAAGGCCTGGCCGCCGACCGTGGCGGTCGCATGGGCGGGGCTGTCGTAGTCGTTGTTGGCGTGTTGCTGGTGGGTGCGCGCACTGGCGTTGGCCTGGGTGCCACTGGCGAAACTGCGCAGGTTGGCCTGCAGGTTGTGGTCGCCCGCTGCCATGTTGGCGCCCAGCGCGCCGCTGGCACCGACGAAGGCGCGTCCGTCGATGCGGCTGCTGGCCAGGTAGTCGAGCATGTCGGCATAGCCGTCGGAGGACTGCGCAGCGGCGGTGGGCGCGCAAAGCGCGAGCGCGACGCCGAGCGCCAGGCAGGGCAGCGACAGCGCGGGTGGCATTGCGGGCGGACGGATCATGCCCATCTCAGCCTCCCGGCGGCGGGGCGCCGACAGGCGGCGACACCAGCGGAAATTGCGCCAGCGCGCCGCGGACCTGGTCGCCGACGCCGCGGGTGACATTGCCCACCGCCCCCATGGACACGCCCACTGCCTGGTGGATGCCGTTGCCCGACACCGCGCCGTTGGTGGTCGAGGTCATTGCCCCCAGCGGCGCAAGCGCACGTCCGGTGACCTGGGCGACGACCGGGGACGGCCCACTGGTGCTGCCGGCGCCCAAGCTGGCGTACTCTTCATCGGATAGTTCGCCCGTCCCCAGTGACTGGTCGATGTTCCGCTTCGGCGACGGCTCCACGATCAGCGCCATGCCCGGTGGCATCGGCCGAACCGCGTGGCGGGCCGAGACGTTGCGCAGGATGACCATTTCGCCGTGCCTGGCCTGAACCCCCTTGCGGGCGCCGGATGCCGACGCGGTAGCGGGCATCAGCATCAAGCTGGTCAGCAGCACGGGCACCCATATCGCTGGTGTGGTGATGGCATAACGCATGTCTTACCCCCAGGTTGGTCCGGGGGACGACGCATCTTGCGTGCCAACACCATAATTCGTTGTAAATCAAGAGCTTACGGTGATCTCACCGTGAACGCCGGGTAAAGCTGTCACATCGCTGTAACGGTTGCCTCGGGGAACACAACGATGAGCTTGCAGGCGCCTGCCCACTGCAGAGTTTTGGGGGTGTGTCTGCGATGTGACACCCGTTTCGGCGACGCCATTCAACGCATGCGTATGGTCGAGCTGCGGTCCGGTCGCCGGGGCCGCCGTCGAAATCCCTGCGGTGGGGTGCCACCATGAGGCAACCGTCGCAGGGCCACTGGAGTCCGCATGCTGTCAAGCCATCGCGATACCGATGTCACCGCCGGGGGTCCCGGCAACGAGGACTTCATCCACGTCCGCCACGACTGCCTGGCCCGCGACTGGTGCAGCAAACTGGTGCAGCGTTTCGAAGCCAGCGCGGAGGTCCGCCCCGGTGAGGTGGGCGGCGGCGTGCACACCGACCTGAAGGACAGCCTCGACCTGACCATCAGCGGCCGCCCGGAGTGGCGCGATGTGGAGGCGTCCTTGAACGCGGCCATGTTCACCGCCCTGCTGGAGTACGTGCGGCGCTGGCCGCACACGCTGATCGCACCGTTGATGCTGGAGGTGGCCGATGCGGACGGGGGCCACCGGCGCGTGACACCGGAGCGCATGCAGGCCATGGAGGACGGCGAGCTGGCGCCGATCGTGCGCACCGTATTGCGCCCGGGTGCCATCAATCTGCAGCGCTACCGCGCCGGCAGCGGCGGCTACCCGTACTGGCACTGCGAGCTCTACCCGCGTGATGCCCAGGCCGAGACGCTGCACCGCCACCTGTTGTGGACGGCCTACCTCAATGACGGGTTCGAGCAGGGCGAGACCGAGTTCCTCTACCAGCAGCGCAAGGTCGCCCCGCGCACGGGCTCGGTGCTGATCGCACCGGCGGCGTTCACCCACACCCACCGCGGCAACCGGCCCGAAGGCGGCGACAAGTTCATCGCCACCAGCTGGCTGCTGTTCCAGCGCGCCGAGGCGCTGTACGGAGCGGGCTGATCGGAATCGCGGCCCTCAGGTACGGGCGTGATTGAGCACCAGCCAGTACAGCCCCACCTGCTTGACCGCCCAGACGAACTGCTCGAAATCCACCGGCTTCTGGATGTAGCTGTTGACCCCCAGCGAGTAGCTGGCTTCCACGTCGAAGGGCTCGGTGCTGGTGGTCAGCACGACCACCGGCAGGGTCTTGGTGACCGGATTGGCACGCACCGCCTGCAGCACCTCGCGCCCATCGACCTTGGGCAGGTTGAGGTCCAGCAGGACGATGGACGGCAGATCGTTGGGATCGCGGTCGGCGTACTTGCCCCTGGCGAACAGGAAGTCGAGCGCCTCGGCGCCGTCGCCCACCACCACCAGCTGGTTGGCGATCTTCGCCTCGTCAAACGCCAGACGCGTCAGCTCGACGTCGTCGGGGTTGTCTTCGACCAGCAGGATGACCTTGTTCATCAACACGACTCTCCGGTTGTAGCACCGGCGGGCTGCGCCACCGGCAATTGGATGTGGAACACACTGCCGGCGTCCGGTTCGGATTCGGCATCGATGCGACCGCCATGGCGCTCGGCGATGCGCTGTGCGATCGCCAGGCCGAGGCCGTCGCCGGCTCCCTCATCGGCGCCGTGCAGGCGCTGGAAGGGTTCGAACAGTTTGTGCCGGTAGCGCATGTCGAAACCGCGTCCGCGGTCGCGCACGGATACGCGGAGCATGCCATCGGCGTGCGTGCCGGCCACGTCAACGGTGACCGGCGCCTCGTGACGGGTAAAGCTGCGGGCATTGTCGACCAGCTGCGCCAGCATCGCTTTCAGCAGGCGCTCATCGCCGCGCGCGGTCAGGCCGGGCTGCACCGTGACCACGAACTGCCGGTCGGGGTGGGCGTCCTGTTGCTCGGCCGCCACCCAGTCGACCAGCATGCTGAGGTCGACCACGCCGTCGCGCAGCTGGGCGGTGGACGCGCGCGACAGCTCGGTCAAGCCATCCAGCAGGCCGCCCATCCGCGTTGCCGCGCCGCGGACGCGCGCCAGGTGGTCGCGAGAGCTTGGGTCCAGCGAACCATCCAGCTTGCGCTCGAGCAGGCCGGCAAAGGTCGTGATGGAGCGAAGCGGCGCGCGCAGGTCATGGGCGACCGCATCGATCTGCGCCTGCAGTTGGCGACGCATCGAGTCCAGCGCGTCTGCCTTGATGTCGGCGGGGTCCTCGCGCAGCTGCACGACCAGCGCGCAGGCGTCACCGGCGCTGTCGCGCATCGCCGCGATGTTGAGCCACGCCGGGAAGGTGCCCGCGTCGCGACGGCAGTCCAGTGCGCGGTCGATCACCTGCACATCGCCGGCGATCAGGGAGGCCACCGCCTCGCGCAGTGCATGGACATGGTTCGGCGTGACCGCGGCAAACAGGGTTGCCGGCAACGATCCGTCCGCGCCGGTGAGCAACCCGCGCAGGGCCGGGTTGGTCTCCTGCCAGGTGCCGTCCGGGTGCGCGATCGCCATGCCGACCGCGGTCGCCGCCATCGCGGCACGGAAACGGTCGTCGGCGGAGGGAGGGAACGCGGTGGGCAACATCGACAGGGTGGTTGAAGCGAGGCCCGGATTGTAACGTTCCCCGCCGTGATGGGGCGGTGGTCGCTCCGCACCGGTCCCCGCGCCGCGCAAACACCGGTTCTAACGCACAATGCGCGCAATGGCCTGGCTTCCGATCACACTGCAGCAGCTGACCTTCCTGCTCATCCTCGGCGGTGGACTGTATCTGTTCATCAGCGAGCGGCTGCGCGTGGACGTCACCGCCATGCTGATCCTGATGGCGCTGGTGGTAACCGGGCTGCTCAACGAGCAGCAGGCGTTGTCGGGCTTCTCCAGCGAGCCGGCGATCATCGTCGCGGCGGTGTTCGTCATCTCTGGCGGGCTGGGCGCGACCGGCATCACCGAGCACATCGGCCAGTGGATCGGCCGCGCGTCGGGCAAGAGCGAGGCGCGGGTGATCGCGGTGACCATGCCGGCGGTGGCGATCATGGCGTCCTTCACCCACCACGTGATGGTCACGGCGATGATGCTGCCGATCATGGGCCGGCTGGCCAAGACCAACGGCCTTGCCCCGTCGCGGCTGCTGATGCCGATGTCGCTGGCGGCATCGCTGGGCACCTGCCTGACCCTGGTCAGCGCGCCGGCGTTCCTGCTCGCCAACAACCTGCTCAAGCGCACGGGCGCCGAAGGCCTGGGCGTGTTCTCGATCACCCCGATCGGCATCGCGCTGGTGCTGATCGGCATGGCCTACATGCTGCTGACCCGCTGGATCCTGCCCAAGCGCGGCGTGGACGCCGAGGATGACGGCTACCTGCGCCTGGACCGCTACCGCACCGAGCTGCTGATCGTGGAGGGCTCGCGCTGGAGCACGCGCCCGCTGGCCGAGCTGGAGAAGGCGCTGGGCGACAAGTTCCGGATGGTCGGCTGGCTGCGCGACAACAAGCTGCGCCGCGACCTGGGCGCCTCCAGCCCGTTGATCAGCGGCGACGTGCTGCTGGTGGAGGCCTCCGCCGACGCGCTGGCATCGCTGCACGACGACGCCGGGATCGACCTGCACGCCATCTCGCGCTTCGGCACCCGCGCCCTGGGCGATGGCGACGGCAAGCCGCAGCTGGTCCAGGCCGTCGTCGCGCCGGGCTCGGAATTCATCGGCCGCAGCATCCGCGAGCTGGATTTCTCGCACCGCTTCAAGGCCGTGATCGTCGGCCTGTGGCGACGCCAGGGCCACGTTGCACCGCGCCTGGCCGATGCCCGCCTGCGCGAGGGCGACCTGCTGGTGCTGTGGGGGCGTCCGGGCCGTTTCGCCGAGCTGGCGACCCACCACGGCTTCCTGATGCTGGTGCCGTTTGCCGGAGAGGCCAAGCGCCGCGTGCGCGCGCCGCTGGCGTTGAGCATCCTGGCAGTGACGGTGCTGGCTGCCGTACTGGAGTGGCTGCCGGTGCCGCTGGCGTTCCTGTGTGGTGCCGTCGCCATCGTCGCCACCCGTTGCGTGGATATCGGCCAGGCCTACCGGGAAATCGACGTGCGCGTGTTCGTGATGATCGCCGGGGTGATCCCGCTGGGCATCGCCATGGAGCAGACCGGCACCGCGCAGTTGATGGCCTCCGGCCTGCGCCACGTGGTCGCCGACTGGCCGGTGCTGATGATCCTGCTGGTGCTGTTCTCCATCGCCGGCCTGCTGACCCAGGTGCTGTCGGATTCGGCGACGGTGGTGCTGCTGGGACCGATCGCCGTGGAGCTGGCGCAGTCGCTGACGATGGAGCCCACGCCGTTCGTGGTGTGCACCGCGCTCGGTGCGGTGGTCGCGTTCCTGACCCCGATCGGCCATCACGGCAACCTGCTGATCCTGGGACCGGGGCAGTACCGGTTCGGCGACTTCCTCCGGGTCGGCGTGCCGCTGACCGTGCTCATCGCCCTGGTCAGCGCGTGGATGACGCGCTGGCTGTGGCTGGACGGCCCGCTGCTGCCGGGCCTGGGCTGACCATGGGTGAAACCCTGAGTGCGTGGTGGCACCAGACCACCGCGATCGAACACCTTGCGGCGTGGCTGGCGCTGGGCTGGGCGGTCTACGTGGTCTGGCTGGGCGCCTGGATCATCCTGCAAAAACGCGAGCCCGCGGCCACCCTGAGCTGGCTGGTGAGCCTGGCCGCCCTGCCCTACCTGGGCTTCGCGATCTACTTCTTTTTCGGCCCCCAACGCATCCGCCGGCAACGCCTGCGGCGCGATCGCAGCCGCACGCGCATGCCGGCTCTGCCGGCGGGCCGCCTGCCCGACGCGGCGGCCATCGAGCTGGCGCGGATGGCGCAGACCGTCACCGGCCTGCCGCCCAGCACCGCCACCCGCGCCGATCTGCTGATCGATGGCAGCAGCAAGTACCAGCGCCTCAACGCCGAAGTCGCGCTCGCACGCGAGCACGTGCACCTGGAGTACTACATCTTCCAGCCCGACCGCACCGGCACGGCGCTGCGCGATGCGCTGATCGAACGTGCCCGCGCCGGCGTCAAGGTGCGCCTGCTGCTGGACGCGGTCGGCTCGGGCAGCACCTCGCGGGCGTTCCTGAAGCCGCTGGTCGAGGCCGGCGGCGAGGTCGCCTGGTTCCATCCCATGCGCCTGCACTGGTTCTGGCAGCGGCCCTGGCTCAACCTGCGCAGCCACCGCAAGATCGTCGTGATCGACGGCCGCGTGGGCTTCATCGGCGGCATCAACATCACCGACGAGGAAGACGAAAGCCTGGGCGATAACGCCTACCGCGACTTGCACCTGCGCCTGGAGGGCGATGTCGTGCGCTCCCTGCAGCTGGTGTTCCTCGAGGACTGGGTCTACGCCACCGGCGATCCGCCGCCGCCGCCGGTAAGCTTGCCCGAGTCGACGCCGGGCGACATCCGGGTGCAGATGGTGGTCTCCGGGCCGGACTCGCCCTGGGAGGCGATCCACCGCCTGCATGTCTCGGCCATCCACGCCGCGCGGCAACGGGTGTGGCTGGTCACCCCCTACTTCGTCCCCGGCGAGGCGGCGATGATGGCGCTGACCTCCGCCGCGCTGGGCGGCGTCGACGTGCGCCTGCTGGTGCCCAAGCACACCGACAGCCGCCTGGTCACCTACGCCGCGCGGTCCTACTTCGACGATCTCATGGCGGCGGGCGTAAAGGTGCTCGAGTACGGCCCGCGGATGCTGCACACCAAGGCGCTGCTGTGCGACGACGATCTGGCCATCATCGGCAGTGCCAACTTCGACCACCGCAGCTTCCGCCTCAACTTTGAGAGCTCGGTGCTGTTCCGTGACCGCACGGTGGTCGCCGAACTTGCCCGGCTCATCGAGAACGACTGCCTGGATTGCACGCCAGTCACGGCCGACCGCCAGCGGGGACTGTGGCGCAGCCGCTTGCCCGAGGCGCTGGCGCGTCTGATGTCGCCGCTGCTGTAGCGGGCGCGATCGACCGATCAGCGGCCGCGTGGGCACCGTCGGCGGCCCACATCCGGCCAGCGGCGCGCCTTACACTCGCCATTGTCTGCTCCACAAGGACTGTCGAGATGCCCTGGATCCTGCTGGCCGCCGCCGCCGCGGCCTTCATCGCCGCCTTCAACACCACCTCGGTGGGTGTGCTGGCGCTGTGCCTGTTGCTGAGCTTCGCGTTGAGCGTTGTCGCGCTGGTGCAGTTGCTGGCGCGGCGGGTGGCCAGCCGCCGCCGTGACGAAGCCGCCATCGACCCGGTAGCGCTGGCCGCACTGCACCGCCAGGCACCGGCCGAGGCGCGCGGGCCCCTGCATGGTGACGCGCTGCACCGCTAGCGTGTGCGCTTCGCCGCCGAAGCGCTAAGCTGCCGCGATGACTTTCCTCAGCGTCAACGTCAACAAGATCGCCGTCCTGCGCAACTCCCGAGGCGGCAACGACCCCGACGTCGTGCAGGCCGCACGCGCATGCCTGCATGCGGGCGCCCACGGCATCACGGTCCACCCGCGCCCGGACGCACGCCACATCCGCGCGGCCGACGTGCACGCGCTGGCGGCTTTGACCGCCGCGCGCGGTGTCGAATTCAACCTGGAGGGCAATCCGTTCGCCCCGCCGCGACCGGGATACCCGGGTTTCCTCGCCCTGTGCGCAGCGGTCCGACCGGCGCAGGCGACCCTCGTCCCCGACGGCGATGCCCAGCTGACCTCCGACCACGGTTTTGATTTCGCGCGCGACGCGGAGCGGCTAAGTCCGCTCGTCGAGCAGCTGCGCGGGCTGGGATGCCGGGTCAGCCTGTTCGCCGATGCCTGGGATCCGGTCCGCTCGGCCGGTGTCGAGCACGCCGCGGCCATCGGCGCCGACCGCATCGAGCTCTACACCGGACCCTACGCGGACGCATTCCACCGCGGCGAACACGCCAGCATGCTGGAGCGTTTTGCCGACGTTGCCCGGCGCGCCCGCAGCGTGGGCCTGGGCGTGAATGCCGGCCATGACCTGAGCCAGGAAAACCTCGGCGCGTTCCTCGCCGCCGTTCCCGAGGTGCTGGAGGTGTCGATCGGTCATGCCTTGATCGGCGAGGCCCTGCACGACGGCCTGCGAGCCACGGTCCGCGGCTATCTGGCGATTCTGGACGGTGCCGGAGTCGCCAGCGCGCCATAGCCGTGCACGTTGCGGGCGAGTACCGCATTCGGGCCAAGGCATCCCCGCTCGGACGAGTGCGCGCTGGGGCGAATCGTCGTGGCGACGCATCGCCGTTGACACAAACAGACGCCGAAAGACGCGAAAAAAAACGCCGCCCGCAGGCGGCGTTTCCAATTCCACGACGTGGTAGAACCTATTTCTCGACGAAGCCGATCTTCTTCATGTCGGCATTTTTCGCCAGCGCGAGAACCTTGGCCAGGATGCCGTAGTCCGCGTCATCGTTGGTGTCGATCTCCAGCTGTGGCTGGTTGGTCGGATCACGCTCCACTTCGCTGCGCATCATGTTGCCGATCGCCGACAGCGGATACGGTGAATCGTTCCAGAACACCTCGCCGGAGGCTCCGATCCGCAGCCGGATCGGCGGTGGCGGTTCCGACAGCGGCGGCGGCTGGGTGGAGCGCTGCGGCAGGTTGACTTCGATCGGATACGACGCGATTGGTGCCGTGACCATGAAGATGATCAGCAACACCAGCAGCACGTCCACCAACGGTGTCACGTTGATGTCCGACATGGCGCCGGTACCGGAACTTGAACCCATAGACATGTTGCTGTTCTCCGGTATTAGTTGGAACGATCCTTGGTGGCGACAAAACCGACCTTGCGCATGCCCTGCAGGCGCGCGATCTCCACCACGTCCTTGACGACGCGGTACTTGGTGGTCTTGTCACCGCGGATGTTGATCTGCGGCTGGGGCGTCTTCTGTGCCTCAACCGACAGGCGGCTTTCCATCAACGCCGGAGTGACCGGCTCGTCGTTCCAGTACACGGTGCCGTCGGCCTCGATCGCGATCGTGATCGGTGGTACCTCAGGTGCCATCTCGTCCTTGCGGTCGAGGTTGGCTTCAGGCAACGCCACCTGGATCTTGTGGTTCATGAGTGGTGCCGTGATCATGAAGATGATCAGCAGCACCAGCATCACGTCGACCAGGGGCGTGACGTTGATTTCGGCCATCGGGCCGGCGTTACTGCCTGTACTGAAGGCCATATCCGTACTCCAACTTGCTTATGGACGGCCGATCAACGCTGGGACGGCAGTTCGCCAACACGCGAGCCGGTGGCGAAAAAGTCGTGCAGGTCGTGCGCGAACGTATCGAAGCGGCTGTTGGTGACCCGGTTGATGCGGGTGAAGAAGTTGAACGCGATCACCGCCGGGATGGCCACGAACAGACCGAACGCGGTCATGATCAGCGCCTCACCCACCGGGCCGGCCACTGCGTCGATCGAGGCGTTGCCGCTCTGGCCGATGCGGATCAGGGCGTGGTAGATGCCCCACACGGTACCCAGCAAGCCGATAAACGGCGAGGTGGAACCGACGGTTGCCAGCACGGTCAGGCCGCTTTCGAGCTTCATCGACTCGCGGGTGACGGCTTGGCGCAGCGCACGGTCCACGAACTCGGAGCGGTTCAGCGATTCAACCAGGCGCGAGCCTTCGTTGCGCTGGTGGTGGGCCGCGGCCTGGGCCGCATCAAGGGCGATCTTGGAGAACGGCTCCGAGCTGCCCTGCTCTTCCATGTAGCGGATCGCATCCTGCGCGTTGGTGGTTTCCCAGAACGTGGTGACCACGCGGTCGGCCTTGGAACGCAGGCGTGCGCCCTTGATCAGGTTGACCACGATCCAGTAGATCGAGAGCACCGAGAACAGGACCAGGGTGAGGAACACGATCCATGCAACTGCATCGAACTGCGTCACCATGTGGGAGAAGCTCATCTGCTGGAACGCTTCGGCGTTGTTGCCTCCAGCAGCAGCGGTAGTGGTTTCCTGAAGCATGACGCTTACCTTTGGATGTCGTGGAAGAAAGGGACGGCTAGTAAAGCAATGGGGTGAAGCGGAAAAACGGTGCGGCTACAGCATTGATCAGTTCAGGTTGAAGTCGACCGGTACCCGCACGCGGCTGGCAACGGCGACACCATTCTGGACTTCCGGATTGAAGCGCCACTTCTTGGCTGCGGCCATGGCGGCCCGGTCAAGATCCCGGTTGCGGCTGGACTTCTCGACCTCGACGCCCAGGACATTGCCTTGCTTGTCGATGCTGATCACCAGTATGACCGTACCTTCGATGCCTGCACGCGCGGCGGCGGGCGGGTACTGCGGCGGATTCATCGCCTTCGACGACGGATCGACCGCACCCAGCGAGGTGGTCGGTGCCGGCGGCGCCGGCGGGGCCGGCGGCAGCGGTGGCAGGTCCACCGGGCTCGGATCATCAAACTCGATCGGCGCAGGTTCCGGCGGCGGCGGCAACGGCGTGGTCTGCCTCGGCGGCGACAGCTCCTTGGGCGGAGTGATCGGCTTGGGCGGCTCCGGCGGCGGCGGCGGCGGTGGTGGCGGCGGCGGTGGCGGCTTGATCAGGTTCACCATCGTGACCTGCTCTTCGACCTTGTCCGTCGGTGGTGCCGCCATCGGGGCGAGCATCATCAACAGGGCGCCAGCGTGCACGGCGATAGCCATGGTGATACCGGCGATACGCGCCCAGTTCAGCCCTTCGCTGTCGTCTCTAGCTTTCTTTACGGGAGTATCCAAGTCTTGCGTCATGCGCCGTCAGCTCGGGAGTATTGCCGGGCGCGTGGAGCACCTCGGACCGTCAGATGGGTCGCGCCGCCGTTATGGCGACAGGAACCTACAAGGATATACCAAAGGCTGCCGTCGTTTCCAAGCAGAATCTGGTGGTTGGGTGATCGAGTCACTTGCTGGGAAGCGCAATGATCACGTTGGCGTCCTTCTCCCGTTTGATGCCCTTCGCCAGCGCCTGCCGCGCGGCGGCCTTGGCCTCGGTGATGCGGTTTTCCTGTTGCAGGACGCGGGCCAGGTTGAGGTAGGTCTCCCCGTCCTTGGCCAGCGGTGCGGCCTTCTCGTAGGCGCTGATGGCCTGCGCGGGCTGGTCGGAGAAATAGTACGCCTGCGCCAGCGCAACGTAGGTGTTGTACTCCGGCTGCAGCACGCCCTTCTCCAGGCCTTCGTTGATGACGGCGATCACGTCCTTCTCGCGCCCATCAATGCCGGCGTAGGTGGTGAACAGGACCTTGTATTCGTTGGCCGAGTCCAGCTTGCCGCTGGTGCGCAGCTTCTCCAGGATGCCCAGGGCCTTGTCGGACATGTCGGCCTGGGAATAGATCGAGGCCAGGTTCATCTGCGCGCGCTTGTCATCGGGGTTGGCGGCGGCGATCTGCTCGGCGGTGGTCACCGCCTCACCGATCTTGTCCGCGTCCAGGTAGACCTGCATCAGCAGCGACAGCCACTCCGGCTTGGGCGCATCACTGGCTTCGATGGCCTGCTTGATCGTCGCGGCCGCCTGGTCGTAACGCTTGGCCAGGTACTCGCCCTGGCCCTTGACCATCAAGGCATTCGGGTCAGCGCTGCGGGTCTCGGCAAAGAAGCGGTCGAAGGTCGCCAGCGACTCGGCGTACTGCTCTTCCTGCTGCTGCAGCTGGGCAAGGTTGAGCATGATTCCGTAATGGGCGTTGTTGTCCAGGCCGTCGGCGTCGATCGCCTGCTGGAAGTAGGCGATTGCGGCCGCGGTGTCATCGGCCTCGTAGGCGATCTGGGCAGCGAACTGCGCGGCGTAGGCTTTCTCGTAGCCGTTGGCCTTGGGGTCGGCAATGATCTGGTCGGCGATCGCCCGGGCCTCGTCGCGCTTGTCGGCGTCGAACAGCTTGCCCATCTCGGTCATCTTGCGCGACATGGCCTGGCTGGCCTTGGCGGTGGGATTCTTGCGGGTGGCCTCGGGGTAGGTCTCCGCTGCAGCCGCCTCGGATTTCCGGCCCGGGCGCGCGCTGTCGCGGTCGGCGCTTTTGGCGCTCCCGCGTGCCTGCGGCTCACCGGCCGCATGGACGACGGCGATGCCGGTCATGGTCAGGAAGGCGGCACCCATGGCGACGGCGAGGATCCGCTGGGAGAGGTTCGGCTTGGTCATCGGGTCTCTTGGCCGGGCTCCGGACGGACCGGGCACGGCGCTGAAAGCTGCGGTGGGAGTGCCAACCTAGCAGAAAGCGTTTCGCGGAAGAAGCCGTCTTGCGGCGCGGCGCAATTCATGTTTAGCCGCACTTGGGCTTGCGACCGGCGGACTGCGCCTGCTGGTAGACGCCGGCCAGACTGCCGGCGCGGTTGCGCAGCTCGGAGATCCGCGAGCGCGGGTCGGGATGGGTGGAAAGCCACTCGGGGGGATTGCCGGAGCTGGCCGAGATCATGTTCTCCCACAGGTTGACGGCCTGCTGGGGATCAAAGCCGGCCTGCGCCATCAAGCGCTGCCCGACCACATCGGCCTCCGACTCCTGGGTGCGGTTGTTGGGCAGCAGGAAGACGCCCTGCACAACCGCGCCGCCCACCTGCTGGGTGGCCTGCTGCGCGCCGCTGCCGTACTGCGAGCCGAGCAGGGCGCCGATCAGCCCCAGCCCGGTCTGCGCGCCCATTTGCCGGGTCACGCGCTCGTCGTGGTGACGGGAAATGACGTGACCGATTTCGTGCGCAATGACCGCCGCCAGCTGGTCCTGGTTTTTCGCCACCTTGAAGATGCCGGTGTTCACGCCAATCTTGCCGCCCGGCAGCGCGAAGGCGTTGGGCGAGTCGTCGTTGAACAGCGCCGACTCCCAGCCGGTCTGGGCGCCGGCGGGCAGTTCGCGGGTCAGCGAGCTCACCACGCAGGTGACGTAGGCGGTCTGCGCGCGGTTGGTGCTGCGCGGCAGCTTGCTCTTGTACTCGGCGAAGGCCTGTTCGCCCATCTGGTCGAGCTGCTGCTGGGAAATCGCACCGACGCTCTGGGTCCGGCCGGTGGGCGAGGTGGTCGTCGCGCAGGCGGCGAGGGCGCCGGTAACGGCGAGTGCAAGCAGCAGTCGTTTCATGGGCGGAGTGTCCTGTTCAGTTCAAAAATGGGCAGCGCGGGGTGCGCGCGTGGGTAGGTCGCCGCGGCGCAGCGACGTGCCTGCAAGGGTCGACAGTCATGGGTGACATCGTGCGAGTCGACGCTTGAGGCAAAGTGTCAGGGCGCACGCCGCTAACGGAATTGACTCTAGTTGGCGGCATCGCAGCTTCAGGTGAAGGCGGACGGATCCCGCAGCGTGCGCTAGGTCACAAAAGCAGCCACCGGACAATAAAAAAGCCCGCAGGGAGCGGGCGGTTACGTTGCCGGCGCCGCCGTGTCGGGCGGCGCCGTATGTGGCTCTGCCTCAGATGTCGAGGTTGCCCGCCTTCAGCGCGTTGTCCTCGATGAAGGCGCGCCGGGGCTCGACGACATCGCCCATCAGCGTGCTGAACACCTCGTCGGCCGCGACCGCGTCCTCGATCTTCACCTGCAGCAGTCGGCGCGTGTCCGGATTCACCGTGGTGTCCCACAACTGCTCGGGATTCATCTCACCCAGACCCTTGAATCGCTGGATCTGGCGGCCTTTCTTGGCCTCCTCGAGCAGCCACTCCTGGGCTTCGGCGAAGCTGTCGATGGCCTTCTCGCGGTTGCCGCGAACGATCCGGGCTCCCTCGCGGATCAGGCCATGCAGCTGGGCCGCCGCTTCCCGCAGCGGCCGCAGCTCCCCGGACGCGAACGCGGCCAGCGGCAGGATCTGGATCAGCTCCTCGCCCATGTGGCTGCGCTTGGCCACGAGTGCAGCCGGATGGCTCTCGGTCGCCGCCTGCAGCCGCAGCGCGTAGCGGGGCTTGCCCAGGCCCTTGCGGTTGACCCGCTTCTCCAGCGCATCCAGCTCGGCCCGCTCATCGATGTTCTGCGCGAGGTGCTCGATGTCCAGCGGAGTGAAGTCCACCAGCGCCTCCAGAATCGCCGGATCGTAGCGGTGGGCGTTGCGCGTGATCGTCTCGCGGGCGCCGGCGAAGGCCAGCAGCAACTGCTCCAGGGCCGCGCCGGTGATCGCCGGCTCGCCTTCGGCGGGGATCAGCGCCGCACCTTCGATCGCATTGCTGGCCAGGTAGGCGGTCAGGGCCGCGTCGTCCTTGAGGTACAGCTCGGTCTTGCCCTGCTTGATCTTGTACAGCGGCGGCAGGCCGATGTAGATGTGGCCGCGCTCGATCAGCTCGGGCATCTGCCGGTAGAAGAAGGTCAGCAGCAGCGTGCGGATGTGGCTGCCGTCGACGTCGGCGTCGGTCATCAGAATGATGCGGTGGTAGCGCAGCTTGTCGGGGTCGTAGTCCTCCTTGCCGATGCCCGTGCCCAGCGCGGTGATCAGCGTGCCGACCTCGGCGCTGGAGAGCATGCGGTCAAAGCGGGCCCGCTCGACGTTCAGGATCTTGCCCTTCAGCGGCAGGATGGCCTGGGTCTTGCGGTTGCGGCCCTGCTTGGCGGAGCCGCCCGCGGAGTCACCCTCGACGATGAACAGCTCGGAGAGGGCCGGGTCCTTTTCCTGGCAATCGGCCAGCTTGCCGGGCAGGCCGGCAATGTCCAGCGCGCCCTTGCGACGGGTCAGGTCGCGCGCCTTGCGGGCGGCCTCGCGGGCGCGGGCGGCGTCGAGGATCTTGCCGGCAATCGCGCGCGCTTCGGTGGGGTTCTCCTGCAGGAACTCCTGCAGGCGCTGGCCGAACGTGTGCTCCACCACCGGCCGGACATCGGAGGAGACGAGTTTTTCCTTGGTCTGCGAGGAAAAGCTCGGGTCGGGGACCTTCACCGACAGCACCGCGATCATGCCTTCGCGCATGTCATCGCCCGACAGGGTGACCTTGGCCTGCCTGGCCAGCCCGTTCTGCTCGATGTAGTTGGTCAGCGTACGCGTGAGCGCGGCGCGGAAGCCGATCAGGTGGGTGCCGCCGTCCTTCTGCGGGATGTTGTTCGTGTAGCAGAACATGGTCTCCTGGTAGGCATCGGTCCATTGCAGGGCGACATCCACCGTGATGCCGTTCTCCTCGCCGGTGACGGAGATCACGTTGGGGTGCAGCGGGGTCTTCAGCTGGGCCAGGTGCTCGACGAACGAGCGGATGCCACCCTCGTACTCGAAGACGTCCTCGCGGCCTTCGCCGCGCTCGTCACTGAGGACGATTTTCACCCCGGAGTTGAGGAACGACAGCTCACGCAGGCGCTTGGCGAGGATTTCGTAGTGGAAATCGACGTTGCTGAAGATCGCCGTCGCCGGCTTGAAACGCAGCAGCGTGCCGCGCTTGGTGGTCGGCGCGATCTCCTTGAGCGGGTAGAGCGGCTCGCCCAGCGCGTATTCCTGGCGGTAGTGGAAGCCGTCACGCCAGATGTCCAGCCACAGGTGCTCGGAAAGCGCGTTGACGACGGAGACACCGACGCCGTGCAGGCCGCCGGAGACCTTGTAGCTGTTGTCGTCGAACTTACCGCCCGCGTGCAGCACGGTCATGATGACCTCGGCGGCGGAGACGTGCTCCTCCTTGTGGATGTCCACCGGAATGCCGCGTCCGTTGTCGGACACCTCGACGGAGCCGTCCTCCAGCAGGACCACGCGGATCTCGTTGGCGTGCCCGGCCAGGGCCTCGTCTACCGCGTTGTCGACCACCTCGAAGACCATGTGGTGCAGGCCGGTCCCATCGTGCACGTCACCGATGTACATGCCGGGGCGCTTGCGCACCGCGTCCAGGCCGCGCAGCACGGTGATCCGGCTGGAATCGTAGGCCTGCTCGCCGGCCACGGCGGTAACAGGAAGGGCGTCGTCCTCGACGGACGCGGGATCGTGCTCGATCTGGGTCATGCGGTGACAGGCTCCACGACGCCGCCACTTCGCGCGCGGCAGCGTCTAAACACAGGGGAAATCAGGTGTCCAGTATAGCAGGCACGGCCTTGTGCCCGGTCGCGCCGCGCGCTGCGACCTGCACACGGTCGCGGCGAGGCTACGTCGGACCGTCGCTGGCGCCCCCAACGGCGCGGTCGACGTGGACCGAGCCATGTTCCACGTGGAACAAGGTGTAGCCAATCCCGGAGTCGGCCAATACGGGGGGAACTTCTGTCCCGGTGACGAACACCTGCGCACCGGTTCCGGCCAGCCGCGTCAGCACACGCGACTGATGGGCGCGGTCGAGTTCGGAGGCCAGGTCATCGAAGGCGATGATCGGCAGCTGGCCGGTGGTCGTCGCCAGGTGGTCCGCCTGGGCGAGCAGCGCGGCCAACGCGGTCAGCTTCGCCTGCCCGCGGGAAAGCGCGTCCCGCCCGGGAATCGCCCCAAAGTGGATGCGCCAGTCGGCGCGGTGGGGGCCGATCGACGTGAATCCGGCGTGCCGGTCGCGATCCCGCGCCAGCAGCAGCGCATCTGCCAGTGGCATCTCGTTGCGGCGCCAGCCCGGCAAATAGTCCAGCCGCGACTCGCCCAGCGCCGGCGCCAATTCCCGCAGCAAGTTGAGGAACCCGGGCTGCAGCGCGTCCAGATACGACTGGCGGAACCGGTTGAGCGGCTCGCCGGCCTGCGCGAGCTCGTGATCCCAGGTGTCCAGGTGCGCCGCGGGGGCCCGGCTCTTGAGCAGCGCGTTGCGTTGCCTCAGCGCCCGCGAATACCGTCGCCAGACGGCGAAAAATCCGGGTTCCACGTGGAACAATCCCCAATCCACGAAGCGCCTCCGCACATCCGCCGAGCCGCTGATCAGGGTGTGGCTGCCGGGTTCAAACGTGATCACCGCCAGGGCCGCGCACAGCTCACCCAGCTGGGCGACGCTGTCGCCGTCGAGGCGGCCGCTCCAGTCGTGCCCGCTGTGCCGCAGGCCGGCCTTGCGCTCGCGCAGGGGCGTTGCGACGGGTGCTTCGTCCGTTGTGCCGGCGCCAGGGGACGATTCGTCCCACTCGACAAACACCTCCAGCGCGGACTGGCCGGCACGAACGAGCCCGTCGCGCACGCGGCCGCGAAAGCTCCGCCCGTAGGCCATCAGGTGCAGGGCTTCCAGAATGCTGGTCTTGCCGGCGCCGTTCTCGCCGGCGAAGAAGTTGATTCCGGGGGCGGGCCGCAACTGCACGTCGTCGAACGCACGCAGTTTACGGATGTCCAAGCGGGTTATGCGCATACCGGCGGTCCGCTGCGAAATCCCGTGGCCCGGAATGCCTCACGCCCGGGCAAGCCGGGCGTGAGGGAGAACCATGGTTCCACGTGGAACATTGTCGCGCGATCTACAGGCGTAGCGGCATCACCACGTGGCGACACCGCTCGCTGTCGGCTTCGCGCACCAGCGCCGATGAGTTGGCGTCGCGCAGCGCCAGCACGACCATCTCGCCCTTGAGCGCCGTGAGCGCGTCCAGCAGGTAATTGACGTTGAAGCCCACCGCCAGGTCGTCGACCCGGGTGTCAGCCTCGACCTCTTCCTGGGCTTCCTCCTGCTCCGGATTGTGCGCGCTGATCTTCAACTGGCCCGGGGTGACTTCGATGCGGACGCCGCGGTACTTCTCGTTGGAGAGGATGGCGGCCCGCTGCAGTGAGGCGCGCAGCACCTCGCGGTCGATCCGCACTTCCTTGTCGGCGCCGATCGGGATCACCGCCTCGTAGTCGGGGAAGCGTCCGTCGATCAGTTTGCTGGTGAAGGTGACATCGTCGTGCTTGACCCGGATGTGGCCACGGCCCATCTCCAGCTCCAACTCGCGGTCGCCCCCTTCCAGCAGGCGCATCAGTTCGGTGACGCCCTTGCGCGGCACGATGATCTGGCGCTTGGTACCGGTGCCGCCCTCGTAGGGCGCCTCGCACAGGGCCAACCGGTGACCATCGGTGGCGACGCAACGCAGGGTGTCCTCGCGCAGGTCGAACAGCAGACCGTTGAGGTAGTAGCGCACGTCCTGCTGGGCCATCGCGAACGCGGTGCGCTCGATCAGTTCCTTGAGGGTGGACTCGGGTACCTGCACCCGTTCGGTGGCGTCGACCTCGTCGATGGACGGAAAGTCGTTGGCCGAGAGGCTCGCCAGGGTGAAGCGTGAGCGGCCGGCCTGGACCGTGAGCTTCTCGCCCGACTGGGTGACCGTGACCTTGCTGCCGTCAGGCAGCGCCCGGACGATATCGAACAGCTTGCGCGCCGGAATGGTGGTTTCCCCGTCCTCGGCGTCATTGACCATGACGCGCGAGACCATCTCCACTTCCAGATCGGTGCCGGTCAGCGACAGCTGGCCGTCCTTCACCTGGGCGAGCAGGTTGGCCAGCACCGGCAGGGTCTGGCGGCGCTCGACCACGTTGACGACCTGGGACAGCGGCTTGAGGAATACTTCGCGTTGCAGGCTGAAACGCATACCGTCCTTACCCCTATTACCAATACAAAGGAATGGTTAAATCAAAAGCTTGGTGGTGGTGGGGTGCGCCCGTTTGCGGGAAAACTCACCCAACCCCCTGAATCCTATGAGAATCTTGCAAGACCCAATCCGTGTACAACCTGCATCGTGCAGCAGGGACAAGGTGTGGGCAACTTGGCGATGATACCGCCCTGTCGGGCTTGTCCACAGCTTATGCCCGGAAAACCCACGCAGTTGTTGAATTGTCCGACTCGCCCATTCCCAGATGCGTCGCGAGACCGGCGATTCAGCTCGCCGCGACTCAACGCGCGTGGAGCCGATGGAACGGACCGATCAAGCGTCTGACCCCGCGAAAACTCCAATACAGAAATATGTATAAATCTAAAGCCTGGTGGTGGTGGGGCAGCGGAAATTGCGGGAAAAGCCGTTCAACCCATTGATGTGAAAGGGATTGATGGGTGTTGCAATCGCGGTACAAGGGTGTTCCACGTTGGGCACAAGCTGTGGATAGAATTCCTGCCCTCCCCGCCGGGCCGAGTTGCCCACAGCTTGTGCCCAGGCACATCACAGCGCTTATTCGCTGAGCTTGCGGATCAGTTTTTCCCAGTCTTCACGCATCTTGCCGTCGGTCTCCATCAGCGTGCGGATCTGCCGGCACGCGTGCAGCACGGTGGTGTGGTCACGGCCGCCAAACGCGTCGCCGATCTCCGGCAGGCTGTGCTCGGTCAGTTCCTTGGTCAGGGCCATGGCCATCTGCCGCGGCCGCGCCAGCGAGCGCGTGCGGCGCTTGGAGAGCATGTCCTTCATCTGCAGCCCGAAGTAATCGGCGACGGTCTTCTGGATGTTGGGAATGCCGATCGAATGCTGCTGCGCGCGCAGCAGGTCGCGCAGGGTCTCCTGGGCGAAGTCGGTGGTGATCGCCCGGCCGGTGAAGTTGGCGCGCGCGGTAAGGGTGTTGAGGGCGCCCTCCAGGTCGCGCACGTTGGAGCGCATCTTCTTGGCCAGCAGGAAGGCGACGTCCTCGGGAATGACCACGCCGCGCTCGGCGGCCTTGGACAGCACGATCTGCGCCCGCGTCTCGAAATCCGGCGGTTCGATCGCCACGCTCAGGCCCCAGGCCAGGCGCGACTTGAGCCGCGGTTCCAGGCCATCGACCTCGCGCGGGTAGCGGTCGCAGGTGAGGATGATCTGCTGCTTGCCGTCAAACAGCGCATTGAAGGTGTGGAAGAACTCCTCCTGGGTGCGGTCCTTGCCGGCGAAGAACTGGATGTCGTCGATCAGCAACGCGTCGACCTGCTGGAAATGACGCTTGAAGCCGTCCATCGCCTTTTCCTGCAGGGCTTTCATCATCGCGCTGAAGAATTGCTCGCTGCGCAGGTACATCACCCGGGTGCCGGGATTGTTGCTGCGCATCAGGTTGCCGGCGGCAAACATCAGGTGGGTCTTGCCCAGGCCGGTGCCGCCGTAGAGCAGCAGCGGGTTGTGCCCACGTTCGCCGGGGTTGAGCGCGGCCTGCATCGCCGCCGCACGCCCGAGCTGGTTGCTGCGCCCCTCGACGAAGTTCTCGAAGGTGTAGTGGCTGTCCAGGTTGCCGTTGAAGGCTTCCGCGGCGGGCGCGGCCGCCGGGCGCGCCGAGGCATCCACCGCTGGCGCCGCGACGGCCGCGCGCGGCAGGGAACCGACTTCCAGGCTGACCGCCTCGTTGCCGGCGAAATGCGCCAGCAGCTCGCGGATCCGGCCCAGGTAGCGTTCGCGGACGTGTTCGACCACGAACGCGTTGGGCGCGAACAGCACCATCGCGCCGTTGCGCGCGCTCGATTGCAGCGGCTTCAA